>OZ247578.1:2257500-2613019 GCA_965233795.1 uncultured Polaribacter sp. | reverse complement strand
TACCAATATTGTCAAAGAATATCATTCTAATAATGTACTTAAGAAAGAGTACACCAAAGTCAATGGAAAATTGCATGGTATTTATAAAGAATATTACGAAAGTGGGAACTTAAAATTGTTATATAAATATGAGCACGGTTTATATAAAGATTCCTCTTTGTTGTTTTATGATGATAAAGAACAATCTTTAAAGTTTAAAGAGCTCTTTTTAACAAACGGACACGATTCTTTGTATTACTACCACTCTAATGGGCAATTAGAAGCGAAAGGAATCGTCAATAAAAAAGATATACGAATTGGGGATTGGTACTTCTACAGAAAAGATGGAAGTCTATTGCAAAAATTGGAATATTTTGATATTGACGGTAAAGATTATATCAATCAACGTTGGCGTTATACCAAAGAGAATAAACTCATGTGGAGCGAAGGAAATTTTTATGAGTTGGAAACTACAACTAGAAAAGACACCGCCTTTGTTGGACAAGAAATTAAATTTGTATTCTATTTGAAACGCCCATTATTTGCTTTAAACTCACGTTCTTTTGTTGTATTGCCTTTAGATCAAGAAAAGCTTAAACAAGATTTTTCTAATTTAAAGGATGTTGAAACAGATACTGTTTTTAGTTTAAAAGAACAAGGTTTACATAAAAATTACAGTTCTGCAAATCTTTCAGTTGCATTTAGTTATACATTTTCTAAACCAGGAATTGAACATGTACGAGGCGTTTTGGTAGAGCAGATTCATCAAGGTATGTTGCCAGACCAACGTATTAAAAGTTGGTTGTTTACCAAAAAAGATACTTTTGATAAAAAAGAACGAGAGATTTATTTTGATAAAAAGATTTATGTCAAAGAGGTTAAAAAAGTAAACCCCGAACCTGTGCTTACAAAAGATAAGGACAGGTTGTAAGAAAAACGAAAAGCTATGAAACCAGAAGAAAAGCAAGTATTAATAAACCGTTTAGAAATGGAGGGTTTATATATAAGATTTAAAGCTGCGGCATTAGAGAATAGATACCGTAAATGCACCCGTTTTTTAAAAGAAGCGGGTTATAGCAAACAAGAAATACCGCCCATATTGGAGTTTTATATGGTTGAAAAATACCCGCTATTATGCAGGCTTTTAGGTAGGTTTTGTAACAATTATATGTACATTTAAAAAAAGTTACTGAAACAAGTTCAGCATAAAATGGAAATCAGCAAATTTATAAGTAGAAGCATCCACCAGGTAGTAAAAGGATTACTAGATGCACAGGAAGTAGTTGCCGTAAAAGGCGTAGATATAAAAACTGCAGGCGGAGATGTAGGCTATTCAGAAATCGACTTCGATTTAGCAGTAACCACAAGAACCACCAACGATAAAGGTGGCAATGTAGAACTCAGCGTATTGGGTGCAGATTTAAAGTTTGGTAAAAGCAAAGACACACAGCACAGCGTAGCGAGTAGGCTAAAGTTTAGCGTACAATTTTCTATTCCAGAAGAACAGATGGAACTTGCCGCACAAACCCATAATAATAGAGCAGATGTAGGATAGTAAAGTCTCCTACTTTGTTACTTTTTCTTTTTGTTAACCACTTCAGTAATGGAGTGGTTTTTTAGTATTTAATTTTCTCTTGATGTTCACGCAAAATACTACCAATTTTTATTGTTTGTGTTGTCTAAAGGAATTGATAAAATGTTGTGTTTTATTGGTAACTGTTTTCTTGTCAAAAACCAATTTTCCTTTATAAGGTTGTATCAAAGCGCGAATTTTACTTTCTATTTCTTCGCCTATACTTATCACTAATGTAAACGGTTTTTTAGGCGAGCTTTTAAAATTTTTGTCTTTCATTAATTTTTTAATGCTTTTAAGAATGGTATCTTCAGTAATTTGTTGAGCGTGTCCAAGTGAGAATACAAATTCAGAAAAGTCATCCATTGCAAAAAAACTGTGTACAATTCCCTCAACAACTTGAGTAGAAAAATAATGTAGGTAAACGATTTCTTTGGGTCTTGTAGCGTTCATAATAATTTAAGAAGCTAATAAACTAGACAAATTATCTTTTAGCTTTTTCTTTGATACAGCCATATCAATAAGCTTTAAAAGCGCGTCTTTCTCTTCATTGTCTAAACTATCAATAATTTTTATTTTTTCTAGTAAAGGTAAGTTTATTGCTTCTTCTTCATTATTGGTTTTAAAAAACTCAGCAATAGATACTTCAAATACTTCAGCAATTTTTTCAAGTGTTGGAATGGTAGGCATAACCTTGCCGTTTTCAACCAAAGAATACTGACCTTGTGGAATGCCAACTTCTAAAGAAACCTGTTTTTGGGAAAGGTTTTTCAATTTTCTTAGTTGCTTAATATTCTCTGTTATTATAGTGTTTATCTTGCTCATAGAGGTAAAAATATACTTCAAAACTAATTAAAAGCTTCTTAATATACAATGTTCAATAATTTTATTTTGAAATTATATAATTTAAAATATATATTTGTAATAATATTTAATATATGTTTTAAGGTAAAATATTTATGAACAAACTAGATACCACCAATACAAATAACTACCAATACACCACAAAACATTTAGACATCCATATTCTAGGCGGTTTAAAGACTAATAAGTTAGAGAGTTTACGAGTAACGTTGAGCATCCAAAAGCTGAAATCAAACAATATTCTAAGGCACTCGATAGATTTATACAATGACAACCAAGTAGAGAAATTTACAAGAAAAGTAGCGGAGCGTTTAGAAATCGGGACGAGTGTCGTCCGCAAAACATTGCAAGAACTTACCCACGAATTACAGAATTATCGGTTTTTACTTTTAGAAAAGGAGCAAGAAATTTATAAACCCTACACAAAAGAATTAACTAAAAAAGAAATCCAAGAAGCAGAAAACTTTTTGAAAGAGGAAAGATTGTTAGCTAACACGAATGAGTACATCGGCAAATCTGGAGTGATTGGCGAAGAAGTGAACCGATTGCTGATGTATCTCATTTTTACAAGCCGAAAAACCAACAATCCATTACATTGTATTTCTTTAGGAAGTAGTGGAACAGGAAAAACCCATTTACAGAGTAAAGTTGCGGAATTGATACCCCAAGAAGATAAAATAGAAATGACCGTATTAAGTGCAAATGCTTTTTACTACTTCAACAGAACCGAACTACAAAACAAGTTAATTTTAATTGAAGATTTAGACGGTGCAGAATCTGTATTGTACCCATTAAGAGAATTACAAAGTAAAAAAAGAATTACCAAAACGGTAGTACATAAAGATAGCAAAGGAACTACAAAAACGATTCATTTAACAGTTGAAGGACCTGTAAGTGTTGCAGGTTGTACTACACAAGAAAGTATTTATGAAGATAACAGCAACCGTTCTTTTTTATTATACATCGATGAATCTGAAATACAAGACAAAAAAATAATGCAATACCAAAGATTGGTAAGTGCCGGAAAAGTAAACGAAGCGGAGCAGTTAACGGCAATGGAACTTTTACAAAACACACAGCGTGTGTTAAAGCCGATAAAAGTTATTAATCCTTTTGCGATGCATTTAGAATTGCCGGAATCCGTATTTAAACCACGACGTACAAATAGCCATTATTTACAATTTATAGAAGCGGTTACATTTTACAAGCAGTATCAAAGAAAACAACAGGTAAATGAAGAAACAGGTGAATTGTTTATTGAAACTACCATTGAAGATATCAAAGAAGCGAATGAATTAATTATAGAAGTGTTATTACGTAAATCCGATAGTTTAACAGGCGCAGTCAGAAACCATTTAGAAAACTTAAAAGAATACTTGCAAAAAAATAGTCAGACAACATTTACCAATACAGAAATTAGAAGAAATCTAAGAATTAAAGAAACTACTTTACGTCGTTACAATGCACAGCTTTTAAATGAGCAATACATTAGAAAAGTCAAAGCAGAGAAAGGAAAAACCTATCATTATGAAATTGTAAACGTGCAAGAATACACAGACCTTAAAGTACAAATAAACAAGGCTTTAAATAATTGCTTGATTGCGTTGCAGTCCGCCACTTCGCCATCGTTCGCCACTTAAAAAACGGCGAACCTATTCAAAAGATAATCAAATACTTACAAACAAAAAACCACAATCCGTCAAAAAAGGTCAAGCGATGAAAAAATTAAAATTACAAAACCAGACTTTTAAATTGTTTGTTACCAATTATAAAGAATGGCTAGACATCTTAGGTTATGCAGAAAGTACGGTGTATTATTTACCGAATCATTTGCAAGAATTTTTTTACTACTTAGAGTGCCACGGGCACAGCGAATTATCTACTATTGAAACTCAAACCATAAAACAGTATTACGGATATCTAAGAGAAAGAGCCAACGAAAGAAGAAATGGCGCATTAAGTAAAAGTTATTTAAACAAACATCAACAAGCCTTAAAAAAGTTTAAAGAATACTTACAAAAGCACAATCATAAAGGCATTAACATTCATCTAAAAACAGAACAAAACCCTACTGAAGAAAAGATAAATATACTTACTCAATCCGAAATAAAAGCCTTATTCAATGCTACGAATTATAGCCATCGTAGACAGCGCATACAACTAAGAGACAAGGCAATGTTGGTTGTTTTATATAGTTGTGGACTTAGGAGAAACGAAGCAGTCTATTTAGATCTAAACGATATCTATTTTGATAAGGAGCGCATCCATGTAAGAAAAGGCAAGAATTATAAAGAGCGGTTTGTACCTATTAACAGAAAAAACGCAGAAATTTTAGAAGATTATATCTATGAATCTCGTGTATCATTTAATCTAAATAACAATACCGATGCGCTGTTTTTAAGTGGGCAAGGCAAACGTATGCAAGGTATGACTTTCTCTAATCGATTAAAGGCTATTGTAAAAGCGGCAAATAACAAAACCATTACGGACAAGAAGATTACACTCCATACGCTTCGACATTCTATTGCCACACATTTATTAGAACAAGAGGTAAAACTAGAAGCCATTAAAACCTTTTTAGGACATGCTTCTTTAGAATCTACACAAATCTATACGCACGTATTAAAATCAATCACAGATGAAGGAATATAAAGCATATTTAGAAAAAGAAAAGTACAGCGAAACTACTATTAAAAGCTACAATAATACAGTAGAAAAATTTACAGACTGGTGTAGAAAGTATGGTACTTCTGTGGAAGAAATCGACTACAAAACGTTTTTGAAATATGTACAATACTTACAAAATAAGCAAGTCAAAAAAACGACGGTCAAACATCAAATAGGTGCGTTAAAAATTTACTATAATTATCTAGTTTTTGAACATTACAGAGAAGACAATCCTGTTGAAAGTATCAACATTAAAGGAGTGAAAAGAGTAATGAATTACAATCTTTTAGAATCCGATGAATTAGAAGATTTATACTACAGTTTTGATACAGAAAACTATCAGGAAGATTATCACAGGCTTACATCGAAACGAAATAAAATCATTGTGGGGCTTATGGTCTATCAAGGTTTAAATACTACAGAACTCAAACAACTAGAACTCGAAGACCTGCAATTGTACAAAGGGAAAGTCTATATAAAAAGTGGCAAGCGTAGTAACTCCAGAACCTTAGAATTAAAATCCTGGCAAGTGATAGAGCTCTTAGAATATGTAAAAGAAATACGAGAGGAGATAAAACACAAATGGCAGCTAGAAAGTGAACGTTTATTTATACCCAACAATGTAGGATTAGGCAATACGATTCATTTTGTTTTAAAGAAGTTGAAAAAGATAAACAACAAAGTAAAAAACACAAATCAAATTAGAGCTTCTGTGATAACGAATTGGCTCAAACAATACAATCTAAGGCAAGTACAAATTTTAGCAGGACATCGTTATATAAGTTCTACAGAAAGATATTTACAAGACGATTTAGAGAACCTACATGAGATTGTAAATAACTTCCATCCTATAAGCTAGATAAATATTAAAAAACTTAATAAATCAAATAGGTATATTTAGAAATCGAATATAACTAGCTTTTTTTTATTTTCTTTAGAATTGTTGTGTTGGTAACAACACAACTAAAAAAGATTTTTTTAAAAAAAGAAAATAGAGAAGTATCATTCTTTAAAAATGAATAAACTCCTAAAAGAGAAGCTATAAAACCGATAATGGAAAAAATAAAATCCATAGTTCGAAGATACAAAAATTAGAACAACTAAGGAGCGGTTATAAGGTGTTCACTTCGCCCAGCTATGCAACATTTTTAAACGCTTCTTCGCTCCGCTACGGCTTATAAAAAATTGTTGCTCCTTCCTTCTGCTCCGTTCACCCGCACTCCTTTGTATTTTTACTTAACGGCTCCTAATGGTCGCCTATAAAAATCCAATCGTGCTTCGTTGGGCTTCGCCGCTTGTGCCAAAAGCTACTGCACAAAAACCATTTTAGAAACATTTTAGTGAAGGCAAAAAAGCATCTTCGACTACGCTCAGAACCTTTTTATTTGCCTAGAAAAAGCGCTTTGCCAACCGCCGAACTCCCGCAACCTTGCAAATTTTTTATACGCCAAAACTGGCATAAAAAAATTGGCCAAGGCGCTAACCATCAAAGCCCTTTTTTAAAATAGGAACTGAAAATGTTTTTTGCTTGTGGCGGGTCTGTGCTGTTCGTTCCTCACAGACACTACAGCCCCGTCTCTTTTGGCGCTACGCTGTCGGCTACGCCTGTTAGCGCTCAAACGCCGCAGGGCTTTAGCATTGTAACTCCAAAAAAAACAGTATGATAAACAAGAAAATTAAGAACTAAAAAAGCCAAACAACACGCAAGTGTTCATTTTATTTTTAGTGGAAAATCCACGCATCTGCCACCTCTTTTTCCACTAAAAACAAAACGGTTGAAGCTACCGCATAAAAAAGACGGAGCGATGAAACTCCGTCTAATATTACTAACTTCATAAATCACAAGTCAAAAGACTTATGAAAATGAATCTCAAATATACATGTTTATCAAATAGGAATCAACCGTTTTAAATCTTGACGATTTAGAGGAAGTTGGAGCGAGGAAAATCGACAAGTTTTAAAATGTTTACTTCTTCACAAGCAAGCTAACAATAATGAAATCAGACCTAGTGCGTCGGCAGCAGTGGTTGCAAAAAGCGTTGGCAAGAGGCTATTTTACATAGTGGCAGTTATAACTACTTGAGGCACGAGACGTATTATAACTACGCATTATGTATAAATAGCTTGGGGTATATTTTGGTTTAGAGTCAGGAAACAGGGCTTTGTTTTTAGGTATTTTAAAGTGCAACAACGTTCTATTTTTTGTTGAATATATTTATCCGCTCGGGAAATATATTTATAAAAAATAGCCCTTTTTAAAATAGCAAAAACAATGTACTGTGTGAGCGATGGAAAACCAACATATACAATGCGGCTGTGAGGAAGCAAGGAAAAGATAGGGATTGGTGAGTAAGCGAGTCAACTAGATTTTACTTGCGGGGCAATAAAAAAGAGAATCTCCTCTCATTACGAGATTCTCTTTAATTAATCAAACAAACTTTATGAAACTTCGTTAAATTCTCTTTTTAACTGATGTAAAAATAGTTTAAGAATCTATTAAAAAAACAGAGAATAAGCCCAAATAGGTTTTACTAAAGACGAATAATTTTAAAGTGTAGATGAAAGTAAAAAAGAGCATCATCAAAAAAGAAAAATGCTCTTTAATATTGGGGAGAAACTGTGAATTAGACTTTAAATATACATTTATTTTTTTGATTAAAAGATTACAAAACAGTAACATAAGTGTTAAAGTTGTATTTAAAATAAAAGGTACGCGGATTTTTTTTATTTTTGGAGGAGCTATGTCAGCACAACCGAACATATCCAAAAATTTTTTTTCTCTGCGCGTGGTACACCGCAAAAAAGAGGTGTGTGCGGAAAAAAAATGCATAAACGTTTACCCTTTTGGTTTGCAACATAAAGGGTACAATAATACAATCAATCCTAATGGGAATAGTACCGCACAGAAGTTTGGATTTGGTGGAAAAGAACTAAATGAGGAGCTAGGTATTCAATGGCACGACTTCGGTGCTCGAAATTATGATGCGAGTTTAGGAAGATGGATGAACTTAGACCCATTAGCAGAAGATTATATAAGTTGGTCTCCGTACAATTATACTTTTAATAATCCTACAAATTTAGTAGACCCTGATGGTCGTGGTGTTTGGCGACCAGATTCTGAAGGAAATCTTATTGCAGAAGAAGGAGATAGCAAAGCGACATTAGCAACACATTTAAACGTTAGCGAAGAAGAAGCAGGAGAAATGATAGCTAACCAAAATCTAGAAACTACTCCAGGGGAAGCGGGTGGAGTAGCTACTGTAAAAGAAGGTCAAACTCTTCAAGTAGATAATAATATGACGCGTTCTATTAAAAACTCTGATGGTATTACAACTGATCAAGAGTTAGCAGGAGATACATCAAAGTCATACGACGATAATGATAAATACAATTGCCATGGTTCTTGTAAAGCTGCTGTTACAGGACAAGAGATTAATAATAAAACGGCTAATGCAACAGCTCCGTCATTGGCTGACCCTATTTTCCAATCAAACTCTGCACAAGAGTTTAAAGATGCTACTACGGAAGTTAGTCCAGACCAAGCTGTTTTTGGTAAAACAATTATTACTGTTGGTACTTCTCATTCTGCTGTTTATTACGGAAAGAGTAAAGACGGTACCCCTTATGTCTACTCTAAAAATGGGCATAGAGTAAAACCAGAGGTAGCTAAACTTTCTAAGGTAACTAAAATTTATAATAAAAGCGGAAATGAAAAAATTAAGTATCATACTTATAACGGTAATAAGTAGTTTATTCGGTTGTACTACAAGTGTAGATAAAAATACTATTGAACTTATATTTGAATTTACTACTGGTAAAGAAGTAATTAAAAAACCGTTAATATGTAAGACTAAAGGAGACTCTTTTTACTTTTATTTTGGTCTTCCTACTACTGAGATTAATAAGGTTGATGTAAAAAATTTAAAGATGATTAGGGTAAAAAGAAACGATAGTCTTATAGCGAATGCAAAACCGATAGAAGTTTTGAGTAGTAATCTACCAGATTCTGATTCTTTTTTTTCTGTAAATAATTATAGAAATACTATAGGAGACTATATAAATGATAATATTACTTGGACTATCATACAAGATAATCCGCGAAATGAGAATAAGTTATCTAAAGTTTTAGAGGGAGTTGTATTAGATAAGTGTGCTTGGTAATTAACTTATATTTTTTATATTAAGAGAAACCACCTTTTGAGGTGGTTTTTTTATGAGTATGCTTTTTTGGCTTTGTAGTCTCTAATGGTAAGGTCTAAAAATTTAAGGCGCACACGCTACTAAAAACCACGACAAAAGCGTTCCAAAGTTGGAACATTCGATTCATGTTAAGGGTTCTATAAATTTATTATAACTAGACATTTATAAATCAGTAGGAATATTCGTAACTAGAGTATTCTTATGTTCCTTTTATAAAAATGGCCCTCAATTTTTCAAAGAATTTTCAATTTCTGTATTGACATAGTATAAAATGACACCATTTCCATAGATTTTAAGAAGTACACCCAACAGGAATTCCACAAGCATTAAATTCTTGATTGACAGCTACTCTATTTTTTCTAGCATCTTGTATTTTCTCTTTAAAAAAGTGTTTATCAGGAATTTTACCTTGTATTACTTCCATGGGCGTTAATCCGTACAACTCTGTTGGGTATCTATGGTCATTATAGTATGCTATAAATTTTTCTAAATCCTTTAGATGCGATTTTTCATTGAGAGAATATTTTCCATGTAAAAATTCAGTTTTATAAATACGGTGTGTACTCTCGGACATGGAATTGGAAAAAGGAAAGTCTTTGGTTTGTGCTGTAATTTTCATGACAAATGGAGGTGTTTTTATGTTTTCAATCCAAGACAATAATTCCCTGTAAGAAAACTCCTGTAAAATTGCTAAATAGCCTTTTCTAGTTTCTACAAGAAAACGTAACGACTTAAACAGAAAAGCAGAAGCAAAAACAGTTTTTATATCCTCAAATTGATTGATATATTTTTCAGCCCAATCATTCCCGTAATAATTTTCATGTCGAAACTGATTCCAGTTAAACTTTGTGGTTCTAGGTAACTCAGAGAGCTGTTTTGTATCTAGCATTCCACTAACGTAAAGTAGAACAATCAACGGATGGTAATTTCTTTTGTACATTTTTCATAGCGTTTAAAATGCAAAATTAAATAATTGTTTATAAAAAAGAACTATTGTGAAAAATATTTAAAAAAGGTAAGAATTCATTTCGATGTAAAAAGAGCATCGAAATAGAGAAACTATCGATGCTCTTAGCTATTACATTAATTAAACTACGTCAAAGACAATTTTTTAGACGCATTTTTTTAAT
Source organism: uncultured Polaribacter sp. (assembly GCA_965233795.1). Taxonomy (GTDB): domain Bacteria; phylum Bacteroidota; class Bacteroidia; order Flavobacteriales; family Flavobacteriaceae; genus Polaribacter. Next base: position 2,602,606 of record OZ247578.1, on the reverse strand, counting down.
AGTCTTACAAAACTAAAAAGCTTTTGTAAGTGATCTTTTCTTTTTAAATAGCATTTCCCTATATTATTTTCCTCCCAACATCAAAAGTTCATTCACAACAATTTCTGTTACATATCGTTTTTCACCTTCTTTGGTTTCATAAGAACGAGAGGTTAATTTCCCTTCAATAGCAATTTCTTTTCCTTTTGTCACATATTTTTCAACAATTTCTGCTGTTTTTCCCCAAGCAATCAGATTGTGCCAATCCGTTTGCGTTATTTTTTCGCCTTCAGCATTTTTATAGCTGTCATTAGTTGCTAACGAAAACTTCGCTAGTTTTTTGCCACTTTCAAGTGTAATAATTTCTGGGTCATTCCCTAGGTTTCCAATTAATTGTACTTTGTTTCTTAACGTATTCATAAGATAAGGTTTTAAACACTTCAACAAGTTCCGTGTATGTTTATAATTTAGTTTTGTTAATTCGTTACTGAACTAAAACAGTATAAATTTAACACTGCAAAGTTGCGATGCCCAACAAGTTTTATTCGGTTGCAAAACAATTACTTTCGGTTGTAAACGATTGTAGTCGTTTGTACTTGTTAAAAATTGTATATTGCAAGTCTAAAAGAAACCTTATGGAAACAAAAAAATGCTTAGAATGTGATGAAGTATTAAAAGGGAGAATTGATAAAAAATTCTGCTCAGACTACTGTAGAAATACTTATAATAACAAGGTAAATAAAGACAGTAAAAATCTTATTCGGAATATTAACAATCGATTGCGTAAAAACTATAAAATTTTATCGGAATTAAATACTACAGGAAAAACAAAAGTGACTCGAACAAGACTGTACGATAAGGGTTTCGATTTTCATTTTTTTACATCAATCTATACTACAAAAACAGGAAATAAATATTTTTATATTTATAACCAAGGATATTTACCCTTAGAAAATGAAATGTTTTTACTTGTTAAAACAGAACGATAGTCCTTCTTAACCTTATATTTCAATAAAAAAGCGCAAGTTTATTAAAAATAAATTGCGCTTAATTTACGGGGGATAAATTATAATAGGGGGAAAATATATGAACTGTGTATTAAGTATTAAACTTAAAAGAAAACTCTTATAATTAGAATGAGAAACTAATTTTTAGTTTTAGATGAACTTTATATAACAAAAATGAAAAATAAATATTCATTGTAGCATAAAGTAAATTAAAAAAAAATAGTAATCTAGTTTAACATTTATCGTTCTTTACTAAGCTCGCTTTTAATCTTACTTAAAAATTCTTTTGTAAATCCTAAATAAGAAGCAACTAAATATTGAGGAATGCGTTGCTCTATTTTTGGGTAACTATTTTTAAAAATAAGATAGCGTTCTTTTGCTGTTAAAGTAAAGTTTCTAAGAATTCTTTTTTGAGAAGCTATATAGGCGCGTTCCATCATTTTTCTCCAGAAGCGTTCTAATTTTGGAATGTCTTTATACAATGCTTCCATAGTATCATTCATAAACTGAAAGACTTCTGTATCTTCTAAACATTGTACATTGTAATCTGCAGGGGTTTGATATAAAAAACTTCCCAAATCTGATGTCCACCAATCTTCAATGGCCAATACAACAATATGTTCTTGACCTCCTTTATCAACAAAAAAAGTTTTTGCACAACCCGATATAATAAAACAAGCACTTTTAGCAATGTTTCCTTGTTGTACAATGTATTGATTTTTAAGATATTTTCTGTAAACAACTTTAGATAGCAACAAAGACTCTTCTTCTGGAGTTAGCTCCACAAGCCTTGCTATATAATCTAATAATTGCTTGCCTTTCAATACTTTTTGTTTAGCATTATGTGTATAAAATTAAACAAATATACATTAAAGTTTTTTTATAAACTATTTAAAAGGTTTTCTTACTTTTATAAAAATTCAATGTATTTATGAAGAAATATATTTCGCTTTTATCTTTACTAATCATTTTTGGAACTATCTATTGGGGTTTTTCTGATATGATGCCATCTGTAAACAACAAACAAACAATTGAAGAAACAGATTTTTCTATAGAGAATGCATTACAGCATCTTAAAAAAATAAGTGAGCACACTCATTATGTAGGTTCTAAAGCACATAAAAAAGTACAGGATTATTTGGTACATGAATTTGAGAAATTAAATCTAAAGCCTCAAATTCAAACACAAACTGTTATCAACAGAAAATGGTTTGCAGCAACTACCTCAGAAAATATTCTTGTGAGGATAAAAGGTACTGAAAACGGAAAAGCTTTATTGTTGCTCTCTCATTACGACAGTAGTCCGCATTCTTCTTTAGGTGCAAGCGATGCAGGATCGGGTGTGGTTACTATTTTAGAAGGAATCCGTGCTTTTTTAGCCAAAGGAGAAACGCCAAAAAATGATATTATTATCCTTATTTCAGATGCAGAAGAGTTAGGACTGTTAGGCGCAAAAGCATTTGTAGAACAGCATGTTTGGGCAAAAGATGTTGGATTGGTCTTAAATTTTGAAGCTCGTGGTAGCGGTGGTCCTAGTTATATGCTGATGGAAACCAATGGTAAAAACGGCAAGCTGTTGGATGAATTTATAAAAGCAAATCCCAATTACCCCGCGGCAAATTCTTTAATGTATAGCATTTACAAAATGTTGCCAAATGATACCGATTTAACGGTTTTTAGAGAAGAAGGAAATATCAACGGATTTAATTTTGCCTTTATTGATGATCATTTTGACTATCATACGGCACAAGATAGTTACGAGCGGTTAGACAGAGAAACTTTATTACATCAAGCAGACTATCTAACAACAACGCTCAATTATTTTGCCAATTCAGATCTAAATTCTTTTCATAGCGAAGCCGATTATATTTATGTTAATTTTCCGTTTATAAAATTACTAACCTATCCTTTTTCTTGGGTATTTCCCATGTTTGTTGTAGCGTTTGTTTTGTTTTTCACTTTGCTTTTTATAGGTATTATATCTCATAAAATTACAGTAAAAGGAACCTTAAAAGGCTTTCTTCCTTTTCTAATTTCATTAATTGTATGTACAGGAATTTCTTGGGGTTTATGGAAATTACTGGTGTTTATTCATCCACACTATCAAGATATCTTGCATGGATTTACATACAACGGTTATCAATACATTACTGCTTTTACTTTACTAAACTTATGGTTGTTATTTAAAATATACAGCAGTTTTATGAAGCCCGAAAAAATAGCAGAAACCTTTATAGCGCCTATTTTTATTTGGTTACTTATCAATTTTTTTATTTATAAAAACTTGCAAGGAGCTGGGTTTTTTATTCTTCCTGTCTTTAGCGCTTTATTAATTTTAGGGGTTGCTATTTTTACAACAATAAAAACAAAATACAAAACCTTATTATTTGCAATTATTTCTATACCAACTCTTTATATTTTTACGCCTTTTATAAAAATGTTTCCCGTTGGTTTGGGCTTAAAAAATCTATTTATCAGCGCTTTATTTTTAGTGTTAATTTTTGGCATGTTACTCCCTGTTTTTTCTTTTATAAAAGGAAGAAAAAGGTGGGTGCAAATTATTGGATTTTTTACGCTTGTCTGTTTTGTTGCTGCTACTTATAATAGTGGTTTCTCGGAAGACAATAAAAAACCCAACAGCCTTATTTATGTGCAAAATGAAGAGACAAATACAGCTTATTTTGCATCGTACAATACCACTTTAGATGCTTATACAAAAGCCGTTTTAGGAGAAAAACCAATAAAAGGAACTTTCGAAAAAAATGCAATCAACAGCAAATACAAAACTCGTTTAAAGTATTATGTAAAAACAGCGAATAAAGCCATTTTAACTTCGAAAATTACCATTGAAGAAGATACTATTATTGGTAACAAAAGAAACATTTCTTTTACAGTTCTTCCGCAAAGAAAAACCAATAAGATAGAGTTTATAAGTAATGAAGCAATTCATTTCCATCAATTAAAAGTAAATGGTGTTTTTGCAAACAAACAAAACGGTATTTCCATTAAAAACGGCACTTTTTTGAGTTACACAATGGGGAATTCAGATTCAGAAATTAAAATCTCTATGATAGTAGATATAGATGCAAATCCCACCATTCTTTTAAAGGAGATTTCTTATGATTTGTTAACACATCCTCAATTTAACATTCCATCAAGAACAAATGAAATGATGCCTATGCCTTTTGTAGCAAATGATGCTATTATAACGTTACAAAAACTAAAGTTATAGGGATCGAGTTCAGTACAGGTAAGCAGGAATGAAACTTCCATAACGAGATTTCGATACATAGCGGAATGACTAAATGGAAGCTACATCTGACCGATAAAAACAAATAATATAGACAGATGAAAAAGAAATTAATCGATTTCTGAAACACGCAAGGTATTTACCATTCCTTTGGCTTCAACGGGCATCGATGTTAAATTAATCATTAAATCGCCCTTTTGAACAAACCCTTTTTCTTCTGAAATTTTATTAATGTCTATTACAGTATCATCTGTACTTAGATTTTTATCATAATAAAATGCTTTTACACCCCACAATAGGTTTAGCTTTCCTAAGATTCTTTTTTCAGAAGAAAATGCTAGAATATAAGATTTTGGTCGCCATGCAGAAATTTGAAACGCTGTATAACCACTATTGGTTAAGGTAGCAATTGCCTTCGCTTCTGTATCATTTGCCATTAATGCGGCATGATGACAAACAGATTTTGTAATAAATCTGTTGGTTCTAATATGTGGCGGATTTTGAGGTACTTTTATTAAAGGAGAACTCTCTACGCTTTTAATAATTTCTGTCATTTTTTGAATTACTTTTATAGGATGTTTCCCTACAGAAGTCTCTCCAGAAAGCATTACAGCATCTGCACCATCCATAATAGAGTTGGCAACGTCGTTTACCTCTGCTCTTGTAGGCACAGGATTATCAATCATAGTTTCCATCATCTGTGTAGCAATAATTACCGGAATTCTTGCCTTTTTGGCTCTGTTCACCAACATTTTCTGAATTAACGGAACCTCTTGCATAGGAATTTCTACACCTAAATCTCCACGAGCCACCATTAATCCGTCACAATAAGGAATTAAAGTATCTATATTTTGTACCGCTTCTGGTTTTTCAATTTTAGCAATTACTGGTACTCTATAATCGGAATTCTGAGCAATTAAATCGCGTAGCATTCTTAGATCTTCGGGTGTTCTTACAAATGATAAAGCAATCCAATCTACTTTTTGCTCTAAAGCAAAAATAGCATCCTCCTTATCTTTTTCGGTTAATGCTGGCAAAGAAATGGCTGTGTTTGGTAAATTAACCCCTTTCTTAGATTTTAAAGGTCCGCCTACTAAAACCTTTACCGTTACGTTTGTTTCTTTATCGGTAGCTATTACCTCAAACAATAACTTTCCATCATCTACCAAAATGTGTTCTCCAACTTTTACATCTTTTGGAAAACGTTGATAGGTCATAAAAGCTTTTTCTGAAGTTCCAATACACTTTTCTGTTGTAAATGTAAATAAGTCGTTGTCTTGTAAAACAACACCTTCTTCCATAACACCTACACGTAATTTAGGACCTTGTAAGTCTCCTAAAATAGCACAATTGTAGCCTTCTTCTTCATTAATTTCTCTAATAAATTTAATACGTTGCTTAACATCTTCATAATCTGCATGAGAAAAATTAATTCTAAAGACGTTTACGCCTTCTTTTGCTAATTTTCTAAGCATTTCTTTTGAACTTGTTGCAGGCCCTAAGGTGGCAACTATTTTTGTTTTTTTATGAGTTGGCATGTTTAAAAAATTAAAAAATCTTTCGATTTAAGTGTTTGAGGATTTATTGAATACGAGGTAATTACCTGATTTATTTTTTTGATTTCTTTTACTATTTGAAATAGAAACCTGTCGTTAGAAGCTCCTGTAATCTTTATAAAAAAATCGATGTCTTTCTTTTCGGGAATTAAATAGTTTTTTATTTCACTATCAAATAAGAGCTCTTGGGGTTGTGTTTTCTTTTCTTGCTTGCAACTATTTGCAATTAAAAACCAATCATAATCGTAGGTTACATTTTCGTAATTGTAAATAGAAAAAGAAACATTTGTTTTGTCTTTCTCAAAATCTAAATTATAATTTGCTCTTGTAAATTGTGTCTTTAATTTAGAATTTAACAAATACGCAATTTTATAATCTTCTAATGTTGTATGAATACCAATTAATGAATAATTGTCTTCTGAAAAATCATCAAAATCTAAAGAGTGTATTTGCATCGGTTATAAAAATACGTTTTAAATTGTAGTTTATATTAATTTCAGTATAAATTAACGATACTACAAAGCGCTTTTATCTTGCTTATTTGTTGTATAAATGTGTATTAAAAACAATAATATCGTTGGCTAAATTAAAGATTGTTTCTGAATGCTCGTTAAAAATTAACGAAAACGTTGTCGTAATATCAATCTTTTTCCATTTGGTTTTGTAATTTAAAATAGGCTCTTTTAGATGCCTGTTCCTCTGCTTTTTTCTTAGAGGTTGACCTTCCTTTTGCAATCTTTTGCCCGTTGATACTAACCATTACACTAAAATGTTTAATATCTTGATTCCCAGAATCTTCATAGCTTTCAAAGGTATATTTCTTTTTTTTCTTTTGACACCACTCTATAATTAATCCTTTATAACTTGTAATTTTTGTTTCTAGTTTTTTAAGATCAACATAAGGAATGATGACGTTTTTATGAATAAATTTTTGACAAAAATAATAGCCTTTATCTAAATAGATAGCGCCTATTAAAGCTTCAAAAATATTACCGTGTATATCATCTCCTATTTTTGTTTGATGTACATTGCTTTTTACAAAACGGATTAAATTGAGCGCTTTCCCTAATGAGTTTAAGTGCTCTCTATTTACAATTTTAGACCGCATTTGTGTTAAATACCCTTCTGTTTCTTTGGGTGCTTCTCTATACAAATACGATGCAATTACAGCGCCCAACATAGCATCGCCCAAAAACTCTAAGCGTTCGTAATTAATTGGGTTGCCTTTTTTATCTAAAACCTTTATAGATTTATGTGTAAACGCTTTTTTGTAATAGTCAATTTTTTTGGGAGAAAAACGAAATAGCGATTTCAGTTCATTATAAAGTGCTTCATCTTCTTTAGAGTGAAACTTTATAATTTTTCGAATCAAACTACTCATGCAGTTCGTCTAGCTTCTTAAAAGCAACACAAGCATTGTGTCCTCCAAAACCAAAAGTATTGCTCATGGCAATATTTATCTTTCTTTTTTGGGCTTTATTAAGCGTTAGATTTAAATCTGGATTGATATTTTCATCAACCGTAGAATGATTAATGGTTGGTGGTACAATACCGTTTTTAATAGCCAAAATAGAGGCAATAGATTCTATGGCTCCTGCAGCGCCTAGTAAATGGCCAGTCATGGATTTTGTAGAGTTGATATTAATATTTTTGGCATGTGCTCCAAAAACTTTGGAGATTGCTTTTAACTCGGCAACATCTCCAAGCGGTGTTGATGTTCCGTGTGTATTAATATGATCTACATCTTCTGGTTGAATTCCTGCATTTTCTAAACAGTTTTTCATCACTGCAATTACACCAATTCCTTCTGGGTGTGGTGCTGTTATATGATACGCATCCGAAGACATTCCAGCCCCAATAACTTCTGCATATATTTTTGCACCTCTTGCTTTTGCATATTCATATTCTTCCAAAACAATAGCACCAGCACCTTCTCCTAAAACAAAACCTTCTCTCTCTTTGTCAAAAGGTCTTGAAGCGGTTTCTGGGCTTTCATTTCTAGTAGATAAGGCTTGCATAGAACTAAATCCTCCTACACCTGCCATAGCAACAGCAGCTTCACTTCCTCCTGTTACAATAACATCGCAATATCCTAAACGAATATAATTTAAGGCATCTATCATAGCATTTGCTGAAGAAGCACATGCAGATACGGTTGTGTAATTGGGTCCCATAAATCCGTGTTTAATAGAAATATGACCTGGCGCAATATCTGCAATCATTTTGGGAATAAAAAAAGGATTAAATTTTGGGGTTCCATCTCCCTTAGAATGTTCAATCATTTCGTTCTGAAATGTTTCTAAACCTCCAATTCCTGCTCCCCAAATAACACCAACTCTTAATTTATCAATGGTCTCTAAATCTAGATTAGCGTCGGCAATTGCTTGGTCTGAAGCAACCATTGCATATTGCGTAAACTTATCCATTTTTCGAGCCTCTTTTCTATGAATAAAGTCTGTAGCGTTAAAGTTCTTGACTTCACAGGCAAAACGAGTCTTGGACTTGGATGCATCATAATGCGTAATAGGTGCTGCTCCGCTAACTCCGTTAACCAAAGCATTCCAATATTCTTCAATATTGTTTCCTATAGGTGTTAATGCACCAAGTCCAGTAACTACAACTCGTTTTAATTGCATAAAATATTACTTTTTTGCTTCTTCAATGTAACTAACAGCCTGACCAACAGTTCCAATGTTTTCTGCTTGATCGTCTGGAATTTGAATATCAAATTCTTTTTCGAATTCCATAATTAACTCAACAGTATCTAAAGAATCTGCTCCTAAATCATTTGTGAAGCTAGCTTCTGTTGTTACTTCGTTATCGTCTACGCCTAATTTGTCTACGATAATAGCTTTTACTCTTGATGCAATGTCTGACATAATTTTCTGTTTTAAATTTAAAATCGAGGCAAAAATACAAATCTTATTAGTTTTATCTAATTTTTGTCTAAAAAATGATTTCTAAAATACTTAAAATGTTTTATTTTATAGGCAAGAATTCTAAATAATTATTCTTTTTTTTGTACTCTATTTATAGATTTCATTTATGCAACAAATTGTCATTTTTGCTTCGGGCTCAGGAACTAACGCTGCTGCGATTATCAGTTATTTTAAGAAAAGGAAAACAGCTTCTGTTGCACAAGTCTTTTGCAATACTAAAAATGCGAAGGTTTTTGAACGATGTGAAAAATTAGGAATCCCTTGTACTCTTTTTAATAGAGCTGATTTTTTTGCTTCGGAAAATATACTAAACCAATTAAAACAATATGCCGATTATATTGTTTTAGCTGGTTTTTTATGGAAAGTCCCTGAAAATATTATCGAAAATTTTTCAAATAAAATTATAAACATTCATCCAGCTTTATTGCCAAAATACGGAGGAAAAGGCATGTACGGAATGCATGTGCATAAAGCCGTAAAAGAAAATAAAGAAAAAGAAACAGGAATTACCGTTCATCTGGTAAATGAAGCTTATGATGAGGGCGCTATTCTCTTTCAAGCAAAAACGAATATTGATAAAGATGACACTCCAGAGTGTATTGCTCAAAAAGTTCATGTATTAGAGCATACGCATTTTTCAAGGGTAATAGAAGAATTAATTCTCTCTAGAAATGGCTAAAAAAAAGTTTTACGTAGTTTGGAACGGTCATAAAAAAGGAGTGTTTTCTTCTTGGGATGCTTGTAAAAAAAGTATTGACGGTTTTAAAAATGCACAATACAAAGCTTTTTCAGATAAAACAGCAGCAACAATTGCCTTTAAAAAGTCTTATGATGATTATAAAGGAAAACAAACTAAGAAACCTATTTTAACGGAAATCGATAAGTTAAAATACGGACAACCAATTCTAGAAAGTATTGCTGTGGATGCTGCTTGTAGCGGAAATCCTGGAAAGATGGAGTATAGAGGTGTTTTAACACACAACAAGAAACAAATTTTTAAAAAAGGACCTTATAAAGGCACGAATAATATTGGTGAGTTTTTAGCTTTAGTACATGGCATTGCATTGCTAAAGAGTAAAAATAAAGAACGTGTTCCTATTTATTCCGACTCTAAGATTGCTATGAGTTGGGTGCAGCAAAAAAAGTGCAAAACCAATATTACTTTTGATACCTCTAATAAAGACTTATTAGAATTGATAAAGAGGGCTGAAAAATGGCTAAAAGAAAATACCTATAAAAACCCTATTTTAAAATGGGAAACCAAAGCTTGGGGAGAAATTCCCGCAGATTTTGGTAGGAAATAGCTAAAGAGGTTAATCAATATATTTTATATTTATTGATTCTTTTCTAGATGAATGCTTGATTTTATACCATTTTCTTTTACAGTAATTTCAAATAATAACTGGTATTAGTTTGTGAATTTAAGTGTATCCGTCCAACGTTATCTGTACAATATGGAGTTGAAGATTAGATTAAAAATACTCTAACAGTGCTAATATTCCATTGTAAGAAATAACCAAAGAGAAGAAGAGTGCTGCATACATTCCAATATATACACCAATACTTGTTTTATAGTCTTTCATTACTTTTTTATTGCGTAACATAAGTATAATTCCTAGTACCACAATTGGCAATACAAACACGTTAAATACTTGAGATAGGATTTGAATTTCAATAGGATTTGCCCCAAATGCAGGTCCAATTAAAGCCACTAGACAGGCAATAGCAGTTATAATTCTAAACTGACGTGAATTGGTGTCTAAAGTTCCCGATTGATAATCTGCAATTAACAAAGGAGCAATTAACAAACAAGGAAAAATAGAAGATAACCCTGCACTTAATGCTCCAAAAAAGAAAATAGTAACTGCCCATTTACCGGCAACAGGCTCTAAAGTATTTGCCATGTCTAATACATGATGAACTGTTTTACCTTCATAAAATAAAGCGCCAGCCGCTACTGCCATTATGGTTGCACTAATAATAAATATTAAAATAGCCGCTGTAATTGAATCTTTCTTTTGTTGATTTAAGTTCTTAATAGTCCATCCTTTTCCTTTTACAAATAGGGGGCGAGACAAAAATGTTGCTGCGGCCATTGTAGTCCCAACAAATGCAGCAACTAACATTTTACCACCAGGGACGTCAGGAATTGAAGGGATTAACCCTTTAACAACATCTACGGAAAGTGGTTGCACAAAAAACAATGAAAGCAGAAAGGAAAGTCCCATTAAAGTTACAAACACAATCAATATCTTTTCAAAAAAAGTGTACTTACCAACCAACATTAATAAGTAAAAAGTAACTATAATTACAATTGCAATTATTAAGACGCTTATGTATTGGTAAGCAGCTAACCCGCTAAAATTTAATGCTAATATTTCAAAAATAATATTTGATGAAATTCCTAAAATACCCATTAACGAATTCCATTGTCCAAACGTAATGCCTACAATAATTAATAGGGCTAAAACTTTACCGTATTTTAAATGTTTTTTAAAACCGTACAGCGCTGTTTGTCCCGTAAGCAAAGCATAGTTTCCATAAGCGAACATTAAAACTCCTGAAAAAACACAACTCAATAAAAGCACCCATAATAGTTGCATATTAAATTTACTTCCAGCAACAATCATAGAGGTTACACTTCCGGTACCAATGGTATAACCAATAGCAAAAATACCTGGCCCAAAGCCCAATATTATGGTTATAATTTTTTTAAGTAACGATTTTTTGATTTTAGATTCTGACATAATAGTTTGTTTAAGTTCGTTTTTATAGCATCTTTTTAGAAAAGTGATTTTTTATGATTTGTTCGAAATACGTCACTTTATATTTTTTATTCGAGTAATTACCTTATGTAGGCTTGAAACCCCAACTCTAGAAACGAATATTTTTATTTTTTTGTCAATGAACTCATTTAAACTTTTTCAATTAGTTTTTATTAGGTGTTCCCTCACTTAACGTACCTTCTCTAAACCAAACTTCTGCATAACTTCCATTGGCATATTGTTTTGCGATATCACCACCATAAACTTCTGACTTCGTACTTTTCGCATTTGCTTGATTATAACAACCCTGTTTAAAATAGTTGATCTCGCCAGCATACGCAGTTTCTCTTTCTACTCCGCCTCCTTTTTCTCTATTTGCATACACTCTTAATACTTGTTCAGGAATAGCTGCTTTTGTTGCAAATTCTGATTGTATTAAACTCTTTGTAAATTGTACTGTTTTATGGTTCTTACTCTTAAAAGTGAGATACATAATGCCTTTGTATACATTCACTTCATAACTAAACTCTTCACCTAGTTCAATACCGTCTTCCGGTTCTTTAGGATATTCTGTAGGACTTGAACCTACTACTGAAAAATCATGTCCCCAAACCGCTGTTGAATAATCGAACCTTCCAATATTATCTCCTTTTGTGTTAATTTCATAATTCCAAAATACAGAGCCTTTTTTATGTTCTGGAAACTTTTTGTAGTAAATTTTTAAAGGTTCATTTTCATGACCTTCATCACTATGAATTTGACCAATGACTACTGAATACGATGAGGCAGCAGTTGCATCGCCAGTTGTAGAAACATGTTGTACTTTTAGTGTACCCGTTAATTTTCCACCAACTTCAGGGATCCAATGTTTTTTTTGCCCTAACTCTGTTCGTGTGTTTTTTGATGTTCTTGAAGTAATTCCAGCATTTGGGGTTTTATAGACTACCCAATCTGTTGTACCATCGTTTTCAACATAGAAAAAATCTTTTTTCTGATAATTTACTAATGAATCATTATGTGTACCATCCCCTAACAAAATTTTCCATTCATTCATAAAAGGTAAGACATCGCTTGGGTATTTTACTTTTTTAGAATCTTCTTTATTCGATGATTTCTTTGTTTGGTTTGAACAGCTATTTAACAACAATGTAAAGCAAACAGAGAAAAGGAAATAAGAAATAGATTTGAAATTCATAAGTGTTTTATTTTGAAGTGAAAAAATTACATAACTATCTTTTTATCGCACCAGAGGTGTCTCCTTGCATTAAACTTTGTACATTCTCTAAAGATACCGTATTTACATCTCCAGGAATTGTATGTTTTAAAGCACATGCTGAAGCCGCAAAATCGATAGCATCTTTATCATTATAATGCAGTAATCCATAAATTAAACCCGCCGCAAAAGCATCACCAGTACCAACTCTATCAATAATATGAGTAATATTTAGCATATCGGTTTTAATATATTTTTGACCATTCCATATTTTCCCTTGAATTTGATGATGGGATGCGCTTAAAGTTCTTCGTGTTTTTTTAACCACCTTTGTAAGGTTAGGAAAAGTACTTATTAATTGTTTGGCTAAAGATTTAAAATTATCTTCAATTTCTCCAATAGTAAACATTTCTCGAATTCCACGGCTACTTGTAATTACAACATTAGAATGTTTTACCAGTTCTGGTATAATTTCTTGCATTGTTTTACCATACTTCCACATATTGTTTCTAGAATTTATATCTCCAGAAACAGTAATTCCTAATTTATTTGCGGTTTTAATAGCGTCTAAACAACATTGGGCAGCTCCATCTGAAATTGCAGGAGTAATCCCTGTCCAATGAAACCAATCTGCATCTTTTAGTACATTTTCCCAATTAATCATTGGGGGTTCAATTTTAGAAAAAGAAGAGCCTTCTCTTTCATAAATTACTTCACTAGGTCTATGAACTGCTCCTTTTTCTAAGAAGTATTTGCCAATGGTGTTATCACCATAAATTACATGTTCTGTACTTAACCAATGCCTTCTTAAAAACTGAGTAGCAGCTTTTCCAAGAGCATTGTCTGGAAAACGTGTAACGTGTGCCGCTTTCATCCCTAAATAAGCACATGAAATAGCCACATTCGCTTCTCCACCACCATACACAAGATCAAATGAAGAAGCTTGTGAAAATTTTTCATATCCAGGAGGTGATAAACGCATCATTACCTCTCCAAATGTTATTAATTTTTTAGGCATAATTTTTAATACATTAATGTCATTACCAAGTTTTCTTCAGTTTTTATTTTTCCAGAATTCACTAAGCTATTTTCAGATTCTATATTATTTTTTGCTCCCCATAAAATAGAAACAAATTTGACAGCATTATTTTTAAAGGTGTTTTTTGTGATATTTACATTTACAATTCCATTGTGATTGAAAAGTCTTCGGTTTCTTTCTTTGCTTCCGCAATTTGTAAAAGTAGAGTTGGTAACTAATAGGTTTCCTCCAATAGTAGATTCGTCATAACCACCTCTGTAATAATCAATCACATTTTGTTTTACATTGTTAAAATTACAGTTATCTATGGTAAGATACTCCGTATTATAATCTCCTCTATCATTTGTTTCTTCAGACAATTCAATCCCATTTTCACAATTAGAAATAGAGGTGTTTTTAAATGTAATTTCTTCTGAAAAAGCCTGTTTATATACTCTTAATGTATAGTTGAAATCACTAATTTCAGAATTTAAAACTTCTAATCCGAAATGATTAGACATATTCTTTTTTAAACTTGCAAAGGCGTAGTTTGCATTGTTTCCTTTTAGCTTTATGTTTTTTAGTGTTAACTTACCATAAGGATTTAATTGAAATAAAGGTGTGTTTTTTGCTCCTGAAAAAATAATTTGCGCTTTCCCTTTGGATTGAATTGTAATTGATTTATTAATTGTTAATAATTTTGAAACTTTATAAACTCCCTCATTTAAATCAATAATATCTCCACTTTCAGCTTCTTGAAGTTTTGAAACTAATTCATCAGTAGTATTTACAGTATGAATTTTGGCATCCCTAGCTTCAACTTCATTAGAATACCAATGGGCTCCATATTTTGTTTTATCTAATACATCTAAAAGGATGTTTTTTGAATTTATAATGGCTCCAATTTTATTCGAATTCTTTCTGGAGTTCCCTAATAAATCTTCTGTAATTACTTCAAAATCAAAACCATTATAAATTTCTACATCATCAAAACCACTAGTTGGTACCGAAAGATTATTTCCAATTTCTGTTAGTGTTAATTCTTTAGTAATTAAACCATGACTGTTCTTAATTTCAACTCCATTATTATCAATAACATTACTTTTAAAAGTAACTCCATCTGCTTTATCATGTTCAATAATAGGGTTTTTATCTCCAATAGAATTATAGATTATGTTATTTGCAACCTCTGTTCTTAAGGGTCTTGCAGATCTAATTTCCGATTTTGGTAACACAGCAGCTTGAGCAATATTTGTGCCTACTCCAAATTGCCAAGGCGAATCTGAGTCTACAAAAGTATTATAAGCAATCACAACGTCTGTAACTTGGTTGTACCTGTTTAATGGCGATTTTGGAATTCCGTTCATAATGGCTATCGGACTTCTAAAGTTCTTTCCTTTTATTTTGTAAAAAAGATTGTTAGTTACCCAATGACCTGTATTGATGATACGAATTCCGCCATATTGATCATTTACACCATCGCCAATAAAATAATTTCCATCTACAGTAACGTAATTACCATGTCTTGTAACCACAGAACCTTCACTCTTATAAAACACATTGTTTTTAATGATGTTAAAATTGGTTTTACTCGAAATAATTTCAACTTCGCCATTACATTCTTCAAACAAATTATTTGCAATGGTTGTGTTACTTGGAGACATGGATGTAAAACTACTTCCTAATTGAATTGTTTCTCCTCTTGCTCCACCTTTTCTGGGTCTTGGTCCAAAATGATTGTTTACAATTTGATGGTAATTTCGAATGCTTTGATTTCCTTTTAAATCTACTCTAACTGTGGGTCCGCCATTTGTTTTTCCTGCAATATAACAGTGTTCTAATGTGTTGTGTTTTCCGTAGAATTGCACCCAAAGATTGTCTTGATCGCGTTCTAGGTTGTTAAAATCTAGAATCACACAATTTGAAACACGACTATGATTGGCAACGTTACTTTTGCTAGTTCTAAAAGCAATTACGTTTTTTTTAGGCGAATGTCCATTTCTAAAAAATAACCCTTCAACGTTTAAATAATTACCACTCATTTCTAAACTAGAGACTCCTTCAATAAAAACTTTCCCTGGAGTTTCTGCTCTTAGTTTAATAGGGTTGCTTTTAGTTCCTTCTCCTTCAAATTTAATTTCAACATCTTTCCAAATGCCATTTTTTAAGACAATATCATCTCCTGGTTTTGCATTCTTAATAGAAGTATTTAGTTCGTCAATAGTTGTTACTAATATTGTGTTTGAAACTTCATTACAAGAATAAAACGAGCAAACAAATACTACAATGAATAAGGAAAATAGTGGTTTCATAATAATAAATATAAAATTGGTTTACCAAATTGGTTTACCAAACATACGGATATATGTTTATTTAAAAAATAATTTATAAACGAAACTTAGCAAATTGAAAAAGTTTAAGAGATTTTAACGATAAAAAAAATTTTATTAAATACTTTTGACTGATTTTGTTACCCTAAATTTTTAACCTAACCAACCTTCTCTGTCTAAACTTCTGTATTGAATGGCTTCCGCAATATGTGTTGGCAAAATATCTTCTGAGACATCCAAATCGGCAATAGTTCTTGCCACTTTTAAAATTCGGTCATAGGCTCTTGCAGAAAGATTTAGTTTTTCCATAGCATTTTTTAGTAAATTTTTACTTTCTTCGGAGAGCTTACAGAATTTTCGAATCTGTTTTACATTCATTTGTGCATTGTAATGTACGTTTTCTAAATCTTTAAATCGCTCCGATTGAATTTCTCTTCCTGCAGTTACACGTTTTCGAATATCGACACTACTCTCTGCTTTTTGTTCTTCAGATAGTTTTTCGAAAGGAACAGGCGTTACTTCAATATGAATATCTATTCGATCTAACAAAGGACCAGAAATTTTACTCAAATACCGTTGCATTTCTTGCGGAGAAGAAGCTAAAGGATTTTTTCCATCGTTAAAAAAACCAGACGGACTCGGATTCATACTTGCTACTAACATAAAAGAACTTGGATAGGTTACTGTAAAACGTGCACGAGAAATTGTTACTTCTCTGTCTTCTAAAGGCTGTCGCATTACTTCTAAAACGGTTCTTTTAAATTCGGGCAACTCGTCTAAAAACAGTACGCCATTGTGTGATAAAGAGATTTCTCCAGGTTGTGGATATTGTCCGCCACCAACCAAAGCAACGTCGGAAATGGTATGATGCGGTGAACGAAAAGGGCGTTGACATAACAAACCGTTATCTTTTGTTTTTCCCACTACAGAATGAATTTTGGTAGTTTCTAAAGCTTCATGCAAAGTCATAGGCGGTAAAATAGACGGCAATCGTTTTGCCAACATGGTTTTTCCTGCACCGGGCGGACCAATTAAAATAATATTATGTCCGCCCGTTGCGGCAATTTCCATACAGCGTTTGATAGATTCTTGTCCTTTTACATCTGAAAAGTCAAACTCAGGAAAATCGATGTTTTTATAAAATTCGGCACGTGTATCTACAAGGGTAGCTTCTATTTTTTTACCTCCATTAAAATGGTTGATGACTTCTAAAATAGTATCTGCTGCCAGTACTTCTAAATTATCTACAATGGCAGCTTCTTCCGCATTTGCTTTTGGAACAATTAAATACTTAAAACCTTCCTCTCTTGCTTTTATAGCAATGGGTAAAACTCCTTTTATGGGCTGTAAACTTCCGTCCAAAGAAAGTTCTCCCATCATCACATAATCTTGAATGTTTTCTGATTGAATTTGATTGGAAGCGGCTAAAATCCCAATTGCTAACGTTAAATCGTACGCAGCCCCTTCTTTTCGTAAATCGGCAGGTGCCATATTAATGGTTATTTTTTTACCAGGCAATTTATAGCCATTATTGTTCAGTGCTGCGGAAATACGGTAACTACTTTCACGCACTGCATTGTCTGGCAACCCTACTAGATGATAGCCAATGCCTTTATCAATATTTACTTCAACAGTAATGGTGGTTGCTTCTATGCCAAAAACGGCAGATCCATAGACTTTTACGAGCATAACAATTTATTTTTTTGAATATAATGTTGTTAAAAGTACAAAATAAATAATATTTTTTGTTTTCAATACCATTTATTGTTTTTTTACATTAAATTCAAATGGTAAATGATATAAGTATCAACGCTGTTTTTTATTGGTTTCACAAAGTCTTATAATTTCTTCAACTCTTTTTAGACGAGTAGTTTCTCGTTTAGCTTGATTTAACCAATACAAATAGCTTTTTCTATAGCTAGGTGCAAAACGGTTGTAGTTTTTATAAGCAATTGGATTTTTCTGAAAAGCATTTTGTAAATCATCTGGAATGATGCCTTTTTCTACATTGTCTAAAACTGTCCACGAACCATTTTCTTTAGCAATTGCTATGGCTTTATAACCACTTTTATGAATGAGTTTACTTACTTCTAAAGTTACAAGATGCCTTTTATTTAATGCGCTCCAAACACTTTTAGGATTTCTAGGGCAAAAATATTGTCTTCGTTTTCCGTTTCCTAAACTCTTTACGGTAGCATCTATCCAACCAAAACACAAAGCTACTTTTACGGCTTCTTCCCAACGCATCGTTGGTATTTTCGTTTCTAATTTATAAAAGATAACATAAATACCTTTAGAAGTGTTGTGATTTTCTAATAACCATGTGCGCCATTCTGTATCATTTTTAAAATAGTATTCTTTAAGGTTTTCCATAATTAGATAAATCAACTTTTTATAGATTCCTGTTTTCACAGGAATGACAAGGCAAGGAGTTTATTTAGAAAGCTGATCTAAAGCTATTTGAGTATCGTCTGTAGGTAAATTACAGGTGTTATTTACACAAATATAAATTAGAGTTTCTCCTGCTACAAAGCGATTTTGCAATAATGGTAACTCATTTTCTTTTGTGCTTGTGGCAATTATTTTATTCGGAATAAATACGCTATTGAGCTCTTTTACTTTTTGAGACGCATTCTCTCCAAGAATGGCTACTTCATAAAAGTGATTACTAAAATTACTATATACCATTAACCAATTGGAATAGGCAGAAGCATAATTTTCTATTGATGGTGACAGATTATGCACCATTTGTTCACTTACTTTTAAATAATGTTTGTTTTCGTAAAAATGCCCTAGTTTTAATAGATTCTTAGCCATGATAGAATTGGATGCAGGAATAACATTGTCTTCTGTGTCGATTTTTCTGGTAATTAATTTTGAATCGAGATTGGAAGTAAAAAAGAACATTCCTGTTTCTGAATCGAAAAAATGATCGAAAGTATAATCGGTTAATTGTTTTGCGAGTTGCAACCATTTTTCATCAAAAGTAACTTCATACAACGCAATATAGG
Organism: uncultured Polaribacter sp.; assembly: GCA_965233795.1. Classification (GTDB taxonomy): domain Bacteria; phylum Bacteroidota; class Bacteroidia; order Flavobacteriales; family Flavobacteriaceae; genus Polaribacter. Next base: position 2,583,538 of record OZ247578.1, on the reverse strand, counting down.
CATCAATTAACGCAGCGTAATCTTCCAAATATCCATTAATGGTTGCCTTTTTATTTTTATAATTTCGATACAAACCACCGTCTTCTTTGAAGAGGTTTTGTTCTAAAAAGTTAGCATTTTTTAAAGCAATTTTCAAAAATTTCGCTTCATCAAAAACACGATATGCGTCTATACATCCTTTTAACATTAAGGCATTCCAGGAAGTTAAAATTTTGTCATCCAACCTTGGACGAGGTTTTTTAGCACGTTCTTCTAAAAGTGTTTTTTTCCATGCTGCTACTATTTCTTTCAACGCGTTTCTTTCAATATTGTGTTTTTTAGCAAATACATCATCATCAATTGTTCTTATGAAATGATAATTTCCATGTTCCCAAAAACCGTAACTATTGATGTTGTAATATTCTGAAAATAGCTTAAAATTAGTTGTAATGATTTTTTCTAGCTCGTCTTTTTTCCATACATAAAAAGCGCCTTCTTCCAATTCGTTTTTCTCGTTTAAACTATCTGCGTCTAAAGAAGCGTAAAATCCACCGTTTTTGTGCATTAATTCTCGTTCTACAAATGCTAACGTATTATATACCGTTTCTTTATACAATTCATTTTTAGAAACTAAAAAGGCATCGGAATACAAACTCACCAATTGTCCGTTATCGTACAGCATTTTTTCGAAATGAGGAATGTGCCATTGGGTATCTACGGAATAACGCGAAAAGCCACCACCAACTTGATCAAAGATTCCGCCATGTGCCATTTTTGTTAAGGAAGTATCTACATATTTTGCAAGTTCTTTATTATTGGTTTGATGCGCATATTGTAATAAGAAATGATAATTATTGGGCATGGGAAATTTTGGAGCACGATTCATACCACCTAAAGTTTCATCAAAATAAAGACTCCATTTATCGATACATTTTTTAATATAAGTTGATGAAAATTCGATTGCTGTATCATTAAAAGGAATTAAATTTGATTGTTCCACACCTTCGGTTAATTTTTCTGCGTATTCCACAATTCTTGCCGAATCTTTTTGATACAAATTGGCAATTTGTTGCAAGGCATTTGTCCAATCACTCTTTTTAAAATACGTTCCTCCCCAGATTGGTCTTCCGTCTGGCAGGGCGATACAATTTAAGGGCCAACCTCCTTGTCCCGTCATTAGTTGAACAGCACTCATATAAATTTGGTCAACATCGGGTCGTTCCTCTCTGTCTACTTTTATATTGATAAAATGTTGGTTCATGATTTTGGCAATGGCTTCGTTTTCAAAACTTTCGTGTTCCATAACATGGCACCAATGACAAGCAGCATATCCCACAGAAATTAAAATTAATTTGTTTTCTTTTTTTGCGAGCGTCAAGGCTTCATCATTCCAAGCATACCAATTTACAGGATTGTGAGCGTGTTGTAATAAATACGGACTTGTTTCATGAATGAGTTGATTAGTGAACGAATGTGTCGCCATTTTTGATAATGATTTACGGTTGTAATTGGGTACTATAAAATAAAAATGAAGGTCTAGAAATGCTTTATTTTCAAAGATACTAAATAAAATAAGCCGTGTTTTATGTTATTTTAAATTACCTTTTATATTGATTATCAGTTATTTATGTTTTTAATGTTAATTTAATGTTACGTAAATGTTGATTTTATGTAACATTTTAGTATCTTTGTGTAACTTAAATGTTAATTTAAAAATTTTAAGACCATGAAGAAATCATTGATATATGCATTATTTTTTATTGCAACGGTAGGATTCGCACAAGAAAAAAGTCCAACTTTCGAAAAATCTGGAGATTTGGTAAAAGCCACTTATTATCATGATAATGGACTTGTAAGTGTACAAGGGTTTTTTAAGGATAAAAAAGTAACAGGAGAGTGGATAAGCTTTGACACAGAAGGCAATAAAACGCAGATTGCCCGTTATAAAGAAGGTAAAAAAACAGGAAAGTGGTTTATTTGGGGAAAAGAATCTCTAAAAGAACTTAATTATACAAATAACGTTTTGGTTAGTGTAAATCATTGGAAATCGGAATCTAGTGTTGCTGTAAATAACAAATAGCATATTAATAGATATAATATAAAAAAGCAGGCTTTTAGCCTGCTTTTTTTAATTCAAATAAATTATTTTCCTTTTGCGTATTTTCTTTTTTAGTAGACCAAATTAGTTAAAAGTATAACCTGTCCAATCAAATACAGTAGTATCTGCTCCTCCACTAGTACCTGAAGTAGCGGTAATTGTTGCTCCTCCAGAAGTTGTATTTTTTATATCGGTATTGTCTAAACCATTTGCAGGATTTCCAATTGCAGTAATTGCAGTAGCATCATTTGCATCTCCTTTAGAATCTTTTAAATCTATAAAATCTGAATAGGTAGCTCCAGCACCTAAAGCTATGTAAGCATTGGTAATGGTTGCTGTAGCACCTCTTCTTACTTTAATAGCATCAGACATATCAACGTTATTTCCATTGTTGATAATGGTAAGACCGTTTATGCTAAATACAGATTGATTGATGTCTGTTGGTGTATTTCCGTCCAAATTACCATCGGCTTCAATACCTCTAGGGTCAGAAGTTACAGCATTAAACGCTGCTTCTCTTACTCCATATAAGTTGGTACAGCTTCCTGTATATCCTTGTGTAAAATCAAACATATCATCTTTTGCATTTACGACTAAAATATTAGAAGCGTTTACCGTTCCTCCAAAAAACTCAATAGCATCGTCATCACCATTTAAAATAGCAATATTAGAAAGTGTTGTTCCTGTACCTACTCCATTTAATGTTAATCCGTTGTGTTCTGCTTCATCATCGATTCTTGCTCCAGAATATTCAATTTTTACATAATTTAAAATTCCAGAATTATCATCTGCCTCATTTCCTCCAAAGAAAATAGTGCTATTTACTTCTGTAGCAGCATTACTATCTGCAGAAGATTGTCTGCTTAAAGGTGCTTTTCCATTTAAAATAATTCCTCCCCAATCTCCAGCCTGCGGATTGGTAGCATTTGAGGTAAATACAATAGGGTTGTCTTCGCTACCATTGGCAATAATTTTCCCTCCTTTTTCAACTAAAATGTATACATCTGTTCCTCCAGCCAATGCCTTTACTCTTACTCCTTCTTCAATGGTTAAAGTAGCTCCGTCTTTTACCAATAATGTGCCTATTAAGTTGTGGTCTACTCCAGAATTTAACGTTAAATCTGAAGTTAAATTTCCTGCCAAATTTTGAGCAGTTACTTCTCCTCCTGTAGTTACATTGTTTTCATCATCATTATCTAAAGAACAGCTTGTAAGTGAAACTATAGCGATTGATAAAATTGATAGTAGAATTTTTTTCATTTTGTACTTGTTTTTATGTTTTAAATTTATCTATTGCAAAATTGCAATCTCTGTATTTCTTGTGTGTTTCTTTTTTTTCAATAAATTGTTATGAAATTCCAAAAATTTTAAAAGTCATAAGAAATCCCTAAACTTAGGTTAACGCCTTTTTTATAATTACTTAACACTACGTTACTACCATTGGTAGCACTATCTCTATTTAATTGAAAAGAAGGGTTTAATAAGTTGGTTGCTTTTAACTTTACATTGTATTTTTCTCCTAATTTTAAAGAAGAAACTATATCTAAAGTAGGAATTCCTTTTTCTATAATGTTTTCAAAACCTCTTGTACCAATAGAATATACACGGTCGCTAAAATAGTTGAGTACTAAAGCAGTGGTAAGCTCACTATTTTCATACTTCTTATTAAACGTAAGATCTGCATTCATTAAAAAAGGTGTTGCACCTTCTAATTGACTAGAGTCTTCTTGAAATTGTGCAATAGAATTGGGATCTAGATTTACTTTAGAAGCTAAAAAAGAAAGGTTTATTCCTGCATCTAAAGAATAGGTTTCATCACTTTCATCATCATTTTTTAAAACATTTTTTCGAGCCTCTAATTCAATTCCAAATACAGAAGCTCTATCACCAACATTTAAATACGTTAATGTATTTCCCGCAGAAGGAATTTCACTTCTTGCAATTGGATTTTGAATCATTTTATAGAACCCTGTTACAGCAATCAATTCCGATGAAGAAAAGTAATATTCATACTTTGTATCGAAATTATAATTGTCTGAAGGGTTTAAATCTGGGTTCCCTTGACTTGAAAAATTAATGTCTTGGTATTTAAAAGGGGCCGTTTCTTTAAATTGAGGAAATGTATAGGTCTGACTTGCAGCAAAACGTAGAATACTATTTTCGTTAAAGTTGTATTTTATAGTGAAACTAGGCAAAACATAGCTTCTGTCTAATTCAGAAGGGCCATCTACAGCACTTTGTGCAATATTGGTATTGTAAGTAACTCTTTGATGATTTCTTTCAAATTTTAAACCTCCAAAAAAGATTAAATTTTCATTAAACTGATACACAAGGTTTGTAAAAACTCCCGATATTAGTCTTTTTCCTCTGTATGTAAAAGGAACAAATGCATTAGGATTAGACGCATTTCCTCTTCCTGTTTGCAGGCTAAATATTCCGCTATCGATTGCATTTTGATTAAAAACTGCATCTGGATTTTGAATGTCTATTTCCGGACCATTTCCTGTAAAAGCGTGGTTAAAAATAGTTGCGGCAAATAAACGCTCTGTATATCTATAGTCTGCACCAAAATCAATACTACTCTTATCTTCTTCATCTTCCTTTAATTTATACGTAACAATTCCTTTAGCGGCATAATCGTTTTCTTGCAATTTAGAAAAATAACGCTCGTTAGTTCCTGCACTATTGGTGTTCGGTCTTGTAACACCGTCTCTAATTAAATATTCGTTCGATCTTCTATCGGGTTCATTTCCTCTAATAAAATTTAAAGAACCTTTTGCTGCTAATTTCCATCGTTCAGAAATGGTATATTCTCCTAAAAGTTGATTTACGTACAATACATTATTATTTATTTGTTGTCTTCGTTGAAAAGACAAATCACCCTCTTGTTCTGGAGTATCTTGTCCTAAATAATCTCCAATAGATTGTTTGTTATTATGAATAAATAAATGATTGTAAGCTATGGAATAGCCTTTGTTTGATTTAAATTTTACATTTCCCATTAACAATTGGGTAGTGGTATAATTGTATTTAGAAAACTCTTGGTCTCTAAAAATAGCTCCGTTTGTTGTATTTTGTTTGATGTTTCCTTCTAAAAAATTATAATTTCCATCATAACTACCTACAAGAAAATAGTGTAATGAGTTTTCTTCTCCAATGTTGGTTTTTCTTCCATATTTAAAAGAAAAACTATTGTTTAATTGAAGACTTTGTGTACTAGGGTTAAAAGAATTTCCAAAAGCATAGGTGCTTAAATCTGTAACCGTATGGGTTAATTTTTGAGTTCCAAAATTATTAGTTCCATCAATTCTTAAAAAATCTTTAGAAATGGTTTGCGAGTTTCCGCCTAAAGAAGCACTAAAGCTAGCTTCCTTTTTTTTAGAGACTTCTTTAGAAACTATATTAATTGTAGCACCACCAACATCTCCATTTAAATCTGCCGTAAAAACTTTATTGACTTCAATATTTTTAATGATGCTTGTATCAAAAAAGTCTAAAGAAATATTTTTATACTCTGGGTCTTCAGAAGGCAAAGGCAAACCGTTTAATAAAGTAGCATTGTATCTGTCTCCCAAACCTCTTACTACCACACTTTTAGAACCTTTAGAAACACCTGCTGTTTTTTCAACGGCTCCAGCAGCATTCGAAACTCCTTTTTTGGAGAGTTCTTGTGCTCCAATAGTAGTTTTAATAGAGACAGCTTTCTTTTGTTGTAATATTAAGGCAGTTTCTTTTTCCTTGCTAGTACTTGCCGTAACCACAACTTCATCTATCGTAACCCCTTCTTCAGCACCCATCACTTGATTTATCGTAAGTGTTTCTCCAGCTTTTACAACAATCTCTTTTTCAACAGTTTTGTAACCTAAAAAACTAAATACTAAAGTATAGCTGCCTTCTTCTGTGGAAAGCACATAGGTTCCATCCATATCTGTAGTAACTCCAATGCTTGTTCCTTTAAGAAATACATTGGCAAAGGGCAACGGCTCATTATTCATTTCTTTATCTGTAAGCAATCCTTTTACAGTTCCTTTTTCTTGCGCATTTACGAGTTGACAAATACTAATTAAGAAAATAAAAAATATTTTTTTCATTGTTTATTATATGGTTATAAATAATGCTGCAAAATTGATGTTGTATTGTAAAGTATATGTTAGTTTTATATTATGTTTGTATGAATAGTATGTTATTGAAATGTTAAGTAGAAAATTATAAATTACTACTCAATGTTTCCTATTTCATACGTTAAGAGGTTGTTGCTAAAAGGTATTTATAAACGATACATTTGATAACATTAAATTAACTTTAACATATTGGGCTGTCTTTAAATTTGTTCAATTCAATTAAATACTAAAAATGGGAGATCCGTATATTTTAATGCTTGTTGCTTTGGCTGTTTTAGCAGTTATAGATTTAGTAGTAGGTGTAAGCAATGATGCTGTAAATTTTTTAAATTCAGCAATTGGTTCCAAAGCTATTTCTATTAAAAACATTATGATTATTGCTAGTTTGGGAGTGTTTTTTGGAGCCATTACTTCTAGTGGAATGATGGAAGTTGCTCGGAAAGGAATTTTTAATCCCAACATGTTTATGTTTCAAGACATCATGTTTATTTTTATGGCAGTAATGATTACCGATATCTTATTATTAGATGTTTTTAATTCATTAGGAATGCCAACTTCAACCACAGTTTCTATTGTATTTGAATTATTGGGTGCTGCTGTTTGTATTTCATTGATAAAAATTTCTGCAAATGATGCTCAATCCATTGTCGATATTTGGAATTATATCAACCACGAAAAAGCGGTTCAAATTATCAAAGGAATTCTGCTTTCTGTTTTAGTGGCTTTCTCTGTAGGTGCTATTGTGCAATTCTTTTCTCGATTAATTTATTCTTTTAATTTTGAAAAAAGAGCTACATACATCAATGCGCTGTTTGGTGGTTTTGCGATTACTGCAATTACTTATTTTATTATCATTAAAGGATTAAAAGGAACTCCTTGGTACGGCAGCATAAAAAATTTGATAGAAGGAAATACCTTTGTAATTATTGCAGGAAGTTTTTTGGTTTGGTCGCTAATTTCTCAGTTATGCATCCAATTTTTTAAGATTAATATTTTGAAACTGATTATAGGGATAGGAACTTTCTCTTTAGCAATGGCATTTTCTGGAAATGATTTGGTAAATTTTGTAGGCGTGCCTATTGCTGCATGGAATTCTTATCAGGCTTGGGAAATTTCTGGCGCAAGTGCTACGGCATTTTCTATGGAAATTTTAGCAGAAAAAGTACCCTCAAACATTTGGTTATTACTAATGGCAGGAGCAATTATGGTAGTTACTTTATGGACTTCCAAAAAAGCAAAAAATGTGATTAAAACAGGGATTGATTTGTCTAGACAAGGCGATGGTCATGAAAAATTTCAGCCCAACCCGCTTTCTAGAATTGTAGTACGCGCATCTATGGGGATTAACAGTTTTATTGGTGTTGTATTACCCAAAAAATTACTTGTGTTTATTGATAATAAATTTCAAAAGCCAGTCATTGAGTTGTCTACAAAAAGAACTTATGAGGTAGCGGCTTTTGATTTGGTAAGAGCCTCTGTAAATTTAATTGTTGCTGGAATTTTAATTTCTATTGCCACCTCTATGAAATTGCCATTGTCTACTACATACGTAACTTTTATGGTAGCTATGGGTACATCTTTAGCAGATAGAGCTTGGGGTAGAGAGAGTGCTGTATATAGAGTTGCTGGGGTAATTAATGTAATTGGCGGTTGGTTTTTAACGGCTATTGTTGCTTTTTTTGCAGCAGCTTTGGTTGCCTATTTGATTAGTTGGAGTATGACCATGGTACCTGTACTTTTAATTTTAGTACTTCTACTAATAGGAAGAAGCGCCATTCGAAATAATAAAAAAGTACAACAAGAAAAGAAGCAACAATATATAGAAAGGGCAGAATTAATTACCATTAACGGTGTTATTGAAGAAAGTTCGGGCCATGTAGCACAAGTGGCAACTAGAATTAATAAGCTGTATACAAATGTTGTAAACGATTTAGCAAAGCACGATTTGAATAAATTGCGAAAAACAGACAAACATGTAGGAAAATTAAACGAAGAAATAGACGGATTAAAAGACGGTGTTTTTTACTTTATTAAGTCGTTAGACGACACCTCTGTACAAGCAAGTAAATTTTATATTTTAATTTTAGGATACTTACAGGATGTAGCACAATCTATTAGTTATATTTCTAGAGCAAGTTACAAACATGTAAATAACAATCATAAAAATTTAAAGAAAGGGCAGTTAAAAGATTTAAAAGGGATTAATATAGAACTCAGTACTTTATTGGAAAAAGTGAGTGTTATTTTTGAAAAGCGCACTTTTCATGATCTCAACGATGTTTTAATAGGAAAACAAGAACTCTTAAAAGATGTTTCTAAGTCTATAGAAAATCAGGTTACTAGAATTAGAACCGATGAAACAAGTCCTAAAAACACTACCTTATATTTTAGCGTTCTTTTAGAAACGAAAGATTTGATTGCCGCATTAATGAGCTTACTACAAACCTATGAAGAGTTTTATTTGAGTACAAAGCATGTTAAATAAGAATATTATTTTACGGTTGTTTCTCAATAGGGCTCTCTATAAAATTGTCTAATTGCTTATTAGGAATAAATCCTTTTAAGAGTAAAAGAACGCCAAATACAATTAATACAACGCCCATACCTTTTTTAATGCGATAAATAACATTGGGGGTCATTTTATCTTTCAGTTGCTTTGCTAAAAAGATTTTACCCAAATCAGTTATAAAGTACCCCAAAAGAATGGTAGTAAAATACCAAAATATGGAAACAGGATTCATTTGTAGGGTAGGACCAATTACAACAATTAATCCTAGCCAAAATGCCAAAACACCAATATTAATAAAGTTTAAAAAATACCCTTTGATAAGTAATCTAAGATAATTGTTTTTAAGAGGGACTTTAATTTCACTTACATCAAGTTCTTTTTTTTCTGTTTTATCGAGATAGGTAATCAATCCATAAACAATTAAAATCAACCCGCCAACAAAAAACAATCGCGGATCGTCTTTTATTTTTTCTAGCAAAGACCTACTACCGTAATACGCTATTAAAATAAAAGAAACATCACCTAAAATAACTCCAATGTCAAAGAAAATAGCGGCTCTTGCTCCTTTTAAAAGACTTGTCTGTATCAATACAAAAAAGACAGGGCCAATCATAAAAGCCATAAAAAAACCAATAAAAAAAGCGTCTATAAATGTAGAAAACTCCATTGGCTAAAGGTAATTATAAATTACGAATGTTGAATTATGAATGGCAATTGATAGCTTTTGAAAAAACGTTTCAACAGGGAAACTACGAAACAAATTGATAAAGGGATAGATTTTAGATTGAAAAGAACCAAGAATCACGAGTAAAAGAGAGCAAGGCTAAAAATTAAAAGATTGAATGATTAAAAAATTTAGAATTCAACATTTTTTAAACATCATCAAAATCAATTCTAATTTTTGAAGTTGTAGGATGCGCTTGGCAGGTTAAAATAAATCCATCAGCAACTTCGTCGTCTGTTAGAATGCTATTTTTTGTCATAATCGCTTTTCCTTCAGTAACTTTTGCCAAACAACTACTACAAACACCACCCTGACAAGAATAGGGCGCATCGATATTGTTACGTAAACTAGCCGCTAGAATATCATCCGTTTGAGCCATGGAAAAGGTAGTTTCTTCATCATCTACCAATACCGTTATTTCAGTAGTTCCTTCTTTAATCTTATCGGTATTTTGTTCGTTAGAAGAAGCTGTAAAAAGTTCGAAATGAATATGCTGTTTTGTGAAATTATTTTCTAAAAGCGTATCTGAAACGGTTTGTATCATAGTTTCAGGACCGCATAGATAAGCAGCGTCAAAAAGAGTGTTTGCGTATTTATTTTTTACAAAGAAATTTGTATTTCCTTTGTCAATTCTTCCAAATAAGGTGTTTTCGTGTCGTTCTCTACTAAAAATATAATTGAGGTTAAAACGACTTGAATATTCCTTTTTTAGTTTGTTCAATTCTGAATAGAAAATAGTATCGGCAATACTCTTGTTTCCATAAATCAAGGTAAAATTTGCTGTAGATTCACTTTCTAAAACTGTTTTTACCATCGATAAAATGGGTGTAATTCCACTTCCAGCTGCAAAAGCAATATAATTTTTATTAGGAAGAGGTTCTAATAAAAATTTTCCTTCAGGTTCAGAAACTTCTATGGTATCTCCTATATTTAATTCTGAAATGGCGTAATTAGAAAAAACACCTTCGGGAATGGCTTTAATGGCAACTTTTAAACGACCACTGATGGGTGATGCACAAATAGAATAGGCTCTTCGAATTTCTTCTCCATTAATTTTTTGTTGTAAGGTAAGATATTGCCCTGCTTTAAATTGAAAAGTTGCTGTTAAGTTTTCAGGAATTTCAAATTCTATCGCAACTGCCATTGCGGTTTCTTTTACAATATTTTTTACAATTAATGGATGAAATATTGCCATATATTTTTGAATTATATAAGGTTGTTTGCTACTAAATATTCTGCAATTTGTACGGTGTTTGTTGCCGCACCTTTTCTTAAATTATCAGAAACTACCCACATGTTTAAGGTATTGGCTTGCGATTCGTCTCTACGAATTCTTCCTACAAAAACTTCGTCTTTATCATGTGCTGTTATGGGCATTGGATATACATTGTTCGCAAGATCATCTTGCACAACAACGCCAGAAGTATCCGTTAAAATTTCACGAACTTCAGCAATGTCAAAATCATTTTCGAATTGTACATTTACCGCTTCTGAATGTCCACCAGCAGTAGGTATTCTAACCGCTGTTGCCGTTACAGAAAAAGAATCATCACGTAAAATTTTCTTAGGCTCTTTTACCAATTTCATTTCTTCTTTGGTGTAGCCATTTTCTAAAAAGATATCGCAATGTGGCAAAGCATTTCTACCTATTTTATGAGGATATGCCATTTCGCCTTCAACGCCCGCTTCTTCATTGTCTAATTGTTGTACCGCTTTTACACCAGTTCCAGAAACGGATTGATAGGTAGAAATTACAACACGTTTCATCGTATATTTTTTATGCAAAGGTGCTAATGCCATTACCAATTGAATGGTAGAACAATTAGGGTTTGCAATAATTTTATCTTCTTTTGTTAGTACATCGCCATTAATTTCTGGCACTACTAATTTTTTTGTGGGATCCATTCGCCAAGCAGAAGAATTGTCTACGACAACAGTTCCTTTTTCGGCAAACTTTGGTGCCCAGGCTAAAGAAGTATCTCCACCTGCAGAAAATAAAGCAATATCAGCATTCATTTGTACGGCGTCTTCTAAAGTTACCACCGTATAGTCTTTTCCTTGATAAGATAATTTTTTCCCGGCAGACCTTGCTGAGGCTACAGGAATTAACTCTGTAACTGGGAAATTTCTTTCTGCTAACACTCTTAACATTACGGTTCCTACCATTCCAGTAGCACCTACAACTGCTATTTTCATTCTGTAACTTTTTAAGATAAATATAGTTTGCAAAGATGCTAAAAAAAATAGCTTTTTGAACGGTAAAATAACATGTTATCGGTTTCTTCTAAAAAATTTAACAAAAATATTCGCCTTGTTTAAAATGTAACCAAAACTAAAAAAATAACTAGTTTTGCAAAATCGTAAAGAAATTCATTTCTTTCATTAATTATTTATAAAAACTTAAAAAAGTATAGCATGCAACTGTACAACAAGTTAAGCGCTGCAGAGCGCGCCCAATTAATAGACGATGCGGGAAAAGACCGTATTACCATTTCTTTTTACACCTATTATAAGATAGAAAACCCACAATTGCTTAGAGACAAATTGTTTTTAGAGTGGAACGCTTTAGAGGTTTTGGGTAGAATTTATGTTTCTTATGAAGGAATTAATGCGCAATTATCAGTTCCTTCCGATAATTTCTTGGATTTAAAAGCGCAATTAGATGCCATTTCCTTTTTAAAAGACATCCGATTGAATGTAGCAATTGAACATGATAATAAATCGTTTTTAAAACTAAAAGTAAAGGTTCGGGATAAAATTGTAGCAGACGGATTGAATGATGCGAGTTTTGATGTAACTAATAAAGGTGTGCATGTAAATGCAAAAGAGTTTAACACGTTGCTAGAAAATCCAGATACCATTTGTGTAGATATGCGAAACCATTATGAAAGTGAAATAGGTCATTTTGAAAACGCAATTACCCCCGATGTAGATACTTTTAGAGATTCTTTAGATTTGATAGAAGAAGATTTAAAAAACCACAAAGAAGATAAAAACTTATTGATGTACTGTACGGGAGGTATTCGTTGTGAAAAAGCTTCTGCCTATTACAAACACAAAGGATTTAAGAATGTATATCAATTAGAAGGAGGTATTATAGAATACGTACGTCAGGTTAAAAATGAAGGCATCAAAAACAAGTTTAAAGGAAAAAACTTTGTCTTTGACCACCGTAGAGCCGAAAAAATCTCTGACGATGTTATTGCGCATTGTCACCAATGTGGTACACCTGCAGATACGCATACAAATTGCGCCAATGAAGCCTGTCATTTACTCTTTATTCAGTGCGATGCTTGTGCAGAAAAAATGGAAAATACTTGTTCTACCGCTTGCAAAGAAATGATTCATTTGCCTTATGAACAGCAAAAGGAATTGCGAAAAGGAAAGCATGCCAGCAACAAAATTTTTAAAAAAGGCCGCTCCGAAGTGTTAAAGTTTAAAAAATAAAGAAGACTTAAACAGGTGTAAAAGGGGCTTTTTTGTAGCCGTTTTGTGGCTGTTTATATTCTTATAAATAACTGATTTTTAAATTTTTACGATTTTTTATACCCATAAATGGGTATGCCATCCCTGAAAAAGGGTATTGCTAACATTTACCCATTTATGGGTATTGACAAGCCTTCTTTTTTGTTATAGGTTTGTGCTGTGGTGGTTTGTTATTTATCCCTAGTAAAAGCAAGCTGCCACACTTCCCCAAAAAATGAAAAAGAGTTGGTAAAAACAATTGCTTCTCTTTAAAAATTACAAACTTAAAAACCCATGAAAATGAAATCACTTTTTATTCTTTTTACTGTGTGTTGTTTCGGTATAAACTTACAAGCACAACAAACTCTTCATTGTAATAACAATGTACAAGAAGCCCTTTCTTATTTAAAAGGGAGTGCCACAGTAGAAAAAGATACTGTAAAAGCTATTGACTATTTAAAACCTTGTGTATTACAAAATAATGCGAAAGCACAATTGGTTTTAGGGCATATTTATACCTATGATATAGAGAAAGCTATTGTAGAACAAGGTTTTGAACTGATTAAAAAATCAGCAGAACAAGACAACCCTATTGCGGCACAACGATTAGGTTTTTTATATAAATACGGTGTAGGTTGTAAACTCAATTATAGAAAAGCTAAAAAGTGGTTTAAAAGAGCTTACAAATTAGGCAACGATAAAGGAGCATATAGTCTAGGTTATTTTTATTTAAAAGGTTTGGGAAATACCCCGCAAGATTATACCAAAGCCGTAGCATGGTTTGAAAAAAGCACCTCTAAAATGGCAAATTATTGGTTGGGTGTCTGTTATTTAAACGGTTATGGTGTAGCCAAAGATATTGCCAAAGCGAATCGTTTGCTAGGAACAGACTTTGATACAGAAGAAGCTACCAATACGATTCAAACAGCAACAAACGAGCAAGCAGTTACAGAAGCAACAACAACCCTTGAAAGTATAGAAGAAAATAGTAGCACAAGCATTAAAGCAGGGCAACTATATGGAAAATGGATAGGGCAACTATTAAAAATGGATTGGTCTGGAACTGTTATTGAAGAAAATATACCGATTACATTATACCTTTCTAAAAATGAAGCAGAAAGCCAAACAAATTATACTTGGCAAATAAACGAACAAGAAATAACTAGTACAGCTCTTATTTTAGACAGCAGTATTTATTTTGATAATTTGGAAGTTAATTTGCCTCACAATTCGTATCACGAGCAAATCCCTACTAATTTAGAGTATCAATTACTTTCTAGCGATGTGGAATTGGCTTCTTTTGGAAATACAAATTACTTAATAGGAGTTATAGAAAGTTACATCCCTCATTGGAATGAACAAGGTCTGCCGTTACAATTTATACTTGCCAAAGAGAGTACCACCACAGAAAACGGAATAGCACTTTCCCAAGAAGTATTACAAGCCTTAGCTACACAAGAAGACCACTTTATAAAACTCTATCCAAACCCTTTTGTAAGCGATTTAATTATTGCCTACACGCTAGAAACTACCAGTAATATTCAAATACAAGTAAGTTCTTTTGATGGTACACAAAATTATACCGTAGCCCAAGCACAAAGACAAGAAGCAGGAGATTATCGCTATCATTTTGAAGGAGCCAACCTTACCAAAGGTGTTTATATTGTAAATGTCTTTGTAGATGGAGAGAAAAAGACAAAATTAATTATCAAAAAATAAAAAATTATGAAAAATAAAATTACCTATACTTTATTGTTATTTTTAGTGCTAGGAAGTACGAGTATGATAGGACAAAGAAATAACAGACAACAAAGACAAATGCCTCCCACAGGCGGAGAGTATGTACTCGATGGAAACGGACTGGTTGTGGAAGATGAAATTCCTGATTTTACTTTTGTATCCAATAGCAGTTCTTTTAACAATGCAGTAAACAATGAAATTGCTTTAAAAATAGCCAGAGATAAAGAGAAAGACGCATGGTTTCACAAACAAAGAGAAATTATTAAAGAGCACTTAGAAAACAAGTTTAATAAAACCTTTGCCAATTATGATGCCGCAAAAAATGAAATGTTTTTATATAGCGAAAAAGCGAATATTGTAAGAAATAAGGTAAGTCCTAAAAGTAAATATGACCGACTACATTCGCAAGGCTATCAAAGAACCTTAACCTATTTAAAAGACTTAAAATTGTTAGCCTTACGAAGTGCAGAAATACAAGCAGGAAATATTCACAATTCTCAATACGGATATATTACAGTAAATAATGTTGCTTTAAAAGACATGCAAAATAGCAATAGTATTAACCAGCATAGAAATACGGTTTTAATCCCTTTAGAAAACAATATTGCTACTACCCACACAAACAAACATATTGCTTTAAAAATTGGCAACTTAGGCAGTGCGTTTGAGCAAAAAATGGTACAACAAAAAAACAATTACTACTATAGTTTTAACGAGTGGGACGAGTTAAATTACATGCAGTTTTTAATTAATTACGAAGAAATAAAAAGGCTTACTTCTGTACCTTATTACTATCCGCAATTGCTGGAATTATTTAATAAATTTAAAGACACCGACCAAGCTACCTCACCTGTCATAGAAAATTATGCCATACAAAACAGAGGTGGAGGGTATTCTATTTTTAGTCAGAACCATTTTCAAAGTCTTTTGGCAAGTGCCCAAAACAATATGGGACAATATGTAGATAGTAGCGATTTGTATGCCAGTGTTGTAGAAGCATGGGAACGAGAAAAAGAAATGGCATTGGAGAGTTTGTTGGAAAACATAAGTACAGAAGAAATAATAGAGCGACTATTAGAAGATAATCCGTTTTTCTTATTAGATATTGATTGTAACCAAATAGAAAATTGGAAATCTTTAGCACAGCATACACCATCCCCATCTGTGAAAGATAAAGTTAAAGATTTACAAGAAAATCATGAGGCTTTGCTAGGAGATTGGAATATTCAATATTTAGAGAATGCAGGAGGAACAATAGTTAATATGGATTATTTTGCGGTAAATATTACCACATTACCGAATAACCCAACTACTGGTGTTCAGTTTAGCCCAGAACAGTTTTTAGATTATTTTAGAAGAAATATTAACGATTTTGTTGATGGAACTACTTTTGAACCTTATTGTGAAATTGATGAGATTTGTACACAGGAAACAAACTTATGGAATTCTGATAATCCTATTGGCTCAATAATTAAATTAGATATAACAATTAATGATGGTGTTGTAGTTTGCGCAGAGTATACTTCTGACTATTGGCGATTTATGACTATGGAAGCACCATTTGATAACAACCATCCAGTAAGTGGAACAAGACAGTTTGGAATTGAAGAAAGTTCTAGTGGGTCGTATAATATTTATGTAAGAGGAGTGGACAGGTTTACTTCTAATTTACAAGAAAATACTGCATATGGACTTAGTTTTGGAAACCCTTTTTATGGAGCAGATAATTTATGGGAAAGCTTTCAACAAAAAACAAAAGATTTTATAAATCAGAATGAAGGAGTCTCTACGATATTAGCACCTATTCATAATAGACCTGATTGGGATAAAATAAAAGATGTTTTGCAAGGAATAAGACCTATAAGTGATTTAGGTTGTGATTAAAAATTAAAAATATGAACTACTATGGCTTTTAAATCTTTCAAATTAAATATTATTTTTTATTTAAGTTTATTATTAAATTTAGTCCTTTTGATTTTTCCTATAGATTTTAAAATGGGTGTTTATGGTCCAAATTTTCTAGGTTGGTTTTGGATTATTTTTTTAATACCCTTATCTATTATAACTTTTTTATGGCTTTTATTAATAGATTTGAAAAATAAAAAAACTAGGCAATTGTTAAAAAGAACTATCATTCTTTTTATATCCATTAGTTTTTTCATTATATATTGGATTTATAAAATGTAGAAAAGGATTAACTATCTCCTAAATACCTTTAGGAATCGCATTTAATAGGCTTTGCGTATATTCTTTTTGAGGGTGATTATATAGCGTGTCGGCATCGCCTATTTCTTCAATTTTTCCTTGGTTCATCACTACCAATTGATCTGCCATATATTTTACGACTGCTAAATCATGTGAAATAAAAATATAAGTAAATCCAAAATCGGCTTTTAATTCGTTCAATAGATTTAAAACTTGCGCTTGTACAGAAACATCCAGAGCAGAAACAGATTCATCGCAAATAATTAATTTAGGTTGTAATGCAATGGTTCTGGCAATACCAATACGTTGCCGTTGTCCCCCAGAAAACTCATGCGGATAACGATTAAAATGTTGTGCTTCTAAACCTACTTTTTCTAATAAATGAAGCACATATGTTTTGCGTTCTTTTCTAGAATTTAAAATACCGTGTACTTTCATAGGTTCTAAAATGGCGGCTCCTACGGTAATTCTTGGGTTTAAGGAAGAAAAAGGGTCTTGAAAAATAATCTGTACTTCTTTTCTAAAGTTTTTTAAAGCTTGTTTTGATAGGTTTGTAATGGATTTTCCTCTGTAAAAAATTGTTCCTGCAGTTGCTTTTTCTAACTGTAAAATAGTTCTACCCAATGTTGTTTTTCCGCAGCCAGACTCGCCTACCAAACCTAAGGTTTCTCCTTCATAAACTTTAAAAGAAACATTGTCTACCGCTTTTATAGTAGTCTCTTTTGCAAACCAGGAAGTATTTGTTTTAAAATAAGTTTTTAGATTAAAAATCTCTAAGAGCGGTTTTTCCTTGTATATTTTTTCATGAAAAAGATTGCGTTCTTTTGTTGTATAGAGTTCGTTGTTTAAGGTTTTATGAACAAAATCTGTAACAGTAGGTAATGTCTTTAAGCGTTCGTTATTTTTAGGGCGTGCATTTAATAGCGCTTTGGTGTAATTTTGTTTTGGATTTTTAAAAATACAATCCGTATCTCCTTGTTCAACAATATGTCCTTTATGCATCACTAAAATTCGATTCGCAATTTCAGAAACCAATGTTAAATCATGAGAAATAAACAAAATACTTAGGTGCGTTTCTTGTTGCAATTCTTTTAAAAGGAGTATAATTTCTTTTTGTACGGTTACATCTAAAGCAGTTGTAGGCTCATCCGCAATTAAGATTTGCGGTTTACAAGCAATTGCCATGGCAATCATAACACGTTGTTTTTGTCCGCCACTAATTTGATGCGGATACGAAGCAAAAATATTTTCAGGCCTTGGCAGTTTTACTTTTTCAAAAAGTGCAATAACTTCCTTTTTAATTTCTTTAGAAGATAGGCTAGTATGCTGTTGTAAAATTTCTGCTACTTGAAAGCCACAAGTTAAGGTAGGATTTAGAGAACTCATAGGTTCTTGAAAAATCATGGCAATTTGGTTGCCCCTTATTTTCTGAAACTCTTTTTCGGACAATGTATGAATGGCATTTTCATTAAAAAGAATTTCGCCCGTTGTTTTTGCTGTTTTTTTTGGTAATAGTCCTAAGATTGCCAATGAAGTGACGGATTTTCCACTCCCAGATTCTCCTACAATGCCTACGATTTCATTTTTTTTTAATTGAAAAGAAATTGCATCTACTACTGTTGTTGTTTTCTTTTGATGAGAAAAAGCAATAGATAAGTTTTTTACAGTAAGCATTGATACAAATTAGTCTATGAACTCGTTTAAACTTTTTCAATTTGCTGAAAAAATTCCTGTTTTCAGTCCTGTTTTTGTCTTTTTCTCCTTCCGTAGCACTGCTATGGAACTTAAAAAAACCTTCAACAGCACTAAAAACGTCTAATTTTCGCTTAAATCCAAAGAGTTTAAACGAATTCTATAAATGTATTTATTTTTTATGAATTTGAATTAAAAAAAGGGCTGCTATATTTTAAATAGAATATTTTAGATTACTGGCATCTAAACGAATGTTTAAAGTTTTAAATTTTTCTACAATAGAAAATACTTTTTTACAGGATTTTCGTTCTATTTTTCGATTTTTTTTATGACTATTAAAGTTATCGTTGATGATTAAATTACAATAATTATCGGCTGCTTTTAACAGTTTGTCTAGATTGTTAAAATCGTTAAAATTATACGCATTTACATAGCCAATACAATTTAAGTCTTTTGCATTGTAAAAGTATCGTGCACCAGCTCTAATGGCTGCTTCGGGCTCTATATGTTTTTTAATGTCTAGTAGATGAATATTGGTGTTTTTGTCGTCTTTTATGAATTTTAGCATCTGTAAAGTACGGTCTTTACTACCATTGTTTACAAAACAAATCTCTGTGTTTTTAATTTGATTAAAAACATTTTTGAATTGAATGCTATCAATTTCCTTTTCGTTGTCATAAAATAGAATAATAATTCCAATCTTCATTATCAAGTACAATTAATTATTTATAAAGTGTTTTTTGCTAAAGCTTCTGCTTTAGAACTATTTTTTTTTAGAGTTCCTTTTTTACCTCTATATACCCAAGCTATTTGTGCCAATTGCCCTATAATTTTTATAGAATCTTTCATAGATAATTTAGATCCGTCTGCATGAATCCATCGTTTTAAAGGCTGTTCACAAATCATACGCTTTGCTTTTTCCAAACTAAAATGCTTTCGAATTCGAATAAAAATTTCTACATCAAACAACCATTTTGTATAAAATTTTTCATCAAAAGAAATATCAATCACGTCTTTATGGAAAATTTTAGCACCACATTGCGTGTCTTTAAAATCCATTCGTAAAATTTTTCTGATAATGAAATTAATAGTTAAGCTAATTATCTTTCTAGCAGATTCTTTGGTAATATCTGCACCCATTCTACTAATTCTAGAACCGCTTACAATTTTAAAATCTGAATTTTCTATAGTAGAAACCAAATCGTCAAAATCTGCTAAATCTGTAGATAAATCTGCATCTAAAAAACCAATGTAATCTAAATCATCTTTTTTTGCCATGTGTAGCATTCCCAATCGTACAGCTTCCGCTTTCCCCCCATTTTGTTCACAATCATAAACACTAATAAAATCTTCTTTGCCCTTTCTTAAATCGTTTAAAACAGCAAGTGTATTGTCTGAGCTTCCATCGTTTACAAAGCATAAATGATATCCCGAATTGGTGCTTATAAAATCTGTAAACTCTTTGCTTAACAACCTTTTTTCTTCGTTGTAGCAAGGAATTACAACACCTACGCAGCGCTGCTGAATCATTATATTACTATTAGATTCTGTTGCTTTGTTTATAGTTTCTGGTACGCCAATTAACCTTTTTACTCTTGCACAAACTTCGTTTAGACTTAGTGGCTTTTTCATATAATCATTAATTCCTAAATCGAAACCTTCTGTAATTACATCGTCATCTGTATTTCCAGACAAAACCATGATAGGAATTTGAGAATTTTCTTGCTCTCTAATATGTCTTACCACTTCAATTCCAGAAATTCTAGGCATATTAATATCTACAATTAATAAGTCGGGTTTAAAAGAAGTAAATAGTTCTAATCCTTTTGTAGCATTAGTCTCTGTTTTTACATCATAGCCTAAATCTGCTAACCTTTTTTGCAAGGGAAGCAGTACAAGTTGTTGATCGTCGATTGCTAAAATTTTCATAATTAAATGTTCAATTATAGGTTAAAATTAATATAGTTTATGGGAGCCAAAATTTCATTTTGTTAAGATACAATATTTGTTTAGACGAACGGTCGTTTTCTAAAGACGACTAAAAATGAAGAGCTGTATAAATTATTTATCTTTACACTATTGAAAAATACGGATTTTATTTTAATAAAATTTCCAGAGTCAAGTTTCGATACACAAAGGAATAACTATATATATGAAAGCTACATCTGACCAATAAAAATAAATGATATAGACAGATGAAAGAAAAATCGAATAAATATTTAATTGCTGCTTTACTTATAGGTATTGCCTTTCATGGAACCTCTATATTTTTTACATTAGAAACTACCTATGATGCGTTGATTCATTTGTTTTTTGCAAATCATTATGCGAATAGTTGGTTTGAGCCTTGGAATTATAGTTGGTACACGGGTTTTACGGTAATGAGCTATCCGCCTTTGGTACATCAATCGATAGCCATACTCTCTTTTATTGGAGGGCTAAAATTTGGAATGTTTACGGTAGCTATTATTGGTATTCTTTTATTTATAACAGGAGTTTATCGATTTTCCTTATTAATTACTTCTAGCAGAACTGCTGCAGGTTATGCCGCTGTTTTAGCCGTATTTTCTTCTTCTTTTGTAGAAACTTTACATATTTTTGGACAACTTCCTAGCATTGTTGGAATTTCTGTTTTAATGCATGCACTTCCCGAAATTTATTTATGGCTAAAGACGGGTAAATACCGTTATTTATTTACCTCTCTTTCGTTAATTTCTGTAACCGTTACCTCTCATCATGTAACACCCATCTTTGGGATGATTTTTTTTATATTCCCATTGATAGGAATGGTTATTATGGACGCTTCTAGAGAGCAAGTAGCTGTTTGGAAAGAAGTAACCTTGAAAGTTTTCTTTGGGCAGTTTTTAAAGCTTTTTAAACGCATTGTGGGTTTTGGAATGCTTTCTTTAGTAATTATTATTGGTTGTATTCTTCCATATTGGATTAATTCTAAGAACAACCCAATTACGCAAGTTCCTATTCCACACGGTTCTAGAGATAATTTTTTAGAAATTACTTCTTCCGGATTGGTTTTCTTTTTTATCCCTTGGGGCGTTTTATTGATTTTATTGCCTTATATTTTTTATAGATATTATAGCAAACGCTATTTGTTTTTTGGGCTTTCTATAACCATTCTTACCATTTTAGGAACAGGAGGTACAACACCCATACCTAGAATAGTTTTAGGAGAAACTGCTTTTAATATTTTAACACTAGATAGGTTTACTTTGTGGGCATCTATTATGTCTTTACCCTTATTTGGGGAGTTTGCCTATCGTTTTGTAGAAGGCGATTTAAAAGCATTAATTCAAGATAAATTTGGCGCTGTTTATCATCGGATTATTGGCGCTATTTTAGCAGGTCTTTTCTTGTTTATGACTGTTTTTACAATGAGCTTAGGGTATTTTAGACCTTCACAGCCTCAAAAAATTAAGATGCTACCCATTGTTAATTTTTTAAATCAAGACGATCATGACAAGTGGCGTTATTTACCTTTAGGATTTGGAGACCAAATGGCTTGGTTGTCTGCACAAACCAATGCCATGACGGTAGATGGAAATTATCATTCTGCACGTAGATTACCAGAATTAACCACACGCCCTATAGAACGTTTAGAAAATTCAAAATTTAGAGGAATTGCAGGAATAGGATCTCTACAGCAATTTTTAACGACTCCAGCAAAATACAATTTAAAGTATATTTTTTCTAACGATAAATTTTATGATCCTATTCTCTATTTCTGCGGATGGCAGCGTTTGCGGCAATTGGAAAATAATATTATGGTTTGGGAACGTTTAAATATACCCCCTTTGTCTACAATTTTACCAAGAGATGATGTGGCAAAATGGCAAAAAATTATTTGGGGAATTATCCCTTTCCTTACCGTTATTATTGCTTTTATGTTGAACATTCAAATGATTTGGGTACGAACGTTAAAAACAAAAGAAAAAATAGCCCCTGTGTATTTGAATTTTAAGAATAATTACACAAAATTTTCTAAAGGGCTTTTAAAGATTACACATCTATGGTCTTTGGTGATAGCGATTATTGTTTTTTACGGCATTTATCTTTTTTATATTAAAAACAATGCACAACATTCTCCAGAAAATTTAATTATTGCCTATTATGATGCGTTAGATTTTAAACAGTTTGAAAAAGCGCATAATTTTACAGATCCTAGAACTAAAAAGGATATTGCACAATACATGTTAGAAATTTCTACAACAGATGGTTTGTTAAGTTCGTACGCAAAATTAGACGGTTTAAAAACTACGATTACTAGTAGAAATGATAGTGTAGCCACAGCAAAAATAGTGTTAGATTGGATTACACCTCTCGAGAAAATTAAGCAAACGGCTTATAAATCGCTTTCTAAATACAAAGGGAAATGGTATATACAAGATGAAGAAATTGATTTCGATTTGCCTCCAGACCAATTGTATTCAAACAATGTTACCCAATATTTCAATCAAGGTAAAAAACGGATTACAACAGAACAAACGCACCATGATGATATTTTGAAGCAACCTTCTTTAGAAATACTTTCCGCAAAATTAGTCAAGTTTAATAGTAGTTATGCTATTATTGGTGAGATTCAAAACATAGATAATTTTCCTGCAGATGTTATTTTAAAAGGAACTTTGTACAATGATGATGATAAACGTTTGGCTTCTTACAATGCAAAATATCATATAAAGCACAAACTAATGCCCAAAGAGGTGAGCTCTTTTAAAATTAATTTTGAAGGCATTGCTTGGTCAAGAACACAAGATTCTATTCCAGAGACATTTAATCCCGATGAATTTACACCTATTGAATTGGAAGAACAACCTACAAAGTTTAATTTACAAGCTGCAGGAAATAGTTCAAATACCGATTTGTATAAAAAAATGGTCTTAAGTGATGTTCATATCGATGAAAATAGTGTAAGAGGAAATCTTTTTAATAGCGGTTTGGAAGAAATTACAGTGCCACAACTTTTAGTAACCTATTACAGTAAAAATAAAGAGCTTGTTTGGATTGATCATTTGTTTTTAAAAGAAGGGATTCGGCAAGAGCGTAAAAAAACCTTTGAATATAAACTGTTAAAAAACGACACAATTCAAACAATTAATAGTAGTATGGAAAACTGTTTTGTAAACGGATCTCCAAATGCGTCTTCTGCTCGTAAAATGATTCCTTTTCGGATTCAAAACCATACACAAACGGAACTGCAAAAGATAACACATCCAGCTTATGGCTTTATTAAAATAGAAATGAATGCATATATTGGAAATCCTAATTAATGAAGTTAAGAGGTAAACATATTGTCTTTTTCGGAATGTTGTTTTTTCCGTTTTTAACTTTTGCTCAAAACACGGTAGATACAACAGCTCCTATACTTACTCTAATAGGAACAGACATTACAAAAGAGGCAAGTAATGAAATTTATATAGATGCAGGAGCAACCGCTATTGATGATTTAGAGGGTGATATTTCTAATAGAATTCGAGTAGGTGGCGATACTGTATATGGGAATATTCCGGGTGTTTACATCGTTCGTTACAATGTTTTTGATACTGCTGGAAATGAAGCGGTAGAAATTATAAGAACTGTAACTATAACTTCAGATGCAACGCCTCCAGTAATTACATTAATAGGAGCAGCAATAATGGTTTTAAAAATAGGAACTCCTTATGTAGAAAAAGGCGCAACAGTTTTAGATAATTTATCTAAATCACTAACGGTAACTATTGGCGGAGATATTGTAAATACAAATATTGAAGGAACTTATAGCGTTGCCTACAATGTTGTTGATGCTTCAGGAAATGGAACAGAAACGGTGATAAGAACCGTAAAAGTTGTAGACGATTTAACCTTTCAAAATACTCTTGCTAAAAATAATGAAGACTCTCTTGATATAAAAGAAAATGGCATAAAACCAAACACCGAAGCTTCAATAAATACCGATACTATTGTAGTAGCAGGTATTTCTAAAAGCAAAAAAGAAACTGTAATTTCTGAAGATACAAATACGTCTGTAGAAGATGTACAAAGAGTTTTAAATAAAATACCAGAATCTGAAGCTGTAAATCTAAAAGAGTCTATAAATACTTCTACAGAAAATAGTATTCCAGAAGACAGACAGGAAAAAGAGCGTATTACAGATGCTAACAATTCTAAAAATGCCCTTAATGTTGTTGAAGACATCACCTCAAATACTTCAGAAAAAGAAAAAAGAGAGCAACTCAATAAAAACGGCGACAAAAAGATTTCTAGTGGTAAAAATAATAATGGAACTTTAGAAGAATTAAAGATTGATACGATTGCTAATGTCATAGAAAATTATAAAGAAAAAACAATTGAAGCGGTAAAGAGCAAAGCAAAAACCTTTTTAGAAACAACCTCTGTTTCGCAAGATGCAAGAATAGAAATACCTCCTTTATTTGTGAATATTACACCATCTTCAATATCTGAAAACTCCTTTACGGCTGGTAATACGCTTGTTTTGGAATTTCCAAATACTAAAAATGAGAATCCCTATTTATATTGCTCTAATAGTTATGGACCTACTTTAATTTTGCCAAATCGTAAAGAAAAATCACTTCAATATATAGTGCCTTCACATATCAGTAATAAAATAGGAACTGTAAATTGGAAGGTTCTTATTGCCGAAAAAGAATGGAAAGGTATTTTTAACATAACCCCAAAAGATAGTGTTGCGTCTATGGAAACTTATGTAGGACCACCATCAATTAATGTAGGAGGTTCAGACCATACAATGCTAGTGGTTATTCCTACAGAAGATTTAGACAATCCCGTTAAAAGAGGTACTCCTGTAAGTGTAAATCATCAGTTCTTATCTAATGAAGAGAAAATACAGGTTTATACAAACAAATTGATTGCTTACGGAAGAATTTATACCGAAGAAAAAAGTGGGCGTTTTTTAATATCTTCTTCATCTTCAGAAACAAATTCTAAAGAATTCACAATTGATGCAGTGCCTACAGTTCCGGAAAACTTTACCATTTCTGCGGAGCAAAATCATAATTATGCCGATGGAAATCAAATTACTACCTTCTCTACATCTATTTTAAAAGATAAGTATGGCAATGTGGTAAGCGATGGGTTGTATGTTGCTTTTTTTATTAAAAATAAAAGAGGGAATATTTTAAAAACGGCAGGAACCACCATTAAAGGAATTGCTGTAGCTAGAATCGTTCATCCAGATTATGAAGAAGAATGGACTGTAAAAGCTTATGTAGAAGGGATGGCAGAAAGTAATACTATAAAATTAGCATACAATGCTTCTATTAAAGACTTTAATATTGCCTTTTCTGAAGAAAACAGAAAAATTACAATAGGACCTTTGCAGAGTTTTATGAATCAGATTACGCCTGATGGATTGCAAGTGCAATTAACGGTCTATAAAAACAATCAACAAATAGCAAATTTTATAAAAACATCCAATAAAGGGTATGTAAACTTCTATTTAAAAACAGATGTTGTGAAGAGCGATACTTATGAGATTAGAATTTATACGTCAGGAATAGAAAAAATAATTAAGGAAATAAAAATATGAGAACCATTCATAAAAATGTACTAAGAACCGCTTTAATAACTTCTTATATTTTAGTGCTTGCCGCTATCCTTTTTGGAATTAGTGCTGCGTTTAGTTATCTAAATACAGGAGCAGATAGAAGTAAGATGTTGCATATAGATGTTAGAAAAGCAAACCAATATACTCCTAAAGGACTTTGGAGTCCTTTAGATAATGAAGGTTTAGAAAAAGAAGAAATAGGAAAACCACTCTTAGATCAGCTTAGGATAGATTACTTAGATGCTTGGTATGTAAAACATATTGCGTACAAAACAAATACCACCGCAGGACTTAAAGATTATTACACAAAAAGTGCACGGAAAAATATTTTAGAAACTATAAAGTACAATAAGTTGCACAATATTACGATTGATGCAACTACTATAGAACACGATTTGAATCTTGAATTTTTTAGTACTGATAGAAAATTTGCCGTAGTTACCGATAAAAATGTAGTTGAATACAAACGTGTCTATAAAGATGAAAAACTAATTACAGAAACTACTGAAATTGCTACCTACAAACTTATTTTTTTATTAGAAGATGGTTTTTGGCGAGTTCGGCATTCTGTAAGAGAAAAAGTAGCGGTTTATAATAGAGATTTAATTTCAATTCCTGGGAAGAATTTGAATATGAAAGGGATGAATTACTATCCCCAAGCAACACCATGGGATATGTTTGGCGATAATTTTGATTTAGATATTATTGAAAAGGATTTTAAAATTATGACGGACGCAGGTTTAAATACCATTCGAATTTTTGTACAATACAACGATTTTGGAAAGGAACTTGTAAAAGCTGAAAAAGTAGCCAAGCTAAAACAGGTTTTAGATGCTGCAGAAAAACATGGTTTAAAAGTAGTATTAACACTTTTTGATTTTTATGGTGATTATTCAGTATTAAGTTACACGTTAAATCAACGTCATGCAGAAATTATTGTATCTGCCTTTAAAGATCATAACGCTATTATTGCGTGGGATATAAAAAATGAGCCTAATTTAGATTTTGAAGCCCGAGGAAGGATTAATGTGATAGCTTGGCTAAAAAGTATGATCCGATTTATAAAAGCAATCGACACCAAGCATGCTGTTACTATTGGTTGGTCTAATATAGAAAGTGCCACCATATTAAAAGATGAGGTAGATTACATTTCTTTTCATTACTATGAAGACCTTGCAGACTTTGAAACTGTTTATAAAAAATTGAGAGCAGAAATTTCAGAAGAAAAACCCATTATTCTCGGAGAATTTGGATTGTCTTCCTACAGTGGAGTTTGGAATATTTTTGGCAGTTCTCAAAAGAAACAAGCTGATTATTATAAAACCATAAAACCTGTTATAAAAAAATACAACATCCCTTTCCTTGCTTGGACTTTGTATGATTTTGATAAAATACCTCAAGATGTTATTGGACTCCGTCCTTGGAGAGTAAACCCACAAAGGAAATACGGGTTTCTTACAGAAAAAGGAAAACGAAAAAAAGCCTTTGACTTTTTTTCTGAGTAGTTGTTATAGTTTATAAAGTTGAAAAGTTGAAAGTTTTTCGTGATGAATGTTGAGTTTTTAATTTTGAACATTCTCTTTACTCTTCAATCTTTTATTTGTTGAGAAGTTTATTCGTTTAAATGTTTTAGTAGAAAATATTTTTTTGTTTAAAATAGCAAATAGCAAATAGCAAATAGCAAATCAACAATCTGCCAGCCCTACGTTTACGGCCAATCCACCTTCCGAAGTCTCCTTATAATTTTTATGCATGTCTTTAGCCGTTTCCCACATGGTGTCAATCACGTTGTCTAATGAAATTAAACAATCCTTTGGATCTGTTTCTAAAGCCAGTTCTGCCGCATTTATAGCTTTAATAGCACCCATTGCATTTCTCTCTATACAAGGAACTTGTACCAAACCGCCCACAGGATCACACGTTAACCCTAAATGATGCTCCATAGCAATCTCTGCAGCAACCAAACATTGAGAAGGTGTTCCTCCTAACAATTCGGTTAGTGCTGCTGCTGCCATTGCGGAAGAAACCCCTATTTCTGCTTGACAACCACCCATTGCTGCCGAAATAGTGGCATTCTTTTTAAAGATACTGCCAATTTCTCCTGCTACTAATAAGAATTTTTTGATATGTTCAAAATCAGCATCGTGATTTTCAATAACTAGATAATACATCAATACTGCAGGAATCACACCCGCACTTCCATTGGTAGGAGCGGTTACAACTCTACCCAAAGAGGCATTTACTTCATTTACAGACAAGGCAAAACAACTTACCCACTTTAAAATTTCTCTAAATTTAACTTCAGTACTTCTTATAGCAGGAATCCAGTTTTTATAATTTGTATAAGAAGCATTTTTAATCAATTTTTTATGCGTTTCAAAAGCTCTTCGTTTTACGTGTAATCCACCAGGTAGTTTCCCTTCAGTATGACAGCCTATATACATACACTCTAGCATGGTGTCCCAAACTTTATGTAAATGAATATCAATTTCATCTTTAGATTTTAAAATCAACTCATTTTGTAAAACAATTTCAGAGATACTTTTGTTTTCCTGTCTACAAAAATCTTCAAGGTGTTTTCCTCGATGTATAGGAAAAGGAAAATTTTGTTTTGTAATAGGCTTTTCTTTTACGTTTGAATCTCCTTGTTGAATAACAAAACCACCTCCAATAGAGTAGTACGTTTCTGTACTGAGCTCTTTTCCTTTGCAAAAACCTCTAAAAGTAATTCCATTTGCATGAAATGGTAAAAAGTTCTTATGAAATAGGATGTTTTCAATAGAAAATAGGATTTGTTTCTGATTATTAAAGTTTAATAATTGAGTTTGTTTAATCTTACTTACAATTGTATGTATATCTTTTATAAGAATTGTTTCAGGATCCGTTCCGCTTAGACCTAACAGAATTGCAATGTCTGTAGCATGTCCTTTTCCAGTAAGCGACAGCGAACCGTATAAATCAATTTTAATAGTGTCAATCTTTTCAAAAAGATAATTTTGTGTTATTTTTTGAATCCACTGTTGTGTAGCTCGCCAAGGCCCTAAAGTGTGAGAACTAGAAGGACCTATGCCAATTTTAAGCATCTCAAAAACACTAATAAATTGCGACATTGTTAATTTTAACGAATTAAATCAATGTAAATTTAAAAAAATAGAATGAACAAGGTTGTTTTTTTATGTTTTAAATAAGTTTTCTTACTTGCTTTACAATAGCGTCACCAAATTCTTGTAATAATTTTTTTAAAAAGAAACAATACATGTGTGAAAAAATGAAAGTAGAATATTTCTAGGCGATAAAAGTTTCTCTTCTATTTTATTCTTTGTAAGTAGATTAAGAGGGAATACGTCTTAAAAAAACAACCATACTTTGTAAATTTATACGCAACATTTGTGTTTTAGACCTATACATTAACACAACATTTATGTTTTTTCGTAAACTTTGTCTTTAGTTTAAATAATGTGAAAATCCCTGTTCGTTGCTTTGATTACTCGAATTTTTCACATATTCGTAAAGAACAGTCTTTTATTTTAGGATGTATATTTTTTGTAAAGGTCTTTTTTAGTAGAATCTTAAAAATTAAAATGTATTATTGTACTTAATGAAAATCATTAAACACAAATTAATTTTTAAAACCTTAACAATATGAAAAAAATTACTTTATTATTACTTTTATTAACAGTGTCTTTTGGATATGCTCAAGAGATTCCTGTTACTTTTGATTCAGGGATAACTGCTGCTAGTTGGAAAGCAGATAGCGGACTTGCATCAGTTGGCACACCTGATGATCCCGAAACAGGTGGTACTCGAGGGAAAGTGGGTCAAATGAATTCTTCTGCTACAGGTGAAGATTGGCAGAATGCTCAAATCACTTTTCAAGAAGGTTATAAGAAAATTGATCTTACTGGAACGGGTACTAATGATAAAAAAATTACTTTTGATTACTACAGTAATGAACCTACTGGAGGCTTAATTAAAATTGAAAATGGAAATGGGGCAGAAAACAAAGAGCTTGCTTTTTCTTATACTACAGCTAACGTTTGGGAAACAATTACTATAGATTTTAATGCTGCTAGTGGTCAAGAAGCAAATGCTCAATATAATAAAATTGTTTTCTTTCCTCATTTAGGAAATGGTGGAGCTAAAAATAGTACTAAAATTAGTTACATTGATAATGTCTCTGCGGTAGAAGGTGATGTGATATCTTCAACAACACCTGTTGTTCCTAATATAGATTTTGAATCAGCTACTACTTGGACTAATTTTAACGGAGGAGTTATGACTACTGAAACGAATCCTTTTAATAATACTGATAATAATTCAGCCAATGTTGGTAAAATGGTTAAAAATGCTGGAGAGACATGGGGCGGGAGTCTTTTAACACTAGATGGACAGCATATTGATTTTTCAACTCATAAAACTTTCTCAATGAAAGTTTACAGTACTAGGTCAGTTAAAGTTCTTTTGAAAGTGGAAAATGCCACAGATGCAGGTGTAAATTTTGAAAAAGAGCTTACCACTTCTAATTTGAACTCATGGGAGACTTTAACATTTGACTATTCTACAATATCTACAACTAATACTTATAGTAAAATAGTACTGATATTTGATAATGGTACTGCAGGAGATGGAAGTGCTAACTTTACCTTTTATATAGATGATATTGTTTTAGATAGTCGTACACTTAGTACAAAAGATCTTGCTTTTGCAAACGTAAGTTTGTATCCAAATCCAACACAAGGTCAATTAAATATTTCTGCTTCGGAAACTATTGAAAAAGCAAGTGTTTATAATATTTTAGGAAAAGAATTAAAGAATGTTACTATCAATAAAACATCTGGAAATATTGATGTTTCTGATTTAAACTCTGGTGTTTACTTTGTAAAATACACGATTAACAATGCAGTAGGTACTGCTAAGTTTATAAAAGAGTAAGTAAGTTTTTAAAAACTTATATTATTAAAAAAAGACTGTCTGAAAAGGCAGTCTTTTTTTATGCGTATAAGAGCATAAAAAGTTGCAATGAAGTTAATATGTAAAACTTTCACATTTTCCAACTTTTGCTTTTTTAACAAGAAGGCCTACAATTTTATTTGCCTATTAATTTGTTGGTCTAAAGAAATAAAGGTTTCGGTTCTGGCAACCCCTTTTATTCTTTGAATATCTTTGTTTAATAAAGACATTAAATCTTCGTTGTCTTTACATAAAATTTTAATAAAAATAGCATAATTTCCAGTGGTATAGTGACTTTCTACAACTTTTGGAATTTCTTTTAAACGTTTTATAGCTGCTGCATAACTGCTTGCTGATTCTAAAAATATGCCTACAAAAGCGGTAGTAGTATAGCCTAAAACTTTCGGATTTAAAACAAGTCTAGAACCTTCAATTAGGCCAGATGCTTCCAGTTTTCTTAATCGTTGGTGGATTGCAGCTCCAGAAATACCTACTTTTCTAGCAATACTTAAAACAGGTGTTCTGGCATCATTAATAAGCATTTTAATAATGATTTTATCAATTCCGTCTATCTTTACATTTTTAGCCATACTTATCTTTTTATAAAGCATAAATGTAAAAAAATAAAGGATATAACATTTATATCCTTTATTTTTATTTCAATCTGTAATTAATTTTGTTTTTAAGCTTCCATTTCAAAGTCTTCCATAAACTTTGTAGTATAGTTTCCTAAAAGATAATCAGGATGATCCATGAGTTGTCTGTGAAAAGGAATGGTTGTTTTGATGCCTTCAATTACAAACTCATCTAAAGCTCTTTTCATTTTATGAATAGCCTCTTCTCTTGTTTGTGCTGTAACAATTAACTTGGCAATCATAGAATCGTAATTAGGAGGAATCATATATCCTGCATACACATGTGTGTCCATTCGTACTCCATGACCTCCAGGTGCATGAAAAGTGGTTACTTTTCCTGGTGACGGTCTAAAGTCATTAAAAGGATCTTCAGCATTAATTCTACATTCTATAGAATGCATTTTTGGATAGTAATTTTTTCCAGAAATAGGAACACCTGCTGCAACTAGGATTTGTTCTCTAATTAAATCATAATTAACAACTTCTTCTGTAATAGGATGTTCTACCTGAATACGTGTATTCATTTCCATAAAGTAGAAGTTTCGGTGTTTGTCAACCAAAAATTCAACGGTTCCAGCTCCTTCGTATTTGATAAACTCTGCAGCTTTTACAGCCGCTTCACCCATTGCATCTCGTAATTCATCGGTCATAAAAGGAGAAGGAGTTTCCTCAGTAAGTTTTTGATGACGTCTTTGTACAGAGCAATCTCTTTCAGATAAATGACATGCTTTCCCAAAAGAATCTCCAACAATTTGAATTTCTATATGACGAGGTTCTTCAATGAGTTTTTCCATATACATATCGTCATTTCCAAAAGCAGCTTTCGATTCTTGCCTGGCAGAATCCCAAGCGTCTTTTAAATCTTCGGCTTTCCAAACAGCACGCATTCCTTTACCACCACCACCAGCAGAAGCCTTTAGCATTACAGGATAACCTGTTTCAATAGCTAATTTTTCGCATTCTTCGAAGCTTTGAATAACGCCTTCACTTCCCGGAACACAGGGTACACCTGCTGCCTTCATGGTTGCTTTTGCATTGGCTTTATCTCCCATTTGATCAATCATAACACCTGTAG
Organism: uncultured Polaribacter sp.; assembly: GCA_965233795.1. GTDB lineage: Bacteria > Bacteroidota > Bacteroidia > Flavobacteriales > Flavobacteriaceae > Polaribacter. Next base: position 2,550,766 of record OZ247578.1, on the reverse strand, counting down.
CTCCAATAAATTTAATATCGTGCTCTTCGCATAGGTTAGAAAATTTGGCATTTTCAGATAAGAATCCGTATCCAGGGTGAATTGCGTCTGCATTTGTAATTTCTGCTGCCGCAATAATATTAGACATTTTTAAATAAGATTCACTACTGGGTGCAGGACCAATACATACTGCTTCATCTGCAAAACGAACGTGTAAACTTTCTGCGTCTGCGGTAGAGTAAACAGCGACTGTTTTTATACCCATTTCTTTGCATGTTCTAATAACACGTAAAGCTATTTCACCTCTATTGGCAATTAATATTTTTTTAAACATACTAAATAAGTTATGAGTTATGAGTTTTTAATTATGAGCATCTATTCGAAAATCGTAATTTGTAACTCATAATTATTAAGATGGATCTACTAAGAATAGAGGTTGGTCAAATTCAACAGGAGAAGAATCGTCTACTAAAATTTTTACAATTTTACCTGAAACTTCAGATTCTATTTCATTGAATAATTTCATTGCCTCAATAATACATACAGTGTCTCCAGCTTGTATGGTGCTTCCTACTTCTATAAAGTTAGGCTTATCTGGAGATGGTTTTCTATACATCGTTCCAATTATTGGAGACTTTATAGTAATATATTTTGATGTATCGTCTTCTGGTTCGCTAACTTCTTTTGTTGTATTTTCTACAACAGGACTTGCTGCAATAGGTGCCGCCTGTATTTGCGGAATTCCAGTCATTGTTGGAGTTTGTACAATGGTGGTTTCTGTTTTTGAAGCACCTGTTTTAATGGTGATTTTTACATCTTCCATTTCTAACTTTACTTCGCTTGCTCCAGATTTTGCAACAAATTTTATAAGATTTTGAATTTCTTTAATATCCATATTCTTAGTTTTTAGTGATTTGATTTATGAATTGTATGCCCATTTTAGATAAATAGCTCCCCATGTAAAGCCACCTCCAAATGCTGCGAAAATTAAATTATCTCCTTTTTTAAGTTGATGCTCATAGTCTGCCAATAAAAGAGGCAATGTAGCAGAAGTTGTATTTCCATATTTTTGAATATTCAACATTACTTTTTCTGGACCTACACCAACTCTATTAGCAGTAGCTTCTATAATTCTTTTATTTGCTTGATGTGGCACCAACCATTGCACATCATCTTTGGTTAAATTGTTTCGTACTAGTATTTTTTCTGAAACATCAGCCATGTTAGATACCGCATGTTTAAAAACAGTTCTTCCTTCTTGATGAATAAAATGTTGTCTGTTTTTTATAGTTTCTTCAGAGGGAGGAAGGATAGACCCACCTGCTTCAATTTTTAGAAAGTCTCTACCAATTCCATCACTTCTTAAATATTCGTCTTGTAAGCCCAAATTTTCTTCGTTAGGTTCAAATAAAGCGGCACCTGCACCATCTCCAAAAATAATACAAGTAGCTCTATCTTTATAATCGATGATAGACGACATTTTATCTGCGCCAATGACTAAAACTTTTTTATAACGTCCAGATTCAATATAGCTTGCTGCAGTAGACATTCCGTACAAAAAACTAGAGCAAGCGGCTTGTAAATCGTATCCAAACGCATTTACAGCACCAATTTTTGTAGCGGTATAAACAGCGGTAGAAGCTACTAGTAGGTCTGGAGTAGCAGTAGCTACAATAACCATGTCTATTTCCTCAGGATTAATTTTTGATTTCTCTAGTAAGTTTTCAGCAGCTTTAATTGCCATAAAAGAAGTTCCTAAATTATCTCCTTTTAAAATCCTTCTTTCTTTAATTCCTGTTCGGGTTGTAATCCACTCGTCGTTAGTGTCTACAATAGTCTCTAATTCTTTGTTTGTGAGTCTATAATCGGGAGTATATTTACCTATTGCGGTAATGGCAGCAGTTATTTTTTTCATAAGTTATGCCTTTTAAAAAGGAAAGATTTATGCTGTTTTAATTTTACAACTATGAGGGGTGTCATTTGATATATTTTTAAATAACTAGCAACCAAAAGTAATGAAAATTATGTTATCTACTTTTATGAAGTTTATCTAAAAAAATATTTTTAGTAAGAAACATAAAAAAACCCTCAAAAATGAGGGTATTTTAAGATTTTCTATAGAAAGAATTATGCTTCTGCAACTGCAGATTCTAGTACAACTTGTCCTCTGTAATAAAGTTTTCCTTCGTGCCAGTGAGCTCTATGATATAGATGCGCTTCTCCTGTTGTTGGGTCTACTGCAATTTGAGGAACAGAAGCTTTGTAATGTGTTCTTCTTTTGTCTCTTCTAGTTTTAGATATTTTTCTCTTAGGATGTGCCATTTTATATCGTTATTTATTTTATTAAATCTTTTAATTTATCCCATCTAGGGTCTGTTTCTTCTGTTTTTTTTATCTCTTTAACACGTAACTGTTCTAGTTTCTTTAAAGCTTCTGATTTCATAGTGCCGTTAAGTACATCTGGGTGTACTTTTTTTGATGGAATCGCCAATACAATCATTTCATAGATATATTGTGCAATATCTATTTCAAAGGCATTATGAGGTAATATTAAAATCTCATCGTTATCGTTATTGAATTCTGAACCAAATTTCACTAATAAATTAAGATTAGATTCAATTTCTAAATCAAAGAATTCATAGGTAATATCACAAGGGATATGTACGCTACCTTTTGCTGTAAAAGAAAGTTCTAATAAAGTACTTTTTTTTGCGAAATCGAGATTGACTTTTACGTTAGAGTTTGTAAACTCATTGTAATTAAATGCTTCAAAGAACGTATTGTCAATTTGATATTCAAATAAATGGTTTCCATCTTTTAATCCTACAAAAGGAATTTTAAAATCTTTCAAGCCTTTCATTATCAATAGTAAATTGAGCCCGCAAAGATATAAAAAATGTTTTTTATATAAACTTTTTATAAAAAAGAATTTATTTTTAACTATTTATTTTACAAGTAGTGGTTTTTGAGATAACTCTTTATACTCCTCTCGTGTTTTAAAAATTTGTAAACCTGTAAAAAGAGCTTCTTTAAAAGAGGCTTCATTAGCAATGCCCTTACCTGCTATTTCAAAGGCAGTTCCATGGTCTGGAGACACTCTAATTTTATTTAATCCTGCTGTAAAATTAACTCCTCTTCCAAAAGATAAAGTTTTAAAAGGAGCTAAGCCTTGATCGTGATACATTGCTAAAACACCGTCGAATTGTTCATAAGCCTTAGAACCAAAAAAGCCATCTGCTGCATAAGGACCAAAAACTAATTTCCCTGAGTCTTTAATTTCTTTAATGGCGGGAATAATAATTTCTTGTTCCTCATTTCCAATAACACCTTTATCGCCATTATGAGGATTTAAACCCAAAATGGCAATTTTAGGCTTGTTAATAGCAAAATCTTCAATTAAAGATTTGTGTAGTATTTGTACTTTCTTTTTAATGAGTTCCGAATCAATGGTTTCAGCAACTTTAGAAACGGGAATATGTCCTGTAATTAAACCAATTTTTATAGCATCGGTCATTAAAATCATTAAACTTTCACCCTTTAATTTATCTTCTAAAAACTCTGTATGTCCAGGATAATTAAATGTTTCAGACTGAATAGTTTCTTTATGAATAGGGGCCGTTAATAAAATATCTATTTTGTTTTCTTTTAAACTGTTAACAGCTATTTCTAGTGATTTTGCTGCAAACTCTCCAGAAATTTTTGTGGCTTCACCTAAATGAATAGGCGTCTCTTCTTTCCAAATATTTAAAAGATTTATTTTATTAGGCGTTATTTGGTTTAAAGAATTAATTCCGTGGATAGGAACTTCAGATCGTAATGCTTTTTTATGATAAGAAATCACTTTTGTAGAACCAAATAGCACAGGAGTACAGAACTCTAACATTCTTTTATCTTTAAAAGTTTTTAGAATAACTTCAATTCCCACTCCGTTTAAATCTCCTATTGAAATTCCAACAATAATTTTGCTTGATTTTTCCATATTAGCTTCTGTAATATTCCTATTTTTGAATACGACAAAAGTAACTAAATTTTATAGATATGTTTACCGGAATTATAGAAACAATAGGTGTTGTTACAGGTATAGAAAAAGAACTGGAGAATATACACTTTACCATAAAAAGTGCTTTTACTTCTGAGTTAAAAGTAGACCAAAGCGTAGCGCATAATGGTGTTTGTTTAACTGTTGTTTGCATTGAAGGAGATACCTATACGGTTACTGCTATTAAGGAGACTATTGATAAAACAGCTATTGGATATATAGAAGTAGGTGATGCGATAAACCTTGAAAGAGGAATGAGATTGGGAGACCGTTTAGACGGACATATTGTGCAAGGTCATGTAGACCAAACAGGTATTTGTATTTCTAAAGTAAATGAAAATGGGAGCACTATTTTTACTTTTTCATATAGTGCTAATAAAAATAACATTACAATTGAAAAAGGCTCTATTACTATAAATGGTGTTAGTTTAACTGTTGTAAATTCTAAGAAAAAATCATTTAGCGTTGCTATAATACCTTATACAATTGAAAACACAACATTTAAAAATTTAAAAGAAAATGATGTGGTGAATTTAGAATTTGATGTTATTGGAAAGTATGTGCAAAGGTTGACAAGTATATAAGTACAAAAACTATTTTCTTATTTTTTTTATACCATAAAGAAAGCCTGAAATAAGCAATAGTAGAATGCCGCCATCAACAGGAACACTTGGAGGTGGGGGCGGAGGTGGTAAAATTTGTGCGTTTAATTGAAAACTAAAAGCAAAAATTAATAAGAGTACACTATACTTAAATTTATTCATTTACTCTTTAAATAGAAACTACTTAATTAATATAAAAACAAATATATGATTTTATATATAAACTTTTTTAAAAGAAGTGGACCCAGAAGGGCTCGAACCTTCGACCCCCTGATTATGAGTCAGGTGCTCTAACCAACTGAGCTATGGGTCCTAACTTTCAGGTGGCAAATGTACTCTTTTTTTGAGAAAAGTAGAAAAAATCTAGCTAAATTTCTCTATTTATTAAGCCAATACCAAATGCTTTTAACTTTAACTTATCTTTTTCTTGAATCTTTAATAATGTGAGTGCTTCAAAAGATTTTTGAGTATACAACGCTATTTGTTCTCTTACCAATTTGGGAATATTATTTCTTTTAAAAATAGCAGTTACTTCTTCAATTTTAGAAGTATTCTCTTTTAGCTTTTTATTGTACAATGCAAGAAGGTGTTCTTTGTCTTTGTTCTTTGAAACTTCCAAAGCTTTTAAATACAAATAGGTTTTTTTGTTTTCAATAATATCGCCTCCTATCTGCTTTCCAAAAGTAGCAGGATTTCCAAACGTATCTAAATAATCATCTTGTAACTGAAAAGCGATTCCTAAATTTAATCCATAATCGTAGATTAAATTTCCGTTTTCTTCATTTGTTTCCGCAACAATAGCTCCCATTTTTAATGCTGCTGCTACTAAAACAGAGGTTTTTAATCCAATCATTTTAATGTATTCTTCTATAGTTACATCATTTCTAGTTTCAAAATCAATATCTAATTGTTGTCCATCACAAACTTCCAAAGCGGTTTTACTAAATAACTTTGCTAATTGTTGAAAAATAATAGGTTTATAATTTTCAAAATATTGATATGCTAAAATTAACATGGCGTCGCCAGATAGAATCCCTGTATTTATATTCCATTTTTCGTGTACAGTAGCTTTCCCTCTTCGCAATGGGGCATCATCCATAATATCATCATGAACGAGTGTGAAATTGTGAAAAACTTCTACCGCTAAAGCTGCTGGAAGTGCTTTTTTATAATCATTCGAAAAAATATCTGCCGCCATTAATGTTAAAATAGGTCGAATACGCTTTCCGCCCAATTGTAAAATATAATCAATAGGCTCGTACAAGTTTTTAGGTTCATAAATCCATTGTTTGCTTTTTAAGTAGCTTAGAAAATCTGTTTGATAATTGAGAATGTCCAAAACGATAATTTTTTGTAAAAATACTGTAAAGAAAGATTCTTTATAAACTCTAATGTTAAAAAAAGATTAAAACTTTGGAAACTATTTTTGTTTTTAAAGTTTCCATTTGTACATTTGCATTCTCATAATGAAAGATAAAATTATAAATATAGCAGGAGAACTATTTTTAAACTTGGGGTTTAAAAGCGTTACTATGGATGAGATTGCAAGTGCATCAGGGGTCTCTAAAAAAACAATTTATACCCATTTCAAGAATAAAACAAGCCTTGTACAAGAAGTTACCAATACTTTTTTTAAGGCAATTTGTGAAGGAATTAACACTATACAGGAGCAGGAAAATAACCCTATAAAAGAAATGTATGCCGTAAAACGTTTTGTAATGGATTATTTAAAAGATGAAAAATCATCTCCTCAATACCAATTACAAAAATACTATCCAGAAATATTTACCCAATTAAAAGAAAAGCAATTTGAATTTATGCAAACGTGTATAAGGACAAATTTAACAAGAGGGATTCATCAAAAACTTTTTAAAGCAGATATTGATATTCATTTTATTGCTAGAATTTATTTTCATGGAATGATGGGGATTAAGAATCCAGATTTATTTCCCTTGCAACAGTTTTCTATGAACGATTTGATGAATCATTATTTAGAGTATCATTTAAGAGGGATTAGTACCGAAAAAGGAATTAAAGAAATAGAAAAACAATTACAATAAAAATTAGAATACAGAATGAAGGGAATTTTAGGAATTTTAGGAATGCTTTTTTTATCGAGCGGTATGTATGCCCAAGATAAAATGAGTTTTTCATTAGATGAGGCAATAGCATACGCATTAGAAAACAGCTACAATGCAAAAGTAGCTGTAAATGATGTAAAAGCTGCCGAGAAAAAAGTATGGGAAACCACTACCATTGGTTTGCCACAAATCAATGCAAAAGTAGATTATCAACATTGGATAAAACAGCAGATTTCGTTATTACCAGCAGAAATTTTCGGAGGAACACCAGGAACTTTTTCTGAAGTTACTTTTGGAACACAACAAACTTTAAACGCTACGGTAACTTTAAAGCAATTGTTGTTTGATGGTTCTTATTTAGTAGGTTTACAATCTGCAAGAACTTATTTGCAAATATCTAAATTAGCTCAAGATAAAACAACAACACTAACCAAAGAAGCCGTTATCAATGCGTATGGAAATGTTTTAGTTGCCGAGAAAAGCATTGAAATTTTAGAAGGAAATAAAGTCATTCTAGAAAAGAACTTATACGATGCAAAACAAATTCTTAAAAATGGATTGAATGAAGAAGAAGATGTAGAACAACTAGAAATTACGCTAGGAACTATAGAAAGTCAGTTAAACAATGTTAGAAGGTTAAAAACCATTGCTTATCAAATGTTAAACATTACTTTAGGGAATAGCATTGCTACCGAAATTACGTTATCGGATTCTTTAGACTCTTTAACCGCATTGAACATCGATTTAGAACTTGTTGCAACTCCTTTTAATATAGAAAATCATATTGATTTTAAGATTGCAGAAAACGACAAAGAATCAAATCGTTTATTGATGCAATATGAACGGAGTAAAGCTTTGCCAAGTTTAAGTGCTTTTATCAATTATGGTCAAATGGCAAATTCTGATACATTTACTTTTTTTAATAGCAACCAAACATGGTTTGATTCGTCTTTGTTAGGAGTTAGTTTAAATGTTCCTATTTTTAGTAGTTTGCAAAGAAGTTCTAAAACAGCGCAAGCAAAAATAGCCTTTGAAAATTCAGACATTCGTTTAGAAGAAACTAAACAAAGACTTAACTTACAAGCACAAAGTGCCAAAAGCGAATACCAATTGAGTATTGAAAATTACGAAACGGCAAAGCGCAATCTTTTGCTATCAGAACGTATAGAGAAAAAGCAACGTATAAAATTCTTTGAAGGAATTTCTACCAGTTTTGATTTAGCTACAGCGCAAAATCAATTGTATACCCAACAACAAAATTACATTCAATCCATGCTAGATGTTATCAATAAAAAGGCAGCATTGGCAACCGCATTAAACCTATCTACCAAATAATTACCAATCATGAGAAAAATATATTCAATCTTATTAGTAACCTTACTTTTATCTTCTTGTGGAGATAAAAAAGAAGCAACCTTAGAAACAATTATTGCTTCAAAAGACCTCAAAAAGATTCGCGATAAAAAGACGGATTTAGACAAGCAAAAACAAGCTATAGATGTTAAAATAAAGAGTTTAAATGCAGCCATTGAAAAGCTAGATACTTTAAAGAGAATTCCTCTGGTAACAGCCATAGAGGTTGAAAAACAAGTATTTACACACTTTTTAGAGATTCAAGGAAGTGTAAAAACAAAACAAAATCTATTAATATATCCTGAAATGGCAGGTACTTTAGAAAGTATTTTTGTAAAAGAAGGACAGTTGGTTGCGAAAGGTGAAGTTTTAGCACAAATAAATGATGGTGGTATGAAACAGCAAGTAGCACAAGTTGAAACAACTACCGAGTTAGCCAAAACAACTTTTGAGCGTCAACAAAGATTGTGGGAGCAAAAAATTGGTTCGGAAATTCAGTTTTTACAAGCGAAAACCAATTATGAAGCTAGTAAAAAATCGCTAGAGCAATTAAAGCAACAAGTAGAAAAATTTACAATCAAAGCTCCTTTTTCTGGTGTGATTGATGACGTAATTAAAGAACAAGGTACTGTAGTAGCACCCGGAATGGGTGCTGAAATTTTTAGAATTGTAAACTTGAACAATATGTACATAGAAGCCGCAGTTCCAGAAAGTTATATTTCAAATGTTGCTAAAGGCAAAACGGTAGAAGCTTTCTTTCCTGTTTTAGGCAAAACAATTGAGGCAAAAGTAAGGCAAACAGGAAATTTTATAAATCCTGCCAATAGAACTTTTAAAGTAGAAATAACAGTTTCTAATAAAGATAAATATATCAAACCGAATCTTACGGCAAAATTAAAAATCAACGATTATACAAGCGAAGATGCTATTTTAATCCCTCAAAGTATTATTTCAGAAAATGCCTTAGGAGAACAATATGTATATGTAGTTAAAAACATCGAAGATGATAAAGGAATTGCAACTCAAGTTATTGTTAAAACAGGAAAAACTCAGGGTGATCAAATAGAAATATTAGGTGGAATTACTACAGGAAATCTATTGATTGAAGCAGGTGCAAGAAGTGTAAAAGACGGGCAAGAAGTGAAAATTGCTAAATCCTAATTTGAAATAACGATGGAGAAAAATAAAAATTTAAAAACCGACAAAGAATTTAAACTGTCGTCGTGGGCAATCTCTAATAAAACTACGATGTATGTGTCTATTTTCTTGATTTTAATCTTAGGAATTTCGGCATATTTTAGCATGCCAAGAGAGGATTTTCCGGAGATTAAAGAAACCAAAATTTACATTAGCACACTGTATCCTGGAAATACCGCAGAAGATATAGAAAAATTAATAACAGACCCTTTAGAAGATCAGTTAAAAGGGCTAAGTGGTGTTGTAGAAATTACCTCTACTTCGCAAGAAGACTACTCTATGATTGTTGTAGAATTTGATGACGATATGGATGTAGAGGTTGCAAAACAACGCGTAAAAGATAAATTAGATACCGAAAAGTCTTCAGAAGATTGGCCTACTTTTAATGGAGCAAAAGTAGATCCCAATGCTTTTGATTTGAGTATGTCTGAAGAAATTCCCTTTTTAAATATTAATATTTCTGGAGATTATCCTTTGCAAAAATTAAAACAGTTTGCAGAGTATTTGCAAGACGATATTGAAGATTTAGCGCAAGTAAAGCAAGCAGATATTCGAGGAGTGCAAGACAAGGAAGTAGAAATTGCCGTAGACATTTATAAAATGATGGCAATGGAAGTGAGTTTTGGCGATATTGTTTCGGCTATTCAAAATGGCAATGTAACTTCTTCTGCAGGAAATTTAATTGCAAGCGGACAAAGAAGAACCATTCGGATTTTAGGAGAGATTGAAGACCCTAAAGATTTACAAGATTTTGTAATTAAATCCGAAAAAGGAAATTCAATTTACTTGAAAGATATTGCCAGCGTTACTTTTAGAGAAAAAGACAAAACTACTTTTGCTAGAAAAGATGGAGAAACCGTAGTAATGCTAGATGTAAAGAAGCGCGCTGGTAAAAATATGGTCGCGGCAGCTGAACAAGTAAAGAGTATTGTAGACAAAGCAAAACAAGACTATTTTCCAAAAAATTTAGAAGTAACCATTACCAACGATTTATCTGATAAAACCATTGGGCAAGTAGATGATTTGGTAAACAATATTATCTTCGGAATTATTCTGGTAGTAACCGTTCTAATGTTCTTTTTAGGGTTTAAAAATGCACTCTTTGTAGGTTTTGCCATTCCTATGTCTATGTTTATGTCCCTCATGATTTTAGGGGCTTTAGGATATACGCTAAATACCATGATTCTTTTTGGATTGATAATGGGATTAGGAATGTTGGTAGACAACGGAATTGTAGTAGTAGAAAATGTCTATCGTTTAATGGACGAAGAAGGTTTGTCTAGAATAGAAGCTGCTAAAAAAGGAATTGGAGAAATTGCGTTTCCTATTATTATTTCTACGGTAACCACAGTTGCCGCCTTTGTTCCTTTAGGGTTATGGCCTGGGCTTTTTGGTCAGTTTATGATTTATTTCCCCATTACCTTGTCGGTAGTATTAGGTTCTTCTTTGGTAGTGGCTATTTTCTTTAATTCGGTATTGGTCTCTCAGTTTATGACCACAGAAGACAAAGACATGCCTTTGCAAAGAATTATTGCTATTTCTGCTATTATTGGCGCAATAGGATTGCTTATTTTACTATTTGGAGGAGAATTTAGAGCCTTAGGCTCTGTAATGGTATTTACAGCCATTATGTTATGGGTGTACCGCCTAATTTTAAGAAAAGCGGCTAACTATTTTCAAAGGAATACTTTAGTTTGGTTAGAGAATTTTTATGAAAATGTTTTAAAATCAGCTTTAAAAGGTTGGAAACCTGTTCTCATTACTGTAAGTACTTTTATATTATTATTTGCAGCCTTTGGAGGTTTTGGTTGGTCTGTTGGATCACAAAGAACAAAAATTGAATTTTTCCCAGATAACAAACCCAATCAGGTAGTAGTCTACATCGAGTATCCTCAAGGAACGGACATTGATGAAACGAATAAAATCACCAAAGAAATAGAGCAAAAAGTATACAGTATCTTAAATGAAGATGTGTATATGGATGGCGATTATAATTACATGGTAGAAAGTGCTGTTTCTCAAGTAGGAGAAGGTGCAGGAAACCCACAAACAGATGGAGGTTCTTCCGCAGAAATGCCTCATAAAGGAAAGATTACGGCTTCTATGCGTCAGTATAAGTACAGAAGAGGACAAGATAGTGAAGCCTTGCGACAGAAAGTTCAAGAAGCGCTAACGGGTATCTATCCAGGCGTATTAATTTCTGTAGAAAAAGATGCCAATGGCCCACCAGCAGGATCTCCAATTAACATAGAGTTAGAAGGAGATGATTATGAGGAATTGATTGTTACGGCAGAAAAAATGCGCGCTTATATCAATACTAGAAATGTACCTGGGGTAGATGAGTTAAAAATTGACGTAAACAAATCAAAACCTTCTATGAAAGTTTTGGTAGATCGAAAAAAAGCAGGAGAATTGGGCGTTTCTACAGGACAAGTAGGGCAACAATTGCGAAATGCTATTTTTGGTGCAAAAGCAGGTGTTTATAAAGAAGACGGAGAAGATTATGATATCAATGTTCGTTTTCATGAAGACATTCGATATAATAAAAGTGCTATTTTTAATCAAAAAATTACTTTTAGAGACATGGCTTCCGGACAAGTAAGAGCCATTCCTGTATCTACGATTGCTACACAAACCAACAGTTCTGGTTTTAGTGCTATCAAACACAGAGACACCAAACGTGTAGTTACTGTCTATTCTCAATTAGCACCAGGATATGTAGATGCTGCCGCAGTGGTGAATCAGATTAAAGAAGAAATGAAGAGTTTTACAGAGAAACCAAATAGTATTAAGATAGATTATACAGGTCAGATAGAAGAACAAAATAAGCAACAAGCCTTTTTAATGGGTGCGTTTTTTAAAGGTTTGGCACTCATCTTTTTTATCTTAATATTTCAATTTAATTCAGTTTCTAGACCTGCCATTATTATGATTGCTATCTTTTTAAGTTTTATTGGCGTTTTTGGAGGAATTGTAATTACAGGAGCTTCTTTTGTGATTATGATGACCATGATGGGAATTATTTCTTTAGCGGGAATTGTGGTAAATAATGGTGTTGTATTATTAGATTATATGCAACTGCTTATCGATCGGAAAAAAGAAGTATTGTCCTTGTCTAAAAATACTTATTTGCCCAAGCAATATCTTTTAGAAGCAGTTATTAAAGCAGGAAAAGCACGTTTGCGCCCAGTATTGTTAACAGCCATTACTACGATTTTAGGGTTGATTCCATTGGCAATGGGATTGAATATTAATTTTTTCACCTTGTTTAGCGAGTTCAATGCAAACATTTATATTGGAGGAGATAATGTTATCTTTTGGGGCCCATTAGCAAAAACAGTTATTTACGGATTGTTTGTGGCTACTTTTCTAACCTTATTTGTAGTACCTATTTTATTTTATTTGATTACTCGATTTAAAATGTGGTTACAAGGAAAAATGAACGCAACTGAGTCTGTTGCATTAGAAGAACAAATAGAATCGATAGGATAATACGATTATTTTTTAAAACAATAGAGGGTTGAAATCATCAAGATTTTCAACCCTTTTTGTATTTTCGAGCTTTATGAGTTTAAAAGAATATTTTACAGTAGATGAGATAAAACGTAAGTTAGAACATTATTGCGCCTATCAAGATCGTTGTCATAAAGAAGTAGCAAAGAAAATGAGTGAGTTTCATTTAATTCCTGAAGCTAGAGAATTGATTTTGATGAGTCTTCTAAAAGATAATTTTTTAAATGAAGAACGTTTTTCTAAAAGTTTTGCAAGAGGGAAGTTTCGGATTAAAAAATGGGGAAAGCAACGTATTGTAAGAGCGTTAAAATTCAGAGAGATTTCTGTATACAATATCAAAACAGCGTTACAAGAAATTGATGACGAGGAATATCTTAAAACCATTCAAGACATTACAGTAAGAAGAAATGCTGTAATTACAGAAACGAATACTTACAAAAGGAAAAAGAAATTGATGGATTTTTTAATTCGAAAAGGGTATGAAATGGACTTAATTTATAAAACGGTTGATGACATTTTAAAATAAAAATCGCAACCTATTGTAAAAATAAGTTACGATTTTTTATTGTGGAGACGCCGAGAATCGAACTCGGGTCCAAACAAGGAACCAAAATGCTTTCTACATACTTAGTTTTTGATTGATTGTCGGAAAAAAGCTGACCAAAAACAGCCCACTTTTATCGTAGCTTCTTTCATTTCAAAATACTATCGAAGCTTAGTATTTCTAGGTTTACTTTTACGATGCCCAAAACTGAAACGCCATAAACCAAGGCTTTTCGTGGACATAAAGCTTGCACACCTTGTGTGCCTAGGCCAATCTTACTATAATTCGGATTATGCAGCTAAAGCGTAGTTATTTTCGCCGTTTAAAAGGTTGAAATAATTTTTACGAGTATTCATTTCACTCCTCGGTATGCTTACATGTTAACTCATCTTGCTGTCAAAACCAGTCGTCCCCTTCATGAAATTGCAAAACTTGTTTTTGCATTACTGAATTGATACCGAACTTGTTTCAGTAACATATCAATAGTATTTCATATTTTTTTCAATGAACTTTGTAGCTTGCAAAAGTATAAAAAATACAACTTGTACGTTTTTATAAATTCCAATATCTTCGAACAAAATTTATAAATCTGTGTACCAATGAAGTTTGGGATTATTAAAGAACGAAAAAACCCGCCCGATAGGAGAGTGGTTTTTTCTCCTAAAAAACTACAAGAACTTTCTATCCAATTTCCAACAGCTTCTATAAAAGTAGAAAGCTCAGATATTCGTGTTTTTTCGGATGCACAGTATAAAGAAGCAGGTTTAGAGGTTGCTACTTCAATGGAAGATTGCGATGTACTTATCGGAGTAAAAGAAGTGCCTATTGAAGCTTTGATTCCTCATAAAAAATACTTTTTCTTTAGTCATACCATTAAAAAACAACCTTATAATAGAAAGTTGTTGCAGGCAATTATCGATAAAAATATTGAATTATACGATCATGAAGTGATTACAAAAGAAACAGGTGCAAGATTAATTGGTTTTGGACGTTATGCAGGAATTGTAGGGGCGTATAATGGTTTTCGAACTTTTGGATTGAAATATGAGGTTTTTAGCTTACCCAAAGCGGAAACACTGTCTAACCAAGAAGCACTAATTCAAGAATTGAAAAAATTGAATTTACCAGCTATTAAAATCTTGCTAACAGGTAACGGAAAAGTGGCTTACGGAGCCAAAGAAATGTTAGACGGAATGGGTATACAGCAAGTTTCCGTAAAAGAATATTTAGAAAATAGTTTTGAGAAACCCGTATACTGTTTGGCAGATGTTTTAGATTACAATAAGCGCAAAGACGGACAGGTTCTTCATAATAAAGACTTTTATAACCATCCAGAAGCGTATAGTTCCGATTTTATGCGATTTGCAAAAGTGACGGATTTTTATATTGCAGGACATTTCTTTGGAGATGGTTCTCCGTTTTTGTTTACCAAAGAAGATGCAAAATCACCCAGTTTTCAAATAAAAGTAGTGGCAGATATTTCTTGTGATATTGATGGCCCTATAGCTTCTACCATTCGTGCTTCTACGATTGCAGATCCAATTTATGGATACAATCCAACAACAGCTTCCGAAACAAATTTTAAAAACCCAGATGCTATTGCAGTAATGGCAGTAGACAATTTGCCTTGCGAATTGCCAGAAGATGCGAGTAATGGATTTGGAGAACTTTTTTTAGCACATGTAATTCCTGCTTTTTTTAATGGAGATAAAGATGGGGTTTTACAACGCGCAAAAATGACTGAGAATGGAAAACTAACGTCCCGTTTTTCCTACTTGCAAGAGTATTTAGACGGAAAGGAATCGATTTCCTAGTTTGGCGTATTAATTTTCACTTCTTTAGATGCATCAAGACCCTCAATTCTTAGTGGATACAGCCAATATGAAAATGCCTTACGGAAAGTATAAGGGAACGTTTCTGATTGATTTGCCAGAGCATTATATAGTTTGGTATCAACAAAAAGGCTTTCCAAAAGGAAAGTTAGGTAAAATGTTAGGTTTGGTCTACGAATTAAAATTGAATGGCTTGGAGGATCTTTTGAGAAAGATTCGAGATTAACATTGTTTTTTATCGAATAGTTTTAGCTTTTTCAATTCATCATAATTCAAAAAACCAAATTTCTTTACTTAAGTTGTATCCAAAAAGAAAGACTTATTCTGATTCCTCAATTAGGATAGAGGTCTTTTATTAGTTTTCTGAGTTCAAGTTACAAATGCATTTTTTTGAGATTTTTACTTTTTTTTAAGTCGTTTTTTTCCAGTTAAGAAACCGATACGAAGATGAAAAGACAATAAGATATCGTCGTCTCCAATCATATTTCCAAGCCTTAATGTACTTGCATATTCATCAGTTGATGATTGATTTCCAAAATAGTACGCCAGCCCTATAGAGGTGTCAATGGTAATTTTTCTTTGAAATACATATTGTTTTCCGTAATTAATTCCAAAATAAAATAGGCTGTGATCGGTAGAAACTTTCTCAGAAAATAACCAAGTATCGTATGTGTGCTTTCCCGTACTAAAACCAATTATAGGTTCAAAATAGTTACCATGCAAAAGATGTTTAGGTCTGTATTCGTTACTATTGAATAGTGATTTTGTTTTAAGGCGATAAGAAACAGCCAATCCAAAGCCATTTCTAGAAGTTTCATTATCTGATTGAATTCCTAAACCGTAAACTTTTCCTTCTATCATAATAGAACTTCCAGGTTCTAAGACTTTTTCGTATGCTAGGGCAAATGTATTTGAACCAAAGGCTAAAAAACTAAACATAATGTTGGTAATTTTATCATCTACATAATAGAGTTCGTTTTTTTCAGGATCTTGTACGCTTATATTTTTCCCATATTCGAACTTTACTTCTGCTACCAATACTTTATCGATAGAGAAAACAACGCCTCTAGGATCTTTAAAATCTACATACTTAATGGTTTTCTCAGTAACCTCTTTTATAATTACATTTATTTTTTCGCCGTTTTTTTTAATTAAAATATCTTGTGCTATCAAAGAAGTAAAAGAAAAAAAAGTAAATGAGATAATAAATATTTTTGTTTTCATGTGTCTATTTTTTTTGTTGGCTATATTTTAACCATATTCATTACAGAATTTAATATAATGAGGGTTTTAAGTGTTGAATTTTCGTTGTAAATTTTTGATGATTAGTTTTTTAAAAGAAAGCGGAATACTTTAGAAAATCTAAAGTATTCACTTTACTTATCAATCTCCCTTTTCTTTTTCCTAATTGTTTTTTATGAGTTTTTCTAGTGCCTCAATATGTTTTTTAAAAGCTTGTTTCCCTAATTTTGTAGCATAATATTTTGTGTTCGGTTTTCTTCCAATAAATTGTTTCTTTACGTTCATATACCCTGCTTTTTCTAATGCTTTTGCATGACTTGCCAAATTGCCATCTGTAGCGCCCAATAATTCTTTTAATTCTTTAAAATCTATATGTTCGTTTATCATTAAAATAGACATAATCCCCAATCGAATTCTATGGTCAAATGCCTTATTTATATTTAAAATAATATTTGTCAAAGCAGTTTTTATGAAATTGATTTATTTCTATCGTATTTTAAATACATGATACTACCATATACAATATGAACAATTCCAAACCCTAGTACCCAAAACCAAAATGTGTATTGGTTAAAAATGGCAGCACATAACCCTAATATAATTTGAATATATCCTAAATACTTAGCATTCCCTAAGGAGTATTTTGAAGCATTTAACAAAGCCAACCCATAGAAAAGCAACATTAGTGCTCCCACTTGTTCAAAGTTTTTTTGACTTAGCATAATGATGATATAAATCCCCCCTGTTATTAAAGGTGTTAGATAATTTATTAGTAATCTTTTTGTAGACGAATCCCAAATTTTTTCGTTGTTTTTTCTGGCTTTTTTTCTATTTAAAATAATGGCAGTTAAAAAACTAAAAACACCCACTAATACTAAATCTATAAGTAAGAGGCGAAATATTTTTCCCTCTAAAAATGTATATTCATTACCCGTATTACTAACAAGCCAATAAGCAAGAACACCTCCAGCTATTGCGTAAATACCTGCTAAAATTGCTCCTAAACCATGTAAAGGAATAAATCGAGATGACTTATTCATTAAATCTTTAATTTCTGAAATATCTTTTAAATAATCTTTTGAATCCATATTAAAGCACTTTGAAATACAAAGTAAAAAAATATTTTTTATATAGCAAAGAGTTTTTTTTAAAATTATTTATGCCTTTACAACAATACCATATGCTATATGAGTAATTCCTAGAATGGTAAGTGCGTTATGCCAATAGCTAGGAATAAAAAAACAAATAAGACTAAGAAATAGCGGTATAACAATTAATATGAGACTGTTTCTGTGCTTAGAACCTCTTAACAATAAAATGAAAAAGCTGTATAAGAGTAAAAAAATAGGCGTTAGAAAATCAATCAAGCCAGCATTTGTGAAGAAACCTAAAACAATAAAAATCAGTAGTACAGAAATTATATATTTCTGAGAAATTTTTTTTGTACTAGAATTCCATAATCGTGTACGATTTTTTTTCGCATTTCTCCTACCTGCATAGTAGAATGCTAAAGAAGAAAATAACCAAACAAAACTACTTACAGTAAAAAACAGGATTTCAATAATTTGAGGAGAAGCAATAAGATTTAAAGGATTTCCGTCTGTCAGAAAACCAATTAGTATTTCCTCTAATAAATAAGTCCCTAAAAGAATATAAACACCAATTAAAATACTTGTAAAACCTTTTAAAACAAAGTTTACAGAAATGTTGGAAAGTGAATTTTCTAATTTGTACATAATTATATAACTTTCGCTAAAATACAAAAATGAAACCAGCAGAGGTCTATATTTTAAATCAGCCTGAGCCATTTCAGTCTATTTTAATGCATTTACAAATTTTAATAGAAGCTCATTTTCCTGAAGCCGATTTAAAATTCAAATGGAAACTTCCTTTTTATTATTTAGATGAAAAACCTTTTTGCTATTTGAACGCTTCCAAAAAGAAGGGGTATGTAGATGTGGGTTTTTGGACTTCGGCGCATTTAAAATACAATCAATATTTAGTTTCCGACGGTAGAAAAGTAGTAAAGTCTTTGCGCTATTTTACTTTGGAAGATGTTGAAGAAAAAATACTTATTTCTGTATTAAAAGAAGCCCATAAAAACAAAGACAAAGGTTTTTGGAAAAAATAAAAGTAACCACAGTTACTCTACAATTACTTTGTATTGCAATGCCAATTCTTCATTGATAAAAAGATATAATTCTGTACTTTTTTGCGGATTTGGAACGCTTATAATTGCGCTGTTTTCTTGACGTACGACGCTAGGTTTTTGTGTATACGAATTGTTTTTAAACACATAGAAAACAGAAGTATTTTTGGGTAGATTTTCTAGCTGCAGCTCAATATTTTCTCCTGTAGAAATTGATATCTTTCCTTGTTTGGGGCTTATTAAGTTGATAGTACTATTTAAAAAAGAATGACTGTAAATAGGTTGGTTGTAAAAATTAATTTTAGAGATACGTCCAATACGCAATTCCCAGATTTTTTCTTCTGGATAATGGGTTTGAAAGATTTTCTCTTTTGGCATATCGTAAAAGTAGTCGTTAAAATCTCGTTGCCATTTTCCATTCATTTCATAACCCGCTGCCCAAGTAGCATCTAAATATATCCATTTGTTATTCAATTTAATAGCATTCCAAGCATGATTGCTATTGGTAGCAATATTCCCAATTTCGTTGGCAGAATTTCTTACAGAACCTTTTATAACAGCTGCTTCCAAACCTACTAAATCTGCTACTTTTTTAAACGATTGCGCATAGGCTTCACAAACGCCTTGTTTTGTGAGAAACGCTTTTTGAACAATACCATCTTTAATGGCTTGTAATTTTTGTTGTTTTTCTGCTTCGGAACTGTATCGAAATCCGAATGATTTTTGTGTGGGGTTGTAAAACTCTTCCAAATCGTAGCGAATGTTCTTTGCTAACCAAGTAAAAATAGCCCTGCTTTTATTTGTGTCGGAAGAAAAATCTTGATTGATTTTAGCAGCTAAATCTTGAGGGCTCGAAAATCTAGGGTAGTTGTTAACAAGTACATCTATTTTTGTAAAATCCTGACTATTTACAGAGAGTGATAGCATTAAAAAGAGAAAGAAAAGTTTTTTTGCCATGCTATACAAACAAGAATATGTTTTAAAAATTGTGTTTACAATGTGTTTACTGTTTTCCGAATGGCTACTAGATTAGAAAGTAAGCGTTCTAAATAATCTAAATGCAACATATTGGCACCGTCGCTTTTTGCATTTTTGGGATCGAAATGGGTTTCAATAAACAATCCATCTACATTGTTTACAACACCTGCTCTGGCAATGGTTTCAATCATATCGGGTCTTCCGCCAGTAACCCCAGAAGCCTGATTAGGTTGCTGTAAAGAATGGGTAACATCTAAAATGGTAGGAGCAAAAGCCCTCATTTCTGGAATACCTCTAAAATCTACAATCATATCTTGATAACCAAATAGCGTACCTCTATCTGTAATCCAAGCTTTATCACTGCCTGTATCTTTTACTTTTTGTACTGCGTGTTGCATGGCAGCTGGACTCATAAATTGCCCTTTTTTTAGATTCACCACTTTTCCTGTTTTTGCAGCGGCCACTACCAAATCGGTTTGGCGCACTAAAAAGGCAGGAATTTGTAAAACATCTACATATTCAGCCGCTTTTGCAGCATCAGATACTTCATGAATATCGGTAACTGTAGGCACATCAAAAGTTTCGGAAACTTTTCGTAAAATTTGCAACGCTTTTTTGTCTCCGATTCCTGTAAAACTATCGATTCTACTTCTGTTTGCTTTTTTAAAACTTCCTTTAAAAATATACGGAATTTCTAATTTATCAGTAATGGAAACTACTTTTTCTGCAATTCTTAATGCCATTGTTTCACCTTCAATAGCACAAGGCCCTGCAAGTAAGAAAAAGTTGTTAGAATTTGTATGTTTTATATGTGGAATTTGTGAGAGACTCATCGGGAAAAATTTTCATCAAAAGTACAAAATTAAATTGGCTATATTTAACCTTTAAAAACCCATAAAATGAATACAATAAACCGAATTTGTATACTTGTTTTTGCAGTTAATTTTGCTTGTAAACAATCTCCTAAAACTGTTGAATCGCAAACAAAAATAAACGGAATTATAGATACCACAACTGTAAGAAAACATTTGTATACCTTGGCTTCTGATGATATGGAGGGTAGAAGAGCTGGAACAGCAGGCATTGAAAAAGCAGCACAATACATAGAAAATGAATTTAAAAGAATTGGATTAAAAACCTACGATACTTTAAAGACCTATAGACAAACATTTACATTTACCAACCAAAGGAGCAAGCAAGAAATTACGACAAGTAATATTATTGGAGTTTTGGAAGGAAAAAGTAAGAAAGACGAGTATGTAGTAATTTCTGCACATTACGATCATTTAGGAATTCGAAAAAAGGAAGGTGTGTTAGATAGTATTTACAATGGCGCAAATGATGATGCTTCTGGAGTAACCGGTGTTTTAACTTTAGCAGCGTATTTTAAAAGTCAAAATAAAAATGAGCGTACCCTAATTTTTATTGCTTTTACTGCGGAAGAGATGGGATTGGTAGGGTCTAAATATTTTGGAAAAGGAATTGATGCCACTCAGTTTGTAGCAGGAATCAATTTAGAAATGATAGGAAAAACACCGAGTTTTGGACCAAAAACAGCTTGGTTAACAGGATTTGAACGTTCGGATTTTGGTAAAATCATTCAGAAAAATTTGAAAGGAACAGGCTATCAGTTATTTCCAGATCCGTACAAAAAATTCAATTTATTCTTTCGATCAGACAATGCTTCTTTGGCACGATTAGGTGTTCCTTCGCACACATTTTCCACCTCTCCAATAGATACCGATAAGGATTACCATCAAGCTTCCGATGAAGCGACAACTTTAGATGTTGGTGTGATTACCGAAACCATTAAAGCCGTTGCCAAAGGAACAGAAACCATTATTAGTGGAAAAGATACGCCTACAAGAGTGGTATTGGAAGAGAAATAAAATGCTAAATTCAAATATTGAAAATTTCATTAATTAGATACGAGTGCTAATTTCGTACCTTTTTTATTCACTAAAATCCTAGAAATATTTTTGTGTTTTTCTTTTGAAAATTCATAAAAAATACTCCAATTTGTATCCGTTTTAGGATTAAATTTTAGAAGTACATTTTCATTCGCTAAGAGCAAAGTACCATTTGGTAACCAACAAATGTCCTCTTTTTTACTAGGGGTGTTGATAATTTTTTTTGTTGTTCCTGTATTCGGATCTAAAGAACGAACTTCCCATTTTTCAGTTGCCTTACTAATATAACTCACCAAGTTTGTGTTTGGAATTTTATGTAAAGATCTTCCTGCTTTTTTCTGTATGGCACGATGTTGTTTGTATCTTAAATCATGTACCATAAGATCTAAATCATCTCCAACAATCACTACAGAAACAACGGTGTTTTCTTGATACCACATAGGATATGCAACTTTTAAATCTTTAATAAGTTTGCTGCTTTCTCCGGTGTTGTAATCGTATTTGTAGAAGCGTTGCAAGCCATCGGAGTCTAAACGAACAGCAGAAATATCTTTAGAATTCGGAATCCTTTGAGGAGAGTACTCTCCGCCATTAGCCGTATTGTTTAAAAAAGTAATCACCCCCGATCTACTATTGTATTGCGCAATATCGGTTTGCTTGTTTCTAGTTGATGAAAATAAAATAATACTGTCTGAATAAAAATGAGGCTGACTATTATAGCCGACATTGTTGGAAATGTTTTTACCGTTTTCTAACGTTATTTTTCCATTTTTATTTGCAATGGCATATAAAAATACTTCTGTATCTGTTTGCGCAAAGATTGTAGTGGAGATAAAAAAAGCTAGGATGATTTTGTTCATGTAAAATGACTTTCTCCAAAAATACATAAAACATATTGTACTTTTGATATTGAAAAATCTAAAGTTAAAAGTTGGAAGTTGAATATTAGAAGCTGTAAAGTTAAAAGTTTTGAATGCTAAATTTTGAATCTTAAATGCAACAACCTACAATCAAAAATCTACAATCTACAATCAAAAGATGCCTTACAACGAATATTTATCGGATAGAATTGCGCAATTTTTTATAGAAAAGAGTGTGCCTTTTAGTATTAAAAAAATGATGGGCGGTTTGTGTTTTATGGTGGATGGAAAAATGTGTGTAGGAGTTGTAAAAGACGAGGTAATGGCAAGAATTCATCCAGATATATATCTAGAAGCCTTACAAAAAGAGGGTTGTAAAGAGATGAATTTTACAGGAAAACCTATGAAAGGTTTTGTATTCTTAACAGAAGAAATCACCGATTTAGATACTGATTTATATTATTGGTTACAATTGGCATTGGATTTTAATCCATTGGCAAAATCGAGTAAGAGGAAATGAGTATTGAATTCGTTTGGATTTTTTATAAAATGACAAAACAAAAATTTTAGAAAATTGTCTACAAAGCTTTTGTACTTTTACGCTTTAAATTTCTCTTTATGAATATACATTTTATTGCTATTGGTGGTAGTGCTATGCATAACTTGGCAATTGCTTTACATCAAAAAGGATACACCGTTTCTGGAAGTGATGATGCTATTCATAATCCTTCTAAATCTCGTTTAGAGAAGTACAACTTGTTACCTAAGCAAATGGGTTGGTTTCCAGAGAAAATTACTTCGGATTTGGATGTTGTTATTTTAGGAATGCATGCAAAAAAAGACAATGTAGAATTGTTAAAAGCTCAAGAATTAGGATTAAAAATTGAGTCATATCCAGCGTTTTTATACGAACAGTCTAAAGATAAAACAAGAGTGGTCATTGGAGGGTCGCACGGGAAAACAACCATTACTTCTATGATTTTACACGTGCTAAATTATCATGAGAAAGCCGTAGATTATATGGTAGGCGCTCAATTAGAAGGTTTTGAAACGATGGTACATTTAACTGAAGAAAATGATTTTATTGTTTTAGAAGGTGATGAATATTTAAGTTCCCCCATAGATAGAAGACCAAAATTTCACTTATACAAACCCAATATTGCATTGTTAAGTGGTATTGCTTGGGATCATATTAATGTCTTTCCAACTTTTGAAAACTATAAAGAGCAGTTTTCAATTTTTACAAATTCGTTAACTAATGGCGGAATTATGGTCTATAATGAAGAAGATAAACATGTAAAAAATGTGGTTGAGACTTCAGAACATACCATTAAAAGAAATGCTTATAAAACTCCCAATCATTATATAGAAAATGGAACTACGTATTTAGAAACTTCAAATGGAAATTTACCTTTGGAAGTTTTTGGTCATCATAATTTACAAAATTTAGCAGGCGCCAAATGGATTTGTCAACACATGGGTATTGATGAAGATGATTTTTATGAAGCCATTGCTAGTTTTAAAGGAGCTAGTAAACGTTTAGAAAAGATTGCAGAAAATAACACTACTGTTATTTTTAAAGATTTTGCACATTCGCCTTCTAAAGTAAAAGCAACCACTACTGCGGTTAAAAATCAATACTCAGAAAGAATACTTTTGGCTTGTTTAGAGCTGCATACTTATAGTAGTTTGAATGCCGAATTTTTAAAAGAATATAAAAACACTTTAGATAAAGCGGATATTGCAGTTGTTTTTTATACACCAGCGGCTGTAAAAATAAAACAGTTAGAGGCCGTAACTGAACAACAAATAGCAGCGGCTTTTGAAAAAAATAATTTAATTATTTATACAGACCCAAAAGCTTTTCAAGAATTTTTATTTTCTCAGCATTTAGAAAACGTTGCTTTGCTTTTAATGAGTTCTGGAAATTATGGAGGTTTGAACTTTGAAGACCTTAAGAACTTGGTTTTCTAGTAATTTTTTTTATAAAATAAACTCGATAAGGTTGGCTAGAGGCAAATCGTATTATTCCAGCAAAATTTTTCTTTATCCCTAATAAGATAGTGTAATATTTGTCATGGATTTTTCGGAATAGAGTGTTGTCTAATTTTAAATTAAAAATCTTTACATATAAATGAATCTTATTTTTTTTATAAGTTAAAGACTTAGAATGAAGCACGATAGAGGTTAAAGCAACATAAGGATTTAACTTGTGAAATAGTTTTTTATAGTTTGATATGCATTGAGAACTATCAACAAATTGAGAAAGCAAGTATAAGTCGTAAGAGTTTCTTAAACTAATTGATTTAAAGTAAGAACCTTTATCATTAATTTGTTTTGCAGAAATAGTAAGAATTAATTGATTGCAAATACTTAAAAAGTGTATTCCGTTTTTTATTAATAGTGTTTTTTTAACTTTCTCAAAATTAAAATACGGAGCGTATTTCTGTGTAACTATGTTCTTGTGAATTTCAACAGCAGCAATTTTTTCATTATGTTGTAACCTAGGATAGTGTTTTATATAAATAGGGCTTGTAATCCCTTTGTATGTTTTTTGGTAGTTTTCTTTTTTTAAGATTTCTACCGTTTTCTTAAAATCTTGATTGGCAACTAAAAAATCAATATCGCCTACCATTCTTTCTGCAATGTCTTCATATAGATTATTCAAAAGAAAACCTGTTCCTTTTAAAAAAATAGGTGTAATTTGATGTTTGAGTAATAGCTCATTCAATTCTTTAGCTTGGGCTATAATTTGTTGATTTCGCTCTCTATTTAAGTTGGTAATATAAATCATATAATTTACCAATTCTTTTGGTAAATACGCTAATAAATTGGCTCTCTTTAAATTGCAATACAGGGCTGGAAAAACATAATGTGCCGTACTTAATTTTACAACATTATCCCAATTTACAAGGTTATTTTTAATGCTTTCTGTTACAATTTTTTTATTGTTTTCTTCGTGTGAAATAGTGAGGCATTTTCCAATAAAAAAGAGTGTTTCTTTATAAGTCATCAGAAAATAATTTAGCAACTTCAGCAATCATTTCATCATTCTTTGAATAGGTTAATTCATAGCAAGGTAAACCTTCAAACCAATTTAAAAAAGTAATCGCATTTTTTGGAATAGGCGACAACCAGGAATCAGGAACTAGTTTTTGAAAAGCCTCTAGTTTAGCAATGGAATTTAAAACTGTCTGACTTCTTTTTTTATATTTAATAAATACCAATGCTTTACAAGGTAAATGAGTTGTGTAGTCTTTATTGTTAGGAGGCAAATAACGAACAATTTTATTCAATTCTTTTAAATGAAATTCGGGTGTTTCGGCTAACTCAGGGTAATCCTCTAGTAGCGTGGCAACACTATTTTTTTTGATAGAAATGGCCGCAGGAAAGCTAAATATTTCTTGTTTATCTTTATCAACAGGTACAAAATCATCTGCTAAACATTGAAATCCGTTTGCTTGTAATAAGGCTAAAGATGTACTTTTTCCGTTTCCAGAATCTCCTAAAAAAAGCATTGCTTTTTTACCATTGCTAACGGCAGAAGCATGAAAAATCCCTAACCATTTTTTCTCTGCTTTTTGATGTATATTTTGTACAATATACATGGAAAATTTACCTTGAAAAAAGTGAATTTTTTTTATATCCCAACTTCCAATGTATTCACCGTCAACAATCAAACATGTATGCTTATTCTGTGTGAAAATTTGATAGTGGAAATTAAATTTTGCAGGTTTCTCTATGGTTAAATGTGCCAATTTTGGGTGTACCCAATAGGCTTCCTGTTCCGATTGAAAATCAATTTTAAAAACAAGACCATTTATTTTATAGTAGGTTGTTTTCTGATAAACAGTAGGTGCTTTATATTCTTTTAGTACTGTATTATTTTCCTCTAATTTTTTTGTATTCGGAATAACGATATTATTTTTTATATCCGAGACAAAGTTGATGGCTTGTTCTAACGGTATCTCTAACGTCAATAGTAGTTGTGATGCAATTTCTTTTATTGAAATCCCTTCTAGTAAATCGTCTATAATTTTTGCAGTAATAGATTCTAAAACAAGATATTGATTGGTTTTTGCAAACCAAGTTACGGTCTTGTTTTCAATCTCTTTAAAAATAATTTCTTTATTTGGGTGCATCGTACTAAAAGTTCCGTAAAAATAGAAATTCTAAATCATTTATACTTGAAAAGAAGGTGCTATTTATTTTAAGGAAAGCTAATTTTTTCTCCAGAAAAAAGGTGTAAAAAGGATTAAAACTGTAAATAATTCTAATCGTCCAATGAGCATTAAAAGGGCGCAAAACCATTTTGCAGCAATTGATAAATGTGAAAAATTAGCCACTGGATTTACAGAGCCAATGGCAGGGCCAATATTCCCTAAAGAAGATGCAGCAGCTCCTAAAGCAGATAAAAAATCTAAGCCGAAGAATGTTAAGATGACCGAAGCAATGATAAAAATGAGCATGTAAATAATAAAGAATGATAAAATATTAAATACAATGGATTGATTTACGGGTTTTTGATCGTAACGAACAGGGATAATAGCATTAGGGTGCAAGGCTTTTTTAAACTCTAAGAAACTATTTTTTAGCATTACAATATGGCGTACTATTTTAATTCCTCCAGAGGTAGAACCTGCAGAGCCTCCTAAAAAGAAGAGTGCAAAAAAGATACCCGTAGCAAAAAAGCTCCACATGGTAAAATCGGCACTTATAAAACCTGTTGTGGTAATTACAGAAGTTACTTGAAACAAAGCGTGTCTAATCGCACTTTCTGTAGTTCCAAAAACCATTGGGTGTGTAACGTTAGTCTGTAAATTAGGGTCTTGAAAAAATAGAATAAGTACTGCAATAATGGTAGAAATCCCTAAAATGGCATATCCATAATATCGAAATTCTTCGCTTTGCAATACTTTTTTAAGTTGTCCTTTTAATGCAAAATATGTTAATACAAAATTGGTGCCTGCTACAAACATAAAAAAAATGATGATGTATTGTATAAAAGGCATTCCGTTATAAAAAGCAATGCTTGTATTTTTTGTAGAAAACCCGCCTGTACTCATGGTTGCCATGGCATGATTAATAGCATCAAACCAAGTCATGCCTGCCAATTTTAATAGTAAAAATTCTACCATTGTCAGAACTACATAAATCAGATACAAACGTTTTGCAGTATCTGTAATTCTAGGGTGTAATTTATCTGCAGATGGACCAGGGGCTTCTGCCATAAATAACTGCATTCCTCCAATTCCTAACAAAGGTAAAATGGCAATTGTTAGTACAATAATTCCCATGCCGCCAATCCAATGTGTTGCACTGCGCCAAAATAAAATTCCTTTTGGCATAGATTCTATATTGGTTAAAATAGAGGAACCTGTGGTAGAATACCCAGAAACTGTTTCAAAAAAAGCATTCGTAAAATTAGGAATAGCTCCAGAAAGCATATAGGGTAACATTCCTGTAAGACATAAAGTTAGCCAACCTAAGGTAACAATTAAATAACCTTCTTTTTTTTGAATATTTGTATGAATGGGCTTGTTAAAAAAATACAATAATAAACCCATAGAAACTGTAATAATCCCCGCATTTAAAATCCCCCATCTTGCAGTTTCTTGATGATAAAGACTAAACGGAACTGCTAAAAACATAAAGATTCCGTTTAGAATTGCAGTGAGTCCAAGAAAGCGATAAATAATTTTAAAATTGAGAGAATTCATACTAATTAAATAATTCTTCTACGGTAGTAATGGCTTCTGGTAAACAAAAAACAATAGCTTTATCTCCACTTTCAATTTGAAAATCACCAAAAGACATCAATGCTTTTCCATTTCTAATAATACCGCCAAAAACGGCTTCTCTAGGAAAACGTAATTCTTTAATTGGCTTTTCTGTAACTTTTGCATTGGGTTGCACTTCAAATTCAAAGACTTCTGCATCAATATTATGAAGATTTGCTAGAGCTAAAATTTCTCCTTTTCGAATGTGTTTAAAAATACTACTAGCGGCTAACAATTTTTTATTAATTAGTGTATCAATTCCAATGGTTTGAGAAATATTAATGTAGTCGATATTTTCTACTAAGGCAATGGTCTTTTTTACGCCTTTCGATTTTGCCACTAAACAAGACATAATATTGGTTTCAGAATCTCCAGTAACGGCAATAAACGCATCCATTTCTCTAATATTCTCTTCTTCTAACAATTCTATAGATCTTCCATCTCCGTTAATCACTAAGGCGTCAGTCAATTCTTCTGCAAGATGCATTGCTTTTCCTTTGTTTTTTTCGATAATTTTTATTTTAAAGTTTTCTTTACAAAGGTTTCTAGCGGTTTTAAAACCAATACTACTTCCTCCTAAAATAAGTACATTTTTAATGTTCATTTGTTTTTCTCCAATAATAGGATCTAAACTGTTAATACTATAATTAGGAACTGAAAAATAAACTTGATCTTTTAATTTATAAACGGTATCTCCACGCGGAATAATAGTTTGCGAAGTTCCTTCACGTTTAATAGCAATAGTAATAAAATCGATAGCGGAAAACTTCTTTTTAGCTTCTTCAACCGTTAAATCTAAAATGGGAGATTTAAAGCCTAAAGAAGTACCCATTACATTAAATAACCCGTTTTCAAAAGTAACAGTATCATTAAATGAAGATTGATTGAGCAGCATTTTAATTTCGTCTGCGGCCAATTCTTGTGGAGAAATCATAAAATCGACTCCAAAATCTTTAAAATCGATTTCCTTATTTTTTACAAATTCTGGATTGTCAATTCTTGCAATGGTTTTTTTTGCTCCTAAGGCTTTTCCAATCACAGAAATTGTAAAATTTGTATTTTCCGATTCGGTAACTGCCAATAATAAATCAGCAGAATCAACACCAATTTCTTTTAACAATTTTATAGAAGTCGCATTTCCTTTTTTAGTAATTACATCTAAATGATTATTGATGTAATTTAATTTTTCCCCATCAAAATCTATAATATAAGTGTCTTGCGATTCGTAAGAAAGTAATTTAGCCAAATGAAAGCCAACGTCTCCAGCTCCAGCTATGATAATTTTCATATTAAAAATATATGAAGACAAATATACTCAAAACAAATTCTTTTTAAGCGAGCAGCATTTCTTTTTGTATTTTTACACAAAATTAGATTATGAAAAAGTTATCAATTAAATCATGGGCATTGGATGATAGGCCTAGAGAAAAAATACTTTTAAAAGGAAAAGAAAATGTATCTGATGCTGAATTAATTGCGATTCTTATTGGTTCTGGAAATAGAAAAGAAAGTGCAGTAGATTTATCTAAACGTATCTTAAAGGCAGTTGATGGAAATTTTAACCAGTTAGCAAAACTTTCTATAGCAAGTTTAATGAAGTATAATGGTATTGGAGAAGCAAAAGCTATTACTATTATAACGGCTTTAGAACTAGGAAAGCGTCGTCAGTTTGAACAGCCCTTACAGTATTCGAAAATTGCCAGTAGTAAAGATGTTTTTAAGATTATGCAACCGCTTATTGGGGATTTACAACATGAAGAATTTTGGATTTTATATTTGAATAATGCCAATAAAGTAATTGCTAAAAAACAGAATAGTAAAGGAGGTTTAACAGCTACATTGGTAGATATACGATTATTGTTTCAAGAGGCTTTAACCTTAAGTGCTGTATCAATTGTTGTTTGTCATAATCACCCTTCAGGGCAATTAAATCCTAGTAAGGCCGATAAAGAGCTTACTCAAAAAATTAAAGACGCAGGTAGCACTTTAGATATAAAACTGTTAGATCATCTTATAATTACTGAAAAAACGTATTTTAGCTTTGCTGATGAAGCAATTTTATAGCTTTGGAAAAAAGAATGTTGGTCAGAAAAGAGATTAGAGATAAAAGAAAAGAGAGAGAAGAGAATATTGCGTATAATTTGTAATTTATCCCATGATATTAGTTTATACTCATAAAATAACACCGCGCCTTCGGTATATTTTTAAACATATTTTTACTCGAATTTTAGGAATGCCTGTTGATTTTACAACAAAAGTAGATGAGTTTGTTGCGCATAATGGCGTAAAAATGTCTTACACAAAGGCTGCTTTGGGAAGTGAATTTTTTGTAAAAAGTAATCACTTGCTATTTGAACAAGGGGTAAATGACTTAGAGATTCAAATACAAAAATGGGATACCATTCCTTGTTTTTTTAATTCGGGATCTAAATCTAGCATTCCATTTGATATTTTTGCAGCTAGTTTTTATTTGATCTCTCGTTATGAAGAGTATTTACCACACGTAAAAGATACCCATGGACGATTTACTGCGGAACAAAGTTTAGCATTCAAAAATAATTTTTTAGAAAAACCTATAGTAGATATTTGGGCATTTAAATTTTTAGAAAAACTAAAAGAGAATTACCCAGATTTTGAAAATAAAGAAAGGCAATATACTTTTATTTCTACGATTGATATAGATAATGCTTTCGCTTACAAACACAAAAGTTTTATTCGTTCTACAGGAGGTTTCATAAACGATTTTTTTAAATTAAAATTACGAAGTTTCCTAGATCGTTTTATGGTCTTATCGAAACTTAAAAAAGATCCCTACAATACTTTTGGTACCATTTTAGGATTGAAAAGCAAGTATAAAGTAAAAACAATTTTCTTCTTTTTAGTGGCAAATTATACGGTGTTTGATACCAACGTTTCTGCTTCAAAAAATAAATTTAAGTTGTTGATTAAAGAAATGGTAGATTATGCTATTGTAGGTTTGCACCCTTCTTATTTTACCATGAAGAATAGCGGGTTGTTAAAAATAGAAAAAGAGCGTTTAGAAAATATTACTAATACACCTATGATACGCTCTAGGCAACATTATTTACGATTTAATTTGCCAGAAACCTATCAAAACTTAATCGATTTAGAGGTTACAGAAGACTATTCTATGGGCTATGCAAGTCATGCTGGTTTTAGAGCGGGTACTTGTACGCCTTTTTATTTTTATGATTTGGATTTTGAAATTCAAACTCCTTTAAAAATCTTTCCTTTTGCACTCATGGACACTACATTAAATGACTACATGAAATTAACACCCAAACAAGCGCTAGGGAAGATTAGTGATATTCAGAAAGAAGTAAAGGCGGTAAACGGACTTTTTATTACCTTATTTCATAACGAGAGTTTAAGTGGTTACATGCGCTGGAAAGGCTGGAACAGATTGTACGAATCAATGTTAAAAATAGCGACTTCTTAGTATGATACGTTATTTAAAAAGAAATCAAATCAACGTTGAAAAGTACGATACTTGCATAGAAAATGCTGTGCAAAGTAGAATTTACGCTTTTTCATGGTATTTAGATATTGTTGCTGAAAATTGGGATGTTTTGGTTTTAGATGATTACGAAGCAGTAATGCCCTTACCATGGAAACAGAAGTATTTTATAAAGTATATTTCTCAACCTTTTTTTTGCCAACAATTAGGAATTTTTTCATTAAAAAAAAACTCTCAAGAAATTGCTCAAAAATTTATTCGTAAAATTCCTAAAAAATTTCTAAAAATAACCTTGCAATTAAATTCCGAAAATTGTTTTGAAGAGATTAATTTGGAAAAGAAAGTAAATTATATTTTATCTCTAAACACTAGTTATACCTTTCTTTTTAAATCCTTTAATAAAGGAAGAAAACATGCAGTAAAAGTAGGAGATAGTCATTCTTTAACAATAAAAAATATTACTATTGATCAACTTATTAAGTTGACTAAAGAAAATTATACCTACGCAAACTCTTTAGGAGATGGTTTTAAAAAATTAAAAAAATTAACAAGTTATATTTTAGCAAATAACAAAGGCAGTGTAGTAGGAGTTTTTAAAGAAGATATTGTTTTAGGAGGTGCTATAATTTTAAAAGATAATTACCGAATTACTTATCTTTTTTCATCTTTTACAAACGAAGCAAAAAAAAAACAAGTACCAAGTTTTTTAATTAATACACTTATTAAAGAATATGCCGAAACTTCTTTTGTTTTTGATTTTGAAGGATCAACAATTTTTAATATTGCTTCTTTTTACAGGAGTTTTGGAGCTATAAAAGAAAGCTACAATTTTTTCAAAAAAATAAACTTATGAATTTATAATTGTTATTTTTTATAAAAAAACCAAAAAGAAATAAGAGAAATAAGCCCTGTTAACCACATTAAACCCGCTGTAGTTATAGCAGCACCCATAATTCCATACTTTGGAATCAAAAAATAATTACTTACAACATTAAGAATTAGTGCAAAAAGCGCGATGTAATAATTAATAGTTGCTTTCCCTATAGAGGACAATAAATTGCCATACAAGCCCCTAAAAATAAAGATTCCAGAAACGCCCCAAATTAAAATGATAAAGGTTTCTGAATATTGTGTAAAACGAACGTCTATAATGTTTAAGATTTGATGAGAAAAAATACTACAAAAGGTACAAATAAGAATACTTACTATTAGAAATAAAAAAGTATACCCCTTAATATAGTTTTTAATATAATTTGTATTAAAAATTTTTTCTGTAAAACTTACAAAATCTGCTGCTATAAAAACCCTTGGTAAAAACAATAAACTAAAAGGAATTAAAGAAATATATCGATAATTGGTAACCATTTCAGCATCATTTAAAAGAAAACCAATTAATAATAAATCTACGATAAATAATAATTGAGTTATTACATTAGAAAGACTCGCATAGAAACCATATTTCCAGAAAGAAAAGTTAATGATAGAAAGTTTTTCTTTTGCTGAAAAACGAATCTTTAATTGTTTTATAAAGAATAACGATGTAAATAAAGGTGTACTAATAAGAGCAATGATATAGCCAACTTCTGTATATAAATAGCTAAGTATGTATACACTAACCACTAAAATAATACTATGCGTAATTTCTGCATACGCAAATAACTTATTATTATGGTTTAAGCGGAATTGCGCTCTAATGATTTCAAAAACAAATGATGGTATGATTAAAAAAGATAGTAAAGTAAGATAATAGGTGGTTTTTTGAAATTGAAAAGGAATACAATGTGCTATAATTATAATGATACTAATTAATAGTATAGATGCTAAAATTCCTTTTTTTAATACGTATACAAATAAACTATCTTTTTCGGGTTTAGATTTTAAAAGAGCACCATATCGAATTAAACTTTGATGTAGTCCAAAGCCTCCAATAGGGGTTAAGAATGCTACAATACTATAGGCAAAAAGGACAACACCTAGTTCTTTGTTTTCAATAAACTGAAGCGCTAGCCAAGAAGCTACAAAGGAAAGAATTCTAGAACAGATCGTTGCAAAAAGAATATAACTTCCAGCTCTGCTTAAAAAGTTTTGTATGTAATCTTTTAATAATGTCAATTGATTATTTTAAAATATAGGTTAGAAAACTTTTCTGCAATTACTTTTTTACTGTAATTATTAACAATTATTTGATGCATTTCTTCTTTATCTAGTTTCTTTGTTTTTTTAAACTGTATAATTTCTTGGAGTAATTTAGCTTCATCTTTAATTGGAATAATTTTAAAATATCCTCCTTTTTTAAATTCTGTTAAAACCCCTGTGTCAGTTGAAATTACAGGAATTCCACAAGAAATAGCTTCAGTTATTACAATTCCAAAAGTTTCATAATTACTAAAAGAAATACAAAGGTTTGCTTTTTGCATATGTAAAACTAAATCTGTTTGTGATATATGATTAATAAATTCAATTTTCGCAGAAGTGAAATTTAGACTTTTTATAAGGGTAGAGAACTCTGTAGATGTACCTCCAATAAATTTCCATGTAAAAGACCCTATTTTTTCTTCTAATTTTCTTGCAACGCGTAACATACCAGAAATGTTTTTATGTACGTCTAATAAACTAGAAACATGAATAATAGTAAATTCGTCTTTTATGTTTTTTTTATTGGGTTTAAAAAGAGCTGTATCTACAACATTAGGAACACTTTTATAATTCCCTTTCAAGCCAAATTGCTGCATAGCGCTTTTTAAATTATTACTTACGGGGCAAACAAAAGAAGCTTTTTTTGAAATTTGTTTTGAAACTTGCTTCTCGATAAAATTTATTTTTTTTGATTGAGGAAAATGATACCCTGTCCAATGTTCAGAAACAATAAAAGGTTTTTGTTTAAACTTTTTTAAATGTAAAGCAAATATGCCAAAAGGATAAATCTCATTTAAATGTACTAAATCAAATTTTTCAATCTTTTGTAATATTTTTTGATATGTTTTCCAAAACCGGAAAGCTTTTATCAACGGGTTTTTAGAAGGTTTTACGTACCCAATATAAGTAAGAACATCATTAATTTTTTTAAAAGTAATTTCAGAGTTTGTGCCTGTATCTTTTTTAGATATAATATGTACAACAGATACTTTATGTTTTAAACTTACCGCTTCAGCATGTCTTTGAATAAAATCTCCGTTGGTAGTTAAAACCTTAGAAGGATACCATCCGCATAAAAATAAAATATGTAATTTTTTTTTCAAAAAATAGTTGATTTAAAAAAGGAACGATAAAGATAGCTTTTTGTTTTCCTTTTTCTACTTTTATGGAATGAATGTACAACATATCTTTTTTGATTTAGATCATACCTTATGGGATTTTGAAAAAAACTCCGATTTAACTTTTCAGAAAATATTTAAAGAGTATTATATAGATTTATCTTTAAATTCTTTTCTAGAAAAATACAAACCAATTAATAAAGGTTATTGGGAACTGTATCAAGAGAATAAAGTATCTAAAAAAGACCTTCGTTATTTTCGATTAAAAGACACTTTTGATGTGTTAGAATATTCTATTTCAGACCATTTGATAACTGAGATTTCTATCAAATATATAGATTACTTGCCTTTTTTTAACCATCTTTTTGAAGGGACAATCCAGCTTTTAGAAGACTTAAAAATGAAGTACCAATTGCATATTATTACCAATGGCTTTGAAGAAGTTCAATTATTAAAAATGGAAAAGTCAGGTTTACTACCTTATTTTAATCAAATTATTACTTCGGAATCTGTGGGGGTTAAAAAGCCGAACCCAAAAATCTTTCATCATGCTTTAAAACTTGCAAATTCAACTATAGACAATTCTCTTATGATTGGCGATAATATAGAGGCAGATATAAAAGGAGCTATGAATGTTGGATTACGTGCAATTCATTGTAATTTTAATAAAGATCAAACGACTTATGAAAGTATAGTTTCAGTAGATTCATTATTAGAACTCAAACAGTATTTATAAAAAATAAGTTAAAAAGAGTTTAAACCAAGTTCATAGATTCCTTTAAGAAATAAAACGGTATTTTTGCCGTTTTTTTGTTGGGATCAATTCAAAAACCTTTATCATGAAGTTTTTAAAATCGAATTTATATTTTTTATCGCTATTTTTTTTAATGTCTTCTTGTGTAAACAATTTAGATTTTAATCAGATTGAAGAGGTTTCTAATACACCTGTTTTTATTAGTTCTTTAATTTATTTTACAGTCGTTGAAGATGATTTTTTAGATGCTTCAGGGTTATTAACCGATTTAACAATTACTGATGTTTCTGAATTTAAGGTTTTTGAAAATGAAGAGGTAAGAAAAAATTTACAAGCAATTGACTTATCTATCAAAATTAAAAATGAATTTAACACACAATTTATAGGGCAAATTCAGTTTTTAGACGAAAATGATGTTTTAAAATACGAATTAACATCTTTAACGATAGACCCAAATCAATTGGATTTTAACTATTTAGAGAAAATAGAAGTTAATACAAATCAATCTTTATTGCAGGCTAGGAAAATTAAGGTTATGATTCATTTACCTACTGGAACCTCTACTTTAAATGCTAATCAAAACGAAGCGTTTGAATTTAAATCTGCTTTAACATATTATATTAAAACAAACTAGAAGAGTGCGCTTTTTTTCATTTTTATTTATGTTAATTCCTGCTTTTTTGATGGCTCAAAATAAGCAAGTTTTATTTGATTTTGCAGAGCTTCCACAGGCTTTGTTGTTAAACCCAGCTACAGAAACAAATTATAAATACCACGCAGGAGTTCCTTTATTATCAGGTATTTCGATGAATATAGCTTCTTCAGGAGTTGTTGCTACAGATTTGTTTTTAGCAGATAATGTAAATATTAACACAAAACTTCAAGATGTTTTTAATCAGTTACAACCAGAAGATAATATTCTAATAAATACACAGATAGATGTATTGAATGGAGGTTTTAGATATGATGATAGTACTTATTTTAGTTTTGGTTTTTATGAAGAGTTAGATGCTTTTTTCTATTTTCCAAAAGATGTTGTTACTTTATTGTATGAGGGAAATGCAGCCTACTTGAATCGTAGTTTTTCTATTTCACAGCTTATTTTTAATATTGATGTTTTAGGCGTATTGCATGTAGGTGTTACTAGAAAAGTAGATGAGAAATTAACACTTGGCGGTCGCTTTAAAATATATTCCTCTAGCTTAAATGTAAGAACAAATAATAATAAAGGAACGTTTACTACCAATTTAGGGGATAATAATATATACAGACATTCTTTTAGTGCTATTGATGCAGCTATCCAAACCTCAGGTATTTTTGTTGATGGGGTTCTTACAGAAAACCCTACAGATATCGCTACGAATACTTTTCTACAAGGAAATTTAGGTGTTGGCATCGATTTTGGGCTTACTTATCATTTGTCTCCGCAAACAACTTTTGTGGCAAGTATCATAGATTTAGGTTTTACGAATCATTCTAAAAACACTTTAATATACGGCGCTGAAGGAAGTTATGTTAGTGAGGGAATTAATTTTGAATTTAATTCAGATAATCCAAATTATTGGAGCAATTTAGGGGCAGATTTACAAGAAAATATTCCTTATACAGAAACTACAGACAGTTATATTACTTGGCGACCCACAAAAGTGAATATGGCGTTTAAATATAGTTTTGGAAGACAAAGGATACGAAGAGAATGTTATTTTGATGAATACAAAGATTATTATAACAATGGAATAGGATTACAATTGTATACCGTTTTTAGACCTTTAAGACCTCAGTTTGCATTAACGGGGTTTTATGAAAAAACAATTCATGAAAATTTTCATGCTAAAGTTACTTATACAGTAGATAAGTATCAAGGGAATAATGTTGGTCTGGGTGTTGCAACACAAATTGGAGCTGTAAATTTATATGGTATGGTAGATAATGTTTTAAAATTATCAGATATTGCAACGGCGAATAGTATTTCTTTTCAACTAGGAATTAACTTAATTTTTAAGTAATCGATAGTATTTAAAAGAGTTCTAATACCCATATTTATCTTTCCAACGTTTTTTTAACATTTCTCTAAAACGATTCTCTCTAGCATTATTTCCAGGTTCGTATAACTTTGTATTGCTAATTGCTTCGGGTAAAAACTCTTGATTAATAAAATTATCTTGATAATTAT
Source organism: uncultured Polaribacter sp. (assembly GCA_965233795.1). Lineage (GTDB taxonomy): Bacteria > Bacteroidota > Bacteroidia > Flavobacteriales > Flavobacteriaceae > Polaribacter. The sequence goes on along the minus strand of OZ247578.1, from coordinate 2,513,048 downwards.
GGGCATATTCATATCCTTTTCCATACGCCAAATCTTTCATTAATTTAGTGGGTGCATTTCTTAAGTGAAGAGGAACTGATAAATCGCCTGTTTGCTGAACTAATTCTTGAGCTTTCTTTATAGCTTCATAGGAGGCATTACTCTTTGCGGAATTTGCTAAATAAATGGCACACTGACTTAAAATAATCCGAGATTCTGGATTGCCAATAACAGCAACTGCCTGAAATGTATTATTAGCTAAAATTAGTGCTGTAGGGTTTGCATTGCCAATATCTTCTGAAGCTGCAATAAGCATTCGTCTTGCAATAAATTTTACATCTTCGCCGCCTTCTATCATTCTAGCTAAATAATAGACCGCTGCATTCGGATCGCTTCCTCGTATCGATTTTATAAAAGCAGAAATAATATCGTAATGTTGTTCTCCAGTTTTATCATATCTCACGGTATTTTTTTGAACTTTCTCTAACACCATTTTATTAGTAATAATAACTTCATCCTTTTCAGAGTTTACTAATAACTCAAAAATGTTTAATAGTTTTCTTGCATCTCCACCAGAAACTTGTAACAGTGCACCTGTTTCTTGAAGTGTAATTTTTTTTTGAGAAATAAATTCATCTTCTTTAATGGCTCTTTGTAATAATGCTAATAAATCGTCTTTGTCAAAAGAATTTAAAATATACACTTGACAACGAGAGAGTAGGGCAGGAATCACTTCAAAACTAGGGTTTTCTGTGGTAGCTCCAATTAAAGTTATCCATCCTTTTTCTACAGCGCCTAATAAGGAGTCTTGCTGGGATTTACTAAAACGATGAATTTCATCAATAAATAAAATAGGGTTTTTAGCGGTAAATAATCCACCACTTTTTTTTGCTTTTTCAATGATATCTCTAACATCTTTTACACCAGAACTAATAGCACTTAGGGTATAAAACGGACGTTCAGACGTAGTTGCTATAATATTTGCTAAAGTAGTTTTACCAATACCAGGTGGTCCCCAAAGAATTAAGGAAGGAATAATTCCGTTTTTAATATGCTGTGTTAAAATACCGTCTTTACCCACTAAATGTTGTTGACTAATATAGTCTTCCAGTTTTTTGGGGCGTATTCTTTCTGCCAAAGGTTTCTCCATATTGTAAAAATAGAAAAGTTTTATGACAGAAATTCCGTTATTTTACTTTGGATATATTTTTGTTAATTATTTATAATGATAAAATCACAAGAAAAATCGCTTTTTTCGATTGTATTTTTAAAAACTCCCATTCTTTTTATATTTCTAATTTGGTTTATTTACTGGGTAGAAATTAAATTCGGGTTCAACTTTAACAAGTTGGGCGTTTTTCCAAGAACTTTAAGCGGACTAAAAGGTGTTTTTTTTACTCACTTTATTCATAGCAATGTAAATCACCTTTTTAACAATACAATTCCATTATTTGTGTTGCTAGGAATCCTCTTTTATTTTTATAAAAAAGTTGCTTTTAAGCTATTGTTTTTTGGAGCTTTCTTTACAGGTTTTTTAACATGGATTTTTGCTAGGGATGCTTATCATATTGGAGCAAGTGGAGTTGTATACTTATTGTTTAGCTTTGTTTTTTTTAGTGGAATTATAAAGAAACATTACCGCTTAATAGCATTGTCTTTAGTAGTTATTTTTTTATACGGAAGTATGATTTGGTACGTATTTCCTATTAAAGAAGGCATGTCTTGGGAAGGACATTTGTCGGGTTTTATCGTAGGATTATTTTTAGCATTCTTTTATAGAAAACAAGGACTCATAAAAGAAGAGTACAGGTTTACAGAAACAGAATTTGACTCTTTTTTTGATGAAGAGGGAAACTTAATTAAAAACGTTGAAGAAAATGAAAAAAACCTTTAAAGTTGAAAACTTTTAATGCTGGATTTTTCAATTTTGAATTTCTACTAGTCATTAGTCATTAATCTCTGTCTCACTGTTTCATATAGAAAAGCACCACAGGCAACAGAAACATTTAAAGATGCAATATCTCCAAGTAAGGGTAGTTTTGCTTTATAGTCGACCATTTTTAAAATAGATGGATTAATTCCTCTATGCTCAGAGCCCATAATAATGGCAATAGGTTGATTAAAATTCACTGAAAAAATAGAATCTTCTGTTTTCTCAGTAGCTGCAACTGTTTTTATTTCGGATGCTTGTAATAAGTATAAAGCATCTTTAATATGATCTACTTTACAAATTGGAATTTTAAAAGCAGCACCTGCTGAGGTTTTAATAGTCTCTGCATTTACAGGAGCACTACCATTTTTTTGAATAATAATTCCGTTAACTCCTGTACATTCTGCGGTTCTAATAATAGCTCCAAAGTTACGAACATCAGAAAGTTGGTCTAACAATAAAAACAGTGGTGTTTTATTTTTTTCAAGAGCATTTTCTATTAAGTTTTCTAAATCATAAAATTCAATAGGAGAAATTTGAGCGACAGCACCTTGATGATTATTATTTTTAGATAGTCTATCTAATTTTTCCACAGGAACCATACTTGTAGGGAGTTTTTTTTCTTGAATGATTTTATTAAGTTCAAAAAAAAGATTTCCTCGTAATCCTTTTTGTAGATAAATTTTATTGAGTGTAGAACCACTTTCTATCGCTTCAATAATAGCTCTTATTCCAAAAATATTTGTGCTGTTATTCATTTTACAAATCTAGGATAAATTTTAGCCAAAAAAACCACCTTAAAGGTGGTTTTTTAGATAGGAAATAAAATATTATAGTGTCTTTGAATATTTATAAACTTTAATAGCATCACTATTCTCTTCTAAATCGATTTTATTTTTTTTAATAAACGATTTTATTTTTTTCTGATGCTCTTTTTTAAAACTTGCAATGAATTTTTTTCTTTTGGTAGGTATTTCTTTCGCAATATCGTTACCTTTTTCAATTACATAGTATGATTTGAATTTCACATATTTTGCTGGAATGTCTGGTGTAAGTGATGTTCTTGCTTTTTTCCCTTCCTTATAAAGAATGATTTCTCTTTCATAAAGGGCACTATTCTCTCCGTTATAGATTAATTTTAAATACCCTTCGTCAATATCATCTCCTTTGCTTAATTTACTGTATATGTATTTTGAAGCTCCTATAGTACAACTAATGTTTTCATCTTCTAAAACAAAATCTGAACCACCTCCCGCTTGAGATATTTCAATAAGGTCTTTAAATGCATTGTATCTTAAATAGTAATCCTCAGGAGTTTTTTTGCCATCATAATAAATGGCTCCTTTTATATAAGATTTATTGATATAATGGTCGTTATTCGCTTTTTTTACAGAAGAACTATTATTTCTTTTTTTTATTAATTGTTGCATTGTGTTTTGTACTCTTTCATTTAACACATCTTGTGCGGTTATTATGGATGAGGATAAAAACAATGCTATAAATATATAGGACAATCTCATTTGTATAAATTTTTTAAGGTTAAGATTTAAAAATAAAGGCTAAAATTAATAAATCCCATTATACTTTTTAGTTAAAATTATTTTTTTGTGATTTTTTTATAGACAATAGACGTATTTGTATGAATTTTTATAATATATAATCCAGATGAAAGATCGTCTAATCTTAATGTTTTACTTTTTTGAATAACCTTAACTTTTTCACCTAAATAATTGTAAATTTCAACCTTGATGAGTTGTTTGTCGGTTTTAATAGTAATATAATCAGCAAAAGGGTTTGGGTAAATTGTAATCTCTTTATCATTCGAAAAGATACCTGTACTTAAAGTAGTACAATTCTCTGTAAGATTAGGATTTAATTCAATAGGATCTGTAGTAGAAAGATTTTTTCCGTTAAATCCAGCATAGTCTTTAGCATACTTTTTTGCTCTAAACACATTATTGCTGTTAGGGGTATCTCCCTGTGTTAGTATTTCACTTGAAGTAACAGGATTTATATATTCCCAAACAATATTGTCATCGGTATCTATTTCAAAAAAGCGGCCGTCAGTTCCTTCACAAACTAAAATATGACCATTAGGCAATCTTTGCGCACTAGAAAGTATGGCAGAATAAAAATCGGTATTACTTACTGATCCGTAAATGTAATCTGGATTTTCAGGTTCAAAAGCACGATTCGCTGTTTTTAGATAAATACCTGGAGTACTAGTAGGAGGAGTAATAATATTTACTTCGGAATAAGGCGTAGTTCTGTTAATACCATTATTGTATAAGATTATTTTACCTTCATCTAAAAGGCCTTCAGCAATCCAATGTGGGTAATGCTGCCCAAATAATTTTTGTTCCATTATTGTTCCTTCACGATAAGAAATAGGATTTCCCCATCGATATAAAAGATCACCTCCTTTTCCATAAGTTCCTCCAGAGCTTGTTGCTGCTTCTGTTGTAGTTGTTGAATGGTCTATAATATATATTTCACTTAGTGTTTTACTTCCTAAAATAATTTGATCTAAATCTTCATTGTATTGTACAGAGTTTATATGCATCCAATTAGCACTTCCGTTAGAATCTCCTAAAAAATTAATATCCATTAATTGAGGGTTTTCTTTTACGTTTCCAAAGTTATCTTTTGCATTGTCAAAATCTTGAATTAAATGGTCTTTAAAATCCCAACGCCAAACCTCAGTAGCTTCATTTGTGCCAACAGGTGTTATTTCTATTACATGTTCATTGTATAATTGATTGCTAGTTAAATTATTGGGATCTCTGCCTAATTGTATTGCTTCTGTATCTGTAAGTATAGAAGCTGCTAGGATTAAAATGTTTCCATTAGGCATTGGATAAATATCGTGATGCTGGCTTACATTTAAATCAGAATACACATATTCCCAGAGTACATTACCCTCCCAATCAAAAAGCTCAACTCTTCCTCCAATACCAGGAATAGCAATATTTGCAGGATTTGGTCCTGCAGAAGCTCTTAGTAAATTTCCGTTTTCTAGCAGATATACAGATTTTCCAGAGTTATAAGCGCTTGTCCATTGATTCATTATTTGCCCGCAATTATTAATTAAGTAGGTTTCTTTATTTACTGTAAATAGCGTGTAACCATCGTATGCCTCTTCACTATTAACAATTGTTCCAACAGTATTTTGACTATAACCTATATAATTTAAAAAGAGGACAAAGAAAATTAGTTTATATTTTTTCATTATTTATAATGATAGTTAAGATTGAACTAAGGTATAAAAAAGAATAAAAGTTAAAGATATAAAAAAACTACCTCGAATATGAGGTAGTTTTTTATATGTATAATAGCTGTTAGGCTTATTATTCGTTACATAAGTTTAAAGGAATTGGTCCAGCAGATGGTCCAACAACAGCATATAATAAACTGCCAGCAGGGCCATAGATTTCAAATTCACATTCTCCTGGGTACGAATCTGCTGTCCAAGCAAAATCTAATGAAGTAGTTCCAGGAGGAACCGTTACAGTATACTGTGCTACAGACCACATAGGGTCTCCTACATTACCAATTGGTCCATCCCAATAGCTAGAAAAACCGTAAGCTGTTGCAACACCGTCTATAGTTACTACAATGCTTCCGCCTTGCCAACCATCTCCATAAGTATCTCTTGCATCGATTACATAATCTCCAGGGATTGGTGCATCAGGAATACATAAGATAGTAGAAGTATACGAATAAGGAGATGAGAAGTAAGAACCTTGCAAAGAACCACTACCATCAGCGGCACTAAAAGTTCTACCATCTGTTAAGTGTAATTCTAAACGAAATGTAACTACATCTCCACCATTGTATTGTCCAACACCTAATCCTAATGCTGCTACTACATCACTAAGCGTAGTGAATATTCTGGTAGTTGGTAATCCTCTAGAACTTGTTGTAAATACAGAGGCAGGAAATGTTGTAATTTCTGTATCTGTTCTATTGTTATCTACACCATCTTCAACTGTATCAGTATAAGATGCATATAATACAACTTTATCTAACAAAGCTCCATATTGCTCATCTTGCTCTTCAATTTCGATATCAAATGTAGAATTCAAGTCAAAAATATTAAAGCTAGTACTTGTTGCGTTCGTTGTTCTTAAAACAGCCCCATAAGTCTGACCGTCAAAAACATCATAGACAACATTGTCTGCGTCCGAACAGCTAAACAATAAAGCTGCTGTTGCGCACAATAATCCAAATTTGTTTATTATTTTTTTCATTATTTATTGGGTTTTTATATTAATTTGCAGCAGGGAATGTAGGTGATGCAGGGTTTGTATCCCAAAAGACCTGAACATCTACGCCACTTTTCTGCGTTGCATTTGAATTTGTATTTGCATAGTTTGCAGGATAAAAGAACGAACGAATATACCCTCCTGGATTTGGCTCAATATTTGGCTGTAATGTTGTAGGGAAGCCAGTTCTTCTGTACGCATTGTAAGCATCAATACTATTTCCGTAGGTAGCTACAAAATACTGCTGCATTAAAACGTCTGCTTTTGCTTCATTGGTTGCTGCAGCATCATAATCTGCTGAAACATCTGAAATAAAGAAACTAATCATTTGAGCTAAACCACCAAAGTTAAAGTCAGTAATTCCTACAAATCTAGTAGTTAACGGTGAAAAGGTAGTTACTTTATCGATAGACTTTGTCATTCCTGCTACCATTAAAGTTTTTGCAGCAGCAGCATCAGAATTTACTAATAAAGCTACTTCACCTTTCATAAAGTCTACCCATGAAGCTAACATAATAGGGGTAATACCATTACCTCCGTTACCATCGCCATTTACCTGACCTCCATAAGACCAGTCATCTAATTTACCGCCTGCAGGGTATACACCTGCTAAAGTTCTTAAGAAACCATCTGGTGGAATTCCATTGTCATTTCCATGGTCTCTACCCCACCATCCATTAGAAACACCACAAAAAACGTAACCTGCATAATGAGCGGGAGCTGTTTGTAAACCACATTCTAATGTTTCTTCGTCAGCTGGAGCACCTGCAATACCAGGCGTTGCATTTGTTTGTCTGTGGAAGTAGAACATAATTCTTGGGTCGAAATTAAATCCAAACCATCCTGTTCCTCTCATATAGTTCATTAAAGAGTTAGACATATAGTCTCCACCTCCAGTAGCTGTATAACTAGTAGCATATCTTGGGTGACGTGTATCAGGTTGTTCACCATTGTTACCGTTAGCTCCCCATCTAAATTGGAAATCTTCAGAATTATCAGTGATATAATCGCCACTAGCAACAATCGCGTTAAAATTAGCCACGGCAGAGCCATCTACCAAACGTGTAGCTAAATAGGCTTTCATTTTAATAGTGTTTGCTGCTTTTATCCAATTTGTCCAATTTCCATTGTAAAATAAATCATACTGTGGTTCTGCTGATGCAGTGCTACCAAAGTTTGCAATCGCTGCATCTAATAAGCTAATGGCTGCTGCATAAATACTTGCTCCAGAATCCGCACTAGGGTTTAAGTTGTCAGCACCTAATACTGCTTCTGTGTAAGGTACATCTCCAAAGAAATCTACCAAAGTCATCATTGTGTAGGCTTGCATTACTTGTCCCATACCTATATGATGTGTTAATCCTGCTTCAGAAGCCAATCCATTCATTGTTTGGATATCGATTAACATTCCAGCATAAGCGCTAGACCATCTACCGTCAAAACTTGTTGGTGCATAGGCATTGGTATAATCTCTACCACTCATGTAGTCTACACGGGTTAATGCTCCTGCTGTTCTTCCAAATCCTTCTACCAATCTTGCGAAATCTTCTTGAACTGCGTTTAAGAAAAAGTCTGGACTTGCTTGCTCAGGGACAAGTGCGTTTGGATTTTGTGTAATATCCAATTCCGTTGTTTCACAAGAAGTAAATACAAATACTCCGCAAAACAATACTATTTTTAGTAAATTATTAATTTTTTTCATGATATATCTATATATTTTATTATTAGAATGAAGCTTTTACACTCAAACCAAATCTTCTTGAACTAGGTCCGTTTAAGTATTCAAATCCACTACCATTTCCAACACCTAAACCTGCAACATTAGGATCGAAATTTGTATTTTCTGGAATGTTTGGTGTATGAAACCATAAATTGTTTCCAGAAAGCGTTACGCTTAAAGCCCCAAAGGGTGTTTTATCTAGAACATCGCTAGGCAATGCATAGCTTAAAGATAATTCTTGTAATCTGTACACAGTAGCATCATACACACCTAATTCATCAGGTCCGTATAAGATATTAGAGAAATAATACGTTGAATTGTTAATTTGAGTCGTATTTGGCTGTCCCGCTGGGTTTACACCTGGTAAGATAAATGAATTTGCTCTATCTACTCCATCCTGAGATACAACCCCTCTACCTAATAAGGTTTGTACAGTTTGTGCATACATGTCTCCACCTTGTGTCCAGTTAAATAAGAATCCTAAACTGAAGTTTTTATATGACAATTGATTAGAAATGTTCATTATCCAGTCTGGATTTGCATTACCAATGATGTTATTTCCATTCTCAACAACATAACTTCCAGCTGCATTTACTCTAAAGTTTCCGTTGTCATCTCTAGCAATGGCAGTACCAATCATAGTTCCTAAAGGTTCTCCTGCAATGGCAGCATTCCCTCTGTTTGTAAAACCAGCATATACAACGATGTCTGTATCTAATCCTAAACTTTTTACAATAGGATTTGTTTTAGACCAGTTTACACTAGTGTTCCAGTTAAATCCTTTGTTATCGTTTCTAAAGATATCGTAGCTCAAATCTACTTCAATACCGTTGTTTTCAATTTTACCTACATTGGTTTGTGTAGTTGTATAACCCGTAGAAGGATCTAGAGGTCTGTTTACAATTAAGTCTTGCGTAGTTCTTCTGTAGATAGAAGCATCTAAGGTTAAACGATTGTCAATTAATCGAGATTCAATACCGAATTCTAATTCGTCAATTCTTTCAGGTTTTAAATCTGGATTTCCTAAAACATTACCAACACTATTCGTTACAATATTTGTTCCCGAACCATCTTGGAAGTCTTGTGTATCTAAAGTTAATGTAGGAGAGATAGGATATCCTGTAGGGAAGTTTGCAGAAGTTCCGTATCCAGCTCTTAATTTTAAATAGTTAATTACGGTACTACTTTTAATTGCTTCTATCATTTTAGAAGGGATAAAAGAAATACTTGCAGATGGATAGGTAATAGCTCTGTTTTCTTCTGATAAATTAGAAACCCAGTCTCTACGAGCAGATAAAGTTAAGAATAAATTGTCTTGATATCCTAATTCTGCTTGTCCGTATGCCCCTAAAATATTACGTTCTTGTCTAAACTGTAAAGGATTGTAGTTAGCAAAGTTGAAATGTCTTAACACACCAAAAACTTGCTGTCCAGTACTTGTTATTCCAGATAAATCAAAAACATCTCTTCTAGAAGTAGCTCCTAAAGAAACATTTAGGTCTAAGTCCTCATTTAAAGCGTAACTCCCTGTTAACGTAAAGTTATGATCGTCAATAGTATTGGTATTGTTCCAAGTTGCATAAATACCAGATTGTGTTACTGCACTACCTGTTTTACCACCTTTATTAGAGTAATTTACGTTATTCTCACTATATACATCAATACCATATTTATAACTTACGCTAATGTTGTCATTTAGTGTATAACTTAAAGTTGCACCACCAAAAACTCTGTTGGTTAACTGTTGGTTACTAGCATTTGCAACCGTCCAAAGAGGGTGCTGAATACTGTTGTTTTGTCTGTAGTAAATAGACTCTCCTGTAATAGGGTTTTGGAAAGGTAAACCAACCATGTCAACACTTCTAGGTGTATAGAATAAGTTTGCAAAAATAGAAGCTCCTTCACCACCTACGTTACTTCCAAATCCTGCTGCAACAGGAGGAGATTTAAAATCTGTTTGTGTAAAATTCAACGTAGATTGAATCGTAAACTTATTCGTTAATTTTGCTTGTCCCCCAAGACTTAAGGTTTTACGTTTTAAAGTATTTCCAGGTGTAAATCCTTCATCGTCTAAATGACCAAAGTTTACATTGTAAGATACTTTACCATCTTCAGAAGAAGAACGAATATTAATACTATTCGACTTTACAATTCCTGTTCTAAAGAAATCACCTACACTGTTGTAAGGCTTCCATTCATAAATAGCATCAGGAGCAATTCCTAAAGCATCTAAAACCGCAGGAATTCCTGTAGCGGCACTTGCTGTAGTATACGGATGTCTTAAATATCCTGGTGTTCCAGAAAGTGTTCCATTAATAGCAGATTGACTTCCCCATCCTGCAGGACCACCTTCAGAAAAAGAAGGACCCCAGTTACTAAAGAACCAACCAAAAGACTGGTCGAAACCACCACCATATTCATTTTGATATTCAGGTAATGAAGCAATTTCATTAAAGAAAATAGAACTAGAAATTGTGATTTCTGTTTTCTTAGGACCTCCATTACTAGAAGAACCAGATTTTGTTGTAATTAATACAACTCCATTTCTACCTTGTGTTCCATATAGTGTAGCTGCTGCTAAACCTTTTAAAACACTTACAGACTCAATGTTGTTTGGGTCGATATCTAAAAAACGACTAGAACCATTGTTTCCATCAACAAAATCACCTTGATTGTTTGTATCACTTGCAAAAGGAACACCATCTACAATAAATAAAGGTTGGTTACTACCACTAAAAGAGTTTAAACCTCTAATAATAACACTTGTTCCTGAACCAGAAACCCCACTTTGTTGTTGTATTTGAACCCCAGATGCTTTACCAGATAATACTCTGGCAATATCACCTTCAGAACGTTGCGCAATGCTTTGTTCATCTACTTTTGCCACAGCGTATCCTAAAGCTTGCTTTTCTCTCTTGATACCTAAACTAGTAACAACAATTTCGTCAAGTACTTCTCCACCTTCTTCTAAAGTAACATCGATAGTATTAGATGATCCAACAGTTTTTTCAACTGTTTTGTATCCGATATAGCTAAAAACTAAAACATCACCTGCTTTTGCTTTAATGCTATACTTACCATCAAAATCTGTTTCCGTACCTGATGTAGTACCTTTTTTTAATACACTAACCCCTGGTAAACTTCCTGATTCATCAGAAACAGTACCAGAAACAGTCTTGTCTTGTGCAAACGAAATTTGCACGACCAACGCCAATAATAGCGTTAAAAATCCATTAAACTTTGTCTTCATTGTATAATTATTTGAATTAATTAACGCCAAAAGTCTTAAATTAATCTTAAAAAAACAATTTTTTAACAATAAAAATCTTAAAATCTTTAACAAATAGTTTGTGAAATTTAAATAACGTTGTGTTTTCTTTAAAAAAAGGAAGTCCAGCCAAGAATAATTTGCGACATTTCAAAACTAAAACTATTGTTTTCTAACTTAGGAATACTATAACTTATTTTGAATGCATTATTTTCTTTTATAAAACTGTATCCAAGTCCTAGTCCCATTAAAGATTGAAGCTCATTGTTTATAGCGTTTATATAGCCAATATCTGTAATTGAATATAGATAGGATTTTTCATTTGTTAGATATTGGTATTCTATATTTAAAAAACTATATCCTGAAGTAAAAATGCTTTGTTCTCTGTAGCCTCGAATACTATTTGCTCCGCCAATTCTAAAAACTTCATTATCTATAAAATTACGAGATATTAAATAGCCTGTTTCATTTTTTATGTATAACTGACTTCGCGTATTTAAGTCAATTAAGTAAGCTGCTGAGAAGTTTATTTTTAGTTGTGGAATACTTTCGTTTTTAGTATTTCTGTTTCCAAAAGAAGTGTGTAATGACAAGTTCATTTTTTTGTCAAATAGTTTATTGTTATTCGGAACTTCATACAATATAGCAAAGCCTAGAAAAGAACTGCTAAAAGAAGCAATAGTATTGGATGTGCTTTTTTTAAAGTCTTTTGAGTTTTCAGTATCGTAGGTTAAAGAAATTTTAATTCTTGAGTTAATTCCGTAAGAGATTTTACTATGAAAATTTGTGTTTAAAAAAGTAGAATCCTGCTTGTAAATATTAAAAGACAAGTCAGTGCTAAAAGGTGTGTTTAAAAGGTATGGAATTCCTGTAACCATGTTGAAATTTTGTCTTTCTTCACCGATGCGAGTCCAAAATAAGTCGAAATACCCTCCAGTGTTTAGTACATTATTTAATTTTAAATCTAAATGTCCATTAAAAAGTACTTTCCCATTTTCATTTGAAGAAAAACTCACAATTCCGTCAAAGCTATTCTTTTGCTTTTTTTTCAAATACAGGTATAATAAGGTAGAGTCTTTTGTGAATAAAACCTCAGGAGGCTTTATTTCTTCTGTGAAATTTAACAGTTTTATTGATGATGAAATTCGAGCTAATTTTTGTTTGTTGAAAACACTTTTTTTCCGAATCTTTAAGTAGTGCTTTATGTATGGTTCTGGAAAATTCTCATACCCTTTTATAACTACTTTGTCAATCGTTCTTTTTTGGGACTCTTTAATATGTAGGTCAGCATATATTGTTTTGTGTTTTAGGTCAATATTTTTTAATTGAACTGTGGAAAAAGATTTTCCATGTGTACCCATTTTTTTGGAAATGGAGTTTAAAAAACTTTCTACTTTTTTATAAGGAATAAATAATGTGTCTTTTTTTATAAAATAAGATAAAGAAGAGGTAAAGGAAAAATTCTCAGGAAGTTTAATAATAGCATTTTCTATTTTGAAGCCTGTTTTTATAAACACGTTGTATATACTATCTTTTTTAGTAACGCTGTCGAGCTTATTTGATAAATACCCTTTTTTACTTAAAGAAGAAATAATGTCATGAATTTCTTTATCAACAGTCTCTTTATTCAAATGTATTTTCTGATAATTAAGTTTGTTTAAAATAGTTTGTTCATGTGTGTTTTTAGAAACTAATTTTAAATATTTTTTTTGACCGAAAGTATTTACAGAAATAATTGTAAAAAAAAGGGTGTATATATAAGGTATAAAAGTTTGTCTCAAAACAAATAGAAATAGAATGCTAAATTAAATTAAAATTGAATGAAACGACACTGTTTTTTAGGAGGTTAAAAAAAATAATTCGCTGTTATTTGAATAAATAGAAATTAGTTGTAGCTTTGCAGACTCTTAAAAAAGAGACAAAGTTTAATAATAAACGAAAAACAGTAACAATTTAGTATGCCAACTATTCAACAATTAGTTCGTAAAGGAAGAGCCAAAATAACTAAGAAGAGTAAATCGGCTGCCTTGTCATCATGTCCTCAAAGACGTGGTGTTTGTACTCGTGTATACACTACAACACCTAAGAAACCAAACTCTGCAATGCGTAAAGTGGCCAGAGTAAGGTTAACAAATGGTAACGAGATAAACGCTTACATCCCAGGAGAAGGACATAACCTACAAGAGCACTCGATAGTATTAGTTAGAGGTGGAAGGGTAAAAGATTTGCCAGGAGTAAAGTATCACGTAGTACGTGGGGCTTTGGATACAGCGGGAGTTGAGGGAAGAACCCAACGTCGATCAAAGTATGGTGCAAAACGCCCAAAGAAGTAAGTAACAGTTAAAAGTTTGAAGGTTGAAAAGTTTGAAAGTTGAAAAACTAATAACTAGCAATTAAAAACCAATAACTAAATCAATTAACTTTTTTAATGTAAAGACATGAGAAAAAGAGCAGCAAAAAAAAGAGTTTTACTACCAGATCCAAAATTTAACGATCAGTTAGTAACTCGTTTTGTAAACAATTTAATGTGGGCAGGTAAAAAATCTGTTGCATTTAAGGTCTTTTATGATGCATTAGACATCGTAGAAGAAAAAAAAGGAGAAGGCGAAGAAAAATCGGCTTTGGAAATTTGGAAAGAAGGTTTGTCTAATGTAATGCCACATGTAGAAGTTCGTTCTAGACGTGTTGGTGGTGCAACTTTTCAAATACCAATGCAAATTAGACCAGACCGTAAAGTGTCTATGGCTATTAAATGGATGATTTTATATACTCGTAAGAGAAACGAAAAAACCATGGCACAGCGTTTAGCCGCTGAAATTTTAGCTGCTGCTAAAGAAGAAGGCGCAGCTGTTAAGAAAAGAGTAGATACTCATAAAATGGCAGAAGCCAATAAAGCATTCTCTCACTTTAGATTTTAATAGAAATGGCTAGAGATTTAAAATTCACAAGAAATATTGGTATTGCAGCACATATTGATGCTGGAAAAACCACAACTACAGAACGTATTTTGTATTATACAGGTGTTTCTCATAAAATAGGCGAGGTTCATGATGGAGCAGCAACTATGGATTGGATGGAGCAAGAACAAGAAAGAGGTATTACGATTACTTCTGCCGCTACTACATGTACGTGGGATTTTCCAATTGAAAATGGAGAAAAAACTCCAGATACAAAAGGATATCACTTTAATATTATAGATACTCCAGGTCACGTAGATTTTACCGTAGAGGTAAACAGATCTTTACGTGTTTTGGATGGCTTAGTTTTCTTGTTTTCAGCAGTTGATGGTGTGGAACCTCAATCGGAAACAAACTGGAGATTAGCAGATAATTATAAAGTACCTAGAATTGGTTTTGTTAATAAAATGGACCGTCAAGGATCAGACTTTTTAGGAGTTTGTCAGCAAGTAAAAGACATGTTAAAATCAAATGCGGTACCAATCGTTTTAAATATTGGTGACGAAGACGAATTTAAAGGTGTTATCGACTTGGTAAAGAATCGTGCTATTGTATGGCATGATAAAACACAAGGAGCAACTTTCGATATTGTCGAAATTCCCGAAGATATGAAAGAAGAAGCTCGTAAATATCGCGCACTTTTAATTGAAGAAGTAGCAAGTTACGACGAGAATCTTTTAGAGAAATTTATGGAGGATGAAGATTCTATTACAGAAGAAGAAGTGCATGCTGCACTAAGAGCTGCTGTAATGGATATGGCTATTATTCCAATGATTTGTGGTTCGGCATTTAAAAATAAAGGAGTTCAGTTTTTGTTAGATGCTGTATGTCGTTATTTACCTTCTCCAACAGATAAAGAAGGAATTGTTGGAACCAATCCAGATACCAACGAAGAAGAAATTCGTAAACCCGATGTAAAGGAACCTTTTGCTGCTTTAGCATTTAAAATTGCTACAGACCCTTTTGTAGGTCGTTTGGCATTTTTTAGAGCCTATTCTGGTCGTTTAGATGCAGGGTCTTATGTTTTGAACAATCGTTCAGGAAAAAAAGAACGTATCTCTCGTATATATCAAATGCACGCGAACAAACAGAATGCAATTGAGTTTATAGAGGCAGGAGATATTGGAGCTGCTGTTGGATTTAAATCGATTAAAACAGGAGATACTTTAACTGCAGAAAAACATCCAATTGTTTTAGAGTCTATGGATTTTCCAGACCCAGTAATTGGTATTGCTGTAGAGCCTAAAACAAAAGCAGATGTAGATAGATTAGGAATTGGTTTGGGTAAACTTGCAGAAGAAGACCCTACGTTTACAGTTCGTACAGATGAAGCTTCAGGACAGACAATTATTTCTGGAATGGGAGAATTACACTTAGATGTAATTGTAGATCGTTTAAAACGTGAGTTTAAAGTAGAAGTCAATCAAGGGCAACCTCAAGTTGAATATAAAGAAGCTATTACTGCTTCTGCAGACCATAGAGAAGTTTATAAGAAACAATCTGGTGGTCGTGGTAAATTTGCGGACATTGTATTTACAATGGAACCAGCAGATGAAGGAGTACAAGGCTTACAATTCGAATCTATTATAAAAGGAGGTAATGTACCTAAAGAATTTGTGCCTTCTATAGAAAAAGGATTTAAAGAGGCTATGAAAAATGGTCCTTTAGCAGGTTACGAAATGGATTCTATGAAAGTAACTTTAAAAGATGGTTCTTTCCACGCGGTAGATTCAGATCAGTTATCTTTTGAATTGGCTGCAAAGTTAGGTTTTAAAGCGGCTTCAAAAGCTGCAAAAGCTAAAATTATGGAGCCTTTGATGAAGTTAGAAGTACTTACTCCTGAAGAAAACATGGGAGATATTGTAGGAGATTTAAACAGAAGAAGAGGACAAGTAAACGACATGAGTGATCGTGCAGGTTCTAAGGTTGTTAAAGCTGTAGTTCCTTTATCTGAAATGTTTGGATATGTAACTGCTTTAAGAACAATGTCTTCTGGTAGAGCTACTTCTACAATGGAATTTTCTCATTATGCAGAAACTCCATCGAATGTTTCTGAGGAAGTAATCGCAAACGCTAAAGGATAATTTACTAAATAGATAATAAGATGAGTCAAAAAATTAGAATAAAATTAAAATCTTACGATTACAATTTAGTAGATAAATCTGCTGAAAAGATTGTAAAGACAGTAAAAAGTACTGGGGCGGTTGTAAACGGACCAATTCCTTTACCAACCAATAAGAAGATTTTTACTGTGTTACGTTCACCACACGTAAATAAAAAATCGAGAGAGCAATTTCAATTGTCAGCTTACAAAAGATTATTAGACATCTATAGTTCTTCTTCAAAAACTATTGATGCTTTAATGAAATTAGAGTTGCCAAGTGGTGTAGAAGTTGAAATTAAAGTATAAGTATTTCGATTCTAATCGAAAATTTTATCATATAAAACCCGTCTAAAATTTTATTTTAGACGGGTTTTTACTTTTAAGAAGTTTAGTGATTTATTAAAACTCTCTTATGGTCTTTTTAATAATGGCAATACAATCTCTTAATTCTGTTTCTGTCATAACCAAAGGAGGTGCAAACCGAATAATATTACCATGCGTAGGTTTTGCTAATAAGCCATTGTCTCTTAGTTTTATACAAATATCCCAAGCTGTAGAACTCTCTTCTGTATCATTAATTAAGATGGCATTTAGCAACCCTTTTCCTCTTACAGAAAGTATCAAGTCCGTTTCTTTTGCAAACTCAGACAATTCACTTCTAAATATTTTTCCCAATTTATCTGCATTCATGGCTAACTTTTCATCTGAAACTACTTGTAAAGCAGCAATAGCAACTTTTGCAGCAATCGGATTTCCACCAAAAGTAGAACCATGGTTTCCGGGTTGTATTACATTCATAATTTCATTATTTGCCAATACTGCAGAAACAGGGTAGGCACCACCACTTAAAGCTTTTCCTAAAATTAAAATATCGGGTTTTACTTCGGGCTCTCCAGAGCAGTTTTTCTCTTCACAAGAACAATTGCCACAGGTAGCTAATAAACGTCCTGTTCTTGCAATTCCTGTTTGAACTTCATCGGCAATAAACAATACATTGTGTTTTTCACACAAAGCTTTTGCTGCTGCTAAATATCCTTCAGAAGGAACATAAACGCCCGCTTCTCCTTGAATGGGCTCTACTAAAAAACCTGCAATATTTGTGTTTGATTTTAAAGCACTTTCTAAAGCCATTAAGTTATCGTATTCAATTTTAATAAACCCGTTGGTATAAGGGCCAAAATTCTTACGCGCAATAGGGTCATTAGAAAAAGAAATAATAGTGGTTGTTCTACCATGAAAATTGTTTTCACAAACAATAATTTGTGCTTCATTTTCTGCAATTCCTTTTACTTCGTACGCCCATTTTCTACACAATTTTAAAGCCGTTTCTACCGCTTCTGCACCTGTATTCATAGGTAGCAATTTGTCGAAACCAAAATAAGAAGTAGCAAACTTTTCATACTTTCCTAAAGCATCATTATAAAATGCTCTTGAAGTTAAACTTAATGTTTGTGCTTGTTGTACCATAGCATCTACAATTTTTGGATGACAATGTCCTTGGTTTACCGCAGAATATGCCGATAAAAAATCGTAATACTTTTTTCCTTCTACATCCCAAACATGTACACCTTCGCCTTTTGCTAAGACTACAGGTAATGGATGGTAATTGTGTGCACCGTATTGGTTTTCTAGTTCAATGGCTTCTTGTGAAGCCGTTTGTTTTAAAACAGTCATTTTTAGATAGTTTTTTAAAATAATTAAGCTCGCTAGGCGAGTAAAATAACCATTCCTGTTCTACCTTTATCCTTTCGAAAAAAATCGAAAATTCAGCGTGGGAAAGAAATCATCCTCGAAGTGCTACAAAAATAGTAAAATAGTTGAGAAAATTAAACAAGGACCTCTTAAACTAAAAGGTAACTTAGATGAGTGTCTTAAAGCTTGGGAAAATCAATATCCATCAGAGAAATAGAAAATAACAGCTCGCAACAATAATTCTTGTATAATTTCTCAAAAATAAAAACCTTTAAAAAGGGCTTTTTTTGAAGAATTTACAAGTACGTTTGTAAAGTTATAATATTCATTATCCTCTCCCCTTTTTTATGCGCTCTTTTCTCTATTTTTGCCAAATGGGTAGACGAACAAAGAAAAATCAAATTTTTGAAAATATTGAAGTTGTTGATGCAGGTGCCAAAGGAAAAGTCATTGCAAAAGCACCAGACGGACGTGTTATTTTCTTAACCAATGCTGTTCCGGGCGATGTGGTAGATATTGAAACAGGTAGAAAACGAAAAGCCTATTTTGAAGGAAAGGCTATAAAATTTCATAAAAAATCAGATAAAAGAACCCAACCTGTTTGTGAGCACTTTGAGCATTGTGGAGGTTGCAAGTGGCAACATATGAAGTATGAAGATCAACTGTTTTATAAACAAAAGGAAGTTACTCAAAATTTAGTTCGAATAGGACATCTAGAGTTGCCCGAAGTAACGCCAATCTTAGGTTGTGAGAAAACCTATTTTTATAGAAATAAGATGGAGTTTTCTTTTTCTTCCAACCGATGGTTAACTTTAGAGGAAATTAAATCGGATAAAGAAATCGACAATAAAAATGCTCTGGGTTTTCATATTGCAGGCATGTGGGACAAAATTTTAGATATTAACAAATGTCATTTACAAGAGGAGCCTTCTAATGAGATTAGAAACGCTATTAAAAAGTTTGCGATTGAAAACGAGATTTCTTTTTTTAATCCAAGAGCGCAAGACGGATTGTTAAGAACCATGATGTTGCGTATTGTTTCTACAGGAGAAATTATGTTAGTTGTTCAGTTTTACAAAGAAGACGTTGCCAAGCGAGAATTGTTATTCAATTTTATTAGCGAAACGTTTCCGCAAATTACTTCTTTGCAGTATGTAATTAATGGCAAAGCGAATGATACAATTTACGATCAAGAGGTTGTTTTGGCAAAAGGGCGCGATTATATTTTAGAAGAAATGGAGGGCTTGCAATTTAAAATTAATGCCAAATCGTTCTACCAAACCAATTCTACACAAGCTTATGAATTGTATAAAATTACTCGGAATTTTGCCAGTCTAACGGGGAATGAGCTGGTGTATGATTTGTATACAGGCACAGGAACCATTGCGCAGTTTGTTGCAAAAAAAGCAAAAAAAGTAATAGGTGTAGAGTCTGTACCAGAAGCTATTGAAGATGCAAAAAACAATGCAGCACTCAATAAAATTGAGAACTGCGAGTTTTATGTTGGAGATATGAAGACTGTTTTTACTCAAGAGTTTATCAATCAACATGGAAAACCAGATGTAATCATCACAGATCCACCAAGAGATGGAATGCATAAAAAAGTGGTGGAACAAATTTTAACAATTCTACCACAGAAAATTGTGTATGTTAGCTGTAATGCTGCAACACAAGCTAGAGATTTGGCACTAATGAAAGAAATGTACACCATTGCAAAAACGCAAGCCGTAGATATGTTCCCGCAAACGCATCATGTAGAGAATGTAGTTTTATTGGAAAGACGTTAGCTGTTTGTGAAATTGTTTAGAAGTTTATGCGGATATTTGTTTATTCGTTGAGTTGTTCAGAGGTTTATTTGTTAAAAAAATTGTTTTATGAGAATATATTCGTTTGAAAAATTAATTGTTTGGCAAGAATCCAAAGAACTTGTTAAGGTTATTTATAAAATCACAAAAGATTTCCCTTCTCATGAAAGATTTGGTCTAACTAACCAATTAAGAAGAGCTACAGTTTCAATTGCTTCAAATTTAGCAGAAGGAACTTCAAGAAATACAAATAAGAACCAAGCGCGTTTTACAGTAATTTCATACAGTTCTGCAATGGAAGTGTTAAATCAACTTATAATTTCTAAAGAACTAAGCTATATTTCTGAAAATGATTATATTTTAGCAAGACAAAAACTAGAGAAAATAACCAATCTATTAAATGCATTACAAAAAGCACAACTCAACTCCTAAACAACTCAATCTCCAAACAACTCAACGCATCAACTATTAAACCTCCAAAGAGATTCTTTAGAACATGAAAAAAATAATATACTTCATTATCGTATTATTCATGATAAGTTCATGCGAGAAAGATGATATCTGTACTCAAAATCCGTTAACACCTAATTTGGTGTTGCGTTTTTATGATGTTGACAATCCTTTAGAGTTTAAAAATGCAACCTCTTTGTACGTTTGGGCAGAAGGTAAAGATACTATTTACGAAAATGTAACCACAGATTCTATTGCAATTCCTTTAAATAGTGCCGCTACAGAAACCGTTTATAAATTGTCTAATGGTACAACCGTTAATGAATTCAAGATTGCTTATACTACAGAAGCAGGATATGTTTCTAGGTCTTGTGGCTTTAAAATAATTTATACGGATGTTTCATTCACTTCAGACAACACGTGGATTACTTCTATAACTCCTGAAAATTTAACCTCCATTGAAAATCAAAATGCAGCACATGTACAAATATTTCATTAGTATTTGCTTTCTTTTTGTTCTGGTGAATGGATTTTCTCAAGAACAAAAGACAGCTTTAGAAACGGATACACAAAAAGATACTATTGTTTATAAAACGAGTTACGGACTTCGATTAGGTGTAGATATTAGCAGACCCATAAGGGGGATGCTTCAAGACAGTTATAGTGGATTTGAAATTGTAGGAGATTATAGAGTTTCTAATCGTTTTTATATTGCTGCTGAAGTAGGGTTTGAAGAAGCAACAACCAGAGAAGATTATACAAACTCTACAGCCAAAGGAAATTATTTAAAAATTGGAGGAAATTTTAACGCTTATAATAATTGGTTAGATATGAATAATGAAGTCTATTTAGGGTTTCGCTATGGTTTCAGCCTTTTTGAACAAACATTAAACAGCTATACCCCAAATATTGGCAATACTTACTTTTTGCCAGAAGAGATTACAACTCCAATTACAACAAACAATTTAACGGCACATTTTACAGAATTTATATTAGGTGTAAAAGCGGAAACATTTAAAAATTTGTTTGTAGGATTTAGTTTTTCCTATAAAATAATGGTACAAGTAGATCATCCCCAAAACTTTAAAACCTTATACGCACCTGGGTTTAATGAAATTCTTGAAAGTAGTACAGGTTTCGGATTCAACTACACAATTTCTTACACAATCCCTTTTGTTAAAAAATAAAAACTTGTAGGTTACAGCTATTTTATTAAATTTAGCCCTTATTTTGTTTTTAATTAAGAATTTATGAATCGTATTCCAAGCGTTAATTTAGCCGATTTTTTATCTGATGATACTGCTCGAAAACAACAATTTATATCAGAAATTGGTAATGCTTATGAGAATATTGGTTTTGTAGCTTTAAAAGGACATTTTTTAGAGCAAACCCTTATCGATAGTTTGTATGCAGAGATTAAAAACTTTTTTGATATGCCTATTGATAAGAAGCGCAAATATGAAATTCCCGGTATAGGTGGTCAAAGAGGCTATACCTCTTTTGGAAAAGAAAGTGCAAAAGGGAAAAAAGAAGGTGATTTAAAAGAATTTTGGCATTTTGGGCAGTATGTAGAAAACAACTCAAAACTAGCAGCGCAATATCCTGAAAATGTAGCGGTAGAAGAATTGCCAAATTTTAACAAAGTAGGTAAAGAAACCTACAAAATGTTAGAGAAAACAGCCAAATATGTGTTGCGTGCTTTGGCTTTACACCTCAATTTAGACGAATTCTATTTTGATGAGTTCATTAAAAATGGAAATAGTATTTTACGCCCCATTCATTACCCTCCTATAACTTCAGAACCTAAAAATGCAGAAAGAGCTGCCGCACATGGAGACATTAATTTAATTACACTGTTAATGGGTGCGCAAGGAAAAGGGTTGCAAGTGCAAAACCATAAAGGAGAGTGGATTGATGCCATTGCCAAAGCTGATGAGTTAATGATTAATGTTGGCGATATGTTATCGCGTCATAGCAATAATAAATTAAAATCTACCATTCATAGAGTTACAAACCCTCCAAAAGAATTATGGGGGACTTCTCGTTACTCTATTCCTTTCTTCATGCATCCCATTAGTGAAATGAAATTAGATGTTTTAGAGAATTGTATAGACCAAAATAATCCGAAACAATTTGAAGATATTACAGCAGGAGCATTTTTAGATCAGCGATTGTTAGAATTAGGGTTGAAAAGCTAAAAAGATGGATTTAAAAGAGCAACTTAAAAACTTGTTTCCTGAACACCAAGAAACAGAAATTATACCAGAAAAAAAAACAAGTCTCTGGTTACAAGATGCTCCCATTCTTTGTAAGTATGAAAAAAGAAAAGGAAAACCCATTACTATTTTAGAAGGATATACAGGCGCAACCAATGATTTTAAAAAGCTTGCAAAAGAAATTAAAACAGCATTTAGCGTAGGAGGAAGTTTTAAAAATGATACCATTATCATACAAGGAGATTATAGAGATAAAATAATGCAGTTATTAAAAGAAAAAGGTTTTAACGTAAAACGCGTAGGAGGTTAACTATTAAACACTTATTTTTTAATTATGAATACATCTATACTACATATTACCAACGGTGATAGTACTACAGACTATCTTCGAAAATTAAAGTTTTCGGGAGAATTTATTACTTGGAGAGAAATGCTTTGCGAAGGCAAAACAATTACAAATGTTGGTAGTGAACAGTTCTGGAAAACTCGCTTTGATTTTCTAAAATCGTCTTATAAAGTTTCTAAGAAAAAATTTATTGACTATACACTAAAAGAATACCGAAATCTTTGTCAGAAAAAAAATCAAGATGAAATAGTTCTATGGTTCGAGTACGATTTATTTTGTCAGATTAACATGATTGCGATGATTAGTTGGTTGAAAAAACATCGAAAAGAACAGCAAATTTCCTTGGTGTGTAGCGGAAAAGTAAAAGGCTCAAAAAAGCTGTTAGGCTTGTCTGAGCTTTCTCAAAATCAGATAGAGGAACATTATAAGAATAGAATTGAACTGACAACAGACGATATTGAATATGCCGATTATATCTGGCAATTGTATTGTTCGGATAGTCCATTGCGTTTAGAAACGGTTCATAAGTTTAACCCCATGTCGCCGTTTCAATATTTAACCGCTGCTTTAGAGGCGCATTTACAACGCTTTCCTTCCATAGAAAATGGGTTAAATGCTGTAGAAAACTTTGTTTTAGAAACTACTCACAATCATCAATTATCTTCTGAAAAAGCATTAATCGAGAAGCTTTTGTCTAGTCAAAAAGTATACGGTTTTGGAGATGTGCAATATCTAGAAAAAATTCAACGATTAAAATCGTTGTTTGCTACTTTTAATCCTGTTAAACTTAATAAAATGGGAAAAAAAGTATTGGAAAAACAGCAAAACTTTTACAGGCAAATTCGAAACGATATTTCGTATTTAGGAGGTGCAAAAAAATACAGTTTCTTACACCATAACGCTTCTCAAAAATTACTACAAATTACTTCGTAATATGTCTATACAGCCATCAGAACTCATCTTAAATTCAGATGGTAGTGTGTATCATTTAAACTTAAGGCCAGAGCACATTGCAAACACAATTATTTTTGTGGGCGACCCAGATAGAGTTGAGGAAGTTGCGCAATTTTTTGACAACATAGTATGTACGATTCAGAAACGTGAATTTAAAACAGTCACAGGTACTTACAAAGGCAAAAGACTTTCTGTTATTTCCACAGGAATTGGTGCCGATAATATTGATATCGTACTCAATGAATTGGATGCGCTTGTAAATATTAATTTAAAAACAAGGCTTCCAAAAACAAACCTTACCTCATTAAATATTGTACGCATTGGTACTTCTGGAGCTCTTCAAAAAGAAATTCCAATCGATTCCTTTTTAATGAGTTCTTATGGATTGGATATGAACGGGATGCTTCGTTCTTACCAGACAGATTCCATTGCCAATCTAACCATTGAAGACGCTTTTGTAGCACAAACTCATTGGAGTGCTAAAAAAGCAGCTCCACTCGTTATTGAAAACGATAAGGAGCTGGCAAAAAAATTAGATGCTTCAATTATTTTAAAAGGAATCACGGCAACTGCCAACGGATTTTATGGACCACAAGGACGTGTTTTACGATTGCCCTTAGAAGACACTCAATTAAAAAATAAAATGACCGACTTTCGTTTTCAAAATCTAAAAATTACCAATTTAGAAATGGAGACAGCCGCTATTTATGGATTGTCAAAATTACTAGGGCATAAAGCCTGTTCAATGAATGCCATTCTTGCCAATAGGATTTCAGGAACTTTTAGTAAAAATCCAGCAAAAACAGTTCGTAGTTTAATACAATATACCTTAGACAAATTAGTTGTATAGAGGAATAGAAAAGCAAAAAACATAAAAAGTAGTATATTTGTCCTTTAAAACCCTCGTATAAAATGAAAAAAAGAGTTACACTAATTATTTGTGTTCTAGGAATTTTAGCATTTTCTTCTTGTAGAAGTACTTCTCAATCTTGTGGATTGGCTGAAAATTCGATGGAAGTAACACAAGTTAAATTTGAAAATTCGATTTTATAATTAAGAAATCTTAGTAGCTACCATTCAATCGCCGCTTTACCTATACTTTTTAAATAGTCATTTGTTTTAGAAAAGTGTTGATTTCCAAACCAATACCCTCTATTGGCACTTAATGGTGAAGGATGACCAGAAGTTAAAATGTGATGCTTTTTTATCGCTATTTTTTTGCCTTTCCGTTTTGCAAATCCACCCCACAATAAAAAAACAATTCCCTCTTTTTTGTCAGAAATATTTTGAATCACGGCATCTGTAAAAGTTTCCCACCCTTTATTTTGGTGACTTCCTGCTTCATGCGCTCTTACCGTTAGTGTAGCATTTAACAATAACACACCTTGTTTTGCCCAATGAGAAATATCGCCAGATATAGGAGGCTCTTTTTGTAAATCAGTTTTCATTTCTTTAAAAATATTCACCAAAGAAGGCGGTTGCGGAATTCCTTCGGGCACAGAAAAACACAAACCATTGGCTTGCCCGATGCCATGATACGGGTCTTGTCCAATAATAACCACTTTTAAATTTGAAAAAGAACACAAATCGAAAGCGGAAAAAATAGCAGACCCTTTTGGAAAGCATTGGTGGTTTTTATATTCCGATTTTACAAAATGGACTAACGATTTAAAATAGGGCTTTTCAAATTCTGGGGTTAAAATATTTTTCCAGCTATCCGCTATTTTTACTTGCATACTTTCTTTATTTTTGTTTGCTAATTTCAAAGATACGTGAATAAAGTTGGAAGCTCGTAAAGTTAAAAAACTTAAAATTTGTAAAGTATTTAACATTACATCATTAAAAATTGAGTCATTGAATCATTGAAAATTAATTCATTAAAAATTGAATATCTCAGAAAAAACAATTCAAGATTTAGAATTTGCAACGGTTTTACAACACGTTGCCGAGTTTTGTATTTCTGATATAGGAAGGCAAAAGGTAGCAGAGATTAGCCCTATTTCAGATCATACTCTTTTAAAAAACGAGCTGGAAATGGTTTGGGAGTACCATGCTTCTTTGGTAAGTGAAAATAAAATTCCCAGTCATTATTTTGATACCATAAGCCTTGAGATTAAAAGACTAGGTATTGAAAATAGTTTTTTAGAGCCCGAAAGTTTTTTAAAAATTGCAACGGTTTCTAAAACGGTAAATGAACTTAAAAAGTTTTTCACAAAATTTAAAACCTATTTTCCCGTTTTATTTTCTTTAAGTGATGTAGTAGAAAGTACGCCCATTATTATTGAAGCTGTTGAAAAAGTAATTACGCCTTATGCGCAAGTAGCAGACAAAGCTTCGCCTGCATTGCGTCAAATTCGAAAAGATATGGCGGCGGTAAGAGGTAAAATAGGACAAAGCTTTACCAGTGCTTTAACCCATGCTATTAGCGCAGGATATTTAGATGATATTAAAGAAACCATTGTAGACAATCAACGTGTGTTGGCGGTAACTGCTATGCATCGAAAAAAAATAAAAGGAAGTTTATTAGGTGCTTCTAAATCTGGGAATATTGTGTACATCGCTCCTCAGGCAACTTTAGCATACCATAGAGCATTGCAAGATTTAATTTATGAAGAAGGTGTAGAAGTAGTTCGAATTTTAAAAGAACTGACTTTAGAAATCAGCCCTTTTATTGCTTTGCTCACCCAATACATGTCGTTCTTAACCCATTTAGATGTTATTGGTGCTAAGGCAAAGTATGCCAAAGAAATCAATGCCTTATTGCCTAAAATAAGCAATACAAAAAAGCTAATTTTTAAGGATGCCTATCATCCTATTTTGTGGAAAAAAAACAAGGAACAACAGCTTAAAACCATTCCACAGACAATTACTTTACACGAAAAACAGCAAATTATTGTTATTTCTGGTCCCAATGCAGGAGGAAAAAGTATCACTTTAAAAACCATAGGTCTTTTACAAGTGATGTTGCAAAGTGGTTTGCTAATTCCGGTAGATGAGCGTAGCGAAACCTATATTTTTGATACAATTTTAACGGATATTGGCGACAATCAATCCATAGAAAATCAGTTGAGTACCTACAGTTATCGTTTAAAAAATATGCGTTATTTTTTAAGGAAATGCCATCAAGACACCTTGTTTTTAATTGATGAATTTGGTACAGGATCGGATCCTGAATTGGGCGGCGCTTTGGCAGAAATATTTTTAGAAGTTTTTTATGAAAAGGGTGCTTTTGGAATTATTACCACCCATTATGCCAATTTAAAAGTATTGGCAAACGAATTAGAGGATGTAACTAATGCCAATATGCAATTTGATGAACGCACCCTAGAGCCTTTGTACAAATTGTTTGTAGGGCAGGCGGGAAGTTCTTTTACCTTTGAAGTGGCGCAAAAAAATGGGATTCCCTATAGTATTATCAATAAGGCAAAAAAACGGGTAGAGTCTGAAAAAATCCGTTTGGATAGAACCATTTCAAAGTTGCAAAAAGAGCGCAACCGACTCCAAAAAAATTCCGATACTTTAGAAAAACAAAAATCAAAAGGACAAGAACATTTAGAAAACTTACAGGAAAAAGAGCAAAAAATTCAAGAGAAATTGGCGAGTTTTCAAGACTTGTATGATAGCAATCAGAAAATGCTTTCTTTGGGGAGAAAAACCAATGAATTGCTCAATAAATATTTTCAAACGAATAATAAAAAGGAATTAAATGCTGCTTTTAACAAATGGGTCGCCGATGAAAAGGTAAAACACGCCAAGAAAAAACCTTTGAAAAAGAAAACGAAAGAAGAAAATAGAAAACAAAAAAAACAAGAGAAGCTGCAAAAAGAAATCATTCAAAAAACAGAAAAAGAGGTTTTACAAAAAGTGGTAAAAGTTCGGAAAGAACAAAAAATAAAAGCCGAAAAAATTGCGAAAGCCAAGGCGAATTATGTATTTAAAGTAAATGATCGAGTTCGTTTGATTGACGGAAAAACAGTAGGGACGATTGACAAAATAGAAAAGAAAAAAGTATTTATCAACTACGGACTATTTACGACTGAAGCTTCTGTAAGTCAGTTAGAGTTGGTGGATAAAAAATCTATTTTTTAATTTTTTAATGAATAAATAAACCATATAATATAATTTTTTAAAGTAAATATTTTATCAAAAAAATACCAACAATAAAGTACCAAAACCCATACAATTCAAAATCATTTTTTGACATTATAACTCTTGATGAAGTTTTTAATAAAACTCCTGACGACCATAAACAAACAGAACATCACAAACTTGATTTTTTTGTTTTGTTAATAATTACGAAGGGTGAAGGAATACATACGATTGATTATCAAGATTATAAATATAAAAAAGGAACAGTTTTTTGCTTGAGAAAAGGGGTTATACATAAATTTACGAGGAGTAGTTCTGAAGGCGAATTATTGGTTTTTACAGAAGACTTTATAGTTAAGCACATAGGTGAGTTAGAGGCAATGAAGTCATTACAACTTTTTAATGAATTAATTGGTTCTCCAAAAATTCATTTAGAAAAAAAAATGTTTACAGAGGTAGAAATAATATTAAAATTCATAAAAAACGAAATATTACTAGAAAGAGATACATATACTTCAACGATTCTAAGAAGTTTTTTAAATGTTTTAACATCGAAATTATATCGTGAAAAAACAAGAAATAAAGATGTGTTTTTGAATAGTGAAAATTTAATTCAATTTTTAAAATTTCAAAGTTTGATAGAAAAAAATTGGGCAGAAAATAAAAAGGTGTTATACTATGCAAAAGAAATGTCTATTACACCAAGAGCTTTAAATAAAATTGTGAAAAATACGATAAAAAAAACTGCTAAATTTTTAATTAATTTTATAGTAATTACACAAACCAAATATCTTTTAATTAACACTGAATTGTCTATTACGGAAATTGCTTATAAATGTGGTTACGAGGATCCAACAAATTTTTTTAAATATTTTAAAAAACAGACCTCCCTTTCTCCTGCTCAATTTAGAAATTCTCAAAAATAACTTTCTTTTTTACAGTTTTTAGGTATTTTTTTACCATAAAAAACAGCTTTTTAAATTTAGTTTTGTTGTCATTAATCATTAAAAACAAATTTATGAC
Organism: uncultured Polaribacter sp.; assembly: GCA_965233795.1. GTDB lineage: Bacteria > Bacteroidota > Bacteroidia > Flavobacteriales > Flavobacteriaceae > Polaribacter. The sequence continues at coordinate 2,484,250 of OZ247578.1, read as the reverse complement.
AAGCAAAGAAGTAGTAATTTCATTTTATGAAAAAGCATTAACTGTAAATAATGAAACAACTCCAGATGTAGTTTTAAATGCAATTTTAAGAGATAATTTTGTTTCTAGGGGTTCAGTTGAAAATAAAACAAAAGAACAATTAATAGGTCAACTTGGTTTCTTTTGGAAGTTAATTCCAGATTTAAAATGGATGCCTAAAGAAATTCTAAATGACGGGAATAAATTTGTCGTAAGAAGTTTAGTTACTGGAACTCCAAATGGAGATTTTATGGGATTGCCTACAGATGGAACAAAGTCATTTAGTATTATGACGATTGATATTCATACTATAGTTGATGGAAAAGTAAGTGAAGTACATCATCTCGAAGATTGGGTTACAGCAATGAAACAATTAAAATCATAAAAGATTATTTTTCAAAATAATATATTGAATATAAAATAGAAATAATATGAAAAACAATTTGATTATAATTTTGGTAGCTGCTTTTATGACGGTGAGTTGCAACACTTCAAGTAATAAAAATGCAAAAGAAAAAGTTGTAGCTGAATTAAATAAAGTAGAAAAACTAGCAAAAAAATCGCAGGAAACTTTAGATATAGCAAATGCTTATATGGCAGCTATGGGTAAAGGAGATATAGCGGCCATGAATAATTTGATGCATGAAGATATGGTATGGCAAAATGCTGGAGATTCTGAGATACCTTGGATGGGGCCTTGGAACGGTAAAAAAGCAATATTAGAAAAGTTTTTTCCTGCTTTTGGAAAAGGCTTTATAACGAAGAAGTGGGAGCCTACAGATTCCTTTGCAAGTGGTGATACTGCAGCATATTTTGGGCAAATGATAGGTTTATTAACGGGTTCTAACAAGGAGACTAATGAGTTTACTTATGCATTAAGAGTGAAAGTGAAAGACGGAAAAATAATATTATGGAATTGGTTTGAAGATAGTTATGAAGTATCTAAGACTTATCAAAATAAATAAAGCTATTAATAAATAAAAATACATGAAATTTAATAAATTAACGTTCATTGTTGCTTTAAGTGTTTTTACATTTTTATCTTGTAATGACGACGACGATGTTATAAATCCTTTAAATGAAGGTGTAAATATTACTTTAAGAAATACTTTACAAGATCTAGGTGAGAATGAAGGTTCTTATCCAAGTTTATTTGGTCAGCCAGACAACGCTTACGATGAATTTGCTACGCTTTCTGATTCTACAACTGAATTTGCTAACGCTTTAGCTCAAGATAATACACCTGCAGGAGATGTAAGTGGTTTGTATAGTATAGATTTTACTAAAAACAGTATAAAATATAATCTTATTGCTGCTACAGACGACCCATTTTGGGCTAATATTGCATCTGTTTTTGGAGTTTTTCCATCAGGTAAATTTGATAGATATTATTACACTTTTTCAGAGCCACATAATATTTCAGGATTTTCTAGTAATAATAGTTCTGTAAATCTTAGAATTGATTCTGAGACTGTTATTGTAGTAGAAATTGGCGAAGGTTTTAATGTAAGCCCAGGAGCATCTTTTACCATTACCTTAAATTAATTACTAGAAAAAATAACACTTTTATTATTTTTTATTTCATTTAAAATTTATTGTTTTTTATGTGCAATAAATATTAGAAAAAGAATAATGTGTTGAATGAAAGAATTGTTTTAGTTTTAAAGAAAGTTTGTTTAAGTGTATCTAAATTGACTTTCTTTTTCAATATCGTAATAATAATTTAATATGACATACATGAATTTTACATATGTCATGAAACAAATCAATCTACAAAATGAGCGAACAATTAAATAAAATGACGGAAAAACATTGCGAAAATCCGCTAGCAAATTATAATGATTTAAAAGTTTTATTCCTTAACTGTACTTTAAATAGGACTCCTGTAATGTCGCATACTGAAGGACTTATTAAAAAATCACAAGCAATATTTGAATCTGTTGGAGCTTCTACAAAAATAATTAGACCTGTAGATTATAATATTCCAGCAGGACTAGGTCTTGATATGTCTGAAACAGCAGAATGGGACAAAGATGATTGGCCTATTATTCAAAAAGAAGTAGATGCTTGTGATATATTAATACTTTGTACTTCTGTTTGGTTGGGAGAAAAATCTTCTGTATGTAATAGAACTTTAGAAAGAATGTATGGATATACCCATCAATTTAATCAAAAAGGACAATACAGAGATTATGGTAAAGTAGGTGCTACTTTAATTACAGGTAATGAAGATGGTGTAAAGCATTGTGCAATGAGTATCTTATTCTCATTGTCTCATATTGGTTATACAGTACCGCCACAAGCAGATGCAGGATGGATGGGAGAGGCAGGGCCTGGTCCATCATATATGGATGAGGGTTCTGGTGGACAAGAAAATGATTTTACAAACAGAAATACTACATTTTTATCTTGGAATTGTTTACACTTAGCAAGAATGTTGAAAGATAATGGAGGTGTTCCTGCTTATGGAAATCGACCTGATGAATGGGAAGCTGGTTGTAACGCGGGGTTTAGTAGCCCCGAACATAAGAGGTAAAATTATAATTTATACCTTGTTGGTAAATAAGGTGTGTATAAAGTGTTGTATTTATCATTATTGAAAATCGTATTGATTTAATCTATTATGTTAATTCTTAATGATGTTAACTTTAACTAAAAAGAATGAAACTAAACAATAGAACCTTATGTTAAATGAACTAATTATTTATGCAGGAGTTTCGGGAAGCACTGTTTTTATAGGCGCAATATTAGCTAATTATTTTAACCATCATGTAAAAGAAAGTCCTCTTAAATACGAAATAATTCATACCTTAATGTCTTTTGGTGCGGGTATTATTTTATCGGCATTAGCACTAGTTCTAATTCCTACTGGAATGGAAGAGTTAGGTCTTTTAGAAATTTGTTTTTCTTTTTTGTTAGGAGCAATTTTGTTTATGTTTGTAGATCAAAAATTGGCTAAAAGGGGAGGGCAAACAGCTACACTTTTAGCCATGATGATGGATTTTATTCCAGAATCTATTGCTTTAGGAGCTGCATTTGCAACAGATACTAGTACCGCTATATTATTGGCCATTTTTATTGGTTTGCAAAACTTGCCAGAAGCTTTTAATTCTTTTAGAGATTTAGTTTTGAGTGGTTTTACTACAAAGAAAACATTATTAATATTTTTCTTTTTAAGTTTTTTTGGAATAATTGGAGCTCTTTTGGGTCATTTTTTATTAAGCGATTCTCCTAAATTAACCGCTCATCTTATGACATTTGCAAGTGGAGGTATTTTATATCTACTTTTTCAAGATATTATACCAGAGAGTAAGCTAGATAAGAATTATTTAACATCTTTAGGAGCGATTTTAGGGTTTTTAGTGGGTATTATTGGAGAAAAACTAGTATAATAAAGTTAAATAAGACAAACGATATTATTGATTTAGATATGAAATTCAAGTATTTTAAAACCAATGAAAAAATATTTTTTATAGGATTAATAGTTTGGATTTTATTACAAATTTCTAGATTCATTGCAATTACATTAATTAATGATATTAATCAAGGTAATGAATCTTTAGCATGGCTTTACCCTGCATATCTCGATGTTTTTGCAGCAATTTTTGCTTTACCACTTATTATAGTTCTTATATTACGACGTAGATCATTATTAACTTGGGTTTGTGTAATTATATATCTAGCAATTTCAATTGTAGATCATTTTGGTAATTTTGTAACTACAACTACAGTGGGTCCTCCTTCTATTGTTGAAGAAGGAATGAATCCTTTACTTATACCTATTATACAAACCGTTGTGGACTTTGTTTTTCTAATTCTTTTATTAGTTTCAAAATATTACCAATTGTTTTTTAAAATTGATAAGTAGACTATATCAATTTTAATAAAAAAATGGTTGCTAATAAAAGCTTAGGAAGTTTGGCGGTGTATCCTGAAATTTTAAGATTATTTGCTTATAATCAGCCTACATATATTATTTTGAAGATTAGAAAAATATAAGATGTTTAGAAAATCGGAAGATGACAATAGAAGCGCTTATCTTAACAAGAAATTATTGGTTTTGTATAATTGAAGTAATAAAATCTCTAAAAAAGAGCTGTGAAAGTTTTGGTGCATTAAAGAGAAGTAACTTACGATATGTTTGTTTATATTTGAATGCAATATATTAGTTGAAATACAAACTCAAATTAATATAAAAAACGCAATTGCACGGAAAAACTTTGTAAAATTGTATCGAAACAAACCCAAACAATCAATATAAAATAATAGCACATGAAATTTACAATCGCAATATCTAAAGAAAGAACACCCTTAAAATCGAATATATGGTTATGGATTTTTATGACTGCCTTTTTAGGACTCTGGATCGAGACACTTATTGGAACCACAGATATCTATAATTGGTTGTTGGAGAACGCCTTAACCTTTCTGTTTTTTATTTTTTTACTCGTTACGTTTAAAAAGTTTCAGTTTAGTGACTTATCATACCTGTTAATATGTGTGTATTTATGTTTACATGTGTATGGTGCTAAATATACCTATGCAGAAAATCCGTTTGGCTACTGGTTAATGGACTTTTTTGATGCCACTAGAAATCACTACGATAGAATTGTACATTTTAGTTTTGGTTTTTTACTTGCCTACCCAATGAGAGAAATATTTCTAAAATGGTTGCAATATCCAAAACGAGTATCTTGGGTATTGCCTATAGAAATAACTTTATCTGTAAGTGCATTTTATGAGCTTATTGAGTGGGCGGTGGCAGATTTGTTTTTTACAGAACAAGGTGTTGCCTACTTAGGAACACAAGGAGATATTTGGGACGCTCAAAAAGATATTTTCTTAGCATTTATAGGTGCAATTTTAGCAACAATTATTGTTTCTCTTGTTAAAAAAGTATTTAATATTTATGAAGAAGAAAAGGTTTAGATTTCTGCTTTCGCAGGAATTAAAGAAAGCTTAAAATATTGATTTTTAATAAAATAATGTTCAGTAAGTGCTATTTATTGCGTCGAATTCACGCTAAATAAAACTACTCAAGTCCTTTCATTTCGGCATCATAAAATTCGCCTGCTTTATCCATTAAATCGGCTAATTCTGCAGTAACATCTTCTTCGTTTTCCCCAGAAACGTCATCAAACCATTCAATTTCATCATCTTTTAAATTGATTAGAAATCGTGGGTATTCCGTATGCAATACAAAAATGTCTTCGGGGTGTTGGCTATTGTCTGCTAATAAAAATTTAGGAAGGTTCATTGTATTAAAGTTAGAAAGTTAAAAGTTTGTAAAGTTCAAAAGTACTTAAAGTTTTTATCTTGGTATTAAGATACTTTTTCTTGAATGAGTTTTAATGTGAGTTTATGAAATCGAATAAAGAGTAAAATAGACGCTGTGGTTAATCCTGCAAGGAGTCCCAGCCAAATACCAAAACTACCATACATGTCTTCTTTTCCTAAGAAATAAGAAACGGGAAAGCCTACCATCCAATACGATACAAAAGTAATAATTGTAGGGATTTTTACATCTTGTAATCCTCGTAAAGCCCCTAAAACAACCACTTGAATACTGTCGGAAATCTGAAAAATAGCTGCTGCAATTAGTAAATCTGCCGCAATAGCAATCACTTCCATATTATCGATATAATTCTCCGTATCGTTTAAATCTACATAAATACTAGGTAAGCTTTTATGAAATAAGAAGAATAGTGTTGCAAAAATACTGGCAAAAATCAATCCCAATAAAAAGATAGAAAAGGCAATTCTTCGGAGCTCTTTAAAGTTTTGCAATCCCTTTTGATTCCCTACTCGAATCATGGAGGCTACACTTAACCCCATGGCTACCATAAAAGTCATGGAAGATAAGTTTAAAGCAATTTGATTGGCAGCTTGCGGGTTCTTTCCTAGTAAACCACTTAGCCAAATAGCGGCTGTAAAAATAGCGACTTCAAAAAACATTTGCATGGCACTTAATGCACCCAGATTAATGATTTTTTTAAGCATTAAAACATCCAACACAAAGAATTTGATATTTGTTACAATACGCTTAGAACGTTCTTTGTTTTTTAACAACCACCATAAATAACCAACCATAATAATACGAGAAGCCAAAGTGCCGTAAGCCGCTCCTACAATTCCCAATTCGGGAAAACCAAATTTTCCAAAAATTAAAATATAGTTCAGTATTACATTCACAATATTGGCAATTACTGTAGCATACATAGGGTATTTAGTCATAGACATACCATCGCTAAATTGCTTGAATGCTTGAAAAATAATTAACGGAATTAAAGAGAATGCAACCAATTCTAAATAAGGCATTGCCAATACTACTACTTCTTCAGGTTGTTTCATGAAATACATCAAAGGCTTTGAAAAAAACACCAATAAAAAGAGTAAAATTCCCAAAGAAGTACATAAAAAGAGCCCGTGTTTAAAACTAGATTGTGCCTGATCAAAATTATTAGCGGAATCAGCTTCTGCAATCAAGGGTGTAATTGCTGTAGAAAAACCAATACCTAAAGACATGGCAATAAATAGAAAGCTATTTCCTAAAGAAACGGCTGCCAACTCCGCAGTACCTAGTTGCCCTACCATAATATTGTCTACAAAACTCACAAAAGTATGCCCTAACATTCCTAGCATTACAGGAGCTGCTAGTTGCCAATTGTATTTAAACTCTGATGTGTATTGAGAAATATTCACCAATAAAATTGCTATTTTCAGCTACGAAGATATCTATAATAATCAGATTAATAAATACAAAATTTGAAACCTATTTCTATGAGAATATTAGTATTTTTGAGAAATACTAAATTTATAAAAATGGCAACAATTACATTACAAGGAAACCCATTTAAAACTATAGGAGAACTTCCAAATATTGGAGAAAAAGCACCCGATTTTAAACTAACTGCAGGAGATTTGTCTCATAAAAGTTTGGCAGATTTTACAGGTAAAAAAATCATTTTAAATATTTTTCCTAGTGTAGATACAGGAACTTGTGCAACTTCTGTAAGAACGTTTAATAAGAAAGCAAGTAGTTTAGAAAATACAGTTGTTCTATGTGTTTCTAGAGACCTTCCTTTTGCTCAAGGAAGATTTTGTGGAGCAGAAGGTATTGAGAATGTAGTGATGTTGTCTGATTTTGCAACAGGAAGTTTTGGAAAAGCATATCAATTAGAAATCAGCAATGGTCCTTTGGCACATTTACATGCTAGAGCTATTGTTATTATTGATGAAAATGGTATTGTAACATACACAGAACAGATTTCTGAAATTGCTGACGAACCCAATTATGAAGCAGCTTTAAAAGCGTTGTAAAAATCAAACAATTCAAAAATTGAAATGCTTAAAGATTCGCTTAAGAATACTAAACTCTAAAGGTTAACTTGTGAAGAATCCTAATGATGGTTTTTTAAAAGGTCGTTTGCGCAGTCTTACATTTGCGTTAAAAGGGATGTGGCTTCTTATAACTACAGAAGACAGTATAAAAGTGCAATCTTTTTTTGCAATTATAGTTACTGTTATGGGTTTTGTCTTTGATATTTCTATGACTGAATGGATGTTTCAATTTTTGTCAGTAGGATTGGTGTTAGTAGCAGAATCTTTAAATACAGCTGTAGAAAAAGTAGCCGATTTTATACACCCAGATTATCATAAGAAAATAGGTTTTATAAAAGATATTGCAGCGGGTTCTGCTAGCTTTGCCGCAATTATTTCTCTAATTATTGGTGGGATTATTTACGTTCCTAAAATTGCTGTTTTTTTTCAGTAAAACCCTATATTTACCCTTAAAACCATATTGAAAGTTAATGGCTAAAAAAAAACAATCGATACCTATTAAAAAAACGAGTCTCTTTTCTTTTTTAAAAACAAGAGAAACTCAGACGGTGATAGGTTCTTTTTTAATACTCTTTTCTGTTTTTTTATGCATTGCTTTTATCTCCTTCTTTTTTAATTGGCAAGAAGATCAAAGTACTTTAACCGAGTTTGCCAATAAAGCGGTTACAAGTAAAAACTTGCTAGGAAAATTAGGGGCAAAAATAAGTCACTTTTTTATTTATAACGGATTTGGAATGGGCGCCTTTGGTTTTTCCTTTCTCATATTTTTATCGGGTTTGTATTGTTTATTACAATCGAACTTATCAAAATTGATTATTACTTGGAATTGGGGATTGGCTATTATTCTGTGGGTTTCTATTAGTATAGGTTTTGTACAAGAAAAGAACGCTTTGTTTTCGGGTATTATTGGTTATGAAATCAACAATTATATAAGTGCTTTTATAGGTAAAATAGGTTTGGCAATTGTTTTGTTTTTCTTTTTTCTAACCTATATTATCATCCGTTTTAAAATTACCCCAGAAAAAGTAATTCGTCAATTTAAACGCCTTAAAAAAGAAGTAGCAAATCCTTTAGAAGAAGTTGTTTTAGATGAAACGGCACCAAAAGAATCATCCGTTGAAGAAGTAAAATCAAAGGAAGAAACCCCTTTAGAGGATACAACTTCTAAAAAGTCTCAATTTGAGTTGTCCGTAGAAAACTTACAACCTACCATTTCAAAACATTCTGATGCTTCTACACCCAAAGAAGAATCAATTCCATTAGAAGTCGCACCTATTGAAGAACCTACATTAAAAACAGCAAAAAAAGTAGAAGAGGTTGCCATTGCTATAGAAGCGGTTGCTGAAGAAAAGAGTGTTACAGAAAATTTATCGGATAAATTGATAAAAGATTTTGGTGAATTTGATCCTACGCTAGAGTTAGCAAATTTTAAATTTCCATCGTTTCATCTTTTGAAGCAATACAATGAAAGTATTTCTATTGATCCGGAGGAGCTAGAACAAAACAAAGATAAAATTGTAGAGACTCTTAAAAATTACAAAATTGGTATTGCAGAAATTAAAGCAACTGTAGGGCCTACGATTACCTTGTATGAAATTGTTCCCGAAGCAGGAATTAGAATTTCAAAAATAAAAAATTTAGAAGACGATATTGCATTATCACTATCAGCCTTAGGCATTCGAATTATTGCGCCTATTCCTGGAAAAGGAACGATTGGAATTGAAGTGCCTAATAAAAAATCGACCATCGTTTCTATGCATTCTGTAATTTCTTCTAAGAAGTTTCAAGAGTCTCAAATGGAATTACCAGTTGCACTTGGAAAAACAATTTCTAATGAAACCTTTGTCGTAGATTTAGCCAAAATGCCTCACCTTTTGATGGCAGGAGCTACAGGGCAAGGAAAGTCTGTAGGATTGAACGCTGTTTTAACTTCAATACTATATAAAAAACATCCTGCAGAGGTAAAGTTTGTTTTGGTAGATCCTAAAAAAGTAGAACTTACATTGTTCAATAAAATTGAGCGTCATTATTTAGCAAAATTACCCGATACAGAAGATGCCATCATTACAGATACTACAAAAGTAGTACACACATTAAATTCTTTGTGTATAGAAATGGACAATCGGTACGATTTGCTAAAAACGGCAATGGTTCGAAATATTAAAGAGTACAATGCAAAATTTAAAGCTCGAAAATTGAATCCAGAAAACGGACATCAATTCTTACCTTACATTGTTTTGGTAATTGATGAGTTTGCCGATTTAATTATGACTGCCGGTAAAGAGGTAGAAACACCCATTGCACGTTTGGCACAGTTAGCGAGAGCTATTGGAATTCATTTAATTGTAGCAACACAACGTCCTTCTGTAAATGTAATTACAGGTATTATCAAAGCAAATTTTCCAGCAAGAATTGCCTTTAGAGTTACCTCTAAAATAGATTCTAGAACCATTTTAGATGCGGGAGGTGCCGACCAATTAATTGGTCGTGGAGATTTATTATATACTAATGGAAACGACATAGAACGAATTCAATGTGCTTTTGTAGACACTCCAGAAGTAGAGAAAATTACTGATTTTATAGGTTCTCAAAGAGCCTATGCAGACGCTCATTTACTGCCCGAATATGTAGACGAAGAAAATGCAACAAGTCTCGATATAGATATCTCCGACAGAGATAAATTGTTTAGAGAAGCCGCAGAAGTCATTATAACGGCACAACAAGGTTCGGCATCGTTGTTGCAAAGAAAATTAAAGTTGGGTTACAACAGAGCAGGTAGATTAATCGATCAATTAGAAGCCGCAGGAATTGTAGGTCCTTTTGAAGGGAGCAAGGCAAGACAAGTTTTAGTTCCCGATTTTATAGCCTTAGATCAATTATTAGAGAACGAAAAAAAAGTATAAAATGAAGAAAATAGGATTGTTAGCGTGTTTGTTTTTTAGTGTTTTCAATAGCTTTTCACAAGACGCTGAAAAAGCAAAACAACTATTGGATGCTGTTTCTGAAAAAATGACTTCTTACGACAATATGACGATTGGTTTTACAACCAGTTTAGTGAATGAAGAAGTAGGGATTAAAGAAGGTGATGAGCCTCCATTAATAGGGAATATTATTCTACAAAAAGACAAATACCATCTCAACTATTTAGACAATGTCTTTATTTTTAATGGAAACAAGCTATATGTCATCAACCATGAAGAAAAAGAAATCAATACTGCAGATGCCGATTTAACAGAAGAAGACGGATTTATTTACCCTTCTAAATTGGTTACTTTTTACAAAGAAGGCTATCGTTTTTCTTTAGGCGAAACCAAAACAGAAGGCGATAAAAAAATTCAATATGTTCAGTTAATTCCTATTGACAGTAATTCTGAGATTGTAAAAGTAATTGTAGGTATAAATACCCAATCGAAGCATATTTATACATTAGCGCAAATAGGCGCTAACGGTTCTAAGACTACTTTTACGATTGAAGACTTTAAAAGCAATCAATCGATTTCTTCCGATTTATTTACTGTAGATATAGAAAAATACAAAAAAGAAAACTACACAATTGATTAGTGGGTTTTTATGAAAATTCTAGATAAATACATATTAAAATCCTTTTTATCCCCTTTTTTTGCTACGTTTTTAATCGTGCTTTTTGTTTTGGTCATGCAAGCACTTTGGCAAACCTTTGATCAAATAGCAGGGAAAGGTGTAAGTATTCCTTTTTTACTAAAGTTTTTATATTATACGCTCTTAATTGCTACCCCACAAGCACTTCCTATTGGTGTTTTGCTTTCTTCCATTATGGCACTAGGTAATTTAGGAGAAAACTACGAGTTTGCGGCGGCAAAATCTGCGGGAGTTTCTCTACAAAGGTTAGTCCGTCCGTTGGTTATTTTAACTATTGTAATGAGTGCTATCAATTTTTTATTTTTAAATAATGTATATCCCTATGCTGTTTTAAAACAGTCTAATTTATACTCAAATATTAAAAAGAAAAAACCTGCAATGGCATTAGTAGCAGGGAGTTTTAATAGCGAAATACCGAATTATCAGATTAAATTTGATGAAAAATATGGAGAAGAACAAAACTTATTAAAAAATGTGCTGATTTATGATTTAACAAGTGGAAAGGGAAATCAGAAAACCATTACAGCAGAACGAGGAAAGTTGATTTCTGAAGAAGGCAGTAGGTATATGACCTTGCTTTTATATAATGGACATTATTATGAAAATCATGTAAAAAATTCAAGGATTCATAAAAGTAGAATGCCTGCTTCAAGTGCAAATTTTGATGAATATGAATTTAATATTGATATATCTTCTTTAATAGGACATGATTTAGATACTTTACGATATACAGAGCAGCCAAAAATGTTAAGTGTTCAACAAATAAAAGATACTTTAAGTCCTTTAAAAAATCGTTATAATGAGTTTGTTGCGTTAAAGGCAAAAAATTTATATAACAATGTAAGTGCAAAAAAGTTATACCGATATCCAGATTCTTTAAAAGAGAAAAAAATAGATACTTTTTTATTGGATAATTTTCATTTAAAAGAAAAACTTACCATTTTAAATGCAGCTATTATAAAAACAACAAGAACTTTAAAGTCGTTAAAAACTAATAAAGAAACTTTTAAGAGAAGACAAAGAGGAGTAAATATGTATGAGATTGAATACCACAATCGTATTGCGTTTTCACTTTCTTGTTTAATTCTGTTTTTCATAGGAGCTCCTTTAGGTTCTATTATTAGAAAAGGAGGCTTTGGTTTGCCCATGATTTTAGCCATTGCAATTTATGTAATCTATTTCTTTGCCAATACTTTTGGTAAAAATTTAGCAGAAGAAAGTTCTGTTTCGCCACTTGTAGGTTCATGGATTGCTGCTTTTATTATGATACCCATTGGTGTTTTATTAACCCGAAGAGCCACCAAAGACAAAGGAATTTTTCAAATAGATGTATTTACACAACCTATTATAAATTTCTTTAAAAGATTAAACGCTAAAAAGACAACAAAATCATGATTCAACAAGAATCCAACAAAACAACAGAGACTGCATTAAACTCAATTGCTGATGCCATAGAAGACATTAAAAATGGTAAAGTAATTATTGTTGTAGATGACGAACATAGAGAAAATGAAGGCGATTTTATTGCTGCGGCAGATAAGGTAACGCCCGAGATGATTAACTTTATGGCAACGCACGGACGTGGGTTAATTTGTACGCCGCTTACAGAAACCCGTTGCAAAGAGCTCAGCTTAGAAATGATGGTAGATAATAATACCGATCATCTAGAAACTGCTTTTACAGTTTCTGTAGATTTACGCGGAAAAGGTGTTACTACAGGAATTTCTGCTTCCGATAGAGCACTCACTATAAAAGCATTGATAGATCCTGAGACACAACCGTATGATTTGTCGAAACCAGGACATATTTTTCCTTTAAAAGCAAGAGAAGGAGGCGTATTAAGAAGAACAGGACATACTGAAGCTGCCATCGATTTTGCACGTTTGGCAGGGTTGCAACCTGCAGGTGTTATTGTAGAGATAATGAACGAAGATGGCACGATGGCACGTTTACCACAATTGTTAGAGGTGGCTAAAAAATTTGATATAAAAATTGTTTCTATTGAAGATTTGGTTGCTTATAGAATGGAACACGATTCTCTAATTGAAAAAAGAGAAGATTTTACTATTCAAACACGTTTTGGTGATTTTCGTTTGCGTGCCTATCAGCAAACTACTAATCATCAAGTGCATTTAGCACTAACCAAAGGAACTTGGAGAAAAGATGAGGCTGTTTTAACACGAATTAATTCTACTTTGGTAAATAATGATATTTTAGGAACCCTTACCAATAATGCCGATAAGAAATTAGATCAAATGTTTCAATTACTTCATAAAGAAGAAAGAGGCGCTATTTTATTTATCAACCAACAAAATCAGTCGCAAAACTTATTAAAAAGATTGAATTTACTGAAGAAAAATCAAGCCAATGGAGAATTAAAAGCCCCTGCAATTGGTATGGATATTAAAGATTTTGGTATTGGTGCTCAAATTTTACACGATCTTCACATTCACAAATTAAAGTTAATGACAAATACTCAACAACAAAAAAGGGTAGGGATGATTGGTTATGGTTTGGAAATTGTAGAGTATGTAGGGTATTGATGATAATTATTTGATAATACTTTTTTAGACAAAAAAGAATTGATTATTTCAATTTTTTTAGAGGTATAAAAAATAAAACCCGAAACGAAAGTTTCGGGTTTCTTTTGCGGAGAAAGAGGGATTCGAACCCCCGGACCTGTTACAGTCAACAGTTTTCAAGACTGCCGCATTCGACCACTCTGCCATTTCTCCAAGTGTCTTATTAGGATATGTTCCTAAATGCGGATGCAAATATAGAACGCTTTTTTAAGTTGTAGAAATAAAATAGGAATTATTTTTAGTCTTAAATAAGTAGTACTTTTGATATTTATTTATTTTCGTATGGAAGAATTATGGAGTTTACTTTTATTAGCCTTTATTGGCTTTATAGCAGGAATTATTAATATTGTTGCTGGAGGAGGCTCTTTACTTACTCTACCCATGCTTATCTTTTTGGGACTGCCTCCTAATATGGCAAATGGAACCAATAGAATTGCTATTATTATCCAGAATATTTTTGCTGTAAAAGGGTTTCAAAGTAAAGGAGTTAGAACATTTCCATTTAGTATTTATTTGGCAATTCCCGCTACTATGGGGGCTATTATAGGTGCTATTGTAGGTGTTAAAATAGAAGGAGAACTCTTTAATAAAATACTGGCTATTATTATGGTAGTTATTGTGGTGTATATGGTTCTTAAACCTAAAACAACCACAAAAGAAATGTTGGAAAGAATTACAGGGAAACATTTTTGGTTGGGAATGCTTGCTTTTTTTATAGTGGGTTTGTATGGAGGATTTATTCAGGCAGGAGTTGGGTTTATAATGCTTTTAGCATTGTCTAGTATTAACCATATTTCTTTGGTAAAAAGCAATGCAATTAAAGTTTTTGTAGCGCTAATTTATTCTTTGGCAGCGGTAGCTATTTTTGCATATAATGGTATGATTGATTTGAAATACGGATTGGTACTCTCTTTAGGAAATGCTTCTGGTGGATGGTTGATGAGCAGATATTCTGTGAAAAAAGGAGACGGATTTGTGCAATTTTTTCTCATCGTTATGGTTATCTTTATGGCTTTAAAATTATGGTTTAAAATAGACCTTTCAAACGTGTTTAATTCATTTAGTTAAGAGTAAATTTATGTCCTTTAATACTTTCGGAAACCTTTTAAAAGTTACTACCTATGGAGAATCTCATGGAATAGCAATTGGCGGAGTTATTGACGGTTTTCCTGCCGGATTAACTGTTGATTTTGAAGCAATTCAGCAAGAATTAGATAGACGAAAACCAGGACAGTCTAAAATAGTTACCCAACGAAAAGAACCTGATACTGTTGAGTTTTTATCGGGTATTTTTGAAGGGAAAACAACAGGAACTTCTATTGGTTTTATTATTAAAAATACCAATCAGAAATCCAAAGATTACAATCATAATACAGATGTGTATAGACCTTCTCATGCCGACTTCACCTATGACAAAAAATTTGGAGGAAGAGATTATAGAGGAGGAGGTAGAAGTTCTGCAAGAGAAACTGCCAATTGGGTAGTAGCAGGTGCTTTAGCAAAGCAATTAATTTCACATATTCGTATCAATGCATTTACATCTTCTGTGGGTACTATTGCTATAGATAAACCTTATCAAGATTTAGATTTTTCTCAAACGGAAAACAATATTGTTCGTTGTCCAGATGCAGATTCTGCAGAAAAAATGATTGCTAAAATTCAAGAAATAAGAAAGGCAGGCGATACCATTGGTGGAACAATTACTTGTGTTGCTCAAAATATGCCTATAGGTTTAGGAGAACCTATTTTTCATAAGTTGCATGCCGAATTGGGAAAAGCAATGCTTTCTATTAATGCAGTAAAAGGTTTTGAATTTGGTAGTGGTTTTTGTGGAGCTACTATGAAAGGAAGTGAACACAACGATATTTTTAATGAAGATGGTTCTACAAAATCGAATCTTTCAGGTGGAATTCAAGGAGGAATTAGCAACGGAATGGATATTTACTTTAGAGTTGCCTTTAAACCTGTAGCCACTATTATGACCAATCAAGAGACTATAAATGCGAAAGGAGAAGCTACTGAAATTAAAGGCAAAGGAAGACACGATCCTTGTGTAGTTCCTAGAGCTGTGCCTATTATTGAAGCTTTAACAGCATTGGTGTTAGCAGATTTTTCATTATTAAATAGAACCAGAAAACTGTAATAAGGCAATATTTTTTTGAAATCGTAAGCTTATATACTCTTATAACTTAAAGCATTATCAAAAGAATACCTCTTTTGTTGAAATCACACTATTGAATTTCTTATCTCATATTTTTTTACAAGTAAAATATAGCACTATTTTATTTTTAAATAATTTAGAATTTTATTAAATTGCAGTACGATATCGTTTTTTAATTCTAGATATCTAAGCCTCCCCACATTTATTTATATAGTATACCTACTTCTATATTTTAATATAAAAAATAATGATTGGATGAGTGTCTTTTTAAGTATGTTGAAAATATTAGAAAATGAATGGTCTCAAACCGTTGAACTTGAAAGAGGTGATTTTCTATGTAAAAAAGGAGATATTCATCCTTACTTTTATCTGGTAGACAAAGGTAGTTTACATGTATATATTGAAGATTCTAAAGAAATGCATACATTTCGTTTTGGATATCAGAATAGTATTATTACTCCCTTGGATAGTTTTCTTACAAAAAAACCTACACAATTCTTTATCAAAGCCATAAAGAATACGCAACTAAAAAGAATCTCAACAGATCGTTTTCTAGAAATTTTTAATGCTAGTGAAACCTACAAAAATTTGTGGAATGAGTTTTTAAAAGAGATGATTGTTAGTCAATTAGAAAGAGAAATAGACTTAATAACTTATACCCCTATGGAACGTTTTGAAAGGCTTTATAAGAGAAGTCCTCACTTGTTTCAAGAAATCCCTCATAAATACATTGCTTCTTACCTAAGAATGAAACCAGAAACCTTGTCAAGGTTAATGAATAATTTTTCAAACTCTTAATAATCTGCTATCCATATCTATTTTATAAAAAAGAACAGATTACAAGAAATACGCTCTATTAATAATCTTGATTTCAATCAATATCTATAAGGATTAAAAAACTTACTTTTATACAAAGGAAAGTAATTATGTTTACCCCCCTAATTCAAATTACATCTAAAAGAGAGTTAAAAGTTTTACTTTTAGCTCTTTTTTTATTTTATGCTTTTCCTGTAGGACCAAAGTTCATAGGAATTGGAGGTTGTTCATAGTCTTTAATTTCTCCGTGCATTTCTTCAAACTTTCTTACGTTATCTGCTAAAGCTTTTGTTAATCTTTTAGCATGTTGTGGAGTTAAAATAATACGAGATTTTACTTTTGCCTTTGGTGTGCCTGGCATAATCTTGATAAAATCAACAATAAATTCAGATACAGAATGATTGATGATGGCTAAGTTAGAATAAATCCCATCTGCAGTTTGTTCATCTAATTCAATATTTAACTGTCCTTCTTTGTTTTGATTTTCTTCCATAATAGATTTGTGTAATTGTTAAATTGGTAACTATAAAAAAAAGTTGAATTTTTTAGTGCAAGTATATCACACTAAAAAATTCAACTTATAAACATTTAAAATCTTTTTTGATTTTTATAAACTTCTTTCTATTTCTTCTTTGGGTCCTACAATAATTTTTTCATAGGTTCTCATTCCTGTTCCTGCAGGAATTCTTTTCCCTACAATTACATTTTCTTTTAACCCTTCTAAACTATCTACTTTACCATTTACAGCCGCCTCGTTTAATACTTTAGTTGTTTCTTGGAACGATGCCGCAGAAATAAACGATTTGGTTTGTAGAGAAGCTCTTGTAATCCCTTGCAATACTTGCTCTGCTGTTGCAGATTTTGCATCTCTTGCTTGGACTAAGTTTTTATCATTTCTACGTAATAAAGAATTCTCATCTCTTAATTGACGTGCAGAAACCATTTGACCTGCCTTTAAGTTTTCAGAATCACCCGCATCTTCTACTACTTTCATTCCGTAGATTGCATCATTTTCTTCGATAAAGTCGTTTTTATGAATCAATTGATTTTCTAAGAATAAGGTGTCTCCAGAGTCGATGATCTTCACTTTACGCATCATTTGACGAACAACAACCTCAAAATGTTTGTCATTAATCTTCACACCTTGTAAACGATATACTTCTTGAATTTCATTTACTAAGTATTCTTGCACAGCAGAAGGCCCTTTAATTCTTAAAATATCTGAAGGAGTTGTTGCTCCGTCAGATAGAGGCATTCCTGCTTTTATAAAGTCGTTCTCTTGAACTAAAATTTGATTTGATAATTTTACGAGATATTTTTTAATATCACCTGTTTTAGATTCTACGATAATTTCTCTATTACCACGCTTAATTTTTCCAAAAGATACCACACCATCAATTTCTGATACTACAGAAGGATTCGATGGGTTACGAGCTTCAAACAATTCTGTTACACGAGGTAAACCTCCTGTAATATCACCTGCTTTACCAGATTTACGAGGTATTTTCACCAATGTATGTCCAGACTCAACTTTATCTCCATCATTTACCATCAAGTGTGCACCTACAGGTAAACTATAAGAACGTAAAGCATTGCCATCTTTATCTTCAATAATTAAAGAAGCAATAATCTTTTTATTCTTAGAATCCGTCATTACTTTTTCTTGGAAACCAGTTTGCTCATCAATCTCTACTTGGTAGTTTACACCTTGTTCAAGATTATCAAACTTTACTTTACCTTCAAATTCAGAAACAATCACTCCGTTAAAAGAATCCCACTGACAAATAACATCTCCTTTTTTAATGGTCTTTTTACCTTTATTAGAGATAATAGAACCGTAAGGAATAATATTGGTGCTTAAAGTAGTTCCTGCTTTTTTATCTAAAATTTTAATCTCTGCTGTTCTAGAAATTACAATATCAACAACATTACCGTCTGCATCTTTTCCTTCAACAGTTCGTAAATCTTCAATAGCTACTGCACCATCAAATTTAGCGATTAACTTATTGTCTTCAGAAATATTTCCTGCAACTCCTCCAACGTGGAATGTTCTTAGTGTTAATTGCGTACCTGGTTCTCCAATAGATTGTGCGGCAATAACACCTACAGCTTCTCCAATTTGAACTTTCTTGCGAGTAGATAAGCTTTGTCCATAACATTTTGCACAAATACCTCTCTTAGACTCACATGTTAACGCAGTTCTAACTTCTACTTTATCGATACCTGATTGCTGAATTTTATTTGCAATTTCTGTCGATATAATCTCTCCAGCGTTTACTAAAATAGCATTAGTATTAGGATCTATAACTTCATATAGTGCTACACGACCTTCTATTCTGTCGCTTAAAGATTCAACGATTTCATCATTTTTCTTTAAAGGAGCAATCTCTAATCCTCTTAAAGTACCACAATCTTCTTCGTTGATAATAACATCTTGAGAAACATCTACCAAACGACGTGTTAGATATCCAGCATCGGCAGTTTTTAAGGCTGTATCCGCTAATCCTTTACGAGCACCGTGTGTAGAAATAAAGTATTCAAGAATCGATAATCCTTCTTTAAAGTTAGAAAGAATAGGGTTTTCAATAATTTCTCCACCACCTGCGGTCGATTTTTTAGGCTTTGCCATTAATCCACGCATTCCTGTTAACTGACGAATTTGCTCTTTAGATCCACGAGCTCCAGAATCTAACATCATGTAAACCGAGTTAAATCCTTGTTGATCCTCTCGTAAGTTTTTCATTGATAATTCTGTCAATCGATTGTTTGTAGAACCCCAAACGTCAATTACTTGGTTATAACGCTCTTTTTGCGTTAACATACCCATATTGTAGTTGGCAACAATCATGTCTACCTCTTCATTGGCTTCGGCAATCATGGAATGTTTTTCATCTGGAATAATAATATCTCCTAAACTGAAGGATAAACCACCTTGGAAGGCAAATTTATACCCCATGTTTTTTATTTCGTCTAAGAACTTACCAGTTGTAGGAATGTCGGTAGCTTTTAAAATACCACCAATAATTCCTCTTAAGTTTTTCTTAGTTAATACTTCATTGATATATCCAGCTGCTTCTGGTACAACTTCATTAAATAAAACTCTACCTACTGTAGTTTCTATAATTTTAGTAACAGAAACTCCATTTTCATCTAAATCTTTTGTTCTTACTTTTATAGAAGCATTTAAGTTTACTCTTTCTTCGTTAAAAGCAATGGTAACTTCTTCTGGAGAATAAAATGTTAAACCTTCTCCTAAAATTGGAACTTTTTTGGTAGACTTTCTTTCTTTGGTCATGTAATAAAGACCCAATACCATATCTTGAGATGGTACTGTAACAGGCGCTCCATTTGCAGGATTTAAGATATTATGAGAAGCTAACATTAATAATTGCGCTTCTAAAATAGCTTCGGGTCCTAATGGTAGATGCACTGCCATTTGATCTCCATCAAAATCTGCATTAAATGCAGTACATACTAGTGGGTGT
This sequence comes from uncultured Polaribacter sp., assembly GCA_965233795.1. Lineage (GTDB taxonomy): Bacteria > Bacteroidota > Bacteroidia > Flavobacteriales > Flavobacteriaceae > Polaribacter. The sequence continues at coordinate 2,464,229 of OZ247578.1, read as the reverse complement.
AATTGTATTGCTTTTCCTTCAATTAATTTTGGTTGAAAAGCTTGTATACCTAATCTGTGCAGGGTAGGAGCACGGTTTAATAAAACAGGGTGCCCTTTAATTACATTTTCTAAAATATCCCAAACAACAGGTTCTTTTCTATCGATAATTTTCTTGGCAGATTTTACAGTTTTTACAATTCCTCTTTCAATTAGTTTTCTAATTACAAAAGGCTTGTAAAGTTCAGCTGCCATATCTTTTGGGATACCACATTCTGAAAGTTTTAATTCTGGTCCAACAACAATTACAGAACGTGCAGAATAATCAACACGCTTTCCTAATAAGTTCTGACGGAAACGTCCTTGTTTACCTTTTAATGAATCTGATAAAGATTTTAAAGGTCTGTTAGATTCTGTTTTTACAGCAGATGATTTACGTGTGTTATCGAATAAAGAATCTACAGATTCTTGTAACATACGTTTTTCATTACGTAAAATAACTTCTGGAGCTTTTATTTCTACCAATCTTTTTAAACGATTGTTTCTAATAATAACTCTTCTGTATAAATCATTTAAATCTGACGTAGCAAAACGACCCCCATCTAAAGGCACTAATGGACGTAATTCTGGTGGAATTACCGGAATTACTTTCATAATCATCCATTCTGGATTGTTCTCTCTATTTTTTTGAGAATCTTTAAAGGCTTCAACAACATTTAAGCGTTTTAATGCTTCTGTTTTACGTTGTTTAGAAGTTTCAGTATTCGCTTTGTGTCTTAATTCAAAAGACAAAGCTTCTAAATCGATACGTGCTAATAAATCAATTAAACATTCTGCACCCATTTTGGCAATAAATTTATTTGGGTCAGAATCTTCTAAATATTGATTCTCTTGAGGAATTGTTTCTAAAATGTCTAAGTATTCTTCTTCTGTTAAGAAATCCATTTTTTGCAATGGCTCTCCTTCTAAATTTTTAGCAATACCTGGCGCAATTACTACATAACGTTCGTAGTAAATAATCATATCTAACTTTTTAGAGGGCAATCCTAAAAGGTACCCCATTTTGTTAGGTAATGATCTAAAGTACCAAATATGAGCTACGGGAACTACTAAGTTAATATGCCCAACTCTATCTCTACGTACTTTCTTTTCTGTAACTTCTACACCACAACGATCGCAAATAATACCTTTGTATCGTATTCTTTTGTATTTACCGCAGGCACATTCGTAATCTTTTACAGGACCAAAAATGCGCTCACAAAACAATCCATCTTTTTCAGGCTTGTGGGTACGGTAATTAATGGTTTCTGGTTTTAAAATTTCTCCTTTTGATGCTGATAAAATAGCTTCTGGAGAAGATAAACCAATAGAAATTTTATTGAACTTTTTTACAGTGTACTTTTCTTGCTTTCTTGCCATGTCTTTAAATAAATATTCAGTATTAAGTTGGCAGTATTCAGTTTCAGTATTCAGAAATTTACTGAATACTGATAACTGTTTACTATTTTTTATTCTTCTAATCTAACGTCTAATCCTAAACCTTTCAGTTCGTGCATTAATACGTTAAACGATTCTGGTAAGCCTGGTTCTGGCATGGTTTCACCTTTTACAATACTTTCGTATGTTTTAGCTCTACCCATTACATCATCAGATTTTACGGTTAAGATTTCTCTTAAGATACTAGAAGCACCATATGCTTCTAATGCCCAAACTTCCATCTCTCCAAAACGTTGTCCACCAAATTGTGCTTTACCTCCTAAAGGTTGTTGTGTAATTAATGAATAAGGACCAATAGAACGCGCGTGCATTTTATCTTCAATCATATGTCCTAATTTAATCATATAAATAACACCTACTGTTGCTGGTTGATCAAAGCGTTTTCCTGTTCCACCGTCATACAAGTATGTATGTCCAAATCTTGGTACTTCTGCTTCGTCGGTAAATCCATTAATTTGATCTAAAGTAGCTCCATCAAAAATTGGTGTTGCATATTTTCTATCTAATTTCTGACCTGCCCATCCTAATACAGTTTCGTAAATCTGTCCAATATTCATACGAGAAGGTACTCCTAATGGATTTAAAACGATGTCTACAGGAGTTCCGTCTTCTAAGAAAGGCATATCTTCTGCTCTTACAATACGAGCAACAATACCTTTGTTTCCATGACGTCCCGCCATTTTATCACCTACCTTTAGTTTACGCTTTTTAGCAATGTAAATTTTAGCAAGTTTTAATATTCCAGCAGGCAATTCATCTCCTACAGAAATGGTAAATTTCTCACGACGTAAATTTCCTTGTAAATCATTCACTTTAATTTTATAGTTGTGAATTAATTCCCCTACAGATTTGTTTAAGTTCTTATCTGTAGTCCAAACTCCACTTGTTAAGTGCGTATAATCATCTACTGCAGTTAACATTTTTAAAGTGTATTTCTTTCCTTTAGGAAGTACTTCTTCTCCTAAATCGTTAAAGACACCTTGTGATGTTTTTCCACTAACTAAGTTGAATAACTTGTCTAATAAGATACTTTTTAAATCTTCAAATTTTGAAACAAAAGAGGCTTCTAAAGCAGTTACAGCTTCTTTATCTCTGGCTCTTTTATTTTTATCTTTTACGGCTCTTTTAAAGAGTTTTTTATCGATAACAACCCCTCTTAATGATGGAGATGCTTTTAATGAAGCGTCTTTTACATCGCCTGCTTTATCTCCAAAAATAGCACGTAATAGTTTTTCTTCTGGTGTTGGATCAGATTCACCTTTAGGCGTAATTTTACCAATTAAAATATCTCCAGGAGTTACTTCTGCACCAATACGAATCATTCCGTTTTCATCTAAATCGGAAGTAGCTTCTTCAGAAACGTTAGGAATATCACTCGTTAATTCTTCAGTCCCTAATTTAGTGTCTCTTACATCTAAAGAATATTCATCAATATGAATAGAGGTGAAAATATCTTCACGAACTACTTTTTCTGAAATTACAATGGCATCCTCAAAATTATACCCTTTCCAAGGCATAAAGGCTACTTTCATATTTCTACCTAAAGCAAGTTCTCCTTTTTGTGTTGCATATCCTTCACAAAGCACTTGACCTTCTTTTACTTTATCGCCTTTGTTTACAATCGATTTTAAGTTGATACAAGTTCCTTGATTGGTTTTTCTAAATTTAATTAAGTCGTATGATTTTTCATCAGAATCAAAACTTACATGTTTTTCTTCTTTTGTTCTATCGTACTTTATTGTAATTTTATTAGCATCTACGTATTTTACAACTCCGTTTCCTTCTGCATTGATTAAGATACGAGAGTCTTTAGCTACTCTACGTTCTAAACCAGTACCTACAATAGGAGATTCTGGACGTAATAAAGGTACAGCCTGACGCATCATGTTAGACCCCATTAACGCTCTATTGGCATCATCATGTTCTAAGAAAGGAATTAACGAAGCCGAAATAGAAGCAATCTGGTTAGGAGCAACGTCCATGTAGTCTACTTCATTAGGTGTTACTACAGGGAAATCTCCACCTTCTCTAGAAATTACTTTATCGTTTACAAAGTTTCCTTTTTCGTCTACTTCTAGGTTCGACTGCGCAAACTTCATTCCTTCTTCTTCCTCTGCACTTAAATAAACATGTGCTTGTTCTTTATCTACATTTCCGTCTACTACTTTTCTATAAGGAGTTTCTATAAATCCTAAGTTATTCACTTTTGCAAAAACAGACAAAGATGAAATCAAACCAATATTTGGTCCTTCAGGAGTTTCAATAGGACATAAACGTCCATAATGTGTATAGTGAACATCACGCACTTCAAAACCTGCTCTTTCTCTTGATAAACCTCCTGGCCCAAGTGCCGATAAACGACGCTTGTGTGTAATCTCTGCTAAAGGATTGGTTTGATCCATAAACTGAGATAATTGGTTGGTACCAAAGAATGAGTTAATTACAGACGATAATGTTTTTGCATTAATCAAATCAATAGGAGTGAAGACCTCGTTATCACGCACATTCATTCTTTCGCGAATCGTACGCGCCATACGAGCTAAACCAACACCAAACTGACTTGCTAATTGCTCGCCAACAGTTCTAACTCTACGATTAGATAGGTGATCAATGTCATCTACTTCTGCTTTAGAGTTAATTAATTCAATTAAATATTTAATAATCGTTATAATATCTAATTTTGTTAATACTTTTTGGTCGATGTCAATATCTAAACCTAGTTTTGTATTCATTCTAAAACGCCCAACTTCACCTAAATTATAACGTTGCTCAGAGAAGAATAATTTATCAATAATTCCTCTTGCAGTTTCTTCATCTGGCGGCTCAGCGTTTCTTAATTGTCTATAAATATGTTCTACAGCTTCTTTTTCAGAATTTGTAGGGTCTTTTTGTAAAGTATTATGTATGATGGCATAATCACCCATTTGGTGATCTTTTTTGTGCAATAAAATAGTTTTTGCACCAGCATCTATAATTTCTTCGATGTGCTCTTTTTCTAAAATGGTATCACGATCGAAAATAATTTCATTTCTTTCTATAGAAACTACTTCTCCAGTATCTTCATCTACAAAATCTTCATGCCAAGTTTTTAAAACTCTTGCGGCTAATTTGCGACCTAATACTTTTTTTAATCCAGATTTAGAAACTTTTACTTCTTCTGCTAAATCAAAAATTTCTAAAATATCTTTATCTCTTTCGAATCCAATAGCTCTAAATAACGTAGTTACTGGTAATTTTTTCTTTCTATCAATATAAGCATACATTACTTGATTGATATCTGTTGCAAATTCTATCCAAGAACCTTTAAAAGGAATAACTCTTGCCGAATATAATTTTGTTCCATTCGCGTGAAAAGATTGTCCAAAGAAGACGCCAGGCGAACGGTGTAATTGAGACACAACAACTCTTTCAGCTCCATTAATTACAAAGGTTCCAGAATTGGTCATGTAAGGAATTGTTCCTAAATAAACATCTTGTACAATGGTTTCAAAATCTTCATGTTCAGGATCTGTACAATACAATTTTAAACGAGCCTTTAAAGGAACACTGTATGTTAAACCTCTTTCAATACATTCTTGAATGCTGTATCTTGGTGGGTCTACAAAGTAGTCTAAGAACTCTAGTACAAAGTTGTTACGTGTGTCTGTGATTGGAAAATTATCCATGAAGGTTTTATACAAACCTTCTTCGCCTCTTTCTTCAGCTTTCGTTTGAAGTTGAAAAAAATCTTGAAATGATTTTACCTGAATATCTAAGAAATCTGGATAATCTGTTCCAAGTTTTGATGATGCGAAATTGATTCTTTCAGTAGTGTTTTTCGTTGCCAAAAGAGAATATTTTTTTGATTAAAAATCTGATTAAAATAAAAGAACGAATATATACACAAAATGGTTTAGGCCTAAGAATGTACATTCTTAGTGCCTAAACCTAAATTTGTTTAAGCTGTAAAAAGCTTATTTAAGCTCAACCTCAGCTCCTGCTTCTTCTAAAGATGCTTTTAAGCCTTCTGCTTCATCTTTAGTAACACCTTCTTTAATTGGTGCTGGTGCGCTATCTACGATACCTTTAGCTTCTTTTAATCCTAAACCAGTTAATTCTTTAACTAGTTTTACAACTGCTAATTTAGAACCACCTGCTGCTTTTAAGATTACATCAAATTCTGTTTTAGCTTCAGCTGCGTCTCCGCCACCTGCTGCGGGTCCAGCTACTGCTACTGCTGCCGCCGCTGGCTCAATTCCGTACTCTTCTTTTAAAATAGTTGCTAAGTCATTAACTTCTTTTACTGTTAAGTTAACTAACTGCTCTGCGAAATCTTTTAAATCTGCCATTTTAATTGTGTTTAAAAATTTTATTTATTAATTTATTTAGTGTGTTTTATTTTTCAGACAAGGTCGTTAAGATACTTGAAAGTTTATTTCCTCCTGATTGTAATGCTGAAACAACATTCTTAGCAGGAGATTGTAATAAGGAGATAATATCTCCAATAAGTTCTTCTTTAGATTTAATATTTACTAAGCTTTCTAATTGATCATCACCAACATAAATAGCTTCTTCAATAAAAGCACCTTTTAGAAGAGGTCTTTCCGATTTTTTTCTGAATTCTTTTATAAGTTTTGCTGGTGCATTAGATGCTTCAGCAATCATAATAGAAGTATTGCCTTTCAATACATTTTGTAAATCTCCAAAATCTTTATCAGAAGCCTCCATTGCTTTAGAAAGCAAGGTGTTTTTAACAACTGCTAAAGATACGTTTGCTTTAAAACAAGCTCTACGTAAATCTGAAGTTTCTGTTGCATCTAACCCTGAAATATCAGCTAAGTATATGGTATTTGTATCTGCCAATTTTGCTGTTAAATCTTGGATTACTTGCGATTTTTCGTCTCTAGTCATAATTACTAAGTTTTAACTGCTATTAAACTGATTTTACTTCTACAGCAATACTTGGACTCATAGTGCTAGACATGAAAACACTTTTCATGTAAACTCCTTTTGCTGTGGTAGGTTTCAACTTAATGATTGTTTGTATTAATTCGTTTGCGTTATCGGCAATTTTTTCTGCCGTAAAAGATGTTTTAGCAATCGCTGCATGAACAATTCCTGTCTTATCAACTTTAAAGTCAATCTTACCAGCTTTTACTTCTGTTACTGCTTTTGCTACATCCATTGTTACCGTACCTGTTTTTGGGTTTGGCATTAAACCTCTAGGGCCTAAAACACGACCTAAAGGACCTAATTTACCCATAACACTTGGCATGGTAATAATAACGTCAACGTCTGTCCAACCTCCTTTGATTTTTTGAAGGTACTCATCCAATCCAACATAATCTGCACCTGCTGCTGTAGCTTCTGCTTCTTTATCTGGAGTTACTAAAGCCAATACTTTTACATCTTTTCCTGTTCCATGAGGCAATGTTACTACGCCACGAACCATTTGATTTGCTTTACGAGGATCTACTCCTAAACGTATTGCTAAATCAATAGATGCATCAAATTTTACTTTTGTAATTTCTTTTACCAATGATGAAGCTTCTGCTAAAGAATACGTCTTACTAGTATCTATTTTAGCATTTACTTCTTTTCGATTCTTTGTTAATTTTGCCATCTTTTATAGATTTTAAGCAGGAGCATTTCCTTTTACTGTTAATCCCATTGATCGAGCTGTACCAGCAATCATTTTCATTGCAGAAGAAACTTCAAAGGCATTTAAATCTACCATTTTATCTTCAGCAATTACTTTAATTTGATCCCAAGTTACACTAGCTACTTTCTTTCTATTAGGCTCTCCAGATCCTTTTTTAATCTTAGCAGCTTCTAATAATTGTACTGCAGCGGGTGGTGTTTTTACAATAAAATCGAAGGATTTGTCTTTATAAACAGTAATTGCTACTGGTAAAACTTTTCCCTGTTTATCTTGAGTTCTCGCATTAAACTGCTTACAAAACTCCATGATATTAACACCTGCAGCACCTAAAGCGGGTCCAACTGGTGGAGAAGGGTTTGCCGCACCTCCACGCACTTGTAATTTTACTACTTTACTTACTTCTTTTGCCATTGTTTAAACTTTAGTTTAGATTTTTTAGTTTGTGGAAGCTCCCTAAAAATCAATATTTATGTAACAATTATCTTAATATCTTATACTTTCTCTACTTGCATGTAGCTTAATTCTAATGGTGTTTTACGACCAAAAATCTTCACCATCACTTCTAATTTTCTTTTCTCTTCATTAATCTTTTCTATAGTTCCATCGAAACCATTAAAAGGACCGTCAATTACTTTTATAGTTTCTCCTGTAGTAAATGGAATTGCAATATTTTCATCCTGAACAGACAATTCATCAACTTTACCTAACATTCTGTTTACTTCTGATTTACGCATAGGAATAGGCTCTCCGCCTTTAGTTTCCCCTAAAAATCCAATGACTCCTGTAATTGATTTAATAACGTGAGGAACTTCTCCAGATAAGTTTGCTTCTACCATAATGTATCCAGGAAAATAAACTTTTTCTTTATGAATTTTTTTTCCGTCTCTAATTTGAATAACTTTTTCTTTAGGTACTAAAACCTGACTCACATAATCTGAAAGACCTAAACGAGCAATTTCTGTCTCTATATAAGACTGAACTTTGTTTTCTTGCCCTCCAATTGCTCTAACAACATACCACTTCATTACCGAGTTAGCCATAGTTTTATCTTAAAATAATTGAAAAAAGTTATCTAATCCTATTTGAAAAACTTTATCTATTGCGGCTACTGCTACAGCAAATAAAATAGTAAAAACGGCTACCATTATAGTAGTTTTTTGTGCTTCTTCTTTAGAGCTCCATGTCATATGGTTATTTAACTCTTCAAAAGAATCTTTGATATATTGTATAAAACTCATTTTACTTTTTATTTGTACGGGATAAAAACTCTTTTTGGCGATCTTTAGTTTCTCGCCCCGTATTTATTTGCACGGGTTGAGAGGCTCGAACTCCCGACGCCTGGTTTTGGAGACCAGTGCTCTACCAACTGAGCTAAACCCGTTTCTGTATTTTACTCATAAAGGCGTCCCAATAAAAATCGGGACACCCTTTGTTAAATCTATACTTAAAAGACTCTAAAATTAGTCTAAAATCTCAGTTACCTGACCTGCACCTACAGTTCTACCTCCTTCACGGATTGCAAAACGTAAACCTAAGTTTAATGCAATAGGTTGAATTAAATCAACAGTAATTGTTAAGTTATCTCCTGGCATTACCATTTCAACACCATCTGGTAAGTTAATGTTACCTGTTACATCCGTTGTACGAACATAAAATTGTGGACGGTAGTTGTTATGGAATGGTGTATGACGACCTCCTTCTTCTTTCTTAAGAACATATACCTCTGCTTTAAATTTAGCATGAGGAGTTACAGAACCTGGCTTACAGATTACCATACCTCTTTTAATATCTTCTTTTGCAATACCTCTTAATAAGATACCTGCATTATCTCCAGCTTCACCTCTATCTAAGATTTGACGAAACATTTCAATACCTGTAATTGTTGAAGCTAATTTTTCAGCTCCCATACCAATAATATCTACAGCGTCTCCAGTATTTGCAATTCCTGTTTCGATACGACCTGTTGCTACAGTTCCACGACCAGTAATTGAGAATACATCTTCAATTGGCATTAAGAAATCTTTATCTACTTCTCTTAAAGGCTCTTCAATCCAAGCATCAACAGATTCCATCAATTCTAATACAGTATCTACCCATTTTTGTTCACCATTTAAGGCACCCAAAGCAGAACCTGCTACAACAGGACCTTCATCTCCGTCGTATTCATAGAAAGAAAGCAATTCTCTGATTTCCATTTCAACTAATTCTAATAATTCTTCATCATCTACCATATCCACTTTATTCATGAATACAACAATACGAGGAATTCCTACCTGACGTCCTAATAAGATGTGCTCTCTAGTTTGTGGCATTGGACCATCTGTAGCCGCAACTACTAAAATAGCACCATCCATTTGTGCAGCACCAGTAACCATGTTTTTTACATAATCCGCGTGACCAGGACAATCAACGTGTGCATAATGACGATTCGCTGTTTGATATTCTACGTGCGATGTATTAATTGTAATACCTCTTTCTTTCTCTTCTGGAGCATTATCAATTTGATCAAATGATCTTGCTTCTGAAAAACCTGCATCAGCTAATACTTTTGTGATAGCAGCCGTTAATGTAGTTTTACCGTGATCTACGTGTCCAATTGTACCAATGTTTAAGTGTGGTTTTGAACGATCAAAAGTTCCTTTTGCCATGATTATTAATTTTAATTCTTAGTTAAATATATTTAGTGTTTATTATATACTTTATTTGAAACTCAAAAAAAATTGAGCCAGCGACGGGATTTGAACCCGTGACCTCATCCCTACCAAGGATGCGCTCTACCAACTGAGCTACGTCGGCTTTAAAAAAAATATTAGAGCGAGAGACCGGGTTCGAACCGGCGACATTCAGCTTGGAAGGCTGACGCTCTACCAACTGAGCTACTCTCGCTTAAAAATTCTGTGGGGGGAGCAGGATTCGAACCTGCGAAGTCGTAAGACAACGGAGTTACAGTCCGTCCCAGTTGGCCGCTTTGGTATCCCCCCAATAATTGTTAATAATTTTAAGAACTTAAAGAGCCGATGGAGGGACTCGAACCCACGACCTGCTGATTACAAATCAGCTGCTCTAGCCAGCTGAGCTACATCGGCTTTTTGCATAAAAAACAATCCGTTATTTCTAACGGACTGCAAATGTATAAAGTTTTTTTTATATGTAAAACTTTTTGTAATTATTTTTTAGGGTTTTTAGGAAACTGAAAAATCTCGTTGTTTTTCTTTGGCTTTTCTTAGCTGTCTTTTTAAGGAATCTACAGATATGCTTATGCCTTCTTCAAAAGTTTTGGTGATTTTTTTAATGATGAATTCGTCACCCGGAATATTTAATTTGATTTCTGTGTGTTTATTTTCTTTGTCGCTTGTTTTTTGAACCTTTAAGAATACTTCTATGCCTAGAATTTTATCATAAAATTTTTCTAATAGTGCTGTTTTCTTTTCAATAAATTTTAGTAGGTCTGTATCTGCATTAAAATTAATAGATTGTGTGCGTATTTTCATATGTCATTGTTTTTAGAGCTCCTAGGATGAGCATTGTTATACACTTTTTTTAATTTACTCAAACTGTTGTGAGTATAGACTTGTGTTGAAGCTAAGCTAGCATGTCCTAATAATTCTTTAACGGAGTTTAAATCTGCTCCTTCATTAAGAAGGTGTGTTGCAAACGAATGTCTTAATATATGTGGACTCTTTTTTAGCTTCGAAGACACGCCTCTAAAATAGTTATTTACAATTCTATAAACAAGAGTTTCATATATTTTATTTCCTTTTTCGGTTAAAAATAAATCATTGGTGTTTGGGTACCGATTTCTTTTTACAGCAATGTAAGTTTGTAGTATTTTACAAATGGAAGGTAGTAAAGGAATGATTCTTTCTTTGTTTCTTTTTCCTACAACCTTTATTGTCTTTTCTGAAAACTGAATAGAAGACTCTTTTAAATGAATCAGCTCTGTTCTTCTAATTCCTGTTCCGTATAGTAGCTCTATCATTAAACGGTTTCTTAAAGGGATGAAATCTTTTGAATCTTTAAAGCTATTTAGAACTGCATTTATTTCTTCTAAAGAAAATGGGACTTGAACTTTTTTAGCAACTTTTAAGGATTTGTGTTTTAAGAGAGGGTTGATTTCTATTTGTTTTGTTTTCTGAAGAAATTTAAAAAATGTTCTTAAAGAAGTTACCTTTCGGTTGATACTTCTATTTGAAATTTTCTGATTTACCAAACTTACAATCCAAGTTCTGATTTCTGCGTAATGTGCAGTTTCAATAGTTTCCTCGTTATACGTTGTTATAAAAAAATCACGAAAGGAAATTAAATCATTTTTGTAAGCAGTAATTGTATGTTTAGAATACTTCTTTTCTAGTAATAAGTATTCTAAAAATGAATCAATCAAACTTTAATGTATTATTGGTTATTTGTAAAATTACAAAAAATTAGGCGTAAAAAAATCTCGTACTAAATTTAGTACGAGATTTGTATTTTTAAAATAGATTAATGTTGAGATTCCGTTTTTAAAATGGAATGAATTCAACTTACAATTTTGAAAAATAGCAAAGCTATGAGTTCAAAATTTAGTTTTACTAACCTACTTCTTCTTGTGTTTTTAGCTTTTGAACATACGATGCTTTAATCATTTGCGCACGCTTTGCTACAGATGGCTTTGTAAAATGCTTTCTGTTTTGTAAGTTTTTCTTAGTTTTTGTACGGTCAAACTTTCTCTTCAAACGCTTTAAAGCTCTGTCTATATTTTCTCCTTCTTTAATAGGTATAATTAACATATGTATGCACCTCCTTTCATGTAGTCCTTTTAACTTTTTAGGACTGCAAATATACAGGCTTTTTTATTCTATAGGGTATAATTTTTTATTTTTTAATAAAAAGGCACTAGAAATATTTATTTCTAGTGCCTTTTACTTTTTAAATCGTATTAAAAGATGTAAGATTTTGTCTTTATCCTTTTACTTTATTTTTAAAAGCATCAAACTTGGTAGTTTCTTTTTTAGGCCAGCTGTTGTTAGATGTATCTATATCGGCTGTTTCTAAATCTGGATCTAATACAATGTTTTTGATTTCTTGTGCTGTTCTAAATACTTTTGTTACACGTTCGTCATTTTTCATCCATATCTGTGCAGGGAATGTATGACGTTCTTTAGAGCCGTCTGCATATTCTAATTCTACAATAATAGGCATCACCAAACCGCCAGGTTTGTTAAAAGTAACTTCGTACAAATAATTAGGAGCTTCTTTTAGTTTTGCTTTCTCTGTATCAGACATTTGTGCAATGTGATTTTTAATGACATCAAAATCCATAGCTTTTTTAGCATTTGGTTTTTCACCTTCTTTTTCTTCAGCAAAAAATACTAATTTTCCTTCGTAATCTTCCAGTTTCATTCTATACCGTTCCGCTAAATCTTTTGCTGCTTGCGTAGGCTGATCTGTTAAATAGAATTTTTTTACACCTTCTATACCAATGTCGTTAGCATCTGTTGTATAAAACCACCCTCTCCAAAACCAATCTAAATCCATTGCAGCGGCGTCTTCCATTGTTCTAAAGAAGTCTGCAGGTGTTGGGTGTTTAAACATCCAGCGTTTCGAATACGTTCTAAAAGCATAATCGAATAATTCTGGCCCCATAATTGTTTGGCGTAACATGTATAAACCTGCGGCAGGTTTCGTGTATGCATTGGGTCCAAATTGCTTTACATAATCTCCTTGCGACATAATTGGCGAAAGATTACTTTGATCTCCACTCATATAACGCACAATATCTTTTGGTAAGTTACGTGTGTCAAAAGTAGGGTCGTAATCGAGTTCTGCTAAAATTTCCACAAAAGAATTAATTCCTTCATCCATCCATGTCCATTGACGTTCGTCAGAATTCACAATCATTGGAAAAAAGTTATGTCCAACTTCATGGGTAATTACTCCAATCATTCCGTTTTTTACACGATCGGAATATGTTCCATCTGGGTTTGGTCTTCCATAATTAAAACAAATCATTGGGTATTCCATTCCTTGGCGTTTTGCATGTACAGAAACTGCTTTGCTATAAGGGTAGTCAAAAGTATATTTAGAATATTCTTCTAACGTATTTGCAACAACTCTTGTAGAATGCTCTTCCCACAAAGGGTTTCCTTCTTTAGGGTATAAAGAGGTTGCCATTACTGTTTTTCCATTAATATTGGTTGCCATGGCGTCCCAAATATATTTTCTAGAAGAAGCAAATGCAAAGTCTCTTACATTTTTAGCATTAAAATGCCATGTTTTGGTTTTTGTTTCACGTCCTTTTTCTGCAATTTCAGCTTCTTCTTGTGTAACAATAAAAACAGGGTCTTTAAACGATTTTTTTGCTTGTTCAAAACGCTTTCTTTGCTTTCTACTTAATACTTTTTTAGGATTTTGTAATTCTCCTGTAGCTTCTACAATATGATCTGCAGGTACAGTTAATTTTACATCGTAATCTCCAAATTCTAAAGCCCATTCGCTTCTTCCCCAAAACTGCATATTTTGCCAACCTTCTACATTGTCATAGACTGCTAAACGAGGGAAGAATTGTGCAATGGTATAGTTATTATTTCCGTCAGGAAAAGATTCAAAACCAGAACGACCACCATCTTCTACAGAATTGTTAATTAAATAATTCCATTGAATACTAAACTTAAATGTACCACCAGAAGCTAATGGAGTAGGTAGATTAATACGCATCATGGTACGGTTAATCATATGCGATAAAGGGCTTCCATTTTCATTTTTAACAGCTTCAATTTTAAAACCAAAATCTGCAGGTTTTTGTAAATTGGTTTTTGTAAAAGTTATAGGACCATTAAATGCAGTGTTTTGTAAGCTCTCGGGTCTTGCTAAAGGTGTTTTAGAGTCTGGTGCTCTCATGTTTTGGTCTAGCTGTACCCATAAATATTCTAAGTTGTCTTTAGAATTGTTTTTGTAAGTAATATTTTCTTTTCCATACAAACGATTGGTGTTTTCGTCTAAACGAAGTTCCATTACATAATCTACTTTCTGTTGCGTATAGGCGTAACCAGGAGCTCCAGAAGCAGTATGTTGCTCATTGGGTGTAGGCAATACATCTTTTAGTTGCCTAAATTTGTTTTGGTCTGTGTGTCCTTTCTGAACTTTTTTTGGTGCGTCTTGTGCAAAAACACTTGTGGCAGTAAAAAGTGCAGCACATAAAAAAGAAGTGATTTTCTTCATAAGTTTATAGTTTGATTTTTAAAATGCGGGTTAAAATAGTCATTCGATAGTATATAGGGATTCCAATTCTAAAATTTTAACAAAGATTTATCTTTTTCTTGGGTTAGTAAAACACTTTTATGTTTGCTTCCTTTTTTTAGTTTGATAAGGTTTTGTTGTTCTGGGAATTGACTTATAAGAACTTTGTTGGTAACCTCTATAGTATTAAAATTGTTAACCTCTAAAACTTCTAGATAAAAGTATACCAAATCACTTTCGTATTCTTTTCCTAAATAATTGATTTTTTTTTCTATGCCGTCTGTTTTTATAAAAAATGTTTCTTCTAAATAGGTTTTAAAATATACATCGTTGTTAGCAAGCTCTTCCTGAGTGGTTAATCGTAAATCAATATTGTTTTTTTTATTCAATACCAATTCAATATCATCCATAAAAACACTCATAATAATTTGAATGGATTGTTGCTTTTCATTAAATGCTATTTCTGTGAGGCTTAAATAATATTTATGTGTTGTAAAACCTAGTATAGGAATGCTAAAAGCGAGTAAGAAAATGATTTTCTTGAAAGTCATTTTACGTTATGTGAGTGTTAAATTTTCAATACATTGTTCCCTAATTTCCCATAGCGCATCAAAGTTAAAAGGAATATTTTGTTTTTGTATCCAATTCTTTAAATACTTTTTATGGTATGCAACTTTAAATGATACAATTTGTTGTGGTGTAATTTCTATTTCTTCAAGAATATCTTCTTTTATTTTTGAAAAATCGGCAGATTCATTTGTGGCATCAATAACACTATTATTTACTTTTAAATAGCAATGCGCCTCAGGAATAGCTGTTAAATGATTAGCAGATAACACGTTTCCTGTTTTTGGGGTATTTATTTCATTCATCTCATACATAGCCAGTATTAACCTCACATTTTTTAAACGATTCAAATCTGCTATTTCTTTTAAAAAAGCATGTTTAGAGCTACATGTGCCTTTGTTTTCTTTTATTACTAAACTAAAATCAGCTCTATCTGTGTTTCTACCGTATGGAATTGTTTTAACAAAATTGATAAGTTCTGACCATTCGCAGATTCCTGTTTTTAGAATAGATTGTGTTAAGGGGTCTTTTGAATTAAGTTTCATCTGTCTATATAATTTGTTTTTATCGGTCAGATGTAGCTTCCATTTAGTCGTTCCTGCTGTATATCGAAATCTCGTTATGGAAGTTTCATTGATATTTTTATTTCAGAAAAAATAGCCAAGCATTATTCTTCTTCAATAATTTTTAAATATCCTGTATTTTCTTGCTCTAAGATTTTAATGACCTCTATGAGCTTTCCTTCTTTGTACAAGTCTTCTATTCCTAATGGGTTACAATATTCTAGAAAGTGATAGTATCGTTCTACAGGGATTTTTAAATCTTCAAAAAAGAATTTTCCTCCTAAATCTGAAAGTAATTTTCCTGGTAAAGATTCTTTATGAGCCAACTCTCTAAGTAATGCCCAATATTTTTCTGAATGTTTCCAAGCAATACCTATAGAAGTTCCTGCTCCAACAAAACCCAAGTTAGGGTCGGTTCTTACCATATTGGGACGTACTCTTTTATCGATATAGTCGTCTTCCTCTACCACACGCATGTCAACTTTAGAAAGATCCATGTTTTTTCTGAGAATAGAGTCTCTTTTATCAGTAGGTACGTTTTTTTGATCAATGCCTAAAATTCCAAGCAAATTGTGTTTTTTTAATTCAAATTCGTCTAATTCGTAAATTAAATTTTGTAAAAAGATATTGATTCTTTTGGTTTTTATAGAGAAACCACCAATAATAACAAAATCTGTTTTATGCTGTACAGAAGAGATTTTTAGAGAGTCACCTAGTTTTACGGGAAGTGTAAAAGAGCCATCGTCTTTAGAAAAAGCGCCTATGTTTGTTTGAAGGTTTATGATATGAGCATTTTTAACAACACCTAAAGAATCGGTTACAATTCCTGAAATTTCTATGCTGTTTTGTCCCCAAAAAGGAACCGTGTATAAGAATGCGATAAAAAGAAGAATTATTTTTTTAAGCATTTATAATGATATAAATTTTTATAAAGATATTCAGTTTTTAGCGAAACTCAAGTTCTCGATTAAAAAATAATTAATTTCCAATTTGAGTTAGAAAGATGTCTTCGTTTTCTATTTGATGTGGGAATTTTTTACTTTCTAATCTTAAAATATCAACCAATTCTAATAAATCGTTATTTTTAAAAGTGCTAATGATAGGTTTGTTTTTGCAGAAATTTAAAAACTGGTTGATGTATTCTTTTTTAATATTTAAGTCTGTGATAAAAAAATCATCGGTAAATAAAGCTCTAATTTTAGAGAGTTGTTTATCTTCAGTATAGAGTTCTTTAGCTTTTAAGGTTCTTTTGTAGTTTCCATTAATTCTAGCAATTAAATTTTCTAAATTAATAGATGCTCCCGATCTTATGTTGAGAATCGAATTGCTTTTTACTTTTTTTGAATTTGCATAGGGTAGTTTTAAAGTTTGGGCATTTACTATAGGTAAATTATGAGGCATAATTTCTTTGTCTACATAAAAAATGGAAGTATTGTTTAAGCTAAATTCTTCTAAAGCATGTGTTTTTTCATAGCCAGTTATTGTTATAAACTTGCTGTCTAGCGTTGCCTTTGTAATGTAAATTTTTTCAAAATTATATTTTAAATGAGAGAATTCTAAGGTGTCGCCAATTTTTACAGGTATTTCAAAGAACCCAACATCGTTAGAGTTAGTTCCTATTTTGTTTGATGTATTAATAATGTGTGCATTTTTAATCGCCAAACTATCTACTTGTATTTTTCCTGTGATTAAGAAACTAGAATTTTGAGCCAATAAAGAAAAGCTACAAAGAATGAGAATAAAAACTACTTGTTTTTGCATAGCGCAAATAAACTCATAAGACTTCTTAAAAGTCTATTAATGCAATTGTAAACTTTTGTTAATAGTGAAGTTTAAATAACTTCAGTAGCTAAAATTACTTCTCTAAGGTAATTTTTATTTTTCCAGAAATATTCATGTCTACTCCTTCTTCTTGTAAGATTTCTTCTAATGCTTCATCTGTTAGTTCAGATAATAGAACTTGTAGTTGTATCCGATTTTCCGAACTTTCTACTATTTCAAAAGAGATTGATATTTCTCCTGTTGTATCCGTTAACGTAATTAGGTTGTCTGTTAAATTCCAAGAAATAGTTTCGTCATTTTGTAAATCATCAATGGGTAGTTCTTCAGATTCTGTTTGTCCATCAATACTAAGTGTAATTGCCAATGTTAAACTTCCAAAAAGATTTAACCTATTAGGACTTTCTGCAAATATTGCTGTTGCATTGTAATCTTTTCCTGTAATATTTGCGCTGATAGAAAATTCTTCTCCAGCTTCTGTAATACTTAAAGAAGCGTCTTCTACAGCAAGAGCTGTAATATTCCAAGTGCCTACTAAGTCTACACTTGTAGTAGTAACAGCGGATGTACTTTCATTTTCTTCACAAGAAATAAATAATGCGATGGTAATAAGCAATGATAAAATTTTGACTCTCATAATTTTTTTAATTTATAGTTTTGTAAAAATATTAAAATAATTCAAATTTTGAAGAAACTCTTATTAGCAAGTACTTCTACTGTGTATGGAAGCGGTTATTTAGCCTATTTATTGCCTCAATTAACTGTTTTTTTTAAAGGAGTTACTACCTTACTTTTTATTCCGTATGCAAGACCAGGGGGTATTTCTTATGATGCCTATACAGCCATTGTTAAAGACACTTTCTCAGAAATAAATATAACTGTAAAGGGAATTCATGAATTCTCCAATCCAAAAGAGGCACTAGAGAATGCAGCGGCTATCTTTACAGGTGGTGGAAATACATTTGAATTGGTAACGCAACTCTATAAAAATAACCTGATGGGTATTTTACGAGAAGTTTTGGAAAACGGTACGCCTTATTTAGGAACGAGTGCAGGAAGTAACATTTGTGGGGTTACTATGATGAATACCAATGATATGCCCATTGTATATCCGCCAAGTTTTGACACTTTAGGTTTGATTCCGTTTAATATCAATGCACATTATTTAGATGTCGATAAAGATTCTAAACACATGGGAGAAAGTAGAACGACTCGAATTAAAGAGTTTCATGTTTTTAATACAACTGCTGTATTGGGGTTGCGAGAAGGAAGTTGGTTGGAAGTTTTAGGAAATACTATTCAATTAAAAGGGACACTTTCTGCAAAATGGTTTCAGCAAGATAAAGACGCTATTGAGTTGTTGCCTGAAAGCACTATAAGCGTTCATTGATAATCCCTGTCATTCCTGCGAAAACAGGAATCTATTTTAAATTTAGTTGCATTCATGGGATTCCTGCTTTCGCAGGAATGACAAATAAGTGAAAAAACTACTTACAATCTTAGTTTTTAATAATTTAATAAGATTAATACAAAGTTCCTATAAATAATTTATCACATAATCCTATGTTTTCTATGTTTCTATGTGTTTAAATTAAATATCTTAATTTTTACTATTACAATTGGTTATTTGTAATATGCATCCAATACCGATTTTCTACCAATGGTTTTTGTGATGAGGTCTTTTTCTAAATCCCAACCACGTGCGGGTGAATATTCCCTTCCATAGAAGATAATTTGTAAGTGTAGTTTGTTCCACAATTCTTTTGGAAATAATCGTTTGGCATCTTTTTCGGTTTGAACCACATTTTTACCATTGGTTAAATTCCAACGATATAGCAATCTATGAATATGAGTATCTACAGGAAAAGCAGGAATGCCAAAAGCTTGAGACATCACTACACTTGCTGTTTTATGACCCACTGCGGGTAAGGCTTCTAAGGCTTCAAAACTTTGAGGAACTTTTCCGTTGTGTTTATCAATAAGAATATGAGAGAGTCCGTAAATACCTTTCGATTTCATTGGCGATAAACCTACGGGTTTTATAATGGCTCTAATTTCTTCTACAGACAGTTTTATCATGTCGTACGGATTGTCTGCTTTTTCAAATAAAAGCGGTGTAATGGTATTTACACGAGCATCGGTACTTTGTGCAGATAGTAATACCGCAATCAACAATGTATATGGGTCTTTATGATCTAACGGAACGGGTGTTTTAGGATATAAACGTTCTAAGGTGTCAATTACAAAAGTTACTTTTTCGGCTTTGGTCATTGTTAAATTACTTCTTTAAAGGAAAAGATAAAGATAGATAAGTTTTAAATTCTTGGTCAAATTTTTTCCTAGACTTCGTTCCTATTTTACCATATTGTTTACCGAGGTGACTTTGGAATGTAGTTAGTTTTTTAGCCGATTTCATAATTGGTAGTTTTTACAAAATCCCACCACTCGCTTGGGTTTCATTTTCGTCGCGGTATTTTCTGTTACGTTCTTTGTTTTTTCCGCTTCCAAAATTGTAGGTAAATCCTATATAAATGGCATTGTATTCTAAAACATAATAGCCATTTTGAGGAAACGGATTGGTAGATGAGAATTTTAAATTTACATTGTTAAAAATATCGGTTCCTCGTAAAGAGAGTGTTCCTTTGCCTTCTAAAACTGTCCATCTTGCAGAAGCATTAAACATTACATAAGGATCTATAATAAATTGTACATTTCTGCTTTGTCCTCTATAACTTGCAGAAGCCTGTAAGCGAAATCGTTTGGAGATTTTAAAACTATTTCGAATTCGAGACCGAAACAACGTGTTGTTTACAGTTTCTAGTTGGTTGTTAATAATTCCGTTAGATTCTTGCTCATACAGTTCTGCGCTAGGTCTTATGGTCCACCATTTTACAGGTTTGTAGCTTGCAGACAACTCAATACCATAACTATCTGCGTTATTGTAATTCGTGTACGAAATAATTTGCTTGTCGGGGTTGATATCATCTTGGTATAAGATTCTCCCTATTTTATCTTTGGTGCTTCTATAAAAAACTCCAAACGTAAGATACCCTTTGTTAAAATTGTGGGTATAATTCAACTCAAAAGAATTTGTAAATTGGGGTTGCAAATCTCTATTTCCTACAGAAAGTGTTAATGGTGAATTCCATTCTTGTATGGGCGTAACTTGGTAAATAGAAGGTCTGTCTACACGTCTGCTATAGGCTATTTGAAATTCATCATTATCGGTTGCCGAGTAGGTAAGGTACAACGAAGGATATACGTTGAAAAACGTATCTGTAATAGGAATTGCATTGGTTAATTGAGTGTTGTTAAAAAGCCCGTCTACCTTAAATTGCTCAAACCGAACGCCTGTTTGTAATGACACTTTTTTAAAAGTATGATTGTAATTGATATAAGCACTATAGATAAAACGATTGTAACTAAAATTGGTATTTCCTACAGGGATTACAGAGGGATTTCCGGTGGTTAACACTTCTTGATCTGTTAGAATGCGATGAGCTGCTTTTTGAATTCTTGCTTCTGCGCCCAATTCTAAATTTGCTTTTTCACTCAAAGGATTTGTATAATCGATATTTAACAAATACGTATCAACATTGTCTGTAATATTATTTTCAAAATTATAGAGTTTGTAAGCTTCATCGGAGGGAGGAGTTGTAAACTCTTTATTAAAATCCTTTTCAGGATTTTTAGTAGTTGTGTAATTGATTTCAAACTCTAAACTGTGCGCTTTTTTATCAAAATCTATTTTATAGTCTAAGTTATAGGCACGTTCTTTTATGTCGAAAATTGCAAGGTTAGAAGTATTTAATAGCGTGTTTTGCGTGTCAAATACTTTTGTTTTGGTATAGAAGTCTGTGCTTGTAAAACTTTGTGTGGTATAGAAAGATAAGGTGTTTTTATCATTGAGATAGATGTCCATTCCTGCTCTTAGAAAATGAGTATCACTTCGATCTAAAAAATCGAAAGTTTGCTCTAAATCTTTATCGGTTCTAGAAAAACCGTTAAAAGTTTCATAGTCGCCCGTGTCATAGCTGTAATTGCTAAAAAAACTGACTTTTCCTTTTTTATAGTTTAGAGAAACACTGCTGGTAGGTCTGGTATTTCTACTGTGTTCTACACCTAGGGTAACACTTCCGTTAAAACCTATTTTTGTGTTCTTTTTAAGGATGATGTTTACAATTCCGCTCATGCCTTCCGGACTGTATTTTGCAGACGGATTGGTAATTAATTCTACACTTTTTACAGCAGTAGATGAAATTTGTTTTAGCAAATCATCCGTTCTTAAATTAGAAGGTTTTCCGTCTATTAAAATGCGTACATTTTTATTTCCTCTAAAACTAATTGCGCCCGATGTATAATCTACACTAATGCTAGGAATATTATCAAGCATTTGAATAGCATTGGTGCCTGCATTAGCAAGGTCTTTTCCAACATGAATCACTTTTCTGTCAATTTTCTGAACCATAGAAGATGTTTCAGACTCAATAACAATTTCATCCAAGTCAGTAGGAATTTCAGTAAGTAAAATTGTTTGTAAGTCGATTTTTTTTTGATTGCTTGATAGCACTACAAGTTTTTGAATAGTTTGATAACCTATAAATTGAAAGGTTACTTGCAAGCTGTCTAAAGGCAACTCCTTAACAGAGAATATGCCTTTTTTATTGGTAATTCCTCCTGAAAGTGTTTTTTTGCGATTATTTCTACAAATAATAGTAACGTAAGGAATGGGATCTTTTGAAATTGCATCAATAACTTTTCCTGTAATTTGACCAATTTGTGCTGAAGTTGCTTTTTTTTCTTGTGCACAAAGGAAGATGCTATTAAAAAAGAGGAGGGTAAAAAAGTATTTTTTCATGAATTGAATTATAAATAGATTTTTTAGGAATGCACCTAAAATTTCCAGTTGTAAAAAAAATCTATTAATAATGGGTACTACAAACCTAGACTTATTTAATCCTTTTTACAATACCCATTTATGGGTATTTTTTCAAACTCTAGTAAAAATAAGGTCTCAAAGAATAATTGCAGATTTTTTCTGTATTTTTGGTTGAGAAGAGGTCTTAAAGTAGTTAATTTTTAGCCTTCTGTTATATAGAAAAAACACTTCCTGCTGCCGCAAGTTCTATATTTTTGAAAATACTACTTGCTTCCTTTTTAAATAGGGAAATATTTGGATACCTACTAGAATAATGCCCAACAATTAATTGATTTACGCAAGCTTGTTTTGCAATTTTTGCTGCTTGTATTGCTGTAGAATGCCCTGTTTTTTTAGCCAAATCTTCTTTGTCGGATAAAAAAGTAGTTTCATGATAGAGCAAATCAGCATCTTTAATAATGGGTATAATATCGGGTTTGTAAGAGGTGTCGCTACAAAAAGCATAGCTTTTGGGTTTTTCTGGAGGCATTGTAAGTTCTGAGTTGGATATAATTTCTCCTGTGCTTAATACTACATCTTTACCTGCTTTAATATTGTTGTAATCACATCTTTCTATTTCTGGATAATTACGAATGTTTTCCATCTGTAATTTTCTAGGCTTTTCTTTTTCGGTAAATAAAAAACCATTGGTATATATCCTGTGTGCTAGTGGAATTGTTTGTACAATAACTTTTTCGTCCTCAAAAATGAGTTCGCTTTTTTTACTTGTTAATTCATGGAAAATCAAGGTGTAGTTTACATGTGATTTGCATATTTTTAGTTGTAACAGTGTAATTTCCTTAATTCCTTTTGGGCCATAAATATGCAATTCTTTTTCCCTGCTTAAAATTCCGAATGTTGCAATTAAACCAATGAGTCCAAAAAAATGATCGCCATGTAAATGGGAAATAAAAATATGATTGATTTTTGAAAATCCCACTTTATACTTTCGCATTTGACGTTGCGTACCTTCTCCACAATCAATTAAAAAATGACGGTTGTTGATTTCTAAATATTGCGATGTTGGGTATGCATTGGCACGCGGCGTTGAAGAATGACAGCCTAAAATAGTGAGCTTAATACTCATTTTTGGTTGTTAGTTTTTAGTGAGAAATAAGAAGTATTCAATTTTTAAATTTTTTAATGATATTTCTAAAACCCAAGTTCTCTCTCTATATTTTCCATCTCTAGAAGGTCTTCGGCTTCTTGTATTGTAGGAACGATATTTAGTGTTTCTGGCATATCATCAATATTAATAGCAGTATTTATAATGATGAAAGAAGCATTGTTTTTTTTATGGTTTTCAGCAATTTCTATAAAAGAGAACAATTCTTCTGTGCTAATAGCAGACCATTTTAATACATCAATAAACAAATGTTTATCTTTTAACTGATTATAATTTTCTATAAAATTTTTATGAAAATCAACAAAAGATTCTTCGTTAGGTGTTATTAGTAAGTAGTCTTTTATTACTTTGGTGTGCATCGTTTCAAAAAAGTTATCTTTTTATTTGCTGTGCTAACAGATAAATAATTGCCATTCTAACGGCAACACCATTTTCTACTTGATTTAAAATAATAGATTGATCGGAATCGGCAACATCACTTGTAATCTCTACACCTCTGTTGATTGGTCCTGGATGCATGATGGTAATTTTCTTTCCTAAATTGTCTAAAATTTCTTTGTTAATGCCAAAAAGCTGTGTATACTCTCTAGTAGACGGAAAGTATTTAATATCCATTCTTTCGTGTTGCACACGTAAGACATTGGCAACATCGCACCATTCGAGTGCTTTTTTTAAGTTGGTTTCTACTTCTACATCTAAGCTGGTAATGTGTTTGGGAATTAAAGTAGTAGGGCCACAAACTTTTACTTTTGCACCCTGCAATTGCAGGGCAAAAATATTAGAGAGTGCCACTCTAGAGTGTAAAATATCGCCAACAATTACAATCTTTTTATTTTTTAAAGTGCCTAATTTCTCTTTGATAGAATACGAATCTAACAATGCTTGTGTTGGGTGTTCGTGCGTTCCATCGCCTGCGTTGATGATTTTTGCATCAATATGTTTCGATAAGAAAACCCCTGCACCTACGTTGGGATGCCGCATCACAACAATATCTACTTTCATCGCCAAAATATTATTGACAGTATCTATTAGAGTTTCTCCTTTTTTTACGGAAGACTGACTTGCCGAAAAATTAATAACATCTGCAGAAAGTCGTTTTTCTGCTAATTCGAAACTTAGTTTGGTACGTGTACTATTTTCAAAAAATAAATTGGCAATGGTAATGTCTCGTAAAGATGGTACTTTTTTAATAGGACGATTGATAACTTCTTTAAAATGATTCGCGGTTTCAAAAATAAGATCGATATCTGTTTTTGTTAGATATTTAATGCCTAGTAAGTGTGATACGCTTAATCCTTTCATCTTATTAATCTATATAAATCGCGTCTTTTTTATGTGTTTCTTGCCAGTGTACAATTACTTTTTCTTCATTAATAGCATCTACTTGACGTCCTCTATAATTGGGCTGAATGGGTAGATGTCTACTAAATCGTCTATCAATTAATACAAGTAATTCTATATTTTTAGGTCTTCCGTAAGATTGTATGGCCGTTAAAGCAGCTCTTACGCTACGTCCAGAAAAAAGCACATCGTCAATTAAAACAACTTTTTTATTCTCTACTAAAAAATTTAGTTCTGTAGGGGTTGCTTCTATAGGGGTGTCTCGTCTTCTAAAGTCGTCTCTATAAAAAGTAGTATCTAAAAAACCGAGTTTTAAATCGGTAATTTGATATTCATGGGTTAGTAGATTTGCCAACCTTTTTGCTAAAAAAGAACCTCTAGGTTGCAAACCAATGAGTACAGTATCTTTAAAATTATTGTGGTTTTCAATTAACTGACAGGCCAATCGATGTAAAATGATTTCAATTTCTTTAGAAGTAAGTAACGTTTTTTTTGGCATACAAAAGCTATCCAATTTGGAGATAGTTACTAGATGGCAAAATTAGTGTAAAAAATGATACAGGCAAAATTTATGTTTATTTGTTCGTGATTGATTTTTTATTCGCTAAACTGTTTAATCTTTCAATCTTTTCATTTTTTAATCCTTTTAATAGCATTGTAAAGAAACCCCTGTACCATGTTCTTTTGTGTATGTAACAATTCCTTGGGTGATTTTTACACCATTAGCAATGTCTTTTTTTAAAAGCAAAGCACCGTCCATGTCTACATAATCTAAGACAGGAAGTAAATGAGCAATAGCAGAAATACCTACGCTAGATTCTGTCATACAGCCCACCATTGTTTTCATGCCCAATGTTTTAGCTTCTTGAATCATTCTTCTAGCAGGTGTAAGTCCACCACATTTGGTTAATTTTATATTGATTCCGTGAAAGCGATTTTTACATTTTACGACATCGTTTTCCACAATACAACTTTCATCGGCAATAATTGGTAAAATGGAGTTTTTATATACGTATTCCGAGCCATTTATATTGTCTGCCTTTAAAGGTTGTTCTATAAACTCAACACCTAGTTTTTTTAATTTTATGGCATTTTTAATGGTTTCGTCCGCAGTCCAACCGCAATTCGCATCTACTCTAAAAATAGCATTGGTATGTTTTCTTAGCTCAGTTACAATTTTAATATCGTCTTTAGTACCCAATTTTATTTTATAAATGGGCCATGGAAATGCCTTCATTTTTAAAATCATTTTTTCAACAGAATCAATTCCTATCGTGTAATTTGTGAGTGGGTTTTTATTGATGTTATAACCCCATAAATCATACAGTTTCTTCTGTTTTTTACGTGCAAATAAGTCATTAAACGCCTCATCTAAAGCACATAAAGCAAACTTATTCTCTGAAAAAAGAGATGCTAATTTTTTCCAAAAATATTCAGGAGTTTCATTAGATAAACTTTCTATAAATGAAATTTCTTTACGAATGTCTTTTGTTATTTTTTCAACCGTCATATTATAGTAAGGGTTTGCAGTAGCTTCGCCATAGCCAGACACTCCTTTGTCTTGTAATTCTACGATTAAGGTAGCCTGAGAATTGTAAGAGCGTCTAGAAATTGTAAAAGTATTTTTTAACTCTAAATGATAAGGATGTAAAATAACTTTCATAGAAACATAAGCTTTAGATAAAAAAGGTTTCTGTTGCTAAAGGTATTACAATATTTTTTCTTGCTATTTTCCAGAAAGAATTTCGGCTACTTTTTCTTTTAATATGGGCAATACCGTTTTTTCGAACCAAGGGTTTTTGGTGAGCCAAAATCGGTTTCTAGGTGAAGGATGTGGCAATACAAAATACTTAGGTAGGTAAGAAGGATAATTATCTACTGTTTCTGTAAGTGTTCTTTTTGCGGCATCTTTTAAGTAGTAGTTTTGCGCGTACATGCCAATAAGCAATATCATTTCTATATGGGGCATTTTGTTAAAAAGCTGTTCGTGCCAAAGAGGAGCGCATTCTTTTCTGGGTGGTAAATCGCCAGAATTTCCTTTTCCTGGATAGCAAAATCCCATAGGAACAATGGCAAACTTTTCTATATTATAAAAGTCTTTATCAGAAACATCTAGCCATTTTCGAAGCTGCCTACCACTAGCATCATCCCAAGGGATTCCCGAAGCATGTACTTTAGTGCCAGGCGCTTGTCCAATAATCGCAATTTTTGAATTTTTATGACCTCTTACCACAGGATTTGCACCTAATTGTAAATGCGGTTCGCAAAAGGTGCATTTTTGTATTTCGGATAAAAGGTTTTCCATTTAATACCCTGTTTTACTGCGGACTTTTTGTAAGACTTCTTTTGCAACCACTCTTGCTTTTTTTGCACCAATGCTTAGTGCTTCATCTATTAAATGCTGATTCTCCATATAATAAGTATATTTCTCTCTGATATCTGCAAATTTTGTAAGAATCAATTCATACAATTCTTGTTTTGCATGTCCGTAACCATAATTGCCAGCAATATACTTTGCTCGCATATCTGAAATTTGTGCCTCAGAAGCTAGCAATGAGTAAAGTGCGAAAACAGTATCGGTATCTGGATTTTTAGGGTCTTCTAAAGCTAGGCTATCTGTTTTTATACCCATTATTTGTTTTCTTAGTTTTTTGTCAGACAGAAAAATATTGATGGTGTTCTCTCTAGATTTACTCATTTTTTCTCCGTCTGTACCTGGTACCAGTTTTGTAAATTCTTGCACTTTGGCTTCGGGTAAGATTAATGTTTCGCCAATTATATTATTTAATCTACTAGCTACATCTCTTGTTATTTCTAAATGTTGCAATTGGTCTTTTCCTACAGGTACAATTTCTGCATCATATAATAGAATATCTGCTGCCATTAGCATTGGATATGTAAATAAACCTGCATTTACATCTGCCAATCTATCAGACTTGTCTTTAAAGCTATGTGCTAGTGTTAAGCGTTGATACGGAAAAAAACAACTTAAATACCAAGAGAGTTCGGTTACTTCAGGAATGTCGCTTTGCCTGTAAAAAACATTTTTATCGGTGTCAATTCCACATGCTAACCAAGTTGCTGCCGTACTGTAGGTGTTTTCTTTTAAAGTATTGCCATCTTTAATTTGGGTTAAAGAGTGCATATCTGCAATAAATAAAAAAGCTTCATTATTAGGATTATTTGCCATTTCTATGGCAGGAAGTATAGCGCCTAATAAATTTCCTAAATGTGGTGTTCCTGTACTTTGAACTCCTGTAAGTATTCTCGACATTCTATTTTTTTGTTAAAAAAACAAAAATAGGGTTTTATGTAGAAAGTAGTGTGCTATTTAATGACTAGTTTTGTGAAGTGCAAAACCCATTTAATGAATCCAACATATAGTGCTTCAGAAGAGAAATTAAATATCTACAGCCACGCGTTAGGATTGCTTTTAAGTATTCTGGCTTTTCCTTTTTTATTGATAAAATCATTTACTTATACTCATTTTTCAGCATCTATTGCATTTGTAATTTATGGAGTAAGCCTTATTATTTTGTACGCGGCATCTACTTTTTATCATGCATCAACGAAGCCTAAACTAAGAAGGAAGTTAAATATTCTAGACCATGCCGCTATTTATGTTTTAATAGCAGGAAGCTATACACCATATACATTGGTTGTATTACAAGGAAAAATAGGTTGGTTTATTTTTGGACTCACTTGGTTCTTTGCAATTGTGGGTGTTCTATTAAAACTTTTTTTTACGGGGAAGTTCGATAAACTTTCTACCATAATATATGTTTTAATGGGATGGCAAATTGTTTTTGCAATCAATCCTTTGTTAGAAAGTGCATCCTCTGAAGCATTGCAACTTCTTTTTGTAGGAGGTGTTTTTTATACGATAGGTGCTGTATTGTACGCTGTTAAAAAGATACCTTATAATCATGCTATTTTTCATGTGTTTGTTTTGTTGGGTAGCTTGAGTCATTTTTTAAGTATCTATCTTTATATATAATGTTTGCTTTTTTGTTAAAAAGAACTGTAAATATTTTATCTAAAAAATATTTACAAATCAGTAGTTTTAAAAAGAAAAAAATAACTACATTTGCAAACTCTTAAACGAGAGGTTTCCTTTTAGAGTAAAAGAGAAACTTAAAGAATAAGAGTAATCATAACATGTCCGGAGGGTTTCGCGAAGGAAAAACGGTAAAAATACATTCAGGGTTTGAAAGTGTTTTTCGCCCTATTTTTTTGAAGTAAATTTAAAAGACACATAAAAATAAACAATAATTAATAATAATTATGTCTGGGTTAATAGGAAGAAAGATTGGAATGACCAGCTTATTTGATGAAAACGGGAAGAATATTCCTTGTACAGTAATCGAAGCGGGTCCTTGCGTTGTTACCCAAGTCAGAACCGAAGAGGTAGACGGATACAATGCGTTACAATTGGGTTTCGATGACAAGAAGGCGAAGAGTTCTAAC
This sequence comes from uncultured Polaribacter sp., assembly GCA_965233795.1. Lineage (GTDB taxonomy): Bacteria > Bacteroidota > Bacteroidia > Flavobacteriales > Flavobacteriaceae > Polaribacter. Next base: position 2,435,137 of record OZ247578.1, on the reverse strand, counting down.
AAAGCGTTAGACGGTCACTTTAAAAAAGCTGGCACCACTGCTAAGAAAAAAGTCGTTGAATTCCAAGGATTTGAAGAAGAGTATAAATTAGGAGATTCAATTACGGTAGAGCATTTTGCTGAAGGAGAATTTGTAGATGTTTCTGGAATTTCTAAAGGGAAAGGTTTTCAGGGAGTTGTAAAGCGTCACGGTTTTGGTGGTGTAGGACAAGCAACTCATGGTCAACACAACCGTTTAAGAGCGCCAGGATCTATTGGGGCTGCATCATATCCTGCAAGAGTATTCAAAGGAATGCGAATGGCAGGTAGAATGGGTGGAGAAAAAGTAAAAGTTCAAAACTTAAGAGTTTTAAAAGTGGTTGCTGAAAAGAACTTACTTGTTGTAAAGGGAGCAATTCCTGGGCATAAAAATTCTTTTATAACTATTCAGAAATAATGAAAGTAGCAGTTTTAGACATTAAAGGAAAAGATACAGGTAGAAAGGTTGAGCTTTCTAAAGACGTATTCGCTATAGAGCCAAATAATCATGCAGTTTACTTAGATGTAAAGCAGTATTTAGCAAATCAAAGACAAGGTACTCATAAATCTAAGGAAAGAGCTGAGATTACAGGAAGTACAAGAAAGATAAAGAAACAAAAGGGAACAGGTACTGCTCGTGCGGGAAGTATTAAGTCTGGAGTTTTTAGAGGTGGAGGTCGTATGTTTGGACCAAGACCTAGAAATTATTCTTTTAAATTAAATAAAAACTTAAAGCGTTTGGCACGTAAATCTGCTTTAAGTATACAGGCAAAAGAAAACAATGTAGTTGTTGTTGAGGATTTTACTTTTGAAACCCCAAAAACAAAAAACTTTACCAATGTTTTAAAAGCATTATCGTTAGACGCTAAGAAGTCGTTATTTGTTTTTGCAGACACTAACGAAAATGTGTATTTGTCTTCTCGTAATTTAGAGAAATCAAAGGTTATTAAGAATTCAGAATTAAGTACTTACGGAATATTAAATGCAGGTACAGTAGTTCTTACAGAAGGATCTTTGGAAGGAATTCAATCAAATTTAAGTAAATAGGCCTAGAAAAATGAATATTTTAATAAAACCTATTATCACGGAAAAAGCTACAAACGATACGGAATTATTTAACCGTTACGCTTTTGTAGTTGCTAAGCAAGCAAATAAATTAGAAATCAAAGATGCGGTAGAAGCTGCGTATGGTGTTTCTATTGCAAGTGTAAAAACGTTAAACTACCCAATACAAAGAAAAAGTAAGTTTACTAAGAAAGGTATGGTTACGGGTATTAAAAGCGGATATAAGAAAGCTATCGTTCAGTTAGCAGAAGGAGAAAGTATTGATTTTTATAACAATCTTTAAGAAAAAGTATGTCAGTTAGAAAATTAAAACCAATAACACCAGGTCAGCGTTTTAGAGTTGTAAATGGGTTCGACGCCATTACAACTGACAAGCCGGAAAAAAGTTTACTTGTTCCGAAAAAAAGGTCTGGAGGTCGAAACAACCAAGGAAGAATGACTACACGTAACATTGGTGGAGGTCATAAACAAAAGTACCGTATTATCGATTTTAAAAGAGATAAGCAAGGTGTTCCTGCAACTGTAAAAACTATTGAATACGATCCAAATCGTACCGCTTTTATCGCTTTAGTAGTATATACAGATGGTGAAAAACGTTATGTAATTGCGCAAAATGGATTGCAAGTAGGGCAAACAATCGTTTCGGGTGCTGGAAATGCCCCAGAAATTGGAAATGCAATGCCTTTAAGTGAAATTCCTTTAGGGACTACTATTTCTTGTATAGAATTACGTCCTGGTCAAGGAGCTGTAATGGCACGTTCTGCGGGTTCTTTTGCTCAGTTAATGGCAAAAGAAGGAAAGTATGCAACAGTAAAGTTGCCTTCAGGAGAAACAAGATTAATATTGCTAACCTGTATAGCAACTATAGGAGTTGTATCTAATTCAGACCATCAATTACTAGTATCTGGTAAAGCAGGAAGAAGTAGATGGTTAGGAAGAAGACCAAGAACAAGACCAGTAGTAATGAATCCTGTAGATCATCCAATGGGTGGTGGAGAAGGAAAATCTTCTGGAGGTCATCCAAGATCGAGAAATGGAATTCCTGCAAAAGGATTCAGAACCCGATCTAAAACCAAAGCGAGTAATAAATATATTATAGAACGTAGAAAGAAATAAGACATGGCAAGATCATTAAAAAAAGGACCTTACGTTCACTATAAATTAGAGAAAAAAGTGTTAGCTAATGTAGAAGCTGGGAGTAAAGCAGTTATTAAAACTTGGTCTAGAGCCAGTATGATTACTCCTGACTTTGTTGGTCAAACAATAGCAGTTCATAATGGACGTCAGTTTGTACCCGTATATGTTACAGAAAACATGGTAGGTCATAAACTAGGCGAATTTTCACCAACACGTTCTTTTAGAGGGCATGCAGGTGCAAAAAATAAAGGTAAAAAATAGTAGGAAATGGGAGTTCGTAAACATAACATGGCAGCACAGATTAAAGAAGCTAAAAAGCATAAAGCTTTTGCGAAGCTAACTAACTGCCCTACATCACCAAGAAAAATGCGTATTGTTGCAGATTTAATTAGAGGTGTTGAAGTTGAAAAAGCATTACAAATATTAAAGTTTAATCCTAAAGAAGCATCTATAAACTTAGAGAAATTGTTATTGTCTGCAATTGCAAACTGGCAAGCTAAAAATGAAGATGCAAGTATAGAGGATGCGGCATTGTATGTAAAAACTATTTATGTAGATAGTGCAGGTATGCTAAAAAGGCTAAGACCTGCTCCGCAAGGACGTGCTCATAGAATAAGAAAACGTTCTAATCACGTTACTATAGAATTAGGAAGTAAAAATAAAAGTAATTAATCAGTAGTATGGGACAAAAAACGAATCCAATAGGAAATCGATTAGGAATTATCAGAGGATGGGAATCTAACTGGTATGGAGGAAACGACTACGGTGATAAAATTGCTGAAGATGATAAAGTAAGAAAGTATGTAAATGCTAGATTGTCTAAAGCAAGTGTTTCTAGAGTAATTATTGAGCGTACTTTAAAGCTTGTAACCGTTACTATCACTACCGCAAGACCAGGTATTATTATTGGTAAAGGCGGACAAGAGGTAGACAAGTTAAAAGAAGAGCTTAAAAAAATTACAGGAAAAGAAGTTCAATTGAATATTTTTGAAATCAAACGCCCAGAATTAGATGCAAAATTAGTGGCTACGAGTGTTGCTCGTCAAATTGAAAATAGAATTTCTTACAAGAGAGCTGTAAAAATGGCAATTGCTGCTTCTATTAGAATGAATGCTGAAGGAATTAAGATTCAGATTTCAGGACGTTTGAATGGTGCAGAGATGGCACGTTCAGAGCATTACAAAGAAGGAAGAATACCGTTGTCTACTTTTAGAGCAGATATAGATTATGCACTTGTAGAAGCACATACTACTTATGGAAGAATAGGTGTAAAAGTGTGGATTATGAAAGGAGAGGTATATGGGAAAAGAGAATTATCTCCATTAGTAGGGTTGTCTAAGAAACAATCTGGAAATAAAGGTGGAGGAAATGGAAAGCGCCAACCTCGTAGAAGAAAATAATAATAATTAAAAGATTAAAAGATTTAAATATTCAATTCTTTAATTTTTAAATTTTTAAATAATTAAAAATGTTACAGCCAAAAAGAGTAAAATATCGTAAGGTACAGAAGGCTAAAGGAAATATGAAAGGTATTTCTGGTAGAGGTAATCAACTTTCTAATGGAATGTTCGGTATAAAATCTGTCGACCAAAACTTACTCACTTCTCGTCAAATTGAAGCAGCCCGTATTGCGGCAACGCGTCATATGAAGAGAGAAGGACAATTATGGATTAAAATTTTCCCAGATAAGCCTATTACTAAAAAGCCTTTAGAGGTTCGTATGGGTAAAGGTAAAGGAGCACCAGATCATTTTGTTGCTGTTATAAAGCCAGGTAGAATTTTATTTGAAGTAGGTGGTGTGCCTATGGATGTTGCAAAAGAAGCATTACGCTTGGCAGCACAAAAACTTCCTGTAAGAACGAAGTTTGTAATAGCAAGAGATTTTGATTATAACGCTTAATTCTAGAAAACATGAAACAGTCAGAAATTAAAGAATTATCTACAGCGGATTTGCAAGAAAAGCACGGAGCGTTGCAAAAAAATTATACTGATCTTAAGATGGCACATGCCATAACTCCATTGGAAAACCCTTTGCAGTTAAGAAGCTTAAGAAGATCTGTAGCAAGAATTGCAACAGAATTAACCAAAAGAGAAAACCAATAACTCTAGTCAATTTTAAAGATGGAAAATAGAAATCTTAGAAAAGAGAGAATAGGTGTTGTATCTAGTAACAAAATGGAGAAATCTATCGTTGTTTCTGAGGTAAAAAGAGTAAAACACCCAATGTACGGTAAGTTCGTTTTAAAAACGAAAAAGTATGTTGCGCATGATGAAACCAATGACTGCAACGAAGGAGATACTGTAAAGATCATGGAAACTAGACCTTTAAGTAAATCTAAACGTTGGAGATTAGTAGAAATCCTAGAAAGAGCTAAATAATATGTTACAGACAGAATCAAGATTAAAAGTAGCAGACAACACTGGAGCTAAAGAAGTTTTAGTGATTAGAGTTTTAGGAGGTACAAAGAAGCGTTACGCAAGAGTAGGAGACAAAATTGTGGTAACGGTAAAATCTGCAACACCTAACGGAGCTGTTAAGAAAGGACAAGTTTCTAGAGCCGTTGTGGTACGTACTAAGAAAGAAATGAGACGTAAAGATGGATCTTACATTCGATTTGACGACAATGCTTGTGTGCTTTTAAATCCTACAGAGGAAATGAGAGGAACACGTGTATTTGGACCTGTTGCAAGAGAATTACGTGAGAAACAATTTATGAAAATAGTATCATTAGCACCTGAAGTGCTTTAAACAAGAAGATAATGAAGAAGTTTAAAATAAAATCAGGAGATACCGTTAGAGTAATCGCAGGAGATCACAAAGGTTCTGAAGGTAAGGTTTTACAAATTCTTAGAGATAAGGATCGAGTTTTGGTAGAAGGTGTTAATCTAATCTCTAAGCACACAAAACCAAGCGCTCAAAGTCCTCAAGGAGGAATTGTTAAAAAAGAAGCATCACTTCATATTTCTAACGTATTGTTAGTAGAAGATGGAGCGGTTGTTAGAGTTGGTTATAAAGTTGATGGAGATACAAAGACAAGAATCTCTAAAAAAACTAAAAAATAAATATAATCATGAGTTATATACCAAGATTAAAGGAAGAATATAAGAGTCGTGTTATAAACGCGCTCACTGAAGAATTTAGTTATAGTAATGTAATGCAAGTTCCTAAGTTGCAAAAAATCGTTGTAAGCAAAGGAGTAGGTGCAGCAATAGCAGATAAGAAATTGATTGATTATGCTGTAGAAGAGCTAACAAACATTACAGGTCAAAAGGCAGTTTCTACATTCTCTAAGAAAGATGTAGCAGCCTTTAAATTACGTAAAGGAATGGCAATTGGTGCTAAAGTTACTTTACGTGGAGATAAAATGTATGAGTTTTTAGATAGATTAATTACAGCTTCTTTGCCTCGTGTTAGAGATTTTAATGGAATTAAAGCCAATGGTTTTGATGGAAGAGGAAATTACAACTTAGGAGTTACAGAACAAATTATTTATCCAGAAATCAATATCGATAAGATTCATAAAATAAGTGGTATGGACATTACTTTTGTAACATCTGCCGCTACAGATAAAGAAGCAAAATCTTTATTAGGTGAATTAGGTTTACCATTTAAAAAGAATTAAGACATGGCTAAAGAATCAATGAAAGCCCGTGAGGTAAAAAGAGCAAAAACGGTTGCTAAATATGCAGAAAAAAGAAAGGCTTTAAAAGAAGCTGGAGATTATGAAGCATTGCAAAAGTTACCAAAAAACGCTTCGCCAATTCGTAAGCACAATAGATGTAAATTAACAGGAAGACCAAAAGGTTACATGCGTCAGTTTGGAATTTCTCGTGTTACATTTAGAGAAATGGCAAATCAAGGTTTAATACCAGGAGTTAGAAAAGCTAGCTGGTAAAAATAATTAGAATATTAATTGATTTCAGGTTTAGTATTCACAGAATAGTTCTGTAAAATAAACGAGAATACTAAAAACCAAAATCGTAATTTAACTATATGTATACAGATCCAATCGCAGATTACCTAACAAGAGTTAGAAATGCAATCGCAGCAGGACACAGAGTCGTAGAAATTCCAGCTTCAAATTTGAAGAAGGAAATGACAAAAATTTTGTTTGATCAAGGTTTTATTTTAAGCTACCAATTTAATGACGAAACCGTTCAGGGCGTTATTAAGATTGCTTTAAAATATGATAAGTTAACAAAAGAATCCGTAATTAAAAAACTTCAACGTATTAGTACGCCAGGTTTACGTAAGTATGTAAGTGCTTCAGAAATGCCTAGAGTATTAAACGGTCTTGGAATTGCTATCGTTTCTACATCGAAAGGTGTAATGACTAACAAGAAAGCACGTCAAGAAAATGTTGGAGGAGAAGTAATTTGTTACGTTTACTAAAACCTTTTAAGAAATGAGTAGAATAGGAAACAATCCAATAGCCATTCCAGAAGGCGTAACAGTAGACATTAAAGATAATGAAGTTACTGTTAAAGGTAAATTAGGAGAATTAACTCAAAAGTTCGATTCCATAAATATTAAAGTAGAAGGAAGCGATATTTTAGTGACTCGTTCATCAGATACCAAAGATCAAAAAGCAAAGCATGGTTTGTATAGATCATTAATGCACAATATGGTTGCAGGTGTTTCTAAAGGATGGACAAAAGAGTTAGAATTGGTAGGAGTAGGTTATAGAGCTTCTAATCAAGGACAAAAATTAGATTTAGCATTAGGATATTCTCACAATATTGTTATCGAATTAGCTCCAGAAGTTAAGGTAGAAACAGTATCTGAAAAAGGAAAAAACCCGATTGTTAAATTAACTTCTTTTGATAAGCAGTTAGTAGGACAAGTAGCCGCAAAGATTCGTTCTATGCGTAAGCCAGAGCCTTACAAAGGAAAAGGAGTGAAATTTGTAGGAGAAATATTAAGAAGAAAAGCAGGTAAATCTGCATAATTAAGTTAGAAAGTTGAAAGTTGAAAAGTTTTAAAAACCAACAACTAACAACCAAAAACTAACAACTAATAGCAAAATTATGGCATTATCAAAGCTTGAAAGAAGACATAGAATTAAGCATAGAATTAGAAAAATTGTAAATGGTACAGCATCTAAACCTAGATTATCTGTATACAGAAGCAATAAAGAAATCTATGCTCAAATAGTAGATGACGTTGCAGGAAGTACATTAGTAGCTGCATCATCTAGAGATAAAGAAGTAACTGCTACAACAAAAGCAGAAGCGGCAAGTGCTGTTGGAAAAGCAATCGCAGAAAAAGCTTCTAAAGCAGGTATAGAAACTGTTGCTTTTGATAGAAACGGGTATTTATATCACGGTAGAGTAAAAGTATTAGCAGAAGCTGCTAGAGAAGCTGGTTTAAAATTTTAAGAAGTTTAATATGTATCAAAAATATAAAAACGTAGAAAGAGTTAAACCAAGCGGTTTAGAGCTAGTAGATAGATTAGTGGGCGTACAACGTGTTACCAAAGTAACCAAAGGAGGTAGAGCCTTTGGATTTTCTGCAATTGTTGTTGTAGGAGATGGTAATGGTGTTGTAGGAAACGGTTTGGGTAAATCTAAAGACGTTGCCTCTGCAATTGCAAAAGCTATTGAAGATGCAAAAAAGAATTTGGTAAGAATTCCAATTTTAGATGGTACATTGCCACACGAGCAAAAAGGTAAATTTGGTGGAGGTAGAGTCTTTATTAAGCCTGCTTCTCCGGGTACAGGAGTTATTGCTGGTGGTGCAGTACGTGCTGTTTTGGAAGCAGTAGGTGTACATGATGTATTATCAAAATCTCAAGGATCATCGAACCCTCATAACGTAGTAAAAGCAACTTTCGATGCATTGTTACAATTGCGTAGTGCAGCAGATATTGCTAGACAAAGAGGAGTTTCTTTAGAAAAAGTATTTAACGGCTAATTTAAATAGGATGACAAGAGTTAGAGTAAAACAAGTAAAGAGTAAAATAGGTCGTCTTCAAAATCAGAAAAGGACTTTAGAAGCATTAGGTTTGCGAAAAGTAAACCAAGTTGTAGAACATAATGCTACACCCGCAATTATGGGAATGATAGAAACAGTTAAACACTTAATTTCTTTTGAAGAAGTTAAATAAGATATTAGTAAAATGAGTTTACATAATTTAAAACCAGCAGAAGGTTCTGTAAAAAGCAGAAAACGAATTGCAAGAGGTGAAGGATCTGGTAAAGGTGGTACTGCCACAAGAGGTCATAAAGGAGCAAAATCTCGTTCTGGTTATTCAAGAAAGATAGGATTTGAAGGAGGTCAAATGCCATTACAAAGACGTGTGCCTAAATTTGGTTTCACCAATATTAACCGAAAGGAATATACAGGAATCAATTTAGATAAATTACAAGCCTTAGTAGATAACGGAAAAATCAAAGACACCGTTACTTTAGATATTTTAGTAGCAAATAGGTTAGCAGGGAAGAACGATTTAGTAAAGATATTAGGTGGTGGAGAGTTAAAAGCTAAATTAAGTGTAACCGTTCACAAATTTACAGGAACTGCAAAGGCGGCTATTGAAGCTGCTGGTGGAGAAGCAGTTGCCTTATAAGAATTGATAAACAATAAGTTTAGATGAATAAGTTAAAAGACATTTGGAACATAGAGGAATTAAAAAATAAAATTCTTTTAACAATAGGTTTAATTGCTGTATATCGTTTTATGGCGCAAGTTCCTTTACCAGGAATAGACCCATTACAACTATCAGCTTTAAAAAGTAGTACTTCAGGAGGGGGGCTTTTAACAATATTAGATGCTTTTACAGGAGGTGCTTTTTCTAGAGCTTCTATTATGGCATTGGGTATTATGCCCTATATCTCTGCCTCTATTGTAGTACAATTAATGGGAATTGCTGTTCCTTATTTGCAAAAATTACAGAAAGATGGAGAGAGTGGACGTAAAAAAATTACGCAAATTACAAGATGGTTAACCATTCTAATCACTTTGGTACAAGGACCAACTTATATTACAGCAATAAGTACACAATTTAACCTGCCACCTGAAGCGTTTTTAGTTGAAGGAGCTACATTTTGGATTTCTTCAATGATCTTATTAACCGCAGGAACTATTTTTGCGATGTGGTTAGGAGAGCGTATTACAGATAAGGGAGTTGGTAACGGAATATCGCTATTAATTACCGTAGGAATTATTGCGAACTTCCCAGCGGCATTTTTACAAGAATTTGTTTCTAAAACAACCAATGCAGGTGCTGGAGGTATTATGATGATTTTGATTGAAGTTGTATTGTGGTTTGTAGTAATTTTACTAACAGTATTATTAGTTACTGCAGTGCGAAAAATTGCTGTACAATATGCTAGAAGAAGTGTTTCTGGAGAGATTCAGAGCACAGCAGGTTCTAGAGATTATATTCCTTTAAAATTAAATGCGGCAGGAGTAATGCCCATTATATTTGCACAGGCAATTATGTTTTTGCCAGCATATATAGGTCAAAAATATCCAGCTTTATCAGAATTACAAGATATTAATGGACTATGGTACAATGTTATTTTTGCATTGTTAATCATTATTTTTAGTTTCTTTTATACGGCTATTACAGTTCGAACAGATGAAATGGCACAAGGTTTAAAAAGAAGTGGCGGATTTATCCCAGGAATACGACCAGGAAAAGATACAGCAGATAGATTAGATACTGTATTGTCTAGAATTACATTTCCAGGATCTTTGTTTTTAGCAGCTTTATCAATTTTACCTGCTATTGTAGTACAATTTGGAGTACAGCAAAGTTGGGCAATGTTTTATGGAGGAACTTCTTTAATTATTATGGTAGGTGTCGCTATTGATACGGTACAACAAATAAATTCGTATTTATTAAACCGTCATTACGATGGCTTAATGAAAACAGGAAGTAGTAATAGAAATTCAGCAAAGTAGGTAATTATGGCTAAGCAACCAGCAATTGAACAAGACGGAACCATTACAGAAGCATTGTCAAATGCAATGTTTCGTGTAGAGTTAGAAAACGGACATATTGTTACTGCTCATATTTCTGGTAAAATGAGAATGCATTACATTAAATTATTACCAGGAGACAAAGTAAAATTAGAAATGAGTCCTTACGATTTAACAAAAGCAAGGATTACGTATAGATATTAAAACTAGTTGTAAAGTTTGCAAAGGCAAAGGTTGTAAAGTACATACTCACAACTTTTAAACTTTTAAACTTTTAAACTTTTAAACTAAAGAAAAATGAAAGTTAGAGCATCAGTTAAAAAAAGAAGTGCCGGCTGCAAAATAGTTCGCAGAAAAGGTAGATTATATGTAATTAATAAACAAAACCCTAGATTTAAACAACGACAAGGGTAAAAAGAGGTTTAGTAACTAAGATTTAGTCATTAAGTATTCGATAAATTTTCACAATACTATTCTAAAAATTAATTACTAGCCACTAAAAACTAAATATATGGCAAGAATAGCAGGTATAGACATTCCAAAAAACAAAAGAGGAGTTATTGCTTTAACGTATATCTTTGGTATAGGAAGAAGCAGAGCTAAAGAGATCTTAGCAAATGCAAAAGTAGATGAAAGCATTAAAGTTCAAGATTGGGATGATAGTCAGATTGCAGCAATTAGAGAACAGGTAGGAGGTTTTACTATTGAAGGTGAATTGCGTTCAGAAGTTCAAATAAACATCAAACGTTTGATGGATATTGGATGTCAAAGAGGAATTCGTCATAGATTAGGTCTTCCTTTAAGAGGACAAAGAACTAAGAACAATTCTAGAACAAGAAAAGGGAAGAGAAAAACAGTAGCTAACAAGAAAAAATAATAACTAGTAGTTAGTTACTAGTAGTTAGATTTTACTAACGACTAATCACTAACCACTAATTACTAAATAATTATGGCAAAAACAAGTACAAAAAAACGTAAAGTAATTGTTGAATCTATTGGAGAGGCGCATGTTACAGCTTCTTTTAATAATATTATCATTTCTTTAACCAATAAGAAAGGTGATGTTATTGCATGGTCATCGGCAGGTAAAATGGGTTTTAGAGGTTCTAAGAAAAATACACCTTATGCAGCTCAATTAGCAGCAGAAGACTGTGCAAAAGTTGCACATGAAGCAGGTTTACGTAAAGTAAAAGTGTATGTAAAAGGACCTGGTAACGGTAGAGAGTCTGCTATTAGAGCTGTTCACAATTCAGGAATAGAAGTAACTGAAATTATTGATGTTACCCCAACTCCGCATAACGGATGTAGACCTCCAAAAAGAAGAAGAGTTTAATAATTGACGATTTGAGATTGTAAAATCTAACATCTAATATTAAATATATATTTTAACTAAATAGGATTTTTAGATTATCGAAGGACAAGCCTTAATTCATAATCCCTATTTTAATCACTAAGAAATGGCAAGATACACAGGACCAAAAACAAAGATTGCTCGTAAGTTTGGCGAAGCAATTTTTGGAGAAGACAAAAACTTCGAAAAAAGAAATTACCCTCCAGGACAGCACGGAAATGCTAGAAGAAGAGGTAAAAAATCGGAATACGCTGTTCAGTTAATGGAAAAGCAAAAAGCAAAATATGCTTATGGTATTCTAGAAAGACAATTCTCTAACTTATTTAAAAAAGCGTCTGCTAGTAAAGGAATTACCGGTGAGGTATTATTGCAATTATGCGAAGCACGTTTAGACAATGTTGTTTTTCGTATGGGGATTTCAACTTCACGTAGAGGAGCACGTCAATTAGTTTCTCACCGTCATATAACAGTAAATGGAGAGATTGTAAATATCCCATCTTATACTTTAAGAGAAGGCGATGTTGTAGCTGTAAGAGAAAAATCCAAATCATTAGCAACTATTGAAAATGCATTGGCATCTAATAGTAGTGTTTATGAATGGTTGACTTGGAATTCAGATAAGAAAGAAGGAACTTTTGTAAAAGTGCCGGAAAGATTACAAATTCCAGAAAACATTAAAGAACAATTAATTGTAGAATTATATTCTAAATAATAAATTAATCACATTGGTGTTTAGCCAAAGGATTTATAAGTATTTCTTCACACCTATAAATCGCGCAACTAAATAACAATTAAAACGAAGAAATTATGGCAATATTAAATTTTCAAAAACCTGATAAGGTAATTATGATTGAATCTACAGATTTTTCTGGTAGGTTCGAGTTTAGACCTTTAGAACCAGGTTTTGGTTTAACAGTAGGAAATGCTTTAAGAAGAGTTTTATTATCTTCTTTAGAAGGTTTTGCAATTACATCTTTAAGAATAGAAGGTGTAGATCACGAATTTTCTACTATCAAAGGAATTGTAGAAGACGTTACCGAAATTATTTTAAATTTAAAACAAGTTCGTTTTAAAAAGCAAATAGAAGAATCTGATAGAGAAACAGTATCTGTGGTAGTATCAGACCAAGAGCAATTAACAGCAGGAGATTTGCAAAAATTTATTTCAGGATTTCAAGTGTTAAATCCAGATTTAGTTATCTGTAATATGGATAAATCTGTGAAATTAAACATGGAGTTAACCATAGAAAAAGGAAGAGGTTTTGTGCCTGCTGAAGAAAATAAAAAAGCAGGAGCACCTATTGGTACTATTTTTACAGATGCTATTTATACACCTATCAAAAATGTAAAATACGCGATAGAAAACTTTCGTGTAGAGCAAAAAACAGATTACGAGAAGTTAATTTTCGATATTGATACAGATGGTTCTATTGCTCCTAAAGACGCATTAACAGAAGCGGCTAAGATATTGATTTACCACTTTATGTTATTTTCTGATGAGCGTATTACGCTAGAAGCAGATGAAATTGCACAGACAGAAACTTATGATGAAGAATCATTGCACATGCGTCAGTTGTTAAAAACAAGATTAATTGATATGGATTTATCTGTAAGAGCGTTAAATTGTTTAAAAGCAGCAGAAGTAGATACCTTAGGAGACCTAGTGTCTTTTAATAAAAGTGATTTAATGAAGTTCAGAAATTTTGGTAAAAAATCTTTAACAGAGCTAGAAGAATTAGTGATTGTAAAAGGTCTAAATTTTGGAATGGATTTAAGTAAATATAAATTAGATAGAGATTAACAATTATAGATTGCTGATTTTCGATGTACGAATTGAGAATCATAAATCGTAATTCGAAAATTAAATAAATTAACCTTTCATATTTTGCTCCTCAAAAAGGGTAGAGCAAGATGAAAGTAAACAAGTAACGTCATGAGACACGGAAAGAAATTTAATCATTTAGGAAGAAAAACAGCGCATAGAAAGGCAATGTTTGCAAATATGGCTTGTTCATTAATAGAACACAAGCGTATTAACACTACAGTAGCAAAAGCAAAAGCTTTACGTGTATTTGTAGAACCTTTAATTACAAAATCTAAAGAAGACACAACACATAATCGTAGAATTGTGTTTCGTTACCTTAGAAATAAATATGCTGTTACAGAATTGTTTAAAGAAATTTCTGTAAAAGTTGCTGACAGACCAGGCGGGTATCTTCGTATAATTAAATTAGGAAATCGTCAGGGAGACAACGCTCCTATGGCAATGGTAGAATTGGTTGATTACAACGAGATTTACAATCCAAAAGGTAAAAAAGCAAAAAAATCTACACGTAGAGGTAGAAGTAAAAAGAAAGCAACGACTACTGATGCTCCTGTAGTAAAAGAAGAAAATACTGAAGCAGCAGCAGAGTAAAAAATGATACTTTTAAAACAATCATACAAAGGGATAAACATTAAAATGTTTATCCCTTTTTTTATATTTTTGCATCCGATAATAATTCTATAATATAATCTTGATTTTAAAATTACGCAAAGAAATAATTTTTTTAGTGTTTATAATCTTGAAGTAAACTTTAAACTGTATAAATGGCATATCAACAACGTAAAAAAGCATTAATTTTATTAGCAGACGGAACTATTTTTTATGGTAAATCCGTAGGAATTGAAGGTACAGCAACTGGAGAAATCTGTTTTAATACAGGAATGACAGGATACCAAGAAATTTTTACAGACCCTTCTTACTTTGGACAATTAATGGTTACTACCAATGCGCATATTGGTAACTATGGAGTGCATAATGAAGAAGTGGAATCTGAAGGAGTTAAAATCGCAGGATTGATTTGTAGAAATTTTAGTTATGTAAGTTCTAGAGTAGATGCAGACGGAAGTTTATACGACTGGTTTGTAAAACAAAATTTAGTAGCCATTTCAGATGTAGATACAAGAGCTTTGGTAGCTTATATTAGAGATAACGGAGCCATGAATGCTATTATATCTACAGAAGTAAATGCTATAGATCAATTAAAAGAACAATTGGCTAAAATTCCAGATATGAAAGGATTAGAGTTAGCCTCTAAGGTTTCTACGAAAGAACCTTATTATGTGGGAGATGCAAATGCAACCTATAAGATAGCAGCAATTGATATTGGAATTAAAAAAAATATATTGCGAAACTTTGTAAAAAGAGATGCTTATGTAAAAGTATTTCCTTACGATGTGAGTTTTGAGGAACTACAGGCTTTTAATCCAGACGGTTATTTTATTTCTAATGGACCTGGAGATCCAGCACCTTTAATTGCTACACAAAATACAGCAAAAGAAATTATAAAAAGAGATTTACCTTTATTTGGTATTTGTTTAGGACATCAAGTAATTGCATTGGCAAACGGGATTTCTACCTATAAAATGCATAACGGACATAGGGGGATTAATCATCCTGTAAAAAATCTACAAACAGGTAAAGGAGAAATTACTTCTCAAAACCATGGATTTGCTATTAATAGAGAAGAAACAGAAGCACATCCAGATATAGAAATATCACATGTACATTTAAACGATCATACAGTAGCAGGTATTCGAATGAAAAATAAAAACTGCTTTTCCGTTCAATACCATCCAGAAGCAAGTCCTGGTCCACACGATTCTGAATATTTATTTGATCAGTTTATTGAGAGTTTGAAAGTTTAAAAGTTATAAAGTCTGAAAGTTTTGAATTCTTCAATCTTTCAATTTGAACCAATAACCAACTATTTTCTTGGATGAAAGCTTTCCATAACTTCCTTTAGATAACTTTTATCTAAATGTACATATATCTCAGTAGTGGTAATGCTTTCGTGACCTAATATTTGTTGAATTACTCGTAAGTCAGCTCCGTTTTTTAGCAAATGTGTAGCAAAAGAATGACGTAATGTGTGTGGACTTATTTTTTTCTGTAAATTGATTTTTTTTGCCAAATCATTTAAAACAATATAAACCATTTGTCTCGTTAAACTTTGTCCTCTTCGGTTTAAAAACAAGGTATCTTCAAAATCTTTTTTTGGATTTGTTTTGGTTCTAATTTCTTGTATATAGAATTCAATATATTTCTGTGTACTTCTATGAATAGGAACAAAACGTTGTTTGTTCCCTTTTCCAACAACACGTATAAAACCTTCTTCAAAAAATAAATCCGACAATTGTAAAGCAATTAATTCACTCACTCGTAAACCACAACTGTATAAAGTTTCTATAATAGTCCTATTTCGTTCGCCTTGCGGATGACTTAAATCAATAGCATTTATCAAGTGGTCAATGTCATCTTTAGCTAAAGTATCTGGTAATTTTCTGCCAATTTTTGGAGTTTCAATAAAATCGGTTGGATTGGTTTCTCGGTAATTTTCAAAAATGAGGTAATCAAAAAAACTACGTAAACCAGAGCAGATTCTTGCCTGGCTTCTAGGGCTTATTTCTTTAGCAATCGTATAAATAAATTCTTTGAGAATATCTTCATGGATATCAATAGGAGAAATTACCAATTCCCGTTCTTCAAGAAAAAGGCATAATTTTTTTACATCATTGGAATAATTATCAATGGTATGTTTAGAGAGTCCTCTTTCTAATTGTAAAAAAAGTTGATAGTTTTTTAATGCATTTTGCCACTTCATTGCGTATATAAATTGGAAATAACAAAAATACGTTTTATAAACTTGTCTGTCAGAATTGACTAAATGAGTTCAGTAATGTCATTTTGACACAAATTCTTATTTGGTATTTTTTTTGACTATTTGTGCGTCAGATAAATCATTGAACAAAGAGTTCATGTTTTCATAAATTAAATTATATAAAATCTAAATAAAATGGCAAAAGGAAACATTAATGTATCGGTAGAAAATATTTTTCCACTCATTAAAAAGTTTTTGTATTCAGATCACGAAATCTTTTTACGTGAATTAATTTCTAACGGAACAGATGCAACATCAAAATTAAAACATTTAATTGCTATTGGGGAAGCGAAAGTAGATTTAGGAAGCCCTAAAATTGAAGTAGCTCTTAACAAAAAGAAAAAAACACTTACCATAAAGGACCAAGGATTAGGAATGACTGCAGAGGAGGTTGAAAAATACATCAATCAGATTGCCTTTTCTGGTGCAGAGGAGTTTTTAGATAAATACAAAGACAATGAAGCTGGAATTATAGGGCATTTTGGATTAGGGTTTTATTCAGCATTTATGGTAGCAGATAAAGTAGAAATTATTACCAAGTCTTACAAAGACGAACCTGCTGCACATTGGACTTGTGATGGTTCTCCAGAGTTTACCTTAGTAGAGCATAAAAAAGAAGACAGAGGAACAGAAATTATTTTACACATTGCAGAAGATTCTAAAGAATTTTTAGAAGATGCTAAAATAGAAGGGTTGCTAACCAAGTACAATCGTTTTAATCAAGTGCCTATAAAGTTTGGAACTAAAGAAATTAACGATCCAGACTTTACGCCTAAAACAACAAAAGATAAAGAGGGTAAAGAAACTACAGAACCTCACAAGCAAATAACAGTTGATAAAATTATCAACAACACAAACCCTGCTTGGACAAAAAAACCAGCGGATTTAAAAGATGAGGATTATGCGAATTTTTACAGAGAGTTGTATCCTATGCAATTTGAAGAATCGTTATTTCATATTCACTTAAATGTAGATTATCCGTTTAATTTAACAGGGATTTTATTTTTTCCAAAGCTAAGTCAGAACTTAGATATGCAGAAAGATAAAATTCAATTGTATCAAAATCAAGTTTTTGTAACCGATAATGTAGAAGGAATTGTTCCAGATTTTTTACAAATGCTAAAAGGAGTTATTGATTCTCCAGACATTCCTTTAAATGTATCTCGTTCGTATTTACAAGCAGATGGTGCTGTGAAGAAGATTTCTGGATATATCACTAAAAAAGTAGGTGATAAATTAGCATCATTATTTAAAAACAATCGTGAAGATTTTGAGAAAAAATGGAACGATATTAAGGTGATTATCGAATACGGGATGTTGTCTGAAGACAAGTTTTTTGACAAAGCGCAAAAGTTTGCCTTGTACCCAACAGTAGATGATGCCTTTTTTACATTTGATGAATTTGTAGAGAAAACAAAAGATGCCCAAACAGATAAAGATGGAAATCATATTGTGTTGTATGCGGCCAATAAAGAAGCGCAACATAGCTATATTCAGGAAGCAAAAGAAAAAGGTTATGAAGTGTTATTGTTAGATTCTCCTATTATTTCTCATTTAATGCAGAAATTAGAAACCTCTAAAGAGAAGATAAAATTTACACGCGTAGATGCCGATTTTATCGATAATTTAATTAAAAAAGACGATGCTGTTATTAGTAAGTTATCTGATGAAGAGAAAGAAAAACTAAAGCCGATTATAGAAGAAAATGTACCCAAGCAAACGTATACGGTGCAATTAGAAGCTATGGATTCTAGTGCTTCGCCTTTTATAATTACCATTCCAGAATTTATGCGTAGAATGAAAGAAATGAGTGCTTCTGGTGGGGGCGGAATGATGGGCATGGGCAATCTGCCAGAAATGTATAATTTGGTGGTAAATACGAATAGCGAATTGGTTGGTGAAATTTTAAATACCAAAACAGAGAAGAAACGAAACCGCTTAATTAAACAAGCGTTTGATTTGGCAAAACTATCTCAAAATTTATTACATGGAGAGGAGTTGACCAATTTTATCAAACGTAGTTACGAGTTGATAAAGTAAATTTTCTTTAAAACAAATAATTTTTTAAACCCTTTTGTTTATACAAAAGGGTTTTTTACTGTATGCAAAATAGGCAAACCCCTATTGATAGTATAATGCAGCACAACTACTTTTGGCTTCGAATAATAATTAATTAAAATAAAATCTTATGTGTAAAATTGAAGCCAAAAACCAAAGAACAATTCTTTATATTGCTTTAACATGGATATCCTCCTCTTTAGCAATGGCAATTATTGCCCTTGTTGCAAATTTATCTTTTTGGACAGCGGTTGCTGCAATTGCTCCAATGGCAATTTGTTTTGTTTTCTGTTTAAATGCACGTTCAAATATTTGGGTGTTACTTTCTAAATTACCAAAATTAAAAGAATGCTTGTACAATTCTAATGCTAGTAAAGATTGTTTGAATTTATTTGACAGTATAAATTCTACTTTAATAGCTACTCATGTTCTATTAATTATATGTTCTATCCTTGTTGCCTCTGCGGCAGCTATTGCATGGCTTCCTTTGTGGGGAGCAATAGCAATAGGTATTGCTATTGGTATGATTGGAACCTGTTTAGGCTTTATTATTTATCTAATTGCCCTTTACAATAGACTTATAAATTGTATTCCATAAGTAGCACTTAGTTTTTTTCGTTTCTAAACTTAACTTTGGTAAAACAGTGTGATTTTTTTATTCACTCATTAAAAAGTATAATGCACATGTTAAAAAGTATTGTTCACTCAATATTGATTTTTTCGACTTCAAATAATGTATAGGTTTGATATAAGTTTAACCTTTAAAAATATCTATTATGAAAAATCAATTGAACTTAGAATTAAAAACACCTTGTTCGGAAAATTTTGAGACTTTTACAAAAACCAATGCTGGTGGTTTTTGTAACTCTTGTAGTAAAGAAGTTATCGATTTTACAAAAATGAAACCTTCAGAAATTACAGCTTATTTTAAGAAAAATAGTCAAAAAAGTACCTGTGGAAAATTTTACACACATCAATTACAACATTCGGAAAGACGCCAGACCAATAATAAGTTAAGGTTTTTTAGCGGTATAGGATTGGCGTGTTTATCATTATTTACATTGGGAACGTTGCAAGCACAAGAAAAAGAAATAAAAAGAGAAGTTAAAGAAATAAAGAATTCTATTTTAGTAAAAGGAGTTGTTTCTGATAATTCGGAGACATTGCCAGGAGTAAATATTGTGTTAGAAGGAACTAACATAGGAACTGCAACAAATTTTGATGGAGAATTTGCTTTTCCAGTGCCATTAAAAAAAGGAGATGTTCTACTATTTTCTTATCTAGGTTATAAAACTCAAAAAATTATAATTGATGATAAAAAGATGAATTCAAATATTACTCTTAAAGTAGATTTTGAAGAATTAGAAGATGTTGTTTTAATGGGTAAAGTAGCTGTCAAAAAATTATATAGGTCTAAAAATAAATCTTAGTAATATGTTGTCTTTTAAACCGTTTGTTTTGTTTGTTCTCATTTTTTTTTCTATAAATGCGTATTCTCAGATATCTGATTTTAAGGAAATTAATTTCTCTGTTGCTAGTAATATTGCTAAATTAAATGAAGGCAAAGATTTATATAATTTACCTTTTTTAACGTATGAATTAACTCATAAATTACATTCAGATGTAGAAAAGTTTAGGGCAATTTACATTTGGGTTTGTCAAAATATTAGAGGAGATGATAGAATGAGCTCTAGAGTTATAAATCAACGTGAAAAATTAAAATATGACAGTATTTCTTTTTTTAAATGGAATGCTGAGTATAGAAAAAAGGTTTTTAAAAATCTATTGAAAAACAAAAAGACGATGTGTACAGGGTATGCTTACCTTATTAAAGAAATGGCAAATATTGCAAATATAGAATGTGAGATTATAGATGGTTATGCCAGAAATGTTTCTTCAAATATTGACGCTTTAGAAATGGCAAACCACTCTTGGAATGCGGTGAGATTAAATGGTAAATGGTATCTCTGCGATGCCACTTGGTCTAGTGGTTATACAACAGAACAAGGTTTTTTTATAAAAGATTATAACGATGGTTACTTTTTAACAGATCCTGTATTATTTTCAAAAAATCATTTTCCTCTAAAAAAGAAATGGTTGTTAAAAGAAGAGATTAATACAATAGACTTTATAAGTTTTCCATTAATCTATAGTGAGGCTTTTAAATATAAAATAGTACCTAAAACCCCTAATAAAATGGATGTTGAAGTGAAGAAAAATGAAGAAGTATATTTTTCTTTTCACACCTTAAAAGAAATTACCTCAAATAATATTTCTTTAGTTCGTTATGTTGGAAATGATGAAAAGTATTTTCATATTTATGATGTATTAAAAGAACAGGATAAGGTATCATTTAAAACAAAATTCAAATCAAAAGGATTTTACGATATACATGTAAAATTAGAGAATGATGTTTTGGCAACGTATCGTGTAAAAGTTAAAAAATCTTAGTGTAAATTAATTTAAACGACAACTCAAATTTAAAAAACGAATAGTATTCAAACTAAAAAGCCTTTCTAAATATGCTTTTAGAAAGGCTTTTTTTATGATTGTTACTGTATTAACTTTTGTCAGTGACTGCTTTTTCAATGGCTACTGTTAGTTTACTTTCTTTAGTGTCTAAGTCCATTAAAATAGTATCGCCTTCTTTTAGAGTTGCATTCACGATTTCTTCTGCCAAAGCATCTTCAATATATTTCTGAATAGCCCGTTTTAAAGGTCTTGCTCCGTATTTCTTATCAAACCCTTTGTCTGCAATGTAATCTTTGGCTTTAGCACTTAATTTTAACGCATAGCCTAGGTTTGAAACTCTCTGCAACAACTTGTTCAATTCAATATCAATAATTACATGAATGTCTTTACGTTCTAATGCATTAAAAATAATAACATCGTCAATTCTATTTAAAAACTCAGGCGCAAAAGATTTCTTTAAAGCACTTTCAATAATGCTTTTTGCATGCTCATCTGCTTGAGCCGCTTTAGAAGCTGTGCCAAAACCAACACCACCGCCAAAATCTTTGAGTTGACGAGCTCCTAAATTAGAAGTCATGATAATAATGGTATTTCTAAAATCAATTTTTCTTCCTAAACTATCTGTAATTACTCCGTCGTCTAAAATTTGCAACAACATATTAAACACATCTGGATGTGCTTTTTCTATTTCGTCTAATAAAACAACAGCATACGGTTTTCTACGTACTTTTTCAGTTAACTGACCACCTTCTTCGTATCCTACATAACCAGGGGGCGCTCCAATAAGACGAGAAATTGCAAATTTTTCCATGTATTCGCTCATGTCAATCCGAACAAGAGCCTCATCAGAATCAAACAATTCTTTGGCTAAAACTTTTGCCAATTGTGTTTTTCCAACTCCCGTTTGTCCTAAAAAGATAAAAGATCCAATAGGCTTGTTAGGGTCTTTAAGCCCTATTCTATTTCGTTGAATTGCTTTCACCACTTTTGCAACCGCGTTGTCTTGTCCAATTACCTTTCCTTTTATTAAATTAGGCAATTCACTTAATCGATTACTTTCAGCTTCGGCAACTCTATTTACAGGAATTCCTGTCATCATAGAAACCACTTCGGCAACATTGTCTTCGGTAACCGTTTCTCTATTTAATTTAGAATCATCTTCCCATTGTTTTTGGGCAGAATTTAAAGCCGCTTCTATATTCTTTTCATCATCACGTAGCTTTGCAGCTTCTTCATAACGTTGTCCGCTAACCGCTTTTGTTTTTTGTTCTCGAATATTTACCAGCTCTGTTTCTAAAGCTACCACTTGCTCGGGTACCACAATATTGGTAATATGAATTCTAGAGCCCGCCTCGTCTAAAGCATCAATAGCTTTGTCTGGTAAATAACGATCTGTTATATATCTATTAGTAAGTTTTACACACGCTTTAATAGCATTATCTGTATAATTTACATTGTGATGCTCTTCATATTTACTTTTTATATTTTCTAAAATCTGAACGGTTTCTTCTACAGAAGTAGGTTCTACAATTACTTTTTGAAAACGTCTTTCTAAAGCACCATCTTTTTCAATATTTGTTCTGTATTCGTCTAATGTTGTAGCACCAATACATTGAATTTCTCCACGTGCTAAGGCAGGTTTTAACATGTTGGAAGCATCTAAAGAGCCTGTAGCACCTCCTGCACCTACAATGGTGTGAATCTCATCAATAAACAGAATAATATCATCATTCTTTTCCAATTCATTCATCAATGCTTTCATACGCTCTTCAAACTGACCACGATATTTTGTGCCCGCAACCAAACTTGCTAAATCTAAAGATACCAAGCGTTTATCAAATAAAATTCTAGAAACTTTCCGTTCTACAATTCGCAAAGCTAAGCCTTCCGCAATGGCAGATTTACCAACACCAGGTTCTCCAATTAACATTGGATTGTTTTTCTTTCTTCTGCTTAAAATTTGAGAAACTCGTTCAATTTCTTTTTGCCTACCTACAACAGGGTCTAATTTTCCAGCGTCCGCTAAAGCCGTTAAATCTCTACCAAAATTATCTAAAACAGGTGTTTTCGATTTTTTAGTAGTTTTTTCTTTAGAGGTTTGTTGTTCGTAAGGATTTGTTTTTTCATTTTCAAACTCGCTAGAAGAAGCTTCTGCAAGTGGATTTATAGGTAAATGAGTTTCGTCTACGTGCAGTTGCTTGTATAAAGTTCTAGTATCATCATAATTTACATGATGTTTTTCTAATAAACGTGTTGTAGGATCGTTTTCATTACGTAGAATGCACAATAATAGGTGTGCTGTATTTATAGACTGACTTTGGTATAATTTTGCTTCTAAAAAAGTTGTTTTTAAAGCTTTTTCTGCTTGCCGAGTAAGATGTAAACTTTTCGCTTCTTTTGAAAGCGGAAATGTATCAGGGTTTAACTGTTCTAGCTTTTTACGAACAAGGTTTAAATCAACATTAAAGGTTGTTAAAAGCTCAATCGCTTTTCCCTCTCCCTTTTTTATCAATCCAAGTAAAAGGTGCTCGGTGCCAATAAAGTCATGACCTAAACGAAAAGCTTCCTCTTTGCTTAAGGTAATAACATCTCTAACTTTTGGTGAAAAATTTTCTTCCATATTCAATGCTTATAATTGTAAATTTACTGGTTTTTTTAATAAAAATCTATAAAAAATCTGTAGACCTTAAAAACTAGCTGTTTAATTGCTTTTTTTTATTGTAAAATCACTGAAAATCAGTAAGATATTAATATGTTAAAATTATTAAAAAATGTTAATAACTATCGTTGAATCGGAGCTTCGAAAAGTTTGTGAAAAATAGGATTTATGGTATCTTGCCTTGTTGTAAAAAAGATGAAAAATAACTTAAGAATTTAAGAGTCAAAAAAAGAAACAAATAAAATCTTTTTTCAATTTTTAAATCGTTTAATTTTTAAATAAAAAGTATATATGGCAGACGGAGAAAAGTTAATTCCTATTAATATTGAAGAGCAGATGAAGTCTGCGTACATTGACTACTCAATGTCCGTAATTGTATCTAGAGCATTACCCGATGTAAGGGATGGTTTAAAGCCAGTACATAGAAGGGTTTTGTATGGTATGCATGAGTTAGGAATTAAAGCAACAGGAGCGTATAAAAAGTCCGCAAGAGTTGTTGGAGAAGTTTTAGGAAAGTATCACCCGCATGGAGATACTTCAGTATACGACTCTATGGTGCGAATGGCACAAGACTGGAGTGTGCGTTATATGATGGTTGACGGACAAGGGAATTTTGGTTCTGTAGATGGAGATAGCCCAGCGGCAATGCGTTATACAGAGGTTAGAATGCAAAAAATATCGGAAGAAATGCTTTCTGATATTGAGAAAGATACTGTAGATCATCGTTTAAATTTTGATGATACTTTACAAGAACCTGTAGTTTTGCCTACTAGAATTCCTAACTTATTAGTAAATGGAGCTTCTGGAATTGCTGTGGGTATGGCAACAAATATGGCGCCTCATAACCTAACGGAAGTTGTAAATGGTACACTGGCATATATAGAAAATAGAGCCATTGAGATTGACGAATTAATGGAGCATGTAAAAGCGCCCGATTTTCCAACAGGAGGAATTATTTATGGATACGAAGGTGTAAAAGATGCTTTTCATACAGGTCGTGGACGTATTGTAATGCGCGCCAAAGCAGTAATTGAAGAGGTAAAAGGGCGCGAGTGTATTATTGTTACTGAAATTCCTTATCAGGTAAACAAAGCAGAAATGATTAAGAAAACTGCGGAGTTGGTCAATGATAAAAAATTAGAAGGAATTGCGAATATTCGCGATGAGTCTGATAGAACAGGAATGCGTATTGTGTATATCTTAAAGCGCGATGCAATTCCTAACATTGTTTTAAACAAATTGTATAAATATACCGCACTGCAAACTTCTTTTAGTGTTAATAATATAGCCTTGGTGAATGGCAAACCAGAGCAATTAAATTTAAAACAACTGATTCATTATTTTGTAGAACACAGACATGAAATTGTTGTAAGAAGAACAAAATATGAATTAAAGAAAGCAGAGGCACGAGCGCATATTTTAGAAGGATTGATTATCGCTTCTGATAATATTGATGAAGTCATTAAAATTATTAGAGCCTCTAAAAATGCCGACGAAGCTAGAGAAAGCTTAATCAAACGTTTTGAATTGTCAGAAATACAAGCAAAAGCCATTGTGGAAATGCGTTTGCGTCAGCTAACTGGTTTAGAGCAAGACAAACTGCGAGCAGAGTTTGAAGAAATTATGAAAACCATTGAAGATTTAAAAGATATTCTTTCAAACGAGCCAAGACGTTATCAGATTATTACAGACGAATTAATTGCTGTAAGAGATAAGTACGGAGATGTGCGTAGATCTACGATTGAGTACGCAGGAGGAGACATGAGGCTTGAAGATATGATTCCGAATTCTAAAGTAGTGGTTACGATTTCGAATGCAGGATATTTAAAGCGAACTAATTTAGATGAATACAAAGTTCAAAATAGAGGAGGTAGAGGACAAAAAGGAGTTGCCACTAGAAATGAAGATTTCTTAGAGCATTTGTTTGTAGGAACAAATCATCAATACATGTTGTTCTTTACTCAAAAAGGAAAAGTTTTCTGGATGCGCGTATACGAAATACCAGAAGGAGGTAAAAATACCAAAGGAAGAGCCATTCAAAACTTAATTAATATAGAACAAGATGATAAGGTAAAAGCCTTCTTGGTAACTCAAGATTTAAAAGATGAAGACTATGTAAATAGTCATTATGTAATTATGGCAACCAAAAAAGGACAGGTTAAAAAGACGTCTTTAGAACAATACTCTCGTCCAAGAACAAACGGAATTAATGCCATTACTATTAAAGAAGGTGATGAATTATTAGAAGCGAAATTAACTACAGGAGATAGTCAAGTAATGCTTGCATTAAAATCTGGAAAATCAATCCGATTTGAAGAAGCAAAAACAAGACCTATGGGAAGAACAGCTTCAGGAGTTCGAGGAATTACTTTACAAAATGACCAAGATGAGGTTGTTGGAATGGTAGCAGTAAATGATATGGAAAGTAATATTTTAGTGGTTTCTGAAAAAGGATACGGAAAACGTTCTAAGTTAGAAGACTATAGAATTACAAATAGAGGAGGAAAAGGTGTAAAAACACTTAATATTTCAGAAAAAACAGGTAATTTGGTCGCCATTAAGAATGTAGATGATACGAATGATTTAATGATTATTAATAAATCTGGAATTACTATTCGTATGGCAGTAGAAGATTTACGCGTAATGGGTAGAGCTACACAAGGTGTAAAATTAATTAATATTAAAGATTCAGACAGTATTGCTGCGGTAGCCAAAGTAATGCATGAAGAAGAAAAAGATGAAGAAGAAATTGAAAATGGTATGAAAAATGAAGAGAATTCAATTGAAAATCAAGAATAAACATTAATATTAAATTTATGAATACCCTAAAAAAACAATTGATGCTATTTTCTTTGGGATTAATGACCCTATCGTCAATGGCTCAAAAAAATGAATTGAAAGCGGCTGAAAAAGCTTTAAAGAAGCAAAATCTTACGGAAGCAACTTCCGCAATGGCTTCTGCTGATGGTCTTGTAGATAAAATGGATGCCAAATTAAAGGCTAAATATTATTTCTTAAAAGGGCAATTACAAAAAGCTAAAAAAGAATACGAAGCTGCTTCAGAAACTTTTCAAACATTAAAAGCGTACGAACAAGAAGTAGGAAAGCAAAGATATTCTTCTAAAGTAGCACCTCTTTTAAGTGATATGATTAAAGAAGTTTCAGAATCTGCTATCAAGTTGTATAATGATGATAAAGATTACAGTAAAGCTGCTAAGAATTTCCATCTTACTTATGTTTTAAGCCCACAGGATACTTCGTTCTTATTTAATGCCGCTATTAGTGCTACACAAGCCAAAGAGTTTGATGCTGCATTAAGCCATTATAAAGAGTTGAAAAAAGTTGGTTATACAGGAATTTCTGTAATGTATATGGCGAAAAATACCAAAACAGGTGAATATGAAAACTTAGGCTCTAAAGTAAACAGAGATTTTATGGCGAAATCTGATGATTATTCAGATCCAAAAGATGAACCTTCTCCTTCTAAAAGAGCTGATATTATAGAAAGTATCGCTTTAATTTTAGTGCAACAAGGAAAGACAGAAGAAGCAATGGTTGCGGTTAAAGAAGCAAGACAAGCTAATCCTAAAGATTTAAACTTATTACTAACAGAAGCAGACTTATATATTAAGTTGGAGAAAATGGATGAGTTTGGAAAGTTGATGGAAGAAGCTGTAAAGATAAGTCCTAATGACCCTAATTTATTTTACAATTTAGGAGTGGTTAACTCTAATCAAGGAAATATAGAGGAAGCTAAAAAATATTATTTAAAAGCGATTGAGTTAAAGCCAGATTATGCAGATGCTTATACAAACTTGGCAGTTGCTATTTTAAGTAAAGAACAGTCTATTATTGATGAGATGAATGAAAACTTATCCAACTTTAAAAAATATGACGCATTGGAAAAACAACAAAAAGGTTTGTACAAAGAAGCACTGCCTTATTTAGAAAAGTCTGACGAATATAATAGAACTATAGATAGTGTTCGTAGTCTTTTAAATATTTATGATGTTTTAGAAATGGATGATAAATCGAAAGAGTTTAGAGCATTGTATAAATCAATGAAATAGTATTTCTTAGATACAGAATAGATAAAAAGCCGAAGTAAATTACTTCGGCTTTTTTTACATCATTTTTTTATGAGTTGAGTAATTAGAAAGATATTTTATACATTTGGTTATCCAATCTGGTTAACCAATTTTATAAATATGAAGTTCAAATTATTTTTAAAGAGAATAAATCATAAGCAACGATTATCAAAAGTAAAAAAAATCAGTCTTCTTATTTTTGTTCTTACCATTCATACCTCACTCTCTTCTCAAACTTTTACAGATTCAGAAAATTTGGAAGACGCCGTAAATGCAGCAACAAATGGCGGGACTTTTATTGTGCAAAATGGAACGTATGCTGATTTTGAAGCAACATTTGAAAAAATGGCAACGGCAGAAAATCCTATTTTAATAAAGGCAGAAACCGTTGGAGGAGTAACTTTAACAGGGTCGTCTCATTTTGTTTTTAAAAAGTCATCCTATATAACTTTAGAAGGATTTGTAATTGATGGTACTGGAGATGATACATTGGTAAAGTTAGAAGGCTGTCATCATATAAGAATTAGTAGAAATGTTTTTGAACTGACAACTACAGAATCCGTTAAATGGGTTTTTATAGGAGGTGTTTGGAACGATAATACAGTTCCATTTCAATACCCTAGTCATGATAATAGAATAGATCATAATATTTTTCAAAATAAAAACACTCCAGGCCACTATATTACAGTAGATGGTACTACAGATTCAAGCGGTGTTCCTTATCAATCTCAGAATGATAGAATAGATCATAACTATTTTAAAGACAATAGCCCTAGAGCGGTAAACGAGCAAGAATCTATAAGAATTGGTTGGAGTGAAATGTCTAAATCAAGCGGATATATAACAGTTGAATTTAACTTGTTTGAAAATTGTGACGGAGACCCCGAAATTGTTTCTGTAAAATCTTCGGATAATATTATTAGGCATAATACTTTTGTGGGGAGTTATGGAACCCTTTCTTTACGGCATGGAAATAGAAATAGGGTAGAAGGAAATTACTTTTTTGGTAATGGAAAAGTAATTGGTACTTCTCCTGCAGGATCAACATTGTACACAGGAGGTATTCGAATCTACGGTACAGACCATCTAATTATTAATAATTATATGGAAGGGCTAACAGGAACTCGTTGGGATGCACCCATAACACTAACTTTAGGAGATGCAATTGATGGAGAAAGTTCTAGTTTGTCGAAACACTTTAGAGCAGAAAGGGTTACTATCGCTTATAATACTTTAGTAAATAATACACACGGAATAGAAATAGGGTATGATAATAACGACAATTACAATAAAGATTTAGAAGATATTACTATTGCTAATAATTTGATTACAGGCTCAGAAAATGCGATGGTAGAAATTGTAGATACAGCAAATGATCAGGGAGACAATATTATTTGGGCGAATAATTTAATGTATCCAACAGGTTTGGCAAATTTGTTAGAAGGGGCAACAATCACTTCTTTTGATGCTAATGAAGTGAAGGATGAAAATCCAATGCTAGAATACAATAGTACAGATAAAGTTTGGAGAACAACAAATGCAACTCCTTTGTATGCAAACGGAGTAACATCGGAAACTGTAAATACAGATATTGAAGGACAGTCAAGACCTACTTCTAGTAACCCTGGAGCAGATCATTTTAGCACAGAAAGTATTCGATATAAGCACTTAACCAGTGCAGATGTTGGCCCAAATACTTACGAAGTAGATTATACAACTGAGAGTTTGTTTGTTTCATCTTTAGCTAGTTTTACACCATCTGAACAATCGCAAGATTTTACAATTACATCTAATTTAGATTGGTCAGTTACCGATGATAAAGATTGGATTTCTGTTTCGCCAACCAATGGAAGCAATAACGGTACTGTTATAATTACAGTCAATGAAAATACAACTTTTTCATCGAGAACAGGAACAGTAACTGTTAGCGGAGTTAGCTTAACCAGGACTGTAGCAGTACATCAAGAAGCAGGAGATCCAAGAACAAATTTTGTTTTGATAAATGATGCTTCTGCAAATGATAATGTTACAATATCTTCCGTTTTTCATGAAGAAGTTACTGGAACTAAAAATAACTTAGCCATTCATAGTTTAGATAAAGATTTTAATACACAATGGGCTGGAAAAGGAATTGGCGGAGAGATCGTTTATGATTTAGGAGGTGCTTTTCATTTAGCTTTAGTTGACTTTGCATCTACAAATGGAAAAACCTATGAGTTTCAAATTTGGGTTTCTACAACGGGAACTTTAGAAGGAGATTTTACAAATGCATTTCCAGATAGTGGCAACTTACAAAGTAACAATACCACAACTTTTAAGAGTTTTCTATTGCCAACTATTATTCCTAGTGTAAAATATGTAAAGCTTATTGGTTATGGACAGCCTTCTACAGGAAGTGAATGGAATACCATAAAAGAAATAGAATTTTATAAAACAGAAAGTTTATCTATTGATGAAAATGAATTGTTAAACGTTTTAATTTTTCCTGTTCCAGCTAAGAATAAGTTGTATGTAACAAATATTCAAAAAGATGTAAGAATCGTTAAAGTTCTAAGTTTGGAAGGGAAAACAGTACTATTTAAAAAAATAGATATTGCTAAAAAGGAATTCGTATTTGATATTTCTAGTTTGGCTAATGGGCTTTATATTGTAGAATTGCAAAGCTCTACAAGAGGCAAACAATCGAAGCTAATTACCATTCAACACTAATATTTACTTGGTTGTTTAAAAGAGTAAGGAAAGTAAGACCACTGTTGTAAAACCAGTCAATGCTAATAATGTAGTCATCAGTGTCCAACTTTTAAAAGTTTCTTTCTCGTTTAAATGCAAATACTTAGACACTAGCCAGAAACCACTATCATTTACATGAGACATAATGGAAGCTCCAGATGCAATTGCAATGACTAAAAGGGCTTTGTCAATTTCACTAAAAGACCCAGTTAATAAAGGTGCTGTAATTCCAGCAGCAGTAATCATGGCTACTGTGGCAGAACCTTGTAAAACTCGTACAATAACCGCTGCAAGAAAAGCAAATAATAAAACACTCATTCCTTCATTTGCAAAATAGTTTGCTAGCATTTCACCAGTTCCTGTATTCACCAATGTTTGCTTAAAAACACCTCCAGCTCCTGTTAGTAAAATAATAATACCCGCAGGTCCCATAGATTTTGTTGTAATAGAAAGCAGTGTTGTTTTGCTTAATTTTCTTTTAATTCCTAACACGTACCAAGCAATTAAGTTGGCAACAATCAACGCAGAAAATGGATGTCCAACCATTTTTAACCACTCCTTAAATACTTTGGGTATAACTCCTTCGGGAATTAAAGAACTATTAAGCAAAGTATTACAAACAATTAAAACAATAGGAATTCCAATAATAGAAAAGATAATAGCAACATTAGGGTGCTCTTTGTTCGTTGCTGTTTTGTTAGAAAAAGTTGGTGCTTCTACAAAGATTCGTTTCGCAATAAATTTTGAAAACAATGGGCCACAAATAATTGCTGTTGGAATCCCTGCTAAAAAACCGAATACAATAACCCAGCCTAAATTAGCTTTTAAAATATCTGCTACGGCAACAGGACCAGGAGTAGGCGGAATAAAAGCATGAGTAATTGCTAACCCAGCCAATAAAGGCATTCCGTAAAGCAATAACGATTTTTTTGTTTTTCGTTGTAAAGAATATACAAGAGGAATTAAAATGATAAATGCCACATCAAAAAATACAGGAATGGCAACAAAAAAACCAGTAATCATTAATGCCCAAGAAGCATTTTTTTCTCCAAATTTTTTAAGCATGTAATTTGCTAAAGCTTCTGCACCTCCAGAATTTTCTAAAATAGCTCCAAACATAGCACCCAGCCCAACAACAACAGCCACAAATCCTAGTGTGTTGCCCATACCTTGCTGCATGGTGTTTATAATCTGTAGCGGAGGCATTCCTGAAATAACTCCTACAGCAATACTCGCTATTAAAAGCGAAATAAAAGCAGGGACTTTGAATTTTAAAATGAGTATTAATAATAATAAAACACCTATAATAACTGCTGAAATAAGTGTGTAATCAATCATTTTGTAACCAGTTAGTATGAAAAAATTTATGAGGCGCGGCATCGGTACGTTGGTATGTATGTGCGCCAAAATAGTCGCGTTGGGCTTGAATTAAATTTGCAGGAAGGTCTTCTGTAGACATCGCTAACCAATAATTAAAACCGCTACTAAAGGTGTCTAAAGGAATGCTGTTTTTCAATCCATATTCAAGTATTTTTGAAGTATCCTCTTCAAGTGAATTTAAAAGACTTATAATAGATATATTTTCAAAAATAGATTCATTTTCTTTAAAAATATGAATTAGTTCTTCCATTAAACTCGATTTAATAATACAACCATTGGTCCATATTTGAGCAATTTCAGATAGGTTTAGATTCCAATTGTAGGTATCAGAACCACTCTTTATCAACTCAAAACCTTGATGATGATTTATAATTCTAGCAAAACGATACGCGTTTTCAATATGTTGTAAGTCTACATCCGTTGCAGATTTCTTTCTCTTTATACGCGGAGCAATCTGTTTTCGTTTTTCTTTAAGAGCAGAAATATAGCGTGCAAAAACAGCAGAAGACATCATTGTGTTTGGTGTGCCTAAACTAAAAGCTGTTTTACTAGACCATGAGCCTGTTCCTTTGTTTCCAGCTTTGTCTAAAATACGATCTAACAGATAGTGGTCTTCTTCTTTTTTTTGGAAGATATCACTTGTAATCTCTAGTAAATAGCTTGATTGTTTGCCTGTGTTCCATTTTAAAAACAAGTTGGCAATGTCATCATAATCCATGAAATTCGATAAAATAGCATACAATTCTGCTAAGAGTTGCATTTCTACATATTCAATACCATTGTGCACCATTTTAATAAAATGACCTGCACCTTCAGGGCCTATATAAGCACAACAAGGATTCTGTTGTGTGTCTTTTGCCGCGATAGATTCTAAAATAGGGGCTATAGAATTATAACTTTCTTTAGAGCCACTTGGCATTATAGACGGACCTTTTCTAGCACCTTCTTCGCCACCAGAAATTCCACAGCCTATAAAATGGATATCTTGTTCTTTTAAAGAGTTATATCTTTTATTAGTGTCTCCATAGTGTGAATTTCCGCCATCAATAATGATGTCATTTTTCGAAAGAAAAGGCAATAGTTTTGCTATCATTTCATCAATGGCAGCTCCAGCAGGAATCATCAATAAAATTTTTCTTGGGAGTTCGAGTGCTGCTACAAACTCTTCTAAATTGGTAAAACCATGAATGGTATTGTCATTTTTATTTTCTTTTAAAAAGGAAGAGACTACATTAGCTTCTCCATTTTCTGTTCGGTTGTAAACAGCAATTGTGTGTCCTTTTTCGGCGATGTTTAGGCTAAGGCTTTTTCCCATAACTCCCAGTCCTACAACGCCAATAACTGATTTATTCATGTGTTTTTAATTTTGAAATAATACGATTTACAATTTCTTCAGGAGTATGGTCTACAGGAATTTCTAATCCGTACTTAGGAATTTCAAGCGTATCGAATTGAGATTGTAATAAAGCAGTATCCATAAAATGCCCTGTTCTACTTTCTATTCTAGATTTTATCAAATCAAAAGATCCTGAAAGATATACCCAAAAAACAGTTTTAGAGCTTGAAGACAGTATTTTTCTGTAGCGTTCTTTTAATGCAGAACAGGCAAGAATAGCGCCTCCAGAATGTTCCCAAGCAGCTATTTTTTTAGCTAAATTTTCTAACCAAGGAAGTCGGTCTGTATCTGTTAAAGGAATGTTATTCGCCATTTTATGAATATTAGATTGCGGATGAAAATCATCCGCATCATAATAGTTTATTTGGGTTTGTTCTGATAAAAGTTTACCAATTGTGGTTTTTCCTGAACCGCTTACGCCCATTATTAAGATAATCATGTTTTGTGAGTTTATGATGCTACTTAAATTAGAAGTGTTTCTTAAATAATTTTTTTAATAACTCGTAACTTATGTGAATGTTTTTGAGTGTCTAAATTATAAATACCACTATGGTCTAAAATATCTATTCGCACTTTTCCGTGTGCATGAATAATATAATAATCTTTCATGATAATGCCTACATGAATAATATCTCCTTCAGCATTGTCAAAAAAAGCCAAATCTCCAGGTTCGCTCTCTTCAATAAAACTAAGAGCATCTCCTTGAGTGGCTTGTTGTTTGGCATCGCGTAATAAATGATAACCACAAAGCTTGTAAACGAGTTGTGTAAAACCAGAACAATCTATTCCAAAAGGAGTTCTTCCACCCCATAAATAAGGGGTGTTTAACAGCAAGAAGGCTTTTTGTAAAATATCGTTTTTAGTTAATTTTTTCGAAAAAACACTCCCTGTATATGAAAAACTAGAATTGTTTACTTGTGTTTTTTCGTCATCAAAAAAAGGCAACGAACTGCCTATAGGAATCGTTAATAAATTATTGTTCTTATCGGAGATAAAATTGACTAAATCTCCTGAAACATGACTTTGATGATTGGATATTTCTTGGTAGGTTTCTTTGGTAATTTCTTCGTATTGTTTGTTATCTATATATCCTTCGTAACTATCGAACTGCAAACGAATTTTACTCCATTTTTTTCTTTTTTCAAGGACTTTAAAATGTTCTCCAAATAACAATTGAGAAACCATTTCTGAAGCGTCAGAAGCTTCTAACCTTATGGGAACAATACTTAAATTACAAATTCCGTATAACAAAGTTTTGATTTTTGATTTCTAGTTTCTAGTTTCTAGTTTTTGGTTGATGGTGGTAATCCATAAAAATCTAAGATCATTCAAAAATTTATAATTCAACATTTATAATCTTTCAATAATCATTGCGCTAGCGCCACCGCCGCCGTTACAAATTCCAGCAGCGCCAATAGTTGCGTTGTTTTGTTTTAAAATAGAAGTTAGAGCAATAACAATTCTTGCTCCAGAAACCCCTAAAGGATGTCCTAAAGAAACAGCTCCACCATTTACATTTACGGTGTCACTAGAAATTCCTAAAAGTTTCATGTTGGCTAATCCTACTACAGAAAAAGCTTCGTTTAATTCAAAATAATCAACATCGTCTATTGAAATATTTGCCTTTGCCAAGGCTTTGGGTAAAGCTTTTGCGGGGGCAGTGGTAAACCACTTTGGTTCATGAGCTGCATCTGCATAACTTCTAATTTTTGCGATGGGCTTTATTTGTAATTCTTTGGCTTTTTCCGCAGACATTAAAACGAGTGCTGCACCACCATCATTTATCGTAGAAGCATTTGCCGCAGTAACTGTTCCATCTTTTGTAAAAGCAGCACGTAAATTAGGAATCTTCTCTATTCTTACATTTTTATATTCTTCGTCTTCCGAGAAAATAACAGGTTCGCCTCTTCTTTGTGGAATTTCTACCGAAACTATTTCATCATCAAATTTACCTGCTGCCCATGCTTTTGCAGAACGATTATAAGATTCAATTGCAAAAGCATCTTGATCTTCTCTAGAGAAATTATAGGTTGTTGCACATTCGTCTGCACAAACTCCCATAGCAACTTGTTCATATGCGTCTACAAGTCCGTCTTTTTGCATACCGTCTTCCAGCTGAATTGGACCAAATTTAGAGCCTTTTCTAGCGTATTGATAATGAGGGATTGCACTCATATTTTCCATGCCACCAGCAACTACAATATCAGTATCTCCTAAAGCAATGCTTTGTGCTGCTAGCATAATAGATTTCATACCAGAAGAACAAACCTTATTGACGGTTGTACAAGGTACAGTGTCTGGAATTCCTGCAAAAATAGCGGCTTGTCTAGCAGGCGCTTGCCCCAAACCAGCAGAAACAACGTTGCCCATAAATACTTCTTCTACTTTAGAAGGTGTTAGATTTATTTTACTTAAAGCACCTTTTATGGCAATTGCACCTAATTTTGGAGCAGAAATGTTAGATAAACTTCCCATAAAACTTCCAATAGGTGTTCTTGCAACCGATACAATAACTACTTCTTTCATACTCCTTTTAAATAAAAGATTGGTGATAATTACTCTTGCGAAAATAACCATTTTTAATCAATTGAAATTGTATTCTAAAACTCCAATTTTTGACCTTCACTTTTTTAAGTTAAGTTTGTAGTTGTAAGATAAAATTTATGAGTGCTATTATTAATAAACTATATAAAAATAATGCTATTGTTTATAAGGTAATTCTATTTTTAGTTGCTGTAATTTCAATTGTATACTTGTTTCCAAAAGGAGGGCAATATAAATATGCTTTTACAAAAGGGAAACCTTGGCAATATGAAAACCTACAAGCACCTTTTGATTTTGCTATTCAAAAAACAGCAGAGGAAATTACCATCGAAAAAAAAGAAATTGATGCCAATGCAAAGTTGTATTTTGAATATGACGAGAGTACCGTTTCATCTGTATTAAAAGAATTTTCTAACAGAATAAACCTTTTACAAACCTCTATTTTATTAAGTGAATCGGAGTTAGAACCCCTAAAAAAAATAGGAGAACTAACCATTAGAAGAATCTATGCTGTTGGCTTTTTAGATGCTGAAAGTTCCTTAAAAAATATCGATAGAAACGAATTGGTTGCCCTTCGAAAATCAAACGAGGTGCAAAATATTTTGTGGCGTATCTTACTAAAATCAAAAGATATTTTTCGTTTGATTTCTTTGGCATCCGAAGAAGTAAATAATGCGCTTGCAAAAAAAGAGTTTTTAAATATTCTTTCAGAAATTATAAAACCAAATGTTTCTTACGACGATGCTTTTACACAGAAAGAAATTGACGAAGCCATTCATAATATTTCTTACACCAAAGGAAAGATTTCTAAAGATGAGCTTATTATTTTGAAAGGCGATATCGTTGAAGGGAAAAAATATGAGATTTTAAACTCTTTAAAAAGCGAATCGGAATCAAAAATTTGGACAGATTCTAATTACAATTGGATTGTTTTTGGCTATACAATTTTAGTATCTCTAGCTTTATTAATGCTTTTGTTATTTCTTAGAAAAGAACGAAAAGATATTTTTCATAACAATAACAAAGTAACATTTATCTTTTTAAATGTATTCTTGATGGTCTTTATTCAAACGCTTGTCATTAAATACAATTCTGCGTATTTATATGTAGTGCCTTTAAGTATTTTACCCATTATTTTAAAAGTCTTTTTTGATGCCAGATTAGGTCTATTTACCCATGTATTAACTATTTTGTTATTAGGTTTTATAGTGCCTAATAGTTTTGAGTTTATTTATTTACATATTATTGCAGGAATTGTAACCATTCTTACAGTTTCAGATTTATATAAAAGAGCTAGTTTGTTTATTTCTATAGGTCAGATTACGCTTATTTATATGATTACTTATTTTTCATTTTCAATGATAAAAGAAGGAAATGTATCCCAGATTAATTGGGATTATTTTATACTTTTTGCCGCCAATGGATTGCTCTCTTTTTTATCATTATTTCTTATTTATGTTTATGAAAAAATATTTGGGTTAGTTTCTGATGTTACGCTATTAGAGCTTTCTAATACAAATACAAAACTATTGAGAGAACTAAATGAAAAAGCACCAGGAACTTTTCAGCATTCTATGCAAGTAGCTAATTTAGCGGAAGCAGCAGCCAATGAAATAGGAGCAAATTCTATGTTGGTAAGAACAGGTGCTTTGTATCATGACATTGGCAAAATACAAAACCCGATGTATTTCACAGAAAATCAATCTACTAATGTAAATCCACATAACGATCTATCGCCAAAGGACAGTGCAAAATTAATTATCGATCATGTTATAAAAGGAATTGAACTAGCAAAACAATATCGCTTACCAGACAGGGTTATCGATTTTATAAGGACACATCATGGTACTAGTATTACCTACTATTTTTATATGAAAGAAAAAGAACAGCATCTTGATGAAGAAATCGATACAACTCCTTTTCAATACAGAGGTCCCATTCCTTTTTCTAAAGAAACGGCTATTTTAATGATGTGCGACGCTGCGGAAGCAGCTTCTAAAAGTTTAAAAGAGCCTACAGCACAATCTATAGATAGCTTAATTAATAAAATTATAGACAAGCAAAAATCTGATAATCAGTTTGTAAATTCAGATATTACTTTTCGAGAAATCGAGAAAATAAAAAATGTAATCAAAAAGAAATTAATGAATATCTATCATCTGCGAGTTGAATATCCAGAGTAAAATTTTTTTAAGAACAAAAAAAGAAAAAATGTTGTGAAATTGTATTTGGAATGCTACATTTGCACTCGCAATTTTTAATAGAATGCAATGGAGAGGTGGCAGAGTGGTAATGCAGCAGATTGCTAATCTGTCGACGGGAAACTGTCGCCAGGGTTCGAGTCCCTGTCTCTCCGCAAAAATTGTACTTGAGTATATGCCACTTTTACTCATAGAAAAAGAAGTGTAAAATGTGTTTATATTCTTTATTTAGACTATAAGTTCTATTTTAAATTCGGGGTGTAGCGTAGCCCGGTTATCGCGCCGCGTTTGGGACGCGGAGGTCGCAGGTTCGAATCCTGCCACCCCGACATAAAGCAGCTATGGGCTCGTAGCTCAGCTGGATAGAGCACCTCCCTTCTAAGGAGGCGGTCATAGGTTCGAATCCTATCGGGCTCACATAAAGTTTCACAGTAATGTGAGACTTTTTTGTTTTATAAACTTTTTTGAGAGTATAAAAAAACCGTCTAAAAATAAATTCTTAGACGGCTTCTCCACTTTTAATTCAAATTTAATTCAATGAATTTTTTTGATTTGGTTTTTACAATTCTTAACGATTTAGAAAAATTAATTAAAAATTGAATGGTTTCTTGTTTGGGTTGCTTCCTTAAAAAAGAAGACTTTTTAGAGTAGAGTTGCATCATATATTAGGGTTTATTACTACCTAAACGAACTCTTTTCTATTTTAGTATTAATTAACCAAAACTATTTGATGTTTTTCTATTAATTTTCTCAAATTAATCAGCGCATATCGCATTCTACCTAGTGCTGTATTGATGCTTACATCTGTGTTTTCACTAATTTCTTTAAAACTCATGTCTTTATACATGCGCATAATTAAAACTTCTCTTTGCTCTTCTGGCAGTTCATCTAGAAGATCTTTAACGTCTTTATGAATTTGATCTTTAATCATTGTTTTCTCAGCATTCAAATTTCCATCACCTAATACAGAAAAAATGTTAAAATCGTCTGTGTTTTTAAAATTAGGCATTCGGTTCGATTTTCTAAAGAAATCAATTACTAAATTGTGAGCAATTCTCATTACCCAAGGTAAGAATTTACCTTCTTCATTATAATTTCCTTTTTTTAAGGTTCTAATAACTTTGATAAAGGTATCTTGGAAAATATCTTCTGTAACGGTACTATCATGAACTTTACTATAAATAAAATTGTAAAGTCTTTGTTGATGTTTTTTAATTAGAATTTCTAAAGATTTTTCATCTCCTTGAATATAATTGCTAACTAAAATACTGTCTGGGTTTAAACTTGTACACATATAAACTACTTTTAAGAAAAACGCAGGTGGTTTTTCGGTTATTTTTTTGACGAAATAATTAAAGTAATTGTCTTTCTATATGGTACAGTTTTTTCTGATTAAGGTTACAAATATGAATATTATTTTTTAAAACGACAAATTATTTAACAAATTCCATTTGAATTCATTCTTACATAAATTAAAAAAATGGTATTTTTAACACTTTTATTTTACTTCAAATGACTGTCGATATTTCTACTGTAAATCCTAAAGAAAACATCATTATTAAAGGAGCGAAACTCCATAATTTAAAAAATATTGATGTTGTAATTCCTAGAAATAAATTGGTGGTTATTACAGGGCTTTCAGGTTCAGGAAAATCTTCTTTAGCATTTGATACACTTTATGCAGAGGGACAAAGACGTTATGTAGAAAGTTTATCTTCTTATGCACGTCAGTTTTTAGGCAAGTTGCACAAGCCTAAAGTAGAATTTATCAAGGGAATTTCACCAGCTATTGCCATTGAACAAAAAGTAAATTCTACAAACCCGCGTTCTACGGTAGGAACATCCACAGAAATCTATGATTATATAAAATTACTCTTTGCAAGAATTGGCGCTACCTATTCCCCTATTTCTGGAAAAAAAGTAAAAAAACAAACGGTTTCTGATGTTTTAAACCATGTTAAAACTATTGAAGAAAAAACAAAACTAGTATTACTTTCTCCAATTATAATCGATGAGAAGCGCGACTTAAAAACCACATTGCAAGTTTTAGAGCAACAAGGTTATGCGCGTTTACAATACAAAGGAGAGGTTTTTAGAATCAATGATTTTTCAGAGAAAGTTGCTAAAAAAACACCGCTTTATTTGGTGGTTGACAGAATTATTGTACAACATCAAGAAGATTTTTACAATCGTTTGGGCGATGCTGTTCAGAATGCATTTTTTGAAGGAAAAGGAGTTTGTTTACTTGAAAATATAGATACTAAAGAGCGATTGGAATTTAGTAATAAGTTTGAGTTAGATGGCATTACTTTTTTAGAACCCAATACACATTTATTTAGTTTTAACAATCCGTATGGTGCTTGTCCAAAATGTGAAGGTTATGGCAGTACTATTGGTATTGATAAAGATTTGGTAATTCCCAATACAGGTCTATCTATCTATGAAGATTGTATCTTTCCTTTTAAAACGGATGCCTATATACATTACAAAGAAGCATTAATTACAGCGGCTTATAAAGTAGACATTCCTATTCATAAACCTTGGTTTGAACTCACAGAAAAGCAAAAAGTTTTGGTTTGGAATGGTGCTAAAGATTTTCATGGGATTCATCATTTTTTCAATCAGCTAGAAGAAAAAAGTTATAAAATTCAAAATCGCGTATTACTTTCTCGATATCGAGGAAAAACACAATGTACAATGTGTCATGGAAAGCGTTTACGAGAAGAAACCAACAACATTAAAGTAGATGGTGCTACGATTTCCGATTTGGTAACCATGCCTTTGGATGAATTGAAAGTGTTTTTTAAGCAGATTACGTTAAATGATTACGAACAAGAAATTGCAAGTCGTTTACTTACTGAGATTCACAATCGATTGCAATTTTTGAATGATGTAGGACTGAGTTATTTAACTTTAAATAGAACTTCCAATACATTATCTGGTGGGGAAAGTCAGCGTATTAATTTGGCAACTTCTTTGGGAAGTAGTTTGGTAGGTTCTATGTATATTTTGGATGAACCTAGTATTGGTTTGCATCCAAAAGACACGGAAAGATTAATAGGCGTTTTAAAAAATTTACGTGATTTAGGAAATACCGTTGTGGTGGTTGAGCACGATGAGGATATTATGAAAGAAGCAGATTACATCATAGATATTGGTCCGGAAGCAGGTACTTTTGGCGGAAATGTAGTTGCCGAAGGGGATTATAAAACCCTCTTAAAAAGCACTTCTTTAACGGCACAATATCTCAATGAACAATTAAAAATTGAAGTACCTAAAACGAGAAGAACACCTAAAAATAAGATTCAAATTATGGGCGCACGAGCACATAATTTAAAAAATATAGATGTTACTTTTCCTTTAAATACTTTAACCGTTGTTACTGGTGTTTCTGGAAGTGGGAAAAGTACATTGATTAAAAATATCTTATACCCTGCGATACAAAAAAAACTAAATGGCTATGGGAACAAAATTGGTCAACATACGGCTTTAAAAGGCGACTTCGAAACTTTAAAACATATTGAATTTATCGATCAGAACCCTATTGGGAGGTCTTCACGTTCCAATCCTGTTACCTATATTAAAACCTATGACGATATTCGATTATTATTTTCCAATCAGAAGTTATCAAAGATTCGGAATTACAAACCCAAGCATTTTTCTTTTAATGTAGAAGGTGGTCGTTGTGAAGTTTGTAAAGGTGAGGGAGAAGTAACTATTGAAATGCAGTTTATGGCAGATGTGCATTTAGAATGTGAAACTTGTAAAGGAAAACGTTTTAAAAAAGAAGTTTTAGAAGTACAGTTTGAAGGGAAAACGATTGACGATATTTTAAACCTTACTATTGACGATGCCATTGCCTTTTTTACAGAGAACCTAGTCCCTAAAATTGCTGGGAAATTAAAGCCTTTGCAAGATGTTGGTTTGGGGTATGTGCAATTAGGACAATCTTCTTCTACGCTTTCTGGTGGAGAAGCACAGCGAATTAAATTGGCTTCTTTCTTGGTAAAAGGGACTAGTAAAGATAAAGCGCTATTTATTTTTGATGAACCTACAACAGGCTTGCATTTTCACGATATTAAAAAGCTATTAGCCTCTTTTAATGCCTTGATAGAAAGAGGGCACTCTATTATTGTGATAGAACACAATATTGAACTGATTAAATGCGCCGATTATATTATAGATCTTGGTTTAGAAGGCGGAAAAAATGGAGGTAATTTAATCTTTGAAGGAACTCCAGAAAAGTTAGTCAAAAATAAAAAGTCCTATACGGCGAAGTATTTGTCGGAGAAGTTGGGTTGATTTTAAACTCGAAAAAAGTCTTGGTTTAAAACCTACTTGAACTTTTATAAGTAATCGAGAACAAGCAATTATTTATATATTTTCTTCTTACAAACTTATTAGCGTTTGTTTATTTCTTAAATCTTATTTGCAGGTTCAATTTAAAATATAATTTTCCATTTTCTTTGTAAATCGAACCGAAATTGTGTCTGCTAGAGCTCGCTGTATCTAGTTTTGTATTCATAAAATTTATGCTTATCCTAAATTCCCATTATTTTAGACTCTTAAAGCACGTGAAATTGGATATATAGTTCCTTATAATTTTTCAATTTCTTATTCCAAGAAATAATTGTTTATCACTAAGTAGTTTGAAAATGGTATAAAAATTATGCTTACAATTTTACTTTAGAAAGAAAACAATCAAGTTCAACTTTTGTATCAAAGTGAAAATAACAATCATTTTTATTTTGAAAAAATTGAAATAAGTTTAAATGATTTTCAAATACTCTAAATGAATTACCTTCATAGTTATAAATAAAAAAAACCTTGTTATGACTACCTTTTGAAATAATCACTGTCTCTATGGTTCTTGAGGGTTTTAAATATTCTGTATTAACGGTTTGAAAGGTATTCATTTGATAAAAATATTATGAAAATGATAATCTAAGAATTTTTGTGTTGGTAAGAATCTTTGTGGTTTGATAATGTTTTTATTATTATATTTAATGAAAAAATCATTAACCGATTTATCATTTGAATAATCATTAAAAAAGTCTGAGACTTTAACTTTAAAGTCAGGTGTTACTGTAATAAAACCTTTATCAAAAGCCTTATCGTGAATTGAATTTAAGCATAATCCATTATGAGGATTTGTTCTGTTTTCTTTATCCTTTGACCAAGGTTTTATATGGCTCGCAACTAAAAAATCAGGTATTGAAAGTCCAGTAATGCAACATTTTAAATTATAAGAAGATAGAATTGTGCTTCTGAAGAAATTTTGATTAACACGAGTTCTTACAATAGTTTCTCTATCTTTTCCTTTTGGTAAATTATCAATATTGAAATTGTTTAAATCTTCAATTTTTTTGTTTTGAAATTTTGCAATCAAATCTTCACTTTCAAAAGCTAATTTATCCCAGTTTCCATTAAATTCATTCCAAATAATTTCTTCAAGTTTACTTCCATTTACTAAACCTGTGATTCCTTGTTTTTTTAATTCGGGGTCAAGTCTACCAAAGTTCCCTATTTTCATATTCAATGCAGAAGGTGACCGACCAATTATATTAGCATATTTTATAACAGTTGGGTTTGTTTTACTGCTTTTCTTAAATGGTATTTTACAATACACATTAAATGCAATAATAGTTTCTTCTCTAGTCCAATTACTTTTTACCATCACGATACTTTTTACGTTAGGGATTTAAGAGGAAAACCAGCACATAAAATATCAAATTCATTCGGAATATAATCTTTGGTTGCTTTTTTTGTAATATCTCCAAATGGAACTTCTCCAAAATTTGCTTGATAAGTTTGTTTTGAATATTTATCCCACTCGCTAGTAAAAACACATTTACCTTTCAAGTTTTGAAAAGCTAATCTAAATCCACCAATTCCTGCGAATAAATCAATAAATTTAAAATCGGGTCTTTTAGGTGCTGGGAAAGTAATGCTTTCTTGTTGAAAAATTAAATATTGTAGAGCTTCTTCAGCTACTAAATTTGAAATATTTTCTTTTGGGAATTTATATTCAAAAAAGTCTTTAACGTGCCTTATTGCATCAGGTTTAAAGAATTGAGACACTCCGTTTTTATGATTATGCAAATAGTGTGTGAAAGCTGCTTCAGTGTCTTTTTTAGACTCTATAAGTCTGATTTTAAATTTCTTATCTTTAAAATTTTCAATTGATATTTTTTCTTTTAGATGCACTTAAGTTCATTTGAATTTCATATTTGCAAGCTATGAAAAATTTCTCATTCTTTGATGTGAAGAAAATAATGTTTGTAACAGTACTTTTACTCTTGTATGTCTGTTTTTTACTTATTTAACAAAGTTATATAAACAAAATAAAAACAGTACTTAATCGTGATTATACAATTTCTATATTCAATATAGCTTTTTTAATTAGAAACAATTAACACAACAACTTTCTTAGAATCTTTTCTATTTCTCTATTCTACCGTAATTTTTTAGTGTTTTTAAAGTCCATAAGGTTTGTATTCCTGCCCATTCCAATTTCATGCCTTCGCTCAATCCATACCAAGTGTCCCATCTCCCATCTGCTTTTTGACGTTTGATTAATTCATCCAAGTCAGCATCAATCATTTCCTTAGAAAAAATAGGATATAATACGCTTTTTGGAGACGGCGCATAATACAAACTATGCGGTTTTCCATAAAGCCCCCAACCTTCATCGAATCTGTCTTTGCAGAGTACACCCTCTGCTAGAATCCATTTTTTTAAATTTTGTAATGCTTTTGCTGCTTTCTCTCGGTTTTTAGTGTATTGAAGAAATTGCAAGCGTCTTGGTACACAAAGATGACAAAAAACGTGTTTGTCTTGAATGCGTTCTATTTCTTGCCAAACAAATTCTGTTGCTTTTTGCATCCAAGGAATGTCTATTTTATATTTTTCAAGAACTCCCAACAAAGGTGCGGTGGTGCTTAAAGCCGCCCATTCTTTTACAGTTTTAAAATGTTCCGTACAAGGATATTCACTTTTAGGTTGTAACATCCACGGAATTCCTCCTTTTTCTGTTGTTACACTTTTAAAATAAGTAAGAAAATCGCTTTTTATTAGAGTTGCATTTAGACAACCTACCTCATCTAAAGTTTCAAGTGCCATGATGCTAAATAGTGGCTGACTTTCGGGCGATGCGGTATCGGGTTCCATTCCATGCCCAAAACCACCATCTG
The DNA here is from genome assembly GCA_965233795.1 of uncultured Polaribacter sp. Taxonomy (GTDB): domain Bacteria; phylum Bacteroidota; class Bacteroidia; order Flavobacteriales; family Flavobacteriaceae; genus Polaribacter. The sequence continues at coordinate 2,390,217 of OZ247578.1, read as the reverse complement.
AGTTTCTGTAGGCATATACTGCATGAAAAACACCTTCTGAATTGTCGTTTTCAAAATAAAACTGAAATAAGCGCCTCTCTATCATTCTGGCATTTGTCAATATAAAATCTCTGGCTTTTAAATAGTTTTCTTTTGAAAGTTTCATATTGCATTTGTTTTAAACAATTGATAGGTTCTAGACCATTTAGTAGCTTTGTTTGGTTCAATAAATATAGGATAAAATAATTCTGGACTAATAACATGCTTCCATCCCCAAAGGTTTATTTTGTCTGTTTTAAAATTTCCTGTTTCACAGATTCCAATCTTCTTTTTGGCATGTATCAATTCCCATTTTGCGTCTACTTTTTTATTGCCTGAGAGGTTGCTAAAAAAGAATTGTTCTTTAGGAGCTCCATTGAATGTAACATCATCAGTTCCAATATTCACTTTTAATTCAGGGTTTACGTTTTCTCCAAACCGTGTAGGCTGCAATTGAAAAGGAAATTTTAGATGATAATTGCTGCCTATAGTATCTTGATGAATTCCTATAAAATTGTGTACATATTCTTCTGTAACGATATTTTTTTTACCCGTATTTTCTAGATAATAATTAATTGTAAAAGAATTATCAGAGAGAATAATGTCTTTTTTTAGCAAATAGGAATAGCCATTTGCATTTTCTGATGTACAGGTGATTAAAATTTTGTTTGATTCCGAAGCAACTTCAAAAATAGCGGGTTGTATTTCGTAGTCTTTATGAAACTCGTAAGTAGCGGAATCTTTTTTTAGTAATCCGATGCCTATTTTATGAAACCAATCGCCTATCTCAGTTTCCTCAAATCCTAAAGCAGTATCTATTCCAAATTCGTTGTAAAAACCTTTTCCAAAAAGATGTTCGTTTTTAGCAGTACTATTTTCAACAGTAGATATTTCAATACTGTTAAATTTTACTTTTGTGATTTTTCCTGTCCAATCAAATCGTGAAAATTGATAATTTTCTAAAGGTGCATCAATATGAATTTCTATGTTTTTATTTTTAAGGATGTGTGGCATGTTCAAAAAAGTAAATCATAAGTGAATGAGAATCTGAAATGAATTCAGATTGACATTTATTGTTTTATAATAAGATGCGGTACCTCTTCCAATTTCCAATCAATGACTAAACCGCCAGCGAGACTTCTGGCAATTTCAGAACCGTATAAATATTCACACAAATACAAGGCGGCTTCAAAAGATTTGGCGCCACCTGCAGAGGTAATATATTTTCCGTCGTGTACAAATAATACGTCCTTTCGAATATCTAAATCAGGAAAGAGTGCTCTCATTGTATCAATATCACTTGGAAAAGTAGTGGATACTTTTCCGCTTAAAACACCTGCCTTTGCTAAGACAAAAGCACCATCGCAATGTGAAGTAATAAATTGCGCTTCTTTGTCGACCTCTTTCACAAAATTGAGCATTGCTATATCTTCTAAATCCGTATCTAAATGATGCACTGCACTAGGTATTACTAAAATATCAATTTTAGGAAGATGGTCTTTTATGTAATTAAAATCGGGCGTAATTTTCATTCCTTCAAAAGTAGTAATAGCATTATCTGTATTCGCAACGGTAAATACATTCATGGCTTTAATCCCTTTTCGAAAAATAGTGTGCTGAAAAATATCGTATGGTGCAGTTAATTCGGTATTAAAAGTTCCGTTCATAATTAAAAAAGCAACATTGTATCGATTTTCCTCTAATACAGGAAATGATTTTTTAGGTTGCTTATTACAAGAAATTATAAGAATGCATATAAGTACTATTTGCCAATTTTTCATTTGTTTATAATTGTTTCGCTTCAATAACTTTTTCTAAAACCCTTTCTACACCAAAATCATCATTACTACTTGTCTCAAAATTAGCTATTTTTTTAATGTCGGGATGCGCATTTTTCATTGCAACACTAAAATCTGAACAGGCTAACATTTCTAAATCGTTATGATAATCGCCAAAAACGATGGTTTCTTCTTTAGCGATGTTTAATTGTTTTTGTACGAGTTGTAATGCAGTCCCTTTATTCGCTTTTATAGCAGAAATATCTAGCCAATTTTGTCCAGAGATTTTAATGAGAAAATCGTTTTCCAAATGACGAACTTTGGGATAAATAAATTTTTCGGAGGAATTAAAATGATAGACCGCAATTTTTAAAAAGTTCATGCTGTTTGCAATTTTTGTTAAATCGCCTACAATTTTAAAAGCCGTATAATATTCTTGAAAAAGAGTTGTAAATTCTTTATTTGTGCTTTCTATATAAGCGCAATTTTCGCTACACAACACAATATTTGCGCCTTCAATAGTTCGTAAGCTTTGAATAATAGTAGGTAATTTTTTAGCAGGTAAAGGATTGATTAATAGCAATGTGTCTTTTTTTTTTGCAATAGCGCCATTTTCGGCAATAATGGTTATTTTATCTTGAATAGATGCTAATTTCTGAACAATGCTGTTGTATTGTCTTCCGCTTGCAGCAACAAAATGAATGTTGTGTTTTTGTAACAACTCAAATAGATTAAAAAATAAGGGACTTACTTCTCCTTTTGTGTTTAGTAGCGTGCCATCCATATCAGAAACAACTAATTTTATTTTAGATAAATCTATAGAAGGCTTCAATTTTTCATTAAAATTTACAAGGTTTTGTAGAATTTCGTTCTACGAGGTCTGTTTTTATGATTTTATTTCTAACAGGAGCATCTTCGCTTTTCTTTTCTATTTTTCGGATAAGCATTTCGGCGGCAGTACTTCCCATTAACTCGCCATGCTGACTTACGGTGGTCATTTTTGGACTAGAATGTCTTGCTAAAATTCCGTTAGAAAACGCAATAACAGCAAAATCATCAGGGACTTTATGCCCTTTTCTAATGGCAACCTTCATGGCTGCAATGGCAGAAGATTCGTCTGTGGCAATGACACTATCTATAGATTGTTTTTCAAAAATAGGTGTTAAAATAGATTCATATTTTTTATAATCATCTTCTTCAATAGAAATAATTAAGTTCTTTTTTACAGGAATATTTTCCTCTTCAAGCCCTTTTAGATATCCTTTTTCTCTTTCTTTTCCTATAGTTAAATCTCCAAGCGTAGAAATAAAAGCAATCTTTTTAAAGCCTGTTTTAGAAAGGTGTTTTACTGCATTTACTGCACCTTCAAAATCATCTGTTACCACCTTGTTACAATCAACACTAGCAGCAACCCTATCAAACATTACAATAGGAGTGCCTTGCTCTATAGTACTTGTAAAATGATCAAAATCTTTTTTAAGGAGGGTTTCCTCTGCAATAGACAATAAAAAACCATCAATGCTTCCGTTGGAGAGCATTTCTATAGTTTCTACTTCTTTTTGATGAGATTCATTTGAGATACAAGAAATAATTTTATAGCCCTTTTCATTGGCAACTTTTTCGACACCTTTAAAAACTTGTGCGAAAAAATAGTTGAGCATATTTGGAATAATAATTCCAATGGTTTTTGTACGCCTATTTTTTAAACTAAGCGCATTAAAGTTGGGCTTATAATTATTTTCTTTTGCAAATTTTTGAATTTTTTCCTTCGTACTTTCGCTAATTTCATAACTGTCATTTAACGCTTTAGAAACCGTAGAAATAGATACTTGTAGCTTTTTTGCAATATCTTTTATCGTAAGTCTTTTTGGTTTTTTATCGTTAGTCATATGGGGTCTTAATTCTTGTACAAATGAACCCGTAAAATACAAAAAATAAAATCAGTCGAAACAGTTCTACTTTTAAATTTTTGATAAGAATGTTACTTTACGTGGTGTTTTTTATTGCGTTTTGAGATAGTTTAATGATTTAAGAGTACTGTAATTCGTGCTAAACTATTCATCTTCAAAAGAAACAGTACTTTGCCTTGTTCTGTTTACATGTAATTTTGTAACATCTGGACGAGAATAATGTCCTACAGGATCAAAATTTTGTCGTTCTTCTAAAACACGGTTAAAATCAAGGGTTTCTATAATTAAACCTTCCTTGTTAATAACAGGTTCAATTAGCCATTCTCCGTTTGGTGAAGCAATACAAGAGCCTCCATTTGCTAAAATTTCAGGTGCATTCTCTAGTATTTTATCTACATGTGGTGTGTTTGATGGAAAATCTTTTTTAGTCATTAAACTAGAAACAGAAATGACAAAAGAGCGCGATTCCCTCGCAATAAAACGGGTAATATCTTTGGTGTTATGATCGCTTCCAGGCCAAACAGCAATGTGTAAATTTTCTCCTAAACCATACAAAGCAGCTCTTGGCAAAGGCATCCAGTTTTCCCAGCAATTTAACCCGCCAACTGTAAAACCTTTTAGCGGATGTACTTGCAATCCGTTTCCATCGCCCGGTGCCCATGTCAAACGCTCGTCAAAAGTAGGTTGTAGTTTTCTATGCACAGATTTTATGTTCCCTTCAGTATCAATATATACTAAAGAAGCATAAATACTATGTCCGCCTCTATTTGCTGCACGTTCCATAATGCCTAAATAAATCGCAATTTTATGTTTTTTTGCTAGTTGACAAACGGTCTCTAATTCTCCTTTTTCTATGGTAATAGAATTGCGAACATAATGTGCGTGAATTTCTTTTTGAACGGAAGAATCCCACGAAGCCCCATTCGTTAAGGCAATCCAAAACGGATAACCAGGCAATAACGCTTCTCCAAAAACAATGAGTTCGCAGTTTTCTTTTGCCGCATCTATAATATATTTTTCAATTTTTTGAAGTGTTTTTTCTTTGTTTAACCAAACGGGTGAAATTTGGGCAAGTGCTACTTTTAAAAGGTTGTTCATTTTTTTAATAGTTGTAAAGTCTAAAAGTTAGAAAGTTAGAGAGTTTGTAAAGTTTAAAAGTATTTTAAAAATTATTTTTATGAGAAGGTTTATTAACTTTGAAATGAACATATTAAATTCCTAATGAAACTACCAAACCTTCATTAGCTCTTACATTAAAAACGGTATCGTCTTCAAAGAGTAGATATTGTCCTTTGATACCTTTTAATGTTCCTGCATAATTAGGGGTTTTTAAAAGGTTGAGGCTTTTGGGTTTTTTAGGGTATTGCAATACAGGGAAATTCAACTGTGTTTCGGAATTGTTTTCAATAAAATAAGGTTTTACTTCATCAGGAATGTATTGTTTTAAGTTGTTTTTCCAAGTCTCTAAGCGTTCGTCATCAATTTCGTTTTTTAACATTTTTCGCCAATTGGTTTTGTCGGCAACATGCTCTTTTAAGGCAACTTCTGCAATTCCTGCTAAATATCTATTGGGTGTTTCTATAATTTCTAAGGCTTCATGCGCACCTTGGTCTATCCACCTTGTAGGTACTTGACTCTTTCTGGTTACTCCTACTTTTACATTGCTAGAATTTGCCAAATACACAATATGTGGTTGTAGTTGTACTTGCTTTTCATACGCTAAATCTCTGTCTTCAATACCTAAATGTGCGGTGCTTAATTCGGGTCTCATAATCCAATCTCCTGCATTTGGCGTTTCAAAAAAGCAGCTTTTACAAAAACCTTGTCGGTAAATTTCTTTTTCCAAAGAACAATTAAGGCATTGATATTTTACAAAGGAAAGTGTAATTTTTTTGTCTAATAGCTGATTCATATTAATGAAGTTATTATCCACATCTAAATAATACTGAATCTGACTTGTATTTTCCGTCATCATTTTTTTTAAAACTCCTTGATATTGCATAAAACAAATTTTACTATTTTTAACTGGTGAAAAGGGATGTGTAAAATATCTTGAAACAAACTTACTAAATTCTATGGCTTTTCCCATTTTTAATTCTATCATTTCTTGGTTTTTAAAGAAACGAAAGCATCAAATAGAGTTGTTTTTAAAATATCCTATTGATGTTCAAGATGAATTGTTATTAAAGCTTATAGCACAAGCAAAAAGCACAGAATTTGGTAAACAACATCAATTTTCTTCTATTAAAAATTATACTGATTTTTCTTTAAAAGTTCCTATTCAAAAATATGAAACCCTACAACCTCTTATTGAGCGTTGTAGAAAAGGGGAACAAAATTTATTTTGGCCAACACCCATTAAATGGTTTGCGAAATCTAGCGGAACTACCAATGCAAAAAGCAAATTTATTCCTGTAAGTAATGAAGCATTAGAATATTGTCATTTAAAAGCGGGAAAAGATATGTTGTGTTTATACATTAACAACAACCCAAATACTCAATTGTTTAAAGGAAAAGGATTGAAATTGGGCGGGAGTTCTGCTATTTATGAAGACAACAATTCTTATTTTGGAGATTTGTCTGCTATTATTACTGAGAATTTGCCTTTTTGGGCAGATTTTAGTTCTGCGCCAAGATCTGAAGTTGCTTTAATGAGTGAATGGGAAACAAAAATGGAAGCCATTATAGACGAAACAATTCACGAAAATATTACCAGCTTAGTAGGTGTGCCTTCTTGGATGTTGGTTTTGTTACATCGAGTATTAGAAAAAACAGGAAAAAATAACATTCTAGAAGTATGGCCTAATTTAGAAGTGTACTTTCACGGTGGTGTAAATTTTAACCCATATCTAGAACAGTATAAAAAAATCATTCCTAAAAAGGACTTCAAATATTACGAAACTTACAATGCTTCGGAAGGCTTTTTTGGTATTCAAGATAAAAATAATTCTAAAGAATTGTTGTTGATGTTAGATTACGGAATTTTTTATGAATTTATTCCTATGGATACTTATGTAGGAGAAGATTCTATTGCCATTCCACTTTCTGAAGTAAAAAAAGAAATACAGTATGCCATTGTAATCACTACCAATGGTGGTTTATGGCGTTATTTAATTGGTGATACGGTAAAATTTACTTCTCTAAGCCCATATCGAATAAAAATAACTGGACGTACGAAACATTTTATCAATGTTTTTGGTGAAGAATTGATTATTGAAAATGCAGAAGAGGCATTAAAATTAGCTTGTAAAAAAACAAAAGCTACGATTACCGATTATACTGTAGGACCTATTTTTATGGAAGGGAAAGAAAAAGGCGGACATGAATGGGTGATTGAATTTAAAAAAGAGCCAAAAAGTTTATCTTATTTTACGGAGTTGTTAGACAATGCTTTAAAATCTATCAATTCTGACTATGAAGCAAAGCGCTATCAGAACATGACATTAAACTTACCTAAAGTACATAGTGTTTCACAAGGTTTGTTTTATACATGGTTAAAACAAAAAGGAAAATTGGGAGGGCAACATAAAGTGCCTAGATTGTCTAATTCTAGAGATTTTGTAGAGGAATTATTAAATTTAAAAGTTGATTAATTTTTAGGATTATTTAGAATAACTAACGCACCAATAACTCCTGGAACCCAAGCAAATAAAGTTAGTATAAAAACAATAATAAAAGACCCACAACCTTTATCAATTACAGATAATGGTGGGAAAAAGATGGCTAAAAGCACTCTAAACAAGCTCATAATACAATTTAATAGTTAATGTATATAATAGACTATTTTAAAATCCTTTTGTTACAAAACAAGATTTTATATTGTATTTTTGAAAAAACATTGATTATGAATCTAAAAATGCTGAAAAAAAAGACCCTTTTTTTTATTTTATTATTGACTTCAAATTTTGCATTTGCTCAGTTAGAAAGCCATTTAATTGAAGGCGAAGGATGGATAAAAGGAAACTACGTAGAAATTGGTGTAAATAACAAAGGAGTTTTTGGGAATAATACAGCCAATAAACCTGCTTCTTTTCATGATAATAGAGAGGTTGGCAATTTTTTGTTTGGATTTATTGCCAATCCTCAAAAAGACGGTTGGGTAGACTATGATGGTGATTTTTTTACTCCAGGAAGTCCAGAAGAAGGTTTTTCTTTAGAAATTAATGGAATAAATTACAGTAATAACAATGAAATTATTGGAAGTGGAATTCCAGGTTCTATTATTGACGCAAACACAATAGAGTCTTCTTGTTTCGAAGATTCGGCGCAAATTCAATGGGAAGGAGAAGTAGAAGGGTTGAAAATTAATAGATATTATAGTGTTACAGAGAATAATTTATTTATTCAAATGATTACTACAGTTACTAATAATAGTTCAGAAGCAAAAGAAGATGTTTTTTTTATGCATAATGTAGATCCGGATAATAATCAAACATTGTCGGGTAGTTTTGATACCAATCTTCATTTAATTAGTCAGCCCGATGATACAGAGGATGTTGCTCTTGTAGAGGCTTCTCAGGGGCCTTTGGAGACTGTAGAAGATATGGATGGTTCTTCGGTTAGTTTTTATGCAAAAGATACTAGAGCTAGAGTAACCTATGGAGGCTTTACCAATAGAAACGCTTCTCAAGTATGGAATGGTTCATTCGATTTTACAAATACCGAAGGAAGTACAACTCTTGCTGATGCTGCAATTTCTATTGCTTTTAAATTAGGAACTATAAACCCCAGTGAAACAAAGACTTTTGTCTACTATTATATTTTAGAAGAAATAGATGTCGATTTTATTCCAGTAATTCTCAATATTTTTGCTTCATCTCCAACCACTTGTGGAGGCTCAGAGGGAAAAATATCATTATCTGGCTTAACAGAAGGAGAAGCATGCACTGTTTCTTATCAGAGAAATGGAATCCTTGTTCCAGAACAAGATTATATAGCGAATAGTGATGGTATTGTAGAGTTAACAGGTTTAGATGCCGGAACATACTCTAATTTTGAAATTGAAATTGATGGATGTACCACTTTTAATAACAACGTTTATCAATTAATAAATCCAGGTGCGCCCATTTTTACATTAGATTTTTTGAATCCAGATAATTGTAATGGAGACAATGGTGAAATTATCTTTAATGGCTTATTATCTAATGAAATTATAAGTGTTTCCTATGAATTAGACGGAGTAGCTATTCCTGCTGTGGAATACACTTCTAATGCTTCTGGTGTAATGACAATTTCTAATTTAAAGAATGGGAATTATACAAATTTTGAAGTGACATCAAATAGTACAGGATGTGCTACTGAAACAAATGAATTAATTGCTTTAAGTGGTACATTTCCTTTTTTAATTGACACAATTCCTGAACAATTGTTTTTTGATGAAAATTCAGATTACATAATTAATATAAATTTAGAAGTATTAAATAGTACTGTATTAGGTACTTTAAACCCTTTAGATTATGAAGTAATCGATTATTATGATTCTGAAGAAAATAGTATAAATAACAGCCCTTTAAATAAGACTAACTATACAACAAGAGGAATAGACTCTTATGAACTATATGTTAAAATAAGAAACAATAATACAGGGTGTTTTAGTTTTAAAAAATTTAGTATTCGTATTCTTACTATAGATTATCCAAAATTTTTTACGCCCAATGGAGACAGTCGTAACGATTATTGGCAGATAATAAGAATCGAACGATTAATAGAACCAGAAATAACTATTTTTAATAGATTTGGAAAATTATTAAAAAAGCTAAAGTCTACAGATGTTGGTTGGGATGGTTATTATAATGAAACTCTAATGCCCAATAATGATTATTGGTTTCAAGTTCGTTTTAAAAATAGACAAGGACGCATACTCTTTTTTAGAGCTCATTTTTCTTTAATTAGGTAAGTTAAAATCTGAAAGTTAAAACGCTAATATTTAGATTGTTTTCAAATTTTCAACTTTCAGATTTTTTAACTTTTCTTACATCTTATCTCCAAAGAAAATAGCATTCATTAACAATTTGTTGGTTCCGTACCAAAAAGCTCTAAAGTTTGTATTGTCTGTAAAAACAATGACACGTCCTTTTCCTGTTCGTTGTACTTTAAACGGGATGGTATTTTTAATTTCTTGGGCATTTTCTTTAGAAATATAACCGCTTAACAAAGGGTTTGAAGTGTATTGAATAGGGTTGTTGTAGCTCTTTTTATCTGGATTTATAAATAAAGTTGTATTTCTAAACAATGCTAATTTGTTATTCTTATAACCAAAATTAATAGGATGCGAACGATCCAATTGCGTCTCAAAAATAGCACCACCAATATACTGAGCTCCTATTTTTTTAGATTTGTCCTCAAAAGAAACCCCTTTTACAGTGTCTATTTTTGGGCTTTTAAATTTAAGGTTGATGAATTTTTTATTTGCTAACCATTTTACAGCATTTCTGTAGCCAATTAAAATACCACCATTTCTTACCCATGTTTTTAATTTTTCTTCTAATGATTTTTGTATGTACGAACTATTAGGAATAATAAGCGTTGTATATCTACTTAAATCCACTCTATTCGCATAAGAAACATCTAGTTTTGTTAATTTCATATCAAAACGTTGGTCTAATAAATGCCATATTTCACCTGCATCATAACTTGTAATTCCGTTTCCTACTAGCATAGCAATTTCAGGTTTTTTAATTGTTTTAAAATTATTACTTCCTAAATCAATTCCTTCGTTTAACCCCGTACCAACACCATTAATTTTTACGGCACTTTCTTTAGCAATTGTTGTTAAAAAATCATATAATTCTGTACTGCTCAAAGATTGGTTTTGAACTGGAATTAAAATAGTTCCATAGTCATAAGAAGTTCCTCCATTTTTAAAGTTTTTTAGAGATACTTTTGCTCTAATTCCTTTTTCTAATAAAGTATTTAATGCTTTGGGCGTATAGTACTCATTCCAAGGCATTAAATAAGCATAATCACTTTTAGAAGAAACAATTCCTGTAGGCATTTCTAAATTCATAATTTCTTTTCCTGCCTTACTAAGCGCAATATTTTCTGCATAATCCACATTAAAAGAATGGTTGAAAGTCCACGCAGAAACATCGTAAAATAAACTATCCGTAAAGGTAGTTCGTACATCAAACATCGCTTTTGCCAATCGATGGTTTTTCTGATTCATAGGAACCACATAACTATATCCTTTTTTATAATTTTTTCCATTGACTGAAAAATCATTTTTTACTTCATGAATTTTTATTTGTTGTCTTTTTAATATTTCCGCCAAATGATAGCTTTTAGCGGCATCTTTTTCATCCCCAAAAACGATGGCTTTTTTAACTTCAGATTTTCGGGCATTTTTATAAAAATTCTGCTGGTATTTTAGAATTTTAACACGCATGCTACGGGCTGCTTCCAAGGTAGATAAAGCTGCTGTAAACTGATTGCGGATACTAAAAGGAAAGGTAAGCAATCCATTATCACTTTCTTGTGCGTGTCCTCTGGAGCTAGCTTGTTCAAACAAAATTCCAATACCCCCATTAATGTCTGGAAATGTAGAGCCCTTTCCGTAATAAAAATCATCGAAACTCTCTTCAGAATAATACAAAGAGCCTATTTTGTCTAAAGCTTTTGCGTGATAAGTAGCAATTTCTTTGGTTAATTGCTGATTCATTTTTGGTGTTAAAGGATGTGTTCTACTCTGGATTCCTGGTTGAAAAAAGAAAGAAGAGTTGGTCCCCATTTCATGATGATCTGTTAAGATATTGGGCAACCATTTATGAAAACTAGCAATTCTTGCCCTACTTTCTGGCAATTGTACAGGCAACCAATCTCGGTTCATATCAAACCAATAATGATTGGTTCTTCCGCGTGGCCAAACCTCATGGTATTCTCTATCATTAGGGTCTGTAGTAATATTCTTGGCTTTGTTGGTGTTTGCCCAATATGCAAAACGCTGCAAACCGTCAGGATTAAAAGAAGGGTCAAATAGAATGATTGTGTTTTTTAACAAATCGTCTATTTTAGCACCTTCAGCCGCTGCTAAATAATACGCTGCTGCTAAACCTGCATTGGCGCCACTAGGTTCATTTCCGTGAATAGAAAATCCTTGATATACAACAATAGGTGCATTCGATACATTTATAGAAGCATTGTTTGTAGCTGCAATATGCTGTTTGCGAATGCTTTCTATATTCTGATGATTTTCTGGAGAAGTAATGGTTAATAGCAGTAAAGGTCTTCCTTCAAAGGTAGCCCCTCTATTTTCTATAGAAATTCGTTCCGATGATTTTGCTAAGGCTTTCATATAGCTAATCAACTTATCATGTGTTACATGCCATTCGCCTACCTCATGATCTATAACCGACTTTGGAGTGGGAATATTTTTGTTATACGTAACATCCTTTGGAAGATAATACGATAAATCTACTGTTTGAGCGGAAACAGAAAAGGCTGTAAATACAAAGAGGAGTATTAGTTTTTTCATCAGGAGTTAAAATTTGAATTAGTAAACAAATATATGAAACCAAAAAGTTATTTTTGATTTACAAACCAAATAATACAATTTCGATTTGTTTATTGTTCCACAAGAAATATTTTCCCTAACAAAGCTTATTGTTGTTTTTATACAATTTTAAACGAGGAACATTTTAATTTTTAAACCAGAATAGCATGTATACTAAAAGAATTTTTCCAGTAAAGGGCGTTATCAAATGGACAAGGAGGCATCTTTTTTTATTTTTAATAATAGCAACAATTCCTGTTTTCTTATTCGATGTTTTGGGTTTAAAGTGGTTGCATGTACCTTGGTTACCACTAGGTGTTTTAGGAACTGCGATTTCTTTTTTAATTAGTTTTAAAAATAATGCTTCTTACGATAGATTATGGGAAGCACGAAAAATTTGGGGAGGAATTGTAAATACTTCTAGATCTTGGACTATTATGGTAAAAGATTTTATAGACAACACACACGCTAAAAAACCTCTCTCTGAAGAAGCATTAAAAGATGTGAAGAAGAAATTAGTACACAGGCATGTAGCGTGGCTAACAGCATTGCGTTACCAGATGCGAAAAGACAAACCTTGGGAGTCACATTTAAAAAAAGACAAAGGAAATACGGAGTTTAGAGAAAATAATTATCTAGTTTGTGAAGATAAATTTCCAATTAAGGGAGCCATAGAAAATTATCTCTCTAAAGAAGAATACGATGAGGTTTTTTCAAAAGGCAATCAGGCATCACAATTATTAGGAATTCAATCGAGGCATTTAAAAGAACTCATGGATGCAGGTTATATAGAAGATTTTCGTCACATGGAAATGGCAAATGTTTTGGTAGAGCTCTATACATTACAAGGAAAATCAGAACGAATTAAAAACTTCCCATATCCCAGACAATATGCTACTTTGAACTATATTTTTGTGTGGATTTTCATCATTTTACTACCTTTTGGAATTATGGAAGGTTTTGAAGGAATAGGTACCCATATTTTTGAAGACTTAGCCAATCATCAATCACATTCTTCTTGGGCGCATAAAATTCAAGAGTTTATAGCACGTCACTTTGTATGGTTTTCTATACCTTTTAGTGCTTTGTTGTCTTAGGTTTTTCATACGATGGAAAAAATTGGGGAGAACACCGAAAATCCTTTTGAAGGTGGACCTAACGACGTGCCTATTACCGATTTAAGTAGAGGCATAGAAATAGATATTCGCCAATTGATTGATGATACAGATATTCCTGCTCCGTATGAATGGAAAAATGATATTGTGATGTAAAAAGAGAATGATTAGCTACTAAAAAGTAGCTAATCGTCTAACATTAATTAACATTTTTCGGGTTGTAAAGAGAGCATATCAGAGGATAATTTCTTTATTGGAATTTCTACAACCCCTATAGATGTCTATTTTCCATAATTATAATAAGAAGCCTCCCCAAAGTTCTTATCATAATTTTTCATGTTAAATTTCATGTATTTACAAGCAATGTAAATAGAAAATACCTTAAGCGTTGTATATAAGATTATAAAAGAGTTAAATAGAGGTATAAAATAACAATTGTAAATAAAGGAGGTTTATCTTTATTTTACCTCTATTAATTTCATATCTGTACTTTCAAAAATCTTATCTGCAGAATTGGCAATAAAACCAGAATACAAATCACCATTTTCTAATAGATGTCTATAAGCAAACTCATAATAGCAAGAAGTAATTTCTTTTTTTGTTTCCTTAAATTCAATTACAATTTTATCTGCTAAAATACTCGATTGTTGTAGCATTTCTTCGGGAGTTCCTTTGATTTCTCCTCCAGAAGTATTTAGCTTAAAATTGTTTTCTTTTAAAAAGGTATTTACTTGCTCTAATGAAGAAAATGTGTCTAACCTATTGACATCTACTGTAAAATGATTCGAACAAAATCCGTTTACATACAACCAAGCGGCATATTCCGTTTCTTCCTGTAGTTTTTTATACACTTCAAAAGAAGGTTGTTCCCATAATCTTCCTTTAAAAATAAGTTCTGAAGAAAGCAAATCGTCTTTCGAAATTTCATCAATCATACTTTTCACGATAGATTGTAATTCATAGGAAAATTTTTTGGTTAATAGTTGACTGATAAAAACGCGAGGCGCATTTTTGTCAGTTGTATGCTCGTAATGCTTTGCGTATAATTTCTTTTGTTCAAAATGATAATCGCCACACTCTACATAGCCTGTAGCAATAAAAGGCTTTGCTAAAATCTCAATATTTACACGTTCATCATCAAAAGTTCTAAAAGCTACATGATCGTTGTAAACAGTGTTGCCTTTATCTGTAAATAATTTTTGTATTTTCTCTGCAGAAGGCGTTCTTAAAATATATTCGTTCCAAAGTTTTTCAAAAATTGCTATTGTTGTCATCAGATCTTAATTTAAAATGTTTTACAAAATTAAACAGATTTGCTTTGTTTTAGGCTTTAAAAAGGTGTTTTAATTTAATATTGATTAATTTTATGTTAATTTGATTATAATAATTATTTTTAGACTAAATTTGACAGTAATTATTTTAATCACTCGTTTATGGAAAATCAATTTGATTATATAGATAAGCAGATTTTATCAAAACTACAATCCGATGCAAGAAAAGCCTATTCGCAAATTGCAGAAGAACTCAAAGTTTCCAATTCTTTGGTACATCAACGTATTAAAAAGCTAAGCGAAGCAGGTGTTATTAAAAATGCTGAATTCATTTTTGATGAGAAAAAACTAGGATATAAAACCAAATCCTATACAGGAATTCGATTGCGAGAAGCTCGTTTTGCCAAGTCTGTAATGGAAGAATTAACAAAAATCAATGAAATTGTAGAATGCAATTATGTTTCTGGGAACTATGCCATTTTTATTCTGATATTTGCAAAAGATAACGAACATTTACGAGAAGTCTTATACGAGCAAGTACATCTTATTAATGGCGTTGCTGGTACAGATACCTTTATCTGTTTTGATACTGGTTTTAAAAGAAATATTCCTATTGAATAATCATAAAAATGATTGACAACACATTCTTACAATCTCTTAAAAATAGTCTTTCAGGTGAATTGCATTTCGACAATTTGCATAAAACCATTTATGCAACCGATGCTTCTGTATATCGAAAAATTCCATTAGCAGTAGCTTTTCCAAAAGATGTAGAAGACATTCAAAAGTTGATTGCGTTTGCCACTGAAAATAAAATTACATTAATTCCAAGAACAGCAGGAACTTCATTGGCAGGACAATGTGTGGGAGACGGAATTGTGGTAGATGTTTCTAAGTATTTTACAGAGATTCTACATTTCGATAAAGACAATAAAACAATAACCTTACAACCAGGAATTATTCGCGATGATTTAAACCGATTTTTAAAACCACACGGATTGTTTTTTGGACCCAACACCTCTACTTCCAATCGTTGTATGATTGGTGGAATGGTAGGGAATAATTCCTCAGGAAGTACCTCAATTCAATATGGCGTTACACGCGATAAAGTACTGCAAATTGATGGCGTTTTAAGTGATGGAAGTTTGGCGAGTTTTGCTGAAGTAACTTCTGAAAAATTCAAACAAAAAAGTAATGAAAATTCACCTGAAGGAAAAATTTATAACAGTATTTACAAAGAACTTTCTTCAGAAGAAAATCAACAAGAAATAAAAAACGAATTCCCAAAACCAGAAATTCACCGAAGAAATACAGGATATGCGGTAGACGAATTTTTAACATCCGATTTATTTGGGGGCAATGAGTCAACGATAAATCTTTCAAAATTTCTTTCTGGGAGTGAAGGAACCTTGGTTTTTTCTACAGCAATTACCATTCAATTAGACGATTTACCACCCTCTAAAAGTATTATGGTAACCTCTCATTTTAAAAGTATTAATGAAAGTCTACTAGCAACTGTTATTGCAATGAATCACAATTTGTATGCTTGTGAACTCATGGACAAAGCCATTTTAGATTGTACTAAAAACAACAGAGAACAAGCAAAGAATCGATTCTTTTTACAAGGAGACCCTGAAGCTGTTTTAATGCTAGAAGTAAGTGCAAATACTATTGAAGAAGCGGAAATTTTAGCAGATGCTTTAATTGCAGATTTAGAAAAAAACAACTTCGGATATTACCACCCAAAAGTATATGGAGAAGATATTGCCAAAGTCCATTATTTACGAAAGGCAGGTTTGGGCTTGTTAGGCAATATGGTGGGCGATAGAAAAGCGGTAGCTTGTATAGAGGATACTGCAGTAGCTTTAGAAGATTTGCCAAATTATATTGAAGAGTTCACTCAGATTATGGACAAATATCAGCAAGATGCTATTTATTATGCGCATGCTGGCGCTGGTGAATTGCATTTACGTCCGATTCTAAATTTAAAGAAAAAAGAAGATGTAATACTATTTCGAAAAATTACCACAGAAACTGCGGAATTAGTCAAAAAGTACAAAGGTTCTTTTAGTGGTGAACATGGTGACGGCATTGTGCGTGCTGAATTTATTCCGTTGATGATTGGCGAGAAAAATTATCAGTTACTACGACGCATTAAAAAAGCATTTGATCCCAACAATGTATTCAATCAGGGGAAAATTACCGATGCTTTTCCCATGGATAAAAGCTTGCGTTATGAAATTGATAGAAAAGAACCTGTGATACAAACCATTCAAGATTTTACCGATAGTGAAGGAATTTTAAAATTAGCAGAAAAATGTAACGGTTCGGGTGATTGTAGAAAGTCGGCAGAAGCAGGCGGAACGATGTGTCCGAGCTACAGAGCTACCAAAAATGAAAAAGAAACTACACGCGCAAGAGCCAATACTTTGCGTGAAGTTTTAACTAACAATAAGGCTGCTAACAAGTTTGATTCTAAAGAACTAAAAGAGGTTTTCGATCTCTGTTTAAGTTGTAAAGCCTGTGCTACAGAATGTCCTAGTAATGTAGATGTTTCCGCTTTAAAAGCAGAATTTTTATATCAATACCAAGAAACAAATGGCTATTCTTTTCGCAGTAAATTATTTGCTAACAATGTGAAATACAATAAATTAGGAAGTGTTTTTCCTGCGCTTACAAATTTGGTTTTAAACACCAATATTACCAAAAGAATAATGGGAGTTGCTACAAAAAGATCGGTTCCCAAATTAGCTTCTAAAACCTTAAGAAAATGGTTTAAGAAACGAAATGTCATTTCGAACGTTAGTGAGAAATCTCAAAAAATTATCTACTTATTTTGCGACGAGTTTACCAATTTTTACGATGTTTCTATTGGAAAAGATGCTGTTTTCCTTCTAGAAAAATTAGGATATAAAGTGAAAATTGTAAACCATGAAGAAAGTGGAAGAAGTTTTATTTCCAAAGGATTTTTAAAAGAAGCGAAAGCAGTTTGCGATATCAATGTTGAAGTTTTTAAAGATATTATTTCAGAAGAAACCCCGTTAATAGGAATTGAACCTTCAGCAATTTTAACGTTTAGAGACGAATACTTGCGAATCGCAAGTGATAAAGCCACAGCACAAAAACTTTCTGAAAACTGTTTTACTATTGAAGAATTTTTAGCTTCTGAAATTGATAAAAATAAGATTCATTCAGATATGTTTACCAAAGCGTCTAAGACGCTTAAAATTCACGGGCATTGCCATCAAAAAGCATTGTCTAGTACACATGCTTCTTTTTCAATATTAAATATTCCAGAAAATTATAATGTAACGATTATGAATACGGGTTGTTGTGGAATGGCAGGTTCTTTTGGATATGAAAAAGAGCATTACCAAGTTAGTATGCAAGTGGGTGAAGATACATTGTTCTCTAAAGTCAGAAATTGTTCATCAGAAACAGAAATTGCCGCCGCAGGAACAAGTTGTAGACATCAAATTTTTGACGGTACCAAACGAATTGCAAAACACCCAATTACCATTTTAAAAGAAGCACTTGTTTAATTATGAGTTACGAGTTATGAATGTTGAATTTTCAATCTTTCAATTCTTCAATCATTTCATAAATTGTTTTTGTACATTTATAACTTAGTATTTAACAAAAATATGAACAGATTACCAGAAGAAAACTATGTTGCGAATGAAAATCGTTATGAGAAAATAAACTATAGGCGTACAGGAAACAGCGGTTTGTTATTACCTGAAATTTCGTTAGGATTGTGGCACAACTTTGGAGCATATGACGATTTTGAAAATGCTCGGAATTTACTGCATTGTGCTTTTGACAATGGAATTACGCATTTCGATTTAGCAAATAATTATGGTCCGCCTCCAGGTTCTGCAGAAACAACTTTTGGAAAACTCTTAAAAACTGATTTTAAATCGTATAGAGATGAACTCATTATTTCTTCGAAAGCAGGTTTTTACATGTGGCCAGGTCCATACGGAGATTTAGGTTCAAAAAAATTCTTAGTAGCTAGTTTAGATCAAAGTTTACAAAGAATGGGCTTAGATTATGTAGATATTTTTTATCATCATAGACCCGATTATGATACGCCTTTAGAAGAAACTATGGGTACTTTAGATTTAATGGTAAGACAAGGAAAAGCATTGTATATTGGAATCTCTAATTACCGACCCAAAGAAGCTGCAGAAGCGTTTAAAATATTAAAAGATTTAGGAACTCCTTGTTTAATTCACCAGCCAAATTATAGTTTGTTTGATCGTTGGATTGAAAACGGGTTGTTAGATTTACTAGAAAAGTCTAGTATTGGTTCTATTTGTTTTTCTCCATTGGCGCAAGGAATGTTAACGAATAAGTATTTAAACGGGTTGCCAAAAGATTCAAGAGCCGTAAAAGATAGTCCGTTTTTAAATGCAGATCAGGTTTTAGAAAAACTGCCAAAAATTAAAGAACTGAATGCAATTGCAGAAAATCGGAATCAAAGTTTGGCACAAATGGCAATTGCTTGGATTTTGAAAGATGAAAGAATTACTTCTGTTTTAATTGGTGCTAGTAAAACAGAGCAAATTTTAGATTGTGTAAAAGCAACCGATAATACGAGTTTTTCAAGTGAAGAGTTAGAGGCAATTGAAGCTGTTTTAGCTTAAAAAATAAGACCTGACAGGTTTCCAAAACCTGTCAGGTCTAAATTTTATTGCAAACTAGTCAAGCTACTTTGAATCGTTTCAATCTTTGCCAACGTATCTGCTTCTTTTTTACGTTCTAAAGCAATCACTTTTTCAGGGGCATTTGCTACAAAACGCTCATTCGATAATTTCTTTTGAATACCAACTAAAAATCCTTCAGCCCTTTTTAACTCTGCTTTTAGTTTTGTTTTTTCAACTTCAATATCTATGTTTTCTATAGAGATTGGCACAAAATATTCATTAGATTTTACTCTAAAAGAAGCACCTGCTACTTTTTCAGAAACGGTTTTAATAGCAGAAGTATTGGTTAATTTTTGAATAATAATATCGAATTCCTTTGTGTTATTTTCGTTGTCTACCACATATAATTCTACCGCATCTTTAAACGAAATATTTTTTTCTTTCCGAATCGTTCTAATACCAGAAACTACATCAGTAGCAAAATTAAAATCATTAATAATTGTTATGTCTACTTCTTTTTTAGTAGGATATGTTGCTACAATTAATGCTTCTTCTGGAGTTCTTTCTCCAATATATTGCCAGATTTCTTCCGTTAAGAATGGCATAAACGGATGTAAAATTTTTAGGTTATTTTCTAAAACTGCAATAATTTCAGCAAAGGATTTCGCATCAATTGGTTGCTGATAGGCAGGTTTTACAATTTCTAATAACCAAGAAGAAAAATCATCCATAATTAATTTATAGATGGTCATTAAAGCATCAGACAAACGATATTTGCTAAAATGATCTTCTATTTCTTCTAATGCTTTTTGAAATTTTGCCTCGTACCATTTTAAACCAATTTTTGTGGTTTGGGGTTGTGATAAGTTGTTGTCAATTTCCCAACCTTTTATCAAACGGAAAGCATTCCAAATCTTGTTAGCAAACTGTTTTCCTTGTTGGCACAGGTCTTCTTCAAATAGTAAGTCATTTCCTGCCGCAGCACTTAGTAACAAACCAACTCTAACACCATCGGCGCCATAGTCTTCAATCAATTTTAAAGCATCTGGTGAGTTTCCTAATGATTTCGACATTTTTCTGCGCTGCTTGTCGCGTACCAAACCCGTTAAATATACATTTTTAAAAGGTTTTTGGTCTTTGTATTCATACCCTGCAATAATCATTCTTGCTACCCAGAAAAACAAAATATCGGGTCCTGTTACCAAATCGTTTGTTGGATAATAATATTGTATTTCTTCGTTTTCAGGGTTTCGAATTCCGTCAAAAACCGACATTGGCCACAACCAAGAAGAAAACCACGTGTCTAATGCATCTTCGTCTTGACGTAAATCTGAAATTAAAAGTTGAAAGTTAGAAGTTTTCTCTTTTGCTAATTCCAATGCTTTTTCTACAGTTTCTGCAACTACAAAGTCTTCTTTACCATCGCCATAGAAATACGCAGGAATTTGTTGTCCCCACCAAAGCTGACGAGAAATATTCCAATCGCGGATGTTTTCCATCCAATGGCGATATGTATTTTCAAATTTCTTTGGATATAAATTGATATCGGCATCATCACCCAAAACAGCTTCAATGGCAGGCTTTACCAAATCGTCCATTTTTAAAAACCATTGATCAGATAATCTTGGTTCTATAACAGCCTTGGTTCTTTCGGAAGTACCTACCTTATTAATATGTGTTTCTGTTTTCACTAGAAAACCTTTTTCTTCAAGTTCTTTAGCAATTTCTTTTCGTACTACAAATCGGTCTTTTCCTTCATAATGCAAGCCAAAAGAATTTAAAGAAGCATCTTCATTAAAAATATCGATTACTTCTAAGTTGTGTTTGTCCCCTAAATTTTTATCGTTTTCATCATGGGCAGGCGTTACTTTTAAACAGCCTGTTCCAAATTCTACATCTACATATTCATCTTCAATAATAGGAATGACTCTATTACATAAAGGTACAATGGCTTTTTTACCTTTTAAATGATGGAAGCGTTCATCATTTGGATTGATACAAATTGCTGTATCGCCAAAAATAGTTTCCGGACGCGTTGTAGCAATGGTGAGCCCCTCAATCCCCAAAGGGGAAGAACCGTCAGAATTTACAACTTTATAGTTTAGGTAATATAAATTTCCTTGTCGTTCTTCATGGATTACTTCTTCATCAGAAAGTGTTGTTTTTGCTTCCGGATCCCAGTTTACCATTCTGTACCCTCTGTAAATCAATCCTTTGTTGTATAAGTCGACAAATACCTTAATTACTGCTTCGGACATTTCAGAATCCATGGTAAAAGCCGTTCTTTCCCAATCGCAAGAACAACCTAATTTTTTTAATTGCTCTAAGATAATTCCGCCATATTCATGTTTCCATTCCCAAGCGTGTGTTAAAAACTCTTCACGAGTTAAATCGTTTTTATCAATTCCTTGCTCTTTTAATTTGGCAACCACTTTTGCTTCCGTAGCAATAGAAGCATGATCGGTTCCTGGAACCCAACAAGCGTTTTTCCCTAACAATCGCGCACGACGAATTAACACATCTTGAATGGTGTTATTGAGCATGTGTCCCATATGTAAAACTCCTGTAACATTTGGTGGTGGAATTACAATGGTATACGGTTCTCTTTCATCGGGTGTAGAATGAAAATAATTATGCTGCATCCAGTAGTCATACCATTTGCTTTCTACTTGATTTGCTTCGTATTTAGAAGGAATTGTCATGTGATAGATACATTTTAATCGATAGCTGACAAAAGTACAAATCTATATAAGAATTGAAAAGATGTTCTTTGTGTTTTTAAAACAAGATAGAATTTGGAAAAAAATTTACAAATTATAAACTGCTTCTTTTTCAAAAGCTACTGTAAGCAAGTAGTAAACAACCGCTCGGTATTTACTCTTTTCAGATTTGCCAATAGCTGTTACTACTGTTGCAATGGCCTCGTCTAAGGCAGGTGTATCTTCTAAGCCTAATTTCTTGATTAAGAAATTGTTTTTAACGGTTGCTAATTCATTACTATCAGAACTAGAAACGGTTTCAGCATCTCTTTTATGAATAGAAGGTCCTAAGCCTTTGGTTACAGCTTTTAATAAGTCCAAATTATAAGAAAGTCCTTTTGCATCCATAAATTGGGTGTATTGCACTATTTTTTCATCAAATTTATTCATAGGTTTATTTTAAGATTTATCTGTTGATTCGTTTCATTGTTTAATAAGTATTCTTTTCCTAAGCTGACCAAAAATACACAAAAAGCAGTTGTAAAAATGCCATTTTGACATTATTTCTTCATCAAGAACAGTATTTCTGCCAAAATTTAACTCAAAATTGCTTGGCATACATCTTGACCTTTAGCGGTCAGTTAAAAATTTTGAAAAAATATAATTATGAGTAAAATAATAGGAATTGACTTAGGGACAACCAACTCTTGTGTTTCTGTAATGGAAGGAAATGAGCCAGTTGTAATTCCAAATGCAGAAGGAAAAAGAACCACACCTTCTATTGTAGCATTTGTAGAAGGTGGAGAACGTAAAGTAGGTGATCCAGCAAAAAGACAAGCGGTAACCAACCCTACAAAAACAGTTTATTCTATTAAACGTTTTATGGGGAATAAATTCTCTGAATCTTCTAAAGAAGTAAAAAGAGTTCCTTATAAAGTGGTAAAAGGAGATAATGATACACCAAGAGTAGATATTGATGGACGTTTGTATACGCCACAAGAGGTTTCTGCTATGGTGTTACAAAAAATGAAAAAAACCGCTGAAGATTATTTAGGAACAGGGGTTTCTGAAGCTGTAATTACTGTACCAGCGTACTTTAATGATGCACAAAGACAAGCTACTAAAGAAGCAGGTGAAATCGCTGGTTTAGAAGTAAAAAGAATTATTAATGAACCTACTGCGGCAGCTTTGGCTTACGGATTAGACAAAGCAAGTAGCGATAAAAAAATTGTTGTTTTTGATTTTGGTGGTGGAACACATGATGTTTCTATCTTAGAATTAGGTGATGGTGTTTTTGAAGTACTCTCTACCGATGGGGATACACATTTAGGAGGTGATGATGTAGATGAAAAAATCATCAATTGGTTGGCAGAAGAGTTTAAAGCGGATGAAAACATGGATTTAAGAGAAGATCCAATGGCTTTACAACGTTTAAAAGAAGCTGCAGAAAAAGCAAAGATTGAATTATCTAGTAGTACCTCTACAGAAATTAACTTACCTTATGTAACGGCTACAGCTAGCGGACCAAAACACTTGGTAAGAACACTGTCTAGAGCAAAGTTTGAGCAATTAATTAGCGATTTGGTAAAAAGAACTATTGATCCTTGTGCTTCTGCTTTAAAAAGCGCCGATTTATCGATTTCTGATATTGACGAAATCGTTTTGGTAGGGGGGTCTACACGTATTCCTGCCGTACAAGAAGCTGTTGAGAAATTCTTTGGAAAAGCACCAAGTAAAGGTGTAAATCCAGATGAGGTTGTTGCTTTAGGAGCAGCAATTCAAGGAGGCGTTTTATCAGGAGATGTAAAAGATGTATTGCTATTAGACGTTACACCCTTATCATTAGGAATTGAAACGATGGGGAATGTATTTACCAAATTAATTGAAGCAAACACTACGATTCCTACAAAGAAATCGCAAGTATTTTCTACGGCTGTAGACAATCAGCCTTCGGTAGAAATTCATGTTCTACAAGGAGAAAGAGCCATGGCGGCAGACAATAAAACTATTGGACGTTTCCATTTAGATGGCATTCCACCAGCAGGAAGAGGTGTCCCGCAAATTGAAGTTACTTTTGACATTGATGCGAATGGAATTATTAAAGTTTCTGCTTTAGACAAAGGAACTAATAAATCTCATGAAATTAGAATTGAAGCTTCTTCGGGATTGTCAGAAGAAGAAATCGAGAAAATGAGACAAGAAGCAGAAGCAAATGCAGATGCAGATAAAGCTGCAAAAGAAACTGCTGATAAAATTAATGGTGCAGACAGTATGATTTTCCAAACAGAAAAACAATTAAAAGAGTTTGGAGAAAAATTATCTGACGATAAAAAAGCACCTATTGAAGCTGCATTAACCACTTTAAAAGCAGCACATGCTTCTAAAGACATTGCACAAATAGATGCGGCAATGGAAGGTATTAATGAAGCTTGGAAAGCAGCTTCTGAAGAAATGTACAAAGCAGAGCAAGAAGCCAATGCAGGAGCAGGCGGAGCGCAACAAGGTCAGCCAGAAGCGGCAAGCGAAGAAGGCGACAATGTAGAGGATGTAGATTTTGAGGAGGTGAAGTAAGCAGAGAACCAAAATTTCATTAGAAATTTTGTGTGAATCGCTTATCCCGTTGAAAAACGGGATCTCATCAAAAAACAAGTTGAAAATCATAAAAACGCAATCATGTATTTGGTTGCGTTTTTTTATATTATAGAGGCTTTTAGGGTCTAATATCAATAGATATTTCAAAAACTAATAGAAGCAAGATTCGTATCTTTACAGTATCTAATTTAAGACATTGGAAAAATATATACATATTATAAAAGATTCTTTTTCAGGGTATTATAATTATCTGATACATGAGATATTACATCCAAGTTGGTATAATTATTTTTATTGGTTGATTGCTATTTCTTTATTCTTTTTAGCTTTAGAAATTATTGCTCCTTGGCGAAAACAACAAGCTATTTTAAGAAAAGACTTTTGGTTAGATAGTTTTTATATGTTTTTTAACTTCTTTTTGTTTTCTTTAATTGGATACAATGCCCTTTCTAATGTGGCTGTTACTTTTTTTAATGATATTTTACTACTTGCAAATATTGATAATCTCGCTTTTTTTCAAATACAAAACTTTCCGTATTGGACTCAGTTACTCATTTTATTTTTGGTAAAAGACTTTATACAATATTTTATTCATCGTCTTTTACATAAAGTTCCCTTTTTATGGAATTTTCACAAAGTGCATCATTCTGTAAAAGAAATGGGGTTTGCAGCTCATTTGCGCTTTCATTGGATGGAAACGGTTGTGTATAGAACCTTAGAATATATTCCCTTAGCATTGATTGGTTTTGGAATCAACGATTTTATTTTAGTGCATTTATTTACCTTAGCTTGGGGGCATTTTAATCACAGTAATTTGAAGATTCCGCTAGGTATTTTTAAATATATTTTTAACAACCCGCAAATGCATATTTGGCATCACGGTAAGAAACTTCCTAAGAAAACGGGTGTGAATTTCGGTTTGACTTTAAGTGTTTGGGATTATCTTTTTAAAACCGATTATATTCCCAAAAATGGAAAAGATATTGAACTAGGTTTTGAAGGAGATGAAGATTTTCCAAAGGATTTTTTAAAACAAGAAATTTATCCTTTGGGTAAAAAAGAATAATCTCAGATTGTCATTTATACGAGCTGTTCTGGACTCGATTCAATAAAGCAGGAATCTGTTTAATTGATCGTTATTTTATGAGATTTCTGTCTTCACAGGAATAACAGTATAACCTTTCGATCTTCCAACTTTTTAACTTTCAGACTTGCTAACTTTAGAAACTCCCATTTCTCAAAAATACTGCCCAATTCCAAAAATAAAACCTCCAGAAGTTCCTTGTAGTATATTAAAACCATAATCGATTCTAAAAGTAGCGTTGTATATTTTTTTACTAATAAAACGCAATCCAATTCCCGAATAGACTTTTATATTTTCATGTTGTAAAAAGTCGTTCAATGTACCACCTGGATTTCGCCAAGAACCTGCATCTACAAAAGTATTGCTTTGTATGGCAAGCCATTTTTTATCATACAGTGTATGTCGGTATTCTGTATTTAAGACAATGCTTCCTGTACCGCGATCTACTAAAATTCCTACACCTCTTAAATTTAATTGATTGTCTATGGCAAATGGTGCAAAAGGGCTCTCTTCGTTAGACGCCAAACCTACCCGTAATCGATTTGCCCAATTCCCTTTGTTTCCTATCCTTTTGTAAAATAAAAAATCGTTCCAACCAATAAAAAAATCATTTTGTAGTGTGCTAGTTGTATTTACGTACTGACCGTAAAAAACACTTTTAAATCCACTGATATATTGATAATAATAATCTAAAGTATCATATTCATATACAAATTTTAACAAGCGCTTTTCTAAGTCTAAGTTTTTAGGAATAGATGCATCTACAGCACCTGATAAAAAAGTGTATTTTTCATTAAAAAAATTGATACCAAAACGAATTTGATGTGTAAAGTTAAGTTGATACAAGCCTAATACTTCGTAAGAAATATTGTTATATAGGTAGTTGGCTGTTTCACTATTAAAGTACAAAGGCTCTTCGCTTTTCCAATTTTGATGGTTGAAGGCAATTCCCCATTTTTTAGAAAATAAATTAGGAGCTTTAAAATTTAGCGCGTACGAATCGAATCCATTATTTTGATAGAATCCTCCTAAAGTAATATTGTTTCCTAAGAAGTTATATTCGTACAACCCTAATTTGTAGGCAAACTTTTTGTTAATCGCCGACCAAAAATTAACATCTGGAATAAGAGTGTGATTTTCTTCTACAGAAATAAAGACGTTATAGAGGTTTTTATGAGAATGAAAAACTTGATAATAAGCATGACTAATGGCAGGTAGTCTTTTTAAGGTAACAATATCTAAATTTAGATTTGTAGAGTCTAAAGTAGCTCCCGATTTTGTACTTAATAACTTTTCTATAAACTGTTTTTTTGTTTTTTCTACTCCTTTAATTTCAATTGTAATTATTTTTTTCTCTTGTGAAAACGAGAGTACATTTATGCATAAAAAAACAGTAAGAAAAAGATGTTTGAATTTCATTAGATGGCTGTAAATGTTTTTTCAATCACTAGATTTACCCAATTATCTTCACTTACTCCCATTAATGTAAAGTTGTAATCTGTATCTAAAATTAATTCAGCAGGCGTACTGATGTTAATATGTAATACAACATTGGAAGTGTTGTAATATTGAAATTCTTTTGCTACCGTATATGTTCCTGAAATAAAAGAATTATCTGTATTTGAAATTACTTGAAAATAGATGACATTTTCTTCAATTGCACCATCATTCCAAGAAAAATTGGGCATTAAAGAAGTTGTAAAATCAATAGAAACCTCATTTTTCCATTCTGTTGGTTTGGTTTGATTTTTTAATCGAATAGGGTTTGATTTATGAAGTTTTCCATCGGTTAGGTAAGTAATAATACACCAAGATTCTGAAGTGTCTAATCTAACAAAATGCTCTAATTTTCCGCCAAAAACAGTTTCTTTTGATAGTGTTTTTCTTTTGTATAATGTAAGATTTTGTTCATCTGCATTAACATCAGATAATTCATAATACCGAATATTAGTAGCTCCTTCAATGGGATAATAAAAAATAGAGGTTAAGCTGGTGTTTTCTTTTCCGCTTGCGGCACAGGCAATTACTTCATCTAAAGTTCTCTCTGAATTTAGATCGATGTATTCTTGCAAATTTTTAGGAATTGCAATGTGGTTATCTTCTGAACAAGCCATAAAAAGACTACCAATACACACTAAAATTAAACTCCTAATTACCATAGAGTTCTTTCATACGTTTTTCTGCAAGTTTATTTTGAGGTGTAAAGCGATTGTTGTTTTTTCCTCCAGCCTGTTCATAATTATAAAACCATTTCCAGACAAATCCTCCAGCAAACCAATTTTCTTTCCAAAACTGATTGTAAATAGCTTGCAATCCATTTACTTGCGCTTGTAAATTAATTGCACCTTCTTTTCTACTAGAATTCCAAGGCTCTTTGCCTGTAAAATCGATGCTTCTATAGCCAAACTCTGTAAATAAGACAGGTTTTTGAAACTGTTTTTGAATTTTTTTAATTTGTGCTTTATGGGGTTTCCAGCCCAGTTCAAAATCTTTAACAGTTGGATTTTTTTTGTCCGTTAGCGGAAAATAAGCATCAATACCAATAAAGTCTAACTCAGACCAAAAAGAAACCCGTTTAAATTCGTCCCAATTTGCAGCATAGGTTAGTTTTCCTTTATAAATTTTTCTAATTTTTTGAATCAGTTTTTGCCAATAGTTAGGTCTTGCAGCAACAAATTGTTCTAGTTCTGTACCCATACAAAAAATAGGTGCTTGTAATTCTTCAGCAATCTTTGCATAAAATAGAATAAAGGTTTCATAATTGAGTTCTAATTGTTGCCAATCTTCTTCAGAATCCATTTTAATAAAACCTGTATAATCACCATTCCATACCCAAATTTGAGGTTTTAGTAAAACCTGTATTTGGTTTTTATAGAACTGCTTTGCGTATTGTTTGATCCCTTTTTCGGTTTCACCAAACCATTGTTTATTTTCATTAAAGCGGATTTTTGAGGAGTTTAACGATTTACTAAAACCAAAAGGCATTAAAGCCACATAATTTGCATTCGTATTCTTTACAGGGGCTACATGAGTTTGATTGATAGGTTCTGAAGAAGCCACAAAACTAACGCCGTTTATTTTTTTAGTTTGACCTTGAAAAGAGAGACTTGTGAAAATGAAAAGTAGGAATAAGAATATTTTATTTTTCATCTGTCTATATTTTTCGTTTTTTATGCGTCAAATCTTCCTGTTAGAAGATAAGTGTAGTGCTCATATAACCATTCCTTTGTATCACAAATCTCGTTATGAAAGTTTCGTGATAAACTTCTAAGGTAACTAATTTTTAAAATAATGCTCTTAGTCCTAAATTAAAACTTTCCCCCAAGCCATTATCGGTACCTCTTACAAATTTACTATATAATATTTCTAAATTTAAAATTTTTGTAAGCTGATATTTCCCTCCAAAACCTACCGCTGTAAAATCTTGTGTAAAATCTCCAAAACGTTGGTAATGCTGTATAAAACCTAAAACAGTAGACTTATTACTTGGAAAATAACTCATAAACACACCAGGAGCTAAAACAAAAGTATTATTCGCAAAACTTGTATTGTCACCAAAATTATATTCTGTAGCTAACTCTGTAAATAATTGCCAATTTCCACTAGGCAAAGTATAATCATAAAAAAAACGATTCTGAAACATATACGCTGTTTGATCTAAAAAAACACCACTTGTATCAGATTCATCATCTATTACAGGAATATGAAATGCACTTTGAATAGAGAAATTACCTACATCTTTTATAGGTTGCCATTTTATAGCAGGTGCAAAAGAAGACAAACCATTTCTTGAGTTAATATCATCTGAAAAGCTAAATACAGAAGTCGCATTTTTTCCATTAATAGTATTAGACCTATATTCTAATAATAAACCAATGTTTACTCTATTATTATCAGAAATTCCAGTAAAAACATCTAAAGTAGTTGTAAAAAAATTAGACCTCCCACGAATGTCTAAAGTACTATTGCCATTGTTGTCAGCAGATTTTGTTTGCGTATATAAGTTGTTAAAAAATTTCATATCCCATTGGCCTTTGCTTAATAACTTGGAAGGAGTATAGGTCTGAATATTACTTTGCTGATGAGATGTGTCTTCCTCTTGTGAAAATCCTTGAAAGGAAAATAGACTTATTAGCAGTAATAGAATAGAAATGCGTTGCATGTTTTTATGTTTAAAATTTGAAATTACACCATCAGTCGACAAGAAGCTATAATAGCTTACAATGAATTTTATTTAAATTAATTCTAAATTAAGAGATTCTTTTAAGTTCTTAACTTTACCATCGACATAACTGCAAATACTTTAAGAATGGAACACATTGTTATTATTGGTAATGGAATTTCTGGTGTTACTGTCGCAAGGCATATCCGGAAAAATTCCGATAAAAAAATCACCATCATTTCTGCAGAAACGGAATACTTTTTTTCTAGAACCGCTTTAATGTATGTGTATATGGGACATTTAGAGTTTAAGCACACGCAACCTTATGAAAATTGGTTTTGGAAAAAAAACAATATCAATTTAATACAAGGATTTGTAACGAATATTGATACAGATAATCATCATTTAACTTTTAAAGATAACACCACACTTTCTTATGATAAGTTAATTATTGCCACAGGTTCTAAACCCAATAAATTTGGATGGCCTGGTCAAGATTTAAAAGGTGTTATGGGGATGTATCACAAACAAGATTTAGAACAATTAGAAAAATTTGCACCTAATAATGAAGTTTGTAAACGTGCGGTAATTGTTGGTGGTGGATTGATTGGTATTGAATTGGCAGAAATGTTACGAAGTAGAAAGATTCCTGTAACTTTTTTAGTACGTGAGAAAAGTTTTTGGAGTGGTGTATTGCCTAGCGGAGAATCCGAAATGATTAATAGACATATCAAAGAGCATCATATTGATTTGCGTTTGGGTGTTAATTTACAAGAAATTAAAGCTGATGAAAACGGACAGGTAAAGTCTGTGGTAATTGCAGAAACAGGAGAGGAAATTTTGTGTAATGTAGTAGGCTTAACAGCAGGAGTTTCTCCAAATATCGATTTTATAAAGAACACCAAAATAGCAACAGGTAGAGGCGTAAAAGTAAATCGCTTTTTAGAAACCAATATTTCAAATATTTATGCCATTGGCGATTGTGCAGAGCAACATGAAGCTATTGGGCAACGAAGACCTATTGAAGCCGTTTGGTATACAGGGCGTATGATGGGAGAAACTGTAGCGCAAACTATTTGTGGCAATCGCATTGAATACAAACCTGGACATTGGTTCAACTCTGCTAAGTTTTTAGATATCGAATACCAAACCTATGGTTGGGTTTGGGCACAGCCTAAAGAAAATGAAGCTCGTTTTTATTGGGAACATGAAAATGGAAAAATATGTATCCATCTAAATTATAACAAAGACACGCAAGAATTTATTGGGATTAACAATTTCGGAATTCGAATGCGTCATGAATTTTTTGATAGAGTTTTAACTGAAAAAAAATCAGTTAGGTATGTTTTAGAACATTTGGCAGATGCCAATTTTGATCCAGAGTTTTATAAAAAACACGAACCCGAGATTGTAGCAAAATTCAATCGAGAAAATAGCACTTCCATTCAATTGAAAAAGAAAAGTTGGAAACGAATTTTTAGCAAAGCATAGATATGAAAACACTAAAAAATATAGGCTTAATTCTTTTTGTAATCGCATTAGCCATTTTTACAGGAAGTGTTTTTACAGGTTCTTTTCAATTGAATTCATTAGAATTAGATGCTTTTTTAAAGGATAAGGATTACAAAAGCGAGGTCATAAAAGAAGAATTACAAAAGGCTGTTTTGCATCAAGAAAATCTGAATATTTTTCAATTTTCTAGTCGTGTTCGTAATGCTTACCAAGCTTCTAACGATTATTATGATGCCTTGATTGCAAAATACGATGCCGAAAAAAATTGGGATAAAAAGGGCGAGCAATATCAGTATAAAATCTACGGGAAGCCACATACGTTAAGCTACGAACTTGCAAAAAAAGCAGGAAAAGGAATGGTACAAGAACATGCAGGCTTATGGTGGTTTCTTACTTTTGGTTTAGGGATTTTAGGAGCTTTATTATTTATACTTCCAAACTTTATTTTATTAGGAAAGCCAGGTATAAAAAACGATGGTATTTATTTAGAATCAAGTACCAATAGAGGTTGGATTGCTTGGTTGGTGTTAGTGTATTTGGTGTCTTTCTATTTATTGCTCTATTTTATGCCAGATTATGTGGTGAATTGGACTTTTATTTTAGATCCAATAAGTAAGGTGTTAAATGGTGGCGAAGCCTCTCAGTGGTTTGTCTATGGTTTTCTGTATTGTACCATTATGTTGGTCATGGGAATTAGAATGTATATTAAATACAGACACAATAAATATCAAATTGTACGTACTACTTCTGTGTTGTTTTTTCAAATTGTATTTGCATTTTTAATTCCAGAAATCATGACCAGTTTAAACATGCCTGGTTACGATTTTAAAAATGCTTTCCCGCTAGATTATGATTTTTTCTTTGAATGGAATTTAGATAGTTTAAGAAATAGTGGCGGAATTGGATTGTTTATTCTAGTCTGGGGAATTTTATTAACATTAGTTATAGTACCTGTTATGGTATATTTCTTTGGAAAAAGATGGTACTGTAGTTGGGTTTGTGGTTGTGGCGGATTGGCAGAAACCTTAGGAGACCCTTACAGACAACACTCCGATAAAAGTTTGAAGGCTTGGAAGTTAGAACGTTGGTTGATTCATTCGGTTTTGGTCTTTTCTTTAGTGATGACTTTGGTTACTTTATACTGCTATTTTACAGGTGGGCAATCTTTTTTAGGAATTCACTCGCAATGGATTAAAGATACCTATAGTTTTTTAATTGGGGCTTGGTTTGCAGGAGTTATAGGCACTGGTTTTTATCCCATTTTTGGAAATCGAGTTTGGTGTCGTTTTGGTTGCCCGTTAGCCGCATATATGGGGCTTGTACAACGTTTTAAATCGCGTTTTAGAATTACAACCAATGGAGGACAATGTATTTCTTGCGGGAATTGTTCTACCTATTGCGAACAAGGAATTGATGTAAGAGCTTATGCGCAAAAAGGAGAAAATATTGTCCGTGCCAGTTGCGTAGGCTGTGGTATTTGTTCTGCTGTTTGTCCGCGTGGCGTATTAAAGTTAGAAAATGGCCCAGAAGAAGGGCGTATCAATCCTACCGATGTTTTGTTAGGAAATGATGTGGATTTAATGGAATTGGTAAATAAGGCTGAAAGTTGAAAAGTTATAAAGTCTAAAGTTTAAAAGTTGAATTAAGAAATTTGTCATTCCGCGAAGGCAGGAATCTGTTTAATTCATCTTTGTTTTTATGAGGGTTTCTGCTTTAGCAGAAGTTATCACTAGGTTTAAAATAAAAAAATGAGAGTTTATCTTTTTTTCACAGTACTTCTTTTTTCAACAGCAATAATTGCTCAAAAAGAATACCGTAAAACCTATTATAAAAACAAGCAATTAAAAGCAGCAGGTTGGGTAGAAAACAATCAAAAAACAGGATATTGGAAAAATTATTACGAAAATGGTGTTTTAAAAAGTGAAGGGCATTTTAGAAATAATATAGCGACTAAATATTGGTTCTTTTACAATGAGACTTCTGTAAAAGAAAAAGAAGGTTATTTTAAGAATGGCAAGCAAAACGGTTGGTGGTTGTTCTATAATGAAGAAGGATTGATGATTCATAAATGTCAATTTGAAGAGAATCAAAAAAATGGATATTGTTTTCAGTATAAAAATCAAGAATTAGTGAAAGCGTCAAAATATAAATAAGGAATTAAAATAAAAGAATGGACAGATTTTTCTTCATTTAAAAGAGAAAATAGTTTTTGAATCGAAAAGAGTTCTTCGAGGGTCTAGCTTTGCGGTTTCCTTTGAAAATGTCATTCCCGAGTATTCGGGAATCTAAATCACAGAATTTTTTGAAATTCTTTAATTCATAGCAATAAAACTAATGAATCCAATTATAAAAGTAATTATTCCTGCATATAACGAGCAAGATTCTATTGCAAACGTTATCAATGATATTCCAAAAGTTGTTGACGAAGTTATTGTGGTTAATAATAATTCTACAGACAATACCACAGTAAATGCTGAAAAAGCAGGAGCAACAGTGCTTACAGAAAACCGAAAGGGATATGGTTTTGCTTGTTTAAAAGGGATGAGTTACATTGCCGCACAAAAAGTAAAGCCTTCGATTATTGTGTTTTTAGATGGTGATTATTCCGATTACCCAGCACAATTAACCCAAATTATTGCACCTATTTTGAATGATGATATCGATTTTGTAATTGGTGCTCGTGTAAAAGAATTTCGAGAAGTAGGATCAATGACGCCACAGCAAATTTTTGGAAATTGGTTGGCAACATTTTTAATGCGATTGTTTTTTGGTGCAAAATTTACCGATTTAGGTCCGTTTAGAGCCATTAAATATAGCAAACTACTCGATTTAAATATGGAAGACAAAACCTATGGTTGGACGGTTGAAATGCAACTAAAAGTACTCAAACAAAAACTGTCTTATTTAGAAATTCCTGTGAAATACAGAAACAGAATAGGTGTTTCTAAAGTATCCGGAACCGTAAAAGGAAGTATCTTTGCAGGTGTAAAAATATTAAGTTGGATTTTTAAATATAGTTTTAAATAATGATTATTGAATATAGTGTTATTGTTGTTTATACGATTGCACTCTTACTTATTTTTATGTATTCGCTTACACAATTAAACTTGTTGTTTAATTATTTAGGAGCGCAAAAAAAAGAAGACGATTCCGAACTTTTTAATTTTAACAATAGCAAAGAAATTCCATTTGTAACCATTCAACTTCCTGTGTACAATGAAATGTATGTAATGGAACGTTTGTTAGACAATATTTCAAAATTAAAATATCCTTTAGAAAAATTAGAAATACAAGTTTTAGACGATTCTACAGATGAATCGCTAAAAAGTACTGCCGCTAAAATTAAAGAATTACAAGAAACAGGCTTAGATATTCATCATATTTGTAGAACCAATCGACAAGGTTTTAAAGCGGGTGCTTTAAAAGAAGGTTTAAAAATAGCTAAAGGCGAATTTATTGCCATTTTTGATGCCGATTTTTTACCAAAAAAAGATTGGTTATTACAAACAGTTCCTTATTTTAAAAATACTAAAATTGGTGTGGTACAAACCCGTTGGTCGCATATCAATAAAAACTATTCTACACTCACTAAAATTCAAGCTTTTGCTTTAGACGCTCATTTTACTTTAGAGCAAGTAGGTAGAAATAGCAAAGGACATTTTATCAATTTTAATGGTACAGCAGGCATTTGGCGTAAAGCATGTATTTATGATGCAGGAAATTGGGAAGGAGATACCTTAACAGAAGATTTAGATTTAAGTTATAGAGCACAATTGAAAGATTGGAAATTCAAATATTTAGAGCATATAGAAACCCCTTCAGAATTGCCTGTAGTAATAAGTGCTACGCGCTCGCAACAATTTCGATGGAATAAAGGAGGTGCAGAGAATTTTCAAAAAATGATAAAGCGAGTTTTAAAGACGAAAGAGATTGGTACAAAAACAAAAATTCATGGTGCGCTACATCTTTTAAATAGTACCATGTTTTTAAATGTGTTTTTAGTAGCTGTTCTAAGCATTCCTATGTTGTATATTAAAAACGAATATGCGCATTTAAAACCGTATTTTTATCTAATGAGTTTCTTTGTTATAAGCACTGTTATTTTTTATATCTGTTATTGGTTTATGTATAAAAAAACCTACGGAAGTGGTTTTTTAAAGTTTGTAGAATATACCCGAAGTTTTTTTACCTTTTTCTCTATTGCTATGGGGTTTTCATTACACAATTCTATTGCAGTATTAGAAGGACATTTTGGTAAAAAAAGCGAATTTGTAAGAACGCCAAAGTTTAATATAACCACCCTAAAAGATGGCTGGAAAAATAATAAGTATTTAAAAAAGAAAGTATCGCTACATGTGATTATTGAAGGATTTTTAATGCTTTATTTTGTATTTGGAATGTATAGCGCTTTTGTTGTAGGAGATCAGGGTGGAGATTTCGGACTTTTTCCTTTTCATTTCATGCTTTTTATTGGGTTTGCCTATGTTTTTTTTAAATCGTTGTTCTCTAAGGTCTAAAGTTAAAAGATTGAAAGCAAACTATTTAATTAAGAAATACAATGTCACTTCGGGTTTTTTTCTGATGGAAATGAAGAAAAAAGTATCGAAAAGTTTTTAGTTATATTTTTAAAAGTTAGAGGTTAAAAATTGAAAGTTGAAACGTTAAAAAATTACCAATCCATCTTACTTATTTTTATAAGTAGTATACTCTATTTTTTCTTTGCTTATTTTTTAGAAAGAGATCAGTTTTATGTATTGCTTACAGTATATATTGCTTTGTTTTTTTTCTACTATAACTTGCTAAAAAAGCATCAAAATAACATTCCTATTCTTGTGGGGCTTATGTTGCTTTTTCGCCTCATTTTTTTATTTTCCATTCCCAATTTATCACAAGACTTTTATCGTTTTATTTGGGATGGAAGAATGATTTTTGAAGGTTTTAATCCCTATCTTTCATTGCCAGAAACTTTTATTCAGCAAGGAAATGCTCCTATTCACGATGCAAGTAATTTATACGATGGAATGGGACAACTCAATGGAAGTCATTATACCAATTACCCTCCCTTAAATCAGTTGTGCTTTTTAATGGCAGCAGTTTTTGCCAATAAAAGCATTTTTGCTTCTGTTGTTGTGCTTAGAACCATTATTATACTCGCAGATATTGGAATTCTTTATTTTGGGCAAAAACTATTAAAAGTGTTACAACTTCCCGTGCATCTTATTTTTTGGTATTTGTTGAATCCGTTTATTATTATTGAATTGACAGGAAACCTGCATTTCGAATCCGTAATGCTTTTCTTTTTAATCTGGAGCTTGTATCTTTTACAACAGCAAAAATGGATATCATCGGCAGTTGTATTGGCGTGTTCTGTAAGTATAAAACTAATTCCACTATTGTTTTTACCGCTTTTTTATCAATGGTTTGTACAACGAAATATGATTACAAGCCTATTTAAACAATCTTCTATGAATGGCAAAATAGTAAAGAAAAATTTGAGTACTCTTTTGTCATTCCTGTCCTTCGTCTTCACTCGGGATAAACTTCAGCAGGAGTCCATACAAACATTATTAAAGATTCCTGCTTTCGCAGGAATGACAAAACTAATTACTTTTTACAGTATTGTATTAGGTGTTACAGTATTGTTTTTTCTTCCGTTTGCTTCTTCAGCTTTGATCTCAAATTATACGGATTCTGTAGGTCTATGGTTTCGAAATTTCGAGTTTAATGGAAGTGTCTACTATATTTTTAGGGAAATAGGATATCTTTTTAGAGGTTATAACGAAATTGCCATTATTGGTAAAATACTACCCGTTTTAACAATTTTGTTTTTAATAGGTATTTCATTTTTCAGAAAAAATAAAACACCAAAAGAATTGTTTACAGCATTGTTATTCGGCTTGTCCTTTTATTATTTTACTACTACAACCATGCACCCTTGGTATTTGTCTACCTTAGTTTTATTAGCGATTTTTACAAAGTATCGTTTTCCAATAGTTTGGAGTTTGGTAATTGTACTAAGTTATAGTGCCTATGCCAATGAAACGTATCAAGAAAATCTTTGGTTGATAGGCTTGGAATATGCTGTAGTGTATGGGTTTTTAATGTATGAGTTGTTTTTTAAAAAAGGTAAAAAGTTTTCAAAAACGTTTTAGTATTTTATAACAACCCTTTCAGGGTTTTAAGCCCTGAAAGGGTTCAACTATTTAAGAATTATAAATTTTATCATACAAATCGTTATAAATTTCTCGAATAATTTTTCGCTTCATTTTCATGGTAGGTGTTAAATGTCCTGCATCAATAGACCATTCGTCTGAGGTTAATTCAAAACGTTTTATTTTTTCCCATTGCGCAAATTTTTCATTGCATTCATCGATTTCCTTTTGAATTCTTTCAATAACTTTTGGGTGTGCTGCCAATTCTGTATGGTTTTTAACCGCAATGCCATGTCTTTCTGCCCATTCGTTTACAAATTCAAAATTAGGTTGAATAAAAGCCGCAGGCATTTTTTCATTTTCTCCAACTACCATTACTTGTTCTATAAAGCGCGATTGTTTGAGACGATCTTCTAATAAAGTAGGTACTACATATTTACCTCCAGAGGTTTTAAACATTTCTTTTTTACGACCTGTAATGGTTAAGAAGTTATCTTCTGATAAACTTCCTAAATCACCCGTATGAAAATAGCCTTCCTTTAAAACTTCTGCACTCTTTTCAGGGTCTTTATAATAGCCTTGCATTACATTAGGACCATTGACTAAAATTTCTCCGTCTTCCGCAATTTTTACTTCTACACCATCTGCAACTCTTCCTGTAGTTCCTATTCTAAAGCCACCTTCTGCTTCTGCATTTACAGAAACTACCGGAGAGGTTTCGGTTAAACCATATCCTTCCATAACGGGCATTCCTGCTGCGCAAAAAATCCGAATCAAACGAGGCTGTAATGCCACACTTCCAGAGACCATAAGTTTTAATTTTCCACCCAAGGCAGCTTGCCATTTCGAAAAAATTAATTTTCTTGCCAATCCTAATTTTTTCTCATACCACCAACCGTTTGCCTTATAGGGTTTCCATTGAAGACCTAATTCAACAGCCCAAAAGAACAGTCGTTTTTTAATGCCTTCTAGTTCTGCTCCTTTGGCAATAATTTTGTCATAAATTTTTTCATACAAACGAGGAACAGCCGTCATAATATTAGGTTGTACCTCTTGTGCATTTTCACTTAATTTTTCAATAGATTCTGCATAATAAACTGCAATTCCGTAATATTGATATAAGTAAATAATACCTCTTTCAAAAATATGGCAAAGCGGTAAGAAACTCAATGCAATATCTTTTCCTGCTTCCAAGGGCACTCTTTTTTCGCTGGTCATAATATTAAAAACAATATTTCCATGAGAAAGCATCACGCCTTTTGGTTTTCCTGTAGTTCCAGAAGTGTAAATTAAGGTAGCTAAATCTTCCGGAGTTACTGCATCTTTTCGTTCTTCAACTTCATTTTGATTGCTTTCATCTTTTCCGAGCTCTAAGACTTCTTGCCAATTTTTTTCTCCTTCGATTTCATCAAAAGTATACACCCCTTTTAACTTTGTATTTCCTTTAATTTGATTCAATTTTTCTACAATACTCGCATCCGAAACAAAACAATATTTTGCCTCAGAGTGATTTAAGACATATTCGTAATCTTCTTTAGAAATTGTTGGGTAAATAGGTACATTTTGTGCGCCCAATTGTAAAATACCAATATCACAAATATTCCATTCCGTTCTATTATTCGTAGAAATTACAGCAACTTTATCGTTGGGTTTTATGCCTAAGCGTAGTAAACCTCTACTCATAGCATTTGATTGGTCTACATATTCTTTAGAAGAAATAGAAACCCATGCATTGTTGTGTTTCGTTGCAAATGCTTTTGGAAGATTAAATTCTTCTAATTGGTAATAAGGAAAATCGAATAATCGAGTAGGAGTGATTTTTGTTGCCATATTTTAAATGTGTAAAATTTTTAAAATGAAGCACAATATAAATAAAAAAACAAATCTAAAGTTAGATTTGTTTGATATTCATAAAAAATGTTTAATAAAAGTTCGAAAAACGCAATTCTTAATTTTTGTCAACTAAGTATTTTGTAAAACTTTTTCCATTTATTTTGGTGTATTTTGCATTGATATCGTAAGCAACCTTCATATTTGTAATATCAAATTTTCCAGAAACCTTAGTGTATTTAATGTTTAGGTCTTCTCTAAAATTAGCATTTTTAAAAGAAACACCATTTAAAAATTTGGTGTATTTAAAAGTAGCTGTTTCACTAAAAGAAGTTTTTGCGAAACTTACAAAATTGTCGAATTTAGCATATTTAAAAGTGCTTTCATCGTCGAAGTTTGTCCCTTCAAAAGAAGTGTCTCCATCAAATTTAGAATATTTAAAGAGCGCTTTTCTTTTAAAAGTACAATTTTTAAAAATAACGTCGTTTTCAAAATTGGCAATAAACGTATAGCCACCGCCTTCTGTAGGAATGTAAGCTAGAACATCGTCTTCAAACGTAACATTTGAAAAGGAAATTTTATTTTTAATCCGTTTTTTTACTGTGTTGTCACCGCCGTTATTCCACCATTTTCTTTTTTCAGGTAAATCAGCGGAAGCTTCTTCCATAAATGTAAAGTCTAAAGTACCTACAACAGTGGTATTGTTTATTGAAATTGTCTTTCCTTTTTTGATGTCTTCCATCAAGTCGGATGCTTCTATTGTTTTTTGTGCAAAGCTTACAGTAGAGAGAAAGCTTATAAAGAAGATTAAAATGTTATTTTTCATGTGTCTTTCTTTTATTGGTCTCATATAGTTTCCGTACAGCTATTTCTTTTAGGTATGGAAACCTCCTTATGCAAGTTTCATGAGACATAATTTTAATATATATACCAAAGACAACAAGCATTGTAAATTGTGGCAGTTTTTGAGAGTTTTATTTCTTCTCTATCCACTTTCTAGCATTTACAAAGGCTTCTAGCCAAGGTGAAACTTCATCTTTTCTATTTCCTGGATAGTTTGCCCAGTTCCATTGAAACGTAGAACGTTCTATATGTGGCATGGTTACCAAATGCCGCCCTGTAACATCACACAACATAGCGGTATTGAATTTCGAGCCATTAGGATTGTGTGGATAGGTTTCGTAACCATATTTTGCAACAATATTGTACTTGTCTTCTGAATAAGGCAAATCAAACTTTCCTTCCCCGTGAGAAATCCAAACCCCTAAAGTAGTCCCTGCTAAACTGGCTAGCATAACCGAATTGTTTTCTTCAATTTTTACGGAGGTAAAAGCACTTTCGTGTTTTTTAGAATCGTTGTAGGTCATTTTTCCATGAATTTCATGGTCTGGATTTATTTTTTCTAATTCCATAAATAACTGACAACCATTGCAAATTCCTACAGATAAGGTATCTTCTCTTTGAAAGAAATTATCTAAAGCGGTTCTTGCTTTTTCATTGTATAAAAAAGCACCTGCCCAGCCTTTGGCAGAACCTAAAACATCTGAGTTTGAAAATCCGCCTACAGCACCAATAAACTGAATGTCTTCTAGTGTTTCACGACCCGAAATTAAATCGGTCATGTGTACGTCTTTTACATCAAATCCTGCTAAATACATGGCATTTGCCATTTCTCTTTCCGAGTTACTTCCTTTTTCACGAATAATAGCGGCTTTTGGCTTGTTATTACGAGGAGTTTGCGACGAAATAATCCCTTTCTGATTAACAGATTGCTTCATTCCATTCGCAATGACAGGAAGTTTTCCTGTAAAGTGTGTTGGAAATTTATAGTTTAAAGGTTGATTTTTATAGTTATTAAATCGTTCTTTTGCCAAACCGTTTGCAGTTTGTTTTTCATCTAATAAATAAGAAGTTTTATACCAAGTGTCTCTTAATTCTGAAACGCTAAAGGTAAAATTGTCTTCGTTGTTTTTAATTGTAATGGTATCACTTTCGTTTACATTTCCGATATTAAAAAATTCGATAGCATTGTCTGACAATATTTTTTCTACAGAACTATCTGCTTGAAAAACAATTCCTGAATTTTCAGAAAATAATACTTTAATCGTGTCTTTTTCTTTTAATGAAGTTATGTCTAAATCT
Source organism: uncultured Polaribacter sp. (assembly GCA_965233795.1). Classification (GTDB taxonomy): domain Bacteria; phylum Bacteroidota; class Bacteroidia; order Flavobacteriales; family Flavobacteriaceae; genus Polaribacter. The sequence goes on along the minus strand of OZ247578.1, from coordinate 2,348,815 downwards.
GCTCCTAAATTTGTGTCTGCAAAGCATAATTCTAGTAAAGTAGTAATCAATCCACCAGAAGCCACATCGTGCCCTGCAGAAATTTTGCCTGTCTTAATAAGATTTTGAAGTGTGTTAAAAGTCTTTTTTAGAAAATCAGCATCGTTTACATTCGGGGCTTCATTTCCAATAGTGCCTTGTGTTTGTGCAAAAGAGCTTCCACCTAACTTAAAATCGTCTTGCGAAAGATTAATGTAATAAATATGTTCTGTATTTTTTTGAAAAACAGGTTCTATTACTTTTTGAATTTCATTACAATTTCCAGCGGCAGTTATAATTACAGTTCCTGGAGCAATGACTTCTTCATTTGGGTATTTCTGTTTCATAGACAAAGAATCTTTTCCAGTGGGAATATTGATTCCCAATGCAATGGCAAATTCCGAAACAGCTTTTACAGCTTTATACAACCGAGCATCTTCTCCTTCGTTATTACAAGGCCACATCCAATTGGCAGATAAAGAAACCGATGTTAATCCGTCTTTTAAAGGCGCCCAAATAATATTGGTGAGTGCTTCTGCAATAGAATTTCTACTTCCTGCAACAGGATTTATCAATCCAGAAATAGGAGAGTGCCCAATAGCGGTAGCAATTCCTTCTTTTCCGTTGTAGTCTAATGCCATAACACCTACATTATTTAGTGGTATTTGTAAAGGGCCTGCACATTGTTGTTTGGCAACTTTACCGCCTACACAACGGTCTACTTTGTTTGTTAACCAATCTTTACAAGCCACAGCTTCTAATTGTAAAACTTCTTGTACATACTTTTTCAGATGCTCAATGCTATAAGTTGGATTTTGATAGTTTCTTTGAACAGAAATATCATTTATAATTGTTTTTGGAGAACTTCCAAACATATCTTCCAAAGCAAAATCCATAGGTTTGTCGCCTTTTGTTTTAGATTCAAAAGTAAAACGATGATTGTTGGTAACGTTTCCAACAGTATACATTGGAGCACGTTCTCTTTCTGCGATTTTTTGAAGCGTATCTAGATGTTTTTCGGCAATTACCAATCCCATTCTTTCTTGAGATTCGTTTCCAATAATTTCTTTTGCAGACAAGGTAGGGTCACCAACTGGAAGTTTGTCTACATCTATTTTTCCACCAGTATCTTCTACCAATTCTGACAAACAGTTTAAATGTCCGCCAGCACCATGATCGTGAATAGAAACAATAAAATTCTCATCGCTTTCTACCATGCTACGAACTGCATTTGCAGCTCTTTTTTGCATTTCAGGATTGGAACGTTGTACGGCGTTCAATTCAATCCCAGAAGAAAACTCGCCTGTATCTGCAGAAGAGACTGCGGCACCGCCCATACCAATTCTATAGTTTTCACCTCCTAGAATTACAATTTTATCATCCTTTTTGGGGGTATCTTTAATTGCTTGTGAGGCTTTTCCATAACCAATACCTCCTGCTTGCATAATTACTTTGTCGTAGCCTAGTTTACGAGGTTGAGACCCTTCGACTTCGCTCAGGGAGACATCAGTCGCTTCATCATGTTCAAAAGTTAATACCGAACCACAAATTAAAGGTTGTCCAAATTTATTTCCAAAGTCAGAAGCTCCATTAGAAGCTTTTATTAAAATGTCTATTGGGGTTTGATATAGCCATTTTCTTGCAGGCATTTTTTGTTCCCATTCTTTAGCTTCATCTAAGCGAGAATACGAAGTCATATACACTGCTGTTCCTGCTAAAGGTAACGAGCCTTTTCCGCCCGCCAATCGGTCTCTAATTTCTCCGCCAGAACCTGTAGCAGCACCGTTAAAAGGTTCTACTGTAGTTGGAAAATTATGTGTTTCTGCTTTTAAAGAAATTACAGAGTCAAAGTTTTCTGTTTGATAAAAATCGGGAATATCTGCTCGTTTTGGTGCAAATTGTTCCACTTTCGGGCCTTTTATAAAGGCAACATTGTCTTTATACGCAGAAACAATATCGTTTGGAAATTGCTTGGAGGTCTCTTTTATCATTTTAAATAAAGAAGTAGTTTCTTCTTTGCCATCAATAATAAAAGTGCCGTTGAATATTTTATGGCGACAGTGTTCTGAGTTTACTTGCGAAAAACCAAACACTTCTGAGTCTGTGAGTTTACGACCTATTTTTTTGGCTACATTTTCTAAATAGCTAATTTCTTCATCACTTAAAGCCAATCCTTCTTGTGCGTTATACCCAGCGATATCGTCAATTTCTAAAATAGCTTCGGGTTGTATAGCAATGGTAAAAATATCTTGAGAAAGTTTCGTATACTTTTCAGAAATCATAGAATCGAAATCTGTAAAATCTTTTGAAACAGCATAAAATTCTTCTATTCGAATGATTCCCGTAATGCCCATGTTTTGTGTAATTTCTACGGCATTAGTACTCCAAGGCGTAATCATAGCAGCTCTTGGCCCCACAAAAAAAGCGTCTATAGACGCTATGTTGAGTTTTTTTGCTCCTGAAGGAAATTCAGGATTCGAAAAAAGCCAGTTTAATTTTGAGGTAGTTTCAGGGGTTAATTCTTCTGTTGTTTGTACAGCAAATACTTTGTGGTCTGCGTTTCCAAAGAAATGAATCATTCGTTTTAGCGTTGAAATTTAGAAAGTGTAAATTTAAAATTTTACAATCAATGTGCCTTAAAATTTTATTCAAATATTTTTGGAGTTTTAAAGCATTTATTAACAATATTTATAGGTGTTTTTAATTCCATTCAGTAGTAAATTCTGAAATTAAAAAAGTATTTATGATTCCGCCATTATATTTGTGTTCATTCGTAAATAAAGTATATAAAAGTACTTCTTGTCCTTTTTTCGATTCTTTCTTTAAAGGAGTAATCAACTGGTTTTGAATAGGCATCCAAATTTTAGACTTACCAATGTCAAATTCAAATTCTTTAGAAACTAATCCGTTTAAAAATTCATCATTTCCCATTCGAACTTTTAGAACTCTTCTCATTGAGTTAAGAGTTTCTTTGCTAATTGGTCTTTCTTTTCCTGTATATTTAGCAGTAAACCTGAATTTTTGTAATGTAACATAATAATGTCCTTGAGTAGTATCTTTTTCTACTTCGTGAGCATATTCAATTTCAGTTTTAATGATTTCTTCTGCATTTTTATATTTATAGTTTTTATCCCAATCTTCGAATCCGTTTTGAGCTTGTGTAAAAATAGAAAAGAGTAGGACTATATTTAAAATTGATTTTTGCATATTTTGCTTTTTAAATTATTTGAATAATTATTTTTGCTGTTTAAACAACCAATCCAACATCATAGTATCACTGTAAGCGGCAATCCAAGAAAAATGCCCTGTTTCTGGATACTGTGTAAATCCTGGATTTGCGCCTGCTTTGGTTAAAGCAGTTACCATATTTTGAGATAATACTGTGCTAATAGTACTGTCTAACGCTCCATGAAAAATCCATATAGGAATATGTGCAATCGTTGTTGCTTTAGAGGTGTCTCCACCACCGCAAACAGGTACTGCTGCTGCAAATAAATCCGGACGCCTTACAAGTGCATCAAAAGTGCCAAAACCACCCATCGAAAGCCCTGTAATATAGATTCTATTTGGATCTATGGGAAGTGTTGTAATGGCTTTTTCAATAAGTTCAATAAGTAATTTCATGGGTTGTGTAGGTGTCGATTTTGAATGTACTTCCTCATAACTATATGTTGCCCATTGTTGGTCTTTTGGACATTGTGGTGCGATGATTATGGGACGATGCATTTTTAGAACCTTACTATTGGCAAAATTTTTAACACCCCATTTTAATTGTGCTTTATTATCGTTGCCGCGTTCTCCTGAGCCATGTAAAAAAATGACTAATGGATATTTACTTTGTGTGTCGTAATCAGAAATTAGTTGTCTGTATAGTAGCGAATCGCCATTGGAACTCACATATTTTTCATAACTGAAAAGAGAGGTTTGAGAAAAAGAGTTCGAGTTATTTATAAAACAAAAAAGGAATATTAAAAGAAAGTAAGATTTTGATTTTAATGACTTCATTTATATATAGTTTAGTTTTAGCTGTTTTTTATAAAGTTGAAAAACAAAGATAAATAATGTAATTGTTATTTAACTTTGTTAATATTCAGTTAATTTTTGTTGTCTTTTTTTTGAAAAACTGTATTTTTAAAAGATGATTCAAAAATTCTTTTTTTTAGGATTTATTCTTGTTGCATTTTCTTCTTGCAAAAAAGAAAAAGCAACAAAAAAAATTCCAGAAATAACCACCGTAAAGTCTTATTCTTACAAGGAGTTAACCCCGCTTTTAGAGCAAAAAAATGATACAACGTATGTGGTAAATTTTTGGGCAACTTGGTGTGCACCTTGTGTAAAAGAATTGCCATATTTCGAAAAAATAAATCAGCAATACCAAGATAAAAAAGTATCGGTATTGTTGGTAAGTTTAGATTTTCCAAGACAGGTAAAAACCAAACTAATCCCTTTTATTAATAAAAATAAATTACAGTCTAATATAGTTTTCTTAAACGATGTAAACGAAGATGTTTGGATACGTGCCATTGATAGTACTTGGAGTGGTGCCATTCCTGCTACGTTAATTTACAATGCCAAGCAAAGAAAATTTTACAAGCAATCTTTTGATTACGAAACTTTAGAAAACGAAATATTAGACCTGTCAGGTTTTTAAAACCCAATTAGATATTAACTTTTATAAATTAAATAACCATGAAACTTTTAAAAATATTTTTACTTTTTATTGTATGTATTTCAATTACTGCTTTTACTTTAAAAACGTATACAAAAGGGTATCAAGTAGGAGATACTATTGAAGATTTTTCTTTAAAAAACATTGATGGAAAAATGGTTTCGTTATCAGATTATTCCGATGCAATGGGCTTTGTGATTGTTTTTACCTGTAATACTTGTCCGTATTCTGTAGCCAATGAAGATAGAATTATTGCCTTAGATAAAAAGTATAAAGAGGCAGGGTTTCCTGTTATTGCCATTAACCCGAATGACCCAAAGGCTTCTAAAGGCGATAGTTTTGAAGATATGAAAGTCCGCGCAAAAGAAAAGGGTTTTACATTTCCGTATTTATTTGATGAAGGACAAAAAGTCTATCCAAAATTTGGCGCTACCAAAACACCACATGTGTATATTGTAAGTAAAAGTACAATGCAAGTAGAATATATTGGTGCGATTGATAACAGTTCTAGAAATCCAGATGCGGTTACAGAGAAGTATGTAGAAAATGCAATCGAAGCTTTGTTAGTACTTGAAAAACCTGCAAAAACAACTACGAGAGCCATTGGTTGTTCTATAAAGGTGTTGTAGTGTCATTCCTGCGAAGGCAGGAATCTATTTTAATTTGACCTAATGATAATAAGATTCCTGCCTTCGCAGGAATGACAGTGTAGGGAGTTTTTTTCTATCTTTTAAACTTTAAACTCCTTTAGGCTTCCCATACAAATCAAAATCACCAGCTTCATAGATTTCAATATCTATAAACTCGCCAATTTTAATATAATGTTTTCTGGCATCTACCAATACATCGTTGTCTACATCGGGCGAGTCAAACTCGGTTCTTCCATAAAAGTAATTTCCTTCTTTTCTGTCGAACAAGCATCGAAAGGTTTTGCCTACTTTTTCTTGATTTAATTCCCAAGAAATTTGTCCTTGCAATTCCATAATTTCATTAACGCGACGGAATTTTACATCGGCAGGAACATCGTCTTCTAAAACATACGCACCTGTATTTTCTTCGTGTGAATATTCAAAAGCACCTAACCTTTCAAAGCGCATTTCTGAAACCCATTGTTTGAGTTCTTCAAATTTTTCTTCTGTTTCTCCTGGATACCCCACAATTAATGTAGTTCTGATAGCCATATTAGGTACAGCCACTCTAAATTTATGGATTAAATCGGTTGTTTTTTTGTGGGTTGTACCACGTTTCATCGACTTTAAAATATCGTCGTTGATATGTTGTAGCGGAATGTCTAGGTAATTACAGACTTTAGGCTCTGTTTTCATAACCTCTAAGACATCCATTGGAAATCCTGTTGGAAAAGCATAATGCAAACGAATCCATTCAATACCCTCTACTTTTACCAAAGCTTTTAATAGTTCTGCCAATGCGCGTTTTTTGTAGATGTCTAAACCATAATAGGTTAAATCCTGTGCAATTAACATAATTTCTTTAATTCCCTTTTCGGCTAATTTTGTAGCTTCCGTAACAATATCTTCTATAGGTGTAGATTTGTGTTTGCCCCGCATTAAGGGGATGGCACAAAAAGAGCAAGGTCTGTCGCAACCTTCGGCAATTTTTAAATACGCATAATGTTTGGGTGTGGTAGTTAAACGCTCGCCAATCAATTCGTGTTTGTAATCGGCTTCTAGAACTTTCAGTAAATTGGGTAAATCATGCGTGCCAAAATACTGGTCTACATTGGTAATTTCTTTTTCTAAATCGGGTTTATAGCGTTCACTCAAACAACCTGTTACAAATACTTTGTCTACTTCTCCAGCTTCTTTTCTTTTGGCATAATGCAAAATAGTGTCTACCGATTCTTCTTTGGCTTTGCCAATAAAACCACAGGTATTAATCACTACAATATTGCCGTCGTCATTTTCGTCTTCATGTACCACTTCTTTTCCGTTGGCTTTTAATTGTCCCATTAACACCTCAGAGTCGTAAATATTTTTAGAACAGCCAAGTGTAACTACGTTGATTTTATTTTTTTTAATGGATTTTGTACGCATATATTATAGCTGGTTAACAATTAGTGATTAGCCAAAAGCAGTTGAAAAGTTTATTTAAAAAAAGAGTCTACAAATTCGTCTTTATGAAAAATTTGTAAATCGTCAATGCCTTCACCAACACCAATGTATTTTACAGGGATTTGAAATTGATCTGAAATGCCAATTACTACGCCGCCTTTGGCAGTTCCGTCTAATTTGGTAACGGCTAAAGAAGTTACTTCGGTGGCTTTGGTAAATTGCTTGGCTTGTTCAAAGGCATTCTGACCCGTAGAGCCGTCTAAAACTAACAACACATCGTGGGGTGCATCGCTTACTACTTTTTGCATGACGCGCTTAATTTTTGTGAGCTCGTTCATTAAATTTATTTTGTTGTGTAGGCGTCCTGCGGTGTCTATAATTGCAACATCTGCATTTTGAGAAACGGCAGAGGCAAGTGTGTCAAAAGCTACAGAAGCAGGATCCGATCCCATTTCTTGTCGTATAATAGGAACTTGTGTTCTGTCTGCCCAAATTTGCAATTGGTCTATAGCAGCGGCTCTAAAAGTATCTGCTGCGCCTAAAACAACTTTTAGTCCTTGATTTTTAAACTGATTTGCCAATTTTCCAATCGTAGTTGTTTTCCCCACACCATTGACGCCTACCACCATAATAACATGTGGTTTTTGTGTATTAGGAATGGTAAATTGGGTCTCATTATCCGTATTTGTCTCGGATAATAATCCTGCAATTTCTTCTTTTAGAATTTGGTTGAGTGCTTCTGTACCTAAGTATTTGTCTTTGGCAACACGTGTTTCTATACGTTCTATAATTTTTAGCGTGGTAGCAACTCCTACATCAGAAGCAATAAGCACTTCTTCTAAATTGTCTAAGACATCATCATCTACTTTCGATTTTCCTGCAACGGCAACACTTAGCTTATTAAAAAAGCTTTGTTTGGTTTTTTCTAAGCCTTTGTCTAAGGTTTCTTTTTTTTCTTTTGAAAATATTTTTTTAAAAAAACTCATGCTGATTTTTTATGGGTAATGCTATGTATTGAAAAAGTTTAAACGACTTTATTGATTATATCAAAAAAGGCATGTAAAGATATAAAAAAAGCTACTTCCAAAATTTGAAAGTAGCTTTATAAACTTTTATGTAATGCTATTATTTTTTTGCTAAATAGTCATTTACTTTAGAAGGATCCATAATGGCTTCTACAAATGTATAAGCTCCTGTTTTTGGAGATTTTATCATTTTAATAGCTTTGCTTAGTCTTTTTGATCCTGATTGTAATGACGCTACTGATTTCTTTGCCATGACTTGTGTGTTTTGGTGTTTTTACAAAAATGTAAAAAACCGTGATTATTTAATTTCTTTATGAACGGTCATTTTCTTTAAGATAGGATTGAATTTTTTAATTTCCATTCTATCTGGAGTGTTCTTCTTGTTCTTGGTAGTAATATATCTAGAAGTACCTGGTTTTCCAGTAGCTTTGTGCTCTGTACATTCTAAAATAACTTGAATTCTATTGCCTTTTTTTGCCATTTCTATTCTATTTTAATGGGCTCGGATTATTTTGTTAAAAATCCGTTAGCTCTTGCTTCTTTAATTACAGCAGCAATTCCTTTTTTATTAATATTCTTTAATGCAGAAGCAGATACTTTTAAAGTAATCCATTTGTCTTCTTCTGGAATAAAGAAACGTTTGGTCATTAAATTCGCATTGAATTTTCTCTTCGTTCTATTTAAAGCATGAGAAACATTGTTTCCAACCATGGCTTTTTTTCCTGTTAATTCACAAACTCTAGACATCTTCTTTACAGTTTTAGGTGTTATTTCTAAACGAGGTGCAAATTTAGGTATTTTTTACACATTGCACAAAACTATTACCATTAATTTTTTAAAATTTCTTCTCTTAGTATTTCTAGCGATTTGTTTACTGTTTTTTGAATAACACGTTCTCTAGGTTTTCCAAAGTTAAACGTAGCTGTAATTACTTTTTCTTTGGTAGCAATACTAATAAAAACAACCCCTACATCTTTATCATTATTGTCTGTGGTAGGTCCTGCATTCCCCGTAATGGCAATGGCATAATCTGTATGTAATTTTTTTCTTGCAGACAAAGCCATGGCTTCTGCCACTTCTTTGCTTACTACGGTGTGTTTTTCAATCAGTTTTTGGGAAATTCCTAATAACTCTTGTTTTGTTTCTGAAGTATACGTAACAAAACTTCCTTTGAAGTAGCTAGAGGCTCCGGGTACAGCAACTAAGCTTGCGGCAATTTTTCCGCCAGTCATGCTTTCTACAGTACCTATTGTTTTTTTACGTTCTTTTAATAAAGTTCCAATGTTCTTTTCAATACTGGCTTCTTCACCCACACCTGTAATAATATCAGGAATTAATGCATAAAGTGCTGTAATTTTCTCTTTTAAGGTGTTTTCTAAAAGCGCTTTATCATTGCCTTTGGCGGATAATCGCAAACGTACTTTCCCATAATTAGGTAGATAGGCAAGCTTTATAAAAGAAGGTAGGTTGTTTTCAAAGTCGGCAATTCGCTCTGCAACTACGCTTTCTCCTTGTCCGTATGTAATAATTGTTTTATGAATGATAAAAGGCAATTGAAATTGCTCTTGAATTTTTGGAAGTACGCTATAGGTCATTAATCCTTTCATTTCATTAGGAACACCTGGTAAGGAGACAAAAACAGTATTGTTTTCATAGAACCACATACCCGATGCGGTGCCTAAGTTGTTTTTAAGAACGGTAGCCTTTGTAGGCAACATTCCTTGTAATCGATTCGATTCTTTAAAAGGAATATTGTATTTCGCAAATAAGTTTCGAATGTGTGTTACAACTTCTTCGTTTAAAACCAAGCTATCTTTAAAGTATTCAGCAATAGTATGTTTTGTAATGTCGTCTTTGGTGGGGCCTAATCCGCCTGTAATAATTACAATGTCTACACGTTTTTGCGCTTCTTTTAAAGCGTTTAAAATATGCTGTTTGTCATCTTGAATGGAAGAAATCTGATAAACAGCAACACCAATTTTATTGAGTTCTTTGCCAATCCATTGCGAGTTGGTATCTATAATTTGTCCGATTAATATTTCATCGCCAATGGTAATGATTTCTGCTTTCATTTTTTGTTAAGTTTGAAAGTTGTAAAGTTTAAAAGTGGAGGTTAGAAAAAACTAACTTTAGAGGATTCTTTAAAGTGTTTATATCAGATTAGTTACGTGATTTAAGGACTAAAGTTAACGAATAAATCACAGATAGAAAGTCTGCGAGGACTTTCATAAATAAGCAAAAACTAATAATTAATTTTATACCTTATTGACAAAAGTATTTAATTATCTTTCACTTGCTCGTCAATGATTTCTTTGAAAGTTTCTAATTTATTTTTAGATGAAATTAGTTTTTGAAATTCCTTGTTTGAAATAAAAATTATTTTTCTGACATCATTTGATTCTCTAATGGCTTCTAGATAAGTGTTTCTTGTTAAGTAACCAGTTGTTGCAATAATACCTAATTCAGCCAAACCATTTGTGTACTTAAGTTTACTACTAAAAATAATAAAAGTATTTTTATCGATTTTATCTTTTGGTTTATTTTTACACTCAATTAGAATGTATTTTCCAAATTTATTTAAAAATGGGTCTTCAATTTCATTTCTAATTATTAAATCTACTTCATTTAATGATTTATCAATAACTCTTTTGTTAATACTATTGTATCCAATAGATTGAAATAAAAGACTAACAAAATGTTCAAATTTCTCCCCTTTTGAATACGCATCAGTTTCATTTTTTGCATTTGAATAGTGTTCTAAAAGAGCATTATTTATTTCGTCAGGTGATTTAAAAGATTCTTGATGATACTTTTCTATAATATCAGAAATTTTTGGAATCCAAACATCATAATCATCTTTATCAAGAATATCAACTATTTTTCCAGTAATTAAAAGGTCTTTTAATTGAAGTAAGTATTCTCCTTTAAATGCTGAAACTATTATAATTTTTGCGAATGGATTTGTTTGTATTATTTTATTTATTAATTCAATACCATCAAAAGAAAAACCATCCATTCTTAAATCGACAATAGCCAATGAAAAGTACCTGTTTTCAATGGATTCAATAATTTCCTTTTCCTCATAAGCACTCTTCAAATCATATTGAGAAGACAGTTTTTTTTCAAGCCCTTTTTCAAGTCCTTGTGCTTGTTCTTTGACATCATCTATTATTAAAATACTTCTTTTCATTCTTCTGACTTTAATATTGGTAAAGATATTAAAAAATATTTCTTAAATTCATCGTTTTCTAAAGCATAATACTCGATAGAACCATTATATAATTCACATAGGTATTTTGCATGATGAAGTCCTATTCCCGAGCCACCAGTATTTGAAACACCATATTCAAATATATCATTTTCAATTTCTTTTTCAACTTCTTCCCCATTATCGTAAATCTTTAGTCTAAAGAATTCTCCATCTTTATTTATAGAAAACTTAATTTTTCTGTCTGTTTCATTTTTAGATAATGCTTTTGTCGCATTAATAATTATGTTATTTGTCATTTGGACTACAGATTGGAATGGGAGGCTGAAATAGATTTCTTGTTCTAAAGTGTTTTCTTTAATTAAGGAAATTCTGTTTTCATAAAAATTGTCCCTATTCAATAATTCTACAGCAGTAATGAGACTGCTATATGAAAACTTATCTTTATTACTATGAGGAACTAGTTTGGAAAAATTTTCAATTGTTTCTCTCATAATTTTCAAATTCAATTTAATGGAATTTAAATGTTCATCTGTAATTTCCTTCGATGAATTTGTGCTAATTACACTATCTATGCTTTGAATAGAATTTTTAATATCGTGTCTTGCAAAATTACTTAGCATTGTAATATGAATATCGTGAGATTTAGAAATCGCATCAATATTTTTCCCGTGTAATCTAAGAGCTTTTTTTAAATCTTCAATTTTCTGATTTAAAACAACAGGATTATTTCTTTTTTTTGGAATGTATTTCTTTTTTCTTTTATTCATTTTAATTTATGTAGATTATTTTTCTGATATTTTTTCCAATTTCATAAGCCTTTTCCAACTCAATTATTTCACTTTAATTTCAAAAGCTTGTTTTCCTTCAATAGTTCCTGTTAGCACATCATTTTCTGCTACTTTTCCCACACCAGCAGGAGTTCCTGTAAAAATAATATCGCCTTTTTTTAGAGTAAAATACTGAGAAACATAGGCAATCAGTTCATCTATTTTCCACAACATGGTATTTGTATTTCCATCTTGGACAATTGCTCCGTTTTTCTTTAATTGAAATTTTAAATTGTTGACATCAAATACTTCCTTTGGATAAAATTCTCCAATAACAGCACTACCATCAAAGGCTTTTGCTTTTTCCCAAGGCAGTCCTTTTTCTTTGCATTTTTGTTGTACATCACGCGCGGTAAAATCGATTCCCAATCCTATTTCATCGTAATATTTATAGGCAAATTTTGGCGCAATGTGTTTTCCTACTTTGTTAATTTTTACCAAAACTTCTACTTCGTAATGCACATCATTAGAAAAAGGTGGAATAAAAAACGGATTCTTTTTGGGTAAAATGGCAGAGTCTGGTTTTAAAAAAACAACAGGGTTTGTAGGCTTCTCATTCGCCAATTCTTCAATATGTTTGGCGTAATTACGCCCGATACAAATTATTTTCATACGATGTTTGTTTATGAGTATTGTTGCATAGTTTTATTGTATGTTTCCATAAAAAGATCCCAATTCGTATAAAGGCTATAAATAGTAAATATAAGATAAAGGGCATTGATACCTAAAACAACCAATGCAATTATTTTTGCAGTATAAATGTTGTCTTGATTGTCATACAAATCCGGATTTTCATAATACTTTTTTAATTCAGTATGCGCTAAGTAAAATCCGATAGCTGCTGGTAAAATTCCAAATCCGCCACAACAACAAAGCGGTAATCCTAAAATAGCCAAAACATAAACTAAAGTAGCATGTTGTAATTTTTGTTTTTCCATTGTTGTTTTAAATAAATAGATTCATTTTAAAAGTGTATTGAATTACAATAGTAAACAAAATACTTATTGCCAAATATCGAACAATTTTAAGGCTACTTTTAAATTTGTAAAAACGATTTACAATTAAAAACAATACAGTAAATAACATTAAATAAATAGCAGGATACATTTCAAACGCTGCTAAAAATTCACCCTGTATCAAAAATAGCGTCGCTCTCTGAAATCCACATCCCAGACAGTCGAATCCGAATAATTTTTGATTAAGACAGGGCAACATATAAGTTTCTAAAGATGTATTAAAAAACAAAAGATGCATTTGAAACGTATTGAATTGTGTTTTGTATTTGTGGAAATCAAAGGTACATAATCTAGGTTAAAATAGTAGCGAAAATTCTTAAAGTAAAGGCTTTCTTTTCTTCCAAAATATATCGTCATTTTGTTGTAGTTTTGTTGTCTATTAAAACGCATTATTGATATGAATACCACTTTAGAAGCAGCGGAAAAACGTTTGACACAAAAAGGTTTTTTAGAAGTAGAAGTTCCTTCTAACATTCATTTTGAAGAAGAGATTTTAAGGCTAAAAAAAGAAAAAAATGCGGTAATTTTAGCGCACTATTATCAAGAGGCATCCATACAAGATATTGCAGATTTTGTTGGAGATAGTTTAGCATTGGCACAACAAGCGGCAAAAACAGATGCAGATATTATTGTGTTTGCTGGAGTTCATTTTATGGCGGAAACAGCAAAAATTTTAAACCCTACAAAAAAGGTGTTGTTACCCGATTTAAAAGCAGGTTGTTCTTTGTCAGATTCTTGTCCACCACAAGATTTTCAAAAATTTGTAGCGGCACATCCTCACCATAAAGTGGTTACTTACATCAACTGTTCTGCCGAAATAAAAGCGTTGAGCGATGTGGTGTGTACCTCTTCCAACGCACTAAAAATAGTTGACTCTTTTCCCAAAGACCAACCGCTTATTTTTGCCCCTGATAAAAATTTAGGAGCTTATGTTAATGAGCAATCTGGGAGAAATATGGTGTTGTGGGACGGTGCTTGTATGGTGCATGAGGCTTTTTCTATAGAGAAAATGATTGATTTATATAAAAAGCACCCTGATGCAGCAATTATTGCGCATCCCGAATCGGAAGCGCATGTCTTAAAAATGGCAGCTTATATTGGTTCTACAGCAGGCTTGTTAAAGTATGTAAAAGAAAGTAAAAAAGAAAAATTTATTGTAGCTACAGAAGCAGGGATTTTACATAAAATGCAGCAAGAGGTTCCCGAAAAAATATTGCTTGCCGCTCCTGCAAAAGAAGATAATACTTGTGCGTGTAGCGAATGTCATTATATGAAATTGAACACCTTAAAAAAACTGTATGTTTGTTTAAAGTATGAAACCCCCGCTATTGAAGTAGATGCTGAATTAAGTAAAAAGGCATTGCTTCCTATAGAGAGAATGTTAGCATTATCTTCCTAAAATAGATGCAGTATCAAACAGATTTTTTAGTGATTGGCTCTGGTATTGCAGCCCTGTCTTTTTCTTTAAAAATAGCCGATTATTACAAAGATGCTACGGTAACGATTGTTACTAAAACCAAAAAGTTGGAATCTAACAGCAAATATGCTCAGGGTGGTATTGCAGTAGTATCGGACTTAAAAAAAGACTCTATACAACAACATATTCAAGACACTTTAATTGCTGGAGATGGTTTGTGTAATCCTGCAGTTGTACAAATGGTAATTGAAGAAGGTCCTGCAATTTTAGAACAATTGATTGATTGGGGTGTGCATTTTGATACTTCAAAGGAAGGAGATTTTGATTTGGGAAAAGAAGGCGGTCATACCCAAAATAGAATTTTACATCATAAAGATATTACAGGTTTAGAAATTGTAAAATCGCTATTAGATAAAGCCGCTACTTATTCGAACATTGAGTTTTTAGAACAGCACTTTGCGATTGATATTATTACAGAGCATCATCAAGGAAAAAAAATAGACAGAACTTCTAAAAATCACTGTTTTGGAGCTTATGTTTTAGATAAAAATACCCAGACTGTAAAAACCATTATTTCCAAGACTACTTTTTTAGCTTCTGGTGGAATAGGGCAAGTGTATAGAACTACAACCAATCCTACAGTAGCTACAGGAGATGGAATTGCAATGGCATATAGAGCGAAAGCAGAAATAGAGGCTATGGAGTTTATTCAGTTTCATCCTACAGCGTTGTATGAAAATCCGCCTACATCTCCTGCCTTTTTAATTTCCGAAGCGGTGAGAGGGTTTGGTGCATACCTACTAAATACTGCTGGAGAACGTTTTATGAAAAAATACGATGAACGTTTAGAACTTGCCTCTAGAGATATTGTAGCAAGAGCCATTGACACTGAACTAAAGATAGATGGAAATCATTATGTATATTTAGATTGTAGGCATTTGAATTACAAAGAATTTAAAAAGCATTTTCCAACAATTCTAAACAAATGTAAATCTGTTGGAATTGATATTCGGAAAGACTTAATTCCTGTTACGCCTGCGGCACATTACGTATGTGGAGGAATTAAAGTAGATATTCATGGAAAAACGACTATCGAAAATCTTTTTGCTGCTGGCGAGTGTACACAGACAGGATTGCACGGTGCCAATAGGTTGGCATCTAATTCTTTGTTGGAGGCAGTGGTGTATGCGCACCGTAGTTTTTTATATTTGAAAAATAGATACGATGTTGTTGCATCGTCTGTTGAGATTCCTAATTGGAATGATTTGAACACTTCGAAAAACAAAAAAAAGATATTAATTACACATGAGATTTCTGAAATTAAAAATATGATGAGCGATTATGTGGGGATTGTTCGGTCGGATCATTTTTTACGAAGAGCACAAAAAAAATTGCGTTTATTGTATGAAGAAAACAAATTGTTATATCGAGAATCTCATATTTCTGAACAGCTTTGCGAGCTTCAGAATTTAATTACCAATGCCTATTTAATTGTAGAATTTTCTGCCAAAAGAACAGAAAATGCAGGCGGTTTTTTTAACGAAGATTTGCCATTAAAACCTTAATTTAGACTTATGCAAAAAGATACTTTTTTAAAAGTCATAACAACTATTATTAAAAATGCTTTGCAGGAAGATGTTGGTGTAGGAGATTATACTTCTTTGGCGTGTGTGCCAGAAAATCATATCGGTAAAGCGCAATTGTTGGTAAAGGAAGACGGAATTATTGCAGGAATTGATTTTGCAAAAATTGTTTTTGAATATGTAGATTCCAGTTTTGTTTTTGAACCTGTTTGTAAAGATGGAGATTCCGTACAAATAGGAGAGGTTGCTTTTTATGTGTCGGGGCCTTCTCAAAAAATACTGCAAGCAGAACGATTGGTTTTAAATGTAATGCAGCGAATGAGTGCGATTGCTACAAAAACAGCACATTTTGTAAATCTTGTTAGAGGAACCTCTACAAAAATATTAGATACTCGCAAAACAACACCTGGGATTCGTGTTTTAGAAAAATGGGCTGTAAAAATAGGAGGCGGATACAACCATCGTTTTGGCTTGTATGATGTAATGATGTTAAAAGACAATCATATCGATTTTTGTGGAGGCATTGGCAAAGCTATTCTAAAGGCAGATGCCTATAGAAAAGAAAACAATTTAGAGATTGACATGATTGTAGAAGCTAGAAATATAGTAGAAGTAGAGGAGGTTTTAGAACATCATAAGCTTGTACAACGTATTCTATTAGATAATTTTACCGTTAAAGAAACGTTACATGCTGTAGCAACCATAGGAAACCTTTGTGAAACAGAATCTTCTGGGAACATCAATGAAAAAACGATACAACAATATGCTAATTGTGGCGTAAATTATATTTCTACAGGAGCACTTACACATTCTGTATACAATATGGATTTAAGTTTAAAAGCACTAAAATAAAATCATAAAAATGAAACCAATACCTGCCATTATCCTCTTATTAAGTTTTATTTTTGCAACCGCTTGTAAAAACTCACCAATGAAAAATACGAATGCCATTCCGCCTATCGCAGAAAAGCAACCCGATACTTTAGAAAAACACGGAGATGTAAGAATCGATAACTATTTTTGGATGCGACTCACCGATGCGCAGAAAAATGCCGAAAAGAAAGATGTACAAACCCAAAAAGTCTATGATTACTTAGAGGCAGAAAATAGTTATTATGATGAGGTAATGGGATTTTCGAAACAATTTTCAGACAACTTGTTTCAAGAAATGAAATCTCGTATTAAAGAAGACGATGCTTCTGTTCCTTATAAAGACAATGGGTATTACTACAGTACACGCTATGAAAAAGGCGGACAATACCCTATTTATACACGTAAAAAAGGAAGCTTAGAAGCAAAAGAAGAAACCCTTTTTAATGTAAATGAAGAAGCCAAAGGACACGAGTATTTTCAGTTAGGAGGTTTAAATGTTAGTGTTAATAATCAGTTGGTTGCCTTTGCAGTAGATACGGTAAGTAGAAGACAATATACCCTACAAGTTAAAAATTTAACCACAGGAGAAATTTATGCTGATAAAATTGAAAATACTACGGGAGGTTCTGTTTGGGCAAACGATAACAAAACTTTGTATTATACCAAAAAAGACCCGTTAACTTTACGGAGCGCTAAAATATTTAAGCATACTTTAGGAACAGATGCTTCAGAAGATGTAGAAGTTTTTTACGAAGCAGATGAAACTTTTAGCGCATTTGTCTACAAAACAAAATCAGAAAAGTTTATTGTAATCGGTTCGTACAATACGGTATCTACAGAATACCAAGTTTTAGAAGCGGATAATCCTGATGGGGAATTTCGAGTTATTCAGCCAAGAGAACGTGGTTTGGAATACGATATTTCGCATTATGAGAATCATTTTTATATCAAAACGAATAAAGATGGCGCTACCAATTTTAAGCTGATGAAAACCCCTGAAAATCAGACGGGAAAAGAAAATTGGATAGATGTAATTCCGCATAGAGAAGATACCTTGCTAGAAGATGCCACTATTTTTAAAGATTATTTGGTGTTAGAGGAACGAACCAATGGTTTGAACAAAATCCGAATCAAACGTTGGGACGGAACGGTAGATGAATACTTGCCTTTTGAAGAAGAAACGTATTCGGTGTACACCTATGCAAATCCAGATTTTGATACAGATATACTGCGTTATGGTTATAACTCTATGACAACACCTAGTTCTGTAATCGATTACAATATGAAGGACCAATCTAAAGACATTAAAAAAGAACAGGAAGTTTTAGGAGGAAAGTTCAATAAGAAAAACTACAAAACAGAACGGGTTTGGGCAACCGCAAGAGATGGAAAAAAAGTAGCGATTTCTTTGGTGTATCATAAAGATACAAAGCTAGGAGCGGATACTCCTTTGCTACAGTACTCTTATGGCTCTTATGGCTATACTATTTCTGACGGATTTTCTACCACACGTTTAAGTTTATTAGACAGAGGTTTTGTGTATGCGTTGGCGCATATAAGAGGTGGACAATATCTAGGAAGGCAATGGTACGAAGATGGAAAAATGTTGCACAAGAAAAATACATTTACCGATTTTATAGATTGCTCTAAATATTTGATTGATAATGGGTATACCTCTTCTAAGCATCTGTATGCTATGGGGGGGTCTGCAGGTGGATTGTTAATGGGTGCAATTGTAAATATGAATCCAGAATTGTACAATGGAATTATTGCAGCAGTGCCTTTTGTAGATGTAATTTCTACCATGTTAGATGATAGTATTCCGCTAACAACAGGAGAATACGACGAATGGGGAAATCCGAATGACAAGAAATATTACGAGTATATAAAATCCTATTCTCCTTACGACCAGGTAAGTGCGCAAGATTACCCCAATATGTTAATTACTACAGGATTACACGATTCGCAGGTGCAGTATTGGGAGCCAGCAAAATGGGTTGCCAAATTAAGAGATTTAAAAACCGACGATAATTTGCTGTTTTTACATACAAATATGGATGCAGGTCATGGTGGTGCTTCAGGTAGATTTGAAGCCTTAAAAGAAATAGCAAAAGAATACACCTTCTTTTTAGCTTTAGAAAACAAATTGGAAAAATAAACTATTTTTGCGCTCAGATTACAAGGTTGAGATTCTACTTATATGAAAAAACAGCAAGGAGTTATTAAGAATATTTTAGAGTTAGTAGGACAAACTCCTTTGGTAGCATTGCAACGAGTGACTAAAAATTTTGAAGGGACGTATTTTGCAAAACTAGAGGCTTTTAATCCTGGGCATTCTGCTAAAGATAGAATTGCCTTACATATTGTTGAAAATGCTGAAAAAAAAGGAATCTTAAAACCCGGAAGTGTTATTGTAGAAACTACCTCAGGAAATACAGGGTTTAGCTTGGCAATGATTGCTGTTCTAAAAGGCTATCGTTGCATGTTGGCGGTAAGTGATAAATCTTCACAAGATAAAATAGACATGCTAAAAGCAATGGGTGCAGAGGTAACTATTTGTCCTGCAAATGTACCTGCAGACCACCCAGATTCGTATTATGAAGTTGCCAAAACTATTCACAGAAATACACCCAACTCTATTTATATCAATCAATACTTTAATGAATTAAATACAGACGCACATTACAAAACTACGGGGCCTGAAATTTGGGAACAAACCCAAGGAAAAATCACACACCTTGTGGTAGCAAGCGGAACAGGAGGAACGATTTCTGGGGCAGGAAAATATTTAAAAGAACAAAATGCCAATGTGCAAATTTTAGGCGTTGACGCTTTTGGTTCTGTACTGAAAAAATACCATGAAACTCGAGAACTCGACCCCAAAGAAATCTATCCTTATAAAATTGAAGGTTTAGGAAAAGGACTCATTCCTACGGCTACCGATTTTGATGTAATTACTCAGTATGAAAAAGTAACCGATAAAGAAGCCGCTTTGTCTGCAAGAGAAATTACCCATCAAGAAGGAATCTTTTGTGGGTATACAAGTGGTGCGGTATTACAAGCAACAAAACAGTACCATCAACTAGGTATGTTTGATAAAAATAGTTATGTAGTGTTAATTTTTCCAGATCACGGATCGCGTTATATGAATAAAATCTACAGCGATGCGTGGATGAAAGCACAAGGCTTTTTGGAATAATTTTGTTTGTAGTCTTAAAGACCTTCCCACTTCCCACTTCCCACTTCCCACTTCCCATTTTCCGTTTTTCATTTTTCACTTTCCATTGTTATTTTAAATTTGACAACTTGCCAAAAAAACGGTTACTTTGCATTTTTGTAAAAAACCAAAAAATACACGCATGACAAACGATTTATTTGAAAGAATAAAAAAAGATATAGGTCCTATTGGGAATTGGGCAGATCAGGCAGAAGGGTATTATGTATTTCCTAAACTAGAAGGTCCTATTTCTAACAGAATGTCGTTTAACGGCAAAAAGGTAGTTACTTGGAGTATCAATGATTATTTAGGATTAGCAAATCATCCAGAGGTGTTAAAGATAGATGCAGAAGCTGCAACAGAACACGGAATGGCATATCCAATGGGTGCAAGAATGATGTCTGGACATACCAAATTTCATCAGCAGTTAGAAGAAGAATGTGCCGATTTTGTAGGTAAAGAGTCAGCCTACTTGCTAAATTTTGGCTATCAAGGAATTATGTCGGCGATTGATGCTTTACTTTCTAAAAACGATATTGTAGTTTATGACATGGATACGCACGCTTGTATTATAGATGGTGTTCGTTTGCATTCGGGAAAACGTTTTGTATATCGTCATAACGATATGGAAAGCTTTGAAAAAAATATTAAAAGAGCCACGAAAATGGCAGAAAAAACAGGCGGAGGAATTTTAGTGATTTCTGAAGGTGTTTTTGGAATGCGTGGCGAACAAGGACGATTAAAAGAAATTGTAGCCTTTAAAAAAGAATACAATTTTAGATTGTTGGTAGATGATGCACACGGATTTGGAACGTTGGGAGAAGGTGGTAGAGGTACAGGTTTTGAACAAGGTGTACAAGACGAAATAGATGTGTATTTTGCAACTTTTGCAAAATCTATGGCAAGTATTGGAGCTTTTTTAGCAGGAGACAAAGAAGTAATTCAGTTTTTGCAATACAATATGCGTTCGCAAATGTTTGCAAAATCATTGCCTATGGCTATGGTAAAAGGCGCTTTAAAGCGTTTGGATATGATTCGTACCATGCCTCAATTAAAAGAAAAGTTATGGCAAAATACACGGGCATTGCAATCGGGATTGCGAAACGCAGGCTTTGATTTAGGAACTACACAAACCTGTATTACACCTGTATTTTTAAAAGGAGATATTCCAGAAGCCATGGCAATGGTACACGATTTACGAGAGAATCATGGTGTTTTTTGTTCTATTGTGGTATATCCTGTAATTCCTAAAGGATTGATTATTCTACGATTAATTCCTACAGCAACACATACGCAAGAAGATATAGACGAAACTATTATCGCTTTTTCTGCAATTCGAGAGAAGTTGGATGGTGGGGTGTATAAAAAGTAAAAAAGTATTAAAATTAAAACGCTATGAAAAAAATACTTGTTTTATTTTCTTTAATGTTGAGCTGTACTCTTTTCTCTCAGAAAGAAGCAAAGTTTAAACCGGGTGTACAAGTTTTTCAAAAAGAAAAAATAAATGAATTCAAAGTACCTTCTTCTATATTGTTTTTATTTGAAGGACATACGCATCATATTAATTTTTTTCTAAGTTTAGAAAAGAAGTTATTAAAAAGGTTTAAGAGAAAAATTAAAAAAAGTGAATTAGGTTTCAATTATAATTTAAAATCTAATAATCCGTTAGATTTTGATTTAAAAAAGATTCCAAAAAAAGTATCTCCTAAAAAATTATATGAAACTATTTGCGCTATTTATATCTCCGATTATAAGTGGAAGCGAAATCTTTTAAGTAAAACAATACAAAGTAGTTATCGTTTGAACATTTCTTTAAAAGATAAAAGAAATAAAAAGTTACGCTTAAAGTTAGTGTTAAATGTTAATTCTCGCCATACAATTCTTACTCAAAACGGAAAGATAAGTAAGCTGATTTACAATCATATAATGGAGTTGTGAGAAGTTTCTTAAGAAATTTTTTCTACTTTTTTATTCATAAACCAAAACCATAAAAAAGGCACTAAGGCAAAAAGCATCATGCCCGGATAGCCTGTTGGCATTTGTGGGCTTTCAGGCAGCGAGTTTAAAATTTGATAGGGTTTACTTCCGTTATAATGATGGTCTGAATGTCGCGATAAATTAAATAACAGGGCTCTACCAATTACATGATCGGAATTCCAAGAATGTGTGTGTTTTACACGTTCGTATCTTCCGTATTTGTTTTTGGTTCGCAACAAGCCATAATGCTCTATATAGTTTACAGTTTCCAGATTTACAATACCAAAAACAGCAGCGGCAATAAAACACAGCAATACAAAACCTCCAAAAAAATAATAGATACTTCCTAAAAAAAGGAGATTGCAAAGTGTGTATATAAGCATGCGGTTTTGAATATGAAACCAATTTCTTTCGCGCTCTTTTAATCGTTTGTTTTCTAGTTGCCAAGCTTGGAGGTAGCTCGAAAAATGCGAGCGAAAATAAAAAGTATATACCGTCTCATTTTTTCTTGCTGTAGCGGCATCTTTAGGTGTGGCTACATTAAAATGATGTCCGCCGTTGTGATAGGGTAAAAAATGCGTATTTAAAGAAGTGAGTAATAAAATTTCTCCAAGCAATTGTTCTCCCCTATGCTGTCTATGTCCTAGTTCGTGCCCAATATTAATACCCAATACACCACACATGAGTCCCATGGCTAAAATACGCCCTACAATTTCATAGGTTGCCAATGATTCTTCTTGAATGGCAAAAAAGAAAAAACCTAAAAAGAACAACTGAATGGGTAAAGCCAGATATAAGATAAAAGAATAACGTTGTTTTTCTTTTTCTTTTGCTGCTTCTTCTTTGGTAAAGTTTTTTTTATCGGGTTTTATAAAAAACTCCAATAAAGGCACAAAAACAAAGAAAACAATCATCGGTAGAAAAGTAAGTCCATGGTGCTGTGTAAAAGCAATAGAAACCGTAGCGGGTAAAATGAGTATGGATAAATATTGGAGGCTTTTCAAGAGATTGTTATGTTTAGTGTTTTTTACTCAGTTGCTAGTTCCATTTTTTGGTTTTGTAATTCTACGTTGAAATTGATTTTTGCATTTAAAGCTCTAAATACTTTTAAAATGGTTTCAAATCTAGCATCGGTTAAATTATTTTCGATTTTTGAGATTTGTGCTTTTTTTACACCAATCAATTCTCCAAGTTGTGTTTGAGTTAGTTTTCGTTCCTTCCGAGCCTGTTTAATTGCTTCTCCAATTAAATCAAGTCTCAACTCATTTTCGTAAGCGTCTCTTTCTGCTGTGCCTTTTTCCCCGATGTATTTATCTTTTACTTTATCAAATGAATATGTTTTCATCGTTTTTTATTTTTAGATTCAAAATATTTGTTCATTAATTCAGTTGCTTTGTCAATTTCCTTTTTGGGTGTTTTCTGCATTTTTTTGATAATTCCGTGCGTTGCGATTACGATAGTTACTCTATTGTCAGTTTTATCCCAAAAAGCAAAAAGTCGATATTGCTTTTTGTTGTATAAAGTCCGAAATTCCCAAATATCTGAAGTCAGTTTTTTAAACAGTGTATTGTCTATTTTGACTTTGGCTTTATCAATATTAAAAAGGATTTTATTTCGAGTTTTTTTGTCAATTCCATCAAGAAATTCGAAAACTTCTTTAAGAAACTCAACATTAAATTTCTCTTTTATTTAGATGTCAATTTGATACAAAGGTAAAAGTTTCCTTTTTGGTAAACAAATTTAATTTTAAAATCGGGGTTATCGGATTATGTATAAGACTTTTTGTATAAGATTGGTTGCTGGTTTTAAGTAATTAATTTCTATAATGTTATCCTGCGTTTTTTTAATTCAATAGCATCGCTATACTTTTCACGAAACTTAATTTTCAATTACTTTATTTTTTGTCTTAAAAATTGTTGCAGTTCCATCGAAACTTATAATTTCTATTTCACTATTTTTATTTAAAAATTGACTCGGTTTTGTCCAAATTTTAGAATTCATATCTGCATATGGTAATTTGGAATTTTTTATTTCTGGTATGTCGCCTTTGAATCCACAGAAAACACACCAAATAAAGTTAATTTTTCGATTCTTTATGATTTCAAGTAATTCTTTTCCTGTGAAAGTTGTTTTGGTAGAGTTAAAATTTAATCTTTTTATTTCATCATTTTTTTCAAAATCAAAAATCTGATATTCCTGATTAGTCAAGAGCCAATTTAATTCAGAAAACTCTTTTTCAAAAGGTTGAATTATTTCGTATAAATCAGTATGAGATTCTACTTGATTTGTATTTTCTAATATTAAAGTCATTTTTCTAAAATGCAGTATAAAAATTACATAATTGTATTGTACTTATATAATAGACACTA
Organism: uncultured Polaribacter sp.; assembly: GCA_965233795.1. Lineage (GTDB taxonomy): Bacteria > Bacteroidota > Bacteroidia > Flavobacteriales > Flavobacteriaceae > Polaribacter. The sequence continues at coordinate 2,324,541 of OZ247578.1, read as the reverse complement.
AAGTACTAAAAAAAGCAATCAGATAAATTGTACTATTTTTTAATGTTAAAAATCAAGAACAAGCGTTCCACAAAACTTCGTTAGGAGTAGGGGCTTTTATAGTAATCTTTTCTTTAGAAACAGGATGTGTAAATAGAATTTCTCTGGCGTGTAAGTGAATGCTTCCGTCTTTGTTAGAACGGTTAAAATTGTATTTTAAATCGCCTTTTATAGGAGAGTGAATTGCCGACAATTGTGCTCTAATTTGATGATGCCGTCCTGTTTCTAAATCAATTTCTAATAAGTAGTAGTGGGTCAATTCTTTGCGAATTGTATAATGTAAAACGGCTTTTTTAGCACCTTCTGTCTCTTTATGAAAGACGGTAGCTTTGTTGTTTTTGGAATTCTTTTTTAAGAAATGAACCAAAGAATCTGTTGCTTTGTTAGGCTTGTTTTTTACCACTGCCCAATAAGTTTTACGAATGGTTTTTTCTCGAAGCATTTTGTTGAGGCGTTCTAAGGCTTTCGAAGTTTTTGCAAAAATTACAATACCCGAAGTAGGTCTGTCTAATCGATGCACAACTCCTATAAATACATTGCCCGGTTTGTTGTACTTCTCTTTAATATATTCTTTTACAACATCGCTTAAAGGCGTATCACCTGTTTTATCGCCTTGTACAATATCTCCTGCACGTTTGTTCACGATAATAAGGTGATTGTCTTCGTGTAAAACTTGTAAATTTTCTTTGCTAGAGCGCATGGCAATTAGTTAAAATCTTTTGCCACATCTTGGTTTACACCTTCAATAAAACTCAAAAATTCTGTACGTCCAAGTCCGTTAGAAGAAGAGGTTATAAAAGAGGTAGGTACAGTTTCCCATGTTTGTAATAACTTCTTTTTGTAAGAGGTAATTTGTGCATTTAATTTTGAACTTCCTAATTTGTCTGCTTTGGTAAATACAATGCAAAAAGGAAGTTGATTTTCGCCTAAAAAACGCATAAATTCCAAGTCTATTTTTTGAGGATCGTGTCTAGAGTCAATCAACACAAACGTACAAACTAACTGTTTTCTTTCTCTAAAGTAATTCTCAATAAAATATTGAAAAATGGTTCTTTTCTTTTTAGAGACTTGCGCATAACCATATCCAGGTAAGTCTACCAAAAACCACTTTTTATTTATTTTAAAGTGATTGATAAGTTGTGTTTTTCCCGGTTTTCCAGAAGTCTTTGCCAAATCTTTGCGTTCCATTAACATGTTAATTAATGAAGATTTACCAACGTTAGAGCGCCCTATAAAAGCATATTCTGGAATGTTGTCTTTTGGTGCTTTGGTAACATTGCTGTTACTCATTACAAATTCGGCAGAGGTGACTTTCAAAAGATTATATGTTTTTAGAAATTAACCATTTTTCTAAAAGTACATTAAACTCTTCAGGAGTTTCCATCATGGCAGCATGCCCACATTTGTCAATCCAAAAGAGATCAGCATCGGGGAGTAGTCTATGAAAATCTTCCGCAACCTCTGGGGGTGTAACGGTATCTTGTTTTCCCCAGATAATACAAGTAGGCTGTTTCATGTTGGGTAAATCATTTGCCATATTATGTCTAATAGCGCTTTTTGCAATGGAGAGTGTTCTAATAACAGAGCTTCTGTCATTTACAATTTCAAAAACATCATCTACCAATTCTTTTGTGGCAATATTTGGGTCGTAAAAAACGGCTTTTGTTTTTTCTAAAATATACTCGTAATTTCCTCTTTTTGGAAAGCTGTCGCCCATAGCTTTTTCATACAAACCAGAACTTCCTGTTAATACCAAAGCTTTTACCTTATCTGGGTAGTGTTTTGTAAAGTACAATCCAATATGTCCGCCCAAAGAGTTTCCTAGCAAAACAACTTTGTCTAGATTTTTATGTTCAATAAATTCATATAAAAAACTTGCCATGTTTTTTACGTTTGTTTTTAAGAGCGGTAGCGAGTATAGCGGTAATTTAGGGATTAATACTTGGTATCCTTTTTTTGAAAAATGATGAAACGTTGCATCAAAATTACTTAAGGCGCCCATTAACCCATGTAGCACAATAATTGCTGTGCCTTCCCCTTCTTCTGCATAGGTAAATTTTCCTTCAGTTTTTAGATTTTTGTCCATTTTTTAAAATTTGCTCAAAAACACAAATGTAGTTCTTTTTTTGTTGATAGATGTCTTTATTAATGTTGCTAAATTATCTGTTTTGAATGTCTTTGAAACGCTTGTAGAATGGTTAAAAACATCAATTTTTACGAAGTGTTGATAAAAAGTGGTAAAAAGTGGTAAAAGGTGGTAGATTTTTTATATTTTTGAGATTCAAAATATTTTTAACTGTAATGATACACCTTATTGGAACATACGAATGCAAGGTAGATACGAAAGGAAGGTTTATGCTTTCTTCCGCATTTAAGAAGCAATTGTCTGCGGTGTTACAAGAGGGTTTTGTAGTAAAAAGGTCGGTATTTCAACCTTGCTTAGAGTTGTATTCTATGCAAGAATGGAATTTGATGATGGAGAAGATTAACAAGTTAAATCGGTTTGTAAAGAAAAATAACGATTTCATTAGAAGGTTTACAGCAGGGGTTAAAATTGTAGAATTAGATGCTTTAGGGAGGTTATTAATTCCTAAAGACCTGTCTCAATTTGCCAATATTACAAAACAAGTAGTGTTGTCTTCTGCGGTAAATATTATTGAAATTTGGGATAAAGAGCTTTACGAGACGGCGATTGATAATGCTACGCTAGATTTTGCAGATTTGGCAGAGGAAGTAATGGGAAATAATGATGTTGATGCAATATCATAGTCCGGTTTTATTAAAAGAAAGTGTAGATGCGTTAGCAATAAAAGAAGAGGGTGTTTATGTGGATGTAACTTTTGGTGGTGGCGGACATTCTAGAGAGATTTTAAACAGACTAGGTGAAAAAGGAAAGTTGTTTGCATTTGATCAAGATATAGATGCGCAACAAAATAAAATAGAAGACGATCGGTTTGTGTTGATTGCTGAAAACTTCAGATACGTTCATCGTTTTTTAAAGTTCTATGGCATTCAGAAAGTAGATGGAATTTTAGCAGATTTAGGTGTTTCTTCGCATCAGTTTGATGAAGCAGAAAGAGGCTTTTCTACACGTTTTGATGGTGACTTGGATATGCGGATGAATCAAACAGCAAGTTTGTCTGCTCAAGAAGTTATCAATACTTATTCGGAAGAAAGACTGGCTGATATTTTGTTTTTGTATGGCGAGTTAAGGAATTCTAGAGCCCTGGCAAAAACAATTGTAACGGAGCGTTCGAATCAGAAAATAAAGACAAGTTTTCAACTAAAAGAAGTATTAAAAAAATACTTACCAAAGGCAAAAGAACATAAAATATTAGCACAGATATTTCAGGCAATTCGCATTGAAGTAAACGAGGAGTTAGAGGTGTTAAAAGAGTTTTTAGTGCAAATACCTTCTTTGCTTACAGCAGACGGAAGATTAAGTGTTATTTCTTATCATTCTTTGGAAGACAGATTGGTAAAAAGGTTTATCCAATCGGGTATGTTTAGTGGCGAACCTGAAAAGGATGTTTTTGGGAATACCAATGTGCCTTTGCAAAAAATAGGAAAATTAGTGGTGCCTTCTGCATTGGAAATTAAAGAGAATAGTAGAGCGCGCAGTGCAAAATTAAGAATTGCTGAGTTGAAGAGTTAGAAGACTTATCCTGAGATGATAAAGGATCTAAAGTTTGAAAGTTAAAAGTTTGAAAGTAAAAAAGAACATCAACGATATTTTACGAGGCAGTTTTTTAGTAGACGAGTCTTCTTTTAAGAATTGGCGTATTATTCTTTTTATTGTAGCGCTTTTGCTGATTATGATTTCTAGCGCGCACGAGTCTGATAAAAAAGTAATTCAAATATTTGAGCTCAATAAGAAAAAAAGAGAATTAAGAGCGCAATATGTAGATGTTGGAACCATTTTAATGCGCATAAAAATGGAGTCTAATATTAGAGATAAAGTAAAAGAAAGAGGTTTAAAACCTGCAACAACGCCTCCACAAAGAATAAAAGTAATATCTAAAGATTAAAGTAATTGGCAACCTATAAAAAAAGCATACTCACGAGATTCTATATTGGAGCAGGTTTGATGACGCTTTTTTTGTGCGGAATTATTTTTCAAATTTTTAATATTCAATATGTTCATGGAGAGAAATATAGAAAACTCTCCAAGCAGCGCACGATTAAGCAAGATACTATTTACGCAAACAAAGGAAATGTATATGCTTCCGATGGTAATTTACTAGCCACTTCTATGTCTCGGTATACCATTCGCATGGATGTGGTTGCTGTAAAAGATAAGGTCTTCGAAAAAAATGTTGTGGCACTTTCAGAATCGCTTTCAGAAATGTTGGGAAATACCCCTAGTTATTACGAAACAAAATTAAGGAATGCCAAAAACAGAAGGCATCGCTATTTATTAATTGCTAGAGATGTAGGGTATAATGATTATTTAAAAATGAGAACATTTCCTATTTTTAATTTAGGCGTGTATCGAGGTGGATTTATAGCAGAGCATAAAACCGTAAGAGCAAGACCTATTGGAAAAATAGCGGAAAGAACCATTGGTTATAAAGACTATAGAGGAGAAGCAGGAATAGAAGGTGCTTATGCAAATTATATGAAGGGAGAAAATGGGTTGCGTTGGAAGCAAAAGATTGCTAAAGGACAATGGAAACCTATTAATGATGTAAACGAGCAAGAACCTGTTGACGGGCATGATGTGATTACTACCATTGATGTGAATATGCAAGATATTACCCATCATGCATTGCTACGTCAGTTAGAATATTTTGAAGCCGATCATGGCTGTGCGGTTGTTATGGAAACCGCTACGGGAGAAATCAAAGCTATTTCTAACTTAGGTAGAACCTCTAAAGGCAAGTATTATGAAAAAAGGAACTACGCTGTTTGGGAAAAACACGAACCAGGTTCTACATTTAAGTTGGCAAGTTTAATGGCGGCTTTAGACGATAAAGTAATTGATACTTCTACTGTAGTTGACACAGAAAAAGGTAGGATATTTCTTCACAGAAGAAAAGTAGAAGACTCGCAAAGAGGAGGTTATGGTAAAATTTCTGCAGCAAGGGTTTTTGAAGTCTCTTCGAATGTAGGAATTGTAAAATTAATTAAAGAGCATTACGATCATCGTCCACAAAAATTTATTGATAAACTAGAGAAGTATGGTTTTACAAAACCAATCGGTTTAGAGATTAAGGGGGAAGGAAAGCCAGATATACCCAGACCAAAAGATAAAAACTGGAGTAAAATTTCTTTAGAATGGATGGCTTGGGGATATGGAGTTGCTGTAACGCCTTTGCAAATACTTGCATTTTACAATGCTGTTGCTAATAATGGTGTTATGGTAAAGCCACTGTTTATTAAAGAGTTAAGAAAGCAGAATAAGACGGCAAAGAAATTCAATCCTATTGTTGTTAACCCTAAAATAGCCTCTAAAGAAACTATTTTAAAGCTAAAAAAAGTCATGGAGAATGTGGTTGTTAAGGGAACTGCAGATAATATTTACAACAAAGATTTTTCAATGGCAGGAAAAACAGGAACTGCTAAAAAATGGATTCCTGCGTATAAAAATGAGAAAGGAGAAACCATTAAAGGACATTATTCGACAAAAAAATACATTGCTTCTTTTGCAGGCTTTTTTCCTGTAGAGAAACCAAAATATTCTTGCATTGTAGTAATACACAATCCTAAAAAAGAAAAAGGGTATTACGGAGCTACCGTGGCTGCGCCTGTTTTTAGTGAAATTGCAGAGAAAATTTTTACATCAACACCTATTCATGAAGAACTTGTAGCAGAAAAGGTAACTTTTTCTAAAATAGAAAATCAGTATAAAACCTATCATAAATATATTGATAAGGACAATAAAGTTGTACCCAATGTAAAAGGAATGCCAGCTATGGATGCTGTTGCATTGTTAGAGAATATAGGGTTAAAAGTAAAAATTGTAGGTGTGGGAAAAGTAAAATCGCAATCTATTGCAAAAGGAAAAAAACTGGTTAAGGGAACGACTATTACATTAAAACTATCGTAAGCTGAAAAATTTAAAAGACATATTAAAAGGTGTGGCTATCAAAGCTGTTTTTGGCGATAAAAATAGAATGATAAAAAATATTACTCTAGACTCTAGAGCTATTAAAGAGAGGGGTCTTTTTGTAGCTCAAAAGGGAGTTTTAGTAGACGGGCATTTGTTTATTGATAATGCAATCTCTGAGGGGGGATCTGCCATTGTTTGTGAACAAATGCCCAAAAATATAAAAGAAGGTATTACTTATGTTGTTGTGGAAGATTCTCATAGCGCTTTAGCACTTTTAGCGGCTAATTTTTACGACAATCCTTCTTCAAAATTAACATTGATTGGTGTTACAGGTACGAATGGAAAAACCACCATCGCTTCTTTGTTGTATCAATTATTTAAAAAAGCAGGTTACAAAGTAGGACTATTATCTACTGTTAAAATTTTAGTAGACGATACAGCATATAAAACAACGCATACAACTCCGAATTCTATCGTAATTAATGATTATTTGAATAAGATGGTTGCTGCCAATGTAACGTATTGTTTTATGGAGGTAAGCTCGCACGGAATCCATCAGAAAAGAACCGAAGGGCTGACTTTTAGCGGTGGGATTTTTACCAACTTATCTCACGATCATTTAGATTATCACCAAACATTTGCAGCGTATAGAGATGTTAAAAAACGTTTTTTTGATACTTTGCCAAAAACCGCATTTGCTTTGGTAAATATCGATGATAAAAATGGCAGCTTTATGTTGCAAAATACCCAAGCAAAACAAAAAACGTATGCTTTAAAAACATTAGCTGATTTTAAAGGAAAAGTTTTAGAAAAACAATTATCGGGAACATTGATTGCTGTAGATGGTGTTGAAGTTTGGACAAAACTCATCGGGGCTTTTAATGTCTATAATCTCTTAGCTATTATTGGTACAGCAGAGTTATTAGGCTTGGAAAAACTAGAAATTTTAAGACTTGTAAGCGAACTAGAAAGTGTTAGTGGTAGGTTTGAATATACAGTCTCTGAAGATAATATAACTGCCATTGTAGACTATGCACATACACCCGATGCTTTAAAGAATGTGTTGGAAACCATTCACGACATTCGAAAGGTCCAACAAAAAATTATAACAGTTGTAGGTTGTGGTGGTGATAGAGATATCACAAAACGACCTAAGATAGCGCATATTGCTTCCCAATTAAGTCACCAAGTAATTTTTACTTCAGACAATCCAAGAACTGAAAACCCACAAACCATTATCGAACAAATGGAAGCAGGAGTCTTGCCAGAAAATCAACAGAAAACACTTTCTATTACAGATAGAAAACAAGCCATTAAAACTGCTTGCAAATTATCTGTAACAGGAGATATTGTTTTAATTGCAGGAAAAGGACATGAGAATTACCAAGAGATTCATGGGGAACGTTTTCATTTTGATGATTTAGAAGAAGTTACAGCATGTTTTCATCAACTTAAAAATAATTAGAATGTTGTATTATTTGTTTGAATACTTAGAAAGTCAATTTAATTTAACAGGAGCTAGTGTGTTTCAATTTATCACATTTAGAGCGGCGGCTGCATTTATTTTGTCTTTGTTGATTTCGTCTATTTATGGAAAACGAATTATCAATTTTTTACGCAAGCAGCAAGTTGGTGAAACGGTAAGAGATTTAGGACTGGAAGGGCAAAAGCAAAAGTCGGGAACGCCAACAATGGGCGGAATTATTATTATTCTGGCAACGATTGTTCCAGTTATATTACTTGCAAAATTAGACAATATCTATGTGGTTATTTTATTGATTACCACACTTTGGATGGGGCTTATTGGTTTTTTAGACGATTATATTAAGGTCTTTAAAAAAGACAAAGCAGGATTGCAAGGGAAATTTAAGGTGTTGGGTCAGGTTGGTTTAGGAATTATGGTAGGGGCAATGCTCTATTTTCATACAGATGTTACTATTAAAGAGCAATTGCCAAAAACACAACAAACTATTACAGAAAGCGGTAGAAAAGTATTATTTGGAGAGGCACATAAATCTACAAAAACAACCATTCCGTTCTTAAAAGACAACGAATTAGAGTATGCAAAAATACTTTCTTTTTTAGGAGATGATTATCAGAAATACGGTTGGATTGTTTTCATTTTTATTGTTGTATTTATTGTAACAGGTGTTTCTAATGGAGCGAATTTAACGGATGGTATTGATGGTTTAGCCGCTGGTTCATCTGCTATTATTGTGATTGCGCTAGGAGCATTTGCTTGGGTTTCTGGAAATATCATTTTTGCAGATTATTTAGACGTTATGTACATTCCAAATTCTGGAGAAATGGTGGTTTTTATACTAGCATTTGCAGGGGCTTTAATAGGTTTTTTGTGGTACAACACGTATCCAGCTCAAGTTTTTATGGGAGATACAGGAAGTTTAACGATTGGTGGAATTATAGCCGTGATTGCTATTGCCATTCGTAAAGAGCTATTGCTCCCCATTTTAGCAGGAATCTTTATGCTAGAAAGTCTTTCGGTGATTTTACAAGTATCGTTTTTTAAATACACTAAAAAGAAATTTGGAGAAGGAAGGCGCATATTTAAAATGTCGCCCATACATCATCATTATCAAAAATCAGGATTTCATGAAAGTAAGATTGTAGTTCGTTTTTGGATTGTAGGAATTTTATTAGCAGTATTAGCAATAGTAACCTTAAAATTGAGATAAACTGATTTTAGATTGAAAGATTAAAGAACTAAAAGATTTAGAGTTAAAAAAGATAATGAGTCAAAAACTAGTCATATTAGGAGCAGGAGAAAGTGGTGTAGGTACCGCTCTTTTGGGTTTGAAAAAAGGATATGACGTTTTTGTTTCCGATAAAGGAACTATTGCTGAAAAATATAAAGAAGTATTACTGAAAAATAATATTGACTTTGAAGAAAATACTCATACAGAAAATAAAATAATAAACGCAGACCTAGTGATGAAGAGTCCTGGTATTCCAGACAACGTATCGTTAGTTCAAAAATTAAAGGATTTGCATATTTCTGTAATTTCAGAGATTGAGTTTGCGGCAAAGTTTACAGCGGCTACTCTTGTTGGAATTACAGGATCCAACGGAAAAACTACTACTACTTTATTAATACATCATATTTTAAAAAAAGCAGGATTTAATGTAGGAATTGCAGGAAATATAGGCGATAGTTTTGCAGCACAAATAGCGCAAACCTCGTATGAAAACTATGTCTTGGAATTAAGCAGTTTTCAGCTAGACGGCATTGTAGATTTTAGTCCACATATTGCCATAATAACGAATATAACCCCCGATCATCTAGATCGGTATGATAATAATTTTGAGAATTATGTGAACTCGAAATTTCGAATTACAAAGAATCAAACCCCCAACGACTATTTAATCTATGATGCAGATGATGAAGTTATAAATCATTGGTTAAAGAATAACAAAACAGCAGCAACATTAGTGCCTTTTTCGCTTGAAAAAACATTGACAAATGGCGCTTTTTTAAACAAGAATACAATACAAACAACTATTAATAAACAACAATTTAAGATGGCTATTTCTACACTAAGCTTACAAGGAAAACACAATGTAAAAAATGCAATGGCAGCAACCATGACGGCACAATTGCTAAAAGTTAGAAAAGAATTTATTAAGGAAAGCCTTGCCAATTTTGAAGGTGCTGAACACCGTTTAGAAAACTTAGGAAAAAGAAATGGTGTCTATTTTATAAATGATAGCAAAGCAACCAATGTAAATGCTACTTTTTATGCTTTAGAATGTGTGAGCAACCCTACGGTTTGGATTGTAGGGGGTGTAGATAAAGGAAACGATTATAATGATTTGTTACCCTTAGTAAGGGAAAAGGTAAAAGCTATTGTTTGTTTGGGTTTAGATAATCAGAAGATTTTAGATACTTTTCAGAATGTTGTAGATATTGTTGTAGAGACTGCAGGTGCAGAAGAAGCCGTAAAAGTGGCTAAAAAAATAGCAGATAAAGGAGACACCGTATTGCTATCGCCAGCATGTGCTAGTTTTGATTTGTTTGAAAGTTATGAAGATAGAGGACTTCAGTTTAAGGAGGCGGTTTTAAAAGTTTAAAGTTTATGAAATTGAAAATTTTGAGTATTGAATTTTTAAATATTTGAATCTTTCAATTAGTTTATAAGTTTATTTGTTTGTCATCCTGCGAAAGCAGGAACCTCGTGATAAAAATTTAAGAGTAAAATAAAAACATTCCTACTTTACTGAATTAAGTTCAGTACAAGTTACAGGAATGACAAAATATGAAAACCATTTTTAAACACATACAAGGAGATAGAACCATCTGGGCAATTGTAGCTATTTTGGCAATTTTCTCCTTTATGCCCGTGTATAGTGCAAGTACCAATTTGGTGTATGTAGTAGGTTCTGGTTCTACATTAGGATACTTAATAAAGCATATGGCATTATTAATTATGGGTTTTGGAATTATTTATGGAGTTCATAAAATTCCTTATCGCTATTTTAGTGGAGGTGCAGTTTTAATGTTGCCCTTGGTAATTGTTTTATTAATTGTAACATTAGCCCAAGGAACTACTATTGGTGGCGCAAATGCAAGTAGGTGGATTCGAATTCCGTTTGTAGGAATTGGTTTTCAATCATCTACACTAGCAGGCCTAGTTTTAATGGTGTATTTAGCACGTTATTTAGCAAAAAATAAAGGAAAAGAAATTGTTTTTAAAGAAAGCTTTTTACAACTTTGGTTGCCTGTTTTTAGTGTTCTTGTTCTTATTTTACCTGCCAATTTTTCTACCACAGCTATTATTTTTAGTATGGTTGTTTTTGTTTCTTTTATTGGAGGTTATCCGATAAAGTTTATTGGCTATATTTTAGGAATGGGGCTTTTAATATTGGCTTTTTTTGTTCTAATCGCCAAAGCATTTCCAGATGCTATGCCTAATAGAGTGCAGACTTGGCAAAATAGAATCGAAAACTTTTCTAAAACAGACGGAGTAGAAGATTATCAAGTAGAAAAGGCAAAAATAGCAATTGCAACAGGAGGTGCTGTGGGAGTGGGGCCAGGAAAAAGCATACAGAAAAACTTTTTACCACAATCTTCTTCCGATTTTATTTTTGCAATTATTGTTGAAGAATATGGTTTAATAGGTGGTTTTGGTGTTGTATTTATTTATTTCTTATTGCTCTTTCGAATTTTTGTGGTTGTTAAAAAAACAACTACTGTATTTGGAACTTTATTGGTAATTGGTGTTGGCTTTCCTATTATTTTTCAAGCGGCTATTAATATGGCAGTGGCTACTCATATATTTCCTGTAACAGGACAAACACTACCTTTAATTAGTAGTGGTGGAACCTCCATTTGGATGACCTGTTTTGCTTTGGGAATGATTTTAAGTGTAAGTGCTTCTAAAGAAGCTACAGAAGAAGATATTTTAGACGATAACCCATTAGATATTTTGCATGAAACATTGTAAGTTAAATATTTTAAATAAAAGAATGATGATTCTAAAGTCTATATGAAGCAATCGATGAACATATTAATTTCTGGTGGCGGAACAGGAGGGCATATTTACCCTGCAATTGCCATTGCTAACGAATTAAAACTACGTTATCCGGATGCAAAATTTTTATTTGTAGGGGCTAAGGATAAAATGGAAATGGAAAAAGTACCTCAAGCAGGCTATGAAATAAAGGGTTTGTGGATTTCTGGGATTCAAAGAAAATTAACCTTTCAAAATCTAGTATTTCCTTTAAAATTAATAAGTAGTTTATGGAATGCGAGAAAAATTATTAAAAAATTCAAACCTCATATTGCCATTGGAACAGGTGGTTTTGCAAGCGGTCCTACTTTAATTATGGCAAATAGAATGGGGGTTCCTACGCTTATTCAAGAACAAAATTCATATCCAGGAATTACCAATAGATTGCTAGGAAAAAGAACTCAAAGAATATGTGTTGCGTACGATTATTTAGAGCGTTTTTTTCCTGCTAATAAAATTGTAAAAACAGGAAATCCAGTACGACAAGATTTGCTAACTACGCATCATAAAACAGCAGAAGCTATTACTGTATTTAAGCTCGATAAAACGAAAAAAACAATATTAATTTTAGGAGGAAGCTTGGGGGCAAGGCGTATCAATCAGTTGATAGAAAGTCAATTAGATTTTTTTAAACAGCAAAACGTACAATTGATATGGCAATGCGGAAAGCTGTATTTCGAGAAGTATAAAAAATACAACGAGTTGGAAGGCGTGCAAGTACATCAATTTATTCATAAAATGGATTTTGCCTATGCCGCTTCAAATATTATTATTTCTAGAGCGGGTGCAAGTTCTGTTTCGGAATTATGCATTGTAGGAAAACCAACTCTTTTTATTCCTTCGCCCAATGTAGCGGAAGATCATCAAACAAAAAATGCAAAATCTATTGCCGATAAACATGCGGCCATTCTATTAAAAGAGAATGAGTTAGATACTTTTCCTATTATTTTTGAAACCTTGCTAAAAGATGAAGGAAAACAAGAAAGTTTGTGTCAGAATATAAAAGCATTGGCGTTACCAGATGCAACACAGACCATTGTAAATGAAATTGATAAATTGATACAGCACGTGTAACTTTATGAATATAAAAGCAGTACATAACATTTATTTTATCGGAATTGGCGGTATAGGAATGAGTGCGCTTGCACGTTATTTTGTAGCGAATGGAAAACAAGTTGCGGGGTATGATAAAACACCTACAGCAATTACTAAAAGTTTAGAAAATAAGGGAGTTGCTATTCATTTTGAAGATGCCATTCAGCATATTCCCAGTACTTTTTTAGATGCTAAAAGTACTGTTGTCGTTTACACTGCTGCGATACCCGCAAAGCACATACAGCTCAATTATTTTTTAAAAAATAATTTTAAAGTGTTAAAACGAGCGGAAATTTTAGGTTCTATTACTAAAGATTCTTTTTGTTTAGCAGTTGCAGGAACACATGGAAAAACAACTACTTCCACTTTGCTAGGACATATTATGCAGTCTGTAAAAGCAACTTCTTTTTTAGGAGGAATTTCAGAAAACTATCAGTCTAATTTAATTTTAGGCAAAGACGTTATTTCGGTTGTAGAAGCAGATGAATTTGATCGTTCTTTTTTACAATTATCGCCTAATATTGCTTGTGTAACTTCTGTAGATGCCGACCATTTAGATATTTATGGAGCGCATGAAGATTTAAAAAATTCATTTGTCGAATTTGCTGAAAAAGTTTCCGATACTTTAATTGTAGCAAAAGGAACTCCTTTAAAAGGATTGACGTATGCTGTTGATGAAGATGCAGATTACACCGCTTTTAACATTCAAATTAAGAAAGGTACTTATATTTTTGATGTAAAAACACCCACAAATACCATTCAAAATATTGAACTCAACTTGCCAGGAAAACACAATGTAATGAATGCATTGGCGGCATTGGCAATGGCAGATGTTTATGGAATTTCATTACGTGTTATAAAAACGGCATTACAAACATTTAAAGGGATTCAAAGAAGATTTTCGTATCAACTTAAAACAGATGAGATTGTTTTAATAGATGATTATGCACATCACCCTACAGAAATAAATGCTGTTGAAGAAACCCTTCGAGAAATGTACCCGAATGAAAAAGTATTGGCAGTTTTTCAACCACATTTATTTAGTAGAACGCAAGATTTTATGGACGATTTTGCAAATGCACTTTCTAAATTTGATGAAGTTTTGTTGTTAGATATTTATCCTGCTAGAGAATTGCCTATTGAAGGTGTAACTTCCAATAGTATATTGGATAAAATGACCTTGGAAAATAAAAAGCGAACTTCTAAAGCTACTATTGTAGCAGATGTTAAAAAGTCATCAACAAAAATAATTGTGATGATGGGTGCAGGAGATATTGGTGTGTTGGTGTCAAAAGTAAAAGAAGCATTAAAACCTGTACAAAAAAATGAAATTTAAGAAGGCTATAAAATATGTTTTTTTCTTCTTTTCTGTAGTCTTTACAGTGTTTTTGTATCGATTTTCATTAGTGAAGAATTCACAAAAAAAAGTGGTAGCTACTGCCATAGAATTTAGAGGAGAAACCACTAATTTTTTAACAAATTCAATGGTTAATAAATTGTTAATACAAAACCAAAAGCCAGTGAAAAATCAGCCTAAATCTGTAATAAATTTATACGACTTAGAGAACGCTGTTTTAAAAAACCCTTATGTAGAAGAAACTGCTGTATTTTTAACACCAGACGGTGTGTTGAAATCAACTATAAAACAGCGAACAGTACTTGCTAGAGTTGTTGCAAAAAACAACTCTTATTATATTGATAAAGAAGGAATAAAAGTTCCGTTGTCTGCGAATTACTCAGCAAGAGTTCCGTTGATAACAGGAGTAGAAGATGGTGTAGATTTAAGTAAAATAATACAATTGATGCAACAAATTACAGCCGATGATTTTTTGCAAAAAGAGATTGTAGGGATTCACAAATCTGACGTTGATAATTATCAATTGTTGGTGCGAAGTGGAAATTATAAAATAGAATTTGGGAAATTAGAAGGCATACAAACCAAATTTAAAAAACTAAAAGCATTTTACAACAAAGCGTTTTTAGACAAAATAATAGAAAAATATAAAACGATTAATTTAAAATATCACAATCAAGTTGTGTGCGTAAAATAAATCAAAATGGGAAACAATAAAATAGCAGTTGGTTTAGATATTGGTACTACCAAAATTGTTGCCATGATTGGTCGTAAAAACGAATACGAAAAATTAGAAATTTTAGGTATTGGTAAAGCTAAAAGTTTAGGTGTTAAGCGAGGCGTAGTAAGCAATATTACACAAACTATACAATCCATTCAGCAAGCTGTTGAAGAGGCAGAAAACATTTCTGATTATAAAATTGAAGAAGTTGTTGTAGGAATTGCAGGACAGCATATAAGAAGTTTACATCACAGCGATTACATTACACGTGCCAATGCAGATGAGGTTATTGATGAAATAGATATTGAAAACTTAGTCAATCAAGTACACAAACTAGTAATGCTGCCAGGTGAAGAAATTATTCATGTATTGCCACAAGAATTTAAGGTAGATAGTCAGGCAGATATTAAAGAACCTATTGGAATGTATGGCGGACGTTTGGAAGCTAATTTTCATGTAGTTGTAGGACAAGTATCTTCTATTAGAAATATTGGAAGATGTGTAAAAAGTGCCGATTTAACTTTGTCGGATATTACTTTAGAGCCTTTGGCTTCTGCATCAGCAGTATTAAGTCAGGAAGAAAAAGAAGCGGGTGTTGCCCTCATAGATATTGGAGGTGGAACTACCGATTTGGCAATTTTTAAAGACGGAATTATTCGTCATACAGCTGTAATTCCTTTTGGAGGAAATGTAATTACTGAGGATATTAAAGAAGGTTGTTCTATTATAGAAAAACAAGCCGAATTGTTAAAAGTAAAATTTGGTTCTGCATGGCCCGGAGAAAACAAGGAAACAGAAATTGTTTCTATACCAGGTTTGCGAGGAAGAGAACCTAAGGAAATCACGTTAAAAAATCTTTCTAAAATTATTCATGCCAGAGTACAAGAAATTATTGAACATGTGTATTTAGAAATTAAAAATTACGGACACGAAACAGCCAAAGGAAAATTAATAGGCGGAATTGTGTTAACAGGTGGTGGTTCGCAATTAAAACACTTACGTCAGTTGGTAGAGTATATTACTGGAATGGACGCAAGAATAGGCTATCCGAATGAACATTTAGCAGGAGATTCTGATGATGCACTTTCTAGTCCTTCTTACGCTACTGCTGTAGGATTGTTAATGGAAGGTTTGCAAAAAGACACCAAAGAAGAAGATATAATGGAATCTGTATCTTCTATAAATGATGAAAATGATACAGAAGAGCAAGTAGAAACCCCTGTAGAGAAGCTAGCACCTAAAAAGAAATCCTTTTTTGAAAAGTTTACAGAAGGATTAAAAGACTTTTTAGATAATGCAGAATAATTAGATAATAATAGTATAAAATATAAAAACCCCAACTTAATAGAAGAAGTTATTATGAGCGCAGAATTTGATAACATTTTATTTGACATGCCAAAAACACAATCCAATACCATTAAGGTAATTGGTGTTGGAGGAGGTGGTAGCAATGCCGTAAACCACATGTTTCAACAACAAATTAAAGGAGTAGATTTTGTGATTTGCAATACAGATGCACAAGCACTAGAAAGTAGTGCCATTCCCAATAAAATTCAATTAGGAGCTAGTTTAACTTCTGGTTTGGGTGCAGGCGCAAAACCAGAAGTGGGTGCGCAAGCTGCAAAAGAAAGTATTGTTGAAATTCAGCAAATGTTAAATGCACAAACAAAAATGGTTTTTATTACTGCCGGAATGGGTGGTGGAACAGGCACTGGAGCGGCTCCTATTATTGCTAAAATAGCCAAAGATATGGATATTTTAACTGTAGGAATTGTAACCATGCCTTTTCAATTTGAAGGAAGAATGCGTTCTAAGCAAGCACAGATAGGAATCGATAATCTGCGTAATAATGTAGATTCCTTAATTGTGATTAACAATAATAAGCTAAGAGAAGTCTACGGAAATCTAGGCTATAAAGCAGGTTTTTCTAAAGCAGATGAAGTATTGTCTACCGCAGCACGTGGTATTGCAGAGGTAATTACACATCACTACAAACAAAATATAGATTTACACGATGCAAAAACGGTACTCTCTAAAAGTGGTACCGCCATTATGGGTTCTGCAAAAGAGTCTGGGAACGATAGAGCTAAAAATGCTATTGTAAAAGCCTTAGACTCTCCTTTACTTAATGACAATAAGATTACGGGCGCTAAAAATGTATTGTTGTTGATTGTTTCTGGGTCTACGGAAGTTACCTTAGATGAAATTGGAGAGATTAATGATTTTATTCAGACAGAAGCAGGCTATGAAGCCAATATTATTATGGGGATTGGTGAAGATGAAGATTTAGGCGATGCTATTTCAATTACCATTGTAGCCACAGGTTTTGCAGCAGACCAACAAAGTGCAATTACCAATACAGAAGCAAAAAAGATTATTCATACTTTGGAAGATGAGCAGAAAGCTACCTATGATTTTTCAGAAGATACGATAACACACAATGCACCACTAGAAGAATCTTCTCCATTACAACAATCAGTAGAAAAAGTGGTGCACCTGTTAGAAGACGAAGCAGTAGAAGAACCTATTGTTTCTAATTTGATTCCTACTACGGACTTTATTGAAAATTTAGCCGTGGTATATGATGAAATTGCTTTGGAAAATATTTCTGAAGAAGACTTTGTAATTACCAATGTAGTAGAAGAAGAAACGAGTATAACAGCATACGATGCTTCAAATACACAAGAAACACTTTTAGAAACCGATGTGTTGTTCGATTTACCATTGCATAGTTTTGAAGAAGTAACTCCTAAAGAAGAGGTTCGTTTCGATTTAGAAACTACGAAAAATGTACATGAAATAGAAGTTGTTGATATCGAAGAAATTAAGGCACCTCCAACACCTGTTGTAGAAAAAAGATATGTTTTAGAAAATTTTGATGTGGCACCTACTATTGGAAAAAGTTCTACAACTTCCTTACCTCAAAAAGAAGTAGAAGAAGATGCATTACAATTGGAATTAAAGACACGTCTGCCTCAAGAAGAAATTGAACAAATTAAAACAGAAAGCGAAGAGGTATCTCCGTTAAGTTTAACCATTTCTGAGTTAGAAACAAGAGCAGAAGAACGCCGTCAAAAGATGAAAGGTTTTAATTACCGATTTGCCGATCAAATGAATAAAAATATCGATGAGATAGAACGTCAGCCTGCTTATAAAAGAATGGGTGTACACTTAAAAGAAACCGATGTACCTATCAGTCAGACAAAAACACCATTAACTACAGATGAGAATGAAGATGATATTCAATTAAATTCTAAGAACTCTTTTTTACACGATAATGTAGATTAAATCATTTTTGCTTTTAATCTTTTGTGTAGAAAGTGTAAACGAGTTCTGTATAAAAACAAAACACCATCAAGTTAATTTGATGGTGTTTTTTTATAATAATTTTGAATAGATGTAACTTTAATAGGTATCTAAAAGCTTATGTTGTTCTTCAATAGCGCTTCTGAATTCTGTTTTTAAATTCGCAATCAGGTCTTTTACGGGTAAGGAGTTTTTTATAGTAGTAACCCCTTGTCCGGCAGACCAAATCGTACTCCATGCCTTTGCTTCTGCTTTGGCGGCATCCAATTCGCTTCCAAAATCTATTTTCTTTTTTAAAGACAGCATTTCTTCAGTAATACCCATTGCTTGTAAACTAGGACCTAAAAAATTTGCAGGAACTCCAGAAATAGCTGCAGTATATACAATATCACTTGCATTGCTATTGATAATCATGTTTTGATACTCTTCAGAAGCTTTACTCTCTTTGGTGTTTATAAAACGTGTTCCCATATAGGCAATATCAGCACCCATTTGCATGGCAGAAGCAATATCTCTACCGTTACTAATACATCCAGAGAGTAAAATAGTTTTCTTGTAAAAGCTTTTAATTTCTGCCACCAAAGACATCGGGTTAATAGTACCCGCATGCCCACCTGCACCTGCAGCAACTAAAATTAAGCCATCTACACCGGCGGCGGCGGCTTTTTCTGCGTGACGTTTTTTTATAACATCATGAAAAACTAATCCGCCATAGCTATGTACAGCATCTACCAATTCAGAAACCGCACCCAAAGAAGTAATAATTAAAGGAACTTTGTGCTTTGCACACAAGGCTAAATCTGCTTGCAATCTTGGATTTGTTTGATGTACAATCAAATTCACACCAAAAGGAGCTGCCTTTTTTCCGGTTTCTTTTTCCCAATCAGACAACGCTGTTTTTATTTCAATCAGCCACTTCTCAAACCCCTCACTTGTTCTTTGATTTAAAGCAGGAAATGTACCTACAATTCCATTCTTACAACATTCTATCACCAATTGTGGTCCTGAAATTAAAAACATAGGTGCTGCCATTGCAGGAATGGATAAATCTTTGATAAAAGTTACTTTACTCATAAATTTCGAATATTTGGGATTTGTAAACCGTTTAAGTACTTAAAGTTGTTTTTAAACTTTGATACGCTAAGATACTAAGAATCATATAATTTTTAAGAGGAGTTGTATAAAAAAGAGTACTCTGTAAAAAGTACTCTTTTTTAAGAAACAAAATTTACAAAGGGGGGATAAATTTTGTCTTTTGGGGGATGATTTATTTTGTTGCTACAAAAGTAAATCACCAATAGATACTGTTCTTTAGTAAAAGGTTGATTGTATTTTTTTAGAAGATAAACCGACTTTTTATGTCGATGAGTTGTAAAAAGAAAAGACTATTTTTTTAAAGCCTCTTTAATAACTTGTCCCGTAGTTCCGTTAGGAGCTTCTATTTCTAGTAGATTGGCTACAGTAGGAGCAATGTCAATAATTCTGTATTTCTTTTTAGAGCTTCCTTTTTGGATGCCATTTCCGTAGAAAATTATAGGAATATGTGTGTCATAAGAATACCCAGAACCGTGTGTTGTTCCTTTTTTTGGATAGCGAATGGTAGCAGGAGTAGGGACTAATAAAACATCTCCAGAAAACTTTTGATTATATCCGTTTTGTAAATGATTTAAAATACCTGTTGCAAAGGTTGTTGTTTGTAATGTTCTAGCAGTAACGGCTTTGTAAATTGTTTTAAAATGAACACTTTCATCTGCAAATCTTTGTGCTACTTCATTTACTGAAAGTCCTAAAGATTCAATTTTTTCTTTATTTAAAAAGATTTGAAAATTAGAAATATTTTCTATCAATTTATCCGATTTAAAATATTTTTTAGAAACCGTATTCAAATAGGTTTTAAATTTTTTGCTATCAAAATAATTAGCAGGTATTTTTAACGATTGCAAATAAGAAGGCACATGTACTGCGGCATGATCTGCGGTTAAAAATAAAATATAGTTTTGTTTGCCAACTTCGGTATCTAAAAAGGTAAATAAACTTGCCAAATCTTTATCGAGTCGTAAGTATGTATCTTCAATTTCTTTAGAAGCAACTCCAAATTGATGCCCTACATAATCTGTAGAAGAATAACTAATTGCTAAAAAATCAGTTGCTTTAGACTTCCCTAATTGTTCATTAATAATAGCCGCTTTTGCAAAATCGGTAGTAAAAGAATTTCCAGCAGGAAGGGCTTTTAAAATACTAAAATTGCCGTTTTTTGCTCGTAAATTAGGAATGTCGTGTGGAAAAACAGGAAGTTTTTCTCCTTTAAAAGTTTGTTCAAAATTATTGTCGTCGGCAATACTTTCTGTATATGTATTGATGTCATAGAGTGTATTCCAAGGAGTTTTTAAATAACCTTCTGCTTTCTTAGAAGTATTAAACTCTTGCACCCAATTGGGCAAGGCATTCATATAAAAAGAAGAAGAAATCCAAGCACCTTCATCGCCTCCTTCAAACCAATAAGCAGCATTGGCAGTGTTTCCCGCAGGTAAAATAGCAGAACGATCTTTAATGGCAATTCCAATACTTTTTCCATTGTTGTTTTGTGCAAGCTTTAGCTGATCGGATAGCGTACTAGTGATCATTCTGTAAGGCGATTTTTTTCCACCATTTCCATCGCTTCCAATAGTGTTGTAATTTGAGTCGTCTACACAATAAATATATTCTTTTAAGTATTTGTCATACCAATTGTTAGAGATAATTCCGTGATGATCTGGTGTTGTACCTGTGTAAATTGATGCATGACCTACAGCAGTATATGTAGGAATGTAATTGTAATGTGCATTCTCTAATGAAAATCCGTTTTTTAAAATTCTTTGAAAACCGTCTGCGCTATATTTGTCTGCAAACCGAGTTAAATAGTCATATCGCATTTGGTCTACAACAATACCTACAACTAATTTTGGCTTTTTTATTTCCAGTTGTTTCTCTTGGCAAGAAAAAATAAATAAGAACGAAATAACAAATAAAAAAGAATACTTCATGGAAAGGTTTTTATAGGTTAAGAACTCGTTTAAACTTTTTCAATTTGCTAAAAACTTCTAATTCCTGCCTACCGCAGGCAGGTTCGCTTAAACCCAAAAAGTTTAAACGAGTTCTAGGTATCAAAAGTAATAATTTTTATCTTTCATATTGATAACTTAACAATAGGTTCATGATATTTTAATACTTTTACATAAATTTAAATTGAAATGAATTACCTAGAACATATTGGTAAATATTTTATAATGCTATCGCAAGTTTTTAAAAAACCGCAAAGAATGCGGATTTTTAAAGAAGCTTTCTCTAGAGAGGTAGACGATTTGGGAATAAAATCGCTAGGAATTATTATGTTTATTTCTTTCTTTATTGGTGGTGTTATTGCTTTGCAAACGGCTTTAAATCTAGACGACCCATTGATTCCTAAATCGTTAATTGGATTTGCCGCTAAACGATCTATTATTTTAGAATTTGCACCTACTTTTTGCTCTATTATTTTGGCAGGGAAAGTAGGCTCTTATATTACGTCTAGTATTGGTACTATGCGTGTTACAGAGCAAATAGATGCTTTAGAAGTTATGGGTATCAATTCTTTAAATCATTTAGTTTTTCCAAAAATTTTAGCCGCTATTTTCTTTTACCCTTTTTTAATTGTTTTGGGAATGATTTTAGGAATTTTTGGAGGTTGGATTGCAGGAGTTTTATCAGGTATTTTTTCTGGGTTTGATTATATCGTAGGAGTTCAAAGAGATTTTACTCCTTTTCTCATTACGTATGCATTAATTAAAACGATTGTCTTTGCTTTTTTAATTACAACGGTGCCAGCTTATCATGGCTATTATGTAAAAGGCGGTTCTATTGCTGTAGGGAAAGCAAGTACGCAAGCGGTAGTTTGGACGATTATTTTAATTGTTGTTACCAATTATTTTTTAACGCAAATGCTATTAACGTAGATGATAGAAGTAAAAGATTTACATAAGGGCTTTCATGGTGTACCAGTTTTAAAAGGAATCTCAACTTCTTTTGAAGCAGGAAAAACCAATTTAATTATTGGACAAAGTGGTTCTGGAAAAACGGTTTTTTTAAAATCACTCATTGGTTTACACACACCAGAGCAAGGAACTATTTCTTTTGATGGCAGTGTGAATACCGAATTTACTAAAGAAGAAAAACGACAGTGGCGACAAGAAATAGGGATGGTTTTTCAAGGAAGTGCTTTGTTTGATTCTCAAACAGTAGAAGAAAACGTATTATTTCCATTAAAAATGTTTACGAATCAGTCAGAATCAGAAATGAAAGATCGCATTAATTTTTGTTTGCAACGTGTAGATTTAGAAAATTC
The DNA here is from genome assembly GCA_965233795.1 of uncultured Polaribacter sp. Taxonomy (GTDB): domain Bacteria; phylum Bacteroidota; class Bacteroidia; order Flavobacteriales; family Flavobacteriaceae; genus Polaribacter. The sequence continues at coordinate 2,302,089 of OZ247578.1, read as the reverse complement.
GAATAAAAAATACCCTTCAGAACTTTCTGGAGGTATGCAAAAAAGAGTTGCCATTGCAAGAGCTATTGTAATGAATCCGAAATATTTATTTTGTGACGAACCCAATTCTGGGTTAGACCCACAAACTTCTATTATTATTGATAATTTGATTCAAGAAATTACGCAAGAATATAAAATTACAACGGTTATAAATACCCATGATATGAATTCTGTTATGGAGATTGGAGAAAAAATAGTGTTTTTAAAAAACGGACTAAAAGCATGGGAAGGGTCTAGTAAAGAAATCTTTAGAACCGATAATGAGGCGGTTGTAAACTTTGTCTACAGTTCTAATTTATTTAAAAAAGTTAGGGCAGCTTATTTAAGTGAAAACTAACTGTAAAAATAGTTTGTTTTTTCTAAAATAGCCCCTATATTTGCAGCCGCTAAAACAAAAAGGAATGACCTGGTAGCTCAGTTGGTAGAGCATCTCCCTTTTAAGGAGAGGGTCCTGGGTTCGAGCCCCAGCCCGGTCACTTTTAAAAACTCTATTCTTAATGGATAGAGTTTTTTGTTTTTAGTCACCTTCAGATATTCCAAAATCTTCTAAAGCCATCGTTTTTACTAAATTGGCTTTTGTTTTTAAATAGGTGTTTCTTACTTTAATTGCTTTTAATTCAGAGCTAATTAATTTAGATTCTCTAGAATTTATTAAAAATACAGAGCTTTCTCCTAGGATAAATTTCCTGTTTTCTGCAGTTAATAGCACTTTGTAGTCCCTTACAATTTCAACAGTATATTGATGTTGTTTTTTTAGCGAGTTGAGTTCTTGTCCGATGCTTTTTAGTTTGTTTTTTAACTGAATTTTTTGGCTCGTTATTTCGTATTGTATGTCCTGTAATTTTAGTTTAGAGAGTTTTAAATCACCACGCTCTTTTCTTAAGAATAGTGGAAATTCAATATTAATTCCGCCTTTATATTGATTTTGAACCAATGAATTGAGTTGTTGTGGTGTTTGTGTTAAAAAATTGTATTCAAGATCTATTCTAGGTAATAGTTTATTCGTTTTTAAACGTTTGTTAATCTGTAATCCGTCATACTTTCGATACAAAGAAAGTAATTTGGGATGTTCTTCAATACGAAGGCTATCTATCTGATTATTATTTAGATTTATAATGCGATCTATTTTTTTAAAGGTGCTTATGTCGGGTATTATACCCTCTTGTAATTCAATAGGAATGTTATTTTCTAACCATAAAAAATTAGAGAGTTTTAGTGTCTTTTTTATATAGTTTATACGCGCATTTTCAAGGTTTAATTTTCTTTGATTAACTGTAATGCCTGTCTCTAAAGTATCTATAGCAGCTCTTTCTCCAGCAAGTACACTTTTTTTAACAGCATTTAATCGAAGTGTTGCATTTTTTAAAAAAGAGATGTACAATTCTTTTTCGTTATAAGCCTTTAGCCAATTAAAATAGGTAATAGACGCATTGTATATTATGGTATTTACCAATAATTGTCTATCTGCTGCTACTTGTTCTTTAAAGAATTTTGCTTGTTTTAATAAACTCATACGCTCGTTTATGAGTAAATCTCTTGCCAAAGGAATTGAGATTCCAGCACTATACAAACCGTTTTGAGGAAGAAATGCCTCTGCATTTAAAAAATCTCCTGTATTCTCTTCAAAGTTGGCTTTGAACTCAATACCATACCAAGTAGGAATTTTAAATGTAGCATTTAATTTATCGTAATAGTTGGTGTTTTTAAATTGTTTTTTGTCGTAATCTAAAGCTAATTTTGGATCAAATGCGCCTCTTGCTTTTAACAGATTTGCCTCTCCTTCTTTTAGCATTAGATTTGCTTGTTTTACAATAGGGTGAAACTTTTTTACATAACCTAAATATTCTGTAAAAGACATGATTTCTTCTTTTTCATTTTGCGAAAAAGCATGCAGACCAATAAAAATCAGAAAGTATAACAAGTGTTTTTTCATCAATTTTACTTTTTGTTAGCAATATTCTTTTCTGCATTTTCTGGCTGGTAATAGTTGGGCGGAAAACCATTTAATTTTCGCCACAATTCAAACCAAATAGGTACGTTTTCTAACAGCGCTATGGTTCTAGTGCCCGATCCTGCTCTTAATGCTTTGGGCCATTTAGGAGTGTTTTTATCAGGAGCAATTAGCACTCTATATTTACCATTTGTACTAATAAAGTTTTCAATAGCAACCACTCTTCCCGTATAAGTTCCATAGGATACATTGGGCCACCCACTAAATATAATGGCAGGCCACCCGTCAAACTGAATTTGTACTTTTTCATCGATATGAATCAAAGGTAAATCTATAGGGGCGATATAGGTTTCTACAGCAATTTGAAAATCTAAAGGCATGATGCCTACCAATTGCTCACCGGCTTTAATAGTTTCTCCAATTCCGCCCCGTATCGCTTTGTTAATATACCCGTTAAACGGAGCTTTGATATAGTATAAATCATTTCTTTTGGCATAGTTAGAACGCTGATTTTCTAATTTGGTAACTTCCGATGCCGTTTCAAATTTTCCAGATTCTGCATTGAATTTGTTGCTTTCTGCTTTTGAAATTTTATCAATATAAGATGCTTGGATACGATTCAATTCAATTTTTGCATTGATAATCTCATTTTTACTTGCCAATAACTTGTTTTCTGCGGCAATAATTTTAGCCTGTGCTTCTTGTAGTTTTAATTTTTTTTCTTCTACATCTTTTACGGCTTTTAATCCTTCTTGTTGTAGCGATAATACTCGATTGTATTGTCTTTCGGCAATAGATAAGTTGGTTTTGCTAGCAATGTATTGAATACTGTCGCTTGCTACTTTTAAACGAGTTTGTAAGAGTTTGTTTTTGGTCTGTGCCGTTTTTAAAACCTGTTCTTTTTTTAGTGATGCAATTTGATTATTTAATGCATTTACTTTTCTCTGGTAAGCGTCTAATGATTTTCCTTTTGCATCGATTCTAATTTGTGTTCTTTCCAGAAGTCTTGGGTCGAAATACTCATTTTTAACTTCCGAAATAAATAAGATAGTGTCGCCTTTTTTTACGAGATCTCCTTCGTTTACATACCACTTCTCTATTCTTCCAGGAATAGGAGATTGTATGGTTTGTGGTCTTTGGTCTGGACGTAAAGTAGTTACCTTACCCATGCTTACTACGTTTTGTGTCCATGGCAAAAAAAGAATAATGAATAAGATAATGCTAAAGATTATTAAAAAGCGATTGAAATATTTGAAATCTTTTTTATTAAAAACTCTTTTACTGGAGGCATAATGATCAATACCCACTGTTTTATTCAATTTATTATTAGAAATGTTTAGCATCGTTTTATATTTTTAAACTTCCTTCCTTAATTTGAAACACTTTTGAACAATTCTTTTCCCAATCGGTATTCTGACTCACCACTACTAATGTCCAAGGTTTATCTTTATGTGTGAGCATTTTTATAATTTCTAAGGCTTCGTCTTTTTGAATATGCTCTAAAGGCTCTCTAAGAATTAATAGTTTAGGTTTATTTACAATACTTCTGGCAAGTACAATTTTCTTTGCTACAGAAAAAGAAATTTGTTTTCCTTCTGGATATAAGATTGTTCTTAAGCCTTTCGATTGTTCTTTTACAAACGATCTTAACCCCGTAGCATCAATCGCCCACTGTATATCTTCGTTAGAAATTGTAGGATCTCCAAAGGTTATGTTGTCTAAGATAGTGCCTTCAAAAGGAGTGTCTTCTGCCAATGTTTGTCCTACAAAACCTCTGTAGTAATTGAGTTGAATACTCTTTAGAGAGGTTTCATTTACATAAATAGCGCCTTTGGTAGGTTCTATAATACCTGCAATTGTTTTAAGTAAAGATGTTTTTCCAGAGCCACTATGCCCTTTAATCAATACCGTTTCTCCGTGGTTTATTTTTAAATTTACATCTTTTAGAATAGGTTTATTTCTTCCTTTTACACTGTAAGAAATATCTTTTAATTCTACATTAATTTCTTCTAAAGAAGGTTTGTCTCCGTCTTGTGATTCTAGCTTTTTGTCTACAATTTGCCCTAATTTTTCTAAGGATGTTAAGATGTCATAAAAAGATTCAAGCCCAAGAATTAGTTTTTCAACAGAATTGATAACAATTAAAATAATAATTTCTGCGGCTACAAACTGACCAATATTCATTTGTTGGTTGATGACTAAAATTCCACCAATTAACAATAACCCACCTGTTACCAAAATTTTAAATCCAATCATTTGAATAAATTGTAGGATTAAAATTTTAAAATGACTTTCTCGGTAAGATAGGTATTCGTCTACGAGCATATCATTTTTTTCCAAAGCTAATGTGGTTTTTCCTGAAAGTTTAAAACTGGTAATAGCTCTTGCAATTTCTTGAATCCAATGCGCTACTTTGTACTTATATTTAGATTCGCTTAAACTAGTCTCTAATCCTTTTTGTGCTGTAAATTTGAACACAACATAGATGAGTAATAGGAGTAAAATTCCATAGATAATAAAAAAGGGATGATAAAAAGAAAGCAATATTAGTCCAAATAAAATTTGTAAAAATGCTGCTGGAAAATCAACCAAAACTTTAGACAACCCCTTTTGAATGGTTAGCGTGTCGAAGAAACGATTTGCTAATTCTGGAGGGTATTGATTTCTAAACTCGCTCATTTTTATTTTCGGAAAGCGGTAGGTAAACTCAAAAGAAGAACGGACAAATATTTTTTGCTGAATGTTTTCTATAATTCTTAGTTGAGATACTTGTAGAACCCCTACAAAAGCAACTCCTAAGGTTACTAAAACAACCAAGACAATCCAAGAAGCACTAATTTGAGCTCCTTGTATTAAATTGATAATAGCTTGTATTCCTAAAGGCAAAGAGAGGTTTACAATTCCTATAAAGATGGCATAGTACAATACTTGTAAAACATCTTTTTTTTCTAATCGTAAGAGCCCTATAAGACGTTGCCAAGAAGTTAAAAACTGATTTTTCATTTTTTATTTTTTTAGGCTTGTTTGAATAAGATGCATTAAAAATTGCTGAATATCTTCTGCAGAAGTGCAATCTGTGATGGAAGGAAAATGATCTTTTAAGAAACCTTGGTAAAGCGCTCCTTCAATAATAGTACTTGCTAAGCTAGAAGGGAATGGATAAGACGGATTCATCTCAACAATCATTTCTTTTAGGCGCGTAATTAATCGTTTAAATACTAGAAAATACCCTTCTTTGTTTTCGCGATCAACTTCTTTTGTTAAATAGGATTTTGAAAACTCATTAATTACAATTTCAGAGAGTAATACTTCATCAATATGATTGTAGGTAAGGTCTTTTCGTACAGGTTGAATGAGAACATCAATGGCTTTTTCCATTCTTTTATATGGGTCATCTACATTAATGGTTTTAAATACTAGTTGATATTCTACCCAACTCCAATACCAAGAAGTAATATAAAGCAATAGTTTGTGCTTGTTTTCAAAATATCGGTAGATAGAACTTTCATTAGACTGAATCCGGATACCTAGTTTTTTAAAAGTAAAGACTTCAATCCCTGTTTCGTGAATCATTTCAATACTATGCTGTATAATTTTTTTCCCCAATACAGAAGTTTCAGGGTCTTTGTTGTACAGTTTTTCATTCATTTGAATGCTTATGGTGGTATGTAATCTGTCCATTTTGATTTATTAAAGCGCAAAAATAATAGTAATACTATTAATAAAGTAACTAAAACTGTTAATTCATTGTTAATAAATAAAAAAAGCGGTTCTAAACTTTAGAACCGCTTTGTAGTGTATTTTTAAATATACTCTATGAATTAAGCAGAGTTTCTACTGGCATTGATGTTGCCAAACAGCGAACGTGTCACCATTTTTTCATAAATTTCTAGCTCTTTTTTAGCGCCCGATTTTTCTAACTCTTGTACTTTTTTTAAGGCAAATTGCTGAATGGTTAGTAGCGGTAAAACAATTTGTTCTCTCACTTCTATTGAAGCCTTTCCAACAGGAAAATCTTCCATTAAAGATGTGTTGCCCGTTAACTTTAAGAGTAAGCGTTTTGTTGTTTTGTATTCTTCGTAAATAAGTTTCCAAAAATCACCAAAAACAGGATCGTCTGCCATATAGGCTGTTAAATCAAAAAACGATTTTGTAAGACTCATCATACTGTTTTCTAAAAGTGTTCTAAAGAAATCTGAGTTTTTGTAGAAAGCAACAACTTCGTTAAATCGGTTGGCATCTTCGTATTTTTTAAGCGCAGTTCCTACCCCAAAAAAGCCAGGTACATTTTGTTTTAACTGACTCCAACTTCCTACAAACGGAATGGCTCTTAAATCTGAAAAATTAAGTTCTGCGGAAGCCGATCGTTTGCTAGGTCTACTACCAATATTGGTTTTTGCATAGTATTTTAACGTACTCATTTTTTCTAAATACGGTAAAAATTGTGGATGCTTTTTAAAAGCTACATAGGTTTGATAGCTTGTACTTGCCAAATCTTCCATTAATACTCTATCCGCATCACTCAACTGATCTTTGGTAAATACCTCATTTTTAATTCCAGAACTCAATAACTGTTCTAGGTTGTATTGTGAAGAATTTTGTGTTCCAAAATTAGAACTAATAGTTTGTCCTTGTATGGTTAACTGAATTTCTTTGTCTTCAATGGTAGGTCCTAAAGAAGCATAAAATTGATGTGTTTTTCCTCCGCCACGTGCTGGTGGTCCTCCACGACCGTCAAAGAAAATAACATGAATACCAAACTCTTTAGAAACTTTAGTTAGGGCTTCTTTGGCTTTAAAAATAGCCCAGTTTGCCATTAAGTAGCCACCATCTTTGGTTCCGTCAGAAAAACCTAACATAATAGTTTGCTTGTCTTTTCGCTGACTTACGTGCGCTCTGTAAATTTTATTACGATACAGTGTTCGCATTACTTGTTCGGCATTTTCTAAATCGTCTACTGTTTCAAAAAGCGGAATTACATCTACAGGCAATTCATTTTCAAACCCACATAAATTCAACATCGCAAAAGTTTGCATGACATTTAATGCAGTTTGATTGTTACTAATAATATATCGGTTAGCACCACGTTCTCCATTTCGTTTTTGAATGGTTTTAATCGCATGCATTGAGTCGATGGTTTTTTTAGAAATTTCATCGGAAAGCATGTCTGAGTTGATGTTTCCTTTTACTTTTGCTAAAATTTTTATTTGTTCCTTTTCAGAAAGTTCAATGTAGTTTTTGGGAAAAGTAGTATCTCCAGCCGCTAACAAATCAATGACCATTTGCGTAAATGCTTTGTGGTGTACTCGACTATCTTGACGTAAGTCTAGCGTAGCAAAATGAAAACCAAAAATATGTACTTTGTTAATGAAATCGTTTAATTCTTCTATGAATAGCGATTGGTGATTTTCAACAATAATTTTTTTGGCAGCATACAATTCTTCTAAAAGAATTTCTTGATTAAAGTTTACTTCTGCGTAGCTTTTAGTAGTATGCTTGTACAATCTTTTTTCAATTCGAGTTAAAATTTCTTGTACACCTGCAAAGGTAAATCGTCTTTTTAAACTTCTAATGTCTTTGTAATAATTTCCTAAAATGGTCTGACGCAATCTCTCGGCAACATCTAAGGTGATTTTGGTGGTTACAAACGGATTTCCATCTCGGTCTCCACCAGGCCAAAAACCTAAATCTATAATTTCATTTTCAATGGTTTCTCCATCAAAAATTTCATGCTGAATGTAATTGTATATTTTACTTACAGCGTGATAAAACACATTTTCTAAATACCAGATTAAACTTACAGCCTCATCATAAGGAGTAGGTTTTTGCTTTTTAAAGAAAGCAGTTTTTCCTAATTGAGCTAATAATTTTTTAATCAATAGCAAATCGTTCTGCTGAATAGCCTTGTCTAAATCGGTGATAATTCCTAAAACAGTACCCGGATAAAATTGTGTAGGATGTGCCGTTAATACAACACGTACTTTAAATTCTTCCAAGTATTTTTGTAATGCTTCTTTTTTACCACTGGCAATGGCAGTTTCTTTAGAATTTCGCAAAGTTCCTATTCCGTCCATATTATTTACAATAGGAAAAGCAGCATCTTCAATAGCATCAAACAATACCACTTGTCTTTCTATGTATTGAATAAAACGAAAAAGCAAGTTGTTTTTTTCTTCTTCAGAAAGGTGTTGTTCATACTTTTCAAAAAAAGCAGCTACAATTTCTGTAGGGTTTTTGCCTTCTGAAAACCCTTCTTTACAAATATTATGAAACAAGGGCAATAAAACTCCCGTATTGCTAATGGTATCAAAAGGCAGCGTCATAAAGATACTGTTGTAGATTTGGTACTTAGACAATACGTTTTCGTGAAAGCGATTTAATTTAGGTAAAGCAGACATTCTTTTTAAAAATTTTGAAGTTGTAAAATTACAAAAAAAGGACTCTTTTTACTTCTCTTTTAAGGATTCCGTATGGTTTTTAACGAAATCGTTATAAATGTACAATTTTTATCATCGCAATTTTAAAAGCTATGATACAATTGTTTTTTCGTAGAGATTGTATGTAGAAAGGGGTAGTTTTTTTATTCCTACTTTTTGAAACCCTTGTTTCTCATAATAATCACAAAGTTTTGGGTTTTTGGAATCGGAATCGAGCCTTAGATAGGTATAACCTTGCTTTTTTGCATCATTTTCAATTTTTTGAAGTACCTTTTTACCAATTCCTTTTCCTTCAAGTTTTTCTATAATAACCAATGAGTGAATATATGTTGCTTTGTCATTTTTTTGCCCCCAATACAATAGATCTTCTTCTAAAATACGAACCATTCCTATGGTTTCTTTGGCGGTATTTTTAATAAAGAAAAACTCGTTGGCAATGATTCCTTCTTTAACCCATTGTATTTTTTCGATTGGCGGATTCTTCCAGTATTGCCAATGATTAATGTTCTTTTTGGCAATCTTTTCTGCAGCTCCTTTTAACAAAGTTAACACTGTGTTTAACTCATTGGGTTGTATTTGTTGGAATTGGATGGTCATTTTTGGTTTTGTTGCATAGAATGTATCAATAAGTAAGCATGTTATTCTTAATTTTCAATAGTTTATTTGGAAGAAAATTTTGCTTTTCTGTAAATTCTCCATTGCATCTTCTTGTGAAAAAATAGGAGAAATTTATGAGTCCGAATATAGAGATTAATTTTTTCAACTTTTTGTTTAGTGTAATGTTACCCAACGTGTTTGTATAAGAATAGTTGCGGGTTTTTACGTACTAATTTTCGGTTAAGCTAAGACCTTTTTATATTTACTTACTTTCGTTTTAACGATTAAACTGCTATTATTTTTATACATTGTTGTGCTTTCGTACTTTTTATTTCGATTGCTTCCTTAAACCTATAACAGCATTTGGAATATCTTGCTCAGCCTTATCATTACTCCATTCTTTCCAAAAATCAATTGTTGCACTTTGAGGCTTAATGGTTGGTTCATTTATTAATATTCTTGTTGGTAAAAGTGATGAATCTCCGACAACTAAAGCCTCTCCAATGTCTAAAATTGGTAATACGTCAGTCAAGCCTGAAAGATTATCAGGAAGTAAACGCTTTATAACTGATTGGTCTTCCGCATTTGACAATCTCAATGAAATAAAGTTGTTACACTGACTAAGAACTGTTCTATTTACTTCCGCTGGTCGTTGACTTATCACGGTAAGACTAACTCCATACTTTCGTCCTTCCTTTGCAATTCTTTCAAAATTCTTCAATCCTAGTTCAGATGCTGAATCTTGGCTCGTTCTCTCAGGAATATATAAATGTGCTTCATCACACAACAAGCAAATCGGATGTCTTTTGTCACTTGCTGTCCATTGTTGAACAGTAAAAACAATTCTAGCTACCAATCCAATAACAAGCGGTAAAACGTCTGATGGAACTTCTGAAAAATCAATAACTTTTACACCTGATTTGTGGTCATTGTGCTTAGAACCTTGCATTAAAGAGTTGCATAAGCTATTCATCCAGTCAATATCTAATTCATCATCTGATATTTGAAATAAGAATCCTAGTCTTTTGTCTTGGCTTTTTGCTTCTAGTCTTTGCACGAACCTTGTTAATTTACCATTGAATGGTCCGGCTTTATCTGAGCCTGCTCTTGCTCCGGGAACACGTTCTTCATCAAGAGTTTTCAATTTACTTATAACATTTTCAATTTTATATGGTATTGGACTGTCAATAGTTATTGAATCTTTAAATGTGGTATCTCCAATTGAATCTAAAAACGCAATTTTTTCTTCAAATACTATTTTAGAAAATAGCATTGCTTGGTTAGGTGCATTACTGTCGCTTCTATCAAGTAACATTGCTAACATTTCTTCATAAGTCAAAAGCCAATATGGAAGCATTAAAACACTATTTTGCAGATTGCCAGTTTTACCTAAGTCCGAAGGATTAGCAACTCTTAAATGTTGAATTCCATCTGTTTTAAAATCTTTACCACTATATTCTCCGTGAATGTCAAAAAGAATTGAATTTGCCATTGGTAGCTTTGCAATTTGCTCGACCAATTTAGCGACACACCAAGATTTTCCTGAACCAGTGCTACCTACAATTACAGCGTGTCTTTGAAAAAGTTTGTCTCCATCTAAATAGGCATCTGCATTTTCATCAATTGAGTATTTACCAAGTGAAAGAGGAATATCATAATTTTCTTTTGAGGATATTGTACGCATAAATTTTGTGATGTTTTCTCCATCTATAGGAAAACAGTTTGCTTCAATCTCAGGAACAGTATCTAAAGTTCTTTTAAATACGTTTTCTTTCTCTCCGTGTTTATCTATCAAAGTGCCAATTAAATTGACTTTTAAAATGTTTTCTGTTAGTAGAAAACTGGTCATGCCCAAATCTTCAGAAACTGGATTTTCGTCATCTGATACTTTACGGGTAATTCGATTTATTATTCCAATTAAATGTTGCCCTGCTTTTGAACTTTTTACAGCAATTAAGTGGTTTACTTGAAGTTTTCTAAGCTTTTCAAGTTTTTCAACTTTTACGATTAGGGTAGAAGTGTCAACACTAAAAACTGTTCCGATTTTTGTAGATTCTTCAAATTGAAATATAGCCATAGTGTTTGTTTAAGAAATGATTAGTTTTAAATATTCTCCTAATTCCCAATAACTAGTATCTTCAATTACAAACTCACCAAATTTGGAAGAGTAAATTTTTGTGTCTTTAGAATTAGCTTCTTCGATAAGTAAATATTTTTGACATTTATTATCGATAATTGATTGTTTTGTTTTTGCAGTAAGTTCTTTTGTTATAACTATAATTGGTTTATTGTTTTTAATCTGTGCAATTAGTTTTGGTTGAACATGTGTGTCATTAAAACCGTATCCAATACAGAGAAAGCCATTTGCATTTTCAATTTCAGAGTCTGCTTGAGTCAAAATGGTTCTATATGGTTCATTATGTGTTTCTAAATATTTACTTAATCCAGGTGTTACAATTAAAGGACGATAGTTTTTAGGAATACTTTGCCTTAATGGAAGTTGGATATTTTCATCTTCTTTAGATTTAAACCAATCTAAAGAGCCGTGAACTTTCCAAATGTTTACTTGTCCGTAATACCCATTTAAAGATGCTAAATTGTTGGATTGAATATTGCTTGAGAAGTGTCCTATATGATTTTGAGCATATCCACTACATACAATGGCTTTAGCTAAGCTTGTAGCATATTCAGCAAGTCTGTCATAATTCGTTGTTATAATTGATACTTTTTTACCTGCTGTGTCTAAAAAATATTTTAATAATTTGGCTAAAGGAAATTCAATTTCTTTATTGATGAATTTTTCGTAAGCTTTTAAATCCGATTCATTGACTAGTTGCCAAGTTTTATCAACAATTTCAGCAAGGACGTTAGTTCTTAATTGAAGTTTTGTAAGGGTTGTTTCTAAATCGCCTGTTTTGTCAAATTCGTCTTTAAATTTTTCAAATTGGGTTTGGTCGTCAGTATCTGCAAAACTTATTGAGCTTTTTAAGAACTCTCCTAAAGTACACATTGAAGGAAGTCTAAAAGGGACAGAAGCTCCGCTACCAAGAACAATTAGAGGAATATTATTTGTCCAAGTTTGTAATTGTTTTAATACAGCTTCTTTATCCATTCATTTTTTGTTTTATTCTCGGTGTTTTTTCAGTATGAAGTACAATACGTAAATATATTGAATTAAATTCATACATCAAAAAATGACAAAAAACTTACAAAACTCTATAAACACTAGAGTCTTAAATAGAAATACACATGTGTATTTAGTATATAATAGTCAAACAGTATCTTTCTAAGATATACAAAATGCACAATGAATTTAGAAAATTATATACATGCTATAAGAACCCACTATAAGAAAAAGTTATTTGGATTGCTTTTCCATAGAATACATTATTAAAGAGAGCTAAAGGCCTAATAGTGCCAATAGCATTAAAATGTATATGAGTGAATTTGTACACTTGTTAATACTAATCAAACATAATCCTGTTGAAAAATTAACACCCAAAAAATTAAAAGTCCCTTAAACAATTATTTATAAGAAAAATTTTAGATGTAGCTTATTTTTTATAAGCTACAATTCCATTTTGCAACCAACGATAATAGGTGTCTCTATCGGTATATTGTTGTGGAATGCCTAAAACTTCTAAATCGGTATTCAATAGTATATAATAAGGTTGCGAAGCCGTTTTAAAATTCAACGCCTGAAACGTTGCCCATTTGTCGCCCACCGTTTTTATTTTTTTGACGGATTTATTAGTTCTTAAAAAATTGAACTGTTGGTCTTTTGGTAATTCCTTTCGATCGTCTACATACAAAGAAATCAAAATATATTCCTCTTTTAAAAGGGTATAAATATCGTGTTCACTCCATACATTCTCTTCCATTTTTCTACAGTTTACACATGCCCAACCTGTAAAGTCTAACAAGATAGGTTTATTGGCCACTTTTGCTGCTGCCAAACCTTCTTCAAAATCTTTGTAACAATCTAATCCTAACGGACAATCAGAAGCTGTGGGGTAGACGCTATAAAACTGTGGAGGTGGAAATCCGCTTAGTAATTTTAAATTCGGACTCTCGGTTTTTAGAACTCCTGGAATTAAATATACTAGAAAAGCAAGTGTTAATAACCCGAAAGAAATTCTAGAAAAAGACAATTTTTTAATGGGTGCATCGTGTGGGAATTTCATTTTTCCAAAAAGGTACAATGCTAAGCCTAAAGACAACAATATCCATAAGCCTACAAAGATTTCGCGTTTTAAAATGCCCCAATGCGCTACTAAGTCGGCATTTGATAAAAATTTCAATGCAAACGCCAATTCTAAAAAGCCCAGTATTACTTTGGTGGTATTTAACCAGCCACCCGATTTAGGCAAGGCATTTAGCCATCCAGGAAATAAGGCAAATAAGCCAAAGGGTAGTGCCAAAGCCAATCCAAATCCGCCCATACCAGCGGTTAATTGAAAAGCACCGCCATCTGAAGTTAAAGAACCTGCTAATAAAGAGCCTAAAATAGGACCTGTACACGAAAAAGAAACAATGGCTAAGGTAAGTGCCATAAAGAAGATTCCTATAATTCCGCCAACATTAGAAGCAGAATCCATTTTGTCTCCCCAAGAGCTAGGCAATGTAATTTCATAATAGCCAAAAAAGGAGAACGAAAAGAATACCAAAATGGCAAAAAAGAAGACATTTAACCACACATTCGTAGAAATAGTATTTAAAATTTCTGGATCTAGATTGTCTAAAAAGTGAAAAGGGACGCTTAATAAAATATAAATCAATACAATGAAGAGTCCATATAAAATGGCATTAAAAATTCCTTTGCTTTTTGTGGGAGATTGTTTTGTGAAAAAAGAAACCGTTAACGGAATCATTGGAAATACACAGGGTGTAAGTAAGGCAAGCAACCCGCCAATAAAACCTAAAAAGAAGATATTTATTAAATTACTTCCTGAATTTGAATTGGTGTTTTCAGTGCTTTTTAAAAGTGCCGTGTTTTTTAAATCGAGTTGTAACGCAGCATTCAGTCTTTTACTTTTTTCATCTAAAACAATGGCAACTTTCTTTATTTTTTCCCCATTTAAAGAAAAGGAAAAATCCTCATCAATTTGTATGCAGGCTTCTTTACAAACCTGTGCAAATAAATTTAATTTTACTTTGGTAGTTTCTTTATTTGTGAGTTCAATACGTTGCGTAATAGTTGCTTTCTCTTTAAAAAATATTTCCTCTTTTTTCCAGACTTCTGTATAGGCTGTATGGGTTTTACTTTCTTTGGCTTTGCCTTTTAAGATAAATCCTGTTTCGCTTTCGGGAATGGTAATTTCTAAGGGTAATGAAGCGTCTTCCGGATTGTATTGTGAGTACAAGTGCCATTGATCTAAAATCTTTGCATTAAAAATTAAATCGTACTCTGTCTCAGAAATTTTCTCTACAGAAGTGCTCCAAACAACAGGGTTTTCTTCTGTTTGTGCATGTGCAAAAAGAGTCACTAAAATGAGACAAAAAGTGATGAATTTATTCATAAATACTTATTTTTAAGTTGTTTGTAGCAGTATCTTTTGATGCAAAACGTTTGTCTTGTCGATGCTTAATAATCCAAATAATTTCATTTTCAGCAGAGCAAAGTAACCAAATATTTTCTTTTTCTAAAAGAGAGATTTTTTCATCTTTAAAATATTTGCTTAGTTTCTTTTTTCCTTGCATCCCTAAAGGATAAAAATAGTCGCCATGTTCCCATTTTCTTATAATTAATGGAAATTTTAACAAAGATTCGTTTACGTATATACTTTCTTTTTGTAGCGTTATTTTTTCTGAAATCTGTTCTAATTTTAGAGGAATGGGCGTAGTGATTTCTAGCGTATTCTTAGGAATTGAGAAAGAGGTTCTTTTTTTAGAGGTATTTCTTTTTTTAGTAAGTAATAAAAAATCTCGATCTTTTAAAAGTTGATGGGTCTTAGAAAATACTTTTTTACCAGATTGTGCTTTTAACAAATTGGTAACATCTTCCCATTCACTAAAGCCATAGTCTTTTAAGAGCCAATATAAATAAGCTTTTGGATTGGAAAGCTTTTGTATTGCTGCAATAGATAGTTGAATGACTTCTTTTTTTTTGGTAAGAATTTTAGAGCGAATATCTTCAATTCTATCATTGATAATTTGATTACTTTCTTGTAAATATAATGTCGTTTTTTGAAAAGAGTCTACTAAATTAGGATTTATTTCTTTTAAAATAGGTGTAATTTGGTGTCGTATTTTATTACGAAGGTATTTTGTTTCTTGATTACTTTGGTCTTCTCGCCAAGAAATGGCATTTTCTTTTGCAAAAGCCATAATTTCATCACGAGAAAAAGGGAGCAAGGGTCTTATAATATTTTTGTTGATAGCCGGAATCCCTGTCAATCCTTCTAATCCTGTGCCTCTAGAAATATTGATTAAAAACGTTTCTAAATTGTCATCTGCTTGATGGGCTGTTAGCACATAGTTAAAATGATGTTCTTTTATGAGTTTTTGAAACCAAGCATATCGTAAGTTTCTTGCTGTAACTTGTATAGATTGTTTGTTTTCTTTTGAGAAAGTATTTGTATTGAATTTTTTAGTAAATATATTTACATTTAATTGTTTTGCAAATTCTTTAGTAAATATCTCATCGTTATTACTTTCTTTTCCACGTAATTGAAAATTACAATGTGCTAATGAAATATCAAACTGAAGTTGGTGTAATAACTCGCTTAATACGACACTATCTATTCCGCCAGAAATGGCAATTAATAATTTTGCCTCTTTTAAGAAATGGAAATTTATTTCGATATGTTTTTTAAATTGATGTAGCATCTAAAAATTTCAAAAATACATTTTTTAAAGTCGACTTTTAAGCCAATCTAAAATATCAGAGAAAAGCTCTTCTTTGCAAAAGTCATTGTGCAATTCGTGATAACCACCTTCATATAATTTTAAGGTAGCCAGTTCATTATTTTTTGCAAACGTTGCTGTGCCTCTGTAATCGATAATCTTATCATCGGTTCCGTGTGCTAAAAAAACGGGCGTTTTTAGTATATGTGCATTTTCAATTGCCCATTTTCCTGTGTCTATAAATGTTAAAGAAAAATTAGCACTAATTCTATCATGTATCAAAGGGTCGTTACTATATTTATCAACTTCTTTTTTATCTCTAGAAATATGATTGGGGTTTAACTCATTTCCCATAGTAACCGCAGGTGCAATTTTTTGTAAGATTTTTCCCATGGTAAGTTTCCAAGCAGGCGGTTCGAAGGCTAATTTTAAAAACGGACTCGTAGCAATAATTCCTTGTAAGCTATGTTCCTTTCGAAGTATGTAATTTAAGACGACATTTCCGCCCATAGAATGTCCGTATAAGAAAACGGGTGTATTTGGAAATACATTTTTTGCTTTTTCAATGGTTTTCTCTACTGATTCTAAAACAGCTTCAAAACTAGGGTTATGACCTCGTTTTCCAGAAGTTTTTCCATGGCCAAAATGATCAAAAGCAACAAGAGCATAGTTGTTTTTTACAAAACTAGGAATTATAAAATTGGTATAACGATTGGCGTGTTCACCCATTCCGTGTGCTAAAACAATTACGGCTTTTGTATTTTCTGAATGCCAATATTGTCCGTGAAAATCGGTTTTATAAATATTGAAAGTAAAAGTGTTATGTGTCATAACTTTGTTGTTTTTGCAGCCAAATTCGAATCGATTTCCGTAGAGATTGTTCGGGTTTTGGTAAAGGAATTGTTTTTCCAAATTGTTTACTTCGGTTAAATTTAGAAAAAACGATTTTTAATTGTTTCCATTCTTCTGGATACATTTTTATAAAGGTATTGAAAACAAGTTGCTCTGTAGGAGTTTCTTCTAACGTAGCTAAAATGGTTTTAAATTTTTCTTCTTGATTTGGAATCATGGAGGAAAGATACTTAAAATTTAAGACTGTTATTTCTTTATATAGTAAAAAGGAATACCCCTTTAGATTTAAATCTAAAGGGGTATCTATAAGGGGCTGATTTTTTAATTTTTAAAAATTAAATTTTCCGTTGTTATTTTTATGTTCGGAAGCTGATAAAATAGTTTCTATAATATCCCAATGTTCTGCAATTTTACCATTTTCTATTCTAAATAGGTCATAGAAAGAAGTATGTGCTCCTGCAAATTTCCCCTCACTTACAGCAAGCACAAAATTCCCTTCTCCTAAAATAATGTGATTTTTTTCATAAACCATTGTTACTCCATTTTTTGCCATTTCTTCTAGTGCCTTGCCTAAGCCAGACAATCCGTCTCCAATTAGAGAGTTGTGTTGTATATAATTATCTCCATCAAAATAGTTTCCCATTTTATCATATTGTGTTTCTACAAGTACTGTATTTATAAAATCTTTTACAACTGCTTTGTTTGCTGCTGTTTTGTCTAAATCTGTAGCTATTGTAGGCCCATCTGTTTGTGTATGGTTGCTTGGGTTTGCTGGAGTAAGTTGCGATAAGTTATCCCAGTGTTCTACTATTTTTCCATCCTCAAAACGGAAGATATCGAAACCTACTTTTGGACCAAAAAAGTCATAAATTGTGTGTGAAAAAGTATAGTTGCCATCTTCAAAAGTGCGAACAACATTTGCTTTAAAACCTCCTTCTGGTGCATTTTGCAATACAGCCCCAAAGCCTTCTAATCCGTCTCCAACAGCAAGATTATGTTGTATATACTTTGTAGGATTAATATATCCTATGGTAGATTTGTCTCCTGTTTCAAGACTTGTTAATAAAGCGGCTGCTTTTTCTTTGTTTGATAAATTTGTATTTGATTCCATTTTTTTTGGGTTTTTGTTTTCTTTTTTAGAAGTTGCGCAAGAGCTTACTATAAAAACTATTGCAAGTGCTGAAATAATTGATTTCATGGATTTAATTTTAGTGAATGTATTGTTTTATAAAATGGTTTTCTTTTATGGTCTTTAGAAAAACTAATGACAGCTCATCAACCCTTTTTCAGGAGTTAAACTATTGATGATTTCAAAAGTTCCTTCTACATTAATATTCTCTGTTTTGGAAGCGTTTACAATAACACCATAAATTTTATGATTGTTAAAGTTGAGCGTCCAAATCAGTCCAAAATCAGTAGTTTTAGGGTTTTCTTTCCATGAAATTTGTACAATTCCTTCTGCAATATCTCGCCGAATATATTTTTCTTTTTCCGAGGAAATTTCATTAGGATTTGTAGTGTTGTTCCATATCAAATTCTCATTGTCACAAAAGAATGTTGTAAAAGAAGCACCTGCCCAAGGGCCTTTTACCCATTGATGTTTTACTGTTTTACCAGATAATTCTATTTTTGATTCCATCTTTAGTCTTTTTTGATTTTGTGAAATAGCAGAAGTACTAATCATAAAAACAGTTACTATTGCGGTGATAACGCATTTCATATACTTATAAGGTTTATACAATGCAAAGATGGATACAGTAGGCGGATTAAAAAAGATGAAAAAGAAAATAAAAATGGTTAAAAACGAACCTTTTTTATTTCAATAAAGACTTTTTAAATGAATTAGGGGTTAATCCTGTATTTTTTTTAAAGTATTTTATAAAATTTGTAGGGTCTTCAAAACCTAGATTATAAGCCAATTCAGTACTTTTTATGGAAGAGTTGATTAGTGCTCTTTTGGCTTGAAGAATAATAAAGTTGGTAATGTTTTCTTTTGCTGTTCTATGAGTTGCTTCTTTGCAAATACTGTTTAAATGCTTGTAGCTAATATTGAGCTCTTTGGCATAAAATTGTGCATTTCTAGTTTTTTTAAAATGCATTTCTAATAAAAAGTGAAACTGTTGTAATACATTTATTTTTGAAGAATTTTGTAGAGATAAAGACTGGTTTTGTTTTAAACTTTCGGCTTTTGATACTAAAATGATAAATAGCGATTCAATAATTGTTTTTTGATTAAAAGCATGTATTTTTTTGTATTCTTTTCTTAATAAGCGAAAGTATTTTTTAAAGTTAGAGTTTTCAGAAATTGTAAGAACAGGTGGGAAAATTTGAGGGTTAAAAGCTCTAAAAACAAAATCTTTTGGCAAGTTTGAAAAGGATTTTACAAAGTACTCTTCAGAAAATATTATACAAAAACCTTTTAGTGTACCAGAAAAATCAAAAGCATTAATTTGTTCTTTTGTAATAAAAACAAAACTATTTTTTTGAACAGGATACCATTGAAAATCTATAAAATGTTTTCCTTTTCCTTTTGTAAAAAAAATTAGGTTGTAAAATTTAATCCGATGTGGTAATTCTGGATCATGATTATAATGCTGTTTCTGCTGTGCAAGTTTTTTAATAGAAATAATTTCAAAGTCAATATCCTCTCTTATACCTGCCTTAAATGTAATTGCTGGAATGTATTTTTTCATACACTTAAAATATTGTACGAAAGATACTTAAAATTTGAGTTCTTTACTCAGAATGTAACAGTACAAATTTCATAGCCTTTGCCTTCAATAAACACTCTTCATATTCATTTTCAGGAGTAGATTTTGCAGTAATAGCGCTTCCTACAGAAAAAGAAGCATACTTTTTTTCTTGATTGTATAAAATACTTCGAATAACCACATTAAAATCAAAATCGCCATTAGGTGTAAAATAGCCAACTGTACCAGAATACAATCCGCGTTTGGTGTTTTCTAGTTTTTCAATCATTTTCATTGCCGCAATTTTGGGAGCACCTGTCATGCTTCCCATCGGAAAAGTATTTCTAAGAATGTCTATGGGATTTGTATTTTCTGGCACTTCAGAAACTATCGTAGAAATTAATTGGTGTACTTGTTCAAAAGTATAAACTTTGCATAATTCTTCTACTTGTACTGATCCTTTTTTTGCAGTCTTTGATAAGTCGTTTCGTACCAAATCTACAATCATAACATTCTCAGATTGTTCTTTTTTATCTTGTGATAAGTCAAGTGCTATTTGCGCATCTTTTTCTTTGTTTGTCAACCGTTTTGCCGTTCCTTTAATGGGTTGTGAAATAATTTTAGTTCCTTCTTTTTTAAGATAACGTTCTGGCGAGGCAGAAAGTAAATATTGATGTTCTATTTTTAAAAAAGTAGCAAACGGAGTTTTAGAAATGCCATTAAGACGTTGGTAAATATCAAGAGGATTTATGATGACATTTTCGGCATAAAATTCCTGACAAAGATTTACTTCATAAATGTCGCCTCTATAAATGTGATTTAACGCTTCTGTTACTTTCTTAAAATACTCAATTTTAGGTGTTCTGGCTTTAATTTTTAAATTTTTAAATCTTTTAATTTTTGAATTTTCAATCCCTTCAACTTCTTTAAAATCAGACTCAATTTCATTGTCCACCATTCTTAAATAATGAAACTCTAAAGAGTTCCCTTTTACAAACACGATCTTTTTAGGTTGAAAAAAGTAAATATCTGAAAAGTCTAGCCCATCAAAATTTTGAGAGGACAATTTTTCTATATCATTCTTTACATCGTAACTTAAATAGCCAAAAAGATAATCGTTGGTAATCGATTGGTATTCTTGTAGTTTTTTAAAAGCGTTAAGAGTGTCTGTTTTTATCGATGTAAATTCATCTACAGCTAAAATGCCATCATGCGAAGTATATGTTTGTTGGTGTTGATTGCTATCTAACCAAATAACCGATTCAAATTGCTGTGCCCAAAGCAATAGTTTTTCTTTGAAAACAGATGGTTTGTCAATAGAAAAAACTTTGACGGTTCTTGTCATTTTTTAGATAGGAATTTTAGAAATAAAAAACTTCACAGATTAAGAGACCTGTGAAGTTTATTTTTTAAAGTTTAAAGATGTTATGCATTTAAAGGTTTTCCGTCCCAAGCACCTTTTGCGGCTTCTTTAACCGCTTCTGAATAGGTAGGATGTCCATGGCAAATTCTTGCCAAGTCTTCTGCAGAAGCTCTGTATTCCATGGCAACAGCAGCTTCCATAATTAAATCGGCAACGCGTGCACCCACCATATGAACACCTAAAATTTCATCAGTGTTTTTGTCTGCCAATACTTTTACAAACCCATCAATATCTCCACTTGCTCTTGATCTTCCCAAGGCTCTCATAGAGAATTTTCCAACTTTATATGCCGTTCCAGCAGTTTTTAAATCAGCTTCTGTTTTTCCTACAGCAGCAACTTCTGGCCAAGTGTATACAATGCCTGGAATTAAATTATAATCGATATGTGGTTTTTGTCCGGCTAAAAATTCCGCAACAACAACACCTTCTTCTTCAGCTTTGTGTGCTAACATAGCACCTTCAACCACATCACCAATGGCATAAATGTTTGAAACGTTGGTTTGTAAGTTTTTATTAATTGCAATTTGGTTACGTTCATTTAATTGAATACCAGCGTTTTCTAAACCTAAACCTTCTGTATAGGGTTTTCTTCCAACGGAAACCAAACAGTAATCGCCTTTAAATTCAATTTCTCTGTCTTTTTTATCAATCGCTTTTACGATAATCTCATTACCATTTCTTTCTACAGACTGAACTTTATGACTGGTTGCAAATTTAATTCCTTGTTTTTTTAATACTTTTTGTAATTCTTTAGAAACATCAGCGTCCATTCCAGGAACAATTTTATCCATGTATTCAATTACAGTCACATTTGCGCCTAATCTTTTATAAACAGAACCTAATTCTAATCCAATAACACCACCACCAATTACCAATAAATCTTTTGGAATTTCTTTTAGTTTTAAAGCTTCTGTAGAAGTAATAATTCGTTCTTTATCAATTTTTATAAACGGTAAGGTAGACGGTTTAGAGCCTGTAGCAATAATAATATTTTTGCCTTCAATCGTTTCTGAAGTACCATCATTTTTGGTAATTGTTACATGCGTAGCATCTTTAAAAGAACCTAAACCTTCAAAAACATCAATGTTGTTTTTGTCCATTAAGTATTTAATTCCGCCTGTAGTTTGTTCTACAACAGCCGCTTTACGAGCAATCATCTTCCCAAAATCTATTTTTGGTGTTTCTACAGTAATTCCGTGTGTATCGAAGTGATGCACCGCATCATAATAATGATGTGAAGAATCTAACAAGGCTTTTGAAGGAATACAACCTATATTTAAACAAGTTCCGCCAAGTGTAGCATATTTTTCTATAAGGGCAACTTTAGAACCCAATTGAGATGCTCTTACTGCGGCAATATAACCTCCAGGACCCGAGCCAATAACGATTAAATCGTATGTCATTTTAAATTGATTTTAATAGCAACAAAAGTAAGGATAAAGGTTTAAGTTGAAAAGTTTGAGGGTTAAAAAGTTAAAAGGTTGGAAGGTTTTCTTATAAATGAAAAATGAAAAGAGAGAAGAGATAAAAAGTAATTCAACATTCGTAATTAATTATTTATCTTTCCTGTTTTAATTTTAAATAGATTTTGAATGAAACTAACGAAAAAAATAGGTCTTGGAGTTGTTATAATTTTTGGAATAGCACAGTTTTTTGCACCTGAAAAAAATGAAGGAGCATTAAAGAGTTTAGATACTTTTATAGCAGAAACAAATCCGCCAGATAAGGTGCATTCAATTTTAAAAAATGCTTGCTTCGACTGCCATTCTAATACTACAAAATATCCTTGGTATAATAGTATTACCCCTGTTAATTATTGGTTAGATGCGCATGTGAAAGATGGAAAAAAACATTTGAATTTTTCTGATTGGAATACCTATTCTCTAAAACGAAAAGAGCATAAAATGGACGAACTACACGAAGAGGTATCAGAAAAAGAAATGCCTTTAAACTCGTATACTTGGACACATGCAGATGCAAATTTAAGTCAGGAAGAGATTGATGCTGTAGTTGCTTGGGCAAAAGATTCGCAAGCAACTTATAAAGAACAGTTAATTGTAAAATAACTTGACTACAAATTCGGTTTTAATCATCGGTTATGTTTGGGTAGAACCACATTCTTCTGCTGCAGGTTGTAGAATGTTGCAACTTATTCAATTATTTTTAGCACAAGGTTGGAAAGTTACTTTTGCTTCCCCTGCTCAGAAGGGAGAAAAGATAATGAATTTAAGAACTCTTGGTGTTGATGAGGTTACTATTGCATTAAACAATTCTTCTTTTGATGATTTTTTAAAAAGCTTAGTGCCTTCTATCGTACTGTTTGACCGTTTTATGATGGAAGAACAATTTGGATGGCGCGTTGCTGAACATTGTCCGAAAGCGCTCCGAATTTTAGATACAGAAGATTTACATTGTTTGCGGAAAACGAGAGAGACAGCGATGAAGAAGAATGAAGATTTTTCTTTAGAAACTTTATTGATATCTGATATTGCCAAACGAGAAATCGCTGCTATTTTGCGTTGCGACCTTTCTATCATGATTTCTACTTATGAAATGGAATTGCTAAAAAATCTTTTTAAAGTGGATGAAAGCCTTGCATATCATTTGCCTTTTATGCTTCCTAAAATTAATGCTGCAATAATTGACTTTTGGAAGCCTTTTGAAGAGCGACATCATTTTACTATTATTGGTAATTTCTTACATGCGCCTAACGTAGATGCCGTTTTACTATTGAAAAAAACCATTTGGAAGCTTATAAAGTCAAAATTGCCCAACGCAGAGTTACATGTCTATGGCGCGTATGCTACCCAACAAATTTTACAATTGCATAATGAGAAAGAAGGATTTCTAATAAAAGGCTATACAACAGACCCAGAGAAAGTTGTAAAAAACAGCCGTTTAGTATTAGCGCCTTTGCGTTTTGGAGCAGGAATTAAAGGGAAACTTACGGAGGCAATGCAATGTGGAACACCCAGTATTACCACAAGTATTGGAGCAGAAGGTATGCATGATAATTTACCGTGGAATGGTTTTGTTACGGATGATTTCGCCGATTTTGCTGAAAAAGCTATTGAGTTATACACAGATGCATCACTTTGGAAAGAGCAACAAAGGAAAGGTGTTGAAATTATAAATCAGTTGTATGACAAAGAAAAAATAGCGATATGCTTTATTGAAAAAATAAAAGAACTTCAAGAAAATTTAACAACGCATAGAACTCAAAACTTTATGGGAAATGTTTTACAACATCATACCTTACAAAGTACCAAGTATATGAGTAAGTGGATTGAGGAGAAGCATAAATAAGGTTTAATAATTTTTAAAAGTTGTTAAACCTTATCAAAAATTTTCTAATCTTATAATTTTAAGGTTTTTCGATTAAACTTTCAATTGTTTTATCAAGATTACTTACCGTTACTGTGCTTAATCCAGAAGTAGCATGTACAATTTTAGAATTTTGATTTATTATAATGTGTGTAGGATATCCTTTTACGTTATACGCTTTGGCTATTTTCCTACTATCGGGAATAATAGTATAGTCAAAGTTTTTTTCTTCTAAAAAGTCAATGATTTTTGATTTTTTATTTGTAGCAAAACCTAAAAAAACAACTTCCTTGTCTTTGTATTTTTCTACCAATTCATTTAAGTCAGGAATTTCCATAACACAAGGTTTACATTCTACAAACCAAAAATTTAGAACAATGATTTTCCCTTTTAATTGATTTAGAGTGTAGTTATTGTCATGTATATCGGTAGCAGAAAAAACAGGGGCTTTGGCATCTATAAGCTCACTTTTTTTACCAGGTTGCATTTCAAGCATCATTTTTTTCTCTTCTTCAGATGCTCTTGTTAAAACAGCAACTTTAATTTCTTTTTTAGCATTCATGTAGAATTCAGGAACATAATTTCCAGACATCATTGCTTCCATCATTTCCTTTCCTTTTAATCTTTTTCCTTTTGTAGTATAAATGGGAATACTTTCTCCATCCAACATAATATTTTGAACAGCCAACTCATTTTCGGTTGCTTTTATTAGACCTTTTAGGATTTCTTTTTCCTCTAATATTGAAACTTCTTTTTTTTGAGCATTTAAACCAATAGTATATACACTGTTTAGTAGAATTGACAGGATAATAATTTTTGTGAATTTCATTTATATATATTTTAATGTTTAACTAGAGTAAAGACGATTTAAATTATGGAGCGTTGCATAAAGTTATAAAAAATAAAAGGAGAACTAGTTTTTTCATATAGAAGATATATTTTTTACTTTAAAACTTTCCAACTACTTCACCAACCCCGCTCGTTTTAATAACGCATTTACATTAGGTTCTTTGCCGCGAAAGCGTTTGTATAATGTCATCGGTTTTTCTGTACCGCCTTTAGAGAGAATATGGTCTTTAAATTTAGTAGCAATTTCTTTGTTAAAAATCCCTTTTTTTAGAAAAGCATCAAAAGCATCGGCATCTAAAACCTCTGCCCACTTGTAGGAATAATACCCTGCTGAATATCCTCCTTGAAAAATATGAGAAAATGCAGTACTCATACAGTTTTCTGCAATATCTGGATACAATTGTGTGTCTGCAAAAGCATTTGACTCAAACTCTTTTACAGAAGTGATGGTTTCTACTGAATCACTACCATGCCATGCCATATCTAACAGGCCAAAACTTAACTGTCGTAAGGTTTGCATACCTTCTTGAAAGTTGGCAGAAGCTTTAATTTTTTCGATGTACTCCATAGGTAAAGATTCACCTGTTTTGTAATGTTTCGCAAATAAGAGCAGGGCTTCTTTTTCGTAACACCAGTTTTCTAAAATTTGACTGGGTAGTTCTACAAAATCCCAAGAAACCGAAGTGCCCGACAAACTGTTGTAAGTGGTGTTTGCAAGCATGCCATGTAATGCATGACCGAACTCATGAAACAAGGTAGTTACCTCGTTAAAAGTTAATAAAGAAGGTTGTGTTTCCGTTGGTTTTGTAAAGTTGCAAACAATAGCAATATGAGGTCTTTCGTTTTTACCGTTTTTAACTTGTTGGGGTTTAAAGGAAGTCATCCATGCACCATTTCGTTTTCCTTTTCTTGGATGAAAATCGGCATAAAGTACTGCAATAAAATTATTTTGAATATCAGTTACACGATAGGTTTTTACATCTTTATGGTATTTGTCAATATCAAAAATTTCCTCAAACTGTAAGTCATATAATTTATGTGCTACGGTAAAAACACCATCAATAACGTTCTCTAATTGGAAATACGGTTTTAGAATTTCTTGATCTAAGTTGAACCGTTCCTTTTTTAGTTTTTCTGAATAATAAAAGGCATCCCATTTTTCTAGTCGCTCTATTCCGTCTCGTTGTTTTGCATAGTTTTCGAGTTCTAGAAACTCTTTTTTTGCTGCAGGTTTTGCTTTTTCTAAAAGTTCATTAGAAAAGGCAAGTACTTTTTCTGGACTTTCTGCCATGCGTTCTTCCAACACAAAATGTGCGTGGGTTTTATAACCTAATAAATTAGCTCGTTGGTGTCGCAATTTTACAATCTCTAAAACAATGTTTTCATTGTTAAATTTGTTGTCTTGAAAGGCTTTTTTACCCATAGCAATGGTCATTTCCTTTCGTAAGGCTCTGTTGTCTGCATAAGTAACAAAAGGAATATAACTAGGATAATCCAACGTAAAAATCCAACCTTCTTTTTCTTTTTGATTTGCTAAGGTTTTGGCGGTTTCTTTCGCACTTTCTGGTAAACCTTTTAATTGTTTCTCATCAGTAAGATGCAATTCAAAAGCATGGGTTTCTGCCAAAACATTTTCTCCAAACTGTAAAGATAGTTTGGCTAATTGAGCATCTATTTTTCGTAGCGTTTGTTTTTTATCTTCATTTAAGTTGGCACCATTTCTAGCAAAACCTTTGTATTGCTTTTCCAACAACATCTGTTGTTCTGGAGTTAAGTTTAAGCTATCTTTTTGTTGATAGACCTTTTTTACTTTCTCGAAAAGGGCTTTATTTAAGGTAATATCATTTTTAAATTCGCTTAACCAAGGAGAAACTTCTTGTGCTATTTTTTGAAGTTTATCTGAGGTTTCCGCAGCATTTAGATTGAAAAAAATACTACTAATTCTATTCAGTTTTTCACCTGTAAAATCTAGAGCAACCGTTGTGTTTTTAAAAGTAGGTATTGCTGTATTTGAAACAATTTCCCGAATCTCTTCTTTGGCAATTTCAATGGCTTTTTTAAAAGCAGGTTTAAAATGATTTGTTGAAATTTTTGAAAATGGCGCCGTTGAGAAATCTTGTAGTAAAGGGTTCATATATCATGTTTTTAGACCTGTCAGGTTTTTAAAACCTGACAGGTCTAAACTTACTTATTATTTTCCGAATACGTGTAATTCTGTAAACATTTTATCAATAACCATAGCGCCATCTTTGGTTATAATCGTATCTAAAGATACCTCTACATTATCAATTTGTATAGAGGTGATTTTAAAAGGGATGTTATGAATATTTAATGTAAAGTTTTTATAATGCGCATCAAATACACCCTCTTTATGTTGTTGTAAAATAAACTCTTTGTCTTTACCTGTAAATTTAAAAGTTCGTAAACTATAACGACCTTTTTTGTAATCATAGCCATCATGTGCGTCGTCATATAATTTAGACTGCTCTTTTCCTATTTTATAATATACATCTAGGGTTACGTTGTCTATTTTTTTCTCGCCTACATATTGTTGTACAGGGTATTTAGGAATAATAGCGCCTTCTTTTATAAAGATAGGCATACTGTCTATGTCCGCATCTACCCAAACTTCACGCCCTCCTTTTACCACTTCATGCGTCCAGAAGTTATACCAGTTTCCTCTTGGAATGTACATCCTTCTTCCTTTGGCATTGGGTTCTAAAATAGGGCATACTAATATTTTATCACCATACACAAATTCATCGCTTCTGTAATGTGTAGAAGGATCTTCTTGGTCATATAAAACCAACGATTTTAAAATGGGTGTTCCTTTATTGATATGGTCCCAAAATGCGGTATATAAATAGGGTAGTAGTTGGTAACGGAGCTCTACAAATTTTCGAACAATATCGGTAGTTTCATCACCAAAAACCCAAGGTTCTTGATCTCCATGATCTCCAGAAGAATGTACTCTACAAAAAGCATGAAATACACCCAATTGTATCCAACGCGCAAACAATTCTCCTTGTGGTTGTCCTGCAAATCCGCCAATATCACTTCCTGCAAAAGAGAAGCCAGACATTGCCATACGTTGTGCTTGTACATTGGCAATCCATAAATGTTCCCAAGTAGCTACATTGTCTCCCATCCAAGTAGAGGTATAGCGTTGCGTACCAGAATAGGCGGCTCTTGTAATAACAAAAGGGCGTTTTGGATAGGCGTATTTTTTTAAACCATGATAGGTAGCTCTTGCCATTTGCATTCCGTATACATTGTGTGCTTTTCTGTGGCTACACGGGTTTCCATCATAATCATGGCGTACGTCATTTGGAAAAGTTTTGTTTGGTACATCCATTACTGCAGGTTCATTCATATCGTTCCAAACACCTTTTACGCCTACATCTTCTATGAGTTCTTGAAATAAGCTAGACCACCATTCTCTAACTTCGGGCTTGGTATAGTCTGGAAAATAACATTCTCCAGGCCATACTTTTCCTTTCATATAAGGACCGTCGGCTCTTTTACAGAAATAGTCTTTTTCTAGCCCTTCCTTAAAAACATCGTATTCTTTATCTACTTTAATCCCTGGATCTATAATTACTACGGTTTTAAATCCGTCTTCTTTGAGTTCTTTCACCATTCTTTTTGGGTCTGGAAAATATTCTTTACTCCATGTAAAACAGCGAAAACCTTCCATATAATCGATGTCTAAGTAAATGGCATCACATGGAATTTTTAAGTCTCTAAAGGTATTGGTAACTTCTTTTACATTACTTTCTGGAAAATAACTCCATTTGCATTGATGAAATCCTAATGCCCATAATGGTGGTAAATGTTGTGGTCTTCCAGTTAAATCGGTATAATTTTTTACGACGTCTTCCATTTTTGGGCCGTAGATAAAATAGTAGTTCATTTCCCCGCCTTGCGCCCAAAAACTAGTAACATTTCTTCGTTCTTGCGAAAAATCGAAAAAAGTTTTAAAGGTGTTGTCAAAGAAAATACCATAGGCTTTTTGGCTGTGTATGGCTGTATAAAACGGAATGGCTTTGTAAATAGGATCGGTGTCTTTTCCAAAGGCATACGAATCGGTTACCCAATTTTCAAAACGTTTTCCTTTTAAATTTACTTCTACAGGCTTGTCTCCTAATCCGTAAAAGCTCTCTGTTTTTTGAGATACTTTACTCATTTTTACGATGTCGCCACCAAATTCGTAACTTTCTTCCCAGTGAAAACCAATTTCATCTTCATTTATCAACGTACCATCTATGGCGTCGAACAAACTTACTTGTAAACTTTGTTTTGCTACTTTACAAATAAGTTTTGAGGTTTTTATGCTATAATGAGTTTTATCTTCAGCAACTTCTAAAAAGTTATAGCCTCTGCTAGCATGTATGGTAATTCCGTAAGAAAAATCGGTATTAAATTTTCCCGTAGTACTATATCGAAAGCGCAATACACTATCTCTAACAACGGTAAGTTGTAGTAGTACATCATTTTGTGTTCTGAAGTATAAGGTGTCTACGTCTTTTTTATAATCTATAATTTCGGAAGGAAATAAATTTCCTTTTTGTTCTAGTTCTGTATTAACAATCATCGATTTTCTTTTTAACGAATTGAACAAGTAAAAAAACGGAAATTCCCTCGTTTTTAAAAGTTTTTGAGTGTAAATTTTAACGACAACGTTGTAGTGGTTTTTATTGAGTTTAAAAGCTTAGAAAGTTGGAAAGTCTGAAAGTTAAAAAGTTTCAAATATTGAAAAAAAATAAATGCTGAATTTTGAATCTTTTTTATTCAAACTTCAAAACAATCATTGCCAGTGGAGGCAAATCTAATACAATAGAATGCTCTCTTTCTTGCCACTTTATATTTTCTGAAACAAGGTTTTTATTGATAAAATCGCCAGTTCCAAAAAAGCTTTTGGTATCGCTATTGAAGATTTCTTGAAGTGTACCTTTTTTAGGTAATCCCACTCGGTAGTTTTTACGAGGAACGGGCGTTAAATTACAAATAACGATGAGGTTGTCTTTTTCTTTTTCTCCTTTTCTAATATAAGCGATTACGCAGTTTTCATGATCTCCGTGATCAATCCACTCAAAACTTTCAAAAGAGAATTGCTTTTCATACAAGGCGGGTTGTTTTTTGTAAAACGTATTGAGTTCTTTTACAAAGGTTTGTGCACCTTTATGCGAATCGTATTCCAGTACATGCCAATCTAAACTTTGTTCAAAATTCCATTCCGATACTTGCCCGAATTCACTTCCTTGAAATAATAGTTTTGCACCTGGATGTGTGTACATAAAGCCGTAAAGTAGACGTAAATTGGCAAAGCGTTGCCATTCATCGCCAGGCATTTTATCGAGAATCGATTTTTTACCATACACTACTTCATCATGCGAAAGTGGCAGCATAAAGTTTTCTGTAAAGGCATAATTTAGACTAAATGTTAATTCATTTTGATGATGTTTTCTATAGATGGGTTCTTTAGAAAAATAATTGAGTGTATCGTGCATCCAACCCATCATCCATTTCATGCCAAAACCCAATCCATCTGTAAAAGTTGGGTGTGAAACTTTAGGAAACGAAGTAGATTCCTCTGCAATAGTTTGTACATCTGGAAAGTTTTCATAGACGGCAATATTCATTTCTTTCATGAAATTGATAGCATCTAAATTTTCTCTTCCGCCAAATTCATTCGGCTCCCATTCGCCTTCTTCTCTAGAATAGTCTAGGAAAAGCATGGAGGCTACTGCATCTACACGCAATCCATCTGCGTGGTATTGGTCTAACCAAAAAATAGCATTGCTAATTAAAAACGATTTGACTTCGTTTCTTCCATAATTAAAGATAAGACTCTTCCAATCTGGGTGATAGCCTTTTCTTTTGTCGGGATGCTCATACAAATGCGAGCCATCAAAGAATCCTAAGCCATGATCGTCTGATGGAAAATGAGAAGGCACCCAGTCTAAAAGAATGCCAATTCCTTTTTTATGAAAGGCATCTATTAAATATTTGAATTCATCGGGATAGCCAAAACGAGAAGTAGGAGCGAAGTAGCCTGTGAGTTGATAGCCCCAACTGGGATCGTACGGATATTCCATAATGGGCATAAATTCTACGTGTGTAAAATTCATTTCGGCAACATAGTTTACCAAATCGTCCGCTAATTCTTTATAGCTTAAAAAACGATTTTCTTCAAAGTGTTTTTTCCAAGAACCTAAATGAACTTCATACACAGTATAAGGGGCATTGAGCGCATTTTTATCCTTTCTATTTTGCATCCATTGTTCATCTTGCCATTTATAATTGTCTTGCCAAACAATGGAGGCTGTTTTTGGTGGGTGTTCGCAACGCCTTGCAAAAGGGTCTGCTTTTTCTAAGGCAACATTGCTATGCGCACTTTTTATTTTGTATTTGTAAATAGATCCTTTGCCAACATGGGGTACAAAACCTTCCCAAATACCACTACCATCCCAACGTACGTTTAATTTGTGTTTATGATCGTTCCAGAAATTAAAATCACCAATAACAGCTACACTTCTTGCGCTAGGTGCCCAAACAGCAAAATAGGTGCCTTCAATTTCGTTTACAGTAGTAATATGCGCCCCAAATTTCTCATATAATTTGTAATGTTTACCTGCTTTAAATAGTTCGATATCGAATTCTGTAAATAGGCTATGCGGAATCACTGGAGACATATAAATGTTTGTTTAGGTGTTTTATTAGAAAGAATTCCTTGAGCGGATATTCTTTAGGTTTTTATTGAGATTATTACTCATGTTTATCTTCGTTTAAAAGAAGATTTGGTAGAAATCGAATATAGTCTTTTATTAAATAGCGTGAGTTTTATATAAAACGTTTTTATTATCAGTTGTTTAATTGTTTTATTTTGAAAGCAAATGTCATTCATGCGAAGGCAGGAATCTGTTTATTATTTACTTTTTTCACATTGAGATTCCTGCCTTTGTAGGAATTACAAATCCAATGAAATTAGAAACTTACATTGTTTTCTTACCTCGAATTCACGTTAAATAACAGTTCCTTTAGGAATGGTTGCGCCTTTTTTAACAACCACAATACCATCTTTAATAAAGTAGTTATCTGTTTCTTTGTTTTCTAAATGTTTACCACCACGAATAGTAACATCGTCTCCAATTCTACAGTTTTTATCGATAATACAGTTATTTATATGACATCGATCGCCTATACCCAACATGTTTTCTACATTATTTTTTTCAATTTCTTCTAATGATTCATATTTGTCACTTCCCATCATATAGGTATTTAGAACCACTGATTCTTTTCCAATTCTAGAACGAACTCCAATGACGCATTTCTCAATTTTTTCAGCATGAATAATGCAACCGTCAGAAATTACGGCTTTGTTTAAAATAGTACCCGAGATTTTAGAAGTGGGTAAAATTCTTGCACGGGTATATACTCTGTTTTTCTCGTCGTATAAATTAAACTTCGGAATATCATCTGTCAACCCTAAATTAGCTTCAAAAAAAGATTCAATAGTTCCAATATCAGTCCAATACCCTTGGTATTGATAGCTTAATGTTTTGTGTTTTGCAATAGACTGTGGAATAATTTCTTTTCCAAAATCGATGGTGTCTGGATTGTCCATTAATTTTATAAGCAAGTCTCTATTAAAAATGTAGATTCCCATAGAAGCCAAATAATCTCTTCCTTCTTCTTTCATTTCTTCTCCTACATCAGAAGTCCAATCTTTTAATAAGTTAGCTTCTGGTTTTTCTATAAATGAGGTAATTACATGTTCTTCATTGGTCTTTAAGATGCCAAAAGAAGTAGCATCCTTTGCGGTTACAGGATAGGTAGCAATTGATATTTCTGCATTACTTTCTTCATGTTTTTGAATCATATCATTAAAATCCATGTTGTACAACTGATCTCCAGATAGAATTAAAGCATATTTAAAATCATTCTGTAAAAAATGATGCATACTTTGCCTTACAGCATCTGCTGTTCCTTGAAACCACTTATCACTTTTCATAGTTTGTTCTGCGGCCAAAACATCTACAAAAGCAGCGCTAAAAAAACTAAAGTGAAAGGTATTTTTAATATGTCTGTTTAAAGAAGCAGAATTAAACTGTGTTAATACATACATTCTTTTAATACCAGAGTTAATGCAATTTGAAATAGGAATGTCTACCAATCTATATTTTCCTGCAATGGGTACTGCTGGTTTTGACCTGTCTGCAGTTAACGGATATAAGCGAGACCCTTGTCCGCCTCCTAAAATAATAGAGAGTACTTTGTCATTAATCATGGTTTATGGGTTTAGAGATTCATATAGGTTTAGGTATTCTTGTGCAGCGTAGTTCCATGAATGGTTGATGTCCATGATTCTTTTTGCGTTTTTTCTAAAGATTTTTTTATCATTATAAAATGCTGAGGCTTTTTGAATAGCTTCTAAGATTGAAGTTACGGTAACTTCATCATGACAAATTCCAAAACCATTCTCGTCAATATCAATAACGGTATCTTTTAAACCACCTATTTTATGGACTATAGGAACTGTTCCGTATCGTAAGGCATACATCTGGTTGAGTCCGCAGGGTTCTACACGAGAAGGCATCAGTAAAAAATCGGCACCTGCATAAATAAGATGCGAAAGCTTTTCATCATACCCAATAAAAGCATTGTAATTGTCTGTAGTTTTTAAAGCAATTAATTCTTTTTCGGTTTCTGTATGTCCAGACCCTAATAAAAGAATAGAAATATCATTCTCTTGCAATGCGTTTTTAAAAGTTTCGGGAAATAAATCAGTACCTTTTTCCCCTACTAATCTTCCAATAAAAGCAAATAATGGTTTTTTAGGGTTTAAATTGAATTGCTGACAAAGCCATTTTTTATTTGCTTTTTTACCAGAAATTAAGGTCGATTTTGTATAATTTTTCACAAGATAACCGTCCGTTTCAGGATTCCAAACATGTTCATCAATACCATTTAAAATTCCGATACATTTTGCACGCTCACTGGCTAATAATTTTTCTAATCCGTTTGCTTTTTGTTGTAACTCTATCATGTAAGAAGGAGATACGGTAGTTACTTTCCAAGCGCACTTAATGGCACATGCTAATGGATTAATGCTGTTGTCCCAATCTAAAAACCCTATTTTCTTTTTATCGAAAGACGGAATTAAATCTACTAAATCGTGAGAAAACCAACCTTGATATTGGGCATTGTGAATGGTAAGTACAGTAGGAGTTTCTTTTAAATAACTGTATGCAGAACTATGAGACAGCATAAAAGGAATTAAGCCTGTATGATGATCGTGCACATGAATGCAATCGGGTTTGTTATCTAGGTTTAAAACCCAATTTAAAACTCCAATTTGAAACGCTAAAAAACGTTCTGTATCATTATACGAATACACATAGTCTTTATACAATAAGTTTGGAATATCTACGCAAAATAACTCAAAGCCTAAAGAATTGTTAGTGAGTTGTAAAATACGACAATCAATTTTTTCTTTGCCTAAAATTATTGGCTTTGTATATATTTCTTTAAAGGTATTTTCTTTTGTGAAAGCATTGCTATAATAAGGCATTATTATGTTGCTTGTAAAACCTAAGTTTGCTTGGTATTTTGGCAAAGCTCCAACAACATCTGCCAAACCGCCCACTTTAGCAATTGGATAACATTCTGCGCTTACATGTAAGATATGAGTCAAAAAAATTTAAGGTTAGGGGGTTGTGTCATTAAAAACTATTGCTTTCGTTGTTTGTTTATTTCATCTTGTATTTGACGTCTTAATTTTTGTTCATTCAGTAATGTTTTCTTTCTGAATTTTTCAAATTCTTGTTCTACTTCGTATAAATTATCTTCAGCTTCTTTTGTAATTACATGGCTGTTTTTAAATTTATAAAGAAAGAAAAATAAACCTCCTGTAAGTAATACTATAATGCTCCACATTGTAATACCATAGTTTTTTTTACTTATAAAGCTGCCAAAAAACGAAATACTATTCTCTTTTAATATAGCTGTATCTAAATTGGTTTTAGTGGTATTTAACCGACTTGTTAACTCTTTAATTTTCTCTTTTTCTAAGAGAATTTCATTTTCTTTTAGGTCAATTTCTTTTTTTATCTGTTCTATAGAGTCTAAAACAATTGTTTTAAGATGTAAGAATTTATCTTTTTCAATTACTTTATAAATTTGGTAGTTACTAGATGTTTTATAAAGATTGTTAAATTGATTTTCTAAAGAATTTTCATTTTTTTGAATTTCTTGACTATGCATAGAAATACTAATCAATAGAAAGAATAGCATGATAAATTTCGATTTCATTTTGAAATATTTTACGACGTTAAAATTAATAAAAAAACTCAAACTTTGTAGTTTGAGTTTTTTTATTAAGCAAGTATTATAATATTCTATTTTATTTTATCTACAATAGCTTTAAAAGCTTCTGGATTGTTCATTGCTAAATCGGCTAAAACTTTACGGTTTAATGCAATGTTGTTGGCTTTTATTTTACCCATAAATTGCGAATAAGACATTCCGTAAGCACGCGCAGCTGCGTTGATACGCATAATCCATAAAGCACGAAAGTTTCTTTTATTGTTTTTACGGTCTCTGTATGCATAAAGCATTGCTTTTTCAACCGCATTTTTTGCTACTGTGTAAACGTTTTTTCTACGTCCGAAGTAACCTTTTGCTGCCTTCAAGATTTTTTTTCTTCTTTTTCTTGAGGCTACTGAATTTACTGATCTTGGCATAATTTCAATGTTTTTTGTAGTAGGCGATTTGTATAATTACGAATTTTTAATTTTAGAATTACGAGTTGATAAAAATGAATTCGTAATTCATAATTCATAATTTAAAATTCTTTGTTGCCTAACTCCATGGTTAATAATTAAATTCCCTTGTTAACTTTATTTTAAAGTTAATTGTTGTTTGATGTTTGCTTCATCAGATTTGTGTACTAATGCAGCGTGTGTCAATTTAAGCTTGCGTTTTTTCGACTTCTTTGTTAAGATGTGACTTTTAAACGCATGCTTTCTTTTGATTTTTCCAGAGCCCGTTAATTTAAAACGTTTTTTGGCACTAGATTTGGTTTTCATTTTTGGCATTCTCCTTCGTTTTTATCTTGCTTATTATTATTTAGTTGTAAAGTTTATAAAGTTGTAAAGGAAGTATATATAGAATATAACTTTTAAACTTTAAAAACTCTTTATTATTTTACTTTCTTTGGAGCAATGAACATAATCATACGTTTCCCTTCTAATTTTGGTAATTGCTCTACTTTACCATATTCTTCTAATTCTTGTGCTAATTTCAACAATAGAATCTGCCCTTGTTCTTTAAAGATAATAGATCTTCCTTTAAAGAATACAAAAGCTTTTAATTTAGCCCCGTCTTGTAAGAACTTAATGGCATGCTTCTTTTTAAATTCATAATCATGCTCATCTGTCTGTGGACCAAAACGAATTTCTTTAATTGTTACTTTAGTAGCCTTAGACTTTAAAGCTTTTTCTCGTTTTTTCTGTTCATACAAAAACTTTTTGTAATCAATAATTTTACAAACGGGAGGAACTGCCTTTGGAGAAATTTCTACCAAATCTAGTTCTTGTTCTGCAGCAAGTTGTTTTGCTTTCTCTAATGGATAAACACCAACTTCTACATTTTCACCAACCAATCGAACCTCACTAACATATTTTATTTTGTCGTTGATTCTATGTTGATCTTCTTTGATTACTCTTAAAGGTCTTCTAGACCTGCTTCTTCGAATTGCTATGACTTCTAATTTAAAATATTAAACACTATTACTTTTACTTGATATGCTATAAAAAAGGTTTCCCTTTAAAAGTCTAAAATTGTTTTGCTGATTTCTTCTTGCATTAAGGTAACAAATTCTTTAGTAGTAAATGTTCCTAAATCTCCTTCGCCATGTTTTCTAACAGACACTGTTCCGTCTTGTTCCTCTTTCTCACCTAAAATTAACATAAACGGAATTTTTTGAACTTCGGCATCTCTAATCTTTCTGCCCGTTTTCTCGTTTCTATTATCTAAGAGGGCGCGAATTTCGGAATTTTCTAGCAGATTTAAAACTTTTTCGGAATATTTTTGATATTTATCGCTGATTGGCAATAAGATAACTTGATTTGGCATCAACCATAAAGGGAAATTTCCGCCTGTATGCTCTAGTAATACTGCAATAAATCGTTCCATAGAACCAAAAGGTGCTCTGTGAATCATTACAGGTCTATGTTGTTGGTTGTCTGCTCCTTTATAGGTTAAATCAAACCTTTCGGGTAAGTTATAATCTACTTGAATAGTTCCTAATTGCCAACTTCGGCCCAATGCGTCTTTTACCATAAAATCTAATTTTGGTCCGTAAAAAGCAGCTTCACCACTTTCTATAACAAAATCCAATCCTTTATCTGTAGCAGCATTAATAATAGCTTGTTCTGCTTTTTCCCAAGTAGCTACATCTCCAATATATTTATCAGGATTTGTTAAGTCTCTTATAGAAACTTGCGCTGTAAAATCTTCAAAACCTAAAGAGCCAAAAACGTACAGAACTAAGTCAATAACATCTTTAAATTCTTGATCTAATTGGTCTGGCGTACAAAAAATATGCGCATCATCTTGCGTAAAACCTCTTACACGTGTTAAACCGTGCAATTCTCCACTTTGTTCATATCTGTATACAGTTCCAAATTCGGCAAATCGTTTCGGTAAGTCTTTATATGAATAAGGCTTAAAGTTATAAACTTCGCAATGATGTGGACAATTCATGGGTTTTAATAAAAACTCTTCATCCATTTTAGGAGTTTTGATAGGTTGAAAGCTATCTTCTCCGTATTTTGCATAATGCCCAGAAGTAACATAGAGTTCTTTCTGCCCAATGTGCGGTGTCATTACCATTTCATAGCCTGCTTTTTTTTGTGCTTTTTTCAGAAAGTCTTCTAGCCTTCCTCGTAAAGCAGCTCCTTTGGGTAACCATAAAGGCAATCCAGAACCTACTTTTTGAGAAAAGGTAAATAATTCTAATTCTTTACCTAGTTTTCTATGGTCGCGTTTTTTCGCTTCTTCTAGTAATTTAAGATACTCTTTTAATAGTTTCTGTTTAGGAAAGCTAATTCCGTACACACGAGTTAGTTGATTGTTTTTTTCATCGCCGCGCCAATAAGCACCAGCAACATTCATAATCTTAACTGCTTTTATAATTCCTGTATTTGGAATATGTCCGCCTCTACATAAATCAGTAAAATCACTATGGTCACAGAAAGTAATCTCTCCATCTGTTAAGTTTTCAATCAATTCTACTTTATAAGGGTTCTCTTTTGATTGATAATAGGATAATGCCTCTGCTTTAGATACAGAACGCATTTTAAACTCATGCTTGCCGCGTGCTAATTCTAGAAACTTGTCTTCAATTTGTTTGAAGTCTTTATCAGAAATCGTTTTGTCTCCTAAATCTACGTCATAATAGAATCCGTTGTCAATAGCAGGCCCAATAGTTAACTTTGCATTTGGATAAAAAACTAATATTGATTGCGCTAATACATGGGCTGAAGAATGCCAAAACGTTTGTTTTCCTGCATCGTCGTTAAAGGTTAAGAGTGTTAATGTTCCGTCTGTGGTTAATGGTGTAGATGTTTCTACTGTCTTTTCATTAAAAATAGCAGAAATAACATTTCTAGCAAGACCTTCGCTAATACTCTTGGCAACTTCTATAGGAGTTGTGTTCTTTCCAAACTCCTTAATACTCCCATCGGGTAACGTAATATGAATCATTCAAGTTGAATTATAAGTTTGCAAAGATATTAGAAAACTCTTTTTAACACAATGATTATCGGGTCATTGTTTTTTAAAATTCATAATTATTCTGCTCTGGCTTTTAGTTTCCTTATTAATAACGAGTAAATATATACTGTGACTAACCAAATTAGTATGACAAGCCAAAAACCATACTTGTCAAACCATATTTCAAAACCACTCTTATAAGTATAATCTTTAGGGTATAGCTCTAAGTGATTGTTTTTT
This sequence comes from uncultured Polaribacter sp., assembly GCA_965233795.1. GTDB lineage: Bacteria > Bacteroidota > Bacteroidia > Flavobacteriales > Flavobacteriaceae > Polaribacter. The sequence continues at coordinate 2,263,062 of OZ247578.1, read as the reverse complement.
AAACGCTGAATATAAGATAGTAAAGTAAAGAAGAAAAAACATGGAATTGCAAATAGTCCTAAAGACCAAAAAATGGAAGTTATAATTTTTTTCCATTTAAGTATATAAGAAAGAAACGAAAAAATGATAATTATAGATGATATAAAAACCATTACCAAATAGCTGCTATAAGTTGTTTTAAATAAAATTGAAGCGAAAGACATTAGCCAGACAATAAGTACAAGTATTACTAAGCTAGCAACAAAAGTTAGTAGGGTTGATTTTGTATTTGTTGTCTTAAAAATAAAAAGGCAAATTGCTAAAACAATTACAAAGACTACTAAGATGTAAAAAAAATCAGATTCAAATTTTGGAAAATAAGATTCATGGATGTTTTGAAATAAGTTATCTGTGTTATAAAGACTAAAAAAAAGTGTTTTTGAGTATGGAATATCACCATCAAATTTTTGATTAGTTAAAGTCTTGTTTGTGTAGTTATTATTTTGATATTCTTTTTCATTTGGATCTGATTTGTTGATTAATTCTTTTATTAGATAGTTGTCATTACGGTTGTTAACAAGTGGAAACCAATTGTCAATGGTAAGGTTATGATTGATTTCATATTTTTTAGCTAGTACAATAAGGTTTTTTAACTCGTTTTTTATTTCAAGTTCATCTCCATTTTCCAGTATTTTTTGATGGCTTTTTAACTGATTTTGATAGGCTATGGAATCTTGTCCAAAAGGGAATAATGTCTCAGAGTAATTTAATAAAGAAGGATTTAATAATATTTTATAATCACTAACGTCTTCAACAATTCTATACTTAAAATTGTAATATTTGTTGTTTTCATAATAAATGTTATTGTAGATATCTTTTTTAGATTTTTCTTGTTGGTAAAGTTCTTTATTAATGTTATAAAATTGATATAATCTTCCTTTATGCTCCATAAAAGATTTAGTAGAATCTATATTCCCAGTATACCCATCAATGCTTGCGGAGGTAACTTTTAGAGGGAAAGGTTTAGGATATTTTTTATTATCGATATTATAATAGTCTAGATTTTGAATTAAAAACAATCCTGCTTTGTTAAATGTTTTTATGTCTCTGTCTACTTCTTGCCAACTATACAGGTTTTTAATTTTAGTAATTAAACCTTGTTTAAAAGAAAAGTATTGAGAAGTGCTGATGAAAAAAATAAAGAGAATAATACAAAATTGTTTAAATAATAAGCCTTTTGGTATTTCGTATAGGTTTTTAAAAGCATTGTTCCTAAGGTAGAAGACAATCCAGATTAATAAGGTGAAAATAGAAATTAAGAAATTATAATAAATTCCAGAAGAACTATAAAAGAAAGCACTTAAGTTAGGTTGCTTCTTTAAATCTGCTATTTCATTTGCAGAAGTATATCCTATAACAAAAAATAAAAGATGAATTAAAATATTTAGAGTAATCATCCATATTAAGCGTGTATTCCATATAAGAGGATAACGTTCTAAAAGATATTTGTTAATTTTATTGATAAAGTTCATAGTAAAAATTTTTGAAATTAATATACAAAAAATCGTCTTGTAGATGTAGAAATATCTCTAATATACTGTATCTTAAAATTGTTTTTTGCGAGTGTTATTAGACAATCATTAAAAGTGAATTCTTTTTTGAAATATAAAATATAAACACCTCCATTAAATTCGATTTTGTTTAGTTTGTTTTTGTGAAAAAGTTTTTCAATTTGCTCTCTAGAGTTTTCTGTATCTATTTCAACAATCAAACCGTCTTCATTTTTATTGTCTTCTATGTTTAGACTTTCAGAAGGTTTTCCGTTTCTTAAATAAATAACTTCATCAGATATTTTTTCAACCTCGTACAGTTGTTGTGAAGAAAATATCATTGCTATAGGATTTACAAAAGATTTAGACATCATTTTTAAATCTTCTAAAATAATTTGTTGCGCTAAAATATCTAAGTTTGCTAGAGGCTCGTCAAGTAAAATAATTTCAGGTTTACGTAACATTGTTCTTGCTAGTTCAAAACGCATTTTGTATCCAGAAGATAGTTCGCTCCATTTTAAATCTTTATATTTCCATAATCCGAATCTTGCGACCATCATTAAAACAAGTAGTTCATTTTTTTGTTCTTTTACCCCATGATGAACCAACGCAAATTTTAAATTATCTAATACTTTACCGTACCAAGTAGGAGTTCTTTGAGGGATGTATGCTAGTTTTGATAATAGTTCGTATGTGTCTTTACTTTCTGTAGAGAATGAATAATGTAGGGATCCAGAAGTTGCTTTTACAATTGATGCTATAACCTTAAGTAATGTTGTTTTTCCATTTCCATTTTCTCCAACTAAACCAAAAACATCTCCTTTTTTTAATTCAAGACTTACAGGGCCTAAAGTAAATTTTCCTTTATTATATACTTTAACTATTTTTTCAGCTTTTAGAATAGTACTGCCAATAAGGTCTTTATTTTCAATTTTAATAGTGAGTATTTCACGAGCACATTTTTCGAATGAAGAAAATAGATGAGATTTGTCTTCATTGCTCTCGCTCTCATACTCTTTTACAAAGTTTAATGTTTTTAAAAATATTTTCTCAGAATTTGTATGTAAGGCAGCGTCTAAAAGTGTTCTGTATCCTAGAGAAAAGTCACCTCTTTTAAAATATAGGAGTGAGTTGTTAATTAACTCTTGTTGTCCGTTAAGCATAATTATGTTATTGTTACAATTTTGAAACAAAAATAGTAATTTTATTTCTATCATATAAGATTTAATTTTTGTTACATAAATAATAATGCAGATATAAATAAGTTTTAAAAAAGTCTTTTTTTAAAATACTTTAAAATTGATTATCAGTTAATTATAAAATAATTGAAAAAAGATTGATTTTTATTGTTGTAGAATAAAAATAGTTTTATAAATTTGCACCCGCTAACGGAAAAAGATAATATAAAGTTCATTGACAGTATTGAAATTGACAGCGTAAAATTAAAGAGTAGAAGAGTTATACTTTCGGGTATAATTTTTTTTTAAAACACACATCTCATAATATTAAAGATTATACGATGAAGAGTTTGATCCTGGCTCAGGATGAACGCTAGCGGCAGGCTTAACACATGCAAGTCGAGGGGTAACAGGTTGTGCTTGCACAATGCTGACGACCGGCGCACGGGTGCGTAACGCGTATAGAACCTACCTTTTACAGAGGGATAGCCTTTAGAAATGAAGATTAATACCTCATGGTATTTTATTTTGGCATCGGAATAGAATTAAAGATTTATCGGTAAAAGATGGCTATGCGTCCTATTAGCTAGATGGTAAGGTAACGGCTTACCATGGCAACGATAGGTAGGGGTCCTGAGAGGGAGATCCCCCACACTGGTACTGAGACACGGACCAGACTCCTACGGGAGGCAGCAGTGAGGAATATTGGGCAATGGAGGCAACTCTGACCCAGCCATGCCGCGTGCAGGAAGAAGGTTCTATGGATCGTAAACTGCTTTTATACAGGAAGAAACTTACTCACGTGTGGGTAACTGACGGTACTGTAAGAATAAGCACCGGCTAACTCCGTGCCAGCAGCCGCGGTAATACGGAGGGTGCAAGCGTTATCCGGAATCATTGGGTTTAAAGGGTCCGCAGGCGGTTGAATAAGTCAGAGGTGAAATCCCATCGCTTAACGATGGAACTGCCTTTGATACTGTTTGACTTGAGTTGTACGGAAGTAGATAGAATGTGTAGTGTAGCGGTGAAATGCATAGATATTACACAGAATACCGATTGCGAAGGCAGTCTACTACGTATATACTGACGCTCATGGACGAAAGCGTGGGGAGCGAACAGGATTAGATACCCTGGTAGTCCACGCCGTAAACGATGGACACTAGTTGTTGGGTGTAAGCTCAGTGACTAAGCGAAAGTGATAAGTGTCCCACCTGGGGAGTACGGTCGCAAGATTGAAACTCAAAGGAATTGACGGGGGCCCGCACAAGCGGTGGAGCATGTGGTTTAATTCGATGATACGCGAGGAACCTTACCAGGGCTTAAATGTAGAGTGACAGGGGTAGAGATATCTTTTTCTTCGGACACTTTACAAGGTGCTGCATGGTTGTCGTCAGCTCGTGCCGTGAGGTGTCAGGTTAAGTCCTATAACGAGCGCAACCCCTGTCGTTAGTTGCCATCAAGTAAAGTTGGGGACTCTAACGAGACTGCCGGTGCAAACCGCGAGGAAGGTGGGGATGACGTCAAATCATCACGGCCCTTACGTCCTGGGCTACACACGTGCTACAATGGTAGGGACAATGAGCAGCCAGTGGGCAACCACGAGCGAATCTATAAACCCTATCACAGTTCGGATCGGAGTCTGCAACTCGACTCCGTGAAGCTGGAATCGCTAGTAATCGGATATCAGCCATGATCCGGTGAATACGTTCCCGGGCCTTGTACACACCGCCCGTCAAGCCATGGAAGCTGGGAGTGCCTGAAGTCGGTCACCGCAAGGAGCCGCCTAGGGTAAAACTAGTAACTAGGGCTAAGTCGTAACAAGGTAGCCGTACCGGAAGGTGCGGCTGGAACACCTCCTTTCTAGAGAAAAAATGTGATTTTAAAGAATATTTTACTCTTTAAAGCTGTCAATTTTAAATATATTAATATCAAGCTATTATAGTCTCGTAGCTCAGCTGGTTAGAGCGCTACACTGATAATGTAGAGGTCGGCAGTTCGAGTCTGCCCGAGACTACTTTTAGAGTTTATAAGGTTGGGAAGTTAAAATTTAGTAACGTATTCATTTGATTACAAAAAGCTATAAACCAATAACTAACGACTAATAGTAGATATTACAGGAAATTCTAGAAGTTTGAGTAGTAGTTAAGTACTAACTACTAACTACTATATACTAACTACTAGTATATGGGGGATTAGCTCAGCTGGCTAGAGCGCTTGCCTTGCACGCAAGAGGTCATCGGTTCGACTCCGATATTCTCCACAATAATTTTTGCTAAAGCAAAAATTAGTTCAAAGTTTAAAGTTGTTGTAAGTTTAAAGTTTAAGAAACTAGAAACCAAAAACTAAAAACCTTGAACTATTAAAGTTCATTGACATATTGGAAAAATGATATCGTAAGAATCAAAAAGATAGAGTGTTTAAGATAGTAATATTTTAGGCAATTTTTATAAAAATATAAAGAGCTCGTTGTAGTATTTATACTACAGCAAAAAGTACAATAAGTTAAGTAAGGGCGTATGGCGGATGCCTAGGCTCTCAGAGGCGAAGAAGGACGTGATAAGCTGCGAAAAGTTACGGGGAGGGGCACATACCTATTGATCCGTAAATATCCGAATGGGGCAACCCGGTATGCTGAAGGCATATCACCTATTTATAGGGGCAAACCCGGTGAACTGAAACATCTAAGTAACCGGAGGAAGAGAAAACAAAAGTGATTCCGTTAGTAGTGGCGAGCGAACGCGGATTAGCCCAAACCAAAGTTGTTACGGCAATTTTGGGGTTGTAGGACCACGACATTTGATGCTGCGCGAAGTAGAACAGTTTGGAAAGACTGACCAAAGAGAGTGAAAGTCTCG
>OZ247578.1:1785000-2255000 GCA_965233795.1 uncultured Polaribacter sp. | reverse complement strand
TTATGTACGCTGTCCCGCCGAAAGGCGGGACGACACTCTTTTTTTATGCTGAACTTGATTCAGTATTTTGATTTTAGGATATTATTTTTCTAGTATGTTAACTTATTACTTTAGTGAAGCTAAAGAAGTAATTAGCAATTAGTAGCCAGTAGTTAGTAGAAACTAACAACTAAAAACCAATAACTAATAACTAAACTCTTAGGGTGGTTATAGCATTGGGGCTCACCTCTTCCCATCCCGAACAGAGAAGTTAAGCCCAATAGCGCCGATGGTACTGCATGTATGTGGGAGAGTAGGTCGCTGCCTTTCTTTTTATTGAACTCGATTCAATATTTATAAACCTCAATTCCTATAAAGAATTGAGGTTTTTTTATAGACAATAATATCATACTATATTGGTTATAAACTATATTTGTGGTGTATGAAATTATTCTTGTCATTTTTTCTTTTATGCTCTTTGACCTCAATAAATGCACAAGTTGGAGGAGAAGCTGTATATCAATTTTTGAATTTACCCACTTCTGCTAGACAAGTTGCTCTTGGAGGAGAGGTACTAACATTGATAGATGATGTAAATCAACCCATATACAACCCGTCCACTATCCGATTGGAGATGGATAATCAATTGTCTGTAAATTATACGAGTTATCTGGCAGGAATTAATATTGGTTCTATTGCTTATGCAAAACAATTTTTTAAGAAATTAGGAACGTTTCATGGAAATGTTCAATATTTGAATTATGGATCACTGATTGGTGCTGATGAGGCAGGAAACGAAACGGGGAATTTTAATGCAAGTGATGTAGCTATTTCTGTAGGGTATGCTATTCCTTTACCTTTAAAGGACATATATTTTGGCGCAAATTTAAAGTTTATAAATTCTAGTATCCAACGCTTTTCTTCTACGGCAATTGCTTCTGATTTTTCTTTGTTATATTTTAATCCTGAAAAACCTTTTGTATTTACTTTGGTTGCTAGAAATGTTGGAACTCAATTAAAATCTTTTGAAACAGTTACTGAAAAATTGCCTTTCAAAGTTGCGTTTGGTGCTTCTTATCAACTACAATATGTTCCTTTAAAATGGTACGCTACTTTTGATAATCTTCAAAAATGGGATTTGTCGGTTCCAAACCCTTCAAACCAGACAGTAGATTTGAATGGAAATGTAACCAATGAAGAAATTTCTTTTGTTAATAATCTATTTCGTCATGTTATTATAGGTGCAGAATTATTTCCTAAAAGCGCTATTAATTTACGTATAGGATATAATTTTAGAAGAGGGCAGGAATTGGCGCTACAAAATGCACGTTCTTTTAGTGGTATTTCTTTTGGTTTTGGTATAAAGATGAATAAGTTTAAACTCAATTATGGGTATTCTAAAGTGCACACAGCATCTAATGTGAGCACTTTTAGTTTGCAAATAGATTTAGATAAAAAGAAAGATGAGTAAAAAAATAACTATTGCTATAGACGGATTTTCATCTACAGGAAAAAGTACGTTAGCGAAGCAATTGGCTAAAAGATTAGGCTATATTTATGTAGATACAGGAGCAATGTATAGGGCTATTACTTTATATGCAATGGAGCAAAAATATATTTCTGAGAACATTTTCTTACCTCAGAAATTAATTTCAGATTTATCAAAAATTAAACTATCATTTCTTTTTAATGAAACACTAGGTTTTGCAGAAATGTTTTTAAATGGAAGAAATGTAGAGCAAAAGATTCGAACACTTGAAGTTTCTACTTATGTTTCTAAGGTTGCAGCAATTTCAGAAGTGAGAAAAAAATTAGTAGGAGCACAACAAGAAATGGGAAAAAATAAAGGTGTTGTTATGGATGGTAGAGATATTGGTACGGTTGTTTTTCCTAATGCAGAAATGAAATTATTTATGGTAGCGTCTGCAGAGAAGCGTGCTGAAAGGCGTTATAAAGAATTAACAGATAGGGGAGATGTTGTTTCTTACGAAGCTATTTTGAAGAATGTAATAGAAAGAGACCAATTAGATACTACAAGAAAAGATTCTCCTTTAAAAAAAGCATCAGATGCTATTGAGTTTGACAACTCAGAGATGGGTTTAAAAGCCCAGTTTAAAGAAGTTTTGAATTTGGTAAAAGCTCGTTTGTAAATTACTTTTCACTTCATTCCTTTTTAAGGAATATTGAGATATTTATGGGTTTGTAAAGAAATTTTCCATTTCGGATTTTTCATTACATAGTCTACAATTTGGTCGGTCATTTTCTCTTTTTTACTCCATTCGGGTTGTAGAAAAAGCTCACATTTCTTATTAACTTTTAAAGCTTGTTCTTCAGCAAAATCAAAATCACTTTTATTGTGAATAATCATTTTTAGTTCATCTGCTTCTTCATAAGCTTTCTCTAAAGGCAGTTTTGTTTTTTTTGGAGACAAACAAAACCAATCCCAAATACCCGAAAACGAATACGCTCCTGAAGTTTCAATATGTGTTTTTATGTTGTTTTTTTGAAGTAATGAAGTGATATAATCCATAGACCACATTAAGGGTTCTCCGCCGGTAATTACCACTGTATTTCCATATTTTTTTGCATCTTCAACAATTTGATGAGATAATGTTGGAGGATGCAAATTGGCATTCCAACTTTCTTTTACATCACACCAATGACAGCCTACATCACATCCGCCAATTCTAATAAAATAGGCAGCAGTTCCTGTATGAAAACCTTCACCCTGAATCGTATAGAAAGCTTCCATAAGCGGTAGCATTTTTCCTGTTTGTACCAATTCTTTTGTTGCTTTATCCATTTACGATGCTATGAAATGAGTTTATTTTTTAACAATGCAAATGTAGTTTTTTGAAAAAGAACAATAAAAAGAATAATAAATTAATTGTAAGATACTAAAAATCAAATCCTTTTTGTAAATTTGCACTCCTTTTTACAATAACAGATTTTGGAAAGGAATTTTAGAAAGCAAATTATAAAAACACCTCTTTGCGCTATTGTTGTTAAAAATCTGAATAGCAATGAGATACAAATTATTTTCAGAAATGTCTGAAGAAGCAAAAAAACCGGAAGCTGTAGAAGCTCCAGAAGTACAACAAGAAGTACAGGAAACAGCACCAGAGGCTGTTGTAGAAGAAGAAGTAGAAGAAACTCCTGAAGTTGCAGAAACTGTAACTACTACAAAAGAAGAAACCCCAGAAGAATTTTTAGAAAACTTTGATTGGCATAAATACGAAGAAGGTATTGAAGCTGTAGATGAGTCGAAATTAAAAGCATTTGAAACCGCGTTAGAAGGAACTGTAGGTTTTGTAAATGAGCGTGATGTTATTGAAGGAACTGTTATTAGAATTACAGACAGAGATGCTATTATTGATATCAACTCAAAGTCTGAAGGTGTTATTTCATTAAACGAATTTCGTTACAATTCTGCTTTAGCAGAAGGAGACAAAGTAGAAGTATTAGTAGACAAGCGTGAAGACAGCTCTGGTCAATTAGTGCTATCTCATAAAAAAGCAAGAATTATTAAAGCTTGGGAAAGAGTTAATAATGCCCATGAAACTGGTGAAGTTGTAAACGGTTTTGTAAAATGCAGAACTAGAGGAGGAATGATTGTAGATGTTTTTGGAATTGAAGCATTCTTACCAGGTTCTCAAATTGATGTAAAACCAATTAGAGATTACGACCAATATGTAGAAAAAACAATGGAATTTAAAGTGGTGAAAATTAACCACGAATTTAAAAACGTTGTGGTTTCTCATAAAGCACTTATTGAAGCTGATATCGAATTACAGAAAAAAGAGATTATTGGTCAGTTAGAAAAAGGGCAAGTATTAGAAGGTGTTGTTAAAAACGTTACTTCTTACGGTGTCTTTGTAGATTTAGGTGGTGTAGATGGATTGATTCATATCACAGATTTATCTTGGTCTAGAATTAATCACCCCAATGAGATTGTAGAGTTAGATCAAAAATTAAATGTTGTTATTTTAGATTTTGATGATAACAAATCTAGAATTCAATTAGGATTAAAACAATTATCTGCACACCCTTGGGATGCTTTAAGCGAAGATGTAAAAATTGGAGATAAAGTAACAGGAGAAGTTGTTGTTTTAGCAGATTATGGAGCTTTTGTAGAAGTTTCTCAAGGTGTAGAAGGGTTAATTCACGTATCTGAAATGTCTTGGTCAACACATTTAAGGTCTGCACAAGATTTTGTGAAGGTAGGAGATAAAGTAGAGGCGCAAGTTTTAACTTTAGATAGAGAGGAAAGAAAAATGTCTTTAGGAATTAAGCAATTACATCCAGACCCTTGGACAGATATTACAAAGAAATACCCAGTAGGTTCTACGCATTCAGGTACTGTAAGAAATTACACAAACTTTGGTGTTTTTGTTGAGTTGGAAGAAGGCATTGATGGATTAGTGTATATCTCTGATTTATCTTGGACAAAGAAAATTAAGCACCCATCAGATTTTGTTACTGTAGGTGATACTTTAGAAGTTCAGGTATTAGAGTTAGATGTAGAAGGAAGAAAATTAAACTTAGGTCATAAGCAAACGCAAGACAATCCTTGGGATGCACATGAGGCTACGTTTGCAATTGATTCTGTTCATACAGCAACCATTAAAGAGAAAAATGATAAAGGAGCTGTGGTTACTTTTACAAATGATGTAGAAGGTTTTGTGCCAGGACGCCATTTAGAAAAAGAAGATGGTTCTAAATTGACAAAAGGTGACACAGCAGATTTTAAAATTCTTGAATTTAGTAAAGAATATAGAAGAATAGTAGCTTCTCATACAGCCATTTTTAAAGAACAAGAAAAAAGAAATATAAAAGCAGCTACTAAAAAAGCTGCAGATGCAGAAAAAACAACGCTTGGAGACATTGGTGGATTGGCTGCATTAAAGAAGAAAATGGAAGAAGGTAAATAGATTTTATACCTTTCATTTATTAAGACAAAAGGGTTTGATTTTTAAATCGAGCCCTTTTTTTATTTTCTAATGATGGTATTTTTTAGATTATATTATTTTAAAATATAATTGAATAATATTTGTGTAATTTATAAAATAGAGTAACTTTGCCTCCACAAATCGCGGGATAGAGCAGTAGGTAGCTCGTCGGGCTCATAACCCGAAGGTCACTGGTTCGAGTCCAGTTCCCGCTACTAGAAACAACAAGCCTTTCAAGAAATTGAGAGGCTTTTGTATTTTACAGAGAGATAGTTGTTATTATTTATACTCATCATATTCATTTACAGGAAAGAGTATACCAAAATTTATAGGAAAATAGTCTTATCTATGAGGCTAAAATTTTGATAAAATTGTATCTTTAAACTTCAAAGTTATTCAATGAAATTTATTCATACGGTAAGGTATTTTTTTGAAAGAAACGGATTTTACGTTTCCTCCAGACTTGCAGATAAATTAGGTATTCAAACAAAAAATGTTCGTTTGTTTTTTATCTATATATCTTTTGTGACTGCGGGCTTATCTTTTGCTTTTTATTTAATGCTCGCATTTTTATTAAGACTAAAAGACATGATTAGCGCGAAAAGAAGTTCTGTTTTTGACTTATAAAAGATGGAGAATATTTTTAAATCTAGATTGTACAAAGCTATTTTTTTGCTACTAATTATTCTTGTAATTGGTGTTTCAGGGTTTATGTTATTGTCTGGATATACTTTTGTGAATTCTTTGTATATGACAGTTATTACCATGACTACCGTTGGTTTTGGTGAAGTTCATCCACTTTCAGAGAATGAAAAAATATTCACTATCTTTTTAATTCTAACAAGCATCACTGTTTTTGGATATACCTTATCATCATTTACGGAGTATATTGTTAGTGGTCAGTTATTTCAACAATTAAAACTTAAGAAAGTGCAAAAGAAAATTAAAGAATTAGAAGGGCATACCATTGTTTGTGGTTACGGTAGAAATGGAAGGCAAGCTATTTTAAAACTAAAAAACTACGGTCAGCATTTTGTAGTTATAGAGAAAAATAAAGAACTTATTGCTGCATTAGATGCTGAAGGAGTTTTAAATGTTGAAGGCGATGCTACTACTGATGAAACCTTATTAAAAGCAGGGATAAAATCAGCCAAAAATATTATTGTGGCTTTGCCATCCGATGCAGATAATTTGTATGTGGTGTTAACAGCAAGTCAATTGCATAAAACTTGTAAGATTATTAGTAGAGCTTCTAATGAAAGTTCTTACAGTAAATTAAAGATTGCTGGGGCAAGTAATGTTATTATGCCTGATAAGTTAGGAGGCGATCATATGGCTTCTTTGGTAGTAACACCCGATGTAATTGAGTTTGTAGACCGATTGACCATTTCTGGAGAGACAACTACTAATTTGGAAGAAATTGCGGTAAATGATTTGCCAGAAAAGTATCAAAATAAAACGATTTTAGATTTAGATTTGCGTAATAAAACAGGCTGTACAGTTATTGGTTTTAAAAGCCCAGAACAAGATTATATCATCAATCCAGAAGCTTCTATAGAATTAGTATCAGATTCCAATTTAATTGTTTTAGGAAGACCCGAACAAATTGAAAAATTGAGAACGTTATTTTAGAGTTTATAAAGTATGGAAGTTAAAATGTGTAATACCAAATTAATTATTTGTCTTATTTTATAGTTGATTTGGTATAATTGCTTAAGCATTTTTAGTTTTTGCTTTAATACATCTAATTTGGTAATAATTTTTTTGATAAAAGTTTGCAGTAATCATAAAAATAACAATTTAGCCAATAGCCAATAACATGAAAAAAATAGTCATTACAGGAAGCAATGGATTACTAGGGCAAACCTTGTTAAAGCGATTTCTTGAAAAGCAAACTGTATATAAAGTGTATGGTATTTCTAGGGGTGAAAATAGAAGTGGGAGAAACGACTTTCATTATCTTTCTATAGATATTACAAATGAGGCAGTACTTCGTGAAAAAATATTGGAAATAAAACCCAATTACATTATTAATACCGCAGCAATGACACATGTAGATATCTGCGAGCAAAATCAACAAGAATGTGATGCAATTAATGTAAATGCTGTTGAATACCTAACTGCTATTTCCCAAGAAATAAATGCTCATTTAATTCATATTTCTACCGATTTTATTTTTGATGGCAAACAAGGCTATTACAAAGAAACAGATACACCTAGTCCTTTGAGTTATTATGGAATGTCTAAATTAAAATCAGAACAAATTGTTACCAATTCTTCTATAGATTACACAATTTTAAGGACTATTTTAGTTTATGGAAAAGTCTTTTCTATGACACGCAATAATATTGTCTTATGGGTAAAAGAAATGTTGGAGAAAAAACAAGAAATTACCATTGTAAACGATCAATATAGAATGCCTACTTATGTGGAAGATTTGGCAAAGGCTTGTGAAATAGTAATTGACAAAAGCGCAACAGGTATTTTTCATATTTCATCTAAAGAATTGCTAAGTATTTATGAGATAGCCCATCAAATTGCAATGGTATTTCAGTTAGATAAAAAATATATCAAACCTATTTCTACAGCAACTTTAAATCAGCGCGCAAAAAGACCTGAAAAAACAGGATTCGACTTATCCAAGACCAATAAAGTACTTCAGTTTTTTCCAAAAACCTTTCAAGAAGATTTACAAAGATTTAAACAAACTATATTTAACGGCTAAAAGTTGTTAAAAGCTTATTTTTTTAAGATATTGCGAATTACTAAATTAATTAAACAACACTTCTTATGAAGAAAAAACTTCTTTCATTGCTATTATTAGTAGCCCCGATATTTACATTTGCACAAGAGAAAGGTTTAGATCAACGAATTGATGAAGCTTTTCAACCGATTTCTAATTTTTTTAACGATGTCATATTCTTCAAAGTGTGGCACGATCCAGATATTCCTTTTGTATTAGTATTGTTAGTGGCAAGTGCTTTGTTTTTTACGATTTATTTTAAGTTTCCTAATATTTTACAGTTTAAAACAGCAATTAATGTTGTAAGAGGTAAGTATGATGAAATAGATCAGCATAGTGCTGGAAAAAGCGATTTAGCCATTGATGGAGATATAAAAGATACAATTAAAGATGAGAGTGAAGAAGGAGAAGTAACACACTTTCAAGCATTAGCAACCGCTGTTTCTGGAACTGTAGGGAATGGAAATATTGCAGGTGTTGCTTTGGCAATTGCATTGGGTGGCCCTGGAGCAACTTTTTGGATGATTGTATGTGGTTTATTAGGAATGTCTACAAAATTTGTAGAGTGTACTTTAGGAGTCCAATATAGAGATGTTGGAGAAGACGGTACTATTTATGGAGGGCCTATGTATTATATAAGTAAAGGATTAAAAAGTAGAGGTTTTGCCACTTTAGGTAAAATTGCTGCTGCTATTTTTGCTTTTTTCTGTATTGGAGGTTCTTTTGGAGGAGGTAATGCTGCTCAATCTAATCAGGCTACGGTTGTATTGAAAGAACTCTTGGGCTTAGAAAGTTCTGCAGCAGGCTTTTGGATAGGTATATTATTAGCTGTTTTAGTTGGAATTATTATCATTGGAGGAATTAAAAGAATTGCTTCAGTTACAGAAAAAGTAGTGCCTTTTATGGCGGTGCTATATATTGTAGCTTGTTTATATATTATTCTAAGCAATTTTACTTTAATTGATGATGCTTTTGGTACCATATTCTCAGAAGCATTTACGCCAAAGTCAATGGCTGTTGGAGGTGTTATAGGAGTTTTATTACAAGGGTTTAAAAGGGCAGCATTTTCAAACGAAGCGGGTGCAGGTTCTGCATCGATTGCACACTCTGCAGTAAAAACAAAATATTCAGCATCTGAAGGTTTAGTGGCTTTGCTAGAACCATTTATTGATACGGTTGTTATTTGTACAATGACGGCATTGGTTATTGTAATTTTTAACTTTGGTGGTGCTTTTGAATACGGAGGTGTTGGAGGTGTAGTAATGATTGACGGTGTTGCTTATGAAGGTGCAGGAATTACAGCAAAAGCATTTGCACAATACATTCCTTATTCTAATGTGTTTTTAACAATTGCAGTTGTACTATTTGCAGTATCTACTATGATATCTTGGTCTTATTACGGATTGCAATCTTGGAAGTTTTTATTCGGTAGAGGAAAAAAAGCAGACTTAATTTATAAATTATTGTTTTTAACATTTATTGTTATTGGGGCGGCAGCAAGTATGGGGTCTATTTGGGCATTTTCTGATGCGATGATTTTTGCGATGATTTTCCCGAATATGATTGGTCTGTTTTTCTTATTCCCTGTTGTGAAGGAGCAATTGAATAGATACTTAGAAGCTATAAAGGCGAGTAAAGCATAAAAAAATAAAATGAAATTTTTAGAATCCCATTTCTGGTATAGCAAACGCCAACGAAATGGGATTTTATTTTTAATAACTCTTATTGTTGGTATTCAAGCATTCTTTATTTTTTTAGATTTTTATCCTAAAAAAAATGTAAACATAGATACTCCAGAATTTATTGCTTTTCAGCAACAAATAGATAGTTTGAGGCATCTAGAACTTGAAAAAAGAACCCTAAAAGTATATCCGTTTAACCCCAATTATATAAGCGACTTTAAAGGGGCGCAATTAGGAATGTCTATTGCTGAAATAGATAGACTTTTACAATTTAGAAAAACTGGAAAGTTTGTCAATTCTGCAAAAGAATTTCAACAAATTACAAAAGTTTCAGATAGCTTGTTTTATCAAATTTCTCCCTATTTTAAATTTCCAGATTGGGTAATGAAGCGTCATCAAAAATCTATAAAAAAACGGACAAGTAAATCAATCCAGTCTTTCATTTCAATTCAAAAGGAATCTCAGCAGAAACTGAATAAGAATGAAAAAACAGTTTCAACGACCGATTTAAACTTAGCAACCGTCTCAGATTTTGAAATTGCAGGATTAATTTCTAAAAAGTCAGCAGAAAGAATTGTAAAATATCGAACCAAATTACAAGGCTTTTCAGTGAAAGAACAGTTGTATGAAGTTTGGAATCTCGATAAAGAAGTCGTAAATCAATTGTTAAATACCTTTAAAATTATTAAGAAGCCTGTTATTCAGAAACTTAACATCAATACAGCAACTTTTAAGCAAGTCTTAAAAATTCCGTATATCGATTACAATTTATGCAAGCAAATTTTTGAATATAGAGACCAAGTTGCTGAATTACAATCTTTAGAAGAAATCAAAAATATTAACAATTTCCCCTTAAAAAAATACCGTAGAATAGCCTTATATTTGTTTGTTGAATAACCGTTTAATTAGAGGATACCAATGAGCAGTATGTATTTTACTGAAGAGCATGAAGTCTTTAGAAAAAGCTTTCAAGAATTTTTACAAAAAGAAGTAGTTCCTCATATAGAAAAATGGGAGAAAACAGGAGATATAGAACGTTTTATCTGGGAGAAGTTTGGAGAAATGGGCTATTTTGGATTGCATGTTTCTGAAACCTATGGCGGATTAGACTTAGATATTTTTTATACGGTTATCTTTTTAGAAGAATTGCAGAAAATAAATTCTGGAGGTTTTGCTGCCGCTATGTGGGCACATGCATATTTGGCAATGACGCATTTGGAGAAAGAAGGTTCTGAAGATTTAAAACAAGAATATTTAACAGGAAGTGTATCAGGTAACTTAATAGGTTGTTTGTGTATTTCTGAACCCTTTGGAGGTTCTGATGTAGCGGGAATGAGAACTACGGCTATAAAGAAAGGAGATACGTATGTAATTAATGGTTCTAAGACATTTATTACCAATGGGGTTTACTCAGATTATTTAATTGTTGCAGCAAAAACAGATGCCAATTCTAGGCATGCTGGAATCAGTATTTTTTTAGTCGACAGAAAAACACCAGGCATTTCTGCCACAAAATTAGATAAGTTAGGTTGGCGAGCTTCGGATACAGGAGAAATAGCTTTCGATAATGTCATCATTCCTGCAAAAAATCTAATGGGAGATGAAGGCAAAGGCTTTCCATATATTATGCAACATTTTGCTTTAGAGCGTTTAGCAATGGCTGTAAATGCACATGCTAGAGCTGAGTATGCCATTGCATATGCCATAAATTATATGAAAGAGCGTACTACTTTTGGAAAAACACTGGATAAATACCAAGCATTACGACACAAAGTTGCTGAAATGACTAGCGAAGTAGAAATGTCTAAGAATTTTAATTATGCGATTGCAAAACGGTTAGACAATGGAGATTATGTGGTAAAAGAAGCAAGTATGTGTAAACTAACGGCTACTAGAATTGCAGATCAGGTAATTTATGATGCTTTACAATTATTAGGCGGTTATGGTTATATGGAAGAATATCCAATCGCACGTTTGCTTAGAGACAGTCGTTTAGGACCTATTGGTGGAGGTACCTCTGAAATTTTAAAGGAAATTATCGCCAAAATCATTATTGACGAGAAAGATTACAAACCGTTAGTTTGATTGTCTGAATGAATTGTTTTAGCGAAAATTGTTTTCCTTGTAGAGATTAAACGAAGAAGAATCAACTTTATAACTTTCAACTTTTAAAAAAATTAGTGTGCTTGTAGATTATAAGGAGTTACCGGATGATGCAAAAGTTTGGATTTATCCCTCTAATAGGAAGTTTTATCCCAATGAGATTGCATTGGTAGAAAAACAATTGCAAGAATTTGTTAAAAGTTGGAAATCGGACGATGAGAATTTTAGAGCCTCTTATCAATTTTTATACAATCGCTTTCTTATTTTTATTGCAGATACTGCAACAAGTTCCTTATCGGTTGCAGAAATAGACCAATTGGTAGCATTTGTTTTAGAACTACAAACAGCGTATAAAATTGAATTGCTAGATAAAATGAATGTTTGTTTTAAACAAGGAGTCTATGTGCAATACAAAGAATTGAAAGATTTTAAAAAGTTGATTAAGAATAGAGCTGTAACGGGAAAAACCATTGTTTTTGACAATTTAATTACGAATAAAAAAGAGTATGAAAATTATTGGGAGCTTCCTATTGAAGAAAGTTGGTACAAACGATTTTTATAGGTTTTTTAGAAAAAAGAAAATCCAACACCAATAGAAACGCTATCTAAGTTTCCATTTTCATTAAAACCTGGGATTTTTTTACGATGAAAATCGAGTCTAAGAATTGGATTCCACCTGCTATTTTTACTTTTAATTTGCCATCCAATACCCAATCCATAATAATTCCCATTGCTATAACTACTATTGGGACGCCACATTTTTCCATAACTGATTTCTGTAAAAAAGGTGTCATCAGCATCTTCTGAAAGATTAAAATGTAGGGTGGTGTATGTTGGAAAAGCATCAATTGCATATTGATCGTGCGTATCATAGCCTGCATGAACGCTTGCTGCTAAAAAACGGTTGAATTGATAGCCAGCTCCTAATCGTAAGAAAACTGCAGAGGCTTTAAAGAAGCCTTCTCCATCATCATTTCCACAACAGACATAGTTTTCATTTACAGCAAGGGTAAATTGTAAGGAGCCTGTAAAAAAGGGTTTTCCTTTTTTTTCTTGAGCTTTCAGAAGATGAATTGTAAAAATAAAAACAGATAGAAAAAGTATTTTTTTAGGCATATAAAACTTGTTTTTAGCAAGCAAAACAAGAACTATTCCACTTCTAAATTTTCTATAAAATTTTCAATAGAAATGGCATTTTCTACAGAGAAATCACCAATTTTAGTTCTTCTAAGTGCAGAGAGATGTGCCCCTGAGTTTAGCGCTTTTCCATAGTCATAGGCTAAAGAACGAATATAAGTACCTTTACTACAAACTACTTTAAAATCTACAATTGGTAAATTTATATGCGTAATTTCAAATGAAGAAATTGTAATCTTTCTAGTGGGAATTTCTGTAGTTTTTCCTTCTCTAGCCAATTCATACAAGCGTTTTCCATCTTTTTTAATGGCAGAAAAAATAGGTGGTTTTTGGTTGATCTCTCCTGTAAATTTTGCTGTTGTTTTATGTAGGATGTCTTCAGTAATATGCGCAGTAGAAAATGTTTTGTCAATTTCGGTTTCTAGATCATAACTTGGCGTGGTAGACCCTAAAGTAAAAGTTCCTGTGTATTCTTTTATTTGCCCTTGATAGGTGTGAATTTCTTTCGTCTTTTTTCCAGTACAAATAATTAGTAAGCCTGTTGCCAAAGGATCTAAAGTACCTGCATGTCCTACTTTAATTTTTCGAAGATGAAATTTTTGTTTGATGTGCCAGCGGATTTTATTCACTACCTGGAAAGAAGTCCAACCCAAGGGTTTATCAATCAATAAAACCTGTCCTAATTTGTAATCTTCTGCTGTTACCATTACTTCATTAACTCATTTGCTTATTAATTCTACTATCTCATAGACTCATTACCCCAACAAAACATATCCAATAGCAATAGTTCCTACAATGGCACAATAGATTGAGAAGTAGGCGAGTTTACTTTTTTTAACCAGTGCAATCATCCAATGACAAGCAAAAAGCCCTGCTATAAAAGCGGCGAGAAACCCTAATATCATAGGAATAATTTCAGCGCTTTGAAAGTGGATTTCTCCTCCTAAAATGTCTTTCCCTACTTTTCCGAAAATAAGTGGAATTACCATTAAAAAAGAGAATCGTGCGGCTTTGGTTCTATCAATTCCTAATAAAACAGAAGTAGAAATCGTAGCACCCGATCTAGAAATACCAGGTAGCATAGCAATAGCTTGTGAAATACCAATAATAATGGCACTTATAAAGGTTACTTTTTTGTTTGTGTTTTTTGCTTTGTCGGCTAATAAAAGGAGCAAAGCCGTAATCAATAACATGGTACCTACAAGGAGTATTTTTCCACCAAAAAAAGTTTCGAGTTCCTTTTCAAAGAGGAGTCCTATAAGAACAGCAGGCATCATAGAAACAAGAATATGTAAAGCAAATTTTAATTCGTCATTCCATTGAAAAGTAAATAAACCTTTTAAAATTTCTAGAATTTCTTTTCTAAATACCACAATGGTACTCAGTGCTGTTGCAAAGTGTAAAACTACTGTAAATGTGAGGCTTTCTTTGGGTATAGAAGTATCTCCTAAAATAGCTTTTGTCAATTCTAAATGTCCACTAGAGGAAACAGGTAAAAACTCTGTGAGTCCTTGTATAATTCCTAATACAATGGCTTCTATAGTACTCAATACAATTATTTTTTAGGGTTTGCCAAAATAGCATAAATTTCAATAGCCAAACCTATAATAACAAGTGTAGGTGCTAAACGAATTCTTCTCCAATTATAAATTTCTTCATTAAAAACGTTTGGGTTATCGCTTCCTCCACCTGCCATGAGTATGAATCCTACGGCAATAAAGGCAATTCCAACAAACATAATGGTATAGTTTCTTTTTCCGAAGAGAAAAGTACTTTTAGGGGTTTTATTTTCTTTGTTCATTTGTTAATAATATAGTTGGTCTGTTTGTAAATTTAAAAAACGCTGCGTTGCAAAAAAAGTACTGACTAAGGTAATTAGAAAAGAAATACCTATAACGCCGCTTGCCAAATAAGTAAGGGAAACTACATCTTCTAATAGCGCTAAGGCGGGGACATATTTGTCTGCATAATACATAGTAACACCAATGCCTATTAAAGCGATACAGGCTCCTATCATACCCAGTTTTATATTTTGCCAAATAAAAGGTTTTCTAATAAAACTTTTAGTAGCACCTACCATTTGCATGGTTTTAATATTAAATCGTTTTGAATAGACCGATAATCGTACTGCGCTATTAATTAAAATAATAGCAATAAGTCCTAAGAACCCACTTAAAATAAACAACCAAAAACTAATCTTCTGAATGTTTTTTGTGAGCAATTGAATTAAAGGTTTGTCATAAGAAACTTCAGCAACAAAAGCATTATTCAAGAATTTTTGCTCAATTTCAGTCATTTTTTCTGGTGTTACATGCGATGCTTTTACATAGATGTCAATACCATTTTTTAGAGGATTGCTCCCTAAAAAACTTAAAAAATCTTCACCAATATCTTTTGCATATTTTTTTGCGGCGTCTTCTTTAGAAATATAGATGGCTTTATTGGTAAAAGGCTCTTTTAAAATAGATGCTTTAAGGTTTTGAATATTTTCTTTGCTAACTTCATCTTTTAAAAATAAAGTTAGTGCTGTTTTTTCTTTAAAATGATTGGCAACTTTTGTAGATTTTAATAAAACAAACCCTAAAATTCCTACCATAAATAACACTAAGGCAATACTAATTACTACAGAAAAGTAAGAAGAACGCAAGCGTCTTTTTTGGTAAGAATCGAACGATGTTGCCATAAAATACTTTAAATTTACGGTTAGCAAGATACAAATTAGCCTTTAAAAATTGAAAGATTTAAAGTTAGAAAATTACTAAAAATGAAAGTTGAAGAGGTTTACAAATTTTTCTTTTTTAAATTTCAATATTAACCTAAAAACATAAACTTTGTACTTTTAGTTTTTAACTTTATAAATTAGTTTAATTTTCTATTTCTTGGCACAGTTCTATGAGTACTCCGTTGGTAGATTTTGGATGTAAAAAAGCTACCCATTTATTGTCGGCTCCTTTTTTGGGTGTTTTATTTAAAATGGTAAACCCTTCTTTTTCTAAACGATTAATTTCCGATTCAATATCATCAACGGCAAAGGCAATATGATGGATGCCTTCTCCTTTTTTTTCGATAAATTTTGCAATCGGACTTTCAGAATTTGTAGCTTCTAGCAGTTCCACTTTATGAGTTCCCATGTCAAAAAAAGAAGTTTTTACACCTTCACTAGCTACTTCTTCTATTTTATAATGTGACTTGCCCAATAAAGAGGTAAATAATTGATTCGATTTTTCGATATCTTTTACTGCAATACCAATATGTTCTATGTTTTTCATAAGAGTAAAACTACAATAAATTTTTAGGATTTTGTTTTTATTGTAGTTTCCTTAAATCGATATTTTCTGCTAAAACTAGTAAGACATCAGATTTACTTATAAAGGATAATATTTGAATTGTAATTCCT
The DNA here is from genome assembly GCA_965233795.1 of uncultured Polaribacter sp. GTDB lineage: Bacteria > Bacteroidota > Bacteroidia > Flavobacteriales > Flavobacteriaceae > Polaribacter. Next base: position 2,239,010 of record OZ247578.1, on the reverse strand, counting down.
TTTAACTGCTCATGATTACTACAAAAACCCCAAATATTTTCTAAGAATAGAGTAAAATCTTGTGTATTGTCGAAATGAAAAGCATTAGACTGATAAATAAGATGCAATAATTGATTAATTAGCTCGGTTGCTTTTTCTGCTTTTTCTTGATAGTTACTATTTGTTTGCCATACACTTTCTTGGGCTTGTGTTAGTAAATTAGCAGTATAATTATAAAACTCTTTTCGTTTACTTTTATTTCCTTTTGGAAGGTAGTTTGCCAATTGAGTTCGAATTGTTGCCAATTGAGAAACTTGAGGTAAATCGTATTTTTTTAGAAATGTTTCTGTTTCTAGTAACCAGTTTCTAAAATTAACAACGCCTACGGAATCTTTTTTCTCGAGTAGATTTGCTAAATCATGAATTTTAATTAACTGAGAGTTCAAATCTTTTACAATTGATATGGTAGATTTTCTCATCGCTATTCAGGTAAAAGTTTCATCTTATTTTCTCCATCCGCATTTTCAACTTTATGCCATTCCATACCTTCTTCAGAGATTTTCATTTTAATATTGATAATATTATTAGTGCTAAACTCTCTTAATTTATGAGCTTCTACAACTACCTTAGCATTAGAGATATCATTTTTATATGTAATGGGTTTAATTTGTGAAGCTAATCGTTCATCTAGATTTTGAATAAGCTGCTCTGAAATGGCTTCATCTTTTGTGTCCTTTATATTTAATTGTTGTTTATATTCTTTAAGAGTAGCTTCTGTTAACTGTACAATTTTACGATTGTATTCTTTTAAAAATAAATCTTTATTGTACTCTTTTTTTAAGTTCATTTCTAAAGTAGCAGATTCGTGAGCAATCTGGGTTCTTATTTTTCGTGAGATTTTACCTTCAAAAGAAGTCACTTTGTACGTATCTTTTACAATTTGGTAGGTAAGCGCATTAAACTTTGTATTGTCTGCTATGGGCTGATAATCTTTTACAGGCTCTTGTTCTAGTTGATCAATTGCTACTGGAATATCCAATTCCATATCTGGAATTCTAAAATGAGGTACTGCAAATGTTTTTAATAAATCGTCTTGAGCGTAAATTTTAGCAATTCTGGCAGACTCAAAGTCTGCCAGCATTCTTGCCTGATTTACTCCGATGACTAGGGATGCTAAATAGTCTTTTAAGTTAATCATAATTATCTGTGTTTATTCTACGGGTTGTGAAACAATAGATTGTTCTAAAATTCCTAATAATTTTTCCATACCCTCTGGCATTTCATCTTGACTCACTTTAACCTTTACACCTAAATGAAATGTTTTGTCTATTTTATGACCTTTGGTTACATTTCTTTGATATGATATATTGGTTTTTAAACTAACGGTATTTACGTTTTCATTGTAGTTAAGAGAGTTAATTCCAACTGCATAGTTTTTATTAGTGTTTTTATTATCCATAGATAAACCAACTCCAAACTTAAATTTACTTCCCACTCTTTTGTATTCCATAGAAGTAATTTTAGCATTAAAGTCAATTTCTCCTTCTTCTACTCTAATAAAAGGAATTGGCATCATGGTAATAATAGGTACCTGCAAACGCATTTCTTCAAAAACAGCGGGTATTGCATCAATATCCTCTACAGTAATGTCAAAAGTAGCTCCAGAACCTGCACCGCCAGTTGCAGCTACTCCAGTTCCCGCAGTTAAACCTGCAGCAGATGAATCGTGACTTACCGCTGTAATAACACCTGTAGCAGGGTCATCTACAGAAGTTACGGTTAGACTTAATCCGTCTGCATTTAATACATCTCCTACTTCATAGAGTGTTCCTCCATTATCTATAGCTACAGTTTTTATTTTTCCTTTGATGGCAGCCGTATAAGGCTCTACCATTTTAGGATATTTAAAACTTACATAAATAGGTTCTCCAGGCGTAATTTCTCCTGTAGTTTCATCTTCAGTATCAGGTGTAAAACCAATACTTTTTACGAAGTCTACGGTAGACAATGCCGCTTTAGATTGTGCGTCTACAATAGCACTTAATGGACCTCCAATCATTCCAGAAAAATCGATGCTCGACAATTCTTGTCCGGGGTCATAGTTTGATAAACTCATAATAGTTGTTATTAATTTTACCTACTCTATTTATTACAGGCTTTTCGGTTTCCGCCAAATGTATTTCGAAATAGCAGTTACAAAATTGCAACAGTATAGATGTTTGTAAAAGAGTTGAAGGCTTCAAAAAAGGATGTAAAAAAGCTTTTTTTTACAGGGTGTTTTTCCTGTGTTTTTTTAAGGAATTGACTTATTCTTGAAAAAGGAGAAGGTTGTATTTTGCACACTTATTAATTAAAAATATTCAATTATGAAATCAATGACCAAAACTTTTTATCTATTTTTAACTTGTTTGTTTGTTCTCTCTTCTTGTGATAAGCAAAAGCCTGTAAAAACAGACACATATTCAGTATCTAAAAATTGTTACCCAAATTCCGAAAGACCTTCTAACGCAATTACCTATGAAGAAATGGCAGCCATGTTTTATCAGTATGATAATAACCAAGGGAAAATTTTAAATGCTTTTATTAAAGAAAATATCGATCAAGAAAAAGTAGAGACAACTTCTAGTTGGTATGCTATTAATGACTTAAAACAATACATTGCTTATGTAGAAAGATTATCTCAAGAAAAAGATATTCCGTTAACGGGTATTCGAATATATGCAGCCGCATACCCAGAAGATTATCAAAAAGAAAGCTATAGAGGAAAGCAAACTTTAATTTTTGCGCCTACAACTAAAATAGGAAATAAAGAAGATGTTTCTTATGAGCCTTTACAGTCTTCTAACGAAGCACCTGTTTCTATGATGGAATATTTAACTAAATTTACAAAAGAGAAAAATATAAATAGAGCCTCTTTTTTACCAAATTTGATGTTTGATAATAAGAGTTCTGCGGCAAATAGGCTAGGAATTAGTCCACCACTTAATAATGAATAAATTTTAATCCTTATGGCTCCAAAAGATTATGCTGAATACATGCATTATTTTGCAGTTTTTCTTCAGTTTATGACATTGATTATAGCGATTAATAGTTATAAGAAGTTTAAAACTAAATTTGCTTTTTACTTTATTTCTTTTTTATCATTTGTATTTATTATAGAGTTCATTGGGTTAATTTATCTTTATCATTTAGAAGAAAATAGTTATGAAATTTATAATATTTATACATTTTTTGAATTCAATATAATTTCATTGATGTATTTAAGTATTATTAGAGATGTAAAAACATTAAAGTTATTAAAACTTTTAGCAATACTTTTTAATATTTTCTATGTATTGAGTTTTGTTTTTGAGCAATTACAAACGTATTCAATAACTATCGAATATTTCATATTTAGCATTTTTTCTGTTTGCTATTTAAGAGAATTATTAAACTCGGATAAAATGCTAAATTTTAAAAGGCATCTTCCTTTTTGGGTAACAACAGGTTTTTTAATTTTTTATTTATCTTCTATTCCTTTTCAATTTATCAGAGCAGGTTTAGATGGTAGAGAACTCTTTATTATTCAGCAAATGGTATTTTATATAATGCAAGGGTGTTTTATTTATGGACTTATATGGAGCAAGAAAGAGATTTAGTTTTAATTATTTCTACAATTGTAATTATTTTGATTGCTATTTTTATAGTGATTTTATTTTCTGTTTTTCAACGGAGAAAGAATAAGTTATTACAAGAACAAAAAGAAGCAAAAAAACGTTTTGAGCAAGAAATTACAGAAACCCAAATAGAGATTAGAGAGCAAACATTACAAAATATTAGTTGGGAATTGCACGATAATATTGGGCAGTTATTAACTTTAGCAAAAATTCAATTGCAAGACACCTCTATAGAAAATATAGAAGAGGCAAAAAAAACCATTCATAAGAGTTTGCAAGAGGTAAGAGCATTGTCTAAACTAATTAATCCGCAAGCTATTAGAAAGTTGAAACTTAAAAAGGCATTGCAATTAGAAGTTGATCGTTTTAATCGGTTAAATTATATAGCATCTACGCTAAAAGTTACTGGGAAAGAACAAGGCTTAGGAACAAAAACAGAAGTGATTCTTTTTAGAATTTTACAAGAATTTTTATCCAATACTATTAAACACTCTAAAGCATCTGAGTTGTCGATTTCTTTAAACTATCAAAAAGAGCAACTAGAAATTATCGCAAAAGATAATGGTGTAGGGTTTAATTTAGAAAAGAACACAATTGCTACAAAAGGAATAGGTTTGCAAAACATACAAAGCAGAGCAAAATTAATACATGCCGATATCAATGTGTTTTCAGCACCTAAAAAAGGAACGAAATTAATCATTCATTACCCCTATACATCATGCAAAAATATTCTGTAGTTATTGTAGACGATCATACATTGCTTTCGCAAGCCATTCAAGGTATTGTAAATTCTTTTGATGCATTTAATGTCTTATACCTTTGTAAAAACGGACAAGAATTGATTGATAAATTTTCTGAGTCTCCAAAAAATATTCCTGATATTGTTTTAATGGATATTAATATGCCTATCCTGAATGGATTTGATACAACAGAATGGGTTGCTAAAAACCATCCGCAGGTCCATGTCATCGCACTTTCTGTAGAAGACGATGAGATTACTATTTTAAAAATGTTGCGATTAGGGGCAAAAGGATATTTACTAAAAGATACTGAAAAATCTATTTTGCAACACGCGCTTTTAGAAGTAATGGACACAGGGTTTTATCATTCAAAAAGCGTTTCAAAATTATTAATAAAATCTTTGTCAGGGAAATCGAAACAAAAAGCATTTTTTAAAGATAATGAACTGACTTTTATGAAGTTGGCTTGTACAGAAATGACCTACAAAGAAATAGCGGATAAAATGTGCTTAAGCCCTAAAACTATTGACGGTTATAGAGATGCCCTTTTTGAAAAACTAGAGGTTAAAAACCGTGTTGGATTGGTTGTTTATGCTATTAAAAATAAAATTTACACCTTGTAAATATTGAAAATACAAAAATGCAAAAATTAAAAACGAAGCTACAATTTATGCATTTTTCAATTCTTGAATTTTCAATATTTTAATCTTTCCGTTCTTTAACCATAATTATGTGTAAATTTGTGTTATGGAAGAAACTCATAGGCAACGAAAAATAGCCAGTGTTTTACAAAAAGACTTGGTAGAGGTATTACAGAAAGCAGCGCAAGATGGTATGAAAGGGATTATTATTTCTGTCTCTAAAGTATCGGTAACTCCAGATTTGGGGCAAGCAAAAATGTATTTGAGTATTTTCCCTTCGGAAAAAAGAGATACGCTTATTCAAGGCATTACTGCCAATACACATTTAATTCGCCACGAATTGGCAAGAAGAACTCGCAATCAATTGCGTAGAATGCCAGAGCTACTTTTTTTTGGTGACGATTCTTTAGATTATATAGAAAACATTGATAAATCTTTACGAGGGGAAGATAAAAACCCTATTGAAGACCCTTCAATTTTACCCAAACGAAAAAGAAGTTAACCTTCTTTTTTTAATGCTACTTACATAGAAAAATTGAATTTTTCATATTACATAGCGAAGCGATATTTGTTTGCAAAGAGTGGTAATAATACCATCAATATTATTACAGGTATTGCTTCTTTTGGCGTTGTAGTGGGCTCGTTAGCCTTGTTTATTATTTTATCGGGTTTTTCTGGATTACGCACTTTTAGCGATGGGTTATTAGAAGTTTCGGATCCCGATGTTAAAATTACTTCAGCAATAGGAAAATCATTTTTTTACACAGATTCAATTCATCAACTTTTAACGCAAGATAGATCTCTTGCTTATTTTTCTAAAGTGGTAGAAGAGCGCGTTTTTTTATCCTATGAAAAGAATCAACATATTGCGTATATCAAAGGTGTAGATGCAGTATATCATCAAATTACACGTATAGACTCTTCTTTGTATTTAGGAAATTGGCTAGACCCTAGGTATAAAAACGGAGCTGTTATTGGCAACGGAATTGCATATAAGCTATCTGTAAACATGTTAAATTATGGAGAGCCTTTGCAGATTGCCATTCCCAAAAAAGGAAAAGGCTTTATAAATCCTACAAATCCTTTTTATACTGAAAATGCTCAAATAGTAGGGGTGTATTCTGGTAGCGAAGAATTTCAAAATAAATTTGTTTTTACAGATATTTTACTCGCACAACACTTGTTAAAATACAAAGAAAATCAAATTACAGGTATCGCAATAAAACTAAAAGAAGAGGTAGATGTAGACGCAATTGCCAAACAATTACAAGAGGAACTAGGGAATACATATAAAGTACAGACCAAAGCCCAGTTAAACGAATTATTTTACAAAGTAATTAATACTGAGAATTTTATATCTTATCTTATTTTTACATTGATTGTTATTGTAGCGATGTTTACAATTGTAGGGGCTATGATTATGATAATTATAGATAAAAGAGAAAATCTAAAAACCTTATTAAGTTTGGGAACAACGCTAAAACAGATTAAGAAAATATTTGTGTTACAAGGTTTTTTATTAACCTTTTTTGGAATGGCAACAGGTTTAATCTTAGGTATTTTTTTAGTATTTCTACAGCAAAAGCTAGCACTCTTTATGATTACTCAAACCATTCCATATCCCGTAGAATTTCGTTTTATAAATCTAATTGTTGTTGTTGCCACTATTGCAGTATTAGGCTATTTGGCTTCTAAAATAGCGAGCAGTAAAATTTCTTTGGATTTTATTGAAGGTTGATTGATAAGGTTGGTTTTTAAGTGAATTTTACTTGAAAACGACTGTCATCCTTGCGAAAGCAGAAATCTTATAATCATTTGTTTAAATTAAAATAGATTCCTGCTTTCGCAGGAATGACAAGAAAAAAGTACTTAATCTCTACTCACTTTGTTTGGAAAAACCACCACACTTTCATGCCCATTTTCGCCAACTGCCGCAACTCCAAAAAAGAAATTGTCAATTACAATGCCTTCTAAAGTAAATTCAGTTGTATTTTCTACATATTTAAAAGCATCCCAAGTAGGAGAGGTGGTATCTCTCCAATAAATTTTATAGCCTTTTGCACCTTTTACGTTGCTCCATGCTAATTTTGCAGAGGCTTGTACAATACCTCCAATAGTTACCTCTTTTGGGCTAGGAGGAGCGAATGCCAAATTTGCTAAGGTGATGGCATTTACAGCACTCAATTTTTTAGCGTAGTCAAAATTGACAAACTTAATTTTATCGCCATATTCAATGCCATTCTCTGTGCGAATATCTTGATGTTGCTGTGTGTAGTTTTCATGCGCTTCCATAATTCGAATGCCTGGGAAACCAGCGTCATTAAATGGTCTATGATGTCCGCCACGACCAAATCTATCTAATCTGTAAATCATTTTAGGATTCATTTCAGGCATATAAGTTTTGGTAGTTTTATATACATATCTTGCTAACTGACGCGAAATTCCATCTACTTCGCCGCCATAAAATCGTCTAGATCTTCGTTGTTTTTCAGTCTCTGTAGGAGGTACAGGCTCGCTAAATATTCTAAATGTACGATTGTCAATCACACCATCTACTCCTTTGATATTTCCAATCATGTCGTTATTTAAAACACCAATGATGTTCCAATTATTTTCTTTGGCAAATGCTGCCAAGCCTTTCCCGCCAAATAACCCTTGTTCTTCGCCCGATAATCCGACATAAACAATGCTATTCTCAAATTTGTATTTCGATAAAACTCTTGCTACTTCTATAGTGCCTGCCATTCCACTTGCATTGTCATTTGCGCCTGGAGAATCTGATGTAAAATTATTAGGGTCAGAAACTCTAGAGTCGATATCACCACTCATAAGGATATAGTGATTGGGATATTTTGTTCCTTTCTGAATTGCTACAACATTGGTAATCCAAACGTCCTTTACAATTCTGCTACCTGTTCCTTTTTTAATAAAATCTTTTTGATAAAAAACGTTTAAACAGTTATTGCAGTTTGAAGAAATTTTTTCAAACTCATTTTTTATCCAACGTCTAGCAGCGCCAATTCCTCGGGTATTTGAAAGCGTATCGCTTAGTGTATGGCGTGTTCCAAAATTTGCCAATGTAGTGATGTCGGCTTTGATGTTCTCCGCAGAAATGGCATTGATAATATCGTATATTTTAGGGTCAGTTTGTGCAAAAAGAGCCGTTGTAGCAAACAAACAGCATAAGAAGAATTGTTTTTTCATTGGGATTGAATTTTAGAATTTTAAAAATAATGAAAAAATAAGTGCAATCCCTTTATTATAAAATAGATTCAATAAATATTTTGTAGATTTGGAATGATATAGAAAGTTATGAGCATTAAAGATATTATTATTGACAAGGTAAATGCGATAGACAACCCAGAATTGTTACAAACTATTTTACATACAATTTCTATAGAAATGGATACTGAAGAAATCTACAAATTTTCAGAAGAAGAAGAAATACAATTGCAAGAAGGATTACAAGATGTTAAAAATGGGAATGTTTTTACAGAATTGGAATCGAAAAAGAAAATATCAAAATGGCTAGAAGAAAAATCAAATGGACTCTTAGCGCCTTAAAAGATAAAATGATCATCTACGATTATTGGATTGCTAAAAATAAATCGATAGTGTATCCTCAAAAAATCGAAAACCTTTTTCAAAAAGTACTCTTTTTACTAGCCTCTTTTCCTTATTCTGGTCAAAAAACAACTGCTAAAAATATTCGTATTCAGGTTGTAAAGCATTATAAGTTGGTTTATCAAATTACCGAATCAACTATCGTTGTATTAAGAGTTTGGGATACTAGACAAAATCCTAGAAAAATAAAAATTGATTAAGGTTTTAATAATGGAGAGGTTTATACTTTATAGCTTTTATTTTCTAAGGGGGATTTTGTTTTTAATGAGTATAGATTCTTTATCGATTATTTCGGATTCTAATAGGTTATCAACTACATCTATTAGTTTTAATAAAACTTCTTTTGTTGGTTTATATCCTCTATGTGCAGACGCATTTCCTGCATTGATTGTGGTATGCAAAGAATTAAGTTTAGACTTTGTGATTATTCCTTTTTCAACTAACTTATTAAGTTTCTGTTTAAAAGTTCCAACATCTCCAATTTTATCAACTATATAAATATCTAGTAATGTTCGAATCCCAATTAGTGCAAGAATAAAAGAACCAACATTGATTGAGAAGTAAACTTCTTTTAAGATTTCTAAATATTTGATAGGTAATTTTCTATACCATTCAGGAATTTTTCTAGTATATTCTTTTGGAAACTGAAAAACAATATCTTTTGATTTATCTCTTTCAGTTTTTAAGATATGTTTAAAAGTAAGTTTTTCGCACCCATTACATTTTGAAATCTGCCAAATGTTGAACCCAACCATCCAAAAAGACTTTGTTTCAAAACTTTTATCATTTTTAGCAAGAACTTCTAACGGTTCTACTTCATGGTTTTTATATTCAATAGTTTGATTAGTCTCTTTTTGACAGCTTCCACAATATGTTTTTATTATTTCACTTTTCATTTTTAAAATAGAAATGATAAATTAAAAAAAATATTTTCTACTCCTCAACAGCAGCCACGTTCATTTTCATAGTATGATCGTACTGGCAGCAAGCAGGTAGTTTATCGTAAGCAACTTCATCACTTGTTATTTTATCAGTATCGTACCCAGATTTTGCAATGGCAGTATGAATTGTTGTTAAGTTGGTTTGGATGCTATCAAAAGAAACTTCGATACTTTTTTTCTTTACATCCCAAATAGCATTGGAAACACCTTCTACAGCGTTTGCCGCTTTTTCTATATTCTTTTTGCACATACCACAATTACCTCTTACACCAAAATTAGCCGTGTTTGTAGCTACTACTTTCGTAGTGCTTTTTTCAGAAGGCTTTGTTTCTTTTTTACAGCTTGTAAATCCAATAGTAGCGAGTGCAAAAATGCTTAAAATTATTTTTTTCATCGTTTTATATATTAATTATTTAATTATTTGGGTTGTTTCTCCGCAGGTTAACATGGTATTTCCAAAATAAGGATTGCTTATTTGTTTTTCTTTACTAAGCCAATAAGCACCGTTATTGTTATTTGCCATAGGGCAAAATTGAATAAATAGCGGCGTTTTAATTTTTGTCATTTTTTTTACAACAGCGATTAAATTATCTGAGATTATTTGAAATTGTTTGCGTTGCTGTTTTAAATCTACATTTTTATGAATACCTTTTGAGGTTTTGTGTAAGATGTTCCAATGAATATTAATTTGTTCTCTGTCTTTTAAAGGGATATTTTCTAGTTCCTTTCTAAATATTTCACTTTTCTTAGCCGCCAAAGAAGTGTCATCATTTATAAGGGCATTCTTTAACTCAATATAAACATTAATAACATTTTCAAATTGTTTTTCAATAGCGGGACTTAAAGTTTCTTTTTTAAAGTCTTGCTCTCGATTCATCATCGATTTTTTGCCTTGCAATTGTGCGGCAGCATCTACTGTAAAAGTACCGTGCGTTACAATTTCGTCTCCCAAAGATACACCATTTATAATTTCGTAAAAAGTGTTTTTCTTTTTCCCTAAAATCACTTCTCTCATTTCAAAAACAGGTGCTGTTTTATCTGTTTTCACATAGACTAAAGAACGCTTTCCTGTCCATAATACTGAAGTTTCAGGAACAAAAACTGTTTTGTTGTTGTCATCCTTTCTTAATGCTACTGTACCTTTTACAAACATGCCTGGTTTTAAGCTATTGGTAGTATTTTGTATGACTGCCCTTAGTGCCACAGTTCTTGTTTTGGTGTTTAAAATAGGATCGATAAAAGAAATTTTAGCCCTATATGTTTTTGTATTAGCATTGGTTTGTATTAATAATTCTTGTCCTACTTTAAAGTATGTAATATCTTTTTCATAGACATCAAATAACGCCCATACATTTTTTAAATCGATAGTTTTTATGAGTGTTTGGCCTTTTTGAATGCTTTCTCCTTGTGCCACTAATTTTTCTGAAACTGTACCAGAAATATTCGCGTATATTGGAAAATTAACAATCACTTTTTGTGTTTCTTCAATTTTAGCAATGTCATTTTCATTCAATTTCCATAGTTTTAGTTTGTTTCGAATTGCATTATAAAAATTAGGTTGCGTGTCTTTTAGAGCTCCTACTGTTAATAATTCTTGTTGTGCGGCCACTAATTCTGGTGAATATACGGTAGCAATTAACTGTCCTTTTTTTACAAACTCGCCAGTAGTATTTACAAACAGTTTTTCAATTCTTCCAGAGAATTCACTAATCTGAATTTGTTGTTTTTCTTCATTTTCTGTAATTTTTCCAGAAAGTAGTATTGAATGGTTAGAACTATTCTCATCGCCTACAATACTTGTTTGAATATTTGCTAGCGCCATAGCATTCTTGGTCATTTTAAACTGATTGGATTCAAGTTCTGTAGTGGTTGTTTTTACAGGAACTAAATCCATTCCGCAAATGGGGCAATCGCCAAATTCATTCTTTATTACTTTTGGATGCATAGAGCAAGTCCATTGCGTACTCTCAGAAGTTTCCTCATGATGGTGTTCCATTTTTGAATGTGACGAATTGCTGAAAATAAAATACCCTAAAAGGATTCCGCCAATAATACATCCGATATATATACTATATTTTTTCATTTGTTTATTTTTTAGTGTGTTTTTTGAAATTTTCTAATAAAAGAAGATGAGGTAAACCATAATAAGAATCCACTTAAAACGGTTATGAGTCCTAAAACTGAAAAAATTCTTAAAATAGAAGTATTAAAGTTGTCTCTTCCTTCATAATCCATAGTATGTGTCATCCATAGAAAATCGAACCAACGCCAATTTCTGTGACGAACGGTTTGAAATTTTCCATCAATTAAAGAAATATAGGCCTTTATATTGTTGTTGTTTTTATAAGAGATTACATAAGCAGGCAATAGTTTCTCTCTGTATTCATGGTGTTTTCCTACTTTAGAAATGGTTTTGATAGCGGCAACTTCTAAACTTTCTTTCATATATTTTTTAGCAACGTACAAGGCTTCTTCTTTTGTAATTCCATCTTTCTTTTCTCCTGTAACGGCGTTGTATAACATCTTTTGATTGATAAAGTAATAAGGTTCTTTATTAAGGTCTCTAATTTCAATGGTTTTAACTCCTTCTTTAATTTTTAAAGAAGTGGGACTTAATAAACTATCAAAAGTCGTAGGTTGATAATTTAAGTTTTTATAGTGATCTCCATGAATTTCATCAATATTTGTCCAACTAAAATACAAGCCACTAAGCGTCCAAAATAAAAATTGAATTCCAATAAACAAACCAAGATAACGGTGTGTTTTTCTAATTTTAAGTGCTGTTTTTCTGTTTACCATCGTTTATTAATTTATGAGCATTGCTATTGCCATTACAATCATAATTGCATTTTCTATAAAGGTTGCTTCTGTCATAGGCAACTTTAAGGCTGTTCCTAAGCATGCACATCGGATTGATTTTTTATCTAATAGTGTTTTTGTAACTCCTGTAGTAGTTATTCCTAATACAATAAGCGTACTAATTAGAGCAATGTCTATTTGAAATCGTAGTAGAAATAACAGCCCTAAAGTGGTTTCTATAAATGGATAAATCCATCCATATATTGGAATACGTTTTGCTAATGGGTCATACATTCTAAACGAATCTGTAAACCCTTGTAAATCGAGCATTTTAAAAAAGCTAAAGACGATGTAAAAAAGTCCCATAAAATCTAACATGGCTTCGTTCCAGTTCCAATTTTTGTAATGCATTAAAATCGAAGTAGTTGTAATGTAAAATAGAATGAGTAAGAGCGGTTTTAATTGTTGAAGTTTGCTTTTCTCTTGTGCCATTTCAACATCTAAAAACGTATTTTTTTGAGGCTGTTCTATTTGTTGTTTTTCAGTAATCGTATATTTTTCAGGCAATGCATTTTGTAGTGATTTTATATCGATATGCTTACTCATTGTTAGGGTTGTTTCTCCATGTTCAAGATCTACACTAACATCTGTGATATGCTTTATATCAAGCAAGTATTGTTTTACAGAGGCTTTACAACCATTGCAAGTCATTCCTTGTATTTGATAGGTATGTTTCATTATTGCTGTGTTAAATAATTAATTATTGTACGTTGTATGTAATATGTTTTTACGGATTCTATTTGGCTTATTTGAAACTTTAATTGTAATTCTTGAACGTCTAAAACATCCTTAAAATCAATTGTTCCAGTTTCGTAATTTTTCATTAAGATTGCCTCAGCATCTTTTGCTTTTTGTAGATTTTTGCTTTGTGTATTGTAGCTTATTTTTGCCGAATTACTTCTTTTTACGGCTTTGTCAAGCATCGTTTCTAATCGGTTTAATTTGTCCTGTTTTTGAAATTTCACCTCTTTTTGAAACAATTCGTGCTGTTTTGTTTTGGATTTGTACTTCTTGTTAAAAATTGGAATTGATACTGAAACCATTGGCATTATAATATCTTTTCCGTTATCGTTAAAACTCATGTTAGGCCGTTCTGAAACAGCAATGTAATCGAGTCCAAATCCAAACATTGGCTTGCTTTCTTTTTGATTTAATAGTTCCGATTTTTCTATGGATTGATAGAGCTTATCATATTTTAACAATTCGGGATGCAAGGCTAAGTTTTCTGAATTGATGAGCTCATTTTCAGAAGCCATAATCAGTTCATCAACAACAAGTATTGCTTTATTTTTATCTCTATTCAACAATTTATTCAATACGGTTTGTGCTGCTAAGGCATCTTGCACTAAAATTTGTTTTAATTGTTCCAATTCATTTTGTCGCATTTGTAATCTCAAGACATCTACTACAGATGCTTTACCTACTTCAACAACATTTAATGCTAATTCTTCATAAGTTTTTAACAATGCACTATTTTTATCTAAAATAGATTGTTTCTTCTTTAAGGTATATAGATGATAATAGGATTGTGATATAGATGCTATCAGTTTTCTTTTTACAATGGCTATATCTTCATAAACGGCATCAGCTAAAGATTTTTTATAGTTTTTTCTTGCAGTTATGGAACCAAAAGAGGGTAACATTTGTTTTGCAGAAAGCTTAAAACGTTGTGCTCCTGTTCGTGTTTCGGGTTCACTTACAAAATAACCTACACCAAATTCGGTATTCGGAATGGCATTGACCTCATTTATTTTTTCTTTTGCAACTTCATGCTTTAACTCAAATAGTTGAATTTCAGTGTTATTTGCTAACCCTTCTTGAATAAGTGTTTCTAATTGTTGTGCACTTAGTAAATGAAAAGTGAAAAATGAGAAACTAAAAATAAACACTTCTTTTAAATGAAAAGATGAAAGTGAAAAATGAAAAATCCCCGTCTTTTTTAGCATAGAAGAAAAAATAGAAAAGAGAAATTTTTCCTCCACTTTTCGTTTTTCATTTTTCATTTTTAATTTTTCGTTTTTCATTTTCAACGTGTCATTTATCACTTTTAATGTATCATTTCTCATATTACATTCTTGATTTAGTTGTTTTAATCGAACTTACTAACATTGCAACCAATTCTTTATTTATATCAAAATGAATTTGATGTTCATTTTTGCTGATATAATTTGTGTCTTTTAGTAAGTCTAACCAATACATAGTTTCATTTGCTTCTTTAAGCGAAATACTCATTTTGTTTATAAAATCCTTTTTACTTTGAGCAAACTCAGCTTCTCTAATCAATGCTCCAACAGCAGTTCCACTTCTTAAAAGTTGTTTACTCATTATAAACTCTCTTTTTTCAGCAACTAATAATTTAGATAATTCTACAACCATAATTGCAAAACTGTAACTCTTCTCTTTTAAAATATTTTTACTCATAACGTTTATTTTTAATTTTTCACTTTTAGTTTCTCATTTCTCATTTCTCATTTTCAATTTTTCACTTTCAATTCTTCTCTCCAGCTAAATAAAACAGGTACCACAAACAAAGTTATCAAGGCAATGAGCATGCCTCCAAAACTTGGTATTGCCATAGGAATCATAATGTCGCTTCCTCTTCCTGTAGAAGTTAATATAGGCAATAGTGCAAGTAGAGTAGTTGCTGTTGTCATTAGACAAGGTCGGATTCGTTTTTCTCCTGCTTCTATAATAGATGCTCTAATAGTTGTTTTATTTGTAGGCTTATTTTTATCAAATATTTGTGTTAGATAGGTAGCCATTACAACGCCATCGTCTGTAGCTATTCCAAATAAGGCAATAAATCCAACCCAAACGGCTACACTTAAATGAATCGTGTGCATTTGAAATAGCGTTCTTAGATTTTCGCCAAAGACATTAATATTTAAAAACCACTCTTGCCCATAGAGCCAAATCATTATAAACCCACCAGCAAAAGCTACAGCAATTCCTGTGAATACCATTAATGATGTTGCTACAGAACGAAATTGTAAATACAGAATTAAAAAAATAATTAATAGGACCAATGGTACTACAACAGATAAGGTTTTTTCGGCTCTTATTTGGTTTTCATAAGTGCCTGTAAATTGATAATTGATGCCTTTTGGGACAATAACTTCACCTGAATCTATTTTAGATTGAATAAGGGTTTGTGCATTTTCAACAACACTGCCCGCTGCAAAACCATCCAATTTGTCAAACAATACATAGCCAACTAAAAAAGTATCTTCACTTTTAATAACCTGTGGACCTTGTTCGTATCGTATTTCAACCAACTCGCCTAACGGAATTGGATTCCCTTTTGCAACAGGGACATAGATGTTTTTTAAATCGGTTGGATTTGCTCTTAATTCTCTTGGATAGCGTACTCGAACACCATAACGTTCTCTGCCTTCAATGGTTTGCGTTATTTCCATTCCACCAACAGCTATTTTTAAAATATTTTGAACTTCTTGAATGGAAATACCATAACGAGCAATTTTTTCTCTATCAATATCGATTAATAAGTAGGGCTTTCCAACAATTCTATCGGCAAATACAGCTTCGGTTTTAACGTCTTCAACTTGCTTTAAAATGGTTTCTAACTGTGTGCCAAAAGCTTCAATTTGTTTTAAATCTTGACCTTTAATTTTTATACCCATAGGAGCTCGCATTCCTGTTTGTAGCATCACCAATCGTGTTTCAATAGGTTGTAATTTTGGCGCAGAGGTAACGCCAGGTAATTTTGTTACGCGTACAATTTCATCCCAAATATCATCGGACGATTTAATTTTCGGTCGCCAATTTCTATAGAATTCTCCATCGGTATCTTCTATGAGTTGAGAGTTTTCTACCTTGGTTAAGATAGCACCCTTTATGATATTAGGATTGGCAATAAATCGACCTTCTTTTAATTCAAACAAACCTTCATTATTTACCTTATACCGTTGCCGTTCTCCATTTTTATTCAACATGTATTCTGGTTGATACTGAATTAAGTTTTCATACATGGATAAAGGTGCTGGATCTAATGATGATGCCACACGACCTGCTTTGCCCACTACTGTTTTAATTTCGGGAATACTTGCTACAGCCATATCTAATTGTTGTAACACGCGTTTATTTTCTTCAATTCCTGAGTGTGGCATTGAGGTTGGCATTAACAAGAAAGAACCTTCATTAAGTGAAGGCATAAACTCTTTATGGGTGTTTTTTAGAATGAAAAACCCGCAAACAACAATTGCAGTAGGAATCGATAGAAATAAAACTTTATTTGCCAAAGCCCAGTTTAAAATTCTTACATAATATCTTTGGAATAGGTTAAAAACGCTTAAGAGCCCGAAACAAATGATAGCCACAAAAATGAGATTCCAAACAATGTTTTTACCAACTCCTAAAGGCCGCCAATATTCAGCTAAAAGAAATACAACAGCTATTGCGGAAATAAGAATATTGATGTGGTTTGTAGTGAGTGAAAAACGAAAAGTAAAAAGTGAAAAATGCCATTCATTTTTATTGAAAACGAAACTTATTAAAGCTATTGTACCAAAAGCAATTAAGACCAACCCTAGCCAATATCCATAAATAATGGCAATGATTCCTAATAAGATGAAAAGACTGTTTATAAGAGTTTTTGATACTTTTTTAATACTTCTTTTTTGAAATAAAAATGCGGCAAAAGGTGGAATTAAAAAGAGAGCAACTAGTATAGAAGCTATAAGCGCAAAGGTTTTTGTAAACGCTAGAGGTCTAAATAGTTTGCCTTCTGCACCCATCATGGTAAACACAGGAATAAAGCTAATAATAGTTGTTAAAACGGCTGTAATGATGGCTCCTGAAACTTCAGTAGTAGCTTTGTAAACAATTTGATTTATGGAATATTTGTCATTCTGATGAGATTCCTCATTCCTGATTTCTCCTTCTGTGGGAATAACATTTTCATTTTTCACTTTTAATTTTTCACTCTCTAAATGTCGAATGATATTTTCCGAAAGAATAACACCTACATCAACCATGGTTCCAATAGCAATAGCAATTCCTGAAAGCGCTACAATGTTTGCATCTATGTTAAAAAGTTTCATGGCTATAAACACCATTAAAACTGCCACAGGAAGTAATCCTGAAATAAGGATGGAAGCACGCAGGTTAAAAACCATAAGAATAATCACCAAAATGGTAATGAGTATTTCTAATGTTAATGCTTCGTTAAGCGTGCCTAAGGTTTCTTTTATCAATTCAGATCGATCATAAAAAGGAACGATGGTCAATTGTGATGTACGACCATCTTTTAATATTTTTGAAGGTAATCCTGTACTTAACTCTTTTATTTTAGATTTTATATTATTGATAACTTCTAATGGATTGGCTCCGTGTCTAGAAACAACAACGCCTCCAACAACTTCCGCGCCTTCTTTGTCTAAAATGCCTCGTCTTGCTTTAGGTGCAAGTGTAACTTTTGCAATGTCTTTTATTTTAATAGCTGTAAAATCTGCCGAAGTTACCACCGCATTTTCAATGTCTGCAATCGATTTTATATACCCTAAGCCTCTAACCAAATATTCAGCCTGATTGATTTCTATGGTTTGCGCACCAATATCTTGATTGCTTTCTTTTACTGCTTTTACAATATGATGCAATTCAATATTGTATTGCCGCATTAATTCAGGATTTACATCAACTTGGTATTCTTGTACATATCCGCCAATAGAAGCCACTTCTGAAACACCTTTTGCAGCAGATAATGCATATTTTACGTAGTAGTCTTGTACATTTCGTATTTCGTGTAAATCCCAACCGCCTGTTACATTTCCTTGTGCATCACGTCCTTCAATGGTATACCAAAATATTTGCCCTAATCCTGTAGCATCTGGCCCTAATGATGGATTTACTTTTTCGGGTAAAAGATTGTTAGGCAATGCGTTTAATTTTTCGAGGATTCTGCTTCTACTCCAATAGAAATCGATGTCTTCTTCAAAAATGATGTAGATACTTGAAAATCCAAACATAGAAGAGCTACGAATGGTTTTAACACCCGAAATACCAAGCAATGCTGTTGTTAATGGATAAGTAATTTGGTCTTCAATATCTTGTGGTGAACGACCTTCCCATTTTGTAAATACAATTTGTTGATTTTCTCCAATATTTGGAATCGCATCTACGGCAACAGGATTACTGGGTAAAAAGCCAGTATTCCATTGAAAAGGTGAATGTACAATTCCCCACCCTATAAAAAGAATGAGTAGGAGTACTGCGATAAGTTTATTCTCTATGAAAAATTTGATGCTTTTATGTAGCATGGGATTTAATTGTTAAACAGTTAGACATTAGTGTTGGAAAACACGGATAATAGATTACCTATAACATTGTAGTTACGAGTAAAAAAAGCCTAAAGGTTAAAATTAAATCAGATATGTTTCGTCAATTTTATAGAGTTGCCTTATGACGATTGGCGGTTTGTATACTTCGTGAGTAGTTGTATTGTTTTCTAAACTCTCAAAAAGATTGTTATAGGTGTCAATAAAGTTAACAATGAATACTTCTTGTTCAAAAGAAATTTTATGAATTTGTAATTCGTCTTGACCTTCAACAATTAGCTGTTGGTCATTACAGCAGTTTTTCTTTACGATTGCACAATCTTTTGCAGTAGGTTTTTCCATTTCCATTCCACAACCGTTTGCTTTGTGAAAGATTGCAGTTTCTACTAAAGTATCACCGCAATAATGCATGCTTATAGTGAAAGACATCGTAGAAGCTAATACTACAAATGCTAAACATATAGCGATTGTTTTATGGAAATTTTTTTTCATAAGATACAACAAAGGTACAAAGATTTTAAAAAATCAACAGTATAACATTTTTTAGGTATCTAGGAAGTACTTGTCTTTTTTACTTTAGGAACTTTTAAAAACGAGGAATGTTGCTCTATAGCAAATTCTATTTGTGTGATAATATCCTTTACATCATCGTTCTCATAATCTATTTTTAAAGGCTCTTTTATAATCATAGATTGTTTTACATTTCGTTTTTTAATAGCCAATCCTTTTTTATCAAAAGAACGTCTAAAACCGTCTATTACAATAGGTACCACAATAGGTTTATACGTTTTTATAATATGAGCTGTTCCTCTTCTAATAGGTCTAAATGGCGTTGTAGTTCCTTGTGGGAAGGTTACTACCCAACCGTCTTTTATAGCTTTTCCAATATTAGAAATGTCTGAATTTTTAACTTGTCTATTAATGTCTTTTCCTTTGCTTCTCCAAGTTCTATCAATAGAAACAGAGCCTCCATAAGCCAGTATCTTTGGCAAAATTCCGTCACGCATCGTTTCTCCTGCAGCCACATAATAGAGGTTTAATTTTGGTTTCCAGATATAACCTATGTTTTTAAGGTTGTCGTCTCTTCCTTTTAAAGAAGCATTAAAAACATGAAACATAGCAACCACATCTGCAAAGTATGTTTGATGGTTGGATATAAATAGCACATTTTTATCGGGTAAGTTTCTAATAATATCAGAACCTTCAATATGTAGGTTATTAAAGCGTTTATATCTTCCGTGTGTAATTGCTGCAAAGAACATAATTACACATCTTTTTAAGAATAGAATATGCCCAAAAGGGTTTCTTTTAAAAATTGGCATTTTATATTTTAGAAATTAACGAGGGCTAATTTACAAAACAAATTTTAACATTTTATTTTAATAAATTTTTAATTTCATTTAGCATCATTGCTGTCGCTCCCCAAACAATATAATTGTTGAGTTGAAAGCAAGGAACTTCAGCATTTGTCATATATGAATTGCTTATTTTTTTTATCATAATATTTTTGTCATTTAAAACGTCTGAAAATAAAACTTCTATAATGTTCTCTACTTCATTATTAGTGATAAACAAAGGCTTCTGTTTTGAAAAACCAATAAAAGGGGTTACTAAAAAATTGCTTGGTGGTATATAGATTTCTGTCAGTTCTCTTATTATTTCAATGTTTTCTTTAGAAATACCTACTTCTTCAAATGTTTCTCTTAGCGCAGTTTCTTTTAGGTTTTTATCTGTTTTATCTGTTTTTCCACCAGGAAAACTAATTTGTGAAGAATGCGTTCCGTTATAATGAGCACGTTCTGTAAGCAGTATACAAGTTTGATTTTCTTCATTTGGATAGAAAAAAGCCAAAACAGCTGCTTTCTTAGGGGTAAGGGGTTTTATTTTGCGTAAATGTCTTTTAGGCGAAAATTGAATGTGTGCATCAATTCCTTTTAAATCGGTAACTTTAATAGTGTTGATTTTTGAAAGAAATGTATTGAAGTTCATTGGGGATATGTCAGAAGATTACTTTTTTTTAAAAAGGAATCCAAGTCCCATTCTAGAAAGCATTTTCTTTTCAAAATTCCAAAAGAATTGAAACTGACCAAAAGCAAAGCCTACAATAGGTAGTGTAATTTGATAGATAGGAAAAATTAATAGAATTCTACAAATCCAATAAATCGAATAATTTAAGTTTTCTGGAGAAAGTCCGAAGAATGCTGTAACTGGTTTTGCAACCCAAGCAGAGAAAGATCCATTGATTGTAAAAACGATGAGTATTAAAATAATTTGTGTGTTGGAATGAATTCCCCACCGTTGTTTTAATTTTTCCATACATGAACAGAACTACAAACTGAAAATTATAAACTATGAATTTTATATATAAAATTCATAGTTTATAATTCAGCATTCGTAATTTTTAATAAACACTAATTTTTTTTGTAATATTTCCTTTTTTAGAACTTACTTTTACAATATATATTCCTTGTTCTAAAGGTTTTGTATTGATTCTTATCTCAGATGCTTTATCTGTATTTTTGTAGTTGATAATCTGTTGCCCTAATAAGTTATACATTGTTATTTTTTCAATAGTATGTAGTTTAGAACTTGTTATTAATTCGTTGTTATTATAAAAGATAGAAAAATCTTTTGCTAATAGATTATCCTCTGTACTTAAAACAACATTTGTAAAAGTAATTAGAAATCTATCTGAATAGGTGCCAGCATCTAAGGGTATTTCTTTTGAATCCGTTGTAATATCATAAAATTCGCCCGTAAGTGTATCTTTTAAATAAATAGAGGTTTCTGTTAAGTCGGTGTCATCTATAGAGAAGGTAACCGTTTGATTTTCTTCTATATATACGGTTAAAGGAATTTCTATAGCGTTATCAAAATATTCGGTTCCGATAATAACAAACGGATTTTCTTTATCAGTTACAGAGAGTGTTATATCTGTATTTTTTTTATCAAACATAACGCCATCATAGCCATTCTCATAAGCATCTGTATTTCCATTGAAACTTACTAACAATTGTCTGTGAAAATTTGTATCCTCTAAGCTAGCATCCAATCCAATTCTCAAAAATTTGTCATCAGTTTTTGAAGTCTTATCGTTTCTTCCAAAAAATACAGATTCTCCTCCATCTCTAAATTTTGCAGCACGTTGCGAATTTGTGAAGTTGACTGTACCTCCTGGATTTCCTCCCACAAAGAAACCTTGTCCTACAGCAACATATCTTAAAGGAGTTACGCCTCCTACTTCTGTAGAAGCAGTTCCACTACCAGTACCTACACCACCACTTAAATTGTAAGAAGCATATCCACCACCATCACTTGTATGACTCTCTGTAGTACCAGCTTCGTAGAAATAGAGTGTTCCATCAATAACAGCACTATTATCAGAAATAAATTGATCTGCATCTAAGGCAGAAGGATATGGATTTCCCAACAAGCTGTAATCTTCGTTACCCAATGTGTGTGTGTAATTTCCATTATTTGGTGTTCCAGAATAGGTATACGTTTTATTGGCAACCACTCCAGGTTTTATGGTAAATCCTTCACCAGCGCTTAAGCTTGTATTTTCATCAATAGAAGTCCAAGAGTCAGGGCTAATATATTTATAGAGGAAAGCACTACTAAGTGTAATTGGAGTTGTATTGCTATCTGCACCATTAGCCGAAGTATTAAAAGTAATATCGCTTGCGCCATCTTTTAATACATTTTTTACCGTATAATTACCCGTTCTAGAGGTATTTACAGGCGATGTCCAATATCCAAATTGATATTCATTGGATAACGACGTCGCTACTTGCTTTGTAAAACTTCCTGAACCTATATTTGTGTCAGTACCTGTATCGTTTTGTTTTAATTGAGAATTTCCTAATAGCACAAGGTTTCCTTCAAAGTTTATAGCATTTGCAACCGTTAATATAGCTCCATTAGCAATATTTAATGTTTGTCCACTTTCAATAACCAAACAATCACAACTTGCATTTCCTGTGATAGTTACTGATGATTGAATAAACATTCCTTTATCAATATCACTATCATCAGGTTGCCCAAAAGCACTTCCGCCAGACCAACTACCATTATATGTAATAGTAGGGCTACAATCTGTAAATATAATACCTATGCCAGCACTATAGCTTCCTCCCGATCCTGAGTTTGCAATATCGGCTGCTACAGCATCTGTAAAAGCAGAATCTGCAAAAACAAAGCTAATGTTAGTAATGCTGTTTGCTGAACCATGTGGGCTAGCATTTCCTGTAAAAGTTAATGTTGCAATATTGTTGGAAACACTTAATACAGCGGTTAATCCAGACGGAATAGCCCCACCATCATAGGTAATGGTAACATCTGAACCAATTGCTAATGTACTTTTAAGAGTAGCACCTAATAATTGAATTTGTAAAGGGTTGGTATTGTCTATACTTCCATCATTTTCGGAAACTTCTTCATAATTTCCTAAAGGAATATCATAATTATATAGACGATCATTTGCGCCTCCAAGAAGTATTAACTGTGTACCGTCTTCTTTAAAAGCAATTCCTTGCGGACTAGAATCAGTCGTGAGTTGTACAGAGGTTTGTGTGTAACTTGCGGATGATAAACTATAATTTGTAGACACATCATATTGATTAATATCGTCTCCTGATGTTCCTACAACTAGTAATTTACTTCCATTAAAATTAAAAACAGCATCTGTTATATTTGCCTCTTCAGCACTTACAGAAAAATTAAATGATACCGTTGTTAGAGAGGTAATATCGTAAGCAGTTCCTAAATTAAGTCCTGTTACATTATCATCATCACTATCCGAAATATACATTTTTGTTCCATCGGAATTAAATTCAATAGATTGAGGGTTTCTAATTCCCGATCCTAAAAAGTTAATATTCAAATTTCCTTCGATATTTGAAGTGTCATAATCAGATAAATTAAAAGCAGTTCCTGTACTAGGGTATTCAAGAATACCACCAAAAGATCCTAGTGAGGTTAATCCAATGACAAACATTTTTGTTCCGTCTTCACTAAAAGCAATGCCTGTAGGTTCTGTTATAGAAAAATTAGTTCCTGGATAATCAGCATCTTCTACGGAATGCGATGAAATATCTAAAGTACTATTCAATGTTGCAGAAGAGATATTATAAGCTGTAGATAAAGTATATTCCAATATTTTTGGTGTGCTTACAAGAGGATCAAAAGGAGAAGTTCCTCCAGAAGTTAAAGTTCCTACAATATACATTTTGGTACCATCGCTATTAAAAACAAATCCTGAACTATTTGATATCTCTGTACTTACAGCAATATTTGAGCTTGGACTATCTGTTAGTGTAGACACATCATAAGAAGTTGGTCCATTATACAGTAATCTAGGGGTTATTGGAGCAGGTGTAGGTGTGCTAACAACGGTAATTTCATATTCGTAAATGGTATCATTTCCGTCACCTACAGTAAAAAGTTTTGTACCGTCATTATTAAAAATTACATCATTATTACTTGTATCATTTGCTGAAATGGAGGCAGAAGATTGTGTGAAAGTTGCTCCATTAACTGAGTATGCTGTTGAAAGCGCATACTGATGGACTAAATCTGAAGCTTCACCAATGACAAATAATGCGGTTCCATCACCGTTAAAAGTCATTCCTTTTGGATCACTTTCTTGTGTGTTTACTGAAAAACTTTGAGTTTGTGTAACCGTTGAAGTAATATCAAAGTTCGTACTTACGGTATACTCATATATGGTTTGGTCATCTGCTATAATCGCATAGAAAGAACTTCCTGAAGGGTTAAAAACTATGGATTCTGGGTTTTGAAGAAAAGTAGCGCCGCTATCTTGTAAGAAAAGCCCTTCTATAGATGTTGAATCGTAGTCGTTTATATTGTAGGCTGTTCCACCGCCACTAAGAGGATACTCAAATAACAAAGCAAAATTACTAGAAATTCTTCCTATAACAAACATTTTACTTCCATCGTTGTTAAAACTAATTCCTGTTGGAATGATTCCAAACGCCCCAGCAGTGGATGTATGACTTGTTATGTCTAGAATTGTATTTGAAGCAACGCTACTAATATCATACGCTGTACTAAGGTTATACTCACCAATTTTATTGGTGTCGGAGCCGAACCCAACAGCATTTGAATATCCAACAACATACACTTTTGATCCGTCATCATTAAAAGTCATTCCATATACAAAATCAAAATCTGAAGAAATACTATGAGAATTTATAACAGTTGTATTTAAATTACTGGCGTCATATTGTGCGTTACTATGATGTGTAAAAAAACATGTAAGTAATATGGTAAGGCTAATAAGGTGGAGGTTTCTAGCTTTCATAATGGAAATAATTTATAAATAACAAAAATACATAAAAATTCCTCGATTTTTATTTTTATTCTTTACCTTTCAAAAATTTAACGATAAAATATTAAATATATACGATGAAACTTCCATAACGAGATTTCGATACACAGTGGAATGACTAAATGGAAGCTACAACTTGTACTGAACTTGTTGAAGTATGAACAATAAAAATAAATAATATAGACAGATGAAAAGACTAGCACTGCATTGGAAGATACTTATAGGAATGGCATTAGGAGTTGTTTTTGCTCTTATAATGACTTATTTTGATTTTGGGAAAGGATTTATCAAAGATTGGATAAAACCATTTGGTACTATTTTTATAAATTCTTTGAAACTCATTGCTATTCCATTGATTTTAGCCGCTTTAATAAAAGGGGTTTCAGATTTAAAAGATATTTCCAAGCTTTCTAAAATGGGAGGAAGAACCATTGCTATATACATTGTTACCACAGTAATTGCCGTTTCTATAGGATTGTTATTGGTAAATATTGTAAAACCAGGCAATTCTATTTCTGATAAAACAAGAACTGAACTTGTTAACGGTTACAGTGATAATACCACAAAATATAAAGATGAAGCAGCAAAACAAAAGCAAACAGGACCATTACAGGCGCTTATTGATTTAGTTCCTCAAAATATTTTCTCGGCAGCAACAAGTAACAGAAATATGTTGCAAGTAATTTTCTTTGCAGTATTTTTTGGAATTGGATTGATTCTAATTCCTGAAGAAAAAGGAAAAACAGTAAAGAGTTTTTTTGATGGTTTTAATGAAGTAATATTGAAAATGGTCGACTTAATTATGTTGGCAGCTCCCTATGGAGTTTTTGCTTTGCTAGCAGCATTGATTGCAGAGTCTCCTAGTGTAGATTTATTTAGAGCATTAGGGTGGTATGCATTAACCGTTGTATTAGGACTAGCATTAATGGTTGTTATTTATAATATCTTAGTTCTTACATTTACAAAGAAGAAACCTAATTTTTTTATGAAAGCCATTTCACCTGCTCAGTTGTTGGCATTTTCTACAAGCTCAAGTGCAGCAACACTCCCTGTAACCATGGAAAGAGTTACAGAACATATTGGTGTAGAAGAAGAAGTAGCAAGCTTTGTTTTACCAATTGGAGCCACTATTAATATGGACGGAACTAGTTTGTATCAAGCTGTAGCTGCTGTATTTATTGCGCAGGCATTTGGTATGGATTTAACTTTTGGAACACAATTGGGAATTATAGCCACAGCAACCCTCGCTTCTATAGGTTCTGCTGCTGTTCCTGGAGCAGGAATGGTAATGTTGGTAGGGGTTTTAGGATATGCTGGGATTCCGGAAGCTGGATTAGCACTCATTTTTGCAGTAGACAGACCCTTAGATATGTGTAGAACCGTAGTAAATGTTACAGGCGATGCTACAGTATCTATGTTGGTAGCTAAATCCGTTGGAAAGCTTCATAAACCCAAACCCAAAGAATGGAATGATAATTTATAGAAAAGTTTAAAAGTCGAAAGTTTAAAAGTTATGAATGTTAAATTTTGAGTTTTTCAATTCTTTAATTTTTCAATAACTTATGAATAAATTTATTCGTTTAAAAAGTTTTCTACGAAAAATGTTTTTCAATTTTTAAACATTAAACATTAAACATTAAATACTAAACAAAATGAATGTATGTTTTCTAATGTATCCTTGGGAGAGCATAAAATCTCCAGAAAACGATACTACACTTACTTTGATTCACGAATGCGTTAAGAGAGGTCATGGAGTTGCTATTTGTACTCCTTCAAATTTAACGATTCGAAATAGTGTTACCAATGCTTTTTGTACCATACTAAATAGGCATGAAAAAGTACCTTCTAGTATAAAATCGTTTTATAGTAGAACTACTACAAGAGAAGAAATGTTACCCATTGCTGGTTTCGATGCTATTTTTATGAGAGCAGAGCCACCTTTAGACCCTTTAATGCTTAATTTTTTAGATTCTGTAAAAGACGATGTTTTTATTATAAATTCTGTAAGAGGGCTAAGAGAAGCTAACAATAAATTGTATACGGCAGCATTTGAAGATCCTAACAACGAAATTATACCCGTTACCCATGTATCTAAAAATAAAAATTATTTGATAAAAATTATTGAGGAATCAAATTCCGATAAAATGATTTTAAAGCCTTTGGACGGATTTGGAGGTTCTGGAGTTATTTTAATTGAAAAATCTGCTATGGGAAATATCAATTCCTTACTAGATTTTTATATTCATAAAAAAGATGGTACCTCAGATTACGTAATTCTTCAAGAATATATTGAAGGAGCTGATAAAGGAGATGTAAGAATTTTAATGTTAAATGGCGTTCCTATAGGAGCTATGAGAAGAATACCCGGAGAAAAAGACCATCGTTCTAATGTGTCAGCTGGAGGAAGTGTTGCCAAACATAAATTAACACAAGATGAAAAAATATTGTGTAAAAAAATTGGACCAAGACTGGTAAAAGACGGACTCTACTTTGTAGGATTAGATGTTATTGGCGGTAAATTAGTGGAAGTGAATGTAATGAGTCCGGGAGGAATTACTTACATGAATAAAGTCTATAAAGTAAAAATCCAAAAAAAGATTATAGATTTTATGGAAAGCAAAGTGTTAGAGAGAAATGCTGCTTTTCAAAGAAAAACCGATTTAAAGAGAATGGTAGATCAAGCTTAATGTTAACAGTACCCAATCATCTTGTAAATTCTCATTGGCTGTATAAAAATAGGACGGCTTCCAATTTAATTATTTTGGATGCTACAATTCCAAAAATAACTGCTGAAAATGAGACAACACTTCAAAAGAAAGAGCAAATACTAGGAGCTCGGTTTTTTGATCTTAAAAATGAGTTTTCCGATCAAAAAACTTCATTACCAAACACTGTCTTATCTGCCAAAGAATTTCAAGAAAGAGCACAGGAAATAGGTGTCCGAAAAGAAAGTTGTTTGGTAGTATATGATGCCGTAGGAGTATATTCCAGCCCTAGGGTTTGGTGGCTTTTTAAATTGATGGGGTTTTCTAATATTGCCGTTTTAGATGGTGGATTTCCTGCGTGGAAACAAGCAGGTTATCCCGTTGAAAACTATCAAAAAAGACAAATTTTAAAAGGTGATTTTGAAACGGTTTATCAGTCTCAAAGAATTGCTTTTACAGAAGAAGTTTTGGAAGCGACAAAAACGCAAGCAAAATTGATATTGGATGCTCGTTCTTCAGATCGATTTTATGGAAAAACACCCGAACCTAGAAAAGAAGTAAGAAGTGGATGTATTCCAACCTCAAGAAGTTTACCTTACACGACTCTTTTAGAAGGAAACCATTTTAAATCGAAAACAGCTATTTTAGATATTTTAGAAAAAGAAAACCCTAAAATGCTACCTCTAATTTTTTCTTGTGGATCGGGAATTACAGCGAGTATTTTGGCTTTAGCTGCAGAAATAGCTGGCTATGATAAAGTTGCTGTTTACGACGGATCTTGGACCGCTTGGGGTAGTAGCAAACTCCCTATCGAAAACGGATGTTAAAAATGAATACGGATAATTGGACACTTACAGAATTTAAAGCTTATTTATTGCTTTTTGCAGCACATTCTAATTTTGTAGAAACGGCAACTGAAAGAGATTATATTCTTTCAAAAATAGATTCAAAAATTGTAGATAACATTTATCATCAAGTCATAAATGATGCCCCTTCTAAAAGGTTACAGAAAATTCAAGATTACATACAATATCAAAACTTTTCAGAGGAAGAAAAACAGACTCTTATACGAGACTTAAAAAACGTGATTTTTGCAGATGGAAGTGTAGATGTTTTTGAAAAAAATGTATTTTCACAACTTTCTAAAATATTAAAATAAATAGTTTTGTTACGTTTATCTATTGACGAAATTATCGAAAAGATTCATTTAGAGGAAACCTTTGAAGCGGTTTCTATAGAGTACTCTTTTACATTAAAAATAACAGATTATGTGCCCTATGTTTGTGCCGCTGTGCACAACGGGAATCAGTTTCGAAAAGAACTGTGGAGTAATTGCACACATACAGTTTATGAACGTTGGTATGAAGAAGATCCAGCAACCAAAGAAATGGTACAACATCATCCCATTGTTTTAGCAGGTCTCGATTCTCGTTTTGAGTATGATTTAAACAGAGCTCCAGACAATGCTGTGTATAAAGATGCTTGGGGAAAAGCACTTTGGTATCAACCTTTATCTGAAGAAATGCATCAAAAAAGTATGCAAAAACACCATGATTTTTACAGAGTAGTGCATGCGTTGATTGCAAAATTAGAAAGTAAATTTACTACCTGTATTGTATATGATATGCATTCTTACAACTGGAAACGTTGGACAAGAGAAGTGCCTACATGGAATTTAGGAACAAAAAATGTGGATGAAAAACGTTTTCAAAAAGATATTGAATCTTGGCGTTTTTGTTTAGAAAATACGCCTTTGCCCAATGCTATTGCATCCACAGCAAAAATTAATGACACCTTTCAAGGAAATGGATATTTCTTGCAATTTATTACACAACATTTTCAAAATACGTTAGTATTAGCTACAGAAATTGCCAAAGTATATTGCAATGAACTTACACAAGTTGTATATCCAGAAGTAGTGATTGCAGTAGAAAATTACTTAAATACAGCTTTAAAAAAGCATGCATACAATTTTTATAACCGTCATAAAGTGTAAATTTGCAGTATGATGCAAGAATTTTCTTTGGCAACTCAAACGCTTTTTGAAGTAGATAATTATATAGATCAGTTGGTTCAAAAAATAGAACTTCTGAGTTATGTAAATCCCGTAAATATTGAATCTGAAAAAGAAAAGTTCTTTGCTTCTAAGTACTTAACAGATCCTAAATTTCAATACCCTAAAATAGATTTTGATAAGTTTCAATTGCATCGAAAATTTTTTTCTTTACCTATTGAGGAAATAGAAGACCAGCATATTAAAAAATTGTATGAAGACATTATTTATTTTTACTCTGGACTTATTCAATGCATAGAAACTATTGGAGATGGCAAGAAATTTTATTTCAATAGTTTGCGTTCTTTTGGAACTCCTACAGAGCAAGATGTAGAAAACGCTAAGTTTATTTTGCATTTTAATGAAGAAGATGAAAAAGACGTTCGATTTCAACCGAAGTACACGGTTGAGGAAGCTACTAAGGTTTTTAAAGATCACGGAGCGCAATATGATTTTAGTTTCGATGTAAAATATTCTTCTGTAATGGGTGCTATTGCTATGGTTTCTAACAATCAAAAAGCGCTCATATTAAATAAACATCATCTATTTTCAGAAATAGAAATGAATGTTTTATGTCACCATGAAATAGGAGTCCATTTGGTAACTACCATGAATGGATTATTACATCCGCTTAAAATATTTTCTCACGGATTTCCAAATAACGAAGAAACCCAAGAAGGCTTGGCTGTTTTTAGCGAATACATGTCGGGCAATTTAACCATAAAACGACTAAAAGAATTGGCATACAGAGTGATTGCTGTAGATAGCCTTTCTAAGGGTTATACGTTTTCAAAGACCTTCCGATTGTTGCACAATACCTACGATTTAAAAAGAGAAGAAGCTTTTTATATTACCACGAGAGCTCATAGAGGAGGAGGTTTTACAAAGGATTATTTGTATTTAAGCGGATTAAAAAAAGTATATAATTACTACAAAGAAGGTAAAGATTTAGGAGTGCTTTTATCGGGAAAAGTATCTTTAGAATATAGCAGTCAAATTGCCTATTTAAAAGAGAAAAAATTCGCAACAAATTCGCAACACTTTACCCGTTCTTTTCTGCAAAACAAAAATAAAAATACCACGGTAGATTTTATTTTAAAAAGTTTAAAATAGGTTTTTCAACGCTTCAAAATTAGTAATAACAGCATCTGCATTTTCTAAAGTTTGTCCTTCAGACAATGGATTTTGATACCCAAAAACAAAAATTTCAGCAGCATTAGCCGCTGTAATTCCATTGTCGGAGTCCTCAATAATTACACAGTTCTTTTTTGGTATATTTGCTAACAGAGCTGCTTTTTCAAAAATTTCGGGATGTGGTTTTGAAGCTGCTAAATCTGCACCACTTATTTTTGCCGCAAAATAATCGTTTAAATGAAACCGATTAAAAACACGATTGATATTTATCATGGCAGAAGAAGATGCTAGTATCAGTTTCAGTCCCTTTTTATAACAATACATTATAAAATCTTCTACTCCTTCTACAAGATCTAAATTAGGGTCGTTCTCAAAAAAATTGATATACCTTTTTCTTTTCTCTAACACCAAATTTTCTGGGTTTTTATCTAACTCAAAATGAGTCACTAATTTCTGAAATGCGTTTAAGGTAGAAGACCCTGTAAATGATTTGTATAGCTCATCAGAAACATCAACTCCAATACTTTTAAAAGTTTCGTAATAGGCTTTTTTATGAATTTCTTCAGAATTGATAATGACGCCATCCATATCAAATATGACACACTTTACTTTTGAAAAATCCATAGTATTTACTTTAAAAATTTTGCTTGTAATTCGGCTGTAGGAATCATACACACATCTTTTTTGCCAAACCATTTGTATCTGTTTTTAGCAACGATGTCATAAAAAAAGTCGTTTATTTTTGTAGGAAGTATGCTAAAGATTTTTACCAATTTCCATGGGCCTCCAAATGCATTCATAATTTTAAATGCCGCTTCAGATTTTATATAATAAGCTAATGCGGGTTCATACAAGATAATGGAGTCAATCTTAGCAGTGTCAATTTTTAATTCATCAACAATTTTACTACCAATTTTAGATTGTAATGCAGCAAATACAAATACATTTTTATGGTCGTTTTTAATGACTGTAGTAATGGCGTTATTACATAAGTTACAAACGCCATCAAACAAAATAACCTTTTTATTTTTAGGAATATCTACCACAAGAAAATGAAATCTAAATTCATTACAAAAATACGAGTTTGATTTTTAAAAAAACCATGTAACATTTTTTTTAAAGAAACGTCTTAGTAACGATAACTTTTCGTTTTTAGTGTTTTTTAGTACTCATTTTAACATAAAATTAGGATAGCTAACGAAACGTAAA
Source organism: uncultured Polaribacter sp. (assembly GCA_965233795.1). Taxonomy (GTDB): domain Bacteria; phylum Bacteroidota; class Bacteroidia; order Flavobacteriales; family Flavobacteriaceae; genus Polaribacter. The sequence goes on along the minus strand of OZ247578.1, from coordinate 2,206,827 downwards.
ACTTACTTTTATGGCATATAATTATACAGCATGATTAGAATAGAAAAACTACACAAATCATATCCTATAGGTAAAGACTCTTTACACGTTTTAAAGGGGATAGATTTACATATTAAAGAAGGTGAATTTGTTTCTATTATGGGGTCTTCAGGTTCTGGGAAATCAACCTTATTAAACATTGTAGGTCTTTTAGATATTCATGACGAAGGAAATTATTTTTTAAACGGACAATTAATCAAAGATTTAAACGAAAAGAAAGCAGCTATTTTACGAAATAAGTTTTTAGGATTTGTGTTTCAATCTTTCAATTTAATTTCTTACAAAACTGCTTTAGAAAATGTTGCATTGCCTTTGTATTATAAAGGAATGCAAAGAAAAGAACGTTTAAAAATTGCGTTGGATTATTTAGAGAAAGTTGGCTTAAAAGATTGGGCAAATCACTTGCCAAATGAGCTTTCTGGAGGACAAAAACAGCGTGTTGCTATTGCAAGAGCTTTGGTAACCAAACCCAAAGTGGTTTTAGCAGATGAGCCTACAGGGGCTTTAGATTCTACAACAACAGATTCTGTGATGGATTTATTAAAAGAAATTAATGATGAAGGCATGACTGTTTTTGTAATTACACACGAAGAAGAAGTTGCTGCGCAAACCAAACGAGTAGTACGTTTAAAGGATGGGGTTATTATTAGTGATACGTTAACAGCAAAAGCGAAAGCAGTATAGAGGATGTTTGATATAGATCGTTGGAGAGAAATTTTTCAAAGCATTAATAAAAACCGATTACGTTCTGTAATGTCTGGTTTTACTGTAGCATTTGCAATTCTTTTGTTTACGTTGTTATTTGGAATTGTTAGTGGATTAAGTAATTCTTTTAAAGGAGCTTTTGTAGACGATGCTCAGAATTCTATGTTTGTAAGAGTATGGCAAACTACAAAACCTTATAAAGGATTGCAGACAGGAAGAAGAATTCAACTAAGAAATGACGACTATAACTTTGTAAAAGAAGGGTATAGCGAAAAAATTCAGTACCAATCTGCAAGAATTTACAGAAATGTAAATATTAAATTTGAAAATAAATCGAATAACTATAGCTTAAGAGCAGTACATCCAGATCATCAATTTTTAGAAAAAACAATCATTGATGAAGGGAGATACCTCAATAATAGAGATTTGAATGAAAAATCAAAAGTTGTTGTTATTGGAAGACTTATTAAAGAAGATCTTTTTGGTGCAAAACCTGCTTTAGGAAAGCGTGTAAATGTAAACGGAATTTCTTACAAAATTATTGGAATATTTTCTGATGAAGGTGGAGATAATGAAGAACGTCTTGCTTATATGCCTGTAACTACCGCGCAAATGATTTATGGGAATAATGATTACATCAGTCAAATAAATTTAGGATACAACCCCGATTTAAGTTTGGAAGAGGCGATTGCATTTGGGAATAAAGTAGAGCGTGATTTACGTAAAAAATTGAACATTCACCCAGACGACCAAAGTGCACTTTCTGTTAGAAATATGGCAGAAGCCAATAAAGGAATAGGAGATTTTATGGGTATTTTATACGCCATAGTTATTTTAGTAGGTTCTGGTACTTTAGTAGCAGGAATTATTGGGATTAGTAATATCATGATTTTTGTAATTAAAGAACGTACCAAAGAATTTGGAATTCGAAAAGCTTTAGGTGCAAAGCCAGCATCTATTGTAGGAATGGTGGTTCAAGAATCTATTTTAATTACTACTATTGCTGGCTATTTAGGACTTTCATTGGGTACCTATATTTTAAGCCTCATTGGCGATAGTTTGGAAGAAGATTATTTTATAAAAGACCCAAGTGTAAGCCCTGGAATTGTTATTGGTGCAACAATTACTTTAGTATTGGCAGGGTTAATTGCGGGTTATTTACCTGCAAAAAGAGCAGCACAAATTAAACCCATTGTAGCACTAAGAGCAGATTAATTATGAAGTTTTTATTTGATTCAGATACTTGGCAAGAAATCTACGGAAGCATTCGTAAAAATAAAATAAGGACTGTTATTACTATTATTGGTGTTTTATGGGGGATTTTTTTATTGGTGGTTTTATTAGGTGCTGCCAGAGGAATGGAAAACGGATTTAAGAAAATATTTGGCGATTTTGCTACCAATAGTGTTTTTGTTTGGACACAGTCTACAGATATGCCCTTTAAAGGATTTCAGAAAGGAAGAAGGTTTAATTTGAATATGAATGATATTGATGCTTTAAAATCTGAATATTCCGATAAAATAAAATTTTTAGCTCCTAGAAACCAAACCAATAATTTAATTATTCATGATTTTAAATCGGGAAGTTTCCAAGTAGGAGGCGATTACCCTGTTTTAGATAAAATTCAGAAAAAAAACCTTATTTATGGAAGGTTTATTAATGAAAACGACATCTTATCTACTGCAAAAGTTACGGTCATATCCGAAGATATGTACAAGCAATTGTTTGACAAAGATGAAATGCCTATTGGAGCCTATATTAAAATAAATAGTATTAATTATAAAGTTGTGGGTGTTTATGGCGCGTCTAATGGAATTGATTTAGATGGTGATATGGCATTTATTCCTTTTACTACTTTTAGAAAAGTATACAACACTGCAAACAATATAGATTGGATGGTAATCACGGCCGAAAAGGGAATCGATATTGTGCAAATGGAGAAAGATGTGATACTTACATTAAAAAGCTTACACAAAGTACATCCAGAAGATAAAAGAGCTTTTGGAAGTTTTAATTTAGGAACAAGAATCGAAAAATTTACAGGGTTTTTAACAGGAATGCAATTTTTAACTTGGTTTGTTGGAATTGCAACATTAATAGCAGGTGTTTTTGCTATTGGTAATATTTTATTAATTACCGTAAAAGAACGTACCAAAGAAATAGGAATAAGAAGGGCTATAGGAGCAACTCCAAAAAGTATTCGTCAACAGATTATTTTAGAATCTGTTTTTTTAACAACAGTTGCAGGAATGTTAGGAATTATTTTTGGAAGCTTAGTGTTGTTTTTTATAGATTCAGCTTTTGGGCAAGGTCCAGATGCTGCATTAGTAAACCCAACCGTTAATATTCCTATCATTATCATTGCGTTTACAACCCTTGTAATATTAGGAACATTAATAGGATTAATACCCGCTCATATGGCAACAGTAATAAAACCCATAGAAGCATTAAGAGAAGAATAAAATCAATTCACAAATTATGAGTAAAAGAGCAAAAATTATTTTAATTATTATAGCAATCGGTTTTGTTGCTGCACTGATTTGGTTCGGAAAAAAGAACACCAAAAGTATAGTAACGTATGAAACAGAAAAACCTTTTAAAACTACAATTGTTAATAAAACAGTAGCAACAGGGAAGGTGATTCCTTTAGAAGAAATTGAGATTAAGCCACAAGTAACAGGGATTATTGATAGAATCTATTTGCTAGAGGGTGCAAAAGTGAAAAAAGGCGATTTAATTGCAACCATTAGAGTAGTGCCCAACGAGCAATCTTTATTGAGCGCTAAAGGTAGGGTTGATAATATAAAAATTAGACTCAGAAATGCTAAAATTTCTTATGATAGAAATAAGTCACTGTTTGAAAAAGGTGTATTATCTCAAGCAGATTACGAGCAAGTAGAATTAACCTACAATCAAGCAAAACAAGATTTGGTAAATGCAGAAAATGATTATAAAATTATTAAAAGCGGTTCTTCAGGTGTAGGAGTTGCCAATACAGATATTAGGGCTCAAATTTCTGGGACAATCTTGGAAATTCCAATTAAAGAAGGAGATCAAGTAATACAATCTAATAATTTTAATGCAGGAACTACCATTGCTACCATTGCAGATATGACAAAGATGATTTTTGAAGGAAAAGTAGATGAATCTGAAGTGGGAAAACTAGTAAGAGAGTCTAATATTGAAGTTTCTTTAGGAGCTATTGAAGGTAAAAAATTTCCAGCGAACTTAAATTTTATTGCCCCTAAAGGAACAGAAGAGGCAGGAGCAGTACAATTTAAAATTAAAGCAGACGTTTCTTTAGATGATCAATATTTTATTAGAGCAGGATACAGTGCCAATGCAGAAATTGTTTTAGTAAAAAAAGACAGCGTATTGTCTATAAAAGAATCGTTATTACAGTTTGATAGAAAAACAGAAAAGCCTTATGTGGAGGTGAAAATAGAAGAAGGAAAATTTGAAAAAAGAGATGTTGAGCTAGGGATTTCAGATGGGATAAATGTAGAACTTTTAGGAGGTGTAGAAGCAGAAGATGAAATGAAGGTTTGGAACAAAGCATCTAAAGATCCTAAAAAAGAAAATGAATAATTTTTGAATAAATAAGAATATTAAAAAAGGGAAATCAAATTTGATTTCCCTTTTTTATTTTATATCATAGATAAGACTAATACCAGAGTTTAAGATATTATACCCGCTATTTGGAAGTTGAAAGTTAAGATTTGATACATGTCCTAATCCTACTTGCATATGAATAGCTGTATGAGTACTTATTTTTATATGAAAGCCAAGGTTTGCATTTTCTATAAATGTAAATCCTTTCGCTAAGCGTTCTGTTCCAGTATCAATATAGCTAAATCCTAACCCCAATTGTAAATAGACTCCAATATTTTCGAATATTTTTTTTTGAAAATGTAATGCAGTTTCTATCCCTAATAATGACATATTTTTTAATTGTGTAAAACGTCTTCTTTTTGCCTCGTAATCTTCTTCATCTGGAGTAACAAATTGGATGTTTAATAATTGATGTTTTATAAATTGTATTTGAGGTTGTATTGCAAAATCAATAGTAAAACTTTTTAACCTTTTTAAAGGATAAAAGAGTTGTACTTTAAAAGTATGTGATTGATAATAGTAGTCTAAATCGTCAAATAAAAAGTCTTTTTCATTTCCTAAATTGTAATGGATTCCTATTTTGTAAGGGTTTTTAATTTTTTTGATAAAATTCTGACTGTAAAAAGAAATAGTACATAATAAAAAAGAGAGAATCAGTGCATTCTTCATCTTAATCTCTAGGCAGATGTTGTTTTGAAGTATTTTACTGAAATTGTTTTGCAACCTTTTCTGCTTTTTTACTTTCAGTATAATCATAAAAACCTTCTCCCGATTTTACACCTAATTTACCTGCCATTACCATATTTACTAATAAAGGACAAGGTGCATATTTGGGGTTTTTAAAACCTTCATAAAGCACCTTTAAAATAGATAAACAAACATCTAGTCCAATAAAGTCTGCTAATTGTAAAGGCCCCATAGGATGCGCCATTCCTAGTTTCATAACAGTATCAATTTCTTCTACGCCTGCTACATTATTGTATAATGTTTCAATAGCTTCATTAATCATGGGCATTAAAATTCTGTTGGCAACAAAACCAGGATAATCATTTACTTCAACAGGCACTTTATGAATTTCTTTAGACAGGTTGCTGATAAACTTCATGACTTCATCGGAAGTATTGTATCCGCGAATAATCTCTACCAATTTCATGATGGGAACAGGATTCATAAAATGCATTCCTATTACCATGTCTGGTCTTTGGGTAGCTGCTGCAATTTGAGTAATGGAAATAGAAGAAGTATTGGTTGCCAAGATAGTATCATCAGGACAAATCTCATCAAGCTCTTTAAATATTTTTAATTTTAGATCTACATTTTCTGTAGCAGCCTCAATCACTAAACTTGCATATTGTACACCCTCTTTTAAAGAAGTGAACGTAGTAATATTTGAGAGTGTTTTTAATTTCTCTGCTTCTGTAATTTTTTCTTTTGCAACCATTCGATCTAAATTTTTACGAATAGTATTCATTCCTTTTTCTAAAGAATCTTGAGAAATATCTATCAATTGTACGTTATAATTGCATTGTGCAAATGTATGCGCTATTCCATTTCCCATAGTTCCTGCACCAATAACTGCGATGTTTTTCATGAGTGTATTTTATTAAATGATTAAAAGATTGAATGATTGAAAAAAACAAAAATTGAACGATTGAAGAACTGAATGAATGGTTGAATATTTTAATCATTCAATTTTTCAATAGTATTTAAAAACAATCAATAATTTTTTGTGCAACACGCAATGCTTCTGTTCCTTGATGTAAAGAAACAATAGGTGTTGTATTGTTTAAAATGGCTTCGGCAAACGATTCTAATTCGTCTAAAATAGCATTGTTAGGTGTAATTTCAGGATTGTCAAAATAAATTTGTTTCTTAACGCCCTCTGCATTTTGTAAAATCATGGCAAATTCATCTGGATTTTCAGGAACATTCTTCATGCGTACTACTTCTGATTTTTTTTCTAAGAAGTCGACAGAAATGTAGGCGTCTCGCTGAAAAAATCGCGATTTCCGCATATTTTTCATAGATATTCTACTCGCAGTTAAGTTGGCAACACAACCATTTTCAAATTCAATACGTGCATTGGCAATATCTGGTGTCTCAGAAATTACGGAAATACCACTAGCATGTACATTTTTAACAGGACTTTTTACTAGGCTTAAAATAATATCAATATCATGAATCATTAAATCCAATACTACAGGAACGTCTGTGCCTCTAGGGTTGAATTCAGACAAACGATGTGCCTCAATAAACATAGGCGTATCTATTCTGTCTTTTACAGCAGTAAATGCAGGATTAAAACGTTCTACATGACCTACCTGTCCGCGAACGTGTTTCTGACTTGCCAATGTTCTAATAGCCTCTGCTTCTTGCAATGTATTGGTAATAGGTTTTTCAATAAAAATATGTTTTCCTTTTTCAATGGCTAGTTTTGCGCAATCAAAATGGGATAAGGTAGGCGTTACAATATCTACAACATCAACGGCATCAATTAAACTCTCTATAGAATCAAATAAAGTATACCCAAATTCTTTCGCTACTTTTTTTGCATTTTCTTGAAAAGGATCGTAGAAACCTACTAAATTGTAGTGGTTAGATTGTTGTAATAATTTTAAATGGATTTTCCCTAGATGTCCGGCACCTAAAACACCAATATTTAGCATAAAATTGTATTTAAGTAGATAAAAACAAAGATACAATTTTATAAGAATAGCGTAAGATTAATTGCTATTTTTAGCATTTCAAAAAAAGTTTTCATTGAAAGATACTTCAAAACATCAAGGACTTAGAAATCGATTGGTAGCCATTTTAAAAGCAAAAGGAATTACAGATGAAAATGTATTAAACGCAGTTCGGAAAATTCCACGTCATTTGTTTATCGATTCTAGTTTTGAAGCACATGCATATCAAGATAAGGCTTTTCCTATTTTGGCAGAACAAACCATTTCTCAACCCTATACAGTTGCTTTTCAATCACAAGTTTTAAATGTGCAAAAAGGCGATAAAATTTTGGAAATAGGTACAGGGTCTGGTTATCAAACGGCTGTTTTATTAGAACTAGAAGCGGAGGTGTATTCTATAGAACGACAAAAAGAATTGTTTAAAAAAACATCTTTATTTCTTCCAAAATTAGGGTATCAGCCTAAGAAATTTATTTTTGGCGATGGCTATATTGGTTTTGCAGCACAAGCCCCGTTTGATAAAATTATTGTTACTGCAGGAGCGCCTTATGTGCCAAACCCTTTATTAGCACAATTAAAAATAGGAGGGAAGTTACTAATTCCTGTTGGCAATGATACGCAAATAATGACGCTTTTTATTCGAAAATCTGCTAAGGAATTTCAGAAAAAAGAATTGGGTGATTTTGCTTTTGTGCCGATGTTAGAAAATAAAAATTAATTTTATTTTTTTCGATGCCAATAAGCAGTTCTTCCAAACATAGCAAAGCCAATATACCCCCTAATTTTAAGTTTATCGTTGTTTTCTAGGGTAATATAGCACTTGTATTCTTTTCCATTTTTAGGGTCTAAAATTTTTCCACCAGACCATTCTTCACCATCTTTTTTTAAACCTGTAAGAATATCCATTCCTAGAATAGGCTTATTTTTGTTCTTTCCCGTGCAATTTTCGCAAAGGGCATCTCTTCTTTCAGTATCCGTAATTTCAATAATTTTTGCATAGGCTTTTCCTTCTTTTTCATAAACCTCTATTACAGAATCTACTTTGCCAGTTTCTTCGTCTATATTTTCCCATTTTCCAAAGATAGATTGTGCTGAGGTTGGTAAAAAAGCGATAAAAAAGAAACTGATGAATAGTGATTTTTTCATGATTTTGATAAGTTGTTAGATATTAAAGGATTAAAGGATTAAAGGATTGAAAGATTCAATATTCAAAATGAAGCATTCAACATTTTAAATTCAGTATTCTTATCCATGTGTTGCATTAAAATTTTCGTTCCATTTTTCTTGAACGCGTAAGGTCTGTTCTATAATATCTCGCACACATCCTTCGCCTCCTTTTTTATTTGAAATGTATTTTGATATCGCTTTAATTTCTGTTACAGCATCATTAGGGCAAGTAGGCATTCCTACTAATTTCATTACAGGTGCATCAGGAATATCATCTCCCATATATACAATTTCTTCAGGTTTTAAATTGTACATCGCAATTAATTCGTTGTATTGATTTACCTTGTTGTGTGCTCCCAAATAAATATCTGTAATTCCCAGATTTTGCAAACGCGTTCTTACACCTTCATTGGTTCCACCAGAAATAATACAAACTTTAAAGCCAGCATTTACCGCACATCGTAAAGCATATCCATCTTTAATATTCATATGCCGTATCATTTCTCCGTCAGACATTACTGTAACTATTCCGTTCGTAAGTACGCCGTCTACATCAAAAATAAAAGCCTTTATTTCTGGTAAGTGTTCTTTATAGCTTTTCTCCATTTTGAATTGATTCGGTTAAGGTTGTGTAAATTTTTTGTTGTTGTTGGTTTAACAAATGTAAATGATTTTCAATTGTCTTTCGATCATTTCTAACAGCAGGTCCTGTTTGTGCAGCTTCGGGTAAAAGGGTTTCAATTTTAGCAGCAGTTTCTTTAATTAAAGGGGTTAAAATAGCAAAAGGAATATTATTTTCATCACAAATATCTGCGCCTATTTTATATAAGTGATTGGTAAAATTGCAAACAAATACCGCCGAAATATGGAGCCATTTACGTTGTTTAGAATCTATTTTGTAAACGTTTTTACTCAATAGCCTTGCAAGTGTTTCTAGCAATTGAATATCTTCTCTATTTTCGGCTTCTATACAAAATGGAATTTCAGAAAAATCGACTTGCTTTTCTTTAGAAAAGGTTTGTAACGGATAGAAAACCCCTTTTCTATGTTTGTTTTTTAAACCGTCTATTGGAACGCTTCCGGAAGTGTGTACTACAAAAGTAGTTTTAAGTTTACTAGATATTTCAGCAATAACGTTGTCTGTAACTGCAATAATAACAAGGTCTACTTTTGAGATGGAACCGATGTTTCTAGAATTAATGCTAGTAACTTTTACTTTGCCTGTTTTTGCAAAAGCATTTGCCAAGTGCGTTCCCACATTTCCCTTACCAATAATTGCTATTGAAATCATAAAACGAAGATATTGAAATTATTCATAGTACCTCTTTTAAATTTTGTACCAAAGGTTTTTGTAAATTAGCTGTCTAACTTTTTAAAATGAAGGACTCAAAAAATTTAGGAATCAATACCATTTGCACACACGTTGGTGAAGTTAAAGATGAACAGTTTAAAGGAGCTATTTCACCTATCTATATGGCTACATCCTATGCTTTTGAGGGTGTAGATGTAAAACGTTATCCGCGTTATTTTAACACGCCAAATCAGGAAATGTTATCCAAAAAAATAGCAGCTTTAGAAAAAACCGAGAGTGCTTTGATTTTTGGATCAGGAATGGCGGCGGTAAGTACTAGTTTATTGGCTTTTTTACAAAAAGGAGATCATATTATTTTACAGCAAACTTTGTATGGAGGAACTTATAATTTTGTGGTAGAAGAGTTTGATAAGTTTGGTATAGCCTATTCGTTTACGGAAAATTTGTCTGTAGAAGCCTTCCAAAAAGAAATACAATCGAATACCAAAGTTATTTACATAGAAACGCCAAGCAATCCTTTACTAACGATTACAGATATGCAAAAAGTGTCCGATTTAGCAAAGGCACATGGAATTGTAACCATGATAGACAATACATTTGCTTCTCCAATCAATCAAAATCCAGTTGATTTTGGCATTGATATTATGATTCATTCTGCTACAAAATATATGGGCGGACATTCCGATATTTTGGCGGGTGCTGTGGCGGCTTCTGAAGAACATATTGTAAGAATTTGGAATATTGCTAAAAACTTAGGAGGAAGTTTAAGTGATTTTATGGTTTGGATGTTAGAACGTAGTTTCAAAACGATGAATTTACGTGTAAAATGTCAGAGTGAGAATGCATTAAAAATGGCAAATTATTTAGAAGCGCACCCCAAAATAACAAAAGTTTATTATCCAGGTTTAACATCACATCCAGATTATGCATTGGCTAAAAAACAAATGCGTGGTTTTGGAGGCATGTTGTCTTTTGAATTGATAGATGGAATCGATGCTATGGAATTTCAAAATCACTTACAATTAATAAAATCTTCTATGAGTTTGGCAGGTGTAGAAAGTACCATGTTAAATCCAGCAAAAACATCACATGCATTGTTGCCTCCAGAGGAAAGAGAACATCAAGGAATTAAAGAAGGTTTGATTCGTTTTTCGGTGGGAATTGAAGAAGCCGAAGATTTAATTGCAGATATTGAGCAAGCTTTAAAAGTGGCTAGTAATTAGGTATTAGTACATATTTAAAAAATAAACAATTTACAGTTACACAAGATTAAAAAACATGAAATTAGATATATTGGCTTTTGGCGCACATCCAGACGATGTAGAATTGAGTTGTGCAGGAACACTGTTAAAGGAGATTGCTACAGGTAAAAAAGTAGGAATTATCGATTTAACACATGGTGAATTAGGAACACGTGGTTCCGCAAAAATTAGAGATGAAGAGGCGGCAAAAGCTGCTGAAATTTTAGGGGTTACTATACGTGAAAATTTAGGTTTTGCAGATGGTTTTTTTATGAATGATAAAAAACACCAATTAGAAATTATAAAAGTACTTCGTAAATATCAACCAGAAGTTGTTTTGTGTAATGCTATTGATGATCGTCATATAGATCATCCAAAAGGGAGTAAGTTGGTTTCTGATGCTTGTTTTTTAAGTGGTTTGGTAAAAGTTGAAACCCAATTAGGAGGGAAGCAACAAAACAAGTGGCGCCCCAAACAAGTGTACCATTATATGCAGTGGAAAAATATAGAACCCGATTTTGTAGTAGACATTACTGGTTTTATGGATGTTAAAAAAGAAGCTGTATTAGCTTATTCTTCTCAGTTTTACAACCCAAATAGTAAAGAATTGGAAAGCCCGATAACCAGTAAGAATTTTCTAGAAAGTATTGAATATAGGGCAAAAGATTTAGGAAGAATGGTAGGTGTAGATTTTGCAGAAGGCTTTACCACAGAACGCTATGTTGCTGTAGAAAGTTTAAGTAAATTAATTTAGTTTTCATTTACTAAATTTAAAAAAAAAATTATATTTGCAACCGCAATTATATGGTGGTTGTAGCTCAGTTGGTTAGAGTATCGGTTTGTGGTACCGAGTGTCGCGGGTTCGAGTCCCGTCTTCCACCCAAAAATAGAATCCTTTTCAGAAATGAAAAGGATTTTTTTGTTTATTTTTATAAAGTAGATTTGTTTAAGTCTTTTTAGATGTAAGTGGGTTTAATATCAAACAGAAAGTTATGGTGCATCATTCGTTAGTCAATATCTATAAAGCTATACAACCATTTATTCATAATACTCCTATTATGACCTCTAGATTCATAAATGAAGAGGTGAAAGCTAGTATTTTTTTTAAGTGTGAAAATTTTCAGAAAACAGGTTCTTATAAAATTAGAGGAGCTACCAACGCTATTTTACAGTTAACTGAAGCTCAAAAAAGGAATGGCGTTGTAACACATTCTTCGGGTAATTTTGGACAAGCATTGTCTTTTGCAGCAAAGCAATTAAATGTTCCAGCATATATTGTAATGCCAAATTCAGCACCAAAGATAAAAAAAGAAGCGGCGGTTGCTTATGGAGGAATTGTTACAGAGTGCGAGCCTACTTTAGAAGCTCGTGAAAAAGCATCTCAGAAAATCGAGATAGAAATGAATGCTACTTTTATACATCCTTCAAATGATATACATGTTATTCACGGACAAGGTACTGCTTGTTACGAATTGTTAGAAAAACAACCTGATTTAGATTATATAATTTGTCCTGTTGGTGGAGGTGGTCTAATTTCTGGAACGTCTCTTTTTGCCAATGAATATTCAAAAAAGTGTAGAATTATTGGCGCTGAACCTTTTGAAGTAGATGATGCATATCGATCTTTACAAAGTGGAAAAATAGAAAGTAATCTTACTACAAATACAATTGCTGATGGTTTAAAAACACAATTAGGTGATAAAAGTTTTCCCATTATAAGAGAATATGTAACGGCAATTATACGTGTTACAGAAAATGAAATTGTAGAAGCAATGGCATTTATTTGGAATCGTATGAAAATTATTATTGAACCTTCAAGTGCTGTAGCTTTTGCGGCAATTTTAAAAGAAAAAAAACTATTTGCAAATAAAAAAATTGGTGTGATTATTTCTGGAGGAAATGTAGCATTAAAAAGCTTGCCTTTTTAAATGTAATTTTTAAAGTTTCTGTTAAAAAGAAAATAGGCGTACTTAATTATTAGTTAGTCGATTACGATTTTTATTTTATCTTTTATTAGCTACAACATATTTTTTCTAAATTTTCTAGTTTTTATTTATTTTTATTTACTTTTGTGCAACTAAAAACAAAATTTAAATTAAAAAAATGAGGAATTTTTTAATAGCAATACTTTTAGTTACGTTTAGTATTCATGGGGTATCTGCACAATTTGATTTTTTATCAAGTAAATCAGATAATTATGCAGTTGTGTCGGAAAATTATATCGATTTTATTCCAATCGCACCTATTCAAATTAGCGCAAACGTAACGAGTTTATCATCAGATAATCAAATAAAATCGCAGTCTCCTTTAGAAATGTCTATTAATAAGAAGTCCGTACTGAATTTTATTCCTAATGAATCTATGGAAACAACAATTCAGCGTTTCAACAGAGATGGATCGGTTTCTTATTTGTATTCTGGAAAGTCTGTTAAGAAAGGAACCTATCGTTTAATTATTGATTATAACAAATATGTGATTCAAACTATAGAGAATTCTAAAGATTCTGAAGAAGATTGTGTAGGATATGCAAAAATAGGAGTTGGTTTGCGTATTGTAGTAAATATAACTGCATTAAAAAACAATATAGATATTAGTAGTTTGGTAGCTTTAGGAAATGCAGCAAAAGAAAATTTAGTTTCTGGTTCTGTAGGTTATGAAGTTTTAGGAGTTGAATCTAAAGAAATTACAGCAGTATTACCTATCAATTCAGAAATTACTTCTTCTGTAAATCAAGTTTTTTTACAGGCAATAGGTATCGTAAAAGGAAAAATTTATGACAGTAGCACGCGATTATACCCTCAAGTAATTGCCGTAAAGCATTCTGGATGTGATTTAAAAACGATTACACAAAATTTAATAGGTAAATATACAAGTGCAAATGATGCTAACTAAATAAGTATATTTTAATTTATAAAGACATAAAAAATCCGAAACATTTTTGTTTCGGATTTTTTATGTCTTTATAAGTTTTTTTAGAATTGTTGTATTATAAGGCTTCTAAGGTAGTATTAAATGTTTTACTAGCTCTCATGGCTTTTACAACCAATTCCTCTTTAGGATTATAATAACCTCCTAAAGAAACGCTACTTCCTTGTACACTATTTAATTCACTTATAATAGTGGCTTTATTGTCTTCTAAGTCTTTGGCAACAGTTGTAAACATTGCTTTTAAATCAGTATCTTTATTTTGTTCAGCTAGTTTTTGTGCCCAATATAATGTCAAATAAAAATGGCTTCCTCTGTTGTCTAGTTCACCAACTTTTCTAGAAGGAGATTTTTTATTGTCCAAGAAAGTACTGGTAGCATTGTCTAAAGTTTCTGATAAGATAAGTGCTTTTGTATTATTGCATGTTATTCCTAAATGTTCTAAAGAAACTGCTAAAGCTAAAAATTCACCCAAAGAATCCCAACGTAAATGATTTTCATTTTCAAATTGTTGTACGTGTTTTGGAGCAGAACCTCCCGCACCCGTTTCAAAAAGTCCACCACCATTCATTAAAGGAACAATAGATAACATTTTTGCTGAAGTACCCACTTCTAAAATAGGAAATAAATCAGTTAAATAATCTCGTAAAACATTTCCAGATACAGAAATTGTATCTTCTCCTTTTGCAATTCTTTCTAAGGTAAAATGTGTTGCTTTTATAGGAGATAGAATACGAATATCTAAACCAGTAGTATCATGATTTGGAAGATAGGCATTTACTTTTTTAATAATTTCAGCATCATGTGCTCTTTGTGCATCCAGCCAAAAAACAGCAGGTGTTCCTGTAGCTCTTGCTCTAGATACGGCTAATTTCACCCAATCTTGAATAGGTAAATCTTTGGTTTGACACATACGCCAAATATCTCCAGCTTCCACAGTATGCTCAATCAAAACAGTTCCACCTGCGTCTACTACGGTTACTTTTCCGTTAGAAGCAATTTCAAAAGTTTTATCATGAGACCCATATTCTTCGGCCTTTTGTGCCATTAAACCTACATTAGGAACCGTTCCCATCGTAGTAGGGTCGAAAGCGCCATGTTCTTTACAGAAATTAATAGTAGCTTCGTAAATTCCTGCATACGAACTATCTGGGATTACGGCTTTGGTATCTTGTAGATTTCCATCGGCATTCCACATTTGTCCTGAGCTTCTAATCATTGCTGGCATAGAAGCATCAATAATAACATCTGAAGGTACATGTAAGTTGGTAATTCCTTTATCAGAATTTACCATGGCTACATCAGGGTTCGATTTGTATATTTCTTCAATGTCTGCTTCAATTTCTGATCTTTTATCAGCAGGCAGTTCTTTTAAATTACTGAGTAAGTTTCCAAATCCATTGTTTACATCTACACCAATCTTTTGAAAAGTTTCAGCATGTTTTTCAAATAAATCTTTAAAGAAAACACGAACTGCATGTCCAAATATAATAGGATCAGAAACCTTCATCATGGTTGCCTTCATATGTAACGAAAACAATATATTTTGTGCTTTGGCATCTTTAATTTGTGTATCTAAAAAAGAAAGTAACGCTTTTTTACTCATTACAGAAGCGTCAATAATTTCTCCTTCTAATAAGGCAACTTTTTCTTTTAATATTGTTTTTTCTCCGTTAGTTGCAGTGTGTACAATAGTAATGTTGGTAGCATTGTTTAGTGTTGTAGATTTTTCATTGTGTGCAAAATCTCCAGCACTCATAGTTGCTACATGTGTTTTAGAATCAGCGCTCCAAGCTCCCATAGAATGAGGATTCTTACGTGCATAATTTTTAACAGCTTTTGGCGCTCTTCTATCTGAATTTCCTTCACGCAATACGGGGTTTACTGCAGATCCTTTTACCTTGTTGTATTTTTCTAAAATAAGTTGATCTTCTTCGGTATTTATTTCATCCGGAAAATCGGGTAATTTATAACCTAGTGATTGTAACTCCGAAATAGCGGCTTTTAATTGTGGTACAGAAGCGCTAATATTAGGTAATTTAATAATATTTGTATCTGGTTTTTTTACCAATTCACCTAAAACAGCCAATGCATCTTCTACTTGTTGTTCTTTGGTTAAATATTCCGAGAAATTTGCTAAAATTCTTGCTGCTAAAGAAATGTCTTTAAGTTCAATTTCTATATCGGAAGATTTGGTAAACGCTTTTACAATAGGTAAAAATGAGCGAGTTGCCAAAGCAGGAGCTTCATCTGTTTTTGTATAAATAATTTTAGCCATTATTTTCTGAATGTTAAAAGATTAAAATCGTTTTTAATACCTTTCTTTTTCTGCAAAAGTGGCGCAATTTAACGATTTACTTTCAAATTATTACTATCCAAAAAGACATAATTACATCGTTTGCGTATTTTTATGAAATCCTGTTAAATTAGTTGATTTTTTTGTTAAAATGCAATGAAATAAGGATTGTATTGAGTTTATTTAAATATAAAAATTAGGGACTTAAAAGTTGTTAAAACGATGCGTATAGCAATTCAATAATAGAGTATTTTTTACGAGGTTTGTAGTGAATTTTTTCCATAAAAAAAGCATTATAAGAAATTACAATGCTTTTTTTATTTCTTCTAAAAAAGAAACTATCTTCTTTTTTCGGTAATTCTTGCTTTTTTACCAGTAAGTCCTCTAAAGTAAAAGATACGTGCTCTACGTACTTTTCCTCTTTTATTAACTTCAATTTTTTGAATAGAAGGCAGGTTTACAGGAAAGATACGTTCTACGCCTACCGTACCAGACATTTTTCTGATGGTAAAAGTTTCTGATAGCCCTGATCCTTTTCGTTGAATAACTACACCTCTAAAAAACTGTGTTCTAGATTTTTCTCCTTCTTTAATTTCGTAATACACGGTAATCGTGTCTCCTGCAGCAAATTCTGCGTATTCTTTTTTGGTTACAAATTCGTCTTGTACAAATTTTACTAAAGATTCCATTTTTTTTGAATGCTATTTCGATTGTGTAAAAACAACGTTCACGATTTTCGTCAGAGGTTATTTTTGCGAGTGCAAACTTAAGAATTATTTTTTATTAGAGAAATGAAATGTAATTATTTTTTAAGAAGTGCATATAGCTATCCGAAATTTTTGAAAAACAGCCTGTTTCTATTGTTAGAGATTAGGTAAAAGATGCTCAAAATCATTGAGTTAAAAAATTATCTTTTAAAAATAAGATTCTTAACTGATTGAAAGTCAATATATTTTTTACACCTAGTTTTTAGAGTCATAGTTTTCACAATAAAACACCCAAAACTTCCGAATTTCTTTTCCGTTTTTTTCAATAATAATAGGTGCTAACTCAGTAACTTTTGAAAAATAATTTTTTAATAGCGGATGTATAGTTCCTCTTTTATTATGGTTTTTAAAACGTTTGTCAGAATCTATAAAAAGGGCATTTTTATGTTTTAAAGTTGTTAGGTTGTCACCTAAATAATCGAAATGCAACGCTGGTAACCCTATTATGTTCTGAGCATATACTTTTTCTTTCATAAAAAAGTTAAGGCAAGCAGAGGTCTTGTAATTGTCGTCAGAGAATACAAACGTATTAGGATATTTTTCTTGTAATGTGCTTGTCTTTTTTGCTAATGCTTCCCAACCTACCCAGGTGTCATCACTTTTAATAGGAACTAAGTAAAATAAAACTTGTATACTTACTACAATATGAAAGATAACAGAAATAATTAGGTGTGTTTTTACGGCTTTTTTACGAATAAACATCGCTGTAATAATAATTCCCGTTATATAGGAAGGCATCATCCAATTGAGTTTTACCCAATAAATAGGAGTGATGGCAAAGAATCCTACAAATGTGGGGATAAAAAATGCCAATAAGAATAAAATTTTTGCTTTTGGAAATTTCCATTGTAACAAAACACGTTTTATATATGTGTAGGTGAATGAAACAAAAGCAATAAATAAAACAGGTAGCAATAAAAATAGTTGGTGTCCTATGGCGCCAAAGAAGTATTTTGGTGAAATTTCAAATTTCGATATAGAATTGGTTCTGTTGGAAGATTGAAATGCAAAAGAAGCAAATTCGTTTTGGTAATTCCACCACCAAACAGGAAAGGTTACTGCTATGGTAATTAGCAGACAAAACCAAAACCAAGGAGATAGAAATAACTTTCTATATCGATTAGAAAAGACTAAAAACCCAACCAATCCAATAGGTAATAAAAGAGCTGTGTATTTGCTGTTAAATGCTAATCCCATGGCAATTCCTGCGAAGATCCAATAAGCTTTTTTGTCTTGAAAAATAGCTTTGTATAAGCATGTTAAGCTTAATGTCCAGAACAATAACAAAGGAACATCGGGTGTAGAATTAAAAGATAAAATAGAAATAAATAGAGTAGAACTTAGGAGTATAAATGCACGATTTTGTTTTTCTTTTGGTAAAAAATAATTCGCTAGTTGATAGAAACTCAATATGGTAAGCGATGTAATAATAAAATCGGTAAACTTTACCACAAAAACAGATTGCCCAAAAACTTCACTAAAGATGCGTAAGAGGTAGCCAATCATTCCTGGATGGTCAAAATACGAAAGCGATAAATGTTGTCCGTATAAATAATAGTAAGCATCTTGGGGCATTAATCCCATAAAAGGTAAAAGCAGCAATCGAAATAACTGAAAGCCTAGTACCCAAGAAAGCGCATTGTTATTTTTTATAAAAGAGAGGATTGTTTTCAAAGTTTTGTAAGTAAAAAACCTTTATGAGGTTTCATCTAATAAATCGGGTCTTATTTGTTGTGTGCGTTCGTAAGCTTTGTTGCTTCGCCATTCATCAATTTTAGGAAAATTACCAGAAAGTAAAATATCAGGTACTTTCATACCACTGTATTCGGATGGTCTTGTATATACAGGAGGTGATAATAAACCATCTTGAAAAGAATCTGTGAGTGCAGAAGTTTCGTCTCCAATAACACCCGGAATGAGTCGAATAACAGCATCGCATAATACAGCAGCTGCTAATTCTCCTCCCGTTAGTACATAGTCGCCAATAGAAATTTCTTTGGTAATAAATTTATCACGAACACGTTGGTCTACACCCTTGTAATGTCCTGTTAGAATTAAGATATTTTTTTTGAGAGAAAGCGTATTTACCGTTTTTTGATCCAATGTTTTTGCATCGGGAGTCATGTAAATAATTTCGTCATACTCTCTTTCCGATTGCAGTTTAGAAATGCATTTGTCAATCGGTTCAATCATTAAAACCATACCCGCACCACCGCCAAATTGTGTATCGTCTAACTGACGGTAATTTCCCAATCCGTATTCACGCAAGTTATGGATGTGAATTTCCGCAAGCCCTTTTTCCTGGGCTCTCTTTAAAATAGAATGATGTAATGGACTGTCTAATAAATTAGGAGCTACGGTAATAATATCGATTCGCATGCTTGCAAATGTATCAATTTTATGACATTTTAAAATTTGATTTAAATATTTTGAGCTTTTTTACTTGGTTAAAGGTACTACAATAGCACTAGGAAATTCCTTTTTTAAATCTAGTAAAAATTTATCTGCAGCAATTTTTGTTTTGTAATGTCCTACTTGAATTTTCCATTCTGGTGGATTGTATATACGGTAGGTTTTAATGTCTGGAAATTCAACTTTAAATTCTTTGGCAATCTTTTTTACAGTGTCTTCATCGCCGTTAAATAATTGAATTCTATATCCAAATGAATTGGTTTTATTATAGGCTCTTTTTTTTGTAATAAGCGACTCAACTTTCTCATTGTCATTCTGTTGTGATTGAGAAAACGACGCTACTGTAGTTCCTAAAAGAAAGAGGCTAAAAACAAGAATGTTGGCTACAAATTTCATGATGTTTTTTGTTTCTACAAAAGTAACGACTTGTGTTATAATAAATTGAAAAAATAAATTATTTAGAATAAATATAAATTGTAATTTAAGGTTCTGTTAACATTTAAAAATTTAGAGATATGTAGTATTTTTGTGCTGCAATTCAGAAAGCTGTATTTTTTGAATTCGTTTTATACAAGATACTAAATTATAGTTTGTAAATATGAAAAGTGTAGCACTACACAATAGACTTACCAAAGTACTTCTTCAAAGTATTATTTTTCTTTTCTTTTTTTCAATTTCTTTTTCTCTACAAGCACAAGATGCTGTGGATGAAGCACGTCAAAAAGAAGGTAGAAAGTTGTTTAAATCTTTATGTGCTTCGTGCCATAAATTAGACAAAAAACTCATTGGACCTGCCTTAGGAGGTGTAGAAGAACGTAGAGAAAACGATTGGTTAAAAGCATGGATTAAAGACAATGCAAAACTGCGTAAATCTGGCGATAGAGATGCCATTGCTATTTTTGAAGAGTATAATGGTTCGGTAATGTCTGCTTTTCCGCAATTGTCAGACCAACAAATTGATGATATTTTATATTATACGACTGTTGGAGATCCGCCACCACCACCACCAGCATGTCCAGATCCAAACAATCCTTTGTGTGAAAAGGATGGTCCTAAGCCTGCAAATTCTTGGTTAGTAAAAATATTGGCATTGGCTATCATCGTTGCTTTTTTAATGATTGCTGGTTTGATGAAGCAGATTGCAGAATTAAAAGGAGGGCAGAAGAAAAAAGATAATGGTGTAGATATCCGAAGAGATTTAATAGAGCTTGGAGAGGGTATTATGCGCAATACATTCTTAAAAATACTCTTTGTTATTTTTGGATTGTTAATGACGGCTTATATACTGTTTGGTACATTGTTTAAAATAGGTGTAGATGAAGGATATCAGCCTATTCAGCCGATTGCTTTTTCACACAAAATACATGCAGGCGATAATAAAATCGATTGTCAGTATTGTCATTCTTCAGCAAAGCATAGCAAACATTCCGGAATTCCTTCCGTAAACGTTTGTATGAATTGTCATAAAAATATTGCTGAAGTAGCAGAAGGTACACAAGTAGAGTATGCAGGAATGGTGTATGGGAAAACAGAACTCGATAAAGAAATTCAGAAAATCTATAAAGCTGCAGGTTGGGATACAGAAACCTTAAGTTATACAGGAGATGAAAGACCTGTAAAATGGGTGCGTATTCATAACCTAGCTGATTTCGTATATTTTAATCACTCGCAACACGTAACGGTTGGAGGTTTAAAATGTCAAAAATGTCACGGTCCTGTAGAAGAAATGGACGAAATGTATCAGCATTCTCCATTAACCATGGGATGGTGTATCGATTGTCATAAAGAAACAAAAGTAGATTTAAAAGGCAATGAATACTATGAAGAAATTCATGCTCAATTGTCTAAAAAGTATGGCGTAGATAAAGTTTCTGTAGCGCAATTAGGTGGTAAGGAATGCGGTAAGTGTCATTATTAATTGACGATTTATGATTGAAAGATTGAAGAATTAAATAATTGAAAGATTAAATAAAAACAAATAGTTTGGTTAGCGTTAGAAAGAACTAACAACTAATACCTAACAACTAATAACTAAATATAAATGGCATCAAACAAAAAATACTGGCAAAGTGTTGGAGAACTAGAAGATAGTTCTGTTGTTGAAACGCTAAGTAAGAATGAGTTTGTAGAAGAAATTCCTACAGATGAGTTTTTAGGAGATAAAGAAACGCTAGAAAACACGTCTACTTCTCGTAGAGACTTTTTAAAGTATGTAGGTTTTTCTACAGCAGCGGCTTCTTTAGCGGCTTGTGAAGGTCCAGTAATACAATCTATTCCTTATGTTGTAAAACCAGACGATACTATTTTAGGAGTTGCCGATTGGTATGCTACCACCATGTCTGATGGTTTTGATTTTGCCAATGTTTTAGTAAAAACAAGAGAAGGACGTCCTATTTTAGTAATGCCTAACAAAGAGGCTAATGGATCTACCAATGCAAGGGTGCAAGCTTCTGTATTGTCTTTGTATGATGAACAATTACGTTTAAAAGAGCCTTTAAAAGGTGGAGAAACAATTTCTTGGGAAAGCGCAAATAAAGAAATAGGTGCAACTTTAAACCAATTGAAAGATGCTAATGAAACGGTTGTTCTATTAACAGGAACATTAGCAAGCCCGTCTACAGAGAAAATTATATCAGAATTTATTGCTGCTTACCCAAATGTTAAGCATGTAGTATATGATGCGGTTTCAGAAAGCGGTACATTAGATGCTTTTGAAGCAATGTATGGTAAAAGAGCTTTGCCAAATTATCATTTTGACAAAGCAGAAACGATTGTTTCTTTTGGCGCAGATTTCTTAGGAGATTGGCAAGGTGGTTTCGAAAAAAGCTATGCAAAAAGCAGAAGCTTAGAAAACGGGAAAATGTCGTACCACGTACAGCTAGAGGCAAATATGTCTTTAACGGGTGCGAATGCAGATAAGCGTGTAGTTGTAAAACCATCCGATCAAGTATATGCCTTGTTAAATTTATACAATGCTATTACAGGAGAAAATATTCCTTCAAAAGCGTCGCCTATAGACGAAACCATTGCATCACTTGCAAAAATCTTGAAAAAGTCGGGTTCTAAAAGTGTGGTTGTTACAGGATTGAATGATAAAAATGCGCAGTTGATTGCTTTTGCTATTAACAGTGCATTGCAAAGTGAAGTTTTTGATGCTACAACTCCTAGTTATAAAAGACAAGGGAATGATGCAGCGGTTGCTGAGTTGATTTCAGGAATGAAATCTGGAAAAGTAGCAGGAATCCTTACACACAACGTAAATCCATTGTATTCTTTAGCAGATGCAACAGGTTTTTCTGAAGGATTGAAAAAAGTAAAATTATCGGTTGCTTTGTCGTTACAAAACGATGCCACAGCAAACGCTACACAATATGCGTTGCCAATGTCTCATTACCTAGAATCTTGGGGAGATGTAATGGTAACAGCAGGGAATTATGGATTGGTACAACCTACAATTCATACTTTATTTAATACACGTCAGTTGCAAGATGTATTATTATCTTGGTCTGGAAATGGAAGTCAAGTTAATTACTATGAATATTTAAAATCGTATTGGAATAGTGCTATTTTAGGAGGCGCTTCATGGAATACTGCTTTACATAACGGGTTCTTTACAAAAGAAGTTGCCGAAACAGTAACCGTAAGTACAGTAAACTTAGCAGCTGCTGCAAGTACTTTATTAGCAGTAACAAAGCCTTCTGATAGTTTTGAATTAAACTTGTTTACCGCGACTGCTTTAGGAGATGGAAAACAAGCAAACAATCCTTGGTTGCAAGAATTACCAGATCCTATTACTAGAGCTTCTTGGGATAATTATATTACAATGTCTATTTCAGATGCCAAAGCCAATGGTTTTGAAAATCCAATTCAAGACAACGGTGCTATGAACGGTAATTATGCAAACATTACTGTAAATGGAGTTGTAGTAAAGAATGTTCCTGTAATCATTCAACCAGGACAAGCGAACGGTTCTATAGGTTTGGCTTTAGGTTACGGTAGAACACAAGGCTTTAAAGATGATATGAAAGTAGGTGTGAATGCCTATCCTTTATATAAAAATGGAAATGCTGTTCAGTATGGTGTAACTCTTGAAAAAGCTTCAGGAACACACGAGTTTGCTTGTACACAAGTTCAAAAAACAATTGCGGGACGTCATGATATTTTAAAAGAAGCTACCTTAAAACAATATTTAACGGTAAATCCAAAAGATCATAAAAACGGATGGAATGTACCAGCAATGGTTTCTTACGATCATCAAGAAGTAGAAGCGAAAACCATTGATTTATGGGACAAACATCCTAGAGAAATTGGACATCATTTTAATCTTTCTATCGACTTAAATTCTTGTACAGGTTGTGGTGCATGTGTAGTTGCATGTCACGCAGAAAACAATGTGCCTGTTGTAGGAAAAAAAGAAGTGCGTGTCGGTAGAGATATGCATTGGTTGCGTATTGATCGCTATTATTCTTCGAAAGTAGCAACTCGTGAAGAAGCAAAAGCAGCAGGTTTAAGCGGAGGAGATTTATATGAAGCATTAGAAACCACTGCCGAAAACCCAGAAGTTACATTTCAACCGATGATGTGTCAGCATTGTAACCACGCACCCTGTGAAACGGTTTGTCCGGTTGCAGCAACATCACACGGTCGTCAAGGTCAGAATCAAATGGCATACAACCGTTGTGTAGGAACAAGATATTGTGCAAATAACTGTCCGTATAGAGTACGTCGTTTTAACTGGTTTAATTATGCCAATAACAACGAGTTCGATTTTAATATGAACAACGATTACGGTAAAATGGTGTTAAATCCAGATGTTGTAGTACGTTCTAGAGGAGTCATGGAAAAATGTTCTATGTGTATTCAAATGACACAAGCTACTATTCTAAAAGCGAAGAAAGAAGGTAGAAAAGTAAAAGTAGGAGAGTTCTCTACAGCTTGTTCATCAGCATGTACAACAGGAGCTATGGTGTTTGGAGATGTTAATAATGAAGCGGAAGAAGTAACCCAATTGGCAGTAGATAAAAGAGCCTATCATGTATTAGATTATCTACAAACAAAGCCCAATGTAGTGTATCAAACAAAAATTAGAAATACAAACGAAGCGTAGATGAGTTGAAAAGTTGAAAAGTACAAAGTTAAAAGTTGTTTAAACGACTTCTAATTTTAAGGACTTTATAAACATTCAAACTTTTAAACTATAATAAATAAGTAATAAAAACATGTCTCATTACGAAGCACCCATAAGAGAACCTTTAATACTAGGTGAGAAGAGTTACCACGACATTACCGAGGATATTGCAAAACCAATAGAAGGAAAAGCAAATAAAAACTGGTATATGGCATTTTATATTTCTTTAGCAGCAATGCTTTGGGGATTTGGATGTATATTTTATACTGTAGGAACCGGTATTGGTGTTTGGGGATTGAATAAAAATATTGGTTGGGCTTGGGATATTACCAACTTTGTATGGTGGGTAGGTATCGGTCATGCAGGAACTTTAATCTCAGCTGTATTGTTATTATTCCGTCAGAAATGGAGAATGGCAATTAACCGTTCTGCAGAAGCTATGACAATTTTTGCGGTTTTTCAAGCAGGATTGTTCCCAATTATTCACATGGGTCGTCCATGGAATGGTTACTGGGTATTGCCTATTCCAAATCAGTTTGGATCTTTATGGGTAAACTTTAACTCGCCATTATTATGGGATGTTTTTGCAATTTCAACCTATTTATCGGTATCCTTAGTTTTTTGGTGGACAGGTTTATTACCAGATTTTGCGATGATTCGTGATAGAGCTGTAAAACCTTTTCAAAAGAAAATTTATGCATTACTATCTTTCGGATGGTCGGGTAGAGCCAAAGATTGGCAACGTTTTGAAGAAGTATCTTTGGTATTAGCAGGTTTAGCTACACCCTTAGTACTTTCTGTACATACGATTGTATCGATGGACTTTGCTACTTCTATCAATCCAGGATGGCACTCAACCATATTTCCTCCATATTTCGTAGCAGGAGCCATTTTCTCAGGATTTGCCATGGTACAAACCTTACTAGGAATTATGCGTAAGGTAACCAATATGGAAGCGTATATTACACGTTTGCACGTAGAGTATATGAATATTGTAATTATATTAACAGGGGGTATTGTAGCTGTTGCTTATGCTACAGAGTTCTTTATTGCTTGGTATACAGGTTCGCCTTATGAAAACTATACCTATTTATCTGTTGGAGCGGCAACCGGACCTTATGCTTGGGCATTTTGGTCATTAATTATATTCAATATTTTAACACCTCAGTTGTTGTGGATTAAGAAAATAAGAAGAAGTTTTATCTGGTCTTTCTTAATTTCTATTGCCATTAATATTGGAATGTGGTTTGAACGTTTTGATATTATTGCCATTGTATTAAGTAAAGGACATTTACCTTCTACTTGGTGGCGTTTTGAGCCTACTTTTGTAGATGTAGGAATCTTTATTGGAACTATTGGGTTCTTCTTTGTATTGTTTTTATTGTATGCAAGAACATTTCCTGTAATTGCACAGGCAGAGGTGAAAACGATTTTAAAATCATCTGGAGAAAATTATAAAAAATTAAGAGACGGAAATCATGAGTCATAAAGTTATACACGCATTTTATAATGACGATGAAGTTGTTTTAGACGCTGTTAAAAAAGTAAAAGCAGCCAATCATCATATTGAAGAAGTTTTTTGTCCGTTTCCAGTACACGGTTTAGACAAAGCAATGGGCTTAGCACCTACAAAATTAGCCATTACCTCATTTATGTTTGGTATTACAGGTTTAAGTATTGCTATTTGGATGACGAATTATATGATGATTCAAGATTGGCCACAGGACATTGGAGGAAAACCAAGTTTTAGTTGGTTTGAAAATATGCCTGCTTTTGTACCTATTATGTTTGAATTAACTGTATTTTTTGCAGCACACTTAATGGTAATTACTTTTTATATGCGTAGTAGAATTTGGCCTTTTAAGAAAGCAGAAAACCCAGATCCAAGAACTACAGACGATCATTTTTTAATGGAAGTTCCTGTACATGATAACGAAGCAGAATTAACATCTTTATTAAAAGAAACAGGCGCTGTAGAAATTAATGTGGTAGAGAGTTAGAAAGTCTAAAAGTTAAAAGTTTATAAAGTTGAAAGGTTCATATAAGTTGAACTAAAGATATCACAAATGAAGAAATTAAAAATAGACAGCCAAGAGGCAAAAGTCAAGAGTCAAAAGCCAAAAGCGAACTGCTTACAGCCTATTGCCTATTGCTTATTTGCACTGATACTACTTACAGCATGTAATGATAAACGTACACCACAAGTGCAATATATGCCAGATATGTACGAATCTGTACCTTACAATGCAGATAGTAAAGATGGGTTAAAAAATGCACCTTCTTCTAATTTAAAGCCTGTTCCAGGAACAATTGCAAGAGGTAAAGAAGCTACTTATGAGATTCCAGATACCAATGAAGGATATGAATTGGCAAAAGCAACTTTAAAATCGCCTTTAGCAGTTACCGAAGAAAATTTAGAGAACGGGAAAGCCATGTATACCATTTACTGTGCTACTTGTCATGGTAAAAAAGGAGATGGAAACGGTGTGTTATCACAAAGAGAAAAATTTGAAGGAATTCCTAATTATAAAGATAGAGAACTTACACAAGGAAATATTTACCATGTATTGATGTATGGTAAAAATTTAATGGGCTCTCATGCCTCTCAATTAACACAAAAAGAACGTTGGCAAGTTGTACAATATGTAGAAAAATTGCGTAACGATTTAATAAAATAGAATACGAAAGATAGAATACGAAAAGATATGTATCAATTCTCAGGTAAATTAAAAACACTTTCACTCGCATTGATGGTTATTGGTGTATTAGGTGTTGCATTTAGTTTTTATAGCAGTTCTAAAAAAACCATTAATGATGCTAAACATGTAATTGAAGCTGCTCATAGTCATGGACATGGAAGTTCTCATAAGGAAACAAAAGTAGCAGAACATCATTCTGAAGCTACTGAAGAAGCACATGCACAGGATGATGGTAGCCATGTAAATTCTAGTGTAACGAATGGAACAGAACATGAGAAACATGTTTTACACCAATTGAAAAACAGACCTTGGTCGGCATTTTATGTAGCTTTGTTCTTTTTCTTAGGAGTAACCTTATTAGTCTTAGCATTTTATGCCATTCAAAGAGTAGCGCAAGCAGGTTGGTCTATTGTCTTGTTTAGAGTCATGGAAGCCATTACTGCAAATTTATTACCTGTGTCCATTATTATGTTATTGGTAATTATAGCTTCTGTAATGCATTACAATCATTTGTTTGTATGGATGGGTGAAGGAATTTTTAATCCTGAAAGCGAAAATTATGATGCCATTATAGCTGGTAAATCTTGGTGGATGAACGTGCCAGGCTGGGCAATACGAAGTATTGTATATCTATTAATTTGGAATGCATATCGAATTTTTATTAGAAAAAATTCTATTGCAGAAGATACTGCATCAGACAAAACAACGTACAAGAAGAGTTATAATGCTTCTGTAGTATTCTTGTTTTTATTTATGTTAACAGAATCTATGATGGCTTGGGATTGGATTATGGGATTAGACCCACACTGGTTCTCTACCTTATTTGCTTGGTATGTTTTGGCTACTTTATTGGTAAGTGCTGTAACTGTTATTGCATTTGTTACTATTTATTTACGTTCTAAAGGGTATTTACCATTAGTAAATGATAGTCATATTCACGATTTGGCAAAATTTATGTTTGGTTTTTCAGTATTCTGGACGTATTTATGGTTTGCACAGTTTATGTTAATTTGGTATGCAGATATCCCAGAAGAAGCTACCTATTTTGTAGCAAGATTTACAGATTATAAACTGCTCTTCTTAGGAATGGTAGTTATGAATTTTGTTTTCCCAATATTACTATTAATCAATAGCGAATACAAAAGCAAACCGTGGTTTGTAATGATTGGTGGTTTGGTAATCTTAGCAGGACATTATGTTGATGTTTTTGTAATGGTAATGCCAGCAACTGTAGGATCTAATTGGTTTATTGGTATTCCAGAAATTAGTGCTGTATTGTTTTTTGTTGGATTATTTATCTATGCAACATTTACGGCATTCTCTAAAGCAAATCCTGTAGCTATTGGAAATCCTTTCTTAAAAGAAAGCGAACACTTCCATTACTATAATATTGAACACGAAGGAGAAGAAAATCATCATTAAGAAAAAAAATTAATTAAGAACATTAAGACAAAATTATATGTTAGCGCTATTTTATATTTTTATAGGTGTTGCAATAGGAGTAAGTTTTTGGCAGATAACCAGAATCATGAACCTACGAGAGGTAATTGCTACCGATAAAGATAATGAGACACAAGGAAAATTATTTTTAGTTTTTGGAGCTTTTTTCTATGCAATGATGGTTTATTGTTTAATTGCAATGAATGTATTAATGCTTCCAGAATCTGCTTCTATAGAAGGAGAGCACGATGATAATCTATTCAATATTACTTTTTGGTTGATTGGTATTGTACAGTTTATCATGCAATTTTTAATCTTTTATTTTACCTATAAGTATCGAGGTAAAGAAGGTAAAAAAGCAAAATTTTATGCAGATAGCCATCAGTTAGAAATTATATGGACAGTAATTCCTGCCATTGTTATTGTTGTTTTAATAGGATATGGGTTGTGGCAATGGAATAACATTATGGATTTAGATGAAGACGAAGCTATTGTTGTAGAAGTATACGCACAGCAGTTTCGATGGGATGCACGTTATGCAGGTGCCGATAACACCTTAGGTTTAGGAAACGTAAACTATATCAAAGGTATCAATACCATGGGTGTAGATATGTCCGATAAAAATTCACAAGACGATAAACAAGTTACCGAATTGCATTTGCCAAAAGGGAAGAAAGTTGTTTTTAAATTCCGTTCTCAAGACGTATTGCATTCTGCTTATATGCCACACTTTAGAGCACAAATGAATTGTGTGCCAGGAATGGTAACAGAATTTGGTTTTACACCAAAATACACTACAGAAGAAATGAGATTGAATCCAGAAGTATTGGCAAAAACTGCTGGAATTAATAAAATTAGAAAGGCAAAAGGAGAAGACTTGTATGAATTTGATTACATCTTATTATGTAATAAAATTTGTGGAGCTTCTCACTATAATATGCAAATGAAAATTGTGGTAGAAGAAGAAGAAGACTTTAACAAATGGTTGGCAGCACAACCTACCTTATCAGAAGTTATTAAATAAGAAATAAAGCTAGATTATGTCAGAGCATCATCATAAAGAAACATTTGTTACTAAATACATTTTTAGTCAAGACCATAAAATGATATCGAAGCAGTTTTTAATAACTGGGATGTTTATGGGAATTATTGGAATATTCATGTCTACGTTATTCCGATTACAAATTGCTTGGCCAGAAAAATCATTTTCTATTATAGAAGCCTTTTTAGGGTCGCATCAAACAGACGGTGTTATGGATCCAGATATGTATTTGGCTTTGGTTACGATACACGGAACTATTATGGTATTCTTTGTATTAACAGCAGGTTTGAGTGGTACATTTTCTAACTTATTAATTCCATTACAGATTGGTGCAAGAGATATGGCTTCAGGTTTTCTAAATATGATTTCATATTGGTTGTTCTTTATTTCTAGTGTAGTAATGGTAATTTCTTTATTTGTAGAAGCAGGACCCGCCTCTGCAGGATGGACCATCTACCCGCCATTAAGTGCTTTGCCACAGGCTATACCAGGTTCGGGTACGGGAATGACCTTATGGTTGGTTTCTATGGCTATATTTATTGCATCTTCTTTAATAGGATCGTTAAATTATATTGTAACGATATTCAATTTAAGAACTAAAGGAATGAAAATGACGAGATTGCCTTTAACCATGTGGGCATTCTTTATTACAGCCATTATTGGTGTAGTTTCTTTCCCTGTGCTTTTATCTGCTGCATTGTTATTAATTATGGATAGAAGTTTTGGTACTTCATTCTTCTTGTCAGATATTTTTATTAGTGGAGAAGTACTGCACTATCAAGGAGGATCTCCTGTGCTGTTTGAACACTTATTCTGGTTTTTAGGACACCCAGAAGTATATATTGTATTATTACCGGCATTAGGAATTACCTCAGAAATTATAGCTACACATTCTAGAAAACCTATTTTTGGGTATAGAGCTATGATTGGTTCTATTATGGCAATTGCGTTTTTATCTACCATTGTTTGGGGACATCACATGTTTATTTCAGGAATGAATCCGTTTTTAGGTTCTGTATTTACATTTACAACGGTATTAATTGCCATTCCATCAGCAGTAAAAGCATTTAACTATATTACTACCTTGTGGAAAGGAAATCTACAGCTAAATCCTGCCATGCTATTTTCTATAGGATTGGTATCTACTTTTGTAACAGGAGGTTTAACAGGACTGGTTTTAGGGGATTCCGCTTTAGATATTAATATCCACGATACCTATTTTGTAGTAGCGCACTTCCATTTGGTAATGGGTGTTTCTGCCATTTTTGGAATGTTTGCAGGAGTATATCACTGGTTTCCAAAGATGTATGGTAGAATGATGAATAAAACCTTAGGTTACTGGCATTTTTGGTTGAGTATTATTTCTGCATATGGAGTTTTCTTCCCAATGCACTTTATAGGATTGGCAGGATTACCTCGTAGATATTATTCGAATACAGCATTTCCAATGTTTGATGACTTGGCAGATATTAATGTAGTGATTACTGTTTTTGCCATTATTGCTGCAATAGGACAGTTACCTTTTTTAGCCAATTTCTTTATTTCTATATACAGAGGAAAAAAAGCAACTCAGAATCCTTGGAAATCAAATACTATAGAATGGACAACGCCTGTAGAGCATATTCATGGAAACTGGCCAGGTAAGATTCCAGAAGTGCATCGTTGGGCATATGATTACAGTAAAAAAGTAGATGCAAATGACGATGATAGCGATTACTTACACGGACAAGATTACGTTTCTCAAACAACTCCATTGTTAGAAGGAGAAGAAGCTTCTTAAGAAACACAGAAAATATATATATATAAAGAAACCCATACGAGATAAAATCGTATGGGTTTTTTATTTTAAACGAGTTCTTTTATTACATTTATAAACTAAAAAGCAAATGATGAACATAGAACAACTACGTGATTTTTGTATTTCTAAAAAAGGCGTTACAGAAGAATTTCCTTTTTATGCAGATACTTTAGTTTTTAAAGTACTAGGAAAGATGTTTGCTTTAATTCCATTAGAAAAATGGGAACGAGGGAATCCATCTATTAATTTAAAATGCGATCCTAATAGATCTATAGAATTAAGAGCAGCATACGAAAGTATTTATGCAGGTTTTCATATGAATAAAAAACATTGGAATACGGTTGCTTTATCCAGTTCAGAAATTTCAATAAATTTATTGCAAGAATTGATTACGCATTCTTATGATTTGGTGGTAAAAGGAATGACGAAAAAAATGCAACAAGAATTGAAAAATCTTTAATAGAAAAGAATTTCTCGAGGGATTAACCTCTAGGACAGTTCGTTTCAAGAAATTTTTTATTTAACGGTTGGTCTTTGTTTACAATCAAATATTCATTTATCATTTTCACTTCCTATTTTACATTTTTATACCGATAAACTTTTAAAACATTGTATTTTTGTGCTCTATGATAGATGAAATCAAAGTAACTTCTGAAAAAGCCATTCTAATAGGTATTATCTCACAACAGGAAGATGAAATTCAATCGAAAGAATATTTAGATGAATTGGAGTTTTTAACCCTAACAGCGGGCGGTGTTGTGGTAAAAAGATTTGTTCAGAAATTGGAAAAACCCAACCCAAAAACATTTTTAGGAGCAGGTAAGTTAGAAGAAGTACAAGGCTATATAAAAACACACGCTATTGGAACGGCTATTTTTGATGATGAATTATCACCTGCTCAAATTCGAAATATTGAAAAAGTTTTGGCGTGTAAAATTTTGGATAGAACCAATCTAATTCTCGATATTTTTGCACAAAGAGCTCAAACTAGTTCTGCAAAAACACAAGTTGCTTTAGCGCAATGTGAATATTTATTGCCTAGATTAACGAGGCTTTGGACACACCTCGATAAACAAAAGGGAGGTATTGGAATGCGTGGTCCTGGAGAAACAGAAATAGAAACTGATAGAAGAATTATTCGCGATAAAATTACGCTTCTTAAAAAGAAATTACTCACCATTGATAAACAAATGGCAGTACAGCGTAAGAATCGTGGTAGGATGGTGCGTGTTGCTTTGGTAGGCTACACAAATGTTGGCAAATCTACTTTAATGAATGTAGTAAGTAAAAGTGAAGTATTTGCTGAAAATAAATTATTTGCAACGCTAGATACTACCGTACGAAAAGTGGTGATTAAAAATATTCCTTTTTTAATGACCGATACGGTTGGGTTTATTCGGAAATTACCCACTCAATTGGTAGAATCCTTTAAATCTACCTTAGATGAGGTAAGAGAGGCAGATTTATTATTGCACGTCGTAGATATTTCACATCCTAATTTTGAAGACCATATTGCTTCTGTAAATACCATTTTAGATGAAATTGATTGTGGAGGAAAACCTACAGTAATGGTTTTTAACAAGATTGATGCCTATACACATGAAACGATTGATACTGATGATTTGGTCACTGAAAAAACAAAGACACATTATACCTTAGAAGATTGGAAAAAAACGTGGATGAACGATTTGGAAACCGAAAGTATTTTTATTTCGGCTTTGAATAAGAGTAATCTAGAAGCTTTTAAAGATAAAACCTATGATGAAGTTCGTAAGATTCACGTAAAACGATTTCCGTACAGTCATTTTCTATATGATGAATATGAAGGCTAATTCTTAATAATCTTTTGTGTAAAACTCGTTTTGTTACTTTTGTTAATTACTTTCATTAGGTAAATTCCTTCTCGAAGATTTTCAATAGAAATAAACGCTGGATTATTATCGATCTTCATAATTTCTTTTCCTTGAATATCGTATACTTTAACTATAAAATCAAAATCAACGTTTAGTACTCTAACTTTAGTACTACTAGGATTCGGATATATTTTTATTGGAAAAGCCGCATAATTATTAGCCGCTAAAACATCACTTCCATCACAATTTTCATCAACTCCATTATCTGGAATTTCTGTAGCATTTGGATGGATATTGGGATTGGTATCATCACAATCAAAGGATTCAATAAAGCCATCACCATCATTATCAACACCTGTTACTTGTGAGTTCGCAAAAGAACTATCAACATTACCTGCCAAACATCTAGGTATTTGTGGAAAAGTGGAAGTAATTACGTAAAAATATTCAAACGTTTCTGTTCCGTTTGCAGTTTCTAAAGTAATAGAAGACGCAATACCATTGCATTCGTCTAAATCACCTAATCCTACTTCATATTCGTAATCATTTGTATACTTGCCAGTATAAGGCCCGCAAGGAGCGGAAATTCCGTCGCCAGGTCTTTCACCATCTTTTAATTTATAACTGGGTTGTAAGTTCTTTATAGTTCCTGTACTATCGGGTCCAAATTTATAGAGTATTGGAAAACCATCTGCTGCCCAACCCACTTGCATAAGTTCAGTTACAGAAGTTACAGAGGTAATTCCTGAAATTTCATTTTCTAAATAGGAAAACATTTCTCCATGATAATGATAACCCACCGCAGTACTCGTGTGTGCAGAAGAACAATCTAAACTAACATAATCGCTACCAGCACCTTGATTGTTAGTAGGTTCAAAAACCCAATCCCAATTGTATTCATTGGTGTCTGTATTTAAAAACACAAAAGGAAGTGCAGGTGCAGGTGCTATTAGAACTCCATTAAGAGCTATACCAAAAGTAGTTGCTGGTCTTCCTGTGTTTTGATTGATAATGCTTGTGGTAGAAGCTGCAATGCTAGGGTCTAAATCCATTTCCATACTATGATACCTCTGCGTAGGAACATTGGCATTTGTATAACAATATTCATGATTTGGAAAATTATTTGTATATACTTTTCTTAAGTCACTTTCATGGTATTCGTAGTATATAGTAGGTTCATTAGGTGTATCACAACAACCAATATTGCTAAAATTTAGATTGTCAGTTGTACAAGTAGTACAATCATCTACTGAAGATTCTGTTCCATTTAAAATAGCATCTACACAAGACCAATCTGTTCTTATAGTGGAAGCTTCGGCTTTTAGCTGACTTAAAATATAGGCTTCTTCATTGGTTAAAAAATCGACAAGGTTGTTGTTTTCTTCTAAATCATTGATTACATTATAAAACTCTACAACGCCATTTTCATTTTCAATCAATTTGTATGTATCATTTCTAATTGCCCAATATTCAACACCATCATCTAAATAATCTGAATAAATGTAAGGTCTAGTAATGGTGTTTTGAGTTGTAAGTGCATTTGCTAAACTATAACTATTATAAATACCACCTTCTAAGTCGTTCGAGAGGAGTTCTATAATAGTTGCATGAATATCATTTACTTGTGCTAAACCTGTTTCTAATTCTCCTTGTCTGGTAACGCCATTACCACTAATTATCATTGGTACACGCAATCCACCTTCATACATGGAAGATTTTGCATGATCTCCAGCAAAATACCTTGAAACGCCACCGGGTGTTCCATTATCTCCTATGAATATAACCATTGTATTTTCTTTTGTAGTTGTATCCATGCTATTTAACAATTCACCTATATAATAATCTAAAGATTCTATTGCTGCCAAATATTTATTTCTATTTGAGGATACGCTCGATTGTGAGTACGTGCCAGATGGAGGTATATGAAACGGACTGTGAGGTGCAATATGTGCCAACCATAAAAACCATGGATCTGTTTGATTAGAAATCCAGTTGATTGCGGTATCTGTAAAGTGTTTTGTAACATATTCATTAATTTCAACACTCTGCCCATTTTCATCTACTTTATCCCAACTATAATAATCGTCTATAGTTCCTTCAATAACTCCTTCATAATAGTCTACACCATGTTCATAAGGGTGATTTGCATTTGTTGGATGTGAAATGTGCCATTTTCCAATAACTGCTTTTGCATAATTGGTTGTTAGATTGTTATTAAGGTATTCGAATATAGACTCGTGAGACGTGTCTAAATTGCCTGGAGGTGTCATTACCCCCGTTTTTATACCATACTTTCCGCTCATTATAGCAGCTCTAGTAGGGGTACACTGTGGTGCAGCCCAAGTATTTATAAAGGAAACTCCATCAGCTTTTAAAGCATCAATATTAGGCGTAGTAGGCTGGCTGCTTAATGAAATTCCGTAATCGGAAGAATGTAGTGCATCCAATCCTAAATCGTCAGCAATAATGAATAAAATATTAGGTGTAGTTGTAGTTCTTTCAGTATTATTCTGAGAGAAAAGAAAATGACAACTTAATAGGGAATAAAAAATTGAGCATAAAACAACTCTTTTTATATTCAAATTAAAACGAAAAGAATGCATGGTAAGAAATTTAATTAGAGCTTAATTTTTAGAATAGGTTTTTCTTTATTGATTAAAAAATCTCGAAACATACCATCAAATCCAAGCTGAATTACATTCGCTTGTTTGTCGTTTACTTCAAAAAGTAAGGTGTTTTTTATTTGAAGTTCTTTAATATGTTCAATTTTTTTATCTAAAAAATAATTGAGAATAAAATGATTGTTTTCTGTTTTAAACGTTTTTAACTCGAATGAAACCAACTCTTTATTTATCTTGAATTCTAGGTGTTTAGTGAGGTAATTTTCTAGTGTAACCCTATTGATTAAATTGCTTTTTGTTTTTAATGCTTTTTCTATATCGTTAGCATCTATATTTGCGGTTATTTGTATCTTATCGTTGTTTTTGGTAATCGTAAAAGTAGCCACATCATCTCCATGAAAGCATAAAAAAGGCAAGCATAATAATAAAAGATATTTCATAAAAAGTTATTATAATTCATTTGGTATAATTTTTAAATATACAAAAAAAAGTAGCTTTTGTATAAGCTACTTTTTTAAGATAAATTTGATTCTATAAAATTATACCAACATCGTAACAGGATTCTCTATAAATCCTTTTAACGTTTGTAGAAATTGTGCACCTGTAGCGCCATCAACAGTTCTATGGTCGCAAGCTAAGGTTAGTTTCATAGTATTTCCAACCGCCAATTCTCCGTTTTTTACTACGGGTTTTTGTACGATAGCACCTACCGATAAAATCGCAGAATTCGGTTGATTGATAATCGATGTAAAGCTTTCAATACCAAACATTCCCAAATTTGAAATAGTAAAGGTACTACCAGACATTTCATCAGGCGTTAATTTTTTATTTTTAGCCTTTCCTGCATACTCTTTTACAGCAGCACCAATTTGTGGTAAGGTTTGCTCATTGGCAAAACGAACTACTGGTACTACCAATCCGTCTTCTACAGCTACAGCTACACCAATATGCACATGATTGTTTAACTGCATTTTGTCATCAAACCACTGAGAGTTTACCTGCGGATGCTGACGTAATGCCAAAGCACACGCTTTTACAATCATATCATTATAAGAAATTCGAGTATCTGGTAAAGAGTTGAATTGCGTACGGAAAGCAATGGCATTTTCCATATCAAACTCTACACTTAAATAATAATGTGGTGCAGAGAATTTAGATTTTGTTAAGCTTTTTGCAATGGCTTTGCGCATTTGAGAATTTGGTTTCTCATCAAAATCTTCTTGTCCTGTTGCTACAAATTTTGCGATACTTGCCGATGGAGCAGTAGGAACATAATTTTCAATATCACGTTTTACTATTCTACCATTTTCTCCTGAGCCTTGTACTTGTGAAGGATTAATTCCTTTTTCTTCTGCCATCTTTTTGGCTAACGGCGAAATAAAAACACGCTCGTTTGTAGACGTGTTTTTTGTAACAACAGTTTTAGTTGTTGTTTTTACAGCAGTTTTGGTTTCCGTAACTTTTGGAGCAGAAGATTTTTCTACGGGCTTTTCTTTAGGTGCTTTTTTTGTTTCAGAAATACTAAAGTTTTTAGCAACATCAGAAACATCTGTTCCTGCTGGGCCAATGATTGCTAATAAAGCATCTACTTTTGCTGTTTCCCCTTCATTTAAGCCTACATACAATAAAGTTCCAGCATTAAAAGATTCAAACTCCATTGTAGCTTTATCTGTTTCAATTTCAGCTAAAATATCACCTTCATCCACAGTATCTCCTATATTTTTTAACCAAGAAGCTACGGTGCCTTCTTCCATGGTATCACTTAATCGAGGCATAGTAACTACAATAACACCTTCAGGAAGTTCAGTACTAGGACTTTCTTCTGTTGTTGTTTGTTCATCAGAAACCGTTGTATTTTCAACAGTTGTATTCTCTTCTTTTGTAGCATTTTCAATGGTAGTACCACCACTTAATAACCCAGAAATGTCTTCACCTTCTTCACCAATAATAGCTAATAAAGTATCTACAGGAGCAGTTTCACCTTCTTGCACACCAATATGCAATAAAGTTCCTTCATTAAAAGATTCGAATTCCATGGTGGCTTTATCTGTTTCAATTTCAGCTAAAATATCACCTTCTTCAACTTTATCACCAATTTTTTTCAACCATTGTGCTACCACACCTTCTTCCATGGTGTCACTTAATCGGGGCATGTTTACAATTATTGCCATATTTTCTTATCTATTACGGAATGATTTTACAAAAGGATAGTCTTCTTGTTCGTATACAACATCATGTAATTGGCTAACTTCTGGATATGGAGAATCTTCTGCAAATTGCTCACATTCTTTTACAAGCGCTTTTACTTCTTTGTTAATAGTTTCAATTTCTTCTTCTGTGGCGTAGTTATTTTCTTTAATGATATCTAAAACTTGTGTAATAGGATCAATTTTCTTGTACTCCGCTACTTCATCTTTTGTTCTATAATGTTGTGCATCCGACATAGAGTGTCCTCTATAACGGTAGGTTTTCATTTCTAAAAATGTAGGACCATCACCACGACGTGCTCTTTGAATAGCTTCGTCAACAGCTTCTGCAACTTTTACCGGATTCATAGCATCTACAGGACCGCAAGGCATTTCATATCCCAATCCTAATTTCCAAATATCTGTATGATTGGCGGTTCTTTCTACAGAGGTACCCATAGCGTATCCATTATTTTCTACAATAAAAACTACAGGAAGTTTCCATAACATTGCCATGTTAAAGGTTTCATGTAGAGAACCTTGTCTTGCAGCACCATCACCAAAGCAGGTTAAGGTAACTCCATCGCTTCCTTTGTATTTATCTCCAAAAGCAATTCCTGCACCTAAAGGAATTTGTCCACCTACAATTCCATGCCCTCCATAAAAACCGTGTTTTTTAGAGAAAATATGCATAGAGCCTCCCATTCCTTTCGAAGTACCAGTTGCTTTTCCGTACAATTCTGCCATGACTCTTTTAGGGTCTTCCCCCATACCGATAGGTTGTACATGGTTACGGTAAGCGGTAATCATTTTATCTTTTGATAAATCCATGGCATGAATGGCGCCTGCTAAAATTGCTTCTTGACCATTGTATAAGTGTAAAAAACCTCTTACTTTTTGCTGAATATATACGGCAGCGAGTTTGTCTTCAAACTTTCTCCAAAACAGCATATCTCTATACCAATTTACGTAGGTTTCTTTTGTGATTTCTTTCATTATTATTGATGCGTTAATCTTTTTAAACAATACTTATTTACAAAGTAAAGACGGCTACAAAAATAACTTTTTTATACAGAATAAAAAAAGGAGATTTCATAGAATTTAGCGAAAATTTTTTCAAGCTTAAAAAGGGATTGCTTATTTTTTTTAACTCCTTTATTTTTAGAAGAATAGCGAGTATTTTAGAAAGTGATTTTTAAATGTTTTAATCTTTAGTTATTTATCTTTTGCAATAAGGAGTGTGGCTTTTGCTCCTGTAGCTAAGTTCCACTCATTGGAAGAAAGCAAACTTCCAGAATCATTGTAGACTTTAAAAGAAGCAGTATTTGGACCTGATGTTCCTTGGTTTAGCGCTTTAAAAGCAATTTTATTAAGACCCACTTCTAAAGGAATGATAAAAGTTTGAAAACTTTGTGTGAGCACAATATTCGGAATTGCAGGAATATCATTTACATAAATAGTAACTCTATCTCCATCTGGATATTGAAAGTCTCTACAAATAATTTTTACATGTTTAGAATGGGTTCTAAAACTTCCTAAATCTTGATCTATTTTAGGAAATTGATATTGCCCATTAATCTTCTGAAAATTTTTTAAAAAACGTTCTTCGTTTAACTTCGCTTGTGTAATGATTCCTTTATTATTTAAATCCTCTTTTTTTTGTTTTGCCTTTTTTTGTTCTTTTTGATAGGCTTTTTTAAAACCATTTTCAGCATTCAAGTCAATTGCTTTTGGTTTTTCAACACTTTTGACATTGGTTGCTAAAATTCCTTTAGTATTTCCTTTTTCTTTAGTACTATTGGTGTTGTCCAATTGTGCATTTACTTGTATACTAAAGCATAAAAGTGGAATGATGTATACAATAAACAGCGTTTTGTTCTTCATACAAAGAGTAAAATATACAGCAAATATAACCTGTATTCTTGTATTTTATGTTTATTGTTTGTTAAAAGATGTATGATTGACGAGTGCTGAATTATAAATTTTTACTTTACTACTTTCACCATTAAAGAGTTAGGAGGTAAGAAACAAGAGTATCTATGTTATCTATGTTCCTATGTGGTAGAGTATTTTAAAAAGGTTACATTTATTCTACAGGAAAATTAAAATAGGTAGTAGGAAAAGGTTCATTTTTTAACGTAAAATGCCACCATTCATTATCATAAGGAACAAATCCGTTTTGAAGCATGACTTTCCTTAAAAGAAACCTGTTTTTTTGTTGAGAAGGCGTTATTTTTTTGTAAAAAGGATGCGATTCTTCTCCAAAAAAATCGTAGGAACTTCCCATATCTAATTCTTTTCCCGTCTCATTATGTACCAGTGTTACATCTGCAGTACTTCCTCTAGAGTGCCCAGATTTTGAAGCAATAAAGCCAAGTTTAAATAATTTATTTTTTGGAACTTCGGGGTAGTATTCTGTTTTCATTAAAGTATCGTTCAAATTTTTTGCCCATCTTACAAAATGATTTACAGCTTGTTGTGGTCTGTAAGCGTCGAATATTTTTAAGCTCAATTTTTTCTTTTTTAATTCTTCTTGTACTTTTTGTAAAGCAAATGCTGTTTTTTTAGTAACAATTACTTTGTTTTTAAGGTAACCATCAATACGTTTTCCAATAAAATTATTATCGCTTATGTATCTTAATTCGGATTGTATAGTAGTATCAATCTCTGATAAATAGACAAACTCTTTGGGTAATTTTTGCGCATGACAAAAAAATGAGATTGAAAACAAGACAATAAGTACAGTTACTTTACGCATCTTTCAAAAGTAAGTAAAAAGATTTCAGTGCAAATGGGTTCATCTTAATTTTATATTGAGGTTAAATTTATAAACGAGTTCGATATAAATCTTTATGATTATCAGTTAGTTACTAATTTTTCTAACAGAAGAGTATGTCATTCCTGCGAAGGCAGGAATCTAAACATTTTCTTTTCAGTAGATTCCTACTTTACTGAATCAAGTTCAGCATTAAAAAGTAAGAGCCGTTTTTTACAAACGGCTGCTTACCAAGTACGCTAATAAAACCAAGAATTAGCATTTGTATTTATTAGAAGTTAGCTTTCTAATAAAGTTTTTTGTTCTATATGTTTAATGTTCAGAAATACTTCCGCCAGAAGAGGTTTTGGTGTTCATTTTTTTAGGATTTCCCTTGTAATCAATATCTCCTCCGCTTGTTGCTTTTGCATCTAAATACTCAGAAGCATACACATCTATATCGGCTCCGCTTGTTGCTCTTGCAGTGGTATTCTTACTTTCTAATTGATACGCTTTAATAGAGCTTCCACTGGTAGCTTTTGAAGTGTGGTTTTCTGTTTTTCCAGAAATTCTTAAATCAGAACCACTAGTAGCACTTGAGGTTACCGTAGTGGCATCAATAGAGATTTTAGCATCTGCACCACTAGTGGTACTTACTTTAAAGTTGGTAACTTTTAGCATGTTCTCTGTGTACACATCGCTTCCACTTGTAGCGGCTAACTCTTCTATATCAGTAATAGTAAGATGTACTTTTCTAGCTTTGGCTTTCCAAATATTTTTTTCTGTATAAATTTTTAGTTGTCCATTATCAACTTCGGTGGTAATGAGTTCCTGCAAATTTTCATCCGCTTCTACTGTTAAAGATACTTTTGTTCCTTGTGTAATGTAAAGATCAATACCACTGGTAACTTTTACACTTGTAAAGTCTGTGTTTATTTTTCTTTTTTCGGTAATTACATTTCCATTTCCGCTAATTCTATTAAAAATATCTACCCCACAAGAAGTAAGAATCGTAGTGATAAAAAGAACAGTGGTAATTTTA
Organism: uncultured Polaribacter sp.; assembly: GCA_965233795.1. Classification (GTDB taxonomy): domain Bacteria; phylum Bacteroidota; class Bacteroidia; order Flavobacteriales; family Flavobacteriaceae; genus Polaribacter. The sequence goes on along the minus strand of OZ247578.1, from coordinate 2,165,103 downwards.
AATAATTTTGATTTCATAATAGTTGGTTTTAATGTTTGGTCAAATGTATTTTATAAAGACGCTTTCTATATCATTTTAGTTGCTCAGTTGTTTCTTTTTAGTACTGAATTGTTATATGTCATCATTTTTTTCTGCATCACTTTCATTTTCATCAGTTATACAATCTGTACAGTTCAATCCTTCGGGAGTCATTAAAAAATAATGATTTACCATATCGTGGTCATAAACCTCTTGAATGTTTTCTACATTGTGTAAAAAGTTTCTAGAAGATGTGTCGAATACTACAGTGGTATTTTCTGGTACAAAAAGAGTAACAAAAACTTGTTCATTTTTGGTTCTATTTTTTTCTTGACTTAGAAAAAAAGCATCTAAAGCAAGAGTATTGCCATCAATGATATATTGGTATTCAATGGCTGCAGCATTTTTATTGGCTTTTGATCTTTTTCTACCTTCCGATTTTTTTCTGATTTGGAGATAAGATTCTTCAGAATTACTCTTGTCTACATCAATCTTTATATTGTTAGAATACAATTTGGTTTCGCCATTTATTTCAACTTCTATATGTTTACTGCTTCGTCTTAATTCATCTTGATAATAGATAGTATCGTCGTTTACTACTTTTAAGCGAATGGTATCCTTAGCAATAAAATAGGTGGCTTCTTTTTTAATACTTGTTCCATCATACGCTTTTGAAGTTCCAAATTCTATGGCTGTAAAACCCAAAGCAAATATTCCCACAAACCAAATTCCTAATAAGGTTAAAGAAGTTGCTTTGCTAAATTGTTTGATGTTACTAAATAGTATTCGTAAACCTAAAATAAATACAATTAAAAACGGAATTCCTGCGGTTATAAATGTAAATAGTGTTAATAACCAAAAAGGTAGGGTAGCATCGTAAAAGAAAGGAGGGTAATGAATAAAATCTCCCCCAAAATCTAAAAACTCAAAACTTCCAACAGAAAAAAGTGCAATAATAAAAGAAATAAGTACAGCTCCTGAAATTAGGATTAAAAGCACTCCGATACATTTTCCAATTATTTTAAAAATAGAAAGAATAATCTTACCTAGAGCGTCTAAAAAATCCTGAAATCCCGACTTGGCTTTTGCAGCTGTTTTTTTATAATTTCCGTTTTTTATTTTTTCAGAAACATCTTCTGCAGCATCTTTTATTTTTCCGGATACGCTGTTAAATTCTTCTCGAATTTTTTTTTCGATATTATCAATATTTACAGCCTCACCTTCCATCTGTAATTTTTCGGCAGTTGTTTTTGCTTCAGGAAGTAAAATCCATAAAATGATATAAATTAAAAATCCAAATCCACCTCCAAAAAACAAAGCAATTAAAAGCAAACGAATCCAAATACTATCAATTTCTAAATAATGCGCAATTCCAGAAGCAACACCTCCTAAGAATTTATCATCGCCATCTCTAAATAGTTTTTTACCCGTAGTATTTCTTTTTTTATAAGTATACCCTGTATCTGCATACCCTTCTTCTGCTTCCATATAATCTTCAGGTTGCCCCATAATTTTAATAATCTCATCAATATCGCCTTCATTGACTACTTGCCTAGCATCGGTAATTTTTTCTGAAAGAAGTTCGCTAATTCTAGCTTCGATATCTGAAATAATTTCGTTTTTTCCTTGCGGATCATCACTCAAAGATTTTTTGATAGCTTCTAAATATCTATTTAATTTTTTATAGGCATTCTCATCAATATGGAAAAAGAATCCTCCTAAATTTATATTGATTGTCTTATTCATTTTGTTGTTGATTTTTTACTTGTTATTTGCTGTACTGCGGTTACTAAAGTGTTCCATGTTTTGTCTAATTCTTTTAAGAACATTGTGCCATTTTCGGTTAAAACATAGTATTTTCTTGGTGGTCCAGAAGTAGATTCTTCCCATCTATAGGCCAATAAACCCGAATTTTTTAAGCGTGTTAATAAAGGGTAAATAGTACCTTCCACAACAATGATTTCTGCGCTTTTTAGTCCCGATAGAATTTCAGAAGTGTATTTATCTCCATGCTGTAAAATAGATAAGATACAGTATTCTAAAACTCCTTTTCGCATTTGCGCTTTTGTGTTCTCTATCTTCATGTTAGCCTGTTTATTTAATAAATTTTATGGTAAAAGGATATTTGTAATTTTCTCCTTCTCTTGCTTTTATAGCTGCAATAATAATAAGTGCAAATTTGATAAGTCCTACAATTCCTACAATAGAGGTAAGCCCTACAAAACTGAATAAATTATCTGAGCTAAAATGAATATTAATATCATTAAAATTATCAAAAGAATTAAAAATAGAGCCAAAGAATAATGGCAATACAGAAATTCCTAGAATAAAAATATAAAGCGCGTAACTAATGTTAAAGTTAACCGCTTCTTTTCCTTGTTCGTCTAAAAAAGAACTTCTATCTTTTAAAGTTTGCCAAGCAATTAAAGGAGTAATAATATTTCCAAAAGGAAATAGAAACCCTGTAAAGGCAGAAATATGAATTAAAAAAGCGTTCGTATTCTCGGTATTGTTTTTCATTTTTTAAACTGTTTTTAATTTCGAAAATAGTAGTGTAATTATTTTTATATACTACTTTCTTATGCAAATATATGTTTTTTAAAAGGTATTATGCAATACATAGTACTATAATTAACATTTTTTAACATTTGATATTTTCTATTTTTATCATTTAAAAGTCTTAAATTGCTAGCAAATACAAACCTTATGAAGTTTTCACCAGTAAATGTTAATTTTTTTAATTTGATAAAATTACCCTTAGCATATTTTGGAGGTGTTCGTGTAAAATCTATTTCTGACAATGAAGTTGTTGTGAAAATTAAACATCGATGGATCAATCAAAACCCTTTTAAGAGTATGTTTTGGGCAGCACAAGGTATGGCGGCAGAATTGCCTACGGGTTTGTTGGTTATGAAAGCGATTAAAGATTCTAATCGGAAAGTTTCTATGTTGGTAACGCATCAAGAAGCTCACTTTTTTAAAAAAGCAACAGGGGTGATTCATTTTTCTTGTAAAGGTGGGGATCAGATTAGAGATGCTATTGCTGCTTCTATAAAAACAGGAGAAGGACAAACTATATTATTGGTTTCTGAAGGAGTAAACGAGCAAGGAGTTGTAGTATCTCGATTTCAATTCGAATGGAGTTTGAAAGTTAAAAGTATGAAGTTGGAAGTCTGAAAGTTCAAAATTTTTAAAACTTTTAATCGAAAAGAATTCCTCGAGGCTCTGCCTCGGGGTTTCCTTTGAAAGTGTCATTCCCGAGAAATCGGGAATCTAAATCATAAAATTTCGGTTTTTGACCTTTTCAGGTCAAAATGAAACGAGCGAAATACCTCTATGGCTATGCCTCGAGGATAGTTCGTTTCAAGAAATTTTTTATTTGATTTTTTTGACTTTAAGGTTTCAACGAGTTCATAGTATAATTTACTAAAAAATAAATTTGGATGTAACAATTCTCTTGATTTTACATCTAAATATATATAATTATAAAAATAGAATATATGAATGCACATGAAATAGAGTACCGCATTTTAGGAGAAGAAATGCAATATGTAGAAATAGAATTAGATCCGCAAGAAGGAGTAGTAGCAGAATCTGGGAGTTTTATGATGATGAGTGATCAGATTAAAATGAATACCATTTTAGGTGATGGTTCTAATCAAGAACAAGGTTTATTAGGGAAAATATTTTCAGCAGGAAAACGAATTTTAACAGGTGAAAGTTTGTTTATGACGGTTTTTACTAATGACGGGGCTGGTAAAAAACATGTTTCTTTTGCATCTCCATATCCTGGAAAAATTATTCCGATTGATTTAAGTGAGTTTGGAGGGAAGTTTATCTGTCAGAAAGATGCTTTTTTATGTGCAGCAAAAGGAGTTTCTATTGGTATTGAGTTTTCTAGAAAATTGGGAAGAGGCTTGTTTGGTGGCGAAGGATTTATCATGCAAAAATTAGAAGGAGATGGAATGGGGTTTGTACATGCGGGTGGTACTATGGCGAAAAAAGAATTGAAAGCAGGTGAAACTTTAAGAGTTGATACAGGTTGTATTGTTGGATTCACACAAAATGTGAACTATGATATTGAGTTTGTTGGTGGGATTAAAAATACGTTGTTTGGTGGTGAAGGCTTATTTTTTGCAAAATTACAAGGACCTGGAACTGTATTTATACAATCTTTACCTTTTAGTAGATTGGCAGGACGCGTTTTGGCTATGGCACCTATAACAGGAAAAGGAACAAGAGGAGAAGGAAGTGTTTTAGGTGGTATTGGCGATCTTTTGGATGGTGATAATCGCTTTTAATCGAAAAGAATTCCTCGAAGGGCTAGCCTTGGGGTTTTCTTTGAAAGTGTCATTCCTGCGAAGGCAGGAATCCATAAAATTTATAAAAGAGATTCCTGCCTTCGCAGGAATGACAAGTCTTATTTCTCTTTAGGCAAAAAAACCTCCGCCATCATACAGCGAGCACTTCCACCACCACAGGCCTCAATAGTATCTAAAGAGCTAGAAATAATAGCGCAATGTTTTTCTATAGTAGTAATTTGCTGCGGAGTTAATGAATTGTATGCGGCTTGACTCATAATTAAAAACAACTGATTGTCTTTTCCTTGCACTTGTAACATGTTTCCTGCAAAGTTATTTACTTGCTCTTCTGAAATAGCAATAACTTCTTTACCATCTTCTTTTAGGTGTTTTAATACATTCTTTCGCTCTTTCTTATCATCAATACTATCCAAGCAAATAACAGCAAAGGTTTCTGCCAAACACATCATTACATTGGTGTGATAAATGGCTTCTCGTTGCTCATTTACCGTTTGATTTGCTGTAAAGACAACAGGTGTATATTCGAAGTCTTCACAAAATTCTAAAAATAATTCTTCATTGGCTCTTGGAGACAATGCACAATAGGCTTTTTTATGAACCCTATCCAACAACAAACTTCCTGTGCCTTCTAGGTAAACTTCTTCTTTTTCTGCATTGGTATAATCCATGACATTTTCAATGACGAAGCCTGCCTCTTCTAGCTGTGTTAAAATATCTTCTCTACGCTCTAAACGTCTGTTTTCTGCAAACATAGGATACAAAGCAATGGTACCATCTTGATGGAAAGAAATCCAATTGTTTGGAAAAATGGAATCGGGAGTGTCGAATTCTTCGGTGTCCGAAACTACAATAACCTGTATACCATAGCTTTGTAATTTTTTTACATAGGCGTCAAACTCTTGCTGTGCCTTTGCATTTACTGTTGCAGGTAATAAGTTATCAATTACTTTTTGATAGTAATTGTTTACAGCAGTTTGCTCATTCATCCTAAAATTTATAGGACGAACCATTACTATAGTATTCGTGGTTTGTTGCATTTTAATAAAAAATTGAACACAAAATTAGTTTTTTTTAAAACATGTTATTGTTTTTTATTATTCTTTTTGTAATTCATTAACTTCGCAAAGTAAGATGTAAAACCCTTCGCTTATAGAACATACCAAATGAGTTTTGTTTTCGTTCTAAAAAGTAGAGATTCAATTAAAAAAAGATGAAAAATAAATTTTTAGTTCCTATTGTATTTTTTGTTTTTCTAATCATGTATAATTGCCAACAACCATTTATAGATGTAAATCCAATTTCTGCTGTTAATGAAGTAGATACCATTGTTATTATTGGTCAAGACACTATTGTTATACCCGATGTTATTGTATCGGAAGAGGCTGTAGATGGTCCGCAACAAACAGGGGTTGCTTGTGGAAATTTTTCAGAAAAATATATGTTAACAGAATTAATAGCGATTATAGAAATTCCAGATAGCTTACCCGAAATATATGATTTGTCCGATAAGATGCCTCCAGTTAGAAGCCAGGGAAATCAAGGAAGTTGTGTTTCTTGGGCTACTACCTATTATTTAAAAAGTTACCAAGAAAAAATACAGTACAATTATGATTATGTTTCTTACGAAACTGTAATGAGCCCTGCTTTTGTGTACAATCAAACAAAAGCAAATGATAACTGTCTTTCGGGTTCTGCCATTGGAGATGCATTAGAAGTATTAAAAACCCAAGGCGTGAGTACTTGGAGAGTATTTCCTTATTCCGATGCACACTGTTCAGAAATTCCTTCGGATTCTTTACTATTAGCCGATGCCTCAAAAAATAAAATAAAAGAATATTTTCGGGTAGGCATTCCAGATACTATTGTTCCTGTAAATTATACTTTAAAGAACTTAATAAAAACTTTAGTGTCTGAAAAGCAACCTGTAGTGATTTCAATGGATTTTGAAAACTTAAATTTTGAAAACCAAACTATTTCTGAAAGTAGTAATCCTACTGATTTAACAGAAGAATCTATAGATGAAGATATTTATATAGCAAATACATATAGTGAAAACCCTGTTCCTGATACTTGTGGACATGCTATATTAATTGTGGGTTACAATGATGCTTATAATGCTTTTAAAATTGTTAATTCTTGGGGAACTAGTTGGGGAAATGAAGGGTATGCTTGGGTGCATTATAACTTTTTCTTAGAAGAAGATGATGTTGATTTTGAACAGGGGCTTACAAGTGCTTATGTTGCCTATGACGAAGAGGATTAGGCGAAAAAATTAATCTCTAAATAATGGCATTGTAGAGCAGCGTAACAATCCTTCCTGTTTGGCAATTTCTGCATACGGAACTTCTTCAACAATAAATCCTTCTTTTTTAAGCCAAGCATTTAATCGAGTAAAGTTTTTTTCTGAAACAACAATGTTTTCGGCAATGGAAAAAATATTGCTATTCATATTGTACATTTCGTCTTTGGTAATTTCAAAAACATTGTCTTTTCCAAAGAAATCAAGCAGCCATTTATATTCACTTTCTATTAAAAAACCGTTTTTATGTAAAATGGCTTTATTTTTTCCAACAGGTTGAAAGCAACAATCTAAATGTAAGGCATTTTCTTTGGCTTCGGTATTCGATTTCCGAAGCTCAAAGGCTTTTACAATTTTATGAGGAAATAATTTTTGAATTTCTTTTACAGCTTCTTTATTTGTACGTGCTGTAATATAATCTGGATAGTCTTCTCCAGTATAAGTGCCTATAAATATATAATCGTTCCAAGGCATTACATCTCCACCTTCTACATGACAAGCTTCGGGTAGTTCGATGATATTTTCTGGAGCTATTTGACTGACAACATATTCAATGGCTTTATATTCTTGGGCTCTATCGGGTAATATATTCGACTTAATAAGTTTGTCTTCAATTACAAAAGCAATATCGCGTGCAAATATTTGATTGTAGTTTTCAATCACTTCGGGTCTAAAAACCTTTACATCATACTTTTTAAATACGTTTGCAACAGCCTCCATTTCAGTAATCATATCAACTTCTTTCGGATAGGTTCCTGCGGCAACATGCAATCTGCTTTTAGGGTCGTAACAATCGTCTATATTTGGTATTGGACCATTGCTTTTTGCAGTTCCTAGAATTACGCTTCGTAATCTTCCTGTTTCGTTTTGGATATTTAATGCAAACATATTATTAGCCCCTTAGAAAGTTGAAAATTTATAAAGTTGAAAAGCACGCTGTAATTCAACAATTATAATGCAACATTTCTAATTATCTTTTCTCAATATCTTTAAACGCCCTTAAGTTACTTCCTGTGTAAATTTGACGTGGACGACCAATAGGTTCTTTATTTTCACGCATTTCTTTCCATTGAGCAATCCAACCAGGTAAACGACCTAGCGCAAACATTACCGTAAACATTTCTACAGGAATTCCCATAGCTCTGTAAATAATACCTGAGTAAAAGTCTACATTTGGATATAGTTTTCTATCCACAAAATAAGGATCGTTTAAGGCTTCTTGTTCTAAACCTTTGGCAATTTCTAAAATAGGATCTTCTACACCTAAATCTTTTAAAACTTCATCTGCTGCTACTTTAATAATTTTTGCTCTTGGGTCGAAATTTTTATACACACGATGTCCAAAGCCCATTAATCGGAAAGGATCCGATTTATCTTTTGCTTTAGCCATATATTTTTTAGTGTCGCCTCCGTCTTCTTTAATGGCTTCTAGCATTTCTAATACAGCTTGGTTGGCACCTCCGTGTAAAGGTCCCCAAAGGGCAGAAATTCCTGCAGAAATAGAAGCAAATAAACCTGCATGAGAAGATCCTACGATTCGCACTGTAGAGGTAGAGCAGTTTTGTTCGTGGTCTGCATGTAAAATCAATAGTTTATCTAAAGCATTTTTTATAATAGGATTGATAGTGTATTCTTCATTAGGTTGTTCAAACATCATTTTCATTACGTTTTCTACATATCCTAAAGAATTAGAACCGTAGTTTAAAGGTAAACCTTGTTTTTTACGCATCGCCCAAGCTACTAACACAGGAAATTTACCCATAATTTTTACAATAGCATTGTACATTTCTTCTTCAGAATCCACATTTACAGAACTTGGATTAAAAGCAACTAAAGCACTTGTTAAAGAAGACAAAACACCCATTGGATGTGCATTTTTTGGAAATGCATCTATAATTTTTTTAACATCTTCATCTACCACAGATTTAGACTTAATGTCTGTATGAAATTTTTCTAACTGCTCTTTTGTTGGTAAATCACCAAAAATTAAAGCATAAGCCACTTCTAGAAAATCTGCTTTTTCTGCTAAATCTTCAATAGCATAACCTCTATAACGTAAAATACCTTCTTCACCATTTAAAAATGTAATACCACTTGTACAAGAACCCGTATTTTTAAAACCAGGGTCTATGGTAGTAATTCCTCCTGTAGCACCTCTAAGAGTTTTTATATCGATGGCAATTTCATTTTCTGTTCCTTTTATTAATGGAAACTCATACTTGTTTTCGTCGACTTGAAGTGTTGCTATTTTTGACATTATTTATTTGTGTTTTTTATATTTTTAGATGTACGCGAAGATACTATTTTCTACCTAGTTTTAAAAACAGGAAACCATAGTATTTTCTTAAAATTTAGACAAATATAAAACCTCTAAGAAATTCAATTCTTAGAGGTTTCCAATTATTTTTCTATAAATCTATAATTATAACTTATAATTATAGAAATTGTTTATGATTGTTAAATTTTAAAGGCTTTTTCTTTAGGAAAGTAAGCAATATCACCCAACTCTTCTTCAATACGTAGTAGCTGATTGTATTTTGCCATTCTATCGGAACGAGAAGCAGAACCTGTTTTAATCTGTCCTGTGTTTAAAGCAACTGCTAAATCTGCAATAGTATTGTCTTCTGTTTCTCCAGATCTATGACTCATTACAGAAGTATATCCTGCGTTTTTAGCCATGTTTACAGCAGCAATGGTTTCCGTTAAGGTACCAATCTGGTTTACTTTAATTAAAATTGAATTGGCAATTCCGTTTTCTATACCTCTAGACAAACGCTCTACGTTGGTAACAAATAAATCATCTCCTACCAATTGTACTTTATCACCAATTTTTTCGGTTAAGTATTTCCAACCTTCCCAATCGTTTTCATCCATTCCATCTTCAATAGAAATAATAGGATAATTTGTTGCTAACTCAGCTAAATAATCGGCTTGCTCTTTGCTAGATCTTACTTTTCCTGTTGCTCCTTCAAATTTTGAATAATCGTATTTGCCATCTACATAAAATTCTGCTGCAGCACAATCTAACGCAATCATAATATCGTTGCCCAATTCATATCCTGCATTTTTTACCGCTAAACCAATGGTTTCTAAAGCATCTTCTGTACCTTCCAAAGTAGGAGCAAAACCTCCTTCATCTCCAACAGCTGTAGATAAATCTCTGTCGTGCAATACTTTTTTAAGGTGATGGAAAATTTCAGAACCCATTTGCATGGCTTGTGTAAAATTTTTCGCTTTTACTGGCATTACCATAAACTCTTGAAAGGCAATAGGAGCATCCGAATGCGAACCTCCGTTAATAATATTCATCATAGGTACAGGCAATGTATTGGCAGAAACTCCTCCAATATATCTATACAAAGGCATTCCTAGTTCATTTGCTGCTGCTTTAGCTACAGCCAATGAAACGCCTAAAATTGCATTAGCACCTAGTTTAGATTTGTTAGGAGTACCGTCTAAATCAATCATAAATTGATCGATAGCATTTTGCTCAAATACAGAAAACCCTAATAATTCACCTGCAATACTATTGTTTACGTTTTCTACAGCTTTTAAAACACCTTTTCCCATATAGGTATTTCCTCCATCCCTTAATTCTACGGCTTCGTGTTCTCCTGTAGAAGCTCCTGAAGGAACTGCTGCTCTTCCCAAAATTCCATTTTCAGTAATCACATCTACTTCTACAGTTGGATTTCCTCTAGAATCAAAAATTTGACGTGCATGAATTTTAATTATAACGCTCATTATGAAGTGTTTTTAAATTGATATCTTATTTAATTAAAGTTGCTAAATTACAAAATGTCTTATATTCTCTAGGTTTAAGAAATTGTTAATTGCGAAAACGATTTCCTTTTTTTATTTAGAACTCATTTAAACTTTTTCAATTTGCCGAAAAATTGCTGTTTTCAACCCTGTTTTCGCCTTTTTCTCCTTCCGTAGCGCTGCTATGCAACTTAAAAAAGCCTTCAACAGAACTAAAAACTTCTAATTTTGCTTAAATCCAAAAAAATTAAATGAGTTCTCAGTCTAAAAATTACAAGTTATTTTTTGAATTCAATTTTGAAATTATCGTAGAAATAACCAGCTCTTAAATAGGAAATGTTACCTAAAGAATCTGTGAAAAAACTTTTTCTATATTGATTCCATAAAATTCCTGTACTGTTATCGAAAGTGTTATTTTTTATGAGACTTATCTTTCCATTATGCACCACCTTTGTTGCATTTAATTGAACTGTTTTTATATCGAAAAAATAGGTCCACACGTCGGATGTTGCCACATCGTTTTTAGTACGGACTTCAATAGCATGATGTACTTTGTTGTCTATTTTTTCAAGTCCTATATATTTTAATAGAACGCCTTTATCTTTTAATTTAAAAGGTTGGTTGATGACATAATGTGCCGAAAAAAATATGTTTTTGGCACTTTGTAAAGCTGTTGAATCTGTAATGGTAACATTGTTTATAGTTTTAGTAATAGTATCATTTTTAAATCGAACAATATGATTGTCTCCTTCTTTTTTCCATTGAATAGTGCCTTCTAAATTAGGATTAAAATAAAACGTTTGTTGTTGTATTTGTTTCGATTCTACAGCGCCTTCTTTTGTGAATAAAATAATTTCTTTCGTAAAACGCAACGCTTTTATACGTTTCCATAAAGCAATTCCTCCATGGTGTACGATAGATTTTTCTACAATGCTATCTGCAAATGTTTTTAGTTGTTTTGTGGTGGTATTTTTTTCTTTTTGAAGAGGAGTGCAAGCCATTAAAAAGAGGCTAAAAAGAAAACTTATTTTTCGCATAAATTGTATGAATTAGTGTAAAGTGTTCGATTTGTTTTGATAATAAAATAAAGGTAAAAGTAGGAGTAGAAATAACGGGTGAATTAAGAATCTTCGGACATAAAAAATTAATAAATAACCCGATTTAAATTCATCTTTTAGAAGTATAAAGAAAAGCGTTCCTAAAATTAGAAAAGCAATGCTGTAGAAATAGATAGCAAATTTTAGAAATTCTTTTTTTTGAAAAAAACAGCCAATAATCCCTAAAGAAATAATTGTATTCAGTAGATATCTTAGTAGCAGACTTCCTGTAAAATGAAGACCTTTTATATCTGGGATAGAGGTATACAAATAATCATTTTCAAAATAAACAATTAAGGGGTCGTAAAAGAGTTCTTTTTCAAAGCCTCTTATTAAAAAGAGAAAAAGAAATAAAACTCCAATAATTGTATATCGTACGGGACTATTCATTTTTATAATTCGAAAATTTTTGCACCCAAATAATCCAAAGAAAAAAGGTAAGTCCGTAAATAATTGCAGGAAATAATAAGTTGTGTAAAAATGTTTGTTGGTTTGGGAATTTATCTAGTAGTACAACCAAAAAACCAATACGTATGATATTTACTCCATAAATTAATGTACTACCAAAGATTATATACAGAGCTGTTTGTTTTACAGGCCCTGAAAAAGCAATGATAAAAGCAATAAATAAAATGATAATGCTAATTCCGTTACACCCTTCAATAACTCTTGCTATGTATCTATTGTTTAAAAATAGCTTTATAGACAATTCTTTTGAGTGTTGTATAGAAGAAGCCTTGTACCCGAAGAGATTGAGCATGTTTGTAGTTTGTGTTGCTACATTTTGAGTAACTGGCGAACAAATAAAAGTAGTTTCTTTTTGCTGAGTTTTGCTTAAATAGCAATTGTAAATGCTCAGTAACGCAAAATAAACACCAAAAAACTTGATTAAAAAAAGAAGGCTCTTTTTATGTTTTTTCACGATTGATTTTGTTTTATTTTTGATGCTTAATTTGTAGTAAATATAACAAATCAATGCATACCACCATTTTAAAAGAAAGGATTACAGAAATTATCGCTTCTAAAAATTCAATTGAGACCATATTACAAGCTATTTGCGATTTTCTATCAGCAGAAATTTCCTATTACGATTGGGTAGGGTTTTATTTTAAAAATGGAGATAAAAATGAACTAAAATTAGCCCAATACGCAGGTGAACCTACAGAACATACCATTATTCCTTTTGGAAAAGGTATTTGCGGACAGGTAGCTTTAAGTAACGAAAAATTTGTGGTGCAAGATGTTTCAGAACAAGATAATTATATCTCTTGTGGTTGGAAAGTAAAGTCAGAAATTGTTTTCCCTATTTTTGTCAATGGAGAAAATATAGGTCAGATAGATATTGATTCTCATACAAAAAATGTGTTTACAGAAAAAGATGAAGACCTTTTAGCGCACACTTGTAAACAACTTTCAGAAATTTTAAAGTAAGTATAACATTAAGTTTAAATAAAAGGAATCCCTTGCTTTGCTTGATAGAATGTGTATGCAATACAGATTAGATAAATCGAACTAAAAAGCGTTATAAATAGGAATTGCTTTTTGTTAGAAATATGCCATTTTTTATTGATGAAAAAGGCAAATAGCGGTATCATCTGTATACTATGTAGTCCAAAAAAATGAGCAACTCTTAAATCGCCACCTACAGTACTCCAATTAACTAACGGTAATCCTGCACCTCCATCAGCTACACCTACATTGTGAGACATTTGACTAATCATTTGTCCGCCAATCCAACTAGCAAATACAATGAATATCCATCCTATAAGAATAGCGTATTGAATAGGTTTTGTAGTTTTTAATTGTAGTCGCACAGTTTCTATTGCAAAAAGCACCATTATAAAAACATTAATACCTATTAAAATACCCATTAACGCAAAAAGAATTCCATCAAAAGCACTAGACATATTATAATGCGATTGTGTACCTCTTGCTGCTTGATAAAATATAATAACTATTTCTAAAAGAAGCGTCCAAGAGACAATATTATTAATGCTATTTTTCTTTTTTAAAGAAAAAGGATATAAAGTAATTAAATATCCTAATGTTAAAATATAGATGCCTCCAGAAATACTAAATTTTAATGGTTTTATCCAAACATTTATACCCATAAGAGTTCTCTCGTCTATTAGCAATGCAATACAACAAGTAAGGGCGCCAACAAAATGAATACAAACAATACTGTAAAGTATAGGACTTTGCTTTTTTACACGATATAAAATATTCTTTAGTGAAATCATAATTTATTTTTTTTCAAATATTTAATAATGTAGAAACTTAAAAAACCAACAGGACCTAACATAAAGGTTGCTAATAGGCAAGGAGCTAAAATTAATGGATGAATCCCTAATTTTTTATTTTCATTTACAATCCACATGCCTACTAGAAGATCAAAAGCTAAATAATGAACCCAACCTGCTAGTACTGCATTTTCTTCTGTAAATAAAGCCATTACAGAAGATAAACTGCCAAAATCCATCCATCCACTTATTTGAATTGCTTGAGAAATATAAAAGACATACAGTAATGATAACAAAACAGGGATTACTTTAAAATTCATTAAAAATTTTGTTACCTTCCAATTAGGTAGAATTATCATTAGTAGCCACATAGGTATTACTAAACTATTTGCAATAGAAAAAATGTCTTTGGGTGTCATTTGACTTTATTTAAAGTTAATCGGAAAGAATTTCTCGCGGTTTCCTTTGAAAATGGCATTCCTGAATATTCGGGAATTTAAATCATAGAATTTCTACTTTTTCCTTTCAAGGTCAAAATGAAACGAGCGAAATACCACTATAACTCTGCCTCGAGGATAGTTTGTTTCAAGAAATTCTTTATTTATAATATACTCTATATTTTATCTAAAGGTATTAAAAATAATAATGTAAGGTTTTTATTCTGTAAAATAAGCTCTAATAAAAAAAATCTTTACAGCCTTTCATCAAAGGGTTATTTTCATTCGTCTTTTGAAAAGACCCTTTCAGCTTTTTTTTAATTTTGATAGCTGTTTGTAGATTAATTTTACAGTGTAATTGTAACATTAGAATCCCCCTTTTCATTTCCCCTTATATTGTTGACTGCCCTTTTGGGCAGTCTTTTTTTATTGATTGATAAAGACTATGTTTTGTAAAGCCACCAATGCGGCAGTTTCTGTTCGTAGCCTGCTTTTTCCTAAAGAAACAGGAATGCTTTTATGCAACTTGCTTTTTTCAATTTCTTCTAAAGAGAAGTCACCTTCAGGTCCAATAAGAATGATAACATCATCTTTTGGTTTTACAACTGCTTTTAAGTATTGTTTTTCATTTTCTCTACAATGTGCAATACATATTTTACTCTGCCTAGGTTTCTCTATAAATTCCGAAAAAGGAACAGGCGCATTTAATTTTGGTAAGTGAAACTTTAAAGATTGTTTTACAGCAGATTGAATAATTTTTTCTAAACGTTCTGTTTTTACAGTTTTTCGTTCAGAATTCTGACAAATGATAGGCGTAATCTCATCAATACCAATTTCTGTAGCTTTTTCTAAAAACCATTCCAATCGATCATTGTTTTTGGTAGGCGCAATAGCAATATGCAAATAGTAACTCCATTCTTTTGGTTTCTCTTCATATTTTAAAATAGCAGCCACACATTTCTTATCATTAGCAATAATGATTTCTACAAAAAATAAAAATCCTTTTCCGTTTGTAATATGTAGTGTGTCGCCTTCTTTCTTTCTTAAAACACGAACAATATGTCTACTCTCTGTTTTATCGAAAGTAATTTCTTTAGTTGCTTTGGTAAGCGTTGAATTGTAAAATAATTGCATTTGTAGTTAAAAAGTTGTGCACTAAAAATAAGAAGTTACCTTTAAAGGTGAATCATTAAATGTTGAATATTTTTACAAAATTAAAAAGCTTTAAAAGGTTTGAATACTTCAATTTTTAAATTTGTTGGTAAGTTTATTTGTTTAGAGTAGTTTGTTAGAATCAATTTTTCATCTAACATCTTTTCGATAGGTTCTTCTTCTTTTGTGTGTAACAGGGTTGAAATTTTTCCAAAGCTGACGAATGGCAGTATTGTCTTCCAATTCTGGAGTCCGAATACAGTTTTTAATTCCTAATGGCGTAAATGTTTTGGTATATTGGTCAAAAATAATTGCAGGAATTCCTTTGTTTTGATAGCTAGGATCTACACCAATTAAATAAAAAGTAACATCCTTTGACTTCTTTCTTGCTTGTAAAAGATGGTACCAGCCAAAAGGAAATAACTTGCCTTTTATTTTTTGTAAAACTTCTGAAAAAGAAGGCATAACAATGGAAAAAGCAATTAATTTTTTGTTCTTATTTATGACGAACTTGATATACTCTGGATTGATAAATGAAATATATTTTTCTTTAAAATAAGCAATTTGCGCACTAGAAATGGGTACAAATGTAGAGAGTTTTGAATAAGAAGCGTTAAACACTTCAAACATCTCGTCTACATAAGGAAGGATATCTTTTGTTTTTGTGAAACTTAAGGCTTTTAATTCATATCTTCTTTTAATAAGTTTGCTCATTCTGTCGTAATAAGCAGCATCTACATTTTCAAATAAAAACTTATTTTCTAAGTATTCTTTCTCTTTTACAAAACCTAATTGCTCTAAATGGTCTTTGTAATACGGATGATTATACCAAGTAATCATCGTACCAATATGGTCAAATCCATCGATTAAAACACCTGTTTTATCTAGATTGTTAAATCCAACAGGACCTTCTATATATTCTAAATTGTTTTCTTTTGCAATTTCTTTTACTTTTTCTAGCAATATTTTAGAAACTTCAATGTCATCGATGACATCAAACCAACCAAAACGCATTTTTTTTAGTTGCTGTTTTTCCACTTCATACCAGTTGATAATGGCAACAATTCTACCTACAATTTTTTTATTTTTTAATGCGATAAAAAACTGAGCTTCTGCATTTTCAAAAACAGGATTTTTTCTCGAATCAAAATTAGCAACTTCTTCCTGAATAATAGGGGGTACCCAATACTTGTTGTTTTTGTATAATGAGAAGGGAAAGCAAACAAATTGCTTCATTCCTTTTTTAGTGGTAATTTTTTGAAGTGTAATCATATGTACACAAAAATACAATTTATACCCTCTTAAAAATCCTTTTTATAAAGTTTATGAAAAGTCTTATTTGTATCTTTGAGTTGTGTATTACATTGTTCTAAAAAATAGGATGATTGATTCATAGAATCATTAACCCATTAATTCATAGAGCCATTAACTCATTCAATCATTAATTCATTATCAATTAAATATGACTACATTACAAATAGGTGATAAAGCGCCAAACTTCGAAGCAAAAGACGAAAAAGGAAATACCATAAAGTTATCGGATTATTCAGGAAAAAGATTGGTTTTATTTTTTTACCCTAAGGCAAGTACACCGGGTTGTACGGCAGAGGCCTGTGATTTACGAGATAATTATCAATCTTTTTTAGCAAAAGGCTATGCCATTTTAGGAGCAAGTGCAGACAGTGCAAAAAAGCAGCAAAATTGGATTAACAAACACGAATTACCTTATCCGCTCTTAGCAGACGAAGATAAAACGGTAATCAATGCATTTGGTGTTTGGGGTCCTAAAAAGTTTATGGGAAAAGAATATGATGGAATTCATAGAACTACCTTTGTGATTGATGAAAATGGCGTTATCGAAGATGTAATTTCTAAGGTAAAAACCAAAGCACACGCGGCTCAGATTTTAAAATAGTATTAGAACTCGTTTAAACTTTTTCAATTTGCTAAAAAATTGCTGTTTTCAGCCACAATCGCACCATCTGGCATCTCACTGTAAAAGCCCTCAGGGCTTTCCCAGACCGTTCGATCCTGTCTTTTTCTCCTTCCGTAGCGTTGCTATGCAACTTAAAAAAGCCTTCAACAGAACTAAAATCTTCTAATTTTCGCTTAAATCCAAAAAGTTTAAACGAGTTCTTACTTTAAAAAGCAATGCCCATTTTTAAATTTAAGACACGTCCTGTCATAAAATTAGGAATTCCGTATTGTGTTTTAGAATAGACGTCTCGTACCCAAGTATTGGTAATGGAATTTTGAATATCAAAAATGTTAAAGAGTTCTAACCCTGCTGTAAATTCTTTCACTTTAGAAAGCCAACCTGTAGTATATTGTTTTTGACTATCTACAAATACATACGAAATTCCAATATCGGCACGTTTGTAATCGCGCAATCGATTTTGAAATTGATAGACATCGGCATAGGAAGGAGAGCCGCCAGGAACCCCTGTGTTGTAAACCAAATTTAAATAGGCTTTTAAGTCGGGTAAATTAGGAACGTAATCCTGAAAAAGAATTCCAAATTTTAAACGCTGATCCGTAGGTCTTGCAATGTACCCTCGATTGTCAATATTCTCTTCTGTTTTTAAAAAACCCACACTTACCCAGCTTTCGTTTCCAGGTACAAATTCTCCATTCAATCGTACATCAATTCCTGTTGCATAGGCTTTTGCATTGTTGTTGGCTTGGTAGCGTATTCTTACATTGTCTACCGTATAGGCATTTACATTTGATAAATCTTTGTAATAAATAGCGGTTGTTAGTTTAAAAGGTCGATTCCAAAGCATAAAACTATAATCGTTCCCCAAAACAAAATGAATCGATTTTTGTGCTTTTACATTGGCGTTAACAGTACCTGTATTGTCTCTTAATTCTCTGTAAAAAGGGGGCTGCGAGTACCATCCGCCAGATACCCGAAACAACATGTCTTTTTCCCAATCGGGTTTGATAGCAAACTGTAATCTAGGGCTAAAAATAAACTGATTTTTAGCACTATTTACCTGCCATTGTTGCGCTCGGATTCCAATATTATACCAAACTTGGTGTTCATTCCATTCGTTTTTACGGCTGAATTGCAGAAAACCAGAAACTCGGTTTATGGTTACTGAGTTTTCTGTTCTAATGTTTTGAAAAGGGGTAATGGGACCTTCAAAAGCTTCGTAAGGCTGATTGTTACCAATATGGTTTGGTGGTCGGACTGAAAACCCTAAAGAATCAATCATTTCCCATTCTCGAATACGTTCTCGAATAGTTTCTTTTTGGTACTTTACCCCAAAATGCCATTGGTTTTTGTCTTTTTTATACACGCCTTTTACTTGTGCATTGCTAATAAGTGCATCTAAATCGTTTCTTGCGTGATTCAGTTGTGAGCCTATACCTTCTGAAAAAGCAACCTCCCCAAAAGTTCCAGAGCCTAAATTAGCATCTACTTCACCTAAATTATAAGAAGCAGCAATGTCGTAATACTCTTCTTCTTGTGTGTTATAGCTAGAGACAGTTCCTGTAAGTGTTAGATTTTTGTTGAGTTTATAATCTGTAGAAAAAGCACCAAATAAGGTTTGATATCTATCTTTTTCTTGACCACTATAAAATACAATTAATTCTAACGGATTGGTCACTGTTCCAAAACGAGTTCTTCTAGAAGTAGGGGTGTAGTTGTAATTGTTTAGTGAAAAATTTCCTAAAAAGTTGAACGTCCATTTCGAGTTCAATTGATAAGACAAAAAAGACTGAATGTCTGTAAATGTAGGTTTAAAGTTGGTTTCTATCTGCTTGCTATTTACAAATAGGCTATTGTCTCGGTACCGTACGCCAATTAATGCACTTAATTTTTCATCTAATAATCGGTCTTCTATAGTAATACTTCCGCCCAATAAACTTGCATTTGCAGAAGCGGCAAATTTTTGTGGTTTTCTATAAGTAATGTCTAAAACAGAAGACAGTTTATCGCCATATTTTGCTTGAAAACCTCCCGCAGAAAAATCGATGTTTTGAACCATTTGTGTATTGATAAAACTCAACCCTTCTTGTTGCCCAGAACGAACTAAAAAAGGTCTGTACACTTCAATACCATTTACATACACTAAGTTTTCATCAAAATTTCCGCCACGTACATTGTATTGAGTACTCAATTCATTGTTATTATTAACACCTGCAAAAGTCATTAATAAATTTTCTACGCCCGCGTTTGCACCCGGAATTCTTTTTACATCTTTAATAGCAATACTGGTAATTCCTTTGGCGGCTTTTTTATTGTTCTTTACAACTACCTCTTCTAAGGTTTCTGCTTTTAAAATAAGTATGGGAGAAAAACGATAAATATTTACTCGATTTGCAGTCATTTCTTTTGTGAGCGATTCATAAGAAACATGACTAAATACAATAGATACAGGTTCTTTTACAGGAATTCTTATTTGGTAATTTCCTTTTTCATCTGTAATACTCCCCTTACCATTGTATGAAATAGAAACTCCAGCAATAGGTTTCCGCTGCTTATTTTTTACAGTACCTTTTAAAATGGCTGTTTTTTGAGCCCATAAAATGGTGGGTAAAAAAATAAAGAGCAGTAGGAGTTTTTTCACGGTAAGTGCTTTATTTTTAAGGGTTTTGTTTTTTATAGAACGTTGCAGAAAGTGTATTCGTATTTCCAACATTGTCTTCTACTACAATTTCAAAAATATGTTTGTTCCCTACCAATTTCTTATCTTTAAAATTATACGTTAGTAACTTCTTTTTTAAGTCGTATTCCATCAGAATCCATTCACCATCAATTGTAGCATAGTAAGAAGCAATACCAGAATCTGTATCGGAAATTTTTACTTTTAAAAATTTATTTTTCGAAACCCATTGTCCATCTTTAAAATTATACAATCGGACTTTCGGTTTTATGGAATCAAACTTTATAGTGTACTTTCCTAAAGTTTTAGAGGTGGTATAAAAAGTACTGTCTTTTTTCTTGGTAGCTTGATAATAGCTTTGTTTTTTTGATTTTATATAAGCAATATAACCTTGTTGTTTTTCAACTTCAGAATATTTTGAAGTATTAAAAGTAAGTGTGAATTTTTTGTGTAAAGGAATTTTTGGCTTGTGAATTTTTGCAATGCCTTTTTTTACTTCAAAGTCGAGGTAAAGATCCTGATAAAATGTGTTTTTAGGAAAAGCAACCGTCACGTTTTCCTCACTAAATTTACAAAAAGTGTTTTTTTCAATTCTATAAGCAGTGGTGTCTTTTTCTTTTTTGAAAATAGCATTGTTTTTTACCCCTTTTATAGGAATGATTATGCTGCTGCTATTCCCAATAAAATCTTTTGCAATAATCTTTACTGTGTAATTCAATCCACTTTTAATATTTAAGACCCCGTTTTCCACTAAATTTTGATAGATGTTTAAGCGGTTTTCTTCCACTTTATGGGTTTTTTGAATTCTACTTTTGTAGGTTGCATAATGTGGGTAATCAATCAATAAATTAATGAATTTACTCTCTGAAAAAGAAAAGGTTTCTAAATTATGATGATATACTTGTTTTCCATTAACCTCCATTTCAATGCTATACACACCATTTTTGTTAAGAGCATCGTTTAGTCTGTCATACACATTAATTCCAAAACCAATTTTTCCATTGGCTAAGATTTCATCGGTTCTATAGGTTTTTTGGTTTATTTTTTTAAAAGGAATTACGATTTTTTTATTTCCATTATAAATGCGAGAACTTACGGTTAAAGGATACGCAAGTAATGTTCTAAAAACAGGCGCTATGGTATCTTTTGGCATCGTTCCAAAATGCATGGGGTTGATAATTTTTTCTGTTTTGGTATCTCTAATTTCGTAATGCAAATGCGGACTTACAAATCCGCCTGTACTTCCAGAGTACCCAATAACTTGCCCTTTTTTCACAACAATTTCATTGGGTTTCGGGTAAATATTTCCTGTTTCGTAAGATTCTTTTTTGTATTGAATATTTTTTACATAACTTTCAATTCCATCACCAAACTTACTTAAATGTGCATATACGGTTGTATATCCATTAGGATGAGAAATGTAAATTACCTTTCCATAACCAAAGAGTGCCACTTTAATTCTAGAAACATAGCCGTCTGCAGTTGCATAAACGTTTAATCCATTTTTTCGCTGGGTTTTAATATCCAATCCCGAATGAAAATGATTGTTTCTTAGTTCACCAAAAGTTCCTGATAAAATAATAGGAATGTCTAAGGGACTTCTAAAATAATTTTTAGGATATTTCTTTTGCCCATAGTTTGCAAAACAACTTATGATAGATAAAAATAAAATGAGTTTTTTCAATCTAAAAAAATTTAAGCGAATGTACTAAAAAGCAATCTTTTTTCGATGAGAACTCATCTTGACTTTTGTTTTTAACTGATAATGAGTTGAAATTTGTTCAAATAAGGTGCTTTTTCAAATGCATGGCAAGTAATAAGAGCAAAAAAGAAATAAGATATGAACGAGTTTTAGTTATTTTTCCTTGAATTTTTTTAATAAGAATAATTTGTAAATTAAGGGTTGTACAGAAACTTTACGGCTATCTGGATTAAAAATACTTAAAAAAGGTTGTTAGATTACAAACAGAATATTAACTTTGTAGGAAGTAGTTTTTACGTGATAAAAGTTAAATGAGTAATACTTTAGAAGCTGTTCACTTTTTAGAAAAAGCCTTAAAAAAGCTTTTGTATAATTATGAGTTTTTAAAGAAAGAAAATGAAATTTTACTTCAAAATGTAACTAATTTACAAGGAGAACTTTTAGAAGCAACGCAATTATATAACAAGCAAAAGCAAGAATACGATTTGCTTAAAGTTGCAAAAACTATTGAGGGCAGTATAAATAATACAAAAGAAACAAAATTAAAAATAAATGCACTAATTCGAGAAATTGATACATGCATTGTTCAATTAAGCGAATAAGTTCTTTACTTTGTGGAGAAAATTAAGATTAATTTAGTAATTGCTGGTAGAACCTACCCTTTAAGTGTAAATACTACACAAGAAGAAGAGGGTATGCGAAAAGCAGCGATAAAAATTAATGAACTAATTTCTAGATACGAACAGAATTATGCTGTAAGTGATAAGCAAGATGTTTTGGCAATGTGTGCCTTACAATTTGCTTCTAAACTAGAAATTACTTCGATTACAACAGCATCTACAAATACAGAAGCACTAGAAAAAATAGAGCTATTAACAACGCTCATTGAAACGCATTTAGAATAAGTTCTTAAAAATAAAATAATACACTGCCTACGTTAGTAATTTGTTTGATAAACTCAACGCAAATCTATTATAAAGGATAAGTCTTAATTGCACAAGCAAGCCGTTAATATTGAACTTGTTTCAATATCTTGAGCGGATCCTTAACCAATTAGTTAGTCCTAAACTTGTTATAATGGAGTTTATATAAACCGCACTGATGTAGGTTTTTTTATACAATTAAATTAAAATTATGGAGCAAATGATACTTCCCGTAGTTGCGGGAATCATAATAGGAGTAGTAGTTGGTTTTATCGTCTTAAAATTGACCGAGAAAACAAAAGGGAAGAAGAAAATAAATAGCGCTAAAAAAGAGGCACAAGCTATTCTTAAACAAGCTAAAATAGATGCAGAGTCTATAAAAAAAGATAAAATACTACAAGCAAAAGAAAAATTTATAGAATTAAAATCCGAGCACGAAAAAATTATTTTAGCACGAGAAAAGAAGATATCTGATGTAGAAAAACGTACTAGAGATAGAGAATCTCAAGTAGCTTCTGAAGTAGATAAAAATAAAAAATTGAATCATTCTTTAGCGCAAAAAGAAGCGGATTATACTAAAAAATTAGACTTTCTAGATAAGAGAGAGCAAGAGTTAGAAAAAACTCATAAGCGACAAGTAGATATGCTAGAGCAAATTTCTGGTTTGTCTGCGGAAGAAGCTAAAAAAGAATTAGTTACTTCTTTAAAAGACAAAGCAAAATCGGATGCAATGGCATTTATTCAAACTACGGTTGAAGAATCTAAGTTAACGGCAGAACAAGAAGCGCGTAAGGTTGTTTTATCTACTATACAAAGAGTAGGAGTAGAACAAGCTGTAGAGAATTGTATTTCGGTTTTTAATTTAGAATCCGACGATGTAAAAGGAAGAATTATTGGGCGAGAAGGAAGAAATATTAGGGCTTTAGAAGCAGCTACAGGCGTAGAGATTATTGTAGATGATACGCCAGAAGCCATAATACTTTCTTGTTTTGATCCTGTTCGTAGAGAAATTGCACGTTTGTCTATGCACAAACTAGTTACAGACGGGAGAATCCATCCAGCAAGAATTGAAGAAGTGGTTAAAAAAACCGAAAAACAAATTTCTCAAGAAATTGTAGAGATTGGTAAAAGAACGGTGATTGATTTAGGAATTCATGGATTGCATCCCGAGTTGATAAAAACGGTAGGACGTATGAAATACCGTTCTTCTTACGGACAAAATTTATTACAACATTCTCGTGAAGTTGCCAACCTTTGTGGTATTATGGCTTCTGAAATGGGGCTAAATGCAAAATTAGCGAAACGAGCAGGTTTACTACATGATATAGGGAAAGTTCCCGATACAGAAAGTGAATTGCCTCACGCACTATTAGGAATGCAATGGGCAGAGAAATATGGAGAAAAAGCAGAGGTTTGTAATGCTATTGGAGCACACCACGACGAAATTGAAATGAAGAGCTTACTATCTCCCATTGTTCAGGTTTGTGATGCTATTTCTGGCGCAAGACCCGGAGCAAGAAGACAAGTACTGGATTCTTATATTCAACGATTAAAAGACTTAGAGGAGATTGCTTTTGGTTTTAATGGTGTCCAAAAAGCCTATGCAATTCAAGCTGGAAGAGAACTAAGAGTTATGGTAGAAAGCGGAAAAGTAAACGATACAAAAGCTTCTGAATTATCTTTTAGTATTTCTCAGAAAATCCAGAATGATATGACATATCCCGGACAGGTAAAAGTCACTGTAATTCGTGAAACAAGAGCAGTGAATGTAGCAAAATAGACACCAAGATTTATAGGTTTATAAAATCCGAAGTAACAAATGATGTTATTTCGGATTTTTTTGCTTTTTAGGAGTATTCTTTTTTTGTTAATTAAATTGTTAAAAACAATTAAGCACTCTTTTATCTCTATACCCTTACTTATTGTAATTTTAAATAGCAATATTAAAAATACTCTATGCCGCTTTCGAAGTTTGAATCCATGTTAAAAACAAATCGTGTTTATTTTTTCGATTTGCTCGAATTTGAAGAAATCATTGTGCATTATTTAGATGTGGGAAAACACTCGTTGGCTAAAAAAGCAATTAAATTAGGTTTAGAGCAACATCCTGCTTCTGTAGATTTAAAATTATTGCAAGTAGAGATTTTAATTTTTGAAAATGAATTAGAGAAAGCCGCTAAATTGTTGCAAAAAATACAATATGTAGAGCCTAATAATGAAGAGGTTTACATCCAAAGAGCTACTTTACTATCGAAACAAGGCGCGCATAAAAATGCCATAGAAAGCCTATTAAAAGCCTTAACACTTACAGACGATAAGTTAGATGTTTGGACGCTGTTAGGGATGGAATATTTATATGTAGATGATTTTAAAAATGCTCGATTAAATTTTACAAAATGCCTTTATGAAGATGAAGAAGATTATGCGGCATTGTATAATGTAGTGTATTGTTTTGATATGGAGAAATTGCACCAAGAAGCCATTCATTTTTTAAATGCATATATCGATAAAAACCCATATAGCGAAGTTGCTTGGCATCAATTAGGAAGACAATATTTTGTATTAGAAATGTATAAAGAGGCCTTAACAGCTTTTGATTATGCAGTGTTAATAGATGAATCTTTTGTAGGAGGCTACTTAGAAAAAGCAAAGACATTAGAGCAATTAAAGTCTTACAAAAGAGCCATAGAAAATTACTTTATTACCATAGAATTAGAAGATCCAACCGCTTTTGTGTATGTAAGAATTGGGGCGTGTTATGAAAAATTAAAAAATAACGATTTGGCACTCAACTATTATAAAAAAGCAGTTCATGAAGATCCACTTTTAGATAAAGGTTGGTTGTTATTAGCCAATTTGTATTACGATAAACAAGATTACCAAAAAGCTTCTTATTACGTAGTAAAGGCTTTGGTAATTGACGAAGACAATGCTGTATATTGGAGAAAATATGCCGAAATTAATATAAAACTTTCTTTGTTTGAAGAAGCTGTAAACGCTTTTGAAAAGTGTTTGCTTTTGGAAGATACCAGTTTAGAGGTTTATGTAGGTTTGTCTGATGTTTTATTATTTCTAGGGGAGTTTGAAGAGGCTTTAAAAGTAATTTTAAATGCTGAAAAAGAATACCCAAATTGTGCAGAAATAGCCTATCGTTTAGCAGGTTTGCACTTGCTTTTTCAGAAAGAAAAACTCGGGTTAGAACAGCTTATCAAAGGCATGAAAATAGATTATGAATACCATACCATTTTAAAAGATTTACACCCTTCTATTTTCGACAGTAAAAAAATAAAAGAGTTAATCGTAAACTACAAAAAAGCAACAGAGTAATTTTTTAAGACTCTCGTATTGGGTTGTTTTGTATCAAGTCTATGTACAAGTTTACTTGCTTCTTCAAATTTTTACGCTCGTAAATGCCATCTAAAAATCCGTGTTCTAATACAAACTCCGAGCGTTGAAAACCTTCAGGCAATTCTTTTCCTGTGGTATCTTTTACAACTCTTGGACCTGCAAAAGCAATTAAAGCATTGGGTTCTGCAATATTAATATCTCCCAACATGGCAAAAGAAGCTGTTGTACCGCCCGTAGTAGGGTCTGTACATAAAGAAATATAAGGAATTTTAGCTTCTGCCAATTGTGCTAATTTTGCAGAGGTTTTTACCAATTGCATTAAAGATAAAGAAGCCTCCATCATTCTAGCACCTCCCGATTTAGACACCATTAAAAAAGGAATGTTATTTTGAATTGAATAATCAATAGCTCTTGCAATTTTTTCTCCTACCACACTTCCCATAGAGCCGCCAATAAAAGAAAAGTCCATTGCCGCAATTACCAAATCTTTTCCGTTAGATTTACCAACAGCAGTTCTTACGGCGTCTTTTAATTTTGTTTTTTCTTGTGCTGCCTTTAATCTTTCGGGATACTTTTTAGTGTCCTCAAATTTTAAAGGATCTTTAGAACTTAATTTTTTATCGAGTTCTTTAAATGTATTATCATCAAAAAATAACTCGAAATATTCTTTACTTCCAACTCTTACATGATAGCCGTCTTCTGGACTTACATAAAGGTTTCTTTTGAGCTCTTCGGTGTCAATAATTTTCCCGCTAGGAGTCTTATACCACAAGCCTTTTTTAGTATCTTTCTTGTGTTCAGTTAGGGTTTGAATCCCTTTGTCTTTACGTTTAAACCAAGCCATAGTTAGGTATTAGGTGTTCGTTTTTAGTTGATAATACTGTATGTAATTTACAGCCTTCAAACATAAAACTAAAAACTTAAAACTCAAAACTTAAATGGGTATTTCGTTGGGAGTTGAAAATGAAAAGTTGAAGCCTTAAAGTTAGAGGTTTGTATAATGTGAATAGCTATTCAAGAATTACTTTGCTTGCTTTTAGGTATTAGCTGTTCGCTATTTGTATTTAACTCTTAACGCAAATTTATTTTTGTTTCTAGTAGTGGATAAGGAAAACTAGAAACAAAAATTTAGATTCAATTTTTCGTTCCTTGAATCCTTCAATTTTTCAATTTTCTCGTCTTTTAATACAGACTATAAAGTGTCTATATTATTTAAATCTTCAAAGGCTTGCTTTAAACGTTCTTTAAAAGTTTGCTCGCCTTCACGCAACCATTTTCTTGGGTCGTAGTATTTTTTATTCGGTTGGTCTGCACCCTCTGGATTTCCAATTTGTGAAGCTAAATACGCAGATTTTTCACCCATATAATCTCTAATCCCTTCTGTAAAAGCATATTGTAAATCGGTATCGATGTTCATTTTAATCACTCCATAACCAATGGCTTCTCTAATTTCTTCTACGGTAGAACCCGACCCACCATGAAATACAAAATCAATTGTATTATGTGCTACATTGTAATTTTTAGAAATGTACTCTTGTGAATTTTTCAGAATTTTTGGCGTTAATTTTACATTTCCAGGCTTGTACACACCGTGTACATTTCCAAAAGCTGCCGCTACTGTAAATTGCGAACTTACTTTCGATAATTCTTCGTATGCATAAGCAACTTCTTCGGGTTGTGTGTAGAGTTTAGAAACATCTACATCCGAGTTATCTACACCATCTTCTTCACCACCCGTAATTCCCAATTCAATTTCTAAGGTCATGCCCATTTTGCTCATACGAGCCAAATAGGTTTTACAAATAGCTATATTTTCTTCAATAGGTTCTTCAGACAAATCAATCATATGAGAGCTGTACAACGGTTTTCCTGTTTCTGCAAAGTGTTTTTCAGAAGCGTCTAACAAACCATCTATCCAAGGCAATAATTTTTTTGCAGCGTGGTCTGTATGTAAAATTACAGGAACGCCATAGGCTTCTGCTAGTAAATGAATGTGTTTTGCACCTGCAACAGCGCCTGCAATGGCTGCCTTTTCATTTTCATTAGACAAGCCTTTCCCAGCATTAAATTGTGCACCTCCGTTAGAAAACTGAATAATTACAGGGGCGTTTACATCTCTTGCCGTTTCTAAAACACTGTTAATGGTATTCGAACCAATAACATTTACAGCAGGCAAGGCAAAGCCTTTTTCTTTTGCGAGTTTAAAAATTTCTTGCACTTCTTGTCCTGTAGCAACGCCTGGTTTTATAGTATGACTCATCTTTTAAGTTTACATGTTGATAATCTGTTGCCAAAAGTACTAAAAATTGCTATTGCTTAAATTACTGAAACTAGAAAGTAACGAAAACGTTATAATTTTTGGAAAGAGAATGTTTAGTAATCTTTAAGATTTTATAATAATTTATTTGCGGTGCTTTCGTAATTTATTTTCTAGTATGTTTATAGTATCGAACTATTGTAAAATTAATTCAGTTATATATTCAACTTCTGGTTTCGCTGCTATTTTTAAATCATCTTTCTATAGGTACATTTTTAGGATTAGCAAATTTCTACCTTTCGGTTTAAAGAGGTTTTTTTAGATAAAAAAATAAAATTTTTTTTCTAGTAAAAACAACACTTTGAAGTGTTTTTGAGCTTAAAGAATACAAAAATTTATTTTCATTATTATTTTATTTAAAAAAAAGTGCGTACTATTGTATTTGAAAAATAGCTAAAAAACAAACTTGCTAATTATTAAAAATACACACTATGAGAAAAACACTTTTAAGTACCTTATTACTTTTATGGGTTGTTGCTACCACTTTTTCACAAGAAATAGACGTTAACCTTCCTTCTGGTAGCGTAGTAAATTAGCGCTTTTATAAAAAATGTATAATTTAATTTTGATTTTCAGTAAATTAAAAAATAATAGAAGCTTTTAATAAGTGTATATATATGTTCTCTGAAATACTAAAAATTTCTTAGCAGTTTTAAAAACTAGGTTTTGTATTGCTTTATGTAGTAAATTAGCACCTTAAAAAATAAGTGCTATGAATTGTACCTATTGTCATCGAAATAAATGTATTAAAAAAGGGTTTCAAAAGAACCAACAACGCTTTTATTGTAAAAATTGCAAACGCTATTTTCAAGAAAATTACATTTATAAAGCCTATCAATCAGATACCAATAATCTGATTAAAAGTTTACTCAAAGAAGGTTGTAGTGTTCGGGGTATTTCTAGGGTTTTGTGTATTTCTAGTAAAACTGTTTTATCTAGAACCTTAAAGATTAGTAAACAAATTCCGATTCCTTATTTTAACAAACTAGGGTGTAAGTTTGAGATTGATGAGCTATGGAGTTTTATAGGAAGAAAAGATTGCGCAACTTGGATTACCTATGCTATAGAAAGAGAAACCAAACAGGTAATTGATTTCTTTGTTGGTAGAAAAACCAAAGAAAATATAAAGCCATTAATAGATAAAGTTCTTTTGTTACATCCTCACAGAATTTATACAGACAGGTTAAATATTTACCCGAGTATAATTCCAAAAGAAGTTCACAAGCGTTTCCAATATTGTACTAACAGAATTGAAAGAATGAATTTGAATTTACGAACGCATATAAAGCGTTTGTCAAGAAAAACTATTTGTTTTTCCAAAAAACAAATATATCTTGAGGCACATTTAAGAATTTACTTTTGGGGATAGGTTTTTCAAATGTAAAAGAAAAAACAACTTTAAAAAGGATAATTAATTCCAATATTAAAGACAGCATTGGTAAAGTCGTAATTCTGAAACCATTTTTTACCTTCTAAATAGGGTTCGTAGGTTTTAAAGCCAAAATCGAGTCTTACAACTAAGAAATTCAAATCGTAGCGAATTCCAAATCCAGAACCCACAGCAATGTCTTCTAAAGAGGAAAAACCATTAAATTTTGAAGCCTCGTCTACAAAAGAAGAATTGGTAATGTCCCAAATATTTCCTGCATCTACAAACAACGCGCCCTTAAAATTTCCAAGAATATCAAATCGGTATTCCATACTCGTTAGGAGCTTTAAACTACCGATGTTAAACTCTAACCCTGTATTTCTACTTCCAGGTCCTAGTTCGTAGCTTTTCCAAGCTCTAATATCGTTGTTTCCTCCGGCAAAATAACTTTTTGTAAACGGAATGCTAGCACCATCATAAGGGGTAATAACACCTAAGAATGTTCGAAATCCAAATACCGAATTGTTGCCAATGTCCCAAAACCGTTTGTATTCTATATCCGTTTTAAAATATTGTGCAAGCGGAATATCAAAAACCGTTTTTACATCTTTAGAATTTCTTGTATTCGACAACAAACCCATGATGTTTCCGGAATTGGCAATCCGAATTTTAAAGAAAGAAAAGTTATTGTCTTTAAAACTCGACTGGTTGTTGTAGGTGTATGAATAGGCAATGGTAGGAATTAAAAAGTCGGATGTTACGATGTTATACCGATTCCGAATATTTACATTATCTGCATATTCCGTAGGATTTGTATTTCTAAACTCAGTATCTTCAAAAAGCGCATTCATAAAACTCACTACTTCATCAGAACGTTCTATTTCTTGTGGAAGCTCAAAATTTTCATCATTATTTTTAATTTTAGCAATACTATTTAATTTGCTGAATTCGGATTGATAGACATCAAAATAATTTCCAATGTTTAAGTTTTGTACGTATTGGGTGTTAAAAATTTCTAGTTGAATTGTTTTTTTACGATTGAATTGCCATTTGTAATCCGCAATCACAGAAAATGTTTGTCGGTCTAAACCAATGTTTTTTTGAATACTAGTTCCTATAGAAAATAGTGTTCTGGGCGACATTCGTTTTGGAACTAAATTCGATAAACCAAAAGGGGCTAAAAATCTTGGTATTTCTATTGATGTATCAAAACCAACTTCCCAACCAATTCCGTTTTGAGATTCAAAATACGACCCTAAAGCAGACAGTTTAATTAACTCCGCACCTTTAAAAGCATTTCTATTGGTTAAAGAAAATTTCCCTGAAATACCAATATTCCGAATGTTAGAATGCGTTAATTCTGTATCTAGTCCTAAAGTATATTTTTCAGTAGGAGTTAAAAATATAGCGGCATTCAATTCGTTTTTAGTTGTTTTATCTTCTTGGTATTCAATTCGAATCGTTTTAAAATTTTTAAGCGATTTTAGATGGTTTCGCGTTAGGTTTCTTAGTGAATCGCTATAGACCTCCGTAGGTTTTACAAACAAAGATTGTGCTAAATATTTAGGATTGTATTTCCCTTTTTTATGTGCTAAAAATGTAAACCCTTTGTAGTGAAGAGTGTCTAAATAGGGATTGTCTTTTTCGGCAAAAGAATAATCGGTGTACACCGTCACATTTTTTATTTTTTGAATGGCGAGCGGTTCTTTTTTATAGATTCCGTTTTTTTCTACAATTCGATCCGATATTTTTAGCAAAACATTGGTCTTGTAATCGGCTCTAGAAGTATCGATATCGTAAAAACCAATTAAATTTTCAGAGAAATGAAAAACGCCAGAATTTCTAAAAAGCTTGGTAATTCTATTAGCTTCTTTTCTAAAATTTTGATCTTTGTATTGTTCTTCCGACTTTAAAAAACTCGTTGCTTTTGAGGCTATAAATAAGGAATCGATAACAGGTGTTTTAATGTCTGTAAAAATACTGTCTAAAAACAAGGGTTTCCCTCGGTCGATAAAATAAGTAACCGAACCTTTCTTTTTTGCAACACTGTCTTTTTTGTAGCTAACTTTCGATTTAAAATAGCCTTCTGTATTTAAGTAAGTCTGTAGGTTTGTAACCGATTTTTTTATTTTTTTATCGTTGATAACCACAGGTGCTTGTCCGTTTTCTAAAAACCAACGATTAAAGCCAATAAAGAAATTTGCGTACGCAATGCTTTGTTTTTCCGAAAAAATACTTTTTACAAATTGATAGCTTTTTTTGTTTTTTACACCCCACTTAGAAGGGGTTTTAGGTTGGTCTTTATTTCCTAAATTGTAAAAATACAAAGACAATGGAACTCCTAAAGTTTTATTATTGGGTTTCTGTGCTACATAGTTTTTATAAACACTGTTGTTGGTTTTTACACTATCTACATAAATACTATTCTTAACCAATAGGTACTCGTTTTCTGCAACACGTTTTGTAGTGTTACAAGAAATTAAAATAAATAGGAATCCTAAATAGAAAGAAAGTTTTTTCATTAACTTTACCGTGCGTAAACAGGACAAAAATACTGTTTTTAGGCGGTTTATTTTACCTTTATGATTCATAAATGAGTATCTCAAAAAATCAGATAAAACTTATAACAAGTTTACAACAAAAAAAGTATCGACAAAAGCATCAATTATTTGTTGCAGAAGGCGTAAAGGTTGTTGAAGAATTGCTAAATTCTAGCTTTGAAGTGTTTCAAATTTTTTGTGTAGAGACTTATAATACGGCTACTTTTCTAAACTTAGACACGCAACATATTACTATTATTTCTGAAAAAGAATTGCAAAAAATAAGCACCTTAAAAACACCCAATAAGGTTTTAGGGTTGTTTAGAATTCCTGAGAAAGAACTTATAGAAACTTCAAACTTGATACTTGCTTTAGATGCCATTAATGATCCTGGAAATTTGGGAACCATTATTCGACTCTGCGATTGGTTTGGTATTACGCAATTAATTTGTTCTCACAACACAGTAGATTGTTACAATTCAAAAACAGTACAAGCTTCTATGGGGTCTTTAACTAGAGTGCAAATACACTATGTAGATTTGGTTAGCTATATAAAAGAGACTCCTAAAAAGTGTTTTATTGCAGATATGAACGGAGAAAATGTCTACCAATATGTATTGCCCAAAGAAGGCGTTCTAATCATGGGAAATGAAGCCAACGGAGTTTCTGATAAAATAAAAAATACGGTACATACAAAAATTTCAATTCCAGCTTTTGGAACTTCTAAAACGGAGAGTTTGAATGTTGCAACCGCTACAGCAATTTTATTGAGTGAATTTAGGAGAGGGGTGTAAAGTAGTAAAGTTGAAAAGTTGAAAAGTTTTGAATGTTGAATTTTCAATTCTTTAATTTTTCAATCTTTCAATTTGTCAACAAGTTTATGCGTTTAAGTATTTTAGTGGAAAATATTTTTTCATTTTTTCAAACTAGAAACACCTCATACTTTAGATTCTAAATAAAGTTGTATTTTTAGACACCTCTATTAAAATCAACTTCATGAAACTTTTAAAAAAAATATTTTTTGCAGTACTTTTTTTTACTGTGAATATTACTTTTTCACAAGACTATTTCTTTAAAGACAAAGCACCTTTTAATCCCAAGATTCCTTCTCCAGAAGCGTTTTTGGGCTATCCGATAGGAGAACAGCACACACGGCACGACCAGATTGTAGCTTATTTTTATAAACTTGCTGAAGTTTCCGATAGAGCAAGTATTGAAG
Organism: uncultured Polaribacter sp.; assembly: GCA_965233795.1. Taxonomy (GTDB): domain Bacteria; phylum Bacteroidota; class Bacteroidia; order Flavobacteriales; family Flavobacteriaceae; genus Polaribacter. The sequence continues at coordinate 2,131,745 of OZ247578.1, read as the reverse complement.
TCTACGGATATACACACGAAAAAAGAAGATTGGTTATTTTAAGAGTGTCATCACCAGAAAATTTATCCAATTTAGAAAACATTCAAAAAGAACATTTAAAGTTTGTAGACCCTTCACAAACTCCTAAAAACTATGATGCACTGCCTATTTTTGTGCAATTGGCATACAATGTGCATGGAAATGAGCCTTCTAGCTCGGAAGCGGCATTGCTTACTGCCTATACTTTGGTAGCTTCTAACAGTGCTGAAGTACAAAATTATTTGCAACATTCGGTTGTTTTTATCGATCCAACCATTAATCCAGATGGGCGCGATAGACATACACAATGGGCAAATCAGTACAAAGCAAAAGCTTTGGTTTCAGACAATGCAGATGCAGAACATAACGAAATGTGGCCCAGAGGAAGAACCAATCACTATTGGTTTGATTTAAATAGAGATTGGTTGTTAGCAGTACATCCAGAGAGTCAAGGAAAATTAGCATGGTACCATCAATGGTATCCGAATGTGGTGACGGATTTTCATGAAATGGGAACCAATAGTCATTATTTCTTTGAGCCGATGAAGCCCAATGGTTCTAAAAATCCCATTATGCCCAAAGAGAATTATGAAGATTTAAACAATTTATTCGCAACGTATTACGCGAAAGCTTTGGACGATATTGGTTCTTTATATTTTACCAAAGAACGATTTGATGGTACGTATCCTGGTTACGGTTCTTCGTACCCAGACTTACAAGGTGCTTTGGCATTGTTATTTGAACAAGCCAGCTCTCGAGGGCATTTACAAGATACAGATTACGGAACTATTTCTTTTCCGTTTACTATTAGAAATCAATACAAATCCAGTATCGCAACCCTACAAGCTGCTGTTGAAAATAAAGCGATGCTAAGAAAGTATCAGCAAGATTTTTTTAAATCGGCAATAAAAAAGAAAGTAGCTTCAGGATTTGCAGGCTATGAATTTGGAGATGCTTACGATAAGAATCGAAACAAAGCGTTTATCGATTATTTACTACAACATAAAATAAAAGTCTACGAAAAAGGGAGCAAATATATAGTGCCTTTACAACAAAAACAGCGTAGAATGGTACAATCTGTTTTTGAGACTTACAATGAGTATAGAGACAGTGTTTTTTACGATGCATCGGCTTGGAGTATTGCTAATTTTTATAATATGAAAGCAAAAGGGCTTAAATCTGTCCGATTGGGAAAAGAAATTACCAGCACAAAAAATAGTATCAAACTTGCTAAAACTACCAAAACTAATTATGCCTATTTATTAGACTGGGACGATTATAACACACCAGCCGCTTTGTACTATCTACAACAGAAAGGATTAAAAGTAGCTTCTGCTTTCAAGCCTTTTTCAGCAAAAACAACGGTAGGGAATAAAGATTTTCATTACGGAACCTTAATGATTCCTGTAAGCAAACAAAAATTAGATGCAGAAAAAGTATTTCAGATTGTAAATGAAGCACAACAACAATTTCAAATTCCTGTATATGCTACCCATACAGGGTTTAGTACCAAAGGGGTAGATTTAGGAAGTAATCATTTTAGAAAACTACAACAACCCAAAGTTGCTATGCTTATTGGGAATGGTGTTTCTTCTTATGAAGCAGGAGAAGTATGGCATTTACTAGATACGCGAATAGCAATGCCTATTACAAAATTGCAAATGCATAGTTTTCATAGAGCATCTTTAGATAAGTATAATACTTTGGTTCTGGTTTCAGGAAACTATGCGCAATTGGATTCTGTTCAAAGAAATAAAATTAAAAATTGGATTGGTAAAGGAAATACTTTAATTACCATTGGTGGTGCTTCTAAATGGGTGATTGATAAAAAAATGGTAAAGGAAAGTCTCACGAAAAAGCCAACATCAAAAAAGAAAAAAATCACGCAAAGACTGCCTTATGTAGCAGCTTCCGGACATATTGGAAGAGAACGTTTGGGAGGTGCTATTTTTGAAATTTATTTAGATATTACGCATCCACTAGGATTTGGATATAGAGACACAAAAATTCCCGTTTATAAAAACAATACCGTATTTATAGTACCTAGTAAAAATCCGTATGCTACTGTAGGAAAATACACTGCAAACCCACATATAGACGGTTATATTTCAAAGCAGAATTTAGAAATTTTTTTAAAGCCCTCTGCCTCTTTACTTGTAAATAAAATAGGGAAAGGAAGGGTTGTTTTATTTGCAGATAACCCCAATTTTAGAGGGGCTTGGTACGGAACTAATAAACTATTTTTAAACGCATTATTTTTAGGAAATCACATTGCAGTACCCAATCCAAACAACTAATTCAATTCCCATGAAAAAAATAAGTATCCTATTTTTATCTCTCTTTACTTTTTACGGATTTTCTCAAGAAAATTACTTAGGAGAAGGTCCTTTTCATCAACTCATTATTCGTGGTGTTACCTTGATTAATGGCGACGGATCACCACCTCGCGGTCCTGTAGATATTGTTGTGGAAGACAATAAGATTGTAAAAATTCAAGTGGTAGGTTATCCAGGGGTTAAAATCAATGAAAAACGCAGGCCTCAATTAAAAAAAGGCGGTAAAGAATTGGATGCAACAGGTATGTATTTGCTACCAGGTTTTGTGGATATGCACGGACATATTGGTGGCAATTCACAAGGTGCAAATCCAGAATATGTTTTTAAGCTTTGGATGGCACACGGAGTTACAACGATTCGTCAGCCTAGCGGAAGAAAAGTAAAAGAAGTCAATGAGTTAAAGAGGAAGAGTGATGCCCACAAAATTGTAGCGCCTAGAATATTTGGTTATACAGGATTTGGACAAGGTGCTAAAAAAACTATTGTAACCCCAGAAGATGCGAGAACATGGGTGCGCGAAAATGCAAAAAAAGGTGCAGATGGCATTAAGTTTTTTGGTGCAGCCCCAGAAATTATGTCGGCGGCATTAGATGAAAATAAAAAATTAGGATTGGGTTCTGCTTGTCACCATGCACAATTGAGTGTTGCGCGTTGGAACGTCTTGCATTCTGCTAGAGCGGGACTGACTTCTATGGAGCATTGGTACGGATTGCCAGAAGCTTTGTTCGATGATAAAACGGTACAAAATTATCCGTTAGATTACAATTATCAGAATGAGCAACACCGATTCGAAGAAGCAGGAAAATTGTGGAAACAAGCCGCAAAACCTTATTCAAAACACTGGAATGCAGTAATGAATGAACTATTGTCGTTAGACTTTACTTTAGATCCTACCTTTAATATTTATGAGGCAAGTAGAGATTTGCACAGAGCAAGAAGAGCCGAATGGCATGAAGATTATACACTACCTTCTTTGTGGAAATTTTATGAGCCCAGTAAAATATCTCACGGTTCATATTGGCATTTTTGGGGAACAGAGCAAGAAGTTTCTTGGAGAGAAAATTTTCAATTGTGGATGACCTTTATCAACGAGTATAAAAATAGAGGCGGACGTGTTACTACAGGTTCCGATTCTGGATTTATTTATCAATTGTATGGTTTTGCCTATATCCGAGAATTGGAATTGTTGCGAGAAGCAGGATTCCATCCGCTAGAAGTCATTCGTTCTGCAACCTTAAACGGTGCAGAAGCGTTGGGATGGGACGATAAAATTGGAACGGTTCAAATAGGGAAATTAGCTGATTTTGTGATTGTTGAAGAAAATCCGCTACAAAATTTAAAGGTTTTATACGGGACAGGTGCTATTAAATTGACAGAAGAAAATGAAGTAGTTCGTGTAGGCGGTGTAAAGTATACCATTAAAGACGGTGTTATTTATGATGCAAAAAGATTGTTGTTGGATGTAAAACAAATGGTAGACGCAGAAAAAGAAAAAACAAATTGGAAGTTAAAACAACCTGGGGTTAAAGACTAAGGTGTTTAAAGTTAGAAAGTAAAAAAGTTAAAAGTTGAAAAGTATTTAAAGTCGAAATTAGAGATTTAAAATTGACTTTTTTACTCAAGTTTTTCTAACATGATTTCTCTTCTGTATGTATTAAATGAGTTCTCAAAAAAATGATTGAACTTTAAAATCATTTCTTGTTTTTTATTTTCTGTTTGATTTTCTGCATATTGATTGTAACTTATAATTACATCTTTAAATAATTTTATTTCTTTATTGTAGCCATATAACTGTATAAGTTTATTTATTTCGAAAAATAGAGGTTCAATAGTTTTGTCTATGCGTTTGTTCTTATGTGAAGATTCCCAGACCTCTAATATTTTTTGAAACAATTGAAAACGATATTCTAACCTTTTTTCTAATTTTTTCGATTTTAAATTTAGTAAAGGGGCTATAATTAACCCAGTTATTGAAATTACAAAGCCTGTTGTTCCTAAGAATATTGCAATAATATCTGATGTGTCCATTGAGTGCTGTTTTAAATAGAATTAAAAGTAAACTTACTTTATTTATAATAGACAACCAAGTAGTTTTATGAACTTGAGAGACCCGTCAGGTTTTTAAAACCTGACGGGTCTAAAAATGCTTTAAAATAAATTGAATTTCTATTACTAAAAATTTAATTTGAAGTACTATTTTTGCACATGCAACAACACAACGTACTTATATTAGATTTTGGTTCGCAATACACTCAATTGATTGCGAGAAGAGTAAGAGAATTAAACATTTATTGTGAAATTCATCCTTATAACAAGCCTCCTCAGCACTTAGAAAATTACAAAGCGGTTATTTTATCGGGAAGCCCTTTTTCTGTAAGATCAGAAGAAGTATTACATCCCGATTTATCTCAAATTAGAGGTAAAAAACCTTTGTTAGGAGTTTGTTACGGAGCACAATATTTAGCGCACTTTTCTGGCGGTAAAGTTGCCCCTTCAAATACCAGAGAATACGGAAGAGCTAATTTGTCTTTTATTAAAAACGAAGAAGCATTCTTTGCTAATATTAATGAAGGAAGTCAGGTTTGGATGAGTCATTCCGATACCATCAAAGAATTGCCAACAAACGCTGTTCGATTGGCAAGTACCAACGATGTAGAAAATGCAGCGTATAAGATTGAAGGAGAAGAAACGTATGCCATTCAATTTCACCCAGAAGTATACCATTCTACAGATGGAAAGCAATTGTTAGAAAATTTCTTAGTACATATTGCAGGCGTTGCACAAACTTGGACACCCGATTCTTTTGTAGAAAGTACCGTAAAAAGCATTCAAGAACAAGTAGGTGATGAAAAAGTAGTTTTAGGACTCTCAGGAGGTGTAGATTCTACAGTTGCTGCGGTTTTATTACACAAAGCTATAGGTAAAAACTTACATTGCATTTTTGTGAATAACGGCTTGTTACGTAAAAATGAGTTTCAAAGTGTATTGTTGCAATACGAAGGCATGGGATTAAACGTTAAAGGTGTAGACGCTTCCGAACGTTTTTTAACGGCTTTGGCAGATGTAAGCGATCCAGAGAAAAAAAGAAAAGCCATTGGAAATGCCTTTATTGAAGTTTTTGACGCAGAAGCAAATCAAATAGAAAATGCAAAATGGTTGGCACAAGGTACTATTTATCCAGATGTTATAGAATCGGTTTCTGTAAATGGAGGCCCTTCTGCAACCATTAAAAGTCATCATAACGTAGGAGGTTTACCCGATTTTATGAAATTGAAAATTGTAGAGCCGTTGCGTATGATTTTTAAAGACGAGGTACGAAGAGTAGGCGCTTCTATGGGGATTGATAAAGAATTGTTAGGACGTCATCCGTTTCCCGGACCCGGATTGGCAATTCGTATTTTAGGCGATATTACGGCTGAAAAAGTCCGTATTTTGCAAGAAGTAGATGCCATTTTTATCAATGGTTTAAAGGAACATGGCTTGTATGATAGCGTTTGGCAAGCAGGTGCTATATTATTGCCTGTAAATTCTGTAGGAGTGATGGGCGATGAGCGAACGTATGAAAAAGTAGTGGCTTTAAGAGCCGTAGAAAGTACAGACGGTATGACAGCAGATTGGGTGAATTTACCCTATGAATTTTTACAAAAAACCTCGAACAATATTATTAATAAAGTAAAAGGTGTCAATAGAGTGGTGTATGATATTAGTTCTAAGCCACCCGCAACTATAGAGTGGGAATAGTTTTAAGTTGGAAAGTTAAAAGTTTATAAAGTTTTAAAGTTCGAGAGTCGAAGGTTTGAAAGTCTAAAGGTTAAAAGTTTTGATTTGTAAATCGTTTATTTGAAAAGTTTAACAGTCTAAAATCTAATCATCTAAAATTAGAAATATGTATCGTAAAATAAAGTTATTTGTATTGTTTTTTATGCTCACGTTTGTGATTTCGTGCGGACAGCAACGAAAGTATATAGAATACAAAGTAAAGGAAGGTGAGACGATGCGAAGTATTGCAAAGGAATTAGACATGAAAGTGAAAGATTTGTTGCGTTTAAATCCCAATGTAGGAAGAAGACCTAGTGCAAACACGAATATTGTGATTCCCAATACTAAAAAATCTAAATTTTTACAAAAACAAGAAGTTGTTGAAAAGGCAAAAGATAGTATTATAGAACTACAAGTACTTGAAGAAGTATTGCCAGAATATATAACACATACCATACAAAAAGGAGATACTTTTTATAGTTTAACACGTTTTTACAATGTCTCTAAATCGGCATTGCTAACACTCAATCCTACTTTGTCTGAAAACGAATTGAAAATAGGGGAAGAAATTCGAATAAAACTGCTAGAAGAAACCACAGAAAATCTTTTGTATAAAGATACCATTGCAGAAAATACCAAACTTAAATTAGCATTGTTGTTGCCTTTTAAAACTTCGTACTACGATACCATTGCAACAGAGGATATTTTCTTGAAAAAAAATAGACTGGTAAATATTGTGAGCGATTTTTATTTGGGCGTTGATTTTGCTATTGATTCTCTAAAAAAGCAAGGTGTTTCGGTTGATTTGAATGTTTTTGATACGGAAAGAAAGAACTCTAAAATTCGAACTATTCTTGCAGAAAATAATTTGAATGAAAACGATGTTATTATCGGTCCTATTTATTCGGATGAGGCTAAAATTGTAGCCAATGCTGTAGAAGTACCTGTTATATTTCCCGTATATTCTAAAAATCAATCCCAATTTACTTCTCCAAGAATTGTAAAAACCTCACCAGACAATCAGCGTTACAAAGAAGTGATGTTGAATTACTTAGATACCTTGTATACACGTCAGAACATTATTGTAGTTTCTGATAGTATTCGTAAAGCATCGGGAGATTTATTAAAGACTGTAAACGCTTTACAACAGTACGATTCTATTTTACAACAAAACGATACCATTTCTAAAATTACTGTAATAACTCCTAAAAACGGTTATATTGAAAAAGAAATATTGATTAATGCTTTAGAACCTACGGTTGATAATTGGGTACTTATAGAAACCACCAATAATGTATTTGCAGCGGATGCTATTAATAGTCTAATTAGTTTGCCCACCGAGGAAGATATCGAAAAACTGAAGGAGATTGAAGAAAAAAAAGAAGAAGAGGAACGCAAAGAAGTTACGTTGCAAGCATTGCCAGAAGATACAGTAGTAAAGGTGTTTGCATTTAAAAAAGGTACTACGTTTGACAAAGTTGCGCATACCAAATTATCGAAATTAAATTTTACCTATGGAACCGATGTTTTTAGAAATGAATCTTTAGATAGGCTACAAACCTTTCAAAGAAATTACGAAGCTAAAAACCATACTTTTCCATCCTATTACGCTTTAAAAGGATTTGATATTGCCTATGATATTTTGATGCGATTGGCATCTGGAAAAGCGTTGAAAGAAACCTTTCAAGAAGGGGCTTCTTTCCGTGTAGAAAGTCAGTTTAATTTTAATGATCGTTTGTATGAAACCTCTGAAAATAAGGGTATATTTATCATGCAATACAACGCAGATTTAACGTTAACAAGGTTAGAGTAGTTTACTTCATTTGATTTCAAGGTTTAAATACTTTAATGTTTTATGTCGACCAAAGTGGAAGCAAGTCCAATCCTTTTTAGAAAAGGAGAGTAGGCATTATTTTATTAAATCTTGAAGTTCTATATTGTATAGCTTACAAAGAGGTTTTATATGATGAGACCAAGATTTTGTTTCTCCTTTTTCCATTCTAGCGTAGGCAGATTGAGACATGTGTAAATATTTTGCAACAATTTCTTGGGTAAGTCCAGATTTTTTTCGTAATTTTTTAAGCGTGTAAGCAATTTCCATAATTCAATACATTTAATTGGGAGAGTAATTGTAAACAAATATAGAAAAATATTTACATTCAGAAAAAATATGCGAAAATAGGGTAAAACTGTATTGTAATTTTATATAGCTTTGATGTGTAATTGCAATTATGGTCGTAAACGCTATGAGTGACCTAAAAAAAATCATACATTTTTTATCAATCAGAGTATGTTTTTTGTAACTTTAAAAAGTAAAAACATACTCCTTAAATTTTTTTATAATGAAAAAAGTATTTTTAAGCCTTGTTTTTGTATTTGGTATGGGAACAATGGTAAATGCAAATTCTTCTTTGGAAAATCAAAAATCAACTGTTAATATGGAAGTATTTGATTGCTTTGCACTTGCTCATAATAGAGCAGAACGTATACAAAGAAGCTATGGTTTATCAGACGAGGAAACAGTTCAGATTTTTGCTGTTTTATATGGAGATTGTTTTGATGCAATAATGGAATAATATAATTTACTGCCAAATTTTTTTAAAGTTTGGCAGTTTTAAATAAAAAACAATGAGTCATATAATACAGGTGTTTTTAGTGTCATTAATCACTTTCAATAGTGTTCATGCCCAATTAAAACTAGAAGGAAATATAATCTATTCAACAATACTAAATGATGATGAGATTAAAAAATCATTGGAGAATAACCGTTTGTTTAAAAACAGAGATAACGTTTTGAAATCTCTTATGGGAAATGTATCTATAAATTATATATTGAATTTTAACAATACTGAATCTATTTTTTTTCAAGAAAATAAAATGAATAATGAAGGTAGAAAAGAAAATAAAACCCTTCTTGAAATTCTTGCAGGAGATGGTATATTTTATACTGAAAAACAAAAGTTAATTTTGCATCAAAAAGAATCTTTTGGAGAAATGTTTTTAATTGCTTACCCAAAAATCCAGTGGAATTTAACTCAAGATGTAAAAAAAATTGGTAATTATATTTGCTATAAAGCAACAGCAATTAAAGTAATTAAAAATAAAAACGGAGAAGTTAAAAGACAAATAATAGCTTGGTATTCCCCTGAAATTCCAATTGATTTTGGACCTAAAGAATTTAGTGGTTTACCAGGTTTGGTTTTAAAATTACAGGAAGGAAAACTGACATTTACTGCCACTAGTATTAACCTAAATTTAGAACAAGATATTAAAAAGTTAGAAAAAGGAAAAAAAATAACACTAGAGGAGCATTATAAATTAATGCAGAAAATGACAACTAATTTTTATAAAGAAATAGGGGGTAATTAAAAATAAAATAAAATAAAAAAAGTGGTAATGATAAAAAAAAGCTTGATTATTTTTATAAACCTTTATTTATGTAATTCTTATATTTTATATGCTCAGAAAGTTATACTAAAAGGTGTTGTAAAAGACAGTTTGCAAACTTCCTTACCTTATGCCAATGTTATTGCACAACCAACGGACAAAACTCAAAATTTACAATTTGCTATTACAGATAGTGAAGGGTATTATCGTTTAGTTCTTGCCAAAGAGAGTAGTTATACCATTCGTGTTTCTTATTTAGGATATAAACCTGTAGAGTTTCCCTTTACTGCTACAAATTCACTAGAAAAAGATATTGTTTTAAAAGCTTCTCCAGAACAATTAGACGAAATTGTTATAGAAATGCCCGTTACCATACGAGGAGATACTACTACGTATAACACAGAGAAATTTGTAACAGGCGAAGAACGGAAGCTAAAAAATGTACTTAAAAAGTTACCAGGTGTAGAAGTCGATAAAAAAGGAAATGTAACCGTACAAGGCAAAAAAGTAACCCAAATGTTGGTAGATGGTAAAAAGTTTTTTGGCGGTGGTTCTAAATTGGCGGTAGAAAACATTCCTGCAGATGCGGTAGGTAAAATAGAAGTGATTGACAATTACAACGAGATTGCCTTTTTAAAAAATCTTTCCGATTCGGATGAAATGGCAATGAATGTACAATTAAAAGAAGATAAAAAACGCTTTGTTTTTGGTGATATAGAAGCAGGAAAAGGAAATAAGGATTTTTATAAAACCCATGCGAATCTTTTTTATTATGCTCCAAAAACAAATGTTAATTTTATAGGGAATAGCAATACTATTGGTGAAAAAACTTTTACGTTTAGCGATTATTTAAGTTTTTCGGGTGGTATAAATGCTGTTTTTAATGGCGATTTTAATTGGGGTGGTGGTGATTTTTCTCAATTTTTAGAAAGCGAAGACCTTACTGCGAGTAATCAACAATTTGGAGCTATTAATATCATCAAAACAACTTCTAGTACCTTAGATATTTCTGGATATGCTATTTTTTCACATACAAGAACCCATAGTTTTTTAGAATCCTTAAATGATTATACAACATTAAATTTTGTGGAAAGAAAAGAAGATCGTAAAAATACTAAGAATACCTTAGGAATTGGCAAATTTACGATTGCATATACACCCAATGCGTTAGAGAAATGGACATTACGAACGCAGATTAAAAAAACAAATAACAATCACAATAATCAAATACTTTCTTTTGTGACAGATACGAATACCATTGCAAGAGAAAACAATTTACAAGCAATAGATATCAATCAAAACATTGAATGGCATAAACAACAAGCCGAGAAGCATACTTTTTCAGGAATTATTAATTATACCTTTCAAAAAAATAATCAAAATAATTTTTGGCAAACCAATAGAGCGATTTTACAAACTTTTATTCCTTTTGAATCTGCAGCTTTGTATAAGCTGAATCAGTTTATAAATCGTAAAGAACAACATATAGATGCTGTTTTTAAGCATTTTTGGGAAGTTAGTAATAATCATCACATTTATACAACCATCGGAAATAAATATGTTATAGAAAATTTTACAACAGAGGATACACAAGTTTTAGATACAGGAGTTATTCATGAATTTAATTCCGCAGGTTTTAACAACGATGTAGATTTCAGTATAAACGATTTATTTTTAGGGATACATTATAAATTTAGGACAGGTATTTTTACTTTTAAACAGGGGGTTATGGCACATTCCTATAGTTGGAATATAAACCAAGAAACACAAATTCAAAAAAATAAATGGGTAGTATTGCCTGATTTTTTAGCAAAAATAGCGTTTAATAAATCTAAGAAACTCCAGTTTAATTACAATTTAAAAACTTCTTTTTCAGATGCTAGTAGATTTGCCAACCGTTTTTATTTACGCTCTTATAATACTGTTTTTAAAGGAAATGAGGATTTAACAAATGAGTTGTTTCATACGGCAAGAATTTATTATAGTCGATTTAGCTTGTATAGAGGTTTGTTATTAAACGCAAGCGTTAATTACACGAAAAAAGTAAGAGGAATTGTAAGTGCTATTGGGCTTGAAGAGGTAGAAAACACAAACCCTAATTATTTCTCAACTGTAAGATTATTGCATAATCCTTCTGAAAATATCAATTTTAGAGGAGCTATTCAAAAACGAATTCACCAATTAAAATATAAGTTAAGAGGAAGTGTCTCTTCTGCAAAATATTTACAAGAAACAGATGCTATTATCACTACGAATACAAGTAAAAACTATTCTTATGAATTAGGAATAGAAACCTTATATTCAAAATTTCCAACCATAGAAATAGGGTATAAAAGAACTATTGGAAACTTTACATCTAACAGTCAGGCTTCAAAATTTATTACCCAAGAACCTTTTGTAACTATTGATTACGACTTTTTAAAAGGGTTTGTTTTTTCTTTTGATTATAGAGGAAGTTATTACGAAAACAAATTGCAAAACCAGAAAAATATTTATGAAATAGCAAATACATCACTGTTGTATCAAAAAGAGAATAGTGCTTGGTCTTATAAAATAACAGCGAATAATTTGTTTGACACCAATTTTAAGCAAAGCAATGGTTTTTCTGAATATTTAATTTCAGATACAAAAACCTATATTTTACCAAGAATTTTTATGTTTAGTATTGCTTATAATTTGTAATAAAAAACCTTAAACTTCTTGCTCTAATTTTTTTATTTTTCGAGTTCCTTCATACATGTCATAACGGACAAAACGACATTCTAAGTCACCATTTTTTAAAGGAATTCGTTTGGAAGTTCGTAAGCCTACATGTTTTAAAGCTTGTAGGTCTGAAGTAATAAACCAAACGGTAGATTGCGGGTATCCATGCTTTAAAGTATCTCCAATTTTTTTGTAAAATTCTGAAGTATCAATATTTAAACGTTCTCCATAAGGTGGATTAAATAAGATAGTGGTATTTCCAAAAACTTCTTTTTTAGAATTAAAAAAATTCACGTGATGCACACCAATAAACTCTTCCAAATTTGCATTTTTAATATTCTGTTTTGCTTTCACAATAGCCGAAGGAGCTTTGTCGAATCCCATCATTTTAAAATGAGAGTTTCGTATTTTTTTTAACAAAGCATCCTGAATTATAAAATACAAATCTTCGTCGTAATCTTTCCAATTTTCAAAAGCAAAATGTTTCCGATTAATATTCGCAGGAATATTGTTGGCAATCATTGCTGCTTCTATTAAAATAGTTCCTGAACCGCACATAGGGTCAATAAAATTTTCATCGCCCGTATACCCAGATAATAAAACTAAGCCTGCCGCCAATACTTCATTAATAGGGGCAATATTAGTAGCACTTCTGTAGCCTCTTTTATGCAATGAATTTCCTGAAGAATCTAAAGAAATGGTACACCAATCTTTTTGTATATGAATATGAATTTTTAAGTCGGGATAATCTAAATCTACATTGGGCCTTCTGCTGTATTGATGTCGGTAATAATCGGCAATTGCATCCTTAGATTTTAAAGAAATGTAATGCGAATTGGTGGTGAAATTTTTAGAATTTACTACAGCACCAATCGCAAAAGTACCATTGACGTCTAAATACTTTTCCCATTTAATTTTTTGAATAGCTTCGTACAAATCTTCCTCATCATACACTTTACAAGTTTTAATAGGTTTTAAGATTCTAATAGCAGTTCTTAAAGCAATATTCGCTTTGTACAAAAAACCTGTGTCGCCACGAAAAGAGACACTTCGTACACCTACTTTAATGTCTCTTGCACCTAAATCTTTCAGTTCTTTGGCTAAAACTTCTTCTAAGCCAAATAGGGTAGTGGCTACCATTTTAAAATCTTTACTCATGGTGTTTGTGGTATGCTATATGTAGTTTAAAATAAGATTGAGTTCTTTCTGCAAAAATACATTATAATAGGTGATAATTGAGTTTTTATAATTTTCATTGTGCTGAATTTGTTTCAGTATTGTTCATGCTTTAACAATTTTAGTACAGGTTGTAGCTTCTGTATAGTGATTCTTTTGCGTGTGGAAATCTAGTTGTGGAAGTTTCATTTCAAACCATAAGATTTCTGTATTTTTGCAGATTACAGATTTAAATGGAAACAAAAAATTGGTTTAGCGATTGGTTTAATACACCGTACTATCATATTTTATATAGTCATAGAGATGATTCTGATGCGCAAGTTTTTATGAAAAATATCACTGCTTTTTTACAACTTCCAAAAGCAGCACATATTTTAGATATGCCTTGCGGAAAAGGGCGTCATGCTATTTTTTTAAACTCTTTAGGATATACCGTTACGGGTTTAGATTTATCTGAAAATAGCATTGATTTTGCCAAGAAATTTGAAAATGACGCTTTGCATTTTGAAGTTGCTGATATGCGTAAATCGTTACCAAAAAAGTACGATGCTATTTTTAACCTATTTACAAGCTTTGGTTATTTTGAAGACGACGAAGAAGATGTACTAATTCTAAAGAATATAAAGAAAGGATTAAACCAAGATGGTGTTTTTGTTTTCGATTTTCTAAACGTTGTGAATGTTAAAAACACGATTGTAAAAAGAGAAATTAAAACAATTGATGGAATAGAATTTCATATAGAGCGAGAGATTAAAGACCATTTTATTTTGAAAAAGATTTCTTTTACAGCAGACAATCAACATCATCATTACATAGAAAGAGTAAAGTATTTAGATATCGAAAAATTAAAATTATTCTTTAAAAAAGCAGGTTTTACAATTACCGCTATCTTTGGCGATTATCATTTATCAGATTTTGATAGAACAACGTCTAACCGATTAATATTTGTTGCACAATGATTTATTTGTTATTACTACTTTCTGTGCTATTGGGTTTTGTACTTGTTTTTTTAGTAAAACCAAGTCATAAAATAATACGGCTTTTATTAGCTTTTAGTGGAGCATACTTGCTATCTGTAACTGTTTTACACTTATTGCCAGAAGTATACCAACAAATACATGCTCCTAAAACTATAGGGATTTTAATTTTAGTAGGTATTATTTTTCAATCTATTTTAGAATCTTTTTCTAAAGGAGCAGAGCATGGGCATATTCATATTCATGCAGGTTCAAAAAAATTTCCAACGCTACTATTTGTTAGTTTGTGTATCCATGCACTTACAGAAGGTCTGCCTATAGAAAATGCAACCGATAATTTATTGTGGGCAATTGTAGTACATAAAATCCCAATTGCTATTGTGTTAACCGTATTGTTGCTAGATGCTAAATATACCAAAAGAACAATTTTTATTTTTCTAACTGTTTTTGGGTTGATGAGTCCGTTAGGTGTTTTTCTATCAGAAAAAATTCCTTTTTTAGAAGAATATCATACAGAGATTACCGCACTTATTATTGGAATTTTCTTGCATATTTCTACCGTTATTCTTTTTGAAACTTCTGAAAATCACACGTTTAATTTTCAAAAGTTTACAGCAATTTTACTGGGAATTTTATTGACGGTATTTACTTTGTAACGAGTTTTATTTTATCCGCGTCTTCGTCTTCCAAAACCTCCTGAATTGGAGTTTCTGTTAGAAGGTTTTCTATCTGAGTTTGATCTTCTAGAAGAATTATTACTGGAACCGTTACTTCTTCTGCTGCGCCCAAATCCACCACTGTTATTACGGTCGCCACCGTTTCTTCTTCTTTTATGACCTCCTCCAGAACCTCTTCTGCCACCGCCTCGTTCTTTTTTTGTGATTTCTATATTCACACCTCTTCCTTCAAATTCGGGTTGATTTGCACCAAAAGCTTCGAGTGTTTCTTGTTCGAAATTTTTATCAATTTCAAAGAAAGAAAAGGTGTCTAAAATATCGATGGCACCAATTTCTACTTTATCGCCAATATTCTGATCGTTAATTAAGCCAATTAATTTACCAGGATTTAAAGAGTCTTTTCTACCAATATTAATAAAAAAGCGTGTCATATTCTCATCAGTAGCTCTTGCTCTAGAGTTTTCTCTAGAAGACAAATCGTTTAAATCTTTAGCATTTTCATAGTATGCTAACAGAGCGTTAAATTCTAAAGAAACAAATTTTTGTATGAGTTCTTCTCTACTAAAGTTTTCTAATTTTTCATAAATGTTGGGTAAGAATTCGGTAATCTGACTTTCATTGACTTCAATATTTTCCACCTTATCGATTAAATGCATTAATTGATTTCGGCAAATATCTTTTCCACTAGGTACTTTTGCTTCTATAAATTTTTTCTTAATAATACGTTCTATAGGACGTAATCTTCCTTTTTCTTTACTAGAAACCAAAGCAATAGAAATACCAAATTTACCAGCTCTACCTGTTCTACCACTTCTATGGTTGTAATTTTCTATTTGATCCGGAATTTTATGATTAATTACATGCGTTAAATCATTTACATCTAAACCACGCGCTGCAACATCTGTAGCTACTAAGATTTGAATACTTTTTGCTCTAAACTTACCCATTACACCGTCTCGTTGTGCTTGCGATAAATCTCCATGCAATGCATCTGCATTGTAGCCGTCTTTAATTAAGTTATTGGCAACTTCTTGGGTTTCTCTTCGAGTTCTACAAAATATAATAGCGTAGATATTAGGGTTTAAATCGGCAATTCTTTTTAAGGCTTGATAACGAGTTCTTTCGTTTACTAAATAGTATTCGTGACTTACGTTATCGGAACCTTGATTTTTCTGACCAGAAGTAATTTCTACGGGTTTGGTCATATAATTCTTAGCAATGGCTTCTACTTCTCTAGGGAAAGTGGCAGAAAATAATAAGGTTTGTTTTGTCTCTGGTGTAGCTTCCAAGACTTTATCGAGTTCATCTTTAAAACCCATGTTTAGCATTTCATCTGCTTCATCTAGTACCAACCACTCAATATTTCCTAGTTTTAATGCTTTTCTTTTAATTAAATCTACTGTTCTTCCAGGAGTTCCTACAACAATTTGAGCACCTTTTTTAAGACCTCTAATTTGTTCTTCTATGTTGGCACCTCCATAAACAGTAACTACTTTTATTTTTTTTAAGTATTTACAAAAATCTTTGATGTTATTCCCAATTTGAACTGCTAACTCTCTCGTTGGCGATAAAATAATGGCTTGTGTATTTCCACTATTTTCATCTAATAATTGTAATATAGGTAAACTAAAAGCTGCTGTTTTTCCGGTTCCTGTCTGCGCAAATGCTTTTAAGTCGTCTGTAGAAGAAATGATTTGAGGAATTGCTTTTTCTTGAATTACTGTTGGGGTTTCGTAACCTAAATCTGTAATTGCTTTTGTAAGCTCATCTCTAAGCCCTAGTTCTAAAAATGTTGACATGCTGTGTTTTTTGTAGATCCACAGACGCCCTTCCTGTAAATCCAGTTTATATAATCGACTTGAATTTATTTTGAATTATTTTCAAAAATAAAACCAGACAAAGGTATGCTAAATTAAATAGAAACAGGTAGCTATGTGTAGGTTAGTTTTTTGATAGCTTTTTTAGTTGGGTATAAATATCTTTTGAAGATAAAGAAGTATAGTTATGGGTAATTACCCCTTTTTTATTGATTAAAATAGTCCTAGGCATTTTACTCGTTAAAAAGTTGTTTGCTTTGCTTTTGGGTGTGATAAAAAACTGTGTTTTAATGTCTAGTTCTTTAATATAATCATTAGAATCTCCATCAATTTTAACACCTATATATTGTATTTGAGGATATTTGTTTTTGAAGTACTTAATTTTTGAAGCTACATACTCTTTTGTAACATAAGTTGGATTCCAAAAGTAAATTAGCGCTTTTTTTCCTTTTAGTAGCTTGCTAGATTCGTGTACGGTACTATTAAAATCTACCAATTGAAAATTATCTAAGCTGTTGCCATCCTGTAATATGCTTGCATCCTTTAACAAACGTTGCATTTGTTGTTTGTCATTCTCATTAGAACTAAATTCAAAGAATGTTTCAAATACTTTTTTATCAATTTTTTTATTAGAGTTTCTATAGAAATAAGAGAGAATAGTTTGTCTTAAAAATGTGTTTTTTGCTTTTTTAGTGTTTACTTTTTTGTCAATTACCTTTAATAGCGATGTTGTAAAAATATTGCTATAAATGTTTTCATCGGGATGCTTTGTAAACACAAGATTGTACATGTGGCTTACTAAGAAATCTCTATACGAATGAAAATAGATTAAAGAATCCTTATTAATTTGAACGCTGTCTCTATGTTTGTAAAAACCGTTGCTCTCTTTTAAGAATTTTTTTAAATCAGATTTATTTAGATGAAATGGATAACTTTCTGTTTTACTATAAATTGGGTAGGTAAAAGCAATTTTTAGAATTTTTTTAAATTTTGTTGTTTCTTCTAGATTTCTTTTGTTAAAATCGGACCACTTTGTCAGCTTTACTTTTTTAGTAGAATCTATTTTTTTTGTAAATAATTCGGGTGAAAATTTATAGTAAGAGTAGAATCTTTTTTCATCTTCTTCTGCTTCTAAGAAACAATTTAATAATGTGTTGTTTCTCTCGGCACCTTTTCCACTAAAAACCAAAGATTCATCAAAATCCCAAGTATTTAAACGAATTAAAATACTGTCTTGAGGTTCTATATAAATATATTGATGCTCTGGACCGTGTTTAAAATAATACAATCCTTCTCTTTGTATATCTAATTTTTCTATAAAACGTCTATTAGCATCTAAATAAAAAGTATCTATTGCTTTTTCCATTTGAAATAAAACAACATAATCCGTTTTTGGATTTATAATTTTTCCTCCAAAATAGGTGCTTGTATCTTCAGATTGTGTTTTACAACCCAAGGCAATCATTATGAATAATAAGAAATAAAGTACTTTTTGTTTCATCTATAATACAACCTTACTATTAGGTACTAATCAACAAAAGTAATTATCTAGTAGTTTTATACTTGTTAATTCCCTGTTAAAATAAATTCCTAAAAAAAACGCCAGTTTTAGAACAAAGCATTTATACTTTATGATGCAAGCTACTAATTTATATGTTTTTTTATTTAAAAACAATTAAAAATAGCAAGTTTTAAAAGGTCTTGATTTCTTATTTTTGCACGAAATTAAAAATTATAGAGAATGTTATCAGTTTCTAATCTATCCGTACAATTTGGAAAGCGTGTTTTATTTGATGAAGTAAATACAAAATTTCTTCACGGAAATTGTTATGGTGTTATTGGAGCAAACGGAGCAGGAAAATCTACATTTTTAAAGATATTATCGGGCAAACAAGAAGCTACTTCTGGTCATGTACATTTAGAAACTGGAAAAAGAATGTCGGTTTTATCCCAAGATCACTATGCATTTGATGATGTACCCGTTCTAGAAACTGTTGTTATGGGAAACAAAGAGCTTTTTGCAATTAAGAAAGAAATAGATGCTTTATATGCAGACTATACTGATGCCAATGCAGAGAAAATAGGCGAGTTACAAGTGGTATTTGAAGAAATGAATGGTTGGAATGCAGATTCTGACGCGGCAGCAATGCTTTCTAATTTAGGAATTAAAGAAAATCTGCACTACACATTAATGAAAGATTTAGATGGAAAGCAAAAAGTAAGAGTTTTATTAGCGCAAGCTTTATTTGGCAATCCAGATGTTTTAATTATGGATGAGCCTACCAACGATTTAGATTTTGAAACCATTGCTTGGCTAGAGAATTTTCTAGCTAATTATGATAATACAGTAATTGTGGTATCACACGACAGACACTTTTTAGACGCTGTTTGTACCCATATTTCTGATATTGATTATGGAAAAATCAATCATTATTCGGGAAACTATACTTTCTGGTACGAATCAAGTCAGTTAGCCTCTAAACAAAGAGCGCAACAGAATAAGAAAGCAGAAGAAAAGAAAAAGGAATTGGAAGAATTTATTCGTCGTTTTTCTGCCAATGTAGCAAAATCGAAACAAGCTACTTCGCGTAAAAAAATGATTGAAAAATTAAATGTAGAAGACATCAAACCTTCTAGCAGAAGATATCCTGCGATTATTTTTAAAAGCGATCGAGAAGCTGGAGATCAAATTTTAAATGTAGAAGGCTTGTCTAAAGAATTTGAAGGAGAGAAATTATTTGATAAAGTTGATATTAACTTAAACAAAGGAGATAAAGTAGCAATAATATCTAAAAATTCTAGAGCTATTACAGCTTTCTATCAAATTGTTACAAATAACGAAGCTGCTGCTACAGGTAAATTTCAATGGGGCGTAACTACTACACAATCTTATTTGCCATTAGACAATGCTAGTTTTTTTCAGAATGGAGAATTAAATTTAGTAGACTGGTTACGGCAATATGCACAAACAGAGGAAGAACGTGAAGAGGTGTTTTTACGTGGTTTTTTAGGGAAAATGATTTTTTCTGGCGAAGAGGCTTTAAAGAAAAGTAATGTGTTATCTGGAGGAGAAAAAGTACGTTGTATGTTGTCTAAAATGATGATGAAAAGAGCCAATATTTTACTGCTCGATGAACCCACCAATCACTTAGATTTAGAATCTATCCAGGCATTAAATAATGCGTTGATTAATTTTAAAGGAACTGTATTGTTTTCTACACACGATCATGAGTTTGCGCAAACAGTAGCCAATAGAATTATAGAATTAACCCCAAAAGGTGTTATCGATAGGTATGCTACTTTTGATGAATATTTAGCAGATCCTAAAGTAAAAGAATTGCGAAATAAAATGTACTCTTAAACTATTCAATAATTTAAAGTATTGGAGCGTTTCGATTTTCTTATAAAGCTTTAAAACTAACGTTTTTGTAACGGACTAATAATTTTTACATCGCTAAAAGAAATTGCGCCTCTAATAATACCGTCAATCGTTGTTTTTAAGGCTTCTATTAATTGCATTTTTAGTTGTGCTTTGTGATAAATTAAACTTACTTCTCTTGCCGGAGGCGGGCTTGTAAATTCTCTCAAGTGTTTTTTGTCAGTTTCACTTAAATCTAACGTATGCAAGTACGGTAGTAAAGTCATGCCTAAACCTTCTTTAGAAAGTTTTATTAACGTATCAAAACTGCCACTTTCTAACTGAAACCCTTTTTTGTTGTCAATTTTATGAGTCCTACATAAATTAATAACGCTATCTTTAAAACAGTGTCCATCTTCTAAAAGTAAAATATCGTCCATTTCTAAGGCATCTACTTCAATTTTTTTCTCATGAAAAAGACGATGATTTTGAGGAATTAAACCTAGAAAGGGTTCATAATACAAAGGGCGTTCTTTTATGATATCGTTTTCTAAGGGAGTTGCAGCAATGGCAGCATCTATATGTCCGTCAATTAATTTTCTAATGATTTCTTCTGTAGTAAGTTCTTCAATAATTAATTTTACTTTCGGATATTTTTTTGTAAAATTTTGTAAAAACATCGGTAACAATGTTGGCATTACTGTAGGAATAATTCCCAGTTTAAATTCGCCACCAATATATCCTTTGTGTTGGTGTACAATGTCTGTAATTCTAGTACTCTCGTCTACAATAATTTTAGCCTGTTCTATTACTTTCTTACCAACATCTGTAATTTCTATGGGTTTTTTAGCGCGATTAAAGATTTGTACGTTTAATTGTTCTTCTAGCTTTTGAATTTGCATACTTAACGTAGGCTGTGTTACAAAACAATGTGTTGCTGCAATGGTGAAATTTTGATATTCGGCGACTGCCAAAACATATTTTAGCTGTGTAATAGTCATTGTATAATAATTTTCGATAAATATATTAAAACTATCAATTATAATTATAGTTTTTCAGAATAAAATAGCAATAAATTTGAAAAATATTTAAAAACAAATACTATTATGACTACAACAAACTTAGGTTTAAACAAAGAAAAAACGACTGAACTTACCATTAAATTGAATGACTTATTGGCTAGTTTTCAAGTGTATTATCAGAATTTAAGAGGCTTACATTGGAATATTAAAGGCAAAAATTTTTTTGAATTGCATGCTAAATTTGAAGAGTTTTATTTAGATGCTCAAGAGAAAATAGATGCAGTAGCAGAACGCATTTTAACTTTACAAGGAACTCCTTTGCATACTTTTGAAGCCTACAATAAATTTGCTAAAGTTCCTGTTGGAAAAAATATTTCTAAAGACGAAAAGGCAGTAGCACTTATTGTTGAGTCTTTGTCGGAACTATTAAAAATAGAACGCTCTATTTTAGAGTTATCTGATGCTGCAGATGATGAAGGAACCAATGCAATGATGAGCGATTTTATTTCAGAACAAGAAAAAACTTTGTGGATGATAAATGCTTGGTTAGCATAGTATTTGAAAAATGAGGCAAAATATTTAGCCATGATGTGATTTTAAATTCCGTCATGGCTAAAAAAATAGCTATAATTTTTTTAATAAAAAATCACTCTAACTGATATTGAGAAAGTTATTTTAATTCAGGGTGTAAAAAGCATTACATAAGGTTAATGCTACTTATTTTTAGTGTCTTCTTTGTCTTCTTTGTCTTCTTTTTTGTCTTCAGTTTTCTTTTTTTCTTTCTTTTCGGTTTTCTTTTTCTTCTTTAAAAAACTGCCAAAAACACCTTTCTTTTTCTTTGAGGCTTTAAATACTGGTTTTTTTCTTTTTCTTTTAGGTCTCGTTCTTTTCTTTTTCTTAAATACATTTACTTTATCAAATAACTTCCCAAAGAATCCTTTGTTTTTATCATCAATAGAATTCGTTGATTTTCCGTTTTTACTAATAATATTCCCTTTTTCATCACGTTCAATATAATCTGGACGATACTTATTAATTCTATAAGAAACACCAAAACTGGCATAAAACCCTGTAGCTTCTCCCTCAAACATCATTCTTGCAGAAGTGTTAATCTGTAGATTGGGCGTGTATAAGAATGCGAATCCTGTACCAAAATTTGTACTTGTTTTAAATTTATCAGTAGCACTTTGGTTTTCAAAATAGGTAGACAAACGATCACTTAAATTATAGGTGCTTGTTATTACAAAAGAAAGCTCGGCGAAGTCAGTCCCAATTTTATCATAAAATATATTTGTAATAACATGAAAGTCGGAGGTAAGATTATTCTGTAGTAATACACCCACTTTAGGAGAAATAGTACCTACTTTATGAATATCATTTACAAAATCTAAGTTGGCGCCAGCATAAACACCTACAGAAGGAATTAATCGTTTCCAATCAAAAGCATAACGTCTTTTCCAACTTCTAATTTCTTTAGATTTATCTTCGTATTCTTGTTCGTAAACCAAATATTTTCCACCTACGGTTAATTTACGAATACCTGTTGTAAATTCTTGTGAAGTAAAAATATTTTTAAAGGCAATTTTATCTTTTTGATAAGCAACGTTTGCGTTGAGTTCAAATTTGTCTAGAAAAAAACTAGTTCTAAATGCTACATCTACTCCTAAAGATTGTGGTTGAGAAAAAGTAGGTTCTATACTTAGATTTCTAAAAAAAAAGCTGCTTTCGAATTGGTAAATACCTGTTCCAACACTATAAGGACTCTCAGAAAAACCAGGTTTGTTAGAATTAATTACATTGGTGTATTGTGCATTTGCTAAAAAGCAAGAAAAAACCAAAACCCCAATTAACAACTTTAGTTTCATATGAATATCTATGCGGAGAGCTTATTATTTGGTTTGAAATTAATTTGTAAAAGTAATCTAAAATTGTAATTCATCAAATGCTTTTGTATTCTAAAGTTTCGTAATTTATTAACGTTACAATTGTTGTCAAATTGTTACTTTTGAGTTTATTTAAAAATTTTATTAAGAAAAAAATTGATGAGTTTATTAAAAACAATATTTATTTTACTGTTAGTTTATTATGGACTTAAATTCTTAACGAAGTTATTTGCTCCTTTTTTAGTAAAGAAAGCGGTTGATACCATGCAGAAAAAAGCATCTAAATTTCAAAATCAACAACAAGCACAAACGAATGTTAAAGAAGGAGAAACAGTAATTGACAAAGCTCCAAGAAATGCACAAGGGCATACAAAACCTGTAGGCGATTATGTAGATTTTGAAGAAATAGACTAATACTATGTATAAAAAAATACTTCCTTATGGAATTGCAGTTTTAATTTTTATCATTGCTTCTCTTATTTATTTTTATCCTGTTTTAAAGGGTGAAAAACTCTCTCAATCAGATATTACACAGTTTCGAGGAATGTCTAAAGAAATTGTAGATTATCGTTTAGAAAAAGGAAAAGAACCTTATTGGTCTGGTGCTGCTTTTAGTGGCATGCCTGCTTTTCAATTAAGTGCTTATTACCCGAACGATTTTATAAGAAGTTTAGATCGTTTGATTCGATTTTTACCAAGACCAGCAGATTATGTTTTTTTATACTTTTTAAGCTTTTTTGTGTTGCTCATGGCTTTAAAAGTGCCTTGGAAATTAGCTGTTATTGGCGCACTTTCTTTTGGTTTTTCTACCTATTTAATTATTATTTTTGGAGCAGGACACAACGCAAAAGCCCATGCTATTGGGTATATACCCTTAGTGTTAGCAGGTTTTTTATGGGTATTTCAAAAGCGATATTTATTAGGATTTGTAGTAACAAGTTTTGCGATGGGTTTAGAGATTTATGCAAATCATTTGCAAATGACTTACTATTTAGGGTTTTGCTTGTTAATTTTAGGAATTGTAGAAGTCATTGATGCTATTAAGAAGAAAGCGTTGCCTGTTTTTATAAAACAAGCCGCAATATTAATTGCTGCTGTATTGTTAGGAGTTGGTGTAAATGCTACTCGATTATTAGCAACAAAACAATATTCAGATTATAGCACACGAGGTACATCGGAATTAACGGTGAATCCAGATGGAAGTAAAAAACAGAAAAGTACAGGTTTAGATAAAGCATATATTACGCAATATAGTTACGGACAAGCAGAAACTTTCAACCTGTTTATTCCAAGATTTATGGGAGGCGGAACGGTTGAAAATCTAGGAAAAGATTCGCAATCCTACGCCTTTTTAAAAGATAAAATTGGCGCCAATCGAGCGGCTAGTTTTTCTGAACAAGTATTAACTTATTGGGGGAATCAACCTATTGTAGAAGCACCTGCTTACATAGGTGCAGTACTGTTTTTCTTGTTTTTTCTAGGGGTATTTTTAGTAAAAGGAAAATTAAAATACTGGTTGGTGGCAGCAACTATTTTTTCAATACTACTCAGTTGGGGAAAGAATTTTAGCGGACTTACTAACTTTTTTATCGATTATGTGCCTTTGTACAATAAGTTTAGAGCTGTTTCTTCTATTCAGGTAATTGCAGAATTGTGTGTGCCATTGCTTGGGTTTTTAGCCTTAGCAACTTTCTTTTCTTCAAAAATTACATCCATAGAAAAAACCGAAGCACTTAAAAAAGCCTTTTTTGTAATGGGCGGAATTACCTTGTTTTTTACGTTGTTTGGTACAAGTTTTTTTGCTTTTGAAGGCATTCGAGATGCTAGTTATAGTGAAATTCCAGGCTTGATAGATGCGGTTATCGAAGACCGAAAAGATTTGCTTTTTTCAGATAGTTTGCGCTCGTTTATTTTGATAACGATTGCTGCCGCATTGTTGTGGTTTTTGATGAAAGAAAAACTCAAACAAACACAGGTAATTGTTGCTTTTGGACTGTTAATTTTATTCGATTTAATTACGGTAGACAAACGTTATGTAAATCAAGAGGATTTTAAAATGGCTAGAAAAATTGAAAAACCTTTTGTTGCTACTGAGGCGGATACTTTTATTTTACAAGATAAAAGTCATTATCGAGTAGGAAATTTTACCACCGACCCTATGCAAGATGGAAGAACCTCTTATTTTCATCAGTCTATTGGAGGCTATCATGCCGCGAAAATGAGGCGTTATAACGAATTGTTCGATTATCAGATTGCCAAACAAAATATGGAAGTGCTAAATATGCTAAACACCAAGTATTTTATTGTGGGTGCTGGACAAACCAAAAACGATGTACAACAAAATCCTTATGTCAATGGAAATGCTTGGTTTGTAAACGAATTTAAAGTGGTAACAAGTGCCAATCAAGAAATTAAAGCTTTGGATAGTTTAGATACGAAACATACGGTAGTGATAACGGAAAGCAATTTTCAAAAAATCAATGCAAAAGAGGCGTTATTTCAAAAAGATTCTACAGCGACTATTGAACTTACAAAATATGATGTAACCCATTTAACGTATCAATCAAAAACCCAAAAACCTCAGTTTGCGGTATTTTCAGAAATCTATTACAAAGAGGGTTGGAATGCGTATATAGATGGAAAACTAACACGTCATTTTCAAGTAAATTATGTATTGCGAGGAATACCAATTCCAAAAGGAACGCACGAAATTGTTTTTAAATTTGAACCTACTGTTATTCAACAAGGAAATGCCTTTGCTTTGGTTTCTTATGGTCTGTTGTTATTAGTACCTGTGGGTTGGTTTTTTTGGGAGCGAAAGAAGAAAGAAGAATAATACAATATTTGCTAAAGAGCACTTATAATGGTACAAACACTTGAACAAAAATTACGTCAACAAATACGAACGATTTCTAATTTCCCAAAGCAAGGAATCGAGTTTAAAGATTTGCAAAGTATTTTGTTGCAACCAGCATTAACAAAAGAGGTAACGGATGCTTTAACAACTGCCATTTTAAAAGAGAAACCAGATGCTATTTTAGGATTGGATTCTCGAGGTTTTCTTTTTGGAACCTTACTTGCTCAGCGACTTAAAATTCCGTTTATCATGGTTCGGAAACCCGGAAAATTACCGCCTCCAGTAGTTCGTTGTCGTTACGAGAAAGAGTATGGAACAGATACCTTAGAAATGAGTAAAGATGTGATTCCTTCAGGTTCTAGCGTACATATCCATGACGATTTGATTGCTACAGGAGGAAGTCTAAAAGCCGTTGTGGCATTGGCAAAGAAGAATGGATTGCAGGTTCGTGGAATTTCATGTATTATGGAACTAAAAGCACTCAACGGAAAAGGCCAATTGCCAGATGTGCCCATCACAACACTTGTAAAATTTTAAAGGGTTTCGTAAACGCTTTTTTAACAAATGTAATATCCGATTTCTATTGATATTTGATTATCTTTTAATTTTTCAATGACTAAAGTCATATCACAATATCTGTCAATTTGAAAATCATAATACTTTTGATTTTCTGATTGAATTATTTCAAATTTTCTTTTATTTAATAATTGCTTTATAAATTCAAAGTCAGATTTATGAAATAATTTTTTAGAAATCCATAAAGCGTTTTCAAATATTTTATTTTCATCGTTTAAACTAAGTTGAGAGTTATTTAGTATTAAGTTTCCGTAAAATGAAAAATGAGCGCAACCGCCTCGAGTAACAATTAATGTGTTTTGGTTTTTAAGTGTTATTGTCGCTTTTTTTTGTTTGTTATCCCAAACATAGTTTGTAAATTCACCTGCGTCTTTAAGAAAATCGTCAGTTTGTGTGTTTAAGTCAAAAACACAATCATCTTCATCAAATTCTGTTTCTGCTTTTATCGTGGTTGTTTCTATGTTTTGTTTTTCAGTATTTTTTACGTCATTTTTTACCCCTTTCGCAAAGTCATACATTTCAATTCCGAAATATGTTACTCCTATAATTATAATTCCAATTATTATAATTCTTTTTTTCATTAGTCTTGTTAAATGTGTGACAATATTGTGTTTCTACACGCTAAAATTTTTGAATTGATTATAACCAAGCAATTAATTATATACGTATAGTTTTTAATAGTATTTTTTATATTCTAATAAGATTATTTCTTTCTCTAATTCTGTCAATTCAATTTTCGAAATTGCTTCTGGAGGAAGTATTCCATCATCAATCATCAAAACATCCTGTATAAGGTAATCTGCAATTTTTCTATTCCAACCGATACAGCCTGATTGATAACTTAAAAGATATGTAGTGTCTTTTATTGCTTTTAAAATTAATTCTACTTTTTTATATTTTTTTTTCTTTCTTAATAAGCCTTCATAAGCAATAGCTTTAACAGTTCCATTAGGATATTCAGTCAGTTCTAACAGTTCAGATTTAGTAGCGTTGTTCATTATCCACATTCTTGTTTTAACTTCGTTTATTGTTGAAATACCCATTCCTCCAGTTCCACTAGTAATTCCTCTATATTCAGCTAATTTAATTGAATCTTTTATTTCTTTTCTAATTTCAGTCCAATTAAAATTCCAACTAGGTTCATAATACATAGAAATAACAATTAGAAAACCAATTCCAATGATAGTGAAAAGAGGTAATAAAAGAGGAGATAGATTCCTTTTTTTATTATTTCTAAATTGTTTTTTCATGTTTTTTGTAGCTTTTCTTGTATAATGTTTCTGTATTCCGAATGATATACGTTATTATATAGATTCTTAGTCTTTGTTTTTTATTCAATTTTTTTAAATACCCTATTTTTATTTCTCTCAAAACTTGTTCCAATTTCAGAGTTCAATAAATCGACAAAAGAATCGTCTTTTGACAAAACTGCTCCAAGTGCAACAAAACTTATATTTTCTGGATTATCTATATATTCATCTGATTCATCACCTGATAAAATTCTCCAACCTGTATCAACATAATTTCTCTCTTCATCTTTTTTCATTGGGTTCTCTCGATAGATATAATTTATTGGAGCATTGTCGTACAGAACCTTATTTGTGACAAAACATCTGTCGTAATATTTTTCTACCAAATTTGGTTCGGATAATTCTAAATTGTGGTCAATAATGTGTCGATGTTCGAAAACTATTTCATCACCAGCATAAAGTTCGTGTAAATAAAATGGATGATTGTCTAATATCCCTTTGAATTTTTCTCCACTTATTTCAGTAATCTCAACCCACATTCTTTCAGATGATGGATGTTTTGGATTAGAAGAATCAAATTCAAAAATCAATTTTACAATATTTCCGATTTTAAGATTTTTCGTAAGTTTTCTACTTGGTTTATAAAAAGTATATTTATTTTCTTTAGCTAATTTTTCTGAATCTGTTAATTTCCAGCTTCCCATTTTGTAACCAAGTGAATTAATTCTTCTTAAATCAAATTCCCATTTTTTATTTAGCTTACAAAACTTAATTACTTTTTTTACTATATCAGTTCCTTGCCTGTCAATTATTATAAAATGTTCAACTAATTCAGAAGCTAAGTTTTTAAAAGCTAATTTACATTCATTATTTTCAATCAATGCGAATCCAGTTTCAAGTTGTTTTTTTATTTTATTTGATACTTCAGATTTTTTTTCGGTTTGTAAAATTTCAGATTCTA
Source organism: uncultured Polaribacter sp. (assembly GCA_965233795.1). GTDB lineage: Bacteria > Bacteroidota > Bacteroidia > Flavobacteriales > Flavobacteriaceae > Polaribacter. The sequence continues at coordinate 2,102,988 of OZ247578.1, read as the reverse complement.
CATATTCAAAAAAATCTTTTACAACCTGTATTCTTTTTTTTGAGTTAAATATCATTTTCTTTTTTATTAAGTCAAGTTTTGTAGGCAGAAGATTACTATCAATAAATTATACACAGTGTTGTAAAACGTTTTTTATTCATCAAATAGTCCACGAGCGGTTAGCACTCCTTTTTTCTTTTCGTTAAATAAGCTTTCAATGCTTTCTCCATTCAGTCCTTTCCAAGTTCCGTTTTTTGTTTTCTTTACTGGGTTATATTGATATTTTTGATGATAATAATGACCTTTTTTCTTGTTCAAGGAAATGTATAAAATCACATTTTCATAATTTTCAAACCCTGGACGTCCATAATGATCATAAGCAAGAAAGTCAATCGTGTCCGTTTTCAAGTCGTTAAATACATTTTTCACAACTTTATATTTATTTCTGAATCCGTTATCCATTATGTAACTCATTCTCCGAATTGTATCTCCAGTTATTGAGTCTATTTCAATTCGAGTATTATTTTCATTTGGGTCAAATTCAATTACAGATATTTTTTCTCCGATAAAAGCATAAAGATTTACTGAATCATCTTCCATTTTAAATTCCGATTCTTGTCCGACTTTAGTTGATTTACAATTAATCAGTATTATCAGAATTCCTAAAATTTGAAGGATGCGATTCATTTCGTTAAATGTTTTAAAACGTAATTGTGTATGGTTAGTTGCGTGGTTAAGCATCTATATTTACCAAATAAAAACCGAATAGAAAATCCGCGAGAACCAGCCATTAATTATACACGGTGTTACCAAACGGTTTTTAATCTCCAACGTAATTAGATTCTTTAATTTTTAAATTTCCAATTTTTTTATCTTTAATCTGAATTGAATACCAAACTCTCCATTGATTGCCAGTATCAGGAACATTCAAGTTAGAAGTCAGATAAAGGTTGTTACCTATAATGCTATCAATTTCGGTTGAGAAAAGATTACATTCTACATAAAATTCAGGAATTAGAGATTCTTTAAAATCAGTTCGGTCGATTTGTTTTTTGTCAGCAATTGAGTCAGTCAAAAGTTTGAAATCAGTTACCATTTTGTGAGAATGGTCTAAATAAACTTGTTCTCCGTCCTGTGCTAAATCCCTAACAATTGAACTATCGTTTAAACTATAAGTTTTTAATTCAAGAGTATATTTTAAGTCAGAAATTTTAAATTCTCTTTTACTGGAAATAGTGTCAAGTACTAAAGCCCAATAATTATTAATTGTATCTTTTTTAATTTTTGATTGGAAAGCTTCCAATTCCTTTTTTGGTTCAGACTCTGTTTGTGTTTTTAATTCCGTTTTTGGCTTAAATTCAGATTTGGTTTTGTCTGATTTTTTTCCGTCGCAACTTGATAGAATCGAAAATATTAATATTAAAGACAGAAGTTGTTTCATAGTTCGGTTTTCAACTGTTTGGTAACGGTTTTGTGTATGATTTCATTTCGAGTTTCAGCAACTAAATTAGTAAATGCATACCGAATAGAAAATCCGAGAGGATTTTTGTAAGTAGTTGATTACTAGCAATGAAATATATATGTTGTTAGCCACAGATTTTATTTTCGTCTATGTATTTTATATAAAATTTATGAACCTTTATTTCTTGTCCATTTTCAAGCTGTTGAAATATATCTTTAATAGCGAAAAAAACTTCTTTTAAATCTATTAGATTATAAATCTCATTCTCACGGTTTTTATAAAGTTCTGCAATATTGGCATCTTTAGATTTCCAATGAATTAATTTATTTCTAGTTCTAATTAGTTTTTTGAATGTTTCAAAAGATTTTCTAGATCTATCAATTTCAACGCCTGAAATGATTTTAGGAATAATTATCCATTTTGATATTGTATCTAATTTATCTAAAAATTTTGACGTGAAAGAATCTCCTTGATTTCTCGCGCTAAAATCGTATATATATGATTCTAAAAACATAGAAAGAAAAATAACGCTTATAACAAAATGTTCTCCGATTATAGTTTTGGTTTTTTGATTTTCTTCAAAAAGTTTAAAACTTTCATATTCATCTAAGGTTGAGTCGTTTTCTTTTAAATTTTTGCTTTTTTCTATAAATAAAAGATAATTATCTATACCTATTTTTAAATATGAAGAGCTTAAATCAGATGCTCTTCCATATGAATAATCAACTTTTTCCATTTTTAATTTGTGACTAACGCTCTGGTGTATGATTAGTGGCGTGTTTAAGCACCTAATTTAGCAAATAAATACTGAATAGAAAATCCGCGAGGATTTTCGTAAGTAGGCGAAAATTAGCCATTAATTATACACGTTGTTGTCCACAGTATTTTATTCCGTAAGCAATTCTTTTGGTATTTCGTAACTCGCAGCATACTGCAAGTTTTTTTTGTTCATTCTGAATTCAGCAAATGCTTTTTGATACCATTTTGGGTCAGTCGAAAATGTATTATAATCCTCGACTACTTTTACATCATAAAATTCTCCATTCAGCCAAGGCTCAATTCCCATTATTCCGATTCCAAGTTTTTGAACTCTTTTCAGTACTATTTCAAAGTCCGATTCTGAGAAATAATATATAGATTCAGAGTCGAATCCGTCATTCAGATTTTCAAGCCCATTAAACACATTGGTTTTCAAATATTCCAATTCTTTCATTCGGTCTTTTTCGCTATAATTTGCTAACTCTAATTCCGCTTCCTCAAAAGTTTTCGGTTCAGTTTTCTTTTTTGAGTTACAACTCAATGTTACAATTCCAATTAATGCTATTTGAAGCAATTTCTTCATATTGTGTGCAACACATAAATATATCGAATTAAATTCATTTACCAAAAAAAATGATAAAGAATAGAAACCCGCATAAAAACTAGGCTTTTAAGTAGAAATAGATGTATGTATTTTGTATATGATTGCTATTAAATATATATACAATACACAACAAACTCGTTCTTAACGCTTTTGCTTATCTCTAAAAAGCTAAAACGAGTCCTTTATTAGCGACTATTATTTCTTTTTCTGTCGTTGCGCTTGCTGCTCTTGGGCTTGTTTCATAGCAGTATCTAAACGCTCTCGAAACTTGCTTTTTTTCTTTTCGGGTTTCTTTTTGTTTTCCTCAATTTGCGCAATGATTTTCTTTTCATCAATTACGTAGTTTTTAATCACTAACATAATGGTAATGGTTAGTAAATTGGAAATAAAATAGTACAAACTTAAACTACTAGCATAGTTGTTAAAGAAAAACAGCATCATAATAGGAGAGAAGTAAATCATGTACTTCATCATTTTTTGCATATCGGGCATGCCTTCTTGCGTAGGTGCTTGCATATTCATTTGTTGGCTCTGGTTCATCTTCATATAAAAGAAAATGGCTATAGAGGCTAAAATGGGAAATAAACTTACATGGTTTCCGTAAAATGGAATGCTAAAGGGCAAATTAAAAATAGTATCGTAAGACGATAAATCGTCTGCCCATAAAAACCCTTGTTGTCGTAAAGAAATATTAGATGGGAAAAACTTAAACAAGGCAAAGAAAACGGGCATTTGCAACAAGGCAGGAATACAACCCGAAAGCATGCTTACACCTGCTTTTCGTTGAATCGCCATGGTTTCTTGCTGACGTTTCATAGCGTTTTCTTTTCCTGGATATTTTTCATTCAATGCCGTTAATTCTGGACGAATCACTTTCATTTTTGCACTAGAAACATAGGACTTATAGACTAATGGCGACATTAAAATTCGTACCACAATGGTCATTAAAATAATAATCAATCCGTAGTTAGACAATAGTCCTTCTAACATTCCAAAAATGGGAATAAATATAGTACGGTTAATAGTCCCAAAAATACCCCAACCTAAATCAGCAGTTTCTCCTAAGTCGGTGTTTTCGTATTGCTGAAAAGTCTTATAATCGGAAATTCCGTAATACCACTGCATGCTATAATCTAGTTCGCCATTACGCAATGCAAGGGGTGTTTTTAGACGAAATTGTTTGGTAAAAACGGTATCAATAGCTTCGTCTTTTACCAAGTCTTCAGAACTGATGATGGCATTTTTAAAAGGCGTATCGCTTAATAAAACAGAAGAGAAAAAGTGTTGCTTAAAGGTTACCCAGTTTAAATTATTTGCGGTTTCGGTATCATTCGGACTCAAATAATCTACTTTGTCCTCGTCTTTATAATACAGTTGAGAATACATCGTGTTTTCTGTCCGTAAACTCTTTTCGTGTCGGTATCCTTTTACATTCCAGTCTAAGTTAATTTCGTTAGACGAGTTAATTATGGTATTTAAACCTTGCGAGCGCACCCCAAAGCCTAACATATAATTATTAGGTTTCATTTCATAACGGTACTCTAAAAATTGCGTTTCCGATACTTTTAATTGCATAGAAAGAATCTGGTTCTCTCCATTTTTGGTGAGTGAGGGAACAAAATATAAATCCTTAGTATTTAAAATTCTGTTGTCTGTAGTTCCAAAATTAAGATTGAAAGATGCATTTTTGTCTTTAATGAGATAGAGTGGAAGCGAATCGTAGGTTTTGTAATTTTTAACTAAAGCCTCTATAATTTGCCCACCTCTATTAGAAATCGTCAATTTTAAAACTTCATTTTCCAAAATAGTATTGCCATCGGTACCTAAGATAGCGCTTTGCGAAAAAGCCCCTAGTTTGTTAACCAATGCGGCTTTTCGTAACGAATCGTTTTCAACAAATTTCTCGGTAACGGTATTTTGTGGAGTTGTATTTTTTTGAGTAACTACTGTAGGTTGTTCAGTAGTTGTAGGAGTTTCTTCAGGTTTGGGTTGCGAGTTTAAATACCAAAGCATAATAGCGCCTAGTAAAACCATTCCAATTAAAGAATTATAGTCGAATTTTTTTTGTTCCATGAGTTTTTTTTAAAATGTCAACTTGTCATTTTCGTTTCTTTTTTCAAAAGAAAATCCGACAAATCTAGTAAAATTAAATGCTGTTTCTATTATTTTAAATGAATTAACGATGTTGCGTAATAGGAGTCAAACCCCATTCCATTTTTAAGATTTTAAGTGTTCTAAGGTAGCTTTTATAAAATCTACAAATAAGGGATGCGGATTTAATACAGTACTCTTATATTCTGGGTGGTATTGCACACCTACAAACCAAGGGTGATCTGGGATTTCTATAATTTCTACCAAATTTGTTTTAGGATTTGTTCCTGTAGCCGTCATTCCTGCTTTGGTAAGAGCGTCTAAATATTCGTTGTTAAACTCATATCTATGTCGGTGTCTTTCGCTAATTAATGTAGCTCCATAGGCTTTAAAAACATTTGAATCTTTTAAAATCTCACAATCCCAAGCACCTAATCGCATGGTGCCACCTTTTTCAGTAACATTTTTTTGTGTTTCCATTAGGTTAATAACAGGATTTTTACAGTCTGCATTCATTTCAGTAGAAAAAACATCCTCTAATTGCAGTACATTTCTAGCGTATTCAATAACTGCCATTTGCATTCCTAAACAAATACCAAAGAATGGAATATGTTGTTCTCTGGCATACTGTACAGCACTAATTTTTCCTTCAATACCACGATCTCCAAAGCCAGGAGCTACTAAAACCCCGTTAAGACCTTTTAATTTTTCAGAGACATTGTAAGGTGTTAATTCTTCAGAATGAATCCAACGTACTTTTACTTTGGCTTCATTTACCGCACCTGCATGAATAAAAGCTTCTGTAATAGATTTGTAGGAATCGTGTAATTCTACATATTTTCCAATAAGACCGATTTCTACAGTAGACTTTGGATTTTTATGTTTTTGTAAAAAAGTATTCCAAGAAGCCAATTCGGGTTGTTCTTTAGGGCATAGCGCCAATTTTTTTAGGACTACTTCATCCAAACCTTCTTCAAACATTAAATTAGGAACGTCATAAATAGTTTCTGCATCTATAGATTGTATAACGTCTTCTTGTTTCACGTTGCAAAACAGTGCCAATTTTCGTTTGATATCTTCAGAAATTTGATGTTCTGTTCTACAGACTAAAATATCTGGACTTACACCACTTTGCATTAACATTTTTACAGAGTGCTGTGTAGGTTTTGTTTTTAATTCTCCTGCTGCCGTTAAAAAAGGGACTAATGTTAAATGAATAACAATGGCGTTTTCATTACCTAATTCCCAAAGTAACTGACGTACAGATTCTACATAGGGTAAGGATTCAATATCGCCAACGGTACCACCAATTTCTGTAATGACAATATCAAACTCGCCTGTTTTTCCTAACTTCTGAATGCGATATTTAATTTCATCTGTAATGTGTGGAATTACTTGTACTGTTTTTCCTAAAAATGCTCCTTTTCGTTCTTTGTCGATAACTGATTGGTAAATTCTACCTGTAGTAACGTTGTTGGCTTGTGAAGTAGGAATATTTAAAAAACGCTCATAATGACCTAAATCTAAATCGGTTTCAGCACCATCGTCTGTAACATAGCATTCTCCATGTTCATAAGGATTTAAAGTACCAGGATCTATATTTATATAAGGGTCTAGTTTTTGAATAGTTACAGAAAAACCTCTAACTTGTAGTAGTTTGGCTAAAGATGCTGCAATAATTCCTTTTCCTAGTGATGATGTAACGCCTCCAGTAACGAAAACGTATTTAGTATTACTCATGCTTTTGTTAGGTTTGAGCAAAAGTAATAACAATGTTATGCATGGCAAATAAAAAAATGAAAAACATTAATTTATTAAAAGATTGAAGGATTGAATCTTTTAAATTTTAAATAAAAAAAACATATTGAGTTTGTCAAGTATAAAAACAGTTGTATATTTGCAATCGCTTTTAGTAGAGGTGTTTTTACTGAAAGATAAAATTAATAAAGAAGATATTTTAAAAAGATAACTCATGCCAAAAAGAACGTACCAGCCGTCTAAAAGAAAGAGAAGAAACAAACATGGTTTCAGAGAGAGAATGGCATCTGCTAATGGTAGAAAAGTATTGGCTCGTAGAAGAGCAAAAGGAAGAAAGAAACTATCTGTTTCAACAGAAACTAGACATAAAAGATAATGATTAACAATTGTTAATAATTAAGGTGTTACTATTTTTAGTAACACCTTTTTTTATATCTAAACCCTAATTATTTTTACAAACTGAATAAAAAACAACAATTTATCATGCCCAAAAGGAAAGACCTTAAATCAATTTTAATTATCGGATCAGGACCTATTGTTATCGGACAAGCTTGTGAGTTCGATTATTCCGGTTCACAATCGTTACGTTCTTTGCGTGAAGACGGTATTGAAACCATTTTAATCAATTCCAATCCTGCAACTATTATGACGGATCCCTCTATGGCAGATCATGTCTATTTGTTGCCTTTAACAACAAAATCAATCATTCAAATTTTAAAAGAGCACCCACAAATAGATGCTGTTTTGCCAACAATGGGAGGACAGACTGCTTTGAATTTGTGTATTGAAGCCGATGATAAAGGAATTTGGAAAGATTTTAATGTAAAGATGATTGGTGTAGATATCAATGCCATAAATGTTACAGAAGATAGAGAACAGTTTAGAGAATTGATGGGTAAAATAGGAGTTCCTATGGCACCACAGGCTACCGCAACATCCTTCTTAAAAGGAAAAGAAATTGCACAAGAATTTGGTTTTCCATTAGTAATCCGTTCTTCTTATACATTGGGTGGAGCAGGAGCTTCTATTGTGTATAAGCCTGAGGATTTTGATGAATTGTTAAGTAGAGGTTTAGAGGCATCACCCATACATGAGGTAATGATTGACAAAGCCATGATGGGTTGGAAAGAATATGAATTGGAATTATTGCGTGATAAAAACGACAATGTTGTGATTATCTGTTCTATAGAAAATATGGATCCAATGGGAATTCATACTGGAGATTCTATAACCGTAGCACCTGCAATGACTTTGTCTGATAAGACCTACCAAAAAATGCGTGATATGGCAATTCATATGATGCGTTCTATTGGCGATTTTGAAGGAGGTTGTAATGTACAGTTTGCCGTTTCACCAGATGAAAAAGAAGATATTATTGCTATTGAAATTAATCCAAGAGTTTCTCGTTCCTCAGCATTGGCAAGTAAAGCAACAGGGTATCCTATTGCAAAAGTAGCTACTAAATTGGCAATTGGCTATTCTTTGGATGAGTTAGAAAATCAGATTACAAAATCTACTTCCGCTTTATTTGAGCCTACATTAGATTATGTAATTGTAAAAATACCTCGTTGGAATTTTGATAAGTTTGAAGGTTCTGATAGAACTTTAGGTTTGCAAATGAAAGCGGTGGGAGAAGTTATGGGAATTGGACGTTCTTTTCAAGAAGCTTTGCACAAAGCAACACAATCTTTAGAGATTAAACGAAATGGCTTAGGAGCAGACGGAAAGGGATACACCAATTATAATCAAATTATAGAAAAACTAACTCATGCGAGTTGGGACAGGGTTTTTGCTATTTATGATGCCATTGCTATGGGAATTCCATTGAGTCAGATTTACGATATCACAAAAATAGATATGTGGTATTTAAAGCAATATGAAGAATTGTTCCAGTTAGAAAAAGAAATTTCTACCTATACAATTGATACCATAGAAAGAGATTTATTGCTAGAAGCTAAACAAAAAGGTTATGGAGATAGACAAATAGCACATATGCTAGACTGTTTAGAAAGTGAGGTGTATACGAAAAGAGATACTTTAAAAATACAACGTGTTTATAAATTAGTAGATACCTGTGCGGCAGAGTTTACTGCAAAAACACCTTATTATTACTCTACTTTCGAAAACGAAATTGAAACGCCTAATGGAGAAATAGTTATAGCTAATGAAAGTATTGTTACTGAGAAGAAAAAAATTATTGTTTTAGGTTCTGGTCCTAATAGAATTGGACAAGGAATTGAGTTCGATTACTGTTGCGTGCATGGTGTATTAGCAGCAGCAGAATGTGGTTATGAAACTATTATGATTAATTGTAATCCAGAAACGGTTTCTACAGATTTCGATACTGCCGATAAATTGTATTTCGAACCTGTTTTTTGGGAACATATCTATGACATTATTCGCCATGAAAAACCCGAAGGAGTTATTGTACAATTAGGCGGACAAACTGCTTTAAAATTGGCAGAAAAATTAACAAAATATGGTATAAAAATTATAGGAACTAGCTTTGAAGCTTTAGATTTAGCAGAAGATAGAGGTAGTTTTTCATCTTTGTTAAAAGATAATAATATTCCATATCCAGAATTTGGTATTGCAGAAACAGCAGATGAAGCACTAGCGTTAGCCGATGAATTAAACTTTCCTATTCTTGTAAGACCATCTTATGTGTTAGGAGGGCAAGGAATGAAGATTGTTATTAATAAAGAAGAATTAGTAGCGCACGTGGTAGATTTATTACAGAAAATTCCAAATAATAAATTATTGTTAGATCATTATTTAGATGGTGCTATTGAAGCAGAAGCAGATGCTATTTGCGATGCCGATGGAAACGTGTACATTATCGGAATTATGGAGCATATAGAGCCTTGTGGAATTCATTCTGGTGATTCTAATGCTACCTTACCCGCCTTTAATTTAGGAGATTTGGTAATGCAGCAAATTATAGATCATACCCATACCATTGCAAGAGCTTTAAAAACAGTAGGACTTATTAATATTCAGTTTGCTATTAAAGACGATGTTGTATATATTATTGAAGCCAATCCTAGAGCTTCTAGAACCGTACCTTTTATTGCAAAAGCTTATAAAGAACCTTATGTAAATTACGCTACAAAAGTAATGTTGGGCGATAAGAAAGTAACTGATTTCGATTTTAATCCACAATTAGAAGGTTATGCAATAAAACAACCCGTATTCTCGTTTAATAAATTTCCGAATGTTAATAAAAACTTAGGACCTGAAATGAAAAGTACAGGAGAAAGTATTTTATTTATAGACAGTTTAAAAGATGATGACTTTTACGATTTGTATGCAAGAAGGAAAATGTATTTAAGTAAATAAATTTAATTTTACTCTTTGTAAAGTAGGGGAAATAAGTGTGAAGTTGTCACTTAAATAAGGTTTGTATTATTTTATATAATTAGAAATATTTAAAAGGGGATTTTTTCAATAAAATGTTAAATTTTGTTTTAATTTAGCTTTTATTCTGTTATAAAGAATATATTTGAAAAAATTTAAAAAAAGAGTCCTTTTTACAAAAGGATGTTATTTAATGAAATTGTTAAAACAACTTTTATTTTCTTTATTTTTTATACTATTTGCAGGTATAAGCTATGGTCAAGAAACACTACCAATTTATTCTGATTATTTATCGGATAATGTGTACTTGGTGCATCCATCTGCTGCAGGAATAGGAAATTGCGCAAAGGCAAGGTTTACAGCTCGTCAACAGTGGGCAGGTGTTCCAAACGCTCCAGCATTGCAGACATTGAGTTTTCATTCCAAACTTGCAGAAGGTTCTAATGCAGCTTACGGTTTTGTACTATTTAATGATAAAAACGGATTTCATTCTCAAAAAGGAATACAAGGCTCTTATGCATATCATATTCCATTGAGTGAAGAAAGGTACTTTAATCAATTGTCTTTTGGACTTTCTTTTTTGGCAACACAAAATGAGGTAGATCAGAGAACATTTTTAGACCCTGATGAAACAGGTATCAATCCTATTATTGAACAGACAAATTATTTTAATGCAGATTTTAGTATTGCATATCACTTAAGCGGTTTCTCATCTTATTTTACAGTGAAAAATATTTTGCCCTCAGAAAAAGATAGATTGGGAACTACAGAACCTTTAAATTTAAGAAGCTATTTACTTTCTTTAGGATATTATTACGGACAAGATAATTATATTCAATTAGAGCCTTCAATGTTTGTTCAATACAGAGAAGAGACGGGAGAAATTATGACAGATTTGAATATAAAAGCCTATAAAACTTTTGATAATACAAGAGTATGGGCTGCACTTTCTTATCGACGAAGTTTTGATAGTGCTCCTGTAGAAAATCTTCAATACCTTTCTCCAATTATTGGAGTAAATTATGGAAATTTAATGGTTTCTTACACCTATACAAGACAAATGAATGATGTTTTGATTGCTGAATCTGGATTGCATCAAATTTCTTTAGGGTTTAATCTGCTTTGTGAACAACCAAGAGCATCTGCTTGTCCTAATATAAACTCTTCTTTTCAAGGAAATTATTAGAAGTTTAATTCTTTAACTGAGTTTATTCCTTTATAACTTGCCAATATATTTTCTAAAGTATCTTTATTTGTATTGATACAAAATTCATGTATTCCTTTTTCTTTCTGAAGGCACTCCAAGTTATTTTTTTGTAGAATTGTTTTTGTTTGTTTTGCAACAGCGGCTCCAGAATCTATAATATTAATAGTATTTCCAACTATTTTTTTAATTTGTGGAATTAGGTAGGGATAATGTGTACAGCCCAAAACAAGACAATCGATATCCTTTTTTAACATAGGATTGATATACTTTTCTAAAAGTGTTCTTGTTGCTTTAGAATTTAAATTTCCTTCTTCTATTAGGCTTACCAAACCTTCGCCAATTTGTTCAATAATTTTAATTTGATTGCTAATTTTACCTGAAGTTTTTTCAAATAACTCACTATTTAAAGTGCCCTTTGTAGCTAAGATACCAATGGTATTTGTTTTTGTTTTTAAAGCAGCAGGTTTTATAGCAGGTTCTATACCAATAAATGGAACACTGTATTTATCTCTTAGAATTTTAATAGCATTGGTTGTGGCGGTATTACAGGCAACAATAATAGCTTTACAGTTTTTTTCTAATAGAAATTCAGTGTTTTTAATACTTAATGCAATGATTTTTTCTTTAGACTTAGCACCATAAGGTGCATTTTTACTGTCGGCAAGGTATAAAGTGTTTTCATAAGGTAATAAAGAAACAACTTCTTTCCAAATAGAAGTTCCACCAATACCAGAGTCAAAAATACCAATAGGAGAATTCATTTTTGTTTTTTATAATACGTGTAAAAATAAAAAATCCCACTTTATAAAAGCGAGATTTTTGAATAAGTTGTTGTATTTATTTTCTAATTAGAAACCTAATTTTGCTTTTACAGCGTCGTATAAGTTTTCTCCTTTTTCATATACAATTAATCCTTTTCCTGCAGACGCATCTAAAACATAAATAACACCTTTTTCTGCGGCTACTTCTTTAATTGTTTTTTGTGCTAGTTCTAATATAGGGTTCAATCTTTCTGCTTGTCTTTTTTGCATGTCTTGGTAAGCTGCTTGTTCTGCTTGCTGAATTCTTACTCTTTCTTGCTGAACTTCTTGTGCTCTTTGCTCATTTACAGTTTGTGTTTGCGTGGCTTGTTCCGCAGAATACTTTTTTATTTTTGCTTCTAATTTTTCAGCCATCCCTGTAATTTCATCTTTATAGGTCTTTTGCAATTTTTCCATATCTGTCTGTAATGCTTTCGTTTGTGGCATGTCAGCAATAAGTTTTTCTGCGTTAATATATGCTACTTTTTGAGCATTTACAATACTTCCAAATCCTAAAGTAAATACAGTAATTAATAGTAGGGTTTTAAAATTTTTCATTCTTACTTAATTTTAGTTTTAATTATTAGGTTTAATTTTTTTTCTTCTGTTTTGATTTTCTTTGTGCTATTTTTCGTTCTCTATTGAGCGTTGATAAAATCAGTTCGCTAATATCGTATTTTTTATTGGAATAGAGCATTACTAAATCACTCGATTTATCAAAAACAAAATCGTACTTTTTTCTAGCTGCAATCTTTTGTAAAGCATTGTAAACTTGATCTTGAATTGGCTTTACCAATTGCTTTCTCAATAAATACATATCTCCTTTAGGTCCAAAATACAAAAGCTCTAACCTTCTTAATTCTTGTTGTTTTAAAGCAATTTCTTCTTCTTTTTCTTCTATTAAAATCTCGGTGAGAATCCCTTTTTCATTTGCTAAATCTGTCTTTAAAGTTTCTATATAACGAGCTTGTTCATCTAATTTTTTACGCCATTTTTCTACTTTAGCATTTAAGACATTTTGTGCTTCTAAATATTCAGGAACATTTTCTAAAATATATTCCATATCTATATAAGCGATTCTTTGAGGTTTTTGTGCATTTGCAATAAATACAAAACACAAAAGGATTGATGTAAAAATTATTTTCTTCATTGCGGTATATTTATAAAAAACTGTGCCAAAAAATAAATAACGGTTATTTTTAACTTGTTTTAAAATTGTCTTCCTATAATAAAGTGTGTTTCCCACCCATTTTTTACAGACTGTCCAGGTAAAGGATCATAACCGTGAGCAAAATCAATTCCTAACAAACCAAAAGCAGGCATAAATATTCGAATTCCTATACCAGCAGATCTTTTTAATTCAAACGGATTAAAACTATCAAAGTCTGAATAGGAATTTCCTGCTTCTAGAAAACCTAACGTATAGATAGATGCAGAAGGAGAATCTGTAACGGAATATCGTAATTCTAATTGAAATTTGTTATAGATACTACCTCCTCTTATGTCTGAGAGCCTGTTGTTTGGATATCCTCTTAAACCTATAATTTCTCTTCCATCTAACTGTTGTTGTACTGCAAGTCCGTCCCCACCAACAAAATAACGTTCTACAGGTGGCGTTCCTAATTCATCATTGTAATGCCCTAAATAACCAAACTCAGCATTGGTCATTAATACTAATTTATCTGTAAAACCTGTATACCATTTTCCCTTTGCAGTTAATTTATAATATTCTAACCATTTGTATTTTTCTTCATTGGTTAGCGAGTCATAGTCTTTATTACTTGATAGTAATGAATACGGAATGGTTAATTTTGCACCAATAGAAAATTCAGATCCATAAGTAGGAAAAATTAAACTAGGTCCTGCAGAATTCCTACTCAAATTAATATTATACGATAAATTGTTTAAAGTAGTATTGCTTATTTGTATTCCTCCAAGTGAAAAAACTCTATTGTTTGCTTGAATAGCTTGATAATTGATAGATTGCGATAATGTAAAGTAATCGTCTGGCCACTTTAACCGTTTTCCTAATCCTAAACTGGCTCCTATAATTCCAATTTTTTGACTTCTATCTACTTGAAAGTTTTGAGTAAATCCATACTGATTAGAAGAATAAATAGAAAAAGATAAAGATTGTGGTTTTTTACCTCCTAACCAAGGTTCTGTAAATGAAAAGCTATAGGTATCAAAATTTCTGCTAGACTGTAGTCGTAAAGATAATCTCTGTCCATCTCCTGTAGGAATAGGGGTATAGGCTTCTTTATTAAAAATATTTTTAATTGAGAAGTTGGTAAAAGACAAACCAAGTGTACCAATAAAAGCACCACCACCATAACCACCTTGTAGCTCAATCTGACTTCCTCCCTTTTCTATGACTGTAAAATCGATATCTGTTGTTTTATTTTGATAATCAGGAATTACATCGGGTGTAACATTGGTGTCAAAAAAACCAAGCTGACCAATTTCTCTAATCGATCTAATAATGGCTTGTTTGCTAAATAAATCACCTGGTTTTACACGTAGTTCTCTAAAAATTACGTGGTCGTTTGTTTTATCATTACCAGAAACAGTTACTTTTTTAATAACTGCTTTTTCATCTTCTCTAATTCTAATTTCTACAGTAATAGAATCGTTCTTTACTTTTGTTTCTACTGCATTTACAGAAGAGAATAAAAACCCACTATTTTGATATAATGTAGAAATATCTTCTGAATTAGGAGTTCCATCACCAGAAACACGTTCTTTTAAAACGGCTCCATTGTAAATATCTCCGCTTTCAATTTTTAAAATTCTTTGTAAAAATTCATCAGTGTACTCTTTGTTACCAACAAATAAAATCTCAGAGAATCGATATTGCCTTCCTTCTTCTAATTCAATTTCTAAGTTAATTGTATTGTCTTTATTCCAAACCAATTCTTCCTTTAAGATACGAGCATCTCTATAACCTAAACGATTGTATACTTCTAAAATACTTTCTAAATCTGTTGTGTAATCGTCTTCAATATATTTTGATGATTTCCAAAAACGTCCAAAAAATTTCTTTTTTGTTTTTTTCATCGCCTTACGCAATCGCTTATTTGAGAGTGCTTTATTGCCTTTAAAAATGATATCCTTTATTTTTATTCGAGAACCTTTGTCTATATAAACAGACATGTTTACGATATTAATATCGGAAGTGTCTTTTTTAGTATCTAAAGATACTTTGGTTTTTAAAAATCCTTTATCGGTATATTTCTTTTTAAAGTAATTTCTAGTAGTAACAACTAAATTGTCTGTTACCATAGCGCCTTTTTTTAATTCTGCATCTTTTTTTAATTCTTTAGCTTTTCCTTTACGGATTCCAGAAATAGTTACATTATTTAACTGTGGTAATTCTGAAACATCAAATTGGAGGTATACGGTATTGCCATCAATTTTAGATAAGTACACATCTACATTACTAAATTGCTTGCTTTCATATAGTTTTTTTATAGCACTTGTTAATTTATCTCCAGGTAATTTTACAACTTGTCCTTCTCTTAGTCCTGTAAAAATCTTGACTGTTTGTTCACTAAATTTTTGTAGTCCTGTTACGGTAATTCCACCTAAAATATATTCTTTGCCTTTTTCGAAAGATAAATTTTCTATAGCGTCTTTTACGATGGTATCTTTTTTAATAAGATTGATACTATCTTTTTGAGTTTGTGCTTTTGTGATAAAAGTTGAAAACAATAAAAAAATAAGTGTAACGAAACTTATTGTTTTCCTATAAAATTTATTCTGTAATCTGTTCGCTTGTCTTTCCAAATCGTCTTTCTCTATTCTGATAATCTATAATTGCATCATAAAAATGCTCCTTTCTAAAATTTGGCCAAAGTACATCTGTAAAATATAATTCAGCATACGCCAATTGCCATAATAAGAAATTACTAATGCGTTGTTCTCCGCTAGTTCTTATCATTAAATCAACGTCGGGCAAATTAAACGTATATAAATGATTATTTATAATATTTTCGTTTATTTCTTCTATTAAAAGTTCTTTATTAACAACTTTTTTAGATATGTTTTTGATTGTATTAACAATCTCTTCTCTTGCTCCATAGCTTAAAGCCAAGGTTAGCGTAATCTTATTGCAATTTTTTGTTTTATCAATAACTTCTTTTAGTGTTTTTTGCACTGTTTTTGGAAGATTTTCTGTAGCGCCAATAACATTTAATTTGACATTGTTTTTTAAGAGTGTATTTAGTTCTTTTTTTAATGAATTGATTAGTAAATTCATTAAGGTGTCAACTTCTAATTTCGGTCTGTTCCAATTTTCTGTAGAAAAAGCATACAATGTAATAATTTCTACACCTATTTCTGCGGCAGTTTCTATAGTTTCTCTTACAGCAGTAATTGCGTTTTTATGTCCAAAAACTCTACTCATGCCTTTACCTTTTGCCCAGCGCCCATTGCCATCCATAATAACGGCAACGTGTTTGGGAACATTTTGTAAATTTATGTGTAGTTTTTTATCCATTAATTTAGTTCAAAATAATAACAAGCAGGTCTGCCAAAAGTATATACGATAGAAATCCCTGTAGACACATACCAATCGTTTCCTTGTCCGCCAAAATCTAGTGAATTTATTTTAGGTGTTGTATAGTCTAAATTATCTTTAAAAGTATAATTGAATTTGGTTTCTATTGCAATTGCAAATTTTCCAAAAAGTTTTGATTTATAACCAATCCCAAAAGGTGCAGAGAAACCGCTTGTACTGGTATAGGAGTATTCATTTGTATTGACTTCTGAGTTTACAACACTATAATTAAAAGCACTAAGTTCTAAGATAATATAGGGGGTAGCGTTTTTCTCGTTTGAAGAAAAATCATATTCATAAAAATTAAACTCTATACCCAAAGCGAACTCGTTTATTGTATTTGAAAATTTATACCCTCTATTTTTTCTAAAACTATTATCGGCATTTTTATCATCAGCTTCTATAGGAATATAATTATAACTTCCTCTTATGGCTATTCTTGGATTCCAGTTCCATTTATAAATAATTCCGCCACCAATTTTATTAGGATATATATAGTTTGTTCTCCCCACATCTCCTATGTAATTTGTGCCACCAATAAAAAAACCTAATTCATTTATTTGAGCAACCATAATGGTTGAAAAACAAACGAATAGTAACGTAATTAAACTTTTTTTCATCCTAAAAAATAGCGTGCAAATATACTAATTTCTATTTGCTTTATAAAGTTAATGAATTGTCTTTTTGGAATAACAGCTATTTTATAAAATTATTGTTGTTTCCTTTTAAATATTGGGTTTGTTTCTAGTGTCTTCACCCCATAATAACTTGCTCCTTAGTGTTTCTAGGAAGGATTGTTTTTCAAATAGAATACTCTTGATTGTAAACGGGGCTTTTTCAATAAAAATTTTTGTGTTTTTAGGAACAGATGTAATTTTAGAATCTATAGAAATTGCAAAATCTTTGTCTCTTGAGTCTACTTCTAATTGAATACTAGTATTGTCTGCAATTACCATAGGGCGTGCGTTTAGGTTATGAGGCGCAATAGGAGTAATCACTAAATTTTTGGCATTGGGTAGAATTACAGGGCCGTTACAACTTAGAGAATATCCTGTAGAACCTGTTGGTGTGGCAACAATTAAACCATCTGCCCAATAGTTGTTTAGATACTCGTTGTTTAAGTGGGTTTTAACACCAATCATAGCAGTGGTGTTTTTTCTGCCAATGGTAAGTTCGTTTAAAGCAAAAGGGACTTCAGAGATTTCTTTGTTTTCTGGAGATGTTTTTACCATTAATAATGTGCGTTCTTGTAAGGCGTACTTTTTTTCAAACAACAGTAAAACAGCTTCTTTAATAGCATCTTTTGGAACGGTTGCTAAAAATCCTAATCTTCCTGTATTAATACCTAAAATAGGGATGTTCAAATTTCTAACATAGGCAATTGCTCTTAAGAATGTACCATCACCACCCATGGTAAATAGCATATCAAAAGAAGTATTTAAATCATTAAAATGTTCAAAAGTAGGATACTTTTTTTCAATAACATTCTTGTTTTTAAGGCTTGAGTAGAAGTTTTTTTCAAAAAAAACAACACTATTTTTTTCATGCAAAGCATTTAAAAGGATTGTTACCTCTTTTTCTGCATTTGCCGCATAGGATTGTCCGTATATTGCTACTTTTTTCAATCTTAATTGTTTAAACGCTTAAATATTTTTGTAGATATTTCGACCTGTTTTTTAATTCTTCTAAATAGCTATCATCTTTATGTTCGGTAATAATCGTATAATTATATCTTCTAAAAGTTTGTATTATTTCATTCATTTCTTTTGGTGCAACTCGTAAGCTAATTTGAACTTTATCTTGTGTTCTTTTAGAAATATACATTCCTAGAATTTTTCCATGATTGCTTTCTACAATTTGAGCAACTTCACTCATTGTATATGCTACTGCTGTTTTTTCTATGACAAGTGTTACTTGTTCTTCATTTAAAAAAGGACTTGTGGTAAATACATCTAAAATATCACTTAAATCATAATAGCCTAGATATTCTTTTTCTTTATCAATGATAGGAATCACGTTAGATCCGTATTCTGAAAACTGCTTTAATAGTTCTAAAACCGTACTGTTTTTATGGGTAGAAAAATAGTGTAATAGGTATGAATAAGTGGCTAACTTTTCTTCTTTATTTTCTAGTGTTTGAATATCGCTTTCTAAAAAGCATCCTATGAAATGATTGTTTTCTACAATGAAAATGTGCGAAACGGGAAGCTCTTTACATGCTTTTTGAGCACTTTCTATTGTGCTTTGTAAAGTGAATATTTCTATTTCTTTTAGTATGTAATCATGAAGCTTCATTACCTACGAATATAGGATAAAATGATTTAATGCGTTACTTTTGTTGTTATAATTTATAACGATGACAAAGTTAAGTGTAAATATTAATAAAATAGCAACGCTAAGAAATTCTAGAGGAGGCAATGTGCCTAATTTATTGAAAGTTGCTACAGATATTCAAGATTTTGGAGCGAAAGGCATTACTATTCATCCCAGACCTGATGAACGTCATATTCGCTATAAAGATGCGTATGATTTAAAACCAATAGTTACTACAGAATACAATATTGAAGGAAATCCAATACCTAAATTTGTAGCGATGGTTTTGGAGATACAGCCTACACAAGTAACTTTAGTTCCCGATGCTGTAGATGCGATTACCTCAAATGCAGGCTGGGACACACTTACGCATCAATCTTTTTTACAAGAGATAATTACCGAATTTAAACAACATAATATTAGAACATCCATTTTTATAGATCCTGATATAAAACAAATAGAGGGTGCTGCAAAAACAGGGACAGATAGGATAGAGTTGTATACAGAGCGCTTTGCTAGCGAGTTCGAAAAAGGGAATAAAACAGCAATACAACCGTATAGAGAAGCTGCTGTTGTGGCACATGAATTGGGTTTAGGGATTAACGCAGGACATGATTTGAGTTTAGATAATATTCAGTTTTTTAAAGAAAGTATTCCACATTTAGCAGAGGTTTCTATTGGGCATGCGCTTATTTCTGAAAGTTTGTATTTAGGGTTAGAAAATGTGATTAATATGTATCGATATCGATTAGGAGAGTGAGCTGGAAATTTTTTAATGTTGAATTCTAAATGTTAAGTTTTGAATTCTTCAATTATTGAATCTTAAATTAGTTTAATTTGTTGATAAGTTTATTCGTTTAAATATTTTAGTAGAAAATATTTTTTTGAGTTGTTTAACCAACAACCAACAACCAACAACCAACAATGAACATTCTTCACTCAAAAATACTTGGCTCAGGAACTCCATTATTAATTTTACATGGTTATTTTGGCATGGGTGATAATTGGAAAACCTTAGGAGCTACTTTTGCAGAAAATTTTGAAGTGCATTTGATAGACCAACGTAATCATGGTCGTAGTTTTCATGAATATACTTTTAATTACGAGGTTATGGTTTCGGATTTGTATCGTTATATGGAATACCATCAATTACAGAAAGTATACTTGTTAGGACATTCTATGGGTGGGAAAACAGCAATGTTATTTGCGACTACATATCCTAAATTGGTTGAAAAATTAGTAATTGCAGACATTTCGCCAAAACAATATCAACCCCATCACGATACTATTTTAGAAGGTTTAAATGCGATTGATTTTTCCGTTCAAACTTCAAGAAAGGCAATAGATGAACGATTAAGTAAGTTTATTCCAGAATTAGGTGTACGGCAGTTTTTACTAAAGAATGTCTATTGGAAAGAAAAAGGACAATTAGATTTCCGCTTTTATCTAAAATCACTCACAGAAAATAATTCCGAAGTGGGTAAGGCATTGCCTTCAGATGCTATTTTTGATAAAGAGACCTTGTTTTTAAAAGGGGATAAGTCTAATTATATTGTTTCAGAAGACACTACTATTCAAACTCATTTCCCAAAAGCAACAATACAAGAAATTACAAATACAGGACATTGGTTGCATGCAGAAAATCCGAAAGATTTTTATGAATTTGTCTTTAATTTTTTATTAAAATAGGACTAGAGAAGCAGTGTGATAAAAAAAGAGGTATCATTTTAATGACACCTCTTTTTTGTGGTTTTATTTTTTATGATTTGTTATCCACCAAAGTCATCAAATCGGATATGCTCATCTGGGATTCCAAAATCTTCTCCCATTTTCTGAACCGCTTGGTTCATTAATGGCGGTCCACAGAAATACAATTCAATATCTTCTGGAGATTCATGATGCTTTAAATAGTTGTCTATAACACAATTGTGTACAAAACCTACAAAACCATCACCTTCGTCATTCAAATCTTTTTTTACTTTCCAATTGTCTTCTTCTAAAGGTTCCGATAAGGCTAAATAAAATTTAAAATTTGGAAAGTCTTTTTCTAATTGGTAAAAGTGATCTAAATAAAACAATTCACGCTTAGAACGTCCACCATACCAATACGTTACTTTTCTACCTGTTTTTAAAGTTTTGAATAAGTGATATAAATGCGAACGCATTGGTGCCATTCCTGCTCCTCCACCTACATACAACATTTCGGCTTCCGATTCATTGATAAAGAATTCTCCATAAGGTCCAGAAATAGTGACTTTATCTCCTTTTTTCTGATTGAAAATATACGAAGAAGCTATTCCTGGATTTACATCCATCCAACCATTTTTAGCTCTGTCAAAAGGAGGAGTTGCAATACGTACATTTAGCATAATCTCTCTTCCTTCTGCAGGATATGAAGCCATAGAATACGCTCTTTCTACCGTTTCAGTATTTTTCATCACCAATGGCCACAACTTAAACTTGTCCCATTCTTCTTGAAATTTGTCTGCAGTTTCATGTTCTTCAGGGTGTGCAGTGATATCCATATCAGAAAATTTGATTTCACATGGAGGGATTTCAATCTGAATATAACCTCCTGCTTTATACCCCATATCTTCTGGGATTTCTACCACAAACTCTTTAATAAATGAGGCAACATTGTAATTTCTTACTACGGTAGCTTCCCATTTTTTAATTCCGAATACTTCTTCTGGAATGGAAATGTCCATATCTTGTTTCACTTTTACCTGACAGGATAAACGTGCTCCGCTTGCTAACTCTTTACGTGTAAAATGAGGAGTTTCTGTGGGTAGTGCCTCGCCACCTCCAGCGTTTACATGGCACTCACATTGAATGCAAGTTCCACCACCACCACAAGCCGATGGTAAAAATATTTTTTCTGACCCCAAGGTGCTTAATAGCGTACCTCCAGAGGCAACCTCTATCTTTTTTTCTCCATTAATGGTAATGGTTACAGGACCTGATGGGGATAGTTTTTGTTTTACAAATAATAGTAGCGTAACTAATAGTAATATAATCGCTAAAAAAGCGGCTACTGTGGCAATTATGGTTCCGGTTGTACCTGCGGCTAATATCATTTTACTGGGGATTTACTTTTATTTTCAGCGTTACTTTTTTCTAAATCTTCGTTGTGTTTTTTCTCAATTTCATTCAATGCTTCTGAGATTTCAGCAGCTCTCACTTCATCAGTATTTTCAATTTTTTCTTTCTTTTCTTCATCTCCACCTGTTAGCATTCCTCCAAAACTCATAAATCCAATCGCCATTAAACCTGTTATGATAAAGGTAATTCCTAATCCTCTTAAGGCAGGAGGTACACTAGAATATCTAATTTTTTCTCGAATTGCGGCAATGGCTAAAATGGCTAAGAACCAACCAATTCCAGAACCTACTCCGTAAGTTAGAGCCAATCCTAAGGTAGGAATTTCACGAGATTGCATGAATAAAGAGCCTCCTAAAATAGCACAGTTTACTGCAATTAAGGGTAAGAAAATACCTAGCGAATTGTATAAAGAAGGTGAGAATTTTTCAACAATAATTTCTACCAATTGTACCATGGTGGCAATAGTAGCAATAAACATGATAAAAGATAGAAAACTTAAATCGTATGCTGCATAGTCTTCTCCTAACCAAGCCAACGCACCTTCTTTAAGGATGTATTGATCTAATAACCAGTTTAAAGGAACGGTAACTGCCAGTACAAAAATAACAGCAGCACCCAAACCTACAGCGGTAGCTACTTTTTTAGAAACAGCAAGGTAAGAACACATTCCTAAGAAAGTGGCAAATACCATATTGTCTATAAAGATTGATTTGAAAAATAATTCTATATGTTCCATATTATTCTTTTATTATGAGATTCTGATACTGAAATGAATTCAGCACAAGTAAATTCAGAATAACGCTAAGCGTTTAATTTTCTTCTATTAATGTTTTGTTTTTAGTACGTTGTACCCAAATAATAATTCCTACAACAATTAATGCCATGGGTGATAACAACATAAATCCATTGTTTTCATATCCAATACTATACAACCCTGTTTTTTCTATAGGGTCTCCTAAAACAGGAATTCCTAATAAAGTTCCAGATCCTAACAATTCTCTAAAGAAACCTACGATAATTAAAATTACCGCATATCCTAAAGAATTTCCAATGCCGTCTAGAAATGATTTCCAAGGACCATTTCCTAAAGCAAAAGCTTCAAAACGCCCCATAATAATACAGTTGGTAATAATTAATCCTACGAATACAGAGAGTGTTTTACTCAGTTCATAGGCAAATGCTTTTAAGACTAAGTCTACAATAATTACCAAGGTTGCTACAACGATGAGTTGCACGATAATTCTAATTTTTGAAGGAATAATATTTCTCATCAAAGAAATTACCACATTTCCTAATCCTAAAACAAACAGTACAGAAACAGACATTACAATAGAGGCTTCTAATTCTGCTGTAATTGCTAAAGCGGAACAAATACCTAAAACTTGTATGGTAATAGGATTGTTATCCGCTAATGGGTCTGTAATTAATTTTGCGTCTTTTTTTGATAAAAGTCCCATGTTTTTTTATAGTTTTTAGTTGTTAGTTTTTAGTGATTAGTACCACTTGGTACTAAGTTCTATTTACTAATTACTATTTTTTAATGTATTAAAATAAGGTACATATAATTTTAAGTCTGCTTTAATCATTGCAGATACACCGTCTCCTGTAATAGTTGCTCCTGCAATGGCATCTACTTCGTAATCTGTTTTGTCTTCGTTTTTAGGGTCGTTATTTCCTTTAGCAACTCGGATTCCTTTAAATTCACCAGACGGAGATCTTAAATGCTCGCCAATAAAATCGTCCATAAAAAAGCGTTGCTTAATGTTCGCTCCTAAACCAGGAGTTTCTCCTTTATGATCGAAATAAGCACCCTGTACAATCATGTTTTTGTCCATGGCAACATAGCCCCAAATGGCATCCCAAAGACCTTTCCCACGAATAGGAGCTACATAATAGGTCTTGCCATCTTTTTCACCTACAAATAAAGGTAGCTTTCTTACTTTTCCTTCTTTAGCCAGCGCTTGTTGCTTTTTTACTTCTATTAAGTAGGCTTTATTGTTTTCTGTAGCTACTGTACCTTCAATAACCAATTGTTTTTTGATGTACTTTGTAAATTCTGCTTCTACTTTATCTGTAGCAACGAAATTAGCGCTAGACCCTTCATTTTCATTCACGCCCATGGCATACAAAATATTTTGTTGCTTTTCTATACGTTTATTCTCATCAATCTTTGGTTTTAAAGATGATGCAAAAAACGCTAATAATGAGCCTACGATAAACACCATAACGATGGCGAAAATCATTGTGTAACTATTGCTATCTGTTTTTTTAGACATAATTAAGCAGTTTTAGCATTTAAACGTTTCATTCTTTTCTTCACATTTCCTTGAACTACATAGTGGTCTATAGTAGGTGCAAATACATTCATTAATAAAATGGCTAAGAAAACTCCTTCTGGATAGGCAGGATTAAATACACGAATCATAATAGAAATAAATCCGATTAAGAATCCGTAAATCCATTTTCCTTTATTAGTTTGTGAAGCAGTAACCGGGTCAGTAGCCATATATACAGCTCCAAATGCCAAACCACCAATCATTAAATGCTCCCACCAATCGGTACTCATTAAACCATAGAATTTACTTGACGATGTAATGATTCCTGTATCAACGATTCCGTATTGAAAAATCATTCCCATTACAGCAGCTCCTATAAAGGTTGACAAAATAATTCTCCAACTTCCAATCTTTGTGAAGATTAAAAAAGCAGCACCTAATAAGATTAAAAAGGTAGAGGTTTCTCCAATAGATCCTGGAATAAAACCAAAGAACTTGTCCCAATTTGTATATATAGGTTCTAAATTCTGTGCATAACTTCCTAAGATAGTTTCTCCAGAAATGGCATCGGGAGTTCCTGTTCTATTTACAGCATCATACACCCAAACTTTGTCTCCAGACATCCAAGTAGGATACGCAAAGAATAAAAATGCTCTAATAGTTAAAGCAGGATTTAAAATATTCATTCCTGTACCTCCAAAAACTTCTTTTCCAATAACTACCCCAAAGATAACCGCAACAGCCAACATCCAAAGTGGTGTATCTACAGGTACAATTAACGGAACTAGCATTCCAGTTACTAAATACCCTTCTTCTACTTCATGCCCTTTAATGACTGCAAAAATAAATTCTACAATCAATCCTACAGCGTAAGAAACTACTACTAATGGTAAAACTTTTATGATTCCGATATAGAAATTATCCCAGGTTAAAAAGTTCGCTAACGGATCTAATCGCAATGAATTGTCAATTGCAGCG
Source organism: uncultured Polaribacter sp. (assembly GCA_965233795.1). GTDB lineage: Bacteria > Bacteroidota > Bacteroidia > Flavobacteriales > Flavobacteriaceae > Polaribacter. The sequence goes on along the minus strand of OZ247578.1, from coordinate 2,077,744 downwards.
TAGTGTTGATATCCTGCGTTAAACATTCCAAAAAGTAAACATGGAATTAGCGACATGATAACAATATTCATGGTACGCTTTAAGTCATCCGCAGCTTTGATATGAGTTCCTCCGTGTGTGGTCTCATTGGGTAAATACAAAAAGGTATGGATTGCATTAAACGCAGGTGCCATTTTAGTGCCTTTGTATTTCTCTTTTAAATTGTGTAAATTTTGTTTTAAGCTCATTTTTCTAGTCCTGTAAATATTAGCCTATTTCTTCTCTCATTAAATCTAAACCTGCCCTAATAATACTTTGATGGGGTTGTTTAGAAACACAAATAAATTCAGTTAAAGCAAAATCTTCAGGGGCAACTTCATAGGCTCCTAAAGCTTCCATTTCGTCTAAATCTTTATACATACACGCTTTTAACAGTTGCATGGGGTAGATGTCTAACGGAAATACTTTTTCATACGAGCCTGTTACTACAAAGGCTCTATGTTCTCCGTTGGTATTGGTGTTTAAGTCGAATTTTTTATTGGGTGTTAACCAAGAAAAAGTCAACGCTCTAGAAGTAGAGATTTTATTGAATACAGGCTTGTTCCAGCCAAAAAACTCATAATCGTCTCCTTCTGGAATTGCTGTTACTTGGTTGTCATAATACCCAAAGAAATCATCTTTAGTAATTTGCTTCCCAGACAATACATTGCCACTAATAATTCGTGTGTTATCTGATTTTATACTTTCTGCAATATGGGTTATAGAAGTCCCCGCAAGAGCAGTAACATATTGCGGCTTTTCAAACTGAGAACCCGTTAAGGCAATCGTTCTTTCAATGTTGAATTTTCCTGTTAGGAATAACTCACCAATTACTACCAAATCTTGAGGAGTTAGTACCCAAACAATTTCTCCTTTATTAATAGGGTCTATCTGTGCAATTTGCGTACTTACATTCCCTGAAGGATGCGGCCCTGATACTTTGTGTGTGGTCGCTCCTTTTAAATTTGCTAAGGGTGAATTTGATTTAGCACCTACAGAAACATGTACTTTTCCTGTAGTTAATTTTGCAACAGCAGTAATAGCTGTTTGCAATTCTAAAGCTTTTCCTTGTAAGGTATAATCGTACTCTGCGGCAAGTGGAGCACTTGCATACCCAGAAATGAAAATAGCTTTTGGGCTGTTTTCTGGATTGGCAATTACATCATATGGGCGTTGTTTGATAAACGGCCAACAACCTGAAGCTAACAAATGTGTTTTCACTTCTTCTGTCGACATTTTTTCAACATCTTGAACACCAAAATCTTGATATTCTTGTGTAGTACTTGACTCAATTTTTATAGTCAATACTCTTCTTCGAGCACCACGAATAATCTCCGTTATTTTACCACTAACAGGGCTTGGAAATAAGATTTGTTCATTATTTTTAGAATGAAACAATGCCTGTCCGGCTTTTACTTCTGCGCCTTCTTTAGCAATTAATTTAGGGATAATTCCGTGGAAATCTTCTGGTTTTACAGCATACATACCTTGTGTAGAAATAGGGGTTGTAATTTGTGCTGCTTCGCCAACGAGCTTAATATCTAAGCCTTTTTTGATACGAATGTCTTTTGACATAATTTGGGATAACTTTTAGTTATTTTTAAGACGCTGCAAATTTAATTATTTTGTAAAGGATGTAAGCATAAAATGTATCTAAATATTAGCGGTTTAAAGTTATTTATACTTATTCTAAATAGTTGTAATTTTTATATAAAAAAAATTAGAAAGGAGATAATACTGAAAGTATAAATAAGTTTTAATTATTTTTTTATGTCATATTTCTAGAAACACTAAAAAAACAATTTTAAAGTCACTTCTTCTCAATTATTTAGTAGGTTTGTGTTTGTATGAAATATAGATTTTTCTTTTTTGCACTGATTGCTTTCTCTTTTTGTACAAATATGAAAGCGCAAACAGATCCTACGCCATGGTATGTTAAATCGGTACAATTGCGTCCGTTGCAAGAAAACAATTTTTCCAATATTGTTCCTTTAGGTACCGTTTTAGAGCTTTCTTTTGATGATGTTTCTGGAGAATCACCCGACTACTATTATAAGGTGGAGCATATGACACACGATTGGAAATCGAGTAATTTACTCGCCAATCAGTATCTCAACGGTTTTCAGCAAAACCCTATCCGTAATGTACAAAACTCTTTTAACACACTTCAGAATTACATTCATTATTCTGTACAATTTCCCAATACCAATTTGCGCATTACCAAAAGTGGGAATTACCTATTGTCTGTTGTAGACGAATATGATGAGGTAGTTTTTACACGAAGGTTTACCTTGTATGAAAGTGCTTCTGTTATGGGAGTAACGGTTTCTAGAAGTAGAAATACGCAATTTATGAATGAACAACAAACGGTTCAGTTTCGTGTGAACCATCCAGATTTACAAATTAACAATCCAAGTCAGGAAATTCATGTGGCAATTCTACAAAACAATACTTGGGAAACCGCTATAGCCAATTTACAACCTACTTTTTTTAGACCCGATCAATTAGTGTATTCGTATACCAATCGTACAAATTTTTGGGGAGGGAATGAGTTTTTATTTTTCGATACTAAAACCATTCGAAATAAAAGCTTACACATTGCAAAAATTGAGAAGAAGACGATTTACCATGAATATTTATATCCTTTGGAATACAAAGAGTATAAAACCTATACCTACAATCCGGATATTAACGGGCAATTTGTAATACGTACTTTAGAGGGTGAAAATCCGCAGACAGAAGCCGATTATGCTATGATGTACTTTTCTTTACAAAAAGAAACGCCTTTTAAAAACAAAGAAGTATATGTGTATGGAGCGTTTAATAATTTTGAACTGACTCCTGAAAATAAGATGATTTATAACGAAGAGGGTGGTTTTTATGCCGCTAAAATCTTACTAAAACAGGGTTTTTACAATTATACATTTGTTACCCGAAATAATAAAAACGAAATAGAACGAGGTAGTGTGTTGGGCAATTTCTCTCAGACTGAAAACGAATATACAGTGTTGGTGTACTACAAGCCATTTGGAAGTTTATATGATCGTGTTATTGGTGTTGGAACTACCATTTTTGAAGGAGAACGCTAGGAAGTTCGTTGAAAAGCTGAAAGTCTGTAAAGTTTTAAATGTTGAATGCTAAATTTTGAACCCTTTTAATTCATTGAGAAGTTTATTCGTTTCCACTTTTCATTTTCCACTTTTCTTTTTTTAATAAAATGATTACATTTACTCAAGATGGTACAGCAAATTACAAAGGGTATTAAAATTTCAGTAAAAACAAGATATGTAAATCAAATAGTACATGCGGCTACTACATATCATGCTTTTAATTATTATATCACCATAGAAAATACGTCTAACGAAACAGTACAACTTACAGATCGGTATTGGATTATTTTAGATGCTTTAAATAATAAGAAGATTGTAGAAGGAAAAGGTGTGGTAGGACAAACCCCTATTTTAAAGCCTCGAGACCAGTATTCTTATCAATCGGGTTGTGTTTTAAATGCAACTATGGGTGCTATGAAAGGTTTCTTTAGAATGAAAAATATAGAAAACAATACCTCTTTTAAAGTAATTATTCCTACTTTTCAACTTATAATTAGAACGCTATCAAACTAACCAAGAAAAAAAAATCTCTTACTGTAGCTAAAGAAGCTGAGTGTTTAAATTGTGGTTGTCCTTTTACAGGACAAGAAGTTTTTTGTCCTAATTGCGGACAAAAAAATAAAGGGAAACAGATTACTTTTGTCTCTTTTATACAAGAAGTGTTTAACGGTTTTATTTCGTTAGATTCTAAATTTTGGACCACGTTTATTCCACTACTTACCAAACCAGGAAGAGTCTCTAAAGACTATATCGAAGGGAAAAGAGTTCGTTATTCCAATCCGTTTCAATTTTACCTAACCGTTTCCATTATTTTTTTCTTAATTGTTGGGTTGTCAAAAACGGTTGATAAATTTCAACAATTACAAAAAGGAAGCAAATCAACAAATGAAGTTGTTTTAAATACAGAAGAAGAAAATAAAGATGTAGACATTGATTCTCTAAAGAATACAATTGACAAGAGATTAGAAAAATCTTGGATACCTTTAGATTCTGTTACCAGAAAAGAATTTGTAGAGGAAATAGGGAAGCAAGTAGAAGAAGAAAAATCGAATAATACAACATCGAATAGTTTTGATTTTGGAGGTGATACTAAAATGGATAAATTTATTGAATATCACTTAGCAAATAAAGAGGTAGAGGCTGACGATGCGTTAGAGAGTTTGAATTTTAAGAAAACATTTTTTAATAGGTTTTTATATAGCAGAGCAAAAGTGTTAAATTCTTTTGTGAATGAAAAGGAGAGTAGAGAGCAATTTCTTAGTCAGCTTTTGTCCTATGCTTCAGTTGCTTTATTTGTGTTTTTACCACTATTCACACTCTTTTTAAAGTTGTTTTACATTAGAGGTAATTATACTTATGTAGAGCATTTGGTTTTTGTATTTCATACACAAACTGTATTTTTTATGCTATTTTCTATTTATTATTTATTAGCACTCATAGGAGTTTCTCCACAGTTATGGATTTTTATATTATTATTTATTATCTATTTGCTAATAGCTATGAAAAGTTTTTACCAACAAGGGTTTTTTAAAACATTTATCAAATTTTTGCTGATTAATAGCGTGTATTTCTTTTTAGGGTTTATAGGAGTTTTTGTAGTTGCGGCTGTTTCTTTTGCCTTACTTTGATTGTACTTTTTTAGCAGCGTTTTCCACCTTTACTTTTAATCCTTCTTTATACACCACAATTTTATCGGAAACACATTGGTCTGCACTTCCTATAATTTGTGCTGCTAAAATACCTGCATTTTTTGCGCCGTTTAAAGCAACTGTTGCTACAGGAACACCGCCTGGCATTTGTAAGATAGACAAAACAGAATCCCAACCATCTATAGAATTACTGCTTTTTACAGGAACGCCAATAATAGGTAAAGGGCTTATAGATGCTACCATTCCTGGTAAATGTGCCGCACCGCCAGCACCTGCAATAATTACTTTAATACCACGTTTGTGAGCATTTTTAGCATAATCAAATAATTTCTCTGGAGTTCTGTGTGCCGATACAATATCTACTTCTGTTGGAATATCAAAACTCTCTAAGATTGCAATTGCTTCTTGCATTACTGGAAGATCTGAATCGCTTCCCATAATAATTCCTACCATTTGTTATTGTTTAGTTATTTTCTGATTTATTCTTTTTTGTATAACAATATCTTTTTATTCACTAACTACTTTAATCTTTTCTTTTACTTTCTGTGCAATTTCTCTAGCCTTATCAATATCTGAATTTACAATGGTTACATGCCCCATTTTTCGGAAAGGACGTGTTTGTTTTTTTCCATAAATATGAGGTGTTACGCCTTCTATTTTTAAGATGTCTTCTATATTTTGATAAAGGACATTGCCAGAAAAACCTTCTTCGCCTACCAAATTCACCATAATTCCTGCTACTTTACTATCGGTATTGCCTAATGGTAAATCTAAGATACTTCTTAGATGTTGCTCAAACTGATTGGTATAACTTGCTTCTATAGAGTAGTGACCAGAGTTGTGAGGTCTTGGTGCTACTTCATTTACTAAAATTTCATCGTTTTTTGTTTGAAACATTTCTACCGCTAACAAACCAACAAAATCAAAGGCGTTTGCTACTTTTAGGGCAGTCTCTGTTGCTTTTTCTGCTACAGGTGTTGCTATTCTAGCAGGACAGATAACATATTCTACTTGATTGGCTTCTGGGTGAAATTCCATTTCTACTACAGGATAGGTTTTGGTTTCTCCACTAATATTTCTGGCTACAATAACTGCTAATTCGTTTTTAAAAGGAATTAAGGATTCTGAAATGCAAGTTGCATCAGGTAGTTTTTGAAGATCTTCTACTGTTCTTACAATTTTTACACCAGTACCATCATAACCAAAACGTGCAGTTTTCCAAACAAAAGGAAATTCAATTTCATTGTTTTTATAGGCTGCTTCTAAATTTTCTTTTGTATTAAAAACAGTATACGGTGCTGTAGGAATCTTATGTTGCGTATAGAACTGTTTTTGAGTGGCTTTACTCTGTATAATTCGTAAATCTTTTGGTTTTGGAAAAATAGCAGTTCCTTCAGAAGCTAATTTATCTAACGCATCTATATTTACATTTTCAATTTCTATAGTTAGCAAATCTACTTGCTTTCCAAAATTATATACAGTATCAAAATCTAATAAATTACCTACTGTAAATTGATTGCAAATGTCTTTGCAAGGTGCTTCATTAGAAGCATCTAAAACAAGTGTGTAAATATCGAGTCTTTGTGTTTCGGAAAGTAGCATTTTTCCTAGCTGACCTCCTCCTAAAATGCCTAATTTAAAATCTGAAGAAAAGTAATTTTTCACAAGTAAAAAGATTTCTTAATAAGTTGCAAAAATAAGCATCTATTTCCTATGATACTATTAAAAATTGGTAATCCGTAAAACAGCACCATCTACATTAGTAACTAAGTATTCTCTGGCAAAGTTTGTAATGCCTTCTGTTAAAGGAGCTCCATTTAAGATGTTAAATTCACTATCGTCACAAGTACATACCATTTTTATATTGTCTTGAACTACCATTTGTGAACAACTAGAAGGCGCTAAATGCGGACAACTACGCTCGTATGCTTTGTATTGTGTATTGTTAATATTATATACAATAATGCCATTAATGCCTCCAGCAGTATACACCCAAGCACCCGGAACTTGTAAGTCTATATATTGAGGTAGGTTTAAATTAATGCTTTCATTCACGCTTACAAAGGGTAAAACATCATTATTTCCAGTATCTTCAAAGCAACTAAAGAAACAAATTGTGATACATAATAATGCTAATTTTTTAATCATTTTAGGGTTGTTAAAGTTCAAAATACGTGGCAATTTACAAAAAATGTGTACATTTGTAATCAATCTCATTCTGTTTAAAACGGTAATGAGATTTTTAAATTTAAGAACAATGAGTAACATATCCTATTATTCGGCAGAAGGACTAAAAAAATTGAAAGACGAACTAGTCCAGTTAGAGCAGGTAGAACGCCCTAGGGTTACGCAAGAGATTGCAGACGCAAGAGATAAGGGAGATTTAAGTGAAAATGCAGAATACCACGCAGCAAAAGAGGAGCAGTCTCTTTTAGAATTTAAGATTGCAAAGCTAAAAAATGTGATAGCCAGTGCACGTATTATAGATGAGTCTCAGTTAGATACTTCTAAAATATTAATTCACTCTAAAATAAAAATAAAAAATACTGCCAATGGAATGACGTTTAGTTATACGTTGGTTGCCGATTCTGAAACAGATGTTAGAAACGGGAAATTATCGGTAAATTCTCCAATAGGAAAAGGTTTGTTAGGTAAAAAAGTAGGCGAAATAGCAGAAATTAAAGTCCCCAACGGAATTATGAAGTTTGAAATCTTAGAAGTAAGTAGGTAGTTTTTTAGTTTAAAAGTTTGTAAAGTTATAAAGTTTTTAATTCTTTAATTTTTGAATCATTTAGTTAGTTTATAAGGTTTTAAATTTTCTTAAGGACTAATCATCAATCTAAAATTATTAATCTACAATCAACATGAGTATTTTTACAAAAATCATCAACGGGGAACTTCCATCTTATAAAATTGCAGAAGATGCTAATTTTTATGCTTTTTTAGATATCAACCCCAATGCAAAGGGGCATACATTAGTAGTGCCTAAAAAAGAAGAGAATAAACTGTTTGATTTAAATGAAGCGCTTTATACGCAATTAATGCAGTTTTCTTATAGAGTTGCGAAAGCTTTAGAGAGAACAATTGTATGCAAGCGAGTAGGTGTGAGCGTTATAGGTTTAGAGGTACCTCATGTGCATGTGCACTTAATTCCAATTCATTCAATGGCAGATATGCAGTTTGTGGAAAAAGTAAAATTATCAGATGCTGAATTTACAGCATTGGCAGCAAAAATAGCAGCAAATTTTAACTAAACAAGATCCAATACAATCTGAATACTCGTTCCTTTTCCTATTTCTGATTTTTTTACAAAAATATTTCCGTTATGATAATCAGAAATAATTCTTTTCGACAACGACAAACCCAATCCCCATCCACGTTTTTTTGTTGTAAAACCCGGTTTAAAAATTTGTTTGTACAATGATTTCTGCATGCCTTTTCCAGTATCAGAAATGGTTAGTTTTATTTTTTTAGTAGTATTTTCTATTGCTACAGTTAGCATCCCTTTTCCTTGCATGGCATCAATGGCGTTTTTTACAATGTTTTCAATAACCCAGTCGAATAACTCTTTATTAACCATCGCAAATAATGAGTTGTTAGCACTTGAAAACTCGAAATCAATTTGTTTTGAAGCTCTCGATTTTAAATAGGTATAGGTTGTTTTTGTAATAGTAACAATATTTTCTTTTTTAAGTGTGGGAATAGATCCAATTTTAGAAAAACGGTCTGCAATTGTATTTAATCGATAGACATCTTTTTCTATTTCATCAACATATTTATCATCAACTCTTTCTGATTTAAGAATAGCAATCCAACCCAATAAAGAAGATAGTGGAGTGCCTATTTGGTGTGCAGTTTCCTTTGCCATCCCTGTCCAAAGCTTATTGGTTTCAGCAATTTTATTGGAATTGAAGTACAAGTAAATAACCGATAAAAATAAGATGAGTATTAAAATTAAAGCTAGAGGGTAATAGGTTAGTTTGTTTAATAAATCAGAATCACTATAATAAACTATTTGCGTTTTATTATCAGAAAGTCTAATTCTAATGGGTTCGTTCTGACTTTCCATTTCTTTCAATTTCATTTGCAAGAATTTAATATCCTTTGTTTTGGTTGTATCAATATTTGCGGTACTTCTAATTTCACCATCTTCACCAACTAAAATAGCAGGAATGGTAGTATTATTTTCCATTACTTTTGAGGGAGTTCTTAAACTTGCATCAATATCAGCTAGTGAAATTTCTTCCAAAGCCGTTGCAAAAATTTCCATTTTCAAACGCTCTTCTTTTTTAAAGTCTTGAAAAAAAGAATAAGTATTCCATAAAATGAGTGCCACTACCATAAAAGAAACTATGATAGAAATTCGTTTTAGTAAAAGGGTATTTTTCTGAAAGCTCATCAATAACAAATATAAAGTATTCTACTTATAACAAGTTTTTGAAATTGATAGTATATTTACCCAGAAAAAATAATTGATAGTATGTTTTTATCACAGAGAATTTAAAATCAATTTTATGATATCATTTCAAAAGTATTCTATATAAAATGGAACACACTATACTTTCTATAAATCCAAAAGAAATAAGCACAAAAGTTTTGCATAGCTATTTGTTAGGTGCTATTGCACCAAGACCTATTGCTTTTGCGAGTACGATAGATATTGATGGAAATTCAAATTTATCTCCTTTTAGTTTTTTTAATGTTTTTGGAGCCAATCCGCCAATCCTTATTTTTTCACCAGCAAGAAGAGTGAGAAACAATACCACAAAGCATACTTTAGAAAATGTTTTAGAAACAAAAGAGGTGGTTATTAATATGGTAAATTACAGTATGGTGCATCAAATGTCTTTGAGTAGTACAGAATATCCAAAAGGTGTTAATGAATTTGAAAAAGCAGGTTTTACCATGTTGCCTTCTAATATTGTAAAACCTTTTCGAGTAGCAGAATCTCCTGTTCAGTTTGAATGTAAGGTGAACGATGTTATTTTTACAGGAGAAGAAGGAGGCGCAGGAAATCTAATTGTTTGTGAAGTTGTAAAAATTCATATTTCTAAGGGCGTTTTAAATGAAGATGGAACTATCAATCAACATAAAATAGATTTGGTAGCAAGAGCAGGAGGGAGCTATTATTCTAGGGCTAGAGACGGTTTTTTTGAAATTCCAAAACCCTTAAGCAGCTTGGGAATAGGAATTGATAACCTTCCTTTAGAAATTAGAAACAGTACAGTATTAACAGGAAATGATTTAGGAATGTTAGGCAATGTAAATGAAACACCATCATTAACAGATGTTAATAACTTTGGAAGTAGACACCCTCAATTTAAAGGATTAGAAATCTCGAAAAAACATACCTTTGCGAAAGATTTTTTAAGTAAAAATGATGTAGAAAGTGCTTGGAAAGTACTTTTATTAAAATAGAAAATATGGAAGTTATAGGCAAAATTAAATTAATTGGAGAAGTACAAACTTTTGGTGCAAACGGATTTAGAAAGCGTGAATTGGTAGTAACTACTGACGAGCAGTATCCACAAATGATTATGATAGAGTTTGTACAGGACAAATGTGATTTGTTGAACAGTTACGCTGTAGGACAAGATGTAAAAGTTTCTATCAATTTAAGAGGTAGGGAGTGGATTAATCCACAAGGTGAAGCAAAATATTTTAACTCTGTTCAAGGATGGAGAATAGAAAATTTAACACAAACAGCACCGCAAAATGTACCACCAGTTAATTTGGCTCCTGCGCCAGATTTGAATACGGATGAACCAGACGATTTACCTTTCTAAGCTGTAGAAAGAAGTATAAAAAAACGGTTTAAAATTTATTTTTAGGCCGTTTTTTTTACCCATAAATAAAGGTTTTTACAAAGGTTTAGTACTTAATGCTATGTGCTCAAATAACAACTCCCTGACAACTACTTCCTGCACCTGCTGTACATCCGTAGCAATGCTGATTGATAACAATTTTTCTGTCTTGTAAAATTTCCTCATTATAATCAGCGATGTGTTTTATTTTACTCGCTACCTTTAAGTTTAACATCTGATTAAAATCACAATCGTACAACCAACCGTCCCAGCTTACAGAAATAGTATTTGTACACATTACATTGCTTACTGCAGAAGGGTTATAAGCCTCTACCAGTGCATACATATAGTCTTCGTAATTTTCTGAAGCAATTAAATAATCTAAAAATCTACTGATGGGTAAGTTGGTAATGGCAAATAAATGATGAAAATCGATATTAAAATCTTCTTTTAAAGCTTTTTTAAAATCATTTTCTAATGCCATTTGATCACCTGGTAAAAATGCTCCAGACGGATTGTATACCAAATCTAATTTTAAAGAACTATTAGGCATTCCATAGCCTACACTATTCAATTCTTGTAAGGCTTTTATAGACTTATCAAAAACACCGTCGCCACGTTGTTTATCGGTTTTTCCGCGCGTCCAATGCGGCATCGAAGAAACGACGTGTACATTGTATTTTTTAAAAAACTCAGGCAAATTGTAATACTTTTTATTCGCCCTAATAATGGTTAGGTTAGAACGCACGATAAAATCTTTAATGCCTGCTTTAGAAGCTTCTTCTACAAACCATCTAAAATTAGGATTCATTTCTGGTGCACCGCCTGTTAAATCTAAGGTGTGTGCTCCTGTTTTTTTAATGACCTCTAAACATTGTAGCATGGTGTCTTTGGTCATGATTTCTTTTCTATCTGGCCCCGCATCTACATGGCAATGGGCGCAAACTTGATTACACATATAGCCCAAGTTGATTTGTAAAACTTCTAATTTTTTAGGGCGAAGTGGAAACTGATTTGTTTCTTTTATTTTTTTAGCAAACGTAGGCAATTCACCTTCTGCAAAAATTCCATTCGATAGAATTTCTAACTGACGTTGCGTATTTGCTAAATCGTTATTTCTTGCTTTTAGCGATTTCTTCATGTATGCTGAATCTTAAATTCTTTAACTTTTTCAATCTTTGAATTAAAAAGATGCCTCGTTTTACTCGGCATAAGCGATTCACACATTTTTTGATTTTTATCAAAAAAAGGGTTCTCTGCTTACATTTCTAATTTATTTACTTTATTCATCATCTGTACACCGTGTACTAAGGTTGCCCCACTTTTAATAGCAGCACCAACATGTACGGCTTCCATCATTTCTTCTTTGGTAATACCACGTTGTAATCCGTCTTTGGTATATGCATCTATACAATACGGACATTGTTCTGTGTGGGCAACTGCCAAGGCAATTAGCGACTTTTCACGAGCAGTTAATGCTCCTTCTTCAAATACTTTTCCATAGTATTCAAAGAATTTATTTCCTAATTCTTCATTCCATTCTGTAATATTTCCAAACTTTCTTAAATCCGCAGGATCGTAATATGTTTTTGACATTTTTTTAGTAATAGTGATTATAGGGTGGTGAATTTTATTATTAGACAAAGCTAACTAAAAACTCAAGATATAAAACTTTCAATCCTTCTATACCTCAGGACAAGCTTTCAAATTCTCTATACTCTTTAGTTATTTTCCATTTAAGTTCCAGTCATATGCTAAAAATCTAATTTTTGCATTTTTTCTAATTTTTATATCAGAATAGCTGTTTAAATAATCGATTAAAGAACCTTTTCTTGTAAAGTCACCTTGAAACCATTCAAAAATCTTAGAGATTGTTACTCTCTTTTCAGTGATGTTATTTCTGGAATTATCATTGATAAAAATTTGTATTAATTTTTCTAGTTCACTTTCTATATTGGTTTCTGTAAAAGCGAAATTTGCTAACTTAGGGCAAGAACCTGAAGCACAATTTACGCCTACATGTATTCTAGGATCATCAAAATCTTTTCTTAAAATTTCATGCTCAATATGATTTAAAGTGTAAGTTTTTTGCCCCACTTTTGCAAAAGGAATGTTCCAAGCGTCTTTCCCTTTTTCTTTAATATTCATAATACTTTTTAGAGGATAGTTTTGTAAAATTAGCTTAATGGTATACGCATTATAAGCGTTTATCCAAAAAGCTTTTGTTTTGTTATCAGACCAACTTTTAACAGGGCTTGTCGCATTCAAGTAGCTTAAAAAACTATCCAATTGTTTTTCGTCTTTTTGAAAACTCTTATAATCAACATATCCATCGATAGTTACATGTTTTTTTAAGAGGGCATCAAAAATTTGTGTTTGTGCTTGGCTATTTAACATTAAGAAGAAAGCGACTAAAAAAGTGATTTGTTTTATCATAATATTTGTTTTTACTGAACCGTTAGACGTAGTGGTAGAGAATAGTTTACAAAGCTCTAAAGTTAAAAAGTTTATAAAGTTGTAAAGCTTCAAATTTTATTAGTCTTATCTACTATCGATTTATAATCAATATTTATTCGGGAATTTCTTCGCCTATTTTTAAATTGAATTTTTTTCGAAATCCATACACAATCAAATATAACAGTGGAGTATCTATAGCAGCAATCATAATTTTAAAAATAATACCACTAATTAACAAACCTAAAAAATTCTCCCAAGCAATAATGCCAAAAGAACACAATAGGAGTAAAACCGTTAGTGTATCTATAATTTGAGAAGTAAATGTTGAAAAATTATTTCGCAACCAAAGATGTTTTCCTTGTGTGAGTTTTTTCCAGAAATGATAGATTCTAATGTCTATAAATTGCGCAAATAAATATGCTAACATAGAAGCGAAAACAGCCAAAGGAGCTGCTCCAAAAACAGTATTAAAAGTGTCGTTTTTTACAGGAGACCAACCAGTAGCTGGAACATTTTTTCCAACATAAATAATCAATAGCGAGAAAAAAGAAGCAAAAATCCCTGCAATAACCACCTGATTGGCTTTCTTTTTCCCGTAGATTTCTGATAGTACATCAGTAATTAAAAAGGTAATGGGGTAAGGTAATAAACCTACAGAAACTTCAAAGAGTTTTGTGTTGAATATTTCAATATCAAAAGGATACCAATAAAAAAATTTCTGAAAAATTAAATTAGAAGTTACCAAAGAAGCAATAAAAAGTGCTGCTAATATTAAATAAATAAGTTGTGCGGAGGATTTTTGCTGTGCAGTCATTGAACGAAAATACAAATTATTTGCAAGTACGTTTAGAAGTTTATAAAGTTTGAATGTTGAACTCTCTTTTTATTCTTGATTCTTTGTTCTCTTATCTTTAATCTTTTAGTTTTTTAATAAGTTTAATTTGTTGAGAATTTTATTGGCTTGGGTTTGTTAGATAGTCAGATAATAGTCAATAGTAAAAAAGGATTCTGTATTTTTACCAACGATTACATAAATTAAAAAATAGACACTAGTATGAAAGCATATATTTTCCCAGGTCAAGGAGCACAGTTTACAGGAATGGGATTGGATTTGTATGAAAAATCTTCACAAGCAAAAGCACTTTTTGAACAAGCCAATGACATTTTAGGCTTTTCTATTACGGAGACGATGTTTACGGGAACTCCAGAGGCTTTAAAAGAAACAAAAGTTACGCAGCCTGCTATCTTTTTACATTCGGTGATTTTAGCAAATACATTAGGTAACTCTTTTCAACCAGAAATGGTAGCAGGGCATTCTTTAGGGGAATTTTCTGCTTTAGTAGCTAATAAAGTATTGTCTTTTGAAGATGGCTTGCGTTTGGTTTCTAAACGAGCATTGGCAATGCAAAAAGCTTGTGAAATTCAACCATCAACCATGGCGGCTGTTTTAGGCTTAGAAGATACAGTGGTAGAAGAGGTGTGTAACCAAATTGACGGAGTTGTAGTAGCAGCAAACTATAATTGCCCGGGTCAATTGGTAATTTCTGGTGAAATTTCTGCGGTAGAAAACGCTTGTGAGATCTTTAAAGAAAAAGGAGCAAGGAGAGCTTTGTTATTACCTGTTGGTGGTGCATTTCATTCGCCTATGATGGAACCTGCAAGAGAAGAGTTAGCTGCCGCTATTGAGGCAACAACATTTGCCAATCCTATTTGCCCAATTTACCAGAATGTAACTGCAAATGCGGTAACAAATCCTGTAGAAATTCAGAAAAATTTAATGGCACAATTAACAGCACCTGTACGTTGGACACAATCTGTACAACAAATGATTGCGGATGGTGGAACGGAGTTTGTTGAAGTAGGTCCTGGAAAAGTATTACAGGGTTTATTAAGAAAAATTGACAGAAGTGTTACCGCAAGTGGCGCTTCTATATAATATGGAGTAGGTTTGATAACTTTCTAAAAGTTGTCAAATCTTCTATGACTGTTTTAACTGCCATTGCCAAGCAGTACTTAGTGCTTCTTCTAAAGTTTTGTTTGCTTTCCACCCTAACTCTTTATGTGCTAATGTGGTATCTGCATAAGCTGTTGCAACGTCACCTTCTCTTCTGGGAACAATTTTATAGTTTAGTTTTTGTTGCGTTACTTTTTCAAAGGTTTTAATAATCTCTAAAACAGAAGTTCCTTTTCCTGTACCAATATTAAATATTTCAAAATTTTCTTTATTTTTTTGCTCAAATAAACGTTGCAAAGCACTGATATGAGCATTTGCCAAATCTACCACATGGATATAGTCGCGCACCGCTGTACCATCTTGTGTGGGATAATCATCACCAAAAACAGCTAATTCTTTTCGAATCCCTGCGGCTGTTTGGGTAATAAATGGAATTAAATTTTGAGGAATACCTAAAGGTAGTTCCCCAATTTCTATACTTTTATGTGCACCAATCGGATTAAAATAACGTAAAGAAATAGCATTCATTTTATAGGCATTACAACTTTCTTGGATAATTTCTTCTCCAATTTGTTTGGTATTCCCGTAAGGAGAAACCGCTTTTTTTATCGGTGCTTTTTCGGTAATGGGTAGCACATCTGCTTGTCCGTATACGGTACAAGAAGAGCTAAAAATAAAGCAATCAATATTTTGTTGTTTCATTTCTTTTAAAAGATACACTAAGCTATTGATGTTGTTTTCGTAGTAATCTAAAGGTTTTTCAACACTTTCACCTACAGCTTTAGAGGCCGCAAAATGAATGACACCATCAATAGAGGCGGTTTCGAAAAAAGTTTTCACATCCTTTTTAATGCGTAAATCAATGTCATGGAATTGGGGTTGAACTCCTGTTATTTTTGTGATATTATCTAATACATCTTTGGTAGTGTTTGATAGATTATCAATAATTACTACTTCAAAACCTTTTTCTTGTAATGCCACTACAGTATGAGATCCAATATAACCTAAACCTCCTGTAACTAGAATTTTTTTCATCTGTCTATATTATTTGTTTTTTGTGGGTCATACTTCAACAAGTTCAGTACAGGTTGTAGCTTCCATGTAGTCCTTCTTTTGTGTATCGAAATCTAGTTATGGAAGTTTCATAGTTTTTAAAATTTACCCAACAAAATTTAAGACCTTTTCTGTAATAAACGTTAGTTGTTCTTCATCCAACTCTGTATGCATCGGTAAAGAAATAACGGTATCAATTAATTGATTGGTTACTTTAAAATCTCCCTCATTATAACGAGCGTCTTTATAAGCTTTTTGGGCATGCAAAGGCACTGGGTAATAAATAGCATTGGGAATGCCATTTTCTAACAAATGCTGGTGTAATGCATCTCGTTTTCCGTTGGTAATTTGTAAGGTATATTGATGAAAAACATGGCAATTACAAGTATCACAAATAGTTTTACATGCTTTATTAGCTATAGGTGTTATAATATTTGGATTGTTGGCAAACGCATTATTGTAAAAACGAGCTGCATTTCTACGTGCTTCACAATAACTGTCTAACAAAGGTAATTTTGCTTTTAACACAGCAGCTTGTAGACTGTCTAAACGAGAATTTACACCTACAACATCGTGGTAATAACGTTTGTACATTCCGTGGTTTACAATACCTCTAATTGTGTGGGCTAAATCGTCATCGTTTGTAAAAATAGCACCACCATCTCCATAGCAACCTAAATTTTTTGATGGAAAAAAGGAGGTAGTACCTACATTTCCTATAGTTCCTGCTTTCTTTTTTGTGCCGTTGCTAAACGTATAATCGGCACCAATAGCTTGGGCATTGTCTTCAATAACAAATAAGTTGTGTGTAGCAGCAATTTCTAAAATAGCTTCCATATTGGCACATAAGCCAAATAAGTGTACAGGAACAATGGCTTTTGTTTTGGGTGTAATGGCTTTTTTTAAAGCATTAATATCCATATTAAAAGTATCAGGTTCTACATCTACCAATACAGGAGTCAACTTTAGCAATCCAATGACTTCTACAGTAGCCGCAAAAGTAAAATCTACGGTAATTACTTCATCGCCTTGTTCTAAGCCCAAACCCATCATAGCAATCTGCAAAGCGTCTGTACCATTGGCACAAGGAATAACATGCTTTACGTCTAAATAAGCTTCTAAATCTGCTTGAAATTGATGTACCAAAGGACCATTAATGTAGGCGGAAGAATCTAAAACTTCACGCATATAAGTGTCTACAGTTTCTTTGATTTTTGCATACTGACCTTGTAGATCTACCATCTGAATTTTGTTCATAGAAGCGTATTTTATAACGACTTCAAAAATACGATATAATTCTATTATCTTTGAAGAATTCTCAAAATAGATTCTCATGAAATTCCTTAAAAAAAGCTTAAAAACTCTTTTAATACTTGTTGTTTTATTTTTGGTGGGAGGTTGGTTGTATACAAAAACTTTACATCCTACATACCATGGAAATTTAGCGTTGATAGGTCTTTCTGAGGAGGTTGTTGTAAGGTATGATGCTGTAGGAGTGCCTCATATTGAAGCTGAAAACCAGCAAGATGCCTATAGAGCTTTGGGTTTTGTACATGCACAGGATAGATTGTGGCAAATGGAATTGATACGAAGAATTGCAGCAGGGAGATTGTCGGAGCTTTTTGGAAAACAATTGTTAAAAACAGATGTGTTTTTCTCGGGCTTAGGTATTGAAGAAGCTTCTGAAAAAACCATTGATAAGTTAGATAAAACTTCAGAAGCTTATCAATTAACCGTGGCTTATTTAGACGGAATTAATCAATTTATAGAAAATGAAACAAGTCCTTTAGAATTTCAGTTAGTGGGGCTTGAAAAAGAAAAATATACCTTGAAGGATGTTTACAATGTTTTTGGTTATATGGCATTTAGCTTTGCTATTGCCCATAAAACAGATCCTATGTTAACGGAAGTAAAAGAAAAATTAGGCGAATCTTATTTTAGAGAATTGGTAGATTCTGAATTTGAAAATTTGACGTTTATTAAGAATGAAAAAAATGCGATAATTAAATCTGAATATGCAAAAGCTTTACAAAATATCTATAATTGTTTGCCTATTTCACCTTTTATTGGAAGCAATTCTTGGGTGTTAGGTCCTGAGAAAACAAAAAATGGGAAAGTCATTTTTGCAAACGATCCGCATATTGGTTTTGCGCAACCTTCTGTTTGGTATCAAGCGCATATAAAAACACCCAATTATGAAATGTACGGATTTCATTTAGCATTAACACCCTTTCCATTGTTGGGGCATAATAGAAAATATGCCTATGGTTTAACCATGTTTGAAAATGACGATGTAGATTTTTATTACGAACAGAACAATCCGAAAAACCCTATGGAATATAAAACACCCACAGGCTTTTTAAAATATGATTTCATAGAGAAACGAATCAAAATTAAAGGAGCAAAGGATACGGTATATCAAATAAAAGTAAGTAAACACGGTCCTATCATGAATAATTTAATAAGTCACCTTGAAGATGAAAGACCTATTGCGATGCAGTGGATTTACACGAAATTAGAGAATGAGTTATTGGATGTTGGGTATGATTTATCACATGCAAACTCATTAATATCCTTTAAAAAAGGAGCGGCTAAATTGCATGCACCAGGTTTAAATATTATGTACGGTGATGCAAAAGATAATATTGCATGGTTTGCTTCTGGAAAATTATACAAATACCGAGATTCATTATATACGAAAACTATTTTAGACGGCGCTTCTGGGAAGGATGAGATTCTAGAATATTTAGATTTTGAAGAGAATCCGCAAACTATTAATCCCAGTTGGAATTATGTGTATTCTGCAAACAATCAGCCCGATTCTATTGCAGGTATGTTGTATCCAGGGTATTATTTAGCGGAAAATAGGGCACGTAGAATTGTAGATTTATTGGAGCCTAAAAACGATTGGACAAAAGAAGAGGTGGGAGATATGTTGTACGATGTACTTTCACCAACAGCTCCAGAAGTCATTGCAAGTTTGATGAAATCGTTAAGTACTTCTAGTTTTTCTCCGAGTCAGAAAACAGCTATCAACATGCTTAAAGAATGGGATGGCAGTTACGAAAAAACAGCAGTTGCTCCTGTGTTTTACAATCGATTTGTCTATGAATTTCAAAAGAACACCTTTGCAGATGAAATGGGTGATGCTTTCGATTTGTTTGTCAATACACCCTTTGTAGAAAAATTATTACCTGTACAAGCGGCTAGAGAAAATTCTGTTTGGTGGGACAATGTTAATACAAACGGCGTTAAAGAAACCAAAAAAGAAATTGTTACGACATCTTTTAAAAATGCGTTTACTTTTTTGCAAAATCAGTTAGGTGAAAATGTAGCTGATTGGACATGGAATCGAGTTGCTTCTGTAGAATACGGACATGCCTTAGGAAATGCAGGAGGCGTTTTACGAAAGATATTTAACGTAGGGCCTTTTGAAACTGTGGGTGGAGATCAGGTAATTAACAATCAAATTTTTAATATTGATAGTACTGGGCTTTATAAAATTTCTGCAGGACCTTCTACCCGTAGAATTGTCGATTTTTCAGATGTTGAAAATAGTTGGGGAATTGTACCTACAGGGCAATCGGGAAATGTATTTAGTGATTATTATAAAGACCAAACTCAAAAATACTTAGATGGAGAATTTGTGAAAATGATACTGAATCCAAAAGAAATTCAACAAACTAAAAATATATTGATTTTAAGCCCGAAATAGATTTAAAATGAATAAGCAAGTAAACTGTTTTGTCTTTTTACTTTAATTCTACGATGCTTCTCTTTTAGTTTTCTCACTTTTTCAAGTCTAGCTTTTGCTATTCGTTGCTTTGCCATTTCTCTTTTATACCTAGCTTTTAGATGTTTTTTCTTGAACATTTCAATTTTTTCAGCCTCAATATTTGCTTTTAATAGCTGTATTTTTTGTCTTTTTATTTTACGTTTTTCATGGGTAATCTTTAATTGCTCTTTTCTTAATTTTTCAGCCTCAGATTTTTTAAGTAATATGTTTTTAATAGTTGCTCTTTTAGCTTTTTGCTTTGCTTTTAATTCTTCTTGCTTAGCTTTTAGTCTTTCATTTTTTAATTTTTGCGCTACTGTTCTTTTAGTGATTTTAAGTTCTTTTAATGTTGTTTTACTTAATTTTAAAGAGTCTGTAACCTTTTTTGATTCTGATGTGTTAGCAATTGTTGTAAAGTTTGACAATACTAAACAGATTAGTAGTAAGAGATAGTTTTTGGGGGACTTCATAATAATGGCTATTTTAATTAGTAAATGATGACTCAAAGTAAAGTAAAAAAATAGCTCTTGTCAATACCCATTTCTAGGTAAATTTTGAATATACCCATTTATGGGGTATGTATAACTGTTTATGGGTATAGGGATTATAAGGATAAAGAATACAATACTTACTTCTTTCGAATTTTCATATTTAGCATTTCTACACCTAAAGAAAAAGCAATTGCAAAATACAAATAACCTTTAGGAATAATACCTACAGATTTACCAAGAATGGTAGCGTGTGCTAAGTGAGCACCTTCGGCAATAAGCATAAAAGCAATGAGAATTAAAAACGACAATCCTAACATTTGAATTGTAGGATGTTTGTCTACAAATTTTCCAACAGGATTGGCAAATACCATCATGATTAACATCGATAAAATGACAGAAACAATCATAATAATCATAGCGCCATTTACACCATTCGTCATTCCTACTGCCGTTAAAATAGAATCAAAAGAAAAAACAATGTTAATTAATGTAATTTGAAGAATGGCTTTGGATAAGGTGTATGTTTTTTTTGGTTTTTCATTGTTTTTTTCAGCATCAACACCTTCTACTTTATGATGAATTTCTTGGGTGCTTTTATAAAGTAAAAAGAGTCCACCTATAAATAAAATAAGGCTTTGCCCTGTAACACCTGCTTGTATCCAAGAAAGTTCAATGTGCCAAAAAGGGGCTTTCATAGCAATTAGATAAGAAATTCCAAAGAGTAAAATAATTCGGAGTAACATGGCTAGTACCAAGCCAATATTAGTGGCTTTTTTACGCTTTTCTTCGGGTAATTTATTGGCGGCAATAGAGATAAAAATAATATTATCTATTCCTAAAACAATTTCTAAAAATGTTAAGGTTAATAAGGCTACCCAAGTATCTGCCTGTAAAAAAATTTCCATATCACTTTATTTTATACACAGTTCCTTTTTGTTGAAAATTGGAATATCCAATTTTTGCAGTAAACGAATATGAACTATCAGTAACTTTCGTAATTTGTACAAAAATAGGATCTTTATCCAATGCTGTTTTTGGCGATTTCATTTTCAAAGTATAAAAAAAGTTATTTTTCCATTGAATATACAAAGTATCAATTCTCTTTTCTTCTTTTTCAAGAGTAGTACTATCGTTAGATGTACTAACTAATTTAGAATAACTTTCAATCTGTAAACTATCGATTCTAGTAACAGTCGTTTTACCATAACCTTCTCCAGCAGGAATTTCAAAAACACCTTTTTTAAATCGGTCTGTATTATTTTGTATCTCTGGAGTACAAGAAAAAAAAAGAATTAATATTAAAGTAGTAAGTACTAAGAAGTAAGTATGAAAAAAAACCACACCCTTTTTTACTTTATATTTTGTGCTTACTATCTTGTACTTCATACTTGTTATATTCCCGTATAATTAGAGGGTGTAATAGCTTTTAATTCTTCTTTAATAACAGAGGAAACATCTAATGTGTCAATAAAATTAGCAATTACAGATTGGCTCATTTTTTCATTCGTTCTTGTCAATCCCTTTAGAGCTTCGTATGGATTTGGATATGCTTCTCTTCGTAAAATAGTTTGAATGGCTTCTGCTACTACTGCCCAATTATTTTCTAAATCTTGCTCAAATTTTTCTTTGTTCAATAATAATTTGTTGAGTCCTTTTAAGGTAGAAGTAAACCCAATAATAGTGTGTCCAAACGGAACACCCACATTTCTTAAAACGGTACTATCTGTTAAATCTCGTTGTAAGCGAGAAATAGGTAATTTTGCAGAAAGATGCTGAAAAATAGCATTTGCGATTCCTAAGTTTCCTTCAGAATTTTCAAAATCGATAGGGTTTACTTTGTGTGGCATTGCCGAAGAACCTACTTCACCTTTTTTGATTTTCTGTTTAAAATAATCGGTAGAAACATAGGTCCAGAAATCTCTATCTAAGTCAATCAATATAGTATTGATTCTTTTAAAAGCATCAAACAACGCCGCCATATAATCGTAATGCTCAATTTGGGTTGTTGGAAAAGAGTGATGCAGTCCTAATTTTTCTTGCACAAAATTTTGTCCAAATTGTTGCCAATCAATGGTTGGATAGGCTACTTTATGCGCATTAAAATTTCCTGTAGCACCCCCAAATTTAGCTGCATTCGGAATCTCTTTTAGTGCTTTAAATTGTGCTTGCAAACGTACTACGAAAACAGCGAGTTCTTTCCCTAATCGAGTAGGAGAAGCAGGTTGTCCGTGTGTTCTTGCTAGCATAGAAATGTCTTTCCATTCCCCAACTAATTCCTGTAATTTTTCTAAAACAGCCTCATAATTAGGAATGTATACAGCTTTAATAGCTTCTTTTATAGAAAGTGGAATGGCTGTATTATTAATATCCTGAGAGGTCAATCCAAAATGAATAAACTCTTTAAAATCTTGTAAATCTAAAGCGTCAAATTTTTCTTTGATAAAATATTCAACAGCTTTTACATCATGGTTGGTTACTTTTTCAATCTCCTTTATTTTTTGCGCATCTTCTGCTGTAAATTCCTTGTATATTGTACGCAATTCTGTAAACAGATTTTTGTTAAAATTAGCAAGTTGTGGTAACGGAATTTCGCAAAGTGCAATAAAATATTCAATCTCTACTAAAACACGGTATTTAATAAGTGCTTCTTCAGAAAAGTAATTCGATAATTTCGAAATTTTATTTCTATAACGACCATCGATAGGAGAAATGGCATTTAATTGAGTAAGATTCATGATGTGTTGATGATGATATTAAGCGCAAAAATAAAGATTACTGAACGGATTTAATCATAATTTAAAGGGAATTTACCGAAAAATCTTTCCTTTAATGATTTGTACTTCGCTTTTCTTTTCTAAGTCTTTAATGGCTCTAATTACAGTTTCAATTCTAAGCCCTAAAATGTCTGCAATTTGTTGTCTTGTATACACAATTTTAAAATTAAAAGTGCCTGTAATTTTAGCAACATCTTTTTTTAAATAGTCTAAAAATCGAAGAATTCTGTGATTTGGATTCTGACTTGATATTTCTGATGCAATAATAGCCTTGTAAAACAATCTGTTTGCTAAATTTTTAGTAACTTTTAAGTGGATTTCTGGATGCTTATACAAAAGCTGAAAAAATGCTTTTTTAGGGAGTGTTAAAACAGTTGTTTCTGAAATGGTTTCTGCATTTGCAGGATAATTAGAGTCTATAAATAAAGGGGGTTCACCAAAACTTTGTCCATCATAAAAAATACCTTGAATGAATTCTTTTCCAACGTCATTATAGTTATTCATTTTTACAATACCATTTTTAACTTGGTAATAGTCTTTAGCATTTGTATGCTGTGAAAATAAGATTTCACCTTTTTCGTAGGTTTTTAATTTTGCGCCGTATTTTAATAGAAGTTCTTCCGGAATCATTGTGATTTAAATCATAAAATTAGTTTTTATAAAGATATACTTTTGCATTAAATTTAGTTTCTAAAAATGAGTTTAAAAGAAATAAAAGAGAGGCAAGATATTTTTTTATTAGTATCTACATTTTATGATAAAATAAAAAAAGACGATTTTATTGGTCCTATTTTTTTGGAAATGATTTCTGAACAAGAATGGGGTGAGCATCTTGAAAGGCTCACTGATTTTTGGGAAACAAATTTGTTTTTCGTAAGAAAGTTTAAAGGAAATCCTGCAAAGGTTCATAAAAATATAGATGAGCATTTTAATTATGGCATTACACAAAAGCATTTTGGCAAATGGTTAGAACTTTGGATAGCAACAATAGATGAGAATTTTTTTGGGGAGAAAGCAGTTCTCGCGAAAGATAGAGCTCGAAATATTGCCTTTTCATTGTTTTTAAACATTTTTAAAAACAGACCTAAACCTACAGATGTAGCAACTGATAAATAATTAAAAAGCTATTGACAATAATATTTATTAAAAATGCCCAAACAATTACTTTAAACGATTGCTGACTTAATACTGTTACATTTGCTCCCATTGCTAGCGTTGTGGTAGTCATTAAAATAATCATTGATACTTCTTTATGAACGGATAATGCTGCCGATAAAGAAGCAATTCCCGTTCCTAACATTATTAGTGCAATAGAAATACCAATTGCGTTTTCTTTTTCTCGCTCTATTTTCTTGTTTATGAAATTCAATAAACTTCGTTTTTTTGTCTCCATAATTCACATGTTTATAAGACAAAATTAGAAGTTGAAAAACGACTAATTTATGAGTTAAATCATAATTAAAAATTAATCTAAATCCTACTTTGAGATTATTTCTAAAATCTTACGACCCCTGGCTTTGCAGCCTTTGCTTTCATGAATTATTTTAGTGCGAATCAAATGTTCTAATTCTGGATGAACCCAGTCTTTTTGTAAACCAAATAAATACAATGTATTCATAGTATAAGCTCTTACAGCAATTTTTTGTGGAGTAATCAACCAATCAAAACCTGTTTCTATTATTAAATCAATATGCTTTGTTGTAAGCACTTCTTTTACAAGATTTTCTTTTTTAGAAGTATAGGCTACTGCTAAATGTTCGCAAATCTTGGCACAAGGTCTAGTAGCACTATCAAGTGTTACAAACTGAATATTCTGTACGAAAGTTTCGATATACGGTAAAATCCATGTTATGGAATGATGCGTACAAATCCATTCTAAAACCCAAGCAGCTTTTATAGACGCTTTATCATCTATTTTAAAAGTCAATGTTACCAAATCTTCAAATAAATCACGACTATCTACAACTAAGTTAGCAACTCGTTGTCGATTGTCTCTTCTGGGGTTTTCCATATTGGAAAGTTGCTGAGCTAAAAAATCAATATTCATGTTTTTTAATTTGAAAGGATCTAAAGTTAAAATTCAAAGGTCAAAAGTTGGAAATTGAATATTAAAAATCGTAAGGTTTTGTATATTTACTTTTTAAAAACCTCATTAATAAATGCCTAATATAAAAAGATACTTCCTTTTTACCACACTGGTGTGTTGCTTTTTTATGAAGTATGAAGTTCATGCGCAAAAAATTAATCAATACGATGAGAATAACAAAAGAACAGGACTTTGGAAAAAGAACTATTCCAATAAAAGGGTGCGTTATATCGGTAATTTTAAAAATGGAAAAGAAGTAGGTGTTTTTAGATATTACGATATTACTACTTCTAAATTCCCTGTAATTATTAAAGAGTTTTCAAGTACTTCAGACTCTGCTTCTGTAAAATATTTTACACTAGAAGGTAAATTACGTAGCAAAGGAATGATGGTTGGCAAGCAGCGAGTGGGGAAGTGGTTGTATTATTTTACAGATGGAGCTATTTTTTCTGAAGAATATTATGAAAATGGTTTGTTAGAAGGCGATTTAAAAAATTACTATAAAAACGGAAAACTTACAGAACATACATTGTATAAGAAGGGTTTAAAACACGGACTTTCTAAAAAGTATTCTGATGATGGTGTTTTAATAGAAGAGGTGATGTATGCAAATGGCAAAGAAAACGGCTTGGCAAAATATTTTGAGTTAAATGGTAATTTAAAAGAAACAGGTATCTATAAAAATGGAAAACGCTTTGGCAAATGGGAATTTTATTTAGATGGAGAAATAGCAAGTGATAAAGACAAAGAAAAGAGTAGAGGAAAGTTTAAAAAAGGGAATGAGTAGGTTTCAGATAAGAATTTATTTGTTTAAAATTTCAAGGAACTTGTTTCTTGAAATTTCTTTTGCTCCTAAACTAGCTAAATGATTGTTATAAATTTGACAGTCTATAAGTCGGTAACTTTTACTGGAAACTAAATGGATAAAAGCTAGTTTAGAAGTGTTAGATGTTTTACTAAACATACTTTCACCACAAAAAATATTGTTAATTTCTAAACCATACAAACCGCCAACTAATTTAGTTTCACTCCAAACCTCAATAGATTTTGCAATTCCTTTTTCATGTAGTTTACAGTAGGCTTTTTCCATGTCGTTTGTAATCCAAGTGCCAAAACCATCTGTTCTTTCTATATTTTTACAATTATAAATTACCTCCTTAAAAGCTTTGTTTTCTGTAATTTTAAAACTCTTTTTTTTAAGAACTTGTTTCATTGATTTAGAAATTTTTAAATCTTCAGGAAATAAGACCATTCTTTTTTTAGGACTATACCAAACAATAGGCTCTCCTTCAGAATACCATGGAAAAATGCCATTTTTATAAGCATAAATTAATCTTTCGATAGATAAATCTCCACCAAGAGCAATGATGTCATCTTTAGATGTAAATTCGTGAGAAGGAAACTCTATGGTGTTTGAAAGCCAAATCATTAAAAAATCTTAATAGTTTTTATAAGTTTTTTTGCTCTTGTGGGTTGAATAAACAATTTATAATATATGTAAAAACACAGTTACAGGCATTAAAAATAAGATAATAATCTTGTCAAAATAGTTAACTCAATTTTAATTTTATAGAGTTATTGCTTTTTTTTGAATTATACCCTTTAATACTTACATGTTAATAAAAGTATAGTTTTTTTGTAGTTGAGTGTTTTTCAAAAATAATGCTAAACCTTTATACACATAAAAATGAACATCAGTATTTAAATCTAAACTCTATTGATTAACTTTGATTTTTTTACAAAACACCTACTTTGAAGCAACAAGAATATATTGAAGTTTATGGCGCAAGAGCCCATAATTTAAAAAATATTGATGTAAAAATTCCACGTGAAAAACTCGTTGTTATTACGGGTTTAAGCGGTAGTGGAAAGTCTTCTTTAGCCTTTGATACCATTTATGCAGAAGGACAAAGACGTTATATAGAAACTTTTTCTGCTTATGCACGTCAGTTTTTAGGTGGACTGGAACGCCCTGATGTAGATAAAATAGATGGACTCTCACCTGTGATTTCCATAGAACAAAAAACGACCAATAAAAGTCCACGTTCTACAGTAGGTACCATTACAGAGATTTATGATTTCTTACGACTGCTTTTTGCACGTGCTGCAGATGCATATTCTTACAATACGGATGAAAAGATGGTGAGTTATTCTGATGAACAAATTAAAGATTTGATTTCTTCCGATTTTAAAGACCAAAAAATAGCGATACTTGCACCTTTAATAAAATCTAGAAAAGGACACTATAGAGAATTGTTTGAACAAATTTCTAAGCAAGGTTTTGTGCGTGTTCGGGTAGATGGAGAAATTAGAGAAATTGAAAAAGGCATGCGTTTAGATCGTTACAAAATGCATGATATTGAAGTGGTCATCGATCGATTAAAAGTAGATAAATCTTCCGAAAAAAGATTGGAAGAAACTATTAAAACAGCTTTATATACAGGAAACAATATTTTAATGGTGATGGACTTAGAAAATAATAAGCCTCGTTATTTTAGTAGAGATTTAATGTGTCCAACTACAGGAATTGCATACCCAAACCCAGAACCTAATACATTTTCTTTTAACTCACCAAAAGGTGCTTGTACGCAGTGCAATGGCTTGGGAATAACGAATGAAATAAACTTACAAAAAGTAATTCCAGATAACACAATTTCTATACAAGCTGGCGGAATTATTCCTTTAGGAGAACAAAAAAACAGTTGGATTTTTAAGCAATTACAAAATATTGCCGAACGTTATCAATTTAAATTGAGCGATCCTATAAAAAAGATTCCTAAAGAAGCCATGGAAATGATTTTACATGGAGGCAATGAAAAATTTAAAATTCAATCGAAAACAGTAGGGGTTACTCGTAACTATGAAATCGATTTTGAAGGTATTATTGCGTTTATTAATAGTCAATACCAACATTCTGAAAGTACTTCTATAAAACGTTGGGCAAAAGGATTTATGGATGAAGTTGCTTGTAGTGTTTGTGAAGGAAAACGGTTGAAAACAGCAGCACTTTATTTTAAAATTAATGAGCAAAATATTAGCGATTTAGTTCAGATGGATATTACCGAATTGGCTGTTTGGTTTGAGGAGTTAGAAAGTAAATTATCAAAAAAGCAACAACAAATTGCGACTGAAATTTTAAAAGAAATTCGAACTCGAATTCAGTTTTTACTAGATGTGGGATTAGACTATTTAACCTTAGATAGAACTTCCAAATCGCTATCTGGAGGAGAAGCACAACGAATCCGATTGGCAACACAAATTGGCTCTCAATTGGTAGGTGTGTTGTATATCTTAGACGAACCTAGTATTGGATTACACCAGCGAGACAACCAAAAACTCATAGATTCTTTGGTAAAATTAAGAGATATTGGAAACTCTATTTTAGTGGTAGAACATGATAGAGATATGATGGAAAGTGCCGATTTTGTTTTTGATATTGGTCCAGGAGCAGGTAAGTATGGCGGACAAATTGTAAGTCAGGGTACGTTTAAAGCTATTCAAAAAGACCGTACGTTAACAGCAGATTATTTAACAGGTAAAAAAACCATTCACGTTCCTAAAAAACGCAGAGAAGGAAATGGAAAAAGTATTCAATTAAAAGGAGCTACAGGAAATAATCTAAAAAATGTTTCGGTAGAATTCCCTTTGGGGAAAATGATTTGTGTAACAGGAGTTTCAGGAAGTGGTAAATCTACGTTGATTAACGAAACGTTGTATCCTATTTTAAATGCACATATTTACAGGGGTGTTAAAAAGCCCATGCCTTATAAAAAGATTGAAGGTTTAGAACATATAGATAAAGTTATTGATATCGATCAATCTCCTATTGGAAGAACCCCTCGTTCTAATCCTGCAACCTACACAGGAACTTTTGGTGAAATTAGAAGCCTGTTTGCAAAAACTCCAGAAGCGGCAATTCGTGGTTATAAACCAGGTCGTTTTTCTTTTAATGTAAAAGATGGAAGATGTGAAACTTGTCAAGGTGGCGGTGTTCGAGTGATTGAAATGAATTTTTTACCCGACGTACATGTTACTTGCGAAACTTGTCAAGGAAAACGCTTCAATAGAGAAACCTTAGAAATTAGATACAAAGGAAAATCGATTTCCGATATTTTAAATATGACCATTAACGATGCTGTTACTTTTTTTGAAAATATTCCCAAAATTTATAGAAAATTGAAGACTATTCAAGATGTTGGTTTGGGTTATATTACACTCGGACAACAATCTACCACGCTTTCTGGCGGAGAAGCACAACGTATAAAGTTGGCTTCAGAATTATCGAAACGAGATACAGGAAATACCTTCTATATTTTAGACGAACCCACAACAGGATTGCATTTTGAAGATATTCGTGTCTTAATGGAAGTACTGGATAAACTTGCCAATAAAGGAAATACAGTGTTGATTATTGAACATAATTTAGATGTGGTAAAATTAGCAGATTATATTATAGATATTGGTATGGAAGGCGGTAAAAAAGGTGGGCAAGTTTTATGTACCGGAACTCCAGAACAAATCATAAAACATAAAACTAGTTATACGTCGCAGTTTTTGAGGAAAGAGTTACATTAGTTAAGAGACTATTCATGAAATATCATTCTGAACATAGTGAAGAATTTTTTTTCAAAAACATCTCTAATTTTAAATATAAAAAATGAATAACGACAGAAAAATACGCGAAAAACTACAACTCAAAACTTGGAATGAGATAAAAACCAATGATTCTTGGGCGATTTTTAAAATCATGTCTGAGTTTGTAGATGGTTATGAAAGGTTGAGTAAAATAGGTCCATGTGTATCTATTTTTGGATCAGCGAGAACCAAACCAGACAATCAATACTATAAGCTTGCTGAAGAAGTTGCTTTTCAATTGGCACAAAATGGCTACGGAGTGATTACGGGTGGAGGTCCTGGAATTATGGAAGCTGGAAACAAAGGCGCACAACGAGGAAAAGGAGTTTCTGTAGGATTGAATATTGATTTGCCTTTTGAACAACACGACAATCCTTGGATTGATTCCGGAAAAAGTCTCGATTTCGATTATTTCTTTGTACGTAAAGTCATGTTTGTAAAATATTCACAAGGATTTATCGTCATGCCTGGCGGATTTGGAACTCTAGATGAATTGTTTGAAGCCATTACTTTGATTCAAACCAATAAAATAGGACGATTTCCTATTGTTTTAGTAGGTAAAAAGTTTTGGTCTGGTTTATTAGATTGGATTCAAAATACCTTGTTGGAAGAAGGAAATATTAGCGAAAAAGACTTAAAATTATTTAGAGTGGTAGATACTGCCGAAGAAGCCATTGAGCATCTAAATAAATTTTATGCAAAATACAGTTTGAAACCTAATTTTTAAAAAAAAGAAAGTGCTACTTTATCATTCTTACGAAGGTAGGAATGGTATGTTATTCTGTTAGAAAAATTAGTGCTAACTAATAATCATAAAGATTTATATCGAATCTGCGGTATGTTAATTTTTTAAGGCTTCTACAATAGCTTCGTCAGTAGCTTTGGTAGCCTTAAATAAAATGATACTACCTGTTTCGTCTACTACTACATAGCGCGGAATCCAACTTAGATTTAAAAAATTTGCGAATTCAGAATCAAAATCACCTTCTACAAAATAATGTTCCCCTACTATTCTAAAACGTTCAATCCCTTTTTTCCAAGCATTTTTCTTTGTGTCAACTGATAAGAATAAGAAAACAACCTCTGGGTATTCTTTTTGTAGTGACTTTATTTTAGGCAACCCTTTAATGCAATCTGCGCACCAAGAAGCCCAAACATCTATCAGTATTTTTTTTCCTTTATGTTTTTTAAGAACCTCTTTAAAAGTTAAAGATTCATTCGTAATAGAATGTATAGGGTTTTGAAGTGCTTCTTCTGAAAATTTAGTAGGTGTTTCAAAATTACAATTCGTAAAAACAACAAGAATAATGAGCGCTACGAGTTTTTTCATGTGTTTTTTATTTAAAAAGTTTATAGGTTTATCTCATTTTGGTTTGAAAAGTTTTTGTTATCTTCTCTCTCGTCTCTTTTTTACTTTTCCTTCACTCAATTCAATTTTACCCTCGGATCTAACCAACTGTACAAAATATCTACTAGAATGTTAATTATGATAAACAAAGTAGCAATGACTAAAACACTTCCCATAATTATAGGTAAGTCTAAGGTGTTTAGTGCGTTTACAATTTCTTTACCCAAACCGTTCCAATTGAAAATGTATTCTACAAAAACCGCACCTGCTAGCATAGACGCAAACCAACCAGAAATAGCTGTAATTACTGGGTTTAAAGAGTTTTTAAGGGCGTGTCTTTTAATAATTTGATAATGGGTTAGTCCTTTTGCTTTTGCAGTTCTTACATAATCTTGTTGTAAAACTTCTAACAAAGAGTTTCGTGTTAATTGAATAATAACTGCTAATGGACGAATTCCTAATACAATAGCAGGCAATAGTAGGTTTTTCCATTGTATGTAAACTCCTTCTCCAAAATCATCTACCACATACAAACTTCCCGTCATTTCTAAACCTGTGTATTCATGCAATACAAAACCAAAGAGCCAAGCAAATAGAATGGCAGAAAAAAACGAAGGAACACTCATGCCCAGTGTGCTAAATATGGCAATTATAGTATCTAAAAATGTGTTTTTATAGAGTGCTGCAAAGATGCCCAATAGAATTCCGAGTAATACAGCAATTGTAATAGATGAAATTGCTAAAATAGCCGTATTGGGCAAAGTTTCTAAAAGGACTTCAGAAACGTTTTTTCCGTTTTTTTGAAACGACTCTCGTAAATATGGATATTTTAGAACTAGGGTTTGATTTTTGAAAGAAAATAATTGTTGATAGGTGTATTTTTTAGGATTTAAAAAAGTGTAGTTTTCTTTGTTTTTACTATGTATAGAGATAGGAGAAACATCGTTTAAGTAGTAGAAATATTTTGTTGTTAGCGGTTTGTCGAATCCATATTTTTTTTTAATTGCATCTAGCTGTGCAGTATTTTCTCTTTGGTCTAGTAACATTCTGGCAGGATCTCCAGGAAGAACAGCAAAGAGTAAAAAAATAACGGTAACAACACCAAAAAGGGTTAGAAATCCGTAAGAAATTTTATGTAAAATACGTTGAATCACCTTCACAAAGATAATTGAAAGTTATAAAAAAGTGTACCTTTGTGCTACTTTTATAAACACGAATGACAACAGAACAAATTGTAGCGCAAATTCAGAAAAAACAATCTTTTTTATGCATTGGATTGGATGTTGATTTGACAAAAATACCTCCACATTTATTACAAGAAGAAGACCCTATTTTTGCTTTTAACAAGGCAATTATAGATGCTACACATTCGTATTGTGTTGCCTATAAGCCTAACACAGCGTTTTATGAAGCTTATGGAATTAAAGGATGGAAGTCTTTAGAAAAAACCATTGTATATATTAATAAAAATTACCCTGAAATTTTTACCATTGCAGATGCAAAGCGTGGTGATATAGGAAATACTTCTACCATGTATGCAAAAGCTTTTTTTGAAGGTTTAAATTTTGATGCGGTTACAGTTGCTCCTTATATGGGAAAAGATTCTGTAGAACCTTTTTTAGCGTTTAAAAACAAACAAACTATTTTATTGGCGTTGACATCTAATGCAGGAGCTTTTGATTTTCAAACAAAAAAAATTGACGAGAAAGAGGTCTATAAAGAAGTTTTAGAAGTATCAAAATCTTGGAAAAACTCCGAAAATCTGATGTATGTAGTAGGCGCTACAAAAGCACCTTACTTTGCAGAGATTCGAAAAATAGTACCGAATAGTTTTTTATTAGTACCAGGTGTTGGAGCGCAAGGAGGTGATTTACATGAAGTTTGTAAATATGGTTTTTCAGAAAATATAGGATTGTTAGTGAATTCTTCTCGTGGAATTTTATATGTTTCAAAAGAAGAAGATTTTGCAGATGCTGCTGCTAAAAAAGCACAGGAGATTCAAAAACAAATGCAGGAAATATTAAAAAATTGCTTGTAACATGTATAAAAAAATATTTTTTATTGCTTTTTTAGCCTCATTAACCTCTTGTTCTTCTCAAGATAAAAAACCTTTGCTAGGAGAAACAATATATCAACAAGAATTGAATGCTGTTTATAAAGATGCATCAAAATCGCCTTTAAAAAAGAAGGATTTAAAAAAATTTAAAGGCTTAGATTTTTTTCCTATAGACTCTTCATTTATTGTGGTTGCTAAACTCACTAAAACGCCTAATGCGCCTGTGTTTAAAATGGTAACTACCACAGATAGAAGACCCTTATATAAGGAATATGGTATTTTAGATTTTACGTTAAAAGGAATCAAATGTCAGTTAGCTATTTATCAAAATCAAGATAGAGAAGAAGACTCTCCTTACCAAGACTATTTGTTTTTACCTTTTACAGATGATACTAGCGGAAATGAATCTTATGGAGGAGGTCGTTATATGGATGTAATGATAAGTGATGAACGTACAGATGGTACTATTATTTTAAATTTCAACAATACTTACAATCCTTATTGTGCTTACAATAAAAAATATTCTTGCCCTTTAACGCCAAGAAAAAACTATTTAAAATTAAAAGTTTTAGCGGGTGTAAAAGATTTTAAAAAGTAAAAACCCAAACAAATTTTGTTTGGGTTTTTTGGTGGTGCCTCCAGGAATCGAACCAGGGACACAAGGATTTTCAGTCCTTTGCTCTACCAACTGAGCTAAGGCACCATCGCATTAGCGGCTGCAAATATAAAACGCATTTTTTACATCTGCTAAATAATTTTACAAAAATGTATTGTATTTTTGAAAAACCTAAATTTTTAGAGAATGAACCTTGTGGTTGATGTTGGAAATACAAAAGTAAAAGCAGCTGTCTTTAAAGAAAATACGCTTTTGGAATCTTATACTTTTAATCCTCAAAAAATAGTTTTAGAAATAAAAAAAATCATTAAAAAATATGCTGTTATCAAAGGAATTATTTCTTCTGTAAATTCGATTTCGGATAAAAATTTAGAAAAATTACAACAGCTTGTTCCATTTTTTATTTTATCGGATACAGCTAAAACACCTTTCTATAATTTATATGCAACACCAAAAACATTAGGTGTCGATAGAATTGCATTGGCAACTGCTGGCGTAAAAAAATATATAGCTAAAAATATCTTGATTATTGATGCAGGAACTTGTATTACGTATGATTTTATAAATGAAAAAAGAGAATATTTAGGCGGTGCAATTTCTCCAGGTGTTTCTATGCGTTATCAATCTCTGCACACTTTTACTTCTAAGCTTCCTCTTTTAAAGAAAAATCAACCAATAAATTGGATTGGAAATAGTACTCAAGAAAGTATGCATTCAGGTATTATAAATGGGGTTTGTTTAGAAATAGAGGGTACTATTTTACACTATCAAAAAAAATATCCAAATTTAACAGTTGTTTTAACAGGCGGGGACTTAAATTTCTTGGCAAAACAATTAAAAAGTAGCATATTTGCGCATTCAAATTTTCTCCTTTACGGATTAAATGAATTATTGATTTTTAACCAAGACGAATGATTAGAAAAACCGTATTTCTATTTTTAACTTTTATAGCTATAAAAACAACAGCTCAAAGAACAAGTTCGTCACCCTATTCTTTTTTTGGAATTGGAGAAGAATTTAAACTGAAAACGGTTGAACAGTCAAGTATGGGAGGTATTGGTGCTGCTTATGGTAGTGCTTATTATTTAAACTTTACAAACCCTGCTGCAAATTCAGATTTGCGCTATGCAACTTATACTTTAGGTGCATTAAATAATAATTTAACAGTAAATTACACAGATGGAAAACAATCTTCTGGAGTTACGAGCTTAAATTATATTGGTTTTGGAGTTCCTTTAGGGAAAAAAGCAGGTTTTTCTGTGGGTTTACAACCTGTTTCTTCTGTAGGTTATTCACTTACAAATGAAATTTTAGATGACGATGATGAAATAGAAGAAATTACACTTTTTTCTGGAAATGGAGGTGTAAACAGAATTTACGGTAGTTTTGGTATAAAAGTAACAAAAGAATTGTCTTTAGGAATTGAAGGAAGTTTTGCTTTCGGAAATATAGAAAACAGTATTTTAAAACGACAACAAAACGTTCAGTTTTCAACCAAATACAATTTGGTTTCAAATGTAAGAGGAGGAACTGTAAAAATTGGAACTCAATATAGAAAAGAGCTAAAAAATAAACTAAGAATTGATGCTGGAGCTGTTTTAAAATTAAGTAATACATTAAAATTAACAGGGACAGAACAAATTTATTCATTATCTGTAACTGCTACAGGTGTAGAAACTCCTAGAGATATTATTGTAGATAGAGCGGTAACAGGTACTTTTAAATCACCTTTACAAACTACAATAGGATTTGGGATTGGAAAGGCTTCTAAATGGTATACTGCCTTTGAATATGAATATCAAAATGCTATGAGTGCAGAAGGGTATCTAGATGAGTCTAATGATGCCTACACCTATGGTACTTCAAGTAGGTTCTCTTTAGGAGGGTTTTATATTCCAAAAATAAACTCCATTTCTAGTTATTTTGATAGAATTACTTACAGAGCTGGTTTGCGTTTTCAAAAAACAGGATTGCTGGTAAATGGTACATCAATTCCAAACAACTTTACAGCAATCGACGACTTTGGCATATCTTTTGGATTAGGATTGCCGTTAGGAAAAAAATTATCAAATCTAAATTTAGGTTTTGAATATGGGAAAAGAGGCACAACAAGTAATAATTTAATAGAAGAAAATTATTTTAATTTTAGACTTAGTTTATCACTTAACGATGTAAGCTGGTTTATAAAAAGACAAATTGATTAACAAAAACTAAACAAAATGAAGAATTTTACGTTTTTACTTGCAGGACTATTTTTGTTCTTACAGGCATCAGAAACAAATGCACAGGAAGATGCAAAAAAAGAATGTACAATTAAGTACAATTTATTTAAAGGAGATTATCAATCCAGAAAATACGATGCAGCCTATACGAATTGGATTTTCTTAATGGATAACTGTCCTACTTTATCTGTAAATATTTACAAGTTTGGAGACAAATTGGCAAAAGAAAGATATAAAACAGCCGCAGATAAGCAAACAGCTTTTAAATTGATAGAAAGAGTTTATACGCAAAGATTACAACATTACCCAACTGGAAATCCAGCAAAAGTACATAGTGATTATGCTTCTTTCTTAGCAAAGAATAAATTAGCTTCAGATGATGAAGTTTTTGCGCTTTTAGTAAAAGCATATAATATTGATGCTACTAAAATGGGTGTTAGAAATATAAGCTCTTACTTTCAGGGAGTAACTGATAGAAACAAAGACACAAATCCTCAAAAAGTTTTTGATACTTATGATGATGTATTAGAAGCCGTAGGAAAAAAATTAGCGGATTATGCAAAAAAACTCAAACCTTTACAGGATAAAATGGAAAAAGGTTTAGAATTGGATAAAAGTGAAAAAAGAAAGTACAAAGCATACTCTGTAAATTCTAAAGCATTAGGACAAGTAGAGAGTCGTTTAGATAAAATTGTAATAGAATTGTCTACATGTGACCGATTAATTCCTTTATATAAAAGAGATTTTGAAGCAAACAAGGAAAACGCAACATGGTTAAAGAGAGCGGTTTCTAGAATGTATAATAAAGACTGTACAGAAGACCCATTGTACGATCAATTGGTAGAAGCTTTGGTAAAAGCGAATCCTAGTCCAGAAGCTTCTGTATTTTATGCAGGGATTTTATACAAAAAAGGGAAAACTACCGAAGCAATGCAATACTATCAACAAGCTGTAGATCAAGAGCCTGATGCGCTTAAGAAGGCAAATAACCTTTTAAAGATTGCGCAGTTGTTTGCTAAAAAAAGACAAAAATCAAAAGCCAGAAGTTATGCAAATCAAGCATTACAAAACAATCCTAATTTAGGAAAAGCGTATTTAGTAATTGCTAGTTTATATGCTTCCAGTGCAAACGACTGTGGAAATGACGAGTTTGAAAAAAGAATGACCTATGTAGCTGCTTTAAACAAAGCAAGAAGGGCTGCGGCAGTAGATCCAAGTATTTCTTCTAGTGCTAGTCGATATATTAAAAGCTATAAAGCAAGTATGCCTTCTAAAAAACTAATTTTTACGAAAGGGGTAGCACCTGGCAGTTCTCACAAAATTAACTGTTGGATTGGAGAAACGGTAAAAGTCCCTGTTTATTAACTCCATGTATTTTTCGTTTAAAATATTTCTAAAAAACATAGTTACCGTATTTACGATAACTATGTTTTTTTCTTGTACAAATAGCACACAAGAAGTTAGAGATTTTTTAGCAGCTAAAAACCTACCTATTGGTACAGCAAAGAATGTATATCATGTGTATAAAGATTCTGGTAGAATTACATCAAAACTAATTACACCTTTGTTATTAGATTTTAGCAATAGAAAAGAACATCCTTACAATAAATTTCCAAATGGCATAAAAATAATTAACTTTGAAAACAAAGGAAAAGATTCTGTTACGGTTACTGGAGATTTTTCTTTGTCGTATTCAAAAACACAATTAGCTGAAATTACAGGAAATGTTGTTGTTGTAAATCACACAGAAAAATCTAAATTAGAAACAGAAGAGCTATTTTGGGATCAGAAAACTAGTTACTTTTTCTCGGAAAAAGCGTTTACGCTTTACACATTAAAAGATACAATTAAAGGAGTTGGATTTGAATCTAAAGAAGATTTAACTCAGTGGATGTCTAAAAATATTACAGGAATATTAGAAACAACAGAAAATTAGAAGATGAATAAATTTTGGAAACTTTTGCAATATGGCTACTTAGTAATTGCGCTGATTCTTATTGCAGAAGCAATTTTAATATGGAATAATGATAGAGAAAAAGCCTATTTTTACGTTGGTTTTTCAGTTTTTATTACTTTAATATTCTTCTTTAAAAGACACTTTAGAAAAAAAGTGCAAAAGAGAAACAACCAATAAATTTGTACTTCTAATACCAAATAAACCTTAAAATACAACGTAAATACGTGTTCATTCTTCCTTTTTCTGCATTGAAAAAAACTTCCGTAGCTATAGCTATGCAAGTGTTTTACAGCTTTGAAAAAGAAAAAGCAATCCATTATTTTTTTTGTAATTTTAATTTCTAAATTATAGTACCCTTGTGGAAGTCGAAATCGCAATTATTTTAATTTCAATCTTATTTTCTGCATTTTTTTCAGGTATGGAAATTGCTTTTGTTTCTGCTAACAAGTTGCATATAGAATTAGAGAAAAAACACACTGGATTTGTTGCTAAAATACTCACAAAACTAACAAAAAAACCTTCTAAATTTATTACTACAATGCTTGTTGGTAATAATATTGCTTTGGTAATTTATAGTTACTATATGGGTAAATTTATAGTAGAGTTTATTCCTGAAGGTCTTTTGAATGATTTCACAATTCTTTTAGTTCAAACTTTAATCTCTACACTTATTATTCTAGTGAGTGCTGAGTTTTTACCCAAAGCTATTTTTAGAATATATGCCAATGAAGTTTTGAAGTTTTTTGTAGTACCTGCTTATTTTTTTTACGTGCTATTTCATTTTTTTTCTGAGTTTATTACAGCAATATCAGATTTCTTTTTACGTGTTTTCTTTAGAACAAATAAAGATACCCAGCAAACAGTGTTTAGCAAGGAAGAATTAGGCAATTATATTTCTGAACAATTAGATACAAAAGGTCAAGATGAAGAGGTGGATTCTGAAATTCAAATTTTTCAAAATGCACTGGAATTTCAAAATGTAAAAGCTAGAGAAATTATGGTGCCTAGAACAGAAATTATTGCTTTAGAAATCCATGAAACAATCCCTCGTTTAAAGCAAGTATTTATAGAAACAGGCTTGTCTAAAATTTTAATTTATAAAACCTCTTTAGATGATATTATTGGGTATGTAAATGCTTTTGAACTATTTAAAAATCCAAAGACGATAAAATCAATCTTATTACCTGTAGAAATTGTTCCTGAATCTATGGTGATTAATGATGTTTTAAATGGATTGATTAAAAAAAGAAAGAGTATTGCTGTAGTTGTAGATGAGTATGGTGGAACATCAGGAATTATTACCGTAGAAGATATTATAGAAGAACTATTTGGAGAAATCGAGGATGAACATGATACACAAGCACTTTTAGAGAAAGAACTTACACCGGGTCTGTTTCATTTTTCCGCTAGGCTAGAGGTAGATTATTTGAACGAGCATTATTATTTAAATATTCCTAAAGACGAAGGTTATGAAACTTTAGGGGGCTTTATTATTGATAAAACAGAAAATATTCCTGAGGAAGGAGAAGTCTTAGAAATAGCACACTTTAAAATTAAAATACTTAGCGTAAGCACTTCCAAAATAGATACAGTTTGTTTAGAAATTAGAAATATAGAAGAGTTTACATCTTAATCGAAAAGAATTCCTAGAGGTTTTTTTGCATTAGGGTTTCCTTTGAAATTGTTATTCCTGAGAAATCAGGAGTCTATACTAAACATTTTACAGATTACTCTTTAAATACTTTTAAGTTGTTGTTTTAAAAAAACAGAAATTTATTTTCTTTTTTGTGTGAAATGCAGTATTTTATTGTAAGTTTACAGAAAATTTCTTTATGGAAAAACTCTACCAATTAGAACGTCTCAAAAAAGTACACAAGCTTATACAACAGCAAAACACAGGAAACTCAAAAGAGTTCTCAAAAAAATTAGGCATTAGTGAACGCTCATTTTTTAGAATTTTAGATTCTTTAAAAGAATGGGATGCCCCTATTTGTTATGATAAAAAAGGGTATACCTATTATTATACAAAAGATTTCGATTTAGAAATTAATATCTCAATTCATGCATTAAGTAATGGTGAAAAAATTAAAATTTACGGAGGGCAAACTTTAAAAAATAATAGACTGCAAGGTTTTGGCAGTATAAGCATTTATATTTGACTCATCATACAGAAAATGCTATTTTTAAGTGCAAAAAATGAAGCTAGAAAGAAATCTCTAAAAATTGTGATTCTTCTACCCGATACACACGTATTCCAAAGCTATTAAAAAAGAAAGATTTTCTATTGATAAAAAATATATTGTATAATTGCCTTTAAAAAGGCGTAAAAATTTTAAAGATATGAATATATCAAATTTAGGCGTTCAAGAAATGAATGCACAGGAAATTAGGAGTACTGATGGGGGATTTGAATGGGGAACTTATTTCGGAATGCAAGCCGTAGGAAAAGCTATGCTAGGTTTTTTAGCTGGTCTTGGCGATGGAATAAGAGAAGGAATGAATGAGGAGTAAATTTAATACATTAATTTAAAAATAAACAAAATGGAAAATTTGAATTATAATGAATTAATTTCTATAAACGGTGGTGATGATTGCCACCCAACAGTAAGTAACGATGCCGCTGTACAAGGAGGTTATGGTGTCGGATGGCATATAGGACGTGCACTTGGACGAACTATAGATATGTTTAAAAGCATTTTTGAATAAAAAAGATGAAATGCAAAGAGTACACTTTTATTATATAAAGTGTACTCTTATTTTTTACAGAATATATTTTTTTTAATTAAAACTAATAGTTTATTTGTACAAACTTTATTTAAGTATTTATGAAAGAACCATATAAGGAAGAAAATAGCAATATTTATAAATTAGTTTATATAAAACGTTTTTTAATCTTTTTATTACTTTTCTCCTTAACCTGTTATGGTCAGGGAAATAGTGATTTTGAAAAGAGCGAAACTATTATTACACACGGAATTAAACTAGGAAATGTTATTGCAATTGTAATCTCTTGGAGCAGAAATAAATCTATTTTATATGCAATATTACACGGAACTTTTGGATGGGCTTATATAATCTATTTTATAATCTCGCGTGAAAATGAGGAAAAAAATATTTAGAAGGTCAAAAATTAAGCTAACAATCATTTTATGTGGTTGTATTAGATTGCATTGTTCCTTTTATCAATAGAAGATAGATATTATTCTTACATTTTATTTTAAAAAAAACTATGAAATTCAGTACAGACCCATTACACAATCTTGAAAACTTAATCGCTAAAAATACCACAAAAAGTATTTCTATTTATTTGTTAGTAATTTTAGTAGTCATAGGAGTTATAGGATGCTTGCCTATTATAAAAATAGATATTAGTAGCCAAAGTAGAGGTTTGGTAAGAGCTACTCAAGAGCCTGTAACTTTAAGCACTATTGTAAATGGTAAAATAAACATCTATAATTTAAAAAATAATCAAACTGTTATCGCTGGAGATACTTTACTCATTTTAACACAAGACTATTTAAAAACAGAAGAAGCATTAAACACTTCTTTATTACATCATAGTAAAGAAGAATTAGAAGATATAAGTGCAATTCTAATAGGAAAAACAGATAGTATTGAAGATGTAGCAATTCAACAAAATTATCATAATTTTTTAGCACAAAAAAAAGAATTAACAATCAAAATACGTCAAGCACAACAAAACTACAATCGCAATCACATACTCTATAAAAAAGGTGTTATTCCTAAAGCAGAATACGAAACGTATGTGTATAATTTACGGTTTTCAAAACAAGCAAAAGATCAATTAATTACAAAGCAAAAAGCAGATTGGCAATTGCAAAAACATCAGTTACAGGAACGCATTAAAAATTTAGAAAGCAAACTACAACAAATTGATGCAGAAAAAGAAAAATATGTTTTAATAGCACCTGTTTCTGGCACTCTAGAAAATGTATTAGGGTTAGAAAAAGGCTCTTTTATAAATGCTTCACAAATAATAGGAAGTATTTCTCCTAATACAGAATTAGTTGTAGAAAACACCGTAAGTCCTAATGACATTGGATTACTATATATAGGACAAGATGTTAAATTTCAACTAGATACTTTTAATTATAATCAATGGGGTATGCTAGAAGGTACTATCATAGAAATAGATAAAAATATTACGCTACAAGAAAATGCTAGTTTTTTTAGAGTTCGTTGTAGTTTAAAAACAAAAGAATTGCAATTAAAAAATGGCTATACTACGACTGTTTCTAAAGGAATGACACTAACTACACGCTATTTTATAACACAACGTAGTTTATTTGATTTACTTTTTGATAAGGTAGATGATTGGTTAAACCCAAAAATTATTTAAAAACTTAAAAAGGTAAAATACACTAATAACAATCTACAAATTGCATACTTCATGGCTAGTATAAAAATAAAACAACATGACATAAAAGATTGCGGAGCTGCCTGCTTAGCATCTATTGGAAATCATTTCGATGTGAATATTCCTATTGCTCGCATTCGTCAATTTGCAAATACAGATAAACGAGGTACTAATGTACTGGGCATTATAGAAGCGGCTGAAAAAATGGGATTTACAGCGAAAGGAGTCAAAGGAGATATAGCCGCACTCTCAAAAATT
The DNA here is from genome assembly GCA_965233795.1 of uncultured Polaribacter sp. Classification (GTDB taxonomy): domain Bacteria; phylum Bacteroidota; class Bacteroidia; order Flavobacteriales; family Flavobacteriaceae; genus Polaribacter. Next base: position 2,035,103 of record OZ247578.1, on the reverse strand, counting down.
CCATTACCTGCCATTGCACACATCGTTGTAAAAGAACAATTACATCATTATGTAGTTATCTATAAAATAAGTAAAAAAGAAATTAAAGTAATGGATCCTGGCAAAGGAAAAATGGTAACATATAGTTATGAAGACTTTAAAAAACAATGGACAGGCGTACTCATTTTGTTTGCAAAAAGCAATGATTTTAAAACATATAATGCTAAAACCAGTGCTTTTAAACGTTTTTGGGATTTAATACAACCACACAAAACCATTTTAACACAAGCTTTATTCGGAGCTATTATTTTTACAATATTAGGTTTAGCAATGTCTATTTACGTACAAAAGATTACTGATTATGTTTTGGTAGGAGGTAATAGAAAATTACTGAATTTACTAAGTTTTATAATGGTAGGTATTGTTTTATTACAAGCATATATTGGGAGTAAAAAAAGTATTTTGGTAATGAAGACTGGGCAACTCATAGACGCAAAGCTTATTTTAGGCTATTACAAACACTTATTACAACTTCCTCAACGCTTTTTTGATACTATGCAAATAGGAGAAATTACCTCAAGAATAAATGATGCTGTTAAAATAAGAGCCTTTATTAATAATGTAGCTATTGATATGCTGGTAAATATTTTTATTGTCATTTTCTCATTTAGCTTAATGTTCACTTACTATTGGAAACTAGCATTTGTTATTTTATTAGTGATTCCTATTTATCTCTGTATTTATTTAATAATGAATCGATTTAATAAAAAGGTAGAACGAAAATTAATGGAAGATGCTGCAACACTACAAACACAATTAGTAGAAAGTATTACACATATTAGAACTGTGAAAGAATTTGGTATAGAAAGTTTTTCAAATATAAAAACAGAAAATCGTTTTGTAAAACTATTATTTACAATCTATAAATCTGGCTTAAACGGAATTTTTGCAGGAACTTCCACCAATTTTTTAGCTACTATTTTTACGATTATATTGCTTTGGATAGGTGCTGGTTATGTATTAGACGGAGAGATCACTACTGGAGAATTATTTTCTTTTTATGCGCTTATTGGTTATTTTACTTCGCCTGTAGCTTCTTTAATTGGTATGAATAAAACCATTCAAAATGCATTAATTGCTGCGGATAGATTATTTGAAATTATGGATTTAGAGCGAGAGGAAACAGAAAATAAAATTAATCTAAAAGCAGTACTTTTAGGAGATATTATATTTGAAAATGTGTCTTTTAGATACGGTTCTAGGGTAGATGTTTTTAAAGAATTCAATGCTACGCTTAAAAAAGGACAAACAACAGCTATTGTAGGTGAAAGTGGAAGTGGAAAAACAACTTTAATTGCATTACTTCAAAATTTATATCCTCTTAAAGAAGGGAAAATTTATATTGGTGATTACGATTTAAAACATATTCATTACAAAAGCCTTCGTCATTTGGTTGGGGTGATACCTCAACAGCTTAATTTGTTTTCAGGTACTATTATAGAAAATATTGCTTTGGGCGAAGATTTCCCGAATATGCAACGTATTATTGAATTATCAAATCAGTTAGAAATTACAAAATTTGTAGAAAAATTACCCAATGGTTTTGAAACACAAGTGGGTGAAAACGGTGCAATGTTATCTGGAGGGCAAAAACAACGTATTTCTATTGCAAGGGCTCTCTATAAAAATCCTGAAATTTTATTAATGGATGAAGCTACCTCTGCGTTAGATACGAACTCTGAAACTATTGTTAAAAAAGTTATTGATAATTTCAAAAAGCAAGGGAAAACAATTATTGTTATTGCACATAGATTAAGTACCATTGCAAACGCAGATGAAATTTTGGTGATGCATGAAGGTTCAATTATTGAAAAAGGAAAACACCAAGAACTACTAAAACAAAAATCTTATTATTATCAACTTTGGAAAAAGCAAAGTTTAATTTAAGTAAAAACATACAAATTAGTTTTCCTAGTATTTACAATTGATTGCGTAAACTTTTAAACGTAGAAAATTTAAACTTTAAACCGTATTACAGGTTGTATTATTAAAACCCAAATTGTATCTTCGCATCCGAAATAAAAATAAGATATGGCAATTTTATCAAAAATTAGAGAACGTTCTTTAGCGTTAATAGCAGTAATAGGTTTGGCTCTTTTTGCATTTGTATTGGATCCTTCAACACTATCAGATTTTTTCAACTCAAGCAAGGTGAACGAAATTGGTGAGGTTAGTGGAGAGTCTATTTCTAGAGAAGAATTTGCAAGTGCTTTAGAAGACTATAAAAGACAAACTCAAAATAGAGCTTCAGAAATGCAGGCTGCTAAAGCTGTTTGGGATAATTTAGTAAGAAAGAAAATTTACAAACAACAATTAACAGAAGCAGGTATTACCATCGGTGAAGCAGATGTTTGGGAAGAACTTTTAAATTCTCAACCCGTAAAGTCAAATCCACAATTTTTAAATGAAGCAGGATTATTTGATGAGGAAATTTTTAAGCAGTTTTTGGCAGATACTAAAGAAAACGATGAAAATTTATGGGCTGCGTGGGAAAACTACATGAACCAAATTAGAGATAATACAGAGACAACTACTTATAACAATTTAGTAAGCGCAGGTTTAGGAGCTTCTTTGAAGGAAGGTGAGATAAAATACAACACTGAAAATACAAAACTAACGTCTCAATATGTATATATTCCTTACACATCTATAGCAGATAGTTTAATAAGCGTTTCTAAAGCAGAAAAAGAGGCGTATATAAAATCTCATCAAAACGATTTTAAAGTAGATGCTTCTAGAGATATTTCTTATGTGAAATTTGAGGTAAAAGCTACACAAGAAGATGAAGAGGCTATCAAAAAAGAAGTAGCAGGTTTTATAGAAGATTCTTATTTAAAAGATGGAACTCTTGTTGAGGGTATTAGAAATGCTGAAAATTTAACGGACTTTTTTGCAGAAAATGGTTCTGATATTAATTTGATAGAGAAATTTCAATTTAAAAATGAATTCCCTAAAAATATTGGCGATTTAATTTTTGCTACAGGGAATAAAAGTGATGTTATAGGTCCTTACAAAGACAAAGGTTTTTATAAGATATCTAAAGTTACAGAAGTTACTCAAATGCCAGATTCTGTAAGAGCAAGTCATATTTTAATTCCTTTTGTTGGTGCACAAAGAGCAGGAGCAGAGATTACTAAAACAGAAGAACAAGCAAAGAAAACAGCAGATAGTATTGCACGTGTTGTAAAAAGAAGAAAATCTAAATTTTCTAGTTTGGCAAAAGCATTTTCTAGTGATAAATCAAATGCTGATAAAGGTGGAGATTTAGATTGGTTTGCTTACAATAGAATGGTGCCAGAATTTAGAGACTTTTGTTTCTCTAATAGAAAAGGAAGTATCGAGGTTGTAAAAACAGCTTTTGGTTTTCATGTAATCCATATAACAGATCAAACAGCGAAACAAAAAGCTTTAAAATTAGCCACTTTTGGAAGACAAATAGTTGCTTCTGAAGCTACAGAAAATACTGTTTTTCAAGAAGCTGAAAAGTTTGCATTAGAAGTTTCTAAGGAGAAAAAGTTTTTTGATATTGCTAAAGAGAAAAAATATGCAACACAGCCTGTTATAGGTTTAAAAGTGTTGGATGAAAGTGTTCCAGGTATAGGAAATCAAAGACAAGTAGTTACATGGGCTTTTAATAAAGAAAGAAAACTAGGCGATTTTAAACGTTTCGATTTAGAGAATGGTCATATTGTTGCTTTTTTAACAGCCAAAAACAAAGAAGGTTTAATTTCTGCTAAAAAAGCTACAAATCGTATTACACCTATATTAACAAATCAAAAGAAAGCAAAAATGATTGCTGCTAAGATAAATGGTACTACTTTGGCAGAGATTGCGGAAGCAAATAATGTTACAGTTAAAACAGCAAACGGAATTACTTTTAAAAGCCCTACTATTTCTGGTGTAGGAAATGAGCCTAAGACTGTTGGAGCTATGTTTTATGCCGAAGAAAATAAACTTTATACCAACATTGAAGGAAATAAGGGTGTTTTTGCATTTGTGGTTACTAAAAAAGAAGCCCCTACTGCTTTACCTAACTATAGCCCTATTCGAAATCAAATTTCTGCATCAAGAAAAACACAAACAAATCAAATGTTTGAGGCTATTAAAGAAGCTTCAAAAGTAAAAGATTATAGAGCTTCGTTTTATGGAGTAAATTAGTTGTAAAAAAAGGATATAAAAAAAAGCGGTATCAAAATTTTTGATACCGCTTTTTTTTATGCTATTCGCCAAGAGAGTTATTCTTTATAAACGCCCATATTTGCATATTTATCCATTCTTTTAGAAACTAAATCTTCTGGAGATAGGTTTTTTAATTCTTCGTAAGCAAAGACAATGGTTTTTTCTACCGCTTTAAATGCGTTGTCTCTATCTGAGTGCGCTCCTCCAAGAGGTTCTATAATAATATCGTCTATTAATTTTTGTTTTTTCATGTCTTCAGCAGTTAATTTTAAGGCTTCTGCTGCTTGTTCTTTATAATCCCAACTTCTCCATAAAATAGAAGAACAAGATTCTGGAGAAATAACGGTATACCAAGTGTTTTCCATCATAAATACTTTGTCGCCAACTCCAATGCCAATGGCTCCGCCTGAAGCACCTTCTCCAATTACAATTGTAATAATTGGTGTTTTTAAGCGAGTCATTTCTAGAATATTTCTTGCAATAGCCTCTCCTTGTCCACGTTCTTCTGCTTCTAATCCAGGATAAGCTCCAGGAGTATCTAACAATGTTACTACAGGAATTCCAAACTTTTCTGCCATTTTCATTAATCGTAGCGCTTTTCTATACCCTTCAGGATTTGCCATACCAAAATTACGATACTGACGTGTTTTTGTATTGTACCCCTTCTGTTGTCCAATAAACATATAAGATTGATTGCCTATCTTTCCTAAACCGCCAATCATAGCTTTATCGTCTTTTACATTTCTATCTCCGTGCAATTCCATAAAGGTATCTCCACAAATAGCTTTGATATAGTCTAAAGTATACGGTCTGTTTGGGTGACGCGAAAGTTGTACTCTTTGCCAAGGAGTTAGATTTTTATAAACGTCTTTTTTTGCTTTTTCTAGCTTTTTTTTAATTTTATTACAAGTAGCGGTTACATCTACATCACTCTCTACACCAATGTCATAGCATTTCTCTAGCTGATTTTCTAATTCTTTTATTGGCATTTCAAAATCTAAATATTCCATATCTCTTGTTATTTGATTTTATGTGTTCTTAATTCAGAAAACAAACATACTATAAAATATGTTTTTAGCTTCATTTTTTTATAAAGTTTAGGAAGTAATTTTACGCTTTTTTTTATTTTTTAGAATTCCGTTTAATACAACTACAAATAATATAATACTTGCTCCGTAATAAAAGTTTACATTCATTTTTTCTTTCTCTCCAAAAATAATTAATGCTAAAACAATGGCGTATACAGGTTCTAAATTGATTGTTAACATTACTGTGTATGGAGATAAGTACTTCATTATTTTTACAGAAATAATAAAAGCATAGGCTGTGCATATACTTCCTAAAATTAATAAATACAACCAATCTAAAGCATTCAGTTTAAAGAGTTCTAAAGACAAATTACCAGAGAAAAGTAGAAATATTGTAATCCCTAATGCACCAAATAGTAATTGATAAAAAGAAATTGTATTGGCATTATAAGTTTGTACAAACAATCCGTTTAAAACTGCAAATAGAGCCCCTAAAAAGGACGCAATTAAAGCATAAATAATACCCAAAATATATTGAGATTCAAAACTAAAAATAATGTATAGGCCTATAGTAACTATTAATCCTAGTACAATTTCTATGAATTTAATTTTTCGATTGAAAAAGAAAGGTTCTATAAAAGAGGTGAAAAAAGCACCTGTACTCATTGTTACTAAAGCAATAGAAACGTTTGATACTTTTATTGCTTTAAAAAAGAATATCCAATGCAATGCAATAATAATTCCAGTAAGTAGAAATTTAACAATCCCTTTTTTATCTACTTTAAAAGACTTTTTTCTAATGATAAAATAAAAACCAATAAAAAAAACAGCAATGAACATTCTAAACCATACTAAAGGAATAGATTCTATGCTTATTAACGCACCAAGAATAGCCGTAAAACCCCAAATAAAAACAATAAAATGTAGATGTAGGTAATTTTTTAACTTACTTTCTTGCATTGTTAAATAGATAAACGGCTAAAGCGCCAAAAAACAGGTTAGGAAGCCATACATATACAAGAGAGTTTACACCAGCAACGGCTCCTAATACTTCAGATATTTTTAATAGAAATATGTAAAAAAACATAATGCCAACACCAATTGCTAAATTAGCACCTGTACCGCCTCTACGCTTTCTAAAAGTTAATGCAACGGCAATAATTGTTAAGATATATGTTGCAACAGGTAAACTTGTTCGTTTGTGAAATTCTACTAAGTAGGCATTTAAGTTTTTAACACCTCTTTTTTTAGAAAGATTAATAAAATCTAAAAGCTCATCAGAAGGCATTTCTTGAGACAAAGCGGATTTATATATTAAATCTTTAGGAGTAAAAGTAAATACAGTATCCTTTACCGATCCTAAAGAAATACTATCTATTTGGTTATAAATTTTTCTTAATTTATAATTTGATATTTTAAAAAGACTATCTTTTTCGTTCCAACGAATATTGCTAGCAGTTAATTTAGATTGTAAGAGTAAACCATTATAATTCTCTATAGAGAAATTATATCCTGTATTGTTTTCAATATTAAAACTCTGAATATACATGTATGTACTGTCATTTAACTGTAAGCTAAAATTTTTAACATATTTGTCTTCAAATTTTTTTCTCTTTATGTATTCGTTTTCAAATTTTTTCCTGATTTTACTACTATTAGGAACTACAAAGTGGTTCATTAATAAAGCAACAATTGTAATAAGTGTTGCTCCAATAAAATAAGGGTATAGAAAGCGAGTAAAAGAAATTTTTGCATTAGTCATTGCAATAATTTCTGTATTGTTAGAAAGTTTAGAGGTAAATAAAATGACAGCAATAAAAACTGCTAAAGGCATAAAAGTATTTGCATAATAGATAATAAAATTCACGTAATACTCTTGTACAATTTGTATAAATCCTAGCTCATTTTTTAAAAAGTTATCTATTTTTTCAGAAACATCAATTGCAATTGCAATGGGTATTAAGATAAATAAGGTAAACAAAAAGGTTACCAAATAGCGTTTTAATATGTAAGCGTCTAAAATTTTCAAAGTTACAAGCGTTTGTTCATTTGACGTACCATTCTATCTTTCCATTCGGTAAAAGTTCCCTCTAAAATATGTTTTCTAGCTTCTCTTGTTAACCATACATAAAATCCTAAATTATGAATAGAAGCTATTTGTTTGCCTAACATTTCTTTTGACATAAACAAATGACGCAAATAGGCTTTTGAATAGAGAGTATCTACATAAGTAATATCCATACTGTCAATGGCAGAAAAATCATTTTCCCATTTTTTATTTTTAATATTGATGGTTCCATGAGCAGTAAATAACATACCGTTTCTTGCATTCCTTGTTGGCATTACACAATCAAACATATCAATACCTAACGCAATATTTTCTAAAATATTTATAGGTGTCCCAACTCCCATTAAATAACGTGGTTTGTCTTCTGGTAAAATTTCACAAACAACTTCTGTCATTGCATACAATTCTTCTGCGGGTTCCCCTACAGACAAACCACCAATGGCATTTCCCTCTGCTTCTACAGAAGCAATAAACTCGGCAGATTGTTTTCGTAAATCTTTATAAGTACTTCCTTGAACTATTGGAAAAAAAGCTTGGTTATAATCGTATGTAAGTGGTGTTTTTTCTAAGTGGTTAATGCAGCGTTTTAACCAACGATGTGTCATGTGCATAGATCGCTTTGCATAGTTGTACTCACAAGGATAAGGTGTACATTCATCAAAAGCCATAATAATATCTGCACCAATACTTCGTTGAATTTCCATAACGTTTTCTGGTGTAAAAAAATGAACAGAACCGTCTATGTGACTTTTAAACTTTACACCTTCTTCGTTAATTTTTCTTCTTCCAGAAAGTGAATATACTTGATAGCCGCCAGAATCTGTTAAAATATTTCGATCCCAATTCATAAACTTATGCAAACCACCTGCTTGTTCAATAATATCTGTTTTTGGGCGTAAAAATAGGTGATAGGTATTCCCTAAGATAATATCAGGATTAATGTCGTTTTTTAATTCTGATTGATGTACTCCTTTTACAGTCCCAACAGTCCCAACAGGCATAAAAATAGGAGTTTCTATAACACCATGATCTGTTGTTATTATTCCTGCTCTTGCCTTGCTTTTTGGGTCGGTAATTTTTAAGTCAAATTTCATCGTTGGCAAAGATACCATTATTTAAGAGTTGAAAAATGAAAAGATGTTATCCTGTTTTCAGCAACTAAAACCGTTTTCTTCTTTTAGAAATAGGTTTTGATTTTCTTCTGAAAGCTGCACTTTTTTTATTGAAATCATTTTTTGTAGGCGTAGCTTTCTTTTTTGAAATTTGTGCTTTGGTTTTTTTATTTTTTATAGAAGCTTCTTCAGTTTTTGAAGAATTAGCAATCATTTTATGAATACTATTCATCTCTTCCTCTATAAGTTCTCTCCAATCGCCAGTTTGCAAATAACCTAACTCTACATTCATAATACGAGTACGCTTTAGTTTAATAACTTCATAATCTAAATATTCACACATGCGTCTTATTTGGCGATTTAACCCTTGTGTTAAAATAATTTTAAAAATCTTATCACTTACCTTCTCTACAACACATTTTTGTGTAACAGTTCCTAAAATAGGAATTCCGTTTCCCATTTTTTTAATAAAATCATTTGTAATTGATTTGTTGACGGATACTATATATTCTTTTTCATGTTGATTGCCTGCTCGTAGTATTTTATTAACAATATCGCCGTCATTGGTTAGAAAAATCAATCCTTCAGAAGGTTTGTCTAAGCGACCAATAGGAAACAGCCTTTCTGGATGATTAATGTGTTTTATAATATTATGAGGTTCTCTAGAGTCTGTTGTAGAAACAACACCTACAGGTTTATTTAGTGCAATATAAATTGTGGATGGTTTTTGCTGTAAAATTCTACCATCTAGTTTTACAACATCTTTTTTACCAACTCTATTTCCTAGTTCTGTTGTTTTTCCATTAATTGTAACACGTCCTTCAATAATTAATTTTTCGGCTTCTCTTCGAGAACAAATCCCTGTGCTACTAATAAATTTATTGAGGTTAATGGTTTGTTGGTTGTTGTTTTTCAAAAAAAGATTTATTTTATAGTTGATTTGGTATAATAGTTCTAAAAGTCAAATTTATTCTAGGCGACTTTACCTTTTTTGTTGGCGGTAATCTGTGTAACCAATTGGTTTGCGTGTTTTCTTTCATTACCAAAAGACTTCCTCTTTCTAAAATCACGTCTACTTTTTGGTGCGTTTTTTTATGTTTGAACGAAAATTTTCTTTCTGCACCTAGCGTTAAAGAAGCAATAGTTGTGTTTTTGCCTAGCGATTTTTCATCATCAGAGTGCCAAGCCATTCCTTCGTCGCCAGAGTGGTATAGGTTTAACAAACAAGAATTAAAAGTTGTTTTGCATTCTCTTTCAATAATTGTTTTGAGTTCTTTTAACTCTTTTGTCCAGATTAAGGCCTGCTTTGTAACATTAGAGTATGTATAATTAAATTCACTTTCTCCATACCAAGCTACTTTTCGTTTTGTTATAATGTGTTTTCCAAATAAGATAGCCTCGTCATTTTTCCATCTAATAGATGTTAATAGTTTTTCATAATAAAATAGACTCTGTGTAGTGTTTAAAATTTTACCATGGTATTCTGTAACTCCATCATAGGGTAAAATATTTTTAACTTTTTCAGTATTGAATAAATCCATTTTATAAAAAATAAAGATGCTATCTTAATTAAAACTCTATACCTACTTATGGTTATCTCTATACCTATAAATGGGTATAGATGCAGAAACCCCATTTATGGGTATTGTACAGTTTGAAAATGTATTATAAATTTGTAGTGTTAGAAGATGTTCTTTTTTATTTGTTGTGTAATTGTAAATAGTATAAGTTTTCTAACTTTTTGTTTTAGTTAATTTTTAGAAAAAAACGGTTAAAAAAATTCCTCATTAGTTTTTTAATCGTTTTTTCTTTTTTAAGAGAAACCAAGTGCTAATTGCATTTTAAATAGCGTCTCCTAATTCTTTTAGTTTTACTGTGTTTTCTGCAAGCATTAATTCATCTATAATTTTTTGAATATCTCCATTTATAATATTCGATAAATCATAAAGTGTTAATCCTATTCTATGATCGGTTACACGTCCTTGAGGATAATTATACGTTCTAATTTTAGCACTTCTGTCTCCAGAAGTAACCATAGTACCTCTTTTTGCTGCATCAGCTTCATTCTTTTTAGCCAATTCTAAATCATACAAACGAGAACGCAAAACTTTAAAAGCTTTTTCTTTATTCTTGTGTTGCGATTTTTGATCCTGACATTGTGCTACCAATCCTGTTGGGATATGTGTTAAACGAACGGCGGAATAGGTGGTGTTTACAGATTGTCCGCCAGGTCCTGAAGAACAGAAAAAATCGATACGCACATCTTTTGGATTAATTTCTACATCAAATTCTTCTGCTTCTGGAAACACCATACAGGTTGCTGCAGAAGTGTGTACACGTCCTTGTGTTTCTGTTTGTGGTACACGTTGAACTCGATGTACACCTGCTTCAAACTTTAAAGTTCCGTAGACATCATTTCCAGAAACTTCAAACTGAATTTCTTTAAAACCACCGTTGGTTCCCTCGCTAAAATCTACAGTGCTTACTTTCCACCCTTTGCTTTCGCAATATTTAGTGTACATTCTATACAAATCTCCTGCAAAAATACTGGCTTCGTCTCCACCAGTTCCTGCCCTTAATTCTACCACTGCGTTTTTAGAATCTTCAGGGTCTTTCGGAATTAATAAAAATTTAATTTCACTTTCTAACTCTGGAATTCTTGCATTGGCTTCCTCAATTTCCATCTTTGCCATTTCTGTCATTTCCGCATCAGAACCATCAGCAATAATTTCTTTCGCTTCAGCAATATTATTTAGTAAGGTTTCATATTCATTGCTTTTTTTTACCACAGAACCTAGGTCTTTATATTCCTTACTTAGCTTTTTGTATCGCTTTTGATCCATGATTACTTCTGGTTGAATAATTAAATCCGAAACCTCATCATATCGTTGCTTTACAATTCGTAATTTATCTAACATTTTCTGTGTTTTTCTTGGAATGCGAATTTACAATTTTTCTTGGAAAGTTATTTATACCGATTTGATGTATCTTTGAGAAATGAAAAGAATATTACTACAATTTTTACTTTTTATTTGTTGCTTTTTAGTAGTGTTTTCTTTTAAAAAAGGAAATACCAAAAAAACAAAACCTACTTTTTTAATTGGTAGTTGGTGTAGGGTGAATGATAAGCCTAATAGAAAAACTTTTGAAATTTGGGATGCAAATTTTAAAGGATTTGGGTATACTTTAAAAGAAAAGGATACTGTTTTTAAGGAACATATGGAAATTGTTTTAAAAAGGAATGTCTTGTTTTTAAAAGTTGAAGGTGTAAACGAAGTGCCAACATTCTTTAAATTTACCTCTCAAACATATACTTCTTTTGTTTGTGAAAACCCAAAAAATGAATTTCCTAAAAAAATAAAGTATTACTTGGAAAATGATTTTTTAAAAGCGGAAGTTTCTAATCCCGATTATAAAATTGATTTTGTTTTTAAGAAACACTGAATAAATAATTCAGTTTTTAATACTCAAAAATTCCAAACTCACTTTTAATAGTTAATTTTTTAGAAGAAGTTTCTTCTACTTTTCCAATAATTTTAGCATCAACATTAAAAGATTTTGAAATACTAATAATATCATTCGCAACTTCTGGGGAAACATAGAGCTCCATTCGATGTCCGCAATTAAAAACCTGATACATTTCTTTCCAATCCGTTTTAGACTGTTCTTGTATCAATTTAAATAGTGGCGGAATTTGAAACATATTATCTTTAATAATATGCAAGTTATCTACAAAGTGTAAGATTTTAGTTTGTGCACCTCCAGAGCAATGAATCATTCCATGAATGTTTTCTGAATCGTATTTCGATAAGATTTTTTTAATAATGGGTGCATAGGTTCTCGTAGGAGATAAAACCAATTTGCCAGCATCAATAGGAGAGTTTTCAACGGCATCTGTTAGTTTTATATTTCCCGAATACACTAAATCTGTTGGAACAGCAGCGTCAAAGCTTTCAGGGTATTTTTTGGCTAATTCTTTATGGAAAACATCATGCCTTGCAGAGGTTAATCCATTAGAACCCATTCCACCATTATATTCCGTTTCATAAGTTGCTTGTCCAAAAGATTCCAAACCAACAATTACATCTCCAGCTTGTATATTGGCATTGTCAATCACATCAGAACGTTTCATTCTTGCGGTAACGGTAGAATCTACAATAATTGTTCTTACTAAATCGCCAACATCCGCAGTTTCTCCACCAGTAGAATGAATGGTAACACCAAATTGTTTTAAATCTTCAATTAATTCTTCGGTTCCGTTTATAATAGCCGATAAAACGTCTCCAGGTATTTTGCTTTTATTTCTTCCAATGGTAGAAGATAGCATAATATTATCGGTAGCACCTACACACAATAAATCATCAATATTCATGATTAAGGCATCTTGCGCAATACCTTTCCAAACAGAAATATCGCCTGTTTCTTTCCAATACATATATGCTAAAGAACTTTTTGTACCTGCGCCATCTGCATGCATAATTAAACAGTAATCATCATCATTAGTTAAATAATCAGGAACAATTTTGCAAAAAGCTTTCGGAAACAACCCTTTGTCTATATTTTTAATCGCATTGTGTACGTCTTCTTTAGATGCTGAAACACCTCGTTGTGCGTATCTTTTAGAAACTTCTGAACTCATGTTGGCAAAGATAGATTTTTGTGAGAAAAAAGAGAAGAAAGAACATGGAAAAGAAATTTATAAAGATAATAGAGGATAGATAAGAGAGCAAAGAGACGAGAAAAATAGATAATGTAACTCCTCTCTTTTCTTTGTTCTCTTCTCTTTAAATGATTACCTCGTAAACAATAATTCTCTATATTTTGTTAACGGCCATAAATTATCATCAACCATAGTTTCTAATTTATCGCAATGGTATCGAACTTTTTCGAAGAAAGGCAATACTTTTTTACAGTACATGGTTGCGGCTTTTAGCCCCTCTAATTTGTTTGCTTTTTTTCTTTCATTTGTCATCTCGGTTACCAAAGTATTGATTTCTGAAATATGGTTCGATATTTTTTGAATCAATTCAATTTGTTCTTTTGCTAGGTTTTTATAGTCGTTTCCAAAAATATTTTTTAAACCACTTACATTTTCTATAATGGTATTTTGATAAGCAACGGCAGTTGGAATTACGTGATTTCTTGCAATGTCTCCTAATACTCTTCCTTCTATTTGTAAACGCTTGGTGTATTCTTCCAATTCAATTTCGTAACGAGCTTCCATTTCTGTTTTACTCATTACTTGCATTTCTTCAAACACATCAATCGTTTGTTTTGCTATTTTTATTTGTAAGGCTTCAGGTGTTGTTTTATGATTACTCAATCCTCGCTTTTTTGCTTCTTTTTCCCAAGCATTTCCATAGCCATCGCCTTCAAAACGAATTTTTTTAGAAGCTTTAATATATTCTCTTAATACATTAAACACAGCTTCGTCCTTTTTTAAATTTTTATGTTCAATTAATTGATCTACCTCTATCCGAAACTCTTTTAATTGTTTTGCTACAATAGTATTTAAAACGGTCATGGGTATTGCGCAATTCGCCCAAGATCCTACGGCTCTAAACTCAAATTTATTTCCTGTAAATGCAAACGCAGAGGTTCTATTTCTATCAGTATTATCCAATAAAATCTCAGGAATTTTTCCAATAATATTTAACTTTAAATCTGTTTTTTCTTCTGGTGATAATTTTCCTTTTGTTACGTTTTCTAATTCGTCTAATACTTTTGATAATTGAGAACCTATAAATACAGACATAATTGCAGGCGGCGCTTCATTAGCACCCAATCTATGATCGTTACTTACAGAAGCGATAGATGCTCTCATTAATTGTTCGTAATCACAAACTGCTTTAATTGTATTTACAAAAAATGTTAGAAACTGAAGATTCTTCATAGGGGTTTTGCCCGGACTTAATAGGTTTACACCTGTGTCTGTAGATAAAGACCAATTGTTGTGTTTTCCAGAACCATTGATTCCGGAAAAAGGCTTTTCGTGAAAGAGCACTTTAAAATGGTGGCGACGAGAGATTTTTTCCATCAAATCCATTAAAAGAGAGTTATGGTCTACTGCTAAGTTAGCTTCTTCAAAAATAGGAGCTAATTCAAATTGATTAGGAGCTACTTCGTTGTGCCTTGTTTTTAAAGGAATTCCTAATAGCATAGATTCTTGCTCTAAATCGCGCATAAAATTCATCGCTCTTTCTGGAATTGTTCCAAAATAATGGTCGTCTAATTGTTGTCCTTTTGCAGGCGAATGCCCTAAGAGTGTTCTCCCAGTTAATAAAATATCGGGTCTAGACATTGCCAAAGCATCATCGATTAAAAAATATTCTTGTTCCCAACCTAATGTGGCATTTACTTTGGAAACATTTTTATCAAAATATCTACAAACTGCCGTTGCATTTGTATCGATAGCTTGTAAGGCTCTTAATAAAGGCGTTTTATTGTCTAATGCTTCTCCTGTATAGGCTACAAAAATAGTAGGAATACACAGTGTTGTTTCATAAATAAATGCAGGTGATGTTGGGTCCCAAGCGGTGTAACCTCTTGCCTCGAAAGTATTTCGAATGCCGCCATTTGGAAAACTAGAAGCGTCGGGTTCTTGCTGTACCAATTGTTCTCCATCAAATTTTTCCATGGCTATGCCTGCCGAAGTAAGTTCAAAAAAAGCATCGTGTTTTTCCGCAGTTGCACCTGTTAAGGGTTGAAACCAGTGTGTATAGTGAGTTGCTCCTTTAGATAATGCCCAATCTTTCATGCTTACTGCAACTTGGTCTGCTATTTTTCGATCTATTTTTGCACCTTTCTCAATTGCATTTACAACACTTTCATATGCAGTTTTGGTTAAATATTGTTGCATGGTGTGTTTATGGAATACATGTTCTCCAAATGAGGTAGATCTTTTTTTAGATTCAATTATTTTTATAGTACTTCTATGTAATGTTTCTTGTAAAGCGTTAAATCTGATAGTTGACATATTATCGATTTTTATGGAATATTTTTTTAATTATACAAATATACCCCTTAAAAATTAGGGATAAAATTATTTTATTAACATTGAAGGTTATTTGTACCCTATTTTTTTGATATGTCAATAAAAAAAATGATTTTTGTGCTTGTAAAATAATTAATAATAACACAATTATGAGTAAATCTAAGTTAGAGTATATTTGGTTAGATGGTTACTTCCCAACTCAAAATATGAGAAGTAAAACTAAAGTTGAAGAAAATTTTAGTGGTAAATTAGAAGATTGTCCAATTTGGTCATTTGATGGTTCGTCTACAAGACAAGCTGAAGGAGGTTCTTCAGACTGTTTGTTAAAACCTGTTGCAATATACCCAGATCCTGCAAGAAGAGATGGTTATTTAGTGATGACAGAAGTTTTAAATGCTGATGGAACTCCACATGAATCTAATGGACGTGCTACGATTGACGATGAAGATGATGATTTTTGGTTTGGCTTTGAACAAGAGTATTTTATTATGGATACAAAAACACAATTGCCTTTAGGGTTTCCTGTAGGTGGTTATCCTGCACCTCAAGGAATGTATTATTGTTCTGTTGGTGGAAGAAATACACACGGAAGAGATTTGGTAGAAGAACATGCAAATTTATGTATTGATGCAGGTTTAAACTTTGAAGGAATTAATCAAGAAGTTGCTTCTGGTCAGTGGGAATTTCAACTGTTTGCTAAAGGAGCAAAAAAAGCAGGAGATGAAATTTGGATTGCACGTTATTTATTAGATAGATTAACAGAAAAATTTGGATTTTATATAGAATACCACCCAAAACCTTTAGGGAAAGATATGGACTGGAACGGTTCTGGTATGCATGCAAACTTCTCTAATACAACTTTAAGAACTTGTGGTTCTCAAGAGACCTATGAAAAAATCTGTGAAGCTTTTAGACCTGTGGTAAAAGAACACATTGCAGTTTATGGAGAGTTTAATGATCAACGTTTAACAGGAGATCATGAGACGGCTGCTATTACCGATTTTAGTTACGGTATTTCAGATAGAGGAGCTTCTATTAGAATTCCTATTATTACCGTAGAAAAAGGTTGGAAAGGTTGGTTAGAAGACAGAAGACCTGCTTCTAATGGAGATCCTTATAAAATTTCAGCAAGAATTATTAAAACTGTAAAATCTGCTAAACTTTAGTAAGATTTACTTTAAAAATAATACAAAAAAGACTTTCAGAAATGAGAGTCTTTTTTTTGTTTAAAACTAAAGTATTGTTTTGTAAATAAAGAATAAGTAACAACTTAATAATATCAATCCGTCTTTCCAATTTAAATACATCTTTCTAGGGAAAAATACCAATGGTAAAATAGAAATAGAAAATCCTAACATCCAAAAAATATCGTTTGTTAATAATCTTTCATCTACAATTGAAACAGGTGTTATTATAGATGTAATTCCTAAAACAGCTAAAATATTAAAGATGTTAGAGCCTATTAAATTTCCTAAAGAAATGGCTTTTTCTTTCTTTAAAATGGCAATGATTGAGGCTGCTAATTCAGGAATGCTTGTTCCTATAGATACTATGGTAATACCAATGATACGTTCGCTTACGCCAAAATTTATTGCTAATGCACTTGCTCCTTTAATTAATAATTCAGCCCCTTGCCATAAACCAAATCCGCCTAAAATTAAAAATAAAACTACTTTAGGAGTTGAAAGTAGTTTTTCATTTTCTTGTATTTCATCTATAACTACTGTTTTTTGAAAACGAAGTACATAGAGTAAAAAAACGATTAAACAAGAAAAAAGGATAATGCCTTCATAAGCAATAATTTGTTGGTCATTCGAAAGAAAAAAATACAATAGGGCAGAAGCAATTGCCATTATGGGCCAATCTATTTTATAAAAACTTTTTTGAATTTTAATTTTTGATAAAAACAAAGTAATTGCAAGTACCAATCCTAAATTGGCAATATTAGAGCCAATAACATTTCCCAAGGCTAAATCTGACTTTCCATTTAATGCAGCATTTATACTTACTACTAATTCTGGAGCAGAAGTAGCAAATGAGACTACGGTCATGCCAATTACAAATTTTGGAATGTTTAGTTTTAAAGAAAGGGAAACAGCGGCTTTTAAAAGCCAATCTCCGCCTAAAATTAATAAAATAAAACCGATTGCAATTAATACAAAATTCACTGTAAATAATTTTTTAGCGAAGATATACTCTATCTATTTAGGTTTCCAAATTTTTTACTTTTTCTTTTAAATAAGTTTTTTAAAAAGGAGTAGTTGATAAAAAGGGAATTTATCTTGAGAAAACCTTTTAAAATTGAATCCGTTTAATATTTCTTTTTTGCAAGACTTATTTTCTGAAAAAGATAAAAACCTAAAAAAAGCATTAAAAAACACATTTTTTTCCTTTACTTTTTCAAAACTGATAATAAAACCCCTTTACTTTATTTCATTTTTAAATATAAATATTTATTTTTAGTTATAAATTATAATTAATTTGTAGATTAATAAGTTTTATTTTTAAATAAATAGTGTTTTTTTAGTTTTGAATATAAAATCAATTATATAAAAAAGACTTCAAATTTTTGGTAGTATGTTCTAACTACATCTATATTGAGAATAAATTCTAGAATCAAACAAATCTATAAACTTAAAAACAATAAAAAATGATTATAATTGCAGTAAAATTTTTGCTAATGGCACTCGCCATAATTTCAACATTATTATTTTAATAACTAACTTAAAAACTAATTACTATGTTAACAACTTTAGGAATTCTGTTAATCATTCTTGGATTAACAACAATCGTATTAAACACAATTTTTAAAACAAGTACACTATTACAATGGTTTACAAAAAAGCGGAGTATTCAAATTACTTTTTTGGGTATTGTATTAAGTGTAATTACAGGAATCTTTTTTTACGCTGATGCAGGAACTGCTTACGCTGTTCAGTTTGTCTCTGGAGGTGATAAAATGATTACTACACAAGGAATAAAACTAAAATGGTGGGGTAGAATTATTCCACTATCTTATGAAACTTCAATTAAAGATATTATTGTAGATAGCGAAGAAGATTTGCCAGAAAACGGACAAGGTATTTATAATAGAAAGGCTCAAAAATGGGAATTTAGCGATGCAATTAAAGCTGAAATAAGTACCTCAGTAATTGTAGGTGTAAATATTAATGACGAAGAAGTCTTTTTAAATATGGCAGATAGAAACAAAAGTGAATCGAAATTAATTTATGGAAGGGTTTTGCCTAATATTGATGCTGCAATAAAAAATACCTGTAAATTAATGGACGCACAAGATTATATTTCTGGTCAGGCTTCCGATTTCGATCGATATTTTAGAGATCAATTAGAAAACGGAATGTATCAAGTAGAGCAGTACTATGAATCTGAAAACAGCAATGAAATTTTAGGCGATACGACAACTGTTAGAAGAATAAATGTGAGTAAATCTAGTAAACAAAAGAAGTTTCGTATCAAAAGAAAAGCAGACGGAACTATTATTAGAGATAATTCTAATACGCTAAAACAGTATGGTTTAAAAATTTACCAAGCACAGGTAACGGGTATTGATTGGGAAGAGTCTTTTGATGAACGATTGGATTTACAAAAAAACGAGGTGGCACAAACACAATTAGAAAAACAACAAGCAGAGCGTGAATATTATAGGGCAAAAAAAGAAGTTGCCAAGGGAGAATCGGAAAAAGCAAAAGAAAGAGCTCGTTTAGAGAAAATTCAAATTCAACAAACTATAGAGGCCGAAACAGAAGCTAAAGTAGCTGGATTTAATTTGATAAAGGAGAAAAAACAATTTGAAGTAGAGCAATACAAAGCAAAGAGTAAAAAAGTAGCTGCAGACGCTCAGTATTATGAAAACGCAAAATTGGTGAGTGCAGGACTAACACCTCAAGAAAAAGCGGAATGGAATTATAAAACAGCTGTAGGTGTTGCACAACAAATTAAAGATTTACGATTGCCTGCTACTTATATAGATGGAGGTAGTAATAAAAATGGAGGAAATTTGTTAGAAGCCTTAATTGGAGCAGACTTAGCTAAAAAAATGATGACGAATAAGAAATAACTTTTCCATACTTAACATCAACTCACTCTTAAAAAAGTGAGTTGATTCTTTTTTGTATTTTTGAAAGATTAAATTTAAGGTTTTGAAAAAACAATTCTTTCAAATTTTAGCAAAAATAAATAAGGCAATACTACCTTCCTTGTCAAAAAGAAGAGTGAACCTAGTAAAAGCTACTAAATTTCAGTTGGTATTAATTGCTTGGAGAACTTATGTAACTTTAAACGCTTTAGATTAATTATATGCAACAAGAGTATATTAAAATATTTACCGAAGAAGCTATTGTGGTAAACAGATTACGCTCTTTATTAGAAGAGGTAGAAATACATGTAATTATAAAAGATGTAGTAGAGTCTGCTAGATTAGCAGGTTTTGGGTCATTTACCAATACTGTTGAACTATTCGTTTTACAGAACGATATGGATAAAGCCGCTCCTATTGTTACTGCTTTTAAGAAAGAAATTAACGATATTGTATAGCGAATTTATTTGTTTGCCCAGTAATCAACAACAAAAACTTTTTCTAAATGCTCTCCTAAGTTGGTAACAAACTTTTGATGTAAAGGGTGAGGAGCGTAAATAGAGTCTCTATCTTTTTCAGATTCAAAAGTAACTAAATAGCAGTGTGTAAAATCTTGATGAAAGTTTTCTGGACTATGATTAATTCACCACTCAAAGTCTTTTACTACTGATATATTCTCTGACAATGAATAAAACTCGGCATTTAATTTTTCTACATCTTCTTTAGAGGATTCCTCTTTAAACTTGAAAAGAACAACATGTCTTAATTGTTTTTTATCTTTTTTAGTTTCAATCATTGTGTTTTTTTTGTCTTTAGGAATCTCTTGGTTTTTTGTGGTGCAAGCGAAATTTGATAAAATAACTGCCACTAAAAGTAATTTTGGGAGTTTAATTAGATTGATTCTTTCGATAATCATATACAACAATAAGTCTAATAACTAGTTCTAATAATAAAAGAGATTTTATAAAACTTCTTCTATCTTTGTTTTGTGTAAATTTAACTTTTTATTTTGCAAAACACGCACAATTGCTTCACGAAAAATAATAAGAGATAATGAGGTTGAAAAAAATTTGTTGTATAGGTTTATTGCTGTTTGTTTGTTTTGCTTCGTTTTCACAAGAGAACGAAATTGTTATAAGTGCTTCTTTAGATGCTGAAAAAGACCAATTAAATATTCAACAAAAAATTACTTTTTACAATACATCTACAAAACCGCTTTCAGAAATTTTTTTACATAATTGGGCAAATAGTTTTAAAGACAATACAACTCCTTTGTCTAAACGTTTTATTGAAGATTATAATAAATCTTTCTATTTTGCCAAAGCGACAGATCGTGGTTCTTCAAAAATTTATAACCTGTCTGTAAATGCTGAAAGTGTTACATATAAGAATTTAAAAGAGCAATCTGATATTGTAAAGGTAAATTTAAAGAAGCCTCTTTTACCCAAAGATTCTATAGATATACTGGTTACTTATGCAATAAAAATTCCAAGTGCAAAATTCACAGGCTATGGAAAAATAGCAGACGGATATCATTTGCGATTTTGGTATGTAACACCTGCTGTTTATAAAAATGGTTGGAAGTTAATGAGCAACTTAAATATCGACGATTTGTATGAGGAAGCTACTAACTTTGAAATAACTATTGAACTTCCGAATCATTATTTTTTAGAAAGTAATTTGTATCAATACAAAACAATAAAAGAAAAAACTGCGAATTACTTTTTAGTAGGTAAAAGCACAAAAGACGTTATTTTAAACATTGGTAAGAAAAAAACATTTACTTCTGTTCAAACAAAAAATATTCGAATTTATACAGACCTTCTTACACCAGAAATAACAACGCAACTTTCTAAAGAAATTTTAAATAGAGAGCTTTTATTTATTGAGGATTTTTTAGGGAAATATCCTTATAAAGAGATTTTTATAGATAAAATTACACAGCAGAAAAATCCTATTTACGGATTGCATCAATTGCCTAATTTTTTACATCCTTTTTCCGATGTTTTTAAATGGGATCTTACCTTGTTTAAAGCAATTTCTAAAAAATATATAGAAAACACGTTATTGTTAAACAAGCGAACAGATTATTGGTTGGTAGATGGTCTGCAAACCTATTTAATGATGGAATATGTAGAAAAATACTATCCAGAAGTAAAATTATTAGGAAAGGTTTCTGAATTGTGGGGTGTACGTTCTTTTAATGTTGCAAACTTAAATTATAATGATAAATACCCTTTTGTATATCAATTTAGTGCTCGAAAATTTTTAGATCAATCGTTAGCAACAAGTGCAGATTCTCTTTCTAATTTTAATAGAAAAATAGTTAATAAATATAAAGCAGGTTTAGGATTGCGATATTTGAATGATTTTCTAGGAAACTCAATTTTAAAACAGTCTGTACAAGAGTTTTATCAAAAGAGTAAGTTTAAAACAACTTCTAGTAGTTTGTTTAAAGAAATTTTATCTAAGAATACAGATAAAGATTTACAATGGTTTTTTGAGGATTATATACAGACCAATAAAAAAATTGATTACACTATAAAAACTGCAAAAACTACAAAAGATTCTATCAATGTAACTATACAGAACAAAAGGAATAGTGCCGCACCTTTTGTATTGTATGGGTTAAAAGATAAAGAAATTACTTTTAAAAAATGGATTACAGCAATAGATTCTGTAAAAACAATTACGATTCCTAAAGGAGATTTTACGCGTCTTGTACTAAATTATGAACAGCGATATCCCGAATATAATTTTTTAAACAACTCTAAGCGTTTAGAAAAAAAAATATTGAATAAGCCTATAAAATTTACACTATTTAAAGATATAGAAAGCCCTAATTACCATCAAATCTTTTACGAACCCGATGTGAAGTACAATTTCTATGACGGTTTAATTCTAGGAATGAAGCTGCATAACAAGCCTATTATAAAAAAGAATTTAGAAATGAAGTTAGCACCTTCTTATGCTACAAAAAGTGAATCCGTTATAGGTAGTTTTTCAATTTTATACAATCAATTTTTTGAAAACTCATCTTTGTATAGAATAAAATATGGAGTTGCTGGGGGAACATTGCATTACGCCCCTCAATTGTCATATACTTCTATAATTCCTTATGTTGCTTTCAATTTTAATCGAAAAACATTACGAGATGTTGGTGGTAAATCTCTTGGGGCAAAACTGGTATATATCGATAAAGAAGTCCCTTTTGGAGTTGAAAAATCTCCCCAAGACAGGTATAGTGTTTTAAGCATTTCGTATGCGTTTAATAAACCAGATATTATTAAAGGTTTTGGTTACCGTATCAATTCAGAGATTGCAAAAGATTTTTCTAAAATAAGTACAGATATTCGATTTAGACATCTAACAGCAAAAAATAGAAGTTTAGATTTTAGATTTTATGCGGGAATGTTTTTGAATAATAGTACAGAAGGAGATTATTTTAGTTTTGGTTTGGATAGGGCGAATGATTACTTGTTTGAGTTGAATTATTATGGAAGATCTGAAGACTCAGGGATTTTTAGTCAACAGTTTGTTGTTGCAGAAGGAGGCTTTAAATCTGTTTTACCTACACGTTTTGCCAATCAATACATAGTTGCATTTAACTCTAGTATAGGTATGTGGCGTTGGGCAGAATTTTACAATGATGTTGCTTTTCTTAAAAATAAGAACGAGAGCGTTTACTTTGCCTATGAAAATGGTATTCGATTGAATTTTGTAGACACTATTTTAGAAGTCTATTTTCCATTATATTCTAATAACGGATGGGAAATTTCTCAAAATGCTTATAAAAATAATATTCGCTTTGTTTTTACAGCCAATATAGATGCTATTTATAATTTTTTTAGAAGAGGTTTTTTGTAAAGCGTATCAATTGTATTCTAGCAATACATCATTTTTGCAACAATTTACTTGTTTTTTACCCAAGATTTATAGCCTCCAGAAAGTTCATATACTTCTGTAAAACCATTTTTTATAAGTATTTTACTAGCTTTTGCACTTCTGCTACCAGATTTACAATAGAGGTATACTTTTTTGTTTTTATCTAAAGATATTATTTCTTGTTGAAACTTTGTTGTTTGTAAGAAATCCATAAGAATTGCATTGTCAATAGCGCCCAAATCGTATTCTTTTTTTGTTCTTACATCAATAAGTTGCACATCTTTGAAGGCAATACTTTCTTTAAAATCTTTGTAGTTTAATATGCTAGCTTTAGAATTAGAATCACTCGTATTACAAGAAATTAAAGCACATACACATAGCATTCCTATAAAAAATATTTTTTGAACCATTTTAGTTTTCTTTAGTTCGCCAAGGCGGATTGATTCGATTTTCGCCTCCAAAAAACAATACCAATACATTTCCGTCAAGATCCTTCAATCTAGCTTCTCTCCATAGCCAAGGTTTATCATTCGGTAATTCGTTAAATGAGATTCCTTTTTTTATCAATTTATTTACGTACTCGTCTAAATTTTCGCATTCAAAATAGATAGAAATACCAGTACCTTTAGGTAGTTCTTCTACTTTATGTATAGAAAAAGTTGTGTTTCCGTCTGGGCATACAAATCGTGCATAATTGGGTAAGGCTTTTACAATGATTTGTAATCCTAATTTCTCATAAAAAGTAACCGACTTTGCTACATCTAATGAAGGGACTGTTACTTGATTTAAGTTCATTTTTATACTAGTGCTTTCTCTTAATCCATATAATTTTCAATAGGATTGCATGAACAAATTAAATTTCGATCACCAAAAGCATCGTCTACACGTCTTACATTCGTCCAAAATTTATTTTCCGTAAGATATTCTAACGGAAAAGCAGCTTGTTTTCTACTGTAAGGCAATGCCCATTCATCAGCGGTTAGCATTGTTTGCGTATGCGGTGCGTTTTTTAAAGGATTGTTTGGATTTTCTTTATGAGCTTCAGAAATTTCTTTACGAATGGCAATCATGGCATCACAAAATCGATCTAACTCTGCTTTATTTTCAGATTCTGTAGGTTCAATCATTAGCGTTCCTGCTACAGGAAAAGAAACAGTAGGTGCATGAAAACCATAATCAATCAATCGTTTAGCAATATCAACTACTTCAATACCTTTTTGTTTAAAATCTCTACAATCAATAATCATTTCATGAGCTGCACGACCCATTTCTCCAGAATACAAAGTATTGTAATGCCCTTTAAAACGTTCTTTAATATAATTTGCATTTAAAATAGCCACTTTTGTAGCATCTGTAAGCCCTTTAGCGCCTAACATTGTAATATATCCATAAGAAATTAAACACGCCAAAGCACTTCCCCAAGGAGCTGCAGAAATAGCTGTAATCGCTTTTTCTCCACCTGTTTCAATTAGCGGGTTTGTAGGTAAAAAGGGTACTAATTGAGGTGCTACACAAATAGGACCAACACCTGGACCTCCGCCACCATGTGGAATGGCAAATGTTTTGTGCAGATTTAAGTGACAGACGTCTGCGCCAATAGTAGCCGGATTTGTGAGTCCAACTTGTGCATTCATATTGGCTCCGTCCATGTACACTTGTCCGCCATTATCGTGAATGATTTTTGTAATTTCTTGAATGGCACTTTCAAAAACACCATGTGTAGATGGGTAGGTTACCATTAAAGCGGCTAAATTATTAGTATGCTCTGTGGCTTTTTCTCGTAAATCTTCTACATCAATATTTCCATTTTCATCTGTTTTTGTAACGACAACTTTCATGCCTGCCATAACTGCAGAAGCAGGATTTGTACCATGAGCAGAAGCAGGAATTAGACAAATATTTCTATGAGCGTCTCCATTGTTTTTATGGTATGCTCTAATGACCATTAGCCCTGCAAATTCACCTTGTGCTCCCGAGTTGGGTTGTAAAGAAGTTCCTGCAAAACCTGTAATAGTATTTAATTGTTTTTCTAGTCGTTTTAAAACTTCTTGATATCCTTGAGCTTGATTTAAAGGAACAAAAGGATGGATGTTTCCCCAATTAGGATAACTCAAAGGCAACATTTCTGAAGCTGCATTCAATTTCATCGTACAAGAACCCAAAGAAATCATTGAATGGTTTAAAGCTAAATCTTTACGTTCTAACTTTTTAATATATCGCATCATTTCTGTTTCCGATTGATACGAATTGAAAATTTCATGCTCTAAAAAAGGTGTATTCCTTTTTAAAGCTTCTGGAATTATATTTAGAGATGAAAAATCAAAAACCGATTTGTTTTCCTTAGAAAAAGCTTCTTCAAAACAAGTAATAATAGCATTAAGTTCTTTGATGTCTACAGTTTCATTTAGAGAAATACTAACGGTTTTAGCATCGATATAATTAAAATTGATTTGATGTTTTTCTGCTATAGGGCGTAATTTTTCTACACTTACTTTTATAACAATTGTATCGAAATAGGAACCATTGGTTTGTTCAAAGCCTAAATTGTTCAATGCTTTTGCTAAAGCAGTTGTATTTCTATGTACACTATTGGCAATCGACTGAATTCCGTTTTTACCATGAAAAACGGCATACATTCCTGCCATTACAGCTAATAATACCTGTGCTGTGCAAATATTAGAAGTCGCTTTTTCCCGTTTAATATGTTGCTCTCTCGTCTGCAACGCCATTCGCAAAGCAGGGTTTCCGTCTACATCTTTCGTAAGTCCAATAATTCTTCCAGGAATACTTCTTTTGTAGGCTTCTTTCGTAGCAAAATACCCTGCGTGTGGCCCACCATACCCTAACGGAATTCCAAAACGTTGTGTAGTTCCTACCACTACAGAAGCTCCAAATTCTCCAGGAGATTTTAACTTTGCTAACGATAAAATATCTGCAGCAACTGCTACTTTTATTTGATTTTCTGTAGCTTTTGCAACAAAATCAGTATAATCGTGTACTTCACCATATTTTCCCGGATATTGTAGTATGGCTCCGTAAAATTCTTCTGAAAAATCAAAACTTTCATGGTTTCCAATAATCAATTCAACACCAATAGGAATGGCTCTTGTTTTTAAAACTGCAATGGTTTGAGGCAATATTTCTTCAGAAACAAAAAATTTACAAACGTTTGCTTTTTTTTGAGCACGTTCTCTAACGTCAAACAACAAGGCCATAGCTTCTGCTGCTGCAGTAGATTCATCTAATAGAGAAGCATTTGCGAGTTCCATACCTGTTAGATCACAAATCATGGTTTGAAAATTTAACAGCGCTTCTAACCTTCCTTGTGCAATTTCTGCTTGGTAGGGTGTATATGCCGTATACCAACCGGGATTTTCTAAAATATTTCGTTGAATAACACTAGGAACAATAGCTTCATGATATCCCAAACCTATATAGCTTTTAAAGACTTTGTTTTTTGCAGCAAGCTCTTGAATATGATTCAAATATTCGTATTCACTTAAAGGAGCTGGCAGATCCAATTCATTTTTTAAACGAATGTTATTAGGAATGGTTTCATTGATAAGTTGTTCCAAATCTTGAACTCCAATGCTAGAAAGCATGGCTTCTTGTTCTTTTTGATTAGGACCAATATGTCTGTGTTGAAATGAATTTGTATTCATTTTAAAGGGGTTGAAATAGAGTTAATTTATGACTAAAAATGAATTGATTTTTAGCTTGTCAAAAATAACAAATAGAACAATGGAAAGTTGCTGTAATAACTCTTAAAAGAATATAATTTATGAACTATTTTAGGGAGTTTATTAACAGTAAAGTCTATTTTTGTGTAATGCTTTTTTTTAAACATATATTCAATTTTTATATCCATTCTAGTCTTCATGTAGCATTTGCGGTATATGCATTCACAAGAATTACAGAATTGTATTTTAATTTGCCTTATAATGAATCGTTAGATTTCTTTATTTTTTACGGTACTATTTCTGGGTATAATTTTGTAAAGTATGCAGGTGTTGCCAAATTGCATCATTTGAGTTTGACAAATCATTTAAAACTGATTCAAGTTTTTTCTCTATGTTGCTTTGTTTTTATGTGTTATTATGCAACTAAAATTCCACTACAAACAATCCTGCTTTTTATTCCTTTTGGGTTGTTAACTTTTTTTTATGCAGTTCCTTTTCTACTGAAAAGCAAAAAGAATATAAGAAGTATTAGTGGTATAAAAGTTTTTATTATTGCTCTTGTTTGGTCAGGAGTTACCGTATTGATTCCTGTTTTGGCGGCTCAAAAAAATATTGACATATTTACTTTTTTATATGTCCTTCAAAGATTTTTAATTGTTGTAGTACTTACATTCTCTTTTGATATTCGAGACTTAAAATACGATACAGTTTCTTTAAAAACGATTCCTCAAAAAATAGGCATTCAAAAAACAAAAAGATTAGGGGTTACTTTATTGATATGTGCATTGGTGATTGAATTTCTTTTTTCGCCAACACTTATGGTAAAAAATAGTTTTATCATTTTCTTTTTTATACTCTTATTATTTTTAATGAATGCTCAAGAAAATCAATCAAAATATTACAGTTCTTTTTGGGTAGAGGCAATCCCTATTTTTTGGTGGGGTATTCTTTTAGGAATTCTAAATTTTAAGCTCTTTTTTTAATAATTATTCATCAAAAATTAATGAATGCTAAGAATTAAAAAAAAACTAAG
This sequence comes from uncultured Polaribacter sp., assembly GCA_965233795.1. Taxonomy (GTDB): domain Bacteria; phylum Bacteroidota; class Bacteroidia; order Flavobacteriales; family Flavobacteriaceae; genus Polaribacter. The sequence continues at coordinate 2,006,989 of OZ247578.1, read as the reverse complement.
AAACGAATGTTATTTAAAGGTTTTTTTATGAATATACTTTGTATTTTCGTTGTTTAAATTTTGTCAATAAAGAGTACCATGAATCCTACAAAAAGAAGTTACGTTTTTGATTTTGATAGCACATTAACAAGTGTAGAAGCCTTAGATGTTTTAGCAGAGATTACACTTGCAGGAAATCCTAAAAGAGATGCTATTATTGAAGAAATCATTGCGATTACAAATAAAGGAATTGATGGTGAAATTTCGTTTACAGAATCCTTAGAAAAACGTATTCAATTGCTGAATGCCAAAAAAGAAGACTTGCCTTTATTAATTGAAGAATTACAACAAAAAATATCATCCTCTATAGAGAGAAATAAAGAGTTTTTTGAAAAATTCTCAGATGATATTTATGTGATTTCTTGTGGTTTTAAAGAGTTTATAGATCCTATTGTAAAAGCCTATAATATTCCTTCTAGTAGAGTATATGCCAATACTTTTGAATTTGACAAAGAAGGTGCTATTGTGGGGTTTGATACACATAATGTACTCTCTAAGCACAATGGAAAAATACAATGTTTAAAAGACTTAGAATTAGACGGCGAAGTACAGGTTATTGGAGATGGGTATAGTGATTATGTAACGAGAGAAGCAGGTATTGCAGACCGATTTTTTGCTTATACAGAAAACGTTTCAAGAGCAAAAACTACCGAAAATGCAGATCATATTGCTCCTAATTTTGATGAGTTTTTATATGTAAATAAGTTGCCAAGAAATATTTCATATCCTAAAAATAGAATTAAAATTTTATTATTAGAAAACGTACATCCAGATGCTTTTGATCGTTTGTCTGAAGATGGATTTACAGTGGAAACGGTTTCAAGAAGCCTATCTGAAGAAGAACTGATTGAAAAGTTAAAAGATGTACATGTTTTAGGAATTCGTTCTAAAACTAAAGTGACTAAAAAAGTAATAGAAGCTGCTGAAAAGTTAATGGTGGTTGGTGCTTTTTGTATTGGAACAAAGCAAATAGATTTAGAGACTTGTAAAGAGAATGGAATCGTTGTTTTTAATGCACCTTATAGCAATACTCGTTCTGTTGTAGAATTAGCGATTGGCGAAATTATTATGTTAATGCGTAGTGTTTTTCAAAGAAGTTCAGAATTACACAACGGACAATGGAATAAAACAGCACAAGGTTCTAGAGAAGTTCGTGGAAAGAAATTAGGAATTGTGGGTTATGGAAACATCGGAAAACAATTATCTGTCTTAGCAGAAGCATTAGGTATGAGTGTCTTTTATTATGATATTGAAGATAAATTAGCGCTTGGAAATGCCACTAAAATGAGTAACTTAAAAAGTCTTTTAGAAATTTCTGATGTGGTTACTTTACATGTAGATGACAATATTGCGAATAAAAATTTCTTTGGAGAACAAGAAATCTCTTGGATGAAAGATGGAGCCCATTTGGTAAATCTTTCTCGTGGATTCGTGGTTGATATTAAAGCCTTATCAAATGCTTTAAAAAGTGGAAAAATTGCAGGAGCAGCTGTAGATGTATATCCAGAAGAGCCCGCTAAAAATGGTGCGTTTTTAACAGAATTAAAAGGATTAAACAATGTAATTTTAACACCTCATGTAGGTGGAAGTACAGAAGAAGCACAAAAAGATATTGCAGATTTTGTTCCTAATAAAATTATGGCGTATATCAATTCTGGAAATACTGTAGATGCAGTTAACTTTCCAAATATTCGATTGCCCAGACAAACCAATGCACACCGATTTCTACACATTCACGAAAATGTTTCAGGTGTAATGGCAAATATTAATAAGGTACTGGCACAATATAAAATGAATATTACAGGCCAGTATTTGTCTACAGATGCTAAAGTAGGCTACGTAATTACAGATTTAGACAAAGAGTACAACCAAGAAGTTATTAAAAAACTAAAAAAGGTAGCAGGAACTATTAAATTTAGAGTATTGTATTAAAGGTTGAATGCTAAATTTTGAACTTTTGAATTTGTTTAGCAATTTATAAAATCTGAAAGTCAAAAATGTTTAGTTGTTTAGGGGTTTATTTGTTGAATTCTTCAATTCTTTAAATTTTTAATCTTTTAATAGTAACTACTTACCTAGCTTAATTTCAAACAAACAAACGGCATCTCTTTTATAATGACCATAAAGGTTTTCTCTATTTTTTAAATTAAATTGTCCCAAATAATCAAATCCTGATTTTTGATAATAGTCAATTAATTTTAGATTGTTTCCAACAGTATCGAGTCGTATGTATTGTTTGTTTTCTTTTTTAGCATATACTTTTGCCCATTTTACAATTTCTGAAACATAATTGTTTCCTCTAAAATTAGGATGGGTTGCAATACGATGAATATAGATAGCAGAATCTGTGTTTCTTTCTTCCCAAATGTCTGGGTCACTAAAAGTAATTGCCCATATACAAACAACTTGATTGTTGACAATTATTTTCCATTGACGACCTTCTTCAATCTCTTTTTTAATAGGGGCTCTATCAAATTCTGGCCAAATAGCAACTGCTTTTATTGCTTGTTGATGTTTAGAAGCAGTCGTGTAAAACTCAAAAACAGTTTCTATGTCTTCTAAAGTAATAGGCAGTATTTTAAGAGTATTTTTCAATCTTTCAATGAAATAATGATTCAATGAATTAATATAGCTTTCTGCCTGTAATCAAAGCGACAAGTTCTTTTTAGCTTTCAACTTTTAATATCGTGTATCTAAAAATGCTATTATAATTCTTCTTTTTTGACTTTTGTAACAAAGTTTTGAAACCTCTTTCCGTAGATAGAGTTTTTTATTTTATCAGAAAAACTGTTGTTTACGGTATCTAATATTTTAATGGTAGCGCTTGCCAATTCGGTTAAAGCAATGTAAGGAGCTACTTCGTTATCTGCATTTGTTAAAACAAAGTTGGTTGTGTATAGATACTTTCGTTTTAAATTGTTTTCAGACATTTTTTGAATTTCTGCCAATTTAACTTCGTCTTTATCTCTACTAGCCTCAAAATTAGCTTTGATTAAATCGAGTTCTTTACCTTTAAACTGACGTAAAATAGCATAGTATTTATTTAGCAAATCTTGATTTTTTGAACCTAAAATTTCTGGGCTCAGTCCAAATTTATCTACTCTATCGTTAATTGTAATTACTCCTTGTTCTCCAAAGAACAAGATGCGTTTGTCAGTTGTATTTCCATCAAAGGTTAGGTAGTACAATTCGGGCTCTGTAATAGTATCACTCAAAGTAAAAAGGTTATTCTTTAAGAGTTTTATAGAATCTACAGAAACTAACAACGTATCCTGCATTTTTTGTAGATAGAGTGTTCCTTTTTTCAACCCTTTTATTTGACCTTTTACAATCATGTTTCCTTCTTTTTTAGAAGAACATGCAGCAGTGATAATAAGCAAACAAATAATGATATATTTTTTCATGAATATTCTATATTTAAAAATCTAATGAGTGCAAATATACTCAATACACTTAGTTTTTTAGAATGTCTTACTTTTATTTAATTAGCAGCTAATTCCATTAAGATAGTACATAGGATAGCTCCATAAGTTCCTACAACATAACCAAAAACAGCTAATAAAACACCTACAGAAGCTAAAGCAGGATGAAATGCCGCGGCTACTACAGGTGCAGATGCAGCTCCGCCAACATTTGCTTGACTTCCAATAGCCAAAAAGAAATATGGTGCTTTTATCAATTTGGCAACACCAATTAATAAACCCGCATGAATTGTCATCCAAACCACACCAATAGCAATTAGTTTTGGGTCTTCAAAAACTCTCAAAATATCTACTTTCATACCAATGGTAGCTACTAAAATGTAAATAAAAATACTTCCTATTTTACTAGCACCAGCACCTTCATAATTTTTTGCTTTTGTAAAAGAAAGTAAAATACCAATGGCAGTTGCAATGGTAATCATCCAAAAGAAGTTGGATGAAAATGAAGATAGGGCAGAAGAAGTGTCCGCTACAGCGCTAAAATTATTTTTTAGAAAAGAAGAAATATTGGTTGCGCCAAAATGTGCAATTCCTACAGCTCCAAAGGCTAAGGAAAGCATAATTATATAATCTGTTAACGATGGATTTCTATTTACTTTGGCCGTGAAAGTGCTTACCTTTTCTTTTAATTCTTCAATGGCAGAAGTATCTGCTTTTAACCATTTGTTAATGCGTTCTCTTTTACCAATTCCAATTAATAAAATAGCCATCCAAACATTGGCAACCACAATGTCTACCAAAACCATCCCACCATATTTTGCAGGATTGTATTTGTAAATTTCTAGCATAGCGGCTTGATTGGCACCGCCGCCAATCCAACTTCCTGCCAATGTAGAAAGTCCTCTCCAAATCGCGTTAGGACCAATGCCTCCTGAAGTATCGGGAGCAATGGTAGCAATCAATAAAATTGCTAAAGGTCCACCAATAATAATTCCTAAGGTTCCTGTAAAAAATAGAATTAATGCTTTAGGGCCTAAATTAAAGATAGCTTTTAAGTCGATGCTTAAGGTCATTAATACTAGAGAAGCAGGTAATAAGTACCTACTTGCAATATAATAGGTTTTAGAAGTATCTGCATCGATAATTCCAAATGAATTAAAAATTGCCGGAATTGCGTAACACATTAATAAACCCGGAACTATTTTATAGAATTTGTTCCAAAACCCATTAGTTTTAGATTCGGTATAAAATACAAAACCTAAAGAAATCATAATAATTCCAAAAACAATGGCATCGTTGGTAAAAAGAGGAGTTGTCATTTTTAATATTTGTTTTAGCGAATGTATTAAAAATATGATGAGCAATTTATTTGGAACAATCTCAAAAGTTGTGTGTAAATTAAAAAAATAGTTTGATTTTTGTTGAGAAAAACAGATTTTGAATATTTCTATAGATTTACTAAAAGTTTTCTTACCAGATTTATTAATAGATTATTTTGATTTGGTAAGCTATGAAGAGCAACAAGAGGCGTTGCATTTATATTTTCAAGAGAAGAAGCGTATTCCTAAAGAATTTTCTTCTGAATTAGTCATTTCCCATGGATTTCATAAAGAGATTACACTTCAAGATTTTCCTATACGAGGTAAACAAGTATATCTCCATATAAAAAGGCGTAGGTGGTTACATAAGCAAACCAAACAAATTCTTCAAAGAGATTGGAATTTAGTAGCACAGGGAACTCGAATGACCGAAGATTTTGCTGCTTTTTTAAAAGAAATTAGTCGATACTCAGGCAAGTGATTGTAAAACCATAGGAAGGTTTTATGGTGTCAATGGTAAAAAACTTGGTAGACAATACCGTGATTATTTGAGTGAATTTAAGAGTTGGAAACAAAAATCTCATGCCAATGAGTGGCTTATTTTTCCTGAGAATATGGGAAGCTATCTTTCTATTGATGAAGTTGCCTTATCTAAAGGAGAACTTTACACAATTATTACCAATAAAAAAGCCAAAGGAAAGAAAGGAAGTATTGTAGCCATTTTATCAGGAACAAAGGCAAAACCTATTATCAAACATCTATTTAAAATTCCATCTTCAAAAAGAAATAAAGTCAAAGAAATCACCCTAGATATGGCAAACTCAATGAAATTAATAGTAAAAAGATGCTTCCCTAAAGCCATACAGGTAACCGATAGATTCCACGTACAAAAACTAGCACTCGAAGCATTACAGGAAATTAGAATCAAACATCGATGGGAAGCAATCGACCAAGAAAATAAACTTATAAAAATTGCCAAAGAGAAAAATATAGAGTTTAAACCTAAAATATTCTCTAATGGAGATACCGTTAAACAACTATTAGCTAGAAGTAGATATTTACTCTATAAAGCTCCTAACAATTGGACCAATCAGCAAGCTATAAGAGCCAAACTACTTTTTGAAAGATATCCAACAATTAAAAAAGCCTTTGAATTGGTACAAGGGTTAAGAAATATATTCAATACAGCTACATCAATACAAGTGGCTTACACAAAATTAGCACATTGGTATAAGGATGTAGAGCAAACTGAGTTTAGAGCCTTTAATACCATAGCTAATTCAATTAAAATCAACTACAGGTCAATCCTTAATTATTTTATCAATAGAAGTACAAATGCGGCTGCGGAATCTTTTAATGCCAAAATCAAAGCTTTTAGATTGCAATTTAGAGGGGTTAAAAACATCCAATTTTTTCTCTTTAGATTAACCCAAATTTTTGCCTAAAACACAACTTTTAGTCTTGATCCCTTGATCCATTTATTTTTTTAAAACTTAGAGATTTTATAAATATAAAAAAGCCTCGATAATTATAAAAATTATTGAGGCTTTTTGCGGTCTGGACGGGACTCGAACCCGCGACCTCCTGCGTGACAGGCAGGCATTCTAACCAGCTGAACTACCAAACCGTTGCATTTAGCGGATGCAAATATAACATAGATTTCTATAGAAGCAAAACAAAAGGAATATTTATTTAAAATTTCTTCGACTAATTAAATAGGTCATTAAAATTTCATTAAACCCTTTATTAATAGGCGTGGGAACATATTCTATTTTATATTGTAAACATTTGTTTTTTAACTCTTTAAAATAATTGTCAACCAATGCTGTATATTTTTTTTGTATTTGAGAACTGTATAGATTTATTTCTTCTTTTGTCTCCGTATCTACAAATTTATAAGGTGAATTCTGAAAATTAAAATTCAATTCGGTAGCTTCATCATAAGTATGGAATAAAATTACTTCATGTTTGTTGTATTTTAAATGTCGGAGTGCTTCAAACAAAGCATCTTTATCTGTAGAGGTTTGAAACATATCTGTAAATAAAAAAATGAGTGACCTTCTATGAATGTTTTCTGCAATTTCATGTAAATATCGATAGGTTTCTGTCCCTTTTTTATTTGTTGAAGTCCATAGTTTTTCTAATTCGTGCAATAACATTTTTCGGTGCCGTTCACTTCCTTTTTCGGGCGCATAATATTCGTATGTATCGGAATAAATACTTAAACCAACAGCATCTCTTTGACGTTTTAAAATTTCCATTAAAGCTGCTGAGGCAACTGTAGAAAAACCAATTTTATTAAGATTGTTTAAAGAAGGGTTTTTTACAAGAGGATAATGCATAGAAGCCGAGTTGTCTATAATAATATGACAACGAAGATTCGTTTCTTCTTCGTATTTCTTTGTGTATAATTTTTCGGTTTTTGCAAAGAGTTTCCAATCTATATGACGTGTGCTTTCGCCGTTGTTATACAATTTATGTTCAGAAAATTCTACAGAAAAACCATGAAATGGACTTTTATGAATTCCTGTTATAAAACCTTCAACTACTTGTTTGGCAAGTAAATCTAGGTTCTTAATTTCTGAAGATTGTATTTCTGAAAGGTTTATCATATAAGAGTACCGAAAATAAAAAAAGGTTTCGCTTTCGCCAAACCTTTATGATTTTATTTAAAATATGAATGTAGCTTATAAAGCAGCATCAATTTTACCTGTATACACATCTTTAGGAGCAACCCCTACTTGTTTGTCTACAATTTCTCCATTTTTAAATACCAAAACCGTAGGAATATTACGAACTCCGTATTTTGCAGCATATTCTTGGTTTGCATCTACATCTACTTTTCCTACAATAGCTTTTCCTTCGTATTCTGTATGAATTTCATCTACAATAGGGCCTACCATTCTACAAGGACCACACCAAGCAGCCCAAAAGTCTACCAATACAGGCTTATCTGATTTTAATACAACTTCTTCAAAATTTGCATCTGTAATTTCTAATGCCATATTCTTTATTTTTTAATAATTTATATTCTGTTTTTACATTACAAAAGTAATTAATTATTTCACCAATATGGTTTGCCAAAAATTACTTTTGGCTATCAGTCTATCAATGCTTTCTATCCTTACGAGAATTATTAAAGAATTGAAGGATTCAAAGATTGAATCATTGAAAATTCAAAGATTTAAAACAATGCGCTTGCTATCTTTTGAATATTCGAAGATTTTCCCATAGAATAATAATGTAATACGGGAACACCTGCTGCTTGTAATTCTTTTGATTGCTGAATAGCCCATTCTACGCCAACTTGACGAACTTGCGAGTTGTTGGAGCATTTTTCAATAGCAGTAATCAAATCCTCTGGCAAATCTATTTTAAAAACCTGTGGTAATAATTGTAAATGACGTTGTACAGCGATGGGTTTTATACCCGGAATAATAGGCACGTTAATCCCTGCTTTCTTTGCAGCGTTTACAAACTCAAAATACTTTTTATTGTCAAAAAACATTTGTGTTACTACATAATCTGCACCCGCATCTACTTTTTCTTTCAATCGTTTTAAATCACTTTGTAAAGACGGAGCTTCTAAATGTTTTTCTGGATAGCCTGCAACACCAATACAAAAATCTGCTTTGTTAGAAGTTTCTATAACGTCGTGCAAATATTTACCATGATTTAAATTATGAATCTGTTCTACCAAATCTTTTGCATAGTGATTTCCTCCTTCATTGGGCGTAAAGTATTTTTGATGACTCATAGCATCGCCTCGTAATGCCATTACATTTTGAATGCCTAAATAATGACAATCTACTAATACATATTCTGTTTCTTCTTTGGTAAAACCACCGCACAAAACATGTGGTACAGTATCTACGTTGTATTTGTGTTTAATAGCGGCACAAATACCTACCGTTCCTGGTCGCATTCGAGTAATTTTTCGATCTAATAAGCCATTTCCTTTATCTATGTAAACATATTCTTCTCTAGAAGTTGTTACATCTATAAAAGGCGGATTAAATTCCATTAAAGGATTGATATTATCATACAGTTCTTCAATATTATTTCCTTTTTTTGGCGGAATAATTTCAAAAGAGAATAATGTTTTTCCGTTTGCTTTTTTTATGTGTTCTGTAACTTTCAATGATTTAGTTGTTTAATGGATTAATGTTGAGTGCTAAATTTTGAATTTTGAATTAACTTTTAGTTTTCAATTCTTTAATCTTTTAATATTTCATTCCGCAAGATTTGGATGCAACCATTTTCTTGCTTTTTCTTTTGTAATTCCTTTCCTCATTGCATAATCCGTAACTTGATTGTCTGTAATTTTTCCCAAACCAAAATATTTAGCTTCTTTATTGGCAAAATAATATCCAGAAACGGCTGCTGCAGGCCACATTGCCAAGCTTTCAGTCAATTTAACACCAATAGTTTCTTCAACTTTTAACAAATCCCAAATGGTTTCTTTTTCTAAATGATCTGGACAGGCAGGATAGCCTGGTGCAGGTCTAATTCCTTTATAACTTTCTTTTATTAAATCGTCATTCGTTAAGACCTCATCAGCGGCGTAACCCCAATGTTTTGTTCTAATTTGTTTGTGTAAATATTCTGCGAAGGCTTCTGCAAAACGATCTGCAATGGCTTGTGCCATAATTGCATTGTAATCGTCTTCCTTTGTTTTGTAACTATCTGCGAGTTCTTGTGCACCAAAAATCCCCACACAAAAAGCACCCATATAATCATTTTTGTTGGTTTCTTTTGGAGCAATAAAATCTGCCAATGCAATATTAGGAATGCCTTCTCGCTTTTTTAATTGTTGACGTAAGGTTCTAAAAATAGCAATTTCTTTCCCTTTTTTTTGAATAGAAATATCATCATCATTTACAGTATTTGCTTCAAATAATCCAAAAATTGCTTTTGGTTTTAAAAGTTGTTTTGCGATGATTTCTTCAATCATTTCTTGTGCTTCTTCATACATTGTAGTGGCTTGTTCGCCAACAACTTCATCGGTTAGAATAGCTGGAAATTTACCATGCAAATCCCAACTTCTAAAAAACGGACTCCAATCTATAAAAGGAACCAACTCCTTTAAACTCAATTGCTCTAAAGTCTGAACTCCTAATGTTTTTGGTTTTACAATATCGGAAGTATTCCAATCAATTTTATACTTTCTTTTACGCGCTTCTTCAATAGAGATATATGATTTTTCTTTCCCTCGTTTTAAGAATTTGGCTCTAAATTCATCGTATTCTTTCTTTAGTTTTGCAGTATATATATGTGACGTTTTTTTATTTAATAAATCACCCACTACAGTTACTGCTCTAGAAGCATCATTTACATGTACAACCGCATTTTTATATTGTGTGTCAATTTTAACTGCTGTGTGCGCTTTAGAAGTTGTTGCACCACCAATGAGTAATGGTAATTCAAAATTTTGACGTTCCATTTCTTTGGCTAAATACACCATTTCATCTAAAGAAGGTGTTATCAATCCACTTAAGCCAATAGCATCAACATTTTCTTTTTTAGCCGTTTCAATAATTTTTTCTGGCGGAACCATTACTCCTAAATCTACAATTTCGTAATTGTTACATCCTAAAACAACACTTACAATATTTTTCCCAATATCATGTACATCACCTTTTACAGTAGCCATTAAAATCTTACCCAAGGCTTGTTGTTCTTCGCCTTTTTCCGCTTCAATAAACGGATTTAAATATGCAACGGCTTTTTTCATTACTCGTGCAGATTTTACCACTTGCGGTAAAAACATTTTTCCCGCCCCAAATAAGTCACCAACGACATTCATTCCAATCATTAAATGACCTTCAATAACTTCAATCGGTTTTGTAGCCTCTTGTCTTGCTTGTTCTACATCTTCAATAATAAAAGCGTCAATTCCTTTTACCAATGCGTGTGTAATTCTGTCTTGTAGTGGATTTTCTCTCCAAGATAGATCAACTGTTTTTTCTTTTTTAGAACCTTTTACAGTTTCTGCAAAATCTAATAAACGCTCTGTAGCATCGTCTCTTCTGTTAAGAATAACATCTTCTATGTGCTCTAATAAATCTTTAGGAATGTCATCATAAACCTCTAACATTGCAGGGTTTACAATTCCCATATTCATACCTGCTTGAATAGCGTAGTATAAAAATACCGAGTGCATGGCTTCTCTAACAGTATTATTTCCTCTAAATGAAAAAGATACATTACTTACACCACCGCTTACAGAAACATTGGGCAGATTTTCTCTTACCCAATGGGTAGCTTCTATAAAATCGATGGCATTTCTTTTGTGTTCATCCATTCCTGTTGCTACAGGGAATATATTTAAATCGAAGATAATATCTTCACTAGGAAAGTTGACTTTGTTTACTAAAATATCATAAGAACGTTTTGCAATTTCTATTCTACGGTCATAATTATCTGCTTGTCCAACTTCATCAAAAGCCATTACAATTACAGCAGCTCCATAACGTTTTATTTGTGTTGCTTCCCAAATAAATTTTTCTTCTCCTTCTTTTAAAGAAATAGAATTTACCACACATTTTCCTTGTACAACTTGTAAACCTGCTTCAATGATTTCCCATTTAGAGCTGTCAATCATCATGGGAACTCTACAAATGTCTGGCTCTGCTGCAATGAGGTTTAAAAAACGAACCATGGCCTGTTTTCCATCAATTAAACCATCATCCATATTGATATCTACAATTTGTGCACCTCCATCTACTTGATGCCTTGCAATGTCTAAGGCTTCGTCAAATTTTTCTTCTTTGATTAAACGTAAAAATTTTCTAGAACCAGCAACATTCGTTCGTTCACCTACATTTATGAAGTTGCTATTTTCATTTAAAACCAAAGGTTCTAAACCTGAGAGTTTCATATAACGCCTTTGGTTTTTGGTTGTTAGTTTTTGGTTTTTGGTCTTACTCATACTTATAATCTAGTTCTTGGCAGATGGTTTTTGGTTTTGGTTTTTGGTTCTTGGATTCTATACTTATAATTTTTTGTAATAATTTATAAAACCATTTAATAGTTTTTTATTTGTTATTACTTTTTCTAATATATTTTTTAGTTGTTCTTCTGAAATATATTCTAAATCAAAAGACAAATACAATTGCGTTTCTACTTCTTGTAAAGATCCTTTAGCAATATATAAAAAGTGAATAGTTTCTTTATTGGATTGTCTTCCAATTCCTTCAGCAATATTTGAAGGAACTGAAATTGAACTTCTTCTTATTTGATTTGTGAGTGCATATAACTCTTCTTTAGGAAATGATTTTGTTAGCAAATACACCAATTTTACCAATTCTCTTGAATACTTCCAAACATCTAAATCTGTATATGATTTCATTTTTTAGTTTTTGGTTGATTATTTTTGGTTACTGGCTAAAAACCAACAACTAAAAACCAACAACCATTATTTATAATGTTCTACTACTGGAAAAGGCTCATAAAAATGATGTAATATATTTTTCCATTCTTGATATTTAACAGATTTTCTAAATCCTACCTCATGATCTTCAATGGTTTGCCAATTCACTAATAAAATATATTTATCTTCTTCTTCAATACATTTTTTAAGTTGATGAGAAATATAGCCTTTCATTGATGAAATAATATTTTGTGCTTCTTGAAAGGCATTCTCGAAATCTTTTGAAAGACCTTTCTTAATGTTTAGTATGGCGACTTCTAGAATCATAGTATTAAATTATGAGATTCCTGCCTACGCAGGAATGACATTGAGGTTACGTGGTTTATAATTAGCAGCAATTCTTGCAATTACTTTAATATGTTCTGGTGATGTACCACAACATCCTCCAATAATATTTATTAAATTTTTCTTTAGATATTCTTCTATTTGCTCGCCCATTTCTTCTGGAGTTTCATCGTATTCACCAAAAGCATTTGGCAACCCTGCATTGGGGTGTGCAGAAATAGCAAAATCAGTTTTATTGGCAATGGCTTCTAAGTGAGGTTGTAATAAATTGGCACCCAATGCACAATTAAATCCAACAGATAACAGTGGAATATGTGATACAGAAATTAAAAACGCCTCTGCTGTTTGTCCAGACAGCGTTCTTCCTGATGCATCTGTTATTGTGCCACTTAGCATTACAGGAATTGTGATATTTCTTTCTTCTTTTAACTCTTCAATGGCAAATAATGCTGCTTTTGCGTTTAAAGTATCAAATACTGTTTCTACTAATAAAATATCTGCGCCGCCATCTATTAAAGCAGTTGCTTGTTCTTTATAGGCAATTCTTAATTCATCAAAAGTAACTGCTCTATAACCAGGATCATTAACATCTGGAGACATACTTGCTGTTCTGTTTGTGGGTCCCATAGAACCTGCAACAAAACGTGGCTTATGAGGTTCTTTTGCTGTAAACTCATTGGCAACTTCTTTGGCTATTTTTGCAGATTGATAATTTAATTCATAGACCAAATCTTCCATTTGATAATCTGCCATAGCAATGGTAGTTCCAGAAAATGTGTTGGTTTCTATAATGTCTGCACCCGCTTCAAAATATTTTGCGTGAATGGTTTTTATAGCTTTTGGTTGTGTAATTGAGAGCAGATCGTTATTGCCTTGTAATGGCGTTGGATAGTCTTTAAAGCGTTCTCCTCTAAAATCTTCTTCCGTAAATTTATAGGCTTGTAGCATGGTGCCCATTGCGCCATCTAAAACGAGAATTCTTTTTTGTATTTCTTCGAAAATGTTCGACATTCTTTAAGTTTATTATCGAATGTCATCAGGAAAGTTGCAGGTTTTTTGCAAGTTATCTGCCGAATGTTAAAATTAGTTTTTATGCATTCGTAGAATGTAGCACCTTCTTTAGGATACCAAAAATATTTCAGTATTGCAAAGGGTTGCTAAGGCTTCAATGGGTCTAATCCCTCTGCCTTTCGTGATAACATCAATAAGGTTATGAACTGGTGGCAAATATACTTATATGAATTGTAAATTAAAAGATTAAAAGATTAAAAGATTGAAACGTAGATTAAAAGATTTTAGACTTTCTATTTTTAAACTTCTCACTTCTCACTTCTCACTTCTCACTTCTCACTTCTCACTTCTCACTTCTCACTTTTCATTTATCATTTTTCACTTTCAGAATTTTATACTTTTTCAAATAGAGTAGAAGATAAGTATCTGTCTCCTCTATCACAAATAATGGCTACAACAACACCTTTGTTAATTGAGTTGGCAACTTTTAAAGCTGTGGCTACAGATCCACCACTACTCATACCCGCAAAAATACCTTCTTCTTTTGCTAAACGAATTGTCATTTTTCTAGCTTCCTCTTCAGTTACTTCTAATACTTGGTCTATTTTTTTTGGTTTAAAAATTGCAGGTAAATATTCTTCAGACCACTTTCTAATACCAGGTATTTTAGCACCATCTTTAGGTTGTGCACCAATAATAGTAATGTTTTCGTTTTTTTCTTTTAAATAATCAGAAACACCTGTAATTGTTCCGGTAGTTCCCATTGCTGAAACAAAATGAGTAACCTGTCCTTCTGTATCTCTCCAAATTTCTGGACCTGTAGTATTGTAGTGTGCTTTGGGATTATCGAAATTATCAAACTGATTTAAACGAAAATAACCTTTTTTATATTTCAGTTTTAAAGCGTAATCAATGGCGCCTTCCATACCTTTATCTGCAGGTGTTAGAATTACTTCTGCTCCATAAGCACGCATTGTTTTAATTCTTTCTATCGTTGAGTTTTCAGGCATTGTAATAACCATGTTTACACCTAAAACTTTTGCCATTAATGCTAAAGCAATTCCTGTATTTCCACTTGTAGCTTCTACTAAAGTATCACCTTTTTTTATATTTTTTCTTTTAATAGCTTCAGAAATCATATAATATGCGGCTCTATCTTTTACACTTCCACCAGGGTTATTACCTTCTAATTTTAGGAGTAATGTTACTCCTTCTTTTTGAAAAATATGCTGAGCTTCTACTAAAGGAGTGTTTCCTACAAAATCGATGATGCTTTTAGTTTTCATTTTTAATTTCTTTTTGAAATATTTTATTTTCTGACTGTACGGTTACAATCGAATTTTTTGGAACGGATTCTGTAATACAAACATTCGCGCCAATAATACTGTTTTCGCCAATAATTACATCGCCTCCTAAAACAGTTGCATTGGCATAAATAGTAACATTATTTTCTATAGTTGGATGTCTTTTTGTTTTTGAAAGGCTTTTTTTAACTTGAATTCCGCCTAAAGTAACTCCTTGAAAAATGGTTACGTTTTCTTTAATAATGGCAGTTTCTCCAATAACAATCCCTGTTGCATGGTCTATAAAGAATGAATTTCCTATTTGTGCTCCTGGATGAATGTCTGTACCTGTTGTGCTATGTGCAAATTCGCTCATCATTCTTGGTAAAACAGGGATTTCTAGTTTTAATAATTGATGACTTAAACGATATACTGCAATTGCATAAAAACCAGGATATGCTAAATATACTTCTTCTAAACTTTTTGCTGCGGGATCTTTTTTTTCTGCTGCAATGGCATCTAAATCTAATTTTTGCCTTATTTGTGTGAAAGTATTTTCAAAAGCAGACCAAATGTTTTCACCATTTTCAATCGATAGTCTTTTTAAAATTTTAAAAAAATGATTTTTTATGTTTTCACCATTCTCAACTAAATAATCTTCATGAAACAAATGATTAATTAACTGTTTGGTAAAATCTTCTACAGCATCTCTTAAACACATACTGTAATTTTTAAAAATAATTTTGTCTTTTATTACGGTCATTTTAACGCTTAAACTTCTGGTGCTAATATTACTTCTAAACCTTCCATTTGCGGGGTCATTTGTATCTGACAACCCAATCTACTATTATCTTCTACATGAAACGCTTCCGCTAACATCGCATCTTCATCATCTGTAATTTCTGGTAATTCATGATTAGATGTTACATAACACTGACAAGAAGCACACATTGCCATTCCGCCACAAACCCCAATAGTCCCTTCTTCTGCCAATTCATAAGAACGCACTACTTCCATTAAATTCATTGCCATATCTGTTGGAGCTACTACTTCATGAGTAACTCCATTTCTATCTGTTATTTTTATATTGATGTCCTGCATCGTTTTTAGTTTTTGGTAATTTGCTATTGATAATGATTGCTTAATTTTTTTGTTATTGACATCAAAGATATATATTAAAAACTTTTTTATCTGATTGATAAATTAAAATTGCTTACTATCATTAAAACTAAAAATCATTAACCAAAAACTACCAACCAAGTTTACTGTATCGCTTTTACAACGGCTTTTGGTGCTTCTTTTTTAGTGCCATCAAAACCTTCTACACCTCCAACAGTGGTATATTTCATCACATACTTTTTATTAGGGAAAATCCTTTTGTAGGCACTTTGACACATTAAAGTAGCTTCGTGAAATCCACATAAAATCAGTTTTAATTTTCCAGGATAGGTATTTACATCGCCAATAGCATAAATGCCGGGAACATTAGTTTGATAATCTAATGCATTGTTGACTTTAATGGCATTTTTTTCAATTTCTAAACCCCAATTACCAATAGGTCCTAGTTTTGGAGACAATCCAAATAAGGGAATGAAATGATCAGTATCAATAATAAACGGATCTTCTCCTTTTTTTTCAACAGCAACACCTGTTACGCTTTCTTTCCCTAAAATGCCTTTTACTTCTGCTGGAGTAATGATATTTATCTTTCCTAAATTCTTTAATTCTTGTGCTTTTTCTACAGAATCTAAAGCGCCTCTAAATTCATTTCTCCTGTGAATTAAAGTGACTTCTGATGCAACATCAGATAAGAAAATAGCCCAGTCTAAAGCAGAATCTCCACCGCCAGAAATCACCACTTTTTTGTCTCGGTAAATTTCAGGTTCTTTAATAATATACTCTACACCTTTATCTTCAAAATCTGCAATATTTGGAATTAAAGGTTTTCTAGGCTCAAAACTTCCCAGTCCGCCCGCAATAGCCACTACTTTTGCATGATGTTTGGTTCCTTTATTTGTAGTTACAATAAAGGTTTCATCTTCTTGTTTTTCTATAGTTTCTGCACGTTCTCCTAAAGTAAAACCAGGTTCAAATTGTTTAATTTGTTCCATGAGTTTATTTGTTAAATCACCTGCCAAAATTTCTGGGTATGCAGGAATATCATAAATCGGCTTTTTAGGATAAATCTCAGAACATTGTCCGCCAACTTGTGGTAAAGCATCAATTAAGTGACATCTTAGTTTTAATAGACCTGCTTCAAAAACAGTAAATAAACCTGTAGGCCCTGCGCCAATTATTAGTATGTCTGTTGTAATCATATTTAAAATTTGCTTTTAGCTATTTGCTTCTGGCTCTTTGCTAATTGCAAAAAGCTAAAGGCTAACAGCCGTTTTATTTCTCAATCAAACTTTTCGTAAACTCGTTTAATTTTTCTACTTTTTCTTCAAAGTTCCCTTTGAGTGTTTTTCTATATTCGTTTAAATTCTTTACTAAGTCGTCGATATTTTCAGGAATTACATCTTCAAAAAACTGACGTAATCTTTTGGCTGTTGTAGGTGATTTTCCGTTGGTAGAAATTGCAATTTTCACATTTCCTTTGGTTACAATTCCGCCCATATAAAAATCGCAATAAGGAGGATTGTCTGCCACATTCACTAAAATATTTCTTTGTTTACAGTCCTTGTAAACTTGTATATTGACATCGATATTATCTGTCGTGGCAATTACAATACTTTTAGCGGTGAGATAAAAGTCTTTGTAATTATCATGAATTAATTTAATACTAAAATCTTTTGCCTTCTGTAATGTTTCTTCTCTAAAAAAAGGAGCAACCATGGTTACGTTAGAATTCGGACTCGATTTTAATAAAAATGATAACTTTTCAAGCGCAACAAACCCACCACCAACAATTAAAATTTCTAATTGCTGTGTTTTTAAAAAAATAGGGTATAACTCGTTTCTATTCATTATTTATTGTTTCGTTGTCTTTTTAATAAGATTCCTGCTTTCGCAGGAATGACAGATTCTTTTTTAGTGCTTTAAACTAAGGTTGTTATTCCTGCAAAATTACGAACCTTATGTTCTTTAATATTTGCTAATTTTTCACGATGTTTTACAACTTCACCCAAAACAATAATTGCAGGATTACTTAATCCTTTTTCTGCCACAATATTTTCTATGGTATCTACAGTGCCAATGCCAATTTTTTCTTTGGTTGTTGTTCCATCTTGAATAATAGCAACGGGTAAATTATTTTTTTGTGCTGTTTTAAATAATGCTATAATTTCTGATAATTTTCCCATACCCATCAAAATCACAATAGTTGCATTCGATTTTGCCGCTAAGGCAATATCTTTAGACAACTCATGTTCTTTTGTAGTGCCTGTAATTACCCAAAAACTTTCTGCACTGCCACGTTTTGTTAACGGAATATTTTGAGTTGCAGGAACCGCTAATGACGATGAAATACCAGGAACCATCGCAGTTTCTATATTAAAACTTGCGGCATATTCCATTTCTTCGGCACCTCTTCCAAAAATAAATGGATCGCCACCTTTTAATCGAACTACGTGTCCGTGTGTTTTTGCTCTTGCAACAATAAGTTCATTAATTCGCTCTTGCTGATATCGGTAACAACCTCTTCTTTTTCCTACAAAAATCAATTCAGCTTTTGGATTGATATAGTCTAATAACTCCTCATTTACCAAAGCGTCATATAAAACAACATCCGCAGTTTTTAAAACTTTAATGGCTTTTATAGTAATTAGATCTGTATCTCCAGGACCCGCACCTATAACCGTTAATTTTGGTGTTTTAAATTGTATCATGGTTAGCTATTTCTGTGGTTCTGTAGTCTCTTACTTTTTGTAAAAAAGTAGTAGCATCTTCTATATATTTTAAGGCAAATTCTTTTGTTGGAGCAGTTTTGTTCATTTGATAAATGAAGTCTGCAAAAGAAGTTTTTAACGCTATTTTTTGGGAATCGATAAAGAATTTATCAAATTGAGCAATAATACCTGCATGGGTATTTGTTTTCTGCTCTTCTGCTAACAAAGAGGCTTTTGCTGAATTTACAATCGATTGATATGCGTAATAAATTGCACCAGAATATACACCGTTTTTAAAAGCTTCTTTTGCGCTGTCAATTTTTTCTTCACTTTCTAAAAATAGCGTTGCAATTAAATCAATCACAACACCGGCACATTCTCCAATACCAATGGCTTTTACATATTTTTCTTCTTCCCCCCAATCAATAAAATCTTCTTGAGATAAACTAGAGGCATCTTGTAAATCATTTAAAAAATTGTAGAAGTATTTTTCACCTTGTTCTTTATAATATGCCGCAAATGTTTGTCCGTTTGCATGAGCTTCAAAATCATTTAAAATTCTACGTAAGGCTTCAGGACCTCGTCTGCTAGGTACTTTTACCACTTTATCTGCAAAAACGCCATTTCCATTTCCTAAATTTCCTCCGCCTAATAAAACCTGTAGGGCAGGAGCTACCAATTTATCGGGAGTTCTTACGGTCATTCCTTGAAAACCAATATTTGCCATGTTGTGTTGCCCACAAGCATTCATACAACCGCTAATTTTAATAACAAGGTCTTTGTTTTTTAAATATTGAGGGTATTCTGAGGCAATGACTCTTTCTAGTTCTTTTGCAATTCCTGTACTGCTCGCAATTCCTAAATTACACGTATCCGTTCCTGGACAAGCAGTAATGTCAACTGCTTTGTTATAACCCGCTTCTGCAAAGCCTAACTTTTCTAATTCTTGATAGAAAAAGGGAATCAAATCTTCTTTTACAAAAGGAATGATGATATTCTGACGTAAAGTGAAACGAATTTCTCCGGCAGCATATTGCTCTACTAAGTCTGCTAATAATCGTGCTTTATCAGTATAAAAATCGCCTAACAAGACTTTAATTCCAATGGCAACATAGCCTTTCTGTTTTTGCGGAATTAGATTTGTTGATTTCCACAAATCAAATGCTTCGGTATCATTTAAAGCTATTTGGGGAGCTTCTATAGATACAGGTTTTGATGCTGTATAATTGTCTACATCAATAGGAACACTTTTAAATTCGATGGCATTTTGTTCTTGTGCAATTAAATCCCTAAAAGCTTCTAAACCAATGTCTTTTAATAAGAATTTTATTCTTGCTTTGGCCCTACTTTTACGTTCGCCATAACGATCAAAAATTCGTAAAACGCCTTCCATTACTGGAATAATTTTATCAGAAGGTAAAAAATCGTACAGCATTTCTGCATGACGCGGTTGTGAACCTAATCCTCCTGCAACCATTACTTTAAAACCTCTGATTCCGTTTTCTATTTTTGCAATAAAACCTAAATCGTGTAAATAAGATAAGCCCGTATCTTCCTCTGTAGCAGAAAAAGATACTTTGAATTTACGTCCCATTTCTTGACAAATTGGGTTTCGTAAAAAGAATTTAAACAAGGCATCTGCATACGGAGAAACATCAAAAGGTTCGTTTACATCAATACCAGCAGTTTCGGATGCGGTTACATTTCTTACCACATTTCCACAGGCTTCTCGTAAGGTAACGTCATCACGTTCCAATTCTGCCCACAATTCTGGAGTTCTTTCTAACGCCACATGATGAATTTGAATGTCTTGACGTGTAGTAATGTGTAATCTTCCTCTTGAATATTCATCAGAAACAGCTGCAATTCTATGTAGTTGATTGCTTTTTACTTTACCATAAGGTAATTTTATACGAATCATTTGTACGCCTTGTTGACGCTGACCGTAAACACCTCTTGCTAAACGTAAACTTCTAAATTTTTCTTCATCAATTTGTAGGTTCTTGAATTGTGCAATTTTATCTGCCAATTCAATGATGTCTTTTTCTACAACTGGATTCTCTATTTCTGTTCTAAAACTTTGCATTGTTATTTGTTTAAAAGTTTGTAAAGTTTAAAAGTTTGTAAAGTTTAAAAGTAGGTTTTGGTACTTTCTAACTTTGAACTTTATAAACTTTCTAACTCATTATCGTATAAAACCTACTCCAACCGTATTATTTGTTTTTGGATTGATTAAAATGAAAGAACCATTCGCTTTGTTTTGTTTGTAAGCATCTACTAATAATGGTTTGCTCAGTTTTAATTGGATGTCTCCAATTTGATTTAATGTTAATGCTGATGGGTTTTCTTCAATTCCAGAAAAATCAGTTTTAATAATATTGGATAGTTGTGTGATTTTTGCTTGAGCATCATTCACACCGTGTTTGATATAATATTTTTGTGATGATTGTAAAGGCTCTTTATCCATCCAACAAATAGTAGCTTCTAATTGTTTTGCTATGGTTGGTTGTTCATCAACTTTTACCAACATATCGCCTCTGCTTACATTTACATTGTCTTCTAGTAAAATGGTTACGGAGCTTCCTCTTTTTGCAACTTCGTACGCTTTATCGTAAAAGTGAATGCTTTTTATGGTTGATGTTGTTTGTGAAGGCAATACCACAATTTTATCACCAATTTTTAAATCTCCTCCGTACAATTTACCAGCATACCCTCTATAATCATGATAGTCTGCTGTTTTTGGTCTGATGACTGTTTGTACAGGGAAACGTGTTTGAGAAACCTCATTAATATCATCAATATCTAACCTTTCTAAATGATGTAGTAAGGTTTCTCCTTGATACCAAGACATATTCTTAGAGCCATTTACTACATTATCTCCTTGTAAGGCAGACAAAGGAATAAAGGTTAAATTCTGATTTTTATAGTCACTTTTACTTGCCAAATGTTCAATTTCATTTTTAATTTGGTTAAATTTTTCTTCTGAGAAATCAACCAAATCCATTTTATTGATGGCAATAACTACATCTTTAATTCTCAATAAATTATTGATAAAAAAGTGACGATAGGTTTGCTCTACAACACCATTTCTCGCATCGATTAATATAATAGATGCTTGCGCAGTAGATGCTCCTGTAACCATATTTCTTGTATATTCTATATGACCTGGAGCATCTGCAATAATGAAACTTTTAGCAGGTGTAGAAAAATAGATATGAGCAACATCTATGGTAATTCCTTGTTCACGTTCTGCTACCAAACCATCCGTTGCTAAAGAAAAGTCTAAGTAATCAAAACCTCTTTGCCTACTTTTTTCTTCAATGGCTTCTAATTTATCATCGGTTAATGATTTTGTATCGTATAAAATACGACCAATCAAAGTGCTTTTGCCATCATCTACACTTCCTGCTGTTGCTATTTTTAATACTTTCATTGGTTCTTGGTTTTTGGTTGTTAGTTTTCGGTTTTTGGTCTCCACTTATACCATCAACTAAAAACGAATCACTATCTACTAATTTAGAAATACCCCTGTTGTTTTCTTTTTTCCATAGCGGCTTCAGAACGTTTGTCATCTATTCTTGCGCCTCTTTCGGAAATGTTAGCGTCTCTAATCTCTTCTACTACTTTTGTAATATCTATTGCATCAGATAAAACGGCTGCTGTACAACTCATATCACCCACAGTTCTAAAGCGAATCATTCTTTCTACAACTTCTTCCTCTTCGTCTCTATAGACAACTTCATCATCTGCAGACCAAATCATTCCATCTCTTACAAATGTTTTTCTTTTATGAGCAAAGTAAATCGATGGGATTTTAATATTTTCTTCTTTTATATAGGACCAAACGTCTAATTCTGTCCAGTTAGAAATTGGAAAAACACGTACGTTTTGCCCTAAATCTATACGTCCGTTTAGCATATCAAATACTTCTGGGCGTTGATTTTTCTCATCCCATTGTCCAAAATCATCTCGTACAGAAAAAATACGTTCTTTGGCTCTTGCTTTTTCCTCATCTCTTCTTGCTCCGCCAATACAGGCATCAAAACCAAATTCTTCTATGGCATCTAAAAGCGTTTCTGTTTGCAGCATATTTCTACTTGCATACCTGCCTGTTTCTTCTTTTACACGACCTGCATCGATATTGTCTTGTACGTTTCTTACAATGATTTCAACACCTAATTCTTTTACTAATTTATCTCTAAAGGCTATTGTTTCAGGAAAGTTATGACCTGTATCAATATGCATTAAAGGGAAAGGAATTTTTGCCGGATAAAAAGCTTTTTGAGCCAATCTTACTAAGGTAATTGAGTCTTTACCTCCCGAAAATAGTAGGACAGGTTTTTCAAACTGCGCAACTACTTCTCTAAAGATGTAGATTGCTTCGCTTTCCAAAGTGTCTACTTGTATTGTTTTTTGATTCATCTTTTTTTGCTTTTGGCTTTTTGCCTCTAGCTAATAGCAAATTGCTAATAGCTTATGAATGCAAACCACATTCACGATTGCTTTCTACTTTTGTTGGGTCGAAATATGTGAACTCGTTGGGTAATTTTTCGTTTTCTAAATAAATATCTAATTCCTCATCTGTATAATGATAAAAAGGACTTACTTTTAGAATACCGTCTTTGCTTTTAGAAACGATATCGATACTGTTTCTAAACGCTGTTTGTCCTTTTCTTAGATTGGTAAACCAAACATCTGGTTGATGTTCTTTCATTGCTCTAGAAAAAGGCTCTAATTTTACTTGTTCTGTAAAAATGGTATGCTTTGGGTCTTCTATGGAAGGAACTCCTAATACTACATTTCTATGAGCCACCGTTTGCTTTGGGGTATATAAATGAATGTTTAAATTCAATTTTTCAATAATTTCTTCTGCATGTTTATAGGTTTGTACCGTATTATAACCTGTGTCGCACCAAATGACTTTAATGTCTTTTTGCACTCTTGCAACTGCATTTAAAATTGCGACTTCATAAGGTCTAAAATTGGTAGTTATCACAGGTTTTTTTGCAACGGATAGTGCCCACTCAATAATTTCTTGAGGTGTTTTGTTTTTTAGGTTGTTATTTATTTCTGTGATGTTCATTTGTTATTAGTAATTAGTATTTAGGGATTAGGAGTTAGGGGTTCGTTTTTGAAACTTTCAACTTTCAGACTTTCCAACTTTAAAAATCATTTCCCCCATTTTATTTTATTCCAAATCCTTTCATGAAAGAAGTATAGCACTAGTTTTGTTAAAAAATCTACAGATGCAATTGAAGTAGCTAATACAATTTCTCCTGTTAAAATATATGAAACCAATAATGTGTCTAGCGTACCAATAACACGCCAACTCAATGCTTTTATAATACTTCGCAAAGGCTTTTCAGAGTTTTTATCTTCTTCAAAACCTTTACGCTGTACTTTTTTACTAAAAATGACTTGGTTTAAAATCATGAAAAACAATTCAAATAATTATCCTACTTGTTTGGTAGGGTATGCAAACATACTTCAAAACTTTCTATTAAACAGTGTAATCTTGTTAATTATTTTATAATTCCTATAGAATTAGTAGATTAATAAAAAAAAGACCAAAACTTTAAGAATATGGAACTAGGATAGAAGGAGGTATTGTTGAAAATTTTTTAAAATACGATATGCTTATGAACGCTGAAAATAAAATACTAAACTATCATTTACATAAATCTGCCAAAGTAGTATTCCTAAAGATCTGAAGAGAGCTATCTCTAACTTGAATCATTAGTTTATTTACAGCACAAGTATTTTCATCGGGGCAATCATCACACTTTTCATAGAAGTTTAAACTTACGCAAGGCACCATTGCAATAGGACCTTCTAAAATTCTCATAATTGTTGTCATTTGAATTTCATTAGGGGCTTTCAATAAATAATAACCACCACCTTTTCCTTTTTTTGAGCTGAGAATTCCATTTTTGCGAAGCGTTAACAAAATACTTTCTAAAAATTTTAAAGAGATATTTTCATTTTTAGATATCGTTGCAATGGCAATAGGATTTTTACCTTTTTGTTTTGCCAAAAAAGTAAGTGCTTTAATTCCGTATTTTGTTTTTTTAGAAAGCATCTTACAAAAGTACTTTTTTTTAAGAAGCTATTCTAATATGAAATAAATTCTTCGTTTTAAAAAATAAAAGAGCTGTTTTCACCTACGCTGAAAACTAGACCTAAAAATTGAACTAAGAAATAACTTTGCAACACCATTGCATTAATAATTATCTATATTTGTGACAATGAAATTTATCACTATTATATTATCATTATTAATACTTATTTTGTCAATAAAACCTTGTTCTGACGGAAATAATGCCGAAGACCAACACCAAGACGAAATAACTGCTGAACACAATCATCAAAATGATAGTGATGATACTTGTCCAATAACTTGTATTTGTAATTGTTGCGGAATCGCAATTACATATCAATCAATTCAAACTTTTGAATTAGGTATTAATAATCAAATTTCTACAAAAATTCTATCTGTTTATCAATCAATCTACAGATTTAATTTTCATTCCAACATCTGGCAACCACCTCAATTGATTAGCTAATTTATCGACCAGAAGTCAATTTTTTTAGTTAATTAATTTTTACATTTTCAATGAATAAATACATATTGAGCGCAATGCTCACAATCGTAATGTGTTTTTCTATAAAAGCGCAAACAACTAATATACAAATAAAAGTAGTTTCAGAATTCGAAAGTGAACCTTTATTAGGAGCAACAGTCTATTTTGAAGAATTAAAAAAAGGAGCAGTAACAGACTTTGATGGAATTACAACTTTTACAGAAATTCCAAACGGGCAACATTTTTTAGTAATTTCATTTTTAGGTTTTGAAACCTTAAAAACTACTATTCAAATTCCAAATAATTCAGATTTAATATTCAAATTAAAAAGTGGAGAAAATGAATTGAACGAAGTTGTATTACAATCTTCAAGAAGCACTAGAACCGTTAAGAAGATTCCTACAAGAATAGAATTTATTGGTGCAGAAGAATTGGGAGAAAAAGCCATTATGAACCCAACCAATATTTCAATGGTGCTTCGCGAAAGTACAGGGATACAAATGCAACAAACTTCTTTAAGTAGTGGAAGTACAAATATTAGAATTCAAGGACTTGATGGGCGCTACACACAACTTTTAAGAGATGGATTTCCTCTTTATGGTGGTTTTTCGAGTGGTTTGAGCATATTACAAATTCCACCATTAGACTTACAACAGTTTGAAATTATTAAGGGAAGCTCATCAACACTTTATGGTGGTGGAGCAATTGCAGGTTTAATAAATATGATTTCAAAAACACCTGATGAAGAACCAGTTTTGGATATTATGTTAACGCAAACCCAAGCATTAGGAAGTACCGCAAATATATTTTACAGTAAACGAAATGATAAATTTGGTATTTCACTTTACGGTTCTGGTCATTCTCAAAAAGCATACAATCCAGAAAATGATGGTTTTAGTAATTTGCCAAAAACAACATCTATTTCATTCAACCCAAAATTCTTTTATTATCCATCAGAAAAAATAACATTTTGGATTGGTTTAAATGGTACTTACGATGACAGAATTGGTGGAGATGTAACAAAAATTGAAAGTGGAGAAAACGGAATTCATCAATATACAGAAGAAAATATTTCAAAAAGGTTGAGCAGTCAAGCAGTTTATAAAATGCAAATAGATTCAATAAACTCTTTGAACATAAAAAATAGTATTTCGTTTTTCGATAGAAACCTTACTATTCCTGATTTTAATTTCGATGGTCAGCAAATCAACACGTTTACAGAAGTTACCTATCAAAAAGCATCTTCAAAAGTTGATTGGATTTTCGGAGCAAACTTATACACTTCTAACTTTGACGAAAATGATAATGCACCTTTACAACGTGACCAAACAGATATAACGTATGGAATGTTTGCAAACAACATTTATGACCTTTCAGATAATTGGATTTTAGAAACTGGATTGAGAGCAGATTACAACACAGACTTTGGATTTTTTCTACTTCCAAGAGTTTCATTATTGTATAAAAATGACAATGGATTTTCAAGCAGAATTGGTGGTGGTTTAGGCTACAAAATACCTGATATTTTCACAGAAGAAGCAGAATTTATAAATTTCGAAAATATACTTGGTATAGATAAATCAAACTTAAAAGCAGAACGTTCTTACGGTTTAAATCTTGATTTTAATTATAAAACTCGTCTATTTGAGAGTATAGGCTTTTCAATTAATCAGCTTTTTTACGTTTCTGCAATAAACAACGGTTTATTATTAAATGGTACAGATAATGGATTGTTTGCATTTGAAAATGCAACCGACGAAATTTTAAGTAAAGGAGCAGAAACAAACATAAAGTTTACATACAAAGACTTTCGATGGTTTTTAAATTATGCGCTAATAGATACAAAATTGAACTATTTGGCAGGAAACCCGCAAAAGCCTTTAACAGCAAAACATAACGCAGGAAGCGTGTTGATGTATGAATCTGAAAAATGGCGAATAGGTTATGAAACATTTTATACTGGAAAGCAATTTTTATCAAACGGAACTGAAACAACGGACTTTGTAACAATGGGTTTACTATTAATGCGTAATTTTAAATTTGGTAGCGCATTTGTGAACTTTGAAAATTTCACAGATAGAAGACAAAGTAAGTTCTCACCATTGGTTTTACCACCACACGAAAATCCTATATTTCCAGAAATATATGCACCAACAGATGGATTTATATTTAGTGTAGGTATAATAATTAAACCATTTGGAAACGAAGACCACGATTAATTATGCAAACAATAGAAGAATTATTAGAATCTAAAAATATTCGTGTAACAGCAATGCGTTTGTTAATCTACAAGTTCCTTGTCGAAAAACAAGTTGCTGTTACATTAAGTAATATAGAAAATGCTTTTGAGAAAGCAGATAGAACTACGTTGTACAGAACTATTAAAACATTTGAAGAAAAAGATATTGTGCATCAAATAGACGATGGCACAGGAATTACAAAATATGCGTTGTGTGAAAAGGGTTGTAATTGCAAAATTGAAACTGATTTACATTTACATTTTCATTGTAATAACTGTAACGAAACCGTTTGTTTAACAGAACATAAAATCCCTCAAATTAAGGTGCCAGATGGTTTTGTTTCCGAAAACGTAAACTTGGTGGTAAAAGGTATTTGCGATAAATGTAGCGGTCAATAATTGCAAATTGCACTTCCATTGCATTGTTATTTAGAGCATTTTTGTATCAAATTATAAACTATGTTATTATTCGCTTATCTGATATTATATTTTTTATTTGTCTTTGTAATAAGGTCAATCTTACTTTGGAAAAAAACAGGAATAAACCCATTAACGTTTAATAAAACTGATGATGCTCACGGTTTTAATGGTAAGATATTTACATTTATCACAATTTTTGAGCTAATTGTTGTAGGAATCTATGCTTTTAAAAATGAATGGTATGAATATTTACTTCCATTTTGGTATTTAGAATATCCAGCTTTACAAAAAATTGGTTGGGTGTTTTTGTTTTTATCATTGATTTTAGTATGGATTTCTCAAAGCCAAATGGCGAATTCTTGGAGAATTGGGATTGATGAAAATAACAAGACTAAATTAGTAATAAATGGAATGTTTTCAATTTCAAGAAACCCAATATTTTTAGGAATAATAATTGCAAATGTTGGGCTGTTTCTTATAATTCCAAACGCATTTACTTTACTAATAACCTCATTATCTACTATAAGCGTGAATACACAAATTAGATTAGAAGAAGAGTTTTTAAATCGTGAATTTGGAAATGAATATATGAAATACACAGAAAAAGTGAGGCGATGGTTTTAAATTAAAAAATTGAAAGAATAGAATTACCAACGCTCACTGACCGATTCTAAAAAATGCAACATAATTTTAAAACAAGTCCAATATGTAATTTTAGATTAAACTATATAAATCTATTAATTTGTAGTATGCGATTTTTCTAAAGCGTAAAAAGTTGCTTGTGTATAATCGGCATCATCACCAGAATTATTAGCTTGATAGATGCCTGCTTTAAAATGCATATACTGTCCGCCCTCATTAAAGCCGCTACGCCTGACTTTACAATGGCAAAGGCAAAATTTTTAAATTATACCAAATTTTGGTACATTTGAATTAAATTAGTTTCAAAATGAGCAAAAACACATCAATATCACTCGGAAATTATTTTGACCATTTCGTTCAAAATAGTATTAGCGAAGGAAGATTTAAAAACGCTAGCGAAGTTATTCGTGCAGGCTTAAGACTTTTGGAAGAAGAAGAAAGTAAAGTGATTGCTTTGAAAAATGCAATTCAAGAAGGAATTGAGAGTGGAATTGCTCACGATTTTGACCCAAAAAAGCATCTTGAATCATTGAAGGCGAAAAAACACTCGAATGTCTGAATATAAACTGACAAACAAAGCTGTTGCTGATTTATCAAAAATTTGGGAATATACATTTGAGGTTTGGTCGGAAAAACAAGCCGATAAATATTATGATGATTTAATTTCAAATTGTGAGGAAATAGCTGAAAATCCAGATTTAGGAAAAAACTACGAAGGGATTTCAAAGCAACTTTTCGGAATTAAAGCAAATCGACACATAATATTTTATCGAACAATAAGTCAAGATTATGTTGAAATAACAAGAATCTTACACGAAAGAATGGATTTGAAAAAAAGAATAGCTGAATAAAAACTGCGTAGAATAACTAGTCTCAAATTTATTAGGTAGTCCAAGATTAGCGTATTGAAAAACTGGTACTCCTTATTATGATGGCTTTTGTGTGGTGCTATAAAGTAGGGGTTTATCTGCACAAAATAAATTCTATCAAAATTATAAAACACGGAAGAATGGCAAAAAGTATATTCAAATATGGACTCGATTACATTGCCTCTGTATTGTTAAATCCTGTAAATCAAAATAATATAAAACTGGCTAAATTTCTGTCATATACTTAGAATGTTAATATATTATAACGATGTATGATATAACCGCAATAGGAATGATTTTATATTATTCTGTGTAATTTGAGAAATGATACAAACTATTTCAAATAACGAAAAATCATTTAAAATTCTGAATAAGTTAATTCTGAATGGATTTTATGATGGAAATATCAGCCCGAATAGGATAGAATTAAGTAGAAAATACGGATTATTTAATTGGAGTTATAATCACCTAATAATCGGAATTCTAAATAACGAAAATAAATTTGAATTGGATTTTGACTTCAAATTTCCGATGAACATAGTTGTAAAAGTTATAATCGCAATCGGAATTATTTTCACAATTGTTTCTTTAATTTATGGAAATTGGTTTTTACCAATACTTATTTTCGTTTTACCTTTTTTGATAACCTTTATTGATTTTAAATTAAAAAAGAAAAAGGAAATTAGTCTTCTGATTTCAAAGTTTTGGGAATTATACAAATCGGAATATGAAACTGTATAAACCTATTAATTTGTAGTATGCGATTTTTCTAAAACATAAAAAGTTGCCTGCGCATAATCATCATCGTCTCCAGAGTTGTTTACATGATACACTCCTGCTTTAAAATACATGTATTGTCCGCCAACATTAAAGCCACTATTTACCATATTTACAGTTTTAACAACGTCGTCTTTTCCTTCTCTACGAATGGTACATGTTAAATTATCTCCAACTACTTTAATGGTATAGCTAAACTTTTCGTTCAATGCAATTCCGTCTGAAGGATTTGAAGCGCTATTGCTTCTAGAACCAATCATTTCGTGCCATTGTTCGCTTCCATTTCCATCGGTAGGTTCGTGTGCAAAATAAATAGACCCTAAAGTATTGTCTTTTAATTTTCTATAATAAATACGAATAGGTTCGTCACTATTTGCATGTATTTGCCCAATAATAACACGTCCAATATGGCTGCTACTTCCTGTTGTTGTAACATGGTTTACGGCAAGCGTAGCATTCATTTCCCCATCATAACCTGCTGCTGCATTTTTATCGGAAGCAGGAGCTGTACCAAAAACCCAGTTATTTTTATTGACGCCTTGCGTAGAAATACTCGTATTCGTACCTCTTAGCATTTCGCGTAATTCAACTCTAGTATAACTTGTATTTGTGGAGGTTTTGAATCCGGCTACGGGGCATTTAAAAACCATTCCGCCATCAGTTGCTGTATAAAAATAGTTGCTATTTTCATAACCATTGTTAATTTGACTGACAGAAATATCTGTTGCTGTACCGTCTCCATCATTTTCGGGAATACTTAATTTCCAAGTAGACAAGTCAAAGTTTTCTGAAGGCGGTTTATTGGGGTCTAAACCATTTGAAGATTGACTGTCTTCTTTTGCTGCTTGTGCAATTGTTAAACTCTTTGAAATATTTCCTCCTGCAATTGTTAAAGTACCTGTGCGTTTATTATAGTTTGGATTGGTTTGTACAGTAATATTTACAGAACCATTGTTAGATCCAATGGAAGGAGCAATGGTAATCCAGTTGGTATTATCAGTTGCACTCCAATCTAAATTAGACGTTACGGTAATAGATTTTGTTTCTTCATTTGCAGAAAATTCTGAAATTGAAGAGATTTCTAATTCTTCTGTTAGCTCTTCTTCATTTGAATCTTTAGAGCTACAACTACAGAGTGCTATAAAAACTAAAAAACTAAAAATAATGTTTAACGACTTCATAAAATATTTTTTCAAAAATAACATCTAGAAATTATATAAACCTATAAAAATGAATATAGTTAGTTACTAATGTCCGATAAAATAATTACTTTAAGCATTGAAATCTTGATTTTGTTGTGTTTTAAGGGGTTTGAAACTTAAATACCTTACTATTTTTAACGAGTTGATATTTCGCAAAATTTATTGTTTATCAGATAGTTACAATTAAATCTTGGTTCTTGATTCTAGCAGCGTAACGGTCTTACGTCTTTTAGCGGACAACACTGATAGTTAGTAAACAAATTTCAACTTTTTTTTAAAAGAGTTTGTTATTAGTTTTCTAATGCTTGTTTTAAATCTGCAATAATATCATCACTATGCTCTAAACCTACAGATATTCTAACCAATCCGTCTGTAATTCCAACTTCTAATCTGTCTTTTTCTGAAAGTTTTCCGTGCGTTGTACTTGCAGGATGTGTAACAATAGTTCTAGTATCACCCAAATTAGCAGAAAGTGAACACATTTTTATGCTGTTTAAGAAGTTTCTTCCGGCTTCAATGCCTCCTTTTATTTCGAAAGCGACAATATTACCTCCCAATTTCATTTGCTTCTTTGCAATTTCGTATTGTGGATGCGATTTTAAAAAAGGATATTTCACCAATTGGACATGTGGATTTACTTCTAAAAATTCAGCAATTTTTAATGCATTCTCACAATGTCTATCTACTCTAACAGCTAAAGTCTCTAAACTTTTAGACAACACCCACGCATTAAAAGGACTCATTGCAGGTCCTGTATTTCTAGCAAATAGATAAATTTCTCTAATTAATTCAGATGTTCCAACCGTAACACCGCCCAAAACTCTTCCTTGCCCGTCTATTAATTTTGTAGCTGAATGAATAACTAAATCGGCTCCAAATTGTATCGGTTGTTGAATATAAGGGGTTGCAAAACAGTTATCTACAATAAAAATTAAATGGTGTTTTTTCGCAATTTTTCCAATCAGTTCTAAGTCTAAAATGTCTACAGCTGGATTTGTAGGTGTTTCTATATATAAAATCTTGGTGTTTTCTTGAATTAAATTTTCTATCAAGTCAACTTCATCAACTTTAAAATACGAAGTTTCTATATTCCATTTTGGTAAAAATTTGGTAAACATACTGTGTGTAGAACCAAATACAGAGCGACAAGAAACAACATGATCTCCAGCATTTAACAAAGCGGCAAATGTTGAGAAAATGGCTGACATTCCTGTGGCAAAAGTGCAACCCGCTTCTGCACCTTCCATAGCAACTATTTTATCTACAAACTCTGAGGTATTTGGATTTGTAAAACGACTGTATAAATTTCGTTGCTTTTCTTCTGCAAAGGAAGCTCGCATTTCTTCGGCGTCTTCAAAAACAAAGCTAGACGTTAGGTATAAAGGCGTAGAATGTTCAGAAAACTGTGTTCTTTCTGTTTGATTTCTTATGGCTGCTGTTTCGAAATGTTTATTCATGTTTTGGTTGTTGGTTGTTGGTTTTTGGTTGTCGGTTTTTGGTTTTTAGTTAGTTGTGATACCATTAACTAAAAACCAAAAACTATAAACCATTTTTTGCTAATCTTAAAATATCTCCAAAAACGCCTCTTGCTGTAACGTTAGCTCCTGCACCTGCACCTTGAATTACAATAGGTTGTTCTCCGTAAGACGCTGTATAAATTTCAAAAATTGCATCAGATCCTTTTAAAGAACCTAAAGGGGTGTTTTGTGAGATAGATACTAATTTTACTTCTAAGTTTCCTTTTTCTTTGGATAAATCTCCACTTAATTCGCCAATATAACGCAAAACATGATTTGGTTTTTGACTGTCTTTTAAGGTTTGATATTCTTCATTTAACAACGTTAGGTTTGCTAAAAATTCTTCAACAGAATTATCTTGTAAATTTTCTGGAATTAAATTTTTAATATCTACTTCATTCAATTCATTTTCTAAATCTAATTCTCTTGCTAAAATTAGTAGTTTTCTTGCCACATCATTTCCGCCTAAATCCTCTCTTGGATCGGGTTCTGTAAAACCTTTGTCAATTGCTTCTTGCAATACTTTTGAAAAAGGAACATCTTCAGCAGAAAAAGTATTAAACAAATAACTTAAAGTGCCTGAAAAAACACCTCTTATTTTTGTGATATTTTCTCCAGACTCATGCAACAAACGAATGGTATCAATTAGCGGAAGTCCTGCACCAACATTGGTTTCGTATAAATACTGTTTTTTGTGTTCTTTTAGCTTAGCTCTTACTTCTTTGTAAAAGTCAAACGATAATGTATTGGCAATTTTATTACAGGAAACCAAATCAAAACCAGCCTCAATTAAAGGAATATAATTACCCACAAATTGTTCGCTTGCAGTATTATCTACGGCAATTAAATTTTCGAAATGATGGGCTTTTGCAAAAGCAATGATATCTTCAACAGAAATGGTTGAATCTCCATTTTCTAAAAGGTCTTTTTCCCAATTTTTAGAAACACCGTCTTTGACTAAAAATACTTTTTTAGAATTTGCAACGGCAAAAACATTCAATTGAATTTTTCTTCTTTCTAAAACAGATGGTGTATTTTCTATAATTTGATCTATTAAAGTGCCGCCAACCAAGCCTTTTCCAAAAATGGCAATGTTTATTTTTTTGGTAACCCCAAAAACTTGCCCGTGAATTACATTTACGGCTTTGTGTAACTCACTCTTTTTAACCACCAAACTTACATTTTTACCCGTTACAGTATTGTTGAATAAAACAGGGACAATTTGGTTCTTTATGAGTGCATTATAAGGATGATGAAACTCGCTTAAATCTTGACCAATAATTGAAATTACTGCAACATCGTCAACAATAGAGATATGGTTTACATCCTGTGAATATACGTCGTTTTCAAATTCTCTTTCTAGCGCAGTAACAGCTTCAAGAGCTTTTTCTTTGTCAATAATTAATCCGATTCCTCTTTCTGAAGAGCCTTGCGAAATAATGCTAACGCTAATATTTCGATTGCTTAAAACTTTAAAAATTCTCGCATCAACACCTACTTTACCCAACAAACCTCTACCTTCAAGGTTTAGTAAAGCAACATTGTCTATTGTAGAAATAGATTTAATTCCTTTTGTAGACGATTCGGAAGTAATTAAAGTTCCTTTATCTTCTTTGTTAAACGTATTTAAAATGCGAAGATTAATGTTTTTTTCTAATAGAGGAATAATGGTCTTTGCATGTAAGATTGTAGCTCCAAAATTTGCCAATTCGTTTGCTTCTGAAAATGAAAGTTGTTCAATCTTTTTTGCATCTGCAACAAAATCTGGATTTGCAGTAAAAATTCCGCTAACATGTGTATAGTTTTGCAACTCATCAGCATCTAAATAATTGGCTAATAAAGCTGCTGTATAATTACTTCCATTTCTTCCTAAAGTAGTTGTTTCTCCTTTTTTATTAGAAGATATAAAACCCGTTACAATATTAATTGCATCTTTATTTTTTTTGAAATAAGCAATCACGTTCTCTTTAGAAATTGATGAAATGGGTTGTGCATTTCCAAAGTTTTCATCAGTAATAATTAGCTTTCTTGTATCTACAATATTAGTTGGAATATTTTCTTTTTCTAAGACACTTGCTAATAATTTTACGGATACTAATTCACCTTGCGCTAAGACTTCATCCTTAACTTTCTGACTGTAATCTCCTAATAATGAAACACCTTCAAACAGGGTTTCTAAGGTTGAAAATTCTTTAGAAAAATCAACTTTAGGATTCGGTTCTTGTTGATATTGTTTAAAACTTTCAAAGGCTTTTTTATAATTTTTTTTAGCAGCAGCATCTTTTAAAATGGCTTCTAAATCGTTGGTTGAATTTCCTCTAGCAGAAGCTACAACTGTAATTTTTTCGTTGTTTTTATATTTATGTTGAATAATTTCAATGGCATTTTCTAACCCTTTTCCGTTAGCTAACGATTTTCCTCCAAACTTTACTACTTTCATTTTCTTCTTTTTATAATCTTTATTGAAAATAGGTTCAATAATTTTCTGAAGTTGGTCATATTCAATTAAAAAAGCATCGTGTCCATGCACAGAATTTATTTCATTATAGGTAACATTCTCTTTGGTTAATGCTAATTTTTTATGCGTTTGCTTATTTTCTTCAGCAGTAAAAAACAAATCAGAATCAACACCAATAATGTGAATGTTGGCTTCAACTTTATCAAGAATTTCAATGTCTTTTTTTCCTCCAACAGTTACATCAATTGTTTTTAATAATTGATTCATTAATTTATAAGATGATAACTGATAGCGTTCTTGTAATTTTTTTCCATGATGCAAGAGCCAACTTTCTACATTAAAAATATCTGAATTTATTTTTTTAGAACGATGAAAACGTTCTTTAAAAGATTCAGGTGTTCTATAACACAACATGGCATGCATCCGTGCATCATGAACAGGGTTACTAGAATTTACTAAAAATTGCTCTTGAATTTGGCAATTGGCAATAAGCCAATCTGTAGATTTCCAATCGGTTGCAATGGGTAAAAAATGCTTGGTAATCTTCGTATTTAAAACTACCATTTCCCAAGCAATTCCTCCGCCCAAAGAACCGCCAATTAAAGCAAATAGTTGCTCAATTTTTAAAGCGTTTAATCCTTTTAAAAATATTTTTGCAATGTCTCTTGCAATAAAACTTTTGTAATTCTCAATCACAAAACCATCAAAACCATTTCCTGGAATGTTAAAAGATAGAATTGTATAGGTATTTGTATCGATTGTTTTTGTATTTCCAATAATCTCTTTCCACCA
Organism: uncultured Polaribacter sp.; assembly: GCA_965233795.1. GTDB lineage: Bacteria > Bacteroidota > Bacteroidia > Flavobacteriales > Flavobacteriaceae > Polaribacter. The sequence continues at coordinate 1,970,874 of OZ247578.1, read as the reverse complement.
ACCATTTTTACCAGCAACATCGCTATTACCAGTTAATGCATGATTTACTAGAACAACTGGAGCTGAACCCAATTTTTTACCAAACAATTGATAACTTAATTGAATGTCTTGAAATTCAGTACCACTTTCTGTGGTAAACTCTTTGATGATGATATGTTGTAGTTCGTGTTTCAAGTGGTGTTTTTTAGACCTGACAGGTTTTAAAAACCTGTCAGGTCTTAGGGTTATATCTTAGAAAAAGCTGTTGTTAAATCAGCTTTTAAATCTTCAATGTCTTCAATTCCTACAGACAATCTAATTAAATCTTGAGAAACTCCAGCGCTTGCTTGTTCTTCTTCTGTTAATTGTTGATGTGTAGTGCTTGCTGGATGAATAATTAAAGATTTTGTATCTCCAATATTGGCTAATAAAGAGAATACATTGGTTTCATTGGCAATGGTTTTTGCAGATTCAAAGCCTCCTTTAACTCCAAAAGTAACAATACCACTTTGTCCGTTTGGTAAATATTTTTTTGCCAAATCGTTGTACTTACTACTTTCTAAACCAGGATAGTTTACCCAAGCAACTTCTTCTTGATGTTCTAGCCATTGTGCTAATGCTAAGGCATTTTCTGAATGTTGTTTAATTCTAACAGGTAATGTTTCTAAACCTTGAATGATATTAAAGGCATTTGTAGGACTTAATGCGCCACCAAAATCACGCAATCCTTCTAAAATTAATTTAAAAGTATAGGAAGCAGCACCTAAAGTTTCGTAATACTTTAAACCATGATATCCCGCAGAAGGCTCTGTAAATTCAGGAAATTTTCCGTTAGACCAATCAAAGTTTCCACCATCAATAATAGCACCACCTAAAGAATTTCCTTGTCCGCCAATATATTTGGTTAACGAATGAATTACAATATTAGCCCCATGTTTAATTGGATTTAATAGGGTAGGAGTTGCTACTGTATTGTCTACAATAAAAGGAACTTCAGCCGCTTTTGAATGCACAGCAATAGCTTCTAAATCTAAGACATCTAATTTTGGATTTCCTAAAGATTCTACAAAGAATGCTCTGGTGTTTTCTTGAACAGCCGCTGCAAAATTCTCTGGATTTGAAGCATCTACAAAAGTAGTTGTAATGCCTAATCTTGGTAATGTAACATTTAGTAAATTGTAAGTTCCACCATACAAACTACTCGACGCAACAATATGGTCTCCTGCTTTTAACAATGTTAATAATCCTGTAGCAATGGCTGCAGTTCCAGAAGCAAAAACTACGGCACCAATACCACCTTCTATAGCGGCTAATCTTTCTTGTAAAATTTGATTGGTAGGATTGTTTAAACGTGTATAAATAAATCCTAATTCTTTTAAAGAAAAAAGGTTTGCTGCATGATCTGCATCATTAAAAACATACGATGTTGTTTGATAAATAGGAACTGCTCTTGTTCCTCCTGTTTGGGTTACATCGTGCCCTGCGTGCAACGCTTTTGTTGCGATTTTTTGTGTACTCATTTTTCTAGTTTTTTTGAGTTAATACATTAAAATTTTAAGTCAAAATGCCCTTTTTAGGCTCGTTTATAGAAAAATGTTAAAAAGAAAAATAGAATGTTTTCAGAAAGAAAAATTCTTTTTTGTTATCTATCCTTTTTTAATGAAATTCTAAAATAAATTATTAGAATAAAAGGGTAGAATGTAGCACCTTCTTTGAAACATTGAATAGGTTTCAGCATTACAAAGGGTTGCTAAGGCTTCACAGGGTCTAATCCCTCCACCTTTCTTGATAACATTTCAATAAATTATTGAACTTTGTGAATACAAATATATGTTCAGAAAAATTTAATATCCTACTGTTTTGTTGTTTTTTTATCATTTTTGAGTATTTTATAATTTTTAACGGCTAAAACTGATAAATCTTTAATATGATTCTTTTAAAAGAGGAAAAAATCTTTTTGTATAGAGAATTATTTAGAATTTAAATGTAATTTTGCACCTTAATTAAGAGGAAAAATTTGAACTGATTGCAACCTCTTTTGTTGAAATGTTTTTAGATACAGAAACAAGTTCAGCAGAACAAAATGCTAAAGCAGTAATTTTCTACTACTTTTAGCGACAAACGCAATCTATTTCTGTTTTTCAATTGATTCTTGTTTCCATAGGAATGACAAGTTTAACGAAACTTCAATGTTTTACATCGAAGGGTTATTTTATAATAAAAAAGAAGATTTTATGTCATATTTATTTACCTCGGAAAGTGTTTCTGAAGGACATCCAGATAAAGTTGCTGATCAGATTTCAGATGCTTTAATTGATAATTTTTTAGCTTTCGATACAACCAGTAAGGTAGCTTGTGAAACATTGGTTACTACTGGTCAGGTAGTTTTGGCAGGTGAAGTGAAATCGAAGACGTATTTAGACGTTCAGCAAATTGCAAGGGATGTGATTAATAAAATTGGTTACACGAAAAGCGAATATATGTTCGATGGAAACTCTTGTGGAGTATTTTCGGCAATTCATGAACAGTCACCCGATATTAATCAGGGAGTTGATAGAAAAAATCCAGAAGAGCAAGGCGCAGGAGATCAGGGGATGATGTTTGGTTATGCTACAGATGAAACTGAAAATTACATGCCTTTAGCATTGGAATTATCGCATCGTCTATTAATTGAATTGGCAGCCTTGCGAAGAGAAAATAAAGAAATTACCTATTTGCGTCCAGATGCAAAGTCTCAAGTAACTATTGAATATTCAGACGATAATATTCCACAAAGAATAGACGCCATTGTGGTTTCTACACAGCACGACGATTTTGATGAGAGTGAAGCTGTAATGTTGGCTAAAATTAAAAAAGATATTGTAGAGATTTTAATACCAAGAGTGGTAGCCAAATTGCCTGCTAAAATTCAAAAATTATTTACAAACAATATTACCTATCATATTAATCCTACCGGAGTTTTTGTAATTGGCGGCCCTCATGGAGATACTGGTTTAACAGGTAGAAAAATCATTGTAGATACGTATGGAGGAAAAGGGGCACATGGTGGAGGTGCTTTTTCTGGAAAAGACCCATCTAAAGTAGATCGATCGGGTGCGTATGCAACAAGACATATTGCAAAAAATTTAGTGGCTGCTGGTTTGTGTAAAGAAGTTTTAGTACAAGTATCTTATGCTATTGGTGTGGCAGAACCTACCAGTATTAATGTGGAAACGTATGGAACAGCAAAGGTAAATATGACCGATGGTGAAATCAGTAAAATAGTAGCAACTATTTTTGATATGCGCCCTTATTTTATTGAACAACGTTTAAAATTAAGAACCCCTATTTATTCAGAAACAGCGGCTTACGGTCATATGGGAAGAACTTCTGAGGTAAAAACAGTTACATTTACCAATCCTATGGGTGAAACAGTTTCTAAAGAAGTAGAAACTTTTACATGGGAAAAGTTAGATTATATAGAAAAAGTAAAAGCTGCTTTTGGCTTGTAAGAATAGTTGATTTCAACTTTTTTACGATATACTTTTTAGTGTAGAGTATCTTCTTAAAAAGGAATCCCTTTCAGGGTTTTAAACCCTGAAAGGGATAATTTTGAATAATTTATTTTAATCTAACTGAATAAAATCAATCTGACTCTCTTTTACTTTTTGGTTGAGTGTTTTTACACGATTGTTAAAAATGCTGTATAACTTGGCAAGTTCAGTATCAATTTCTTTAACAATTTCATTTTTAAACTCAATTTCTTGGTCTGTGGGTTTGTAATTTCCAATACGCGTTAATGAATTCAAATGTGCTAATTTGTTGTTCAAACGAATGGGGAAGTTTAATGGATCTTGCCTACTTTTGCTTTTTGTTTGGTATAATGTTTCTTCAATGATGGTCATTTCTTTTACCAAAGCGTCAGCAAAATCTAATAACTCTTTATGCTTTTTAGGTTCGGTAATCGATTTCTTTAATTGTTTTATTTGCGATTTTACTTTTGTGACATTTTTAAGTGCTTTGTGTATTTCTGTTACTTTTTCAGTAATACTTATAATAAAATCAAACTGCAACTTCATATCCGCTTTTGAAGCTTCTGAAACAGGATTTCTTAAAATGGTAAAGTCTTTTGTTATTACTTTCCCGTTTACGTTAAGGGCTACTTTGTAATTTCCTGGCAATGCCATTGGACCATTTAAAGAAGCCCACCACAAAATCATACCTTTTACCTTTTCAGCACTAGGATACATCATATTCCAGTAAAAAATATTGTTACCGCTTTTTATTTTTAATTGTTCTTCTTTCTCTTTTTTATTGGGTTGTGTACTGTATTTTTTGATAAGTTTATTGTTGTTATCTAAAATAGACAGGCTAACACTATCTTTTTCATTTAGGCTTTTAAGATAGAAATTGATAGCAACGCCACCAGGGTGATTGGTACCTTGTGTTTTGGAAGTATTCCCATTTCCGCCACGCATTCTATAACTGTCTTGTGGTTTGTATAGCATAACATCTTCTTTCTTTACAGAAGTATTTAACTGATGCAAAGGTGTTAAATCGTCAATCATCCACAAAGCTCTACCTTGCGTAGCTGCAATTAGATTGTTGTTTTTTATTGCCAAATCTGTAATAGGAACAATAGGTAAATTCAGTTGAAAACTTTGCCAGTTTTTACCATCATTAAAAGAAACGTACATACCTCGTTCTGTACCCGCGTATAACAATCCTTTTCTTTTAGGGTCTGCTCGCAATGCTCTTGTAAAATCTTCATCGCCAATTCCGTTAACAATTAGCTTCCATGATTTTCCGTAGTTTTCAGTTTTATAAATATAAGGTTTGTAATCGCCAGTTTTGTATTTTGTTCCTACAATGTAAGCAGCGCCTTTTTTAAACGGGTCTACTTCAATACAGTTGATCATCATCCATTCGGGCATCTTTTTAGGCGTAACATTTTTCCAATTTTTTCCATTGTCTTTAGTAATATGTACCAATCCATCATCGGAACCTGTCCAAATAAGACCAGGCTCTACAGTTGATTCTGCAACAGCAAAAATAGTTGCGTAATATTCTACTCCTGTATTGTCTTTGGTAATTGGTCCGCCAGAAGAAACTAAGGTTTTAGGGTCGTTTCTAGTTAAATCTGGACTTATTACTTTCCAAGATTGCCCCTCATTTTCGGTAACGTGTAAGTGATTGGAAGCCGCATACAATCGTTTCTTATGATTAGGAGAAAATAGAATAGGAAAATTCCATTGAAAACGATATTTAAAGTCTTCGGCACCATGCCCCATTGGGTCGTCTGGCCAAACATTAATGGCTCTTGTTTCTCCAGTTTTATGATTTTTTCTTGTTAGCAATCCGCCATAACTTCCACCATAAACAATATCATTATTTAAAGGGTCTACAGCAATATGAGCACTTTCGCCACCTGCAGTAGATTCCCAATCTCGTTCGCCAATAAAACGTCCGTTTGTTCTATGCGGAATTCTTAACGTTGAATTGTCTTGTTGTGCTACATAAATTCTGTATGGAAAATGATTGTCTGTTGTTACCCTGTAAAATTGTGCAGTAGGTTGATTAAAATAGGTACTCCAGTTTTCTCCAGCATCAAAAGAAACCTGTGCGCCACCATCATCTCCAATAATCATGCGTTGATTGTCTTCTGGCGCAATCCATAAATCGTGATGATCGCCATGCGGAGCATTGAATGTTTTGTAGGTTTTTCCTCCGTCGGTAGATTTGTGATAACGGACATTTAAAACATATAAAATATTTTCGTCTTGCGTATCTGCATACAAACGTGTATAATACCAAGCACGCTGACGTAATTTTCGTTCGCTATTAATTAGTTTCCAATTCTTTCCTGCATCTACAGATTTGTAAATACCTCCTTTTTTATTTTCTATCAATGCCCAAAGAATGTCCGAGTTTACAGGAGACACGGTAACACCACTAATACCCCAAATTCCTTTTGGTAAACCGTTGTTCGATGAAATATTTGTCCAAGTTTCTCCAGCATCGGTACTTTTATACATCGCAGAACCTTTTCCACCAGAAGATAGGCTGTAAGGTGTTCTACGAACATCCCAAGTTGTGGCGTATAAAATACGTGGATTGTTAGGGTCTATAATTAAATCGATAGCACCTGAGTTTTCGTCAGAAAACAATACACGTTTCCATGTATTTCCTCCGTTTACAGACTTATATACGCCTCTTTCTGTAGTAGGTTTGTACAAATCTCCCAAAACAGCAGCATAAACAATGTCTGGGTTTTTAGGGTGAATGCGTACTCTTGGAATATGTCGCGAATTTTTTAAACCAACATGTTTCCAGGTTTTTCCAGCATTTTCAGATTTCCAAATACCATCTCCAGAAGAAACATTTCCACGAACTGTTTTTTCTCCATTTCCTACATAAATTACGTTATTATCCCATTCGCTTACAGCAATAGCCCCTACAGATCCTCCAAAAAATCCATCGGAAATATTGGACCAACTGTTTCCTGCATCTGTGGTTCTCCAAACGCCGCCGCCAGTACTTCCCATATAAAACAAATTTGCCTTACCAGAAACGCCTGTTACAGCAGCACTTCTTCCGCCTCTATGCGGACCGATATTTCGCCATTTTGTAGCATTAAAATATGCTGAAGAAATTGTAGCAGATTTTTGGGTAACTTTTTTTTGTGCAGTAACTTTGGGGTTCGCTAAAAAAAAGGAACAAAACGTAAGGAAAATATATTTTTTCATGATGTTAGTTTGATTTTTTGGAAGCTAAAAATAACGATTTTAAACGAATATATACGAATGGATTTATTGTTGGAAGTTTTAGAAGGTAAAAGAGTTCATGAGAAGATTACAATCTCGGGTTCTAAAAGTGAATCGAATCGATTGCTTATTTTACAACAATTATTTTTAGGATTAGAGATTGAAAATCTATCGGATTCCGATGATTCTGTTCATTTACAACACGCACTTTCTACAAAAGAGACCTTAATTGATATTGGACATGCGGGTACAGCCATGCGTTTTTTAACAGCTTATTTTGCCGCAAAAAAGGGTAGAGAAGTGGTGTTAACGGGTTCTGATAGAATGCAAAACAGGCCTATTAAAATTTTGGTAGATGCTTTGTGTAGTTTGGGTGCAAATATTACCTATGAAAAGAAAGAAGGTTATCCGCCAATTCGTATTCAAGGACAAGAAATTACAGCAGACAAAGTTCAGATTAATGGAAACGTAAGCAGTCAATATATTTCGGCATTGCTATTAATTGCATCGAGTTTAAAAAATGGATTAGAAATAGAATTGTTAGGGAAAGTTACTTCTGTTCCGTATATAAAAATGACGTTGAGTCTGTTGGATCAATTAGGAATTAAAGCTCGTTTTGAAGGAAATAAAATTCATGTAAAACCAGTAGCTGAAATAGCAACCAAAATAATTGTAGTAGAATCGGATTGGAGTTCTGCGAGTTATTTTTATAGTGCCATTGCTTTTAGCGAAATAGGTTCTGAAATTCAATTGTCAGCTTATAGAAAAGAAAGTTTACAGGGCGATTCTTGTTTGGCTGAAATTTATACACATTTTGGAGTTACTACAGCGTTTACAAAAAACGCTATCATTTTAAGAAAAGAGCATTCTTATAATTCAGAAAAAATGATTCATAACTTAAAGAATGCACCAGATATTGCACAAACAATTGCTGTTACTTGTTTTGGTTTGGGTATTGCTTGTGATTTAACAGGTTTGCACACCTTAAAAATTAAAGAAACAGATCGATTAGAAGCTTTGAGAGAGGAATTGACTAAGTTAGGTGCTTCTATTTCTGTAACTAATGAGAGCTTACATTTGGAAGCTTCTACCAAAATTCATAAAAATATTGCCATAAAAACCTATAACGATCATAGAATGGCAATGGCTTTTGCACCTTTGGCTTTTAAAGTGCCTATTCAAATTTTAAATGCAGAAGTAGTTTCAAAATCGTATCAAAAATTTTGGAAAGACATGCAGCAAATAGGTATTCAAACTCAAGAAATCTAAATTAAAGGGCAAAACACTTGACAACGCCTATTTCGATATTGTATATTTGCAGCCTTTACAAATAAATACAATTATATGAAACTATCACATTTTGGTTTTGAATTGCCTGAAGAATTATTAGCAGAATATCCCGCAGAACATAGAGATGAATCTCGTTTAATGGTCTTAAATCGAAAAGAGCAAACCATTGAGCACAAACAATTTAAAGATGTTATCAATTATTTTGATGAAGGGGATGTGTTTGCAATGAACAACACCAAAGTTTTTCCTGCAAGAATGTATGGGAATAAAGAAAAAACAGGGGCTCGTATAGAAGTTTTTTTATTGAGAGAATTAAATGCAGACAATAGATTGTGGGATGTATTGGTAGATCCAGCAAGAAAAATTAGAATTGGAAATAAATTGTTTTTTGGAGAAGATGAAAGCTTAGTTGCTGAGGTGATAGACAACACAACTTCTAGAGGAAGAACCTTACGATTTTTATTTGATGGAAGTTATGAAGAGTTTCGTAAAAAATTATTGGAGTTAGGAGAAACTCCATTGCCAAGGTCTATTAAAAGACCTGTTGAACCTTCTGATGAGGAACGCTACCAAACTATTTATGCAAAAAATGAAGGAGCTGTAGCTGCACCTACTGCAGGGTTACACTTTTCAAAACATTTAATAAAGCGTTTAGAAATTAAAGGAGTTGAATTTGCAGAATTAACGTTGCACGTTGGTTTGGGAACTTTTAGCCCTGTTGAGGTAGAAGATTTATCGAAACATAAAATGGATTCTGAAAAAATGGAGATTTTACCTTCTACAGCAGCCATTGTAAATAAAGCATTAGACGCTAGAAGAAAAGTTTGTGCTGTAGGAACAACTACAATGCGTTCTTTAGAATCTTCTGTTTCTGCAAACGGAAGGTTAAATCCTTATAATGGTTGGACAAACAAATTTATTTTTCCTGAATATGATTTTAGTATTGCCAATGCAATGATTACTAATTTTCATCTTCAAAAGTCTACATTAATGATGATGGCTGCTAGTTTTGCAGGTTATGATTTTTTAATGGAGGCTTATAAAGTAGCAATAGCCGAGAAATATAAATTCCATACGTACGGAGATGCAATGTTGATTATATAGTTTTTAAGTATAAAAGTTGAAAGTTTATAAAGTTAAAAAGTTGAACTTCAACATTTAAAACTTAACCTATAAATACCATTTAGGATTATTTTAATTGATTCTGAATGGTATTTATTATATGCGCTAAATTGTATTGATAATCAAACCAATTAATTTCATTGTCTTTTCGATACCAAGTCAATTGTCTTTTTGCAAAGCGTCTCGTGTTTTTTTGAATTTCTGAAATAGCAAAGTCTTTGGTAAATGTTCCATCAAAATAATTAAAGATTTCTCTATAGCCTACTGTTTGTAGGGCATTTAAATCTTTATGTTGGTATAATTTTTTAGCTTCTTCAAACAATCCTTTTTCTACCATCATTTCTACACGTTTATTAATTCTATCATACAGTATTGTTCTATCTGCTTGTAAACCAATCTTTATCGTGTTAAAGTTTCTCGTTATTTTGGACTTGTTTTTAAAAGAACTGTAGGTTTTTCCGCTACCTATGCAAATTTCTAAGGCTCTTGTTAACCTTTGTGGATTGTCAATAGCAATAGTATTATAAGCTTCTATGTCTAATTCTTGTAATTGTTTTTGAAGACTTTCAATCCCTTTTTCTTGGAGCTGTTGAGTAAGGTTTCTTCGTATTTCTGGAGATACTTTAGGAAAAGAATCCAATCCTTTTGTAACTGCATCTGCGTACAAACCACTTCCGCCTACCATAATCACTACTTTATTTTTTAAAAATAATGTATCCAATGTAGCCAAAGCATCTCTTTCGAATTCACCCACGTTATAGTTATCGAAAATACTCTTATTTTGGATGAAATAATGAGGAGCAACAGCTAATTCTTCGGGTTCTGGAACTGCAGTTCCAATGCTCATTTCTTTATAAAACTGACGAGAATCACAAGAAATAATAGCCGTATTAAAATGTTTTGCTAGTTCAATACTTAGAGTCGTTTTGCCGATTGCTGTAGGACCTACAATAGTAATTAATGTATTGGTCATTATTCGTTTAATTGATGTCCGCAATGATAACAAAAATCTGCACCCAATGTATGATCTTCTTTTAAGCAATTTGGACAAGCTTGTGTATTTGTATCAATATTTTTTTTGGTCATTTCTGCACTTACAATACCTGTTGGAATGGCAATAATGGCATACCCCAAAATCATTACAATGCTTGCAATAAATTGCCCTAAAGGCGTATGTGGTGCAATATCCCCGTAACCTACAGTTGTTAACGTAACAATAGCCCAATAGACACTTCTTGGAATACTTGTAAAACCATTATCTGCACCTTCTATCATATACATAATAGTCCCTAAAATAATGCATAGAATAACCACAAAAAATAAAAAAACAGCAATTTTTGCTTTACTCGCTTTTAATGCAATTAGCAACCTGTTGGAAGCACCGATGTATCGTGCTAATTTTAAAATTCTAAAGACACGTAATAAGCGTAAAGCTCTTAAGGCAGCTAAGTTGTGTGAACCAATGATAAATAGTGATAGGTATTTTGGAATGGTAGAAAGGAAATCTATAATTCCGTAAAAGCTAAATACATATTTTAAAGGTTTTTTAATTGTAATTAAGCGTAATATATATTCTATGGAAAAGAGAATGGTAATTACCCATTCTGCAATATTTAAAAAGTTACCATATTTTAGTGCAATACTATCTATACTTTCTAACATTACAAAAAAGACACTTGCTAAAATGGCAACAAGTAAAATAACATCAAATAATTTACCTGCTTGGGTGTCAGCCTCATAAATAATTTCATGAAGTTGGTGTTTCCATGAAGTTTTTTTAGGATTCTTTGTTATCAAAATATGATATTTATAGTTTAAACGACTTTTTATCTATTTTTCTTTTTGCCAAACAAGTTTTTTAGGGTATTTGTTACTTTCGTTTTTGTATCTGTTTTTGTGGAATCTTTTCTCTTTTTAGAAAGTCCTAACGCATTTGTTAGTTGGTTGATTCCTTTATTTACATACTTTTTTTTCTGTTGTGCTATCAGTTGATTGGTTAGGTTTTTTGTTGCTGATTGTAAATCGGTTGAAAATTTTGGACTCCCAAAGCTACCACTTACAATTGCATTTACAGGAATGTTTTGCAATTTATTTTTCTCAGTAGTATTTAATTTACTAATAAGGCTATTTATTTCAGAGCCTAAGTATTTTGGTGGTAGATCAAACTTTAAGTTATAGTTCATATTTTGGTCAAATCCATGCGTGCCGCCAACGGTAACTTTAATATCGTTGTATTTTAAATTAAATGGTTGTATAGCTACTTTTCCATTTTTAAAACTCAAATTGATTTTTACATTGTTTAAATTTAATTTGTTGGTATCAATAAAATTAAAGTTTGAATTTGCTGCGGATAGTAATTTCGATTTTTTTTCATCGACTTTGGTTTCTAAGAGTTCACCCGATAAATTTCCGGAAAGGGTTTGTAAGTTAGGCGTCATTTCTTTTGTGAGTGTTCCAGATAAATTCATGTTCGAATTTAATTTTCCACGAATTACATTTGCAATAGGAGCAATTGATTTTAAGAGGTCTAATTGTTGAAATGAAGTAGGAATATTTATTTTATCTAAGTCTACACCCATTGTAAATGTAGGAATACTTTCTTTTGTGGAAATACTTCCAGTCATTCCTATTTTACCATCAAAAACGTTCATTTTTAATTGGTCTAAAACAATGGCTTCGTTTTTAATAGACAAATTCCCAGAGACGTTTTTTAGATTTAAGTTGTCATACACTACGTGGGTTGCTTTTCCAGTAATGGTACAATCTAAAAATGAAGGAATTTTTAAAGCACTTGTTGTTTCTTCGTTTTTATTTTCCGATTTTGTGTTGCTAACAGCATCTGGGGTTATAAAGTCTGAAACCAATAAATTGTTTGATTCCATTTTAAAATTCCCTTTTAATACTTGTTCTTTAAAAAGAAATCCATAAAAATTCTCTAAATTTCCTACTAGCTTTATATCTGAACCTCCTGTTTGACTATCAAACTCACTCAATCTAATTTCTTTGGTGTTAAAAACAACTTTTGTTTTGCGAATTAGAAAAGGTTTTGCCAATTCAGCACCACTATAATTAAAATTGGTAAGACTTATACTTCCTGAATTTTTAATGTTTTGATATCTTGAAGCTTCAATAGATTTCATGTCAAAACGAGTACGAACATCTGCTTTTAAGATTCCAGATAATGGTGTGTCTAATTTAAGGGGATAGGCTTTTGAAATACTTTCCAAATTCATAGTTCCTTTTAATTGTGCATTTACCATTAGATTATTGAAATTCTTAATGGTTGCTTTTACATTAAACACATCTTTATGGATGGTAAATGAGAGCTTATGAATGTCTATATAGGTGTCGTTTACAAGCCCTGTTTTATTAATAATTTCTGTATTGATTGTAATGTTTTTAACCGATTCTTGTAATTCAGGATATTTAAAGAGTCCGTTATTTGCATTTATTTTTAAAGTAAACTGAGGGATGGTAGTTTCCGTTAAGCTTCCTTTTACCTTTCCATTAATTGTAAAATTGCCAGAAGTTTTCACTTTTGTAAGATTACGAGTATACATTTCGGGAAAAAGACCTAAAAAATTTTTAAAAGAAGAAGAGGGTGTTTTAAATTCTAAGTCGAATTTTTGACACATATCAATCAATTGAACAGAGCCTCTAAACTCTAAAGGTAATTGATTTATGGAAGCAATATTGTTTTTAAATTCAAATTTCATAGCCTTTAAATCAATTCCCAAAATAGCGGTTAAAGATATCTTTATATCTTTTAGATAACTCATTTCTCCTTGTTGAAAGGAAGCGAATAAACTTGTTTTAGTCTCAACATCTAATTTTTCTTTTTCAAAATTTCCTTTCCCACTATGATTGATGTTTTTTAGTACTACTTTCGTATTTGAATTTTGATCTACATATGTAACATCTAAATTTTGAATGCTATACTCTTCAATATTCAGAGAAAAAGGAGTAGCCGATTTGGGCTTTGTATTTGTTTGTTTGGAAGCTTCATTATTTTTTAAAGCAATGTCATAATTTTCTACATTGTCTTTATTGATCATAAGGTTTATAGCTCCATTTTCTAAAGAAATACTTTTTAGATTCATGGTTTCTGAAGCCTCTTTAAAAAGCTCTGTAAGACTCATTTTTAAATTGATTTCTTTGCTATAAAATAAGGTGTCACCTTTAAAAGCGTCTTTATTTATAATACTCAGTCTTTCTACAGTTACATTTGCCGCAGGGAAATTTTTAAATAAGCTTAAATCAATTTCTTTGATGTCAATAGTTGCGTTTACACTTTCGTTAATTGCATTTACAATATGATTCTTTATTTTATCTTTAAAGAGATATGGCGCAGAAGCCAAAATTATGATGGCTATTAATAAAGTAATTCCAGTAATTTTTAAAATTTTCTTTAGCATATATAAGATTCCTTAGATTGAATAAAAACAAAAGTACTATAAAAAGTAAAAAAATAGTCTTAAGAGAATGACAATAAAAATAGCTGCTGTATTATTGATTCTTTTTAGTAACTTCTATAAAAGAGCTCTCTGCTTCAATCAATTGTTTATAAAACTCTTTTAAATAGTAATATTCTACGTTGGAATAAATAGCTCTATGAATATTGAATTTTAAATACCCTTGTATTTGTTGTTCTTTTTGGGAAATTCTTAGAACAAATGAACCGCCATTGTTAGGGAGCTTAATAGCTTTGTTATTTGGGATTTTTGTAATGTTATGTGTATCCGGGATTTTAATACTAAAATGGTACGTATATTTTCGTGGGTAGGCAAAATCTACAGGGTAATCACGTTCTTTTAATTTAAAAGGATTTTCTTTAGTCCTACCAATAATAAAAGGGTTTATTCTAATATTATCAGTACTTTCTAAGTCGTTTTCTAATTGAATTGTAAAGTTTTCTTTTAATGGTTTTTCTAAATTGTCTAAGTTTTCGTTTTTGTAATTATCAATCAACAGATTGGTATTTACGTTTTCTAGATTCTCCAAATACTTTTCTTTACTATTTGATATAATTGCTTGTCTTGTTTTTAAAGCGCTATAGCCTGTTTCTACGGAAGACATTTTTCCAGAAAAGTCTCCAACCTCATCCATAGATAATTGTACTTTAATGGTGGTTGCTGTTTTTTTAACTGCTTTTATTTGTTGCCAATAGCTACCTTTTTTAAAGTCTAAAACTCTTCCTTCACCGTTTAAACATCTTTTAGGAAGTAAGCCAAAAGGTAATAATTTATCTGTGGCATCTAAGAAATAATCTTTTCCATCAATAACCGCTTTTACGATGACATAATTAAAATCATTTAAAACAGGATATAGTTTTGTGGGAAAACCGTTGTCTCTCGTAGAAATGGCAGTTAAATAACTTTCTATATCAGCGGCTTGTAAACTGTTGTAGAGTGATAAATTAATAGCATCTACACCGCCTGTTTTTTCTTTAAAAGCTTTTCTGATTTTTACATTTTTAACGTCCCAATATCTTTCATTCCAATTAAAATGATTTTGAATATAACTGTAAACGTTTTTTGCTTTTTCGAAGGTATTTGCATTTGATAAAAGATTTTGAGGAAGGTTTTTTTTAAAATAACTTTTTTTAGCGGTTTGACCGTTAAAGAAATATTTCTTTAAACTTCCTTCTGCTTTTTTCCAAGTAGTAGTATACTTCGTTCTTTCCCCTCTAACACTAGTAAAAGATTTTAAGTCAAAAGAAACATGTGCTATAAAATTTTCTTTACTGGTCATATATGCTTCCTCTTTAAAAGCAGGAACATCATTCATCCCATAAGAATAGATAGAGCACGCTCCATTGCCCACTCCTGGCATATATAGACAGTTTTCTTTAATAGAAGGATTGTCTTTGTCTAATTTTAAAAAGCCTGTTAATCTTGCATCGTACTGATAGTTTCCTAAAGCAGCTACATCAAATTCACTTTTTATTTTAGGAATGTCGGATTGAAAATACCAACTGTAAATATTCGAATAATCTGTTACAACGGAATAAGAATATTCAATAACACTACCTTCTTTAATATTGGGTAATGTGAATCTAGCTTCTACAAAATTTTCACTTTGCCTTACTTTATAAATATTTTCTTTTAATAAATGAGTTCTTTCTATATTCCCATATTTATCAAAATTGTACGTAGTTGCTTTTATATTTTTAATATACCTTTCTTTATAAAGATTTACGGTAATATTCGCTAAATCAAAAGCCTTTTTATTGAAGATTTTTATTCTAAAATAATAATCTGTTTTCTTTTTAAACTTATCAGGTTCTGTGTAAAAATTTCCATGCTCATATAGAACTACGGCATTGGCAGTAGTATCTTTTTCATAGGTTGTCATTTTTAGTTCCTCTAAAGTGATTTGCCCCATTTTAGTAGATTTTTCTTCTTGACTATATAGCGTCATAGAAACAAGTAGGAATGCGAAAGCAATTTTTCTCATAAGTTATAGTTTTACAATTTTTGTGGTGTTCTTTTTTTGTAGATAATTTTTAAGAATGATTTTTGATAGCTCTTTATTTTTCATAGGTGTTAATAGCGATTTTAAGATATTGATTTGATTTTCTTGAAAGGCTAAATTGGTATATCCGTATCCAAAAACTTCGTTGTTTTCGACAAAAATAATACTATTTTCTTCAATTGCTCTTCCTTTATCGATTAGTAGCATATTTGGATGTAAAAAATCGTACGTACGAATCTTTCTTTTTCTTTTAAAATTGTATTTGGGTTTTAGTTCTTCTAATTCTGTATGATATTTTAATTGGGTAATGAGCTCGTTTCCTGTTTTTTCATAGCTTACAGAAGAAAGTACTTCTTGAATTTTTAAGGCTCTTTTGGTGTCTTTTAAAAATAATTGATTTACACTTTTTTTTATGTTTTTTCCTTTACCCATAAAAATAACTTTTCCATCATCATTGTGCACATAAAAAACTCCATAAACCTCAGGAATTGCATCTAAAATAGCGGTTAGTTTTTCATTTTTACTTCTATGGTCGTAAAATTTTACAGATTGCCGAATAATTTTTTTATCCACATCTTTCTCCAATAATAACTTAAACAATTGAACAGTTGCTAAAGCATCTCCGCTTGCTCGATGCCTATTATTCATAGGAATTGCCAATGCTTTACACAATTTTCCTAAACTATAACTTTCTTGATTTGGAATTAAATGTTTGCTCAATTGAATAGTACAAAGTGTATTTTGATAAAAATTGAATCCTAATCGATCAAATTCTGTTCGTAGAATTCTATAATCAAAACTGGTATTATGTGCTACCAATACACAATCCTTGGTAATTTCTATAATTCGTTTGGCAACTTCAAAAAACTTAGGTGCATTTTGAAGCATATTATTATTAATGCCTGTGAGTTGTACTACAAAAGGTTGAATTTCTCTTTCTGGATTAATTAAACTAATAAATTGGTCTACAACAGTGTGTCCGTCAAATTTATAGATAGCAATTTCTGTAATGCCTTCTTCATTAAATTTTCCTCCAGTAGTTTCAATGTCTAGTATTGCGTACAATTTTTGTTTTTTAAGTGATGTAATTTCTTGACCCAAAAATAGCACTTCCTACTCGAATCATGTTACTGCCATTTTTGATAGCTAACAAATAATCACCGCTCATTCCCATAGATAGAATTTTAAACTTTGGACTTTGAGTTTTGAGTGTATCGTAGAAGTTTTTTAATGAAGAAAATTCTTCAGATAACTGTTGTTTATTATCGGTAAAAGTTGCCATTCCCATAAGTCCAACAATTCGAATATTTTCTAATTCGGCTAACTCAGTAGATTTTAAAATGGCAGTTGCTTCCTCAAATGAGAATCCAAATTTATGGTCTTCTTGGGCTATTTTTATTTGTAACAAGCAATTGATAATTCGCTTGTGTTTTGCGGCTTGTTTGTTAATTTCTAATAAAGTTTTAAGGCTGTCGACTCCATGAATTAAATCCACAAAATGTGCCATATATTTTACCTTGTTTCGTTGTAAATGACCAATCATATGCCATTCAATATCTTTGGGTAATGCTTCATGTTTCATTGCCATTTCTTGCACTTTATTTTCTCCAAAAACACGTTGTCCTGCATTGTATGCTTCTTGAATGTCTGCAATAGGTTTTGTTTTTGAAACCGCAACTAGCGTAACATTTGTAGGAATTGACGAGGTAATTTTTAACAGATTATTTTTGATCATTTGTAAGTGGTAAAAATTTCAATTTTCAATTTTCAATCTTTCAATTTTTTAATTTTTCAATACTTCAATAAAGCAATAATTTGATTTGCCAATTCAATTCCAATTCTATCTTGTGCTTCTATAGTTGCCGCGCCAATATGAGGACTTAAAGAAAGTTCTGAATTCATAAGCAATTGAATTTCTGGACTAGGTTCGTTTTCAAAAACATCCAATCCTGCAAATCGAACTTTCCCTGATTTAATGGCGTTTACTAAAGCCACTTCATTAAGAACACCACCGCGTGCCGCATTGATAATTCCTACGCCATCTTTCATTGTTTCAATCTCTTTACTATCAATAATATAGTTTTCTTGAGAGGGGATATGCAAGCTAATAAAATCAGCTTCTTTTAATAACGTTTCTTTTGCAACTGTTTTTATAGGAATAGCTACTTTTTGTCCGCTAGAAAAATCAAACTCAATTGTGGCTTCTTCTACCATAAAATCCGTAGCTACAATGTGCATTCCCAATCCCAGTCCTATTTTTGCAACGGCTTGTCCAATATTTCCAAAACCGATAATTCCTAAGGTTTTTCCTCGCAACTCTATTCCAGAAGCATAGGCTTTTTTTAAGGATTTAAAATAACTATCACCTTCTAAGGGCATTTCTCTATTAGAAAGGTGTAAGAAGCGAGACATTCCCAATAAATGTGCAAAAACCAATTCTGCTACTGCATTGGAAGATGCTTTTGGAGTATTTATAACATGTAATCCGTTATCTTTAGCATAGGTAACGTCAATATTATCCATACCAATACCACCACGACCAATTAGTTTTATACTTGGGCAAGCATCTATCAACTCTTGGCGGACTTGTGTAGCACTTCTTACCAAGATTGCATCGATACTATTTTCATTAATAAAATTTTCTAATTGATTTTGAGCAACTTTTGTGGTCAACACATCAAATCCATTTTTTTCTAAAAGATCAATGCCACTTTGAGAAATTCCGTCGTTTGCTAATATTTTCATTTTAATTAAGTCTAAAAGTTATAAAGTTTGAAAGTCAAAAAGTTGTTATCAAACTATTGCTTCATCAAATCTTTCTCTCTAATTCTTGCATTACATCTACTAACACTTGTACACTATATAAAGGCAAAGCATTATACATGCTTGCTCTATATCCGCCAACACTTCGGTGTCCATTTAATCCATTGATACCCGCTTCTTTCCACATGGTATCAAAAGTTTCTTGTAAACTTTCATCGGTTAAAACAAAAGTTGCGTTCATCGTACTTCTATCTTCTTTTGCTACAATTCCTTTAAAAAGAGGGTTTCTATCGATTTCATTATATAGCAGTTCCGCTTTTTTCTTATTTACTTCTTCAATAAAAGCAATCCCGCCTAAATCTTTTAACCATTGTAAAGTCAACATAGAAACATATACGGCAAAAACAGAAGGAGTATTAAACATACTATCTTTATCTATATGAACCTGGTAATTTAACATTGAAGGAATATGTCTTTCTACTTTTCCAAGAATACTTTCTTTAATAATAACTAAAGTTGTTCCTGCGGGTCCCATATTTTTCTGAGCGCCAGCATAAATAAGATCGAATTGAGAAAAATCTAATTGACGCGAAAAAATATCTGAACTCATATCGCAAACTAGAGGGGTTTCCGTTTTTGGAAATTCTTTAATTTGGGTTCCTGCCACTGTATTATTACTTGTACAATGAAAATAATCTACATCTTTAGGAATTTTATATCCTTTAGGAATATAATTATACCCTTTGTCTTTTGATGAGGCAACCTCTATCATTTCACCAAACGATTTGGCTTCTTTAATAGCTTTGTCAGACCAAGTTCCTGTATTTAAATACGCTGCTTTTTTGTGTAACAAATTATAAGCAACCATTAAAAATTCTAGACTTGCTCCGCCTTGTAAAAATAGGGCTTTATAGCCTTTGTTTTCTAGCCCTAATAATTCTAAAGCCAAACCTCTTGCTTTTTCCATAACAGCAACAAAAGGTTTACTTCTGTGAGATATTTCTATCAATGATAAATCATCATTATTAAAATTTAGAACGGCTTCTGAGGCTTTTTTTAGAACCTCTTCAGGTAAAATACAAGGTCCTGCACTAAAATTGTGTTTTTTCATTTTTATAGATTAAATAATTCAAAAATTAAAAAATTTTTGAAGTTGTTATTTTTATTAGATTTTCGATAAAAAATCGAATGTATTTATATCGTCTGCATATTGCCATAATGTAGGTTGCTGTGTTTTTCCAAAAGGAATTTCATTTTTTACCAAGCCATCGGCAACAATACATTGTATTTTTTCTTTGTCTTTTGCTAGTTTTATTTTTAAAGCGTCTAGTGTGTCATAATATTCATAAAAAACAGTAGCAATAGGAGAGGCATAGTTCGTATCTTCTTTTACCATTAAAAATCCGTTTTCTAGAATATTAAACTGACTCATTAAATACACCGCTTTGTTGTAATCGTAATTGTTGGCATACTTTACATTGTTGATAATAGAATGTTTGGGATACATTCCTTTAAAAAACAAATCAAAATTATACCCTTTTGGGACAAATATTTTAGAAACACTTCTACAACCTAAACCAAAAAATTGAAAAATATCTTCGCTAAGACTTTTTAAGGCTATGTCACTCTCATGTCCAGTAAGTACAGCGCAAGAATTTCTGTTTTTCCGTATAATATTCGGTTTGTTTTTAAAATAAAACTCAAAGTAACGAGCTGTGTTGTTACTTCCTGTAGCAATAATGGCGTCGAATTGTGTTAATTTACCTTCTATAAAGGTAATTTTTTCCTTGAAAAAAGGACATACATACTCTAAATATTTTACCAAAAAAGGAAGCAAATGTTTGTCATTGGAAGATTGTTTTATCACAATAGAATGCCCTGAAAGTAATACACATAAAAAATCGTGAAAACCTACTAGTGGAATGTTACCAGCCATAATAACCCCTATAGTTTTAGAGGTTTCAATTTTTTTGTATTCTGAATTGGTAAACTCAGTTAAATTCAATGTTGTTAAAGAACTAGCAATATTTTCTATAGCAAATAAAAGGTTTTCTTTTGTAAACCAAGCATTGTTTTCTTCCGCGAGTTTAAGTTGATGTTGAAAGCCTTCAAAAAATAAATCATTATAGGCAACTTGTTCTTTTTTAGCAATTTTATTTTTAGAAAATTGACTTAAAAACATGCCTAGTTTTGCAAAAGCTGTAATCCTGTCTTGAATACTATTCATTTATTTTGGCTGTCAATTATTTTGGGTTTATTTTTGCAAAGCAAAGGTACAAAACAGAATGATAAAATTATGGCAATAATTATAACAGATGAGTGTATAAATTGTGGTGCTTGTGAACCCGAATGCCCGAATACAGCAATTTATGAAGGTGCAGACGATTGGAAGTATGCAGACGGTACAGATTTAACAGGAAACGTTGTTTTACCTAGTGGAAAAGCAGTAAACGCAGAGGAAGATCAAGAGCCTATTTCTGATGAACTTTATTATATAGTACCCGATAAATGTACAGAGTGTAAAGGATTTCATGAAGAGCCACAGTGTGCTGCAGTTTGCCCTGTAGATTGTTGTGTACCTGATGAAGATGTGGTAGAAACGGAAGAAGAATTGTTAGAAAAGCAACGTTTTATGCATCATGAATAAAGGAAGAGTTTGAAATAAGAATAAAGCGTAAACAATACAACCTAACGAATTCAAATAAATAAAAATCCGAGATACATTCGGATTTTTTTATACGAGAATTTTATGTAAAAAACTCCTTAAAATTAAAAACGCTCCGATAGTACTATCGAAGCGTTTTTTATATAGTCTATAATTCAAATAACGACTAAGTACTTATCTTAAAATTGGTAGTTTAATGATAAGTTAAACATAGTACCTAATTGACTAAAGTGATAACCATCGTAGGTCATTTGAGAATAACGTTGGTTAAAAGTAATTAAGTTAGATTGGTTTTGTACTTGTGCAGGATCTGCTAAAATAGCTTCTCCAGCAGTGTTTTCTGCTTTAAAAGACCATTCAGGTAATACATTAAATAAGTTGTTAATATTAAATGCAATGGTAACTTTATCTGTAGCATTAAAGTTAATACCTAAATCGGTTACAACTTTTGGAGTAAATTCAGTTCGTAAGTCTGTACTCATACCTTGTTGTTTAAAAGTTGTTTTCCCAAAATACGTATTGTTTAAACTCCATCCCCATTTACCAACATCATAAGTACTTCCTAAAATCCATTTTGTTTGTGGTCTAGAAGTAAAAAACAACGCTTCTTGAGTTTCATTAACAACAGATTGGCCTGCATCTGCTACTAGTGTTGGATTTTTTACAGCTCCATCCCTTTCATTTTGAATGGTATAATTTCCAGATAAGTTAAATCCTAGTGTACCCTCTCCAACTTTTAATTTATTGTAAGTTACTACCACATCTAAACCAGAAGTTTTAGTGTCTAAAGCATTTACAAAGAAACTTAAGTCACTTAAGTTGTTACTAGCAAGTATCTGATCTAGTGCTGTATTTCCGCCAGTAGATCCAATTTCTGTACTCAAAACAATTCTATCTTCTACAGCAATATTATAGTAATCGAAAGTAAAACTTAAATTCTTGTTTACTTTTCCTCCGAATCCCATTGTAAAGTTGGTAGAAGTTTCTGCATCTAACTTAGGAATTCCTAATAATCCCGCTTGTGCAGATACATTATTTACCAAACCACCTACTTGAATTCCTTGTCCAGGAACAAAGCTATATTGTGCTTTTTGTGTGTAAATTTGGTGTAAAGTTGGTGCTCTAAATCCTGTAGACAAAGAACCTCTTAAGGTATACTTATCATTAATGGTATAGCCAGAACTTACTTTCCATACAAATGCATTTCCAAAATCAGAATAATTTTCTGTTCTAATGGTTGCATTTATTGTAAATGCTTCCGATGGATCTAAACTTAAACTTGCATATCCACCAAAGTTATAACGTGTAAATTCTCCAGAGTTCTCTGGGCTATTTCCTGCAAATGAATCGGCACCACCACCATCATAAGAACTTAATAATCCTTCAATGATTTCGAAAGTTTCATATCTAAACTCTGTACCAAAAGCAACACTTACAGTTTCTGAAAGAATTTTAGAAATATCCATGTTTCCTACATTATGGTAAAAAGCAGTTCCTCCTGGATCAAAAGATGTTTTACTATTTTCTCTGTATAGTTGAGATCCTTCTGATAATTCTCCTGCATCTACTGTTCCGTTTCCGTTTGCATCAATCCAAGTAGAAGGAGAGTATACAAAGTTTCTGTTATGAGAATTATTTACTTTATAGGTTTGTACATTGCCCCCTGTGGTAAAACTAGCATCAATATTCCAATCGTTTTTAACGGTTTTAAATCCAATAGTAGCATTGTAATCGTTTAAATCACCTTCAAATGTTGGTACATAACCATCATAACCACCAGCATTTGTTGGGTGATCTCCAGGGAAAAAATCTGCTAAATAAGGGAAAGACTCTATAGTTCTCCAATAAGGAGTTCTATAATTTGCATAACTATTTACTTTTTTATTAATAAATGCAGCGTTAAAATATACTTCAGATTCTTCAGATAAATCATAGGCTCCGTTTACTAAGAATTTAGCAGCGGCCGTTTCTGGAGAACCATTAATATTTCCTGCATCTGGTTTTCTGTTTAAAAACTCTTGTACAAAAGCAATGTCTGCACCAAAGTCACCAGCTTCACCTGCAGCATCAACAGTACCAGGTCTGTTTGCTAATCCAACTTTCGAAAAATCTACGGTATAATTTACAAAACCTTTGTTATCTCCAATAGTAGTTCCATTATTAATGCTTAAACCCACCATTTCACCATCTCCTTCAGAAGTCATACCTGTTCTAAAAGTAGCAGAACCGTCTTTGTTATTATCTTTTAAGATAATATTCATTACTCCAGCAATGGCATCAGAACCATATTGAGCAGAAGCTCCATCTCTTAAAATCTCTACCGATTTAATGGCGTCTGTTGGAATTCCAGAAATATCAGCACCAGTCTCTCCACGTCCTGGAGAAGTTTGTGTATATAATAAAGCACTTAAGTTTTTACGTTTTCCGTTAATTAAAATCAAGGTTCTACTAGGTCCCATATTTCTAATTTCGTATGGGTCTAATAATGAAGTTGCATCATTTACAGGAGTCTGTACCGTATTAAAAGAAGGTATTTTGTATTGTAAAGCTTTGTCAAAAGTAGTTTGTCCTGTTGCTATTAAATCTTTAGCAGCTACTACATCTACAGGCAATGGACTTTTTGTATTACTTCTTTGCGGAGTTCTTGTTCCAGTAATAACAACTTCATCTAAAGCAACGCCTTCTTCCAATACAACATTAATTGTATTTTGTCCGTTTACAGCTACTTCTTTTGTTTCAAAACCAGCATAGCTAATTACCAAAGTAGCATTTGCACCAACTTGTAGGCTAAAATTACCATCAAAGTCTGTTGTGGTACCATTGTTAGTGCCTTTTTCAATAATGTTTGCACCCGGTAAAGGTTCGTTTGTGGAATCTTTTACAGTTCCAGAAACAGTGCTTTGCGCTACTGCAAAATTGAAACTGAGCATTGCACAAATTAAAATTGTAATTTTCTTCATAAAATAGAGTTTAATTAATAAAATTTTTCCGCCAGAAACTACTTGTAAAAAGATATTTTACTGAGAAAGTAATGACCGACCTACTAGATATAAGTAGTCTCGTCAAATTTTATACTCTAAAAAATTGAAGTTTTTTTGTTAAAAAGGTTAAAAAAACACGAATCGTATATCAATTAAAGGTTAAGATTGATTTTCGTGTAGTAGAAAGCGCCATTACTTCCCATTTGTGTAGCGTCCCAAAGCCCGCCACTGTCTGTATAGTTATTTTGTTCAGTAGGATAATTATTGAAGAGGTTGTTTGCGCCAAATTGCAGTGTTAAAACATCGTTTAATTGACGATTGAAATGAAGGTCTACTATAATTTTAGCAGTATATATGTCTGTAGCAGCTTGTAGCCGTTCTGTTTCTGAATTGTTAAAATTAGAAATGTCTTGAAGTATTTGCCAATCAATAAGTTTCATTTTACTAAAGCGAGTTATATTTACAGAAAAAGTATTCTTTTTGTGCGTATAATTTATACCAAAATTAAATTTATTTTTAGGAGCAGAAGCTAATAGAAATTGTTGATCTCTACTGCCAAAAAAGGTTTCTTTATCTAGCGATTTGTTATGAATACTTGTAATATTCATGTGATTTATATTTCCTGTAATGTCAATTGCTATTTTTCCATTGTTAGCAAGTGTTTTTTTCCAATTTAAAATAATATCGAGCCCTAATGTTTCTGTATCTACACCATTGGCAAAAAATTGTACATTATCAACGCCAAAATCAAGGTCTGAAGCATTAAAATTACCACTCAATATAATTCGGTCTTTAACTTCTACATAGTATGCATCGAGTGCTAAGTTAAAATTTGAATTGAGCTTTGCGGTAATGCCAAAACTAGCATTTTTTGCCTTTTCTTCTTTTAATTGCTCTATGTTAAAGCTTCTAGCAATAGGACTATTGTTTGATATTAGAAGAGATTCAGAAGGAACATTTCCTATAAAATTGGTAAATGTAAGATTGTAGTAAATTTGCGCTAAAGAAGGTGCTCTAAAACCTGTGCTAAAAGAGCTTCTAAGGTTTACAGAAGAAGATAATTTATATCTTGAAGCTATTTTAAAATTTATAGTGCTTCCAAAATCGCTATAAAACTCATACCGTAAAGCGGTTCCTATCATTATTTTTTCAGAAAAATCAAATTCAGTATCTCCGTACATACTAAAATTAGTTCTACTTTTACTTACTTCATTTTCTATTGAATAACCAGGAAATCCTTGAGAACCTCCTGGTCTGGGATTTCCATTTAAACTCGTTAAGTTAGTTGAAGGAGTAACGCCAGTAACTATATTACCATAGATGTCGTAAGCAGCATAAGACGCTTCTTCACCCGCAAAAATATCATATTTATCCAATCGATATTCTAAGCCCAAAGCGATATTAAATCCGTGTGCTATTTCGGTAAAATACTTTGAAAAATTTAGACTTGTCGTATTTTGTATTAATTGATGTCCGCCTGCATCAAATTCTGTGGGAGAGTTTTCTTCTAAAGTTGCGTTTAGCGTATTCTTAATTGTGTACTTAAAATTATTTCTACCAAACGTATTGTTAATATCAATATTCCAATTTTTTAATTTTGTAATAAACCCAATAGATAAAGAATTGTCTGCAATTGTAGAACCAATAATAGGGTTAAATCCATTCTCATAAATAGCAATTACATTGCGCTCGCTATCGGGTATTCTTGTAAAAGCGTAAGCTTCAGTACTTCTATAATTAAAACCCCCATTAGCATATAGTTGTGTATTTTTATGAATAGGAATTTGAGAGTTAAAAAACATACTTACATTTTTTACGCCAGCTTGTCCATATTTTTCTCTTTCTGTAGTGCCCAGTCGTAATGTATTGTCAGACGATAGAATTTCTGTAGAAAAATTGATAAACCCTGCATTACTAATTTTTGCGCCATAATTTAAGGCTAACTTATAAGTATTCCCATCTGTTTTATTAGAAATTGTTTTTCTAGGGGTTGCATTAAATAAACCTGCGGTAGAACTTACACTTAATGTATTTGTTGCTTCTTTTAAAACAATATTAATAACACCTGCAATAGCGTCCGAACCATATTGCGCAGAAGCACCATCTCTTAATAATTCTATTCGTTCAATGGCTGCTAATGGAATGGTGTTTAAATCTGTTCCCGAATTTCCTCTACCTCTTGTTCCGTATAAATTAATTAAAGAAGTTTGATGTCTTCTTTTACCATTGATTAATACTAGGGTTTGATCTGGACCTAAACCTCTTAGTGTAGCAGGGTCTATATGATCTGCACCGTCGGAACCTGATTGTTTTGTAGCATTAAATGAAGGAATAGCGTATTGTAAAAGTTGATTTACTTCTATCTGACTGCTTTTAGTTGCTAATTGATTGATATTAATAAAATCAATAGCAACAGGTGTGTCATTTGCAATTCTATTCTGATTTCTAGAACCTACAATATGTATTTCATCTAATTCTTGACCAGATTCTAGTGTAATTGTGTAAAACTTTAGTTCATTGAAGGTTTGTATTTTGGAAGCATATCCTACATGACTTATGATGATAGTAGCGTTTTTTTGAGTTGCTAACTCAAAAAGGCCATCTTTATTTGTAGTTACTCCAATCTTTGTTTCCGTTTCTTGAAGCGTAGCACCATTAATAGGTGTGTTTTCGGAATTTAGAACAATTCCTTTGATGATGAAACGTTCTTCTTGATTTATAGAGTCTCTCTTATAATCTGTTTTTGATACAAGATTTTTTAAAGTGTTTTCTTGATTTTTGGAGTATTTTTTTGCGTAGATTACATAATAATTGTTTCCTAGGTCATCAAAATAGTAAGATGTTAATTTTTGTAATAATACAATAGATTGTTTTAAAGATAAATTTACAAAACCTTCTCTTTGAATACGTTTATTGGTTAGTAGATTGGTGTCGTAGGTGAAAAATATTTTATGTTTATTACTAATCTCGTCTAAGAGAGTAGTTAACAAAACAGTATTTTCTTGAGCAGAAATAGGTTGATAAGAGATAAGTGTTAAGAAAAATAGTAAAAATTGTATACGTCGTAATTTTTTAAACATTTATTGTTCTCTTAACAAATAAAATTATTTTCTACGTATAATTAAGGTTTCTTTTTCTTTTGTAATTCTTACACCTATAGATTTTTCAATTGCTTTTATACAAATATCTATATTTGTAATAGGTATTGCACCAGTAATAAGAATATCTTTACTAGATTCTTCTTGAAATATAAAGTTATAGCCATATACTTCTTCTATTTTTTGAGTAACATCTTCTAACCGAATATTTTCAAATAAAATACTACCATCTTTCCAAGAGGTCTTTGTTTTTGGGTTTAAAATGTTTTTATCTTCTAATACCGTATTTTTTTCTGCAGAATAAGAGATGTAATTACCAGGATTCATTTTTTTCTGATTACCATTCTTAAGAGACAACCAAATAGTACCTTCTTCTAAAAAAACAGCCGTTTTTTCTTTTTTACTATTTACATTAAAAGAAGTTCCATATACTTCTACAAATAAATCATTTGTATGTACAAAAAACTTAGCTTTTGTAACTTCTTTTTTATCAACTTTAAAGTAAGCTTCTCCAGAGAGCCAAACCTTTCTAGAGTCATTTTTATAGTAATATAGGTTAGAATTAGAATTTAGAGTAACATCACTACCGTCTTTTAATTTTAGGTTTAGTATTTCTCCATAACCCGTTGTATAGTTAATTTTGGTATTCTGTTGCGTAAAATATAACCCAATAGAAATTAGCAGAAGAATGGATGCAGCAATACTAAACTGCATTTGTATTTTCTGTTTTTAGTATGAAGTGTTTTTTTCTGAATACTATTTTCTAATTTTTTCCATTCAAAATTAACTTTCTCAGGGCTCACAGTTTTTTTATTGAATGAAATTCCTAAAAGAATATTTTTCGCATCGTTTACCAACACTTTTTTTTCAGAGTTTTTTTGTAACCAAGACTCCCAGAAATTAATATCTGTGAGATTTTTTTGATATACCCAGTTCTTAAAAGAATAATCTTCTAAAAAGTCTGTGATAGTATTGTATTCTTTATGTTGCATTTTTATAATCTTATGGGGACTTAATTATAACAAGTATATTTTACAATAATATACTCTTTTATTTTAGTTAAATAATTTTAAAATTGTAAGCTCTTCTCTTAAATTTTTTAGCGCTTTATGTATTGCGTTTACAACACTTTGATAATTGATAGCCATTACTTCTGATATTTCTTTTGTTTTTAAATTGCAATAGTACTTTAAATAAATTGCTTCTTTTTGTCTTGTAGAAAGTTTATTTAATAAATGTGCTATATTTTTATTCCTAAACACACTTATTTCTTGATGTGTTAAAACTTCTTCGGGTGTAAACTGAATGTCAACAAGAGTTTCTTCAAAAAAGTCTATAGAAACTGTTTTAGACTTCTTTTTCATTATTTTCAATAAAAACCTTTTGTAAGAAGTAAAAAGGTAAGGAGCTATGGTTTCTAAGCTGCTTAAATTCTCTCTATGCTCATATACATACAAGAAAAAATCTTGTAACGAATCTTCTGTAATAGTAACATTGTTAGATATTTTTAAACCGTAGTTGTGTAATAACGGATAATAATTTTCAAAAAGAACAGAAAAAGCTTTTAAATCGCCTTCTTTTAGAGCATTCCATAATAAACTGTCTGATAAATCTTTCACCTAAAAAATACTACTGTTTTAATACAGACCCTAAAGTTATGAAATTTATAAGGATAAGTTTTGGTATTTTACATCTAATTATAATACTGTATTATTTACATACAAATCGAGTATATTTGCGTTCGAAAAAAATAACACATACCTAAAATGAAAGCAGGAATTGTAGGATTACCTAATGTAGGAAAATCAACTTTATTTAATTGTTTATCCAATGCAAAGGCACAAAGTGCTAATTTTCCTTTTTGTACTATAGAACCCAATTTGGGCGTTGTAAATGTACCTGATACGCGTTTAGAAAAGCTAGAGACTTTGGTAAATCCAGAGAAGGTTGTACCTGCAACGGTAGAGATTGTAGATATTGCAGGTTTGGTAAAAGGGGCTAGTAAAGGAGAAGGTTTAGGAAATCAGTTTTTGGCAAATATTCGAGAAACAGACGCAATTTTACATGTGTTGCGTTGTTTTGATAATGATAACATTATTCATGTCGATAATTCCATAGATCCTGTTAGAGATAAAGAAACCATTGATATTGAATTGCAATTAAAAGATTTGGAAACGGTTCAAAAACGATTAGAGCGTGTAAAAAGAACAGCAAAAACAGGAAATAAAGAAGCGCAAGCAGAATTGGTTGTTTTATTAAAAGTAGAAGAAACCTTATTGCAAGGAGTTTCTGTAAGAGCCTTAGATTTTTCAGAAAAGGAAATCGAATTTGTTCAAGCACTACAATTTATTACTGCAAAACCAGTATTATATGTTTGCAATGTTGATGAAAGTTCTGCGGTTTCTGGAAACGAATATGTAGAAAAAGTAAAAGAAGCCGTAAAAAATGAAGATGCAGAAGTAATTGTTTTAGCGGTAGGTACAGAAGCGGATATTACAGAACTAGATGATTATGAAGAGCGTCAACTATTTTTAGCAGATATGGGTTTAGAAGAAGCAGGTGTTGCTAGACTCATTCGTTCCGCATATAAATTATTAAACCTCCAAACGTATTTTACAGCAGGTGTTAAAGAAGTAAGAGCTTGGACCATTCCTATTGGTGCTACGGCACCACAAGCTGCAGGTGTAATTCATACAGATTTTGAAAAAGGCTTTATTAGAGCAGAAACGATTTCTTATGAAGATTATGAACAATATGGGAGCGAAGCAAAAGTAAAAGAGGCTGGAAAAATGAGAGTGGAAGGGAAAGACTATATTGTGAAAGACGGAGACGTCATGCACTTTCGATTTAACGTTTAATAGAGTTAAAAAGTTTGAAAGTATAAAGTTGAAAGTTTGATTAACGACTTAAAACATTAATAAAAAAGATTTTCAGTTAAATTAAATCTCAAATTATTAAGGTTTGACAACTTTTTAAAAGTTGTCAAACCTCAGTATTCATTAGAAACAATATTTATTTTCAGCTTTTAATTTTTCTGCA
Organism: uncultured Polaribacter sp.; assembly: GCA_965233795.1. GTDB lineage: Bacteria > Bacteroidota > Bacteroidia > Flavobacteriales > Flavobacteriaceae > Polaribacter. The sequence continues at coordinate 1,940,720 of OZ247578.1, read as the reverse complement.
ATTATATTTCGTAATGCAATTACATTTGGATAATTCGTGTATTTTGTAAAACGTTTTAAGCCCATTAATAGCATACGTTGTTCATCGCCTTCGGAAAAAGAAATAATACCTTCTCTACCGTTTTTAGCAATAATTTCTACAGCATTGTACAAATATAATTTTGCCATGGCAATTTGCCCTTCTTGTGCGTCTTCTCCAAAACGTTTTGCATTTTTCTCTGCGCGTAATACAGTAGATTCTGCCATGTATATTTCATTTAAAATATTAGCAGCTGCCATTAATAGTTGTTGATGTTTTTCTAGATCGGGTCCAAATTTTTGTATGGCAGCGCCTGCAACCATTAAGAAAACTTTTTTCAATTTTCCAATCATTTCTTTTTCTTCAGAAAATAATGCTGAATAGTCAGGTACGTCAAAAGAAGGAATGCCCATTAATTCATTTCCAACCGCTGTTGCAGGACCTAATAAATCTACATGTCCTTTCATGGCTTTTTTAACCAACATGCCTACAGAAAGCATTCTGTTAATTTCGTTAGTTCCTTCATAAATACGAGAAATACGAGCATCTCTCCAAGCAGCTTCCATGGGAGTTTCTTCTGAGAATCCCATACCTCCAAAAATTTGAATTCCCTCATCAGCACAACTCTGTACATCTTCAGAAACAGTTACTTTTAGAATAGAGCATTCAATAGCATATTCTTCTACGCCTTTTAATTCTGCTTCTTGATGTGAATTCCCTGCTTCCATACGCATGGCAATTCTATCTTCGATATTTTTTGCCGCTCTATAACTTGCAGATTCTCCTGCATAGGTATTGGTTGCCATTTCTGCTAATTTTGCTTTAATGGCTCCAAAATCTGCAATGGATGTTTTAAATTGTTTACGTTCTGTAGCATATTGCAAAGCAGTTTCTAAAACTCTTCTTTGAGAATCTATACAAGCAGCTGCTAATTTAATACGCCCTACATTTAAAGCATTTACAGCAATCTTAAATCCACCACCTCTAACAGATAACATATTTTCAGCAGGAACAACAGTATCATTAAAGAATACTTGTCTTGTAGAACTTGCACGAATTCCTAACTTATGTTCTTCTTCTCCTAGTATAATTCCATTGTGATTTGAAGCATCATATTCTACAATAAATCCTGTAATGTTTTTATCATCTTCAATACGTGCAAAAACAATCATTAAATTACAGAAACCTGCATTTGAAATCCACATTTTTTGTCCGTTTATCTTATACGATTTTCCATCGGTAGAGATTTCAGCAGTAGTTTTTCCAGAGTTAGCATCCGATCCTGCGCCAGGTTCTGTTAAACAATAAGCGCCCATCCATTCTCCAGAAGCTAATTTTGGAACATATTTTTGTTTTTGTTCTTCTGTACCGTAAAGGGTAATAGGCATGGTTCCAATTCCAGTATGTGCACCAAAAGCAGTGCTTAAAGAACCGTTACCACTAGAAATATATTCACAGGTAATCATGGTAGACACAAATCCCATTCCCAGTCCTCCATATTCTTCAGGAACAGCTACTCCTAAAAAGCCTAATTCTCCAGCTTTTTTCATAACCTCTTCGGTTAGTTTGTAGTCTTTTGCTTCAAAGCGTTCTCTATGTGTAATAATCTCTCGATCGTTAAACTCCTTTACAGCATCACGCATCATGATTTGTTCTTCCGAAAAATCTTCGGGAGTAAATACATCTTCACATTTTGTTTCTTTTACTAGGAATTGCCCGCCTCTTAGGAGTTCTGTTGTTATTTTCATTTTAAATTTTGAATTATAAATTTTGAATTATAAATACTGAGTTTTAAATTTTAAAAATCAAATTATTTATCTATTTGTTTGCGCTGTTTTAATAATCTTTGTGAGTATATTTACAATATCTTCTATGGCTTTTAGATGTTTATTTACATTGATACTTGTTAAACCCGATTTGTCTAATAACCGTAACCAATATTTAGTTTCTCTTGCTTCTTTTGATGAAATGGACATTTTATAAATAAAATCTTTCTTTGAAAATGCAGCAGTAGCCTCTTCAATATTTGCACCTATACTTGTTCCACTTCTTAATAGTTGTTTTGAAATAATAAATTCTTTTTCTAAGGTTAATTTTTTATATAAATCAATAATAAGCAATGAAAAATCAAAGCTTTTGTTTACAATAATGTTTTCTTTTTTCATAACTTTTTTCTTTTTCTATGCGTATTTCATCAAAATTTTAACACCCTTTATTCAACATTCAACATTCAACATTCAACATTCAACATTCAACATTCAACATTCAACATTCAACATTCAACATTCAACATTCAACATTTAATTCAAAAATTCAAAAATACCCGCAGCTCCTTGCCCTGTACCCACACACATAGTTACCATTCCATATTTATTCTTCATTTCACGTTTGCGCATTTCATCAAATAATTGAACAGATAATTTTGCACCTGTACACCCTAATGGATGCCCTAATGCAATAGCACCACCGTTTACATTGATAATATCTGGATTCAATTCCAATTCGCGAATAACTGCGAGTGACTGAGAAGCAAAGGCTTCATTTAATTCGATTAATTCGACATCGTTTTGTTGTAAACCTGCTTGCTTTAATGCTTTTGGAATTGCGGCAACAGGACCAATTCCCATAATTCTTGGTGGAACACCTGCGGCAGCATAACTCACCATTCTAGCAATAGGTTCTAGGTTTAATTCTTTTACCATGTCTTCACTCATAATCATTACAAAGGCGGCACCATCACTCATTTGCGATGAATTTCCTGCCGTAACACTTCCGCCTTGAGCAAATACAGGGCGTAACCTTTGTAAACCTGCTATGTTAGAACCTTTACGAGGTCCTTCATCTTTAGTAACTGTGTATTTTTTAGTTGCTTTTTTGCCATTCGCATCTACAAAAGTTTGCTCTACATCAATAGGCACAATTTGATCTTGAAAACGGTTTTCTGCTTGTGCTTTTAAGGCTTTTAAATGCGAGTTTAGTGCAAATTCATCCTGATCTTCTCTAGAGATTTTAAATTCATTGGCAACGGCTTCTGCTGTATTTCCCATGCCCCAATAATATTCTTCATGACCAGCGGCAACGGTGTTGTAATTCAATTCTGGTTTGAATCCTGTCATAGGTACAGAACTCATACTTTCTGAACCTCCTGCAATAATACAATCTGCCATTCCAGCTTGAATTTTTGCGACCGCCATTCCAATAGTTTCTAACCCAGAAGAGCAAAAACGATTTACGGTAACACCTGGAACATCTTCAATTTTTAATCCCATTAAAGAAATTAAACGCGCCATATTTAACCCTTGAGCTCCTTCTGGCATGGCATTACCAACAATAACATCATCGATTCTTTTTTTATCGAATTCAGGCAATTCCTTCATCATATATTCGATGGTTTCTGCTGCCAGTTCATCGGCTCTTTTAAACCGGAACAATCCTTTTGGTGCTTTTCCAACGGCTGTTCTGTATGCTTTTACTATGTATGCTGTTTTCATCTTTTTGAATTTTAAATGTTAGATTTTAAATTAATTTATCATTTAACATTATTAATTACGTAATGGCTTCCCTGTTTTTAACATATGCTGAATTCTCTCTAAAGTTTTGCGCTCTGTACATAAACTTAAGAAAGCTTCTCGTTCTATATCTAATAAATATTGTTCGGATACTTTTGTAGGTTCCGACAAATCTCCACCAGCCATTACATAAGCCAGTTTGTTTGCTATTTTCTGATCGTGTTCAGAAATGTAATTACTTGCTTCCATAGAATCTGTTCCTACTAAGAACATTCCTAAAGCCTGTTTTCCTAAAACCAATACATCTTTACGTTTTGGTGGTGCGGTATAGCCTGCTTCGGCTAATAATAACGCTTGCTTTTTAGCTTGTGCTATTTGACGGTCTTTATGAACAACCACCATATCTTTTCCTTTTTGTAATAACCCTAAATCAAAGGCTTCGTAAGCAGAGGTAGAGACTTTTGCCATACCAATGGTTAAGAAATGTTCTTGTAAAACATTTAATTGAACATCTCCTTTATGAAATAAATCGGAGGCTCTTAATGCCATTTCTTTAGAACCACCACCGCCTGGAATAACACCTACACCAAATTCTACTAATCCCATATACGTTTCTGCCGCAGCAACTACTTTATCTGCGTGTAATGATATTTCGCAACCGCCACCTAAAGCCATTCCGTGAGGAGCGGCAATGGTTGGAATAGCTGAATATCGCATACGCATCATGGTATCTTGGAAGTATTTGATTGCCATATTCAACTCATCATATTCTTGTTCTACAGCCAACATAAAAATCATTCCAATGTTAGCACCCACAGAAAAGTTGGCAGCCTGATTACCAACGATAAGTCCTTGGTAATCATTCTCTGCCATGTCTATAGCCTTGTTTAATCCGGCTAAGACATCCCCCCCAATTGTATTCATTTTCGATTGAAACTCTACGTTTAAAATTCCATCTCCTAAATCTTCCACAACAACACCTGCATTTTTAAAGACTTCTTTTGTTTTTCTGATATTGTCTAGAATGATGAAAGCATCTTGACCTGGTATTTTTACTTGTTTTTTAGAAGGAATATCATAATAATAAGAAATGCCTTCTTTTACAGTATAAAAAGAAGTCTCTCCATTTTCAATCATCTCTGTAACCCAAGCAGCAGGTTGTAACCCTTCAGCTTCCATCAATTCGATTCCTTTTTGTACACCAATGGCATCCCAAATTTCAAAAGGACCGTGTTCTCTTGCAAAACCTGCTTTTACGGCATCGTCAATTCTAAAAAGTTCGTCGGAGATTTCGGGTATTCTGTGAGAAACGTAAGAAAAAGTAGCGGCAAAAGTTTTTTTATAAAACTCACCCGCTTTGTCTTTTCCACCAATGAGTACTTTAAATCGGTCAATAGGTTTTTCAATCGTTTTCGTTAATTCTAAAGTAGCAAACTTCGGACGTATCTTTTTACGATATTCCATGGTATGCAAGTCCAAACTCAAAATTTCTCTTTTTCCTTCTGCGTTTGTAGTTTTTTTATAGAATCCTTGTTTTGTTTTATCACCCAACCATTTTTTCTCCATCAATTGCACTACAAAATCTGGATGTGTAAATAATTCACGTGCTTCATCGTCCGGACAGTTTTTATAAATTCCATCAGTAACATGTACTAAGGTATCTAAACCTACCAAGTCTACTGTTCTAAAGGTTGCCGATTTTGGATGTCCAATTACAGGTCCTGTTAGTTTGTCTACTTCTTCAACCGTTAAATTGAGTTCCTTTACTAAGTGAAATAGACTTTGAATGCTAAAATTTCCAATTCTATTTCCAATAAAAGCAGGGGTATCTTTTGCTAAAACTGAAGTTTTTCCTAAGAATTTACTTCCATACATTAGTAAGAAGTCTGTAACTTCTTGTGCACAATTGGGGCCAGGAACTACTTCAAAAAGTTTTAAGTATCTAGGAGGGTTAAAAAAGTGTGTGACTGCAAAGTGTTTTTGAAAATCTTCGCTTCTGCCTTCATTCATAAATTGAATAGGAATTCCAGAAGTATTTGAAGTAATTAAGGTACCTGGTGTTCTGTATTTTTCGAGTTGTTCAAAAACAGATTTTTTAATGTCCAATCGTTCTACAACTACTTCCATAATCCAGTCTACATCCGCAACTTTTGCAATGTCATCTTCCAAGTTTCCTGTTGTAATTCTACTAGCAAACTTTTTACTATAAATAGGGGAGGGCTTGGATTTTAATGAATTTGTCAAAGCATCATTTACCAATCGATTACGAACAATTGTATCTTCTAAAGTAAGCCCTTTTGCTTTTTCTTTGTCGTTTAATGCTCTTGGTACAATATCTAACAAGAGTACTTCTACACCAATATTGGCAAAGTGACAAGCAATACCACTTCCCATAATTCCAGAACCAATAACGGCTACTTTTTTAATTCGTCTAATCATATTGTATGTTGATTTTATATTGCTTTTTGATGAACTGTATGTTCGCTATAAATTTGTTTATCAGCAATTAATTTATTGATAATTTCCATTACTTTAAAAAAGGTAGTGAGTTCTTCTTCAGTAATATGTGCTGTAATTGCATTGTTAAAAGTAATTACAGATTGTCTAGAGAGTTCTCGCATTTCTTTTCCATAGGCTGTTAATTTAATGATAACACTTCTACCATCGTCAGGGTTTTTCTCTCTTGAAATAGCTCCTTTGTCTTCCATATTCTTTAAGATTCTGGAAAGACTTGTAGGTTCCATACCCATTAAAGGCCCTAAAGCAGTAGAGGGTGTGCCATCTTCATAATCAATGTTTAGGAGTACAAAAGCAGTTGCCATAGTACTATCATACTTTGCAGCTCTTTCGTTGTACAATTTTGCAACGGCTTGCCAAGTAGCTCTTAACTGATGATCTATTGATTTTGATTTATCCATGACTACAAATATAGAAAAATTTACTATGCATGCATAGTAAATGTAAAAAAAATTATGCATGCATAGTATTTTAATATAGAAATGTAACTTTTTTAGCAAAATAGACTCTAAAGAAAAGACTGTTCTAAAATGGGATTCAAAAATTTTAGAAAGGTGTAAGTTTGTGTTTTATTTAATTACTTTCAATAGATGAGTCATTTACTAGAAATTAAAGACGTTGTAAAGCAGTATGGAGATTTTACCGCATTAAATAAGGTGTCTTTGCAAATACCAAAAGGAAGTGTTTTTGGATTGTTGGGGCCAAACGGAGCGGGAAAAACATCGTTGATTCGAATTATCAATCAGATTACAATGCCAGATTCGGGAACTGTTTTGTTAGACGGTGAAGTTTTGCAACCACATCATATAGAACAGATTGGTTATTTGCCGGAAGAGCGCGGGTTGTATAAAAGTATGAAAGTAGGAGAACAGGCTTTGTATTTGGCACAATTAAAAGGACTCACTAAACAAGAGGCTAAGAAAAGGTTATTGTACTGGTTTGAGAAATTTGATATTACCGCTTGGTGGAATAAGAAAATTGAAGAATTGTCGAAAGGAATGGCACAAAAAGTACAGTTTATTGTTACGGTATTGCATCAACCTAAATTGCTGATTTTTGATGAACCCTTTTCGGGTTTCGATCCCATTAATGCACAATTAATTGCCAAAGAAATTTTACAATTAAGAGAGGAAGGCGCTACCATTATTTTTTCTACACACAGAATGGAGTCTGTAGAGGAATTATGCGATGATATTGCACTCATTGATAAGTCTAATAAGATTTTAGAGGGTAATTTAGATGATTTGAAACGACAATTTAGAACGCATACTTTTCAAGTAAGTTTAAAAACTGAGCAGCCTAAAGAATTCACAACAAAATTAAAAGAACATTTTCAGGCTTTTCCTGCAAACTTTAAATTGTTGAATGAAGGGTTACAACTAAACGTAAAATTAAAGCAACAACAAACCGCCAATGAGTTGGTTTCATTTTTAAGTAATCACGGACAGTTACAGCATTTTGTAGAAGTAATTCCAACTGCAAATGATATTTTTATGCAAGCCATTCAAAAAAATAAGTAAGCCATGGGAAAGTTACCATTAATTATACGAAGAGAATTTAAAGCAAAAGTTAAAAATAAGTCGTTTATAATGATGACGTTTTTAAGTCCATTACTTATGATTGGTATGGGTTTTTTAATCTATTTTTTAACGAAAAAGAATGATGAGAAGGTTAAAAATATTGTGTATGTAGACAATTCTCAGTTGTTTTCTAAAGATGAGTTTAAAGACACTAAAACTGTAAAGTATTCAGATTTTACACTTTTAGGTATTCAGGAAGCTAAACAAAAAGTGGAAGCAGGAGATTATTACGGAGTTTTGTTTATTCCTACAAAAGGTGAAACAGATGATTTTGAATCTTCTATTGAGTTTTATTCTAAAGACAGTCCAAGTTTATTTATTATTAAAGATTTAGAACGGGTCATAGAAACTCGCTTACGTAATTTAAAATTGACCAACTTTGGTATTGACTTGCAAAAAATTGAAGCTTCTAAAATAGACGCTACTATTAAAATGTTTAATTTTTCTGGAGAGGAATCCTCAAAATTAATTAATGGACTAAAAATAGGTGTAGGTGCTATTGCAGGGTATTTGTTAATGATGTTTGTAATGATTTATGGAACTTCTGTAATGCGTAGTGTTATTGAAGAAAAAACAAGTAGAATTATAGAAATCATTGTCTCTTCTGTAAAACCTTTTCAACTAATGTTAGGAAAGATTATAGGAAATGCCTCTGCAGGATTATTACAATTTTTTATATGGGGAATTCTACTACTCATTTTAAGTACAATTGCTTCTGCTGTTTTTGGTGTTGATGTTGTAGAAATGCAAACGGCAAAAATACCTACAGAACAGGTAGAAATTTTACAACAGAATGCCAATGCTGGAGAAATGCAAGGTGTCATTCAAGAAATTTTAAAGCTTCCTCTATTTACCTTATTCATTCTTTTTATCTTTTATTTTCTAGGAGGATTTATGTTATACAGCTCCTTTTTTGCAGCTGTGGGTGCCGCGGTAGATAATGAAACCGATACACAACAATTTGTTTTTCCAATTATATTACCCTTAATACTAGGAGTATATGTAGGTTTTGCAACGGTTATTAACGACCCTCACGGACCTGTTTCTACGATTTTTTCAATCATTCCATTTACATCTCCTATTGTCATGTTAATGCGCGTTCCTTTTGGAGTTCCTTGGTATGAATTACTAATTTCTATGCTGCTATTATTTCTTACTTTTGTAACTGTAGTTTGGTTTGCGGCAAAGATTTATAGAGTAGGAATTTTAATGTATGGTAAAAAACCTACCTATAAAGACTTGTGGAAATGGATGCGGTATAAAGGTTAGGTTGAAAGTTAAAAGTTAAAAGTTAAAAGTTAGAAGTTGAAAGTTAAAGCTGTAAATCAGAAGGTATCTAAAATATAATTGACATTCAATTTTTTAATCTTTCAGTTTTTCAATCTTTCAATATTTTTAATTATTAAATCTTCGAATTCTTAAATAATAAACTCATGGAAAAAATTATTGAGATTTTAAATTACTCTTTTCCTCTTGGGAAAGATATTCACTTGAGTGTAAAAGCAATTTTATTAGTAATCCTTTCTTTGGTATTGGCGTCATATCTTTTAAAGTTTACACGAAAACTCATTACACGGAAGCTTCCTGAAAACGATAAAATAAAATTCATTTCGGTATTTACATACTTAAAATGGTTGGTATATTTAATTATCTTTTTAATTGCTTTAAATGCTATTGGAGTAAATGTTACCGCTGTTTTTGCAGCTTCTGCAGCCTTATTAATAGGTATTGGTTTGGCATTACAAACCTTGTTTCAAGATATTATTTCTGGAATTTTTATTTTAATAGATCAAACCGTACATGTGGGTGATATTATAGAATTGGAAGGAAAAGTAGGAAGAGTAGCAGAAATCAATTTAAGAACTACAAGGGCTATAACGATTGATAATAAAGTGCTAATTATTCCCAATCATTTGTACTTGACGAATAGCTTGTATAATTGGACAGAAAATGGAACAACTACAAGAGAAAGTATTGCAGTAGGTGTAGCTTACGGAACGGATGTAGCGTTGGTAAAAAAAACTTTGCTAGAAGCTGCAAATCTTCACAATGCTGTTTTAGCAAGTCCGCCACCTACCGTTCTGTTTACAGATTTTGCCGATAGTTCTTTAAATTTTAAACTCGTTTTTACGATTAATAATAGTTTTGAAGCAGGACTTGTACAGAGTGATATTCGCTTTAGCGTAGAAAAGTTATTTAGAGAACACCGTATAGAAATTCCTTTTCCGCAAAGAGATGTTCATGTATATTCTAAGAGTGAAAAATGAAAAATGAAAAGAGAAAAGTGAAAAGAGAAAAGTGAAAAATTTCGGATTTTTGGTTTCAAGTTTTATCTAGACAAACTTCTAAACAAATAAACTCCTAAACCAATAAATGTATACTATTACAAACTAAAAAAATCATTCAATTTTTAATCATTTAATAATAAGAATATGAGCAAAATATTAATCATAGAAGATGAAGCAGCCATTCGAAGAGTACTAAAAAAAATTATTTCTGAAGAAAATAGTACCTATCAAGTAGAAGAAGCAGAAGATGGTTTGCAAGGTTTAGAAATGATAATGAAGCAAGAATATGATTTGATTTTATGCGATATTAAAATGCCTAAAATGGACGGTGTTGAGGTCTTAGAAAAAGTAAAGAAAATCAATTCAGAAGTACCTATTGTGATGATTTCTGGACATGGCGATTTAGATACGGCTGTAAATACGATGCGTTTAGGGGCTTTTGATTATATTTCGAAACCGCCAGATTTAAACCGATTATTAAATACAGTTCGGAATGCTTTGGATAGAAAAATCTTAGTAGTAGAAAACAAGCGCCTAAAGAAAAAAGTGAGCAAAAATTATGAAATGATTGGCGAGAGTTCCGCTATTGCTCACATCAAAATTATGATAGAAAAAGTAGCACCTACAGATGCACGTGTTTTAATTACAGGTCCAAATGGAACAGGAAAAGAGTTGGTAGCGCATTGGTTGCACGAAAAATCAGACCGTTTTAAAGGAACGATGATAGAGGTGAATTGTGCGGCAATTCCTTCTGAATTGATAGAAAGCGAGTTGTTCGGACATGTAAAAGGTTCGTTTACAGGAGCTAATAAAGACAGAGCTGGAAAGTTTGAAGCAGCAAATGGCGGCACTATTTTTTTAGATGAAATTGGCGATATGAGCTTATCTGCACAGGCTAAAGTACTTCGTGCCTTGCAAGAAAACAAAATTTCTAGAGTAGGAAGCGATAAAGATATTAAAGTTGATGTACGAGTTTTAGCCGCGACAAATAAGGACTTAAAAAAAGAAATTGCTGAAGGTCGTTTTCGAGAAGATTTATACCATCGATTGGCAGTAATTCTTATAAAAGTTCCTGCTTTAAATGATCGAAGAGAAGACATTCCTTTACTGATTGATTTTTTTGCGCAAAAAATTGCCAAGGAACAAGGAGGTGCAAAAAAACCGTTTTCTAAAGCTGCTGTAGAATTATTACAAGCTTATGATTGGACAGGTAACATTAGAGAACTCCGCAATGTGGTAGAGCGTTTAATTATTTTAGGAGAACAAGAGGTTTCTAAAAATGATGTAGCGTTGTTTGCTAGTAAGTAGTGCTTAACAATATTTTTAAAACTACAAAGTGTTGGTTTTATTTTAAGTAAAACCGATACCTAAAGGAATTGAATAGAAAAAGTATTGACACTTTTCTAAATGTATCAGAATACTCAATAAATTATACAGTTTTGTTTTAAACTTTACTCGTTTATTTTTCGATATCTTATTCTTGCTTTTACCTTCTTTTTAGATTCTGAGTCTAGATAGAGTTCCTGTCCTTTTAACAGCTTTACTCTCTTTACTTTCCCTTCTAAAACAGAGATAGTTTTTATAATTTCTCCGTTTTTTTGAATTCTCATAGAAAAATTTCCTTTTCCAATATTTTCAACAATTGCATAACAATCCTCTCCGTTATGGGGATTTATAGTGCCATCTTGTCCTTGGCCTTTTCCAGTCATTAACATACTTTGAGAAGGTGCTAGTTCGAATTCGGTTTGAGCAAACGTTTCGAACTGAGTACATAGGGTTAAACCGAGTATTAAAATTAGTGCTTTCATTTATTTATTTTAGTTTAAACGAGTTCATTTTATTTCTTTTGCAAGTAAAGTAAAAAATGATAATTTTAGATAAAAAAAACAGAAAAGATAATTGCATTCTTACTTGTTTTTATATTCAATTGTAAAACTTAAGAGTGCATTTTTAGGATGCAATGTAGCTTTCCATTTTGTATTTTTATTTTCACCTTGTCTTTTATAAAGACTATCTTTTTGTTTAAATTTATTTTTTTTGATATAGTTTTTAATATCCACTTTTAAAGTGTCAATGGTAAAAGATGCTTTTTTAATTTTTCCATTACTATTACATTGATAATTTAGCACATACGGAACATTAATTCCTGTTCTTAGTTCAATATTATCTATATTAAAACGTTTGCAATCGGTTCTATTGTAAATATGTTTTACAAAAGCTTGAAACCCAAAAACAATGAGTATAACAATACTGACAGTAGCTATTAATAAAATAAAGATTTTTTTAAACATGATTTTTTAGCTTTCATAAGTTTCTAGTATAGAAACGTTTCTGTTTTTTATTTCTTATCTTTTTTAGAATTGGTTTGTTTTTTAATAAGACAAATCAATTTTAAAATTAAAAAACTATAAGAAAAGTTGATGCAAACATAAAAAGTTTGCATCAACTTTTTTAAAAAGCGTTTGTTTTGGTTGGTATATTTGCATCATTAAAATAATAACTCATAAAAAATTATAAAAAATGGCAACAGCAGTAGGTAAAAAATTTCCAAATTTAAGTGTAGATGCAATGAATGAAATGGGCGATACATTTAAAATCAATGTGTTAGAAGAAGCAGTAAAGAACAAAAAGAAAGTATTGTTATTCTGGTATCCAAAAGATTTTACATTTGTATGTCCTACAGAATTACATGCATTTCAAGCAGCTTTAGGAGAATTTGAAAAAAGAAATACTATTCTAATTGGCGCTTCTTGTGATACTCCAGAAGTTCATTTTGCATGGTTAAGTACAGCAAAAGATAATGGAGGAATTGAAGGCGTTACCTATCCAATTTTAGCAGATAGCAATCGTAATTTATCGTCTATTTTAGGAATCTTAGACATTACCAAAGAAACTTATGACGAAGCTACGGACACCATACAAGTAGAAGGCGATAATGTAACTTACAGGGCTACGTATTTAATTGATGAAGATGGATTGGTGTTCCATGAAGGAATTAACCACATGCCAATTGGTAGAAATGTAAACGAATATATCCGTTTGGTAGATGCGTATGCACATTTACAATCTCATGGAGAAGTTTGTCCTGCAAACTGGGAAGAAGGTAAAGAAGCAATGCAACCCAATGCAAAAGGTACTGCTGAATATTTAGCAAAAAACTAAAAATTAATTGCGAATTATGAATTACGAATTTAAAATTCGTAATTCATAATTTAAAATTCATAATTAATTATGGTACAAGAATTAAGTCAAGATAATTTATCAGAAATTATTGCCAATAACACTAAAGTAATGGTGCAATATTCTGCAACATGGTGTGGTAATTGTAGAATTATGAAACCAAAATTTAAAAAGCTGGCTTCAGAAAATCAAGAGACCTTATTTGTGATTGTAGACGCAGAAAAATTTCCAGAAAGCAGAAAATTAGCAGACGTGAGTAATTTACCCACTTTTGCAGCTTTTACAAACGGTGCTTTTGTAAAGCAAACACAAACAAATAAATTTGATGTTTTAAAATCTTTGGTTGACGAGGTATTGTAACTATATATCACTCCTGTGAAAGCAAGAGTCTTATACTTAAAAAATGAAACAGATTTCTGCTTTTGCAGGAATGATAAATTAATCTTAAAGAGACCTGTCAGGTTTTTAAAACCTGACAGGTCTACAGTAATCATATGAAACTACCAATTATAAAACACGTGACTAGTTTTATCGAAGAAAACGATCAAGATTATGTCTTAGAGACTATTGAAACTTTGGAATCTTTAACAGAAGTTCCGTCTTTAAAAGATGAAGAACTGGATGTGCTAGGCGAACTTATTTCTAACCTTTACGGTGCTATAGAAGTGCATAAAATGACTCAAGATGGCATGCCAAAGAAAGAAGCGTTAAATACTTTTATGAAACGTGTTTTAGGTTCTATTGATTCTTAAAATACAGTTATTAGTTTGAATTTATTTCAGCACTATAATTTAAAAAATAAAAAAGCCCGAATATATTATTTCGGGCTTTTTTATTAGAATTTTATTTTATCATCCTTATAGAAACAGGAGTCTATTTTAAGTTTAGTTATATTATTCATGAGATTCCTGCCCTCGCAGGAATGACACTTGGAGTTTCAAACATCTAAAACTTTACCCATTCAACATCACAGGCATTACCAACATGGTAATATGTTCGCCTTCTTCTGTACCATCAATAGGAGTTAAAATACCGGCTCTGTTAGGCAAAGACATTTCAATTAAGATTTCATTGGCGCTTAGATTGCTAAGCATTTCGCTTAAAAAACGAGAGTTGAACCCAATTTGCATATCATCGCCTTGATAATCGCAACTCAAACGCTCATCTGCTTTGTTTGAAAAATCTAAATCTTCCGCAGAGATATTCAATTCTGTTCCTGCCATTTTTAAACGAATTTGATGCGTTGTTTTGCTCGAGAAGATAGAAACACGTCGCACTGAATTTTGAAAAGAAGCTCTATCAACAGTCAGTTTATTTGGATTCTCTTTTGGAATTACCGCTTCGTAATTTGGGTATTTTCCATCAATTAATCTACAAATCAATACCACATTGTCAAACGTAAATTTTGCATTGGCATCGTTGTATTCAATTGTGACTTCATCGCTACTACCTCCTAAAATTCCTTTCAATAAATTCAAAGGTTTTTTAGGCATGATAAATTCTGCGGTTTGCTCGGCACTTACATCTGTTCTTGTGTACTTTACCAGTTTATGTGCATCAGTAGCTACAAAGGTTAAATTTTCTGTACTAAACTGAAAAAAGACGCCACTCATTACAGGACGTAAATCGTCATTTCCTGCGGCAAAAATCGTTTTTGAAATGGCGGTTGCCAATACCTGAGAAGGAATGATTGTTTTACTTGGCGATGGCAATGAAATGGCTTTTGGAAACTCACTTCCATTAAAATATGCCATGTCGTATTTTCCTTGATCGGAACTAATTTCAATAGTGCTTTCACCTTCTGTTTTAAAGGTTAAAGGTTGATCTGGAAATGTTTTTAAAGTATCTAGTAAAAGACGTGCATTAATTGCAATAGCACCTTTGCTGTCCGATTCTACACTTACAACAGAAGTCATGGTAGTCTCCAAATCAGATGCAGATATTTTCAATTCGTTTTCCGATAATTCAAATAGAAAATTATCTAAAATGGGTAACGTATTATTGCTATTGATAACACCGCCTAAAACTTGTAATTGTTTTAATAATTGTGAACTAGATACGATAAATTTCATTGATTTTTAATATAAGATTGATTTACAAATATATTCTAAATAAGTGGTTTTAAAAATTAATTTATCAACAGTTTTTGTCAAATTCATCAATGATATTTTTTTAAAATATTTTTGTAGAATGTTAAATTCTAATAACAAGATAAAGGTATTTGTAAAAACCTTACATTTGTTATATTTAGAAGATAAATTACTGTAAAAGTCTCCTTTAACTATTAAACTTTTGTATGAAAAAACTTTTTGTATGTTGCTGTTTTTTATTGCTGATTTTTCCTTTAACATTTGCACAAAAACCTCAAAAACTCAATTCCAATCAAATTTATGAAAAGCTTCAAAAGCTCAACTTTCTAGGATCGGTCTTATACATTGCTGCGCACCCAGATGATGAAAACACACGATTGATAGCCTATATGGCAAATCATGTAAAAGCAAGAACAGGTTATTTGTCTTTAACGCGTGGTGATGGCGGACAAAATTTAATTGGCTCAGAAATAAGAGAATTGTTGGGTGTAATTCGAACACAGGAATTACTAGCAGCAAGAAGTATTGATGGTGGCGAACAATTTTTTACACGTGCCAATGATTTTGGCTATTCTAAGCATCCAGATGAAACTTTAAAAATATGGAACAAAGAAGAAGTGTTAAGTGATGTGGTTTGGGCGATTAGAACCTATAAACCCGATGTAATCATCAATCGGTTTAATCATAGAACACCGGGTACTACACACGGACATCATACTAGTTCTGCTATGCTGAGTTTTGAGGCATTTGATTTAGCAGGCGATAAAACACAGTTTTCCGAACAGTTAAAACTGACAGAACCATGGTCGCCAAAACGTTTGTTTTTTAACACATCTTCTTGGTTTTATAGAGATAAAGAAGCTTTTAAAAAAGCAGCAAAATTGTTTACCTCTTTTAATGTGGGTGTGTATTATCCGTTAAAAGGATTGTCTAATAATGAATTGGCTTCTATGGCCAGCAGTCAACATTTATGTCAGGGTTTTGGAAGAGTAACCACACGCGGCAATCAACAAGAATACGTAGAGTTTTTAAAAGGCGATGTGCCAAAAGATCAATCGGATATTTTTTCGGGCATCAATACTACTTGGAATCGTGTAAAAGAAGGAGGTGCTATTGGTGATATTTTATATAAGATTGAAGAGAATTTCGATTTTGTAAATCCCTCAAAACATTTGCCTGAACTATTAGAGGCTTATACGAAAATTCAACAATTAGAAGATGCACATTGGAGAGTTCTCAAAGAAAAACAAATTTTAGAAATTATAGAAGCCTGTACGGGCTTGTATTTAGAGGCTTCAGGAGTATATTCAAATGCTGTTCCAAATACAAGTATAGAAGTTAATTTTGAAGCTCTCAATAGGAGTAAACAATCTATTCAATTGGTTTCTATAACGGCTTCTACAAATAAAAAGAATATTGAAAAAGAATTGATTTTAGAACCCAATCAACGGTTCAATTTTAAGGAAACCATTGCTTTAGAAAACCTTCCATATTCAGACCCGTATTGGCTAAGAACACCTGCTAGTTTAGGAATGTATACGGTAAACAATCGTTCTTTGATAGGAAAGCCTGAAACTTCAAGACCGATTCAAATTCATTTTAATGTATTGATTGAGGGACAACCAATTACACTAACAAAGGATGTGATACATCGTTATGCAGAGCGCGATAAGGGAGAGATTTATGAACCTTTTGAAATCGTGCCTAAAGTAACCACAAAATTAAAAGACAAAGTAATTCTTTTTTCGGAAGGCACTCCTCAAAAAATAACTGTTTCAGTAAAATCGGGAACATCAGACATAACAGGTGTATTGCAATTGCAAGTGCCTGAAGGTTGGAGTGTTTCACCAACTTCAATACCTATTTCAATTGCTCAAAAAGGTGACGAAAAAGCCATTGACTTTCGTGTAACGCCTCCACAGCAAGCTTCTGAGGGAATTTTGAAAGCTGTTGTTTTGATGGACGAAAAAGAATATGATAAAGAGTTGGTAGAAATTCATTACAGTCATATTCCAAAGCAAACCGTATTGATGCCTTCTCAGGCAAAAGTAGTACGATTGAATATTCAAAAATCGGGTAATCAAATCGGGTATATCAAAGGAGCAGGAGATGCCATTCCTGAAAGTTTAGTTCAAATAGGTTATGAGGTTACACTTTTAAATCCTGAAGAAATTAATGAGGAAGCACTCCATAATTTTGACGCTATTGTATTGGGAATTCGCGCCTATAATACTGTAAAAGCATTACAATTTAAACAAAAGATACTGTTGAATTATGTAGCAGAGGGTGGTACGATGGTAGTACAATACAATACGAACAGACGCGTAGATATTGCTCCTCCATATCCATTAACGCTTTCTAGAGATCGAGTAACCGATGAGTTTGCCCAAGTAACTGTTTTGGAGGAAAATCATTCGGTATTACATTTTCCTAATAAAATTACAGCAAAAGATTTTGAAGGTTGGGTACAAGAACGTGGATTGTATTTCCCAGATACTTGGAGTAAAGAATATACCCCTATATTGGCGATGAACGACAAAGGGGAATCTGTAAAAAAAGGAAGTTTACTCATTGCAAAACATGGTAAAGGACATTATATCTACACAGGACTTAGTTTTTTTAGACAATTGCCTTCGGGTGTATCAGGAGCGTATAAATTGTTTGCGAATTTACTTTCTGTTGGAAAGGAAGTTGAAAAGTAGTTAGTTAAGTTATAAAGTCTAAAAGTAAAAGGATGATAGTTGAAAATAACAAAGTAAATTCACAAAAATACTTTTGGAAAAAAGAGTATACATTCGTTCTCGTTGCAAATCTTATTTATGGAGTGTTGTTTTATGTAATTACGCAATATTTTATACAATAGTCTATGGAAATAACTCCTAAAATTCATACAGTTGATTGGATTGTCTTATCCGTAGCACTTTTGTTTATTGTGGTTTATGGCACGTATGTAACTCGAAAAAATAAGAACGTAGCCGATTATATTAAAGGAGGAAATGATACCAAATGGTGGACTATCGGACTTTCTGTAATGGCAACGCAAGCCAGTGCGATTACCTTTTTGTCTACACCAGGACAGGCTTTTCATAGCGGAATGGGTTTTGTGCAATTTTACTTTGGGTTGCCGTTGGCGATGATTATCATTTGTATGGTATTTATTCCTATCTATCATAAGTTAAATGTCTACACGGCTTACGAGTTTTTAGAAAATCGGTTCGATTTAAAAACAAGAACTTTAGCGGCTATTTTATTTTTAATTCAGCGAGGTTTAGCAGCTGGAATTACCATTTTTGCGCCTGCCATTATTTTGTCGGCAGTATTGGGTTGGGATTTGGTACAGCTCAATATTATCATCGGGTTTTTAGTGATTATATATACCGTTTCTGGAGGAACAAAGGCAGTCAATGTCACTCAAAAACAACAAATGATTGTCATTTTTCTAGGAATGCTTACGGCTTTTTATTTAATTTTAGACTACCTGCCCAAAGGTATTACGTTTACCAAAGCCTTAGAAATTGCAGGTGCAAGCGATAAAATGAAGGTCTTAGATTTTTCGTTTGATTTGAACAATCGTTATACGGTTTGGACAGGGCTTTTGGGCGGAACATTTTTAATGCTGTCTTATTTTGGAACCGATCAAAGTCAGGTACAACGCTATTTATCGGGTAAATCCGTTCGCGAGAGTCAGTTAGGATTAATTTTTAACGGCTTGCTAAAAGTACCTATGCAGTTTTTTATTTTATTGGTAGGAGTCATGGTTTTTGTGTTTTATCAATTCAATGCATCGCCTTTAAATTTTAACCCGAAAGCCAATGAAGTCGTTATCAATTCTGAATATTATGCGGAATACCAACAACTAGAAAAAGCACATCAAAAAATAGAAGCCGAAAAGAAAGAGCTCATTTTTGAAGGATTAACTACTAAAAATAAAAAAGCCTTACACGCTTTAAATGAGGAAGATCGGGTTTTAAAAGCATCCGCTAAAAAGATTATTAAAAAAGCGGATACAAAAGTAGAAACCAATGATAAAGATTATGTTTTTATCCATTTTATTCTCAATAATTTACCAAGAGGGTTGATAGGTTTATTGCTAGCCGTTATTTTATCCGCAGCCATGTCTTCTACGGCATCTGAATTAAATGCTTTGGCATCTACTACGGCGATGGATTTATACAAACGGAATGTAAAATTAAAAGATGAAAACCACTATGTAAAAGCTTCAAAATGGTTTACATTAATGTGGGGAATTCTAGCCATTTTAGTAGCTTGTATTGCCAATTTGTTTGATAATTTAATTCAGTTAGTCAATATTATTGGATCTATTTTTTATGGCAATGTATTGGGAATTTTCTTGTTGGCGTTTTTTATAAAATATGTGAAAGGAAATGCAGTATTTATTGCGGCAATAATTACACAGATATGTATTGTTATTGTTTACCTTTTAGATTGGCTTCCTTATTTATGGTTGAATCTTTTAGGCTGTATATTGGTGATGGGAATTGCAATGATACTTCAGGCGTTTAAGAAAAATGAAGTGCGTTTTGAATAAAAAGAATATTCGATGGGGCATTATAGGCTTAGGGCATATTGCACAGAAATTTGCAAAAGATTTAGCGAAAGTACCCGATGCCGAATTGTATGCAGTAGCATCTAGAAGTGAAACAAAAGCAACGGAATTTGCAAATCAGTATCAAGCTCATAAAGCTTATTCATCCTATGAATCGCTTGTAAAAGATGCAGACGTTGACGCTATTTATATTGCTACACCTCACAGTTTTCATAAAGCACATACAATGCTTTGTTTGGAAAATCAAAAACCAGTATTGTGCGAAAAACCTTTTGCCATGAATTTGGAAGAGGTTACAGCAATGATTGCAACTGCTAAAGAAAATAATGTATTGCTAATGGAAGCGCTTTGGACATTTTTCTTACCACATTATCAACATGTTTTAGCGTTGATACAACAAGAAAAATTAGGAAAAGTATTGCGTTTAGAAGCTGATTTTGGTTTTCAACCTCCGCATAATTTAGACAGTAGAGTGCTCAATAAAAACTTAGGAGGAGGTAGTTTGTTAGACATTGGCATTTATCCTGTATTTGCCGCTTTGTCTATTTTAGGAGATCCACAAGAAATAGTAGCAGATGCTACTTTTTTTGAAAATGGATCAGATGCTAGTTGTGATATCGCTTTTCATTACAAAAACGCCAAAGCCTTTTTAAAATGTACTTTTTTGGAGGAAACACCTACGGAAGCCATTATCACCTGCGAGAAAGGAATTATAAAAATACCCACACGATTTCATGAAGCTAGAACTGTTAGTTTATTGCAAAACGGAAAAGAAGAAACGTTCGATTTTAGCAGAACAACTTTGGGTTACAACTATGAAATTATTCATTTTCAAAAATTATTGCGAGCAGGTAAAAAAGAAAGTAATTTAATGACTTTTGATTTTTCTAAGTGCTTGATACAAACTTTAGATACGATTAGAAATCGAATAGGGTTGAAGTATTAAATTTTTATCATTCACTGATTATTTTATGAACCAAATGAACATTATTACAAGACCTGCTGTTTTAGAAGATTTAGAAACCCTCTTAGCATTTGAACAAGGTGTTATTGAATTTGAGCGTCAATTAGATAGTACATTAAAATCTCATAAAACTCATTATTACAATATTCCTGAATTGATTACCGCAACTCATATTCAATTGATAGTTGCAGAATATAAAGGAGAAATTATAGGTTGTGGTTATGTCCGTATTGAAACTTCTAAACCATATTTACAACACCAACAACATGGATATTTGGGGTTTATGTTTGTTAAACCGAATTTTAGAGGAAAAGGTGTCAATAAAATTATTATTGATGTGCTAAAAGCATGGGCGATTTCTAAAGAGATTAAAGAACTTCGGTTGGATGTTTATTATGGTAATTTAGGCGCTATAAAAGCTTATAAAAAAGCAGGGTTTAACAATCATATGATAGAAATGCGGATGGGATTATAAATTATTAAATAAAAAATAGAGCTATTATTTAATCAGTAATTAAGACCCGACGGGTTTTAAAAACCTGTCGGATCCAAGTTAAAATACGTAATGTATCTTTTAAATAATTATTCCATTTCTGCTAAAAACGCCTTGTTCATTTTTACATAACCTGCATTGCCTGCTTTTTCCGAATATTTTAAAGAAGCTTTGGCTGCAGCAATAGCCGCTTTTTTATTTCCTGCTTTCGCATGAATTAAAGATTGCTGACGTAAGTACCAAAACTTAGGTGCTTCTGAAGTCATTTTTACTGCTTTGTCAATCCAAGTTTGTGCTTGTTTAATATCTTTTCCTGCTTGTAAATAATACACAGCAGAAGCATACATATCTGCCGCTGAAGGTCCGTTCATTGTTTTGCTTATCATTTTAGAAACCATTGCATCTGTAGGGGTTTCAAATTTTACGCCTATATAGGTGTTTTCCCATAAGATACCAATTACGGCACTATCATTCGTTAAATCATCAAACGTCATGGTAAACGTTTCTATTTTCATAGGCATTGGAAATACCGTTGTTCTTATTTGCGCTGCTACTTTAGAGTCGTTCCATTTTTGTGGTGTTCCCCAGTTACTAGCATCAGCATAAAAAATAACATCCCATGTTTTTTTATTCGGAATGGTATAAATAGCATAGGTTCCTTTTTTTAAGGGTTTTCCATCTAAAGTAACATCCGTACTAAAGGTGATTTTTGTATTGGCATTGGCACCTGTTCGCCAAGTTTTTTCATAAGGAACTAAATCGCCAAAAATTGTTCTTCCTCGCATTCCTGGTCTAGAATATTCTAAAGTAACCTCTGTAAGCCCTACTTTTTGGGTAACTTTAGAAAACGGACTTGGTTGCGGTGTTTCTATTTGTGCCGTTGTAGATACACTAAAAGCGATTACAAATAGGCTGAGTAAAATTTTTTTCATCAGATTTGATTTTATTGAATGTTAATGATTGCTAAAACTACAACATCTATGGAAGTTAACAAAATCTTAAAGTAAAGGGGTGTATCTTTGCATTCTAAGTTAAAAAGTTTGAACGTTAGAAAGAGATTGAAGAATTTAAAATTTAGAGTATGAAAAAATATATTGCTGAGTTTATAGGAACATTTTCCATGATTTTTTGTGGAACAGGCGCAATGACTATTAATGAAGTTACAGGCGGAAGTGTAAGTCATGTTGGTATTGCTATTACTTGGGGATTAATTGTAATGGCTATGATTTATGCTTTTGGTGAAATTTCTGGCGCACATTTTAACCCTGCAGTTTCAATTGCTTTTGCCTATGCAAAGAAATTTTCTTGGAAAGAAGTTCCTAAGTATATTATTGCACAAATATTGGGTGCTATTTTGGCAAGTGTCCTTTTATGTTTTTTATTTCCTACTAGCGAAACTTTAGGAGCAACCATACCTACTGTAGATGTTTGGCGTGCTTTTGTTTTAGAATTACTACTTACTTTCTTTTTAATGGTAGTTATTATTAACGTTTCTACAGGAAGTAAAGAAATAGGCGTTATTGCGGGAATTGCTATTGGGGCAGTTGTATTGTTAGAAGCCATGTTTGCAGGACCAATTACAAACGCTTCTATGAACCCTGCACGTTCTTTTGCGCCCGCTTTAGTTTCAGGAAATTTAACACATTTATGGTTGTATATGGTTGCGCCAATTATAGGTGCTTTATTAGCTGTTGTAAGTTGTAAGTTAGTTAAAGATGAAAATTGTTGTGATGAAGAGTGTTAGTATTTTTGGTTGCGGTTGGTTGGGTTTTCCATTAGCAGAACGTTTTTTAGAAAAAGGATATCGTGTAAAAGGATCTACAACTTCTACAGGTAAGTTAGCGTCTTTTAAAGAAAAAGGAATCAAACCATTTTTGTTAGATATTGCTGTGGAGAAAGACTTTGAGTTAGACTTTTTACAATCTGAAATTTTAATTATTGCAATTCCATCTAAGAATTATAAAGGGTTTCAAAGACTAATTTCTCAAATTGAAAAATCACCAATTCAAAAGGTTCTTTTTATCAGTTCTACTTCTGTATATCCAAGGAAAAACAGCATTGTAGAAGAAGAAGATATAGATGCCGAAAAACCATTGGCTAAGATTGAAGAGTTGTTTCGAAAAAACACTCATTTTAAAACGACCGTTATTCGTTTTGGAGGTTTATTTGGAGGTGATAGAAAGCCCGGTAACTGGTTTCAAGATGGGCGAAAAATCCCTCATCCAGAAGGTTTTGTAAACATGATTCACAGAGAAGATTGTGTGGCTATTATAGAGCAAATTATTGAAAAAGAAATTTGGAATGAAACTTTTAGCGCTTGTTCTAACGACCATCCAAAGAGAAGGGACTTTTACAACAATGCTAAAGCTATTTTAGGTTTCGAGCCACCAGAGTTTGAAGAAAATCTTCCGTTATTATATAAAATTGTAAGCTCAAAAAAACTCATACAAAAACTAAATTATAGTTTTATATATGAGTCTCTTTTAGATGTGTAAGTTTATATCTAACTTATAGTTTCGTAATATTTGTATACGTTAATAATATCTTCTTCTTTACGAAGATCAATATTTTCTGCTTTGATAAATGCTTTTATGTCTTTTTGGTATTCCTTTTTAAATGTGCTGATAAAACTTTTTTTAGTAGCAGGAATTTTTTCGGCAATTTTACTTCCTTTGTCTATTTTATAAAAAGAAATAAACTTAATGTATTTAGCACGTACATTAGGCGTAAGCGTTGTAATTGTTTTTCTAGGTTCTTTATAAATAATAACTTCTCTTTGGTATAAAGTATGATTTGTGCCTGTGTAAATTAATTTTAAATACCCTCTGTCTTTGCGATCTCCATTAGTGAGTTTGCTGTATATGTATTTAGAATCCTTTATAGTACAGCTAATTCTAGTGTTTTTTAAGATGACATCAGATTCGTTATTATTAGAGATTTCAATTGCATCCTTTAAACCGTTATATCTTACATAATACTCTTGAGACATTTTTTTGTCTTTATAATAAATACTTCCTAAAACAAAAGGCTTATTAATATAGTCGGCGTTAAGTGCTTCATTGTTTATACCTGTTTTTACATTCGTTTTTTTTGCAAGTAAATCAAGCATAAGTTCATCTACTCTATAATTATTACTTAAAACTACTTGAGACAATTGTTGGCTAGTAACTTTATTAGGTCCTACTGCTTGTGCACTAGCATATAGAGATGAAAGTAGTATGCTAAAGGCTATAATGTATGGTTTTTTCATAAATAGTAGTTTTTTGATAAGGGATATAAACAAAGTATTTTAATTAAGCATTTCAAGGTATTTATATACTTTGATGAGATCTTCTTTTTTGCGAAGATTAATTTTTTCGTTTTTGATGAATGCTTTCACAGGGTTTTGCTGTTCTTTTTTTAAATTGCTAATAAAATCTTTTTTAGAGGAAGAAATTTTTTGAGCAACTTTACCTTCTTTTTCAATCTTATAATAAGAAGTAAACTTAACGTATTTTGCACGTCTATCTGGAGTAAGTGAAGTAATAGCGTGTTTTGCTTTCTTCAAAAGGATAATTTCTCTTTCGTAGATAGTGCTATTTTTTCCTTCGTAAATTAATTTTAAATACCCTCTATCAGAATTATCTAGCTTACTATATATGTATTTGGAATCTCCTATTGTACAACTAATTCGAGTGTTTTCTAAAACCGTATCGTCTTTTCCATCTTTAGAAACTTCAATAATGTCTTTTAAACCATTGTATCGCAAATAGAAATCTTGATTTACCTCTTTGCCTTTATAGTATATTTTTCCTAAAGTATAAGATGTTACAACATAATCCTTATTAATAATTTCTGTATCTAATGCTTTTTCCACATTTGTTTTTACGGCAAATACTTCATGCATTGTTTGTTGTATTCTCGTATCGTGAAACTTGCCTACTTGGGCATTTACGATTGTTAAAGTTGATAAAGTACTAAGAGTAAGTATATAAAGTTTTCTCATAATTATAGTTTTTAAAGAAACTAATTTAGGTCTTTTTTATGGATTAAACATGTTTATCTGTCTAATTTTTAACTGTTTATGTTAAATTTAACATTTCTAAAGCTTTTATGCTGTGTGTTAGAATACGTGCAATGCTTTTTTAAGTATATCTCTTTTTCCTTCTGTACTGAAATAAAAATCCAAAAATTGCTACTAGCAAAAGAGGTAAAACAATGTTTGTAAATTGCCAAAAAGTACGCTCTTTATAGCTTTTTTGCTTGTCTAGTGTTGCTAATTTTAACGACTTATTTCGAAGGTTAATGAGTCCGGTATCATCCAGTAAATAATCAATGGTGTTTAGTAAAAATGTTTTATTTCCAAATTGTTCATTGGTCCATTTATCAAAAGATAAGTCGTGCGGTTTTCCTTTTAAAATCTGATTTTTTGCAATGTCACCGTCTGCAATTACTATCATTTTATTAGGTGTAGATTGTTCTTTAAACAACGATGTTTTAAACGGTTTTATTCGGTTTTTATAAGCAGAATTAAAATTACCTTCTAATAAAACAGCAAATAGTTGGTTTCCAGATGTGTATTCATTTTTTTGAGGTTCTGAGGCAATACTTTGTAGTGTAATGATATTTGGTGTGCCTATTTTTTTTGTAAAAACAGAACTTACCAACAGTGGTGTTTTTTTAATGCTATTTTTTAAGGTATCAATCTGGGTAGCAAATTGTAAACGAACAGGTAAAGTATTTTTTGTAATAGGATGATAAGGGTTTCCTGTAGCCAAAGGGTGAAAATGCCAATCTAAATTTTTAAATTGAGTTTGATTTCCAATATTTCCTGTTGCTAGAGCTATTTTAGCCGCATATAAGTCTTTTATTAAGCTTGTATTAACACGTACTCCATAGCTAAATAGTAAATCTGTAAGATTTAAATCTCTAGCGTATGCTAGCATTTTTCCATTGTTAAATAAAGAATCTTGATCTGCTTGTAAATTATCTAATAACCACAATAATTTTCCGCCACCTGTTGCAAACTGATCAATCGTAAATTTTTCCGAAGCTGTAAATTTTTCCGAAGGTTTTGCAATAATTGCCAAATCGAATGTTTGTAGATCTTGTAGTGTTTTTTGTGGATTAGTAGCTACAGAATCTAAAGTAAACTTTGCCAAGCGATGTTTTTTAGTTACTTCAGAGAGCAAACTGTACAATTCAATATCTTTTAATTCGCCATTTCCGGTAAGGATTGCTATTTTCTTTTTATTTTTCTGAACGATTGAATTCAAAGCATCTACAAATGAAAACTCTAAATTTTCAATGGCATTTTGTAGTTGCTCTTCTTGTGTTTTTACAATAGCATTAGGCAATAAGGAAACCAAGGTTGTTCTTTTACCGTAACGAATTTCTGCCCAAGGGAATAGAATAGATTCAGAAAGTTTTCCGTCTTCTTCAACCGTTAATTTACTGGGATTCATTCCTTTTTTAATGAGGCTTTCTCTTCGATTGTCGGGATTGATAAATTGAACGGTTATCTTTGGATTTTCAGCGTTTAACTCTTCTAAAAACTGACGTGTTTCTATTTGTAATCGCTGGAATTCCGAAGGGAAATCACCTTCTAAATATACTTTTATAGCAATCTTATTTTCAATTTTATCTAATACTTCTAATGTGGTTTTCGATAAAGTATATCTTCCATCAACAGTTAAATCAAACCGTTTGTAAAAGCCTTGATTTACAAAGTTTAAAAGGTATAAACCTATGAAAAGAAAGAGACTGTTTTTTATTTTTTTATTCATGTTGCAATTGTTGTTTGGTGATGAATAAAAAGAAAAAAGTTACCGATATAAAATACGCCAAATCTCGTGTATCAATAACACCGCGACTCATACTTTTAAAATGTTCATGCATTCCTAGTTGCTGAATAGCCATTGAATTTTTATCAAAAGAATTGGCAATTGCATCCAATCCGTAATACAGAAAAAAGGTGATAAAAACCCCTAAAATAAAAGCGACAATCTGATTTTTAGAAAGCGTGGAAGTAAACAAGCCCACAGCGGTATAAGCTGCGGCTAAAAAAAGCAAGCCTATATAAGAACCTATAATGCTTCCTACATCTAAATTTCCTATTGGGTTTCCTAATTGATATATTGTGTACACATAAATTAGTGTTGGTAATAAAGCGACAATAACTAATAGGAGAGAAGCCAAGAATTTTCCACAAACAATTTCCCAATTGCTTAAAGGTTTTGTTTTTAGAAGTTCTATAGTTCCGCTATGAAATTCATCTGCAAAACTTTTCATGGTAATCGCAGGAATCAGAAAAATAAAAATAGAAGGATTGATATAGAAGAAAGCGTTTAAATCTGCAAAACCAGCGTTTAAAATATTAAAATTATCTTTAAAAACCCATAAAAACAATCCGTTAATGAGCAAGAAGACTCCAATTACCAAATAGGCAATAGGCGAAGCAAAAAACGAGTTGAATTCTTTTTTAAGTATGGGTGTAAAGTTCATAAAGTTATAACGCATCTATACTATTTAAAGTCTGTAAAGTTTGAAAGTTAAAAAGTTATAATATACTTAATGGTTTGTTTTGTCGATTTATAAATGTTTTAGGTTTCTCCATTTATTAATTTAAAGGTATAAATTCAGGTTTTTTTGCATTAAAAAACTCAATTGTAATGGTGTCTCTATAATCTAATCCTAATAGGGTAGAAGCGCCACCAACTGTTTTTAAATTACTTCGGTAAATGGCAATTTCTAAGTAACCACCTGCATTGAATAATGCCAATTTATTACCGTCAAATTGCCTCGAATTTTCTGTATTCGGATCTACAATTTCGTTGTATCGACTATAAATTTTTGAAAAAGAATATCGTTTTGCAGTAATTTTAAAAGCTCTTCCTTTTCCAATCTCTTGAAACATTTTTTGCCGAATGTTACTAATAATATTTCCGTAATTATCAATATAAATAACACCTCCTATAATTTGTGTTTGATCTTGATTTACTTTTGGCTGAATTTCTACCATTTTTTTATAAGAAGTAATTTCTTTTCCAATCACAGTTAGATTTCCGCCACGTGCAATAAAACAGGCTACTTGTACAAAAACATCTAACACAGGAAAACTACTTTCTATACGATCGTGAATTGTAATTTCTACAACCTTAGCAGGATTTACTTCTGAAGCAATCATAGAAATTAAACCATTATCTGGACAAATAAAATAATGTCCGTCCAATGCCAAAGCAATATGTTTGTTATCAGCGCTTAATTCAGAATCTACACCCACAATATGAATGGTTCCTTCGGGAAAACTTTTGTAAGAGTTTTTAAGGATATAGGCAGTTTCGGTAATATTAAACGGAGATATATGATGCGTAATATCTACAATTTTTGCATCGGGTAATTCAGAATAAATAGCTCCTTTTACAGCACCAACAAAGTGGTCTTTTGTTCCAAAATCCGTAGTTAATGTTATTAAAGACATTAAATTTTGCTGTTAATTAAATGTGTAAAAGTTCTTGAAATATTTACACAAATCTACAAATTTTGAGAATTTAAAAGACTATTTTTAATATGAATTAATTACACCTAAAATATACTTAAAAAAGAAGCATTTGAATGAGCGTATTATTGAGTTAACAGAAATTAACCCTAAAGATTTCTTTGGCACACAAAACAGTACTATTGAGCAATTAAAACGGTACTTTCCAAAAATTAAAATTGTTGCACGTGGTTCTAAATTAAAGATTTACGGAGAATCTGATATTTTAGACGAATTTGAAAAACGTTTTCAAATGTTGATTACGTATTTTAATCGCTATAATAAATTAGATGAAAATAGTATTGAGCGAATTGTAACTTCTAATGGAAAAGAAGAAAAAACATCTGTAAATGCTAAAGACGTTTTAGTACATGGTGTTAATGGAAAGTTAATACAACCGCAAACAGAAAATCAACGTAAAATGGTAAACCTGATGCAAAAAAACGATATGTTATTTGCGGTAGGTCCTGCAGGAACAGGAAAAACATATACGGCAGTTGCATTGGCTGTTAAAGCGTTAAAAGAAAAGGAAGTACGACGTATTATTTTAACCCGACCCGCTGTAGAATCGGGAGAAAATTTAGGGTTCTTGCCAGGAGATTTAAAAGAAAAATTAGACCCCTATATGCAACCCTTGTACGATGCTTTGCGGGATATGATTCCGCATGAACGATTAACTTCTCACATAGAAAAGGGAGTGATTCAAATTGCGCCATTAGCATTTATGCGAGGAAGAACTTTAGACAATGCTTTTGTTATTTTAGACGAAGCACAAAATACTACGCATAGTCAAATGAAAATGTTTTTAACTAGAATGGGAAAAAACGCTAAATTTATTATTAATGGAGATCCAGGGCAAATAGATTTACCAAGAAAACAGATTTCTGGTTTAAAAGAATCTTTATTAGCTTTAAAAGATATTAAAGGAATAGCTCAAATATATTTAGATGACAAAGATGTAGTAAGACACCAATTGGTAAAAAAGATAATTACCGCTTATAAAAGCATAGAGACGGAGTAAAGTGTGAAAGATATAGAGTGATAAAGTTGCAAAGGTTTAAAGTTTATAAAGTGTGAAAGCCTAATGTCTGAAAGTCGTAAAGATTTTGAATGTTGAATTTTAAATGCTAAATTTTGAATTATTCAATCCTTTAATTTTTGAGTTTTCAATCTTTTAATAATTTAATTTGTTGATAAGTTTATCCATTTAGATTTATTAATGAATCAGATTTTTTGAGTTTCAACTAACAACTAACAACTAACAACTAACAACTAACAATTAGTAAATAGTAACCATGAATACCATTAACGAAACCAATTTTCAATTTCCAAAACAGCAATCGGTTTATAAAGGAAAAGTAAGAGAAGTATATAATATTGATAACGAAATTCTGGTGATGATTGCAACAGATAGGCTTTCTGCTTTTGATGTAATTTTACCAAGACAAATTCCGTTTAAAGGGCAAATTTTAAATCAGATTGCTACAAAAATGATGCATGATACTGCGGACATTGTTCCGAATTGGTTGTTGGCAAATCCCGATGAAAATGTGGCTGTAGGACATTTGTGTGAACCTTTTAAAGTGGAAATGGTGATTCGTGGTTACTTATCTGGGCACGCAGCAAGAGAATATGCATTAGGAAAACGAACCTTATGTGGTGTTGCAATGCCCGAAGGGATGAAAGAAAATGATGCATTTCCAACACCTATTATTACACCTTCTACAAAAGCCGATAATGGAGAACACGACGAAGATATTTCTAGAGAAGAGATTTTAAAAAAAGGAATCGTTTCTGAAGAAGATTATTTGATTTTAGAAGAGTATACACGAAAATTATTTGCAAGAGGTGCCGAAATTGCAGCAAAACGCGGATTAATTTTGGTAGACACAAAATACGAGTTTGGAAAAACAAAAGAAGGTAAAATTGTATTGAT
This sequence comes from uncultured Polaribacter sp., assembly GCA_965233795.1. Taxonomy (GTDB): domain Bacteria; phylum Bacteroidota; class Bacteroidia; order Flavobacteriales; family Flavobacteriaceae; genus Polaribacter. Next base: position 1,910,062 of record OZ247578.1, on the reverse strand, counting down.
TGACGAGATTCATACACCCGATTCCTCTCGTTATTTTTATGCAGATGGGTATAAAGAACGACAAGAAAAAGGAGAAAAACAAAAACAATTGTCGAAAGAATTTGTTCGTCAATGGTTGATAGAAAATGGTTTTCAAGGAAAAGAAAATCAGCAAATTCCTGTGATGAATGATGAAAAAATTATTGAAATCTCAAATCGATATATAGAATTGTACGAGCAAATTACAGGAGAAAAATTTGTAAAAGCCACTACAGAAAATGTATTGGGGAGAATAGAAAAAAACGTATTGGCATTTTTATCACCTGTTATTCCTGCGTAGGAAGCAAGGACAGATAAGTTTCTAAATAATATAGAAAATACTATTGTATTGAAAGCCGTAACCATCAAAAAAATTAAAGACGAATTACAACATTGTTCTAATAATGATTTAGTTGAGTTGTGCTTACAGTTATCAAAATTTAAAAAAGAGAACAAAGAATTATTAACGTATTTATTGTTTGAGTCTGAGAATGAAGAGCGCTATATAGAAAGTATCAAAGAACAATTAAATCTGCTTTTTGAAGACATTAATACAAATAGCTTTTTTTATATAAGAAAGAGTATGCGTAAAATCTTATCACTGATAAAAAAATACATTCGCTATTCTAAAAAAAAGGAAACAGAAGTTATTTTACTACTATACTATTGCAGAAAATTAAAAGAATTTACACCTTCAATTCAAAAGAGTCCAAGGTTGCAAAATGTTTTTGACAGACAAACTGTATTGATACAAAAAGCTTTAGCAACGTTGCATGAAGATTTGCAGTTTGAATATCAATACGAATTAGAAGCACTGTTAGAAAATCATTAAATGTTAGATAAAAAAATCTTAATCCGACCAATTATTGAAGGAATTTCTGATAAAAAAGGGATTTCTATTTCAGAAGAATTTCAGAATAGAACTCTCCGACCGATTATCAAATTGCAACATGCTCTTATTATTGAAATGTTTAAACAATATGCATTGATACGAAAGAATAATTTGAATGAGATGTCTGATGAGAAAATAATTGGATTTATCGATAATTCTTTATCTAAAGATCTTCAGTTAAAAAACCAATTTATTGGAATTGTTATAGGGCTTTTTACAATACAAGAACATCAAAAATATTCTGAAATAAAGTCAGAGATTCATAAGAGAATTCTCAATATTATAAAAAAAAGATTGATAGACTCTTTAAGAGAACTAAAATAAAAAACTACTATCTAGGATGATAGTAGTTTAAAAACAAAATTAAATCAATAATGAGGGAAGTTACTTGAAATTCAGAAACTTATCCCTTCAAAGATACAATATTTTTGTTTAACAAAAAAATAAAATCATTAAACAATTTAAATATGCGTAATTAAAATCCGAATACTTACAAAGGCTATTAAAATTGCTGTAGCTCTTTTAAGATGAATGGCGTTAAAAAATCGATTGCTTAATTTACGCCCTATTTGTCCTCCAATAAAAACTGTAATTAATAAGACTGTCGTTAGATTCCAATCTATAGAAAAATTAGGATTGTAATACTGACCTAAAATTCCTGCTAAAGAATTTACAAGAATAAATAAGCTAGCTATTGCCGCAATTTTTTTAGGAGTTTCCCAATTTGTAAGGTGTAGCAAAGGTGCTAAAAAAATACCACCACCAATACCTGCTATTCCAGAAATAAAACCAATACATCCGCCATAAAAAGCATTTTTAAATGGCGTAGTTTTTATTGTGTTTCTAATAGGAGCTTCTTTAGAAAATGCCATTACAAAAGCTGCTAAAAGAAGGGTGAAACCGAGAAAAATAAAAAAGAAAGATTCGCTAATTTTTAAATAGCCACCCACAAATGCCATAGGAATACTTAACAAGATGAGCGGTGTTATTTTTTTCCAATTATATTGTTTTTCTAATACAAACCAAAACACACTTCCGCCAACTACTACAATATTGCAAAGCAAAGCGGTAGTTCTTATTTCTAAATACCCAATACTTGCTAGCGCTAATATTGCTAGGTAACTAGAACCTCCTCCAAAACCCACAGAAGCATAACACATGGCTACTATAAAAAATAAAAGAATGAGGTGCCAATAGGTACTTATAAATAGCGTAACAGATAAAAACGTCATAAACTTTATGTAAAAAGCAAATATAATTTTATATTGTTCAACTATTTCTAATTAGAACTTGTTTATTATGAAAGACAAACATCTAGCAAATCAGTATTGGAAAACCAATTTAAAATACTTGATTATTTTACTTTCGATTTGGTTTTTGGTTTCTTTTGGAGCAGGTATTTTGTTTAAAGAGTATTTAGATACCATTCGTTTTGGAGGCTTTAAGTTAGGCTTTTGGTTTGCGCAGCAAGGTGCTATTTATGTATTTGTGATTTTAATATTTGTCTATATTCGATTGATGAATCGGTTAGACAAGAAAAATAATTTTGATAGTTAAACTTATTTAAAAATATGACAATTCAAATCTGGACATGGATTTTAGTAGGCATTACTTTTACTTTATATATTGGTATTGCCATTTGGTCTAAAGCTGGTTCTACAAAAGAATTTTACGTTGCTGGCGGAGGTGTTTCGCCTTTAGCAAACGGATTGGCAACTGCTGCCGATTGGATGTCTGCCGCATCTTTTATTTCTATGGCGGGTATTATTTCTTTTAATGGATACGATGGTTCGGTGTATTTAATGGGTTGGACAGGTGGTTATGTATTATTGGCGTTATTGTTAGCACCTTATTTACGGAAATTTGGGAAATTTACGGTTCCCGATTTTATTGGTGATCGCTATTATTCTAATCTAGCCAGATTTGTAGCTGTTGTTTGTGCGTTGCTAGTTTCATTTACGTATGTAGCAGGGCAAATGCGTGGTGTAGGATTAGTTTTTTCACGTTTTTTAGAAGTCGATATTACTACAGGCGTTATTATAGGAATGATTATCGTTCTTTTTTATGCTGTTTTAGGTGGAATGAAAGGGATTACGTACACGCAAGTAGCGCAATATTGTGTATTGATTTTTGCGTTTATGGTGCCTGCGATTTTTATTTCTATTCAAATGACAGGAAACCCTATTCCGCAATTGGGATTTGGAGGTGTTGATGAAAGTGGTGTTTATTTGCTTGATAAATTAGATGGCTTGCACAAAGAACTAGGTTTTGATGTTTATACTTCTGGAAGTAAATCTACACTCGATGTCTTTTTTATTACCGCTGCATTAATGGTTGGAACAGCAGGATTACCACATGTAATTGTGCGCTTTTTTACCGTTAAAAAAGTTTCTGATGCCAGAAAATCTGCTGGTTGGGCATTATTATTTATAGCTATTTTATATACAACAGCTCCAGCAATTGCTGTTTTTTCTAGAACTAATCTCATAGAAACTGTAAGTAATACACCTTATAAAGAATTGCCTGAATGGTTTGCCAATTGGGAGAAGACAGGGTTAATCTCGTTTACAGACAAAAATGGTGATGGCAAAGTGCAATATGTAGCCGACGCTTCAAAAAATGAATTAACTGTTGATAAAGATATTATGGTATTGGCAAACCCAGAAATTGCCAAATTACCTAATTGGGTAATTGCATTGGTTGCCGCAGGAGGTTTGGCAGCCGCATTATCTACCGCCGCAGGTTTATTGTTAGTAATTTCTTCATCGGTCTCCCACGATTTGATAAAAAAAATTATACAACCTAAAATCACAGAAAAAGGCGAATTGATTGCTGCAAGAGTATCTGCAGTTATTGCAGTTTGTGTAGCAGGTTATTTTGGAATTCATCCGCCAGATTTTGTAGCTGCCACAGTTGCTTTGGCATTTGGTTTGGCAGCCGCTTCGTTTTTCCCTGCAATTGTGCTGGGAATTTTTAGTAAAAAAATGAACAAAGAAGGCGCTATTGCTGGAATGCTTGTAGGTATTTTATTCATGCTTTTTTATATGTTAAAATTTAAGTTCAATTGGTTTGGTGGAGGAACGAAACAAGATTGGTGGTTCGGGATTTCCCCCGAAGGATTTGGAACTGTAGCAATGATTCTTAATTTTGTTGTGGCTATTATTGTTTCAAAATTTACGCCTAAGCCTCCTAAACAAGTAGTTGAAATTGTAGAAAATATTAGAATTCCAAGTGGAGTAGGAGAAACTAGTGTTCATTAAAAGATTGAAAGATTGAAAGATTGAAAGATTGAAAGTTGCAAAGTCTAATGTCTGAAAGTAGTAAAGATTTTGAATGTTGAATTTTAAGTGCTGAATTTTAAGCGCTGAATTTTGAATGTTAAGTTTTGAATTCTTGAATCTTTTAATAGTTTAATTTGTTGATAAGTTTATCCGTTTAGATTTATTAATGAATCAGATTTTTTGAATTTCAACTAACAACTAACAACTAACAACTAACAACTAACAACTAACAACTAACAACTAACAACTAACAACTAACAACTAATAGTAAATGTCATTACAAATTAATTCCATACAAGAATATCAAGAAGCTTATAAAAAAAGTATTGAAGAACCAAGTGAGTTTTGGGGAGCAATTGCGGAACATTTTTTATGGAATAAAAAATGGGATACAGTTCTAAAATATGATTGGTCAGAACCTAAAACGGAGTGGTTTGTTGGCGGGAAATTGAACATTACTGAAAATTGTTTAGATAGGCACTTAGCAACAAAAGGAGATGAAGTTGCTATGATTTGGGAACCTAACAATCCGAAAGAAGAAGCCCAACATGTTACCTATAAAGAATTACACGCTAGAGTTTGTGCATTTGCCAATGTTTTAAAAAATAATGGCGTAAAAAAAGGAGATCGTGTGTGTATTTATATGCCTATGGTTCTAGAATTATCTATTGCTGTATTGGCGTGTGCTAGAATTGGCGCGATCCATTCTGTTGTTTTTGCTGGATTTTCTTCTTCAGCTTTAGCCGCTAGAATAAACGATGCAGCCTGTACTATTTTATTAACTGCGGATGGTGGATTTAGAGGTGAAAAAATAACGCCGTTAAAAGATATTGCAGATGAAGCTATAAAAGAATGCCCTACAATTCAGAGGTCTATTGTGTATCAAAGAACAAAACAAAAGGTTTCTTGGAACTCAAAAATCGACCTTTGGTGGCATGAAGAACTGGAAAAAGTAGACGCTATTTGTCCGCCAGAAATCATGGATGCAGAAGATCCTTTGTTTATTTTATATACTTCGGGTTCTACAGGAAAACCCAAAGGGATGGTACATACTTGTGGAGGTTATATGGTGTATACAACCTATTCTTTTCAAAACGTTTTTCAATATAAAGAAGGAGATATTTATTGGTGTACAGCAGATATTGGTTGGATTACAGGCCATAGTTATATTCTGTACGGACCTTTGTGTTCTGGAGCAACTACATTACTTTTTGAAGGGGTTCCTAGCTATCCAGATTATGGACGATTTTGGCAAATATGCGAAAAGCATAAAGTCAACCAATTTTATACAGCACCAACTGCAATTAGAGCTTTGGCAAAACATCCTGTAGATTTGGTAAATCAATACGATTTATCTAGTTTAAAAACTTTGGGAACGGTTGGAGAACCCATTAATGAAGAAGCTTGGCATTGGTATAACAATTATGTTGGAAAGCAACAATGCCCTATTGTAGATACTTGGTGGCAAACAGAAACAGGCGGAATGATGATTTCTTCTTTAGCGGGAATTACAGAAGACAAACCCACTTTTGCAACACTTCCGTTACCAGGAATTCAAACGGTTTTATTGGATGAACAAGGACAAGAAATTACAGACAAACAAGCAACAGGTATTTTAGCGATTAAACACCCGTGGCCTTCTTTAGCGAGAACAATTTATGGAAATCATCAACGTTATAAAGATGTTTATTTTTCAGCATATCCTAATTGTTATTTCCCTGGCGATGGTGCTTTGCGAGATGAAAAAGGAAATTATAGAATTACAGGTAGAGTAGATGATGTTGTGATTGTTTCTGGGCATAATTTAGGAACGGCACCAATAGAAAACGCTATTAATGAACATAAAAAAGTAGTAGAAAGCGCTGTTGTTGGTTTTCCGCATGATATTAAAGGAAATGCATTGTATGCTTTCGTTATTTTATATGATGATGTAGTTCTTAATAAAGAATTAACGAATGAAATCCGACAAACAGTGGCAAATACGATTGGTGCGATTGCAAAACCCGATAAAATTCAGTTTGTAAAAGGATTGCCAAAAACACGTTCTGGTAAAATAATGCGAAGAATTTTGCGTAAAATTGCATCCAATGAGCTTTCTAATTTAGGAGATATTTCTACTTTGTTGAACCCAGATATTGTGGAGAGTATTATTGATGGAAGATTATAACTTTTAAGATAACATGGCAAATTATAATCATCGAAAATTTAAACCTGTATCGAACTCTTATAATGGAGAGATATCAAATGATATGATTTTTCATTATTTACAAACGAATACCATTATAACTTGTACATATGAAGGACAAAATATTAAAAAAGGGCATTTTATAGGATTGGTTGATGAAAATGGTTGTATTGAAATGAGCTATCATCAAATAAATAAAAAGGGAGAGTTAATGACTGGTATATGTAGTTCAACACCAGAAATAATGAGCAATGGAAAAATTCGTTTACACGAATCGTGGCAATGGACTTCAGGAGATAACTCGAAAGGAAATTCAGTATTAGAAGAAATATAAATTTAGAATAGAAATATGAAAAAAATCATCTTAGTAATTATAACTGCAATTTTACTTGTTTCATGTAAACAAGAACTCAAAAAAGAAGAACGATTTCCAGAAAATTTGGGAAAGGTTTTTCAATATCACGGAAGCATGGATGCTTGGAAAAAGTACAAGACACTCTCTTTTAATAAAGGAACAGAAGTGCACACGATAGATTTACATTCTAGAAAAACAGCAGTACATAATTCCGGTTATTCATTAGGGTTTAATGGAAAAGACATTTGGTTATCAGAGAAAGACAGTGTAACTTTTAAAGGGAATAAGGATTTTTACCACAATTTATATTTTTATTTTTATGCCATGCCTTTTGTATTGGCAGATGACGGAATTATATATGAAGAAATTAAACCTATTGTTTTTGAAGGGAAACAATTTCCTGGTTATAAAATTTCATTTAAAGCCAATATAGGTACTTCTCCAGACGACAACTATTATGTGTATTACAATCCTGCTACATTTCAAATGGAATGGTTAGGATATACCGTTACTTTTTATAGTAAAAAACCTTCGGAAAAGTCAAACTTAATTCGCTATCAACAATGGGAAACTGTGAATAATATGCTCTTGCCAAAAGAAATTACTTGGTATCAAAAAGATGATAATGGAAATCCAACAGCACCAAAAAGAGCCCCTACAGTATTTACACTTCCTTTATTAAGTGAAAGCGAATTGCCAGATTCTTTTTATGAGAAGCCTAATGAATAACTCGTGTGAATTTGTAGGACATTGATTTAAGTTTATTATAATGGGAATACAAATGGGAATGGGAGTTAAAATATTATTAGCGGTTGTATGTTTCTGCTTTTTTTTTAGAATGACTATTCTTTGGGACAAAAATCAAAAATTAATTGAAAATTATTGGATTAAGAACACATTACCTTTTTTAAATAAAGAAGAAGAATACATTATAAATAAATATAAAAACTATTATAGAGGATTTACAATTTCTGGTTTTGTTTTAGGAATGATTTTATTTTTAGATTTATAAAGAGTCAGTTACCACATTCTTTTTATGAGAAGCCTACTGAATAATTAAAAAGATAAATAATTTTTCAAGAGCCCTGAAAAGGGTTTTAAACCCTTTCAGGGCTTTTATTCAAAAACCCATTTAAGAAGACCATTCATTTCCATCAATATAAACACTTTCTATTTGATGATTTCCAAAACTATAAGGAATAAAATGATAGCTGGATATTTCTTTTGTAATCATAAAATTTGCTTTCTTTCCTACAGTAATACTTCCTACTTCATCAGATAAATTCATAGCGTAAGCCCCATTTATAGTTGCTGCATTTATAGCTTCTTCCGGAGTCATTTTCATTTTTATACATGCGGTAGACACTACAAAATTCATATTCCCAGAAGGTGTAGATCCGGGGTTGTAATCCGTTGCTAAAGCTAAAGGCAATCCACTATCTATAAGCTGTCTAGCAGGAGTATATGGAATGCCTAAAAAATAAGAGCAAGAAGGTAAAGCCACAGGCATTGTATCACTTTCTTTTAAGCTATCGATATCTTTTGGAGTTATAATTTCTAAATGATCTACAGAAAGGGCATTGCTTTCTACACCAACTTTCACACCATCAATAGCGTTAAACTGGTTGACATGAATTTTTGGAGTCAATTCATGTTTTTTGGCAGCAATTAAAATTTCTTCAGTTTCTTTCGCAGAAAAATAACCCACTTCGCAAAATACATCTACAAAATCTGCGAGTTGCTCTTTTTCGATTTTAGGAAGCATTTCATTGATAATTAAATCAATATAATCTTGTTTCTTTTCTTTAAATTGTTGCGGAACTGCATGCGCTCCTAAAAAAGTAGCTTTAATAGGAATGGCATAATGCTCTTTTAACTGCTGAATAACACGTAGCATTTTTAATTCGGCACTCACAGTTAATCCGTAACCCGATTTTATTTCAACAGCTCCTGTTCCTAAGGCAATAACTTCTTCCAATCTTTTTGCAGATTGCTTATACAATTCTTCTTCTGAGGTTTCTTGTAGTTTTTTAGCAGAATTTAGAATTCCACCGCCACGTTTGGCAATTTCTTCATAGGACAATCCCTGAATTCTATTTACAAATTCTTGTTCTCTATTACCTGCATATACAATATGTGTATGACTATCGCACCAAGTAGGTAAAATCATTTTTCCAGTAGTATCAATCGTTTCATCTATTTCAATTGTAGGTACATTATCCATAGAACCAAAATCAGTAATCACATTATTTGTAATCAATAAAAAAGCATTCTTAATCGTAGGTAAAATCTTCATTTCTTCTCCGCTAATTTTTTTTACACCTACTTCTCTAACTTGAACGAGCTCTTTAATGTTGATGAATAACTTTATCATTAAAAAATAATTACATTTGGATTACAAACATACAGTTAAAAGTTGAAAGTTTGTAAAGCTGAAAAACGTTATAAGCATTGGGTAAACTAAAAATGATAAAAAGATGATTCCACAAAACGAGTACGCACCTTATTTTGGGCAATACGTACAATTGACAGAAAGTAATGGTAAAACGATTGTTGAAAATTTGCAAGGCGCACAACAAGATTTTGAAAATGTATTGCGGAATATTCCTCAAGAAAAACAAAACTATGCTTATGCAGCAGGAAAATGGACTTTAAAGGAGTTGATTCAGCATATTATTGATACGGAACGAATTTTTTGTTACAGAGCTCTCAGTTTTGCAAGAAAAGATGCTACTGCTTTACCCGGATTTGATCAAGATGTTTTTGTTGAAAATTGTAACGCAAACACTAGGGATTATACTCATTTATTGGATGAAATGGCTATTGTAAGAAAAGGTACGATTACTTTATTTGAAAGTTTTTCTGAAGAAGCATTGTTAAGAATGGGAATTTGTTCCGAAAAGGATATGTCGGTGAGAGCTATAGGCTTTTTAATAGCCGGACACCAGCAACATCATTTAAATATAGTAAAAGAGCGGTATTTGTGAAGAAATAAGTTTAAAGTTTATAAAGTTAGAAAGTAAAAAGTCTAAAGTTGGAAAGTCTAAAAAACTGTATAGGTTTAGAGTTTAGATTCAAGTAAAATGTTTTTGAATTTTTTTACTTTACATCTTTAAAATAAAAACTTTACAACTTTCAACTTTCAGACTTTACAACACTATTTTTTACTTCAAACTTCCTGTCATTTCTTCCGGTTTTACCCATTCATCGTATTGCTCTGGAGTTACGTACCCCAAACGAATAGCTTCTTCTTTTAAAGTAGTTCCGTTTTCATGTGCTGTATTGGCAATTTCAGCAGCTTTATAATAACCAATTTTGGTGTTTAAGGCAGTAACTAACATTAAAGAATTATTTAACAGTTCTTTAATTCTAACAGTATTTGGTTCAATTCCAGCTACACAGTTTACATCAAAAGACACACAAGCGTCTCCAAGTAGTTGAGCAGATTGTAGTAAGTTTGCCGCCATCATAGGTTTAAAAACATTCAACTCATAATGTCCTTGTGTTCCACCAACTGTAATGGCAACGTCGTTCCCCATTATTTGTGCACAAACCATTGTAATTGCTTCAGCTTGTGTTGGATTTACTTTTCCGGGCATAATAGAACTTCCAGGTTCGTTAGCCGGAATAATAATTTCTCCAATTCCAGAACGAGGCCCTGAAGCCATCAATCGAATATCGTTCGCAATTTTATTGATAGAAACTGCTAACTGTTTTAAAGCCCCGTGTGTTTCTACAATAGCATCATGTGCTGCTAAAGCTTCAAATTTATTTTCAGCAGTTACAAAAGGCAATCCTGTAAATTCAGCAATATATTTTGCAACCAAAACATCGTAACCCACAGGAGTATTTAATCCAGTTCCCACAGCAGTTCCACCTAAAGCTAACTGACTTAAGTGTTCTAGTGAATTTTGTAATGCTTTTAAACCAAAGTTTAATTGTGCTACATAACCAGAAAACTCTTGTCCTAAAGTTAATGGTGTTGCATCCATTAAATGCGTTCTTCCAATTTTTACAACCTCTTTAAAGGCTTCCGATTTTGCTTGTAATGTGTTTCGCAATTGTGTTACACCAGGAATGGTAGTTTCTATAATTTTTTTATACGCAGCAATATGCATTCCTGTAGGAAACGTATCGTTAGAAGATTGCGATTTGTTGACATCATCATTAGGCTGAATGGTTTTTTCACCTTCTCCAATAACTTTTCCAGCAATCTCATGCGCTCTATTTGCAATTACTTCGTTCACATTCATATTAGATTGTGTGCCCGAACCTGTTTGCCAAATAACTAAAGGAAATTGGTCGTCTAATTTTCCTGCTAAAATTTCGTCACAAACTTTGGCAATTAAATCGCGTTTTTCAGAAGTTAGTACTCCTAATTCTGCATTAGTATATGCGGCTGCTTTTTTTAAATAAGCAAATCCGTATACTATTTCTAAAGGCATAGAAGCTGCTGCTCCAATTTTAAAATTATTACGAGAACGTTCTGTTTGTGCTCCCCAATATTTATCAGCAGGAACTTCTACATTTCCCATAGTATCTTTTTCTATTCTGTATTTCATTTTTTAAGTATGAAAGTTTATAAAGTTCTATAAGTCTAAATAAGGCTTCAAATTTACAAAAAAGTATTTCAATTTATTAAAGAGAAACAGGGAGAAATAGAATCGAAAATATTTTTTAAAAGGGGTGTAAAAAATGAAAATATGTATTATTTTTGCTACAATTAATTTTCAAAAGAAAATACATGTTAGATTTTTCAGAATTTTCAGGACTTGTTCTATTTATGTTTATTTTTACAACAGGATTTTGGTTGTTAATCTTCTTATTAACTTTTGTAGTTCCTTATTGGATTGGTGGAACTATCTGGGAAAATCTAAAATTAAAAAGAGAAGCTAAAAAAGCTGCTGAAGGGAAATAATTATACTCTTTAACTTTTTTTAAATAAAATTCTACTCCTTTTTCATCCTTTCTTCGTTTTGTAAATACAATTGTATACATTTGATTTTTTATAAAAATCATGTACGAAAATAAATTACCGTTAAAGAGATACCAACATACATTGCGTTTTTTACAGGATGTTTTGCCTGCTCCGGCAACCATATTAGATATGGGAGTTCGCAATCCGTTTAGCGAAATTATGGAACAAAATGGGTATACTGTTTTCAATACAGAGGGAGAAGATTTAGATGTATTGCCAGAAATTGTAAAAAAACACAAAGTAGACGCGGTTACGGCTTTTGAGATATTAGAACATTTAGTAGCCCCCCTTTTAGTATTACAAGCCATAGAAACTACCAAACTAATTGTTACAGTACCTTTAAATTTATGGTTTGCTAAAGCTTACCGAAGCAAAACGGATTTGTGGGACAGACATTATCATGAATTTGAAGATTGGCAGTTCGATTGGTTGTTAGAGAAAGCTGGTTGGTCTATTCAGAAAAAAGAAAAATGGACAAGTCCCATTCGTAAAATTGGTTTTAGACCTATTTTAAGAAAATTTACACCAAGATATTACGCTGTATATGCTACAAAAACAAAGTAATCAATTGCATATAGGAATGGTGTTAGATGCTGTTTTTCCTCCAGATCCGAGAGTGGAAAATGAAGCCATTGAATTGATAAATGAAGGACATAAGGTTTTTCTTTTTTGTCTGACTTATTCAAATCAACTTAAGGAAGATTCTATTCATAAAATAGAAGTTAAAAGATACACTTCGAACTTATTAGAGTATAAACTTTCTGCATTAGTCTATACAATTCCGTTGTATTCTGTAATCATGAAAAAAAAAATAGGACACTTTATAGAGGAAAACAAGATTGATATATTGCATGTTCATGATATGAGAATTGCAGAAGCAACTTTTATGGCAAATAAAAAATATCAGTTGCCAATAGTATTGGATTTACATGAAAATAGACCTGAAATTATGAAGGCATATCCACATTTAAAGAAATTTCCAGGGAATGTTTTAATTTCATTAAAAAAATGGAAAAAAAAAGAAGAAGAGTTTGTTAAAAAAGTATCTAAAGTAATTGTTGTTACAGAAGATGCAAAAACGGAATTATTAACTAGAGTTTCTATGAATCCTAATAAAATTATTTCAGTACCTAATACTGTTCGAAAATCGTTTTATAAGGATGCAGTTATTAAAAATGACATTGTAACTAGGTATAAAGATAAGTTTACGCTATTGTATATTGGCGATACAAGTTTAAGAAGGGGTTTGTTAACTGCTATTAAATCTTTATGTAAGTTAAAAAATAAAATATCTAATATTCAATTGGTTATAGTGGGGAAAAGTAATTTGGATGATGCTTTTTTAAAAGAAACTGTTTTAAAATATGAACTTCAAGATTATGTAGATTTTCAGGGTTGGCAACAACCTAGTTTATTTCCTTCATATATTTTTGCAAGTGATATTTGTATTTCTCCTTTGCATAAAAATGTACATCATGATACTACTTATGCAAATAAATTGTTTCAATATATGAGTTTCGCAAAACCTTTATTGGTGAGTAATGCAACTGCTCAAGAGAAGCTGACATCTAGAATAAATATAGGATTAGTACATAAAGAAAAAGAAACTATTGATTTTTCTGAAAAAGTATTAAAACTATATAATAACAAAAATTTGAGAGAAAAATTGGGAGAAAATGGAAAGTTATTTATAGAAAATCAATTTTCTTGGGAGAAAACCTCTAAGGACTTAGTACATTTATACAGAAATTTGACTTTAAACGATTAATTCAGTAATCATTTGGGCATTGTAGTAAAACAATCATCAAGAAATACCATTATTATTTTTATAGCTTTTGCTATTGGAGGTATCAATACCTTGTTTTTATATACAGAATTTTTAACGCCGCAATATTACGGACTGGTAGTGTTTTTATTATCTGCTGCAAATTTATTAATGCCATTTACTGCATTTGGAATTCAGCATGCCATTGTAAAGTTTTTTTCGTCCTATCAAACAAAGCTAGAAAAAGATGCTTTTTTATCTTCTGTATTGTTTTTGCCTTTGTTTATTGCTATTCCTATGGGCTTTTTAGGAGTTGTTTTTTATGAGAAAATTAGTGCATTTCTAGCGGTAAAAAACGAAATTATTCAGGGGTATACCTATGTTATCTATTTTGTAGCAATTGCTACTGCTTACTTTGAAATTTTTTATGCTTGGGCAAAAGTGCAAATGCAATCTGTTTTTGGCAATGCGCTCAAAGAGTTATACCATAGAGTCTCTACTTTACTATTATTAGTGTTGATTGCTTTTCATATTATAAATGTACAACAGTTTATTTGGCTGTTAATGGTCTCTTATTTTTTAAGAACACTTTTAATGTTGATACACGCGTTTAAATTATATACGCCCAAATTTACGTTTCAAAAACCGCATAACTTTAAAGAAATTCTAACCTATGCTATATATATTATTCTAGCAGGTTCTGCAGGTGCTATTTTATTAGAAATAGATAAAGTAATGTTACCTAGTAAAAAAGCCATAGAATTAACAGCTTACTATACGGTAGGTGTTTTTATAGCTTCTGTGGTAGAAGTGCCAGGAAGAGCCATGCATCAAATTTTACAGCCTTTAACATCAAAAGCTATTCAAGAACAAAATATTACAGAAGTAGCCTCGCTATACAAAAGAAGTTCTATCAATTTAATAATCTTGTGTAGTCTTATCTTTTTATTGATAAATATCAATATTGTAGAGTTGTATAAAATAGTTCCTAAAGAAAATTATTCGCAAGGAGTTTTTATTGTGTTAATGATCTCTATTGCCAAATTATACAATATGTTTTTAGGAAATAATGGGGCTATTATTGCAAACTCTAAGTATTATAAAATTTTATTGCCTTACGGAATTGCCATGGCAATAATTGTTGCTTTTTTAAATCATTGGTGGATTGATGTTTTTGGAATGAATGGTGCTGCTTTGTCTACGCTAGTAGTTATATTCATTTTTAATACACTTAAAATTTGGTATGTAAAACGAAAGTTTAATATGCTGCCATTTACATGGAAAACGTTACAATTGGCAATTATTATAGTAATTTTATTTATGGCTTTTTATTTTTGGAATTTCTCTTTTCATCCAATTCTTAATATTGCATTGAAAAGCTGTCTGTTAATCGTGATTTACGCTTTTATCGTGAAAAAGATGGCAATTTCTAAAGAGGTAAACGGGCTTCTTTCAAAATATATAAAGTTAAAAAGTAGAAAGTATAAAAGTTAGAAGGTTATGAGAACCTTCAGCTCGAACTTTTAAACTATAAAAAACAGTCTATAAAGTCTGCAAGCATATGCAGTAACAATCCAATAGCAATTGTATGTACTTTTTTTACAAAACAAAAGATTAGATACAATCCAATTGCAATATAAGAGTGCAATGGGTGAAAGTTAATACTACAACGATTTGCATCAAAAATAGGTGTTGCTAATAAGTGGTCTAAATCTACCAACATTGTAGCTATAAAAATGAGCGAAACTAATTTCCAACGTTCTTTAAAAAAGAAGAAAGCAATTCCAATAGGAACTATAAAATGAAATCCATAATGAATATAAAATTTTAAGGTCATGAGTTTTTAAAAATAGTATGATAAGAACTCTCTAAAATATTAATAGCATTTGGACCTTCCATAAAAAGTAAATCTAACATTGATAAATTGGCTAGAAAACCATGTTTATCGTCAAACATTTGAATATATTTTTGAAATTCATTTTTTGGTTGTCGTTTAATGTCTGCTAAAAAACGAAAATCACCTTTAGGATGTACTTCATATTCCGTTGTTTTAGAAAAATGACTGCTAATTTCTAAGGCATTTGTAAAAAACAAAAAGGTATCTATATTTACATCAACTAGATATTTGTATTGCCTTGTAAATATAGGGAGTAAGTCGTCGATGTAAAACTCAAAAAAAGGAGAATTCCTATAAGCTGTTTGTAAAGAACGTAAGTGTTGCCTTTGCCATTGTGATGTGTTATCTACAAATGCTTCTTTTGTTTTCTTTTTGTCAGTAGTTTTATGATGTTTTACAGGAATATTTAAAGATTGTTTGCCATTGGTTCCAAAAATGTAACATCGATTTCTGTAAGTTTGCTTTTCGAAATTATCTGCTGTTTCAAAAGTGATTTTTTTAGCATTTACAATGGCTACATATTGCGCAATAGGAGAGAAGTAGGTGGGTAAAAATAAAGACATTTTGTTAATTTTGTCATTCCTGCGAAAGCAGGAATCTGTTTATTTCATCTCCATTTTTATGAGATTCCTGCTTTCGCAGGAATGACAATATTTTACAATTACATGACATTTATGTTAAGCGCTTTTTTTTCGTTTTCTATAAAATTTAAAACCGAAATACAATACTAGTAGCACTAAAAAAGGTTTAAAATAAGAAACCAATTCACCATTCCCACCAACAGTAGTAAACATTCTGTCCCATCGAATCGATTTTAATTTGGCTACAAAACTAGGTGCATCGGCATCCCAGCTAAACCAAATAAAAACAGGTTTTCCTACCACATGATCAAACGGAACAAACCCCCAATAACGCGCATCTAGTGAATTATGACGATTGTCTCCCATCATCCAATAATAATCTTGTTGAAAGGTATAAGAAGTTGCTAATTTTCCATTGATAAAAATATCATCTCCATTTATTTCTAGATCATTGCCCTCATAATTTCTAATAATTTCTGAATAAAAAGGAAGTGTTTTTGTATTAATGCCAACAGTTTTTCCTGCCTCTGGAATATAAATGGGACCCATATTGTCTTGACTCCATTGATTGCTTTCTATATGTGGAAAAATAGCATTATCTGCTGCGTGATTGATTTTTTTAACAGCAACCGTTTGTGAGTATTTTTTTAGTTTGGCAACTTCATCTTCTGTTAAGTTAATGTTTATCTTATTAGGTACGCTTTTCATTTGTAAGCGCTGATATAAAGAACTGGCAATGCCTCCTGCCACTTCTGTATATAAAGAATCAGCATCAATTTTAGTTAGGTTGGCGCTTTTTTCTAGCGCTTTTTGTACACGATCATCTTCCCAATATTCAGTAAGAATTTTATAGACAGATGAACGTTCATTTTTACGTAAAAAATTAGGGTAATTTTTATTAGAAATAGGCTGTTTAGACGTGTATGTATAAAAGAACTGTAATTTTGCTCTATCGGGTAATACAGTTTGTTTTCCATTGATAAACACATAACCGTCTCGAATACTTAAGGTATCGCCAGCAATTCCTACACAACGTTTTACATAGTTGGTTTTTTTGTCTACGGGCTTATACGTAAACTTTCCCGAGTTATCGCCATACATCGTTGCCAAGCTATCTGCAGGCCAACTAAAAACCACAATATCGTTCCGTTTAATTTTTTGAAAACCAGGGATTCGTAAATAGGGAATTTGAGGTTTTTTAAGATACGAAGGTTTTTTAGTAAAAGGAATAGAATCATGTACCATAGGTGCGGCAACTGCTGTCATAGGAACTCTAGCGCCGTAATGAAATTTACTAACAAATAAATAATCGCCTACCAACAAGGTTTTTTCTAAAGAAGAGGTAGGAATCGTATAAGGTTGCATAAAATAAGTATGTACCAAGGTAGCTGCAATAATGGCAAACGTAATAGAGCTAACCCATTCTCCTAATTCGGATCTTGGTTTTAAACTTCTTTCTGCATTGTATGTAGCTTCTGTGGCATAATTCACGTAAAAAATATACAAGCCTAAAGTAGCAATTACTAAAAAGGAATCTAATTTTTTATAAAAACCAAAGGTTCTAATAGTTTCTATCCAAATTACAGGAAACATTAATAGATTTACTACAGGAATAAACAAGAGTAATATCCACCATTTTGGGCGTTTTATAATTTGCATTAAAACAATCCCATTATAAATAGGTATTGCTGCTTCCCAAGCTTTTCTATTTGCTTTTACATACAATTTCCAAGTTCCTAAAAAATGGATAACTTGAATAGTAATGAAGAAAAGAAACCATTCTGTAAACGTCATAATCTATTATTTTTTATACTATTTTGTTTTTCAATATTTCAATGGCATAAGAAGTGAAATATTAAAAACGTTACACCTTTTAACCTATGTTTAACACATCTTTCATAGTGTATACACCTTTTTTATCAACTAACCATTCTGCGGCAACTACAGCGCCTAGAGCAAACCCTTTTCTGCTATGTGCGGTGTGTTTTATAGCAATAGTATCTACTTCCGATTCATAAAAAACCGTATGAGTTCCAGGTACTTCAGGAATTCTTTTTGCTATAATTGGAATTACCTCTTTAGATGCAGTACCATCTAATTCCCATTTTTGTTTTGCAGAATGCTCAATAATTCCTTCCGCTAAACTAATTGCTGTTCCACTTGGCGCATCTAATTTTTTAGTATGATGAATTTCTTCCATAGAAACCTTATAGTCTTCTAAAGTATGCATCATTTTTGCCAATTGTTGATTGAGTTCAAAAAAAATATTGACACCCAAACTAAAATTAGACGCATAGATAAAGGCGCCCTTTTTTTCGTTGCAAAGACTTACAATTTCATCGTATTTTTCTAACCAACCTGTAGTGCCTGATATCACAGGAACATTGTGTTCAATACAGTTCTTAATATTATTGAAAGCAGCATTTGGAATGCTAAAATCAATAGCAATATCGGCTATTGTAATGTCATAAGTAACAGTTCCTTCATCTTTTATAACAATAGTGTGTTTTCTTTGTAAAGCAATTTTTTCAATTTCTTTACCCATTCGTCCGTAACCTAATAATGCAATCTTCATTTAAAATGTATATTTTAGAGTGAATCCAAATTTTGGAGCTTCAAATTCAATAGGAGCTGGAACTAACAAAGGTTCAAAAGATAAATTATCACTGGTATTAAATTGCAATAAATGTGCATTTATACTCGCTTCAACAATTTGTAAAATGTAAATAATAGCAGTTGTTAAAAGCGATAAATCTCTATTTTTACGCAATGTTTTTTGAGCGCTAATTAAACTTTCTCTAGAAAGTAATTCTACACCATCTACCGTAAATTCATCTACCAGCCCTGCTTCTCTTAATTTAAAAGCTGTTCTATAACGTTTGTAGTCGTCATTATTTAAATCATAATAATATAAGCTTGTTGCCATTCCTCCCCAAATAATAGGTGTTAACCAGTATTTTTTATTATAAATCTGACCCATTCCTGGGAAAATTGCCGAATAAAAAGCCGCTTTTGAAGGTTTAAGCGGATTGTAAACACCATTATATTTGCTGATTTTTTTTACTGAAGTTACTTTTTTTACAGCAATAGAATCTTGTTGTGCATAGAAGTTAAAACAAACCAACAGCACTAAAAAAAAAGATATTTTTTTTTTGAGAAACACTTATTTTAATAAGTTTTTAATACGATTAAAATCTTCTTCAGAATCAAATGGAATAGAGAGTTTTCCTTTTCCTTTTTTATCTATTGTAATACTAATTTTCTGCCCAAAATAATTGCTAATTTCAGGAATACTATCTTTGATAAAACTAGGAACTGATTTTTTCTTTGCAGAGAGCGTTTCCGTTGATTTTAAATTTTTCACAAGCTCTTCTGTTTGTCTTACAGATAATTTTTCGCGAACAATTTTTTCGTAAATTTTTAATTGATCTCTTGTGTCCTCAACATTAATAATAGCACGTCCGTGCCCCATTGAAATAAAACCATCTCGCATACCTGTTTGTAGAATAGGATCTAGTTTTAACAAACGTAAATAGTTGGTAACTGTAGACCTTTTTTTTCCAACACGTGTACTTAATTGTTCTTGTGTTAACTGTATTTCATCAATTAAACGCTGATAAGACAATGCAATTTCTATGGGGTCTAAATTTTTTCGTTGAATATTTTCTACCAATGCCATTTCTAGCATTTCTTGATCGTTGGCAACTCTTACATAGGCAGGAATTGTTGTTTTTCCAATAAGTTTAGAAGCTCTAAATCTGCGTTCACCCGAAACTAATTGAAAACTATTGTCTTCTAATTTACGAACTGTAATTGGCTGAATAACTCCCAGTTCTTTAATAGAATCTGCTAACTCTTTAAGTACTTCTTCATTAAAGTAGGTTCTTGGTTGGTATGGGTTTACACTAATTGTGTTCAATGGTATTTCAACGATATTCCCAACTACAGAATCTTCGTTTTTAGAAAAAGTATGAGTATTGGTAGGCTCTTTTAGCAATGCGGAAAGACCTCTACCTAAAGCTTGTTTTTTAGTAGCTTTCGCCATTTATGGGTTCTTTTTTATCAGTTCGTTTGCCAAATTTAAGTAATTTACAGCACCTTTACTAGTAGCATCATAAGCAATAATACTTTCGCCATAACTAGGTGCTTCTCCCAAACGTGTATTTCTTCGAATAATTGTTTCAAAAACCATTGTGCTAAAATGCTTTTGAACTTCTTCTACTACTTGATTAGAAAGGCGTAATCTTGAATCAAACATGGTTAGTAATAAACCTTCAATATCTAAATCTGGATTGTGAAGTTTTTGTACACTTTTTACAGTGTTTAATAATTTTCCTAAACCTTCCAATGCAAAATATTCACACTGAATAGGGATAATTACAGAATCTGCTGCTACTAAAGAATTTAAAGTAATTAATCCTAGTGAAGGAGCACAATCTATTAAAATATAATCATAGTCGTTTTTTATAGGAGCCAACGCTTTTTGAAGCATAGATTCTCTTTCTGCTTTATCAATCAACTCAATTTCTATAGCTACTAAATCTATGTGTGCAGGAATAATACTTACATTGGGTGATGTTGTATTTTGAATGGCTTCTTTTGGAGAATAAGTATGTTCTAAAACTTGATACGTTCCAACTGATACAGATTCGGTATCGATTCCTAATCCTGAAGAAGCATTTGCCTGTGGATCTGCATCAATAAGTAAGACTTTTTTTTCTAAAACCCCTAAACAAGCCGCTAAGTTAACAGTTGTTGTTGTTTTTCCAACACCTCCTTTTTGATTTGCTATCGCAATTATTTTTCCCATTAAAATTGGTTCGATTAATAAAAGTAAAAATACAATTATTTGATGTTTGTAGAAATCAAAGATGTTAACAAAAACATAAATGTACAAAGTGTTGAAAATTAATATTTTAATCTAGAAAATATAAAATTTTAAACATTTTTAAAGAAAATGAGTTATCGTTTTCTTTTTCTGTTTATTTGGTACTCTAAGATGGCCTTCTTAGAAGTAAGCCAGTTTTTGCCTTCTTTATAAGCGTCAATTTTACCTCTACGGGCTAAAAGACTAATATATTCTTGACCATAAGGAATAGATTCTTCTTCCACTAAATTAGAAATTTCTACATATTCTGAAGTACTATCAGGTAGTGCATTCAAATAAATATTTAATGTACGTTCTACAGCTTGGCACATGAGCAACATTAGTTTATTGTAGTTGCCCTTATTAGCGGCATTTAATGCAGCATAATATTTCTTTCTGTCATTTCTTAAAATAATGGCAGGAGTATATCCTTCTTTTAGTAATAAAAGATTCATAACGAGTCTAACAGCTCTGCCATTTCCATCAAAAAATGGATGAATCCAAACAAATTTATGGTGAAAAATAGTTGCCAACTCTACAGTATTTAGATGTAGAGGGTTTTGCAATATAAAAGTAATGAGTTCCTCTAGTAATTTTGATACTTTTTGGGCGTTTGGTGGTGTAAAATTTGCTCCAGAAATACGAACGCCTGCATTTCTAATTCTACCGGCAAAATCATCTTCAATGGTTCTTAAGATATAGGAGTGAATGGCAAGTATGTCTTTACTATTTAATGTGTAATTTTCATGAACAAGCGTATAAAGATGTTCTAAAGCTTTTTCATGATTTTTTGCTTCAAAATGTTCTCTCAGGCTTTTGCCTTTTATAGTGATTCCTTCTTGAAGTACAATTTGTGTTTCTCGTAAGCTTAATGTATTTCCTTCTATACTATTAGAATTGTAAGTCCATTCTAAAGAGATAGCTTCTTTAATTTTTTGCAATGCAATAGTAGGTAATGGCCTTCCTAATTTTAATGCGTCTTTTTTTTCTTCTAATCTTTTAAAAGTGGCATTTAATTCTTGTCTATATGTAATATCAATATCCCACACACCACAAAGGTATTCTTTTTTCTTTAATATCGGTTATTATTTTTTTATTTTTATCCGATATTAATTTTTAATAGGAATATTTTTTAAAATTGCTAGTAAAAATTTCCAGAATTTTTGAGTAGAGGAGATGCTTACTTTTTCATCAGGTGAATGTGCTCCTAAAATGGTAGGTCCGAAGGATACCATATCTATATTGGGGTAAATTTCACCTAAAATACCACATTCTAATCCAGCATGACAGGCGGCTATTTTAGGTTTTTCTCCATGTAAATTTTTATAGGTTGTAGCAACAATATTTAAAATTTCTGACTGTACATTAGGTTGCCATCCAGGATAGTTTCCCGAAAGCGATACTTTAAAATTTGCTAATTCAAAAGCAGATTGCAGTGCGTTTACTAAATCGTATTTATTGGTTTCTGAAGAAGAACGCGTTAAACATTCAATCTGTATAGTTCCTTTTTCTACAATAACGCGAGCAATATTGTTAGAAGTTTCTACCAAATCTTTTATATCCGGACTCATTCTGTAAACACCATTTACAGTAGCATATATAGCCTGTATAAAAACTTGTTGACTATTAGAATCCATCACATTTTTAGGTAATGAATCTATAGCTATTTCAATAGAAAGATTGGGCTCTAAAGTAGAGAATTCTTGTTTAATGATTGCAATTTGCTGTTGTATTTCCGATAAAAACACCTCTTTATTATCTGTATTTACTACAATTTTAGCGCTACTTTCTCTAGGAATGGCATTGCGCAAACTACCTCCATGCAATTCTGAGATTCGCAAACCAAACTTTTCAAAACCTTTGTAAAGCAAACGATTCATGATTTTATTAGCATTTCCTAACCCTTTGTGAATGTCCATTCCAGAATGCCCGCCTTGCAAACCCTTTACGCGTATTAAAAACGCACTTGTATTTTTAGGGATTTCTTCCTCTGTATATGTTTTAGTTGCAGTAAGATCAATTCCTCCAGCGCAACCCATGCCAATTTCATCATCTTCTTCGGTATCTAAATTTAAAAGAATTTCGCCTTTTAAGACTGTTGGATCTAAACCCATTGCACCGGTCATACCTGTTTCTTCATCAATGGTAAAGAGCGCTTCTAAATTAGGATGTTCAATATTTTTAGAAGATAATAATGCCATAATTGCTGCAACACCTAAACCATTGTCTGCCCCCAAAGTAGTTCCGTTTGCGGTAACCCAATCACCTTCAATCAACATATCAATTCCTTGAGTATTAAAATCAAAAATAGTGTCCGTATTTTTCTGATGCACCATGTCTAAATGGCTTTGTAAAACAACCGTTTTTCGGTTTTCCAATCCAACTGTTGCAGGTTTTTTAATGATAACATTGCCAACACTATCTACAAAAGTTGCTAGATTTAATTTTTTGCCAAAATCAACCATAAAAGCAATTACACGTTCTTCTTTTTTAGAAGGTCTAGGGACTGCATTTAAGTCTGAAAAATGATTCCAAAGAGTTTTAGGTGCTAAGTTTCTAATTTCTTGAGACATGTTTTTTCTTTATTTTTTTGTTAAAAAATTGAGAGTTAGAAAAATTTATAAGGTTGAATTTTCAATACTTCAATCTTCCAATTTATCTATAAATTCATTCGTTTAAATTAACCTTAAACTTTTAGCCTTTCCAACTTTATTACTACGATACAATTTCAATAATACAATCTTCGCTATTTTTCCTCACTTTTGGTAAGTCTTTCATATAGTCATCTTCGGCTCTAAACCCAACAGGTAGTATTAAAACCGATTGCAAGTTTTGAGCTTCTAAATTTAAAACTTCATCATATTTTTTGGGTAGAAAACCCTCCATAGGGCAGGCATCTATTTTCTCCACGGCACAGACAGTTAGTAAATTTCCTAATGCTAAATAAGCTTGATTTTTATTCCAATTTTCGATTTCTATGTCTGTCTTTTTTGACAAATCATTCATTAAAAATTCTTTAAAAGGATTTAAAATTTCATCAGGTGTATTCCGTGTTTTTTTAACCAACTCAAAATAGTTTTCTATTTCTTTTGTTGTGTATGTTTTAGGTGTACAAATAACCAATACCTGAGAGGCTTGTGCTATTTGTTGTTGCCCTAAAGAATGGGGTACTAATGTTGACTGTAATTCTTTATTTTGAATAACTATCAACTTTAAAGGTTGTAATCCGTAAGAAGAAGCCGTTAACCGAAAGGCTTGCTTTAAAGTATTTATTTGCTGTGATGAAAGTTGTTTTGTAGTGTCAAATTTTTTAACAGCATAACGCCATCTTAAACTCTCTATTGTATTCATGAATTGAATTTTAGAATACAAAAATACTGAAGATTCTAAATAAACTACTTAGCAAAAGATGCATTTTTCACAGAATGAAATAAAAAGCTATTTGAAAAGTATCATTATTCATTTTCGCTTAAAATAATACTTTTCAAATAGCTTTTTACTATAATTTATATTAATCTCTCGATAAAAAAACCTGGATGATATACCAGAATAAAAGCATTAAAGAAGCGAATAACCCTAAAGCAGCAGGTACATAGTCTTCGGTTCCGTATTTATGAATTAAATTAGAAGTTTGATATAATATAGAGCCAGCTGCTAATACACACATGCCAACAGAAAACCATAATCCAAGGTCAAATCCAAATAAAGTTCCTGCTATAATAAGACCTATCGCAATAAAGAATCCTGCCGTAAGTCCAGCTTTTAAAAATGAAAAATCTTTATTGGTAATAAAAACAATGGCTGAGATTCCTGCAAATAAAGAAATAGTAACAATTGCTGCTTGTTGTAACAATTGATATCCTTCTGTGTAAGCTATCGCTATATATAGTAATGGAATAAAAATAAATGCTTCTACAAAAATATACAATGCATATCCCATGTATTGTACATTTCTATCGGCAGCTTTCATTACTGTACTCTCAGCATAATTAGTCACTAACATAAATCCACCTAGCATAATGAGCCAACGAATACCTTCTGTCATTGAAAGTGCAAATTCCACTATTGTAGGACTTTGAAATAATAAATATTCAAAAATGATAAATAATAAAACGCCACCTGCTACGTGCGAGTATGTTTTTTTATAAAAAGCTACCCTTTCTAAATCAGTAGCTTGTGCTAAAATAATTTTACTTTGATGGTTTTGAAGGTTTTCCATAGTATTAATTTTTAAAATTTAAGTTATTATACCCCAAATATACATTTTTTTATAATAATATTGGTATGTTTCTTATAACCTTAAAAGCTAGTCATTTAAAACGTTTAAATGGCTAGCTTTTAAAATATAGTTTTAATAATTTTTACTTCACTCCCACCAACTCTACATCAAAAATTAACGTAGCATTTGGAGGAATTACACCACCAGCGCCTCTTTCTCCGTATGCCAAATTACTAGGAATTACAAAACGAGCTTTATCGCCTACTTGCAATAGTTGGATTCCTTCATCCCAACCCGCAATTACTTGTCCAATACCTACTGCAAAATCAATAGGTTGTTTACGTTTGTATGAAGAATCAAAAACAGTTCCGTCTAACAATTGACCTTTATAATGTACAGAAACCATAGCGCCTTTTGTGGCTTGTTTTCCATCACCTTTCTGAAGAATTTGATAACGCAATCCGCTTGCTGTTTCTTCATACCCAGCAGCAACTTTATCTAAAAGCTCTTTTTGTTTCTGTTTTTCTTCTGCTTCTCGTTGTGCTCTAGCTCCTTCAAAAACTCTAAAAGCTTCTACAGCATTAAATTTTTCAGCAGCTTCGCCAACTCTTATAATTTCTAATGTTTTTAAAACATCTCCTTGTGCAACGCTATCTACAACATCTTGTCCTTCCACAACGGCTCCAAAAACGGTATGCTTATTATCTAACCAAGGCGTGGGAACGTGGGTAATGTAAAACTGACTTCCGTTGGTAGCGGGGCCTGAATTTGCCATTGCTAAAATTCCAGGTCTGTCGTGTTTTAATTCGGAATGAAACTCATCATCAAACTTGTATCCAGGATTTCCTGTTCCCGTTCCTTGAGGGCAACCTCCTTGAATCATAAAATCTGGGATAACTCTATGAAAGTTTAACCCATTGTAATAGGGAGTACCTTGAGATTTTACACTGTTTTCTAAATTACCTTCTGCCAAAGCCACAAAATTACCTACTGTTCCTGGTGTTTTTTCAAATTCTAAGTTTACTAAAATTTCTCCTTTAGAGGTTGTAAACTTTGCATAAATTCCGTTATTCATGGTGTTTATTATTTTTTAAATTATTTTTTTGCTGTGAGTGTTGCCAATCCAAAACTAACTCCAAAATTTAGATTGTTTACATTAAAATTTCCATCAGCAGAAATCATTTTTCCACCCGATGCAAAGAACGAAATTCTATTTGTAATTTCATAACTAATTCCTAGAGTAGGTCTTACTACCAATCCTTCTCCTGTATCTACACCCGCACCACCTGCAGCACCGCCTGCTATTTCTAAGTATATTTTTGCTGTATCACGCAAAAAAGGAGTACTGGCAACACCAAAACCTGCCATTCCATGCGCATAACCGCCAGATCTTCCTTCATACGCAAAACCTGTTTCCCCGGTAAGATAAAATGTTTTATTGAAATTATAACTTACTTTAAAGCCAATCAATTGCAAGTCTGCTATAAAAATATCTTTTAAATCGTCGGTTTTGGGAACTTTAAAATAGGTTTGATTTTGAATGTCTACTCGAATGCCTTGTGTTTTAAAATGGGTGTAATTTGTTTTTTGGAATTTGTTTTGAGTACCTCCTGTATTTGAAAAATATTTAAACCCAAAACCAACCGTGTAGGCTTCTAAATCTCCATCTAAAGCTCTGTAATAGCCTCCATGAAAGCTCAAAGCAATATTTTTGGTAAATTTTAAATCCATTCCAGCACTAGGGTAGAGCATGAGTCCGCCTTCTGGAGCCACTCTTCCCCCTGCAGCACCAAAAGCTAATTTTGTAAATATATTTACGCTTTTATGTTGATATGGATGATAGCCTATTCCTAGAAATAAATCCATAAATCCTGCACGTAATCCTTTGTAAATAGCATCTGTATGTGCAAAAACAAACGTGCTTTTTTGAATGTATTTTTGATATTCAAAACCTAGCACAGACAAAGTTTGTGTAAGTGCTTCTCCGTTATCTTTTTTAGAATTTCCAAAAGGATAAAAGAAATCGAAACGCAATTGTAAGGCACTTTTTGTAGCGGGTTTTTTCCAAAAACTATCTGATGATACGTTTTGTAAAATAAATTCTTTTTGAGCATTTTTATATTCAGAAAAGTTTAAAATACTGGGAATTTCCACAAAAAAGGAAACACTATTGCTTTTAATTTCTCCTGTGTAAAAATTAAAATGACTGTATTGCACTCCAAAAGCATATTTTTTATGCTGATATTTTAAACCAATATTAGGATTGATAAAAGCACCATCATTCACCAAATACCGATATCCACCACCGCCACCAAAATGAAGGTTGGCATCTGCAAAAATATTTTTAAAAAGCTTTTTTTGAATGCCTAATTCAATGCCCAATGTAAATAAGCCTCCTTGGTCTCCAGTAAGTGCAGCGTGCATTCCAACGCCACCATACAACCATTTTGTTATAGGAACTTGATAATGAACACCCAACAATCCCATTGTATTGGCTAGTTCAGGAAATTCATCCGAAGGCATTGTTACAGGAATAAAATTAATGCGAATTGTATTTTCTAACGTTTCGCCTTTTAATTCAGCCAAAGACGTTTTTTCTTGTGCTACAATACTCAAAGAAAAAAAGAAAATAAAAAGAAGGTTTTTTTGCATTGTATTAATCTTCAAACTCACTCGTAAAGTGAAGTTGTATGCTTGGATATTTACTTTGCGTCATTTGAATGGTAAAAGCAGAGTCGGCTAAAAACACCAATTTTCCTTGTTTGTCTTTCGCTAAATAGCGCTGTTTTACACGTTTAAATTCTTTAAATTCTTCGCTTTTTTCATTGTCTGTGGCTACCCAACAGGCTTTGTGCACGTTTAAGTTTTCGTAGGTACATTTTGCACCGTATTCGTGTTCTAATCGATATTGAATCACTTCGTATTGTAAAGCACCAACAGTTCCAATTACTTTTCTTCCGTTCATATCTAACGTAAACAATTGCGCTACCCCTTCATCCATCAATTGATCTAAACCTTTGTAAAGTTGTTTCGATTTCATAGGGTCGGCATTGTTTACATATCGAAAGTGTTCTGGAGAAAAACTAGGAATCCCTTTAAAGTTTAAAATTTCGCCTTCTGTTAACGTATCTCCAATTTTAAAATTACCTGTGTCATGTAAACCTACAATATCACCCGGAAAAGATTCGTCTACAATTTCCTTTTTTTCTGCAAAAAAAGTATTAGGGCTCGAGAATTTTACTTTTTTACCATGTCGAACATGTAAATAAGGTGCATTTCGTTTAAAAGTTCCTGATACAATTTTTATAAATGCCAGTCGGTCTCGGTGTTTTGGATCCATATTGGCGTGTATTTTAAACACAAAACCCGTTAGTTTTTCTTCTTTGGAATCTACCAAGCGTTCTTCTGCTTTTTTGGGTTGCGGAGAAGGTGCAATTTCTATAAAAGCATCTAACAATTCTTTAACACCAAAATTATTCAATGCAGAGCCAAAGAATACAGGTTGAAGCGTTCCGTTTAGGTATTCTTCTTGGTTGAATTTTGGATATACTTCATACACCAATTCTAATTCTTCTCGTAAAGTTGCTGCGGCAGTTTCGCCTATAATGGTATCTAATTCTGGATTGGAAATATCATCAAATTCAACACCTTCAGAAATGGTTTGTTTGTTGTCACCAGAAAAAATATTGATTTTCTTTTCCCAAATATTGTAAATTCCTTTAAAATCGTAACCCATTCCAATAGGGAAACTCATGGGGGTTACACGCAAGCCTAATTTTTGTTCAATTTCATCTAACAAATCAAAAGCATCTTTTCCTTCTCTATCTAGTTTGTTGACAAAAACTAACATAGGGATATTTCGCATTCTACAGACTTCTACTAATTTTTCTGTTTGTGCTTCTACACCTTTGGCAACATCAATTACAACAATAACACTATCTACAGCTGTTAAAGTTCTAAAGGTGTCTTCTGCAAAATCTTTGTGACCAGGTGTATCTAAAATATTAATTTTTTTATTTTGATAAATAAAGGCTAGGACAGAGGTAGCTACAGAAATTCCACGCTGACGCTCAATTTCCATAAAATCGGACGTAGCGCCTTTTTTAATTTTATTGTTTTTTACAGCGCCTGCCTCTTGAATAGCACCACCAAAAAGTAATAGTTTTTCTGTTAAGGTAGTTTTACCAGCATCTGGATGCGATATAATTCCGAAAGTTCTTCTGCGTTGTATTTCTTCTAAAAAAGACATTAAAAAAGGCTAAAATTTTCGCAAAAGTACTAAATATTCAAGGATGTTTTGGGTGTTTTTGAGTTGAGTTTTTAGAAAAGGTTACTGTTTATTCTTAATTAATATTTTATAAACTTTTAATAATGGTTTAGACTAAAATTTATTGAACCTTAAAATCTAACTTCTAACTTCTAACTTTCACACTTTCCAACTTTAAAAACTTTCTAACCCATTTAAATTTCCATAGACAAAATTGCCAAACATATTTTTATGCCTTTCGAAATATTTCCAATGCGAATATTTTCATTTGGATTGTGTTGATTGTTGTCCATATTAACCATCGGTACAATAATCGCGGGAATTTTTAAGGTGTTTACGGCAGGAATAATCGGTACAGTTCCGCCCATCGTTCTAATCAAAATAGGGGTTTCGCCAAATGCTTTTTTAATCGTTTTCTTTAATTGTGTACCAATTTTAGAGTTGATAGGTGTTCTAAAAGCATTTACGCCTGATTTGCTTAAAAAGGTTGCAATTTTAGGATGTGTTAATCTTTCTGCATCTGTAGGCGCTCTGTCTAAAACTAGATATCCTTGTTTGACAATATGTTTTTTAATTTTTTCTAATTGTGCTGCACCATCAGTTTCTTTTACGAGTCGGACATCTATATGTGCCGTTACAATTTCGGGGATAATGGTTTTTAATCCAGCCCCTTTCCAAGAAGTTTCTATATGACGGACGTTTAAAGAAGGATATTGTAAAGATTCTTGATAGTTGTTTCCTACAGCATCGGGAGCTACAATGCTTAAATCGGCTTTTATTTTTTCGTTATTATCAGGGACGTTTTTTAAAATTGTATTGATTTTTGGTGTGATTTGAATGCCGTCATAAAAACCATCAATGGTTACCTTTCCTGTTTTATCTTTCATGCTTGCTAATAAATGTGATAAGGCAAAAATAGGGTTGGGGGCAAAGTTTCCGTAATGACCGCTATGTTGTGGTAATTTTGCTCCGTACAGTTGAATGCTACAGGTAGCAATTCCTCTACAACCAAAAGTAAGCGTGGGTTTATTACTTGTATGTGCAGGACCATCCATAATAATAAAATAATCTGCTTGATAACGGTTTTTATAGGTTTCTAAACTACTTAAAAAACCTTTAGAACCTGCCTCTTCTTGTAGATCTAAAATGATTTTAATATTAAAATTCGGATTTTTATGTTCGTTTTTTAGTATTTCTAATGCCGAAAGTAGCATGATAATCGGTGCTTTGTCGTCTGCAGCAGCTCTTCCAAAAACGCGCCAATCGGGATTGATTTTTCCATCTATATTTTTCCAATTGATACGCTTCCAATTTCCTGATGCATCTTGTTCTTTGAGTACAGGAACAAACGGATCTTCTTGTTGCCACTTTTTTGGGTTGACTGCTTGTCCGTCTAAATGCAAATAAAACAATACGGTTTTAGCATCTTTATTTACAGTTTTTTCTGCTAAAAATACAGGTAGCGTAGTTGTCTCTAAAAGACTTACATTAAAATCTAATTTTTTAAATGCTGTAGTAACCCAATCTATATTTCTAAACATATCTTTTTTATTGGTAGCTATATTTGGAATGCTTACCAACGCTCTATGTTTTTTAAGAATAGCAGGTAGGTTTTGTTGGATTTTGTAATCCCATTTTTGTTGGCTGTATCCGTTTATACAGATTGATAAAATAAGAAATAATGTTGCGGTTAATTTCATCGGTCTATATTATTTGTTTTTATTGGTTAGACCTGCCTGTCGGCAGATAGGTGTAGCTTCCATTTAGTTATTCTGCTGTGTATCGAAATTTCGTTATGGAAGTTTCATGATTTTTAGAGTTTACCAATCAAATCTAATGGAAATATCTAAAACTTTATCAAAAGAAGTTAGAAACATGCTTTTATCGATAGAAAAATACATTTCATCTATAAAAAAATGCTTACCAAATTAAAAATAAAAGCACAGCAATAATTGGGTTTAAATTTGTGATAAACATCATAATTCTTAATGTCATGAAACGAAACCTAACCTTGTTATTTGTCTTTTTTGCCACACTCTCTTTTTCTCAAAAAATAGTTACAAAAGCATTTTGGTCTAATGAATTAAGAGATGTTAGAGAAATTCTAATACAATTACCTAAGAATTATAATAAAACCAATTCTAATTTTGTACTAACGTTTGTTGTAGGTTCTCAACAACTATTTAATTCGTATGCTATAAGCTCAAATCGTCATACAGCATTAGACAATGCACCAGAACAAATTATTGTAGGTATAGAAACAAAAAGGAAGGATGTTTTCTCAGAGAAAACAGAAGAAGGCATCTCTGTAGACAACACCTTGTTTTATTTGTTTCTAAGAGATGAGTTATTGCCTTTTATAGAAGGAAACTACAGAGTTTCTCCTTTTGTTAGTATTGTTGGTCTTGAGGGTGCTGCCAATTTAATGACCTATTTTTTAGGAGAAGAAACACCTCTTTTTAATGCGTTTATTTGTTTGAATCCAAATCTATTGGAAGAAACAATTACAAAGATAGATTCGTATAAACTAGAACGGTATAAAAAACTAGACAATACCTTTTATTTTTATTTAAGTAGTAGTCCAAACAATTCAGAAAACAAGCAACAAAAAATTACCCGTTTAAATACTTCTTTACATTCCTTAGCCATTCCAAATTTTAATGTTGTATTTGATGAAGCTTCTCTACTTACAACCTTTGAGTCTAGTATAGACAATCAAATCTCAAGAGGAATTAAAAATATATTTCAGGCCTACGCAAAGATTTCTGAAAGAGAGTTTGATAGTGCTATAAAAGATTTATCTCCTGTGGAAGCTATTGTGTACTTAGAAAATAAATATATAGAACTCAATTACCTGTTTGGGATTGATAAAAAAATTAGAGAACAAGATATTATTGCTATTGAAGATATTGTAATACACAAAGAAGAAGGCGCTTATTTAAATAGTTTTGGATCGTTTCTTTTAAATGTAAAACCAGATTCTCCTTTGGGCGACTATTATATTGGAAAATATTACGAAACGGTAAATAAACCCGATGCTAGTTTAACCTACTATAAAGCTGCACAGAAAAAGGTAAAAGCAGCAAAAGATTCTTTTTCATATAAATTGTATAAGGACAATGTTTTAAGAGCAGTTGCTCAGTTTTAAGAATTTAATCGAATAGAAATATCTAAATGTCCTTCCAATCCTTTATTAATAATTCTTTGTAAAGTAAAAAAAATTAATGTCTTTTAGATTTCTTTCCAATTTAATTATCATATTTCCAGCATCAAAAAAGCAGAAAAGTCATAACCATCTTGGTCAGAAATTGGCATTATTACAAAACAAATTTTCTCTTTTTTACTCATTTTGTCAAAATGTTTTACAACGGTCTCGGTTATGAGTAGTGCGGGTTTTTGAAAGCGATTTATTTCAATCGAGCACTGACTTTAGCGAGCCTTTTTATGTTTATAATTTTCTTCAATAAAGATACAAATTGCAAGCGGAAAACAAGCAACAAGTAATGTTTTAGCAATTAGTCCCGCATTACTTATAACCCTTATTGGCTGTAGTTATTTTACATATCTGTCCGGTTTCAAATTTCTAAATTCAATTTCAGGGCTGTTATTTTCCGATTTCAATGTTTGTTTCAATTCCATCGCATGTAGTCCTTTTACACCATCTTTAATTTCTTCAACACTCACGAAAACTCCTAGAGTTAACTCTTTTTTACTATCCAAATTTGCTACGTGATTTACTATTACTGATGGCTTAAATTGACCATCTTGAATATTTTCAAGTTTACAAATAGAGTTCACTAGTTCATTTAATGATTGCAAACCATTATATAGGGTAAAGTATGCATCTAATTCCTTTTGGTAAGTAAATTTTTTTGGAGACTTTATTTCTGGATTATCTGGTAAGAAAATTAATATCTTCCCTCTATTTTCTTTAAATTCCAAAAACGTATAGTCAACTAATGCATCAAAGTGCTCATTGACATTGCGAACTTCTCGAATGTATTTTCCGCCATTGTTCCAATAATTGTATAACAGAGTGTTGATTTCATTGTTAAATCCAATTTTTTCAATTCCTTTTTTAAATGCATCGTTCATACTTTTTGGTATGTTTTGACCTTGCTTCGTAATAGCTGAGATTAAACGCAATATTTGATTTTGTAAAATCACAATTGATGAAAGAGTTCCTGGTATTTGAGCATACGCAAGGAATAATTCACTACATGAAAATGGCACTCGATTTTTACTATTAAAACTCAATTGTTTTATATATTCCAAACCCAATTTTTCAGATTCAGTTAATGAGTATCTCATATTAATTAGACTCTGAATCGCACAAGTTCCACGATATAAAAATCTATCAATTTTATTAGCTACGGAAGCACTTGTATTTGGATTAGGATTAAGTGAGGCTAGTGGTAGAAAAAATTTATAATGATTTAATAGTTTAGGTAAATAATGCATTACTAAATTTTAATTACAGCCAACGGTAACGTATAAGAATAGTAGCGGATTTTATGCACTTGCCATTCCGTTTATTACTGCTGTTTGATTTATATATTTCACTTTCGTTTTAGCGATTAAACCGCTATTATTTTTATACAATGTTAGCAGAAGTACTATCCCAAGTTTAAGTACTCCGATAATATTCTATATTTTTCTCTAATATTTGACACATCATTTGTTCCATACTGAGAAAGTCTATCAAATTCAAGTAGCTCATAGTCAGCTTGTTCAAAATTTGTTTCAGCTTTATGTCTATTGCTTTTTACAGAATTTTCGAAATTCAATAAATCTATACGGTTTATTATTCTGTTTAATTCTAAAGCTTTTTTAAACAATAAATAGTAAACAACCATTATACCTTGTGTCCTTAATAGAATATCTTGGTCGATAAAAGTATTAGCCATACTATCTACAACTTGATTCACAGTGTTTTCAAAGCTATTGACCAATTTAGATTTTCCAGACTTGTAATTTTTAGCCATAGAATCTAGATGAACTTTTTTAGTATCAATTAACTTGGAATTTTCGTTCAATGTAGCTTCGACTAATAAATATCTTGCAGCGATTTCATAATGTTGATATCTATTATTTTTAAACTTAACTTTATCAGTAAATAGTCTAAGTTTAGAAATGTCCCTAATGGCTCTAACCATATCTCCTCCAAATGCATTTCTTTTTTCAGCAGAGTTTAAGGGTACTGCCTCATTTAGCCTTGAAAACATATCTTCTATTAAGTCAAAGTCATCTGTAGAAACTCCAACAATAGGAAGCACAAAAGAATCAAATTTAATTCTTACTTTAGGATACTCTTGAGCTATGTCATTATAGCTCATACCTCTTAAATTTATGTTTTCATCATCTTGATATTCAAAATCATCAGACAAATTAAATTTACCTTCTATAAAAGCCCAAATTGTTTCTAACCTTTGTTTTCCATCAATTATAGCATATGTTTTACCAGATTCAGCTCTATCCTTCCTATCAAATTGATGAAAATAGATTTTTGGAACATCATAATTGTTTAAAATTGAGTCAATTAATAATTGCTTTTTTTCAGGTGTCCAAACACCTCCATTTCTCTGATATTCAGGGTTTACAATAATTTCATCTTTTTCTGAGTATATCCTCATTATCGTTGAATGTTGGATAGGGTATGTTTCTATATAACTCATTTTAATTTTCCTTTTAAGATTTCACCAATACTAGATAATTCTGGAAATAAAGAGAATGTATTTACACTTAATAGTTCAAGTTCTTTTCGAAGACTCTCTTTAGATTCTTTTGGAATTTTGTATTTCAATAAAACTTTTGAATCACAAAATCTATCAATAGGTTCTTTGTCTAGATGATGGATTGTAAATACTCCTAGTTGAGCTTGAATTCTAGGGTTATTCCTAGATGCTATTGATGCTATTGGAGAAAGTTCAACGTGTTTATTCGAATTAATACTGTCTGTATTATAACTTGTTAAAAACTCATCATCAAAGGAGGGTATAAAGTTCTTTTCTTTAGTTTTAATATTTGATTTTTTATTTAATTCAATAGGTTTAAGCATCCATAGAGAACTATCAGTTTCTTTTTCTTTATTATTAACAGCAAAATATAGAGCAACTAAGGGACTTTCAGTCCAGTCCAATAATCTAGTTGGAACACCATAATGTTGCATCAAAAACATCCAATCAAAATCGTCTTTAGGGGAAGTGTCTAATAGTAAAGAAGCAGATTGTTTGAATCTCGTCATTAATGTTAACTCAGAAACTTCATCCGAATATCTAAAAATACCAGGGGTTAAATTCCAATTAAAGTCACTTTGACCTCTGTACCAGACATCTTGGTCATAGTCTCCAATATCTATTTTTAAGGATTCTGTTAAATCCTTAATATTTGAAATTATTTTTTCTGTCATTTTTTTGTATTTCTGCCAACTAGTTATATCAAGAACTTTAGTTCTATTTACGGGATATTATTCCCGGATAAAAGGAATTTAGATTCTTTATTTCAATCACTAAAAATAATAAAAATTCATTTTTTAAATGTATTTATTCAGAAAATAATTGAAATTTTTTTAAACAAAGAAGCAGTGCTCCTTTTCACTTCCTTTTTGTAAGTTTGTAAGAAGATAGATTTTATATGGAAGAACAGGTAGTTTTAGTAGATACACAAGACAATGCCATAGGATTAATGCCAAAGATGGAAGCCCATGAAAAAGCAGTGTTGCACAGAGCATTTTCGGTGTTTGTATTCAACGACAAAGGCGAATTGATGCTCCAACAAAGGGCGGCAACCAAATACCATTCTCCTTTGTTGTGGACCAATACATGTTGTTCGCACCAACGCGATGGCGAAACCAATATTGAAGCGGGAAAACGTAGATTGCAAGAAGAAATGGGCTTTGTAACGGAGCTAGAAGAAGTTTTTTGGTTTGTATACAAAGCACCTTTCGATAATGGTTTAACGGAACACGAATTGGATCATGTTATGGTTGGTAAATACAACGAAGTACCCCTTATCAATACAGAAGAAGTGGAAAACTACAAATGGATGCCCTTAGACGCTGTTAAAAAAGATATTGAAAAACAACCTGAAATTTACACAGCGTGGTTTAAAATTATTTTTAAAGAATCGTTTGAGAAGATTAATCAGTTTAAAAGTTTAAAAGTTTAAAAGTCTAAAAGTTTGAAAGTTAAAAGTTGTAAAGTTGTAAAGTTGAAAGTGAAAAGTTGTAAAGTTAAAAAGAAAGCGAATCGTAAAAAATTAATCCTTCAATCTTTAATTTTTTAATATTTAAATAAAATGATGCCCAAAGTAACTGCTTCCAGAAAAGCCCATTTTAATGCTGCACACAGATTGTTTCGTGCCGATTGGTCTGATGAAAAGAATTTTGAGGTTTTTGGAAAATGTAGCAATCCTAATTATCACGGACATAATTATGAACTCATTGTTTCTGTAACAGGAGAAGTAGATTCAGAAACAGGTTTTGTCATGGATTTAGGCATTTTACGAAAACTCATAAAAACAGAAATTGAAGAAGCATTCGATCATAAAAACTTAAATGTAGAAGTACCAGAATTTCAAAACTTGAATCCAACTGCGGAAAACATCTGTATTGTAATCTATCAAAAATTAAGAAAACATATTAGTAGTCATTTAGAATTGGAGGTTACATTGTATGAAACACCTCGAAACTTTGTGAGTTATTCGGGAAGTTAGGTTGGGAAGTCTTAAATGCTAAATTTTGAATTTTTGAATTTGTTTTAAAGTTGGAAAGATAGAAAGCTAAAAGGTTTTAAGTTTTATTGAAAACTACAAGAAATAAACCTATAAACGAATAAACTTCTAAATTAACATATGAGAATTTGAATAGTTAAAAGTCAATAGTGGGAGAGTTTATAAAGCCGAAAAAAATCGTAGGAATAACAATCCGAATAAAACTATGTGAATCTATATTTTATGTGGTTTATAGTTATCGAAAGTTTATCACCAAAGAACGAAACATATGCACCAAATATCGAAAGATGAAAGCTGTAAAAAGAAGAAGATTTATTTTTGACAATAGTATAGCGTTCAATCGATAAAACAACCAGATTTATGAAAATCCATCAATTTTTAAAGTTTACCCCCATTTTAAAAGATAAAATTTGGGGAGGAGAAAAGTTAATGTCACGATTAAATAAAAAATCTGACAGAAAAGATATTGGCGAAAGCTGGGAAATATCAGATGTAAAAAATGAAGTTTCTGTAGTTGCTAATGGAGCGCTTGCTGGTAAAAATTTAAAAGAGTTGATTCAAGAGTTTCAAGGCAGTTTGATGGGCGAAAAGAACTATCAGCATTTTGGAGAAAAATTTCCATTGCTTATCAAGTTTATAGATGCCAAAGAAGCCTTAAGTATTCAATTGCACCCAAACGACGCTTTGGCAAAAGAACGACACAATTCTTTTGGAAAAACAGAAATGTGGTATGTAATGCAAGCTGATGAAAAAGCGAATTTAATTGTAGGTTTTCAAGAAGAAGTCAGCTCAAAAGAATATTTACATCACCTAGAAAATAAATCCTTATTAGATATTTTAAATATGGATGAAGTACAAGAAGGCGATGTATATTTTATTCCAACAGGAAGAGTGCATGCTATTGGAGCAGGTGTATTGTTGGCAGAAATTCAGCAAACGTCAGACGTTACTTATCGAATTTACGATTGGGACCGACAAGATGCTGAAGGAAACTATAGAGATTTACACACCAAAGAAGCTGTTGATGCTATTGATTATAAAGTACAAGAATCGTATAAAACGGATTATACAAAACAAGAAAATAGAGCTACAGAAATGGTTTCTTGCCCGTATTTTACAACGAATATTTTGCCTATTTCCAAAGAAACAACTTTAGATGTAAATCATGCTGATAAAGATAGTTTTGTTATTTATATGTGTGTAAAAGGCAAAGTTACTTTACAATATGAAAACGAGTCTGAAACTATTGCAATGGGAGAGACATTATTAGTGCCAGCTTGTATCAAAGAGTTTAAAATTATGGCAAATGCTACTTCAGAACTTTTAGAAGTGTATGTGTCTTAACATAATCTCTAAGAAAAAAATGTAAATTTCTAATTTTATTAGTATTGTCATTCCTGCGGAGGCAGGTATCTATCGAGAACTAATTATCAGAATTATTTGTCTTATTTTATAGTTGATTTGGTATTACTATTTAATCAATAACTAAAGAAGAAATAGAATCATTCACAGAATCTTTATAAAGTATATCGATTTTCTTTTTTTCTTTTCTAATAGAAGTAATACTTACTGTTTCTACAAATTCGCGTTTCATTTTTAAACTATTTTCTACCGTTCCTTTTTCTGTATTTTTATGAAAATTTAAAACAGTAGAAGTGTCAAAAGTTTTAGTTTCTTTCAACCATTTAGCAAACCATTGTTGTCGGAGTTCTTTATCTTCAGGAGTGTATAAAGTTGACGACGACCAAATTTGAGGCTTTTGTGTTAGTTTTTTGAAATGCTTTTTAGTTCCATCCCAAACCAACTCATAAGCTTCTAATTGCTGTTTCCAATCTACTAAAACAATGGTAAAAGGTTCAATGTCATTAAAATCAAAATTTTCGATAAAAGAAATTGCATTCGGCGTAGCCAACATTTCTTTTACAACGACGCCTCTACTTGTTTTATAAGAAGATTTTCTTTGATGTTTTTTAAAACCTCCATTCAACAAACAAACCAATCTTTTTTCACTGCTAACACCAATCCAAGTTCCGCCAGCCAATTTATCTTTTGGATACCATAAGGTTACTCCATTATAAATATGTTTTGCAGGCGAAATTGTTTTTCGCAAGGGAGTTTCATCACGATTAGAAGTAAATATAAATTTGTTGTTTTTTAAAGGAATATAGGTTACTGTACACATATTAATTTTTACTTAATTATAGATACCTTTAATATTCGGTAATATTATTGAATTTACCTCAATAAAAGGGGTTGAAATAGTATTAAATTTATTGAAACAAAAATTGTAGCTTTACACACCAAAAATTAGTCGATTAAAACTTTAAAACATACAAAATGACAAGAGGATTTTTTAATGTTCCAACAGCGGTAAATGAGCCTGTAAAAGGTTATGCACCAGGTTCTTCTGAAAGAGAAGAATTGTTAGCAATGTACACAAAAATGTTTCATAGTACTATTGATGTACCTATGCATATTAATGGTGAAGAAATTAGAACAGGAAACACAAAAAATATTACACCACCTCATAATCATCAACATGTTGTGGGGCAATATCACATAGCAGATAAACCGCATGTAGATAGCGCAATTGCCACAGCTTTAGCAGCAAGACAAGCGTGGTCTAGTGTAAGTTGGATGGAACGCGCTTCTATTTTTTTAAAAGCAGCAGAGCTATTAGCAGGACCCTATAGAGCCAAAATGAATGCTGCAACGATGATTGCACAATCTAAAAATGTACATCAAGCAGAAATTGATGCGGCCTGTGAAATGATAGATTTTTTCCGCTTCAATGTACAATACATGACGGATATCTTTAAAGATCAACCTGCTTCTGCTCCAGGAATTTGGAATAGAGTAGAGTATAGGCCTTTAGAAGGATTTGTATATGCGATATCTCCTTTTAACTTTACATCTATTGCAGCAAACTTACCAGCAGCAGCAGCTTTAATGGGAAATGTAGTTGTTTGGAAACCATCAGACCATCAAGCTTACTCTGCACAAGTAATTGTAGATTTGTTTAAAGAAGCGGGTTTGCCAGATGGAGTTATTAATGTGGTGTATGGAGATCCTGTGATGATTTCTAATACTGTTTTAGCTTCTCCAGATTTTTCTGGATTGCATTTTACAGGTTCTACACATGTATTTAAAGATTTATGGAAACAAATAGGAAATAATATTCATGGGTATAAAACCTATCCAAGAATTGTTGGTGAAACAGGTGGGAAAGATTTTATTTGGGCACACCATTCTGCCAATCCTTTACAAGTAGCTACGGCTATTACAAGAGGTGCTTTTGAATATCAAGGACAAAAGTGTTCTGCGGCTTCAAGAGCGTATATTCCTGCTTCTATTTGGAACGATGTTAAAAAATATTTAGAAATACAAACTAGTGAATTAAAAATGGGCTCTCCAGAAGATCCTTCAAATTTTATTAACGCTGTAATTCATGAAGCGTCTTTCGATAAAATTGCAAGCTATATAGATGCAGCAAAAAAAGACAATAACGCAGAGGTAATCATTGGAGGAAATCATGATAAATCTGTTGGATATTTTATTGAGCCTACTGTAATTGTAGCAAAATCACCTACCTATACAACCATGTGTACGGAATTGTTTGGTCCTGTAATTACTATTTATGTGTATGAAGATGCGGATTGGGAAAACTCTTTAAAATTAGTAGATGAATCTACAGAGTACGCATTAACAGGAGCTATTTTTTCTACAGATAGATACATTGTAGAAAAAGCGTCTAAAGCTTTAGAAAACGCAGCAGGAAATTTTTACATCAATGATAAGCCTACGGGAGCGGTTGTAGGTCAACAACCGTTTGGAGGTGCAAGAGCCTCGGGAACGAATGATAAAGCAGGTTCTGCACAGAATTTGTTACGTTGGACATCCGTGCGTTTAATTAAAGAAACTTTTGTAACTCCGCAAGATTATAAGTATCCGTTTTTAGGATAAATAAAAATGAAATTCTATTAATAAAAAGAGGCAGTTTTCTATAGAAAACTGCCTCTTTTTTATGTGATGTATTCCATAAAGTTAATCCATATCAAAACCTTTGTTTTCATTGATATGTGCATATTGTGCATTCAATACTTTTTTCCCAGAAGCATCTACTAACATTGCTAAAATATTAACATTGTCGTTATTTGCTACATCATTAGCCGCTAAATCAACTGTATAAGAATGGTCATGAACTCCGCCAGATGTATCAATTTCATCACCTAAAACATGGGTTGCTGAATACCTTAATAC
This sequence comes from uncultured Polaribacter sp., assembly GCA_965233795.1. Lineage (GTDB taxonomy): Bacteria > Bacteroidota > Bacteroidia > Flavobacteriales > Flavobacteriaceae > Polaribacter. The sequence continues at coordinate 1,868,766 of OZ247578.1, read as the reverse complement.
GTGATTGTGTACAAAACCAACAATAGGATCCGCACCAGCATAATAACTAGTATAGTTACCTTGGTCTTCAACAATTCCATCTTCTAAAATAAAGACAACCAACTTTGTTCCTGGCGTACTTGCTACAAAACCAGATTGAATATCAATCGCTAAAGAATTTCCACTCAATGTAGAGTTAATAGCTAAACCTACACGAGTTTTTCCTTGCGCTAAATCTGTAGCTTGTGCTACGTTGTCGGGCTCAGGGTAAGACCACAAATTTTCTCTGTCTACATAAGCTGATGGATAACCGGTTATCCCAAATGCGTCTTTTACGGCTACAGAAGAAGAGTTTTCCATAGAATCACCTATATGAACTCCTACAGCAATTACGTTGTCAGATGCTGCTTCTACCAATTCAATAGCATATCCTACTCTTGGACACCAACCACACCAAGTACCTGTATAGTCTTCTATAACAGCTTTCTTAGTATAAACTTGGGCATTGTATACTTTAAAAGTTACAGAAGAACTGGTTAATTCTTTATAAGTTGCTGTAGCAGTATAATCTCCTTCAATTAATGTTGTATAAGCATTACCAGAAATAGTTTCTCCGTTAACTTTAATAGTAGCGCTAGAGGTTACGTTAGCCCCCGAATTTGTTTTTACAGTAAATACAGTTCCACCTCCAATTTCAAACTCAAGAATACTTGCTGTTAGTGTAATAGAAGTTGGTTCGTTATTATTGTTTCCGTCATTTCCATTGTCTACAGGTGTTTCTTCATTATTAGAGCAAGAAGTGAAAACTACGAGGAAGATTAAAAATGGTAAAAAAAGTTTAATTATTTTCATGATTTGGCGTATTTGATTTAATATATTATGCAATAATATGTATTTTTTTTCTTTTTTTTTGAAAATAATTAGTGTTTAAAGGTATATATTTGTCAACATGATAAATAAATACGTATTTTTTTTAAGCCTCTTTTTTTGTACAATCTGTTTTGCACAAAAAACTTTACCAAATATTACTTTAACAGATATTGAAGGCAAATCAACTAGTGTTTTAAATGAAATTTCTGAAGATAAAATTACTATTTTAAACTTCTGGGCAACATGGTGTGTTCCTTGTATTAACGAGTTAGATGCTATTAGTGAAGTATATGAAGATTGGCAAGAAGCGTTAGATTTAGAAATTATAGCTATAGCTACAGACGATGCTAGAACCCAAAAAAGAATAAAACCTTTGGTAAATGGCAAAGGTTGGGAATATAAAATACTGATAGATAAAAATCAAGAGTTAAAAAGAGCTTTAAATATTTCCGTAATACCTCATGTCATTATATTAAAAGGTTCAGAGATTTTATATAGAAATACAGGATATACACCAGGCGCTGAAGAAGAATTGTTCGAGATTGTTAAAAAGTACTCAAAATAATACCTTTAGGATATGAAGAAAATAAGTTTACTTGTTTTTGGTTTTATTCATTTAACACTTTCCTCTCAAATCAATAACGATTTTCTTTCTATTGGTTTTGAATCGAATTCCCAGTATTACTTAGATGATGAAAAAACAGGAGATTTTACAGAAGAGAATAGGTTTAGATCTAACAACTATCTTAAAGTAGAATATGGTTTTAATGCATTTTCTTTTGGAGTACAGGTAGAAGGTTATGAGCCGCAAGCATTATTAAATTACTCACCTAGTTTAGACAAAACAAATATAGCATCGTATTATGCTGCCTATAAGTATCGAAAATTAGAATTTACTGCGGGTTATTATTATGAACAATTTGGTAGTGGTTTGGTTCTGCGATTTTGGGAAGACAGACAAATTGGTATTAACAACGCGTTAAGAGGAGGTAGAATAAAGTACAATCCAACAGATTTTTTAAATTTTACGGCTTTATATGGACAGCAAAGGGTTGGTTTTAAGACTTCAGACGGACAAATTTTTGGTTTTAACTCAGAAATAGGTCTTTCAGAAATGCTAAAACAAGATGGTTATTCTCTTTCTCTAGGTTTTAGTTATGTTGGGCGTATGCAAAAAAAAGCAGAAGGAGGATTTGTAGATTTTAACGCTCTTACAAATGCATTTTCATCAAGAATCGATTTTTCTAAAGGGAATTTTTATAGCAATTTAGAATATGTTTCTAAATCAAAAGATGCCTTAGTGATGTTTAGTCAAATTAGAAACGCAAAGGAAGGAAATGCCTTACAGTTGAATCTTGGTTACTCTAAAAAGGGACTAGGAATTGATGCAACTTTTAGAAGGATGGAAAATATGAGTTTTTATTCCGATAGAGGTGCTACAGGAAATTCTTTTAACGAAAGTATTATCAACTATACACCCGGACTTACCAAACAGCACGATTATTTATTAACTAATATTTATGTATACCAAGCACAACCTCAGTTTAATTACCAAGACGAGAGTTTTGTTGAATTGGGAGAGATTGGTGGACAAATAGATATTTTCTATAAAATACCAAAAGGAAGTCTTTTAGGAGGTAAATATGGAACTAAGATTGCCTTTAACACTTCCTATTGGGCAGGATTAAAGGGTACGGTAGATCCAACCAACTTTGATTTTGAAACTGAGTTTTTAGGAATGGGAACAAAATACTTTCGAGATATTAGCATCGAGATTCGTAAAAAAATAAGTAGAAAATGGAGCTCAATATCTTATTTTGTAGATCAGTTTTACAGTAAACGTCATATTGAAGATGCTAGAGGAGAAGTATCTGCTACAATTTTAGTAAATGAGTTTATGTATAAAATGGGAAAAGGAAAATCCTTTCGACTTGAAGCACAGCATTTATGGTCTAAAGATGATCGAAAAAATTGGGTAGGAGGCACTTTAGAATATAATGCGAGTTCTAAATTAGGTTTTTATATTAATGATATATACAATTACGGAAATGAAACAATAGACGATCGTATCCACTACTACAATATAGGAACTAGTTATACTACAAATGGAAATCGATTTGCACTTAATTATGGAAGACAACGAGGTGGACTGTTATGTGTAGGTGGTGTTTGTAGATTTGTTCCAGAAAGCTCTGGTATTACTGCAAATATGATATTATCTTTTTAGTAAAAAAAAACTGTTTAAATCGTAAGACTTTCAGTATAAATAACCTCTTTTTATATTTAAAATTTTGTTATTTTTGGCAACACTATTTTCGAAATGAAAAACTTTTTAACGCTTCTATGTATAAGTCAAGTATGTATTTTATTTGCGCAAGTAACCGACAGAAGTGTTTTTGTGAAATTTATTGACCAACCTATTGTTTTAGATGCTCAATTAAACGAACCTTCTTGGTTAGCAGCAAAAGAAGCAACTAATTTTTGGCAATATTTCCCTTCAGATTCTACACAAGCAAAACAACAAGCGGCTATAAAGTTCCTTTTTGACGACAAGAACTTATATGTAGGAATTAAAGTAAATGCTCCTGACAATAAATTTATTACCCCTTCTTTGCGAAGAGATTTTAGAGCGGGAGGTAGTGATAATATTACCTTGTTGTTTGACACTTTTAATGATGGAACAAATGCTTTTATTTTTGGGACAAACCCTTATGGTGTAAAAAGAGAAATGTTACTGTCTGGTGGGGGTTCAGAGTTAAGGGGTTTTACCATGGCTTGGGATACCAAATGGCAATGTAAAACTGCTATTAAAGAAGACCATTATATTGTAGAAATGATTATTCCGCTTTCTGCATTCAAATATAAAGAAGGAGAAACCAAATGGCGTTTTAATAGCTATCATTTTGATACACAAGATAATGAACGGAATACATGGGTAAACATTCCGCAAAACCAGTTTATATTTAATCTGGCATATATGGGAGAAATGATTTTTGAAAAACCCTTAGGGCCTTCAAAATCCCCTATTTCTCTTATTCCTTACATCAATACAATTGCTTCAAAAGACTTTGAAAATGATACCAATTTTAATGATTTTAAATATGGAGGAGATGCGAGATTAACCATTGGAAATAGTTTGAACTTAGATTTAACTATAAATCCAGATTTCTCGCAAGTAGAAGTGGATCAACAAGTAACCAATCTTACTCGTTTCGAAGTTTCTTTACCAGAACGCCGACAGTTTTTTATAGAAAATGCAGATCTTTTTGCAGACTTTGGAAATAGCAGAGATTCCAATCCGTTTTTCTCTAGAAGAATAGGAATTGCTAAAGATGTAGACGGTAATAGTATTGAGAACCCTATTATGGCAGGAGTTCGTTTAAGTGGGAAATTGACCAACGATTTACGAATTGGATTGCTGAGTATGCAAACCGAATCAGATATTGCTAATGAGATTCCCACAGTAAATAATTCCGTAGTAACCATTCAACAAAAACTATTTAGTAGATCGAATATTAGTTTTATGTTTATTAATAAACAAGCTACGAAAGACTATGATTTTTTGGCAAATGAAGACGCTTATAACCGAGTAATTGGAGTGGATTATAGATTGGCTTCTGCTGATAATTCTTGGGTAGGAAAATATTTTTTACACAAATCTTTTTCTCCAGGTGTTAATACAAAAGATTATAGTGCTGGTTTTTCTACACAATATTTTAGTAGAAATTTTAATGTTCGATTAAGTGGGGTCTATGTAGGTGATAATTATAAATCGGAATTAGGGTTTATTAGAAGAACCGATATTTTTAAAGTATTTCCTCGATTCGAGAGAATTTTTTGGCCTAAAAATAGTCGCATTCAAAGACACAGCTTTTCATTTGTGCCGATTGCTATTTGGCGTCCTGATTTAAATTTTGAAAATTCAGATTATACAATTATTAGCAGATGGCAAGCCAGCTTTAAAAACACTTCCGAGTTGCAATTTGAAATGTTCAATCGTTTTACACGTTTGTATGATGAATTTGATCCTACAGGATTAGACAATACTCCTTTACCCGTTGGAGGATATCATTATACTACTTATCAAGCGAGCTTTCGTTCCGACCAAAGAAAAAAAATATCGTATCGAATAGAACCTTCTATAGGTCAATTTTACAATGGTCAAAAATATTCTTTAGAAGGAAGCTTGGTATGGCGAATTCAACCTTATTTTTCAGGATCTATGCAACTGAATTACGATCAAATAAATTTACCCAAACCTTATTCAAGTGCTTCACTTTGGTTGGTGGGACCAAAAATAGATATTACCTTTAATAAGAGTTTGTTTTGGGCTACCTTTATACAATATAGTAGTCAGCAAGACAACTTTAGTATTAACACAAGATTGCAATGGCGATTTGCACCGCTCTCGGATTTGTTTATTGTGTATAATGATAATTATTTCTCTACAGATTTTGGACCTAGATTTCGTTCTTTGAATTTGAAACTCACGTATTGGTTAAATATTTAACACAAACTTCTTTAACATTTCTTTAAGAAAACCTATTGAGGGAATGTGTACTTTAGAAAACTTATTATTTTAAACGATTTATGATGGCAAAAAAACTATTTTCCCAATTTTTAATTCCTGTTTTTATTTTTTGTTTTTCTGTGGATGGTCACGCACAGTGGTTTAAGAAAAAAAAGAAAAAAGCAACTACTGAAGTTAAAAAACCAAAACCGAAACCTAAAAAAGGAGCTATTCAACCTTATGAGAAAGTAGTTACTAAAAAGCATACAACCGATGAAGGTTTGTTTAAGGTACATACGAAGGACGAGTCGTACTTGTTTGAAATTCCAGATTCTCTTTTAGAAAGAGAAATGTTAATGGTAACTAGAATAGCTAAAACTGCCAGTGGTATTGGATTTGGTGGCGGAAAGCAAAATACACAAGTATTGCGTTGGCAAAAGAAAGGTAAAAAAATATTGTTGCGAGTAGTTTCTCATAATGTAGTGGCAGACACTATTTTACCTGTACACGAAGCCGTTGTAAATTCTAATTTCGAACCTGTTTTATTTTCTTTTCCTATAAAAGCATTTAGTAAAGATTCAACTGCAACAGTCATAGATGCAACTTCCTTGTTCTCAACAGATGTTAAGGCAATTGGATTTCCTGCATTTCGAAGAAAACGCTACCAAATTACAAGGATGGATAAATCTCGTTCTTATATAGAAAGAGTGAGTAGTTATCCTCAAAACATAGAAGTAAGACATGTAAAAACTTATTTTGCGAACAAGCCACCTTCTAACGGAAGTGTTGCATCTATTTCATTAGAACTAAGTAATTCTATGATTTTACTACCTAAAGTACCTATGCAACGTAGGTATTTTGATGAACGCGTAGGTTGGTTTACTACGGGGCAAACAGATTACGGTTTAGACGCACAGAAAAGTAAACGAGTTACCTATTTAGATCGTTGGAGATTAGAAGTAAAAGATGAAGATATAGAGAAATTTAAGCGTGGCGAATTGGTAGAACCCAAAAAACAAATTGTTTATTACATCGATAGAGCTACACCAAAAAAATGGAGAAAATATTTAAAAGAAGGTATTGAAGATTGGCAAAAAGCTTTTGAAAAAGCAGGATTTAAAAATGCCATTATAGCAAAAGACCCGCCTTCAAAAGAGGAAGACCCAGATTGGTCTCCAGAAGACGTTCGCTATTCTGTAGTACGTTATTTAGCATCACCTATTCCTAATGCTAATGGACCTCATGTTAGTGATCCGCGTTCTGGAGAAATCTTAGAATCAGATATCAATTGGTACCATAATGTCATGACCTTATTACACAATTGGTTCTTTATTCAAACTGCTGCCATCAATCCAGAAGCGCGTGGAAACGAATTTAAAGATGAAGTTATGGGGCGATTGATTCGTTTTGTTTCTGCCCATGAAGTAGGACATACTCTAGGATTGCCTCATAATATGGGAAGTTCTGTTGCGTATCCAGTAGACTCTTTACGTTCGGCAACGTTTACTAAAAAGTATGGTACTGCACCTTCTATTATGGATTATGCTCGTTTTAATTATGTAGCACAACCTGAAGACGAAGGCGTAGCTTTAATGCCAGATATTGGTCCGTATGATAAATATGCCATTGCTTGGGGATATCGTCCAATATTAGGAAAAGATGCACTTTCAGAAAAACCTATTTTAGATCAATGGATTACGGAAAAGAACGGAAATCCGTTATATCGATTTGGACAACAGCAGGTAATTAATGTGGTAGATCCAAGTTCTCAGACAGAAGATTTAGGAGACAATGCGATGAAGGCAAGTGCTTATGGAATTAAAAACTTGAAAAGAATTTTGCCAAACTTAGAAGAATGGACAACGAAAGATGGCGAAACGTATGAAGAATTAAAAACGATGTACGGCCAACTATTATCGCAATACAATCGTTATATGGGGCATGTTTCGTCTAATATTGGAGGCGTTTATGAAATTTATAAAACTGCCGATCAGGAAGGGGCTGTATACACACACGTACCTAAAGCGCATCAAAAAGAAGCTTTACAATTTATCAATAAAGAATTGTTTGCGACACCAAAGTGGTTGTTGGATAAAAACATATTTGATAAAATTCAATATTCAGGTTCTGGAGAGCGTATTAGAGGATTGCAAGTAAGAACTTTAAATAGAATTTTAAAGTTAGGTAGAATGGGGCGTTTGATAGAGAATGAAACTTTAAACGGAACCAAAGCTTATTCTTTAATCAATATGATGAGTGATTTACGAAGAGGTGTTTGGTCTGAGTTGTATTCTAGAAAAAGTATAGATGCGTATCGAAGAAATTTACAAAGAGCCTATATTGATCGATTGGATTATTTAATGACTGTAAAGAAGCAACAAAGAGCGCCTAATTATGGTAGATACATTAAACAAACGAGAGTAAATGTAAGTCAGTCTGATATAAAACCTGTAGTAAGAGGAGAGTTAAAACGTTTACAACGAAATATTAAGCGAGCTATAGCAACAGCACCAAATACCATAACACGTTATCATTTACAAGATGCTTCCGATAGAATTGATGCTATTTTAGACCCTAAATAAAAGAGGGGTTTTGTTATATAAATGTTAAGACTGTTATATAATCTAAAGAAAATCAATATTTTATCAACAAGTTCAATAATTAAATGTACCTTTGCGGCTTAATAAAGACGTTGTTTGTAAAACAATAAACAACATAATAAACAATTATAATGAGTAAAGGTACAGTAAAGTTTTTCAATGAATCTAAAGGATTTGGATTCATTACAGAAGAAGGAACAAACAAAGAGCACTTTGTGCATGTTTCTGGATTGATTGACGAAATTCGTGAAAACGATGAAGTTCAGTTCGATTTAGAAGAAGGAAGAAAAGGATTAAACGCAGTAAATGTAAAAGTAATTTAATATATACGTTTTTAATTTTTAACGAAAAAGCCTATCCAATTCGGATAGGCTTTTTTGCTACTTCTATTTTTTATAAAACTCTGGGTTTTAAATAATAACTGGTATTATTTTTTTACAGGTAGCTTGATATCATATAGTTTACGACTTTTATTATTTAATTTGTTTTCTCTTAACCAAGGGTTTAGTAATTTTAATTCTTTGTAATTGGTGTCAAATTGTTTTGCAAACAAAGCAATGTTAGCAATGGCAGTATCTACTTTTACCGTTGTAAATTTTGGATGCACATACATATCCTTTTCATCAAATTCAAAACCATATTTTCTAGGGTTCGATAAAATTTCTTTTAAAGCAAGAATACGAAACACATAACGTGAAGTTTCTATATTTAATAAAACATCGTAAAAATTATCTACTTGTTGCGTTTTTAACCTTTCAGTAATTCTAGCATTTCCCGCATTGTAAGCCGCTGCAGCGAGTGTCCATGAACCAAAACGTTCTTTGGCTTTTTTTAAATAATCTGCGGCTACTTTGGTAGCTTTTTCTAAGTGATAGCGCTCGTCTACATTTCTATTTACTTCCAATCCGTATTCTTTACCAGAAGAACGCAAAAAATGCCAAAAACCTGCCGCACCTGCTGGTGAAGAATTATTCATTAAACCACTTTCTGCAACAGCTAAGTATTTAAAATCGTCCGGAATACCATATTTTTTTAGCAAAGGCTCTATAATTGGAAAATATTTATGTGCCCTTTTTATCAATAACAAACCGTTCGATTGCCAATAGGTATTTACCAACAATTCTCTATCCATTCGTTCTTTAATATCTGGCATTTCAATAGGAACGGGTTCTCCTGCTAAATTTAGATTTGCAGGAAGTTTCAATGCTTTAATTTTATAATTTTCTGCGGTACTTTTTACTGTTTGAATGCTATTGGTATTCACAGCTTTTATAAAAAAGAATGCAAGAAAAACAAGGGTGCTTATAGATAGCAATCTAAATGATTTATTCATAAAAATAGGGGTTCGTTATTTTGTATAAAAGTAGAAAACTCGTGTTGGATTAACAAGTTAAAATTTCTAAAATATGTTTCGAAATTTGTTTGGCTTTCATTAAAATCATAGCATGTGTACCGCCTTTAATTTCAATATAATTTTTAATGTTTTTTATAGGGAAAACAGGGTCTTCTGTACCATGAATATGCACTAAGTTATCTATTATTTTTTCTTGTTTCCAATGCAATACATGATACATTGCCCAATGCAAATAGATAGGGTTTCTAACCGATAAATAGAGTTCATATAGTTTGGCTCTTTTCTTTAGATAATCCCCTAAAAAATAATCGGTATATTCTTCTAAACTGCTGATGAATTTTGTAGGAAACAGTTTGTAAATTTTACTAGCCTGTACAATTTTTAATCGTTTTGGTAACTCTTCGTGATGTTTGATACTAGAAATGATAATAATTTTTTGACAAGCAATGTGTTTGCTTATTTCTTGTACCAAAATCCCGCCGAAAGAAACACCTATCAATACTGGGTTTTCGTGCCGAATTTCTTTACACATTCTTTGTGCATACTTTGTTATTGTTTCTTCTTTGGAAGTAGGAATTTTCCACCTTAAAAAATGCAGTTCAAACAATTCTTCTGGTAAAGAAATATATTCAAATATTTTTGGACTTGCTGCCAAACCTGGCATAAAATAAATGTGGGTTTTCATTTGCCTTAAACTTCAACAGTTTCTTCAACAAAATCAAAACGTACCAAACCATCTTCATCAATATGGCTTAATGTAATAGTATGCAAGGTATTTACCAAACTGGGACGCCAAGGTGTTTTTACTTTTACGTAGTTCTCTGTAAATCCCTGAATATATCCCTCTTTATTTTCATTTTCAAAAAGTACTGTGAGTGTATTCCCAAGCTGACTTTCATAAAAGGCTCTTCTTTTCTTAACAGACAATCCTCTTAGCATTTTGCTACGTTTGGCGCGTACTTTTTTAGGAACTATGCCTTCCATAGTTACAGCTTCTGTATTGGGTCTTTCAGAATAGGTAAAAACGTGTAAATACGAAATATCCATTTCGTTCAAATAATTGTACGTTTCTAAAAATAATTCGTCGGTTTCTCCTGGAAATCCTACAATTACATCTACGCCAATACAAGCATTGGGCATCGTTTGTTTTATTTTTAAAACTCTATCGGTATATATTTTTGTTAAATAACGACGTTTCATTTTCTTCAACAATACATCGCTTCCACTTTGTAGCGGAATATGAAAATGAGGCACAAAACTGTTGGAGTTAGCAACAAAATCAATGGTCTCATCTTTCAATAAATTGGGTTCAATAGAAGAAATTCGCAAACGGTGAATACCTTGTACTTTGTCTAAAGCCTTCACCAAATCTAAAAAGGTGTGTTCGTGTTTTTTATTGCCAAATTCTCCTTTTCCGTAATCTCCAATATTTACACCCGTAAGTACAATTTCTTTGATATTTTTTTCTGAAATTTCTTTCGCATTTTGTAAGACGTTTTCTAAAGTGTCGCTTCTAGAAATTCCGCGAGCCAAAGGAATCGTGCAATAGGTACACTTGTAATCGCAACCATCCTGTACTTTTAAGAAAGCACGTGTTCTATCGCCAACAGCATACGAACCTACATAGAAATCGGCTTGCTCAATTTCGCAAGCATGTACTTCACCAACAGTATTTTTCGTTAAATCGTTAATATAGCTAGTTACATTAAACTTTTCAGAAGCTCCTAAAACCAAATCTACGCCATCAATAGCCGCTAATTCCGTTGGTTTTAATTGTGCATAACAGCCTACAGCAATTAAAAAGGCTTCCTCGTTTTTTTTCAAGGCATTTTTTACAATCGATTTAAAGCGTTTATCTGCATTATCGGTTACAGAACAGGTGTTGATTACATAGATATCTGCTTTTTCCTCAAAATTTACGCGCTCAAACCCTTCATTTACAAAGTTGCGTGCAATGGTAGAGGTTTCCGAAAAATTAAGTTTACAACCTAAAGTATAAAAAGCTACTTTTTTATCTGCATTCATTCCTGTACATTTGAACGAGGCAAATTTACAATAATTATTCCCATAGAAATAGGTCGTAAAATGATTTTTGAAACGAATCGGTTTTTGGTTAGGCAGCTTTTAATGAGCGATTTAGAACCTTTTCATGAAATGCAAGGGAATCCACTAGTGATGCAATATATAGCAGGGAAAACAAAGACTTTATCGGAAAATAAAAAAGAACTGAACAAACTTATTCAGAAATATGAAAATCCTCAAAACGATTTTTATATTTATGCGATAGAAAGAAAATCTGATAGGATTTTTGTGGGAAGTGTGGCTTTGGTAAAAGACCCAAATAATGAAGATGAACTTGGGTATCGCTTTCTCCAAAAATACTGGAATAAGGGTTATGGGCTCGAAATATGTAAAGGTTTGATTGGTTATTGTAAATCGATTGGATTGTCTAAGTTAGTAGGTTATGTGGTAGATGTAAATATTGCCTCTGCTAAAATTTTAGAAAAATGTAATTTTAAAATAGTCTCAAAGGGAATAGAGCCCAAATTACAATTACCAGAAACAAAATACGAACGATATCTATGATTGTTACCCATTTAAAACCGCCTTATTACGCAGTTATCTTTACAACGTTAACTGCAAATAACTTAGAAGGTTACGAGGAAACTGCAAAGCGTATGGAGGTTCTTGCGCAACAACAAGAAGGCTATTTAGGAATGGATTCTGCACGAAATAAAATAGGAATTACTGTCTCTTATTGGGAAAACGAAGCCGCTATTCTTCAATGGAAAAATCAGATAGAACACACAGAAGCTAGAGAAAAAGGAAGAAGTTTATGGTATCAACAATACCAACTACGGATTTGTAGAGTAGAACGTGAATATGGATTTATAAAATAAAAGTATGTATGCATTTGCAATGAAGCATGTGAGTAAAGTAATTCAGAAAAGTACTTTATTTAAGTATGGTTTAAACATTTCTCCTATGTATAGAAGAACTACGGGTAAAGTCATTTTTATTTCTAAGGATTTGATGGAGGTACATATTAAAATCCGTTTAAGTTACAAGAACAGTAATTATGTAGGAACTATTTTTGGGGGAAGTTTATTTGCGGCAACAGATCCTTTTTATATGGTGCAACTAATTAATATTTTAGGGGAAGATTATGTTGTTTGGGATAAAGCATCTACCATTAAATTTAAACGTCCTGCTAAAGAAACGGTATATGCTAGTTTTGTTTTTTCTTTAGAAGAAATTGAGAAAATTAAACAGGATGTTGCCGAAAAAAAAGAAATTGATTGTATAAAAATACTACAAATTACTAATAAAGACCAATCCAAAGTGATTGCCGAAGTTTCTAAAACCATGTACATTGCAGACAAAACGTATTTTAAAGAAAAAAGAAAGCGCAGAAAATAGTCTTTGGTGGATTTTTGTGTTATTCTTAGCCTTTTTCTCTTGTCAGAAAAAGACTTCTAAATTTAACGATGCGCAAGTATTTCGTTACAATGAACATTCCAATATCACTTCTTTAGACCCTGCATTTGCAAAAGATCAGCGAAATATTTGGGCGGTAAATCAATTGTTCAATGGTTTGGTTCAGTTAGACGATTCTTTGCGCATTCAACCAGATATTGCAAAACATTGGACGATTTCCGAAGATGGAAAAACCTATCGATTTACCTTGCGTAGAGATGTGCAATTTCATGAACATATATTGTTTGGGGCTAAAAAAACAAGAAGTGTTGTAGCGCAAGATTTTGTATATAGTTTTGGTCGATTGTTAGATGAACAAGTGGCGTCTCCTGGAGGATGGGTCTTACAGCATGTCGATTCCTTTAAAGCAGAAAACGACTCCATTTTTACCATCAAATTAAAGCAAGCTTTTCCACCTTTTTTAGGCTTGTTGGCAATGAAATATTGTTCAGTAGTTCCCAAAGAAGCCATTGATTTTTTGGGAAGTGAATTTCGAGCCAATCCTATTGGTACAGGCCCTTTTCGTTTTCAACTTTGGGTAGAAAATACCAAATTAGTTTTACGTAAAAACCTATTGTATTATGAAAAAGATGCCAAAGGGAATGCGTTGCCTTATTTAGAAGCAGTTGCTGTTACTTTTTTACCCGACAAACAAAGCGAGTTTTTACAATTTATACAAGGAAATATTGATTTTATGAAGAGCTTGGATGCTTCTTATAAAGACGATATTCTAACCACAGAAGGAGTTTTACAACCGAAGTATCAATCCGTCATAAAAATGCAAACAGGCGCTTATTTGAATACCGAATATTTGGGAATTTATATGGATGTTGCTAAAAATGAACCTACTCAGTATAAAAAAATTAGACAAGCCATTAATTATGGATTCGATCGTAAAAAGATGATTCAGTTTTTAAAAAACGGAATTGGTACGCCTGCTACTCATGGTTTTATTCCTAAAGGTTTGCCATCTTTTAACGCACAAAAAGGCTATACCTACCAACCTGAAAAAGCAAAAAAACTCGTGCAAGAATATCTAAAAGTAACAGGGAATACAAACCCTAAAATTACACTTACTACCAATAGCAATTACCTAGATATTTGTGAATATGTACAGCGAGAACTACAAAAAATAGGGCTAGAAGTAGCTATCGATGTGATTCCGCCTTCTACATTGCGACAAGCGAGAGCTACAGGAAAGTTAGCAATTTTTAGAGCCAGTTGGATTGCCGATTATCCGGATGCAGAAAATTATCTTTCGTTATTTTATAGTAAAAATTTTACGCCCAATGGCCCCAATTATACACATTTTAAAAACGAGAAATTTGATGCCTTGTATGAAAAATCTATTAAAATAACAGCACCCGAAGAACGCTATCGATTGTACCAACAAATGGATAGTATTTTAATTCAAGAAGCTCCTGTAGTTCCTTTGTATTACGATGAGGTAATTCGCTTTACACAAAAAAACGTACACGGTTTGGGTATTAACCCTATAGATATGTTGCAGTTAAAGAAGGTATGGAAAACTGTGAATTAAAAATTATTTTTTGTTAAAAATAAAAAAGGAAGTCTCGCGAAAAAAGGCTTGTAATAAATATTTTTTAGGAAAAAAATAATTGTAAATTATCCATTAATATTTACTATTTAGAAATTACGCAACTAATTCAATGTTTTTTTCATTATTTCTTTCTGACCAAAGTATATAATCTGCATTTTTAGATGTTAGAGCATCTAAAAATTCAGGCTTTATGTCCTTCTCAACATCGTTTATCACTGCTATTGCTTTTACTTCTTTTTTTGTGATTTTTTCTCGAACAGGTTTGATATCATCCCAAGCGAAAAGAAAAGTTGGTAAATTTGATTTATTAATTGTGTTGAATGATTTAATTACTATTTCACTTCGTTTTTTAGCAATTTGAAAATCAAAATTAAATTCAAGACCAGTTGTGCCTTTTGAGATAAAGTCAGGTGTAAAAATAATATCTTTAGACTCTAAGTAACTTCTTACATCTTCTTTAAATATAGATGCTATATTGTGTTTTGATAAAACATATAAATCATTTATTTCAATAATGGCTGATAGAAAGTTATGTTTTGCTTGTGAAAAATTTTCTAGATTACTTTCAATTGTTAGTTCTTCATTAAGATTCCTAATACCATAATTAAGTAATATTGTATCTAATATATTTCTCCGTTTTCTTGAACCTTGAATATGTAAACCTTGAAGTTCAAGGTTAGACATAGTTTCTCCGTTGTCACTTAAAATCAATTGACTTCCATTCTTTTGAGCATAAATCTCAATAGTATCATTAAAAGCACCCACAAAAGGAGTATTTATTAAAAACCAATCTGTACTTGTTCCTTTTTGAATATAAGTTTTCTCTCTCAGCCAATTATAGTAATCATCAACGTATGTGTTTATCCAATTCAAAGTATTGCTTGTTGTATATTAATTTGTGAGTTTAAATTTATTTTTTTTGCAAAATTAGTTATTAAATAATTTAAATCAGAAGTATCATTTATTTCTTTTATTGGAAAATCTGTATCAGCTAATGGAATTGCCCATGCCAATGGTTTATATCCTTCTACAAAAACGTGCATATGTGGTTCAGTTGGTTCAAACCATCTATCTGCATATGATTTCAAATATTCAGGTAAAGTATTCTTAATTACAGCTGGATTATGATGCCCTCCTTTAAAATCAATCCTTAAAAGTCCTATAAATGAATTACTTTCTAAATGGTGTATTGAAGTTTTGAGAATAATTTTTTGATTTGAAGTTATTTCAACCCAAAAATTATATTCAGAATCTTCATGAGAAAATAAATCAAGCCTATTTTTCTTATTCCTTAAATCTATTATTTGATTTGGGTCAGATAATGCTTTGTCCAAATTCAATAAATACTCTGCTTCTTCGTTTGTTATCATTCTGTTTTTTAAGTATTAATAGCTAAAAATTTATATAAGTACTATTACACTTATGTTTTTCTTTTTTTTGCAAGTAAAGGAAAAAACAATGCATTTTCTAATTTTAGATAAAAAATATTCTAAAAATGACACAAATTATTTACGATAGCATAAAACTTTTAATTAGTCTGAATAAGGAAATGATTGAAATAAGAAACGGAAAAAGCTTTGAATTTTATTTTAATTACAAATTGGTTCAATTACAAGGATTATTTTATTAAAATTAACTCTGAGCAGGAATTTGTTGCTGCCATAAATTGTAATAATGCCCTTTTGAATTGTATAACTTTTGATGATTTCCTTGCTCTAAAACTTGTCCTTTTTCTAAGACTACAATTTCATCAGCGCTTACTACAGTACTTAATCTATGAGCAATTAAAAGAATTGTTTTCTCTTCTTTTCTTAGTTTATCAATAGCTTTCTGAATATAGTTTTCCGAAGTGCTGTCTAAAGAAGAAGTAGCTTCGTCTAAAACCAAAACTTCAGGTTGTTTATAAAGTGCTCTTGCAATGGCAATCCGTTGTTTTTGACCACCAGATAAAGTGGCTCCATTTTCCCCCAAATAGGTATGAAATCCGTTTGGTAAACTTTCTATAAAATTTAAAATGCCAATAGACTTACAAATGGTAATAATGAGTTCCATATTTGGCGAAAAATCTCCCACAGCAATATTGTCAATCACATTTCCAGCAAATAAGTCTATTTTTTGAGGAACAACACTTACAAGTTCTCGTAAACTTTCGTGCTGAATGTGTTTTAAATCCAAATCTCCAATTGTAATTTGCCCTTTTTGTATAGGATATAAATTTTGCAGTAAAGAAATTAAAGTAGATTTTCCAGAGCCACTTTCTCCTACAATAGCAGTTATTTTTCCTTTTTGTAAGGTAAGATTAAAATCTGTAAATACTTGTACTCTTGTTCCGTATCTAAAGGCAACGTTCTGAAATTTAATATCTGCTATTTTTTCTTTAGATACCTTTATTTTTTCTGTTTCATCTTCTCGTTCTAAATCCATAATTTCAAACAAACGATCTGCCGCAATTAATGCATTTTGTATTTGCTTATTTGCACCAATTAAACTAGCTACTGGATTCATAAAATACCCAATAATGGCATAGAAAGACATCAATTCTCCTGCGGTAATTTCTCTTTCAATTACATAATAAGAACCACTCCATAATAAAATAATCGTAAACAATTGCGCTATAAATGTAGTAGAAGTTCTTGAAAATATGGAGTTTAATGCCGATTTATAACCTATTTGTAGTAAACTGATAAATCGTGTTTCTGTTTTTATATTTGCAAAACTTTCTAGCCCAAAACGTTTTATAGTGCCTACAGCATTTAAAGATTCTACCAATTGACTTTCTAATTCGGCAGAGCGTTCCATAATAGTACGTTCTGTTTTTTTATTGAGTTTGTTAATAACAAAGTAAATTAGGGTATATAATGGAATTACTAATAACATAATTAGTGCTAGTTTCCAATAGTACAAAAACATCAACCCAAACGAAAAGCAAAGAATAAGAATGTTTACAGTTAAACTTAGAGAAACATCGTTGATAAACAATCTGATTTTTACAGCATCGTTAATTCGAGAAATAATTTCTCCAACACGCATGGTATCAAAAAATTGTTGTGGTAATTTTAGTAAGTGTTTATAATAGCCTAAAATAAGACGAGCATCTATTTGTTGTCCTGTTTTAATGAGAAAAACATCTTTAAAAATGCCTATTAGAATTTGTAACATTAGTAATATTAACATTACAATACCTAATAGATTTAGGAGTTTTGTATTGCCTCCAACCAAAACATAATCTGTAATTTTTTGAATGTAAATAGAGGTAGAAAAGCCTAATAGCGTATAAATAATAGCTCCTACAAAAGCTTGTAGCAAAACAAATTTATGAGGTTTTAACAAAAACCAAAAACGCTTTGCAACAGATACTTTTTCATTTCCTTTTGTAAATTCTTCTTTGGGTACTAACAGTACCAAAACACCTGTCCACTCTTTTAAAAACTCCTCATGCGTCTTTTTATGGATTTTCCCGTCTCCAGGATCCATAATTTTAATATATGCTTTGGTAATCTCATAAATAACTACATAATGTTGTAATCGCTTTCTTACAATAATATGCGCAATAGCAGGTTTGGGTATTTTAAATAAACTGTCTAGCTCTCCACGAACTCCTTTAGCTTCAAAACCTAATTTTTCTGCGGCTTCTATTAAACCCAATACATTGGTGCCTTTTTTATCGGTACCAGCATATTGACGTATTCTTGCAATAGGAAGTTGCAATTGATAGTGTGCTGCAATAGATGCCAAGCAGGCAGCTCCGCAATCTGTAATATCGTGTTGTTTTATGGTAATCTTTGCCATTTTTTTTGGGTTTTAAAAAACAAAGAAAGAAGTGTTGACTGCAATTTATTTGCGTTGAAGAAAATTTATAGTGTTATTTCTTTTTCCCCATTCGTATGTATCTTACAAAATCTACCATAATCGTTATCACGACAAAAGTGTAAAACAAAACTCTGCTGTAAGGAAATTCTATATGAAACATAGAAAAAAGGGCAAAAACAATAACCAATATATATAACACATAGCTAAGATATTTATATAGATGATTAGAAGAATTATTCATAGGTTTTATTTTTATGTTATTCCAAACAAACCTGCTTTAAAATGATTCCAGTCCGAAATAATTGCATAAAAAACAATCCATATTATAATCATGAGTATTAATTTTAGCTTTGATTTTTTAGATAGGTTTTTTACCATAACGTTTATTTTTTTTTGACAGATTATAGGCGTGTAATAAAAGAAAAACACCTATTAAAAACTTATAAATTAGCATTATTTCTTTTGAAACATGAAAGCTAAATATTAGATGTTTTTCTATGATATCAGTATTAAAAAGTAGTATAAAAAAATCAATAAGATTGGATATTCCTAAGAGAATGACTAGGTATTTAAAAAAGTTTGACATATAATAGTTAACGTTTTTTTACGCCAAAAGCAATAAATAAAATTGCAAAAATTGACAATATGCTTAGATATATAAGTTTATTTAATTCTATAGAAAAGAGATTAAATTGATTATTATTCGTTAATAAACCGTCAATAATTAAGAGTATCGTACTAATAGCTAAAATAAAATACATGTATTTTTTAATCATCGATTAAAAATTAAGAAAATTAATTTTTTTAATTTTTAATTTATATTCTCGTTTTAAAGACGAAATTTTTTTGGCTTTTTCTTTAGAAGAAATTGTTGTATCAATTTTTAGTTTTTCAATTTTTGAATTTAATTCTTTTTCTAATTGAGATTTATATGTGCTACTTCCTTGCGAATAAAAATTGTTCATATCTAACTTGCTAAATATTTACCCCATAAAAAACCCAATATTGCTAATGCTATAAGTATAATAATAAATATTTTTTTCTTCATTTTAAATAAATATAAAATAAACCAAGAACTTTTTTAGTTCTTGGTTTATTTGGTTACTCTTTTGCTAACCATCTTCCGAATTCCCAGCCAGCTTTAGCTATGTCACAAGCTACTTTAAATGCTCTTAAAATAGGAAAAAGACTTCCTCCATTTATTTCTTTTAATTCATTCTCGTTTAGTTCAACTAGATTTTCCATATTATTCATAGTGATTTTGAATTTTTTGATATACGTAACCTGCAAATGCGGAATATACAAATATATCTGCAGCAATAAATAAAAGAGGAATAATTCCTCCATCAGTGTTTCTAACTTCCTTAGCATTCAACTCTTGAACACCAAAACTTTGTAAATTTTTCATAAAAATACATTTTTTAAATTATTAATTTATTTTTTGGTTGAGAGATTTATTTGAGATTCTTCGCTTTGCTCAGAATGACAAGCCTATAAGGAATGACAATTAAAAATCACAATCCGTATCAAAAAAATAAAATAAGTTACGTCTAACTTTTACTACGTCTAGCAATTTACTTATTTGATACTACAAACATAATCTCGTTCAGTGCAACTTCCTTGCATCGAACAAATTATTTTGTAAAAAATAACTACCACCAAAAATATTTGTGATTTCGCTGTTTTGTAAAACACTTATAGAAATAGAAATACGTATATCAAAATCATCGCAGTAATAATAGGTTTTTCTACTTCTACTATAACACACGGAAGCATTATAATCTCTTAATTGCTCTATTAATAATTGTACAGACCGTTTGCTAATACCCAATAAATTTGACAGTTCTTCAGGAGTTCCTGTATTTTCATTTACTATTAAGGTGTGTAATTGTTGCAATCTTTCAAGTGATTTTAAATTTTTCATATCTCTATTTTATTTCTTTTTTAATTATACATAATAGCATTCACTAATTACTACTTGCTAAAGATTGATTGTTAGGATTTAACCAATCGTCTGTTTTATCGTAGAGCAAGTCAAATAATGTACGTTCTGTTAATTCAAACCGAGCATTTACACTCATTCCTTTTTTTAGTGTTCCTTTAAAACCGTTCTTTAATTGCAAATATTTTTTTTCTAAAGAACATTGTATTTTAAAAACAGGGCTATTGTTTATAAATTGTATGTCGTTTCCAATATTTATAATTTTACCTGTTGCCAAACCCCATTGGTTATAGTTAAAAGCAGTTACTTGAAAACGAGCAGTATCTCCTATTTTTAATAAACCAATATCTGTAGGATTTATATAACATTCTACCACTAAATTACTATCTGGAGATATTTCTGCTAAAGGAACTCCTGCCATAATAAAATTTCCTTTTTCAACGCCTTTTACATCTAGTAATGTTCCTGAATTGGGTGCTTTTAAAAAAGTTGCTGCATAATTCTCTTCTAGTTGCGATTTTGTATTTAATAAGGCTTGTAAATTGTTTTTAGTGGTTACCAATGTATTCTGCCATGTACTTTTCTGTTGCTTTTTAAACTGATTTATGGCATTAAAAGCAACATCATATTCTAATTTTAAATCTTGTAAAGTTACTTTTGCAATGACTCCTCTATTGTATAATTTTTGATTACGGGTGTAATCTTGCTTTAACTTTCTAAACCGTGTTTTTAAATCATATAATTTTTGTTGATAGGCAGAAAATTCATCTTTAAACTTTAAAGATTGTAAGTGTTGTAAAGGTTTTTTATTGTTGATGAGTGTATGAATGTCGGCTATAAATTTTTGTGTTTCTAGGATTTCAAAATGAATGCTTGCTATTTTTTGTTGAATAGCACTATTTTTTAAAACTAGAAGTGTATCACCTTTTACAACGTTTTTATTATTTCTGAATTGATGAAAAACAATTTCTCCGTTTATACTTGTTTGAATAGAGATTCTTTCTTTATCTGGCTTTATATATCCTTGTGAAGTAGTATAAATAGTTACCTTTATAAAAGGCAAAGCAATAAGTAGTCCTAATACAGCCAATGTAATACATCCGTATATAATTTTACTTCGGTTACGGTGTTTAAATTGATGCACTTCGATAGTGTTTTTTATAATTTCTTTAGGAAATATTTGTTTCATCTGTTTATGTTTAGTTGTTTTTATCTGTCAGATGTAATTCGCCAATAATCATTTTAGGAAGTATCAATAGATTGTTATGGCTAATTTCATAATTCATTTTTTTAATTGAATGATTCTCTATTTTACAATTTTTATTCCAAAAATATTTTGGAGCTTATTTTTTTGGGGAATTGTGGCGACTTGCTCTTATAGGGATAATAACAAACCACCACTCTACAAATTTATTGCGAAACAGTATGCGTGTCAATACCCATAAATGGGTAAATTGATAAAACAGTACTCAAAAATAGAAAATATATTTATTTAATTCAATATATTCTGAATTAATTTACTGTTTTTCAACAACTTATTAGTAAATTATGTTTTGTTAGGAAAAAATATTTACCATTTTATTTATATTTATTCTAAACAAAAAACATATTTTATCTGTATTTTTAGACCTAAAAAGATAAAACATTTTAATTTTTGAAAGGAAATCTACCAACCCACTCTCGTCTGAATAGGAAAGTGGTCTGAATAGGGAACGGAAAATGTTTGAAATTGATTGATTGTTGCTGTATTATCAGTCAATATAAAGTCAATTCGTAACGGAAAAGGATAGTCAAAACTTTTTCCAAAACCTTTACCCGCTTCTATAAAAGCATCTTTTTTATCCGTAGCAATTTGTTTGTAGACCCAAGAATATCCCGTGTTATTAAAATCGCCACAAATAATTTTTTTGCCTTTCCATTGTTGTTCATGCGCTACCAATATTTTAGTTTGCTCTGCCTGTTTTGCAAAAGAATTTGAAAGTCGCGCTATCAGTTTTTCAGAACTTTCTTCTCCGAAGTTTTCTTTTTCGGGATTGATCTTTAACGATTCTAAGTGTACATTGTAAATACGTAGTGTGTCTTTTTCTTTTAATACATCTATATAAATAGCGTTGTTTGCACTATTTTTAAAATCTAAAGAACCTTTATTTACAATAGGAAATTTACTGTAAAAAGCCAATCCAAATTTATGGGTTTTCGATTTCGTTTTTATATACGAATGTGGGTATTGAAAAGGAATATTGGGCGCTTCATAAAATTCTTGTAATGCCAAAATATCAGGATTTTCTTTTGCAATAAAATCAAAGATATTTTGTGCTGTAGCGGTGTCTTTATTCGATTCATAATAATTGAACAAACGTACATTATAGCTCATTATTTTTATATCTGAGTTGAGTGCGTTTTCAATGGGTGTAAATTTGTACAAAGGTGATGAAGCATACCATCCGATGGCTAATATCATTCCAGAAAGTAAGCATTGCTTTTTTAGTTTTAACAACCAATAGAGAAAAAAGATACCATTAATTAATAGTAAACTGGGTACTAACAAACTTAGAATGGTAAAGCTAGGCGCAATCTTGGGCGATACAAAAGGCAAGGCATAGGAGAGAAGTAATGCAGTTGCCAGTATTGCATTGATACTGTAAATCATTTTCTCTAATAGCGATGTCTTTTTCACACGTTTAAATTATAGTTAACGAATTGATATGTAATCATTTTCCTTTGTTGAGGTATTTTCTTTGGTTTGCCTAATCCCTCTATGAGGGTTTCATGCACTTACTTTTTTCCCTGTTGAAATAAAAATTCCTTTTCCTTTTTAGTTAGGGTTTCATAGCCCGATTTGCTAATTTTATCTAAAATGCTATCAATCTGTTGCTGTTGCTCTGATTTCGTTTTTTGAACCTTACTTTTTTTATTTTTCGATTTGTAAACTGTTTTTAAAGGCTTCTTTTGTGATGTGAAAAAAGCAATTATTTTCTCCCAAATACCTATTTTTTTATTACTAGCCTGATTTACATATAAGAAACCAAACAAAGCACCCCCTAAATGCGCAAAATGTCCGCCTGCATTGTTTCCAGCAAGTTGCATGATGTCAAACAATACGAAAATCGCTGCCAAATACCACAGCTTTACAAAACCAATAAATCTAATTTTTAGTTGGTAGTTGGGCATGTAGGTTGCAATGCCTATAAAAATTGCAGAAACTCCCGCTGAAGCACCTATAAGTATGGCAGATTTGTTGGTAAACAAAGGAAAATAGTTATAGCTCGCTATAAATAGCAATCCGCCAAAAAGTGTTCCTAGCACATAGAATTGCAAGAGTTGTTTTTGTGTAAAATATTCTATAAAAAGATTTCCTATATAAAAGAGTACTATTAGATTGAATAGTATATGTAAAAAATCGACATGTAAAAATCCGTAAGAAAGTAGAGTCCATGGGGTCGTTAACAAAGTACTAGTATCTGCTGATAAAGAAAACCATGTGATTAGAAAATTAGTATCGCTTTTATACAAATCTTTTACTACTTCAAAAAATAAGGCAAGGATATATACGCCAATATTAATGTAGATGAGTTTTTCTACAATAGAACCTTTTTTAAAACGATGTTGTATGTTTTGTATCAAAGACATCTTTTAATTCCAACGTTTAAATTGATTTTTTTTCCAATACCAAGCAATCAAAAAGCCAATAAGAGCCCCGCCAACATGAGCAAAATGGGCAATGTTTCCAATAGAATATTTTGTCATTCCAAAGAATAAATCTCCTAGAATCATTACAGGAATAAAATATTTTGCAGCAATAGGAACTGGAAAAAATATTAACGCTAGTTTGGCATCTTTAAAATACATGCCAAATGCTACTAATACGCCATAAACAGCTCCAGAAGCACCCACCGCAGGCGTATGATATAAACTATAAAACTCACTCATTTCTTTATTAGAGAGCTTTATAACTTCAGTATTATAACTTCCTGAATCTAAGATTGATTGAATATCTGAAGCCGATAATCCAAAATTAATAAGTTGCTCATAAATACTATTAAATTGATAGTAATTCACCAGTGTATAAATAATTCCTGCTCCAATTCCTGCTGAAAAATAAAAGAAAATGAATTTCTTTTTACCCCATATTTGTTCTAATGGCGTTCCAAAAGCCCACAAACCATACATATTAAATAAAATATGTGGAAAACTTCCATGCATAAATATGTGTGAAACATATTGCCAAAAACCAAAATGACTGTTTTCTGGAAAATGTAAGGCTAAAATATTGGTAAAGTCTAGCTGTAAAAACTGAGGTGCTACAAATAAGATAGCATTGATAATGATAAGATGCTTGATGGCTTCTGTAATTCTTCCCATTTTTTAGCTATTAAAAAGGATATCGAGTTCGTTTAAGGTAAAGGTTTTAAAGATTGTTTTTCCAAACGGAGAACATGTAGGTTCTTTGCAAGAGAATAAATCGTTTACCAATTTTTCTTGTTCATTTTCAGAGAGTTGTGTTCCTGTTTTAATGGCTAAGGTTTTTGCAAATGATTTTGCCATAATATCAAACGGACTAAAACTAGCATTGGGAATTTCTTGTTGTACATCGTCTAATAGTTGTTCTAAAATAGGGGTAATCTGACTTTCTGTAATAGATGTAGGAATTCCTTTTACCGTGATATTTTCTGATGCAAAAGGCGCAAAAACAAATCCTGCGCTTTCTAAATCCGATTGTACTGTTTTTAGAATTTCAATTTCATCTTTAGACAAATGAATATTTACAGGAAACAATAATTGCTGACTGTCGGCTTCTTTTACCGTAATACTTTCTAAAAATTGCTCGTACAATACTCTTTGATGTGCCAAAGACTGATGAATGAATACTACTCCGGATTTGATAGAGTTGATTAAATATTTTTTTTGAATTTGAAAGGTTTTTTTGATTTCAAAATCGCTTGTTTGCTTAAAAAGTGGTTCTTGTTGTTCTGAATGTAAAGGTGCTACGTTTGTGTATAGGGCTTCCCAATTTTGATTTTCTTTTTTATGATTGGATGACGATGTATGTACTTTTTTTTCTACAGGCTCTTTAAATGGATTAAAATTAGGGTCTACACTAATTTTAGGGCTTGCAACTGCTGTTTTTTCTTTAAAATGATAGGGAGTGTCTAAAGTAGCATCTCTGTTAAAATCTAAAACAGGTGCTATGCTGTATTGTCCTAAGCTGTGTTTTATAGTAGCTCTTAAAATAGCATACAAAGCCTTTTCGTTATCAAACTTTATTTCTGTTTTTGTAGGATGAATGTTAATATCAATACTATTGCTTGGAACTGTTAGATATAGAAAATAGGAGGGATGCGCTCCAGATTCTAATAAGCCTTCAAAAGCATTTACAACAGCGTGGTTTAGGTACGGGCTTTTAATATATCGATCATTCACAAAAAAGAATTGTTCTCCCCTTTTTTTCTTTGCAAAATTCGGTTTTGCAATAAAACCTGTAATGTTAATAATATCGGTTTGTTCGTTAATAGGAACTAGTTTTTCATTCATTTTAGCACCAAAAACAGCTACAATTCGTTTGCGTAAATTACTTTCTTTAAGGTTGTATATTTCTTTATTGTTGTGATGCAATAAAAAAGCAATGGAAGGGTGTGCTAAAGCTACACGTTGAAATTCATCTACAATATGACGTGTTTCTATAGTGTCTGATTTTAAGAAATTCCGTCGTGCAGGGATGTTATAAAACAAATTTTTAACAGCAATACTAGTACCTTTTCCAGTAGCTATTACTTCTTGTGAAATTACCGTACTTCCTTCGATTTTAATTTCTGTACCTAATTCTTCGTTTTCTTGTTTGGTTTTTAAAGTAACATGGGCAATAGCAGCAATAGAAGCCAATGCTTCGCCACGAAAACCTTTGGTGTTTAATTGAAATAAATCTTGTGCTTCTCTAATTTTGGAGGTAGCATGGCGTTCAAAACACAAACGTGCATCTGTAGTGGTCATTCCTTTGCCGTTGTCAATGACCTGAATAAGTGTTTTACCAGCATCTTTAATGAGCAATTTTATAGAAGTAGCATTGGCATCAATGGCATTTTCTAACAATTCTTTTACTACAGAAGCAGGTCGTTGTACTACTTCACCAGCAGCAATCTGATTGGCAACATGGTCGGGTAAAAGCTGAATGATGTCTGACATTTGAAGTAAAAAGTGCCTAAAAGTATGTAAAGTTAAAAATTTCTTTGACTTATTTATTATCTAGCAAAAATTGACAAATCAAAATCTATAATATAAAGGAAAATAAAAACTAAAATTGCAATGATCATTAAAAGTGTTTTGTTTTCACTTGCCTTTGCGTTTTTGAATTCTTCAAAAGCAGTAACAAACTTTCCTTTTAAGCTTTTGTTTTTGCCTATGGTAGTTCTAAATTCATCAAATTTATGCTCCATTTTATAAGGATTTCCTTCTCCTTTGTAAAAACGAGGTTGGTAGTCAAATTTCTTATTTGTACGTTTTAAAAATCCCATAGTCAGTCTATCTAAATTATGAATCTCAGTGGTTATCAAAATTAAGAAAATGAAAAGGAGTAATCAAGAAATGTTTACAAGTATTTTGAAACTTTCTAAAAAAACAATTTTACTTTTTAGAATTCAATACAGCCATTTTAAGTGCCGCTACAGCGCATTCCACACCTTTGTTGCCTAATTTTCCGCCAGATCTATCCATAGATTGCTGTTTGGTGTTGTCTGTTAAAACACAAAAAATAACGGGAACGTTGTATTTGATGTTTAGGTCTACAATACCTTGTGTAACACCTTCACAGACAAAGTCGAAGTGTTTTGTTTCTCCCTGAATTACATTGCCAATGGCAATAACAGCATCTACTTCTGCTGTTTCAATCATTTTTTTACAACCGTAAACCAGTTCAAAACTACCAGGTACTTCCCAAGAAATAATGTTTTCTTTTGTAGCACCACAATCTACTAAAGTTTCAATAGCTCCTTTTTCTAAGTTTTTGGTAATCTCGGCATTCCATTCAGAAACCACTAAACCAAAGCGAAAGGGTTTTGCATTGGGCAATGTGGTTTTATCGTAATAAGATAAGTTGGTGGTTGCCATAACTTATTTAGTTATAAAGTTGAAAAGTTCGTAAAGTTTGAAAATGCTAAATCTAGCCAACAACTAACAATCAAAAACCAACAACTACTATTTATTGAGCGTATTTAGCGCTGTTGATATATTTATCAATGTCTTTTGCTTGGTCAGACTTAGAGAAATTCTCTTTAATTTCAGTAAATAATTTTTCTGCTTTGCTAAAATCTTTCAACTCCATGGAAATTTGTGCTGCTTTAAATAAAAACAAAGGTCTTGTATAAGTATTGTCTTTTTTATTCGCTGCTTGCTCATAGTAGTTTAATGCGTCTTCTAGTTGTTCAATATCTACAAAAGTATCTCCAATAGCTCCTAAAGCTACAGGACCTAAAATTTCATCATCGGAAGAAAAAGCTCCTAAATAAGTAATAGCCTCTTCATATTTTTTCATTTTTAAATAAGAAATACCTGCATAATAATTGGCTAGATTTCCGGCTTTTGTGCCTTTATATTGAACAGCAATATCTAAAAAACCATAATTTCCGTCTGCACCTTCTAATCCTAAATTGTATAAAGAATCGATAGCAGTATCTCCTTTTATAGCCAAGTTAAAATGTTTTCTGGGAAACGCTAATTGGTTAGAAGCTTCCATTTCTTGTGGCTCTAAAATATATTTATGATAGCCTAAAAAAGCTAAAACCAATACAACAATAGTTACCAAACCATAAAACAAAGGCTTGCTATTTTTTTCAATCCATTGTTCCGATTTAGATGCGGTTTCATCTAATGTATTAAAAACTTCAGCTGTAGTACTTTGTATTTCTTCTACCTGGTTTTTTTCTTTTTTAAATCCTTTTTTCTTGTAAGTTGCCATAATTAGGTTCCAAAATTAGTGGCACAAAAATAGTTTTTTTAATTGGATTGTAAAAGTGCATAATTCTCTAAATTTTCAATAATTTGCAAATCGTTTTCACTTGGAAGAATTGAATATGTATTTACAAAGAATTTCTTTAGTTAATTTTAAAAATATTGCCTCTAAAACTTTTGATTTTGAGCAAAAGATAAACTGTTTTGTGGGCAATAATGGTGTGGGGAAAACCAATGTATTGGATGCCATTTATTATTTGTCTTTTGCAAAAAGTTATTTTAATCCTATTGCAAAGCAAAATATAAAGCATGGCGAATCTTTTTTTATGGTTGAAGGCAACTATCTTTTAAAAGAACGGGAAGAAAAACTGATTTGTAGTTTAAAAAACGGACAAAAGAAAATCTTAAAACGCAATGGAAAGGCTTATGAAAAGTTTTCGGAACATATTGGGCAGTTTCCTTTAGTGATTATTTCGCCAGCCGATAGAGATTTGGTAGTGGAAGGGAGTGAAACAAGACGAAAATTTATAGATAGTGTGATTTCTCAACAAGATAAAAAGTATTTACAGCATTTAATTGGGTATCAAAAACTGTTATCGCAAAGAAACGCACTGCTAAAATATTTTGCTGCAAATAGAACTTTTGACGCTTTGAATTTAGCGGTCTACAATGAGCAGTTATCGGATTTAGGAACACAGATTTACAACAGTAGAAAAACATTTTTAAAAGCGTTTATTCCTATATTTAATGAAAAGTATCAAATGATATCTAATGACAAAGAACAAGTGTCTTTGCAGTACAACAGTCAGTTAGAAAACACATCTTTTGCTGAATTGTTAACCCAGAATATAGAGAAAGATAGAATGTTACAGTATACCAGTGTTGGCATTCATAAAGACGATTTAGGATTTTATATTGGAGAATACCCCATGAAAAAATTTGGCTCTCAAGGGCAACAAAAATCGTATTTAATAGCTTTAAAATTAGCACAATTTCAATTTGTAAAAGAACAACGTGGAGTAACGCCTATTCTTTTATTAGATGATATTTTTGATAAATTAGATGAGCATAGAGTTTCTCAGATTATAGACTTGGTGAATAAGGATGCGTTTGGTCAGATTTTTATTACAGACACACATTCTGAAAGAACTGAGAGTATTGTAAAGAAAAGTAATAAACCGTATCAGATTTTTGAGCTGTAAAGTTGAAAGTTATAATGTGTAACTGTTGAATTTTAATTTTTTAATAATTTAATTTTCAATCTTTTAATTCTTTAATTTTTAAATAACTTAATTTGTTGATAAGTTTATTCGTTTAACGTTGTTTTCAAAGGCGAATTTTTGAATTTCAACTAACAACTAACAACTAACAACTAACAACTAACAACTAACAACTAACAACTAACAACTAACAACTAACAAAATGTCAAAACGAGAGAAAGCGTCTTTTTTAGTAAAAGATTTAATGGCTTCTTTTATCAAAGAGAATAATTTAAGCAAAGGCATGCAAAAGTTAAAGATAGAAGAGGCTTGGTCTAAATTAATGGGGCAAGGTGTGGTTTCTTATACAGATAAAGTTCAGTTACAAGGAAAAACATTAGTTGTTCGTTTAACCTCGTCTGTTTTGAGAGAAGAATTGAGTTATGGGAAGGAGAAAATCATAAAGATGATGAATGAAGAAATGGGTACTTCAATCATAGATAAATTATTATTAGTGTAATTTAACATTAGGATTTGAACAAAAAAAGAGAATTTTAATTAAAAAATTCTCTTTTTGATATACTTAACTTAAAAGAAAATATATCTTTTTTCCTCATTAATACTGTAAAAATAGACAGTGTTGTTAGAAATAGTTTATACAGAAAGTTCAATAAATGCTATAAGAAGGTGAATGACTTTAAAGTATCGATGAATTCAAAAAAATAGCATGGGCATTAACAACATCCACCACCGTCATAATGAAAAGTAGATTCAGATACATAAATGTCTTCTCTGCCTAAATTTTGTATGGCTGTTGCAGTTTTATCACAAATAGCCAAAGGTTGATTTTTTAGTAATATGTGTCCGGCACCATCATCAAAATAATCGTTATCTCCATAATAAATAGCCGCTTTTCCTGTAAAAATACAAGGTCCGTCTGTAGGCATTGGATCTTTAATCGCTGCTACTTCAATAGACTCAATATAAATCAACTCGTCTGTTGGATAATTTTTAGGATCTAAAATTCGATACGGCTTTCTAGCTCTAATTTCTATAGTACCAAAACCTGCATCGGTTAATGCTTTTACGTAGTTTGCAATAGACAAGCTACCACTTAAACACAAAGCACGTAAACGTTCGTCATTTCGCAATGTGTCATTCATCTCTTGTTCGCAAGTAGGATCACTCATCACCAAACGTCCGTGAGGTTTTAAAACACGATACATTTCTGCAATGGCTTTTTTTAGATCGTCTGCTTTAAAAATATTGAACAAGCAATTTTGTGCAGCAACGTCTATAGAATTATCATCAACAGGTAAATTCATTGCATCCCCTTTTCGTAAATCTATAAATTCACTTTGAAACCAATCGTTTTGTTCTTCTGCGATTTTAAAATTTTTCCTTGAGGCTTCTAGCATTTCATCCACTACATCCAAACCAATAACTCCCCCTTTTTGACGGTTAAAATAAGCGAATTGTAATAATTCCATACCACCACCAACACCTACGTATAACATTTTAGGGTTGTTGGTTAGGTCACGTGCATGTACTGTACTACCACATCCATAATTCATTTCTTGCATAATGCGCGGAATTTTTAGCCCGGGCAATTCCCAAATAGGGTTTGTAGTACAGCACAAACCTACATCCGGAGTTAGTGCGGCTTCTTTATATACGTTGTGTGTGGTTTCTAAATAACTCATACTTTTTAGGATAAGAGAAACAAGGGTAAAAAATCGAGATTTTTCAAGAATTAGTCTTGGATCTTGATTTTAAAAGTCTTGGTTCTAAATTTTATTAATTAGTTCTTTAAATAAGGTAATCATTTTGGGTTCTGCTTTTTCTGCAATGGCTATAATTTCTGAAATGTTTACAGGTTGTAAGTCTTTTGGGTTGCATTCGTCTGTTAATACAGATATGGCTATGCAAGGTAAACCTAATTGTTTGGCAACAATTACTTCAGGAACGGTACTCATACCTACGGCATCGACTTCTAATATTTGTAACATTCTGTATTCTGCTCTTGTTTCTAGTTGTGGTCCTACCACACTTGCATAGACGCCTTCGTGTAATTTGATGTTGTTTTTATGGGCAATTTCTTTCAGTTTTGTATTCATTTTTTTCGAATAGGGCGCTAACATATCCGCAAAAATATTTCCAAACGCATTTGTTTGTTTAAAGGCTAAAGGAGACCCTCCTTGTAAGTTTATATGATCTTCTAAAAGCATTAAATCGCCTTTTTTATAAGAAAGATTAATCGCTCCTGCTGCATTAGAAATCAGTAAATTTTTAACACCTAATTGATGCATAACTCTAATTCCGTAAGTAACTTCTTGTAGGGTGTAGCCTTCGTACAAATGAAATCTACCCGACATCACCAATACTTTTTTACCAGATAAAGTTCCATAAATTAATTTTCCAGAATGAAACTCTACAGTGGCTTCTGGAAAATGAGGAATTTCTGAATACAAAATCTCTTCTTCAATGCTAATTTCATGGATAAGTTTTCCCAAACCTGTTCCTAAAACAATTCCAATAGTTGGATTTATAATTCCTTTAGAGGTAAGAAAAGAAGTAGTTTCTTGAAGTTTTTGTAACATATATGAATACTTATTGTACAATTATTTTTTTAGAAAACCTTTGCCCTTTTTTATAAATTGAAACCAAATAAACACCTGTATTAAATTCAGAAACAGAAATTTTATTCTGTAAGCTTCCCTTTGGTTTACGATAGACCATTTTCCCTAGAATGTCAAAAATACGTATTTCTACCTCAGCGAGGTCTATATTAGAAATTTGAATGAAGTTTTTGGCAGGGTTTGGTTGTATTTCAAATGAGTTTATAGAAAAGGTTTCTGTATTTAGTGTTGAGCAGGCAGCACCTGTAGCTTCTAAAAACTCTCCATGTCCCCAATGATGATTGTATTGTGTACAATGAATTACAATATAGTCGTATTCATTAATAGCAATACTATTTGGAATGGTATAATTTTGAGCGCCGCTAGGACTTGTTAATGCAGATAAATTAACTTTCTCTGTACTGGCAGCTACCGTAGAAGCATTGGTTAAATAAATATCTAAATCAGGACCAGAAGATGTGTTAAAATCGCTATTTAATTTTAAAGTTCTAGTACCGTCTAATAAATATTCTAAAGTGGCAACACCTGTAATGGTATAATCTGGACCATCTTGCATTTGGGCTGTTCTTACACATTCTTGTGCTTGTAAAAAAGTACTATGGATGCAATAAAAAGTTATGAAGAGAAGGAATTTTGCTTTCATCACTCATCTTTTAAAAGTTGAAACTTATTTTTGATTTATCAAATCTACCAATAAGTCGTTTTCTTTTAAATCTTCATACACATCAATATCATTTAATTCTTCTAATACATGAATGCTTGCATTTTGCAAATCTTTTAAGGTTTCTTTTCTAACGGTTGCAGTACCCCATTTTTTATTTTTAAAAATTGTTTTCTGTAGGGTTTTCATACCCAATAAATAATATCCACCATCTTTTGCGGGGCCTATTACTACATCGTTATTTTTAAGAGCTTCAAAAGCTTCATGAATATGTTTTGGAGTTAAATCGTATAAATCGCTTCCAATAATAAGTACTTTTTCATACCCTTTTGCAAAAGCATCTTTAAAAGCATTTTCCATTCGTTCTCCTAAATCGTTTCCTTTCTGTGGTTCTTTCTCGTAGAAATTAGCACTCCAAAGATCGTTTTGCCTAATTTTTACAGAATAATAAACCACTTTGTTACAAGGTAAATTCAGTGTTACTTCTTTTGTTTTATTCAATAAAAAAGTATAAATTTTCAATGCCTTTTTATCCCCAATAGAAGCGGCTAAGCGTGTTTTTACTTTTCCTAATTCGGGATTTCTAGTAAAAATAATTAACCTGTTTTTATTCATATACTTTTTCGCCTTTTAGAAGCCATTTACCCCATTCTTTGTCAAATGCATGTACTTTTGTAGTCTCTTGGTTTTTAGTATCAAACACTTTATTGTTAAGATTCTTCCATTCAAAAATTCCTCCATAAAGATTGTAAACATTTAGATAGCCTACTTTTTTTAATTTTTCTGCGATGTCTTCAGAACGTACCCCTAAAGAACAATACACTACAATCTTACTTTCTTTATTGGGAATAATTTGCATCGTTTTTTTTAAATTGAATTTTTCATAGCCAACAAAAACAGCATTTTTAAGATGACTTACATGAAATTCTTTTTTTTCACGAGCGTCTAACACAATAAAACTGTTCACAGATTTTTGCAAACTATCTACATAAATATAAGGAATACTTTCTGTATTGTATTTTTTTAAGATCTCATTGAGATTTGTTTGAGAGAAACTGTAACTAGTAATGAATAAAGAAAGAAAAACGATTTTTTTCATTCACAAATATACTAGAAAGCCTGAAATATTTTTAGGAGGTAGCGTTAAAAATTACGCAATTATTTATTGGGAATATCACCAATAATTGCCCAACTATTATTTTCTTTTTTCAATAAAATTATTTTTTTAGCACTACGTATCTTAGATACTATAAGCATTGCTTTTGTTTTCTCTTTATTGTAAAAAGGATAGGTTACAGTGTTGATTCCTAAATGTTTATCTGATATATTTTTCCAGAGAATACGTTTCCATTGTGTATATTTTTTTCTCATATACATGATGTCTTCTTTATCGAGTATAAATTTACTACTTGAAGTATTTGTATTATTTTTTAATTCTTCATTGTGAAGATACTGTTTTTCATAGCTTTCAAAAAAGCTTGCAATATTTTGTTCGAGATAGGCTCTTTCTCTAACACGAATATTCTCTTGCTGCAAAACAATATTTAGAATCTTATAATCGTCATTGGTTATTGTTTGTTTGTAAGAATTACAACTTGTAAATGTGATAATTATTAAGTAGAAAAAATAGTTTGTTTTCATAGCTTAAGAGTTTAATTTTTTTAATTTAAGCGAAGTTAAAAATAATATTTTAAAAAATGGGTTTTTAGTTAGCACAAAGTTAAAACAAAGAATGTCCTTAGCAAATACCCATTTATGGATGAATTTTACACATACCCAAAAGTAGGTATCTCATACCCATAAATGGGTATGGTGAAAATAAAACGAGCTTCCTAAAAACAGTATTACTTTTATAGTTATTTTTGACACCTCTAATGCATTCAATTGAAAGGTAAAAAAGACATACGAGCACTTACAAAAGAACAATTACGCGATTTTTTTGTGGCAAATGGAGAGCAAGCATTTCGAGGAAACCAAGTGTATGAATGGCTTTGGAATAAAGCGGTACATACTTTTGAAGATATGACCAATATTTCTAAGGAAACGAGGTCTATGCTGATGGAAAATTTTACCATTAACCATGTTCAAGTAGACACTATGCAAAAAAGTGCCGATGGCACTATTAAAAATGCCATTCGTTTGCACGATGGTTTTGTAGTAGAGTCGGTTTTAATCCCTACCGAAAAAAGAGCTACAGCCTGTGTTTCTAGTCAGGTTGGATGTAGTTTAGACTGTAAATTTTGTGCTACTTCTCGTTTAAAAAGAATGCGAAATTTGCAGCCCGATGAAATTTACGATCAGGTTGTTGCTATGAATCGTCAGAGTCAGTTATACCACAATCATAAACTCACAAATATTGTCTTTATGGGTATGGGAGAACCTTTGATGAACTATAATAATGTCATAAAATCAATCGATAAAATTACGTCACCAGAAGGTTTAGGGATGTCTCCAAAGAGAATTACGGTATCTACTTCGGGCGTTCCAAAAATCATTAAGAAAATGGCAGATGATCAAGTGAAATTTCATTTAGCAGTATCTTTACACTCTGCAATTGATGAAGTTAGAACCTCTATTATGCCTTTTAATAGTACGTTTTCCTTACAAGATTTAAAAGAAGCTTTAGAATATTGGTATGAAAAAACCCAAAGAATGATTACCTATGAATATGTGGTTTGGGAAGGAATTAACGATAGACAAGAAGATATAAAAGCGTTGATTCAATTTTGTAGCTACGTGCCTTGTAAAGTTAATTTAATAGAATACAACCCTATTGATGATGGCGAATTTCAACAAGCAAGCTCTGCCGCAATCAATAATTATATTTCCAATTTAGAAATGCATGATATTACGGTAAATGTTCGTAGAAGTAGAGGAAAAGACATTGATGCTGCTTGCGGACAACTTGCCAATAAGTCTTAGGAAGTTTTATTCTTGAACAGTTACCAATTCTTTTTCACGAATTGCTTCCGTAATATCTGCCGAAACATATTTATGACTATTAAAAAAAGACTTTTTAGAGACGAGTCTAAGCGTTGCTAACAAACTCCCATCTTTTTTCTTTTTGATAGCCGTAATTTCAACCTTTCTCCCTTTAATATTTTTGTAGTTTACAATACCTCCTTTTTTAATGATAAAATTTGGTTTGGGAAAATGGATGTGTTTATAGCTATTATTAGGGACTTCACCAATTATAAAAATATCACCTACTGCAAGATTAGGATTCGAATTTTGAGCTGTTGTAGTTCCTGAAAATAAGCTTATTAAAAGTGCAAAAAGTATCGTATTTTTCATAAAAAATAAAATTTAGATTAAAAATGATATTATAAAAATAATAATAAAATTAAATATTTTACCTAAAAAACTAATAGATGTTGATTTTTCATAGCTAAAAAAAGATAATTCTATAAAAAATGGCATTATAGTTTTTATGTTCTAGTGATTGTATTATTCAAAAAGTCATTGAGTTCTATTCGCTGTATTCTCTTAGGTTTTGTTATTTTTGTAAAACACAACAATTACTATAAACCTTCTCTCTAAATGGGTTTTATACATTTACCTAATTCTATACATTCTTTCCTCCAAAAAAGAACTTTAGTTCCTGTATCTATGATAACGAGAATATTCATGAATTCCAGATATTTTTTTCTATGAAAATTGTAGAAGAAATAAAATTACCCATTCAGCGAGAAATGGAACTTTTTGAAACCAAGTTTAAAGAGGCCATGCTTTCCAAAGTTCCGTTATTAAATAGAATTACCTATTATATTGTAAGAAGAAAAGGAAAGCAGATGCGTCCTATGTTTGTATTTTTAGTAGCAAAAATGGTTTCCGATGGCGGTTTTGATGAAAGAACCTATAGAGGTGCCTCTGTAGTAGAACTCATTCATACCGCTACTTTAGTACATGATGATGTGGTAGATGGAAGCAATAGAAGACGGAGTTTTTTCTCTATAAATGCACTCTGGAAAAATAAAATAGCGGTTTTAGTAGGCGATTTCTTACTCTCTAAAGGCTTATTGCTTTCTATTGATAACGAAGACTTTGATCTTCTAAAACTCATCTCTATTGCCGTAAGAGAAATGAGCGAGGGAGAGTTGTTACAAATAGAGAAAGCAAGGAAATTAGACATTACAGAAGCTATTTATTTCGATATTATTCGTAAAAAAACAGCCACTTTAATTGCTGCTTGTTGTGGTATTGGTGCTTGTTCTGTGGGGGCTAATAAAAATACGGTACAACAAATGCGTAAGTTTGGAGAATACATTGGTATGGCTTTTCAAATTAAAGACGATTTGTTTGATTATTCCGATGAAAAAATAGGGAAGCCTACAGGAATCGATATCAAAGAACAAAAAATGACGCTCCCATTAATTTATACACTAAATACCTGTAGTAGTCATAAAAAAGCATGGTTGATTAATAGCATAAAAAAGTACAATAAAGACAAAAAGCGCGTAAAGGAAGTAATTGCCTTTGTAAAAGAAAATGGTGGTATTGAATATACCACAAAAACAATGCATAGTTATAAAAATAAAGCCTTAGCCATTTTAGAAAACTTTTCTGATTCTACCTATAAAGATTCGTTGTTAAAAATGATTCATTATGTGGTAGAGAGAAAAATTTGATGTATCACTAGCATTGAAAAATTGAAGGATTTAAAACTAATCATTCTAACTTTTTGATTTCTTACTTTCATAATTCAAAATTCATAATTACTTTTGCAGCGTTCTCATAAAGGGGTGCTTTTGTTAGCGATTCGTTTTTAGTTTATAGTTGTTCTAGACTTTCCAACTTGATAAACTTTCAACTTTTCAACTTATTTAAAGGCTGAGATCATACCCATTGAACCTAGAACAGGTAATGCTGTTTAGGAAAGCGAGCTTAAAAAGTTATGTCAACTTTTTAAGCAAGTGTAAAAATGAAGCGATGCTTCACGTATTAATTATTCATCATTAGACAAGAATAATTGCCTCTTTTTATTCGTTTTAAATTTTTTAAAATGAAAAAAATTACCATTTTTTTATTCTTGTTTGCAACTGTGTTTGCAAACGCCCAAACCTTTACACTTTCAGGAAAAGTGACCAACGAAAATCAGGAACCTTTAGTAGGCGCTACCATTTTGGTAAAAGAAACAAAACAAGGAGTTTCTACAGATTTTGATGGAAATTTTAACCTAAAACTATCAACAGGGACTTATAAAATTGAAGTTTCTTATGTTGGTTTTAAAACGGCATATTTTCAACAAACAATTACAAAAGATGAACGTATTGTTATTGAATTGTTTTTAGCAGAGAATGTTTTAGAAGAGGTGCTAGTTACTTCAGTTCGTGTGGCAAAAGATGCTCCTGTAACACATTCTAATCTTTCTAAAAAAGAAATTGCAAAACGCAATTTAGGGCAAGACATTCCTATGTTGTTAAATTATTTACCTTCTGTAATTTCTTCTTCAGATGCGGGGGCAGGAGTGGGGTATACCTATATGAATGTGAGAGGTTCCGATGCAAGTCGTATTAATGTTACTGTAAATGGAATTCCTTATAACGATGCTGAGAGTCAGGGAACGTTTTGGGTAAATTTAGGGGATTTTGCTTCTTCGGTAGAAAATTTACAATTACAGCGTGGTGTAGGAACATCTACCAACGGGTCTGGAGCTTTTGGGGCGAGTTTAAATATTTTAACAGATGCTGTTTCCGATGAGGCTTTTTCTGAAGTTTCTAATTCTTTCGGGTCTTTTGGTACTCGCAAACACACTGTAAAGTTTAGTACAGGGAAATTAAATGAACATGTAGAAATATCTGGACGTTTGTCTAATATTTACTCTGACGGTTATGTAGATAGAGCTTTTACAGATTTAAAAGCCTATTTTTTACAAGCTAGTTATACGGATGAAAACACACTTATAAAAGCGATTACCTTTGGTGGAAAAGAAAAAACGTATCAGGCTTGGTTTGGACTAACGGCAGAACAGTTGCAAGAAAATAGAAGGCAAAACCCATATACTTACGATAATGAAGTAGATGATTATCAACAAAACCATTATCAATTGCATTGGAATGAAAAATTAAACCAACATTGGTCTACCAACTTAGGGCTCAATTATACAAAAGGTGCTGGTTTTTTTGAGCAATACAAACCTGAAGAAGATGCCGCTAGTTTTAGCAACTTCATTGTAGATGGAAGCGATGTTATTGTAAGACGTTGGTTAGACAACGATTTTTATGTAGTAAACTTTAATGTAGATTATAAAACAGAAAAACTCAATTTTGTAACAGGAATTTCCTATTCTAATTATACAGGAGATCACTTTGGCGAAGTAATTTGGGGGAGCGATTTGGCTGAAAATGTTCGTATTAGAGATCGCTATTATTTTTCGGATGCAAAGAAAACAGATTTTTCGGTGTTTGCAAAAACCACTTTTCAAATCGATGAAAAACTATCGGGATATGTAGACTTACAAGGAAGGTTTGTTGGATATCAAACAAAAGGAATCACCTCAGACATTGTTCCTATTGATGTAGATGCGAATTTTAATTTCTTCAACCCTAAAGTGGGACTTACTTATGCCATTAATTCAGAAAATAGCTTGTATACTTCTTTTGCTATTGCCAATAGAGAACCCAATAGAAATAATTTTGAAACCAATTTAACAACTGCCGAAACGCTCAACGATTTAGAATTAGGTTGGCGTTTTAATACAACAGACGTTCAGTTGAATGCCAATATATATTATATGAATTACCAAAATCAGTTTGTGCTTACAGGCGCTATTGATGATGTTGGTGCGCCTATTAGAGCAAGTTCTGGAAAGAGTTATCGTTTGGGATTAGAGATAGATGCTTCTGTACAGCTTCATGAGCAAATTACAATAAAACCTACATTGGCTTTTAGTCAGAATAGAAACAAAGATTTTTTTGCTACTATTAATGGTGATTTACAGAATTTGGGAGACACACCTTTATCTTTTTCTCCCAATGTAATCATTGGAAATGCATTGATATATCAGCCTACAGAAAACCTTCAGTTTTCTTTTTTATCGAAATATGTGGGTGAACAATTTTTAAGTAATTTTAATAGTAAGGTTTCTACGCTAGACGTTTTAGAAAGTTATTTTACAAACGATTTTAATATTGTCTATGAAATTACACCCAACCGAATATTTAAGTCGATTGTATTTACAGGATTGATTAATAATATATTTGATGTTGAGTATGTAGACAGAGGCTATTATTACACGTACGATGATACTTGGTCTAATCCGTCAGTAACAACAACTATAGACGGTTCTGGATACTACCCACAAGCCACTAGAAACTTTTTAATAGGAGTTACGTTGAGGTTTTAAATGTTTGATGGCGCAGTTGTTTGTGAGTTTATAAAGTTGGAAAGTTGAAAGATTTATAAAGTTTTGAATGCTAAATTTTGAATTCTTTAATTTTTAAATCTTTCAATTTGTTGATAAGTTTATTTGTTTAGAGTAGTTTATTCGAATCAATTTTTCATTTTCAGCTAACAGCTAACAGCTAACAGCTAACAGCTAACAGCTAACAGCTAACAGCTAACAGCTAACAGCTAACAGCTAACAGCTAACAGCTAACAGCTAACAGCTAACCAATAACATTTTCAGGATTATAGCCTAAATAAGGAACTTCTCTTTCTGTAAACTGAATTCCATATTCAGCTAATTCTTGTAAAATAGGTTCGTATACTTCTTTATGAATAGGGATTTGTACACCAGGAGTTTTAATATCGCCTTTTAAAATTTTTAAAGCGGCAATTGCAACAGGTAAACCTACTGTTTTTGCCATGGCTGTATCTATCTGGTTTTCTCCTTTTACAACCAAACTGCTTTCTATCTGATGCTTTTTTCCATTAAGTTCATAGCCAAAAAGGTGCTGCATTACAATCATATCTTTATCATCCTCTTTTAAGGTCCAAGAATCCGATAAAATTTTCTCTAAAATTTGGGCAGGAGTGGCATTTTTTAGCCCTATTTTTTTATCGGCACTAAAAAGGTTGAGTTCTACTAACTTTTCCCACATAACGTCATCTTGGTCTATTTTTAAATAGGAGCGGAGTTTTAACTCTACAGAATCGCTAGGAGAGTAGGCTAAAAATAAGTTTACAAAATCTCGATAGCTCATCTGTTCAGAATTTTCTATAGTGTACGAATCGTCCGTCATGCCCAACTGTACAAAAATATTCCAAGCCCTAGAAAAGCCTACTCGTCTAATAGTGCCTCTGTACATAGTAGGAATTTCATCGAGTCCGTATACGCTTCTATATTTTAAGGAATCTCTATTAGCATATGCCTCAAACTTTCCGTGTCCATTAATCGTTAAAAATTCTGTTCTCCTAAATAACTTATGATACGGAATGTATTTATACGTTCCTTCTTGTATAAACATAGCAGCGCCACCTTGTCCTGCCAACACAACGTTTCTAGGATTCCAAGTAAATTTATAATTCCACAAGTTGGTATCGCTTTCAGGAGCTACCAATCCGCCAGTAAAAGATTCGAAAAGTAGCATTTTTCCACCCTGTTCTCTAATACAATCAATCGCTTGCATAGCACTCATATGATCGATACCTGGATCTAAACCAATTTCATTCATAAAGACCAAGCCTTTTTCTTTAGCAGGTGTATCTAATGCTTTCATTTCTTTAGAAACATAAGAAGCTGTTACTAAATGTTTGCCATAAGAAATACAGTCTTTTGCAATTTCTATATGTAGCCTTGCTGGTAACATAGAAATAACAATATCTGCGTTTTCAATCGCTTTTTTTCGTTGCTTATCAGAAAAAATGTCTAAAATAAAAGCTGTTGCATTTGTATGACCATTTATTATTTTCTGGGCATTTTCTAAAGAAATATCGCCTATATAAATGTGTAAGTTTTCTAAAATAGATCTATCAAGTAAATATTTTATCAACGAAGCACTCGATTTACCAGCTCCAATAATTAATATATTTGTCATACAAATTCATTTATATTTTGCGAAAGCTAAGATATACTTTTTATTTAAAAATGTTTAAAATAAAACAAAAATCATAAATATGGTTAAAAATTTAACAATTACCTGTTTGTTAGGATTGTTGGCAGTAATTTTAGGTGCTTTTGGTACTCATAGCTTACAAGATACTCTAACTTTTCAAGAGATTCAAAGTTTTCAAACGGCAGTTTATTACCAACTCTTTCATGTTTTAGTGCTTTTATTTTTAAATAGTACCTCACAATTTTCAGCAAAAGAAAAGAATAGGCTGAGTGTGCTGTTTTTTACAGGAATTTTATTCTTTTCGGGCTCTATTTATTGTAGCTATTTAACAAGTGTTTCTATGAAAAGTATTTGGTTTATAACTCCTTTAGGAGGTGTTTTTTTTATTTTAGGTTGGTTTTTTATGGGATATTTTTTGTTTAAAAAAAGACGAAAATAAAAAAAATAACAATCTGTTTTTTGTCTAAAAATATTGTGTAGTTTTGCCACTTAAATCAAAATAATTGACATTATGGGTTCTATTACGAAATCGATTTCGTTAACTGCTTTAAAAATAACCAATGCTACTGTACATTATCAATTAACCGCTGCAGAATTGCATGCCATTACGCTCGAAAAAGAGCAAGGAAAAGAAGCGTCTTCAGGAGCTTTGGCAATTTGTACAGGTGAATTTACAGGACGCTCGCCAATGGATCGTTATCTTGTAAAAGACAGGGTAACCAAAGATGAAGTTTGGTGGAGTAACATTAATTTGCCTTTTGATGCTGAGAAATTTGATGCTTTGTACGAAAAGGTTACGCAGTATTTGTCTAATAAAGAAATTTATGTGCGAGATAGTTATGCTTGTGCAGATAAAAATTATCGATTAAATATAAGAGTTGTTAACGAATTTCCATGGAGCAACCTGTTTGCATACAATATGTTTTTACGCCCTACAGAGAAAGAACTAGAAAACTTTTCTCCAGAGTGGACCATTATCAATGCGCCAGGTTTTTTAGCAAATCCTAAAGAAGATGGAACACGCCAACACAATTTTGCCATTTTAAATTTTGAAAAGAAAATAGCGCTTATTGGAGGAACAGGCTATACAGGAGAAATAAAAAAAGGAATTTTTTCGGCATTGAATTTTATATTGCCTGTTTTTAAAAATACCTTACCTATGCATTGCTCTGCAAATGTTGGAGAAAAAGGGGATACGGCTATTTTCTTTGGTTTGTCTGGAACAGGAAAAACAACTTTGTCTGCAGATCCTACACGAAAATTAATTGGCGACGATGAACATGGTTGGACACAGGAGAATACCATTTTTAATTTTGAAGGAGGTTGCTATGCAAAGGTGATTGATTTAACACAGGAAAAAGAACCCGATATTTATAGAGCCATTAAAAAAGGAGCTATTTTAGAAAATGTAGTTATGGATTCTAAAGGAAATGTAGATTTTACCGATACTTCTATAACACAAAATACACGCGTAAGTTACCCCATTAATTTTATAGACAATATTCAGCCGAATGCTATTGGAAAAAAACCTAAGAACATCTTTTTCTTAACGGCAGATGCCTTTGGTGTATTGCCTCCTATTTCTAAATTAACGCCTAGCCAAGCGGCTTATCATTTTATTTCTGGATATACGGCAAAAGTAGCAGGTACAGAAGCAGGTATCGTAGAACCTATACCTAGTTTTTCGGCATGTTTTGGCGCTCCTTTTATGCCTTTGCACCCCACACGATATGCAGAAATGTTGAGTAAAAAAATGACAGACGCAGGTGTACATGTTTGGTTGATTAACACAGGTTGGTCTGGCGGACAATATGGTGTTGGAAAACGAATTGCCTTACAATATACAAGAGCCATGATTACCGCCGTTTTAAACGGAGATTTAGGTTTGTATACTTATGAAGATTACCATATTCATTCTGTATTTGGAGTAGCACAACCTAGAACATGCCCAGGAGTTCCTTCAAAAATATTAAGCCCTAGAGCTACCTGGAACAATGATGAAGCGTACTATAAAACGGCTTTTAAATTATCGAATGCATTTCGAGAAAATTTTAAGCAGTTTGAAACCTATGCTAGTGAAGAAATTCGAAGAGGAGGACCGCAACGGTATGCTTTATAGGAATGTTTTAAATCTTCAATCTTCAATCATAAAATTTACGAAACAAGTTTGGTAGTATCCTTAAAAAGCACATTTAAAAAAAATCTATCAAAATTATTGAAATCAAAAAACATAAAAAAACAGCTTAAAAAAGTTATAACAGCTGAAGTAGATTATTTAATTCATAATCAAGTCCTTTTTTGACAGTAATTTTTTCTTTTTCTGAAAGATTATCGAACCAATCAATATTATTATTTTTAATAGACTTTATTATATGAATAGTAGCAATATCCTCTAAACTCTTAATCCAGTTGATGATACCTAATTTTTGTTTGTAAATCTAAAGCTTGAAGATGCAAAAATATAAAAACCTTATGGTTAACAATAAAGTTAGGAAATAACGGTACTTAATTTAAACATTGGCAAATACATGGCAATTAAAACAACAGCTACAATACCTCCTAAAATAAGAATAATAAAAGGCTCTATAGTGGTGCTAATCATTTTAGATTTATAAGCAATCTCTTCGTTGTATTGATGTGTTAATCGTTTAAAAATAACTTCATTTTGGTTGGTTTCTTCTGCGACTTTAATAAGTGATGCCATTTTTTTATCAAAAATAGACTGTGCATGAATACTTGTGTGCAAACTTTTTCCTTGTAAAATATTTTCTTCTATTTCAGTTAAGGCTTGTTGTAAAGGATAAAA
Source organism: uncultured Polaribacter sp. (assembly GCA_965233795.1). Classification (GTDB taxonomy): domain Bacteria; phylum Bacteroidota; class Bacteroidia; order Flavobacteriales; family Flavobacteriaceae; genus Polaribacter. The sequence goes on along the minus strand of OZ247578.1, from coordinate 1,824,421 downwards.
ACCTACCATTTTTTTTGTAAGCTGAATTCCATTTAACAAAGGTACTTTTGCACTGGTTAACAATGCAATAGCCTGCGTAAACTGTGCAATTTTTATAGTTTTGGTAAAAACACCTACAAACGGAATTTTTAATAGCAACCAAGAACTGTATTTTTGATACCAATCTGTTTTCGAAAAAAGTTTGATAAAAATAAAAATGCTAAAAATAAGTATAAAAAGCACCCACCAACTCTCTTGAAATACATTGGAAATTCCAATTATTTTTTGAGTAATCCAAGGAAGTGTTACGTTGTTTTGCTTAAAAATATCTGCAAACATGGGCACTACAAATTGTAGCATAAAAAGAATGGCTAAAAAGGCCGTAAATAAAACCACAATTGGGTAAGACAAAGCATTTAAAACTACTCGTTTTTGTTCATTTTTTCGTTTAAAAAATTCGCCCAATTCTTTTGTAACACGTTGTAACGTACCTGTTTTTTCTCCAATTTGTAACGAATAATATTCGTAGGGTGTAAATTGTTTTTGCGTTTTTATGGCTTCCGATAGATTTTTACCCGCAATTAATTGGTTTACAATATTTTCTAATAATTTTTTGTCAGTAATTTTCTTTTGCTCTTCAGCAATAAGTGTTAAACCGTCTTTTAAAGTTAATCCGGCTTCTAATAATACGGCTAATTCTACATACAAGGCTTCCTTTTTTTTATTGGAAAAAGAAGGACCAAATAACTGAATCTCTTTTTTTAGAAGCGTTTCTAAAGAAGAAGATTTGTTCTTATTTTGTTGTGTGTTTTCTAGTTGGAAAGCCATAGATTATTTACATAATAAGCAGCATCATTTGTGCTAAAAACAAATATTTTTTTATTGCCATACACTTCAGTAAATTCAATTTCAAGCGCATCTACATTATTTTTCTCTACTTCAGTACCATCCAAAAATAGCTTTTTATTTTTGATTGCTACCCATAAAGTATCTTTTCCTCTGAGTACATAATCTGAATTAAAACGATATGCAACACTATCTTTTGAGCGTTCTAATAGCAATTGTTTTTTAATAGGGATATAACTTATATTGTAATTGTTAAGATCGCGAAGCAATGCCGTTTCAAAAAAATGAATTTGTTGTTGATTTTGGTAGCTATTTTGAATGCCAATAACTTGTTTTCGTACCATCGATAGTACTAAAAATGCCATAGAAATTACCAAGCTTGCTACAACAATAACGACCAACATTTCTGTAAGTGTAAAAGCGTTTACTTTTTTAATTTTCATAGGCAAGTCGTTTTTTTAAAATTGTTTTTTTAGAATTTGTATGGATTGCCTCAAATTCAATAAAATCAATTTCATTTTGTGTATTTTTTTGAACAGAAAGTGTCCAGTCTCCCTCTATAATTTTTACAGGAACTTTTAACTGACGCGATTGGTATTGGTAGATTAATTTTTGAATTGCAACTTCTATTTTTTGCGTATTGTTTTTTATAGAAGCTGTCATTATAGTATTTAGAGTGAGTAAAGCAATGCTAAAAACCAACATTAAAATAGTGGTAGCTACAATTACTTCCGTAAGAGAAGAGGCTTTTATTTTTTTTGTAACCCTATTTTTTAATGTACCCATTTTGCAATTGTAGGTTTTCCTTTGCCAAAAAACAACCCGCTGTATTCAGAGGGTAATTTTTGTGCATTAATCATACCATTGTATAGATGATTCAAATAAATGCTTCCAGATTTTTTTGTAAGAAACTGGTGTGTAAAAACACTGCCATAAACATTGCCTTGTAAACTTAGGTTTCTTTCACAATAGACTTCTCCTATAATATTTGCTTTTTCTTCGATGATGATTTGAGCATTGAGGCTTCTATTTTTATTTTTTGAAACAAACAAAATAGTACCTTTTACAGTACTGTTTTGTTTGATAATAATTTGCGGTATTTCTTGCGTATTTTTTAAATTATTTTCTTCCTCTAAAAGTACTAAGGCAGTTGGATAGGCAAGTACACAATTTGTTGCTACTTCAATTTTTTTATGAGCAATTGCCTGAAAATTTCCTTTTGTATTGGAAGCAATATAAATTTTAGGAGCCATTAAAATAACATCTTCCAGTAGGGCAGAAGCCTCAACTTTGATAGCCGTTTTAGAAACAATTAAAAGATTTCCTGTTAAAGAAATATTAGCAAGAGTAATGTTATTGCTACTTTCAAACAGCAATGTTTTCTCTTTAAAAGATTGTTTTTTTTGAAGCCCCTCTTTCAATTCAAAATCTTCAAAGGCATTATTTTTATATTGGGTATAGAATTCTTTTAAAGTTGCTATATTTTGAATGGTAGGTAAGTTTTTGGTACTCTTTTTTTGAGTTCCGTAAATCATTTCATCTCCATAATAAGATGTTCCCGAAATACTTCCTCTTTTTACACCCTGCTTGGGAAGTGCCGCATTTCCTATAATTTTTGTGTTGCCAACCACCACTAAAGCCTGATTGTTTTCTTTGAGGTATAAGGCATCTTTTTGAGGATTTTGTTCTCCTAAAAGCCCCATTTTGTAAAAACGTTCGTTTTTTACAGTAGCTTCTACGGTAGTAACATCAAAAAGTCCCCAACGTGTTTTTGTAATCGTTGTTTTTTCTAACGGATTGTTAGAGAGATTGATTTCTTGTGCCTCATTGTATGGAAACGCTGTTTTTGTTTTTAAATAATCAAAACTATTTTGCGCATTTAAAATAGCTTCTTTAGAAAAATTATTTTTGAGTTTTAATTTTTGCTGTAGGTAACGTAAAGAAATAAAAGTAAAAACAAGAATGGCAACAATTACAGATATGACTAAGACATATTGTAAGGCGCCTGCTTTTATTTTTTGAAACTCAAACATTATCAATCTAATACAAAGGTTTTTAAAGTACCTTCAAATTTTACAACCGCTTCTTTATGATTCGCCTTTATAAGTTGTACACCTTTGAGAATCTCTTTTATTCGAAACACCTGTTGTTGCCCATTAATAGTAATAATATAAGACTGATTGCCATTTCCTTTTACAATACCATTGTATACAATTTTAGGAAATCGGACTACTTTTTTAGGTTCAACTTTTTCCTTTTTTTGTACCGCCTTTTTTGCCACTTTTATTTTTCCCAAAAAAGGATCTCGCTCTAATTTTTTTACTGTGTGAAAATGAACAGTTGCTGTTTTTTTTGGCACAAACTTTTCGCGAACAGCAATTTTCTGCTGAGAATCTTCGGGATTTAATGTCTTAAAAAACTGAAATGCAATAGCGCCCCAAATACCAATAACGGCTGCTAATAGTAGATATGTTTTTTGCTGTTTTTTCATTTTTTAATTCGTTTAGAAGTTTGCAAAATTTTGAATGTTGAGTTTTGAATTATTTAATTTTTGAGTTTGTTGAGAAGTTTATGTGTTTAGAAAGTTTAGTTCATCAAAATTTTTAAATTTCACTATTCACTATTCACTATTCACTATTCACTATTCACTATTCACTATTCACTATTCACTATTCACTATTCACTATTCACTATTCACTATTCACTATTCACTCCATTAAATCAAAAACGGATATACTTCTTCAATAGATGTTGTGCCTTCTTTTACAAGTGTTATCATATTGTCTTTTAAAGTAGCTATTTTTTGTGCTTTTAAATAGGCGTTAATTTCCAAATCTTTGTTTTTTATACGATTCACCAATTCCTCAGAAATAGGAATAATTTCATAGACTGCTTTTCGTCCTTTATAACCTGTTTGGTAACAGTTGGGACAACCTATAGCTTTAAAATGTTTTTTTATTTCTGGAAGTTCAAGATGCTCAAATGATTTTGTAGCTGTTGTTTCTTCCTTGCAACTAGTGCACAATTTACGCACTAAACGTTGCGCAATACTTACATTTAAGGTACTCGCAATTAAAAAAGGAGGAATGTCCATATCTACCAATCTAGAAATCGTTGCCCAAGCAGAATTTGTATGAATGGTAGACAATACTAAATGACCTGTTAAAGCGGCTCTAATTGCCATATTTGCGGTAGCTACATCTCTAATTTCCCCCACCATAATAATATCGGGATCTTGCCTTAGAAAAGTACGAAGCGTACTGGCAAAATCGAGTCCAATATCTTGTCGCAATTGCACCTGATTTACACCTTCTAAAGTATATTCAATAGGGTCTTCAATGGTTAGAATATTGGTATCGTTGTTGTTTAATAATTTTAAAGTGGCATACAATGTGGTTGTCTTTCCAGAACCTGTAGGGCCAGAAATTAAAATAATTCCGTTTGGTTTTTGCACAGAAGAGGTATAAATTTTTAATTCTTCTTTGGTAAAACCTAAATTTTCTAGTTGAACATCTAAGCTGTTTTTCGATAAAATACGAAGTACTAATTTTTCGCCATGCAAAGTAGGCAAAGAAGAAACCCGAATATCAAAATCTTCTTGGGCTGTTTTTAAATTGATACGTCCGTCTTGTGGCAACCTTTTTTCGGAAATATCTAAGCCCGCCATAATTTTAATTCGATTTACAATTTTTGGGTATTCGTCTATAGAAATCAAATACTTTTCTAAGAGTTTTCCATCAATTCTAAACCGAACCCTATTTTGTTTTTCGAAGGCTTCAAAATGTACATCACTACTTCCAATTTCTTTGGCTTCGTGTATAATGTTTAATAAGAAATCTTCAGAAAACTGCAAACGATTGCTTTTTTGTTGTGCAGCCCTTTTTCGATAATTTTTTTCGAGTAATAATTGAATTGCTTCTGTGGTTATGGTTTCAAAAACGACTTCTGTTCCTAAAATAATGCGTAATTCTTGGTGTAACGACTCTGTATTTGCTACATCTGTTTTAAAAATAATTGCATTTTCTTTTTTACCAATAGGAACCACTCGGTATTGATAGGCTTGTTCCGAAGAAATTAATTGCAATAAATGCGTTGCTATTTGTAAAGTGTCATTTTCCATTAGATTGCATATAAATCAATAAAACTGGTAGAGTTGTTTATTCCTAAAATACAGGCAAAAAAAAGTGCTTGTAACCCTGCCAAGGGCACTGTTTTTTCTTTTAAAGAGTTTTTAAGCGTTGTAAAAACGATTAAAGAGAAAAGTAAGGAAAAAACAAAGACAACTAAAAAGGAAACAATAGGCATACTTACAGCCAACACACAAAAAAAGAGCAAGTCTCCTAGTCCAAAAGCAGTGCTTATTTTCTGTTTTAATTTTAGTTGGGTATACGCCCAGATAATTCCAAAAATGCTGAGAACAATCCCTAAATTAACACCAATATTTAATATGAAAACAATTTGAGTTTCTTTTTGAAAATAGAGCAAAGCACCTAAAACCATCGCTATTATAAATAGGAATAACGAAACCTTTCTTTCTTTCATATCTTGAAAAAAGATGCCTAATAATATTGCTATGAAAAAGAAGGTAACAAAAGGAATCATTGATTTAGTTTTTGAATAAAAAATTGACCGATTAATTCGTTTCTATTTCTTCTGTAATTTTTTTTCTTTACAAAGTTTACAGAGATTAATGTGCCCAATTGTTGTTTTTCTAATTCATTGGTTAAAAGAAGCAATGCATTGAAATAACCTTTTACTTCAAAAGCATAGGTTTGCAATACCATAGTATTGTCTTTAAAAGAATGTGGATCTTTAAAAGAAATAATATCTACAGATTGTGTTTTTGCAAAAGCAGTTAGTTTTTCTAATAATGTTTGTTGAAATGAACTTTCTATAGAGAGGTTATTTTTTGTTAATATAGAGTCTAAATATTTATTTTCTTGTTGAAGTAAGAAAATCTTATGCGTTGCATTGGAAAGCAAATCTCTTTCTTTTTCTAGTCGTGCCACTTGTTTTTTTAGGGCGAAAGTTTTTTTAATAGAAACTTGGTAGGAGATTAAAAGCAATACTAAAAATCCTATGAGTAAAAATGTGTTTTTTCGTTGGTTACTCATTTGTCTTTCCAATTTTAATTTGCAATTCAAATGAAGAACTTATATTCGATTTTTTTCCTTTTCCGTAGTCTAAAATTGTTAAATTTTTAACCCATGCTTTTCTTTCTAAAAAAGAAGTCCAATTAGAAAAGTCGAGGTTGTTTCTAGAAATTCCTTTAATAAGTATTGTGCCGCTGTTAAAGAGCAGCTCTTTTTGGTCTTTCATAGTACTTTCTAACGGTTGGTATCTTAACGCATTTAAAAGTACTTTACTAGGTACAGAAACAGCAATTTCTTCAATAATTTTAGCAGTTTCGGTCGTTGAAGCCGTCGTAATACTTTCTGCTAATTTATTTTTTTGGTCAACATTTTCTTGTAATGAGAGTAATTGTTGCTTGTAGGTTTTGGTAAGTTCTAATTCTTCTGAAAGAACATTTAGCTGATCTCTATAATTACTAAAAAACAGAAAATTTAACAACAGTATGGTGAGTAAAAATCCAAGTGCAGATTTTAGTCCCACTGTAAATTGCCTTTTTTGAATGTAATTTTGATACAGCTGATTGCTAAGAATACTTATTTTTCTACCTGAATAATAACTAAGAATACCACTTAAAGTTAAAAGATTGTCGTTAGAAATCTTTAGGCTATTAATTGTATATTCTGATTTTTTTATGGTGGCTTCTTCTATATGAAGGAGTTCTTGCTCTTCAAAAGAAACTATTTTATTTGAGGTGTAAACAGCGGGTACTTCAATAAAAGTTTTAATATTTTGAATGGCTAAGTTTCCCAATGAAAAATCAATAATAGCAATGCCGTTTTTAGTGTATTTCTCGAGAAGCGCATCTATGTATGATTTTCGAATAATACTCACAAAAGAAGCTAATGGAGTATGATATACTTCGTAATAAAAATCACGAATCTTAATATTTGGAAAAGCTGCTTTTAACGCGTATGTATTGTCGTTTTTTAAGAAGTCAATTTTCTTAGAAAGTACTTCTTCATTATTTACAATTAAGAAGGCGTGTTTTTCATTTTTTAAATGTTGAATACAATCCGCTTCTTTTTGAAATTGATTTTTTTCATGAATAAGCAATTCGTTTTTCTTTTTTACTAATTGTAAAAGATTAAAAATATTTTTTTCAGCATACTCAATAGCCGTATACTTTGTTCCATATTTTAAAAACGATCCAATCATTAATCAATAATTGTAGGTTTAATTAAAACAGAAAGCTTGCTTTTAGAAGCGGTTCTTGTTCTTTTGCTAAAGAACCATTTAATAATAGGAACTCTCGCTAAAAATGGCACTCCAGTGCCAGAATTGTTTTTAGAACTCTCTTCTAAACCTCCTAAAATTACAACATCTTTGTTTTTAATTCTAATGGTAGAATTAAATTCTCTAGAGTTCATTCCCGGAGGAGCTTCTGGGTCTATTCGTTCTCCATTAAAGCTAGATTGGAGTACATTTATACTTAGTGTAATGTTTTGATCTCCAGAAACTAACGGACGAATACTAATCGATAAATCTGCATCGATAGGATAATAATTCTTTACATCGGTAGTTTGCGGATTTTGAGAACCAATAACGTCTCTTCGTGTTACGGCATAATAGGATCTTTGCCCTCTAGATAGTGTCGCTTTATGACCGTTTAACGTAGAAAGTTTTGGGGTGGATTTAATTTTTAAATCGCCATTGCTTTCCAACGCCTGTATTTTTGCATAAAAATTAGGTACTACACTTCCAATATTTAAAGAACCAAAACCATTAAAACCTCCAATAACTTTGTTAATTGAAGTTGCGCCTAAGGTAAGGTCTGTTCCCGCAAAGAGTGTTCCTTTATCTGTAGTAGGACCTTCTCCTAAACCTAAATCTAAACCTATAGAAACGTTGGAAGAATTGCTAACTTCTATGATCATTACTTCAATTAAAATAACAGGAACAGGTTTGTCTATTGTTTTTAAGAAAGACTTAAATTTTGCTACTTTTTGGGCGTTTCCACTTACTATAAAAGCGTTTTGCTCTATATCTGTGGTTACTTGTAAACTGTCTACGATAGATTTTGGAACAAGCCCTAAAATAGCATCTGTATTATTACTATAATCCTGAAAAGTACTTCTGCTGTTATTGTTTCGATTTCTTGAATTATTATTTCTAAAACCGCTATTATTGGAAGCATTGGTATTAAACTGACTGTTGTTATTTTGAAAATTAGCTCCGTTATTTCCAAAACCTGGATTGTTTCCAAATCCCCCAGAATTGCCTCCGAAACCACCATTGTTAAATCCGTTGTTACCACCACCACTTTGCATAGGTTGGTTCATAATCTCTATAGATCTATGCAATAGGGGAATCGTAGTAGTGGTTACGATAGAAGATTGTTCTTTTTTCCCAAAATAGTAAATGTTGTTTATTTTTTGATAACTGAATTTTGTGTTTTCGAAAATCTTTGTCAGTAAGGTATCAAAATAGATGTTACTGGCTTTTACGGTAGCATTTCCTGCTTTTGTTAAAGGTGTACTTGTAAACATGTTAATGTTTAAATCGAAGCCAATATCTTTTACAATAGAAGCGATAGAAACATTTTCAAAGTCGACATCCACAAGTTGTTTTACAGTGTCTTTTACTTTAAAATAAAAATTAGAGTTTCTGTACCGAGCTGGTTTTTGCCTCCTAGAACCTTTGGCTGTTTTTTCGTTAGAAATGGCACTTTCAAATAAATAGTAATTGTCTTTTGTTTTAATAACAATCAAATTATTCGCAAATGCAATTTTATCAAGCGCACTTTCAAAAGGTTTGTCTTTAATATATGCAGAGATTTTTTTTGCGCCAATACCAGGTGCAAATACTAAATTTTTTCCCGTAACATCGGTAATTTTTTTAAAGGCAACAAACAAGGTATCGTTTTGTAAGTCTACAGAAAATAAATTATTCTCCTTATTATAAGATGCTTTAATATCTCTTGAAACGTAGGCTTTTTTATATTTTTTAATGCTAAGGATAGAACCCAAAACATCAATGGTTAATTGGTATTCTTTACAGAGGTATAGCAATACGTTTTTAACGGTAGCGTCTGAGAAATTTTGAGAAACTTTAATCTGCTTTAGGTTAGGGGCAATGCTAATATTTACTTTATGTGTACTAGCAATTGCTCTTACAAAATTAGAAAGTTCAATATCATTTACACTAAAATCTACTTTTTTTGTAAGCCCTATAACAGATGTAGAAAGACTGTCTAAAGTAGTTTCTAATTGTTGAATTCTATTATTTTTATGCTGACTAAAAACAAAGGCAGTAAACAACAAAAAACATAAAAAGCTTCCAATACTTTTTCTTTTATTCAACATTTTTTTTAATTTATTGTTAATTTATTTTTAGTACTTAATGCGCTTGTATTGCCGGCTGCGTCAAAAGCTTTTACTACCCAATAATAGTCTCCTGCAACAAGGTCATTTTTAGAAAGTTCTTTTGTAGTACTTTTATCTTTAAACGTAAGAATTTCTAAATCAATATCCGAATAGATGTAAAGCGAATCTATTTCTTCTGTTCCTGCAATGTCAGTTCTTGTCCATTTAAAATTAATAGTACTACCCGCATCTACGGTAGTTTCATCGGTAGGTACATCTAATGTAGGTACATTGGGCGCTGTAGTGTCTATGGTAATTTTTCTAGAAGAAAAAACGGTGTTTTTTGTAGCGGTTTCTCCTCTTACTTTCCAAGTATAAGAACCATCTGTAAAATCGTGTTCGTAGTTTGTAGTAGTCACTGTAAGGTCTTTAATTTTAGTTCCATCTTCATCTGGATTCCAAATTTGCAATCGATATTCTGTGGCATTTTCTAAAGTTTGCCAAACAAGTGTTTGTAATGCAGTGTTTGAAATACTATTGTCTACAGGAGTTAGTAAATTAACTGTGGTTGTTTCAAAATTAGGATCTATTACAGAAAACGAGCTTGTGGTATAAGCAGTTTCATATTCAGAATTTAAGGCTTTTACCCTCCATTGAAATTCTCCAGATGAAATGTCTTTTGTAATTTGAACACCGCTTATGGTAGAGTCTAATACAATCTGACTAGCAATTTCAAAATTAGGTTTGGCAACCTGAATCTGATATGTAGTTGCATCATCTAAGGCTTGCCAATTAAAAGAAACACTGGCTGCATCTATTTCGCTACCATTATCCGGTGCAATTAAAACCACTGTTTTATTAGAGATATCTTCTAAAAAAATAGCTTCACAGCTCCATAAAAAAACCAGTACAAAAATTAAGGTGAGTAACTTTTTCATTAATAAGGAATTCAATTTAGCGGATAAATGTAGTAAATTATTATTATTTTAATACATTTGGGGTTATAAAATCGCTAAAAAAAATACAATGAAACAAAAGAGTTCTTTATTCCTAAAAAAAATAAACGCTTTCAATTTACAGGAATTGTTAGTGGTATTGGTTATTATAGGGATTCTTATATTAATGGCTCTGCCTAATTTGATGCCTATTATTGCTAAAACAAAAGCTTTAGAAGCTAAGAATCATTTGAATCATTTATACGGATTGCAGAGGAATCACTTTTTTATGTACTCTAAGTATTCTAAAGATTTTAATGCCATAGACTTTTTACCTTCTAAAACAGTAAAAGAAGGAGGAAGTGCAAATTATGAGTACGAAATTGTAGAGGCTACCAATACGAGTTTTAAAGCAAAAGCAATTGCCATTACTGATTTTAATGGAAACGGAATTTACAATGTTTGGGAAATTGATCAAGACAAAAATTTAAGAGAACTTGTAAAGGATTAACTCTTAAGGATTAATAGGCTTACTTACTCTGTTAGGAGCACAACTAAATCACTCTTTTATACTAGCGCATAAAAAAAGACCATCTAAAAAGATGGTCTTTCTTATATAAGATTTGTAAAATCGAATGCTTAGTTTACAGCACCGCTTAAACCAGCTCCCGCTTTAAACTTTACTACATTTTTTGCAGCAATTTTAATTTCTGCACCAGTTTGTGGGTTTCTTCCGTTTCTTGCTGCTCTTTTAGATACAGACCAAGTTCCCCATCCTACTAAAGCTACTTTGTTTCCTGCTTTTAAGCTACTTGTAACATTTGATGTTAAAGATTCTAATGCCGCTTTTGCTGCTACTTTAGAAATTCCTGCGTCTGCAGCCATTGCATCGATTAAATCTGATTTGTTCATAATAAATAGAATTTAAAATTAATTGAATTATTTTTTTGCTTATTGCTCAACAAATATATACGGATTAGGGGTTTGACCAAACTTCAGCCCAAAAAAAATAGCATTTTGTTAATAAATGCTATAAGATTGTTAATAACGACCTCTTAAAAGCACATAAAACCTTTGTGTATAAAGGCATTTATATCATTTTAGCATTTTCTTGAAAGCGAAAACCATTTAGCAAATCTGTACTCTTCATTTTTTTCTTTCCAGAGAGTTTGATTTCATGAATGTGTAGAAAACCATTTTTTACAGCAACCTTTAAAGTTTTCTTTGTAGTAATAATATTCCCTGTTGGAAAAGCGTGTTTTTCTAACTCTTTAGAAACACGGTAGATTTTTGCGGTAATTTCATCACTTTCATTATCAATAATCGTCCAAGCCGTAGGAAATGGATTCAAACCTCTTATTTTATTGTAGATAGTATCCATATCTTCCAACCAATTGATACGGCAGTTCTCTGGAAATAATTTAGGAGCTGCTTTTTCTTCTAGTAACGGTTGTGGTCTTGTTACTACATTTTTTGTTGCAATGAGTTTTACCGTTTCCAAAACCAAATCAGCGCCCAAATGCATTAAGGTATCATGCAAGCTTCCTACAGTTTCAGTTTCAGAAATAGCAGTTTCTTTTTGCAGGATAATTGCACCTGTATCAATTTTTTCATCAATAAAAAAAGTAGTTACCCCTGTTTTGGTTTCTCCATTTATAATTGCCCAATGAATGGGTGCAGCACCACGATACGCGGGTAATAAAGATGCATGTAAATTAAAGGTACCATATTGGGGCATTTGCCAAACCATTTTTGGCAACATTCTAAAAGCAACTACAATTTGTAAGTTGCCATTCCATTTTTTTAAATCGGAATGAAAGGCTTCGTTTTTTAAGTTTTTTGGCTGTAGTATTGGTAAGTTTTGAGAGCGCGCATATTTTTTAACTGCCGATTCATTTAGTTTTCGCCCTCTTCCTGCGGGTTTATCAGGTGCTGTTACCACACCAACAATGGTGCAGTTTTGTGCTACTAAGTGTGCCAAGATAGCCACAGCAAAGTCGGGAGTTCCCATAAAAACAATTCGTAAGTCTTTCATTTTAGGGTATATAAAACTGATTGGTAGCGTTTAATTTAATTGTATTACTTGCTAATAAGTTGCGCAAATGTATTAAAATGTCTTTTTCTTTTGCCGTTAAAAAACCACTAATTTCTTGCGACGATAAAGGATTTTTCGCTAGTAAATTTAGAATTTGGTGATTAATTTGTGAGGTATCTGCTTTTTTTTCAGCCAAACACACATCACAAATTCCACATTTGGTAGTATTTTTTTCATCAAAATAATGCAAAACCTGTATGCTCCTGCAAATTCTATTGTTTTCAATAAAACGGATTAAATTAGTTGCTTTGTGCTGTTTTTGTGTTAAATACTGACCAATTTTCTTAGCAATAGGATTGATGGTTTTATCGTCTTCTCTGGGAAGCAAAAAAGTAATTTTAGGGTGTTTACTTGTTGGTTTGTACACAAGAAGCTCTTTGGCGTCTAAAATTTCTAAATATTGAATGACCTGCTCTGAGGTAGTACCCGCTTTTTTTGCGAGTTGAAACTCATCAATAGCTGTTTCTTTTTCAAAGAGTCCGCCATAAGTCCGTAACAAAAGATCTATAAAACTGCCAATTTTCTTATGTTGCTTTTTGTATAGGATTACATAATTGCTATTAGCAATGAACTGTATTTTTGACCTTTCTTGAAAATGATTAGAAAGTGCTACAATTCCGTAATTTGACAGTATCTGTAGCACAGCAGTTGTTTTAGAACGACTAAAATTGTATTGCTCGCAAAATAATGAAATGGGCAGCTCAAAAGAAGTTGTTATCAATTCGCCATTAGCAATATGAAAGTATTGGAATAACCTACGATAGACCTCTTTAACGAGTGCAATTGTAGGTAACGTATTTTCTAACTGATCTTTAAATACTAAAATATCATTACTGTTTTGTAAGGTTACAGCAAACGATTTTTCTCCATTTCTTCCAGCACGTCCAGCTTCTTGTAAGTAATTTTCTATACTATTGGGTACATCAAGATGTACTACAACGCCTACATTGGGTTTGTCTATGCCCATTCCAAAAGCATTGGTAGCCACTATAATGGGTGTTTTTTCCGACATCCAATTTTTAAAGGCTACTTCTTTTTGAGAAACTGATAATCCACCATGATAAAAACTACTTTTAAATCCGTTTGCATTTAAAAACGCACTTATCTTTTTTGTTTTATGTCGTGTATTTACATAGACAATCGCAGGTCTTTTTGTTTTTGAAAAAATACGCAACAAACGATTTAATTTATCTTCTACCGTAAAGATTTGATAGGCAACATTCTTTCTAAGAAATGAATTTTTAACAATTTCAGGGTTTTGCAATGATAAGTTCGTGCAAATATCATGGATTACTTTTGTTGTTGCAGAAGCTGTTAATGCTATAAAAGGAGTATTAGGATGCAATGTCCTTAAAATTTCTATATTTCTATAAGAAGGTCTAAAATCGTGTCCCCATTCAGAAATACAATGCGCTTCATCGATGGCAACTAAGGCAACCTTTAATTCCTTAATTTTTTCTTGAATAAGAGGAGTCTGTAAACGTTCTGGTGAAATGTATAAAAATTTATAATTTCCAAATTTAATGGTATCAAAAAGGCGTACAATATCTTCCGAAGAACTTCCTGTAGCAATGGTAGTGGCTTTTATGTTTTTCTCTTTTAAACGAGTTACCTGATCTTGCATTAAAGCAACCAATGGCGAAATAACAATGCAAACACCTTCTTTTATGAGGGCAGGAATTTGAAAGCAGACCGATTTTCCACCGCCTGTAGGCAAGAGGGCAAGAGTATCTTTTTTATCTAAAACAGCTTCAATAATTTTAGCTTGTGACGGTCTAAAATCGGTATATCCCCAATATTCTTGTAATATTTCTCTAGCAATTTTCATACAGGAAGTGAAAGTGCATTAAGAATAAAATGAACTCTCTCTTGCACGCTGCAAAAAGGAACTTTCTCAAGCGTATATCCTAATTCTTTATAGGTGTTTTCTATAGATTGATGAATAAGAACAGCCTCTTCAAAATTTTCATAACGTTCATTATCTTTCGTGTAAATAGCTTTCCAAGGAGCAAATGAAAAGATTTTACTGTAGGTATATTGGCGACTTTTTTTTGAAAAAATAGGAGGGTAGGAAGTTTTAAAATATTTTAAATAAGCTTCTACATCTGGAACGCCTCGGTCGAAAAAAACGATTTTTTTTCCACTCTTTTCGGCATCTAAAAACTGTTGTTCTCTACTTTTTAATAACAATTCGCTAAAAAGAATAGGGTCTGTTAAAAACAATTGGTCAATTCCCTTTTCTTTTGCCTCTAAAGTAACGGCTCTAGAAACTTCTGCCTTTCCATAAAAACCTTTTGAAATTAGGGCATTAAATACCGATGTTTTTCCAGTTCCAGGGCCTCCAATAAACACAATTTTTTGCTGCATTTCACAAAAATAGAATATTCAGGTTTAAAAAATAATATATATGTGTAATTTTGTGGCTCATTTTCTTTGAATAACCAAGACACATGAAAGATAGAGATGCATTTTATAAAAAATTGCAAAGCCAGTTAGACGATACCACGGTATTTCCTGCAAAATATATGTATAAATTTATTGTACCTACTACTAAAAATCAAGAAACAGAGATTCGTACTTTATTTGCTGAAAAAGAAGCGGTTATTGAAACAAAAAAATCGAAAACAGGAAAATATATTAGTGTTTCTATAGTTCTTACATTAGCCACTTCTAAAGAGGTTATTTTTTATTATAAAGAAGCCGAAAAAATAGAAGGGATTATCTCTTTGTAGTTTTTAAAGTTGGAAAGTATAAAAGTTAGAAAGTGTAAAAGTTTGAAAAGTAAAAGATTTGAGTATAATAGTATTAACGTTAAAATGTAAAGCATTTTTTTGAGATTTATCTATGTGTTCTATATTTCTATATGGTCAAACAAAAGAGTTTATTGTACGTTTAAGAAGTGCCTAAAATATTATAGTTGAAAAGTATTTAGAGTTAAAAACAAGTAAAAAAATGAAAAAAGTAAGTTTATGTGTTCTAGTTTTTTTTGTGAGTTTTAGCGTTTTTTCACAAAAGAAAGACAAAGTATTATTAACCATAGATGCCACTCCTATTAAGGTGTCTGAATTTAAAAGAGTTTACGAAAAAAACTTAGGAGTTATAGAAGACTCTATTGCTAAAGATGTAGCAAAAAATTTAGATTTATTTATCAATTACAAATTAAAAGTACGGGAAGCTTATGCCATGCAATTAGATACATTGCCTGCGTATAAGAGAGAAATAGAAGGCTATAAAAATCAATTAGCGGCACCGTATTTACAAGACGATGCGTTTACCAAAAAATTAATTGAAGATACTTACTACAGAATAAAAAACGAGCTAAAAGCAAGTCATATTCTTATCAAAATACCCAAAAACTTTGAGCCTAAAGATACTTTAGAGGCATACAATAAAATTATAGCCGCAAGAGATAAAATTGTAGCAGGCGCTTCTTTTGAAAGTGTTGCAAGAGAAGTTTCTGAAGACCCTTCTGTAAAAACAAATGGTGGTAGTTTAGGTTATTTTGGTGCGTTTAAAATGGTGTTCGATTTTGAAGATGCTGCTTACAACACAAAAATAGGCGAAGTTTCGCAACCTTTTCGTACGCGCTTTGGATATCATATTGTAAAACCAGAAGCAACTCGGGTTTCTAAAGGAGAAATAGAAATTGCTCATATTTTGGTTACAGATTCAACCCTTAAAGGAAAAGGCACCATAGATACGGTGTATCAGAAATTGCAACAAGGAGCAAAGTTTAAAGATTTGGCAAAGCAATATTCTAACGATGTAAATTCTAAGAATAAAGGCGGAAAATTACGAAGATTTGGTAAAGGGATGATGATAAAGCCTTATGAAGAAAAAGGGTTTGCTTTAGAAAATAAGGGAGACTTTACACCTCCTTTTAAAACGCGTTATGGATGGCATATTTTACAACTCATAGAAAAATACCCTGTACAGTCTTTTGAAGAAATGAAAGAAGAGGTAGCAGAAAAGGTAAAACGTACGGGAAGAATCAATTTGTCGGACAAAGTGGTGTTAGATCGTCTAAAAAAACAATATACTATTGTAGAAAATGAACCTGCAAAATGGATACTAAAAAGTAAAAAAATACAAGAGATTCCTTTAGATTCTTTACAAGACGTTTTGCTTCGTATTAACGAGAAGGAAATTTACCAATCCGATTTTGTAAAATTTAGTAAGAATCGAAGAGGGCAGAACCCTGCTATTTACTATACAACTTATGTAGATCAACAAGTACTTAGTTATTTTAAAGAAAACTTAGTGCATACATCACCAGAATACGCATATACTTTGCAAGAGTACCAAGAAGGCTTACTTTTGTTTGAGTTGATGCAACAGAAAATTTGGGATAAATCTGCAAAAGACACTTTGGGGCTTCAAAACTTTTTTAATGAAAGAAAATCTACTTATAATGCTAAGGAATTACAAGAGATTCGAGGTAAAGTAATTAGTGATTATCAAACATTTTTAGAAGATGAATGGATTGCCAAAATGAAGAAGGAAAGTGTGATAACTATACGAAAAAGGCAATTAAAAAAGTTGATAAAACAGTATAAAAAACAAGAATAAAAAGTTTGGGAATGCGTAAAAAATCGTTGGTACTATTACTTCTTTTAAGCACTATTTTTTCTTGCGAACACTTTCAATTACAAGAAAAAAAACAGTTAAAAGAAGAGCCTATTGCTTCTTTAGATGAAAAATATCTGTACAAAAAAGATATTGAAAATTTATTTCCTCAAAACATTCCTAAAAAAGACAGTTTGGTCTTACAACAAAACAATATTAACAATTGGGCAATCAAACAATTGTTACTTAAAAAAGCGCAAGAAAATAATACCCAAGAAGAAAACGATAACATCAATCAGTTAGTAGAGAGTTATAGAGAAAGTTTGCTGATAAACAACTATAAAGAAAAACTGATAAAACAACGTTTAGACACCTTGGTGGCAGAAGAAGAAATCGCTGCTTTTTATATTGAAAACATCCAAAACTTTCGATTGAACGAGCAATTAATTAAATTGAAGTACTTGCATTTTGGACATGATTTGGTGGATAAAAAAGAAATTATTAATCTTTTTAAATCGGAAGCCTTAGAAGATTTAGAAGCCTTAGAAGATCAGCAATTAAGTTTTAAATCGTTTCACTTAAACGACTCTACTTGGTTGCCTTTAGATAATGTTTTGTTAAAAATACCCTATTCCAAAGAAAAACTGTTAAAAAAAGTAAAATTCAATCAAAAAGAAGATTCATTAGGCCTATATTTGGTGGCTGTAAAAGATATTTTAAAACGCAATGATATTGCGCCTTTAAGTTACGTATCTACTACCGTAAAACAAATGATTTTACACAAGCGAAAATTAGAACTCATTCGAAAAATAGAAAAAATAATTATAAAAGATGCTGTACAAAACAAGAGCTTTAAAGTGTATTAATGCTATTGTCGTTGTTGTTTTTTTAACAATGAACTGGCAAAATATTCAGGCACAAAAAGTAAAAATTGACGGAGTAAGTGTTGTGGTTGGAAAGAACATTGTGTTGGATTCTGATATTGAAAAGTTTAAGTTAGAAGTCGCCAATAGTAGCGAAGGAAAAATTGAAATTTCCGATTGCGAAATGTTAGAGCAATTAATGTTGCAAAAACTCATTGCACATCATGCGGTTATTGATAGTGTTATGGTTTCTGATGCCGAAATTAATTCGGGTGTAGAAAATAACATCCGTTATTTTACACAGCAATTTGGTAGCGAAGAAAAGATGGTAAATGCTTATGGTTTTAATGATGTTGAAGATCTAAAAAAAGAACTGTACAAAATAGAGAAAGAAAATAAACTCATACAAAGAGAACAAGCAAAAATTACTGAAAAGATAGACGTAACCCCTGAGGAAGTCCGTTTGTATTTTAACGGATTAAAAGAGAAAAACGAATTGCCAGAGTTCCCTGCCGAAATAGAGATTGCACAAATTGTAGTATATGCAGAGCCTACAGAAGAAGAGCATATTCGAATTATCAATAAGTTAAATCAAATTAAAAAGGAAGTAGAAGAAGGTGCAAGTTTCCGCTTAAAAGCCATTATCAATTCAGACGATCCGGGCGTTACACAAAATGGCGGAAAATACCCAGTAACCAAAGAGTCTAACTTTATCAAAGAATTTAAAGAAATGGCTTTTACCTTAGATGTAAATGAAGTTTCTGAGCCTTTTGAATCTATTTTTGGATATCATTTAATGCAATTGCACGAAATAAAAGGAGATACTAGAATTGCGTCTCATATTTTACTGCAACCCGAAATTCCCGATGAAAAATTAAAAGAAACTCAGAAAAAAGCAGAGAAAATTATTCAAGAGATTAAAGATGGTACCTTAACTTTTGAAGAAGCTGTAAAAGAATACTCAGAAGATAAAGAAACCAAAAATAGTGGCGGACTTATTTTAAATCCTGCAACGGGCGAAGCAAGTTTCGATTTAACCCGAATGGATCCTACTTTGTATGCACGTGTAAGCGATCTTAAAAAAGGAGAAATGACAGACCCTTTTTACGATGAAACTAGGGGAGGCGAGAAGATGTATAAGTTTATGATTATGAAAAACAGAACCGATACACATACTGCCGATTTAATAACCGATTACGTAAAAGTACAGCGATTGGCATTGCAAAAGAAGAAGCAAGAAAAAATGACCAGTTGGTCGAAAGAAAAAATAAAAGACACGTATATTAAATTGAGTGACGAACACCAAAAGTGTACTTTCGATAGAAACTGGAAAAAGACGATTAAGTAAATAAAATTGTATGTCAGACGTAGCCGCCGTAGATAGTTTGGTTGTTAAATACAAACAGCTACAAACCGAAATAGGAAAAGTAATTATTGGCCAGCAAGAGGCTGTTAACTTTGTATTGCTTTCTGTTTTTTGTGGCGGACATTCGCTTTTAATTGGCGTACCTGGTTTGGCAAAAACCTTGTTGGTAAACACCATTTCTGAAGTATTGGGGCTCGATTTTAAACGCATTCAGTTTACACCCGATTTAATGCCTTCGGATATTTTAGGGAGTGAAATCTTAGACGAAAAACGTCAGTTTAAATTTATAAAAGGCCCTATTTTTTCCAATATTATTTTGGCGGACGAAATTAACCGAACACCACCCAAAACCCAAGCGGCGTTGCTAGAAGCCATGCAAGAACGTTCTGTAACGGTGGCAGGAAACCATTATAAACTGGATTTGCCCTTTTTTGTCTTGGCAACCCAAAACCCTATTGAGCAAGAAGGTACGTATCCGTTGCCAGAAGCACAGTTAGACCGTTTTCTATTTTCGGTGTTTTTAAATTACCCTAGTTTTGAAGAAGAGGTAGCGGTGGTAAAAAACACAACGTCAGATATTCAAAACACAGTCAATTCCCTATTTTCTTCGGAAGAAATTTTAGCTATTCAGCAGCTAATTCGTAAGATTCCTGTGGCAGACAATGTGGTAGAATATGCGGTAAAATTAGTGGGAAAAACTAGGCCTAATTCTGCCCAAGCCACCGACCTGGTAAAAAAATACATCGATTGGGGTGCAGGCCCTAGAGCTTCACAAAATTTAATTTTAGCGGCAAAAACCCATGCGGCAGTACATGGCAAGTATTCTCCAGACATAGAAGATGTACAAGCGGTTGCCGTACCTATTTTATCGCACCGTATTGTAAAAAACTACAAGGCCGAAGCCGAAGGGATTACAATAAAGGATGTGATTGCGGATTTGTTGTAGGAATGATGGTTTAGTATAAGGAAAGTTGTAGATTTTAGGTGCTAATTTTTCGGATTATAACTTACATTATTTTATTTTTTAAGTTGTTACCTATTGACTTTTATTCCGCAAATGCAAACTTTTCAATATGATAATTTTCGTAAAGTAGAAAACTTGCATAAGGTTTAATCATTTTCGAAATAAAGTCATCAATTTCAATTTGCTTTAAATATTCATCATCTTTTCTCATTTTCTGCATTATACTAAAAAGGAAAAGACTATGCAGATAAATTGATAAAAAGTATTTGTCTTTAATAAATTTGATTTCTTTTTCAGTTTTGACTTGATTTTTAGATAAAAAATTCAATAAGCTAAATGAATCCATGTTAATTATAATCGCTTCGACCAATAAATTCCCATCATCATTTGTGTCTTGAATAACTTTTACTATATCTTCACCAGACCAATTCAAATTATCATCACTCCAAGGAATATCATTTTCGTTTGATGGCTCTTCGAATGCCTTTTTTGGAATAGGCAGGTTTGGGAAAGATTCTGTTGGAGATTTATCTTTTACCTTTGGCTTGCTGATATTTTCATCAACTTTTACATCAAACACACAACTAAAATCTTTTCCAGGCGAGGTTAATTTTGCTCTTACTTCAAGTAAGTCTCCAATTTTAGCTTTTTCATTTGGCTTAATCAATAATTTGATTGTTCCTTCAGAAGGACCAACTCTATTTACTGTTAAAACATCTGATGTTATATTTGGATTTGGGTTTGGATTTGGACCAACTGGATTGTCAGTCTGACTTTGCTTTTGAAGTACTTCGATTTGAAACTCACCTTTTTCAATAGGTCGAAATAGATAATCATCTTCGACATCAGTTTCTATTGTAACTATTCCTTTTGAATTCAGAGGAATAGTTCTGTAAAGTTTACCTTCTTTATTTTCTTTAAGATTTATATTAAAAACTCCTGGAAAGCGATTGAGTTTCTTGCCATTTTTTTTACCGTTTAAATTCTTCCCATTAAACTGCCGCCCTTTCGATTTTAAAAAATTAAGTGAACCATTTTTTTTGAGTAGGTTTAGCACATCCTTATCAACGGGTAATTTTGAAAGAAAATTTTCCAATAAATCTTTGTCAGATTTCGAATCTCTTAACAATGAGTTTTTGCGGTCATTGTTTAACTTTTTGAGTTCTTTATCATTCTTAAGTAAAGAGATAATTTCATCTAGTAGTAATTCTGTTTTAGGACCTTGTTTTAAATGAGTTCTATTAGACATAAACAAGTCTTGTCTAATTTCAGTTGGTATATTAGTACAATCTACGTGAATTAAAGTATGTTGTTTTATAAGATATAAACCAAGACTTTGAGATACAAAAGATTGACCTTCTGAACCGTGAACTTGTCCGTTTTGAGTAAAAATTATCGATTTATTTTTTATAAAATCATTATGAGCTACTGAATGGTTAAAAATTATAACTTGTATTGGAATTTGACCAATATTTGAATCTTTTGATATTGAAAATTCAATTATTTTTTCTACTTTATCACGACTATCAATAACGATTCTTGTTCTATTTCCAAGCACTGGTTTACTTTGTGCACCATCAACTCCTTTAGTTTTTACACCCGCATAATCTCGTTTTTCTACAACTGAAATTGGTAATGGTAAGTGGTACATATATTGATTTAAATCTCTCCATAAATCTAATGTCACATCTGACCTAGAACCCCTTGGTAATTGATAAGAATATAATTTTACTACAGATCCATACTCAAATTCTCTATTATAAAGCCCTAACTCAAGTTTTCCACATTCAAAACTTGGTATTTTACCACTTGGATTAAAAAACTCGTACCAAGTTGCTTTAAAATTTATATTTCTAGAATTCACGGAAAGAGGGTGTCTCCTTACTAAAGTGAAACCAACCTCACTTTCCATTCCATTGTTTAAAACTTTATTCCTTTTAGATGCAATTAATTGATATTTTTTTTCACCACAAAAAACTACTGCACCAGTAGAACCCATGTTATATTTTCCCTGAACAAATTGAATACTTGCTTTATTATTTTTGTGAAGCGACAAAAATGTGTTTTCAAATTCATTTGGAAGTTGACCTTCTCCCATATCAAAAATTGTGATACTTGGTTGTTTCTTATCTCCAGTAGCAATAATTTGAATATTTTCGGCTAATTCTCTTCTCTCCAAATTTGTAAGTTCTCCAATTTCTCCATTTTTAACACCGTAAAATAATTCGACTGCCTCACTCATAGATTTTGGTGCATCATTTGATTTTGGATCGATACCATTTAGCTTACAATCTTTTATTAAAGTTGCGTCAATAGAGTTTGTTATTTTCTCAATCAAAGCTGGTACTGGGTGATTCTGTTGGCTCTCAAAAGTTCCAAAGTTACCTTTGTTACCCCCGTATGGTTTCCAGTTATCATCATTGTGAAAAATTTCATATTTTTTAATGATTTTTTCGACTTCTGATTCAGAGTTTGCATTGTATAATTCCCAAAATATTTTTTCCATTTTTAAAAATTGAATATTGAATTATTGTCCTTTAGATTTTTCTTCAAAAGAGTTCTCGTTAATTTTATTTTTTATTTTATCGTTTTACAATTTATAAAAAGCAATATTTATAAGCCGTTCCCAAATATAAAAAACAAATACAGATAAATAATGAATCAATACATTTATTTATTGTATTTAATATTTGAAAAAGGAACTCATTTTTATAAATTCATCCCGAAAGGGTTTCAAACCCTTTCGGGGATATTTTTTTCCAACAAATACCGAATGAATATTTTTTGAAAAAATAAGATTCCTCTTCGTACCTCATTCGGAATCACCTAAGAAAGTATTTTACGTCTTAAATATAAATTTAAAAAGGAACTCAAGAACTCCGAAAGGGTTTCAAAACCCTTTTGGGGTTAACTTTCATATTAAATTCTTATTTTTAGCAACCTATTTAGACCTATCAGGTTTTTAAAAGCTAGACAAGTCTAAAAAAAACATTTAAGAACATGGCAGTACAAAATCCACCCGGAATAGAAAAACTAATTAATTACCCACAGTTTAATACCGTAGAAGCAGCGCGCTATTACCTAAAAAAAACCTTAACAGGCGCATTTCGTATTTTTGGCAAGCTTGGTTTTTCTGAGGGCGTTGCTGGACATATTACTTGTAGAGACCCACAATACAAAGACTGCTTTTGGGTAAATCCGTTTGGGATGTCTTTTCGTCAAATTAAAATGTCGGATTTAATTTTGGTGAACCACAAAGGGCAAGTAGTTGCAGGAAAACACCCTGTTGTAAATGCCGCCGCTTTTGCTATTCATGCTGCCATTCATACCGCTAGACCCGATGTAGTTGCCGCTGCGCACTCGCATAGTTTGTACGGAAAAACTTTTTCTACTTTTGGCAAATTGTTAGACCCGCTTACACAAGATTCTTGTATTTTTTATGAAGATCATGCTTTGTTTAACGATTACAGTGGTGTGGTAAATGAACTGAGTGAAGGAGAACGTATAGGCAAAGCTTTGGCAGATAAAAAAGCCGTGATTTTACGAAATCATGGTTTGTTAACTGTAGGACATAGTATTGAAGAATGTATTTTTTGGTTTGTAACGATGGAACGCACTTGTCAGTCACAAATTTTGGCAGAATCTACAGGCAACAAATTGATTGCTATTGACCACGATACAGCTTTAAGCACAAGAAATAACGAAGTAGGTTTTCCATTGGCGGGTTATTTTAGCTTTCAACCGCTATGGCAAGATATTCTAAGCTCGGAACCTGAATTTGTGGATATTGATGCTCCAGAAGTACCTTTGGTTATTGAATAACGTATTTTCTCTCATGCTTGTCAAAGTTTATTTTGAGCGAAAATGAAATGTAGGAATCTAAAGGTTTTTTATAGATTCCTGCCTTCGCAGGAATGACAGCATTAGGGTTCATTTATTTTTTATTCCGTTTTTGTAGGAATGACAAGGTGTTTTTAAAAGTCGTTAAAACATAGCGTAGCAATGATATAATATTCTACTGAAAAAGAATTATTTAGATTCCAATTCGTTAGCTCTGCTAAATACTTTCAATCAAAGTTCCTTTTGATTTCAGTAGTGTTCGGAATTACAGGTATATTTAATTTTTACTCGTTTCAAAAAAACTAAACATATTGCCACCGTATTTTTTAGCATACTGAAAATGAGCGTGTTCAGACAAATCGGTATGTTTGGAATGTTCAATAATTAAAACCCCTTCTTCGTTTAATAAATTTCTTTTAAAAACAAGGTTGGCAATGTCTAAAAACTGCGCTGTCTCAAAATCATAGGGAGGATCTGCAAAGATAACATCGGAGGTAATGCTTGTTTTTTCTAAGAATTTATAAACATCATTTTTATAGGTATGAATTTCAATACCCAACTCTTTTGCGGTAGTATTGATGTATTTAATGCATCCGAAATCTGCATCTACAGCAATAATTTTTGAAGTGCCTCTAGAGCCAAACTCGTAGCTGATATTTCCTGTACCCGCAAATAAATCTAAGACTGCAATTGCGTCAAAATAATACGTATTGTTTAAAATATTAAACAACGATTCTTTTGCCATATCCGTAGTAGGTCTTACAGGTAATTTTTTTGGCGCAGATAAGCGTCTTCCTTTGTGTTTTCCAGAAATAATGCGCATCAATCTATGAGTATAAAATTAGCGTGTGTAGACATGTTGGTTTCGTCTGTAAAAAAAGCGGATTTGCTTTCTAGGAAATTAATATTCCGAATATAAGTATAGGCAATTGTATAAATGTCCATGTTTTTTTCAATGTTTCCTAAAAAGGTTAATGGAACTATTTCTGGATCTAATTGCAATTGCTCTGCTGTAAATAAAATATAATAGATAAAATCTTCTTTGGTTTCAAAAGCAAAAGAATTGCAAAGGAGTACTTGCTGTTTTTCTAAAACTACCATATCAAAATGCCCATTAGCAACATGTACGTACATTCTTTTCTTTTCGGTTGTTTTATTGTAGGCGAGTAATTTGTCTATTAAAACCGTTGTATGATGTTTGTATTCAAATTCCCCGAAATTTTGAAAAATATAGTTGTTGATATTTACATAAGGAACATATACATTCTTTGCATTTATCTTTTCTATGGTGTCGAAGGCAATAAAATCTGACGAAAATGTTTTTACTGTAAAATTTAAGTATTCTTTGAGATTGTTTTCATCAAAAAAAGGAGTAGGAACTAGCGTAGCCAAGTTGTTTTGATGCAGCACAAAGACGTTTGAAAAATCTTGTTGTAATAGCGCTTCTGCTTTAAAAATAGCGCTTATTTTTTCTAAAAGCTGTTCGGGAGTTGCTACTCTTTTACCGAAAGAATAGGCTAAAAAGGTATGGGTTTGATGAAATTTATTACCAATAGAAAAAGAAAATCCATCCAAACTAAATTGGATGGATAATTTTTTTATAGCTGTATTTTCTATGTGTTTATTTATCGTCTTTTTTACTGTCATTTTTATCGTAAAAAGGAGGCCAGTTACCACCTGTAGAAACTTCACTTAAAGAACCTACAGAAACAAATTCACCTTTAATTTCAACACTTTCAACGGCTTCAATTTCTTGTTTTACTAAAGAAGCGTCTTCGCCTTTTAAAATAGAAGCTTTGTCTGTTTTTGCTTCAAAGGCAGGAACTAATAAACCTTGTACTTTTTCTATGCTGCCTACTTCCAATTCAAATTCTTTACCATCTAAACCCGGTACTTTAAACATATTTTTATAATCTCTGTCTTTAAATTTATTCAGAACAGGTTCGTAACCCGTAGTGTCAATTACTTTTTTCTCAACATCAATTATAAGCGGATTCCATCGATTACCTTTGTTTACTTTAATGACCGTATCTCTAGATTCTGTAATGGCAAACTGTGCGCTATCTATAAACTGAATTAAACCTTCTTTGTTGGCTGTATAATTACCAGTAACCTCGTAATGTGCAATCTGTGCATCTCTAATAATCTTTAATTGCTTAATTACTTTTGCATACTTTGCTTTTTTAGAGATGTTAAAGTTGATAGGTTTCATAATCCCATCATAGATTTTATAGCCTAAAAACACGGCTAATAACAACAATAAGATAGAAACAATCCATCGAAATTTTAAAGGCAAATACTTTACAATAACAAAAGCTAAAAGAACAGCAACAATAACTGCTGCTAATATTGGTACTAATAATCCCATTTATTTTATTTTTAATAGTATAATCGCAAATCTACAATTTTTTTTGAATCATAAAAACTTTTCTACAAACTCGTTTTATTTTTTTAAAAAACTTCTAAAAAAAGTTGATACGGACTCAAACCAACATTCTAAATATGCTCTTTTTTCTTTTGTTGCAATTTCAATGCCAATTGGTATAAATCCAATGAGTATATTTGGGGTTTTACTATATTGATGATAAACAATACAAACGATTTTTGTAAAGAATTGTTGAAAAACTTTCCGCATTCGCCCACCAAAAAACAAGCTGAATTATTTGATGCGTTGGCGCATTTTGTTTTTAGTAAAGATAAAGAGGCCCTGTTTTTACTAAAGGGATATGCAGGAACAGGAAAAACATCTGCCATAAGTACTTTGGTAAATACTTTATGGAAAGCAGGGAGGAAGTCGGTTTTGTTAGCACCAACAGGAAGAGCAGCGAAGGTAATTTCTTTGTATTCAAAAAAACAAGCTTTTACCATTCATAAAAAAATGTACTTTCCCAAAAAGCAATCCAATGGTTCAGTAGATTTTGTATTGCAAACCAATAAGCACACCCATACTATTTTTATTGTGGATGAAGCTTCGATGATTTCAGACGGTACTCAAAGCACAAAACTGTTTGAAAGTCGTTCTTTGTTGCGCGATTTAATTTCGTATGTATATTCAGGGAAAAACTGTCGACTTATTTTTGTGGGAGACACCGCTCAATTACCCCCTGTAAAATTAAATGTGAGTCCCGCTTTAGAAGCCGATACACTAACCTATAATTATCATAAAAGCATTGCGGAATTGGAGTTGGACGAAGTAATGCGACAGCATCAAAACTCTGGAATTTTAACCAATGCAACTTCTTTGCGATTGTTTTTGCAAACCCACCAGCTCGATTTTAAATTTCAGCTCGATTTTCCTGATATTATACGATTAGAAGATGGTTATGATATTGAAGATGCTTTAACAGCAGCTTATGAGTATGAAGGAGTAGAAGATACCGCTTTTATTGTGCGTTCAAACAAAAGAGCCAATCAGTACAATCAACAAATACGCACTAGAATTCGCGGACAAGAAAAAGAGATTTCTACGGGAGATTATGTAATGGTTGTAAAGAATAATTATTTCTGGTTGAAAGAATCTTCTGCTGCAAGTTTTATTGCCAACGGAGATATTTGTGAGGTAATTCGTATTGCAAAGATTAAAGAACTCTATGGTTTTAAATTTGCAGAAGTAATAGTAAGAATGATTGATTATCCAGATATGAAACCTTTTGAAACGGTTTTATTGCTAGATACACTAACAAGCGAGTCTCCTTCTTTAACGTATGAGGAATCAAACAGATTGTACGAAGCCGTTAGAGAAGATTTTGCTCATGAAAAATCGAAATACAAACAATTGCTAGGAGTGAAAAATAATAAATACTTTAATGCTTTACAGGTGAAGTTTTCGTATGCTATTACCTGTCATAAATCTCAAGGAGGACAATGGAAAACCATTTTTATAGAACAACCCTATTTACCAGACGGGGTTTCTAAAGAGTATTATAGATGGTTGTACACAGCAGTAACTAGAGCGCAAGAAAAATTGTATTTAATTGGATTTAAAGAGGAGTATTTTAAAGATTGATGTAAATTTAATATAGAAAAAACAATATAAAATAGCTGCTTTGTCATTCCTGGGAAGGCAGGAATCTTATGTTACAATTTTAGCTTATTTACTTTGAGATTCCTGCCTTCGCAGGAATAACAGTAAAATATAAAAAATTGACTTCCAGTGAAATAAAATCAATTACAGGTTGTTTGTAATCTAAAAATCAGTTATTTGATAAAGTACCCAATACCAATACTACCGTACCAATTCCCATTTTGATATCTTAAATCTGTTGCTTTATTGGTTTGATAATTAGCGGCATATCTAAAATTAAACCGATTGAACGTACATTGAAATCCAACTTCTAATTCAAATTTTAACGGTACTAATGTTTTTGTAACCAAACTATTGGTATTTAAAAAGCTTCCTTGTAAAGTTGCATCGTATAAAACATAATGAACACTAGGTTTTACATATAAAAAAGACTCGTTTTCTCTTTTAAAATTACTATTATCATTATTAACTGCTGTATGAAAAGCAATAGAATTTGCTATTTTTTGTAAAGGCGAAAAACCAATTCTACTTAAAAACCCAACAGAAACATTTGTATGTAAAGTGCCCAATCGAAGGTTTCCAATACCGCTAATATCGTAATGATTGGAAGCGTCTTTTACAAGAAATTGAGTGTAATTTCCTTCAAGATTTAAAGAAAGTGCGTTTTGTATTTGAAAATCCCATCCAATGGCTCTTGTAAACCCATAAATATCATGAATAAAATTTTGTAATTCTCTACCAAAAGCGACAGGACCTATAACTCCTATTTGAACATTTGTCTTTAAAATTCGATTATTTTTATACACATATTGCATACCAAAACTTCCAAACAAATGCGCCGCAAAGGGTCTATCGTGCAAAGAAATGTCTTGTACAATGGCTTTAAACGGACTGTACATTTCGTGTCCTACTGTAAATTCGAAAATTTTTTTCTCTAATTTTTCAGGATGTTTTTTGGAAATGTATTGATAAGACAGAAAGAAACCATTGGTATAATATCGGTCTTTTTTGGTAGAAACATACAAATCATTGTCGGTTACCAAACGGATGCTTTTTTCGTATTTCTCTTGAGAAAGAATGGAAAAAGAAAGCATTAAAAATAAAAACAATAAATAAGTCTTCATAGAAGCCACAAATATAAAAGATGTTCCTATAAAGTAGATGGTATTTCACAATTTTAGTTAATTTTGAGGCGTTATTAGTTCTGTATGATACACAAGCCAAAACTTACTGCCGAAGATTTTGAAAACTTAGAAACCAATCAAGATTTAAGAAACCTTTTAGATCAGAAAGGTATCTCATTTGAAAAAGTAGAGCAGATACTTTCGTATGATGCCGAACTTCGTTTGCTACAAATAGAACTGGTAAAGTTACAGCAGTGGGTTTCTAAGCAACAAAAAAGAGTTGCTGTTATTTTTGAAGGAAGAGATGCCGCAGGAAAAGGAGGAACAATTCGTCGTTTTATGGAGCATTTAAACCCTAGATCTTCTCGTTTAGTGGCTTTAAATAAGCCTACTTCTGTAGAAAAAGGACAATGGTATTTTCAACGCTATATTAAAGAGTTGCCCAATCCGGGTGAGATTGTTTTTTTTGATAGAAGTTGGTATAACAGGGCAGTAGTAGAGCCTGTAATGGGGTTTTCTACAACCCAACAATACAAAGCTTTTTTGGTACAAGTACCCGAGTTTGAACATATGCTGTATGAAGATGATTTGATTGTTATTAAATTTTGGTTGTCCATATCTAAAGAGGAACAACTACGACGTTTTGAAGCGAGAAAAGAGAACCCTTTAAAACGATGGAAATTTAGTGAAGTAGATAAAAAGGGACAAGAACTTTGGGATACTTATACACATTATAAAGAAGAAATGTTTAGTAAAACTCATACTTCTTACAGTCCGTGGGTATTGATTAAATCCAATGATAAAAAAGTAGCACGATTGGAAGCAATCCGACATGTTTTATCGCAGTTTAATTATGATGGAAAAACAACAAAGTCTACCATTTTAACACCAGATCCTAACGTTGTAATGCGTTATTTTCGTTCTAACACTCAAATTGATTCGTAATGGAAAGAAAATTAACAGTTACCGATTTAAAAAAATTAAACTCTAAAAAAGGCTTGTTGGCCTTATTATCTAAAGAGCTTATTAACCCAGAACGCGCTATTCGTTATGTAGATTATCAACGTAAATTAGTGAAGTTGCAAACAGAGTTAATTCGCTTACAAACCTGGGCAATTGAAAAAAACGAACGTATTATCATCCTGTTTGAAGGAAGAGATGCGGCAGGAAAAGGAGGAGCTATTCGAAGAATTACAGAACGTATTAATCCAAGATATATGCGTATTGTAGCACTTTCTAAACCTTCCGAAGACCAACAATCGCAATGGTATTTTCAACGTTATGTAGAGCAGTTTCCAAAAGCAGGCGAAATGGTCTTTTTCGATAGAAGTTGGTACAATAGGGCAGTGGTAGAACCTGTAAACGGATTTTGTACAGAACAACAGTATGCCATTTTTATGAATCAGGTAAACGATTTTGAGCGCATGATTTTAGAATCGGGAATTCACTTGGTAAAAATATACATGTCTATTTCTAAAAAAGAGCAAGCAAAACGATTTGAAGAAATTAAAGCAGACCCTTTAAAGCAATGGAAAATGACCAAAGTAGATGAAAAGGCACAAGAGCTTTGGGACGATTATACTGTGTATAAAAAAGCCATGTTTGCCAAAACAGATACAGCAAGTTCTCCTTGGAAAGTAATTCGGGCAAATCGTAAAACAGATGCACGGGTAAATGCCATTAATCATATATTAAAGCGTATTCCGTACGATAAAAATATAGAGATTTAGGTCTGTATATAAAACACAAATACCTACTATTTATTCTTTTCTTTATGTGTTGTTACTTTGTAAATGTACAATCGATGGTTACTTCACAATAAGTGTTTTTTCTAGCAAATATTTTTTACGCAATTAGTTTTTTTACTTCAGAAAATATAAAAAAGATTTGTGCTGCAATTTCTGCATTGGTTTTTAAATAGGTTGCTTCCTGTGCAGTTGTTTCATCAGAAGCTTTAGGGTCTACAAAAGGCAAATGAAAACGATGAATTGCACTAGGAATAAACGGACAATTTTCATCGGCATGGTTACAGGTAGTAATGGCAATAAAGGGTTGTTTATTGTGCGTGTCATCAAACACTTTAGAAAAACCTACGATGGTTTTAGAACTTCCTTCAAAATTAATTTCATACTTCGGGTTTTGATGAGAAAATTCGGTAAGGTGAAAATCGAACCCTACTTTTTGTAAAGTTTTTACAGTATTTCTATGGAAAGCAGTTACCTCTGTTCCTCCAGAAAAAGCCTTTATTGTGGGGACATTAAAATAATGAGCCGCATAGAAACTCCACACTTGCCCTAACTGACTTCTTCTAGAATTGTGTGTGCAAATAAAATTTAGATTTACTTCTTGAGTTGTTTTGTATTCGGTGACAATGCTTGCTGCTATTTGCTGTAGCAACTCTTTTCTATCAGCATCTATTTTAGTGTTTTTAGAAGCTTCTAAAAAGAATTTTTTAGTGTTTTCTACTGTAGTACTCAACATCTTATTATTTTTGCTGTAAAATTACAATTTTATTGAAAGCTGTAAATTAATAAAAGGTTAATAATGTGTTTCCAAATTGGTGATAACGTAGCGGTTTTAGACGATGTTTTAAAAGGAACTGTAGTAACTATTGATAGAAATAGCATTGCTATAGAGGATGCTTCTGGAATGCAGTATCATTTCTCTGACAAAGAGTTGGTAAAAATAGAAACTGACCAGCATGAAATGTCTAAATATTCAGATATTGACCACCCTTTATTAAAAGAAAAAACACAAGTCCCTCGAAAGAAAAAATCGTTTTTTATAAAGGAGAAAAAAGAGGTGATTTTAGAAATCGATTTGCATATCAATCAGCTCGTAAAATCTACGCGAGGTATGGATAATTATGAGATGCTTACCTTGCAAATAAATACAGCTAAAAAACATCTAGAATATGCTATTAAAAAAAGCATTTCTAAAATTGTTTTTATTCACGGAAAAGGAGCGGGCGTTTTAAAAACAGAACTGCAATTTTTATTAGAAAATTATCCTGTAAAATATTACGATGCTTCCTATCAAAAATATGGTTTAGGAGCTACGGAAGTGTATGTATATCAGAATGTGAAATGAAGTTTGTAAAGTTTGAAAGCTGAAAGTTTTGAATGTTAAGTTTTGAATCTTTTAATAATTTATTTTGTTGATAAATTTATTTGTTTAAAGTGTTCTATTAGAAAATATTTTTTCAATTGTTAACCAACAACCAACAACCAACAACCAACAACCAACAACCAACAACCCATGAATATTTACCTAGACAACGCAGCAACAACCCCTATAGCACAAGAAGTTATAGCAGTAATGCAGCAATCTATGCAAGACAATTTTGGGAATCCATCTTCTACACATCAATTTGGTAGAAAGGCAAAAACGGCTGTAGAAACTGCAAGAAAAAAAATAGCTAAGCATTTTAATGTTACTGCAAGTGAAATTATCTTTACGGCAGGAGGTACAGAAGCAGACAATTTAATTTTACACAATGCTGTGGTTCATTTAGGTGTACAAACGATTATAACTTCTAAAATAGAACATCATGCCGTTTTACATACCATAGAATTTTTACAAAAAAAATATGCTATTGAGGTTGTGTATATCGCAGTAGATACTTTTGGAGCTGTTGATTTATCAGTTTTAGAAACTACTTTGTCAAATACAAAATCAAAAACGTTGGTAAGTTTCATGCACATTAACAACGAAATTGGCACTATCTTAGAAATAAACAAAGTATGCGAGTTATGTAAAAAGCACAACGCGTTGTTTCATTCAGATACCGTACAAACGATAGGTCATTATCCTTTAGATTTACAAAAAAATACTATCGATTTTATTACGGCAAGCGCACATAAATTTCACGGACCCAAAGGTGTTGGTTTTGCCTACTTTAAAAAAGGATTTGGTATACAACCTTTATTTCATGGAGGGAATCAAGAAAAAGGAGCACGCTCTAGTACAGAGAATGTTCATGCCATTTTAGGAATGGAAAAAGCTTTGGAAATTGCGGTAAGCAACTTGCAGAAGGATAAAGAAACCATACAAGCGTTAAAAACATATTTTATAAAGAAGCTACAAGGAACCTTCAAGAATATTCAATTCAATGGAGTTGTTGAGCATTCTGAGAAGAGTAGTTATACTATTTTAAATGTTCGTTTCCCACTAAAAAACGACATGTTATTGTTTCACTTAGATTTAGCAGGAATTGCCGTTTCTGGCGGAAGTGCTTGTCAGAGTGGAAGTCAAAAAGGCTCTCATGTTTTAGCAGAAATTATGCAGACAAAAGAAGCTGATAAAACCTCCGTTCGCTTTTCATTTAGTAGATATACCACCAAAGAAGAAATAGAAGCTACACTAGAGGTCTTGAAAAAGTTGATAAAAAACTAGATTAAAAAATTGAATCATTAAATAATTGAAAAATTTAAAAATTCAGCGTTCAAAACTTTACAACATTCAAAACTTTCTAACTTTTAGACTTTATAACTTTACTAATGAAAAAACGAATAGCACTTCTAAGAGGAATTAATGTAGGCGGAAGAAGAAAAATTTTAATGGCAGATTTAAGAACGCTTTTGAGCGAAAAACTTGGTTTTAAAAATGTACAAACCTATATTCAGAGTGGTAATATTATTTTTGATTGTACTAGTCAGAAAACAGATACTATCTTTGCTACAAATATTCAGCAACTTATAATTGATAACTACGGATTTAAAGTGCCAACAATTGTAAGAACGGTAAATGAATTTGAAAATTTAGTTGTTGAAAATCCTTTTTTAAATAAAGTTGATATCAATCAGTTATTTGTTACTTTTTTAAGTGAATCGCCTACCGTACAAAATATAGAGAAAATAAAAACTTTTGATGTGAAAGCGGATGAATTTGTAATTGTAGCAAACAACATATTTGGGTATTGTGTTGGAAAATACAGCGATTCTAAATTAACGAACAACTTTTTTGAAAGTAAATTAAAAACAACAGCTACTACAAGAAATTGGAAAACAGTTTTAAAACTAATAGCACTTGCTAAAGGGCATTGACTTTTTCGTAAATAAAATCGTAATATTTTCTAAAATTGGGCACCATAAAAGTACCATGTTTTGTAGCGTCTTTTAAAATAGCAAGGTCAAACAATTGTAAATCATCTACTTCTCCTTCTTGAGGTATTAGTTGTGTTACTTTTTCGTGTAATTCGCAAAGGAACACATGTTTAAACTCCCTATCTATAATACCATTGGGATGTATAATTTCATCTTTTCGAATATTAATTTTAAAAAGATTTTCAGGATGAATATTCAAACCAATTTCTTCTTTAACTTCTCGAATTGCAGTGTTTTCAACAGTTTCTCCTGCACCTATATGGCCTGCTACGGAAACATCCCAAAGATTAGGAAATACTTTTTTTACAGAAGCTCTTTTTTGCAATAAAATTTTCTTGTCTTTTGTATAAAACCAAACATGTACGGTAGCATGGTACCAACCCTTTGTATGCGCTTCAGACTTTAATGCTGTTTTTCCTATAAGTTTTCCTTCAGGAGATAGAATGTCTATAATCTCGTCCATATTTTACATTCAAAAATACATTAAACTTTTATAGTTTACAGTTTGTTTAAGGCTAAAAGATTAATTATTATATTCGTCTTCTCAATCTATACCTATATTTATGAATCACAAGACCTACACCATCTTTATTAGTTTTATAGTTGCTTTAGGAGGTTTCCTCTTTGGTTTTGATGCAGGAATCATTTCTGGAGTAATGTCGTATGCAGGCCCAGAGTTTGATTTAAGTGATATTCAGTCGGGTTGGGTAGTTAGTGCACCTTCATGGGCAGCCATGTTTGCCATGTTGTTTTCAGGAAGGCTAAGCGATAAAATTGGAAGAAAAAAGACACTTGTCTTTGTGGCTTTACTGTATGCAATTTCTGCCATATTATCTGCAGTGGCAGGTTCTTATGAAATGCTTTACATAGCCAGAATTATTGGAGGTGTAGCCTTTGGCGCAGCCTTAGTATTAGCGCCTATGTATATTGCTGAAATTTCTACTGCAGAAAATAGAGGAAAATTAGTTTCATTACAGCAATTAAATATTGTTTTTGGTTTTTTTGCAGCATTTTTAAGTAACTATTTCTTTAATAAATACAGCACCTCAGAAAGTACATTTCTTACCGATGAAAATGTGTGGAGGTGGATGCTAGGAGTAGAGTTATTTCCTGCATTGTTTTATTTTGTGTTCTTGTTTTTTATTCCTAAAAGCCCGCGTTGGTTGTATTTAAAAGGAAAAGTTGAAGAAGCAAAAAAAGTTTTACATCAGATTCATGGTAAAGAAAGAGGAGCCATAGAAATCATTTCAATAGAAGAAAATATTTATGCAGATAAAAATAAATCAGCATTAAAAATAAAAGATCTCTTTAAAAAATCATTGCGCTTTATTTTAGTAATAGGTGTAATTGTAGGGATTTTACAGCAAATTACAGGGATTAATGCAGTGTATTTCTATGCAACTTCTATTTTTAAACAAACAGGAATTGGTACAGATGCTGCTTTTTCATCAGGCGTTTTATTAAGTACAATTTCTGTGATTTTTACATTTGTTGCCATTTATTTAATTGATAGAATGGGTAGAAGACCTCTGTTGTTAGTAGGAACAGCAGGTATTGCTATTAGTTTGTTATTATGCGCTTATGGTTTTAATCAAGCAACCTATCAGTTAACGGAAGAAAAAGTAAATCAACTTCAATTTTCTGATTCAGAAAAATTATTGTCTTTTACGGATAAAGTTTATGACAATGATGTCGATTTTAAAAACGATGTAAAAACAGCTTTAGGAAACAAAATATACGGTAAAAATGATGGTGCTATTTTAGAGGCAGCAACAACCATTAATGCCAATTTAATACTCATAGGGATTTTAGGATTTATCGCTTGCTTTGCCTTTTCTTTAGGTCCCGTAATGTGGGTACTGTTATCAGAATTATACCCATTAAAGTACAGAGGCTTGGCAATAGGGGTAATTGCTTTTATAAATTCATTAATCAGCTCTTTAGTGCAATTGGTATTTCCCTGGGAATTGTCCAATTTAGGAAATGCGCTTACCTTTTTTATCTTTGGAGCAATTGCATTTGTTGGCTTTTTTATCCTTTTAAAAATACTACCCGAAACAAAAGGGAAGTCCTTAGAAGAATTAGAGAAGGAATTGGTTGTAGAATAATAAAAAGTTTTATTACGGTAATTTCAAATGCTAAATGGTATTAGATTAGAAAATAAAAAAGCTCACTTTTAAAAGTGAGCTTTTTTATGATTTAATTTTTTAAAAAATTATTCAAAATAAGAAAACGTTTCACCGTCTTTTATTTTGAGTAATGTTTCATAGATTAATGTAATTACATTTTCAACATCTTCCCTTTGAACCATCTCCACTGTGGTATGCATATAACGCAAAGGAAGAGAAATTAAAGCAGAAGCTACACCGCCATTGCTATAGGCAAAAGCGTCTGTATCGGTTCCTGTAGCTCTAGAAAGTGCAGAACGTTGAAAAGGAATGCTTTTTTCTTCGGCAGTTGTTGTAATTAAATCGCGTAATTTTTGTTGTACTGCAGGCGCATACGCTACCACAGGCCCTTTACCCAATACTAAATCACCTTCTTTTTTAACATCAATCATAGGTGTAGAAGTATCATGGGTAACATCCGTAACAATAGCTACGTTGGGTTGTATACGTTCCGTAATCATTTCTGCGCCACGGAGTCCTATCTCTTCTTGTACAGAATTGGTAATGTACAAACCAAAAGGAAGTTCTTTATTATTTTCTTTTAATAAGCGAGCTACTTCAGCAATCATAAAACCACCCATCCTATTGTCTAAAGCCCTACAAACAAATTTATTATTGTTTAAAATATGAAATTCATCTGGATATGTAATTACACAACCTACATGAACGCCTAAAGATTCAACTTCTTCCTTTGTAGTACAGCCACAATCTATAAAAATATTATCGGGCTTCGGGGCTTCTTCATTAGCTTTGTTTCTAGTATGAATTGCAGGCCAACCAAACACACCTTTTACAGTGCCTTTTTTTGTGTGAATATCTACAACCTTACTCGGTGCAATTTGATGATCGCTACCGCCATTTCTAATCACATAAATAAGTCCTTTATCAGAAATATAATTTACATACCAAGAAATTTCATCTGCATGTCCTTCTATTACTACTTTGTATTTTGCTTTTGGATTGATAACACCTACTGCTGTTCCGTAGGTATCCGTTATAAACTCATCTACATAAGGCTGTAGATATTCCATCCATATTTTTTGCCCTTCCCATTCATAACCTGTAGGAGCGGCATTGTTTAAATAACGCTCTAAAAAGGCAAGCGATTTCTTGTTTAAAATTGATTTTTTAGCCATAAAAATTTGTTGATGAGCGCAAAAATAACCGATTTTTTTAATTGCACTATTTTTTAACGATAAAAAACTCCTATAATTGTTGTTTCTTTGAATGAGACTTTATTAAATATTTTGAAAAACTTTTTTTACATATATATAGTATTTTACACAGCAGTAATGTATTCGCAAAAAAAAGTCCAAGATTCTTTGCCCAAATCAATAGACGAATATGTTTTTGTAAAAGTGGGAGATACCCTTACTGTTGAGTTAGAAGAGTTTTCAATTTTACCCAAACATAAATTTGCTTCACAAGAAGATGCTCGTTATTATTATTGGTTTTCTAGAAAAGTTTACAAAGCATACCCTTATGCTTTATTAGCCTCTAAACGATTGGATAGTTTAAATGCGAGGTTAAATAGAATTCAAACAAAACGTAAAAAGAAACGATATATAAGACAACTTCAAAAATATGTTGAAGGAGAATTTTCTGACGAGATTAAAAAAATGACACGTACAGAAGGTAGAATTTTAATTAAATTAATTCATCGTCAAACAGGTATTAGTATATACAACCATATTAAAGAATATAAAAATGGTTGGAGTGCCTTTTGGTACAATACAGCAGCTGGTGTTTTTAAGCTTAATTTAAAAGCTGAATACAATCCTGAACTAATTAATGAAGACTATTTAATTGAAGATGTACTTCAACGCGCTTTTTTAGAAGAAAAACTAATATCTCAAAAAGCAAAGGTACTATTTAACTTTCAAGAGATTGCTGCAAGTAAAAAAGGAAAGATAAATGTACAAGCTTATAAAAAAATGTTTGCAAAACAACGGAAGAAAAGAAAAAAGCGCAAACAGGATAAATAGCTTCAAAAAATATATTTAAAATAAGCACTTTTACCGGTATTCCTTTGTAATGAATTTATAAACGGCTTTAACTCTATAAAATCCTTAACTTTTTTTTAGTTCTACAAACATTTTTTATACTTGATTTTCAGTCTCTTAAAAATTAAATTAAAAAAATGTTTGTAGAACTAAAAAAGGGTTGTAGGTTTGCACCCGCTAACGCAAATTTTAGTTAGTAAGTTCTTTAAAAAAGGGATATATTCAGAGTTATAAATTGATTTTGAAGTATATAGATAAGCGGAGATTTTTTTTGTTAAAAAAATATAAAATAAACAAGATTTGTTTAGGTTTATAAAAACAAGAAATCGTATCTTTGCAGTCCTTTTTCTATAAAGAGGAAGTTCATTGACAGTATTGAAATTGACAGCGTAAAATTAAAGAGTAGAAGAGTTATACTTTCGGGTATAATTTTTTTTTAAAACACACATCTCATAATATTAAAGATTATACGATGAAGAGTTTGATCCTGGCTCAGGATGAACGCTAGCGGCAGGCTTAACACATGCAAGTCGAGGGGTAACAGGTTGTGCTTGCACAATGCTGACGACCGGCGCACGGGTGCGTAACGCGTATAGAACCTACCTTTTACAGAGGGATAGCCTTTAGAAATGAAGATTAATACCTCATGGTATTTTATTTTGGCATCGGAATAGAATTAAAGATTTATCGGTAAAAGATGGCTATGCGTCCTATTAGCTAGATGGTAAGGTAACGGCTTACCATGGCAACGATAGGTAGGGGTCCTGAGAGGGAGATCCCCCACACTGGTACTGAGACACGGACCAGACTCCTACGGGAGGCAGCAGTGAGGAATATTGGGCAATGGAGGCAACTCTGACCCAGCCATGCCGCGTGCAGGAAGAAGGTTCTATGGATCGTAAACTGCTTTTATACAGGAAGAAACTTACTCACGTGTGGGTAACTGACGGTACTGTAAGAATAAGCACCGGCTAACTCCGTGCCAGCAGCCGCGGTAATACGGAGGGTGCAAGCGTTATCCGGAATCATTGGGTTTAAAGGGTCCGCAGGCGGTTGAATAAGTCAGAGGTGAAATCCCATCGCTTAACGATGGAACTGCCTTTGATAC
>OZ247578.1:0-1782500 GCA_965233795.1 uncultured Polaribacter sp. | reverse complement strand
TGCTAAGGTCCATGTCCGAGAGGGAAAGAACCCAGACCATCAGCTAAGGTCCCCAAATATATACTAAGTTGAATAAACGAGGTTTGACTGCCCAGACAGCTAGGATGTTGGCTTGGAAGCAGCCATTCATTTAAAGAGTGCGTAACAGCTCACTAGTCGAGCGGTCGAGCATGGATAATAATCGGGCATAAGTATATTACCGAAGCTATGGACTTTAAAAGTGGTAGGGGAGCATTGTAACCTGCGTAGAAGGTGTACTGTGAGGTATGCTGGAGTGGTTACAAAAGAAAATGTAGGCATAAGTAACGATAATGCGGGCGAGAAACCCGCACACCGAAAGACTAAGGTTTCCTCAGCGATGCTAATCAGCTGAGGGTTAGTCGGGGCCTAAGGCGAATCCGAAGGGAGTAGTCGATGGACAACAGGTTAATATTCCTGTACTTCTTATAATTGCGATGGGGTGACGGAGTATTGAAAGTACCGCGTACTGACGGAATAGTACGTTGAAGGATGTAGCTATAGAATCTGATTAAGAGTTAGATTTTGGCAAAGTCTGATAGTACCATGAGTCTTCGGACAAGTGGATAGTGTACCTAAAAGCTTCCAAGAAAACCCTCTAAGCTTCAGATTATAAGAACCCGTACCGTAAACCGACACAGGTAGTTGGGATGAGAATTCTAAGGTGCTCGAGAGATTCATGGCTAAGGAACTAGGCAAAATAGACCCGTAACTTCGGGAGAAGGGTCGCCAGCAGTAATGCTGGCCGCAGTGAAAAGGTCCAGGCGACTGTTTATCAAAAACACAGGGCTTTGCTAAATTGAAAGATGATGTATAAGGCCTGACACCTGCCCGGTGCTGGAAGGTTAAGTGGAGGGTTTAGCTTCGGCGAAGATCTGAAATGAAGCCCCAGTAAACGGCGGCCGTAACTATAACGGTCCTAAGGTAGCGAAATTCCTTGTCGGGTAAGTTCCGACCTGCACGAATGGTGCAACGATCTGGACACTGTCTCAGCCATGAGCTCGGTGAAATTGTAGTATCGGTGAAGATGCCGATTACCCGCAGCGGGACGAAAAGACCCCGTGAACCTTTACTATAGCTTAGTATTGACTTTGGATAAGTAATGTGTAGGATAGGTGGGAGACTATGAAGTGGCGTCGCTAGGCGTTGTGGAGTCAACCTTGAAATACCACCCTTTGCTTATCTAGAGCCTAACTCAGAGATGAGGACAGTGCTTGGTGGGTAGTTTGACTGGGGTGGTCGCCTCCAAAAGAGTAACGGAGGCTTCTAAAGGTACCCTCAGCACGCTTGGTAACCGTGCGTAGAGTGCAATGGCATAAGGGTGCTTGACTGAGAGACTTACAAGTCGATCAGGTTGGAAACAAGAGCATAGTGATCCGGTGGTTCCGCATGGAAGGGCCATCGCTCAAAGGATAAAAGGTACTCCGGGGATAACAGGCTGATCTCCCCCAAGAGCTCATATCGACGGGGGGGTTTGGCACCTCGATGTCGGCTCGTCACATCCTGGGGCTGGAGAAGGTCCCAAGGGTTGGGCTGTTCGCCCATTAAAGTGGCACGCGAGCTGGGTTCAGAACGTCGTGAGACAGTTCGGTCTCTATCTGCTGTGGGCGTTAGAAATTTGCGTGGATCTGACTCTAGTACGAGAGGACCGAGTTGGACTGACCTCTAGTGTATCTGTTGTTCCGCCAGGAGCATTGCAGAGTAGCTACGTCGGGAAGGGATAAGCGCTGAAAGCATATAAGCGCGAAACCCACCACAAGATGAGATTTCTTTAAAGGGTCGTGGGAGATGACCACGTTGATAGGCTATAGGTGTAAAGGCAGTAATGTCATAGCCAAGTAGTACTAATAACCCATAGACTTATGTACGCTGTCCCGCCGAAAGGCGGGACGACACTCTTTTTATTTTTACAATATCATTTTTTTAATATGTTAACTTATTACTTTAGCGAAGCTAAAGAAGTAATTAGCAATTAGTAGCCAGTAGTTAGTAGAAACTAACAACTAAAAACCAATAACTAATAACTAAACTCTTAGGGTGGTTATAGCATTGGGGCTCACCTCTTCCCATCCCGAACAGAGAAGTTAAGCCCAATAGCGCCGATGGTACTGCATGTATGTGGGAGAGTAGGTCGCTGCCTTTCTTTTTTATTGAACTCGATTCAATATTTATAAACCTCAATTCCTATAAAGAATTGAGGTTTTTTTTATGTCTTTTTGTTTTCTTCTCTTTAAGAAGTAGCTATTAGCTATTTAACGTGAGCTCGGTATAAAAATATTTGATTACCAAGTAGGTTAATGGTTTTTTCTAATAAAGTTAACTTGTACAATTCCTGCGAAAGCAGGAATCTAGACTAAACGTTTTATGGATTCTTGCCTTCCAGGAATGACAGAATAGAATACATTTTTTTTAACTATCCAGTATTTCCATCACCAATTCTTTTGTTAAATATCTTCCGTTGGCAATTTCTTTGATATTATCAAACGTAAAAATAAAATCGCAACCTATTTTGTAATTAGAACAACCGTATGCTGTTTTTCCTTTTACAATACTTCCTTTTTTACACTTCGGACAAAAAAATTTATCGGAAGAAGTCGTTTTTTTAGGGATTAATTTTATACTAAAATTCTCATCAAACTGAAGAACACCTTCTGTAGTTTTTAAATCGGTTTTAAATCCTTTTAAATTTGTTGTTGTCCCTTTCTCTAACAATCGAATCAATTGTATTTCAGAAATCTTTTTCTCATAGATTTTAAAAGGGATTTTAAAATCGCAATTATTTTTATATTCAGAACAACCAAAGGCAGTAGTTCCTTTTAATAGTTTTCCTTTTTTACACTTCGGGCAGGTCTTGTGAACGATTTGTTTTTTTATTTTTTTGCCGTGAGTAGGACTTGAAGCGGAAATCCTTTTTTTGTTACTAGCAGATTGCTTCACTTCGTTCGCAATGACAGAAAAAATTCTTTTAGTAGTTTTATTAGAACGGACTTCATACACCAATTCATCCACCATTTTTTTCATGTTGTTGATAAAAGTAGTGGCATTAAATTCTCCTCGTTCAATTTCTTTTAAACGCTTTTCCCATTGCCCTGTTAACGTTGCCGACTTCAACAACTCATTATCAATAATATCAATCAAATCAATCCCAGTTTGAGTAGGTATTACCAATTTCTTTTTTCGTTCTATGTATTTTCTTTTAAATAAAGTTTCTATAATACTTGCACGTGTAGAAGGTCTACCAATGCCATTTTCTTTCATAAGCTCTCGCATTTCATCATCATCTACTTGTTTACCGGCAGTTTCCATAGCTCTTAGTAAACTTGCTTCTGTATAATTTCTTGGCGGTTTCGTTTCTTTTTCTAAAAACGAGGGTTCATGTTTTCCTTTTTCACCTTTTATAAAAGAAGGTAATACAGGCTTATTTTCAATTTCATTCTTAGCTTTTGTAGCTTCAAGCGAAGTTGAAAAGTCAAAAACAACACGCCAGCCTTTTTCAATGATTTCTTTCCCTGTAGTTTTAAAAGAAACTTTAGCTGCTTTTCCAATTACCGTAGTATTAGAGACATCACTATCAGGATAAAAAACAGCAATAAACCTACGTGTAATGATATCGTATACTTGTTGTTGATTGTAGGGTAAATTTGCTTGGACTCCTGTAGGAATAATGGCGTGATGATCGGT
Organism: uncultured Polaribacter sp.; assembly: GCA_965233795.1. Lineage (GTDB taxonomy): Bacteria > Bacteroidota > Bacteroidia > Flavobacteriales > Flavobacteriaceae > Polaribacter. Next base: position 1,778,801 of record OZ247578.1, on the reverse strand, counting down.
TACTTTTTTATCGTTAAAAACCTTTTTCGATTTTTTAATTTTATGTGCCAACAACGATTGCGTTAGTTCACTATAATTACTTAGTTTTTTTAAAATATTAGCTACTTTTGGATAGATGTCATTCGGTAAAAAGGTAGTATCCACTCTAGGATACGTAACAAGCTTCATTTCATAGAGTTTCTGTACCATTTTCAGAGTTTCATCAGCAGAGAATCCAAATTTTGTATTGCAATACACTTGCAACCCTGTTAAATCAAAAAGTTTTGGTGCGTACTCTTTTCCTTTCTTTTTGACAACACTTACAATTTCAAAATCACTTTCTTTTACACTATTTGCAACAATTTTTCCTTCTTCTTTCTTTAAAAATCGACCTTCCTCACAATGAAAAAGAGTATTTCTATAAGTAGTTTGTAATTCCCAATAGGGTTGGGGTTTAAAATTTTCAATTTCTTTACATCTATTTACCAACATTGCCAATGTAGGTGTTTGTACTCTACCAACTGACAGTACTTGCTTGTAGCCTCCAAACTTTACGGTGTATAAACGTGTGGCATTTAAACCCAATAACCAATCACCAATAGCACGAGAATACCCTGCATAATATAGGTTATCGTACTTTTCTGAAGGAACTAGATTTTTAAACCCATCTTTAATGGCTTCCTCGGTCAATGAAGAAATCCATAAACGTTCTACCTTTCCTTTGTAATTGCATTGATTGATAACCCAACGTTGAATCAGTTCTCCTTCAGTTCCCGCATCTCCACAATTGATAACTGTATCTGCTTTGTCAAATAGTTTTTTTATAATGTTGAATTGCTTTTCTATACCTTGATTTGTAGTGATTTTGGTAGCAAATTTTTCAGGAAGCATGGGTAAATTATTCAAATCCCAACTTTTCCAATGTGGTTTGTAATCTTTGGGTTCTAGTAGTGTGCACAAATGCCCAAATGTATAGGTAACGGCATACCCATTTCCTTCATAGTAACCGTCATGTTTTGTTTTTGCTCCTAAAATTGTTGCAATTTCTCTAGCAACACTTGGCTTTTCTGCAATACAAACTTTCATATGCCAAAATAATAAAAAAAGAAAGTCTTAGAAGGTTAAAAATGGTTTGAACTTATAAACAATTTCAAATAAAAAGCTTCGTAAAATAAATTTCACGAAGCTTTTATACTAGAATATTAAATTATTTATTTAAGAAAGCCATTCTTTAGAATGTGCTTTTTTAGCGTATCTATATAAAAATAAAGAGAACAAGGGAATCATGATTAGCATAGTATATTCAAACGTTCCGTAAAAGGTTTTTCCTTCGTTTATAAATAGATTGTAAAAGGTTTGAATGATTACAGCAATGAGTGCAATTAAAAACACATTGGTTGCTAACTTTTTTCTCAATAATAGTAAAATACAACCCAAAGTAGATATAAAAACAGCCATTGCAAAAATAGCAGTATACCAAGTGGGTAAGTTGTTTACAATTTCTAAAAGTTCGGGCGTGTACATTGCTTTAAATGCGTCTGTTTGATAAGCTTGTTGTAAATATTGATTTACACCCATTAAATTCCAGATAAGTCCAATAATAGCAATTACCCAAAAGACTGTTGTGGGTTTGGTGTTGTTGTCTGACATATTATAAAAGTTTTAATGAATTGATTTTAAAGGTACTAAAAATAATTTATTCCATATAGAGTGTAAATTTCTATATTTACGAAATCAACGTGAATAATAGATTTATACAAGCCTACGATAAATGATTGACAAAGAACTAATAAGGTATTTAGAAGGTTTTCTAACAGAGAAAAGGAAAGCACTATTTAAAACTATTTTAGCTCAAAGAACCAATCACTTTACGGTAGTCTTAGAAGATATTTATCAAGCCCATAATACAAGTGCTGTGATAAGAACCTGTGATATTTTTGGGTTGAAAGATGTGCATGCCATCGAAAATAAATATACACATAAACTATCTCGTCATGTAGCAAAAGGTTCTCAAAAATGGGTGAATACAAAACATTATAGAGGCGATAAAAATAATACGGCAGATTGTTTACAAGATTTACGTTCTAAAGGATATCAATTAATTGCTACAACACCACATAACGACTCTTGTTTATTGCAAGATTTTGATATTTCTAAAAAATCGGCTTTTATATTTGGGGTAGAAGGTACAGGGGTTTCTGAATATGTAAAAGAGCAAGCAGATGGTTTTTTAAAAATTCCGATGGTAGGTTTTACAGAAAGCTTCAATATTTCTGTAGCTGCAGCAATTATATTGCAACATGTAACTACAGCATTGAGAGGTTCAAAAATTGATTGGCAGTTATCTGAAAAAGAAAAAGAAGAAACCTATTTAAACTGGGTTCGAAAAAGCATTAAAAATGTAAAACAAATAGAGGCACATTTTTTTGAAAACTATAAAACTCATTAAAAATACGAATGAATATCAATCAAAAAGTAACCGCTTATATTACTAAAAAAGAAAAATGGCAAAAAGAACTAACGCTTTTGCGCAGTGTTTTTTCTGAATTACCTTTGGAAGAAACTATAAAATGGGGCGCACCAACGTATGCTTTTAATAATAAGAATGTTGTAGGTTTGGCAGCTTTTAAAAATTATTGTGGATTATGGTTTTTTCAAGGAGCTTTGTTAAAAGACGCCCATAAGGTATTGATGAATGCACAAGAAGGAAAGACAAAAGCAATGTTACAATGGCGATTTTATACAATAGATGAAATTGATACGAAACTGATTAAAAAATATACCTTAGAAGCTATTGAAAATGTAAAAGCAGGAAAAGAAATAAAACCCGTTAGAAATAAAAAACCACTAATTGTACCTACTGAATTAGAAAAGGCTTTGAATACCATTCCAAATTTAAAAGAATCTTTTAATACTTTCTCTCTAAGTGTTAAAAGGGAATATGCGGATTATATTAGTGGTGCAAAAAGAATAGCTACGAAAGAGAAACGTTTGGAAAAGATAATTCCTATGATTCTAGAAGGGAAAGGGTTACACGATTTGTACAAAAAGAAAGGTTGAAGGTAATTAACTTAAATTCGGGATGATAAATAAAGTAATTTCATTGAAAATAAAAGCTTTATATCTTGTTGTCTTTTATGTTTTGCATTAAGATATAAATTAAAGTATTTACATTAGATAGAATATTAGTAAATAGGAGAAAGCAAGACACTAGTTGTTATTAGTTAAAAAACAGAACGGAATGCTTGTCCTTTTCTCCTTGTCCTTAAATTTTGAACAGTACATTAGGCATTAAACCTGTATTTAGGATTGATAAAATAAGAGCACTTTGTGTAAAATTATAGGAATTGATATTAGTAAACAAACTATTAAAACAAGCTTTTACAGTAGCGACTAATAAATATATATAAAATTATCAACCAAATATTTGTTTTTAAGCACAGTTCATTCTGCGAAGGTATAAATCTAAACAATGTATTTTATGGATTCCTGCTTTCGCAGGAATGATAGGAAGATGTAAAATTTCGAAAATTATTTTATTGTTTTGAAGGAAGTTATTGATTTATGCCGAAGTTGCTTCTTTGTTTAATAAAACCCATTCTCCTTTTTCAATAAGTGGAATAGCTTGTTTATACTTCACTATTTTTTCTTCTCCACTCATTATATTTTTAATAGTAATTTTTTCATTTCTACCAATTTTAGGAGTTTCTCTAACAATTGTTTCTACAGGTTCTTGCTGTTGTTGTCTAGAGTTGCTAATAGCTTGTTCGGTGCTATTTTGAACAGCAGCTTTGCTAGTATTCAATTTTTCTCTTTTTGCTTTTCGAGCCTCGGAAACTTGAGTATTGTCTTGATTGGGTAATTCTCCTTTAAATAAGAATGAAAGTACTTCCTTATTAATTTTATCTACCGTAATTTTAAAGAGTTCAAAAGCTTCAAATTTATAGATAAGTAAAGGATCTTTTTGTTCGTGAGAGGCTAATTGTACAGATTGTTTTAATTCATCCATTTTTCGTAGATGATCTTTCCAGTTTTCATCTATAATTGCTAGCGTAATGTTCTTCTCGAAATCTTTAATAAGCTCTTTACCTTCAGACTCATAGGCTTTCTTCAAATTCGTTACAACTTGTAATGTTTTATTGCCATCTGTGAAAGGAACTACAATTCTTTCATACCGTTCTCCTTCTGTTTCAAATACATTTTTAATTACTGGAAAAGCTAAAACGGCATTTCTCTCAATTTTATTTTTATAATGTTCAGAAACAATATCATACAATTTATCTGTTACTTCTTTTTCAGATAAGTTGTTAAACTCTTCTTCTGAAATTGGAGAAGTAATCGATGAGAAACGAATGAGTTCGAATTCGAAGTTTTGAAAGTCTTTCGTAGGTTTGTTTAGGTTGACAATAGATTCACAAGTGTCGTAAATCATATTGGCGATATCTATTTGTAAACGGTTTCCATCTAATGCATGACGACGACGTTTATAAACAAACTCACGCTGAGCGTTCATAATATCATCATATTCTAGTAAACGTTTCCGAATTCCAAAATTATTTTCTTCTACTTTTTTCTGTGCACGTTCTATAGATTTTGTAATCATAGAATGTTGGATAACTTCACCTTCTTTTAAGCCCATTCTATCCATCATCTTTGCAATTCTATCAGAACCAAATAAACGCATTAAATTATCATCTAAGGCTACATAAAATTGTGAAGAACCTACATCTCCTTGTCTTCCAGCTCTACCACGTAACTGTCTATCAACTCTTCTAGAGTCATGGCGCTCTGTTCCTACAATAGCCAAACCTCCAGCTGCTTTTACTTCATCCGAAAGTTTAATATCTGTTCCACGACCTGCCATGTTGGTTGCAATAGTAACTACGCCTGGTTTTCCAGCTTCGGCAACAACATCGGCTTCTCGTTTGTGTAATTTTGCATTTAAAATATTATGCGGAATTTTCCTCATTTGCAACATTCTTCCTAGTAGTTCTGAAATTTCTACAGAAGTAGTTCCTACTAATACAGGGCGCTTTTGGTTTACCAAGGTTACTACATCTTCAATTACAGCATTGTATTTTTCTCTCGTTGTTTTGTAAACTAAGTCTTCTTTATCGTCTCTTTGAATAGGTTTATTGGTTGGGATTTCTACAACATCTAATTTATAAATCTCCCAAAATTCACCCGCTTCTGTAATGGCAGTTCCTGTCATTCCAGAGAGCTTACGATACATTCTAAAGTAATTCTGTAAAGTTACAGTAGCAAAGGTTTGTGTAGCATCTTCAATTTTTACATTTTCTTTTGCTTCTAGAGCTTGATGTAACCCGTCTGAATAACGACGACCGTCCATAATACGACCTGTTTGTTCATCAACAATCATTACTTTATTATCCATTACCACATATTCTACATCTTTTTCAAAAACTGTATAGGCTTTTAATAATTGATTCATGGTGTGAATACGTTCACTTTTTACACTAAAATCGTTATAGAGTTCTGATTTTTTAGCGGCTTTTTCCTCGGGTGAATGCTCACTTTCGTCAATTTCTCCAACTTTTACACCAATATCTGGTAACACAAAGAAATTATCATTATTTGTTTTGGTTGATAAGTATGCAATTCCCTTATCTGTTAAATCAATCTGATTGTTTTTTTCTTCAATTACAAACCATAAATCTGCATCTACTTCTGGCATTAATTTGTTGTTATCTGCCATGTAGGTATTTTCAGTTTTCTGCAGAATTTGTTTAATTCCTTCTTGGGATAAAAACTTTATTAAAGCTTTATTTTTAGGCAAACCTCTGTAAACCCTTAATAAAAGAAATCCTCCATCTTTTGTATTTCCTTCGGAGAGTAGTTTTTTAGCTTCTGCCAAAACGCCTACTAAATGCTGTCTTTGTAGGTTCACAAGTTCAGAGACTAAAGGTTTTAACTCATTAAATTCGTGTTTGTCTCCTTGTTGTACAGGACCAGAAATAATTAAAGGGGTTCTTGCATCGTCAATTAAAACAGAGTCTACTTCATCTATAATTGCATAATTAGGAGCTCTTTGTACTAAATCTTCTTTAGAACTTGCCATATTATCGCGCAAGTAATCAAAACCAAATTCGTTGTTAGTTCCGTAAGTAATATCTGCATTGTAAGCTCTTCTTCGCTCTTCGGAATTGGGTTGGTATTCATCAATACAATCTACTCGGAGTCCGTGAAACTCAAAAATAGGCGCCATCCATGCTTTGTCACGTTTTGCTAAGTAATCGTTTACAGTAACAACGTGTACCCCATTTCCTGATAATGCATTTAGGTAAACGGGCAGCGTAGAAACGAGTGTTTTTCCTTCTCCAGTCATCATTTCTGCAATTTTTCCTTGATGCAAAACAGATCCACCAATTAATTGTACATCGTAATGAATCATATCCCAGGTAACAGGTTTTCCTGCGGCATCCCAAGAATTTTCCCAAATAGCTTTGTTATCTTCTAAAGTAATATGACTGTTTGTAGCTGATAACTCTCTGTCAAAAGAAGTTGCTGTAACTTCCAAAGTTGTATTTTCTACAAAACGTTTTGCTGTTTCTTTGATAAGAGCAAACGCTTCGGGCATAATTTCTTCTAAAACCGCTTCAGAAATTTTGTATGCTTCGTCTTTTAATTCATCTATTTCTGTGTAAATATCTTCTTGCCTATCTATAGAAGCTTCTTTAGCTTCTTCCTCTAGAGATGCAATTTTATCGTTGAAATTTTTTGTAGCACTATTAATTTTTTCTTTAAATTCTTTTGTTTTTTTACGCAATTCGTCGTTAGACAATTTAGAAAGAGTTTCTTTAAAAAAGTTTGTTTTCTCTACGATAGGCTGTAATAACTTTAAATCTTTTTGTTGTTTGTCTCCTACAAAAAGTTTTATAACGGTGTTTAGTATACTCATTTCTTATTTTCTTATTTATTTTTTTCTAATGATATTAAATTAAGAATATGGATTTTAAAAGTAAGCAAAAAAAAAGCCTCGAAAGAGACTTTTTATATTTTTTTAGGGACTAATATTCATCCTCATTCCAAAGATAATCTTCTTCGGTAGGGTAGTCTGGCCAAATTTCAATAATAGAATCATAAGACTCTCCTTCATCTTCAATATCTTGTAGATTTTCTACAACTTCTAAAGGGGCACCAGTTCTAATGGCATAGTCTATTAATTCATCTTTTGTTGCTGGCCAAGGTGCGTCAGCTAAGTAAGATGCTAATTCTAAAGTCCAATACATTTCTTTATTATTTAATTTTCTGCAAAAATAATTTTTTTAACGAGAAAAGCAAGTTTTTTATAGAAATATAATTTAATATATAAAAGAACTTAATTTTGTTTTTCAGGAAGCCATTTGACTTCCTCAGATTTTAGTTCTTTGGACAACTTTCGTGCCAGTACAAAAAGGTAGTCAGAAAGTCTGTTTAGATATTTAATAATGTCTAAATGAATACTTTCTTTTTGGTATAAAGCTACCGTTAGTCTTTCTGCTCTTCTACAAACACAGCGTGCTATGTGACAGAATGACACAGTTTGATGGCCTCCAGGTAGAATGAAATGTGTCATTTGTGGAAGTTCTGTATTCATTTTATCTATTTGATTTTCTAAAAACGCCACAGTATTTTCTGTTATCTTAGGGATATTTAATCGCTCTTTTCCGTTTTTTAAGGTTTCTTTTTCTGGAGGCGTTGCCAACATAGCGCCTAGGGTAAATAATTCATTTTGAATTTTCAGAAGGATATTTTTTATTTCTAAAGGTATTTCTTGATCCTTTATTAAACCTATATACGCATTTAGTTCATCTATAGTTCCATAACTTTCTATTCGAAGGTTACTTTTAGAAACTCTTGAGCCTCCATATAAAGATGTGTTTCCAGTGTCTCCTGTTTTGGTATAAATTTTCATTTTTTTTGTTGGTTTGAAAGTTGTAAAGTTACAAAGACTAAAAGTTCTAATGTTGAAATATTTTTTACGTCAAATTTTAAAGACGAATTGTAAAATGTTCTTTTGCTTGTTCTTTTCTAAAAAAAACGATTCCTAAATGAAAGGTGTCAATAGTAACAGTAACTTTTGGATGTTGCTTAATTATATGCCAAACATCGGTCATTTCTTTATTCCAATGAATATCGTCAAAAACAAAAACACTATTGTTATGAGTTGCTGATAAACAGGTGTTAAAATAAGTTAATGTAGCTTCCTTTTGATGGTTTCCATCAAAATAAATAAAATCAAGTATTTTATTTTTAATACTTTTTTCAAGTGTTGCTTTAAATTCACCTACAATGCAGTTGTGTATTTTAATATTCGATTTTTTAAAATATTCTTGCGCAATTTTTAGGGTTTGTGGGCAACCTTCAAGCGTAGTAATGTTACTTTGCGGGTTTCCTATATACATTGCTGTGCTACCAAGTCCTAATGAAGTACCTATTTCTAGTATATGATTTGGTTTTAAGTATTGTATGAATCGTATTAAAAATTTTGCTTTTTTAGTTGAGATTCCAGCTACTTTTACAATTTTTGATACTTTTCTTTCCGAGCTTTTAAAAATTTTAGAACCGCTACCAAAATCTCTGACTTTAATAATACGATGTTCTTTTAGTAACTTTTTCTTATGGTTTAAAAAAAGTGTAGTAGACGCTACATCTGTTTTTTTATAAAAACATTTTGTAACTAAATTATACACAAAAGGAGAGTGCACTCCATGTTGGTTTGTTCCTCTTTTAAGATACTTTAAATATTCTTTAAATGGGTGTAGCATAGTCTGTATTACTGAAACGAAATTAAAATAAAAATTACATGAATCCGCTAATAAAAAGTATATTTGTCTGTTATTTTTTTAAAAAGAACCTTCAATGAATAAAATTTTATTGTTAATTATCACAACTTTTTTATTGGCTTCTTGTGTACCCAATAAAGATTTAATTTATTTACAAGGAGAGCCCACTACTAAAAATAAAATTCAAAGAATACAAAATATTCCCTATAAGTTACAGGTAGATGATATTATAAGAATTGATATTAAATCTGTGAATCAAGATTTGGTTGCCATGTTTCAAAAATCGGTAACGAATAACAATGCACAAAACTTAGCAAATAATAATTCAGATTACTTTTTGGGTTATAGTGTAGATGCGCATGGAAATATTAGATTGCCTGTTATAGGAAAAGTAAATGTTTTGGGTTACACGGTATTAGAAGTAAGAAAAAAGTTAGAAACCGAGTTTTTAAAACTCTTTAAAAATAAAGAAGATATTTTTATAGATGTAAAGCTCTCAGGAATTAAATATACTATTTTAGGAGAAATAGCAAATCCAGGGACAAAAGTAATACGTCAGAATAGCCTCACTATTATTGAGGCAATAGCAAACTCTGGTGAAATAACGAATGTAGGAAATAGAAAGAAAATTGAAGTTATTAGAACTTCAAACAATAATAGTATTCAAAAGTTTTATATAGATATTACAAAAATAACGGCTTTTGATTCTGAAATCTTTTTTATTCAACCCAATGATATTATTAATGTATTACCACTTCCACAAAAATCTTTAGGAATAGGTACTACAGGATTACAGTCTTTAACTACAATTGTTTCTGTTTTTTCTTTATTAACATCTATAATAATTATAGCTAAGAATCTATAATACAAAGCATGATCGATAAAAATAAAATACCTTTTGGTACTATAAATAATCAAAATTCAGTTGATATAAAACAGTATGTTTTTAAGATTTTTGAGTATTGGAAACTTTTTTTAGTATCGTTAATTATTGCATTGATTGTTGCAAAGTTTATGAATGATTATAAACAAAAGTTATATAGTTTAAAAACTGTTATTTCAATCAAAGAAGAAAATAATCCTTTGTTTTCTTCTGGTACAAACATTTCATTCAACTATGGTGGAGCTAGTGATGCTATTGAAACCATTAAAGTAATTTTAGTTTCTAGAACTCACAATGAAAAAGTTGTAAAAAAACTGAATTTTTATGTCGATTATTTAAAGGAAGGAACGTATCGGTTAAACGACGTGTATGGTAAAACACCGTTTACAATCTATCTAGCCCCAAATAAGCCCCAGTTATATGCAAACTTGATTAAGGTAGATGTTATAAGTAAGGACAGTGTTCGTTTGTCTGCAAAATTTAATGAAGAAGGTGCTAATCGTCTAATTACTTATGAAAAAGAAAACACTCCTATTTCTTATTATACTTCTAAAACACCTTCTTTTTCAGAAAATTTTAGAGTAAATGAACGTATAAGGACTCCTTTTTTAAATTTTACAATTCAAGCAAATGGCAACTTGCCTGTTGGAGAATCGTATTACATTCGCTTTAATAGTTTTGACGGTACCGTTGCAAAGTATAAAAATGTAAGGGTTACTGGCTTAACAAGAGGCGCATCTTTAATGCAATTGCAAATGGTGGGTTCTAACAAGAAAAGAATTGTAGATTACTTAAACACTTCTGTAAAGGTTTTAGAACAAGCAAAAAAAGAAAGTAAAATAGCTTATGCTGTTAAAACTCGTGCTTATATAGATACACTTTTTGCCATAGAATCTGATAGTTTACAAAAGTTTGAGAAAGGTTTACGAACTTACAAAGAACAAAATAATATTTATGACTTATCAGTTGAAAGTGCTCAGATTTATCAAGAAACGGTACAATTAGAAAAAACAGACAGAGAACTTTTAAAGAGTTTAGCGTATTTAAAAGATTTAGAGGTTTATATAAAAACACATACTATTTATGATGAAAAAATACCAGCACCAGCATTAACAAGCGTACAAGACAGTAAAATACCTCAAGAAATTTCTAAACTAATTTCTCAATCTGTTATTAGAGAAAGTTTAAAAGCAACTGTTACAGATGATTATCCAGGATTAAGAGATGTTAATAACGATATTGCTATTACAAAAAATGTTTTATTAGAAAATATTTTTAATTTAAAAGCTAATTTTAACTCAGAGCTTAAAGATATAAGAGAACGTTCTATTTTATATGATAACAAGCTAAAACAACTTCCAGAGAAAGAACAAGGTTTGGTTAAGTTTCAAAAAAATTACGAATTATCAGAAGCCAACTTTAATTATTTAAAGCAAAAAAGATATGAAGCGGGTACTGCTATAGCCGCAAATGTTTCGGATATAAAAATAATAGATTCGGCAAAAGATTTAGGGCAAGGGCCATTTTACCCACAAACACAGTTCAATTATGTTATTGGGCTTTTATTAGGTTTTATATTACCACTGTTTTATATTATTATTAAAGAGATTTTAGATAACAAGGTACATACTATTGAAGAAATTGAAAGAAATTATGAAATTCCTGTTTTAGGAGTTGTTGGAAGAAACCAAGGGAAAAGTAATTTGGTTGTTTTTGAAAAACCAAAATCTTCTGTTGCAGAATCTTTTAGAGCCATTCGTTCAAATATACAATTCCTATTTAATAATAAAAAGGATGATACAAAAGCAAAAACACTTTTGTTAACTTCTTCTGTTAGTGGCGAAGGAAAAACAATGATTTCTATTAATATGGCAACTGTTTTTGCATTAAGTGGCAAAAAAACCATTTTATTAGGAATGGATTTTAGAAAGCCTAAAATTTATGCTGATTTTGATATGGTTAACGATATAGGTATTGTTAATTATTTAATCAATCAAAAAAGTATTGAAGAAATTATAAGAGCTACAGAGATTCCTAATTTAGACCTTATTTTATCGGGTATAATACCTCCTAATCCTTCCGAGCTTTTATTGAATGAAAATACAAATACGTTGATGAATTATTTGAAAGAAACGTATGATTATATTATTATTGATACACCTCCTGTTGGTTTAGTTTCTGATGCTTTGGAGTTATTTAAGTATTCTGATGCCAATATTTATGTAATTCGTCAGGGGTATTCAGAAAAGGGTATGATGAAAATGATTGATACAAAATACAAAAATAAAGAGGTTACTAATATTAGCTATTTAATAAATGATTTTTCAGTGACTAATAAGTATGGTTATGGCTACGGATATGGTTACGGGTATGGAAAATATAGTTATGGATACCATATAAATGATAGACCAAAAACATTCTTTTCTAAGCTTACAAACTTGTTTAGACCTAAGAAATAGTTAGATTCCTTTTTGTACAATTTGTGTTGTTTTAGTCTGAAATTATTAGATAATTATTTTTTTATCCTCCAAATTCTTCACCGCCGCCTTCAAAGTTTTGAGATCTTTTATTACGATTTCTTTGGTTTTTCTTTTGATTAAATCTGTAAGTAAAATTTAAAGAAATTTGTCGTTGTCTCCATTGAAAAGTTTGATCTGTAATACTAGTAAAATCTTCTTTATTAGGAGCGTAACTTAATGAGTTTCTTTTTCTAGAATTTAAAAGATCGCTAATGTTTAGTACTAGTGTGCCTTTGTCTTTTAAAATATCTTTGCTAAAAGCTAAATTTGCAGAAAAAATTCCTTTTGTAGCGCTTTGCGCACTTTCTCTAGGGCCGCGATAAAAAAGTCTTGATTGCCATTGAATTTTATAGGGCAATGTAATTCTGGCATTAAACCGCGCAAACCAGCTATTGTTTTTATTTGCTAAATCTGTTGTTACATTTGTAGAAGTTATAGCATTAGTTGTTGAATTAACTTCAAATTTTTCATAGGTATAGAACCCTTCTGTTTCTGATTGAAAAAAGTTAAAACTTCCCGAGAGACGTACTTTTCTAGAAGGATTGTAATTTGCTGTAAATTCAAAACCATATCTGTCTTCTGAAGCTAGATTGATAGGTTCTCTGATAGTAATGATTTCATTTTCGCCATCAATAATCCTAATTTCTTCTCTTGTTACCCTAGAAATTGTATTTGTAGAATGTTGATAATAGATGGAAGAGTTTAAGGTGAATTTGCCAAATTTATTTAGGTAACCTAAGTCGAATGAATTGGTAAAAGTTGGTAATAGTCCTGGATTACCTTTAAAAATAATATTCTGACTATTTCGTGATTCAAACGGATTTAAAAACCAAAAGCGAGGTCTTCTTAATCTTCTGCTATATCCTAAGGTGTAGCTTTGTTTTTCTGTGGCTTCAAATCCCAAATTAATTGTAGGGAATAGTTCTGTGTATTTGAATCCGTTATCTTCTGTGCTGTTGGTTAATTCTATCTCTGTATTGGTAATTTCTGTACGCAACCCTAATAGAAATGAAAACTTATTGAGTTTGCTTCCGTATTGTGTGTAAAATGAATTTATTTTTTGATTAAAAACTAAATTATTAGAAGGGTCAAAAGTTGGAGTAGGGGTCACTTTAAAATCGGAAGTTAAATCTTGGAAATCACCTCTATATCCTGCTTCAAATTGTGCATTTTCTCCAATAGGTAACACATAATCTAATTGAATTAATGTGTTTTTAGAGTGTTCGTCTGTAGTATTGTTTTCGTCTGTAAAACCTGTTTCCTTATTAATAGTTATTTCTTTTTCTTCACTATCACTATATTGGAGGTCGATGTTTAATTTATGTCCCTTTTTATTAAAATTATTAGTATAATTTAAAGAGTATTGAACAGTTTCATCTTTTCTTTCTTCATCTTGAGTTCTTATAGAAGATTCGCTTACTATTGAATTTTCATCAAATACAGAAATGAAATTATCGGATACATTATTTCCATCAGTATTTCTATAAAATAAACTTCCTGTTATAGAGCTTTTTTTGTTTAAAAAATATTCTAAACCAATATTTGTATTAAAGCTATTTCTTTTTCTTTCAAAAGTTCGATCTTCTATCCGAGAACTTGTTCTATTTCCGCTATCATCAAAATAAGTAGCTTCTGTATTTGAGTTTCCTGGTCCATTTCTATAGGTATACCCAAAATTAGAGAATAAGTTTATTTTTTTACTTCTTTGATTTAGGTTGGTAGAAAGTTGATATAAATCTGGATGTCCCGCGCTAGCATTTACAGAGCCATTAAAACCAGTAGCTTTTCCTTTTCTAAGAATAATATTTAAAATTCCCGCAGTACCTTCAGCATCATAACGAGCTGATGGAGAAGTGATTACTTCTACACGCTCAATAGCATCGGCAGGCAATTGTCTTAAGGCTTCTGTCCCAGACAAACCTACTAAGGCAGAAGGTTTTCCATCAATTAAAATACGTACATTTTCATTCCCTCTTAAACTTACATTTCCTTCTACATCTACATCTACAGAGGGGACATTGTCTAAAACATCAGAGGCATTCCCTCCTTTTACAGTCATGTCTTTTCCTACATTGTAGATACGCTTGTCTAAACGGATTTCTACGGTAGATTTTTCAGCAACAATACTAATTTCGTCTAAACTTTGGGAATCTTCTTTAAGTTGAATGGTTCCAAAATCTTTGTTTTGAAATAACCTTACTTTCGACAATTTTTTTGTTGTAAAAGAAATAAATTCAAATTGCACATCATACATTCCTTTAGGGGTAGTAATGCTAAAGTTTCCTTTTTCATCTGTAATACCTCCACTAACTTTTTGTGTTCTTAGATGTTTTAAAACTACAGTAGCATATTCTAAAGGTTGATTACTAGAAGCATCAATAATTTTTCCTGTAATTGTAACTTGTGGAATATTAGATCTTTGTGCAACTAAAAAGGTGGTTGTAAATAAGTAAAAGCTAGCAAATAGTATTTTTTTTGTCATAAAATTTAGATAGTAGATTCGTTGAGCGTTAGACAGCAAAGTTCTACTTAAGTTTAATGGCGTTGTGTTAACTTTTTGTTAAATAAAGACGAAAAAGAATGATTCTAAATCAATGATTTTTTCAATAAAGTAAATTTAAAATTTTATGCTTATCAAATTAATTCAATTATTTTTGTGGTATGTCTATAGTAATTACATCCGTTTCTAAATTTTATAAGAATCAACAGGCTTTAAAAGAAGTTTCTTTTAAAGCAGGAAAAGGTGAAATTATTGGTTTTTTAGGCCCTAACGGCGCAGGAAAATCTACGTTAATGAAAATTTTAACAGGTTTTATAAAACCGAATTCGGGAACCGTTTTTGTAAACGGAGTAGATGTTTGTTTGTATCCTAAAGAGGTTCAAAAAAGTATAGGGTATTTACCAGAGCATAATCCTTTGTATTTAGAAATGTATGTGCGAGAGTATTTAGAGTTTCGGGCTTCTGTTTATAAAATAGATAAACCTATTATTGAAAAAGCAATAGATAGGGTAGGGCTTACTGTGGAAGCTCATAAAAAAATAAAGCAGTTATCTAAAGGTTATCAACAAAGAGTAGGCTTGGCAGCAGCTATTTTGCACAATCCGGAGGTATTAATTTTGGACGAACCTACAACAGGTTTGGATCCTAATCAATTAGTAGAAATTCGTTCCTTAATTAAAGACTTGGGAAAAGATAAAACGGTTTTATTTTCTACACATATTATGCAAGAAGTAGAGGCAATTTGTGATAGAGTGATTATTATTAAGGAAGGTGAAATTTTAATAGATAAACCTCTGCAATTACTTCAAGAAAACCAACAACAAGTTATAGAAGTTACTTTTGATTATAAGTTAGAAGAAGAATTTATACAACAAATTGAATATGTAAGTTCTTTTAAAAATACTTTTGATAATTCTTGGAGTATAACTTTTGATACAGATAAAGATATGCGCCCAATAATATTTGACTTTGCAAAAGAAAAAGGACTTAAAATTTTGGAATTAAATACTCAAAATAAAAACTTAGAGAGTTTGTTTAGAGAGTTTACAAATTAATACCATTTATCATTTTCTTTTACAGTAATTTCAAATAATAACTGGTATAAGTTTAAAAAGTGGAGTAGTGTAAACACATTTCATAAAAAAAGACTGCCTTTAAAAAGACAGTCTTTATAACTTATTTTTAAAATAAATTGCTTAAATTTTTTCAGCAACAACTTCAAATACAATATCAGCAACAACTTCTCTGTGTAATCTAACAGCAGCGTTGTATTTACCTAATCTTTTTACAGAACCTCCGGTAACCTTTATAAATTTCTTTTCTATTTCAGTTCCAGATTTTGCAATTGCTTCTGCTACATCGCTATTGTTTACAGAGCCAAATAATTTGTCTCCAGATCCAACTTTAGAAGCTATTTTAATTTCTAAATCTTTAATAGTATTTGCTATTTTAGTGGCATCTTCAATTAGTTTAGCTTCTTTAAAAGCACGTTGTTTTAAGTTCTCTGCTAATACTTTTTTTGCTGAAGAAGTAGCTAAAATTGCATGTCCTTGAGGAATTAAAAAATTTCTACCATAACCGTTTTTTACAGTTACAACATCATCTTTAAAGCCTAAATTCTCTACGTCTTGTTTTAATATTAATTCCATAATCTACTTCTTTATTATTTTAACAAATCTCCTACATAAGGCATTAACGCTAAATGACGACACCTTTTAATAGCTTGTGCTACTTTTCGTTGGTATTTTAAGGATGTTCCTGTTAAACGCCTTGGTAAAATTTTACCTTGTTCGTTTACCAAATACATTAAAAAGTCTGCATCTTTATAATCGATATACTTAATACCATTTTTCTTAAAACGACAGTATTTCGCTTCTTTTTTAGTTTCAATATCAAGCGGAGTTAAGTATCTTACTTCTCCAGCTTTATTTCCTGCGGATTGTTGTTCTATAGTTGATGCCATGCCTTATTTTTTTGTAGATTTAACACGTTCTCTTCTTTTTTCAGCCCAAGCTTCTGCGTGTTTGTCTAGTTTTACGGTTAAATAACGCATAACGCTATCGTCTCTTCTAAACTCTAACTCAAAAGAAGCAATTTCTGCTCCAGCAATTTTAAAATCGAACAAGTGATAAAAACCACTTTTCTTTTTTTGAATTGGGTATGCTAATTTTTTTAAGCCCCAATCTTCCTTGGCAATCATTTCGGCACCTTTAGAAACCAAATAGTCCTCAAACTTTTGTACTGTTTCCTTTATCTGAGTGTCAGATAAAACGGGATTCAAAATGAAAACAGTTTCGTAATGATTCATAAGTTAAATATTAATTGTTTATTTTTAAGGGTGCAAATATACATACTTTTTGTTTTCTAAAAGCATCTTTTTGTATTTAAAAGTCATACCTATAAGGCTTAAAAGGAAATAACATAAAATAGTTAAGATGCAAATACCAGATTTACCCAATTTAATTCATTACGCAATTCCTTTTTTTGTGCTAACGGTAGTTATAGAGGTAGTTCTTACTGTAAAAGTAAAGTTAGAAAGTTACCAATTTAAAGACGCCTCTACTTCTATAATTATGGGTTTGGGTAACGTAATCATTGGTTTGTTTACAAAAGGAATGGTGTTAAGTATTTTTTATTTTTTCTATCAAACCTTTCATTTATTTGAAATTCCTTTTACTTGGTGGGTTTGGATTCTGTTATTATTTGTAGAAGATTTTATTTATTATTGGTTTCATAGAATTAGTCATGAAAATCGATTTTTTTGGGCAAGTCATGTAGTGCATCATTCTTCTAGAGAGTATAATTTAAGCACGGCATTACGACAAACGTGGTCTGGTAGTTTTGTTTCTTTTATTTTTTGGCTGCCTTTACCATTGCTAGGTTTTCATCCAGCGATGATTTTAATGCAAATGTCTATTAGTTTATTATACCAATATTGGATTCATACAGAGTTAATTTATAAAACACCACGTTGGTTTGAAGTTGTTTTTAATACGCCAAGTCACCACAGAGTACACCATGCTACAAATCCTCAATATTTAGATAGAAATCATGCAGGAATTTTTATTATCTGGGATCGGTTATTTGGGACTTTTGAACCCGAAGTAGAAAAGCCTATTTATGGTTTGGTTAATAATATAAATACTTATAACCCTATTAAAATAGCTTTTAATGAATGGCTTTATCTTTTAAAAGATATTTTTAAGAGTAAAACGTCTTTTTTAAACAAGATAAAATACCTCTTAAAGCCTCCAGGTTGGAAACATGACGATACAGGAGTTTTATCTGTAGATATAAGGAAGAAATGGGAGCAATCTAAAACCAAAAAGAAATTCTAAATTAGAATACAATTACCAATAAGCCCTAAAAACAATATTGGGCATAAAGCCTACAGAAAATTCATCAATCGCAGCAATAGGGTCTTCAAGACTATTATTTCCTCTATACCCTTTACTAATATGATTTTTTCTATTGTATAGATTTCTAATTGAAAAGCCTATTTTTCCTTTTAATTTTTCTTTTTTCAAAATATCAAAACTATAGGTAGATGAAAAATCTAGTCGATGGTAATTATCCAATCTTCTCGTGTTAATTCCTTCATTAAACTCAAGTCCATTTTGCCCTTCAATAGAATGTGTATAAGGTCTTCCCGATTGCCACTTCCAACCTAACGCCATGTCAATTTTTTTTATTTTATAGGTAATTGAAGATGTAAATGAATGCTCAATATTTGTGTTTGCAGTAAAGTATTTGTAGTTGTTTATGCCCTCATACTTGTTTTTTACATTTCCGTAAGAGTAGCTAAACCAAGTGTTTAATTTTTTAAAACTTTTTTTTACAAAAAAATCAATTCCAATTACTTTTTGATTACCTATACGAAAACTATTGTCTGTAGGGTTTAAAAAACCTAAAGATAATGAAGTAATATTGTAAATGTTTTTATAATAATAATCTAAGTCAATCATCCACCCTTTGTATTTATAAATAATACCTAAAGAGCTTTGATTGCTATTAATTATTGGAAATTTATCATTATCTGCCAAGCGCCAAAGTTTATTTTCTAAAGATAAATCACTTAAAATGGTTTCATCTATTTCGCTAATAATTTGATTTTTAATTTCACCTGAAATTTGAAAACTTAAATTTTTAGAAATGGGTTGGTGTATTAATAAACGAGGCTCTAATTTAAAAGTGTTTAAATTTTCAAAATAACTAGTTCTTAAGCCAAGATTAAGATTAAACCCATTAGAGTTTTTATAATTATAGTTGTTATAAAAACTATAGGTATAGACTATGTTTTTATTACTATCTAAGATAATTGATAAGTCATCTGAGTCTGTTGTAAAAATATAACTAACATCTTTTACCGCATATTGATATCCTAGAGACAATATGCTATTTTCAAAATTTATATTGATTTCTGTAGACAAACCAGAATCAAGAATGGCATTATTTTTATAAAAATCAGAGACTTGAGCGCCTTCTTCATTAATAATATAGTTGTAGTTTAATTTATAGTCAGAAACAAAACCTTGTGTGACTTGATGCACTTTAGAGCTCCAAATTTTATTCCATTCAAAGCTATACCCTTTGTTATTTATAGCTAATTTATCGTTATACATTTCATTAGTTTCTAGATTTTTACTAAAGTAATTTAACTCATTATCAATATCGATAATACTCAGATAGAACTTATTTGTTTTATTGAATTGATAATTTAGTTTTACCGTGTAATCTAAAAAATGAAAGCCTTTATTCGGGTGCTCTTCGTTTGCTATTTTTGTATTTTGATATACTTTATTTACTAACTTATCAAAAGTATAAGATTGGTAAAATTGGGTGTAACTACTTCTTAGCGACGCAATAACGCTTAGCTTGTTTTTTATAATTGGAAGCTCTATAAGTGCATCTGTATTAATTGCATTAAAACCCAAGGTAGCCTTTAATTTTTTGTTGATAGTTTTATTTGAAGAAATATCAATAATGCTAGATATTCGCTCGCCAAATCTTGCGTGAGTACCTTTATTTATAAAATTAACTTCTTTAATGGCATTGGGATTGAAAGCCGAGATCATTCCAAATAAGTGTCCTTTATGATACATGTTAATACCATCCCAAATAACCCTGTTTTGATCTGAAGTTCCTCCTCTTACTGTAAAATTAGAAGCGGTTTCATTCGGGCTAATGACTCCTGGTAATTGTTGAATGCTTTCTAAAACATCGGGTTCTGTTAAGCCAGGTAATATGTTCATGTTTTTAGATTTTATTTGAAACTTACCTGTTTTGTCTTTTAAAATACCTTTTGTTAAATAGCTGTAAATGAGTATTTCATCTAATATTTTTAAACTGTTTACATAGTCTTTTAGTTTTGTGATAACAATATAGCGGCTGTTAATTCTTTTAAAAGCTAAATTTGTTTGTAAAGAAATAGCGTTCATCAAGTTATCTAGAGTAAACGTACTTTTTTTTAAAGTAATATTTATACCGTCAATAAATCGATTTTGATATGAAAAACGTACGTCATATTCTTTTTCAACAATCAGTAGAATTTTACTTAGAGGTTCATTATTGAACTCTAAAGAAGCAGTAATCTTATTTTGAGAAAATACTACTAAAGGAAATATTAGTATAACAACAAGTCTCATTTATTTTAAAGACTAAGTTTTATAGTATTTGCTTTTTTAGTATATTTTATTTCTAGGGTTTCAAAAACAGTTTTTAAGGCTATGTCTATATTAGAATGTGTAAAGCTACCAGTAAATAACAGCGTATCATTTATTTGATTTTCTTCAAAAACTACATTGTATTTTTCTTCTAAAGCGAGTATAACATATTTTATAGGAACACTTTTAAAGGTACTTTCACCTAAAGTCCAACTAGGTTTTTTTTCTAAAATTTTTCTTTTCTCAATTGCATTTTCTGAAATTTTCCGAACAGTATTACTTGGAGTTAATACATATTGTTTTTCTGAAGTAGTAACACTTACTTTACCTTCATAACAGACAACCTCAAAGTAGTCGTTTTTTGAGTTTACATTAAATTCTGTACCTAATACTGTAACACTCCCATTCTTTGTATTTACGGTAAAAGTACTTCCTTTTTCAACCTTAAAATAGGCTTCTCCATTCAAAAAAATAGTTCGTTCTGTTTGCCAATTTTCGGTATTGTACGTTATTGTTGATTTAGAATTTAAAACTACTTCAGAATTGTCTGGTAATGTAGTAGATACCTGCTCTCCAAAGTTAGTCTGTATAAGCACATCATTGCCTTTTAGCAAAGTAAATAATCCAAATAGTATAACAACCGATGCCGCTATAGACCAACTTAAGTAGAGCTTCTTAATTTTTTTCTTTTTCTCCTTTTTCTTAATTTCAACATCAATTTCCCTAAAAGAAATTTCTGTAGAGACTTCCAATCGTTCATAAATGTTTAAAGTGCTTTTTAACTTTTTATACATAGTAAAATCAGACTCTGATACCAACGCTCTTAGTTCCTCATTAGAAAGAGAGTTGTCCATCCATTTTGCCAAATAAACAGCATCTACATTTTTCGAATTGTAATCTTTCATATATTTCTATGATTTAAGACAACAGGAGTTTAAAAAACCCTACTATAAATTAAACGTTTCCTATTTCTTCTTTTAATATTAGCAATGCTTTATGCATTCTTTTTTCTACAGCTTTTACAGATATTCCTAAAATTTCGGCAATTTCCTTGTATTTTTTCTTCTCAATTCTACTAAGTAAAAAGACTTCTCTTTGTTTTTCTGGTAAAGCAGCAATTGTAGTTTCTATTTTTTCTAAAAATTCTTTTGTCAACATCACAAACTCAGGAGATTCATTCGTGCTATTTTTTACAGGTATATTTCTATGTTTTAGAACAACTTTTTCGTGCTTTTTTATATTTAAGAATAGGTTTGTAGCTACCTTGTACAAATAACCTCTAACCGTTTCATAATTCACATTGTTACAATTGTCCCAAAGCTTTATAAAAGTTTCTTGTAAAATGTCTTCAGCAAGATCGATATCTTGAGTTTTAAAAAATATAAAACGTCTTAACTCTTTAGAATACTTTTTAAAAATAGCTTCAAAAACACTTGAATTACATATTTTTTTGAAGTCTTCGGGCATAAATTTCTAGATTAAATTCAAAATTAATAAAAATAAAGTTGGTATTTAGAGTAGGCTTTTTTTTAGTATTATTGTCTTAACTGTAAATTAGGTTGTTAAAATGATGCATTTTATAAAAAATAAGAATTTAAAAAATAAGCAATTAAAAGTTGTTGTTCTTTTGTTGATGTCATTTTTTTTCCTAATATCTTGTACTACAAATATTAATGAAGCAGTTTTTACAAGTAATGCAGAAGAAAGTACGGTCTTAAAAAACAGCTTATCAGAATTAAACACTAAGTTTGATACTCACGGAAATCGTATTCTATCAGAAAATTTATCAGGAAATATTCTTTTCGATTTTGGTTTCGATTTTATATATCCTGTAGAACTTTCTTATAATAATGGAGTACAAGTACAAGTAAATAATCAGAGTGGATTAATTTCAATACTTAAAAACTCAACAGATAGTTTATATGTTGAAGGAATTGTTTTTCCTTTTGAAGTAGAAACTTATGAAAGAACAACAAAAACTATAGAAAGTAAGACAATTACTAATGAACTTAATTTTGAGGTTTTAATATCTGAAATTCAATACATAAAAGAGTTCACATCAATTGCGCTACAATACAACCCCAGATGCGTTAAAATTCCAAATACTTTAGGAGAAATACTTGAAATTCAGTTTTTTGATGAAGTGCATGCAGCGTACTTTGGCTTTGAAACTTCTGATTTTGTTTACTGCGAGCAAATATGTTATGCTGTTCAAGAGTTAAATGAATGTTTTAGTTTTAACTATCCTTTAAATATATATGGCGATTTTGGAGGTTTTGTATCTATCAACTCAGATGAGTTTTTATGTGAAGTTTTGTTTACTGTTTTTGAAGATTTTATTTACCCGTTTACAGTAACTATGAATGGCGATAATAGTACCAAGACTATTCATAACTTGACAGATTTTCAAAACCTGTTAGAATCTTGTAATTGAAAAAGGTCTTATAAATAACCTTTCCTAGAAAAGACTACATAAATGTCATAAAAAGAAAAGTACTTTAATTCTTTTCTAAATTAAAGCATTCGCTAATTTCTTTATAAACAATATTTCCTTGTACGATATTTAATCCTTTTTTTAATACAACATCCATTTCACATGCTTTTTTCCATCCTAAATTTGCTAATTTTAAGACATAAGGTAAAGTAACATTTGTGAGCGCTATCGTAGATGTATAAGGAACCGCCCCAGGCATATTTGCTACACAATAGTGCACAATATCATCTATAATGTATGTTGGGTTTTCATGTGTTGTAGGTTTTGTAGTTTCAAAACAACCTCCTTGATCTACGGCTACATCTACAATAACAGTTCCTGGACGCATGTCTTTTAGCATGTCTTTTGTAATTAATTTAGGCGCTTTAGCTCCTTTTAATAAAACACTTCCAATAATTAAATCGTGTGTTTTTATATGTTTTCTGATGCTGTATTCATTTGAGAAATCTGTGACAACATGATTTGGTAACACATCATTTACATATCGTAATTGCTTCATATTAACGTCCATAATTGTAACATGAGCTCCTAAGCCTGCTGCCATTTTTGCGGCTTGTACTCCTACAACACCAGCACCTAAAATTAATACTTTTCCAGGCGCAACTCCGGGAACTCCTCCTAATAAAATTCCTCGTCCTTTAATAGGTTTTTCTAAGTATTTTGCTCCTTGTTGCACAGCCATTCTTCCTGCAACTTCAGACATTGGAGTTAACAAAGGTAAAGTCCCTTGTTCGTCTTCTACCGTTTCATAGGCAATACAAATAGCGTTACTATTAATCATTGCTTTGGTAAGTGCTTCACTGGAAGCAAAATGAAAATATGTAAAAACAATTTGATTTGGTTTAACAAGCTGATATTCTTCTGCAATGGGCTCTTTTACTTTTACAATCATTTCGCTTTCTGCATAAACCTCTTCAATAGTTTGTAAAATAGTGGCACCTACTTCTATGTAATCAGTATTTGAAAAGCCACTTCCTGTTCCAGCTTCAGATTGTATATAAACAGTATGATTTTTTTTTGTCAATTCAAAAACACCAGCGGGTGTCATACCCACTCTGTTTTCATTATTTTTAATTTCTTTAGGGACTCCAATTTTCATTTCACTTAAAATTTAACGGTTTTAAGCTTATAAATTTACGTTGTTTTTTACACGCGATAAATATTAAAAATTAGAATATTTTATTTTTGTGAATAACTTAAAAAGAGCTTCAAAAAATAGGAAATTTCTATTTAGAAGCTCTTGTTTTTAAAAAGTGATAAATTTTAATTAAAATCGAAACGAATTCCTAAAGAAATATTTCTAGTATCTGTACTTCTAAATAAAGGGTTTAAATCGTATTTTGCATAAACTCCAATAGATTTGTGTGCTAAATAGGCACTTAACCCATAATTTATAGTATTCATATTAAAATTCTCTTTTTGCAATTCTTCTACTTTTACACCTTCCATATTTCTATATTCTAAATATTGTCTTGTGCCTAACTTAAAGCCAACAAAACCTCCTAATCCAATTCTAATAGATTTGTGTGTTCTGTCTTTTACAAAACCATCCTCATAGGTTTTATTCTTAGAAAAATCCCACTCAACATGTACTGGAAAATTCATTTGTACATGGCGTAATCTACTTTCAGACAAACCTTCCGAAAAGGTTTGTAATTCTGTAATATCTCCATTTTTAACATGGATTCGATTGTCTGTTAGTCTTAAATTATTCCATAAAAAAGAAACCCCGTATTTTAAATACAATTTAGAAGGTTGTTTATCGAAACGAGTTTTCCAAGTCCAACCTACTTCATAAAAATGAGATTCCCAAAATTTATATTCCGAAGTATTTAAAGATGAAAATTCATGGTCTACAAGTACATTGTTTACTCCCAAAGCAAAAACAAACTGTGTAGTAGTACTCCTATTTGTTTTGTTCTTTTTTCTCCATTTTTCTTGTCGTTTTTTCGAACGTTTTTCTCTTCTTTCTTCATGTTTTTCGTTATTCAAAGTAAATCGAAATGTTCTATTTCCTATGGAAAAGGTATTTGCATCTTCGTCTTTTTCTTCAGTACTTGCTATTTTTCCATCCGTTTTATCTTGTATTAATTGTTGCAGTTTTAATTGCTGTTCGCTAACTCTCTCTTCAATTTTTCTAGCATGATATTGTGCAACTTCTTTTTTAAGTGTTTCTGCGGTAGTTGCCGTAATTTCTCCCTTTTCTAAACTTTGTGTAATTTCTTTTACCTTTATTTTTAAAGAGTCTTTTTCTTCTTTTGTAATTAGATCTATTTTTTTAGATATTTTACTGACTTCGCTCTCAAAGGTTTTTTCTTGTGTAAATGCAATTGTTGTAACGGATAGCATTAAAATAAGGAATACTTTTTTCATGTTGTATTTATTTTAGATTTGTTTTTATTGATTTCTACTTGCAATGGTAGTTGCAATATTTTTTACTCTTTTTCGAATTGATTTTATAAAATTATTTTGAAAAGCATCTTCATTTATAGTACGCTCTACTTCAGCTAAAATACTGTTAGGGCTCACTTTTAACCCCGTTTTATGAAGCTCTTTTTGAATGTTTTTTAAAACATCATTTCTGTCAATATTGTATTTTGCGTAATACTGTTTCACCTCTTCTTTAGAATGTGTTACCGCATATAATAAATCAGTACTATTAACGTGAATTTTGTTTGTCTTCTCTGAAGCGTTTTTATTTTGTTGCATCAAGCTTTTATACTTTAATTCAATTCCACTTTTTGTAACTATATTTTTTTCTTTTTCTATAGATGCTTCAACGATAAAACTCTTCATTTCATTCTTAAAATCATCTGTTTGTAAAGTTGTAATAGCTCTTTTTGTAAAAGCATTTAACTGTTTTGTTGAATTTGTTTGTTTTTTAGTATTTACAATTGCTTTTTCAATGAGCTGGAAATCATTTTTCAAGAAATCATTCTTTGTTTTTATAAAATTAGTATCAATAGGTTTGGCGGTTATTATAGTATTTATAGGAACTGGTTTTGTATTTGTTGCCATAAAAATGCCCAAAGAAATTATTACAACAATACTTGCCGCATAGCCGATGTAGAAAAAAATCTTTTTCTTTTTTTTCTTTTCATATACATCTAATTCGTTGGATAAACGTTCCCAAGCAGAAACAGAAGGCTGTAGTGTTCTATTTTCTAACTTTTTTTGAATGTTTTCATCTAGTTTATTTACTGTCATAAATTTGGGTGTTAATTTTATGATACTGTGCTTGTAATAGTTTTCTAGCTTTAAACAATTGCGATTTAGAAGTGCTTTCAGAAATATTTAATTTTTTAGCTATTTCTGAATGCTTGTAACCTTCTATTGCAAATAAGTTAAAGACCATTTTATAACCATCAGGTAGATTGTCAATTAGTTTTTGAATGTCTTCTACAGATGTGTTTTCTAAATTTTCAATAGCTGCATCGTTAAAAACAAAATCTTCATCGGTTAATTGAATTCTATTCTTTTTTCGCAGGTAAGAAATGCAAGTATTTACCATAATTCTACGAATCCAACCTTCAAAACTTCCTTCTCCTTTAAACTGATGTAAATGCGTAAAAACTTTTAAAAAACCCGATAATAGTAAATCTTCTGCATGATGATTGTCTTTTACATATTGCCTACAAACTCCTAACATTTTAGGTGAAAAATTCCTGAACAACTCTTCTTGTGCCTCTCTGTTTTGCTGTTTTGCTTTTTCTATGAGCGTAGCTTGTTTGTAATGTAATGCTATAATTTTCAATCCAGATAACCTGTTTTTAATGTCTTACAAATATATAGACTACCAAAGTATTTAGAAGGTTGCCTCCTTTCTTAAAATTATGAATTTTAAAGATTTAAATTATGAATAACTACTTTTTATATTCAATACTTAACCTTCAATTTTTTTACCTTTTCAACTTTTCAGCGTCAAAAAACTCCCTATATTTAACCTCTTTAAAAAATAGTTTCTTTTATATGAAGATGTATCAAGAAAATCAACTTAAACTTTACAATTCGCTTTCTAAAAAAAAGGAAGTTTTTACACCTATTCATGAAGGATATGTGGGTATGTATGTATGTGGGCCAACGGTTTATAGCAATGCGCATTTAGGCAATGTAAGAACCTTTATGTTTTTTGATGTTTTGTATCGATATTTATTACATTTAGGTTATAAAGTACGTTATGTACGTAATATTACCGATGCGGGTCATTTAGAAAATGATGCTGATGAAGGTGAAGATAGAATTGCTAAAAAAGCACGTTTAGAGCAAATAGAACCTATGGAGGTTGTACAGCGATATACGGTAGATTTTCATAACGTTCTAAAAAATTACAACTTTTTACCGCCAAGTATAGAGCCTACAGCTACAGGTCATATTGTAGAGCAGATAGAAATGATTAAAGAAATTATTGCAAAAGGATTTGCTTATGAAGTAAACGGATCTGTTTATTTTGATGTATTGGCATATAATAAAACAGGAGATTACGGAATTTTATCGGGAAGAAAAATAGAAGATGCGATTCATAATACCAGAACATTAGACGGACAATCCGATAAAAGAAATCCGCAAGATTTTGCACTTTGGAAAAAAGCAGATGAACGCCATATTATGCGTTGGCCTTCGCCTTGGAGCGATGGTTTTCCAGGATGGCATTTAGAATGTTCTGTAATGAGTACAAAGTATTTAGGAGAACAGTTCGATATTCATGGTGGAGGAATGGATTTAAAATTTCCGCATCACGAATGTGAAATTGCACAATCTAAAACCTGTAGTGGAGTTACCCCTGTAAACTATTGGATGCATACCAACATGTTGTTGCTAAATAGTCAGAAAATGGCAAAATCTACCGGCAATTTTATCCTTCCTAATGAAATTTTAACGGGAGAGAACACTATTTTAAGCAAAGCATTTTCGGCAAGTGTTGTTCGCTTCTTTAATATGCAAGCTAATTACAGAAGTATTTTAGATTTTTCTAGTGATGCTTTGGAAGCTTCTGAAAAAGGACATACAAAATTAATGGAGGCCATTGCTATTTTGGAAAAGATAGAAGCTGAAACGACTTCTTCCTTTGATGTAAAAGCTTGGAAAGAGAACTGTTATACGGCAATGAATGACGATATTAATACACCAATTTTAATTTCACATTTATTTGAAGCAGTAAAAGCCATTCACCAACTAAAAGAAAGAAAAATAAACTTAAATACAGAAGATTTAAAAGATTTTAAAGAAACGTTGCACACCTTTGTTTTTGATGTTTTAGGGTTAATGAGTGAAGTAAAACAAGGAAGTTCTAATAAAATAGATGGTGTTGTTCAATTATTAATAAAGTTACGAAAAGAAGCTAGAGACAATAAAGATTGGGCATTGTCCGACCAAATTAGAGACGAATTATTAGCATTGGGAATTCAATTAAAAGATGGGAGAGAAGGTACTACGTTTTCAATAAATTAATTACGAATTGTTAATTATGAATTACGAATCTCAAACCGAGCAGAATCAATTTTTCAATCATTTAATATTTGAATCTTTCAATTTTTAAATATTTTTTTTTGAATAAAATACTTACATATCCATTAATTCTACTCGTTCGTTTTTATCAAACAGCTATTTCACCTTATACACCCAATACTTGTAGATATTCACCAACCTGTTCGCATTATACGATAGAAGCATTGCAAAAACACGGAGTATTTTCAGGGAGTTGGTTGGCAATAAAAAGAATTTTTAGTTGCCATCCTTGGGGCGGAAAAGGTTTTGATCCTGTGCCAGAAAAGAAAAATAATGATGAATTCAAAAATTGAAAAACGAAAAGATTAAACACATTTTTTAATTATTCAATCCTTTAATTTTTTAATCTTTAAATATATAACAGTACCTTTATTCTTTGGAATTTTTCAACCCTTTAATTTTCAATTTTTAAATACATACAACATGAATTTTTTAGCCATAGAATGGAACCCTTCTTTAGGAATTGATATTGGTTTTTTTACCATTAGGTGGTATAGTTTAATGTTTGTAGCTGCATTTTTACTAGGCTTTCATTTGATGAAAAAAATCTATAAAAATGACGGAATTTCATTAGATAAAATGGATCCATTATTTATGTATACGTTTATTTCTATGCTAGTAGGGATGCGTTTAGGAGATGTGTTTTTTTATAGCTGGGATTATTATCAACATCATTTATTAGAAATTATTTTACCTTTTAAAGAAAGGGAAGGAGCAACTGCATTATTTGGATTATTAAAAGGTTGGCAGTTTACAGGATTTACAGGGTTTGCTAGTCATGGTGCCGCTATTTCTATAGTAATAGCCCTCTATTTTTATGCTAAAAAGCATTTGCAAAAACCATGGTTATTTATTTTAGATAGGTTAGCGATTATGGTAGCCTTAGCAGGGTTTTTTATCCGATTTGGTAATTTTTGCAATTCAGAGATTTATGGAAAACCAACAGATTCAATTTTTGGAGTTATTTTTTTAGGCTCACCAGAGTCAGGTGGTATTCCAAGACACCCTACACAATTGTATGAAGCCTTTAGTTATTTAATTTTATTCTTTATTTTGTGGAGATTGTATTGGAAAACTCATAAAAAAGAACAATTAGGATACCTTTTTGGTTTGTTTACAGTAGTATTATGGTCTTTACGATTTGTTATAGAATTTCTAAAAGAACCACAAAAGGTAGGAAGAGAGGATTGGGTTTTTAATGCTTTGAATACGGGACAAGTACTAAGCATTCCTCTTATACTTATAGGCTTATGGTTGATGTTCCGGAAAAAGAAATAGTGTTTTATAATTTGTTAAATAAAGTTAATTAACCTATTTTCGGACTCTTTTTAACCCCAAAACAATAAAAAATGAATAAAAATACCGTGCTCGCTTGGGCAACATTTATAATGATATTTGTAGGAATTGGTTTAATCGCATTAGGATTAATTAAATACAGGGAAGTTTCTGCCTGGGGATTTGGTGCTGTAGGTGTTGGTTTTTTTGCCATAGCTTGGGTATTTAATGCGCTAAAAGGAAGGGTGTAATTCTATAATTAATTTAAAAATTAAAGAATTCAAAGAGTAAAGGCTAGCTTTTTCAATCTTATGAATTGTTCAATTTTTTAATACTAAATTTTTCAATCATTTAATCTTTAAATACAAACATGTCAGACGATAAAAAAGTCATTTTTTCGATGAATAAGGTTTCTAAAACCTATCAGAGTACTAACAAACAAGTCTTAAAAGATATTTATTTAAGCTTTTTTTATGGAGCAAAAATTGGAATATTAGGACTCAATGGTTCTGGTAAATCTACCTTATTAAGAATTATTGCAGGTGTAGAAAAGAATTTTCAAGGCGATGTAGTTTTTTCTCCAGGCTATAAAGTAGGGTATTTAGAGCAAGAACCACAATTAGATGAAACCAAAACAGTTTTAGAAGTTGTAAAAGAAGGTGTTGCAGAAACGGTAGCTATTTTAGACGAATACAATAAGATTAACGATTTATTTGGTTTGGAAGAAGTGTATTCTGATGCTGATAAGATGGAGAAATTAATGGCACAACAAGCCGAATTACAAGATAAGATAGACGCTTCCAATGCTTGGGAATTAGATACCAAACTAGAGATTGCTATGGATGCACTCCGTACACCAGAACCTGATAAGCTGATTGGTGTTTTGTCTGGAGGAGAACGAAGAAGAGTAGCTTTGTGTAGATTGTTGTTGCAAGAGCCCGAAATTTTATTATTGGATGAGCCTACCAACCATTTAGATGCAGAATCGGTACATTGGTTAGAGCATCATTTGGCACAGTATAAAGGAACTGTAATTGCCGTAACACACGACCGTTATTTCTTAGACAATGTTGCGGGTTGGATTCTAGAGTTGGATAGAGGAGAAGGGATTCCTTGGAAAGGAAATTATTCCTCTTGGTTAGATCAAAAATCGAAACGAATGGCGCAAGAAAGCAAAACAGCTTCCAAACGTCAGAAAACTTTAGAAAGAGAATTAGAGTGGGTACGTCAGGGAGCAAAAGGTCGCCAAACCAAACAAAAAGCCCGTTTGAAGAACTATGATAAATTAATGAATCAAGATCAAAAACAAACGGACGAAAAACTAGAAATCTACATTCCTAACGGACCTCGTTTGGGAACCAATGTTATTGAAGCTACAGGTGTTTCTAAGGCATTTGGAGATAAATTATTATATGAAAACTTAGAATTTAATTTGCCGCAAGCAGGTATCGTAGGAATTATTGGTCCGAATGGAGCAGGAAAAACCACTATTTTTAAAATGATTATGGGAGAGGAAACTCCCGATAAAGGAGATTTTAAAGTAGGAGAGACCGCAAAAATTGCCTATGTAGATCAGGCACATGCTAATATCGATGCAAACAAATCTATTTGGGAAAACTTTTCAGACGGACAAGATTTGGTTATGATGGGAGGAAAGCAAGTAAACTCTAGAGCGTATTTGAGTCGTTTTAACTTTGGTGGAAGTGAACAAAATAAAAAGGTATCAACACTTTCTGGAGGAGAACGTAATCGATTGCATTTAGCAATGACTTTAAAGGAAGAAGGAAATGTACTTTTATTAGACGAACCTACCAACGATTTAGATGTAAACACATTAAGAGCTTTGGAAGAAGGTTTAGAAAATTTTGCAGGATGTGCTGTGGTTATTAGTCACGATAGATGGTTTTTAGATAGAATCTGTACTCATATTTTAGCTTTTGAAGGTAATAGCCAAGTATATTTCTTTGAGGGCTCTTTTTCGGATTATGAAGAAAATAAAAAGAAACGTTTGGGTGGAGATATCATGCCAAAACGAATTCAATATAAAAAGTTAATTAGAAATTAAACTTGTCATTCCTGCTTTCACAGGAATGACAGTGTATTATAAAAAAAAACTCGTTGCTTTTCGCAACGAGTTTTTTTATAATTGATAGATTCTAAGTATTAGAATTTCTCTCTTCCAGAAAAGTGAAAATTGCTTTCAATTTCAGCATTTTCATCACTATCCGAACCGTGTACCGCATTTTCACCCATAGAGGTTGCATACAGTTTTCTAATCGTTCCTTCGGCAGCATCTGCAGGGTTTGTAGCGCCAATTAAAGCTCTAAAATCTTCTACAGCATTTTCTTTTTCTAAAATCGCAGCAACAATAGGTCCGCGAGTCATAAAAGCAACCAACTCTCCAAAAAATGGACGTTCCTTATGTATAGCATAAAAAGTTTCTGCATCATCTTTTGTCATTTGCGTTTTCTTTAATGCGACAATTCTAAAGCCTGCTGCGTTAATTTTTTCTAAAATTGCACCTGTGTGTCCGTTTTCTACACCATCAGGCTTAATCATGGTAAATGTTCTATTTGTTGCCATTTTTAATTTTTAAAATTTTTGCGAAAATACTATTTTAAATATGAATTCTATGTTTCGTTATTAAAACTTTAAGATATAATTCACATTTTATAAATTCCAATAGGTAAAGATAAAATACTAGAAAAATTAATGTGTAAAATAAAAATAGATTGTAAATTTGCAACGGCAAGTTCTACACAACTAGCTCCCTTTGAATCCTCCAGGGCGGGAACGCAGCAAAGGTATTAGGTTGTAGCGGTGTGATGTAGGTAGCTTGCCTTTTTTTATGTCCTTTATTTACTTAGTTGAAAAAGTAAAAAAGTTTGAAAGTTATAAAGTTGAAAAATTACAATGTTTAATCCTTCAATCCTTCAATTTTTTAATCTTTCAATCTTCAATCAATTTTTAATAAAACAGGTGTTTTCCTTTCTTTTGTAACTGTAATAATATAAAGGTTCCCGTTATTATCGTCGGCTATTTGTTCGTAGATATATTCTCCTAAAATTTTATTTGCAAAAAACGGTGTAGTATTGCTATGCCCTACAATTAAAACCGTTTGCCCTTTGGTTTCTTTTTGAAATTTAGAAGTGTACATTTTCTTAGGATTGTAGATTTCAATTTCTAAATTGTTTTTGTTAGCAGAAGGTTTTGCGGTTTCTAGCGTTCTGTAATAGTTGGTTGAATACACAGCATCAAAATCAATATTTTTAAACACACGAGCCCATTTTTCAGCTCTTTCCAATCCTTTTTCATTCAGCTTTGGATTTTTATTTTTAGGATTGGTTCTATCTTTCTCTGCATGGCGAATTAAATAATACGTGGTGATGGTGTCTTTTACTACTTTTTGCTGACTAAAAGTGTTGAAAGAACAAAGCAAAACAACTGCAATTAAAATAAATTTCTTCATAAAATCTCTAATTTGATACGAATATACAGGTTAAACGCATTAAAGTATATCTTCTTTTTTGGACACGAATTTCGCTAATTCTCACAAATCTAAATGAGTTTCACAAACAAAAAAAACCTTTAGATTTTTCAATAAAGTTAGTGTAAATCTGTAAAACTAGTGTCTTATTTCTTTTTTAATGCGTTTAGCTTGTACGAATATACAGAAAACGAGTGGAGTGCTTTTATATTTTTCCCTCTATTAAATTTGTTTGATTTCTAAAAACAACTACATCGTCAAAAACATCTAAGAGTACAATACTATCGGTAGTAATATTTCCTGCTAAAATTTCTTTAGAGAGTTTGTTTAAAACTTCTTTTTGTACCACTCTTTTTACAGGCCTTGCTCCAAACTCGGGTTGATAGCCTTTTTTTGTTAAATAGGCAATCGCTTCTTCTGTAGCATCTAAGGTAATGTCTTGTTTTGCAATTATCTGTTTTAGATGTTGTAATTGTAATTTTACAATTTCATGAATCGCTTTTTCATGCAGTGGTGTAAACATAATTACATCATCTATTCTATTTAGAAATTCTGGACGTACAGCTTTTTTTAAGAGCTCTAAAACTGCTGTTTTTGTATAGTTTGTTACTTGCTCTAAATTGATATTGGGTTTGCTAAATTCTTCTTGAATAATTTCACTACCCAAATTAGAAGTCATAATAATAATGGTATTTTTAAAATCTGCAACTCTTCCTTTGTTATCCGTAAGTCTTCCTTCGTCCAATACCTGTAACAAAGTATTAAAAGTATCAGGATGTGCTTTTTCTATTTCATCCAAAAGAACTACCGAATACGGTTTTCTTCTTACAGCCTCTGTCAATTGTCCGCCTTCATCATAACCTACATAGCCTGGAGGTGCTCCCACCAATCTACTAACAGCATGACGTTCTTGATACTCACTCATATCAATTCGTACCATGGCATTTTCATCATCAAACAAATACGCGGCTAAGGTTTTTGCCAATTCTGTTTTTCCTACTCCCGTAGTTCCTAGAAATAAGAAAGAACCAATAGGTTTGTTAGGGTTCTGTAACCCTGCTCTTGCACGTCTAATAGCATCAGAAACCGCAATAATTGCCTCTTCTTGTCCTACAACTCGTTTGTGCAATTCTGTTTCTAAGTGTAATAATTTTTCGCGTTCCGATTGTAGCATTTTTGTTACAGGAATTCCTGTCCATTTAGCAACCACTTCTGCAATATCTTCACTGGTTACTTCTTCTTTAATTAAAGAAGTATCAGACTGATTTTCTTGCAATGCTTTTTGAAATTGTTCTAGTTCTTCTTGTGCATTTTTAATTTTT
Source organism: uncultured Polaribacter sp. (assembly GCA_965233795.1). GTDB lineage: Bacteria > Bacteroidota > Bacteroidia > Flavobacteriales > Flavobacteriaceae > Polaribacter. The sequence continues at coordinate 1,744,388 of OZ247578.1, read as the reverse complement.
CCATAGCGAATTTCAGCAACCTTCCCATAATCGCCTTCCCGCTCTGCTTTTTCTGCTTCTAACTTAAAATTCTCAATGGACAATTTGGTATTCTGAATATTATCTACGACTTCTTTTTCCGATTTCCATTGTGCATTAATCTCATTTCTTTCTTCTTTTAAATTGGCAATATCAGCATACAGAGATTTTAGTTTTTGTTCGTCTTTTTCGCGTTTAATAGCTTCTATTTCAATTTCTAATTGCATTATTTTACGATCTAAAACATCCAATTCTTCGGGTTTGGAATTGATTTCCATTCGTAGTTTAGAAGCTGCCTCATCCATTAAATCAATGGCTTTGTCGGGTAAAAAACGATTGGTAATATAGCGTTGAGACAATTCTACGGCAGCAATTACCGCTTCATCTTTGATACGTACTTTGTGATGTGTTTCGTATTTTTCTTTAATACCTCGTAAAATAGAAATGCTACTTTCGGTATTGGGTTCGTCTACCAATACTCTTTGAAAACGTCTTTCTAAGGCTTTGTCTTGCTCAAAGTATTTTTGATATTCATCTAATGTGGTAGCTCCAATCGCTCTTAATTCGCCACGTGCCAATGCAGGTTTTAAAATATTTGCGGCATCCATTGCTCCTTGTCCGCCACCTGCACCCACTAGAGTATGAATTTCATCAATAAATAAAATAATATCACCATTAGAAGTAGTAACTTCTTTAATAACCGCTTTTAATCGCTCTTCAAATTCTCCTTTAAATTTTGCGCCTGCAATGAGAGCTCCCATATCTAAAGAGAAAATCAATTTATCACTTAAATTTTCGGGGATATCACCACGAATAATTCGATGTGCTAAGCCTTCTGCAATAGCGGTTTTTCCTGTGCCAGGTTCACCTACCAAAACAGGGTTGTTCTTTGTTCTACGAGAAAGTATTTGTAGCAATCTTCTTATTTCTTCATCTCTTCCAATAACAGGGTCTAACTTTCCTTCTTGAGCCAGTTGGTTAAGGTTTTTTGCATATTTTTTCAATGCGTTATAACTTTCTTCGGCACTTTGCGAGGTAACATTTTTTCCTTTTCGTAACTCTTCAATACTGGTTTTTAAATCTTTTTCCGTAGCCCCTTGATCTTTTAAAATTTGAGCAATGGGCGATTTCGATTTAAAAATTGCCAAAATAAGATGCTCTGTAGAGACGTACTCGTCCTTCATTTTTTTAGCAATAATCGTCGCTTCATTTAGGGTTTTAGAGGCCTCTCTAGAAAGCATTAAATTCGCTCCAGAGACTTTTGATAAGCTTTTTAATTGCTGATCGAGTATTTGCTGAACGGTATCAATATGAATGTTTAGCTTCTTTAATAAAAAGGGGAGTACATTTTTATCAACAGCAATCAATGCTTTAAAAAGATGCTCGTTTTCTATTTCATTATGTGCCATTTCTTGCGCAGTTTGTTGTGCAAGCTGAATGGTTTCTTGTGATTTTGTTGTGAAATTATTAAAATTCATTTTTCGTCTATTTTTTTCGTTTTTATTTTCTTTTTCACCGTTATCACAAAAGAAATACCAATTGAAGAATTGTTATAAAACAGTCAAAATGTCTTTTAAACAATGCTTTTTTATGACTTTTTGACGCGTATAAGTTGTGTATCTTTGTAAATCCATATTATAAAACCCCATGAAATTATTCAATACTATTTTTAAAGGTAAGAACGAATCAAAACCATCTAACGAAACAAAAATCAATTGGATTCCGCTAACTTCTATAGACCAGTTAGAAACCATAAAAGAACAATCAAAGCAAGAGGTTGTTTTTATTTTTAAACATTCTACACGTTGCGGAATTAGTAGAATGGTTATCAAACAATTTGAAAATCTATTTGATGAAACCTCTAAGAATTTAAAAGTATACTATTTAGACTTGTTGAATTATAGAGAAATTTCGAATGAAATAAGTGCTGTTTTTCAGGTAATGCATCAATCCCCACAATTGTTAGTAATTCGCAATACACATACAGTTTTTCATGCTTCGCATTATGATATTACAGAAGTAGCACTTGTTAAATATCAATAATGTATTGATGTCTCACGATACAATTGTATTCGTAGTTTTTTAATTTTAGAAGACTGTACAATAGTGACTCACCTCAAGATATTAAAATCAACTTAGAAGGTAAGTACTTTACCATATTCATAAATATAAGTCCCTTAATTTGGGAGAAAGCTTATATAAGTGTTATTTTTGTAGCTAAACTTTATTTCATTGGTAAACCAAACTTCCCAAAACGACCTTACAGGTAAACAATTGTATAGCTATCAAAAAGAGGCTATCAACAAAATATTTCACAGCTTTGAAAATGCTCCTGAAAACTATCACCTTTTATATCAATTACCTACCGGAGGAGGTAAAACGGTTATATTTTCTGAAATTGTTAGGCAATACTTAGAAAAATACGATAAAAAGATTTTAGTTCTCACGCATCGAGTAGAGTTGTGTAAACAAACTTCTACAATGCTACATGAGTTTAAAGTAGAAAATAAAGTGATTGATAGTAAGGCAAAACTAGACGATCAAAATGAGTATCGATGTTTTGTGGCTATGGTAGAGACTTTAAATAACCGATTAAATGACGATAAGTTAGATATTTCTGATGTTGGTTTGGTAATTGTAGATGAGGCGCATTACAATTCGTTTACAAAACTCTTTAAGTATTTCGAAAACTCGTTTATTTTAGGGGTTACGGCAACACCTTTAAGCTCGAATATTAAATTGCCCATGCACGATAATTATCAGGAACTAATTGTAGGTGAATCTATTAGCGATTTAATTGCGAATAATTATTTGGCAAAGGCAGATGTGTTTTCTTATAATGTAGGTTTAACTTCTTTGGAAGTAGGTGCTAACGGAGATTATACCGTAAAATCTTCGGAAGATTTGTATACCAATTCAGACATGCTTTCCAAATTGTTAAGAGCTTATGAAGAGCGGTCTAAAGGCAAGAAAACATTGATTTTTAACAATGGAATTCATACTTCTATTTGTGTTTTTGAAGCCTTTAAAAAAGCAGGTTATCCGATTGCTCATTTAGACAATACCAATACTAAAAAAGAGCGTGATTTTATCTTACGTTGGTTTAAAAAAACACCCAATGCTATTATTACTTCTGTAAGTATTTTAACAACGGGGTTTGATGAGCCTACTATAGAATCTATTATTTTAAACAGAGCTACAAAATCATTAACACTTTATTACCAGATGATTGGACGAGGCTCTCGAATTTTAGATTATAAATCTAGTTTTACGGTGGTTGATTTGGGAAATAATTTTTACAGATTTGGAGAATGGGGTGCCGATTTAGATTGGCAACGAATGTTTAAAGCTCCAGACAATTATCTAGATGCAATTTTAAGCGATGAAGAATTAGAGAGTACGTTTCGATACGAATTGCCTTTTGATGTAAGGGAAGGCTTTGCAAAATCTGAAGATATTTATTTTGATGTTAAAAAAGTATATGTAGACTGTATTCGAAGAGGTGAATCTTCTAAAAGAGTTTTAGAATTGTCTATAGAGCACCATGCAAAAATGTGTATAGAAAATAGCGAAGATGTTTTTGATGCGTTGATCTTAGCAAAAACATTAGGAGGAGAAATCGATGATCGAATTCACAGATACTCAAAGTGTATTTCTAAAAGCACACATAACTTTATCGACTGGTTACGAGAAGATTATCGTAAAAAATTAAATGCATATTTAAGAGCAAATTTTGATGAAGTATTTGAAAAAATACACGGACATCTTCCTGTAGAGTAAAAAATATTAAGTAAAAAGTAAGAAGTACAAAGTATAATAAATACCTAATCTCGTACTTCTTACTTTTAAAATTTTACTTTTTTTGAGTAGGAATGGGAGGTGGACCTTCAGGAATAATTGGAGTATACACTTCATCGCCTTTACGTGCTATATATTCCGCTTTTACTTTTTTTACCAAATTCGGATTTTCAAAAAGATCTAACATGGTCATAGACATGGCTTTTGATGCATATAACATACCTTTATGCCCAATACTCATGCCGCCACAGGCTACTACTGCCCAAGAATGCCAAGGTGTATCTTTGGGTGCTGTGGTAACAGCTAAGTTGATGTTTGCAACATTCCAACTTACATCGCCCACATCTGTAGACCCACCACCTGGGTGTTCCCTAGTTGCTTCTAAAGGTTTAATTTCACTGTCCATACCTACTTGAGGTTTATCGGTAACTTCTTGTATTTTTTTACCAAAAGCAATTTCATCATCGGTATATTGTATCGATCCTAAAAGCTCTAAATTTTGTTGCATGATTTTTCCGCCTTCTCGGTTCACCAATACTTCATAGATTCCAGAAATTAAAGAAACTTTATAATCTACATTTGCCATGATTGCAGCACCTTCTGCCATTTTTTGTACACGTTCGTACACAGGCATCATTCCAGAGCGTTTTGTGTCTCTTACACGCATCCATAAGCGAGCATAATCAGGAACTACATTTACTACTTGTCCGCCATCCTGAATGTGATAATGCATTCTTACAGTAGGTTTTACATGCTCTCTATAATAGTTAATTCCTGTAGTGTATAATTCTAAGGCATCCGAAGCACTTCTTCCGTTCCAAGGATCTGCAGAGGCATGCGCTGCTTGCCCAAAAAACTCTACCTTAAAATCAACCAAAGCTAAAGAACTCTGTACATCTGCCTTTATAGATGCTGAGGGATGCCAGCTAATATTTACATCAATATCGTCCCATAAACCAGCTCTTACCATCCATATTTTTCCAAAAAACTTTTCTTCACTAGGTGTACCAAAAAATTTTACAGTACCTTTTATTTTTCCTGCCTGAATCAATTCTTTAATGGCAATGGCAGCACCTAAACTTCCTGCCCCAAATAAATTATGTCCACAGCCATGTCCTGCCGCGCCTTCTTTTAACGGAGATTTAGTAGGAGTCGCTTTTTGAGAAATACCAGGAAGTGCATCAAATTCTCCCAACACACTAATTACAGGTTTTCCACTACCATAAGTAGCTACAAAAGCGGTAGGCATTTCTGCCACACCTCGTTCTACGGTAAAACCTTGTTTTTCTGCATAGTCTGCTAATATTTTAGCCGAAGAAGTTTCTTCAAATGCGGTTTCTGCCAAACCCCAAATTTCATCACTAATTTCAATAAGTTTATTTTGATGTTTTTCTATGGATTTTAGCAGTCTTTTTTTATTTTTTGAAAGGTTTTGTCCTTGTATCCATCCCGACGATAAAAACAACGTAAGGAGGCATAATTGTAGTATATTTTTCATGGTTGTTGAATTTAACCAAATATACAAGTTAAAAGATAAAACACAAATTCTAAACACAATTTAGAATTCACGTTAAATCTTTATTGTTTCGCATAAAACAAAACTAAATATTCTTTAATTTTGCCTGAAAATAAGTGAACCGTTACAGAAATTATAGAAGCGTATATCCATATGTTAACAAAAAGAATTATTCCTTGTTTAGATATTAAAAACGGACGTACTGTAAAAGGTGTTAATTTTATCAATTTAATTGATGCTGGAGACCCTGTAGTATTGGCAAAGCAGTATGCAGCATTAGGAGCAGACGAATTGGTTTTTTTAGATATTTCAGCTACTTTAGAAGGGAGAAAAACTTTGTTAGACATGGTATTGCAAGTTGCTGAACAGGTAAATATTCCATTTACAGTTGGCGGCGGAATTTCTTCTATTGCAGATGTAGATGCTCTTTTAAAGTGCGGTGCGGACAAGGTATCTATCAATTCTTCAGCAATTAAAAGACCTGATTTAATCGATGAATTGTCCAGTAAATTTGGAAATCAATGTATTACAGTTGCTATTGATGCCAAACAAATTGATGGCGAATGGATGGTGCATTTAGCTGGCGGAACAATTCCTACACAGCTTAATTTATTTGATTGGGCAAAAGAAGTAGAAAGACGAGGTGCTGGCGAAATTTTATTTACTTCTATGAATAATGACGGTACCAAAGCAGGATTTGCTAATGAAGCTTTGGCAAAATTATCAGAAACCTTGAATATTCCAATTATTGCTTCTGGCGGTGCAGGAACGGTACAACATTTTATAGATACTTTTACCTTAGGAAAATCGGATGCTGCTTTGGCGGCAAGTGTTTTTCATTTTGGAGAAATACCCATTTTAGAATTAAAACAAGCATTAAAACAGCATCATATTCCAGTACGACTTTAACATGGTTGTCATTCCGAACGTAGTGAGGAATCTCATCATCGTTATAAAATAAACAGATTTCTCGCTACGCTCGAAATGATTCATTAAAGAATAAAAACATGAACATTAATTTTAATAAAAATAAAGACGGACTCGTTCCTGCTATCATTCAAGATAATACTACCAAAAATGTATTGATGCTAGGGTATATGAATGAAGCCGCTTTTCAAAAAACACAAGCAACAAAGCAGGTAACTTTTTTTAGCAGAACTAAAAACCGTTTATGGACAAAAGGTGAGGAAAGCGGTAATGTTTTACAGCTAGTAAGTATTCAATTAGATTGTGATAATGATACTTTGCTAATTAAAGTAGACCCCCAAGGCCCTACTTGTCATACAGGTTCAGATACTTGTTGGGGCGAAGAAAATACATCGGATTTTGGTTTTCTTTCTCATTTAGAAAATACGATTGCAGAAAGGGTTGAGGAATCAAAAATAGCCCCTGATCTTCGTAAGGGCTACAAAAAGAGTTATGTAGTTTCTCTTTTTGACAAAGGGATTAATAAAGTCGCTCAAAAAGTAGGCGAGGAGGCAGTAGAAGTGGTTATTGAAGCAAAAGATAATAATGATGACTTATTTTTAGAAGAAAGTGCCGATTTACTCTTTCATTATTTATTGTTATTACAAGCAAAAGGGTTTCAACTGAAAGATATTGTGAGTGTTTTAAAAGGGAGGGAGAAGTAAAAGCCTTATCAATAAGTTTTAGAAAAAGTATAACTTGTACTGAAATTGGTTCATTAAAGTAAAAACCCTACGTGAAATTAACACTTATATGAAAAAAAACAGTCTATTTATTTTGATTTTGATAGTTGTAAGCTCTCCAATTTTTTCTCAAGAAGATTTAATTGCAAATGTTTATAACCGTGAGGTAACCTCCTTAAATGGCGATTGGAAATATATTGTTGATCCTTATGAAAACGGTTATTACAACTATCGATATGAACCTTTCGATCAACAGAAAAAACCATGGGCAAGTGCTTTTTTTCTCAATTCAAAGCCCAAAAACGCAAGCGACCTTATAGAATATGATTTCGATAAAGCCAATACTATAAAAGTACCAGGCGATTGGAACAGTCAGAAGTCAGAACTTTTGTATTATGAAGGCACTATTTGGTATAAAAAATCATTCGATTATCAATTTAAAACAAAAGGCAACCGTGTTTTTGTCTATTTTGAAGCTTCCAATTATAAAACCGAAGTGTATTTAAATGGCAAGAAATTAGGAATACATATTGGGGGTTTTACTCCTTTTAATTTTGAAATTACAGAAGTACTTAAAGAAAAAGATAATTTTTTAATTGTAAAAGTAGATAACAAAAGAACTAAGGAAGGCGTACCTACATTAAATACAGATTGGTGGAATTATGGCGGACTTACAAGAGATGTAAAGCTCATAGAAACACCTTCTAATTTTATTCAAGATTATACTGTTCAATTAGACTCTAAGAATTCTAAAGTTATTAAAGGAAAGGTAACTTTAAAAGGTTCTGATATCGATAAAAAGAAAGTTCAAATTGAAATTCCAAAACTAGGCATTCAACAATCTTTTAAAACAACTAAAAAAGGCATTGTTTCTTTTGAAATTTCTTCCGATAAAATTGAATATTGGTCGTTGGAAAATCCTGTTTTGTACGAGGTAATTCTTACCACTAAACAAGAAAAAATTATTGATACAATTGGTTTTCGAACCATAGCAACAAAAGGTTCAAAAATCTTATTAAATAAAAAACCAGTCTATTTAAAAGGAATTTCTATACACGAAGAAAGTCCGTTACGAGATGGAAGAGCGTACTCTAAAAAAGATGCCGAACAATTGTTAACATGGGCAAAAGAATTGGGCTGTAATTATGTTCGCTTGGCACATTATCCGCATAACGAACATATGGTGCGTTTGGCAGATAAAATGGGGATTTTAGTTTGGGAAGAAAACCCTGTGTATTGGACTATTGATTGGGAAAACCCACAGACGTATCAAAATGCTGAAAATCAGCTTTCAGAATTAATAGCAAGAGATAAAAACCGTGCAAGCGTTATTATTTGGTCTATGGCAAATGAAACTCCCAATTCACTTGCCAGAAATATATTTTTAAAAAAATTGGCAAAGTATGCAAAATCAAAGGACAATACTCGTTTGATAAGTGCTGCGCTAGAGCAAAAAAACTACGAAGGAAACCCTTTGATTCGAACGATTGATGATCCTTTTGCAGCAATTGTAGATGTCTTAAGTTTTAATCAATATATTGGTTGGTATGATGGACTTCCAGAAAAATGTGAAACCATTACATGGAAAATCACACAAAATAAACCCGTATTAATTTCTGAGTTTGGAGCAGGAGCAAAGCAAGGATTTTATGGTGATAAGCATGCGAGATGGACAGAAGATTTTCAGGAAGACTTGTATGTACAAACTTTAAAAATGATTGATAAAGTAGAGAAAGTACAAGGTTTTTCTCCTTGGATATTGGTAGATTTTAAATCGCCTAGAAGAGTATTGCCAGAGATTCAGGATGGTTGGAATCGGAAAGGTTTAATTTCTGATGAAGGTATTAAAAAGAAAGCCTTTTTTGTGCTTCAAGGGTTTTATAAGCAGAAAGATTGATGTTTTCTTTAAATAATGTTATTTTTATGGAAAATAATAAAACTTTGGAATTGAGTTTGAAGAAAATATATATATCATTATTTTTAACAGTATCTTTTTTTTCGTGTGAAAATATAGTAAAAATAGAAGGGAAATGGTTTGTTGAAAAAATTGAAAAAACGAATGGAAGAATACAGAAATCTAGCGATAAATGGATTCATTTTTTTAACGACGGAACTTTGAAAGGTGGAAAAATTGGGGAATCAGAAATTAAAAAAGGAGTTTGGAAATTTGATCCAATAAATAAGATTTTGACTATTGAGTCTCAAAAAAAATATAGTGATAATGGAAATTATAAATTAGAAAAAATAAATAAAAAAAGTCTAATTTTAATAAAAGATAGTTTGAAAATATATTTCAAGAAATAAGAATGATAAAATACTAAACACAATATCGTATACAAAAAATTGCTGATAAAAACTCACTTTCGAAAACCCGAAGAATTTTAACGATTTGTTGCTTATTTAGTAGCTTTAATGCTTGAATCATGCAGCTATAAATACATAACGTTAGTAATAACAAAAACTAAAATGCAGCCTTATAATATTAAAACGAAACCAAATTTAGGAAATCGATTTACTGCAGGATTAGTTGATTATATTATCATTTATGTAGTAACATTTTTTTTAGCTTATACATTTGGAACTCCCAATAATGAAGGCGGATATTCATTAAGAGGATTGTCTGCATTAATACCTGTGCTATTTTGGTTGGTTATGACTGTTGGATTTGAGACTCAATTAGGTGCTACTTTAGGCAATTTATTAGTAGGGCTTAAACCAATTTCTAAAAATAATCCAAATAGAAAACTGACTTTTACAGAATCTTTTAAAAGACATTTACTGGATCCAATTGATATGTTCTTTTTTGGATTGGTTGGGATTATAGCGATTAAAAATACCGAAATGAATCAAAGACTTGGTGATTTGTGGGCAGAAACTATTGTTGTGTCAGTAAGAACTGAATTAGAAACGTGAGTTCGATGTAAGAAAAGAATGTAAGTTCCTAATTTTATTGGATTTGTCATTCCTGCGAAGGCAGGAATCTATTAAAATAGATATGTTTAGATGCCTGCCTTCGCAGGAATGACATTTATTTTCAAAGTAAAAAAATAAGTCCCTGATAATCAAAATGTTTTATATCGAACTCACGTTAGTAAATATTTTTAATAAAATCACCAACCGTTTTTGACCACATTATCAATTTTTGCTTCTTTTTAGATTTGTACGTGAGAGTTGACAACTTTTTAAAAGTTGTCAACTCTCATAACAACGATCAACTACCCAAAAACCTGTTCACAAAACAACACTAAAGGCTTATTTTCTAAATTAGTTGTAAAAAACAAATAGATTTCTCCACCCTCTTTAATTTTAGTTTCTTTTCTTATTTGTGCTACTGTTTTTGGGAAATTACGCGTGGTAATATTGGCTTTTTTATTTTTTAAAAGCCGCTGAATTTCCTTTTTATTATATGGAATTGCTTGTTGAAGATGAAACTTTCTACCAGGAAAATCTGCCAATAATTCATTAGAAGTATATACATGCGAGTGTTGCTGTAATTTATACAAACTGAATTGTGCGCTTATTTGATGAAATCCGCCCGATTTTAAAATCGCAGCATTGGGTTCATACACATATTGTAAAGGTTTTGAATACAAAGAAGTTATTTCTTCTTCGTAGACAAACTCAAATTTCTGAATCGCTGTTTTTTGATAGTTAACGGTTTTTATTAAAACACGATCTTTATGTTCTTTTTCTAATAAAAAAAGCAACTCTTTTACTTCATTATGTACAGCAATAACATGAATTTCTTTTACAAATTTCAACTCTTTAATCGTATTACTAATATCTAATAAAGGCGAGTTTTTAATCAGTACTTGATTTGCTTTTGTAAATAGAAAATCTAAATGTTCAGGAACATTGGGCAAACAATCTTCTAACAAAAAAACCTTGCCTTTTGCATCACTTCTACGTGATGGATCTATATAAATACAATCGACTTTTTTAGGTATATGCTTTAAAAAATTAATTCCATCGCCTGTTATAAAGTCTGTATTATCAATTTTTAACTGCTTAAAATTATGTTTTACAATTTTTGAAAGTTCAGAATTGAGTTCGCAATGTATAACCTCTTGAAACTTTTGTGAAAAGGCATAACAATCTACACCAAAGCCGCCTGTAATATCTATAATTGAATCTCCAGAAAAGAGAGAAGCTTTATAATTTGCAGTAACTTCTGAAGAAGTTTGCTCGAGGTTTATTTTTGGAGGATAATACATATTCTGACAAGCAAACCAAGTAGGTAGTTTTTTAGTAGCCTTTTGTTTTCCTACAATTTGTTGTGCCAGTTCTTGTATAGAAATATCTTTAAAAGGACTTCCTTTTAAAATCAGTTTTGAAAGGTCGCTTTTTAGATTGTCAGCAATAAATTGCTGAATTTCTTTGTTTAAAATGGCTGTATTCAAAAGTATTAAAGGTCTTTTGTCAACGATTTCACAATTTTATTATCAGCTAAAAATTCTTTTAAAATCACTTTTAAAGCGGTGTACATAGGCACTGCAGTAATCATTCCTACAATTCCAAAAAGTAATCCACCAATTATAATTACTAAGAAAATTTCTAAGGGATGCGATTTGGTAGTTTTTGAAAATATGATAGGCTGACTCACAAAGTTGTCTATTAATTGCGCCATCAAATACCAAAAGAGAATCCATAAAGAAGTAGGTAAAATAACTGTTTGAAAGTCTTGCGTAATATTACTGGTCATCGATAATAAAAACATAATCATGGCTCCAATTAAAGGACCTACATAAGGAATTAAGTTTAACAAGGCGCATAAAAAAGCAATAACAATGACGTTAGAAATTCCGAAAATCCATAAAATGAGTGTATACAATACAAACAAAATGCTAATCTGAAAGATCAAACCAATAAAATACCTAGAAAGTAAATTGTTAATCGTTTCGAGCGACTTAGAAAACCGACCTTCTGTTTTATTAGGAATTAAGGTCATTACTCCATTTTTTAGTAGTTTACTGTCTTTCATAAAGAAAAACGAAATAAACAATACAGAAAATAATCCTACACTTAAAGACCCCACAGCACCTACAACAGAATTCAATAGATTAGGAATTTCTTTAAATTGAGAAACAATATCTACACTTTTTAATTCACTTAAAACATCGATGCCTTTTGAGGAAAAGTAGGCGGTTATTTGATTGAATATATTTTGAATATTTCCTTGTAATTTATCAACTTCTAAAAGGGATAAACTTTCTCCTTGTTTTGCAATTAAAGGAATAAACATCCCTATTAAACCCGTTATAAGTCCCAACATTAAAATCATGGTAACAACTACAGACAAAGTATTAGGAAACTTGAGTTTTCTTCTTAAAAAGAGAATTATAGGACGAGCAATTAAGGATAAAATAGCTGCAATTATAATATAAATAATTACCGATTGAATCGTTATTAAAAAATAGCCTAAAAGAAAGATTCCTACTAGAATAGCCAGAGCTCTTAAGATTCCGTTTGAGATTGTTTTTGTGGTCATATTATCGTTTGTAAAGTTGAGTTTAAAAGTTGAAAGTTAGTAAAGTTAAAAAGTTGGATATTAGATATTAGAAGTTTAAAGTTAGAAATTAAAGGTCTATAGTTAACTGTATTGGAAATTAATAGTTTATCATTTAAAAAATATTTATAAATTTTCATTTTAAGAATTTCTAATATCTAACTTTAAGAACTTTCACCTTTACAAAACTTTTAAACTCATTAGTTATATCCTTTTACAGTTCCCATACTCAATTGTCTATTGTTTCCAAAGGAATGATTGGTGGGTAATAATGTTCCAGATTCGGTAGTAATCCAATCTTCCCAAGTTGCAGAAACACCTTCCATTTTCATACTTGGCACATACATTTTATAACTTTTAGGAATATTATTTTCATCTAAAAGCCAAAGATAAGAATCTCCGGGTGTTGTACCACCTGTTGTATATTTGACTAATAAAGCATCTTTGCCCTCTACTTTTTGAAGAGTTCTAATAATTCCGGGTTCAAATAATTTATGTGGTGCTACCAACCAAAAACTATCATTATTAAATAAATCATTAGCCTTTTTCACTATTTTTTCATCGGTAATTTTCTGAAGTTTGTCATTAAAAAATACGCCGCTTTTTGGAAGGTTATTTGGATGTAAGTTTACACGAATTGTATCCCATTTTACATCAACAATATGCGCTTTTTTATCCCATTTATAGTATCTTCTACCTCCAAAACTCCATTCTAAATAATTTGTTGTTTTGTAATTTTCGTGTTTGATGGCATTTAAAATTTGATTTGCCAAAATATCTGCTTTCGGATTGGTAGCTTTTACAGTTCCCATACTCAATTCCATTCCGCCAAATAAAGAAATCGTATGTTTTATAGGGAGTTGAATTCCGGAATCCGTATTTGTCCAACTGTTCCAAGAAGCCTCTACACCGCCAATAGGAATGATTTTTGTCCACATTTTATAACTTGTTGGAAAACCATCCTCGTCCAAAATCCATAAATACGAATCGCCAGGTGTTGTACCGCCAGAAGTATAGGTAATTAATAGCGCATCTTTATTGTTATACTTTACAATTCGCCTTTCAGTTCCTGCATCAAACACTTTATAAGGAGCTACCAACCAAAAAGAATCGTTGTTAAAAAAATCTTTTGCTTGTTGAATGAAATCGTTGTTTTTTGTTTCTTTTCCATCTACAAAAACGGTACTATTTTCAATTGATTTCGTGTTTAAAATAACCTGTTTGTTATCCCATTCTACATTTACAATATGTTCTTGTTTTTTCCATCGATAATGATGTTTGTTTCTAAAACTCCATTCTAAAACCTCTGTATTTTTATAGGCTTCATTATTTAAAGCCATTAGCATTTTAGTAGCCAAGGCATCTGCTTCTTTGCCTTGCGTTCCTTTTGGTAAGGACTCATTATTAGCGAAAAAATAAATTCCAATGACTATACTAAATAGTAAAATAAGGATTCCGAGTGCTTTAAGAAGTTTTTTCATGAGTTGTTTTTATTGAAGGATTAAATAATTCAAAGATTAAATAATTGAAATATTGAAAGATTAAAAATTAAACGTAGTTCGTTTGTAAAAGCGAATGTATTCTATTTTAAGAAGATATGTATTTATTTTCCTCATAATACGCTAACACATGCTTTGGAATTTCCATTTTTTGAGGAATGCCTTTATCTGGAATTGGGTATTCTGCTACTTGTTTTAGAGGTACTAAACCTGCCCAAACTTCTAAATTGTAATCTTCAGGTTCATCGCCAACGCCTACATCTCTAATTTTTGCAGAAGCGGTTTCAATGGTTAGTTCAACTACCAAAGTTCTTTTCAATTCTTCGGCAGTCATTTCTCTAATGCCATCCCAACGACCTTTCATCATATGTTCCATAAAACATTTTAAGGCATCTTCTTTTTCTGAGGGTTTTTCTAACTTTTTTACACTTCCAAATAAGGTAGCAGAACGGTAATTTACAGAATGATGTAATCCCGAACGTGCCAATACCAAAGCATCTAAATGCATCACGGTCATGCTAATTTCTTCGGCTTTTAAAGCGGCTAAAAGCATTCTGTTGGCTTGCGATCCGTGCAAGTAAATTTTATTATCCCTTCTTCCATATGCCATAGGAAGCGTAATGGCTTTCCCTTCATAGATATAACTTACATAGCCAATAAAACCAGCATCTAAAATGGTATTGATTTTTTCAACATCGTAAGAAGCTCTATTAGCCCCTCGTTTTACACGATTTAATTTTGATTTTGAATATTCTTTCATAAGGCGTTATGGTTTAAAAATTTTATCAAATTTACTAGGATTTTCTTTAAAAACAGTCATTTTTTCTTTTGTAATTGGATGTGTAAATTCTAGAGAAGATGCATGTAAATACAATCCTTTCTTTTTTAAAATAAGCGGTTCTCTACCATATTGTGCATCGCCTAAAATAGCATTTCCAATTGTAGAAAGATGTTTTCTTAATTGGTGTCTTCTGCCTGTTTTGGGTGTTACTTGTACAAGATTCAAAAACTGAAACCGTTTAGAAACCACTGTTTGTAGTACCTTATAGGCTGTGTATGCGTTTTTTTTATCAATAGGAAAGTCAATAATGCCCCTTTTTTCCATTTTCCCTATAGCAACTGCTAGATAGGTTTTCTGAATTTTATGCTCTTCAAAGAGTTTATGTAATGTTCTAATTGTATTTGCTGTTTTTCCAATTAATAAAAGACCTGTTGTTGGGAAATCTAAACGATGTACAGGTTTTGGCGTTACAGCATCTTTTTGTGTGCTTTTTTGCAAGTTGTTCGTTAGTGCATTATCAATAGTTTTAAAGCTATTTCCACTGACTAAAACTCCTGCGGGTTTGTTGATGATTGCTAAATAATCATCTTCAAAAAGAACCTCTAATTTACAGTAAAAAGGTTTTTTAAGAACTTCTTTTTTAGAAGCTAATAAAGCGATGGTTTCTCCACCAATAATAAATTTAGCTGTAGAAACTACTAGATTATTAACGGTAACACGTTGTTGTTTAATGGCTTTTTTTAAGGAAGATTTTGTAGGAAGTGTATGAAAAACACCTACAGCATATTCTTGAATTCGAATGGGATGTTTTTGTAAAGGAACAATATGCGTTTCTAAAATTGTCATTCATTATTTAGCAAAAAGCTGATTCATATCTTTAAAAGCCTTGAATTCTAGTGCATTATTTTCTGGATCGTAAAAAAATAACGTAGCTTGTTCTCCCACTTTTCCTTGAAAACGAATCGTAGGTTCAATAATAAAACGAGTATTTACTGCTTTTAATCTTTCAGATAGTGCTATCCAATCTTCCCAAGTTAAGACTACGCCAAAATGGGGCACAGGAACATCATGTCCGTCTACAGGGTTTGTAATGGGTTTTGTAGCTTTATAGTCTTTTTTTTGATGGATGACCAATTGATGTCCGAAAAAGTTAAAATCTACCCAAGTATCAGAACTTCTACCTTCTTTGCAATGTAAAATATCTCTATAAAAAATTCTAGATGTTTCTAAGTTTTGAACGGGAATGGCTAAATGGAAAGGTTGCATGGGTTTTTAGTTGGAAAGTTGAAAGGTTATAAAGTTGTAAAATATTTGAATGTTAAATGTTAAATGTTGAGTTGTTGATACTGTTTATGAGTTTATTTGTTTACAGGTTTATAAAATGTTGAATACTAAAATTTGAATTTTTCAATTCTTTAATTTTCAATCTTTTCAATAGTTAAATTTGTTGATAAATTTATTCGTTGAGCTTTGCTAGTTTAGCAGATTTTTCAATTTCACCTAACACCTAACACCTAACACCTACCCCCCTAAAAACAAAAAGTACAAAAGAGAATCTTAATAAAAATGCCCGAAAACCTTTTATTTAAAGGCTTTTACGAATGTTTTTAATGATTTCTAGCAAATATACAAAAAGTACATTTACTGCTATTTACTACCGTTTTACTACCATTTTAATTCTTGTTAACTACCTCCTTTTAATACTTTACTACCATAATTTACTAAAAACCCTATAAAACTACTATATATAGGTGTTTAAAGCATATTTACACCCTTTTAAATAAGTGTTTAAACCCTGTTTTGCACAAAAAAATAAAGCTTTTTGTTAGTGCCAAGAAAATACAAAATAAAGTGCTAGGGGTTACGTTAGGGGTTACATTAGGGGTTACAAAATTTAGTTTAAAATGTGTTGAGTTTATTGAAATATACCTAAAAAACCGCTCAAATACACTAAAAAAGGGTTGAGTTGAGGGGGGTATGATAATAATATAATAATGAGTTTATTTTATAAATATTTGATAATTAAATATTTACATATTTTTCATGTATTTCTGCACCTATTTTCGATACCCCATAAATGGGTATATAGTAAAAAACCCCATAAATGGGTATTGCAGAAAGCATATAGTAATACTACATTTGTTATTCGTACTTTTACTGTAAATTACATTAACCCTTAATTTATAGTAAAATGAAAAATTTAGTAACAAAATTAGTAGTAGTAATAGCAGTAGTAATAGGATTTGCAAGCTGTACAGATTTAGACAAAACTGAAGAACAAGCCATTGAATTACAAGAAATCCAACTTATCGATCCAGAAGAGGTTGAAGACCCAGACGACAGAGGCGGTTATTAAAGCTTTAATCGTTGTTATTTTAATAGGTGTTGTTATTGGTATTTCAGCACCTTTTTCACATATTTTTTTACCTAAAACAGCTAAAGAAAAAATAGAGTTAAAGAAAAAATATGATGATAATATAATATCAGAAAAAACATATAAAGCTGAAAAAAAACTTCTACACGAGAAATACAAATTTGCTGGCTTTACAAATAAAAGAAGATTTGCTTTTGCTATTGGCTTACCTATTTCTTTGTTTATTTGTTCTTTGATTTTTCTTTATGTGTCTTCATATATTGCTGAAGAAAGAATAAAAAAAGCATCGATAATTGCAGGATTGTCTTTCCAATTTACATCCATATATTTTATAATATGGGTGCTTTGGGCTTTAAAAAAAGGTTCTGATTTTCCTAAATCACTTTATTACTTGTCTATTGTAATTATGTCAATAGCAGCTACTTTTTTCCTTTTTTATCTTATTAAATCATCACAGAAAAATGTAAATAAGATTAAAGGACTTCTTTTGTTTTTATTTGAAATAAGAAATAAACACTTTCAAAAAGTTGCAATGAGGTCATTAGAGGTAGATGAAGAAGAAACTATTTCAGAAATCACTATCTTTGAAAAAAGAACAAAAGAAGAATTGCAAAAAATTGCTGAATAATGATGGGATTAAAAGAAATACTGAAAAAGTTATTTAGCAAAGGATACATCACTAATGAAGAAGTGGAAAAGAATGGTTATGACTTACTTACCGAAATATTAAATAAAAGAAAAATTCGCAAAAAAAAAATAGACGAACTAGATAAAATAAACCTTGAACTACAGGTCTTTTTTAGTATTATTAGTGATGAAGATGTAAAAAAAGTATATTCAAAAGAGCAATTAGAAACTATTTATAACAATATAATTAGTAAGAGTGAAGGTATTACTAACCTATATTTTTAATCTTTTCTCTTAGCTGTTTTTCAATTTTTTCCTTGTTTTCTTCCAATTTATTTTGTTGTCTTTCAATTTCTAATAAATCTATATTGCTTTTTATGTACTGTCTAAATAATGGGTCTTTAATAAAAAACTCGTTTCTATTATAAAGATAGCGTACTATATCTTCCGTATTACTTGATGATAAATTTATCGATTCATCTTTAATCATACTACCCTTTCCAGTTAATAACCATTCAGGATTTATATCTAAACAATTGTTTATTATTCTACTTAAAATACTTTCTCCCAAATCCGCTTTTCTTTTAATTTGTGTAGCTATATAGCCATTTGAAAGAGAGTTTATCTTTTCAAATTGACTATTATTAAACCCTTTAAGATTCATATATTTTTTAATTCTGTCAATTGCTTTCATAATAAAAATTAGAAAATAGTTTAATAATAGTTTTTTAATTAGACAATAGTTTATATATTTGTTCCTATAAACGAAACAAAATAAACAATGTGTAAACCTACAAAAAAAAATAACAATTTCAATGATGTAGTTGTAGACAAGTTATCTAAGAGTTTTGGATTAACCAAACATTTTATAAGAATGTGCTTGCGAGGTGATAGAACCAGCCAAACTGCAGATACTATTGTTAAAGAATACAAACGCTTAGTAAAACAAGTAGAAAAAGCCTTAAATCAATAATTATGACTAAAAATAGTATGGTTGAAATAACAATTAAGAGTGATTTTTTGAAAGGAATTTCAAATCAGAAACTCGACGAGATTGCTGAAGTAACTTTAAATCTGCTTCAACAAGCTTACGTAACTGAGAGGTGGAAAAATGACGACTTAAAAAAGATTTCCATAGAGAAAACCCAACAGAATAAAGATTCTCGTTCGAATGTGTATAGTTTTCAACAAGTCTTTCAGTCCACTGAACATCTATGTAGTAAAAGCTAAAAAGATTATGATAATGTTGTTTAATTTTTTGACATTCTTCAATCGTACACTCTATGTAAAAAATACATCCAAAGTTGATGTGTTTATTGTCTCTTCTAATACCCATACCACAAAAATACAATAAATTATGTTTGAATATTACGGAAATACTTTATGTGTACGCGCGAATTGGCTTGATGAAAACGGAATTATTAGTACAAACTTTTTAAAAGTTTTAACATATAGAGGCAAAATAAAGAAAGCACGTTGTGGAAGAGGCTTAGGCAATTATGCTTTGTATGTTTATGAAACTCTGCCACAACGTTTTCGTAACATTATAGAGCATGATTTGGGATTAGATCCTTATGCAGAAAGCAAAGTAATTTCGTTTGTTAAATATTTAAAATACGATGAAAATGCGGCTGCATTCTTTAGTAATTACGAATTAGAAGATGGTCGTTTTTTATCTGAAGTAAACCAGAGTGCTGTAGAAGAATATACTGCAAATGTTATTGTTTTAAACGCTGTTAAAACGCTTCATACAAAAGTAACTACTGCCAATCCAAAAATCAATAAAGGTGATTTATGGAGTCGTTTTGCTAAATCCATACAAAACATTCCTGCAGAGATTAAAGAGCGTTACCCTTTTGATTTGCCAACAAACCCTAGAGCTTTAAGAGCCAAATACGAATCTTGTATTTTACAAAAGGCAAATAAGCGTTATCCTAAAGTTGGCTTAGAAGGCTTAATTCATGATAATTATTGTAATAGTAACTCCAATAAAATATCTGATGAAATTGGCAAATGGTTAATGGCGATTAAATGTTTACCAATTAACGATTCCTATTACGAAATTTGGGAGCTTTACAATGAACAAAGAATAGAAAAAGGTTGGCCGTATTTATCTGAAGGTGCCATTCACAATTATTTAACCAAACCCGAAAATGTAAGGGTTTGGATGTTGGCTAGCGAAGGAGAAGATGCATATAATAAGAAATACGCCCACACTTTAAGTAAAGACAAAGAAAGATTATTCCCTAATGCGCATTGGGCCATTGATGGTACCAAACTAGATGCAGTACATTATTGGGACAATACTGCTAAAATGGCGGCAGTTTGTAAGATTAATGTTTTAATTGATGTGTATTCTGAAAAGATTTTAGGATATTCTTTTTCGAAAACAGAAAACCATGTAGACCATTTTATTGCTTTAAGAATGGCAGTAGCTACAGCGGAATCAAGACCTTACTTATTTACTTACGATGCACAATCTGCACATAAGTCTAAAAGAATGCAAGAACTGTATTCCAAAGTAATTGCAAAAGGCGGACAGCATTATCATCATAAAGTAGGTAGAAAATCGAACCCAATAGAGCAGGTTTTTAACAGATTTCAACAACAAATTGTTATGAAACGTTGGTTTACCGATGGGCAAAGCATCAAAGCAAAACAAGCAAGGTCTAAGGCAAGTTTAGAAATTGTACATCAAAACAAAGGAGCCTTACCAACTTATGAAGAGTTACAAAAGCATTTCGAGATAATGGTTGCTGAGTGGAACAGCAAACCACGATCTAAAAAAACTGCTAAAACTCGTAACGAGTTTTACGCTACTGCTACATCTCATAGTCAAAAACTAGATGTATTAGACAGAGTTTCTATGTTTTGGCTTAATGAAACAAACCCTAAAAGATATTATGCACACGGTATGCCTTTAACAGTTGCAGGCAAAGATTATTTGTATGAAGTATATGACGAAAATAATCAAGTAGACATCGATTTTCAATTGAAATATGTACAAACCGATTTAATTGTTGCCTATGATCCTGAATATTTAGATAGCTATATTTCTCTTTATCGATTAAATGATAATAATGAAAAAGTCTTTGTAGCACACGCACAAAAGAAACGAAGATCTGTAGAAGTTGCTATGCTTCAACAAGAAGGAGAATACAAACAAGTCTTAAAAGATATTGAAGTTAGAGAAAAAGTAAAAGCACATGATTGGAATACGTATATGGATATTGTAGCGCATACAGGAATAGGTAGAGAATCTTTAATTAATGAGCAAAATAGTTGGGTAGATAATAACACAGAATTTAATGCCAAACGTGCTGCCTTTGCTACTAAAGAAGAAAACTTAACAAGTGATAGCACTTCGCTATTTGATAGAATTATAAATAAATAAATCTAAAAGGATGAAACAACGAGAAAAACAAAAAATAGTTGATTTATTGGCCATTTATGTAAAAAATAAAGGTTCACAAAATAAAGCTGCACACTCTTTAAAAGGGGCTTCATCGGCAGTAATTTCTCATTTACTTAATGGGAACTGGGAACCTTATGCAGATGATATGTTTCGTAACATAGGCAATCAGATTGGCTACAATTCTCAAAATTGGCAATTTGTAAATACTACAAATGCTATTTTTTTACTAGAAACTTTAGAAAAAGTAAAAAAGCAACAATCTGTTGTTACCATTTTAGCCGCTGCGGGTTCTGGAAAATCTGAAATCTCTAAAAAGTATGCTTCAGAAAACAAAGATGCTATTAGGGTAGAGTGTGCTTCTTATTGGGATGAAAAACATTTTTTACAAGAAGTATTATTAAAAATGGGCATTAAAAATCCTCATAATAGAGTTCCGCAAATGATGGCAGAAATTATTAAAGGGATTCAGAATTACGATACTCCACCATTACTAATTTTTGATGAAGTAGATAAATTAGGCGATAGATTGCTTTACTTTTTAATTACTTTTTATAATGAGTTGAAATGGAAATGTAGCATTGCGCTTTTATCTACATACTATTTTAAAAAGCGTTTAGAAGATGGGGTTAGAAATCGTAGAAAAGGATATGAAGAGCTTTTAAGCAGGTTTGGAACTCTTATAGGATTCGAGCAAACAAGTGCATCCGATGTAGAGTTATTGTGCGAAGGACAAGGAATATTAGACAAAGCAGTTGTAAAGATTATTGCTAAAAAAAGTAATGGAGATTTACGTATTGCTACAGAGTTCATAAGAATTTACAAGATAGAAAATGGCTTATAGATATCATCCAGAAATTGAAGGTTTAAAAGTAAATGAAGATGGTTCTGAATTCTTTTACAACGGCAAAGCTTTAAGAATTGGTAAACTGAAGCAGACACATCGAGGTGATAATACGCACTATGTGTACTTTGGATGTAAAACCTATAGCGTTGCTAAGCTTGTTTGCGAATGCTGGCACGGAATGGCAGAAAACCCTCGTTGGCGTGCTACTAGAAAAGTAAAAGCAAATGGTTTCCATTACACAAATTTGTTTTTTGCCCCTTCTGGTACCAATCGAGAAATAAGCAAAACAAGAAGTACCAGCAGTAAAATTCCGAAAGAAGCGATACCATTAATTGAAAAACGATTACAAAAAGGAGAAACATTAAATGTAATTGCAAGAGATTACAAGGTGTCTGATATGTCTATCTCTCGAATTAAAAAGCGAATGAATATCAATGGGAAAAGCATTTAATGTTAAAAGTTTATTGAGTAAGAAGTTTGAAATATTACCCTTTACTGGCGTTTGGGAAGAGAGCTTTGGTAAACCGTGTAAACAATTTAGCATGATTATCATTGGTGAATCTGGTAGTGGTAAAACAGAATTAGCAATACAGTTAAGCAAATATTTAACAAATTTTGGAAAAGTAGCGTATAACAGTATTGAGCAAGGTTTTACTCACACATTGCAAATGGCAATGGAAAGAAATAATATGGAGCAAGTAGCGAATAAGTTTTTGATTTTGGACAAAGAACAATTGCCTGCGTTAGCAAAGAGATTACGTAAACAACGTTCCCCAGATTTTATTGTTATTGATTCCTTACAGTATTTAAGAACAAACAAGAAAGAGTATTTTGATTTTAAGAGTGAGTTTTACCATAAAAAAAGTTTCATTTTTATTAGTCATCAAGATGGAAGAGACCCAAAAGGAGCTTTAGCAAAAGATGTTTGGTACGATGTAGATATTCAAGTACCTGTTGAAGGTTTTAAAGGTTTTCCAAAAAAACGATTGAATGGAGGTGGTAAACCTTTTGTTATTCATCCAGAAAGAGCAGCAGCATATCACGGAGAAATTAAATAAAATAGACAATGAAACCTATACACGAAATACTAGATTTTAAAGCGCAAGAGTATGAAAAGTTAATTTTTCAAACGTATTTAAATTGGGCAGTTTTGTATTGTAATAGAGATGCTTGTATGTTACAGCAAATTATTATTTCTAGGGCTATTAATAATTGGTTTAATACAGAAATTACAAAGCTATATAAAGAGTTTAGAGATTTGGTAAAGCCTTATCATAATCTGCCATCAAAAGACAAACGTCAACTGTTTGTAAATACGATTACTCGTATTTATGAGATCTATCCAAAATCTATTTTACAACAGTATAAACCTAGAAAAATAATAACCACTTTTAATAATAATTAATAATGATTGTAAGTAAATCTCACTTAGAAAATAGGGTAACTGAACTTAACAGTTGGCTTATGAATCACCATAAAAACGACCCTTTATACGCACAAAAACAGCAAAGGAGAAACTACTATGTATCTAAGTTAAGCTACATGGATGAATACAATTTAAAAACTATAGAAATTTAAAATGATAATACTATGAGTGAAACAAAAATGTCCATAGAAGAAATGGAAGCACAATTGGCAAAGATGAAAGAAAGTCGTCGTAAAAAAAGAGAAAAGGAGCAGGCTGAATATGTTGCTAGTAGAGATAAGAATATTGAAGCTTTGATTGCTGAAGGCCTAGAATTAAACCAAAGAATAGCAAGTTTTAAAGAGAGAACTGCTGAAGTAATGGTTTTACAGGCAGAAAAACTAGCATCGTATGGAAGAATGCGTAAGAACTCTAAAGGAGGTTTTAATATTACCAATACAGCGGCTAACAAGCGTATAGTACGTCGTAGAGATACAGAACCTACTTGGGATGAACGTGGCGATAAAGGAGTAGCCATGTTAAAAGATTTCTTAGGAGATGTTGTTAAGAAAAGAAATGCAAAAATGTATGAAATCTTAATGGGCTTTTTGGTACGCAACAAAAACGGCGACTTAGAAAACAGCCGTGTAATGGATTTATTAAGGCATGAAGACAAATATACCGATGCGCGTTGGGTTGAAGGATTACACCTTGTAAAAGAAAGTTATAGCAATGTAATGAAGGGCTACGGATATCAATTAATGCACCGTCCTAAAGATGGCGATAAATGGGAAAACATTAATCTGTCCTTTGCTAGTATATAAATAACGGAGAATAATCTTGCCAAAAGTAGATTAGTAGTTAAATAAAAAATAATTATGAGTAACAAAATCAATGAAATCTGTAAAACTATATTAACTATTACAGATGAAGAGATTATAGAAATGAAAACAGTCGTTGAAGGACAGAAAAACTATACACATCCTTTAAAACAAGAAACCCAAAGAAAACAAAATGCTTTAGGTAAAGCAAATGAATTAGTCTTAAACTCTATTGTTCACACAAAAAGACTTCTTATTGCTGCATCGCCTGAAAATATAAAGTAGAGAGAGTAATAAAGCTTGCTTGTCGGCAATCTAGGCCTGGTTAATGATCGTATCACTAGATGTTCTCTCGAATTTATTTAATAGTGCATCTAAATTAACCTAAGACTGATAGCTCGGAAAGACGGGTTTTATTAAAATAATATTATAAAACATGAGCAAACGATATTACTTACATAGATGTTTAAAAAAGAAGAATTATCGATACAGTTCTCAAAAAAAAACTGTTTTTCTAGGCTTTGATGAAGATTTAAAAGATAGGCATATTCTTCGTTTGAAAAATGAATTTAATTATGCAGTTCAATTAGAAATAAGATGAAAATTACAAAACAACAAATTAAGCAATTGCAAACGATTATGAGTAGTCGTTTTTCAGACAGAGAAGAGCGATTGCAATTTCTTAGCAGTCATTTTGCACGCCCTATAAAATCTACCAAAGAACTAACCATTGAAGAGGCAAACAATCTTATTCGGTTTTTTAATACTGGAGTGCGTGTAACATCTAATTGGGGGTCTTTTGACAAGACCAATGCTCAACACAAAAAATTAATGAGTTTGTTGCATACTGCCCAATGGACTGTAGAAAATAGTAAATGGGGGGCGGTACCAGATCTAAATAGGTTAGATACTTTTTTAAGATCTGATAAAAGCCCTGTAAAAAAACCTTTAAAAGCCATGAAACCTTTTGAGGTAAGTAAGGTTATAACAGCCTTTGAAGGTATTGTTAAAAGCACATTTAAATAAATTATGAGTTATCAATTTATAGAAATAGGACCCGATACTTACTTAGTAGAAGATCATACCATTATTAAAGATGGTAACGGACAGTGGATTGCCAATCCGCCTATAGAAAAAGCAAGTTTACAAAAGGCATTTTTTAATTACATAAATGCTTTAAACAATGTATAAAATCTATTCTGAAGGTGTGCTCTATTTTCGAGGTTTCGATTATGAGAAAATAAAGCTAAGAGAAGCTTATTGCAGAGGCAATCAATTAGACTATGAAATCACCTATCCGGATGGTAGTAGATTGGAATGTAAATTTAAAAACAAAATAGTATGACCAAACAACCCCACAACCTTAAAAAAGGCGACACAAAACACTTTGCCAATCTTTTAGAGCTTCAAGAATTCTGTGAGACTTACAAGCATGATGCCGATGAGTTTAAAGTTACTTATGAAAATGGAATTTTAATAGAGAAATTATGAGTAAAGATTATCAGCCATATGGTAAAGAATGGAAACAAGAAATGGCAAAATTTCCTAAAAGTGAATTAATAATTATGCTTGCCAACGCTTATAAACAAATTAATTCTTCTGAGGAAGGTGGAAAAAATCCTGAATTCACTCCAAACCATCTTTTTGCAAAGGATCTTTTATTTCAATTTGATAAAAAACCTTCGATTGAAAATATCGAGATTATTGTAAAAATTTTAGAATCTAATAGTAATAGAAAAGATCATGAGATATGTGATGCTTTGGGTATTGTTAAAAAATACAATAGAGCTGTTATAAGAATAATGCTTAATCTAAAATAGTTAAATGACTACCCATCATAATATACATATTGTTTCTTCTAAAACAGATATAAAAGTTTCTTATAGAGATAAGAAGTTTAAAAAACTAGAGCATTTACGAGGTAAGTTAGATCAGAATATGTTAAACTCTTTAGGTAAAATAATTCCCCAAAGAGAGAGCGATTTTGAGACGTTTATTGCTCAGTTTGGAGATAGAATTATTTACACAAAAATAGCTTTGAAACCAAAATCTACACATGTTAAATTTAAAGATGTTTGGTATGCTTTTTATAGAAAAGAAAACAACAATATAGATCCAAAATTTACAGGTGCAGATGGCAAAGCTCTTAATCAAATTATTGGTTACCTAAAAGACATTAATAATTCAGATGAAGCTGTAGCACTTGATACTTGGAATTTGCTTTTAAATAGTTGGAATCAATTGTCGGAGTTTCATCAAAAACAAATGGATTTAAAATATATAAACTCAAAAATGAATGTCATTATCAGAGAAATCATCAGACACAACGGAGTTAACGCTACTGGAGTTAACGGCAGCGTCAGCATATAAAAATAGGCTAGTTGTAAAACATTTTGGCAATTTAACCATTCAAAAAGCTTTAGAAAGCAAAAGCAAGTGCATTGGATTTATTGCCAGTCAAGATGAAGAGAAGGCTATACGGTGTATTACCAATTTATTTATCGCCGTTTCTCATTATTTCGATAATGTTTTATCTATTTCAAAAGCAGAAGTAATTGCTACGGAAATATTATACAAATATGAATATCGAAATTTAAAACTCGAGGATTTAGTGGTTATCTGCATTCGCTTAAAAGAATCTGAAATTTATAAACTATCAGTCGCAAGGATTTTAAGAGAAATTAAAAAGTACTGGCAAGAACGTGAAGGATTGGCTATAAAAAGAAGTTTGCACTTGGGCAATCAGAGTAACTTAAATGAGAATTTAGAGAGAAGGTTACAAAAACACTTTAGAGCCATTCCCAATGTAGAACGTATAGCATCTAAACGGTTTAATATTGAAACAACCTATAAAAAATGATTAAAACTTATTTAAACAACCTTTAAACCTACAATAAATGAAACGTATAAAACCCACATTAAAGCACATAGCTCCCTTTTTAATAATCATATACGGCATTGTTTTGCTCCCTAAATTATCAGGATCTAATGAGGAGTCTTGGTGGTTTGTAACAATGCCTATATGGTTTCCTTTACTTTTTGCAATGCTTTTATGTTTTGCGGGCTTTATAGCAATTATAATAATTAAAAAACGGTAAAATTATGGCAATATTTGACGAAATTAAATTAGAAAGACAAAAACAGGAAGACAAATGGGGTGAACAAACACATCCTTGTTTAGACCAAACATTACTAAATAGAGAAGGAGGTTGTACACCCGAACGTATGTGCGAGAATTATGAAATACCATCTGAAATAAGAGCAAAGTTTATGTGCGATAATTCCTTTAAAAATGGAACAGGAACTTACGCACATATAGCCCTTGAAGAGTTTGTTGAAGTTATAAGTGAATTTGACATTACCAAGCGAAGACAAGAATTAGTACAGCTTTCAGCTGTTTGTGTGGCTTGGATAGAATCTATTGATAGACAAATACATAGTCCCACAAAACACAATAAAAAATACTAATATGCAAAGTAAAAAGCAATCTTTTTTAGAGGCATTAAGCAACACCGCTATAGGCTTTGCAATTTCTTATGCGAGTACATTTTTAGTCTTTCCTTTAGTGGGCGTTAGCAGTTCTGCAGGTACAAACCTGCAGATTACCGTTTATTTTACAGTTATAAGCATTACAAGAAGTTATTTTTTGAGACGATTTTTTAACAAGAGTACAAATGCCAAACCCACAAAATAAAATAATCTTTACTGCAGCACAGCATAAATTTTTAAAGGATAATTACAAATCTTTAACCAATAAACAATTGTCAGCTGCTTTGGGATTAAAAATTACTAGGGTTCGTATAGAGTTATACGCATTGGGTTTACAACGAATAAAGTTAGAACGTTGGACTAAGGACCAGGAACAATTTTTAAAAGATAACTATAGAAAGATAGGTAATGTAGAGCTTGCTAAAGTTTTTACAGAAAAATATCCTAAAGAAAAAGGATGGTCTAGTAGTCATATATCAAAAAAATTAAAACAGCTTGGTTTACACCGGAATAAAATGAATAGGTACGTTATTAAAGAGCGTAATCGTAGAAATGGTAGTTTTGGCAATATAAACCCAAAGAATAATCCATCGCCTCCAAAAATGTATTTTTATTTAGATTCTAGAACTAGAATTGTTATAAAACCTACAACAGATATAGAAAAGTTAAAAGAAAAATTTGCTTCAAGAAATGGGTTACTCCTCTAACGTATAGTAATATGATTTCGGCGTAGCCAAATTACATAAAAGTAAGTATTTTAGATGAAAATTATATAATTATGAAACCAACAGAATTAAGATTAGGAAATTGGATATATGTAAGAACCAACGGTGATTATGAAAAAGTAAATAATATACACGATAATTTTGGAGGATTTGTTGACGGAATTGAGTTAACAAAAGAACTTATTAAACAATCTGGATTTTTAGAAACTAAACCAAACTCTGAAGAGTATTTTAAAGACGATGAAACACAATTTAGAAAAATGTTGCGTATAAAAAAACATCCTGTAAATGATGGATTTATGATTATAGGAAAGGATTTTATTTTATGCACCTTAAAGTATTTGCACGAACTACAGAACTTATATTACTTATTGACTGGTGTTGAATTGGATATTGAAATAGCCTAAACATTAATTATACACAAGTGTCTGGTTAGTTTTTAGATACGTATGAGTAAGAACGAGAGATTGGTTGCCCTTTTTTTTAATTATTACTTATAACAAATATATAAACTCATTCTTATTTAATTGTTGGTTTCCTTGTCAAAGGAGGATTAAAACTTTTTATTACAATCTAAACAAACTTTTTCAATTTTGTTTTTTTTAGTAAAAGCCAATAGTGCCAGTGGTGGAAACAAGCATCCACCTAAACAACCTCTTTTCCAACCTGTTTGTTTTTGAGAGTGTACATAAATATTTGAGCTATTGCATTTTGGGCATTTCATGTAAAAATCTTTGGTCTTGCAATATACTAAAACAAATTATATTTTTGTTTACATGTCAAGAAATGAGCGTATAAAGGCTAGAAATGAAAAAATTAGGAATCTCTACAGTAAGTTAACTGTAAAGAATCCTAAATGGCGTTCTGATGCTATTATAGAAGATGTAGCGAAAGAAGTTTTTTTGGCTCCAAGAACTGTAGAAGCTATTATAAAAGGAGAAGGCACATATGCTTATTGAATTTTACGCTATTTTTTATAGCAGTTTTTTATTTGTAATCCTTTACATTTTGATTTGCTTCTTTTTTTAAAGCATCATTTAGTGTGTTTTCATAACTAGATTTTTGAAATACTTTTCCAGAAATAGCTGCATTATTATGAAACTCTTGTTTTACATTAGGTTTAAATTTGGTGTAACCTTTTGTAGGATTTTCATCTGTAGGTATAATATCGCATCTACATCCCCAGTCGTTTGGCGGTAATAATCTTTGCCAAATAGGATGTTTTATAGGAGCAATAAAACCATCCCATTTTTTGTGTTTTTCTCTTACTCTATTGTCGCCAACAGTTACGTACTTTAAATTTGGGTATAGCTCTTGATTTTTTTCAAATTCTCTATATTTTCCTGCCATATTAGCGGTAGCAATAGTTTGATTATATTCTGCTTCCAACCAAGTTGCATTGTATAAGTTAGATGTCTCTAAAGCGGCCTTTTTGTATTCATTCCAGGTAGGCAGTTTGTTGCTAGTATTAATCAACTCAATTAATGTATTTCTAAAACTAACTTCTTTAAAGGCAGAGAATTCTAAAATGTTTGTTTTTAAACTTGTGGCCAAATTTTGATCAAAAGACTCGAGTGTTTCTTTGTATCCTATGTCTACTGCTTTTGCTAGTTTTTTATAATAGAAATCTAACAGTTTTTGTTGGAGTGCTTTGGGTACTTTTCTGTTGTCAAAAATGGCTCGTAAATATTTATTGATAAGCCTACTTAAACTTTTGTTCTTTTGAAGTGTAATCGTTTCTTTTTTGGGATTACAACAATGTGAACGATACGCTAGTTTAAGTAGGCTTACTCCTTTCCCTGTTCTTTTTGTTTACTTGTTGGCATATGTTCTATTTCAGTTCCATATGTTTGCTCTATGTAGTCTTTTTTTAAAATATACCCACCATCAATAAATGCTTTGTCAATTTCTATTTGTTTGTGTGGATCTTTGGTTTTTTCTACAATTATTTTTGCATTTTCAGGAATATTGTACCCCAAGAGGCGCATTGCAGGTACTACAATATTATTTAAGAAAGCGAGCATTTTTTTTTCATCTGCATAGACAACTTCCTGCAAAGTGTTTTCATGTACAGACCCTTGAGCTTTAGAACTTCCATTTTCGGTAGTCATTGTTTGATGCAATATCAACTTAGATAATTCTTTGTCTAGCGCTTCAATTTTTCTAAAGAACACTTGAAAAGAATCTGACTTTTTGTTTTCTACAATTTCTACATCGGTACCTAATGGAAATACACCGTAAGGAGCAGAGCCCATTTCTTCAAGCCAACCTGCAACTTCATTTTTAACAGTATCGGAGCTTGAGGCTATTTTAGCAATTCGTATGGGGATACCAAAGAGTTCCTCAAATTCATCCCAGGAACCCCAAGAATGACGTTTTAAAATTGTATAAACAGCTGCTTTTTCTAAGATTCCAACCGGGTTGTAAAATTCTGAATACCACAGCACATCTTTAATATCTGTAAAATCAATCCCTCTGTCTGAAGTGATGTCATATAACAACACTCTTTTTTCTGGTATTACCTGTTCTCTGGAGACAAGTTCTATTTTTTCAATATTTCCTTTGGTAAATTCTTTTACCCATATTACAGAACCTCCGTAATAAGTAGATTCGTGTGCATATTGTTTGGTATCTTCAAACCATTGTTTACCTTCAATGTATTCAGATAATTTATCTTCTTTAATGCCGTCAATGGCAAAAATATAATTCTTATTAGTGGTTCTTAATGTCCGGTTTTCTGTAATTCCGGTAAGGTGTCCGTCTAACATAATGTCTTGAAAAACCTCTTGCATTAAGTAGTTTTTTGGATAATCGACAGCGTATCTAGCGTAACGAGCGCTTTGCCAATCGTTAATTTCTTTACGCCATAATAAGCGTTGTCTTTTGACAATATCTACCATTAAATCAGTTACCTTTTTTACATCGCGAGTATCTTTACTGCTTAAACTTACTTTTTTTAGTGCATTGCCACTAAAATTTGTTACACTTTCTATAGATTTTACTTTTGAATTTTGACTCATTATTTTAAGCGTTTATCGTGTTCACGTTTTAGTTTTTTAAAAATTTGTTTGTCTAAGTATTTAGATCTTCCTATAAATTTACGTTGTGGCATTCCGTCCAATCCTTCGTTATGTCTTTGTGCATAGTTTTTATAGGTTCTAAAACTAACAGTATATTTTCCTTTTCTTACAGCTCTAAAAGAATTGGTTAGTTTATTGCCTGCTGTTTTATGGCCCACTAGAATTGATCTATTTTGTATAGACCTTCCATACTTGTTAAAAGCGCCTGCTTTTCCTGTTCTACTAGTTCTATATCTGGTAATATCTCTTCCCCGTTTATCAACTTTTTTTCTATCCTTCCACTTTTCTACGCCTGTTCCGTTATCAAACCCTTGTTTTCTAAAATTGTGCTTTATAAACTTAATCCCCTCTACTTTTACAACTTTAATTGATATATCGGGCATTTGTGCGGCTGCCTTTAAAAGAAGTTTTTTTAAGTCTTTTAAATCTGCCATTAAAAATGGTTTTTATACGCTTTTTTACTACCCAATCTCATAAAGGATTGGTTGGTGTCTGTTTCTCCGTCTCCATCTGTGTCTAATGCTTTTGCTGGCAAATCTGCTTCAATAGTTCCTTTACTCATAAGTTCTAACCACCGCATTGCTTCATCGTATTTTTTTTCTGCAGTTTGAGAGAGTGATTTTTGTCTAATTTCAAACACATCTGAAATCACCAAACTTTTTAAATGCTTTAAAACCACTTTTGATTTAGAATTTCCTTCTGAATTAAAAATGGCATCAGTGTTGTAATATTTAAAAAGGTAGCTTTTCATTACATCAATATTTTCATCGATAATATCTGTAATGGTACCATTATCACTATTTGTAATTAAGTCTATAATTTCAACAGTGGTTTTTGTTTTTAATTCTTCTTTTGTTAAAAAAGCCATATTAAATTGTTGTAATTGTTAAACCTCTTTTTGTATATTTAGGATTAATTTTTTTGTAAACATTAGTGTAAAAAAGAATTCTAAAACTCATTAAATCTTCTTGAGATATTTCATTTTCTTCTTCTAAAGTTTGCTCTAATTCTGTAAACGAGATCCCTTTTAGGTCCTCTAATTCTTCTACAATGCTATCTATTAAATCAATTTCTACTAAGCCGTTATTAGGATCTGCTGTATTTTGATGTTGGTCCATCCAACCATCTTTACAATACAGTAATATTTCTATTTCTGCAGTACCTTCTTTTACCTGTTCTACCATAGATTCATATTTAATACTAGGCATCTTAATTAAAGCTGCCGTAAAAACACCAGGATAATTTTCTTTACCTTTTTCAAACTGCCTTCTGTTTAGATCAATTAGTTCTAATGCATCAATATTTTTCAATGCTTTTTGTACTTCTACAAATATTTCTTTGCTAGGTGTCATACGCGTCTACGTCTTTTTTTTCTTCCAATATGTGGTTGTGTGTTGTTTTCTTCTTTTTTAGAATATCCAAAGAGTGCACGTCCTTTACGAATACAATTCATCATTACATCTAAAATATCATCAGGCGTTTTACATTTTTTTTCAAATGCCAAAATATGATCTAAGGACTTGTCCATATCATCAGTATCTCTTAGCGCATCATCAAAAGTGATTAAACCGTTAAAAAATGCACTTGTTAGTACAGCATCAATTAGATCATGCTTGTCTCCAGATGCATGATCTGGAAAAGGAATGTCAACTGCATTATTATCTTCACTAGCAATAAGCCATTCAGGTTCGTATACAGATTTTTGCGAAGCTGTTGCATCATAAAAAGAAATGATTGCCATTCCCTTTTTATTGTATTTTTTTTGCCACTGATAATGTTTTGCCATTGCTACAGACCTATTACATTGTCTGTTAAAAATCTCTAATACATGTGCTTTCCCATTTTCGATAGAGAGTAGGGCTCCTGCTTTGTAATCTCCATCATCTGTGTATGATAAATCCCACCATTCAATCAGACCAGAATGAATTTTATTGCCATGAGTCGCTTTAAACTTAATCCACTTTTCTTTAATTCTTTTTCCTTCTTCAACAGGATTATTAAAGTCTTCTCGTTGGCTTGTATGGAAATCATCATCATTAACAATTTCTATACATTCTTCACGTGTATAACGTTCATGCCAAGTAGGGTTAAAATCGGCATCACATAGGTTGATTGTTGAAATGTGGAAATTTTTAGATTTTTTATATTTTTCTGCATATTTTTCTACAATACCTTGTTTAACAATTAAGTTGTTGGGCATTATTCTTCTAAAACGTCCACGTTGCCCTGCTTTGCCTAAATCGCCGGTTAACTTTCTTACACTTTCATTTGTGAGCTCTATGTTCTTTGCTGATTTTCTATCTTCCAAGTCGTCCATGGAGGCGAAGTCTGGTCTTCGTCCGTTATGATTTAAACCTCTAATTGCCTGATTTAACCCAATGGCTTTAAAATAAGTGCCATCTGCTGTTTCAAAAACACCATCTGCCCATGAGCCGTAAGCTCTTTGATTTCCAAAATCTTTAATATATTTTTCATTGTTATCTAACTGTACTTGTAAATTGGATAATAATTTTTTTGCTAGATCTTCATTTTTACCTAATAACACCCCAAAACGTAATTCTTTATTTTCTTTTAAATGTGCTGTATTTCCAACATTGGTATGAATAGATTTTGCAGCACCTCTAAACCATCTACGTTGCTGAATTATCTTTGGATTGTGAAATACTTGTTCATAGCTTTTTTGATGAAACCAAGAACTGGGTGCATCTGCAAAATCTTGCCCAGAATTGATACCAAAATAAAAATCGAAGAATTCTACATAGTTTTCGGGTTTTAAAAGGTGTTTAATACGCTTTTCTTGCTGTTCTGTAGTTTCTTTTATCAAGTTGGTGGCAGAAACTCTACGGATGTATTTGGAGAGTTCATCGTATTTTTCTTTTGCCTTTTTTAAATCTGTTTTAGTCATCTTGTAATAGTTTGGTTATAAACAAATCAAAAAATGGTCTTGTAATTTTTAGTGTTTCTAATACTTCTTGTCTCTTTTTGGGTTTTGCAGCGGCGGCCAACTCTAACATAAAATTGCTAAAGTTGTCTATACTTTCCATAGAATACACAGCTATTTTTCTACTATCAGTAATTCTATCAAAAGCTGCAACAGTATTAATAATGTCGTTTGTTTTATAAGGCAAAGGGTCTCCATTAGCAATGGCAAGTGCTTGTTTTAATGTAAGTTTTCTTATTGCTGATGGTTTTATAGAGTTTAATTCTTTTTCTTCGTCCCAGTTATCTTCTTTTCTCCATTCTGCTAGTGTTTTAACACTGATATTTACAATTTTTGAAATATTGATTATTGAAAAACCATTGATAAACAAATGTTTGGCTTCTCTTTTCTTTTGATCTCTAATTTCGCTTTTTAATCTGCCCATAATTATTGGTATTTGCCATCAATATTTAATACTCCATTTTCTGTAAACTCTATATTGTTAATTTGCATTCCATCATATTCAAGATTTTTTTTCGCTTCTATTAAAAAAGCTACAAAATTATCATCAGCAAGCATTTCATTAATACTTACTCCTATTTCTGGAAATTCTTTAAATTCTCCTTTCTCTGCTAATAAAATATCTAACTGATGTTGGTTTTCAGAATTGCCAATTACAAAGTCGCCATTTTCTATAAGTAAGTCACCGTTTTTATCTAATAAAAAATCTTTCATGGTTACAAAATTCGTTTATACAAGGCATCTTTAAAATTTACTTTTCAAGTCTTGTATAATTTTCATACAATCCTTGTATAGAAAGTTTACAAGGCTTGATTTGTTATTTTTTTTAACCTAGAAGATACCGCAATTTTGTATCGAATTAAGTAATACATGGCTACACATAAATTCATAGTAAATACAGAGCGAGTTAATGAATATGGATATAGAATTCTTACTAAGGGTATAGATATAGAACAGTATTTACGAAACCCTATAGTTTTATATGGCCACTTTAGAGCGGGTTATGATCCAAACAGAGTTGTAGGCAAATGTGTAAAACTTACCAAAGTAAAAAAAGAACTTATTGCTGAAATAGAATTCGATGAAAAAGAACCTTTTGCAAAAGAATTGGCTGGTAAAGTAGAACGTGGCTTTATTAGCATGTCTTCTTTACATGCAGATGTAATAGAGACTTCTATGGATGAATCTTTGTTGTTACCAGGGCAAACTTTAGAGACTGTTACCAAATGTAAATTGGTTGAAATTTCAATAGTTGACATTGGAGGTAATGATGATGCGCTAAAACTTTCTAAAAATGGGAAGGTTGTTACACTTAACAAAATTGAAAAACGTAAAAAAACTAAGAATATGAGTATCAAATCAATTGCGCTAGCATTAGACATGGACGAAAATGCAGCAGAAACTACTGTTTTAAAATCTGTTAAAGAGTTAAAACTTGCCAAAGAAAAGGCTGAAAAGCTAGGAAAACAAGCACAAGATCAGCTGAAAGTCGTTTTAGGAAAACAGGCAGATGCTTTGGTAGATAAGGCAGTGTCTTTAGGATTGGTAGATGAGGGATTAAAAGAAACTTTAAGAGCTTCTTTTGATACAGATCATGAATCACAAACAGTGAAGTTGTCTAAAATGATTTCCGACAAAGAAGCGGCCAGCAATGGTGATGACACCCACAGTGTTGTAAAAGAAGTTATTCTTGGAGGCGGATCAAACTCAGGAAAAACTGTGAAGCTGACTTTTGATTATTTACAGAAGCATGATGTTGCAAAGTTAAAAGAGATTAGAGATAACAAGCCTACCGAGTACGCTCGTTTAGCAAAAGAGTACGGAGAAGGTGTAAGACATAGAGAAGATTAAAATTTAAAAATTAGATAAGATGGCAGGATTACAAAAAGAATTATGGCTACCAGGTATTAAGGAAAACCCAATTCCAGATACATCATTCGTATCAGCGTCGATTGATATGTCTGAATATGTAGAAGCAAACAAAATTCATTTAGCAGAAGCAGGAATTGAGCCTGGAGTTCATGAAGATTACTTTAGCGGTAATGAAGATCCGTTACCGGTAGCGAATATTGAAGATATTCCTAGTGAAGTGGTTTTAAAAACCTATTCTACAGAGCAAACACGTCACAGAAGTTTGCAAGACGTAGAATTGCAGTACAAGAAAAAAGATTCTATAATTGGACGTCATAGAACTTCTTTAGGAAAAAATATTGGAAAAAGAGCATCTTATAGCTGGACTACAGACACTAATGATGCTTTTAATAAATTTATAAATTTAGGAGCTAATGACTCTGTAATTGATGCTATCATTGATTTAGAAGCGTTTTATGGAGATTTAGACAAAGATGTTGATTCTACTTTAAATCTTTGTTTAAGCCCTGAATTTAGAGCAAGAATTAGAAAAGAAGATTACAAATTGTATAAAGACATGATGGCGAATCCTGGAGAAATTTTCTTTGGATTTAAAATCTGGAAATATTCTAAAAATCCATTGTTTACAGCAGCAGGAGTAAAAAAACCTTATGGTTCTGTCAAAGAGGCAACCGACAGGAGATGTTCTTTTGCTTGGGCAACCGATGAAGTTTTTAGATGTTTTGGAGATACTGAAATGTATGAGAACTTAAGAGATTCAGGACTACAGGCAGACACGCTTTCTTTTGCACAAAGAGCATTGGTTGGTAAGATTAGAGCCAATTCTCCTAAGTATTTAGCAACAATCGTTTAAAATCTAATAAAATGGGAAAAACAACCATAGCTAGCAAAGTAAAAAAATATTTTGCTAGTAACCTAAGTAGAAAAGAGGTGTATGCCACTTCAGACGGTTTTTTGTTTGAGCAAGAGCAAAACGCCAAAGCGCACTCAAAAACTTTAAAGGACAAAAAAGTAGAAACATATGCAAAGTCCGTTGAAGTAGCATCAAAAGAAAAAGATGCCCAAAAAGCATCTGCTAAAGGAGAGGCTGATAAAAATACTGCAGGAGAAACAAAGCATCCTGCAAATACTGGAGCAGACCAGAAAACAGCAAAATAGTACTTTTTATAATATAAACTTAGGCGGTTCTTGTTATTGCAACAGAACCGCTTCCGTAAGGGAAGAATTATGAATGCAAAAATTATAGATATAGCCTTCACTCAATATGGAATTCAAGAAGTTTCTGGAGAAACAGACAATCCAGAAGTATTAAAGTATTTTAATGAAATTGGTTTTGATGGGGAGTCTTTAAAAGACGAGACAGCTTGGTGTGCTGCATTTGCAAATTGGGTTTGTAAACAAGCAGGATGCGATTATTCCGGAAAACTCAATGCAAGAAGTTTTCTAACTGTAGGCGAAAAGGTAACAGCGCCAAAGGCTGGTGATATAGTTGTATTGTGGAGAGGGAATCCAAGTGGTTGGAAAGGTCATGTTGGGTTCTTTATTCGAGAAACTGACACGCATATTTATATGCTAGGTGGCAATCAAGGCAATCAGGTTTGTATTGCGCCTTATGATAAAAAAAGACTTTTAGAATATCGAAGTGTATGAAGTGGTGGGAATTGGCATTGAACTTAGTAGGCATTGGAAAAGGTGCTTTACAAAATCGGCAAAAGCGAAAGCAAGCTGAATTAGCTACCAAACTGCAAATTGAAAAAGCTAGATCTACTGCACAGGTACAACGAATTACCAGCAATACCATTAGCGACAATGAGATTGATTTAATTACGGCACAAAACAAAAGCAAAACTTTTAAAGATGAATTTTTAACGGTTTTACTTTTAATGCCTTTGGTGGTTGCAACTATTGAACCTTTTATTAGAGCTTATAAAAGCAATACTTGGATACAACTAAACGAGTATTTTTTACAGAGCTATATAAATTTAGATAAGTTACCCGACTGGTGGATGTATGCATTTTTTGCAGTAATTATTGATGTGTTAGGTTTTCGAAGTTTTGCTAGAAAAATAGTTAATAACCTAATGGATAAATGGTTTGGTAAAGGAGGTAATTTAAACACTATTATAAAAAAATAAAATTAAAGAAATTTAAAATGGCACTACCAAAAATTACATTCAACATTGCAACAGATGGCTTAGATAGAAATTCTGATGCTATAGAAAAAGTACCAGGTTTTGTACTAACGGGAAATACAGTAGCTGATAAAGTTACTATTGGCAAGTCTTATCAAATATTTAGTCTTGCTATGGCGGAAGATTTAGGTATTAAAGCATCAGGTGTAAATACTTTTGCCCACAAACATATAGCTGCTTTTTATGAGCAAGCCCCAACAGGTACAGCTTTGTGGTTTATGTTAGTTTCAGACGCTACCACTATGACTCAAATGGCGGATGTTACAGAAAACTATGCTAAAAATCTTATTGAAGAGGCAAAAAACATTAGAGTATTAGGACTGCTTAAAAAAGCTACAGGAGCAGAAACAATTGCTGGAGGCTTAGATCAAGATGTAGCTACAGCAATTGTAAAAGCACAAGCATTAGCAGATCATTTTGCTCAGAAGTACTTCCCAATACGAATTATTGTATCGGGCAATAGATTTAATGGAACTTTTGCAGATTTAACTGATTTTAAAACTGCAGCATATAGAAATGTGAATGTGTTAATTGCCAATGATGATGGAGCAAGTGAGGCTTCTATTGGTTTAAATTTAGGAAGACAAGCAGCAATTCCAAGTCAAAGACGTCAAAACCGTATAAAAGATGGTGCTGTAATTACAGACCAAGCTTACTTTACTAATGGAGAAAAAGTGGAGACTTTACAAGACACTTGGGATGCAATTGACGAAAAACGGTACACATTTTTTAGAAATTTTTCTAACCGATCGGGTTACTATTTTACAGGAGATCAAACCCTAGTTGGATTTGAGGATGATTTTTCAACATTGGCACCAGGATTCGTAATTGATGAGACTGTTCTTATAGCTTATGATGTTTTAGTAGAAGAGCTCTCTGATGAAGTTGCTGTAGATGCAGCAGGTAAAATACATCCTGCTATTATCAAATCTTGGCAAGGTGCTATAGATAATAGAGTTAAAACAGATATGGTGGAAACAGGTAAGTTATCTGGTTTTAGCTCTTACATAGATGAAAATCAAAATGTGTTACAAACGGATAAAATTAGTATCACTTTAAAACCGCAGCCAGTAGGTTATGCAGATGCTATTGAAGTAAATATAGGTTTCACTACAAATCAATAAAACAATGAGTAATCAATTTAGTTGGAAAGAATATAGTATTGCCTTTGGGGGTAGAATATTAGAAGGAGTTCAAGGATTTGAAAACACGACAAAGCAAGAAAAAGAGTTTTTGTATGGAAGAGGAAATAAACCTCATAGAGTGGTCAGAGGGAATAAATCTTATGAAGGGCGCCTAAAAATTTGGCAAAGTGAATTAGAACGTATGATTGCAGATGCTCCAGGTAACGATGTGCTAAAATTAAAATTTAATTTAACCGAAGCTTTTGTTCCTGAAGATGGAGGGCAAACAGTTATAAACACTTATATAGATATGGAGATCACAGAAGTGCCACGTAGTTTTAACCAGGGCGATAAAAATATGATTATTGAATTGCCAGTAATCTATTTAGATGTAAAACTACAACAGTAAGTAATCAATAAATTTTAATGCTAATGATAACAAGTTTAGCATTTTCTAACACATCAAAAACTTTAGAGATGGGACAAAAAGTAACACAAGAACAAATTAAGAATTGGAAAGCAGAGTATGGAGAGGTTTATCAATTGCCAGTTGGAGATAAAACAGCGTTTTTAAGAGGGCCTAAAATGCTAGACTTTAAAAGAGCCTTTAAAGCAATGATGAGTCATGGAGATATTGCCTTTGGCGAAGAAATGCTAAAAGCATTATGGCTAGAAGGAGATAAAGAGATCTTAAATGATGATCAATATTTTATGGCTGCTAGAAAACAGTTAAAAGATTTCTTTAATTATGACGATGCTGAAATTACCAAATTAGCGCAAGGCAAAACTAAGATAACTATTGGAGGGAATAGCTGTACAGTTCGCTTTATTACTAGAGATGATTTGCAACGTGCAGAAATGCAGAATCCGGGCAATAAAACCTTTGTAACTCAGGAAAAGTTATTTGAACGAATATGCGAAAAAAGGGACGAAGCTTTTAAAGATAAAAACGATGCCAGTATTCGATTTCCGCTTTATCAAGCCATTGAGGAATTGCAGAACGCTAAAGTTGCTGTGCTAAAAAAGCTTTAGAGGATGCCATTATAGATGTTAATGATGCATCCGCTTTTGATATAGCAAAAAAAATAAATATTAGACGTTATGATGCCTACTTAAGATATTATATGAGCATTGGTAAGCCTTATAAATTATCAGATGAAGATTGGGCTATTCAAGTACTCAATCTTCATTTTATCAGAAAACAAGAAGAGGAATCCTCCAAAAAACAACTTAGATGAGTACTTACGAGTACATAGTGAGAATGAAAGATTACGCCAGTTCTGGTCTGCGAAAAATTGCAGAAAGTGCTGGCGTGACTGATAGAAAACTGCATGGTGTAGGAAAGCGTTCTACATCTGTTAGCAATTTTTTAGGCGGTTCTTTTATGAGTGTTTTAAGTAGAGTTGCTTTAGGTTTTGGAGTGATGACTGCCGCATCGGCACTATTTTTTAAAGGAGTAGATTTTGAGCAAACCAAAGTAAAGTTCGAGGTACTTCTAGGAAGTGTAGAGAAAGGAATGAGTATGTTTAATGAGCTCAACGAGTTTGCAAACTTTACGCCTTTTAGAAACGAAGCTATTGTAAAATCTGCTGAAACGATGTTAAGTTACGGAATTGCTCAAGAGAAAATTATGCCAAATATGAAAATGTTAGGTGATATTTCTATGGGTAACGAGCAAAGGTTAAAGAGCTTAACATTGGCATTTTCTCAAACTATGACAACAGGTCGTTTAATGGGACAAGATTTACTGCAAATGGTAAATCAAGGTTTTAATCCATTAAAAATAATATCTGAACAAACAGGGCTCTCTATGTTGTTTCTAAAAAAACAAATGGAAAGAGGTGCCATTTCTGCTGCAATGGTAGAAGAGGCATTTAGAGTTAGTACAGAAGCTGGTGGTAGATATTACAATATGACAGAAAAAATGGCACAATCTGCAGGTGGTAAATGGAGCACATTTATGGGTAAATTACAATTTGCAATTGCAACTATTGGAGAAAAATTTGCTTTATGGATTTCACCAATGATAGACATTGGTATTGCTATGGTAGATAATATAATACCTTTTGGTAGGTCGATTCTTGATATTATTGGATATGTAAGGCAAGCTACGCCTTTATTGGTCATTTTAGGTTCAGTTGGCTTGGCATTAGGTGTTAATTACGCTATTGCAAATGCTAGTTTTTTGGCTTTTACAGTCCAATTTTATGCGTATAGTGCTGCAAGTTGGTTGGCGGCTGCAGCAACAGGCGGACTTTCTACTGCTGTTGGAATTCTAAACTTTGTAATGGCAATGAACCCTATTTCATTAATAATTATAGGAATTGGTTTTTTAGTTGGTGCGATTGTTTTGCTTTGGAATAAAGTAGATTGGTTGCGTGGCGGAATTATGGGTATTTGGGAAGTAATGAAGGGGTTTGGTACCGCTATTAAAGAGTATGTAATAAGTAGGTTTTTTGAGTTGATTAATGGAATTACTGGAGTGGCAAAAGCACTTTGGGCATTTGTTAAAGGAGATTTAAAAAAAGCGCTTGAACATGGGAAACAAGCAGGGAAAGATTTAATCGGTTTTGGTTCTAAAACAAAACTTATAAAAGACGGGTTAGAAGCAGCAAAATCTTTTAACAAAGGTTATAAAGAAGGCTTGGTTATAGATACACCAAAAGCGGAGTTAAAAAAGACAAGAGCAGTTGTCGAAAGAAAAAGTTTATTTGCTAAAAAAACATCATCAGTATTTACAGATCTATTAAAAAGTAAAAACGAAGCTGACAAGAAAAAGCAAGCAACACTAAAACCCGACACAATAGTATCTGGAGGGCATAAGCAAACAAACATTCATGTAACGATTCAAAAATTACAAGACGATACCAAAATTTATGTAAGTAGTGCAGAAAAAGGTGTAGATCAGCTTGGTGATAAAATTCAGGAAATGATTTTACGTGCTGTAAATAGTGTAAATCAAACTCAAACAAATTAATGGCAAAATTTACATTTAGAGAATTAGTAGCACGAGCTCATTTTGACTATGTGGGTCCTGCATTTCCAGAGTGGTTTAAAAACAATAAAACTATTTCTGTATTGCCAAGTCTCAAAAATATTTTTGGCAATTCTCTGCTAGGTAAAAAATATTTTTTAACACTTGCTTTAAAAAGTGAAAGCGAAACATTTAATTTTCCTAATGAGCCTTTAGTTTCTTTAAGCCTGGTTAAAACCATTGTAGAAACTGCTACCATTGGAAAGTATAGAAAAGGGACGGTAAAAGAGTATATTAATACGGAAGATTATAACATAACCATAAGAGGAGTTTGTATTAATGAAGAGGAAGATGAATCGTATCCTTACAACCAGGTGCAAACATTAAATAAAATGTTTGAGATAAATGAAGCTTTAGAGGTAGTAGATAATCCGTTTTTTGCTTTGTTCGGTATTGGTAAAATAGTGTTAAAAGAAATTCATTTCGATGAAATGATGGGCCAACCTAACTTACAGAAATATGTAATTACGGCCGTTAGCGATCAAGATTTTTATGCAGATCTAAGTGAGAGAAATAAGTTTTTAAATAGCAATTAATGTTTGTTTTAGAGAGTAATATAAAAATAGGAGTTTATGAGTTTAAAACAATTCATAATGTAGAATTTACCAAATCGGTTGACGATTTGGTAGATACCGCTATTATACAATTACCAACTAAGTTTAAAATAAAAGAAGGCAACGTTCTTAAATTTACAGAACAAGCAATACAAGTAGGAGACCAGGTAAGTATTACAATAGGTTATGAAAATAAATATAGCGCTACTGAATTTGTAGGCTATGTAAAAAAAATAAAACCGACCATCCCTATCGAAATTCATTGTGAAGATGCGATGTGGTTGTTACGACGAAAAACAATTAATAAGGCCTGGAATAGGTCCACAAATTTAAAAGAGGTTTTAGCGGAAGTTATAAAAGATACTCCTTTAGAATTGGCAAATAACATTCCTGATATACCACTAGACAACTACATCATCAAAAATGCCAATGGTACACAAGTTTTACAACAACTTAAAAAGAATTTAAGGCTTACCGCTTTTGTAAACGATTTTAATAAGTTGTATTGTGGTTTGCAACAGTTTACAAATGTGGGGCAAGAAGTTGTTTATGATTTAAACTATAATATTATTGAAAATAACTTAGAGTTTAAAACAAAAGAGGAACGAAAAATAAGGGTTAGATATAAGTATGTTTCAGAAGATGGAACAAAAAAGCAGGTAGAATTTGGTGATACAGGAGGTGCTTTAAGAACATATAACACAGCAATTGTATCAGATGAAAAAGTGTTAGAGCAATTGGCTCAAACAGAAATAGAAAAATTAAAGTTTAACGGATTTGAAGGATCTATAAAAACTTTTTTAATCCCTTTTGCAACCAGAGGTATGAGCGCAAAAATAATAGATTCTGAGCATGTTAATAGAGCGGGTAATTATTTTATAAATAAAGTAGTTACTACAGTTGGATTAGATGGAGCAAGAAGAGTTGTAACTATTGGTACAAAATTATGAGTAAAGAAAAAGAGTTACAAGATGCGTTTGCAAAGCTTCTAAAA
The DNA here is from genome assembly GCA_965233795.1 of uncultured Polaribacter sp. Lineage (GTDB taxonomy): Bacteria > Bacteroidota > Bacteroidia > Flavobacteriales > Flavobacteriaceae > Polaribacter. The sequence goes on along the minus strand of OZ247578.1, from coordinate 1,700,130 downwards.
AAAGATGCGGTTACTTTTTCTGCTGCAGTAAAAAAGGTTGATAAAATAAAAGGAGTTTGCACTGTTTCTGACGGGGATTTAGAATACAATGTGCGACTAGGATCTATAATAACAAATGATACAGATAAATTCTTCTTATACCCTAAAATAGAAAGCCAGGTATTGGTAAGTTGTATAGAAGAGGATTTGCATCAGTTGTATGTTTCTAAATATTCTGAAATAGAAGCATTTTCATTTAAAATAGGTGCTTGTCATTTAGTAATGGATTCTGAAGGTTTGAATTTTAAAAAACAAAATGAATCTTTAAAAGGATTGTTACTTGAATTATTAACGGAAATACAAAAAATGGTTTTTACCACTAATGCAGGTCCTACTATAAAGTTGGTAAATAAATCCAAATTTGAGGAGATAGAAAATAAGTTTAAACAGCTTTTAAAAGATTTTTAAATGGCATTGAGTGAAATTAGATTATCGAGCAAAATAGTAGCTATTATAGATATCATTAAGCTAGAAGAAATAGATTCAGAAATTGTGAAACAAAAATTTGCAGATGCTTTGGCAAAGGCAATAGTTGAAGAGATAAAACAAGCAAGAGCTACAGGAACAGATAGCAGAGGAGATCAACATAATTTAACAATATCATGAAAACAATTAATTTTTACCTGCAGGGATTTGGCTTTGAAAATATAAAAGAATATTTGGTAAGTACTTTTGGCTTTATGACATCGGCAAAAGTTATTGCCACTTCATCAGTTATAGGTGTTATAAGTGCCTTTTTACAAGATTACCTAGGTTTTAATTTGCTTGTTTTTTCTGCTTTTGTATTCCTTAACATCTTGGAATACAACACAGGTATTAGAGCCTCTAAAAAGCGAGGAGAAAGAATAGAGAGTAGAAAAATGGGGAGAATGTTTTTAAAGGTAGGGACATACTTAGCCATTATATGGATGTTACACTCCTTTAGACAAGGTTTAGATTTTCCTCAAATTATGGAGCTTGAACTAAACCCATTTATTGTCTTTTACTGGGCTTTTCTATCGGGGGTGATTTATCAAATATTTAAGTCATTGTTAGAAAATTTAGAGCAGCTTGATTATAAAGAAGCTCGAGGAGTTTTAGGATTTATAAGAAGAAAATACAGTCGGTTTTTTGAATCAAATAATGATAGTAATAGCGCAACATAACCAATCTCTATTAGACCTTGCATTGGCAGCAACAGGTAGCGTAGATAACATGCTACAAATTGCTATGCACAATGGTTTAGTGCCTTCAGAAGCACTAACACCAGGACAAGTTGTTGAGATTCCCGATACGGTAATAGTAGATAGTGATATTTTAAATTATTATCAGTCAAATGATATTGTACCTGCTACTGCATTGACCGAAGAATTACTTGAAACTGTTCCGGAGCTGACTTGCGAAGAGAAATTATACGAATGCTTTAAATAAGAAGAATATGAGCAAACAAAGTAGATCAACATTATTTGGTTATTTAACTTGTGATGACCCTGTATTACAAAATAAGTTCAAAAATATACTAGACAGCTTTCATCATTTAGATGATGGCGATGTATTGGTAGATAGCCAAGTTACTGCAGAAAAAGTTACATTGACATTTTCTGGGAATAAAGTGATTGAAATTCCTGTAGGAGCAGGTGGAGCAGGTTTAACAGATGAGCAAGCGGCAGACTTACAAGCAAATACCAATGCTAGGCATACTCACTTAAATCTATCGGTTTTAGACATGTTTGGTGTAGACGCCGAAGGCAAACCCACATTTAACGGCAATGCTATAGATACAGTCATTGCTCAACGAGATGTATATGATGCTCTTGATAGCGATAATAATGTTATTTCGCTATCTGCCAAACAAGGTAAAGTATTAAAAAATCTTATAGATACTTTAACCCAAAATTTAGCTAATTCGTCTGTAAGAGTTTTAACACCTCCTGCTTCAGGTGTTTTTGAGGTAGACTTATCTACAAAAGGCGGATCAGATTATACAGGAAGTATCACTTCATTAGAGCAGATGGCAATTGCGCCTGATGCAGTTGCAGGTAGTCATTCGGTAATCAAAGGTAGCTGGGCAAATGAGCCTAATATTGATGGTGCTACTCAATCAGATTCAAGCATTTTTCAAGCGAGTACAATTTTGTATTTATATTTCGAGAAGAAAGAAGATGGTGTAATTTATTTTTTTAGTACAAATTAAATTGATATGAGAATTATAGATATAGCAAAAAAGCGGCAAGCATTAACCAAAGGTTATTGGGTATATATAGGAGGTTTAGACCCTGCTAAATTTTCTGATGCACAAGGGTTCTCCAATTACTTTAGAATTTCATCAGAACCATCAAATCCAGAAGTTATAGGTATCGATAATATTACCGATTATAGAACTGAACCCGACGGGAATGGATTTTTAAATGTGGCTGTAAGAATCAACAAAAAATTTCAAGTCCCCTCTTATGTTTTTTCGAATTATTCTAATAGTTTTGGTACAAGTCAATTAACTTATTTTATAGACCCAAATGCCTTAGCGACTTCTATAGGTATCCGCTCTTTTGCGGCAAATCCAATAAAACACGTACTTACGAGAAATTTAATAAGTGTAAGTGCGCAATGGAACGGCTTTGGTTCAGCTACAAGAATTGTAGATTTTGAGCAGCTTGGAAAGTTTACAAGTGATTTTATGTTTCATGACTACAGAGATAATTTCGTAAGGTTAAACGTTAGAAATGTAGTAGAAGTGAAAGATAACGACTACTCGGGAGATAGTTCTATTTACAACTTTTGGAACGGTGTAATTTATGCTAATCCGATTCTTCAGACAATTAATGCAGGTTTGCCGTTAAATAGTTTGCAATTAGCCGCATCCAAGCCAAATGTAGAGATACGATATGTTACCAATAAGAGCTTGCCTAATAATTTTGCAGATGGAGATATAAGTGTAACTAATGTTTTAGACACTTCAGTTTCTTTAAATATTACAGAGCCAACAAGTACAAATACTATTGATTACTACAACATCTTTATCAAAGATTTATCTGACCCTAATAACATCATAAATCTATACTTTCCCTATCAAGAGTTGGATAGTAATGTAGGAGATATTACAGGATTAAACCCTAACACGACCTATGAGATTTGTGTACAAGCAGTAGATATTTTTTTCAATAAAAATGAGAAGTCCAAGAAAATAGTAGCAACAACGAACGATAACTTTGGTAAATTTCTTTTTGCAAATATTGCCAATCCAACCGCAGGAAGTGATGCTATTTTAACTGTAGCAGATTTATTTGCAAAATTAAATTATCATAAAAACGCTGGTTTGTGGGATATAGACCAAGCTTCTAATTACATAGTGGCATTTAAAATCAAGGGGAATGATATTCAGGCATACTTGCACAAGGAGTATTTTGAAACTTTTTATGCCAATTTTCAATATTGGAATAACGGCTCCTCAATAGACGACCTTTGTAGAATTACCAAATTTTACGATTATGACAGTGTCGTTAAAACTTTTTCGAATTCCAATACTTTTTACCAAGCTGGATTAGAGGAGTTTTCTGCACCTAACTTAGAAGTTATGCAAGGTGGCGATTTTGATTGTAATTTTGGATTCGCTCCAAAACACAAGTTAACACTTTTTTATGCTCCAAAACTTATAGAATTAGGCACATCATCAAATGAAAATACTTTTAGAAATGGTATTTCATCAAGTTGTGTATTAACAGTCTCCAGTACTTTGCAAACCAATAATAATGGTAATGCTGACGGAGATATTGCTTATGCTGCATCAACAGGAGCTACTGTAAATTATATTTAATCATAAAATGAAAGACTTAGTAACCATATAGAAATTATGAAAATAAAAATAGATTCATCAAATAAAAATTTTTTTCTTCTTGGTAATAATGAGCAAAGAGAATCTCGAGTTTATTCCTTAAAAAATATTAATGGAGAATTGGTTTTAAAAAATAATTATAATAAAGATTCTCTTTATTTACATACTACAATTGATAAGGTTATTTTAAATGGGAAGACACTTAAAGATTATCAAAATAATATTTATGTGTTTTCTAATGCTATAAAAGAAGTTATTTTTCATTTTGGAATAAATAGTGCTACAACAGAAACTTCAGATCCCGATAATGGAGGTGGAACTAGTGCGCCTTCAGATCCTGGTACTGGGTTTCGAGTAAATCCCCAAGAAGAAACTGAAAAAACAGCTACAAAGCCCGCTGTATCAATGCAAAAAAGTAATACCGTTGCTCCTGTTAACACTGCGAAAAGTCTTACTATTTGGCAACAAATACAAAAGTTTTTCTCAGATATCTATAAAAAAATGACCTCTTAAATTTTAAATGTATGAGTGTACAAGATTATACAAACGATATGGTTGCTCAAAAAGAGAGCAACGAAGCTTTAGCAGTAGCCAATTCAACATCAAACGTATCTGTGTGGCGTAATATAATCTATATAGTAGCTTATATTGCTAACTTTAATAAAGAATTGCAAGATATCCACAAGCAAGAAGTAATTGCACTGATAGATGCGCAAAAACACACCAATTTAAACTACTACAGAGAGGTTGTATTCAATTACAGAGATGGGCACTCTTTTGATACGGAAACCCTAGCGTATATAGGCAGTTATACAGATGAAGAGATTGCAGCTGCCAAAATAGTAAAAAGAGCTGCTGCACAAGCTGTAACAGTAAACGGTATTAAAAAAATATTTCTAAAGTTAGCAACCTTAGATACTGATAACAATTTAACAGCTATTGATGCAGATATTCTTCAGCGCATCAACAATCACATTTTTGTCAATGTGCCTGCAGGTACAAATTTTGAAGCCATTTCAAATAGGGCTGATGAATTAAAGTTGGAGATAGATGTTTATATAGACCCACAAATACTCCAACAAAATGGAGACCGAGTAGACGGGTCAGAAAATTCCGTTGTTGCCAATGTGGTCAATAATTTCTTTGCCGATGAGAACTTTAAGTTTGATGGCGAATTTATTCTTGCGGCTTTAGAAGATGCTATTCAAAATACAGACGGAATTGAATCGAGAGCTGCCAATATAAAAGTGGCACAAGCAAATCATACCGTGCCTGCAGTATGGGAAGAAATTGTAGATAGATATACGGCGTATTCTGGATATTACAAAGTGTTAGATTTAAAAGTAAATCATTTAATAAAAGCCTAATGCTATACAATAACCTTTTTCAAACCAATTTAGATACGCTGGCTGTACTATTACTTCCTGTACGACGTCGTAAGCCTATTTTTATAGCCCTTGTAAAAGCGCTTATCTATCCGTTTAAAAAGCAATTTGAAGCCCTTAAAAATCAGCGTGAACTGAATATTTATAAGTTAACACACGATGCACGTGTGGGCTTGGTTGAAAAAGTATTAAATGATCGGTTTGATTCTGTAGATAGAGGTATAAAAATTGGACCAGGTAACCGTGTAGATACTTTGTATTTGTACACGGAAGCTGAAGCGCAACAAACCTACTTGCCAGAGCATGTATATACTGCACAAGAAGTAGCCGACAGAAATATAGATTTTGAAGTATTAGTTCCTGCAGCAGTAGGTGTAAGTGAGCAAGAATTGATAGAGCTTGCTTATTTGACCACTTACTACACAGGAAAAGACAAACATTATAAAATTACCATAGTATGAAATATTTAGACGAGATGGCAGAAGGAGGTTATCCTTTTGATGATGTAAGTATTAATTATTTACAACAAATGCACAATGAGCGTGATGCTTTTATTGCAGCGATTATTGGCGATAAAAAAATTATAAAAGGGGTAGTATATTCCTCTGATAGCAATAGTTATTCAGACGGTCTGATTGTTATAGGAGACAAGTTATATCATTTTGTAGGAGGTAGCGCACAAACTACAATTTCTAAACAGACAATTGTTACAAAAAGGCAATACAAAGATGGTTTAGAGAAAGAAGCATTTATCAATGAATTTTATGAGTTTGGAGATGCTGGTACAGATGCGATTGCTTTTAATGAATTAAAGCGTGTAGATAACCTTCATGATATACTGAGCAATGAACTGATTAAAAATGTACAGCCTGATTGGAATATATCAGATTCTGATAGTTTGTCATTTATTAAGAACAAACCAACACTTGTTAAAAATAGACTTTACGGAAGAGTTAAGTTAGGTGATGTGCCTTCTAACAGTATATCAACTGAAGGCGGAATTAGTTCTGCAACGATTTTAAATACAGATGGTCCTGCAACGCGTATAAGAGTTAATTTTCCAAGTGTAGGAACGGCAAACTATGTTCCTATTGTGGCGATTGACAGCAAGAGTTCTAATTACAATGTTGACAATGAAGTAATTTTAAGTCTTAAAAATATAACAGCTACTTCTTTTGAAATATTACTCGAAGAACAAACAAGTGAGACTCAGAATGTAGATGTAGTAGTGCAGATTATCGTTTAAAAACTCTGCCTCTAAATGCCTCGAATCTCACCTCAGAGGCATCAAGTAAACGTGCCATAACACGAAGACAGAGCAATGCTTTGTATGTGTGTTATGGCACTTTTTTAATTGAGATGAGATAGTAACAAAAATAAAAATAATTATGAAAACACCCACATCTTATTATGGAGGAAAACAAAATTTAGTTTCTACCATTATTCCTTTAGTTCCCAGTCATACAACTTATACCGAAACTTTTGTAGGCGGTGGTGCAATTTTTTGGGCAAAGCCTAAGAGTAAAGTAGAAGTTATTAATGATGTAAATAGGGAGATGATCAACTTTTATGAATCCGTACAAAATGAGTTTGTAGAATTGGAAAAGATGATTAGAATAAGTTTGCATAGCAGATCTTTACACAATGATGCTACCGTTATCTATAACAACCCACATATGTTTAGTAGAATAAAGAGAGCTTGGGCAGTTTGGGTTTTGGCAAGTCAGAGCTTCAGTAGCATGTTAGACGGTTCTTTTGGCTATGATAAAATAAGCGGTACAACTTCTCAAAAGATTACCAATAAGCGCAACGATTTTACCATTGATTTATCGATACGAATGCAGAACGTGCAAATTGAATGTACCGATGCGCTACGCATTATAAGAAGTAGAGATTATAAAGATGCTTTTCATTATTGCGACCCGCCTTATTATAATAGCGATTGTGGGCATTATGATGGATATACTATTGAGGACTTTGAAATGCTTTTAAAAACACTATCAGAAGTAGAAGGAAAGTTTTTGTTAAGTAGCTACCCAAGTCCTATTCTAGAAAAATATACCAAGCAATTTGGGTGGAATACTAAAAAATTAGAGCAATCGGTATCGGTTGCCAACGGAACAGGAAAGCCTGGAAAAAAGAAAATAGAGGTCTTGACTGCCAATTATGATTTAAGTAACCCAAAAGACGATTTAAAACTATTTTAAACTATGAATAAATACCATTTAACCTTAGAAAAAATCCTTGAAAAAGGTAAAACACAACACAACAAAAAAGGGTCTATAAAGCGCCTTTTAAATCATTCTATTGAGTTAAAGCCAATAGACCTTTTAGATGTTTTAGAAAGCCATCCTGTGGCTAGAAATAAGCTTAAAAATGAATTAAATCTATTTATGAGAGGAGAAAGAAGTACGGAGGCTTACAGGAAAATAGGTATAAACTGGTGGGACTATTGTGGGCCCATATTAGTAAATAGCTATCCTACTTATTTTGAAAAGTTACCAGGACTAATTCAAAAAATAAATACAGAGCGACGTAGCTCTAAAAACTATGTATTGTTTCTTGGTGCTAATGACACGGAAAGCAATCAGCATCCATGTTTGAGCTTGATACAGTTTCAAATAGATAATGGTAAGTTGGTATTGTCGGCTTATCAACGAAGTAGTGATGCTTCTTTAGGTCTTCCTGCAGATATTTATCACTTATATTTGATAAGTAGAGAAATAAAAATCCCTTTAAAAAGTATTACTTTACACTTAGGGAATGTGCATATCTATAAGAATAATCTAAAGGCCACAAAGCATCTTTTAAAGGGAAAACCTGCTAAGTTTGAGTTGAATGTTTAAAGTGTATATTTGTCTCAAAAATGTACTTTTTGATTTTTGATTTAGTACTTTTTGATTTTTCGATTATACACCTAACACCTAACACCTAACACCTAACACCTAACACCTAACACCTAACACCTAACACCTAACACCTAACACCTAACACCTAACTCTTTTGCCCATTTTTCATCAAATAAGCTTTTAAAAACGGATTGATATTACCGTCCATTACCGCATCTACATTTCCTGTTTCATGGGCGGTTCTAACGTCTTTTACCAATTTGTATGGATGCATTACATAGTTTCGAATCTGACTTCCCCATTCATTTTTCATTTTATTCGCCTCAATATCATCACGTGCCGCCTGTTGTTTTTGCAACTCAATTTCATACAATTGCGATTTTAGCATTTGCAAAGCAGTAGCTCTATTATCGTGTTGAGAACGAGAATTAGAACACGAAATTTGAATGCCCGTAGGTTTATGTGTTAGTTGAACTTTGGTTTCTACTTTGTTTACGTTTTGTCCGCCAGCACCACTAGAACGCGCTGTTGTAATTTCGATGTCTGCAGGATTAATATCAATTTCTATAGAATCATCAGCAACCGGATATACATACACAGAGGCAAAAGAAGTATGTCGTTTTGCATTGCTATCAAACGGAGAAATACGTACCAAACGATGTACACCGTTTTCACCTTTTAACCAACCAAAAGCGTAATCGCCATCAAACTGAATAGTTACTGTTTTAATACCTGCTGTATCACCACTTTGATAATTGAGTGTTTTTGCTTTGAAACCTTGTTTTTCCGCCCACATAGAATACATACGCATGAGCATTTCTGCCCAATCGCAACTTTCTGTACCACCAGCACCTGCGGTAATTTGTATCACTGCACTTAAAGCATCCCCTTCTTCCGAAAGCATATTTTTAAATTCAATATCCTCCACAAAGGCATGTGCTTTCTCAAAGTGATTTACTACCTCCGCTTCTTCAACTTCACCTTCTTTATAAAATTCATATAAAACTTGTAAATCTTCCTGTAAAGTAAGAGCTGTATGGTAGTCTTTGACCCAGTTTTTTTTAATTCGAAGCGATTTCATAAAAATTTCTGCTTCTTTAGGATTGTTCCAGAAATCGGGATTCACTGTTTTTTCTTCCTCGTTGCTAATTTCAATCAGCTTTTTATCAATATCTAAATAGTCTTTTAGCTTTTCAATTCGAGTAGTAATATCTTTAAGTTGGTCTTGTGTTATCATATGAAGAATACAAAAGTAAATTAAAATTTAGAATTTCTTTGGTTTGGTATCGAACTCGTTTAAACTTTTTTGGTTTAAGCGAACCTGCCTGCGGCAGGCAGGAATTAGATATTCTTAGTGATGAAAGCTTTTTTGAGTTGCATAACAGATTTCTGGAAGGAAAAAAAGAAGAAAATAGGGCTGAAAACAGCAATTTTTTAGCAAATTGAAAAAGTTTAAACGAGTTCATTTAAAAGATGCTCAATATTTTATAGATTTATGGAAAATATTTTAGAATGAAAAAACACTTACTAACACTTCTTTTTTTAACGGTTTCATTACACGGATTTTCGCAATTCTTTACTGAAAAAACAGGAAAAAAACTAACAAAAGGAATTACAAAGCACGAAGGTTATTTTACTTTTTATTACGATAGTAATACCGATAAAATCTATTTGCAAATAGTAGAACTTGATAAAGAATTTTTATATGTTCGATCTTTGTCGCAAGGTATTGGTTCTAATGATATTGGCTTGGACCGTGGTCAATTAGGCGGTGGTGCTGTAGTAAAATTCAAAAAAGCAGGAAATAAATTGTTATTAGTACAACCTAATCAAGATTATAGGGCTATTACTAATAATATAGAAGAAAAGAAATCGGTAGAAGAAGCTTTTGCAAAATCGGTATTACACGGATTTGTCATTAAAGAACAAAAAAACAATCTTTATTTAGTAGATGCTACTTCATTTTTTATGCGAGATGCACACGGTGTTTCGGGTAGATTAGCAAGAAATGGTCAGGGTAGTTATGGATTAGATACAACCAAAAGCGCTTTTGAAATGGAAAGAACTAAGGCATTTCCTAAGAATGTAGAGTTTGATGTATTGCTTACTTTTAAAGGAAAACCAAAAGGGTATAATATTAGAAGTGTAACACCTAATGCAAGTTTAGTGACCGTACATCAGCACCATTCTTTTGTAGAATTACCAGATGATAACTATAAAAAACGAGTTTTTGATCCGCGTTCTGGATCCAATGCAATGTCTTATTTAGATTATGCAACGCCTGTCAATCAATCCATAAAAAAACGTTTTATTCGTCGTCATCGATTAGAGAAGAAAAATCCAAGAGCAAAAATTAGTGAAGCCAAAGAACCTATTATTTATTATTTAGATAGAGGAACTCCAGAGCCTATACGTTCAGCTTTGTTAGACGGTGCTCGTTGGTGGAATCAAGCTTTTGAAGCCATTGGATACAAAAATGCTTTTCAAGTAAAGATGTTGCCAAAAAATGCCGACCCCTTGGATATTCGTTACAATATGATTCAGTGGGTACATCGTTCTACAAGAGGTTGGAGTTATGGTGCGAGTATTACAGATCCTAGAACAGGAGAAATTATAAAAGGACATGTAAGTTTAGGTTCTTTGCGCATTCGTCAGGATTTTTTAATTGCGCAAGCTTTGCAAGCTCCGTATAAAGAGAATGATTTGGACGATGACTTTGCCTTGCAAATGGCATTGGCAAGAATTAGACAATTATCGGCACACGAAGTAGGGCATACCTTAGGCTTTGCACATAACTTTGCGGCTAGTACAAATAATAGGGCTTCTGTGATGGATTATCCGCATCCAAAATTTAGCTTAAAAGATGGAAAAATTGATTTCTCTGATGCGTATGCAGTGGGAATTGGAGATTGGGACAAAGTAACGGTAGCCTATTCTTATCAAGAGTTTTTAGAAAATGAAGAAATGCAGTTACAGCAAATTCTAAATGATGCTTTTACTAGCGGATTGCGTTATATTTCTGATTCGGATGCAAGACCCAAAGGAGGGGCGCATGCTTACGGACATTTATGGGACAATGGAGGGAATATTTACGATGAATTATACAATGTCTTAAAGATAAGAAAAATAGCCATCGATAATTTTTCTACTGATAATATTAAAAGCAACGAGCCTTACAGTGTTTTAGAAGATGTTTTTGTGCCTTTGTATTTCTTTCATCGCTACCAAACAGAAGCTACCGTAAAACTTATTGGTGGATTGGATTATAATTTTGCAGTAAAAGGAGGCAATCAAAAGGTAGTAAAAAGAGTTTCAGGAACTATAGAACGGATTGCTTTACAAGCGGTTTTACAAACGATTTCTGTAGATGAAATTGCCATTCCTAAAGAAAAATTAGCTCTATTTCCTCCAAGAGCTATGGGATATAGCAGAACAAGAGAATCTTTTAAAAGTAAGACGGGTATAGCTTTTGATCCTTTGGGAGCAGTAGAAACGGCTTCTGAAATGACGCTCAGTTTGTTATTGCATCCAGAGCGAGTAACTCGGTTAGTAACCCATAAAAGTTTAGATAAAAGACAATTAGGTTTGTCGGAAATGATTGATGAAGTTATTGTGAAGACATTTAAAAGGAATCATTCAGATGCATACAAGCAAGAATTGCAAAATGTAGTGAACTTACAGTTCTTAGAGCAGTTATTTTACTTGTCGAAATCTAAAAATCAATATTACCAAGTCAATGCCATTGTAGATTTTAAATTGAATGAAATCGCAACTCTTTTAAAAGAGAAAAAATCAAACGGAGTTGAAAAAATGTATGCAACTTCTTTGGTTAAAATGATTGAAAACTTTCAGAAAAATCCAACATCATTTAAGAGAAAACCAGCTCCAAAAATCCCAGATGGTTCGCCTATTGGGAGTGATTACTAGATTTTAGGTTTAAAGTTAATTTTTTTTTTCACTAGAAACAGAATTAATAGAATTTTATATGTTCTGTGATGCGTTAATTTGGTAGTCGCAATTTGCGACCACCTTTAAAATAAATATTTAAAGAGTAATTAATGACAATTGATTTAATTTCAGACACGGTTACACGCCCTACAAAAGGAATGTTGGAAGCTATGATGCAAGCAAAAGTAGGGGATGATGTATTTCAAAATGACCCTACAGTAAATGTATTGCAAAAAAAGGTAGCGGATATATTTGGTATGGAAGCTGCATTGTTTTTTCCTTCGGGAACGATGGCAAATCAGACAGCTATTAAACTCCACACACAACCCGGTGATAAATTATTTTGTGATAAGTATGCGCATGTATATAATTATGAAGGAGGAGGTGCGGCATTCAATTCGGGGGTTACTTGTAGTTTAATAGATGGCAATAGAGGGATGTTTACGGCAGAACAGTTAGAGTTAGCTATTGCGGGCAGAGCAGATATTCACGTACCTTTTTCTAGTTTGGTATGTATAGAAAATACGACCAATAAAGGTGGTGGTGCTTGTTGGGATTTTTCCGAATTAGAGAAAATAGCACAAATTTGTAGAGAAAATAACTTAGGATATCATTTAGATGGCGCACGTTTGTTTAATGCATTGGTTGCAAAAAATGAAACCCCTAAGCAATACGGACAGTTATTTGATACTATTTCTATTTGTTTGTCTAAAGGGTTAGGAGCGCCCATAGGTTCTGTTTTAATAGGGAGTAAGCAGCATATTGCCAAAGCATTGCGTATTCGAAAATTATTGGGTGGAGCCATGCGACAGGTAGGTTTTTTAGCAGCAGCAGGTATTTATGCCTTAGACAATCATGTAAATCGATTGGCAGAAGATCATCAAAAAGCAAAAGAAATAGGAGTTGTGCTAACTTCTTGTCATTATATAACTAAAGTAGCACCTATTGAAACCAATATTGTTATTTTCTATGTAGATGATATTATTGGAGCTATGAATTTTATCGAGAAAATGAAAGAAAAAGAGATTTTACTAACTCCTATGGGAGAAGGAAGAATCCGTATTGTTACCCATTTAGATTATACCGATGCTATGCATGAAAAGTTGCTTTTTGAGCTGAAGAATTTTAAAAAATAATTTATTCTTCTAGTCTTACAATTTCCTTATAATTCTTGTAAAGTTTTTTGAGAAGAATTCCATATAAAATTTGATATATAAACCAAACAAACCCTGTAAACAAACCTATAAGTACTATAAACAGTAAGGTAAAATTTATAGATTGTGAAGTTGTATAATTACTGTATTCTGTCCTTAAAAAACCAATACAAACCAAAATAGCAGTAAAAACAATTGCCAATAAATTAAAAGCAATATAGTTTCGCACAGTTTTTCGTGTTTTTATAATTTTTGATAAAAGTTCTTTGGTGCTTTCCATAACAGAGATATTTTTATAATTTATATAGAATTGATACAAAAAATAAAAGAGTATTCCATAGGTAATTATTTGTATGATTAAAAAGAGAGTGCTCATTCCAAAACGCTCTATCTGAGCATTTTGTTCTTTTAAGTCCACAAAAAAATAAAGAGAGTTTATAAAAACAAATTCCAAAATGCTAATAATAAAAATCCATTTTACAATTGAAGAAGAACGTGTATGTGCCATTTTATAAATAGTGTTTTTAGAAACACTATTTATATTTTCCGTTTCATCGCTCCATACTTTTTTATAATTTTCTAAGTCCATGTTAAGGATTTAAGAGGCTTTTTAATTTATTCTTTGCTCGGTTCATCTTTACACGAGCATTTACATCAGAAATACCTAGTATTGCCGAAATTTCTTTATAAGGCTTATCTTCTAAATACAAAAAAATAAGTGCCTTATCAATATCGTTCATTTGATGAATCGCTTTATACAATGCTATCAACTGTCTATCTTTTGTGTCATCATACTCATGAGAAGCGATTTTATAAGAAACATCACTAATATCTTGTGTTTTTACTTGTCTTGTTGATTTTCTATACAAAGAAATAGCTGTATTTAGCGCAACTCTATACATCCATGTACTAAATTTAGCATCCCCACGGAATTTCGCATAGTTTTTCCAAACCTGTATGGTAATTTCTTGAAACAAATCGTTATGAGCATCCTTATTCGTAGTATAAATACTACAAATTTTATGCGCAATATTCTGATTTTGCTCAAAATCTATCAAAAACTTTGCTTCTAATTCTTTTTGCACTTTATAAATTCATGAGTACCCAAAAGTAAGAAAAGTTACAAGACAAATATTAAAATCTTTCAATAGGAAATAAAATTGTAAATTTGTTTAATTATTTTTTCATAACGTTGAACGCAATTAAGTCAAATTTCACGATTAAAGATTTAGAAAATATTTCTGGAATCAAAGCGCATACCATTCGTATCTGGGAAAAAAGGTATAATTTATTGCAGCCAAAAAGATCGGAAACAAATATTAGATATTATTCAGATAAAAGCCTATTAAAGCTTTTAAACATTGCATTGTTGAATAAAAACGGTATAAAAGTTTCTAAAATTGCAAAAATGTCTGAAGAAGACCTTATTAAGAATAGTAAAGAAGTCGCTTTTAACCAAGGAATTCAAGACGAGTATATTAATTCTTTTAAAATGGCAATGTTTCAGTTCAACACAACGCTATTTCACAATACTTACAATGAATTATTACAGATAAAAACATTCCAAGAAATTTTTAAGGAGGTTTTTATTCCTTTTTTAAAACAAATAGGTTTGCTGTGGCAAACAAATACTTTACTACCTGCACACGAACATTTTATATCGAACTTAATTATACAGAAAATTCAAACACATACAGAAAAAATGGGAACTAGTGTTCTCAACAATCAAAAAACGTATGTATTGTATTTGCCTGAAAATGAGATTCACGAGTTAGGGCTTTTATATACAAACTACGAATTAACGTTAAAAGGAAATAAAACCATATATTTAGGTCAGAATTTACCACTGAATAATCTAAGTCATTTTTTTAAAAATGAAGAAGAAATCTGTTTTATTACTGTTTTAACGATAATGCCTTATGATGATAAGTTGGAAGATTACTTTCGTCAAATAGAAAAATTACTAGGCACTTCCAAACATCAGTTTGTTGCAATTGGAAACAAAGCTATAAAAATGGCAGATTGCATCTCTAATAAGCAAATTTACACATATTCTTCGGTCACTGAATTCTTAAAAAAAATATAATATTTTAGTAAATAAATATTTTTGTTTATCTATTTATTATATTTGTTAGACAAAAATGAAACAAAAGATATATATTATAGGTTCGGGTTTTTCTTCTTTGTCTGCATCTTGTTATTTAGCAAAAGCAGGCTATGATGTTACGGTTTTGGAAAAAAATAGTACACTAGGAGGGAGAGCAAGACAGTACAAAAAAGAAGGTTTTACATTTGATATTGGTCCGTCTTGGTATTGGATGCCCGATGTTTTCGAACGCTTTTTTGCAGATTTCAAGAAAAAGCCTTCCGATTATTATAAATTGGATCAGTTAAATCCGGGTTACGAGGTTTATTTTGGAAAAAATGATTCCAAAAAAATATCGGGAAACTTAGAAGAAATTTATGAACTTTTTGAAATTGAAGAAAAAGGGAGCGCCAAACATCTAAAATCTTTTTTAGAAATTGCAAAATCGAATTATGATACCGCTGTTAAAGATTTGGTATACAGACCGGGTATTTCTCCATTGGAATTGGTAACTACCAAAACGATAGCCCGTGTTTCTCAGTTTTTTCTCACGATTCGAAAACAAGTTCGGAAAAATATACAAAGCAATAAGCTCATTCAAATATTAGAATTTCCTGTGTTGTTCTTAGGAGCAAAACCAAGCAATACTCCTGCATTTTACAATTTCATGAACTACGCAGACTTTGGCTTGGGTACTTGGCATCCAAGAGGAGGGATGTATAAAGTGATTGAAGGTATGGTAGCTTTAGCTAAAAGTTTAGGGGTTACTTTTAAAACAGCAGCAAATGTCGAAAAAATAGTCGTAGATACTCGTAATAACGTAACAGGAATTCAGGTAAACGGAGAAGTCTTAAAAACGAATTTATTGTTGAGTGGAGCCGATTATCACCATACAGAAACTCTTTTAGAATTGAAGCATAGACAATATTCTGAAAGTTACTGGGATAAAAAAATATTTGCGCCTTCTTCTTTATTATTTTATGTAGGCTTTGATAAAAAGCTTGAAAATGTATCGCACCATACGCTTTTTTTTGATACTGATTTTGATGCACACGCTGTAGAAATATACGATACACCAAAATGGCCTGAAAATCCATTATTTTATGCTAACTTTACCTCAATTACAGATGTAAGTTCGGCTCCAGAAGGAAAGGAAGCAGGTTTTTTCTTAATTCCTTTAGCGCCAGGGTTAGAAGATACAGAAGCGTTACGAGAAGCGTATTTTGAAAAAATTATGGGTCGTTTCGAGAATCTAACCAATCAAAAAGTAAGACAAAGTGTTTTGTTTAAAAAATCCTTTTGTGTAAACGATTTTAAACAAGAGTACAATTCTTATAAAGGGAATGCATACGGAATGGCAAATACGCTTTTGCAAACGGCGTTTTTAAGACCTAAAATTAAAAGTAAAAAAGTAAATAATTTGTTTTTTACAGGGCAGTTAACTGTTCCTGGACCTGGGGTTCCTCCTGCATTAATTTCTGGTAAAATAGCCGCAAATTTAATTTTAAAAAGTAAATCGTAAATGAAACTTCCATCACTAGATTTCAATACACAAAAGAATAACTATATGGAAGCTATAAGCTGTATTGAACTTGTTGAAGTACGGTCGATACTGAAATAAATTCAGCATAAGTAAAAATAAATAGTATAACACATGAAAACATTATTTGACGAAGTTTCTAAAAGTTGTAGTAAGTTGGTTACTAATAAGTATAGTACCTCTTTTTCAATGGCGGTAAAAATGTTGTCGCCAAGAATTAGAGCAGATATTTATAATATTTATGGTTTTGTGCGTTTTGCCGACGAAATTGTAGATTCTTTTCATCAATATAACAAAGAAATACTTCTAGATAATTTTGAAAAAGAGTATTACAAATCTTTAGATTTAGGCATTAGTTTAAATCCTATTTTAAATTCTTTTCAGCAAACTGTAAAACGATACGATATTTCAGATGATATGGTGCAATCGTTTTTAAAAAGTATGAAGTTTGACCTGCACAAAACAAATTACGCCACTAAAAAAGAATACGACGATTATATTTATGGTTCTGCTGATGTAGTAGGTTTAATGTGCTTAAAAGTTTTTGTAAATGGTAATGAAGCCATGTATGAAAAACTAAAAGAACCTGCTATGAAATTAGGGTCTGCGTTTCAAAAAGTAAATTTTTTACGTGATTTAAAAGACGATTTTGAAGTTTTAAATCGTTCTTATTTTCCTGGAATAGACTTAAAGTCTTTAGATATTCAATCTAAAGAACTCATTGTACAAGAGATTGAAAATGATTTTGAAGAAGCTTTTAAAGAAGGTATTTTAAAATTACCTATGGAAGCAAAATTTGGTGTGTATATGGCATATAGATACTACAGAAGATTGCTTAAAAAATTAAAAACAGTGCCCTGTGAAAAAATTATGGATTCTAGAGTGCGTATTTCAAATCCCATGAAATTAAACCTGTTGGCGCGAAGTTATGTAAAGTACAAATTAAACATGATTTAAGATGCAGTACTTATTGATTACACTTGGAGTTTTCTTGCTTATGGAAGGTGTTACTTGGTGTACCCATAAATATGTGATGCACGGATTTGGTTGGTATTTACATGCCGACCATCATCAGCCTAAGTACAATGGATTTGAGAAAAATGATGCTTTTTTTGTCGTTTTTGCCTTGCCTAGTATTGCCTTATTTTATTTTGGAACCTATACTACTCATACTTATTTGTTTTTTATAGGATTGGGTATTTTGTGTTATGGAATTGCTTATTTTTTAGTGCACGATGTATTGATACATCAACGTTTTAAATGGTTTAAGAATACCAACAATCGCTATTTAAGAGGTTTGCGAAAGGCGCATAAAATCCATCATAAAAAATTGCACAAAGAAGATGGAGAGTGTTTTGGAATGTTGTATGTGCCTTTTAAATACTTTCAAAAACCAAAAATCTAGTGTTTTTATACTTACTTTTAAATATAGGTTCTCTAAGTATTCCTTTTTTATATTCTTTTGAAAAAAAGATGCGTTTTATACAGCATTGGAAAGCGGTATTACTATCCTTAACAATGGTAGCTAGTATTTTTTTACTATGGGACGCTATTTTTACAGCCAACGGTGTTTGGGGCTTTAATCCCGATTATCACTTGAATCTTTTACTGTTTGGAATGCCTTTAGAAGAATGGTTGTTCTTTTTTTGTATTCCCTATGCAAGTATTTTTATTCATTATGCTTTGGGTTATTTTAAACCCAATGCATTGCTTTCTGAAAAAACGACCAGAATACTTACTTTCTTACTTATTTTAAGCTTGTTACCTTTAGTGATCATACATTCTGATAAGGCATATACCTTTGTAAATTACACGTTTTTAATTTTTGTATTAACAATAGGTTTACGCTACGGAATTACTATTCTGCGTAGGTTTTATATTGCTTTTCTAATCATATTGATTCCTTTTTTTATCGTGAATGGCGTGCTTACAGGAGCAGGTCTTGAAGCACCTGTAGTTTGGTATAACAATGCTGAAAACTTAGGTATTCGATTAGGAACCATTCCTATTGAGGATATTGGTTATGCGTTTACAATGCTATTTGGAAACGTATTTTTGATTGAAAAGCTGAAAAAGAAGTAAAATTGAAGTGTATTATTCTTTACTCGCTACAAACTCCAAGGCTACACCATTAATGCAATGACGTTGTCCTGTAGTTTCTTTCGGGCCATCGTTAAAAGCATGTCCTAAATGCCCGCCACAAGTATTGCATTTCAATTCAGTTCTTGCATAGCCAATCTTATAATCTACGTCTTTTTCAATATTTTTTTCAATAGCTCTATCAAAAGAAGGCCAACCCGTTCCTGAATCAAATTTGTGTTTAGATTGGTATAAAGGTGTTTTACAAGCCGCACAAACATAAGTGCCTTTTTCGTAATTTTTATTTAATGGGCTTGTAAACGGTCGTTCTGTTCCGGCTTCTCTTAATACATAATATGCCAAGGGGCTTAATTCTTTTTTCCATGCTGTTTCTGTTTTTACAACAGCGTATTCTTTTTTGTTTTCTGATTTTTTTTGAGCATTACTTGTACAACTTACTAAAAAGCTAAGTACAAAAAGAGTGAAGAATTTTTTCATGTTATTTGTAGTTTTTAACTTTTAGTTTGACGCTTACAATTTTAAAAGCTTACAGGTATTGAAAACAAGGGAATGTTAAATTATAAATGTTGAATTTTCAGTTTTTAAATCTTTCAATTCTTAAACGAGTTCATTAATTACAATCTTTCTTCAATCCACGCTTTAAAACTATAAAAGTTTTGAGGAGCTACGCCATGTCCTACGGGGTATTCAGAATACACATTTTGCAAACCGTAGTTTTCTAAAATTTTAGGCGCTTTTTGTGCCATGGTTATAGGAAGTACTTGATCTACTGTTCCGTGTGAAATATAATAGTCGGTTTTAATACCCTTTTTTTCAATATCGTTAGGGAGTAAATCCTCATTGAGATAACCACTTAAGGCAATGATATGATTTACAAGATTTGGAAACTGAAAGCTTACTGCATAGCTTAAAATTGCACCCTGACTAAAGCCTAATAGAAACGTTTTTTCTTTGTGTGTATTGAATTCAGTTTTGATGTGTTCTATAAAAGTTCCAATCTTTTGAAGCGATGAGCGAGCTTGCTCTAAGTCGGAATATTTATTGTCATTAGCGTCTAAATTAATCGCATACCAAGCATGTCCGCCATAACCCATTTCATAAGGTGCACGAGCACTTACAATCAATAACTCATCGGGCAATTCTTCTGCAAAAGAAAACAAGTCCAATTCGTTGCTTCCATATCCGTGTAATAGCATTAGTGAAGGCGGGTTTTCAACCCTTTTTTTAGGTTGCCGAACCACATAGTGTAAAGTGCTAGTCATTACTTTAGAATTAATTGATTATTCGCAAAAATTCCGTACACATTTCCTTGCGTTTCTTTACCTAGAAAAGCACTGTTTTTAGAGGTAGACAAAATATCTTCTTTAGAAAAAACACTTTTCCCTGAAGGATTAAATAATGAAATGTCTGCTGTTTCTCCTATGTTTATAGTATGATTAGTGATGTTAAAACGATTCTTAGGTTGGTTTGTGAGACAAGGAATTATTTCTTCAAGACTCAATACTGTATTCAGCATTCTAAAAGCACTTTCTAAACCAATAGTTCCTGTTTTTGCAGATTTAAAATCTACATTTTTATGTTCAATATCGATAGGGTTGTGGTCGCTAGTAATCATATCAATTACCCCTGTTTTTAAACCCTTTAGAAGCGTATGAATATCTTCTTCAGTTCTTAAAGGAGGTGTTACTTTTACATTGCCATTAAAATCTATCAATGCATTGTCGGTTAATGTTAAATGATGTACACTAACACTACAAGTTACGTCTAAGCCTTTCTTTTTTGCCTCTTTAATCAGCTCTACTGATTTTGCTGTAGAAATGGTAGGGATATGTAATTTTCCGCCCGTATATTCTAGTAAAAACAAGTCCCTTGCAATTTGTATGTGTTCTGCTAAAGCAGGAATTCCTTTCAAACCCAATTTTGTGCTATTGATTCCTTCGTGTGCAATTCCATCACCAGCAATGGCGTTGTTTTTAGGGAAATTGACAATCAATCCGTCAAAGTTTTGAGCATACAATAAGGCAATTTTCATCAAGTTATCATTGGCAATCGACCTGTTATAATCTCCAAAGGCAATGGCACCAGATTGTTGCATATCATACAATTCTGCCAGTTCAATACCTTTGTTTTGCTGTGTTGCAGAAGCAATAGGGAACAGGCTCGTAGCAAATCCTTTGGCTTTGTTTTTTAAAAATTCTACAGAAGCTTTATTGTCAATAACCGGATTTGTATTTGAGTTTACTGCTACAGCTGTAAATCCGCTTTTTGCAGCTACCGACAGTCCGTTTACAATGGTTTCTCGTTCTTCAAAACCAGGCTCTCCAAAAGAAACACTTGTATCAAACCAACCCGAAGAAATATGCAGATTTTCTAAGTTTACAACGGTAAAATTGTTTTCTTCAGAAATATGATCTTCAATTTTTTGAATGACGCCCTCTACAATTAAAATGTCTTTTTGTTTTTTGTAATGCGGACTAGAAGGGTCGGCAATGATAGCCGATTTTAGAAGTGTACTCATTCTTTGAAGAATTTTAAGATTAAAATTTCAAAAAGCAAAGATACAATTGCTAGCCCTAAAAACCATTTCCAAAGCCAATGAACTTTGTTTTTTTTGTTTTGCTTTGTAAAAAAGTCTTCAATATTCTTTGAAGTTTCAATAGTTTTTTTCTTTGCTGCAAGCTCTTTAATAGACATAAAGTCTAATAAACTTTCTGATGTATTATAATTAAAAGCAATGGTTTTAAGGCTGTCTTTCTTGTTTAAAATGGTATAAAAACCTGCCTTTAAAATTTCTTCTCCTGTGGTAATACTTGTTTTATTTTGATAGGATTGCTGTAGTGGAATAAAAGAAGTTTGCGTGTTCGCAATCGATAAAATGTCGTTTTTAGATAGTTTTACAGCAACATCAATATTGTTTTTTTTATCAATATTATAGTAAGGCGCTGTATTTTTAAAACTCTTTTGCCCGATATTGTAAAATAGCGGTACTACAAGAGGAGAGTTTATAAAGTTGCTATTTTCTTTATTTAAGACACTTGCAAACCAATATATATTTCCAAAAGAGCTTACAAACGGTTTTTCATTTTCAAAAGCAAGAATTGTATTGCCTTTTAAAGTGCTTGTGTAACTAGAGTTTACAGTTGGGTATTGAAAATTTTGCACTTTTTTAGAGAATACACTGTTAAAAACAGGATGCTGTTCTTTTATCGCTGTAATTTTTAAAGCATTGTTACTTTTTTCAATAATCTGTCCGCTTTGAAAATTTCTTAACAACTGATTATAAGAGGTTAATAGGCTATTTTCATTAGGAATGATGATTAAGTGTCCGCCATCTTTTACAAATTCATCTAAACTGTTTAATAATGTTGGTGGTATTGCTACCAATTCATTTAAAATAACTAACTGTTGTTTCGGAATGGCATTGTAAGCAATATTTTTAGCAGCACTTTCTGTGAAAATAAATTCTTTTTTTGTAAAAATTTTCTTTAAAAACGAAGTTGTTTTTCCAATGGCTAAAACATTTATTTTTTCTGTTGAATTTTGAACAAAAAAGAAGCGATTGTCAAAGGCATATGTATCTTTAAAGTTGAGTTGAATTTCTCCTAAAAAAACGCCTGAATTTTCAATTTTAAAAACGATGTTTTTTTTCGAATTTTTACCGATAGAGAAGGAGCGTTTTCCAACTAATTTTTGATTGTTAAAAACAGCAATTGGCACAGTCTCTTTTTTATCTCCTTGGTTTTTTACAACTGTATTTATCGTAAAACCAGTATTTGTTTTTTCGGAAATAAAAACACTATCAACAGAAAGGTTGTTTTGAATGCTTGGTGTTAGTTTTATAAGTGAATACGGCTGTTTTACATTTGTAAACTCATTTATTTTTTTTAATTTATTATATTGAAAATCAGATATTAATATGTTTTTATGTAAAGTTTTTGTTTTATTTGAAAATTCACTTTCAAATTGTAGGAACACATCGTTAATTTCTTTCGATTTTGGTGTGTTCTGAATAGAAATTAGTATATTTTTAAATTCTAGCCCTGTAATATTTTTATAAAAATGTGAATTTGTAAGTAAAGAATAGGTTTCATCTTCGGCAATATTATTAATAATTTCTTGTGCAGTAACTTGTAATAAATCGCCTTTTTCTCCTGCAGTATTTGTACTTAAAGAATTGTCTATATAAAAATTATAATGTGCTTTTTTTACACTTTTTTGATGGCTAAAATAAGGCTGAGAAAAAGCAAAAATAAGTGCAGAAAAAAGCAATAATCTTGTGGCTAAAATTAGCCACTTTTTTAACTGTGAACTTCTCCTAGTTTGTAGCACTATTTTTTGTAAAAAAGCAACGTTTGTAAAGGTTGTTTTTTGAAACTTTTGCAATTGAAATAAATGCACTAGAATAGGAATTATTAATAATCCAAGAAAATAGAGAATTTCAGGATGTCTAAAGTGCATGGTTTATATTAGTTTAAAAGTTTAAAAGTTTAAAAGTTTAAAAGTTTGAAAGTTGAAAAGTTAGTTTTTTATCTAAAAATCTAATTATCTAATAAATCTAGCCATCTAAATAATTTAATATTTCGCAGAGGTTCCTTTAGATAAGCTATTCAAAATAAAAACACGTAAATCTTCATTGGCTTGTTTTAAATCTTCATTTCGTAAATACATCATGTGCCCGCTTCTATAGCCTTTAAAGGTAAAACGGTCTTTTAGCTTCCCGCTTGGGTCGGTTTTCCACATCGAATATTTTGCACTAAAATAGGTGGTAGCACCATCATAATATCCCGATTGAACCAGTACTTTTAAATACGGATTTTGCGCCATGGCTTGTCGCAATCCTTCTCTTACATTGTTATTTCGATGATCCCAAGGTCGTACAGGTCCAAAAACATTGTACGGAACATCTGTTTTAAAATTTAGATGCTTTCTAATGTAATAGTTAATGGCGGGTGTAAATGAGTGTAGCCAAGAGGTTAATTCCGAGTTAAAATCGGGTCTTATACCTGTTTCTCGCTTGTCTAAACCTAAATAGCGAGAATCTAATCTACCAATGGTATGTCCGCTTTTATCACGTAACAATTCTTTCCAAAAGTAGGACGTAGGCAATTCTAAATTATTTTGTAGAATCACTTTCTTTTTAATTCCTGAATAGTATGCCATTTTTTCGGCAACTTCATTTTTTTCTTGTGTAGAAATAAAGCCTCCTTTGGCAATAGCGGGTAATAATTGATTTATAGCATAGTCTTCTACTTCGGGTAAAATTTCTAGTAAATCTTTGTTTTGCAATGTAGGAGGTAACATTTTATGATACCAAGCCGCAGCAGTAAAATAAGGTAAATTAATGGCGTATCCTACAGAGCCTTCTGTTCTTAACACGGTATAATCTGCTGGCGAAACCATAATAACACCGTTTAAGTACATCCATTGTCTGTTTTGTAGTTCTGCAGCTAAGCCCATAACACGAGTGCCTCCATAACTTTCGCCAATAATATATTTTGGAGATTCCCAGCGGTTATTTCTAGTAATAAATGTATTAAGCCAACCCGCTAGGTATTTGATGTCGGCATTCACGCCAAAAAACTTTGTTTTGTCTAATTTCTTCCCTTTTTGTACTACTGGACGCGAATATCCTGTATTTACGGGATTGATATATACAATATCTGCCACATCTAAAATAGAATTCGGATTGTCTTTTACGCCATAAGGTTGCACAGGAAACCCTTCGTCATCAATATTTAGAACTTTAGGCCCTGTATAGGCAATGTGCATCCAAACAGAAGCAGAACCTGGACCGCCATTAAAAGACATAATTATGGGTCTGTTTGCTTTGTTTTTAATATCCGTTCTTGTGTAATAGGTATAATAAAGCGATGCAATAATTTCTCCGTGATCGTCCCAAACAGGTTGCATACCCGTAGTAGCTTTGTACGGAACTTTTTTGCCTTTAATGGTCGCTGTATTGGTGGTAACAACGGTAGTGTCTAAAGGAATTCTATGGTCTTGCGCGTTTGCATAAAAACCAATACATATTGCTATAAAGAATATTTTTTTGAACATACTAGTATTTTTTAATTGCGGATTTTTAATTTTAAATATTGATTATCAGTTCTTTTTTTATTGAATTTTCCACTTTCCACTTTCCATTTTTCACTTCTCACTTTTCATTTTTCATTTTTCATTTTCCACTTCTCACTTTACCGCTCTAAAATATTCTAAAAAAAGGAAGTTAGAAAGGTTTGTTAATTTCTCATGAAAACTTTTCAAAAACGCCGAGTCCGAATAAGGCAAAGTCATACTTCACAGGATCGTTTTTATCAAAACTTCGCAAGGCAGTATCTAATGCAGCAACCGCTTTCCAATCGTTTTGCTTTCGTGGTAAAAGACCTAATTTTCTAGCGACATTCCCCGAATGTACGTCTAAAGGGCAGGATAAATTTGCTGAGTGATGTGTTTCCCAAATACCTAAATCTACACCTGTATTGTCGTTTCTAACCATCCAACGTAAAAACATATTGATTCTTTTTGCAGCAGAATTTTTTAATGGATCGGAAATGTGTTTTTGAGTTCTTTTTGGATGTGGAATTTCAAAAAAGACTTGTTTGAATTGATGGATTGCTTTCTGATAATTCTTGCTATCGTCTTTAATTTGTAAGGCATTTTCTAATCCTTTATGATTTTTATAGATGTTTTGAAGCGCTGTTATAAAAAACTGAAAGTCAATACTATTAAAAGTTCTGTGTACAAAATTATTGAGTGCTGTTAGGTCTTTTTTTTGATGATGCATTACAAAGTCATACGGACTATTTCCGAGCAATTCCATCATTGTATGTGCGCTTTTTAGAATCATTTTCCGATTTCCCCAAGCAATAATTGCGGTTAAAAAACCTGCAATTTCAATGTCTTCTTTTTGCGAAAAACGATGCGGAATCTGAATAGGGTCGGTTTCTATAAATCGGGGTTGATTGTAAAGCCTTACCTTTTCCTCTAAAAATTCTTTTAATTCGGAATTTGTCATACAGGCATGTCAACAAAAAGGGTGATGCCCATTAAAATTCCGTTATAACAAGCGTGGATTGCCATGCTCCAAACTAAGCCAAAACGGACTCTGATAAAGCCAAAATACGCACCTAAACATATTTGTGGGGCTACCAATAGTGGCGATACTAATAACACATTTTGCGTAATATCGAAATTGGTAATATGAATCAATCCAAATAGAATGGCAATGCCGTAAAAGATACTTTTAAAGTACTTGGAATTTTTAAAAAGTGTAATAGGTCCTCTAAAAATGAGTTCTTCAAAAAAAGGAGCGATAATTACTACTAAGAAAAACAGCATGGGTTTAGAAAAAGATTCCATCATTTCTTCCATGGCATGTTTGTCCATATTTACCAAACCTGTTTGCTCTATCAATACAAAAATAGGAGTGAGTAAGAAACTTGTTGCTAAACTGATGGCTAATAAATAGCCAAATTTTTGAATACGATAGCCAAACTGAGTGTTTTCGTCTTTTTCTACTGTTGGATTTTTAAGAAAAGTAAAGAGTTCTTGTAAGTAGCTAGTCATTTAAATAATTTTTCCGTCTTTCATAGTTAAGGTTCTATCTGCCATGGTCGCCAATTCTTTGTTGTGCGTAACCAATACAAAGGTTTGTCCAAATTTTTCACGCAATTTAAAAAAGAGTTCGTGTAAATTCTTTGCAGATTCGGTATCTAGATTTCCACTAGGCTCATCGGCAAAAATTACAGACGGATTGTTTACTAAGGCACGCGCCACAGCAACACGTTGTTGTTCTCCTCCAGAAAGTTGATTGGGTTTGTGGTGAATCCGATCTGACAATCCCAAAAAATCTAACAATTCCAAGGCTTTTTTTTCTGCTGTTGCTTTCGATTTCTTTGCAATAAAAGCAGGAATACACACATTTTCTAAAGCGGTAAATTCGGGTAATAATTGGTGGAATTGAAAGATAAACCCGATATGCCGGTTTCTAAAATTAGAAATCTCTTTGTCGGACAAGCTTTGTAAGGAAGTTTCGTTTAATTGCAAGCTAAAACTATCTGTCTTTGTAGGTTTGTCTAAGGTTCCTAAGATTTGTAGTAAGGTGGTTTTTCCAGCGCCAGAAGGTCCTACAATGGCTACAATCTCACCTTTTTTAATATGCAAGTCAACACCCTTTAAGACTTCAACTTCTCCAAAATGTTTGTGAATGTTTTTGGCAATAATCATAAATACAAATGTACAAATTATGAATGTTGAATTACGAATTATGAATTGTAAATTCTAAATGTTGAATGCTGTATATCCTCTTTTCTCTTTCTTCTACTTTTTTAATTCTTCAAATTTTTCAATCTTTGAATTTGTTGATACGTTTATGTTTTTAAGTGGTTTAGCTCATCAGTTTTTTTGAATTTTAGCCAACAGCCAACAGCCAACAGCCAACAGCGAGTAGCTAATAACTAACCAAATTAAAACAGCACTTTCTTCGCCTCATTATAATCTATAAAATAGACCACTCGTAAAGAAAACGTATGCTGTTGCGATTGGTCGAATAAATTTTCTAGATTTTGAAAAAAAGTAAGATTGGCATTGGTATCAGAATTAAAAATAGAATTTCTATAAAAAGCAATCAACTGACTTCCAGGGGCAAATTGCCAAATATAGTTGAGGTCTAAATTCCAGCTATTAAAATTTACATCTTCGCCTATATAATCCGTATTCAGATTCAGTGTACCATCGGTAGTATTCAGATTGGCATAACTGCTATAGTTTACAGCACCCCAATAGTGTCTAAAACTTAAGGATAGTGAAGAATTAATACTAAAACTGTATTTTCCTGAAATGGTATTGGTGTAATTTTTACGATCTCGGAAACCAAAAATAATAGTATCAGAAGTTTCATCTACATAACCTTGGTCGTCTAATGTTTTGTTAAAATTAAGTCGGTATCGTAATGAAAACTGGTTGTTAAATCGGTAGCGAGGTGCAATGCTAAAACCATATTGTTGCTTAGAGTTCTCTGTATAGTCATTGTAATACCCGTTTACATTTAGTTGAAAGAGTTTTTGAGAATTGGTAGAAATCCAGCCATTTATATTTTTCCTTTCGGGTCTTAAAAAATAAATACCGCTGGTACTCCCTTGTCGCGGTTCAAAAAAGTCTTTGTTTTCGCTTCTATAGTTTAAATTAATGCCAAAAGTAAAACGCTCTTTGGTTTGTGCATTAAAATTAAAACCAGCGTAATAGCCTGTAAAAATCCCAGAAAAATGCTGAAAAGCTATATTGTTATAAAAGTTAAAGTTATAACGGTTAAACTTTTTAGTAGGTTGTAAAGTTCTCCAGCCGGCATTTCCATAGATAGCTTGTTCGTTGTTGCTAAATAAGATTCCTAAATCATTCGGATTGTAATCTTTGTTCTCAAAATTATAACCTAATTCCCAATACCAATGTCCAGAATTGTACCCAAAACTATTATCAAACGCATAACCTGTTGTGGTTTCTTCCTTAGTTTCACCAGTGGTTTCATCGGTTTTAGTTTCATATACATTGCTCATTTTTACGGAGCCATCCATGTTGTATTTGCTATCCTTGGTTTCTATATGCCAATCCATTGCTGTTACATTGGCGTCTCTAAAACTACCATCTCTAGTAACATTGGTATTGATTAATGAAATGGTAGAATTTTGATTGAATTGTTGATCTAATACCATAATATTGTAATTGGTAAAAGGGTCAATTGTGGCTTTTCTTGTTGTTCCGCTAATTGTGTCTTTAATAGTTGCTTCTGCTTCTTGTGTAATGGCATTAAAAAAACCAATTCCCAAACCTTTTTTAGTTCTACCCGATACTTTTACAGCGTTTAGCATGGTTATTTTTTCTGGAGAATCTATAATTTCTTCATTTTCAGAAAGTTTACTATTAACATCAAATTCATCAATAGGAGCAGATCCAATTCTTCGCGAATAAAACAATCTTCCAATATTAAAAAGCTCGGTACCTTCTGTAAAAAATTGCCGTTGTTCTGTAAATCGTTGTTCAAAAGGGCCTAAGTTTAAAACCACATCGTCAAAACCAACCTGACTAAAATCTGGAATGAGTGTTGCGTCTAGCGTAAAATTTTCTGTCAATCCATATTTTAAATCCATACCCACGCTCCAATCAAAATCCGTTTCTCCTTCAAAAGTATTGGTTGTTACAGAAGCATACGGATAAAAATTCAAACGTGTAGGAGGTGAAATATTTTGGAATCCTTCAATCAGACCGTCGTATTGCGTCCATCTTCCTACTGAATTGTCAATATGCGTCCAAGTGTGTTGTTCATTGAGTTTTTCCAGTCTTCTATGAAAGTTAAATCCCCAAGATTGTACAGGGCTATTTGCAAAACGCAAAGCTCTGTAAGGGATTTTCATTTCTACAGCCCAACCTTTTTCATTAATGGTTGCTGCACTTTGCCATACGGCACTCCAGTTAAAGTCTTCATTTCCGTTAGAAACTTTTGCATCACCCTGATTTCCTGTGCTTTGAACAATAAATTCAAAAGGATTTTGTCCGTCATCATTCGGATTAATTGTTACTAAAAAGAAATCTGCCTGACTAAAATTATCTCTTGTAGCAAATTCCATTGGAATTCCTTTAGGTTCTGGATCTAGCATCATGGCAGAGATATAGATCGCACTATCATCATACACTACTTTTACAGTGGTTTGATATTCTGGAGCTACTGACTTTCCATTATCAGGTCTAAAAATTACAAAATCTTTACAAGCAGGTACATTTTTCCAAGCAGTATCCTCTAATATACCGTCTATTTTTGGAGGTTCTGTAATTCTTGTAGTGGTTATTTTCTTTCGTTCTTTGGGTTTGTCTTGAGCTGTTAGTTGGTGTAAAAAGAAGAAGCAAACCAATGAGAATAAAGAGTTTTTTAGCATTTTAGAGTGATTATTTTCCTAATGAGATAAAAGTATTTATATCCGTACAGGTTCCTATTAATTTTTTGTTAATTATGGTAAAGACTTTGTTAAAGTAAGAATGTTACATTTTTAGAAAAAGGTATCGTTTGAATTTGTATTTTTGTTTCCGTTTTTAATACTTATTTATAGATGAACTTACACGAATACCAAGGAAAAGAGATTTTAAATAGTTTTGGCGTTAGAATTCAGCGCGGAATTGTTGCAAGCACTCCAAAAGAGGCTGTAGCGGCAGCAAAAAAATTAACCGAAGATACAGGTACAGGCTGGCATGTTATTAAAGCACAAGTACATGCTGGAGGTAGAGGAAAAGGCGGTGGTGTGAAATTGGCTAAAAATTTGGCTGAGGTTGAAAGCATTTCTGATGCCATTATTGGAATGATGTTGGTAACTCCACAAACTTCTGCCGAAGGGAAAAAAGTACATCAAGTTTTAATTGCAGAAGATGTGTATTATCCTGGAGATTCGGAACCAGAAGAATATTATATGTCTGTTTTATTAAATAGAAATACGGGTAGAAATATGATTATGTATTCCACTGAAGGAGGAATGGATATTGAAACCGTTGCAGAAGAAACACCACATTTAATATTTACAGAAGAGATAGACCCTGCTATGGGCTTATTGCCTTTTCAGGCACGTAAAGTTGCTTTTAATTTAGGTTTGTCTGGCAACGCATTTAAGGAAATGACAAAATTTGTTACGGCGTTGTACACAGCATACATTAAATCAGATGCGGCAATGTTTGAAATTAACCCTGTTTTAAAAACATCCGATAGCAAAATAATGGCAGTAGATGCAAAAGTATCTTTAGATGAAAATGCTCTGTATCGTCATAAAGATTACGCAGCCATGCGAGATTTAAGAGAAGAAAATCCTATTGAAGTAGAAGCAAAAGCGGCAGGTTTAAACTATGTAGATTTAGACGGAAATGTAGGTTGTATGGTAAACGGAGCAGGTTTGGCAATGGGTACGATGGATTTGATTAAACAAGCAGGTGGAGATCCAGCAAACTTTTTAGATGTAGGAGGTACAGCAGATGCACAACGTGTAGAAACGGCGTTTGGAATTATTTTAAAAGACACCAATGTAAAAGCAATTTTAGTAAATATTTTTGGTGGAATTGTACGTTGTGATAGAGTAGCGCAAGGCGTTGTAGATGCGTATAAAAATATGGGAGATAAAATTACCGTGCCTATTATTTGCCGTTTGCAAGGAACCAATGCAAAAGAAGCCAAAGAATTGATAGATAATAGCGGGATGGAAATTATTTCAGCTACAGAATTTCAAGAAGCGGCAGACAAAGTACAAGAAGTATTAGCATAGGCTAAAACTTTACCTTTTTATACAACACTATATTGCTGTCTTAATTTTTTAGGGCAGCAATTTTTTTTACAAACAGTAGGAAATGTAATGAGTTTACTAATAGATTTACAAAATAGAAGTAGAAATCAGTGTGAATTATGTGCTGAAAAATCAAACTTAAGCATCTATGAAACAAAACCTATTGAAACAGGAGGTGTAGATGGTAGTTTGCTAGCGTGTAATGTTTGTATTGCACAAATTGAGAACCCAGAAATTACAGATGCAAATCATTGGCGATGTTTAAATGATGCCATGTGGAGTGAATTTAGGGCTGTAAAAATAATGGCTTGGCGAATGTTATCTCGGTTAAAAAATGAAGGTTGGCCAAAAGATTTGTTGGATATAATGTATTTGGAAGGCAATGATTTACAATATGCAAAAGCAACAGGAGAAGGCTTAGAGGAAGATGAAAAAGTAATCCATAGAGATGTAAATGGAACTATTTTACAAGCAGGAGATTCGGTTGTGCTTATCAAAGATTTAAAAGTAAAAGGTTCTAGTATGGTGGCTAAACAAGGAACAGCTGTTCGTAGAATTTCTTTAGATACTGAAAACGCTAAATATATAGAAGGAAAAGTAGGAGGGACTCAAATTGTTATTATAACAGATTATATAAAGAAAATGGCAGAGAAGGAGTAGCACTTTGTCATTGTGAAGGAAGAATGACTGAAGCAATCTCTTTCTAATAATGAGATTACTTCGTTTCTCTCGTAATGACTTACAACATTTTTTGTTGTTTTTTATAAAACGCATCGGCTTGTAGCTTCATTAAGTCACGAGCTATTTTTTGTTTGTAAGCATAGAGTTCTTCTTCTTCAGAAATACCTTGATATACTTTTTCATTGATTTTTATATCTGTGTTTAAAATAGCGTCTTTTTGATGTATTTGTTGTTGTATCCAATTTTTTATACTGGATTCTTCGTTTTCCATTTTAAAATCATACTCACCTTTTTGGGCAATTAATTTTGTGAAAATTGGAGCAGTTTCAATGGCTAGAAATAATAGAAAAATAAAGAAGGAGGGAAGCCAAGGTAGTTTTTGAAGTGCGTTTATGCGTGCCATTAAACCATCAAAATTCGTAATAATAGGTTGGGTATTTGTTTCTGCTAGTTTTTGATTTTGTTGCAAATTAAGAATCTGTTGTTCTTTTTGTTGAATTTTTTGTTTGTTTTCTTTTTTAAGTTGCTGTAACGCTGCCAAAGCCGCATCGTGTTTGTCTCGTTTCTCTTTATACACGGGGCCTTTTCCTAAGAGTTTTGTTCCTTCTCTTCCTTCTGCTTCGGCAATATACCTTTCGTACAATGCATTGGTTTCTGCTTCTTTATTTTCGATTTCTGATTTTAAATATGTAATTTCATTATTTGTTTTTTCAATTTCTGGTGTAAACTGTTGTACAATTTGTTCTTTGTTGTTTAAAGTCATTTCATTTTTTTCTGTCAACAACACCTGATTGATTTCTTTTTCAAATAATTTTAACTCTAAAGGTTTCGAAATTACCACAGCAATAATTACCGCTAAAATAATTCTTGGGGTTGCTTGTAAAACTTCTTTCCATTTTTTATCAGATTTTTTAAGTGTAGACACAATAAATCTATCTAAATTAAAAATAAGCAGTCCCCAAACAATTCCAAAAAATAGTGCGGTATACAGATTGTCAAAAACAGTATATAGTGCATAGCTTGCTGCAATTGTAGCCATTACAGCAGTAAAAAAAACGGTAGCGCCAATGCCTACATATTTATTTTGCTCTCCGTTAGAGCAATTATTGATAAGAGTAATATCGACACCAGAACAGTGTAAAAAGAATTTTTTAAGCACAAGAAAAGTTTAAAATACTACTATAACAACGTATTTCTCTTGCAATTG
The DNA here is from genome assembly GCA_965233795.1 of uncultured Polaribacter sp. Taxonomy (GTDB): domain Bacteria; phylum Bacteroidota; class Bacteroidia; order Flavobacteriales; family Flavobacteriaceae; genus Polaribacter. The sequence goes on along the minus strand of OZ247578.1, from coordinate 1,667,025 downwards.
TTACACTAAAAAACAGGGTTTAACTTTCTTTTTTATAAAGCTCTGTAAAATATTGATAAAAATAGGGAATGGTTTCAATCCCTTTTAAATAGTTGAAAATTCCAAAATGTTCATTGGGAGAATGGATGGCATCGGAATCTAAACCAAAGCCCATTAAAATAGTTTTACTTTTTAATTCTTTTTCAAACAGCGCAACAATGGGAATACTGCCACCACTTCTTTGTGGAATTGGTGTTTTTCCAAAAGTGGTTTCATAGGCTTTGCTTGCGGCTAGATAACCAATATTGTTTATAGGTGTTACATAGCCTTGTCCGCCATGGTGCGGTGTTACTTTTACATGGACAGCTTTAGGGGCTATATTTTCAAAATGATTTTGAAACAATTTCGTAATTTTTTTCCAATCTTGATTAGGAACCAAGCGCATCGAAATTTTTGCATAGGCTTTGCTTGCAATCACGGTTTTAGCACCTTCACCAATATACCCTCCCCAAATGCCATTTACATCTAGCGTAGGTCTAATAGAGTTGCGTTCGTTGGTGGTATAGCCTTCTTCGCCATATATCTCATCAATTTCTAGCGCATTTTTGTACGATGTTAAAGAAAAAGGCGCTTTTGCCATTACAGTTCTTTCTTCTGTGGATAATTCTTCCACAGCATCATAAAAACCAGGGATGGTAATACGGTTTTTTTCATCATGTAAAGAAGCAATCATTTTGGTTAAAATATTAATAGGATTTGCTACAGCACCTCCATATAAACCAGAATGTAAATCTCTATTTGGTCCTGTAACTTCCACTTCTACATAGCTTAAACCACGTAAACCTGTAGTAATAGAAGGTGTGTCGTTGGCAATCATACCTGTATCTGATATTAAAATAATATCGTTGGCTAGTTTTTCTTTATTTCGAGGAACAAACCAAGCCAGACTTTCCGAGCCTACTTCTTCTTCGCCTTCAATCATAAACTTCACATTACAAGGTAATGTTTCTGTAGTAGTCATGTATTCCATTGCCTTTACATGCATGTACATTTGTCCTTTATCATCGCAAGCACCACGGGCAAAAATAGCACCTTCAGGATGTATTGCTGTCTTTTTTATAACAGGCTCAAAAGGAAGAGCATCCCATAAGTCAATAGGATCTGCAGGTTGCACATCGTAATGCCCATACACAAGTACCGTAGGTAATTTCGAGTCTATTATTTTTTCTCCATATATTATAGGATACCCTGGTGTTTCACAAATTTCTACAGTATCGCAACCTGCGTTTTGCAAGCTTGCTTTGATGAGTTCAGCAGTATATAAAACATCTTTTTTATAAGCAGAATCAGCACTAATAGAAGGAATTTTTAAAAGACTTATCAATTCTTCTATAAATCTATTTTTATGTGTTTTAATGTATGTTTTTATGGAATTCATATAGAGTTATATATACTTTCAAAAGTATAAAAATAATGAGGAACTTCTTTGCAATTTAGTGGGATTGTTTATATTTGCAATCCCAATTTTATTGGGAATTAAATTTAAAGTAAGCAGGTTTACCTGCCGAAGGCAGGCGTGGTGGAATTGGTAGACACGCTAGACTTAGGATCTAGTGCCGCGAGGTGTGAGAGTTCGAGTCTCTCCGCCTGTACAGATAAAAAGAGCTTCTTAATTTTTAAGAAGCTCTTTTGTTTTTATGCTTTTGAAAATAACTTTATTCCTTCTTTTTTAGATTCCTCAATTTAGTTTTTAGATATTTGTATGTATATTCAAAAATTAAAAGATTCAAAAATTGAATATTAAGTCTTTTAATTCTTTAATCTTTTCAATTTTTAAATAATCATGTCTAAAGTTGTTTTAGTTACAGGTGCATCTTCTGGAATAGGTAAGGCAATTGCTGATTATCTTTATGATAAAGGATATGCAGTGTATGGAACTAGTAGAAGTGAAAAAAATAAAGCAGATTTTTCTTTTCAGATGTTAGTATTAGATGTTTTAGATACTAATTCTATTAAAAATGCTGTGAATCAGATTGTTAAAATTGAAGGTTGTTTAGATGTACTAATAAATAACGCAGGAATGGGGATTACTGGAGCTATTGAGGATACCCCAAAAGATGAAATGTATCATGTTTTTAATACCAATTTTTTTGGGGCTATCGATGTAATGAAAGCGGTTTTACCACAAATGCGAGCACAAAAATCTGGAAAAATTATTAATGTTACTTCTATTGCTGGTTACATGGGGTTGCCTTTTAGAGGTATTTACTCTGCAACCAAAGGGGCTTTAGAACTTATTACTGAAGCAACAAGTATGGAAGTAAAAAGTTTTGGAATTTCGGTTGTAAATGTTGCACCTGGAGACTTTGCTACCAATATTGCTGCAGGAAGATATCATACACCTGTTTTTGAAGATTCAGCATACAAAGAAAAATATGAAGCCAATTTAAAATTGATGGACAGTCATGTAGATACAGGAATGGAACCGATTAAGATGGCGGAAAAGATTCACAAAATTATTCTACATAAGAACCCTAAAATTCATTATAAAGTAGGTGGCTTTATGGAGAAACTCTCCATAGTTTTAAAGCGAGTTTTATCAGATAAAATGTATGAAAAGTTATTAATGAATCATTATAAATTGTAAGTATCTTTGTATTTGAAATTACAAGTAACTTCCAAAAATTAAATTAATTATATACACAACATGAAATTTTTTATAGATACTGCAAACTTAGATCAGATTAAAGAAGCACAAGCTTTAGGTATTTTAGATGGTGTAACTACCAATCCATCTTTAATGGCAAAAGAAGGAATTACAGGAGAAACTTCTATTTTAAATCATTATAAAGCCATTTGTGACTTGGTAGATGGCGATGTTTCTGCGGAAGTAATTGCTACCGATTATGAAGGAATGGTAAAAGAAGGAGAAGCTTTAGCAGCTTTAAATCCGCAAATTGTGGTAAAACTTCCAATGATAAAAGACGGTGTAAAAGCTTGTAAATACTTTTCCTCAAAAGGAATTAAAACAAATGTAACTTTAGTTTTTTCGGCAGGACAAGCTTTGTTGGCAGCAAAAGCAGGAGCTACTTATGTTTCTCCGTTTATTGGACGTTTAGATGATATTTCTACCGATGGTCTAAATTTAATTGCAGAAATTCGTCAGATTTATGACAATTATGCTTTTGAAACCGAAATATTAGCGGCTTCCGTACGTCATACAATGCATATTATAGACTGTGCAAAAATTGGTGCTGATGTAATGACAGGTCCTTTAAGTGCTATAGAAGGATTGTTAAAACACCCGTTAACCGATAGTGGATTGGCAAAATTTTTAGCAGATTACCAAAAAGGGAACTAGTTAAAAGTAGTAAAGTTACAAAGTTAGAAAGTTTACAAGTAGTATATTTTTTACGTTTTTGTTTTAGTAAAATTAATTTAATCGTAAAGAGTTTTAACTTTAAAACTCGTTAACTTTGGAACTTTGTAACTATAAAAAATGTATCCAAAAAACAAACTCGCACAACTTATTATTTCAGCTTGCGATTATTTTGCAATCCATACCGTTGTGGTTTCTCCAGGTTCTCGAAATGCTCCACTAACCATAGGGTTTTCGAATCACCCTAATATTGAAGCGCTAAGTGTTGTAGATGAGCGTTGTGCAGCTTTTTTTGCTTTGGGAATTGCACAACAAACCCAAAAACCTGTTGCACTTGTTTGTACTTCTGGTTCTGCTTTATTAAACTATTACCCTGCAATTGCAGAGGCATTTTATAGTAAGATTCCTTTAATTGTGATTTCTGCGGATAGACCTAAACATTTGATTGATATTGGTGACGGACAAACCATTCGACAAGAAAATGTGTTTGCCAATCATATTCTTTTTTCTGCAAATTTGAATGAAAATGCAGCATTTTATTCTCAAAACTCTCTATTAATTTCTAAGGCACTTCAAACATCAACTTCTCAAAAAGGACCTGTACATATAAACATTCCTTTTGATGAGCCTTTGTATGAAACTGTAGAGGAGTTAGAAAGTTTTAAAGTTGAAAATTTTAAAGTTGATTTGGCTGCGAATACCTCAATCAATTATAAAAAATTAGCTTCTATTTGGAATACAACTACTAAAAAAATAATTCTAGTAGGTGTCAATTTTCCAAATACCGAGTTGGAAAAACTACTCAACTTTTTTGCTGAAGATGAATCGGTTTTGTTATTAACAGAAACAACTTCAAACTTACACCATAAAAAAGCAATAAATGCTATAGATCAACTTATTTTTTCTTTAGATGAAAATCAGTTTACAGCATTACAACCCGAAGTCCTGATTACTTTTGGAGGCATGGTAGTTTCAAAAAAAGTGAAACAATTCTTAAGAAACTACCCGCCGAAACATCATTGGCATATTGATGCATTTAAAGCGATGGATACTTTCTTTTGTTTGTCGGAATTTATACAAGAAAAACCGATATATTTCTTTTCAAACCTGCATAAAGATGTTATGAAGGTTAAAAGTAATTATCAAGAACAATGGTTGAGATTTAGAGATCAAAAACGAGTGAAACACCAAGAATATGTAGCGCAAATTGAGCATTCTGATTTTAAAGTTTTTGAGCAAGTTTTAAACAGTATTCCAAACCATTCTCAATTACAGATTAGCAATAGTGCTATGATAAGGTATGCGCAACTATTTGACTTAGATAGTACTTTAAAGATTTTTTGTAATAGAGGCACAAGCGGAATAGATGGAAGCACTAGTACTGCTATTGGGGCTGCTTTTGCTAGTAATAATCCAACTGTTTTTGTTACTGGTGATTTGAGTTTTTTTTATGATAGTAATGCCTTATGGAACAAAAATATTCCTAGTAATTTCCGAATTATTTTAATCAATAATTCTGGAGGCGGAATTTTTAAAATTATTCCAGGACCTACATCTACAAACGCTTTGTCATACTTTGAAACGCCTCACTGTTTAACCGCAGAACACTTATGTAAAATGCATGAGTTTGATTATGTAAAAGCACATTCAACAACCATAGTAGATAAAGCATTAGAGAATTTTTATTTAGTATCTGAAAAACCAAGATTGATGGAAGTTTTTACTCCAAGTGGAGAAAATGACAAGGTTTTGAAGGATTATTTTAAATACATAACAACATGAATTTACAAGAAGGAGAAAAAGTTCTCTTAAAAATACAGAAACAAACTACTTTAGGGTATACTGTTATAATTGATAAAGAGTTTGAAGGGCTACTTTATAAAAATGAAGTTTTTGAAGATTTGGAAGAGGGAATGCAAATTACAGGCTATATAAAAACAATTAGGGAAGATGGTAAAATTGATGTTTCGTTACGCCCACAAGGGTTTAAAAATGTAATTGATAGCGATACAGATAAAATTTTACTGAAGCTAAAAAATAACCAAGGTTTTTTGTTATTAACAGACAAAAGCTCTCCCGAATCTATAAAATTTCACTTACAAATGAGTAAAAAATCGTTCAAGAGAGCTGTTGGAAATTTATTCAAACAAAAACAAATTGTTTTAAAATCGGATAGAATTCAGCTTACAAATACAGATATCGATTAACGTTCCGCTAATACTCTTAAGATGTTGTTTTTATAAAATTTATCTGCAGACACTTTATCAGAAGCATCTATTTTTGTGTATGCTGTTTGGTAATGTTCTAAACATTTGCCACGATTTTCGGCAATTTCATAGTGTTTACCAATATAAAAATTGCCCAAAGGAGAATCTGGTTTTACCTGTAAGAGAAATTCTCCAAAGTCTTTTAAATAGTACCCTTCTTCTTTTTCTATGACTATATTTTCAATAGTTACAATGTCACGATCTCTAATTTTCATATCAATTCCAAAAAGATAGTTCATTTCTATGTACTTATTTTCTACATATGCAATAGCCTCAGGCGGTGATAAATCTTTTAGCTGGCTATTAAATTCTTCTTGAGAAATGCTAGAATAGGCTTCAAATACAGCAGTTATACTTTTTGAAATGTTTTCTTTTGTAATACCTTTAGTAGTCGTTGTTGAGCTTTCTATATTGTCAAAAGTAGTTTTGAAATTAGGAATGTTTAATTCACTTAAATAAGTAGCAAAATTATTAATTTCTCTTTGCTTTATTTTTGAATTATTAGCATTATTACTTATGTGAAAATAAAAAGTATTATCCATTTTTCCATAATCTTCTAATCTATACGAATCTATATAATTAGTTATATTATCTGATAAATTTGGGTTTAAGCAGATGAATGCATTAAGAATTGGGGTTTGTTCTCCTAAAAAATAAGTGATTAAATTTCCTGAATTTTCAGAACCAACAGCTGTAATAAAAGGTGAGGTTCTATAATTTTCTTCAATATAAGGTAGTAGTTCATCTCTTAAAAATAAATAAAACCACGTACTTTGAGAAGTTAAATCGCCATTTTTTTTATTAAAAGATGCATCTTTTGCAGATGTAGGTACACCAATGATAATTTGTTTAGGAGCATTATCTGTCAGTACAAAACTATCAGAAGCTTGAACATATAAATTGAATGTTTTTTTAGAGTCCAACACAAAAGTTAAGGGGTAATTAGCAAGAGAATCTTTTTCATAATTCTTAGGCAAATGAATAGAAATGTGCCTTGTTTCTTGTAAGTGTTGAGATTTGTATTCTTTTAGAATTGTCTTTTGAGAAAAAGCAAATGTGCTTAGGAATACTAGGAGTAGGGTAATTGTTTTTAGTTTCATAATGAGGGGGTTTGGGGGTTAAAACTATGGGGGTTAAAACTTTTTACTTTAATGTTTTTAAATCTTTATAATATTTTTAATTTTATAGGTTAATAATTTGTAATAATTTAAATTTGTGTCTTTTTGACTATCAAATATATAATAAATTAACTAGATTACAAACATATGGTAATTTATTTAATCTAACAATACCCGTTTTTGGTGAAATTTCACAAATACCCATTTATGGGTATAACGTACCCATAAATGGGTATTTAGATAATACTATTTTAATTGTCGTTGAAAAAAAGTAAACTTTACAGATTATGAGTAATTTTTTTTAATGATCTCTATTTTTACGATAAATACTTTGTAAAATAAGGCTCCTAAACGAAGTAATATTTAAACCATTTAAGTTAACTTTACATACTGTACCGTAAGTTTTAAAACAAATATTTAAAAAAATATCATCATGATAAAGCCTGTATGGAAAACAGCAAAAGTTTATGAGGACATAACTTATAAAAAATCAAATGGAGTTGCCCGTATTGCATTTAATAGACCCAACGTTCGAAATGCATTTAGACCTAAAACAACCAAAGAGTTGTATGATGCGTTTTATGATGCCGGAGAAGATACTTCTATTGGCGTAGTATTATTGTCAGCAGAGGGACCTTCTACAAAAGATGGTGTATATTCTTTTTGTTCGGGAGGCGATCAAAAAGCTCGTGGACACCAAGGTTATGTAGGGGATGATGGTTATCATCGATTAAATATTCTAGAAGTACAACGGTTGATACGATTTATGCCCAAAGCTGTTATTTGTGTAGTTCCGGGTTGGGCAGTTGGAGGTGGCCATAGTTTACATGTAGTTTGCGATTTAACTTTAGCGTCTAAAGAGCATGCTATTTTTAAGCAAACAGATGCGGATGTTACTAGTTTTGATGGAGGATACGGATCTGCGTATTTAGCAAAAATGGTAGGGCAAAAAAAAGCAAGGGAAATTTTCTTTTTGGGCAGAAACTATTCTGCGCAAGAGGCTTATGAAATGGGTATGGTAAATGCTGTAATTCCGCATGAAAAGCTTGAAGACACTGCTTATGAGTGGGCGCAAGAAATATTGGCAAAATCACCTACCTCTATTAAGATGTTGAAATTTGCTATGAATTTAACGGATGATGGAATGGTAGGGCAACAAGTATTTGCTGGTGAAGCAACCCGTTTAGCTTATATGACAGATGAAGCTAAAGAAGGAAGAGATGCTTTTTTAGAAAAGAGAAAGCCTAATTTTCCTAAGAAGTGGATTCCGTAAGATAGATGAAAGTCTAGAGTTTGGAGAGTTGTAAAGTTGAAAGTTTAAAAGTTTTTTACCTTTGTATAAAGTATAAAGTATAAAGTATAAAGTATAAATTCTTAAATTTTTCAATTATCTAGTCTTTAAAACCTTTTAATTTTTCAATCTTTTAATAATTTAATTTGTTTACAAGTTTATTTGTTTAGGTTTGTTGTTTAATCATTTTTTAAATATCTAATATCTAAAAAAAAAGCTATGAAAGAAGATTTCTTACACTATGTGTGGCAACACAAACTATTTGTATCCTCTTGTTTAAAAACAACTTCTAAAGAAAGTATTAGCATTGTGCATGCGGGTATCCACAATAAAAATGCGGGACCTGATTTTTTAAACGCAAAACTTAAAATTGACAATCAGCTTTGGGTTGGTAATATAGAGATTCATGTAAAGTCTTCCGATTGGTATGCACATCATCATGAAAATGATACAAATTATGATGCCGTAATGCTACATGTTGTTTGGGAATACGATGCAGTTGTTTTTATGAAAGACAACCAACCATTACCAACTTTGGTATTAAAAGAAATAGTTTCTAAAAATGTATTCAACAATTATAACAATCTACTCACTAGAAATAAGTACTGGATTCCTTGTGAATCTAAAATTAAATCTGTGAATCCTTTTCTTTTAAAAAAATGGCAAGAACGATTATATTTTGAGCGTTTAGAGCGTAAATCGTTATTAATAAATCAGCTATTAAAGCATACAAATAATGATTATGAAGCCGTCTTATTTCAATTATTAGCTAAAAATTTTGGATTAAAAGTAAATGGAGATGCTTTTTTAAGTATGGCAAAGTCTTTTAACTTCTCGATATTGAGAAAAATACGATTCGAGGAAGAAGTATTAACGGCTCTATTATACGGGCAAGCAGGTTTTTTAGAAGCACGTATAGAAGACTCATACTATCAAAATCTACAAAAAGAATATACTTACTTACAATACAAGTACCAATTAACTCCAATACCTAAGAATCATTTTTCATTTTTTAGAATGCGTCCTACCAATTTTCCTACAATTCGAATGGCGCAGTTAGTTGCCTTGTATCATCAACATGAAAACTTATTTTCTAAGATAATTAAAACGCAAAAACTCATTGAGATTTATAAATTATTTTCTGTACCTATAACTACTTTTTGGCAAACGCATTATACTTTTGAAAAATCGTCTAAAAAAAGTCTAAAAAAAATTACAAGATCGTTTGTAGATTTACTAATCATTAATACGATTATTCCTTTAAAATTTTTATACCAAAAGCGTAGGGGAGAAGTCCGTGAAAACGAACTAGTATCATTGATAAAACAAATACAACCAGAAAAAAATACTATTATTTCAGGTTTTTCAAATTTGCAAATTAAATCAGAAAATGCCTTTGATACCCAAGCATTGTTAGAGTTAAAAAATGAGTACTGCACATCCAAACGCTGTGTAGTATGCGTTATTGGAAACCAGTTGTTAAGAGATTATACCAATTAAACATTGAAATCAACGTAATAAAACACCCTTTTCTCTTTTCTACTTCAACATAAAAAGAAACCGTAACGAAGGTTATGCTTTCGTTTTCTATTTTGTACAAAAGAAAAAATCATCATTTTCTTTTACAGTAATTTCAATGTTTAATTGGTATTAGTACAAACTTTTATACTTAGAAGGATTTTCTTCATGCATCATTCGGTATACTTTTTCAAAAATATCTTCTGCAGAAGGTTTCGAAAAATAATCGCCATCCGTGCCATAAGCAGGTCTGTGTGCCCTTGCTGATAAGGTAGCAGGCTTGCTATCTAAATACTGATAGCCATTTTGGTTTTCTAAAATTTCTTGTAATAAATACCCAGAAGCTCCGCCAGGCACATCTTCATCTACAATTAATAATTTGTTTGTTTTTGCGATGCTTTTTACACAATCGTGATGAATATCAAAAGGCAATAAACTTTGTGCATCAATAATTTCAGCATCAATTCCTATTTGTTTTAACTCGTGTACAGCTTCTTGCACAATACGTAAAGTAGAGCCATAAGAAACTACTGTAATATCCGTTCCTTCTTTAAGAGTTTCTACCACACCAATAGGTGTTTTAAATTCTCCTAAATTTATAGGAAGCTCTTCTTTTAATCGATAACCATTTAAACATTCTATGACCAAAGCAGGATCATCATTTTCTAATAATGTATTGTAAAAACCTGCGGCTTGAGTCATGTTTCTAGGTACCAATACATGAATTCCGCGAATGTTGTGTATAATACCACCCATTGGCGAACCTGCATGCCAAATACCTTCTAATCGATGTCCGCGACTTCTAATAATTAAAGGTGCTTTTTGCTTGCCAAAGGTTCTATAGTGTAACGTAGCTAAGTCATCACTTAAAGTTTGCAAAGCATAAATTAAGTAATCTAAATATTGAATTTCTGCAATAGGACGCAAACCTCGCAATGCCATACCAATTCCCTGTCCAATAATAGTAGCTTCTCTAATCCCGGTATCTGCAACTCTTAAAGCTCCATGTTTTTCTTGTAGGCCTTCTAAACCTTGATTTACATCGCCAATATACCCTGCGTCTTCACCAAAAATAATAACCTCAGGATGTTTTTGTAAAATGGCGTCAAAATTATCACGCATAATAATCCTAGCATCTACCCAATTTTTTTCTTTGGCATAGGTAGGTGCTACAGGAGCTATTTTTGTAGCACTTGATGTTGTTTCGCTTGTTAAAAGTGAAGAGTATTTTACTTCAGCACTTTCCATTTGCGATTTTATAAGCTGTTGTAAGACGATTTTTTCTGAAAAATTTTCATCTTTTATATAACGAAGCGTTTTTCTTAAAGCAATTAAAATATCTTTCCGAACAGGTTCTACAATCGTTGCTAAATCGTTTTTAAGTTTATTAATAAAAACACCATTACTACTTTTAGTAGCTATTTTCTCTAATATGCTTGTAGCTGTACTAACTTCCGCCTTTATTTCGTTGATAAAAGCACTCCAAGCCTCTCTTTTTGCTTTGCCAACTTCTTTTTTAGCTTCTTTTTCAATAAAAATGAGTTCTTCTTCATCTTCTACAAAGCGCAATGTTTTTCCTAAATCGTCTTCCAATTCAAACTCTAAAATCCATTTACGCATTTGATCAATACAATCAAACTTTTTTTCCCATTGTAAACGTTCAAAACTTTTGTAACGTTCATGAGAACCCGAAGTAGAATGTCCTTGAGGTTGTGTAAGTTCTTTTACATGAATTAAAACAGGAATGTGCTGTTCTCTAGCAATTTTTGCGGCTTTTCCGTAAGCACCTATCAATTCTACATAATTCCAACCATTTACTACTAATATTTCGAGTCCATTGGTATGTTCCTCTTTTTGAAATCCTTTTAAAATTTCCGAAATACTCTCTTTTGTTGTCTGGTCTTTGGCGTGTACAGAAATCCCGTAGTCATCATCCCAAACACTTAAAACCATAGGTACTTGTAATACACCAGCCGCATTTATAGTTTCAAAAAACACACCTTCACTAGTGCTTGCATTTCCAATAGTTCCCCAAGCAATTTCATTTCCATCGATAGAGAAATTGGTATGATTTTTTAAACCTTCTACATTTCTATAAATTTGAGAGGCTTGTGCCAAGCCTAACAACCGCGCCATTTGTGCTGCAGTAGGAGAAATGTCTGATGAAGAGTTGTATTGTTTTGTTAAGTTTTTCCAACGACCATCTTCATGAATACTGTGTGTGCAAAAATGCCCACCCATTTGCCTTCCTGCAGACATCGGTTCTATTTCAATATCTGTATGTGCGTACAATCCTGCAAAAAATTGCTGTGGCGTTAACTCGCCAATCGCCATCATAAAAGTCTGGTCTCTATAATAACCCGACCTCCAATCGCCTTTTTTAAATTCTTTTGCCATGGCTAGTTGAGGCACTTCTTTTCCATCACCAAAGATTCCAAACTTTGCCTTTCCAGTAAGAACTTCTCTTCTTCCTAATAAGCTACATTCTCTACTAATTCTAGCAATTTTATAGTCGTTTAAAACTTCTTTTTTAAAATCGATAAATGACAGTTGTTGTGTAGTAGGAGCAGTAGTAGTTTCTAGCATTGATGTTCAATTTTTGAATCTTTTGCAAAGGTACATTTTTAAAATGAATTTTAAAAATGCAGTTTTTCATTGTTATATTCGTAAATAAATTGCTTTAAATTGATTTTTTATTACGAAAAATGTAATTTATTATACGGGTGAATTTATTTTTTTTCAACACTTCTTCTTTAAAAAAGGTAAATGCTTATTTTTTATTAGATTTATAGCAACCAAACTTTTTATATGAAGCTATATAATTTTCTGTGTATTGCATTCCTTTTTATAGGTTGTCAATCAAAAACACCATCAAAACTTACCAAAGTTACCACACCAAATTTGCATTTAGAAGAAGCAAATAGATTGCTAAACTTACCCTTGCATTGTGTAAATACAGAATATCCCAACAAATTAAATCAGATTATTGGAAGTGCTGAAGACTTGCAATCGCCAAAAACTTTACATCCTGTTTTTTATGGTTGTTTTGATTGGCATTCTGCTGTTCATGGTTATTGGAGTATGGTTTCGTTGTTAAAACAATTTCCTAATTTAAAAAAGGCTTCAAAAGCAAAAGAAATTTTAAAAACGAGCCTTACCAAAGAAAATGTATTGACTGAAGTTGCTTATTTTAAAGGAAAATATAATAAAAGTTACGAACGGACTTACGGTTGGGCTTGGTTGCTAAAATTGGCTGAAGAAATTCATACATGGGAAGATCCAATAGCAAAGGAATTGGAAGAAAATTTACAGCCGTTAACAGATTTAATAGTTCAAAAATATATAAATTTCCTATCCAAATTAAACTATCCGATTCGAGTAGGGGAGCATCCAAATACGGCATTCGGATTTACCTTTGCTTGGGATTATGCAAATACAGTACAGCATCAACAGCTTTTAAGTATTATTGAAAAACGAAGTAAAGATTTTTTTATAAATGATGTAAATTGCCCTATTTCTTGGGAGCCGAGCGGTTTCGATTTTTTATCTGCTTGTTTACAAGAAGCTGCAATTATGAAAAGAGTTTTGCCTAAAAACGAATTTAAAAATTGGTTAGATACCTTTTTACCACAATTAAAAGATACAAATTTTGATTTGCCTGTTGGAGAAGTTTCTGATAGAACAGACGGGAAGTTAGTGCATTTAGATGGCGTTAATTTCTCAAGAGCTTGGTGTTTGTATAAAATTGCAAAAGGTTTACCTAAATACAAGCATTTAAAAAATATTGCTAATAAACATATCAATTATTCATTGCCTAATGTTGTTGGTGATAGTTATGAGGGCGGACATTGGTTAGGTAGTTTTGCTATTTATGCTTTAAATGCTATTGAAAATGATTAAAAATATTTTTAAAAATATAGGACCTGGTACTTTAATCGCTGCGGCATTTATTGGTCCTGGAACAGTAACGGTTTGTACACTTGCAGGTGTAAATTTTGGTTTCAATTTATTATGGGCAATGTTACTGTCTATTATTGCTACCATTGTTTTGCAAGAAATGGCTGCAAGATTGGGCGTTATTTCTCAAAAAGGGTTGTCTGAAGTTATTACTGCTGAAATTCGAAATCCTTTTTTAAAACAAAGTATTACTTTTTTGATTTTAGGAGCTATTGTTGTAGGAAATGCTTCTTATGAAGCAGGGAATATTAGCGGAGGAATTTTAGGTTTGGAAACGCTTTTTGGAAAAGTACATGCTAATCTTGGTTCAATTTCTATCAATTTTATGAGTGTATTTATCGGTTTTGTTGCCTTTTTATTACTCTATTTTGGGAATTATAAAATGTTAGAAAAAGTTTTGGTAAGCCTTGTTTTATTGATGAGTTTCTCATTTTTACTTACAGCAATACTTACAAAACCTTCTTTTGTAGCTATTTTAAAAGGACTGTTTACTCCAAAGTTTCCAGAACAAAGTTTGTTAACGGTTATTGCTTTAATTGGTACAACCGTTGTACCTTATAATTTGTTTTTACACGCTTCTTTGGTAAAAGAAAAGTGGAAAACAGCCAACGATTTAAAAGCAGTTAGAAAAGACACAATTATTTCTATTGTTTTGGGAGGTTTGGTTTCTATGGCAATTATTATTTCGGCAGCAGCAATTCCTTCTGGAAATATTAGCAATGTTACCGATTTGGCAAAAAGTCTAGCTCCTTTGTATGGCGATTTTTCTAAATACTTTCTAGCAATAGGACTGTTTGCAGCAGGAATCACTTCAGCCATTACAGCCCCTTTGGCAGCTTCTTATGTTGCAAAAGGTTGTTTGGGGTGGCAAGGCGATTTGCAATCTAAAAAATTTAGAGGCGTATGGATGTTAATTTTAGGTTTGGGGGTACTCTTTTCATCTATAGGTATAAAACCCATAGAAATTATAAAATTTGCACAAGTAGCTAATGGAATGCTATTGCCTATTATTGCAGGTATTTTACTGTGGATGATGAATAAAAAAGCATTACTAGGAACTTTCGTTAATACAAAATTTCAAAATATACTAGGAATTTTTATTGTTGGTATTGCGGTATTCTTAGGATTGAAAAGTATTTTTAAAGTATTTGGATTGTTCTAAAAAGTTTAAACCAGTTTAGTATCAAGGAAACCTGTACCTTATTATATTTGTAAAAATAAAAGGATACGGTGTAGGACAGAAAACAGTAATTTTTTAGCAAATTGAAAAAGTTTAAAACAGTTCGTAATTATCAATACGATTGGTAAACAAATAAAATAATCCATACCGAGATTTTAACTGACTATATGGAAACTATCGTTTCTATTGAACCTAATTGAAGTATAACCCATAAAAAATAAAGAATAAACACAGATGAAAAACAATAGTAAATTAACTGGAAAAAATGTTCTTATTACCGCTGGTGCTCAAGGAATTGGAGAAGCAATTACCAAACATTTTATAGATGCTGGTGCCAACGTTGCTATTCATTATTTCTCTAGCGCTGATACTGCAAACCAATTGGCGGAATATGCAATTAGTAAAGGGCAAAAAGCGATTGCTATATCTGGTGATTTAACAAAAGAGATAGATGCAAATGTATTAGTAGAAAAAACAGTAGAAGCTTTTGGTAGTTTGGATATACTAATTAACAACGCAGGCTCACTTGTAGCCCGTAAAATGTTGCATGAAATGGAAACTGATTTTTGGCATAAAGTAATGGACATTAACCTTACCTCTATGATGTTTGTAACCAGAGCAGCCTCTCCTTATCTAGGAAAAAACGACAACAGTAGTATTGTTAATTTGGCATCACTTGCCGGACGAAAAGGCGGTCATCCAGGATCTTTGGTCTATTCTACGAGTAAAGGTGCTATCCTTACATTTACAAGAGCGCTTTCTACAGAGTTAGGTGCGCAAGGCATTCGAGTAAATGCTGTTTCTCCAGGTCTTATACTAGGAACTTCATTTCATAATACACATACAACAAAAGAATCTGCAGCGGCAACAACAGCAAGTATTCCAATTCAACGAGCAGGTAATGCAGACGATGTAGCACGAGCAGTTTTATATTTAGCGTCTGAGTACGATGGTTTTATTACGGGGGCTACACTAGATATTAATGGTGGCGTTTATAATATGTAGTTTCTCTATGAAACTTTTACAACTACGTTTCGATACGTGGAGAAATGACTATCTGTAAGTTACAACCTGTACTGAACTTGTTGAAGTATAACCCATAAAATAAATAACATAGACACATGAAATTGTTTATGACTAATTTTCCCAATTTTAAAACAAAACTTTAAAAAAATGAATAAAAAAAGTATCGTACCAGCTTTCTTAATCGTTAGTTTCTTTTTATTACTAAATAGCTGTTCCAATACCGCTAAAAAACAGCATAAAACAGTTGCTAAAAAAA
The DNA here is from genome assembly GCA_965233795.1 of uncultured Polaribacter sp. GTDB lineage: Bacteria > Bacteroidota > Bacteroidia > Flavobacteriales > Flavobacteriaceae > Polaribacter. Next base: position 1,651,054 of record OZ247578.1, on the reverse strand, counting down.
CAGTTTATGCAAGTGATATTACTCCGTTTTTTAATCATTGGAACCTGATTTTAGGTGATGGCTCAAATGTGGGGCATGCAAATAATTTTGAGCATAAAGATTTCTTTTATACAGCAAATGATGCTGAAGGAAATTGGGTTGTTTATAAAGCACCTAACGGAGGAGATACCCATGGAACTTCAAACAATACAAGAACAGAATTGGCGCAATCAAAAAAATGGTATCCTACAACTGCGAATGATAAATTGACAGCGACACTTAAAGTAATGAATGTATCGGCTACGGGTGATGCTCGAGTAGCAGCTTCATACTCTGTAGTTGTTGGTCAGATTCATAGTGCAGATGGGCATGAAAATGAACCGCTTAAAATATTTTACAAGAAATTTCCAGGTCATACTAAAGGTTCTGTTTTTTGGCATTATGAAATTAATACAGCAGGTGAAGATAATTCTGGAAGATGGGATTATTCTACAGCTGTTTGGGGTCATGATTTTTCTGTTGTTGGAACGGATGCAAATACATATCCAGAAGAGCCTAAAAACGGTATCGCATTAGGCGAAGAATTTAGTTATGAAATTGAAGTTAAGAACGGTATTATGAACCTGAAGTTTACTAGTAAAGGACATGAAACCAAATCATTTACAAAAAACCTAATCGTATCAGAGTATGCAAAGAAGACTGATATTCCTCAGCAAACCCAAGAACTATTTGTGCCAATTGGTCAAGATGGTGTAGAACGTAAAAATGCCTATGCAGGAGAGGGGTGTTTTTTTAAGTTAGGTTCTTACAATCAAACGAATGGAAAATCTCCTGAGATTAATAGAAATTGGTGCTCTGGTGCTGAAACGCATGGTGGCGATATTCAAAAACAATATGCAGATGGAAATTATGCAGAGGTTTGGTTTAAAACAGCAAGTATACGTATTAGTGATGCAGCAGTATCTAACAAAGGTTATTTTATTAAAAATGATTAAACCTGTATTTTAAAAGTGTTTTTATGGAATTAATACTTAAATTTAATTGAGAAATTTAGAATGAGAGATTAAAAATATCTAATAATCTATGAAAACAATCGATATTAATTGTGATGTAGGCGAGGGGTTTCACAACGAGGCTTTATTAATGCCCTACCTATCATCTTGTAATATTGCTTGTGGAGCACATGCAGGTTCTACTGAAATCATAGAAAAAACCATACTATTAGCACAAGAAAATCATGTAAAAATAGGGGCACATCCTTCTTTTCCTGATCGAGAAAATTTTGGTAGAAAAGTACTAGATATCTCTCTAGAAAACTTGCAGAAAAGCATTGAAAATCAGTTATTGCTATTTCGTAATATTTCAGAAAAATTAGGTGTAAAAGTTCATCACGTAAAAGCACATGGCGCTTTGTACAATCTCATTGCGAAAGATAGAGACACAGCTACTGTTTTTGTAAAAGCAATACAAACTATTTTTGATAGCACTTTCTTGTATGTCCCTTCAAATTCAGAAATTGAAAAAGTAGCATTGCAAAATAATTTAAAAATCAAATACGAAGCTTTTATAGATCGAAATTATAATGACAACGGAACTTTGGTGGCAAGAACTCAGAAAGAAGCTTTGATTAAAAATCCAAAACAAGCATATAAACACGTATTGAATATGTTTTTAAAAGGAAAAGTAAAAACCATTACAGGCATAGAAAAACAAATAAAAGCAGATACATTTTGCGTACATGGTGATGGTGAAAACGCATTGGATATTCTTAAATTTTTAAAAAAATCCTTTTTAGAAAAAGGAATAGAGGTTGTCTAATATATGCTGAGTTTACTAATATTTAAACCTTTTGGGAAACAAGCGATTCTTATAGAATGGGCTTCAAAAATAGATGAAGTTATTTTACAAGATATGATTGCTTTTAAAGAAGGAATTCTAAACAATAATGCTCATGATATTTCAGATATTATTATGGGGTATCATTCGTTAACATTAAAATATAACAGAGAAATTACTCGTTTTTCTGAAGAAATTGTTAGGTTAAAAAAACGCTATCAAGAGATTTCTGCTTCTACAGGAGTAACAGGGTTAACAAACTATATTTGGGAAATTCCTGTATGCTATGATGCCTCTTTTGGAATTGATTTGGCAGACATTTCAGTAAAAAAGAATATCCCAATCAATCAAATTATTCAACTGCATACACAGCCAATATATACTGTTTATTTTATCGGTTTTTTACCAGGTTTTTTATATTTAGGAGGCTTAAATACTCAATTGCACACCGCTAGAAAATCTACCCCTAGGCTAGTAGTAGAAAAAGGAGCAGTAGGTATTGGTGGTTCTCAAACGGGTATTTATCCTTCTAAAAGTGCTGGTGGTTGGAATTTGATTGGAAAAACACCTATCCCATTTTTTAATGTTGCAAAAGAAAATCCTTGTTTTGCTAAATCGGGTGATGGAATACAGTTTGTAGCAGTTTCTTTAGAAGAATATATTGAAATAGAAAAGCAAGTTCAAGAGAACAAGTATAGTATTCAAAAAAGAGTGCGAAATGATTAAAGTACTTTCAGCAGGTTTTTATACGACAATTCAAGATACAGGAAGAATTGGTTATGGTAGTATAGGTGTGCCTGTTTCGGGTGTTATGGATAGTTATACAGCGACTTTAGCGAATACTATTTTAAACAATTCTTTAGATGCCGCAGTTTTAGAAATTATGTTGGGTGGTTGCCGATTGAAATTTATGGAGTCTACAAATATTTGTATTAGCGGAGGAGATTTTTCTCCAAAATTAAATGACAAACCAGTTTCTTTAAATACGATGTTATTTGTTGAGAAAGATGCTGTTTTATCTTTTGGAAAAGTTCATTTGGGTGTACGATGTTATTTGGCAGTACAAGGAGGTTTTTTAACGGAGAAAATTTTGCAAAGTAGAAGTTATTATCAAGGAATTACGAAAGATTTTTTAGTTCGTAAAAATGACATATTACCTACACAATCAGTTCAAAATATGCAACGTAATACAAGGAGTTCTGTAAAAGTTTCGGAACTACATTTTACAAGCCAAATGATTTCTTGTTATAAAGGGCCAGAATATGAATTGCTAAACGTGCATCAAAAGCAAAAATTAGAAAACACTTTATTTACTATTTCAAAGGATCATAATAGAATGGGGTATCGGTTAAAAGAAACTATTAATAATGATTTAAAATCGATGTTAACATCTGCTGTTTTGCCAGGAACGGTACAGCTAACACCTTCGGGAAAACTTATTGTTTTAATGCGAGATTGCCAAGTAACAGGCGGTTATCCAAGAGTTTTACAACTTTCTGAAAAGGGCATAAATGCATTAGCACAAAAGACTACTGAAAATCGGTTTTCTTTTGCAATAAAAGAGATGGATTCATTTAATTTGGAATAATTTTTAAGAGCTTTGACAACTTTCAAAAAGTTGTCAAAAAGGGTGTGTTAAACACTTTATTATGTATAAATTGTCATTTCTGCTTTACTGAATCGAGTTCAGCACAGGTCGAAGGAATGACGAGGTTTTTAACCTATTAATACTTCAATTATTCATAAAAAACAGCCACATCTTCTAGCTTTTTTCTTTCTAAATCGGGTACGTACGCAGGCGATTTTGGATACCCAACAGGAAGTAATAAAAAAGCTCTTTCATTGGCAGGTCTCTTTAGAATTTTAGCGAGAAAATTCATAGGACTTGGTGTATGTGTTAAGGTAACTAATCCGGCATCGTGTATTGCCGAGATTAACATACCACAAGCAATTCCTACAGATTCATTTACATAATAATTGTTGTATTTTTCTTTATCTTCTCCTAATTCGTAGGCTTTTTTAAATACGATAATCAGCCATGGAGCTATTTCTAAAAAAGGTTTGTGCATATCCGTACCTATAGGTTCTAAATCTTTTTTCCAACGTTCACTCATTCTACTTTCGTAACTCTTCTTTTCTTCAATTTCGGCGGCTCTTCGAATCTCTGATTTTAATACAGGGTTAGATATTGCACAAAAAGTCCAAGGCTGTTTATGGGCTCCAGAAGGTGCTGTGGCGGCGCTTTTAATTAAACTTTCAATAACTTTTTTTGGAATGTATGTATCGGAGAAGTCTCTTACAGATCGTCTTGTATTTAGATGTTTGTAAAAGAGTTCACTTTTTTGAATCAATTCTTTTTTAGAGAGTTGCTGCGATTGATAAATAACATGTTTGTGCCCGTTAATATCGATGTGTTTGGGTGTCTTCATACTATTAAATTACTTTTTTTGACTTAAAAAGGAAACGAGTTGTTGTTTTATAAAATAAGTCCAACCTGCTAATCCGCTTTCGTATTTGAACTCTTCAATAGTACTATCAAAATCTTCTAAAATGGTTGTAGAGAGTACTAATTTTGTTTCTGAGTTACTAATAGGAGTTAGTGTAAATGTTACCAAGGAATCTCCTTTAAAGTTTTTATATTTCCAGTTGTACACTATTTTCTCTTCAGGAATGACTTCTATAATTTCCCAAAGATGTAAAAAGTTCCGATTAGGAGTCGCAACATTAAATTGAACTTTAAAACCTACTTCTGCTTTAAAGTTAGGGATTTGATGAAAAAACCATTGCTTCATTTGTGTAAGTTCTGTAATAGCTTTCCAAACCTCTGATGCAGGTTTTGCAAAGTATTGCGATACAATAATAGGAGGGTCTGTTTTTTTCATTACGATATGAGATACAATTGAATGCCTAATGTACTAAAAATAAGAAAACCTACTTTATAATTTATAAGTAGGTTTTTTTAACTTTTATTTAGATTCCCGATTTTTCGGAAATGACAATTTAAATCGAAATGTCGAAGAGTTTTTTTTCGATTAGTTTCCTTCTTTTTTCTCTATTCGAACTTTTTTCATGATTTTTTTACCATCTTTCTTGATATCAACATGAATTGTATCTCCATCGCTTTCAAAAGCTTTTAAAACTTCTTTAACGTCTTCGTATTTCCCTTCAATGACATCTTCAAAAACATCTTCTTTACCGTTTACAATTGTTTTGGTAATAATAGTTGCCTTTGCAGTTCCATCATCATTTTTCTTTAATTTTATTTTCACCTGTTTGTCAGCATTATTTTCAGTTCCCTTTTTTACTTTTACATGAACATTATGTTTGCTGCTTTTTGTATAATCACTTATTTTGGCTTCTATTTCTGCTAAAGTACCTTTTAGTACTTTCTTTTTTTCTGTCTTTTTGCCATCTTTAGTGATATTTGTAATGATTGTTGCTGTTGCAGTACCATCATCGTTCTTTTTTACATCAACATTTACCAATTCTTCTAGATCAACATTTTCCATAAATTTGTAATCTCCTTTTACTTGGATTTTTACATTCTCACCATCTTTTTCAATCCAAATATTTTGAGCATCATTTTCTGAATGTCCACCTAAAATAGGAGCAATGACCAATCCAATCAAACACGTTAATTTAATTAAGATGTTCATAGAAGGACCAGAAGTGTCTTTAAAAGGGTCTCCAACCGTATCTCCAGTTACTGCTGCTTTGTGAGCGTCTGAACCTTTGTACGTCATTTCTCCATTAATTTCAACTCCAGCTTCAAAAGATTTTTTAGCATTGTCCCAAGCACCACCAGCATTGTTTTGGAAGATTGCCCAAAGCACACCAGAAACGGTAACTCCTGCCATATAACCTCCTAACATTTCAGCGATTGCTAAAGAATTCATTCCAAATAGCATTGGAACAAAAGCAATAATTAGTGGGAAACCAATGGTTAATAAACCAGGTAACATCATTTCTTTTAGAGAGGCTTGTGTAGAAATAGCAACACATTTATCATATTCTGGTTTTCCAGTGCCTTCCATAATTCCAGCAATATCTCTAAATTGTCTACGAACTTCTTGTACCATTTCCATGGCAGCTTTACCAACAGCGTTCATTGCCAAAGCAGAAAAAACAACAGGTACCATTCCACCCACAAATAGCATCGCTAAAACGGGTGCTTTAAAAATATTGATTCCGTCAATTCCTGTAAAAGTTACATAGGCTGCAAATAAGGCTAAAGAAGTTAATGCAGCAGAAGCAATGGCAAACCCTTTTCCTGTTGCGGCAGTTGTATTACCAACGGAATCTAAAATATCTGTACGTTCTCTAACGATAGGTTCTTGTTCACTCATTTCGGCAATACCCCCTGCGTTGTCAGAAATAGGACCAAACGCATCAATAGCTAATTGCATAGCGGTTGTTGCCATCATTGCCGAAGCAGCTAAAGCAACTCCGTAAAATCCTGCAAAAGCATAAGATGCCCAGATAGCACCTGCAAATAGCAATACAGAAGGGAATGTAGAAATCATACCCGTAGCTAACCCAGCGATGATGTTTGTTCCAGCTCCAGTACTAGATTGCTGTACTATTTTTAAGATAGGAGATTTTCCTAATCCTGTGTAAAATTCGGTTACAGAAGAAATTACAGCACCTACTACTAAACCTACTAAGGTTGCATAGAAAACACGCATCGAAGAGATTTCTTGCAAACCTTCGCCAAAGAATTCCATTTGCATGGTATCTGGCAACATCCAAGTTACTAGTCCAAAACATGAAAGACCTACTAAAACAATAGAGGTCCAGTTTCCTTTGTTTAAAGCACCCATTACTTGGGCTTCTTTGGCGTCGTTGCTATTAATTTTCACTAGCATTGTTCCAATGATAGAGATAATAATTCCAGCACCTGCAATTGCCATTGGTAATAAGATGGGGCCAATTCCTCCAAAACCAAATTCAGAGATATTTCCTCCCATATCTTTAATGACATAGTTTCCTAAAACCATTGCTGCTAAAACGGTAGCTACATACGAACCAAATAAATCGGCACCCATACCGGCTACATCACCTACGTTATCACCTACATTATCTGCAATGGTTGCAGGGTTTCTAGGATCGTCTTCTGGAATACCTGCTTCTACTTTTCCTACTAAATCGGCACCTACATCGGCAGCTTTGGTATAGATTCCACCACCAACTCTAGCAAATAATGCAATAGATTCTGCTCCTAAAGAAAATCCTGCTAAAGTTTCTAAAACAACCGTCATGTCTGTAGTAGAAGTCCAAGCTCCTCCCATAAATTTTTGGTAGAATATGATGAAAAATGCTGTTAAACCTAAAACGGCTAAACCAGCAACTCCCAGTCCCATAACAGTTCCGCCACCAAAAGATATTTTTAATGCATTGGGCAAACTAGTTCTTGCAGCTTGTGTGGTTCTTACATTGGTTTTGGTAGCTATTTTCATTCCAATATTTCCTGCATACGCAGAAAAGATAGCTCCAAATATAAAAGCAATTACAATAAGCCAGTGTGTTGTAGGTACTACAAAAGAAACAATAGCTAATAAAATGCTTACTATTATTACAAAAACAGTTAATAATTTATATTCTGCACTTAAAAAGGCAAGTGCCCCTTCATATATATGATCAGAAATCTCTTTCATTTTTCCATCTCCAGCATCTTGCTTCATTACCGAACTTTGTTTAATCCACATATAGATTAAGCCTAAAACCGCCATTGCAATTGGCATATAAATCATTATTGATTCCATATATTATTTAATATTTTGATTAGTTTAAAACGGGCGTAAAAGTAAGAAAATCAGTAGAAACAAAAAAACCTCTTAAACGTTTAATTTAGGAGGTTGATAAAATTTAGCGAGTTATTTTGTTAAATCTTAAATTTATCAGTCTTTTTATAGATGCTATCTTGATATCTTTTAACGGATTTCTGATAAATACGAATAGCTTCTTCCGCATTTCCCCAACCGCCAATAGCAACTTTTTTCTTTTCTAAATCTTTATATACTTTAAAAAAGTGCTCGATTTCTTTTATTCTATGTGGATTTAAATCGGACAAGTCATTTTTCATACTCCAAATAGGATCGGAGATAGGAACACAAATGATTTTCTCATCAGGGCCTTTTTCATCTGTCATATGAAAAACACCAATGGGTTTTACTTCACTTACACACATTGGAAAAGTAGGTTCGTGTCCTAATACTAAAACATCTAAAGGATCGTCATCTAATGCCAATGTTTCAGGTATAAATCCATAATCTCCTGGGTACATCATTGAAGAGAATAACATTCTATCGAAGCGAACTTTTTTTAGTTCAAAATCGTATTCATACTTATTTCTACTTCCTTTGGGGATTTCTATTAAAACATCGAAGGTTTCTTTATTTTTTGAACTCATAATTTCTTTTTTCTTTTAAAAGGAATACAAAACTAGTAAAACTATCACTTTTAACAATCTCTTAAAATGAATAAATTACGCAAACCTTTTCGCCATAAGCTTTATAAAAAATCACAAGAATAGAAGTTGTTTTTAATCGGAAATAATTTATTGAAATATCCTCGAGGAATTCTTTTCGATTAAATGTTCTAAAAATCGGAACGAATACCAATTCTAACAGCAAATTTTGGAGTTGGTAATCCATTAATACTTGTATGATCTCCTCGCCAAACGAAGTCTACACGCAGTGGACGAATATTTCCGTAACCAATGTTTTCAAGTCCTAAACCATACTCATAATACAATTTATCTGTTGGGGCTGCATACTGTACATTCGATCTATTAATATCTCTATTTGCTTGAGAAATAGTTCCATAAACGGTTTTAAAAGAGAGAACACTTCTTAGGTTTAATTTTTTTAACCCTGGAATTTTGTTAAAAAGAAGTCCATTAAAATGATGATCAAAGTGTCCAGATATATAGGTGTCGGTTACAAAATCATAATAGTTAATTAAAGAGAAAGTACCTCTGGTAATCCAGAATGTTTGATTGGCAGGAATTGGACTTAATAAGGATAGAGGAACAGTGCCAAATGTTTTACCAGCATCTACTATGGTTCTTAAAGTTCCTAATTTTCCTAGGAGAATGGGGTGTCTATAATTGAATTGAATTTTATCGTAATTGTAACTTCCGCCTAATATATTCTTATAGCCTCTTCTGTAATTTATAATAAGGGCAGGATATAAGTTCTTTCCTAATTTTTGTTCTACTCCATATCCGTATTCAAAACGTCTAGGCGTATATGTCATATAAATATCGGAACTTACATCTGTTAGTTCCGATTTTAATACACCATCCTGATTTATATAGTCAATTTTAAATTTTTCTTCTGTAGCTGTTTTTATGTTATTATGAGCGAAAGAAAACCCAACACGAAAGTTCTTTTTTACTTCTAATTCAAACTGTACAGCAGTTCTATTTACAAAAGATAGAAAGAAATTATCTCCTCTAGAAAACAAGGCATTCGGATCAAAAGCTTTTGCATTTAATCCATTTGTGGTTAATAAACTTCCTCCCAACTGTTCTGTATCGTATAAATAGGCTATACCCATAGCAATTCTAGGTTTGTAAGAAAGTAAATACTTCGTTTCTAGCCCGAATTTATGTTTTTTATCTTTGGTTCCGTATCCTAAAAAACCGCTGAGTCGAAATCGATCTTCGGTGGTTTTAAAAGTTCTAAATCCTAACTTTAATTTTAATCCTTCTACACTGTTTCTTGTAAATAAATTCCAGTATTGTCCTAATTGAAAGGAGGGAAGTATATTGATATACCCTGTAGAGGCAATATTTAATAGGCTAGTTACTTTTTTTACCTCTTTGTTGTTTCTTACTGTTTCTATTAATGTGTATGTTTCTTTCTGTGAATTAGGAATATCATTCCAATATTTTTTATTTTGTTTAAATTGATTGGGTCTAATTTGCTTTATTTTTTTTAAATAAAAGTCTTTAGGTAAGGGTTTGTTAAATACATAATCCGAAAAGTAATGCGTTTTTATAATACTTAAACCTTTATTACTATCGTCTTTGTCAGACAATGTAAAATCGCCATTGTAAACATCTTTTTTGGGCAAATAAACACTATCGTTTTTTATGATGTATTCCTTTTCGAAAGATAAGTTTCTTACAAAATTAAGATTAATGTCTTTTCGAATTTTCATTTTAATTTTTGTCACTGAAAAACTTTTATCTGCAATCCATACCACACCTTCAAAAGCTAAATCTCCATTTCTTCTTGGAAAAAAATAGATTTGATATTCTTTGTTATTGTTGTTGGTAATACTATCGTGTAAAACGTAGTCATAGGTTTCAAAACCTGTTGTAGAGATAGGACTTACAAATGATTTTCTTAAAACAGGAATGTTGTTTTTATAAATATCAATTGCATTAAAAGTATTTGCAAATCGTTGGAAAACAAAGCCTTCTTTTTGCGCTCCTGCATTTTTTTCAGCTTCTATAACTTCTTTTTCTAACCCCGTTTTATTATTTCGGTATGTAGTTGTTACTTGTTCATTAAAGAATAGCGGAATATAATAGTTGATGCCTGTTTCGTTGTAGGGCAATTTGGCAAGTATATTTTTGTACTCTTTTTTAAATATTGCTTTTAAAAAAGTAGAATCTAAATTATTTAAACCTATTTCTGTAGCTAGCAATTTTTTATACTGGTAAGCATCTACAGCTTTCAAACCATTTTTCTTTTTTTTACGCCATACCTCTTTTAAAATTCGATATGCAGGATTTTCTTTTTTACGAAGTCTTTTTTTTGGTTTTGTAACAATAACTACCTCTTCCAGTTCACTAGCTTCTTCTTTTAGAGTGATTTTTAAATAGGTTGTTTTTGAGTTTACTTTTATTTGTTGCGATATAAAACCCAATGAGGAGATATCTATTTTTGCTTTTCTTTTATGAATAGATAGCCAAAACTCGCCATTATCATTTGTTATAGTGCCAATATTTAATTTTTTGACATGAATATTTACAAAAGGTAAAGGCTCGTTTTTTTCATCTACAACTTGCCCAGATATTGTAAGTTGCGCATGCGCTATGAAATTGGTAAATAGTAAAAAGAATACACATTTTAATTTCATACACACACATTCTTTTTATAGTATTATGACTATAAAAAAAATAAATTTAGGGAGTTTAAAATATATTTTAGAGGTATAAAACTTCTCTAACAGCGCTTATAACATCTTTAGCGTTTGGCAACCATTCTTCTAATAGAACAGGGGAATAGGGTGCGGGTGTATCTGATGTTGTAATTCTTTTTATAGGCGCATCTAGATAATCAAAAGCTTCGTCTTGTACTCTAAATGTTATTTCAGAAGCAACACTTGCAAAAGGCCAAGCTTCCTCTAAAATTACAAGTCTATTTGTTTTTTTAACCGATTCTAAAATAGTATCGTGATCCATAGGACGCACTGTTCTTAAATCAATAATCTCAATATTGATACCTTCTTTAGCTAATTCGTCTGCTGCTTTGTAGGCTTCTTTAATAATTTTACCAAAAGAAACTATGGTAACATCTGTACCTTTTCTTTTAATGTCTGCAACTCCAATAGGAATAATGTATTCACCTTCTGGAACTTCCATTTTATCACCATACATTTGTTCAGATTCCATAAAAATTACAGGGTCATCGTCTCTTATGGCAGCTTTTAATAAGCCTTTTGCATCGTATGGGTTTGAAGGTACAACTACTTTTAGTCCAGGAGTATTTGCAAACCAATTTTCAAAAGCCTGAGAGTGTGTTGCTCCTAATTGACCAGCAGATGCTGTAGGGCCTCTAAAAACAATAGGGCAGTTGAATTGTCCGCCAGACATTTGTCTAATTTTTGCGGCATTGTTTATAATTTGATCAATTCCAACTAAAGAGAAGTTAAAAGTCATATATTCTACAATAGGTCGGTTTCCATTCATGGCAGAACCTATGGCAATACCTCCAAAACCTAATTCGGCAATGGGAGCATCAATTACACGTTTTGGACCAAATTCATCCAACATTCCTTTGCTGGCTTTGTAGGCACCGTTATACTCTGCTACTTCTTCACCAATTAAATATATACTTTCATCTGCGCGCATTTCTTCACTCATAGCTTCACAAATGGCTTCTCTAAACTGAATTGTCTTCATTATATCTTTGTGTAATCTTTAAATTTAACGACGACAAAAGTAAGGAAAATCTAAAAAAATAGAAAGAGAAATTAAAATACTTCACTTCCTTTATATGAGTTTTATTTTTTAGGTCTAAAATCGAGTTAAATTGAAAAAAATACTATGCATGCATAGTATTTTTTAAAAAAATAGTGTAGCTTTGTTTCATATAAAAATAAAACAATTCTAATTTATGAAAATATTGGTATGTATCAGTCATGTACCTGATACCACTTCAAAAATTAATTTCACAGATAATGATACAAAATTTGACACGAATGGTGTTCAGTTTGTAATCAACCCATATGATGAATTTAGCTTAACCAGAGCCATGTGGTTTAAAGAGAAACAAGGTGCTTCAATAACGGTTGTAAATGTTGGAAATGCAACAACAGAACCTACTTTACGTAAAGCATTGGCAATTGGAGCAGATGAAGCTATTCGGGTAAATGCGGAAGCTATTGATGGATTTTCAGTTGCGAAAGAACTTGCTGAAGTTGTAAAAAGCGGAGCGTATGATGTTGTATTGGCAGGAAGAGAATCGATTGATTATAATGGAGGTATGGTGCCGGGAATGTTAGCCTCTTTAGTAGATTATAATTTTGTAAACGGTTGTGTTGCTATGGAAGTAGAAGGAAATAATGTTTCTTTAACAAGAGAAATAGATGGAGGTAATGAAACACTTTCTTCTAGTTTACCTATTGTTGTGGCAGGTCAGAAAGGAATTGTAGAAGAAAAAGATTTGCGTATTCCTAATATGCGAGGTATTATGATGGCACGTAAAAAACCACTGACCGTTTTAGAACCTACGAGTACAGAAAACGCAACAACAATAATTTCTTATGAAAAACCACCTGCAAAAGGAGCTGTGAAGTTGGTAGATGCAGATAATATAGATGAATTGATAAGCTTATTGCATAATGAAGCTAAAGTTATATAAGGAGTTTATAAAGTTAAAAGTTATAAAGTTGAAATTAAAAAGTTTATCAAATTTCAAATAACTAAATAATTAATATAATAATAAATCTTTTTTAGTATCATTTTTTAGGTTTGAATAACAATCTAAAATCTAATATCTGAAATCTAATATCAAAATAAATATGTCTGTTTTAGTTTTTGCCGATGCGTCGGAAGGGAAATTTAAAAAAGCTGCTTTTGAAGTTGTTTCTTACGGAAAAAAAGTAGCAGAACAATTAGAAACAAATTTAGTTGCCCTTACTATTAATGCTTCTGATACTTCAGAATTGTATACATATGGAGCAGAAAAAGTAATTGCGATTTCAAATAATCAATTAGACACATTCAATGCAAAAGTATATGCTTCTGTTGTTAAACAGGTAGCAGATGTTGAAAGTAGCGATGTTGTAGTTTTAGATTCTAGTATCAATTCATTACATATTGCCCCTATATTGGCTGTTTCCTTAGAAGCAGGTTATGCTTCTAATGTAGTAGCTATTCCAAGTAGTACAAGCCCATTTACAGTAAAAAGAAAAGCGTTTTCAAACAAAGGTTTTTCAAATACGGTAATTTCTACGAGTAAAAAAATTATTGGCGTTGCTAAAAATTCTTATGGAATTCATGAAAATGTAGTTGACGGAAGTTCAGAAAACTTTGAACCAACTATTTCTGAAACTGATTTTGGTGTAAAATCTGTTAGCGAAGAAAAAGCTTCAGGAAAAATAACCATTGCAGATGCAGATATTGTAGTTTCTGCTGGTAGAGGTTTAAAAGGGCCTGAAAATTGGGGAATGATAGAAGAATTAGCGGGTGTTTTAGGTGCTGCAACGGCTTGTTCTAAACCTGTTTCAGATTTAGGTTGGAGACCACATGGAGAACATGTTGGGCAAACAGGAAAGCCTGTTGCTTCTAACTTGTATATTGCTATTGGAATTTCTGGTGCTATTCAACATTTAGCAGGAATTAATGCCTCAAAAGTAAAAGTGGTTATTAATACAGATCCAGAAGCACCATTTTTTAAAGCAGCTGATTATGGTATTGTTGGAGATGCTTTTGAAGTAGTTCCAACATTGATTGAGAAGTTAAAAGAATTTAAAGCACAGAATACATAATTTTTACTAAATTGTGCCAGTTAAAATGGCACTCTAATTTTAGCAATTTGTCTAAAGTTAGAGTGCTATTTCAGTTTCAGTAATACAATTTTATGAATTTGATAGCATTAACCATAAAAGGAATTTCTTATAGTCAAAGCCAAACAGGTGCCTACGCTTTAGTATTAGGAGAAATAGAAGGAACTAGAACATTGCCTGTTATCATTGGCGCTTTTGAGGCACAATCTATTGCTATTACTTTAGAAAAAGAAATAAAGCCGCCAAGACCATTAACACACGATTTATTTAAAACATTTGCAGAGACGTATCTTATAAATGTAAAACAAGTTATTATTCATAAATTAGAAGACGGGGTTTTCTTTTCTAGCTTAATTTGCGAAAAAAATGGGATAGAAGAAATAATTGATGCTAGGACTTCTGATGCTATTGCTATTGCTGTTCGTTTTGAAGCGCCTATCTATACCTATGAAAATATTTTAGAAAAAGCAGGCGTCTATTTAAAAGTAGATAAAGATATTTCTAACAAAGAATCGAAAGTAAATACGGATAATGATATAGAAAGTAAGCTAGAAAAGGTGTTGTCTTCCAAAGAAAAAAGCCTTTCAGATTATACTGTAAAAGAATTGAATAAAAAGTTACAGAAAGCAGTAGCTAATGAGAATTATGAGCTGGCTGTAAAAATTAGAGATGAAATTAGTAAAAGAACGTAACAAATTTATTTTATGAAAAAACTCATACTACTTGTTTTTTGTTTTATTACAACACTTAGTTTTTCTCAAGATATCGAAAAAGTAAAAGATTCAATAGTTACAAATGAAGCAACTACACTCTCTAATGAAAAAAATACAGTAGAGCAGGAAGCGATATTTGTAACAGAACAAAAAAACACAGCTAATGAGATTTTACCAAATGAAGGTTTTTCTATAAAAACATTATGGCGAGGTATATTAGGAATGTTTTCCTTACTAGTTATTGCTTTTTTATTTAGTAGCAATAGAAAAGGAATCGACTGGAAAAAAGTAGGTATTGGGTTATCCATTCAATTAATTATCGCTATTGGTGTTTTAAAAGTTGAATTTATTCAAGTGATTTTTGAATTTGTAGGAAAGATATTTATCAATATTCTAGAATATACAAAAGCTGGAAGTCAGTTTTTATTTGATGGCTTAGTAGCAGATATGAATACATTTGGATATATTTTTGCTTTTCAAGTATTGCCTACAATTATTTTCTTTTCAGCCTTAACCTCCTTGCTATTTTATTTGGGAATCATTCAATGGATTGTAAAAGTTCTGGCCATTGTTTTATCAAAATTTTTAGGAATTTCAGGAATGGAAAGCCTTTCTGTTGCTGGAAATATTTTTTTAGGGCAAACTGAAGCGCCTTTACTTATTAAAGCCTATTTAGAAAAAATGAATAAGTCTGAAATGCTTTTGGTAATGATTGGCGGAATGGCAACTGTTGCTGGAGCTGTTTTGGCAGCATATATTGGGTTTTTAGGAGGAGGGGAAAAAGATTTAGAACTTGTTTTTGCCAAGCATCTTTTAGCTGCTTCTGTAATGGCAGCACCTGGTGCTATTGTAATTTCTAAAATACTCTATCCACAAACAGAAAAAGTAAACACAGATGTTACAGTTTCTCAAGAAAAAATAGGTTCAAATATATTAGATGCTATTGCAAACGGAACCACAGAAGGTTTACGATTGGCAGCAAATGTAGGAGCAATGTTATTGGTTTTTGTAGCAGTTATTGCCATGATAAATGGAATACTTGGCGGTTTAGGAAGCTTTGATGGAATTGCGTATTTTGGTTGGAAATTTACCTCATTAAATGAAATTATAGCAGGCTCAACAGTTTATAAATCTCTATCCTTAGAATTTCTCTTAGGGTATCTTTTTGCGCCATTGATGTGGTTGATTGGTGTTGCTAAGGAAGATATGACCTTAATGGGCCAATTACTAGGAATTAAACTTGCTGCTAGTGAATTTATTGGATATATACAATTGGCAGAATTGAAAACCGCAACCAATACAATGCATTTAAACTACCAAAAATCTGTAATTATGGCAACGTATATGCTATGTGGTTTTGCAAACTTTGCTTCTATAGGAATTCAGATTGGAGGAATCGGTTCTTTAGCGCCAGGGCAACGAAAAACCTTATCTAAATTTGGAATGAAAGCTTTAATTGGCGGAACCATTGCATCATTAATGTCGGCTACTATTGCAGGAATGATTATTGGGTAATAGCTTTTTTACAGTTCATCCTATTTAACTTACCATTGAACGAATAAAGTATCAATTCTATCGAAAGATGTAGGGTATTCATTGTTACTAAAAATATCTTTGTTAATAATCTGTATCATTAAAATTATTTTAAGATGTTTATTAATAATGTTCAAACAAAAGAAGTTGCCGAGAAAATTTTAAATCATGTAAAAGATAAAACAGCATTAATTACGATTGCAGAAGCAACAAATATTGATGTTCTTAGCTTGATAGAAGAATTAAAAACACTAAAGGTTAAATTTATTGGAGGCATTTTTCCAAAAGTTATTCATGAGAATAACATTTGTGATGAAGGCATTGTTATTAATACCTTGTACAATGTTTTTCATACTTCAGTGATAGAAAATATTAGTACAAAAGAGTTTGATGTACCAGAAATAATATATGAAAGAGATACCAATTATAGTTTACTTACTTATGTAGACGGTTTAACGTCTAATATTTCTAACTATTTAAGCTCTTTGTATGAAAGTTATGGAATGAATACAAATTACCTTGGTGGTGGAGCAGGAAGCCTTACTTTAGAGCAAAAACCTTGTGTTTTTTCTGAAGAAGGTCTGTTTATGGATGCTGCGGTTATTTGTATGATGAAAACAAAATCTTCTATTGGTGTGGCACATGGTTGGGAAAAATTAAGTGGGCCTTATATTATCACAAAAGCAGATAAAAATACCATTCAAGGAATCAATTGGGAAAATCCTTTTAAAACGTATAAAGCTGTTGTAGAAAAAGATTCAGGGCAAAAATTTAATGACAACAATTTTTTTGAATTGGCAAAAGGATATCCGTTTGGTATTGTAAAACAAGGAAATGAAAGTGTTATTAGAGACCCTTTAATGGTTAATGAAAATGAAGAATTAATTTGTGTGGGCGAAGTAGAGGAAAACACTATGGTGAACATCATGAAAGGAGATAACAAGTCTTTAATAGCAGCTGCAAAAAAAGCAGCAAAAGCAAGTTTAAAAGACGCTGTAGTACCTCAAAAAGCTATTATTATAGATTGTATTTCTAGAATTTTATTTCTAGAAGAAGACTTTCAAAAAGAGTTAAATAAAATTGTAGATACCTTACGAAGTAAACATCCTGAAATTTCTGTGGGAGGAGCACTTACTCTTGGTGAAATATCTTCTTTTGGAAATGGTTATTTAGAATTTTATAATAAAACAGTTGTGGTAAGTTTATTTGAATAAGCAAATGGATAGTCAGGTTTTAGACATATTGCAATTGTATGAATACTCTATGAGTATTGGTAAATCTCTAGATTATGATGAAAATTGCAATCATTTTTTAAAATTGATTTTAAAAAGAAACGACTTTAATGCGGGTTGGATTCTTAAAAAAAAGCAAGATTCTTTTTCTACTAAATTTTCACTCCCAAAAGGAGATCCAGTTTTAAACATAACAGATACAAAGTTGCACCATTTTTTAAGTAAAATAGATACTTATCAAATTTTTCCATATCATGAGGTATTAAATAGCATAACGCCCATTGAAATCAAAGATGGTTTTATAACCGTTTTTAATGTAATGAATGAGAATTTCTTATTTTTTTACACCAAAGAAAATAATAGTATTACTGATCATAAAATGAATCAGTTACTGCCTATTATAAAAAAGTTTTTTACCACTTTAAAAGCATGTGAAGCTTTTCAAAAACAAGAAAAATTGTTGAATCAGTTAGAAGAAAGAAATCAGGAGCTGAATGATTATGCCCATGTGGTTTCTCACGATTTAAAATCACCACTTAGAAATATTAGCACACTTACCAGTTGGTTGCATGAAGATTTTGGTGATAGTATTAGCGAGAAGGCAAATAATTATATGGATTTGATGAAGAAGAGCATTGAGAAAATGGAAGATTTGATTAATGGAATTTTAAAGTATTCTAATGTAGGTGCTCGTAATGAAAAATCAAAAAATATTGATTTAGATAAAGTTTTAGACGGTATTATACAATATATATACCTTCCCAAAAACATACGTATTATTAAAGAAAATAGACTTCCTGTTATTAAAGGAGATTCCTATAGATTGCATCAATTATTTCAAAACTTAATCAGTAATGCTGTAAAATATAACGATAAAGAAGAAGGTTTTGTAAGACTTGGATGTAAAGAATTAAAAACACATTATGAGTTTTCTGTACAAGATAACGGTGTAGGGATTGATCAAAAATATCATGAAAAGATTTTTACTACATTTCAAACGCTTGGAGACAGTAATGGCTCTTCAGGTATTGGTTTATCTATTGTAAAAAAGATTGTGAATAGTTATGATGGCGAAATTTGGCTAGAATCTGAAGTAGGAAAAGGAACTACATTTTATTTTAAACTTCCTAAACTTTAAAGAATATTAAAATATTTTATAAAAACAAATAGGCTGTCATTTTTTTGACAACCTATTTGTAATCTAAAAACGTATTTTTAATACATTAAATATTTTCTGCTAACCAATCTCCAACTTCAGAAGTTCCGTACGCTTTGCCACCATCAGCTAAATCTTCGGTAACAATTCCTTTGCTTAGCGCATTGTTTACAGCGTTTCTAATAGCGTTTCCTTCTGCTTGTAGTCCAAAATTTTCAAACAACATTGCTGCAGATAAAATGGTAGCCATTGGATTGGCGATATTTAATCCCGTTGCTTGTGGATACGAACCGTGAATGGGCTCAAACAAACCAATATTACTTCCTAACGAAGCACTTGGCATTAATCCCATAGAGCCTGAGATTACAGAAGCTTCGTCTGTTAAAATATCTCCAAATAAATTTTCGGTAATTAAAACATCATAACTATTGGGCCATTGTACCAAACGCATAGCAACCGCATCCACAAATTCATAAGAAACCTTTACTTCTGGATAGTCTTTTTCCATGGCTTGTACGGTTTCTCTCCATAGCCTAGAAGTTTCTAACACATTGGCTTTGTCTACACAACATAATTTTTTAGAGCGTGTCATTGCCAATTCAAACCCTTTTTTTGCTAATCTTTGTACTTCCGCTCGTGTATATACGCAGTTATCAAAAGCAGTTTCTCCTTCGTCTCTTCTTCCTTTTTCACCAAAGTAGATACCTCCTGTTAGTTCGCGTAAAAAAACCAAATCGGTTCCTTCAATACGCTCTCTTTTTAAAGGCGATTTGTCTAACAAAGAAGGAAAAGTAAAAGTAGGTCTTACATTGGCAAACAGGCCTAGTTTTTTACGCATTTTTAACAAACCTTGTTCTGGACGCACTTTCGCAGAAGGGTCATTATCAAAACGAGGATGTCCAATAGCACCAAACAATACAGCGTCGGACGCCATACAAATTTCATGTGTTTCATCTGGATACGGTTCTCCAACGGCATCAATGGCAGCGGCACCCGTTAAGGCAGGTTTCCAATGAATTTCGTGATTAAATTTTTTTGCAACAGCATTCGATACTTTTACAGCTTGGTCTATAACTTCAGGACCAATTCCATCTCCTGCCAATAATGCGATATTTAGTTTCATTTTATTATAGTTTGTAAAGTTTGTTAGTTTATAAAGTTAGAAAGTTTTAAAAAGTTACAGTATTTGAGTTCGATTCGGAACTTTATAAACTTTTAACTTTCTAACTTTTACATTAAATAATATTGAGCATTTTCTCTGTGGCTTTAATTGCAGATACTGTTTGATCTGAATCTAAACCACGTGTTATAAATTCTTTTTTCTCTCTTTTCCAAGTAATAATTGTTTCACACAAAGCGTCGGAATTACTTCCAGGAGGAATTCTTACGGCATAGTCGATTAGTTTCGGCAATTCTTTTTTGCCATGTGTTTTATAGAGTTTTTTTAAGGCATTCATAAACGCATCAAATTGTCCATCTCCCTGCGCATGTGCTTCGTATTGTACACCTTCAACTTTTAATTGTAGGGTAGTAGAGGGCTTCATTCCTTTTGCGTGACCTAATACATAATTCTCTACAATTACTCGTTTTTCAATCGTATCACTATCTAAAACATCCGAAATGATATACGGTAAATCTTCTTGAGAAACTACTTCTTTTTTATCACCTAATTCAATAATTCTTAGGGTAACTTTTTTAAGTTCCTCGTCATTTAAACTGATGCCTAAATCTTGTAAGTTTTTTTGAATATTGGCTTTTCCTGATGTTTTTCCCAGAGCGTACTTGCGTTTTCTACCAAAACGTTCGGGCATCAAATCGTTGAAATAAAGGTTGTTTTTGTTATCCCCATCTGCATGAATTCCCGCTGTTTGTGTAAAAACATTTGCTCCAACAACGGGTTTGTTTACAGGGATTCTAAACCCTGAAAATGTTTCTACCAGTTTACTTACTTTGTTTAATGCTTTTTCATTGACAGTAATTTCTATTTCTTTCAGAAAGTCATTAATTACTGCTATTACACTTGCCATAGGTGCGTTTCCAGCACGCTCTCCCATACCGTTTATGGTTAGATGCAAACCATTTACACCTGCTTTTACAGCTTCCATTACATTGGCAACTCCTAAATCGTAATCGTTATGACCATGAAAGTCGATGTGAGAATCTGGATACTTTTTACGTATTTCATTTAAGAAATTAAAAGTTTCTTTGGGAGTTAAAACTCCTAGAGTATCTGGTAATAAAATACGTTCTATATTTTGAGTTGTTAAGAAATCTAAATATTGAAAAACATATTCCTTTGAAGTTCGCATTCCATTAGACCAATCTTCTAAATACACATTGGTTTTAATTCCGTTTTTAGAAGCTAATTGAATTGTTTCTTTTATTTGAGAAAAGTGTTGCTCTGGTGTTTTTTTAAGCTGATGTGTTAAGTGGTTTAAAGAACCTTTGGTTAATAAATTCTGAACTTTAGCTCCAGAAGTAATCATCCAATCGATAGACTTTCCGCCATCTACAAACGTGAGAACTTCTATTTTATCTAAAAAGTTATGCTCTACAGCCCAAGAAGTAATTTTTTGTACAGCTTGTAATTCACCATCAGAAACCCTAGCAGAAGCTATCTCTATACGATCTACTTTTAATTCTTCTAATAATAATTTTGCAATGGTTAATTTTTCGGAAACTGAAAACGATACTCCTGATGTTTGTTCTCCATCACGTAGTGTCGTATCCATTATTTCGATTGTTCTCTTGGTCATTTTATCAATTTTGGAAACCAGATAATTTATTTGTCATTTTAAATGAAATCTCTAATTTTCAGTAGAGAAATCTAAAAAAGATTCCTCGATTTCGTTAACGCTTCACTCGGAATGATAGTTTTAATGAGTTTTTTAATTAAAAAGGTCTTGTTTCAGCAAAAGTAGCAATTTCGTTTTCGATATTTTTTAGATAATCAATATCATCAAAACCATTGAGCATATTACCCTTTTTGTAAGCATTGATATCAAAAGATTCAGATGCTCCAGTAGCGACTAAAGTAACTGTCTGATTTGGTAAATCAACTTTTATTTCAGTTTTAGGGTCTTCCATAATTGCTGTAAATAAAGTATCTGCAAATTCCGTAGAAACTTGAACGGGTAAAACTCCTACATTTAAACAGTTGTTTTTAAAAATATCGGCAAATGCTGATGAAATTACACAACGTAAACCAAAATCATATACAGACCAAGCTGCATGTTCTCTAGAAGACCCAGAACCAAAATTTCTGCCTCCTACTAAAATTTTAGAACCTGCATAGATTTCTTTATTTAAGGGGAAATTTGGTTTTGGCGTTCCATCTTGATTGTATCTCCAATCACGAAAAAAATTGATGTCAAAGTCTTTACGTTCTGTTGCTTTTAAAAAACGAGCAGGAATGATTTGATCTGTATCTACATTTTCTATGGGTAGTGGATATGCTGTACTTGTTAGGATATTAAATTTATCGTAAGCCATTTTATATTGGTTTGTAAAGTTTTAATGTTCTTAAAGTTAAAAAGTTTTTAAAAATTTATAGAGTGTATTAACTTCATAAACTTTCAGGTTTTCAACTTTATAAACTCATTATCGTTCTTGGGTCTGTTACTTTTCCTTCTACTGCAGATGCTGCTGCAACTAAAGGGCTAGCTAATAAGGTTCTAGATCCGGGGCCTTGTCTTCCTTCAAAGTTTCTGTTGGATGTAGATACTGATAATTTTCCTGCTGGAATTTTATCATCATTCATTGCCAAACAAGCTGAACAACCTGGTTCTCTTAGTACAAAACCTGCATCATCAATAATCTTATCTAAACCTTCCGCTTTAATTTGATCTACCACTTTATGTGAACCTGGAACTAACCATGCAGTAACATGGTCTGCTTTTTTACGTCCTTCTACAATAGAACAAAACGCTCTAAAGTCTTCGATACGTCCGTTTGTACAAGAACCTAAAAAGACAAAATCAATTTCTTTACCAATCATAGAATCTCCTTCATTAAAAGACATATAACCTAATGACTTTTTATAGGTTTCTACCCCGCCTTCTACATTTTCTGCATTTGGGATAGATTTTGTAACGCCAATTCCCATTCCAGGATTTGTACCGTAGGTAATCATAGGTTCAATATCTGATGCATTGTAGTTAAACTCTACATCAAATTCAGCTCCTTCATCGGTGTATAAAGTTTCCCAATAGTTCATGGCTTTATCCCAATCGGCTCCTTTAGGAGTTTGAGAACGTCCTTTTATGTACTCAAAAGTTTTAGCATCTGGTGCAATCATACCGCCTCTTGCACCCATCTCTATAGATAAGTTACAAACAGTCATACGTCCTTCCATCGTCATATCTTCAAAAACATCACCTGCATATTCTACGAAATATCCTGTTGCGCCCGATGTGGTTTGTTGTGCAATAATATATAAAGCAACGTCTTTAGGTGTAACTCCTAAGCCTAATTTACCATTTACATTAATACGCATTTTCTTAGGTTTTGGTTGCATAATACATTGTGTAGACAATACCATTTCTACTTCAGATGTACCAATACCAAAAGCAATAGCGCCAAAAGCACCATGCGTTGATGTGTGCGAGTCTCCACAAACAATGGTTGCTCCAGGTAATGTAATTCCGTTTTCTGGACCTACAACATGTACGATTCCGTTATTTTTATTGCCTAATCCCCAGTGAGATATACCGTGTTTAGCTGCATTCTTTTCTAAGGCATCTAACTGATTTGCAGACAAAGGATCTGCTACCGGTAAATGTTGATTTATAGTGGGTGTATTATGGTCTGCGGTTGCAAATGTACGTGCTGGATATACGACCTTGTTTCCTCTACTTTCTAGCCCTAAGAAGGCTACGGGACTTGTAACTTCATGAATAAAATGACGGTCTATAAAAAACACATCGGGTCCGTCTTTTACTTTTCGGACAACGTGTGAATCCCATACTTTGTCAAATAATGTTTTTGCCATTTTTATGATTTTTTTTATAATCAGTTATCAAAAATAAGATTTTAAGGTTTTTTTTGTTTGTAAAACCGTGTAAACCTATTATATCCAATCAGTAAAGATTGTTGTAAGGGGTTGATAAACATATTTTTAAGTCTTGTTTAAATACGATATCTATTTATTTTTGATATGATTATTTTATGATAGAATTGATTTATTTACCAATACAGAAATTAGAAAAAATGTGCCCCAAAATATCCTTATCTACATCGTATTCTCCTGTAATATTTCCCAAATGACGTAAGCATTCTCTGATATCAATAGAGAATAAATCGGTAGAGATTTCCGCTTCAATGCCATTTTTAACCGATATAATACTTTCTAAAGCATTATTTAAAGCTTCAAAATGTCTAGAGTTGCTAACAATAGTTTCTTGATTACTTAAAGCGCCTATATTTACTAGCGAAGTTAATTGAGATTTTAAATCATCAACACCTATATTTTCTTTTGCAGAAAGTAGTATTATTTCGTTTTCAATACTATCTATATGTTGCCTTTCACTATTAGAAATTGTATCAACCTTATTGGCAACAACTAACAAACGCTTATCAGAAAAACGGTTTTTTATTTGTTGTATCTCTTCTTTTCTTTTTTCTGTATCGGTATTTGAAGCATCAAACAAATACATGATTAATTGTGCCTTTGCTGCTTTTTCATAGGCTTTTTGAATTCCAATATTTTCTACAATATCGTCAGTTTCTCTAATTCCTGCAGTATCTATAAACCGAAAGGCTACACCATTTATAATAATTTCATCTTCTATGGTATCTCTTGTAGTTCCTGCTATTTCAGAAACAATGGCTTTTTCTTCATTTAATAATGTGTTTAACAGGGTAGATTTTCCAACATTAGGAGCGCCTATAATGGCAATCGGAATTCCATTTTTCAAGGCATTACCGTATGCAAAACTATCGATTAGTCGTTTTAATACCAATATGATTTTAGCAACCAATTCTTTAAACTTTGTTCTATCGGCAAATTCTACATCTTCACCAGAAAAATCGAGTTCTAACTCAATTAAAGCCGCAAAATCTAATAGTTGTGTGCGCAATAGTTTCAATTCATTACTAATACCACCTCGCATCTGTTGCATGGCTATTTGATGGGATGCTTTAGAGTTCGATGCAATTACATCTGCAACAGCTTCTGCCTGACTTAAATCCATTTTTCCATTTAAAAAAGCACGCAATGTAAATTCTCCATGGTCTGCCATTCTACAGCCATTCTTTAAAAATAACTGTATAATTTCTCGCTGAATATAGTGTGATCCATGACAAGATATTTCTATGATATTTTCACCTGTGTAGGAGTGTGGATTTTTAAAAACAGCAACTAAGACTTCATCTAAAATAGTTTCATTTTCTATAATATGACCTAAATGAATGGTATGTGTTTTTTGATTTTTTAGCTGTTTGTTTTTAATTGATCTAAAGAAACGATCTACAATGGTAATAGCTTCATTACCAGAAAGCCGAATGGTAGCAATAGCACCAACTCCAGAAGGAGTTGCTAAAGCAATGATAGTATCGTTTTGAATCATGTTGCAAAAATAGGAAAATAATGATTGTAGCAATTTTATTGCTATGCCACCTGTTTTATAAAATCTTTGTATTCATGAAAAAAGAGTTCAAATTTAGACATGTTTTCTAGATAAAATTCGAAACATGTTTTCCAAGAGTTTTTATTATAAATACTAAATTTCTCTGTGTGTCTTATATAGACTCTTTTGATACTTTTTCCATTTTCAAGAATATAGTCTTCATCAAAAATAATGTTCGAAAAATATTCCGTTTGTAAAATGCTTTTTAAAGCAACTAATTGTGCAAATAGCAATTTATTTTTATCATTATTTACATGTTCTATATCTAAGCATACAAGAGCTTCCTTTCTATTGGCAACAAATTTAAAGGAGAAACCTTTTATTTGAGTGTTGTATAAAATCCATTTTCTAGGAAACGATTTTCCAAAGCTTGTCCAGAATTGTTTCCTGAGATTTGCGGCTTCTTGTTTGCTGAACACTATTTTTATTAAAAGATTAAAAGATTAAAAGATTGAAAAATGAAAGATTTTTTTTAACCTTAAAATAATCGTCTATCTGGAAGTTTATTTTTATCCCATTTTAAATCTCTTAGTGTGCTCGATTTTACTCGAATTAAAAAAGAGTAGGAGGTATTGTCGCCAAAAGGCACCCAATTAAAATTAAACTCCCAACTGTCTAAATCTCTATGGAAATTCAATCTAGAAAATGTAAATCCGTTGTTTTTAAAGTCGTACCCAGAAGAATAGCCAACCTCCCATTTTGGGGATAATTCTAGCTTTCCACTAAACATTAACGAGTGCGATTGAATGCCTGCTTCAGTAATGCCGTTATTGGTATAGGAAGTAGCATAGGCTAAACTTAAAGACCAAGGAATGTCTGCTTTGTAAAGCGTTGCTTTTTTATCTAAATCTTTTTTATTATTGCCTTGTTGTGATGGTTGGTTTGGTGCAAAACGACTGGTTGGATTGATACTCGCACCAATAATATCTGGAGTTTCTATATTGGTATTGGTATCATTTCCATTGTCTTTATCAAAATCGCGACTAGAAATACTATAATTTGCAGTAACACTGGTTCTAGTGAGTCTAAAAAGACCTGCATTAAATTCATCAATTCTTACACCATCATCATTAATTTTATAAGGATCTAAAGAACCATTTACATTAATCATCAATTTATCTTTTAAGATACGTGTTCCTGCACTAAAGCTAACGGGCGACCAACGCAAACTATCTGCAGCGATATTGTAGGAAGTGCTAAAGTTTAAATTGTTTAACAGGGTTATTTTTTTATCTTCTTCATCGCTATCAGGATCTTTAGGGGCTACTTTGGCTTCTACAACATTGTTTACACTAATTCCTATAGAGTTGCTTAAGCCACTTCCTGGAGTTCCATAGATGCCATTTTGAAAGGGAGAATAGGTTTCAAACTCAGTTCCTTCTGCGTTTGTTTGTACTGTTTGATTGTAGTTGTCTGCAAAATCGGGTCGGTATCCATAAGAAATAGAGGGTCTAATGGTATGCCGAATTGCTTTTAAACGCCCTTTTTTAAAATTAAATGTACCATAAATATTGGTAGATAAACTTACGCCAGCACTGTATTCGTGAAAGCGTTTGAAACCGCCAATAGTATCTGTAACTACTTCATTGAGTGTTTCATCATAGTCTTTTCGGATATAATCGAAATTCCAAACTTCTTTATAATTGACGCTTGGAGACAAAGTAAAGTATTTGAATGCTTTTATATTCGTGCTTGTTCCCGTTGAATGTTGTACGCCAGATTTTGCCGTTCGAAACATTTCAGGTTTAAAAAATAAACTGTCTACTGTGTTAATTCTATATTCTCCTTGTGCACTATAGGTAAAACCCATTTTTTGAATGGGATTTTTCTTAATACCGCCTTTTCCTGCAAACGGATATTGCCTGTCCATATTTAGTTGTACAGAAGGGAACGTCATGTTAATCGTTTCTGTATTGGTATTTTGAGAGTGGGTAATGGTTGCGTTTATGTTAAAAGGGGTGCCTACAAATTTTTTGTAGTACGAAATAGAAGAGCTTAATGTATTGTTTAGAAATTGAGAGGTGTTTACTTCATTTAATGATTCTCTATAATATTTACTACTTCCTAGATTTACAGAGGCTGAAAAACGGGCATTCGGATTTGATTTATTATCCTGTGTAAAAGACCATCGAAGATTGTAATTGGTAGACCTTCTAAAATCGTCAAAACCTTTATAACTTTGAATATTATTCTCGTAATTAAAACTAAAATTTCCACTAAACTTATAACGTATTTTATATGTGGAGTTAAAACGTAAGCCCCAACTTCCATTGGTATGAATATCTCCCGTTACTGCTAAATCTACATAATCATTAATGGCAAAGTAATATCCTAAATTTTGCAAGTTAAATCCTCTTGTAGGACTATCTCCATACGTAGGAATTATAAGTCCAGAAGTACTTGTTTCAGTCATAGGAAAATAAGCAAAAGGTAAAATAAGTGGAGTCGGCACATCTGCAATCACCAAATTACTCGTCCCCACAATAATTTTTTTACCAGGTACTAATTTTGCTTTGTTAGTAGTAATGTAATAATCTGGATTTTCTTTTTCTGAGGTCGTAAAACGTATTTTTCGAATGTAAATGGTAGAATCGTTTACACGTTTGGTTTTTTCTCCGTAGGTAATCATTTCACCTTGCCTTGTTTTTAAACCGTATATCAAAGCACGTTTCGATTTAAAATTATAAGACAAAGAATCTTGTTCAGACTCTTGATTTCCTTGTTTAAAGACAGGGCGCTGTGTGTAACCTGTACTATCTTTGATACCTTTTGCAAATAGTGTATTTTTTTTATGATCAATAATAATAATCCCCGCTTTTAAGTCAATATCAGTATAGACTAAGTGTGCTTTATTATAAAGTGTCAATGTTTTTTCTTTTGCATTCTCTGCCGTATAATCTTCTGCCGTATGTGTAATAATGCCTTCAATAGCTTCTTTGGGTTTTATAGAATCTATTTGTATAGTATCTTTTTTTTGCAAAAGCAAGCTGTCTTTTTTAGCAAAGCTTAATGAATCTTTTTTTACAAAAGTTTTTAAAGAGTCTTTATTTTTGAGAATAGGAACTGGTTTTAAACGATTTTCCTGCCCTTTTACAGTTTGTAAATAGAAAAAAAGTACACTAAAAAAAAGAATATGTTTGCTATGTAATGGCAATGTTCAGCGGTGATTTTTTATAGAGAAAAAACTTATATATTTATTATATTTACATGCCAATTTTGAACACAAAAAATAATATTTATTTTGATGATGGTTCGTTAATTGGTAAAAATATGGCTCAATCATTGAAGCACCAAATTTACAAACGCCAAAATTAGTTAAATTTTGTTGATAGCATCTTTACAACTGCACAAATTTAGTACCAAAATAAAAATGCTTGTCTTTTTTGTTTTGAGTGGTTTTATTTTTTTAGGAAATTATTCAATAACTGCGCAAAACAAAAAGTACACGGTTGTTTTAGATGCGGGGCATGGAGGAAATGAACCCGGTAAAGTGGGCATTAACGGTTACAAAGAAAAAGACATTGCTTTAAAAATTGTTTTAAAAATCGGTCAAATTTTGAAAAAAAAATCATCTATTAACGTTGTTTATACAAGAGATAGAGATGTTTTTGTGGACTTGTGGAAACGAGGCGATATTGCCAATGCTGCCAATGCCGATTTATTTGTTTCTGTACATTGCAATGCGCATCATTCAAAGGCACTAGGTTCTGAAACATGGGTATTGGGTTTGCATGCTAACAAAAGAAATTTTGAGGTGGCAAAAAGAGAAAATTCGGTAATTCTATTAGAAGATAATTATGAAGAAAAATACAAAGGTTTTGATCCTAATTCTCCTGAATCTGTTATTGGTTTAACATTAATGCAAGAAGATAATTTAGACAAAAGTCTTTTGTTGGCAAGTAAAGTTCAAAAAAACTTTAAATCAAAAATAAGGCGAGTTGATAGAGGTGTTAAACAAGCAGGTTTTGTGGTCTTGTATCAAACAACCATGCCTAGTGTTTTAATAGAAACAGGCTTTATTACAAATAAAAAAGAAGGGCGTTATCTAAATTCATCAAAAGGGCAACAAGAAATGGCAAATGCTATCGCTACCGCTATTGCCGATTATTTTTATCAATTAAAATTAAACACCATTGCTAGTAATACGCCTGTAGTTATAGAAAAAAAGCAACCTATTTTTAAAGTACAAATAGCTTCTAGTAAGAAAAAGATTGCTACAAAATCTTATAACTTTAAAGGTTTAAAGAATATTGAGCGTGTAAAAGTGGGGTCTTATTACAAATATTATTATAAAAACTCTTCAGATTTAGAAGCTATAAAAAAAGCCGCAAAAAAAGCAAAACAAAAGGGATATACCTCTGCTTTTGTAGTTGCTTTTCAAGATGGAAAAAAAATATCTGTTAAGGAAGCATTGAAATTGTAATAAATAATGAAGTTCCATAAAAAAACTAACAAAAATATTAGTAATTTCGTTTACTTAAACCTAGTACTATGTCAAAAGAATTAAAAACAGGAATTATTGCCATTATTATCATTGGATTGTTTGTCTGGGGCTATAATTTTATGAAAGGACAAGATGTTTTTAAAACGAACGCGCGTCATTTTTTTATTGAATATAAAAATATTCAAGGCCTTAACAAATCAAGTACTGTTACCATTAATGGGTTGCAAGTTGGTAAAGTTGTAGACATAAAATTTAATCGAGAAAAAAGAGGGCAATTAATTGTTGAACTTCTCTTAGAAAATGATTTTGAGTTTTCTAAAAATAGTATTGCTAGAATTTATGCTTCTAGTTTGTTAGGAGGACAATCTTTAGCTATTATTCCTAGCTATGAAGGAGAAATGGCAGTTTCTGGAGATTACTTAAAGGGTGAGGTAGAATCGGATATTTTTTCTACTGTAGGAGAAAAATTAAATCCATTGCAAGCAAAGTTAGAAAATGGTATTGTAAGTGCTGATTCTCTTTTTTTAGGACTGAACCAAGTTTTAAATAAAGATACAAGAGAAAGTTTAAGTAGTTCTTTTGTAGAGTTAGAGCATACAATACAAGGTTTAAATAAAACTATTGTATTGGTAAATGAAAAGTTAAATGCTATTAATACAGATGATATAAAAGAAACGCTTACAAATGCAAAAAAAATGACTGCTAATTTTTCTAAAGTATCTGATAGTTTGGCAAATACAAACATTGGCGAAATTGTTAGAAAATCGGAATTGACCTTAAATCACGTTAATAGCCTTTTAAAAGGTATAGAAAATGGAAAAGGTTCTATAGGCAAATTGGTAAACGATACTGCGATGTACGATAATTTAACCAATGTATCTAAAGAGTTAGAAGAATTACTAAGAGAAATAAAACTGAACCCTAAACGTTTTGTTCATTTTTCTGTTTTTGGAAAAAAAGCAACCCCGTACAATCCTGAAAACAATAAAAATAACAAAACAAACCAGTAATATAAGCACTTGTTGATGTATGTTCATCAACAATTAACAATTATCAATCAATGAATTACTTATCTAATATTCTTTTTGCATTGCTTTTAATAGGAGGGATTGGCTTTTTTGCTTCTAACGTTCGTAAATTAATTCGGAACATTAGATTGGGAAAAGATATTGATAGAAGCGACCAAAAAAAAGAACGTTGGAAAAATATGCTTCGGATTGCATTGGGGCAATCTAAAATGGTAAAAAGACCTTTTTCTGGTTTCTTACATATTGTGGTTTATGTTGGATTTATCATTATTAATATTGAAGTTTTAGAAATTGTTATTGATGGTTTATTTGGTACACATCGTGTTTTTCAACCACTTTTAGGGACTGCTTTTTACGGATTTTTAATAGGTGTTTTTGAGGTTTTAGCAGCCTTTGTTTTTATTACTGTAATTATTTTTTGGCTTCGTAGAAACATCTCCAATATCAAACGATTTTTAAGCAAAGAAATGAAAGGTTGGCCAAAAACCGACGGAAACCTTATTCTCTATTTCGAGATGGTACTTATGTCTTTGTTTTTAATTATGAATGCTACCGATTCTGCATTTCAAGAAGCAGGGATTGGAAATCCAATCAGTCAATTTATAGTTCCTTCATTTAGCGATTTTTCCCCAGAAAATATTCATATTATAGAACGAACTGCTTGGTGGTTGCATATTTCAGGTATTTTAATCTTTTTAAATTACTTGTATTATTCTAAACATTTACACATCTTATTAGCTTTCCCAAATACATTTTATGCCAATTTAAAACCTAAAGGTCAATTTTCAAATTCAGCAGCAGTTACCAAAGAGGTAAAAATGATGCTAGATCCTAATGCAGACCCTTATGCAATGCCCGAAGAGGGCGCAGAAGAAACAACACCTGAAAAATTTGGAGCAAGTGATGTTGCCGATTTGCATTGGGTACAATTATTAAATGCCTATACCTGTACAGAATGTGGAAGATGTACAGCTGCTTGTCCTGCTAATTTAACAGGTAAAGAATTATCACCAAGAGCAATTATGATGAAAACTCGTGATCGTTTGGAAGAAGTAGGTGCCAATATCGATAAAAATAATGGCAAGTTTGTAGATGATGGTAAGCAATTGTTAAACGACTATATTACTCCAGAAGAATTATGGGCGTGCACAAGTTGTAATACCTGTGTAGAAGAATGTCCTGTAAATATAGACCCACTATCTATCATTATGGACATGCGTCAGTATCTAGTGATGGAACAATCTGCTGCACCACAAGAATTGAATATGATGATGACCAATATCGAGAATAATGGAGCACCTTGGCAATACAATCAGCAAGATCGATTAAATTGGAAGGACGAGGAATAAAGAATTTTTTAATAAACAATATTCAAAATTTGTAATTTATGACAGTACCAACAATGGCAGAAATGATGGCAGAAGGAAAGCAACCAGAAGTATTGTTTTGGGTAGGTTCTGCAGGAAGTTATGATGATAGAGCCAAAAAAATAAGTCGTGCTTTTGTAAAAATTTTACACCAAGCTAAGGTCAATTTTGCGGTTTTAGGAACCGAAGAAAGTGCTACGG
Organism: uncultured Polaribacter sp.; assembly: GCA_965233795.1. Classification (GTDB taxonomy): domain Bacteria; phylum Bacteroidota; class Bacteroidia; order Flavobacteriales; family Flavobacteriaceae; genus Polaribacter. The sequence continues at coordinate 1,618,693 of OZ247578.1, read as the reverse complement.
GCGATGCGGCAAAAAGAACAGGAAACGAGTTTTTGTTTCAAATGCAAGCGATTACTAATATTGAAATTTTAAACGCATATGAAGTAAAAACAATTGTTACTTGCGATCCACATTCTTTTAATACGCTAAAGAATGAATATCCAGAATTAGGAGGGAATTACAACGTATATCATCATACACAATATATCAAACAATTAATTGATAACGGTAGGCTTTCTGTTGATGACACAAAATTCAACAGAACTAGAGTTACTTATCATGATCCTTGTTATTTAGGAAGGGCTAATGAAGTTTACGAATCTCCTCGCGATTTAATTCGAAGGTTAGGGGTAAATTTAACAGAAATGAAGCGTCATAAATCAACTGCTTTATGCTGTGGAGCTGGTGGTGCACAAATGTTTAAAGAGCCTGAAAAAGGAAACAAAGACATTAATATTTTAAGAACAGAAGACGCTTTAGAAACGCGTCCACAAATTATAGCTACAGGCTGTCCGTATTGCAATACTATGATGACAGACGGTATTAAATTTAAAGAAAAAGAAACGCAAGTTGCGGTAAAAGATATTGCAGAACTTATCGCAGAAGCTAATAACTTATAATACATCCTTTTTATGAAAAAAAATAATTACTTTTTACTCTCGTTTATCCTAATCTTAGGAATCTCTTGTAATAAAAAAAAGACCGAAGTAAAACAACCTGTTGAGCAGGAGCTGGTTGAAACAGTTGTTGATACCATTCCTAAAGTAGAGGAACTCGTTGTAGAAGAGCCTCCCAAAAAAGCTCCAGAAATAAGATATACAGTGCAGATAGGGTCTTTTAGAACCTACGGACAATCCTTTGAAAAAATACCAAATGTGATTGTGTATTATAAAGATGGTTTAACGAAGTACGGTTCTGGTAATTTTCCTAAAATTAGACAAGCTATAAATCATATGTACGATATAGAAGAAAGTTATCCAGATAGTTTTGTACAAGCTTTAAAAGACGGAGAACCTATTTCTATAAAAGAAGCGGAAGCGCTTCAGTAATTTTTATGAGTTTAAAAAGCTACCTAAAAGCAGCCAGATTAAGAACCTTGCCTTTATCGGTTTCTGGAATTATTGTAGGGAGTATACTTGGTAATGAAGTCGCTTTTAAAAACAGTACACTTTGTTTGAAATACTCATTTTGGCTTTCAGAAATTTTTTGGTTATCCATTCTAACCACTATTGGTTTTCAAATCATTTCTAATTTTGCAAATGATTATGGTGACGGAATCAAAGGAACCGATGCTAATAGAGTAGGAGAAGCTAGAATGGTGGCATCTGGTGCCATTAGCCCTTTACAAATGAAAAAGGCAATAGCAATTACAACATTTCTAACCTTAGTGGCTGCCATACTATTAATTTATGTTTCTTTTGGAAAGGAAAACTTTGCATTCTCAATCCTCTTTTTTGTTTTAGGAATCACTGCAATTATAGCAGCTATAAAATATACTATTGGAAAATCAGCGTATGGATATAGTGGCTTTGGCGATCTTTTTGTATTCCTGTTTTTTGGTTTGCTAAGTGTTATGGGAAGTTATTTTTTATTTACAAAACAACTCCATTTCATCGTTTTTTTTCCAGCAATAGCTATTGGTTTATTAAGTACTGCTGTCCTTAATTTAAACAATATGCGAGACCGAGAAAATGATAAAAAAGTAGGTAAAAACACACTGGTTGTAAAAATAGGAGCAGAGTTCGCAAAATACTATCATTACTATCTTATTATTGCGTCTTTATTATTTACGCTTTTATACACCCTAATTGCCTATAAAAACTCCATTCAATTTTTATTTTTAATCGCTTATATACCTCTTACAAAACACCTCGTTTTTGTTGCTAAAAACCAAGAAGCATCTGCGTTAGACGGAGAACTTAAAAAAGTAGCACTCAGTACATTTCTGTTTGCCATTCTTTTTGGATTGGGTCAAATTTTGTAGTTTTAATCACTTTATAACAGATACTTTCAAACTTTTAACTTTTTAAACTTTACAACTAATACATATGAAAGCCATAAAAATAATTTTAGGAATCATTACTTTTTTAATTATTGGTTTCTTTTCTACAGGTATATTGGTAAAAGAAACTACCTATACTTGCGAAGTTTCAGTAGACAAACCCTTACAGGAAGTGTTTACCGTTTTTAATGATACGGCAAAAATTAAAAATTGGATTCCAGAAATAAAATCGTTGAAAGCAATTAAGCTTACTCCTAATAAAACGGGAAGTATTTACGAAATGGTTGTTGATAACAAAGGGCAAGAAATTACCATGACAGAAGAGGTGCTGGCATATGAAGAAAATAAAAAAGTAAGCCTTTATTTTGATGCGCAAAACATGTTAAAAACCGATCGATATACTTTTTCTTTAGAAAACGGAAAAACAAAAGTCACACTGCAATCAAGTTGTCAAAGTAACTCCTACCTCATAAGTTGTATATTTCCTTATTTTAAAGGAAATTTCAAAGAGATTGATCAAGGGTATTTGAATAATTTTAAAGCGTATATTGAAGGTAAATAATTCTAATTTGATAGCTGCAACATACTATAAACACATTCTTCATTTTAAAACACCAAGTGGTACTTCTAGAGGAGTTTTAAAAACCAAAGAAACTTGGTTTATTGTACTTACATCACATGCGAAAAAAGGAATTGGTGAGTGTGGTATTTTAAGGGGGTTAAGTGTAGATGATAGACCCGATTATGAAGAAAAATTACAGTGGGTTTGCGCAAATATTCATTTAGGATTAAAAGTTTTATTGAACGAAACTATTGAATTTCCTAGTATTCAATTTGGTTTAGAGCAAGCTTTTTTATCGTTAGAAAGTAAAATGCCTTTCGACTTGTTTCCTTCAAAATTTACAGCTGGAGAAGCATCAATTCCAATTAACGGTTTGGTTTGGATGGGCGATAAACAGTTTATGAAAAATCAAATCAAAGAAAAAATAGCAGCAGGTTTTCGTTGTATAAAAATGAAAATTGGTGCGATTGATTTTGAAACTGAGGTTGCATTATTAAAATCGATTCGAAAAGAATTTTCAGCTAAAGAAATAGAAATAAGAGTAGATGCAAACGGTGCTTTTCACCCAGATAATGCTTTGGAAAAACTAAAGCGGTTATCGGATTTGGCATTGCATTCTATAGAACAACCCATTGCTGTACGGCAATGGGAAGAAATGACTTTGTTGTGTCAGGACACACCTTTGCCTATTGCCTTAGACGAAGAATTAATAGGTGTTTTTGAGACTTCAAGTAAGCAAAGATTATTAGAAGCTATTCAACCTCAATATATTATTTTAAAGCCTAGTTTTATAGGTGGTTACCAAGGAACAAAAGATTGGATTCATCTTGCAGAAAAACAAGAGATAGATTGGTGGATTACCTCTGCGTTAGAAAGTAATATAGGCTTAAATGCCATTGCACAATGGACGCATACCTTACAAAATATCTTGCCACAGGGTTTAGGAACGGGAAGTTTGTTTACCAATAATTTTGAAAGCCCGTTAGTAGTTGAAAACGGGACTTTGACATACAATACAACTAAAAAATGGAATTTTAATTTATGCTAAATTATATTTTGCAATTAATTATTTGATATGAATTTTATTGAAACAGGTTATTTAGGAAAAAACAATTGGTGGATATATCTTTTAACAATTCTAATTGTTTTTATAGGTTCGCAATTAGGAAGTATTCCATTTATTGCAGTCGCTTTTTTAAAAGCAAAAGGAGATATTAAAGTATTTGAAGAAGCTGCTTTAACAAATTTTGCTAAAATGGGTATTGATGCTAATCTGTATTTATTTTTAATGATTCTTACATTTATCGTAGGTCTTTTTGCTTTTTGGTTGTGTATAAAATTCTTACACAAGAAAAAATTTCAATGGATTGTTACTTCTAGAGAAAAAATAGATTGGAAACGTATTTTTTATAGTTTTTTTATTTGGAGTCTTATTTCATTTGTGCTCATTTCCATCAGTATTCTATTAACACCAGAAATGTATATTTGGAATTTTAAACCCATTCCTTTCTTTATACTGCTTCTTGTTTCTTTTTTGTTTTTACCTTTTCAAACAAGTACAGAAGAGTTGCTATTTAGAGGTTATTTTATGCAAGGATTAGGAATTTTAGCAAAAAATAGATGGTTTCCTTTAGTTATAACTTCTTTAGTTTTTGGGCTTCTACACATTGCAAATCCTGAAATTGAAAAAATCGGATACATTGCTTTGGTATTTTACATAGGAACAGGTTTGTTCTTTGGAATTGTTACTCTTATGGATGAAGGTATAGAATTGGCTTTAGGATTACATGCAGCCAATAATATTTTCGCAGCTTTTTTTGTGACTACTGATTGGACGGTTTTTCAAACGGATGCACTGTTTATAGACACTTCCGAACCTTCTGTTTCTTTAGAAATGTTTCTACCTGTTTTTATTGTATATCCATTAACTATTTTTTTATTTTCAAAAAAGTACCAATGGAAAAACTGGAAAGAAAAATTAACTGGAAAAGTAGTAAAACCGGTTTTTAATGAAGTATAATTCATTTCATAAAAATTTTGAGTTAAATACAATATCTTTTTCTTCTGTAGAGGGTGTATTAGTTTATTCTAAGACCATTTCTAAAAGTGTACATATTTTTTTAACAGATTGGTTTTCTGATAATGATTTTATAATTGTACACACTTCTGGATCTACAGGAAAACCAAAGCCTATAAAAATTAAAAAAGAGTTTATGATAAACTCTGCAAAGGCAACAGGTTCTTATTTTAGTTTACAAGAAAATACAACAGCTCTGTTATGTTTGTCAACTGATTTTATTGCAGGTAAAATGATGTTGGTAAGAGCTTTGGTATTGGGTTGGAAATTAGATATCGTAACTCCTATTTCTAATCCGTTAAGTTTCACAAGAAAAACATACAACTTTTCTGCAATGGTACCTTTGCAATTAGAAAAATCAATAGATAAAATTCATCAAATACAAAAATTGATTGTAGGAGGTGGAGTTGTTTCAAAGAGTCTTCAACTAAAGTTACAAAAAACGCAAACTCATATTTGGGCTACTTATGGAATGACAGAAACAGTAACCCATATTGCTGTTAGAAAACTAAATCATTTTAATCTTACAGGAAGTAAAGAAAAAAACATTTACAAATTACTTCCAAATATTACAATTTATATAGATGAAAGAAATTGTTTGGTAATTGATGCGCCAAATGTTTCTGAAGATTTGGTTTTTACAAATGACGGTGTACAATTGATTTCAGAGACGGAATTTGAATGGTTAGGTCGTTTTGATTCCATTATTAACTCTGGCGGGATAAAATTGCATCCTGAAGCTATAGAAAAGAAAATATCAGCACAGATAAAAGAACGTTTTTTTATTGCAGGTACTCCAGATGCTCTTTTAGGTGAAAAACTAATTTTAATTATTGAAAAAGAGATTGTAAGTGATTCTCAAGATAAACTCTTAAATAATTTAAAAGGTTTGTCAAAATTTGAAACGCCTAAGAAGGTTTATTATCTTAAGAAATTTGTAGAAACTGAAACAAAAAAAGTGAATCGTAAAAAAACTTTAGAGCTACTTTTTAAAGAAGTTCTAAGTATAGAGAATACTAGAAAAAAATAATTTTTATTTTTCCTTTTTAGTAAAATTCTTAAAAATAACTTTTCTTCTTTTTTCTACGATGTAGAAAGAAAGATATACACCATTTTGAGAACTTTTAAGGTTTAAAGGAATATTGTTGTGTGTAATGCTAAATCGATCATTTAAGATGTTTTTATCCATTGTAATTACATAATCACCGTAGGGTAAATAAAACTCGAAATGCCCTTTTCTATCTGTTAAAGTACTATAGAATTTTCCATTTGTTGCTGTAATTTTAATTCTAGACAAATCTACAGGTTGTTTATCTGCAACAGCAATCTTTTGTCTGTTTAAGATAACATCTCCATATACTTTTACACCTCTTACATAAGGAATGTATACTGTTTGATTTTTTTCAATACTAATAGAGTCGTTTACATTTGGAAACCAGCCATTTAGTTTTTCTAAAGAAAATGTTTCAAGCTTATATTTGTTTTTTTCTAGATTATCTATGGCGGCTTTTCCATTAACATCTGTAAGTACTTCATTGTTGTCTATCTTAATAACAACATTCTGAATAGCATCTTCATTTTTATCTTTTTTTCCATTTCCATTAATATCTAAAAATGAAATAAAATTTGTGTTTGCTGTTGTTGATTTTAAATAGGGGATAGGAATTCCAAACTCTTTTCTAAGGTTAAAGTTTAAATTAAAATTTGAGGTTACTCTTGTTTCTATATTGCTATCAAGATTAAGGTTTGGGTTTTGCACATCATCAAATACAGAATTAAAATTACTAGAACTAAACGTATAATTAGCTCCAATTCCAAATCGCCAACCACTGTTTGTAAAATAATAGCCAATGGGAAAAATTCCTAAAGTATTATTTCTAAAAATATTATTATAACTATAAATTAGACTATTTTCTATAACAAAATGCTTGTTTTTAAAAGCGTGTTGATTTTGTAAAGCCAATCGAAGCGATTGAGGTGTGTCAAGATTTGTATTCTCTAAAGCTTGTGTTGTTATAGAAGAAAAAGCTCCTAAATTATAGCGGGTTGTAAAATTCCACGTTCTATAACGTATGAGTGTTGCCAATTCAAAATTAAAATAATTCTCTTCACTCATTGCAAAATTATCATCTACAGGCATTGTATAACCAGCTCTCATAAAAACAGAGGAGATGAAATTATTTTTAAACTTAAAATTAGAATAACGAAAGCTTAATCCTCTTGCATGAAAAGTAGTGTTTACTAAAGCTCTGTATTCATAGAAAATTCCGGGCTGATATACACCTGTTTTATTTTTAGATGTAAAAATAAGATTGTTGAAGAATAATTCTTGTTTGTATAATAAATTTTGAGTGTTTGCACTGTATGAATTTAAGCTTTGGTAGTTACTCGCTAGTGTAACTTGCCAGTTTTTTTTGAATCTATAATTAATACGCTGATTAAACCCATAGCGTTCAAAACCACCAAAACTATAATGTTTATCATTATAGGTAATACCAAAATTGACTCTTAGTTTTCTTTTGTAAAAACTTGATGTATAATTGGTACTAAATAACAGCCCATTGGGTTCAAAATTTTCAGGTCTATTTTCTTGATCTTTATTTGTAAGGGCACCAATAATATTGAAACTGTGTCTTTTATTAATTTTAAAAACAGGCTGAACAGAAACTACATTTACACTTCTATTAGAAAGACTATTATTATTTCTACCGACTTTAGAGGTTATATAAAAGCTATTATTTTTTCTGTATTCATGCCAAGCACCAAACGTAATACTACTATTATTGTCAAAAAAACCAGATGAATTTACATAAAACGCACCTATTTTATTTTTGTCATTTAATTGATAAGAGGCTTTTATACCTTTACCAGCACTGGCAATACCAATTAAGTTACCAGCGATTTGTCCTACTTCAATCGTTTTTTTATCTGAAAAATAGCCTACATACCATGGAGTATTCTTAAAAAGGTTATTAGATAGTAGAGTACTACTATAATTTAACTGTGTATTGTATACAATATTTGTGTTATTATCTAGTTGTTTAATTCCTGTAAATTGTAGCGAAAGAAAAGATTTTGCATCCAACACATTTTGGGCATTTAACTCTAGAGTTAAAGGAATGTATGGATATCCATATGATTTAGACTTAATTTTATTAGGAAGTTTAATGAAATTAATTTTTGTTTTCTTGTTAGACTTTGATGTAGAAGCAAGTTCTTTAGTACTTACAATAAGTGAGTGTGTTTTTTTAAATTGTTTTTGATTTGGTGAATAAGAATTTAAAGAGATTCGTCTTAAATTTCTTTTACTAGCACTCACAATAGTTGCGTTGTAGTTAAAGAGTTTTTCTTGGTTAGGGTTTATCCTAAAACTGATATTCTTTTTCTTTATCCTTTGATTTAAGGTGTCAGAGAGAAACAAGTCGTTTTTTGGAATGGTATAATTTAGCAGTAAGTCTTCCTGATGGTTTCCTTCATTTCTAATGCTAAAATCAAATCGTTTGCTACTTTCTCCATTTTTAAAATAAACATCTCTGTTATTTTCTAATAAAAGTTTCCAAGAAGTTTTTTTTGTGGTTTTTAGCATAAAATAATCACTAGCCAATTGCTGACCTTCACTACCAATTAAAAAAGTATTGATAATAATTTCTGTATTTCCACTAATCAATTTTGTGGGGCTTATAACGATAGGAACAATAATGGTGTCTTTAGGAGCTACACTATATAATTTGTTTTTATCATCAATTCGCATCCAATTAGAAGGAAGTAGTATATTAACTTTAAACTCTAAATTTTTAGCATCTAAATTTACAACCCGCAAAACGTTTGAAATAATATTACCTGTTTTTAAGTCAATTTCTTTTTTATTAAAACCGGTAAGAACGTTTCCTGTTCTCAAAAACTGGATAGGCTTTTTAACAACTTTCTTTATGACAGGCTTTTTAATTACGGCATCTATTTTTGCAATACTAACATTGTTAATACTATCCTTTTTATTTTCTTTTTTCTTTTTAAAGATAGAACTGAAAAAGTTACCTATAGTTTTAAAAGAGAATTTTTTGGTTTGAGGGGTAATACTATCGTTTAGAGTAACTTTTGTTTGAAGCGAGTCAATCTTTGCAGTATTGGGAGCAATTGTATCTTTTTTCTTTCTGAATAGAGAAGTAAAGAAGTTTCCTATAGGCTTTAAAGAAAATCCTTTCTTTGGTGAGTTTATACTATCGTTTAGAATAACTTTTGTTTGAAGCGAGTCAATCTTTGCAGTATTGGGAGCAATGGTATCTTTTTTCTTTTTGAATAGAGAAGTAAAGAAATTCCCTATAGATTTAAATGAAAATCCTTTCTTTTTAGGAGTTATAATACTATCCGCTTCTATTACTTTACTGTTAGTTAAATTATTTTTAGTTATTTTTTTTGAAAGGTTTAAACTATCTTTTTCTATAGTGCTTTGAGCAAATAGAGGATTAGTACCAACTATTGAAAATAATAGTAGTATGATGATGAGATAAGAAGAATTGGGAATGAAAATTCTCAAAATAAATATATGTTTGGGGGGCTAAAAAACTGTTTTATAATTTATTCTTATTTTCTATAAAAGTATATCATCATTTATTAACTTTTTTAAAATCCACTACCAGGATCTGTAGGAGTAGTTATCGTAGAGTTTTCTTCTAAACGAAATCTAAGATTTAATTTAAAAATACCTGGGTTGTATTGAAAAGTAGGTGTAACCCGTATATCTATATTAAAATTATATTCGTCATAATTTGTTAAGTAACTACCAGGGCCATTTACATTTTGAGTACAGCTCCCTGCAGGAGTTAAGGTAGTTATATCAGAAATAATATCCAATATATCTGTATTGGTTGTAAATGTTCTGAATGTACCATTAGATGGAGATGTGGCACAGGCATTACGCACCCTAATTTCTAATAAACTAATTGGAGGGTTTGCGCCCGATCCGCTTCCATAGGTAGTAATTTCTTCCCATTCGTTATTTGGTGTTCCTGCTCCTGTATTATTTTCAACAAACATTCGCAAAAACCATCTACATTCTGGATCCGGAACGGTCTTATCTTCTACCAAAACTCGAATTCTAGCGACACTTTGATAAACAATACCTGCACTGTATTTTGTGAAATCATCAAAAACCATGTAGGCATCCACACTCGTATTAGGAACCAATTCTACATTTCCACAATGTATTTGTCCAAATAAAAAATTGCCACTATACAAGTAACAAATAAAATAAAGTATTTTTTTAAAAGTATGTTTTTTATAGTTCATAAAAACAAATTAAAGGGTGTACAACCATACACCCTTTAAAGTTTAATCTATACTATTTTTATTGGTCTTCCAATAAAACATATTGTACATACATGGTATATACACCTGGTTGTGCAAAGTTTCCAGCTGCATTTGCTGTTACAATATCTTCAAAGGTTGCACCATCTGCTGCTGTAGCATTAGGAAATATTGCAGGTAAGCCTGGCAATATTCTATAATCTAATGTATAGTAGTAGTTTGGAGCACCGCTTCCTGCTGTTAAATAACTACCTCCAGCAACAAAATCTGCATTTCCACTGTGTCCAGCAATATATTTACCGGTAGCAGCAGGTGGAGGTGTTGCAGCACCTGCATCATTTACATAAAGACTATTGGTTGCACTAGGAGTACCTGCTGTACTAAAAGCACTAGTATAATCGTAATTTGGTGTTGTTAAAGTAGTACCTCCAGCAGAAGGGTTTGCTTGATTTTGTCTTAATTCTAAGGCACTCATAGGAATGTTTGCAATCGAGTTTGTTGGATTGCTATAACTCACCTGTTGGTCCATGAATCTTGTTCCTGCCTGAGATCTTCCCAATGCATATAAATCCCAACTTACAGTAGAACTTACTTTTAATACAGTTGCTGCATACTGTGTAATTCCTGCGTAATATTCTGAAATGTCATCAAAAACAAATTCAATTTGATTAGGAGTTGTCATTTCTAACTCCAACACAGGTTGTAAGTCTAAGGTTACGGTAACGTCTTTTTCGTCTACCAATTGTGCATTTACTGTACTAAATAAGCCTAGTGCAAATGCGAATGCTACTAATTTCGATTTTTTGATCATAATAAATAATTGTTAAATAATTTTTTAAATAATTTTTTTTACGGATAATTATTATCCTAATTAACTTGTTTTTTAGTTTTGTTTTTAAGTTTCTTTCATAAGTTTGGGGGATTTAAGGGTTCATAATTGGGGGTACTATTCTTGATTAATCTATTTCAAATTCTAATTTTGCAGCCTGAATTTCTTCGGCATTTTCATAATCTAAAACACCTACGGCTAAATATTTTCCTTTAGGGAGTGTATCTGGTAAACCAAAAGTGAAATTTCTTACCAAATCTGGAAGAATCGTAAATTTCTTTACTTGCAAACGTTGTTGGTCTCCAGTTTCTAAATTGGTTAAATCTATATAGGAAGTACAATATGCAATTCCATCTCCTGCATTTTTTGTTGTTAAATAGATAACATTTTTAGTATCTTCTGAACTAAATTGAAAATCTGTTAATTCTATTTGGTTATCTACCACGTTAGGAGGATTCTGATAGGCAAATATTCCAAAAGCAAATGTAGGGATAACGCCTAAAGCAATAGAACCATCATTTCTCTTGTTCTCTAATAAAGAGGTTCTAGGCGTTTCTTGTTCTATCATGATAATAGACCAAGCAGCTTTTCTACCTTTATCATCGTTAGGAACAGTAACCGTTATACGGACTTTTTTATTTTCAAAAGGTTCTAATTCTATAAAAGTAGGAGAAATGTTTAACCATTTCGATAAAGAATACTTTCCTTTACCTGCTGGTAAGAAATTGCTTTTCCCATTTTCATTCATGTTAAAATCAAAGATATTAACTTTAAATTGTTTAGAAGATTTTGTTTTATTTTTTACCGTAATATCGTACGTTTTTATTTCGCCTTGTTTTTGATTGAAATGAAAGTGGGCAGGAGAAACAGAAACACCTGTTGATTTTTTTAATTCTTTATTTTCTTGTGAATAACTAAATAAGACAAACAATAAAGAAATAGAGATTGAAAAAGTATTTTTAAAATGTTTATACGTACTATAATTGACCATAATAAAACTAGGTTTAATATATACTATTGCAAGTACGAAAACTACCGTGGGGGGCAAGCGGTACTTATTTATAACGATGCAATAATAAGAATATATTTTATTAAAACAAAAATACATTCACTTATTTTTTAGAATTTGAACAATTGGATGAAATTAGAATGACGATAGATGAACGATAAATATCTGTAGATGAAATGAGTATGTTTAAATACTTTTACTTTGATAGAAAAACAATATTAGTTGTATTTTGCAATCGTTCAAAAACGAATAACATCTCATAATGCATTTAAACCTTCCTATTACGTATATAAAAGGTGTTAGCACACAAAAAGCTACTTTATTTTTAAGCGAATTGGGTATTCAATCTTGTAACGATTTATTATATTTTTTTCCGTACAGGTATATCGATAAAACAAAGTTTTATACGATTCATCAATTAGAAATTACTTCTTCTGAAGTACAAATTGTTGGAAAGCTTATAAACATTAAAGAAGTTGCTCAAAAAAGAGGAAGTCGTTTGGTAGCCACTTTTGTAGATACTACAGGAACAATGGAACTAGTCTGGTTTCGTGGACAAAAATGGTTAAAAGACTCTTTAAAATTGAATGAACCTTATGTTGTATATGGAAAACTAAATCATTATAAAGGAAAATTTAGCATTCCGCATCCAGAAATTGAAATTCTTTCTAATTATAAGAAAAAGTTTCAAAGTGCTATGCAACCTGTATACCCATCAACAGAGAAATTAACAAATGCAGGTGTTACTAATAAATTAATAAGAACCTATGTTCATAATTTACTGCAACAATTCTTTGAACAAATAGGAGAAAGTCTATCAACAGAACTTACTTTAAAGCACCAACTTATTGGAAAAAGAGAAGCGCTTTTAAATATTCATTTTCCCAAAGGCCAGAAAGATTTATCCAATGCGCAATACCGATTAAAGTTTGAAGAACTCTTTTTTATTCAATTGCAATTATTAAGAAAAAAACTCATCCGACAGCATAAAATAAAAGGCTATGTCTTTAAAAATGTAGGTGAAAAGTTTACTGCGTTTTATCATACTCATTTACCATTTGATTTAACCCATGCACAAAAAAGAGTTTTAAAAGAAATTAGAAAAGATGTGGGTTCTAATGCACATATGAATCGTTTACTACAAGGCGATGTGGGTTCTGGAAAAACCATTGTTGCTTTATTAACCATGCTTTTAGCAATTGACAATGGTTTTCAGGCAACTATTATGGCACCTACAGAAATTTTAGCAATACAGCATTACAATGCCATTAACATCTTACTTGAAGAAATGGATGTTTCTGTAGCGCTGTTAACAGGTTCTGTAAAAGCGAAAAAGCGAAAAGAAATTCATCAAAGTTTAGAAGATGGCACTTTAGATATTCTTATCGGTACACATGCATTGTTAGAAGATAAAGTAAAATTTAAAAATTTAGGGATTGCTATTATTGATGAGCAACATCGGTTTGGTGTAGCACAGCGCTCTAAAATGTGGCAAAAAAATGAATTGCCACCACATATTTTAGTAATGACGGCAACGCCGATTCCAAGAACTTTGGCAATGTCTGTGTATGGCGATTTAGATATTTCTGTAATTGATGAATTGCCTCCAGGAAGAAAAGAAGTACAAACCATTCATAAATACGATAGCAATCGATTAGCGGTCTTTAAGTTTCTAAAAGATGAAATAGGAAAGGGGAGACAAGTATATGTAGTGTATCCGTTAATTCAAGAATCTGAAACTATGGATTATAAAGATTTAATGGATGGCTATGAGAGCATTTTACGAGAATTTCCAACGCCAAAATATCAGATTAGTATTGTGCATGGAAAAATGAAGCCTGCTGATAAAGAATTTGAAATGAACCGTTTTGTAAAAGGTGAAACTCAAATTATGGTAGCCACTACAGTTATAGAAGTAGGGGTAAATGTACCCAATGCAAGTGTTATGGTTATTGAAAGTGCAGAGCGTTTTGGTTTGTCGCAATTGCACCAATTACGCGGACGTGTTGGGCGAGGAGCAGACCAAAGTTATTGTGTGCTATTGTCTAGTTTTAAATTATCTTCAGAAGCAAAAACGCGTTTAAAAACCATGGTAGAAACCTCAGACGGATTTAAAATTTCGGAAGTAGACTTAAAACTTCGTGGACCAGGCAACTTAATGGGAACACAACAAAGTGGTGTTTTAAATTTAAAAATTGCCGATGTGGTAAAAGATACCGAGATTCTTTACAAAGCTAGAAATGCTGCTATCGACTTGATAAAAGAAGATCCTAATTTATCGAATCCAAAAAATAGTGTATTGCAAAAAACGTTTTCAGAACTCACAAAAACTTCTAAGATTTGGGAGAATATTAGTTAGTTTTATTAGCCACTAGCCATAGTATGCCCACTGTTTTTTTAATTCTTTAATCTTTTCAATCTTTCAATTTTTAAATCTTTTATAACTCCATACTGTGGTACACATGCTGTACATCATCGTCTTCTTCCAAACGCTCTAACAATTTCTCCACATCGACTTGTTGTTCTTTAGAAAGTTTGGTTGTAGTGGTTGGTATCCTTTCAAATCCAGAGGATAGAATTTCAATGTTATTATTTTCAAAGTACGATTGAATGGCTCCAAATTGCTCAAAAGGTGCATAAATAATAATGCCTTCTTCGTCATCAAAAATTTCTTCCACTTCAAAGTCAATGAGTTCCAATTCCAACTCTTCCATATCTAGGGTAATATCTTCTTTTTTTACCGTAAAATTACAGGTGTGGTCAAACATAAAAACAACAGAGCCTGAAGTTCCTAAATTCCCATCACATTTGTTAAAAGCTGCTCTTACATTGGCAACGGTTCTATTATTATTGTCGGTAGCAGTTTCCAGAAGTATGGCAATTCCGTGTGGTGCATAGCCTTCAAATAATACTTCTTTATAATTTGCAGTATCTTTATCGGAAGCTTTTTTAATGGCTCTTTCTACATTGTCTTTAGGCATGTTTGCCGCTTTGGCATTTTGTATAACTGCTCGTAAACGCGAATTGGTCTCTGGATTAGGGCCACCTTCTTTTACTGCCATTACAATATCTTTACCAATTCTAGTAAAAGTCTTTGCCATCGCAGACCAACGTTTCATTTTCCTAGCTTTCCGAAATTCAAATGCTCTTCCCATTTTCTGATATTTGATGTACTATTTATGATGTACGATTGAAAAAAAATTAAACTTGTAAAACACCCATATTAAAGGATTTTTCAATAGGAGCGTGGTTGGCAGCTTCAATACCCATAGAAATCCAAGTTCTTGTGTTTAAAGGATTAATTACGGCGTCTGTCCAAATTCTTGCCGCTGCATAATAGGGTGAAGTTTGGGCGTCGTAACGCGATTTTATTTTATGAAACAATTCGGTTTCTTTTTCAGGAGTAATCGTTTCTCCTTGTTTTTTTAAGGATGCTGTTTCTATTTGTAACAATACTTTTGCGGCAGAGTTACCACTCATTACCGCAAGTTCTGCACTTGGCCAAGCAGCAATCAACCGAGGATCGTAGGCTTTGCCACACATGGCATAATTTCCTGCACCATAGGAATTTCCAATCACAATGGTAAATTTGGGTACTACAGAATTGCTTACGGCATTTACCATTTTTGCCCCGTCTTTAATAATTCCGCCATGTTCCGATTTACTTCCTACCATAAATCCCGTAACATCCTGTAAGAATACCAACGGAATTTTTTTCTGATTGCAATTGGCAATAAAGCGTGTTGCCTTGTCTGCACTGTCATTATAAATAACCCCTCCAAATTGCATTTCTCCCTTTTTGGTTTTTACCAATTTACGTTGATTGGCTACAATACCTACTGCCCAACCATCAATTCTAGCATAGCCAGTAATAATTGTTTTTCCATAGTCTTTTTTATATTCTTCAATTTCAGAATTGTCTACCAAACGCTTTATGATTTCTAACATATCATATTGTGCGTTTCTTTCTTTGGGTAAGATGCCAAAAATATCTTCTGGATTTTCTTTTGGTTCAGTTGTTTTTTGTCGATTAAAACCTGCTTTATCAAAATCTCCTATTTTGCCAACAATATTTTTTATTTTAGTAAGTGCATCTTTGTCGTCTGTGGCTTTATAATCTGTAACGCCAGAGATTTCACAATGTGTAGTGGCACCACCCAATGTTTCATTGTCAATAGTTTCTCCAATGGCAGCTTTTACGAGATAGCTTCCTGCTAAAAAAATACTTGCTGTTTTATCCACTATAATGGCTTCATCGCTCATAATAGGTAAGTATGCACCTCCTGCAACACAGCTACCCATAACAGCAGCAATTTGCGTAATTCCCATACTACTCATCATGGCATTGTTTCTAAAAATGCGTCCAAAATGTTCTTTGTCTGGAAAAATTTCATCTTGCAATGGGAGATAAACACCTGCAGAATCTACGAGATAAATAATGGGTAATTTATTTTCAATAGCAATTTCTTGTGCTCTTAAATTTTTTTTTGCCGTAATAGGAAACCAAGCACCTGCTTTTACAGTAGCATCATTGGCAACTACAATACATTGTTTTTTTTGAATATAACCAATTTTTACAACCACACCACCTGAAGGACACCCGCCATGTTCTTGGTACATTTCTTCTCCAGCAAAAGCGCTTATTTCTATAGATTTTGAGTTGGTGTCAAGTAAAAAATCAATACGCTCACGGGCAGTCATTTTTCCTTTCTCATGGTGTTTTTTTATTTTTTCTTGTCCACCACCTAATTTTACTTTCGCTAATTTTTTCCGTAAATCAGCCACCAAAAGCTTGTTATAGTCTTCGTTTTTATTGAAAGTAAGATCCATGAATCGTCATCAATTTTGATGAAGCTAAAGTACTAATTTTTTCATCTTCTAATCAAGGAAAAATGCCCTTTTCTTTCTCTATTTCCCATGGTTTCTCCTTGTAATTTTATAGAGAACCAATAATCGTCTGATGGTAGTTTCTTTCCGTTATAAGTTCCGTCCCAACCGGGTTCATTGAGTTTAATTTCTGCCACAGCTT
Organism: uncultured Polaribacter sp.; assembly: GCA_965233795.1. Classification (GTDB taxonomy): domain Bacteria; phylum Bacteroidota; class Bacteroidia; order Flavobacteriales; family Flavobacteriaceae; genus Polaribacter. Next base: position 1,601,902 of record OZ247578.1, on the reverse strand, counting down.
TGCCATATCTATTAAAAATATAAATAGCACTGCTTTGAAAAAAGGTGCTGTTTGCTCCTTTGATAAACCATGTATCATTTACACCATCGTTGTTTGGGGTAAAGAATTTTGGATATTCAATTACAGGTACGGTAAGCGTAGGGACTCCTGTTACATCACAACCATTCTTATCGCGGATTAGAATCGTATAAATACCACCTTCTAAGTTTTCAAAAACAGGGGTATCTTGGTAGTTCTTTACAAAGTCTCCTTGTTCATTGGTAAGTGCATATTCATAATCGCCAATGCCTAGATTGGTGGTGTTAATGCTAATGGTATTGTTATCGGAATCGTCTACAATGGTAATATCGTCTAAGGTAAATTTTGCGGGTTCAGAGGCATTTACAGTAATGTCATAAAAACGACTACATCCTGTGGTGGTATTTGTAGCGGTAACTCTATAGACTCCTGCTTCTAATACGTCTAAGGTTTGGTTGTTTCCCAGCACACTTCCATCGCTTACAAGAGTCCATTGATAGCTATAACTTGCTGTTGGATTTTCTGCAATTAAGGTTAAAGGAGTATCGTTTAAACAGACAATTTGTGGCGTGGTCACTTCAAAATCGGGTAGGGGATTTACAATCAAATCAAAATAGGTATCTGTGCTTATACAGCCTGTGTCTTTGTTGGTTACACGAATATAAATTCTTTCGGGATTTCCATCGGGTTGTGGGGTGTTTTGGTATTGAGAAGCTTCACTATCGGTTATAGGACTGTCTCCTGTTTCTGCATGAGCTTGCGAACGATGATAGCTAATGGTAAAATCGTCGTGTAAGGCAATATCGTAATTGTTTAAAATGGAAGTGGTTTGTGTGGTTAGATCGAAGTTCTGCACAATACCATTGGTATCATCTCCATCAGTGGCATCATCACAAAGCGATAGGTTAGAGATGTCTGTTAAGAGTACATTGGGAGCTCCATGTACAATAACATCAAAGGTAGAAATACCATTGGCACATCCTGTAGTTGCATTAAATACTCTTACATAGATGGTCTCTCTAAAGGGAGTGTCGTTGGTATAAGGGTTTTCATCAACAGGATCTACATTGTTTTGTGCATTGAACAAGGAGGTGTGATAGCTTACCGAGAATTGTGTAGGGTCTTGTGTTCCTAAAATGGTAGCGGTTTGTACACTTAGGTCAATGCTTTGCGAGAATCCATTGCTTGCAGAACCGTCGGAGGCATCGTCACAGATTTCTATATTGTCTACAAAATTGGCAACAGGTAGTGGGTTTACAATCAAATCAAACTGTTCATGATTGGTAAAACAGCCTGTTGTGTTGTTGGTTACTCGTACATAGATGGTTTGTAGGTCTCTTGTAGTATTGGTATAAGGAGAGGCTAAAGGATTGACTCCTGATTGTGCTTGTGCTGGAGTTTCATGATAGGTAACGGTATAGTCTGTAGCACTTTGTGTGCCTAAAATAGTGGGTGTATTGCTTTCTAAATTAAAAGCTACTTCGCCATTGGTAGCATTTCCATCGTCTAAATTATCACAGGCAATCATGTTGTCAACAACTGTAGCGCTGGGAACTGGGTTTACTTGTAAATAAATTTCTCCTAAACCTTGACAATCGTTATTAGCAATACTAATTAGTTTATAATAGATAGGAAATGGTGTTCCTGTGGTATTGGGAATATTTTTGTTTCTATAGTTGGCAATATCTTGTATTTCTTGAATTTCATTGATAGATGCAGTTCTATCTTCTATAGTTTCATAAAATTCTACTACAATATCTGGATCGGATGTAATTCCGTTAGGTGCATTGCTAAAATCAAAATTAGTAATACCATCGGTATCTGAGTTTGTAGCAGTATCATTCCCATCGGCATCTAAAAAATCATCACAAGAAAAAAAAGTCTCACTATAAGGATTGTTAGGAGCAAAACTTACGGTTAAATTTATTTTAGCGATTCTATAACAACCAAAATTAGAAATGGCTCTTACCCATGCTTCCCCTGTAGTATCTACAAAATAAGCTGTTTTATCGGTTACTTGTGGACTCCCTGCAATAGCGGCTGCTTCTGTTGCGAAATAGGTAAATGTTTCATTTTCGTAATTATCGGAAACACTTAGTTCTGCTTCGGTAAGGTTAAATGTGGTTTGTTTATCGGCATTAATATCGCATTGTTTAAGTTCTAAAACGTTGGTAATTACAGGCAAAGGATTTACTACTAATTGCAAAGGCACTACCGTATAACAGTCTTCATTGTCTTTATTTTCTACCCGGGCGTAAACGGTTTGAGTATTGGAAGCATAATCTACAGAGGCATCAATTTGTGTAGTAGCATCTTTTGTATTTGCACCTATTTCAGTGCCGTAATAAGAAACTGTATATTGAGAGGGGTCTAAACTACCTAGTATTTCTACATCTTTAGTTGACAACCTAAAGTTATTGGTAATGCCATCTGTATCATTTCCACTAGCCGAGTCGTCACAAAGATTATAATTTGTAGGGGCGGTTGCTACGGGTTGTGCTGTAACCTTTACATTAAAAGAAGTTGTTGCATAACAAAGATTAGGATTTAAAATATTGTGTACTCTTGCATAGATGGTTGCACTAGTAAAAGCTGTAGCATTTATATAATTGGTAGGATCTGGAATGTCTGTAGTATTGGTACTGGCATTTGTAGGGTTTAAAAAATAGCGTACTTCAAAAATAGCAGGATCTTGTCCGTTTAAAATTTCGGTGGTTTTTTCATCTTGTAAATTAAACGCCTGAAATCCGTCTAAGTCTGTATCACAAAATTCCAATGCTGTTGGTGAAGTTGCTACAGGAAATGGTAAAAATGTAATTACTACCTCGTCTTCTCCTTTATTACCATCTGCATCTTCATAAATTACTTTATAGTTTCCAGAAACATTATTGGTGATTTCTAGCGTAGCGTTTGTTGCTCCCGCAATAGTAACAAATCCAGCACCACTATCTAAAAGCCATTCATAACTTGTTGCAGTTCCAGTAGTTGGCGTACCGTCTAAAATAATATTGCCTTCGCAAACGGTTTGATCAGGGCCTAAATCTCCCGCAATAATGGAGCAATCCGTAGAGCCTACATTTGTTGAACCTGCAGGGCTTACCTCTTCCATACTAATAGTTCCTTGAAGTCCTTGATAATTCGTGATTAAAACGAGATAATACTCTCCTGTTAGCGCTCCATTAATGGTTAAGGTTTCTATTGCTTCTATGGAAAAGCTACATCCAGTTTGATTAGGTATATTTAAATAAGAATAATCTCCACCTTGTATTTCTGCTAATTCGGTTTCAGTAAAAGGCCCCCAAGCAATAAAGTCAACATCAATACCATTACCAGTTGTATCTACCTGACTTATTTCTAATATTAAATTACCAGAGACATCTATTTTTAAAAAGTACCATGCTGGATTAGGTTGTGAAGCAAGACAACTATAATTTGGACCTACTTCTGCAGCAGTTCCGCTAAAAGTATTATCAAAAACAATCCCTACATCTGAACAAAAACCTTTAGCTCCGGAGACGGTATCATTTTGAGAAAATAAAAAAGAGTATGATAAAAAAAGTAGTAAGACAAGGAATTGATTATTTTTCTTTTTTAAGTATAAAGTCATTTTTTTTTTTAATTTTTTTATATGTAGAACCCTATTTTAGAAGCTAATATAAGTTAACTGAAGTCATTGTGTATTTTGATAGAGTTTACTGAAATTGAGAAATTCAAAATATACAACAGCTAAAGTACTAATTTTTTCATCTTCTAATCAAGGAAAAGTGTCCTTTTCTTTCTCTATTTCCCATGGTTTCTCCTTGTAACTTTATAGAGAACCAATAATCGTCTGATGGTAGTTTCTTTCCGTTATAAGTTCCGTCCCAACCGGGTTCATTGAGTTTAATTTCTGCCACAGCTTTGCCATATCTATTAAAAATATAAATAGCACTGCTTTGAAAAAAGGTGCTGTTTGCTCCTTTGATAAACCATGTATCGTTTACACCATCGTTGTTTGGGGTAAAGAATTTTGGATATTCAATTACAGGTACGGTAAGCGTAGGGACTCCTGTTACATCACAACCATTCTTATCTCGGATTAGAATCGTGTAAATACCACCTTCTAAGTTTTCAAAAACAGGGGTATCTTGGTAGTTCTTTACAAAGTCTCCTTGTTCATTGGTAAGTGCATATTCATAATCGCCAATACCTAGATTGGTGGTGTTAATGCTAATGGTATTGTTATCGGAATCGTCTACAATGGTAATATCTTCTAAGGTAAATTTTGCGGGTTCAGAGGCATTTACAGTAATGTCATAAAAACGACTACATCCTGTGGTGGTATTTGTAGCGGTAACTCTATAGACTCCTGCTTCTAATACGTCTAAAGTTTGGTTGTTTCCCAGCACACTTCCATCGCTTACAAGAGTCCATTGATAGCTATAACTTGCTGTTGGATTTTCTGCAATTAAGGTTAAAGGAGTATCGTTTAAACAGACAATTTGTGGCGTGGTCACTTCAAAATCGGGTAGGGGATTTACAATCAAATCAAAATAGGTATCTGTGCTTATACAGCCTGTGTCTTTATTGGTTACACGAATATAAATTCTTTCGGGACTTCCATCGGGTTGTGGGGTGTTTTGGTATTGAGAAGCTTCACTATCAGTTATAGGACTGTCTCCTGTTTCTGCATGAGCTTGCGAACGATGATAGCTAATGGTAAAATCGTCGTGCAAGGCAATATCGTAATTGTTTAAAATGGAAGTGGTTTGTGTGGTTAGATCGAAGTTCTGCACAATACCATTGGTATCATCTCCATCAGTGGCATCATCACAAAGCGATAGGTTAGAGATGTCTGTTAAGAGTACATTGGGAGCTCCATGTACAATAACATCAAAGGTAGAAATACCATTGGCACATCCTGTAGTTGCATTAAATACTCTTACATAGATGGTCTCTCTAAAGGGAGTGTCGTTGGTATAAGGGTTTTCATCAACAGGATCTACATTGTTTTGTGCATTGAACAAGGAGGTGTGATAGCTTACTGAGAACTCAGCAGGGTCTTGTGTTCCTAAAATGGTAGCGGTTTGTACACTTAGGTCAATGCTTTGCGAGAATCCATTGTTAGCAGAACCGTCGGAGGCATCGTCACAGATTTCTATATTGTCTACAAAATTGGCAACAGGTAGTGGGTTTACAATCAAATCAAACTGTTCATGATTGGTAAAACAGCCTGTTGTGTTGTTGGTTACTCGTACATAGATGGTTTGTAGGTCTCTTGTAGTATTGGTATAAGGAGAGGCTAAAGGATTGGCTCCTGATTGTGCTTGTGCTGGAGTTTCATGATAGGTAACGGTATAGTCTGCAGCACTTTGTGTGCCTAAAATAGTAGGTGTATTGCTTTCTAAATCAAAGGCAACCTCACCATTGGTAGCATTTCCATCGTCTAAATTGTCGCAGGCAATCATGTTGTCAACAACTGTAGCGCTGGGAACTGGGTTTACATTGAGGGTAATATGTGCTCCAAACCCTAAACAATCGTTGTCTAAATCGCTATCTACACGTGCGTAAATAGTTTGATTATTTGCATACCCTATGTTTCTATAGTTACTAGGGTCTGAAATTACGTTAATTTCTGCAAGCGCATCAAATTTGTTTCTGTAATAGGTTACTTTTAACACTTGTCCCGGAGGGAATAAAGAAATAATCTCTGGGGTTACACTACTAAAATCGAAGGCACTAATACCATCGGTATCAGAATTATCTACAGTATCATTTCCGTTGGCGTCTAAAAAATCATCACATACGGTAAATTCTCTTTGAAAAGCGGTGGGAATTCCTGTTGTAGAAACAATTAAGTTTACTTGTGCAATTCGGTAACATCCAAAAGAGGTAATCGCTCTTGCCCAAACGGTATCTGTATTTACAGTTCTGTTTTCAAAGGTATTAGGGGTGTCTATATCGTTTATATTGTTCTGAGCGTCTAATAGTGTAGGGAAGAATACAAAGGTTTCATTTAGATAATCTGTAGAAATATCTGAAGCTGCTTCGTTTAAATTAAAACTAGAAAACCCATCAATATCATCATCACATTGTTTAAGTTCTACAATGTTGGTTATTACTGGCAAAGGATTCACTACTAAGTTGAGCGTTTTAGAAGCGTCAAAACAGTTTTCATCATCGTTATTGGTAAGACGCACATATACAGTTTGTAGGTTGGTAGTAGCGTTTTCTCTAGGAGTTGTTTTGTCTAAAGGATCAGTATTGGCAGTGGCATTAGCAGCAGTGGCATGATAAGTAACCGTAAATTGCGTAGCGTCTAAACTTCCCAATATTTCTGCATCTTTGTTTGTCAATACAAACTCGTTTACAAAACCGTCGGTATCGGTACCTACAGAAGTATTGTCACAAATGTTATAATCTGTAGGAGCAGTAGCTACGGGTTGTGCTGTAACCTTTAAACTAAAAGAAGAGGTAACTGCACAAGAAACCTGATTTCGATTATGAATTCTTATATAAATAGTTTCGTTGGCATTGGTATTTGTATAATTGGTAGGATCTGGAATGTCTGTGGTATTGTTACTAGCATTGGTAGCATCTAAAAAATAGCGTACTTCAAAAATAGCAGGATCTTGTCCGTTTAAAATTTCGGTGGTTTTACTTGTCAAATCATGGGTTACTATCAAATCTGTATCCGTATCACAGGCTTCTAAGGCGGTAATTCCTGTATTGTTCATGGGGTTTGTTAAAAACTCTACGGTTATTTCATCGCTACCACTGGCACAGCCTGCACTGCTAATCTCACATTTATAGACACCGTCTCCTAAGTTTGCCAAATAGGTTTGGTTGGTAGCCCCTGCAATGGGGGCATCGTCTTTAAACCATTGGTAGCTATCTGCTGTAATACTGGCATCTAATAATTTTTCGTTACCACAAACGGCTGTACCACTTGCGGTCGTTAAATCGTCACCTAAATCTAAACCTAAATTAAAACTGCCTGCTTCTAAAAATACAGCAGAGTCAACACTAGAATCTGAAAACCCAGGACCAGCGTCTGCAATGACCAAACGAATGGTATAGGTTGTACCTGCTGTTACTGTAGCTGTGGCTGTCAATACTTCCGTCCTACCTTCAAAGTTGGTGTCGTTATCAACTCCTGCATAATAGTCAGGGTTTTTATCACAACCAAAACCACTATTAACTGTAGTAACAGCAACAGGAGTTGTTGTCCCTGGTACAACAGCTAGATTTACATAATCGTCTGTACTGTCTTTTTCCTTTAAAAGAAATCCAAAAGCATCAGCATAAGAACAAGGAAAAGTACCTTGGTATTCTTCTGAAGCCATAATGTAACGGAAACTAATGGTATTAGAGGTAGGGGTAAATTCAAATTCAATGGCATTTGCATTTGTAAGTGTGACATTATCAATTCCTTCGCTCGTATTGTAGGCATTGATTAAATTTTCCAATACATTGTCTGCATCTCCGTTTGCTGTTGCATCGGTACTTAAAGCTGGAGAAGCTGTGTTACTTACGTCAAATGCTTGTCCTGTAGTTAAAACAATGCCTTCTTCAAAAGGAAAGGTACTTCCTACATTTCTTTTAAAATAGCCATAACTTTTCGTATTATTATTAGTTTCATCTCCAAAAACAGAAGCAGTAACACTGGGAATGTCTGCACAAGCACCTGTAATTAATACTTCTTTAATTAATTGTTCTGGGGAATAATTAGTTTCTACATCTGCAGGATTATTCACATCGATTGTTATTTGCCCGTATGTAGTAGTAAAAGGAAGGCTTATAAAGAATGCTAAAAAGAGATTTTTTTTAAAAAAGGATGCTGTAAAGAACACGCTGTTATTTTTTGGTTGTTGCATACAAAGGAAACGAATTTTAGGGAATTTTAGCATGTAGGAATGTCTTTTTCTATACTAAATTTAGTGTGTAAAAATGTTCTTATAAAAGACAATTGAAAGGTTAGATACCCTACTTTGGTTGTTGGTTGTTGGTTGTTAGTTGTTAGTTTTTAGTTGTTGGCTGTTGGTTGTTCGTGGTTTACGAGTCTTGTTATTGCGAGGAGGTACGACGAAGCTGTCATTGCGAGGTACGAAGCAATCTAATTGTTTTCGTGCCTTCCGTGGGATTTCTCCTTACTCCTTTGTCGTTCGTTCGAAATGACGGATTCGAGTGGAGAGTACAACGGAACTGTCATTGTGAGGAGATACCGTGAAGCTGTCATTGCGAGGTACGAAGCAATCTAATACAAATCATCCCAATTTGGATGCTGCTTTACTATTAAAGTAATTTTTTTAGTTCTACTCCCTGCTTTCAACTGTTTTTCTCTTGCAATAGCATCACCAATCATTTGATAAGATTCAAAGTAAACTTAGAGCATGTCATTCCTGCGAAGGCAGGAATCTCATCATCACTAGTTAGAATTAAAATAGATTCCTGTTTTCACAGGAATGACAATAAGATACAGAGTTTTTATTTTATAACCCCAATGTATAAAGTTGTGTTGTTTTTGTTGGTAAGTATATAGACAAATCCTGGTTTCATTTTTTTTGGTTCAATATAAGCATTCTTTTTGTAGCTACTCTTGTGTGGGATTGCTTCGTTGCCTCGCAATGACGGATTCGCGTGGAGAGGACAACGGAACTGTCATTGTGAGGAGATACCATGAAGCTGTCATTGCGAGGTTACGAAGCAATCTAATTGTTTTGCCTTGTGTGGGATTTCTCCTTACTCCTTTGTCGTTCGTTCGAAATGACGGATTCGCGTGGAGAGTACAACGAAGCAAAAAAAGAGGTCTTTAGAAAACCAAAGACCCCTTTACAAAGAACAAATGCTATACTATCTATTCTTTTATAAATTTTGTTTGTACCATTTCTGTACCGTTTTGTACTTGTAAAATATAGATGCCTTTGGTAAGCCCTGCAATGTTAAGTTGGGTGTTGCCTGTACTTTTTAACACCACTTTGCCCGATAGGTCTAAAACTTGCACTCTACTATTTGCTACAGCACCTTGTGGAAAACGCCATTGTAGGGTTTCTTTGGCAGGGTTTGGATAGACAAATAACTCTTTAGAAAAACTTGCCAAGCTGGTAGACGTATTTTCTTTTGTGTTTTTATGAAAAGAAGTATTTTTTGACATTCTACAGCCTGTTAGTAGTATGTCTCCTTGTACATTCCAGTTATAATCGTTTATTAATTTATTTCTTGCAGCAATAGCTTCGGAAGAGCAGTATTTTAAATTATAGTTACTTAAAGAGACATTATTTTGAAGTAATGGTAATTCACTCCATCCAATCAAAGTAGCCTCATAATTTTCCCTTGATAATTGACCACTCAAACTCATAGTACCTGTAACATTACTTATATCCCATGAGGCAAGACTATAATTAAAGTTTGTATTAGAAAACATTCTACTTAAGCGAACTACATTACTTACATCCCAATCAGCTAAATTTTGATTGAAATTTGTAGCCGAAATAAACATAGCAGACATATATTTAATTGTACTTACATCCCAATGATTTAAAGATTGATTGAAATTTGAACAATAACCAAACATAAAACTCAAATTATCCGCTAAAGATAAATCAGGGGCATTGGCAGTATCCAGGACTTCTAAATTAGTACAGTTTTGAAAAGCTCTTTCCATAGAAGTCCATTGGTTATCTCCCCATTGATTGACCGCTAGAATTTTATTTCTACTAATACCAACACCAGGAATATTATATCCAAAATAAATCCTAGGAAACAGCCCTGTTATTTTTACGGTATATTCTCCTGCGCTAGGGTAGGTATGTGTTGCATTGCCTGTGGCGTTGGTGGTGGTAGTGCCATCGCCCCAATCTACGGTATAGTTATAGGTTTCGCCAGCATAGGTAGGTATGGTAATGCTTTTGTCTGCGGCGGTTACTTTCCATGTGGTAATAAAGGGTTTGGGTTCGCAGCCTAAAATATCGCCTGTAATTCTCCAACCTTTGGTAAGAGTTAGTTTTTTTCTGGCAAGTTTTGCGGCATTGCTACAGTAGGTTAGATTTTTAGCACCAAAAGGTACATTATTACGTATAAGTGGAAGATTGCTCCAGCCTATAAGTGTGGCTTCGTAATTGGTTCTAGATAGTTTTGTATTGTCTAGCATTCCGTACATTCTACCTACATTTCTAATATTCCAACTGCCTAAATTTTGGTTAAATTGGTTTGCTCCAGAAAACATATAACTTAGATCTGTTGCACTACTTACATTCCATCCGCTGATGTTTTTATTAAAACTGGTGGCATTTCTAAACATATAGCCCATATTGCGAACCTTGCTTAAATCCCATCCGCTAAGGTCTTTATTAAATTTAGAAGCGGTTGCAAACATATAACTCATGTTTCTTACATTGTGTGTTTTCCAATTGTTAAGCGGTTGGTTAAAGTTTGTGGCTCCAAGAAATACCCTACTCATATTGGTAATGGTACTTACATTCCAATGGTTTAAGGGTTGGTCTAGTTTGGTACACAAAGCAAACATACTACTCATATCGGTTGCCAAAGAAAGATTGGGGGCGTTGTTGTTGTCTACATATTCTAAATTACTACTGCCATTAAAAGCGTAATTCATAGATTTCCATTTGTTATCACCCCATTTATTAATGGCAATAAGATGTTTTGCATTGGGGTCACTGTTAGGAGAATAAATTCTAGGGAACACTCCTGTAATGCTTACGGTATAATCTCCGGGTGTTGCATAGGTGTGTGTGGCAGTACTTGTTTTTCCAGATTCTACAGTGCCATCACCCCAATTTACCCTGTAATTATAGGTTTCTCCAGCCCAAGTAATAATCTTAATGGTTTTGTCTGCTGAAGTTACCCTCCAAGTAGTTACAAAAGGGTCTACAATGTAATGAGCGCTTCCAGTACCTATACCTGTACCAATGGGCGCTCGTTTTTGTGAAAAAAGGGCTAAAGAAAAAGTTACGAATACGGCGAAAAAAAGATTTTTTTTCATAATAATTTGGTTTTATATGATTAATAGTGCATCAAATATAGTAAAAAACAGATAAAAAATGTGTAAAAATATTTACAATATGTATTTTACATAAAAAAAATGATTTGTTTAGTTGCTGTTTTGTTAGCTGTTAGCCATTGGCGATTAGTTGTTCGTGGTTTACGACTCTTGCCATTGCGAGGAGGTACGACGAAGCAATCTAATTGTTTTCGTGCCTTGTGTGGTATTTCTCCTTACTCCTTTGTCGTTCGTTCGAAATGACGGATTCGTGTGGAGAGGACAACGTAACTGTCATTGCGAGAAGGTACGACGAAGCTGTCATTGCGAGGAGGCACGACGAAGCAATCTAATTGTTTTCGTGCCTTGTGTGGGATTTCTCCTCACTCCTTTGTCGTTCGTTCGAAATGACGGATTCGCGTGGAAGTACGACGCAACTGTCATTGCGAGGAGGCACGACGAAGCTGTCATTGCGAGAAGGTACGACGAAGCAATCTAATTGCTTTGCCTTGCGTGGGATTTCTCCTCACTCCTTTGTCGTTCGTTAGAAATGACGAAGCAATCTATTCTCTTTAATTCTTTACATCTAAAGCGTCGCGTAAGGTATTTCCTAAGAGCATAAAAGCCATTACAAGTAACAGAATAGCCGTACCCGGAATAAGTGCTAAATAAGGCTTGCCCAAAACAATATAATTGTAATGATTTTTTATAATAGCACCCCAAGATGGGTTAGGGGGTTGTGCGCCAATGCCTAAAAAACTCAATCCGCTTTCTATAAGAATAGCAGCGGCAAAATTGGCGGCAGCAATTACAATAACAGCCGCCATACTATTGGGTAAAATATGTTTGTATATAATTCTAAAATTAGAAAACCCTAAGGCTTTGGCAGCTTCTACATACTGCTGTTGTTTGGCACTTATAACTTGTCCGCGTACAATTCTAGCAACTTCTACCCACATGGTTAAACCTACCGCAATAAATACTTGCCAGAGTCCTTTTCCTAAAACAAGTGTAATAGCAATGACTAATAATAAGGTGGGAATAGACCAAGTAATATTGATAATCCACATCATAAATGCATCTATTTTTCCACCAAAATAGCCTGCAATGGCACCTACAAAAATTCCAATAACCAAAGAAATAAAAACCGCTACAAATCCTATAAAAAAAGAAATACGCGTACCTACTAAAATTCTGCTTAGCAAATCTCTACCATATTTATCTGTGCCTAAATAAAAAGTTTTTTCTTGAATATATTTTTGAGGATTGTTTTTAAAAAGAGTGAGCGGATAGCTTTTTTGCAATCCGTCTGAATATTGTGTAATGGTAAGTATATTTTCACTTATTTTAGATGCTTTTATAGGAATCTCTAAAGGTGTTTCTTGTTTTCCGTTTATTAAAAAATGCAACCAAGATTGTGTTTGTGTTGTTTTTGTGGGAATAGAAAGCATTTGCACGGAGAACCCTGGGCTTTTAGAATGAATTTCTAAATGCATTTGATTTGCATAATTGCTATTATCTGGAGCTAATACATAACAAAAAATAGCTACAAATCCGCACAAAAGAATGAAGCTTAAACTAAACATTCCTAAGGTATTGTGTTTAAATTTTTGAAAGGCTAATTGAGAAAGAGAAACCGATTTTTGACTCATATGTGAGTTGAAAAGTTTGAAAGTTTGAAAGTGAAAAAGTTAGCGATATTCAAAACATTCAAAATTATAACCGTTTTTTAGTTCTTTACAATCTCATTGAGCGATTTTAATTTTAAACCACTTAGAACGTTTAAAGCTTCAGAAACATACATGTCTTTTGTTAAGTTTTTATGCCATGCCATTCTCTTATCTGCCAAAACACTGTCTTTTTTTAATAAAGAAAGTTCGTAAGTAGGAGAGGAGAATGTAAGTTCAGAATCAAATTCAAATACTTTTTTAAAGCGTTCTGCATCTTTCTTTTTGGTTTCTTGTTGTTTCATAAACTTTTTTAAATTTAAAGAATACGAAGTGTTTTTTTGATTTTCTTTTAGCCATTTTGCATATTCATTAATCAACTGAAATTTATCATCGCTAGCAATTCGTTCTTTACTTTCATTAACAACATCTGCAAAGTTTTCATAAGGGTCTACTAGCGTGTAATTGGCTTTGTTTACTTTATCCCAAGGCAATGCGCCTTCTAAATCGCGTTCACCAAATTTCATATAGCTATATCTGCTTGGCATAGCAATGTCTGAATATACGCCTTCTGCTTGTGTAGAACCTCCATTAATTCTATAGAATTTTTGAATGGTCATTTTTATAAACCCTAAATCTTTTTTGTAGTTGGGATAAAACTGGTTGATAGGTAAAATATTTTGTACAGTTCCTTTTCCGTAGGTTTGATTTCCGCCAATAATTACCGCTCTTTTATAATCTTGCATGGCTGCAGCAAAAATTTCTGAAGCAGAAGCAGACAATTCATTTACCAAAACTACCAAAGCACCGTTCCATTGTGTTTTGTTATCAACATCGCTTTTTACAACAGGTTTTTCGCCTCTGTATTTTACTTGTACAACAGGCCCTTCTTTGATAAATAAACCTGCAATTTCTATAGCTGTTTTTAAAGAACCACCGCCGTTATTTCTTAAGTCTACTAATAAGCCTTCTACACCTTCTTCTTTTAAACGTGTAATTTCTTTTTCCATGTCTTTTGCAGAATCTCTATAATTTTGATCGTCAAAATTAATGTAAAACTTAGGCAAATTAATAATGCCGTATTTTTTTCCATCCTTTTCTACAACGCTAGATTTTACAAAAGTTTCTTCGAGTTCTACAACATCTCTAATAATTGAAATTATTTTTATAGAACCATCCATTTTTTTCTTTACGGTTAGCCGAACTTCTGTTCCTTTTTTTCCTTTTATAAATTTAATGGCATCGTCTAAACGCATTCCTACAATATCTAGCGGTTCTTTATCTGCTTGTGCAACTTTTAAAATAATATCTCCTACTTCTAATTCTCCTTGTTTCCAAGCAGGTCCACCAGAAACCAATTCAAAAACATGTGTATAAATTCCTCTTTTTTGCAAACGTGCTCCAATCCCTTCTAGTTTACCAGACATGTCTTGATCGAAACGCTCTTTAATTCTAGGCGCCATATAAGACGTATGGGGGTCAAAAGCACCCACAACACTATTTAAAAATGTAGAAAACCAATCTTCATGCTCTAGTTCTTCAATACGTAAATAAAGTTCGTCCATATTTTTTAGAACTTCTTCTCGGGCTTCTTTTTCCAGCGTTTCAAAAGATTTTTCTTTTGCTGTTTTGTCTTTCTTTACCAATTCTTTGTATTGTTCTTTTTCATCTTCAATTCTACTCAATACATTTAATTTTAGCTGTTTCCTCCAATAGTCAATCAGCTCATTTTCATTTTTTGCAAAAGGCACTTTCTCATAGTCAACATCAATACTTTCTTTCTTTTTAAAGTTAAAAGGTTGTGCTAATAAATCGCCATAGTATTTTTTTGCAGTGCTTATCTTTTTTAGAAAACGTTGGTACACCAAATTATAAAAATCAATATTAGACTCTTTCAATTGATCGTCTATCTGGTATTTATATTGAGAGAACTCTTCAATATCTTCTTGTGTAAAATAACGCTTAGAAGGGTCTAAACCATTAATAAAACTATCAAAAATATGTTCCGAAAAATCATCATCCATATTTTTTACAACAAAATGTCCGTGCGATAGCATATAGCGTAAAACATTTACCAAAACTTTATCCTTTTCAGGATCGTTTACAGGAATTGTACTTGCAACAGTATGTGAGGTGTTAAAAAGAATGGTAGCGGCTAAAAATAGCATCAAAAACTTGAACTTATTCTTCATGTAGATTTTATTATTTAAACATAGTCTAAGCGAATTTACTAAATAATATCTCAAGTAAATACGGTTTGATTCTATATTGAAAAGAATTCTTGATAAATTGTTAATAAATACTCGTTGTGCATTTTAAATCTAAAATAATTTCTCAATGTTATTGATAGAATTTTATCAAAATGCACAATGGGTAATAAATATACGTTATTATAATCAATACAAATACAATGTTACAGAAAATACCAAGGATAGATTCTTTATAAAATGTTAAAATAGTTCTCGTTTTTTTCAATTACTTTTGTTTGAGATAAAATTCATTATATGAATGACAAACCGCTAATTTTAGTAACCAATGACGATGGAATTACAGCTCCTGGAATTCGCGCTTTAATTAAAATAATGAATACCATTGGCGATGTTGTTGTGGTAGCACCCGATAGTCCGCAAAGTGGTATGGGGCACGCTATCACTATTGATAACGTATTGCATTGCAATCCGATTACTATTGATGAAGGGCCACAACTAGAGTACTCTTGTTCTGGTACACCTGCAGATTGTGTAAAAATGGGTGTGAGTAAAATATTAAATAAGAAACCCGATTTGTGTGTTTCGGGAGTCAATCATGGATCTAATTCATCCATCAATGTTATTTATTCTGGAACGATGAGTGCTGCTATTGAAGCAGGAATTGAAGGAATTCCTTCTATAGGTTTTTCGTTGTTAGATTTTAAATGGCACGCCGATTTTAAACCTGCGGAATCGTTTATTAAGAAAATAACTTTAAATGTATTGTTGAATGGTTTGCCAGAAGGAACGGTACTGAATGTAAACATTCCAAAATTGCAAAAAAAAGCCATTAAAGGGATTAAAATATGCAGACAAGCCAATGGTTATTGGAAAGAGAATTTTGACAAACGTAAAAGTCCTTTTGGGAAAGAATATTACTGGCTTTCTGGTGAATTTATTAATAAGGATAGAGGAGAGGATACCGATATTTTTGCCTTAGAAAATGGCTATATTTCTGTAGTGCCTGTTCAGTTCGACTTAACCGCACATCATATGATTCAAAAATTAAACACATGGGAACTGTAAAAAAAGAAATAGTGATTGGTGTATTCATCTCTTTATTTGCAACAGCAGCAGGACTTTTCTTGTATTTAGAATATGTTTCTCGTTATAGTTTTGAAGAAACCATTGGGTTGATATTGGAAGGTAATTTAGAAGGAAAAGTATTGTCTTTGGCAGCAATTCCTAATTTATTTGTGTTTTTTGTTTTTTTAAAAAAGAAGCAAGATCATAGAGCAAAAGGAGTTTTGTTAGCCACTATTCTTATTGCCATAACTACACTAATCTTTAAATTTATATAGGCTTAAAAAATTAAAAATTGAAGTATTGAATCATTGAAACACTAACTCATTGAATCATTGAAACACTAACTCATTGAATCATTAATTCATTAACTCATTGAAATACTATATCATAGCAGGGGAAGCTTCTGGAGATTTGCATGGCGCCAATCTTATAAAGGCATTGTATAAGCAAGATGCCAATGCGGTTATTCGGTGTTGGGGTGGCGATTTAATGCAAACAGCAGGGGGTACTTTGGTAAAACACTATAAAGAGCTTTCTTTTATGGGGTTTATAGAAGTGCTCTTGAATATTTTTAAAATTTTTAAAAACATTGCTTTTTGTAAAAAAGATATTGCAGCATTTCAACCCGATGTAATTATTTTTATAGACTATTCTGGTTTTAATTTACGTATTGCCAAATGGGCAAAACAGCATCATTATAAAACCAATTATTATATTTCTCCACAAGTCTGGGCAAGTAGATCTAGTAGGGTAAAAGCTATCCAACGAGATATTGATGCCATGTATGTTATTCTGCCTTTTGAGGAAGCCTTTTATAAAAAATATGGCTATAAAGTAACGTATGTAGGACATCCTTTAATTGATGCGATTGCGGGAAGAAAACCTATAGATGAAATCACATTTAAAACAGCGCATCAGTTAGAAGAAAAACCTATTATTGCTTTACTACCCGGAAGTAGAAAACAAGAAATTACAAAAATGCTTTCTGTAATGCTATCTTTAGTAGACGATTTTCCTAAATATCAATTTGTAATTGCAGGAGCGCCTAGTCAGGAATTTTCTTTTTACCAAGAAATTATTGGTAATAGAAGTGTACACTTTGTAAAAAATAAAACCTATGATTTGTTGAGTGTTGCCAGCGCAGCTTTGGTAACTTCTGGCACAGCAACTTTAGAAACAGCATTGTTTAAAGTTCCTCAAGTAGTTTGTTATAAGGGAAGTAAAATTTCTTATGCTATTGCCAAGCGAATTATTACGCTGAAATATATTTCTTTAGTGAATTTAATTATGGATCGAGAAGTGGTTACAGAATTAATTCAAAACGATTTTACAGTAGAGAACTTAAAAATAGCATTGGATAAAATTTTAGATGCCAATCACACTAAAAAAATATTCTCAGATTACTATGAATTGGAACAAATTTTAGGTGGAGAAGGCGCTTCTAAAAAAGCAGCACAGTATATTGTTTCTAGCCTCTAGTTTCTGGTTGTTGGTTGAATTTAAGAAAGATTGTAAGATTTAAAATTCATAATTTTTAACTACTTTTAACCTCCTATGAAAAAATTGCTAGAATACATCCCTTTTCATTTAGTTATTTGTTTTACTACCGGAATTCTATTACAGTTTTATTTAGAGTTCGGACAATTTTACATTGTTGTTTTTGGATTTATTTTTCTTATTCTTTTCACAATTTTTTTTCTATTAAAAAATAGGAGATATCTTACTGTTATAAGTTGGGTTTTATTTTGTTTTTTAGGAGTTGCCATTGTCTTTTTACAAAACGATAAAAATAGTCTGCTATATTATAAAAAAGTCGACAATAAAAATTCTTCAGCAGTTTTTGAAATCACTAAGAAATTAAAAACAGGAATTTATAATCATAGATATATTGCAGAAGTTCTTCAGATAAACAAACAGAAAACGGTTGGAAAAGTTCTGATATATATTCAAAAAGATAGTTTAGAAGAATTATTAGAAGTAGGGAATCGAATCGTTTTAAAACCTAAGTTTAATCCTATAAAACCTCCTTTAAATCCACACCAATTTAATTACAAAGCCTATTTAGAAAGACAAGGTATTTATGAAGCTGTTTTTATTAAAAAACACCAATACAAGCAGCTAGAAAACACTCATTTTTCATGGCAACGAATGGCTTTTTTAATTCAAAAACGAATAAAAGAGTCTTTACAAGAACATCATTTTTCTGAAAATGAACTTGCAGTAATGAATGCTTTGTTATTAGGACAGCGACAAGAGATTTCTAAAGAATTGATTCGCGATTATTCCAATGCAGGAGTTATTCATATTTTGGCGGTTTCGGGTTTACACATTGGAATTCTCTTATTCCTATTATCAGTATGCTTACAACCTTTAGAGCGCTTTAAAAAAGGAAAGATTATCAAAACAGTTTTGTTGATTTTTTTCCTTTGGATGTTTGCCTTTATTTCGGGTTTGTCTGCTTCTGTAGTACGTGCTGTAATGATGTTTACGGCGGTGGCAGTTGGACAATCTTTTCAGCGTAAGATTGCCGTAGAACATTCGCTTATTATTGCCATGTTTATTAGTTTGCTTTTTAATCCTATGTTCTTATTTGATGTGGGCTTTCAATTGAGTTATGTAGCTGTTTTTGGGATTGTTTGGCTACAGCCTTCATTAAGTAACTTATGGAAACCTAGATGTAAAATCATAAATTATTTTTGGCAATTGTGTACGGTTTCTCTAGCAGCACAAATTGCCGTTTTACCGATTAGTTTGTTTTACTTTCATCAGTTTCCTAGTTTATTTCTATTTTCAAATTTGGTTATTATTCCGTTTTTAGGCGCTATTTTAATGGGCGGAATTATCATTGCTATTCTTGCAATTTTTAATGTTTTACCACAATTTTTAGTCGATTTTTATGGCAATATTATTTCGCTAATGAATCGTTTTGTTCATTTTATTGCAAAACAAGAACAATTTCTATTTCAAGAAATCTCAATTTCATTTTTTGTAATACTTTGCCTGTATCTTTTTATGATTGTTGTATTTCAATTCTTTGTAAAAAGAACGGCTCAAAAATTTCTACATATATTAGGAGTCATACTTCTTTTACAGGTAATTTTTCTTTCAGAAAAATATAGGAGAATCCATAAAGAAGAATGGATTGTTTTTCATAAAAATAGACATACAATTTTAGGGCATCGAGTAGGAGATACGCTCTTTGTACATAGCAGTTTACCCTCTCAAAAAGCGCTTGTAGATAATGCAATTACTTCTTATCAACTAACAGAAGGCGTTATTCCTATTTACAAAAAAAGATTTCCAAAGATTTTTCGAAGCCCAAAAGCACCTCTATTAGTAATAGATAGTTTGGGTATTTATCAAATTAAAAATTTAAAGCAACCTATTGTTCTTTTACAATACTCACCAAAAATAAATCTGAATCGACTTTTAAAAGAATTACAGCCTTTACAAGTTATTGCCGACGGTTCTAATTATAAAAGTAGTATTCATCATTGGAAAAATAGTTGCTTTAAAAATGACGTTCCGTTTTATTTTACAGGAGAAAAAGGTGCTTTTGTAGTTGAGAAATAAGTAACCTGAATTTGGAATAAAGCATAGCATAAATTAAATTTTATTTCAATGAAAGTCAATAGTTTAAATTTTACTGTCATTCCTGCGAAGGCAGGAATCTGTTTGTGATGTATCGAATTATATCTTGAGATTCCTGCCTTCGCAGGAATGACAGTCCGTTTTATTAGAAAAATAATTGATAATTATAAATTTCTAGTGATTTTCAATTTAAAATCACAAAAGAACAACTTTTTTATTCATGCGAAATCAATATTGTTTTTGATTTTTTAAATTGTTTGCCAATAAGATTCACAATATAAGAACCATTTGGCAATGAAGAAATATCTAAATCTATAGCTGTTTGAGTGTTTATAGATTTATCCATTATTTTTTTACCTTCTAAACTAATAATTTGTATGAAGTCTATTTTTTTAGATATATTTTTTATCGATAATATATTTGTAGCAGGATTTGGGACTATCATCAACTCATTATCTAATTTTGTGGATGCTTCTAAAGATAAAGTTTCTACTTCTTCGATACTAAAATTAGCAAATAAAATTATTTCATCTCTAAGATCCTGACTGCTATTTAAACTTCTATAAACACCCCATTTTGGTCTCACAAAATCAGCGTTTTCTCTCCAATTGATAATATTATTGTTTGCATATGAAAATAGTGTAGTGCCATCACTTACTTTTTTAATTACAATATCATAAGTACCAGAAGTACCATATTTTATAGTTTCTGTAACTTCTAACCAAGTGTTTATTAATGGCGCTAAATCTGTTTGTTTTAATGTTATTTGAGAGTCTGTTTCTGCATAACGTAATTCGAGTCTGTCTGGACTACTTTTACGGGTTGTTAGTGTATACATTGGCATACTGGCTAAATCGCCACCTACCGATTTTAATTGGTGTATATGTGTAAAACTTGATGATGATTGAAATCCGTCTGCTAGTTTAAACTTCCATTTATAAATAATGGTTTCATCTACAACACCTAATAAATTATCTGGAGATTTGTCATAGGTTTTTATTTCATTACGTTGTCTATCAAAATTAATACATCGGTCATTGTCGGGACTTGTATGAATATGAAAACGAAAGACATTTGTGTTTAAATCGGCGTCAAAAACTTCATCAATATGATCGCCAAAAGCAGCGTGGTTACAATCGGGTGTTTCTATAGGGTTATTCCCTGGCGCTAATACAGAAGTAATTAAATTGTAGGTGTCTCCTGGTCCATCAGCGTCTAAAGTAACTTGTGAAAAGGAAATTTGAAAAGAAAATAGTGTTAAAAAAACGGCTGATATTCGCATAATTTAGAATTGGTTAACCAGTTTGGTGAACCAAATATACTTAAATTTCAAAAATTTTCTTATATAAAAAATATTTTTTATGTCGTTTTTGAACTAGTATTCGTCCTGTTTTTAACGATTAATCCGCCTAACCAAGACATAGGGAGATAGGCTATTAAAATATCGGTAAAAGTAAACCAAATAGGTCCTGGCAACATATAGTTTACGGCAATTCCTCCTAATAAAAATAGAACTCCAATTGCCAATGCAAATTTCATTTTATGGTTTACAGCTATCAAAGCTGCAACTACCGCTCCTATCAAAGTTCCTAAAGCATGTGCCAAAAAAGGAAAAACAAAGTATTTAAAATCTAATGAAGGCATTATAGAAGCATAGGCTTCCATATCATTGATATCAATTTCTGTAATGGGAAATAAGATATAACCTGTTTGAATCAAGCCCATATTTACAATACTCCCTGCAAGCCATCCGAGGATTACTGCCAGTATGTTTTTAATAATTGGATGCATATACTATGTTATTTAAGTTATAAAGCACTTTTAAAATCCTTTTCAAAGACTTCCCATGATGTTGTTTTATAGGTATCAGTAGCAAAAAACGCCAATAACTTTTCCATAGTTTTGGTATCTAAATAACCAGGAGTTCTATTGATTAATTGCATGTTACTATCCATAAAAACCGTAGTGGGGTAGGCTAGTTGTCCATTGAGCAATGCCGCAGGAAACTCATTGTATTTTGTCTTGCCTTCTTCTTTATACGTAAAGGTGTAATCTAAATACACAATATCCTTTTTTTCTTCGCCATTTAACTTTACAGGATAAAAGTGTGTATTGATATAATTAATAATAACAGGATTACCATACGTATTTTTATCCATTTTTTTGCAATAGCCACACCAGTTTGTATAGACGTGGATTAACAAGGATTTTGGTTTTTCCTTATTTAAAACAACAGCTTCTTCAAAAGAAAGCCAGTTAATTTCTTGTGCTATTGTTTTGGAAACAACCATGTAAAAGAATACTAGAAAAAATAGTTTCCTCATAATAATTATATTTTTATTAAGACAATACCTGTTAGGTTTTTAAAACCTGACAGATTTATATAATCTTATCGAATTCCGTGCATGAGTTTTTTCATTAACGGATTTAAAAGGATTAATAGTATACCTACTCCTACGGGAATTACAGTAAATATTAAAAAGAAATAGGACATGGAATATGTGTTTACAATTACATCAATATAACCACCTACAACAGCCGCTAATTTATTTCCAGCCGCAATAGCTAAATACCATACGCCAAACATCATTCCTATTTTTTTAGGAGGAACTAATTTAGAGACATAAGATAATCCTACGGGCGACAAGCATAATTCTCCCATAGTATGAAATAAATAGGCAAAAACGAGCCATAAAAAACTTACAGAAGCTGTTTTTGCTCCTTGCGGAATAGCACTTGACCCATAGGCTAAGAAAGCAAAACCAACACCTAATAAAATCATTCCAAAGGCAAATTTTACAGCTGCAGAAGGATTCCATTTACTTTCCCACCATTTCGAAAATAAAGGGGCTAAAAAAATGATAAAAAGAGAATTTAAAATTAAAAACCAAGAAGCTTCAATTTCGGCATTTTCTTTAGGAATTATAATGCTTAACTTCCAGATTACAATTGCCCAAATACTGAGAAAACTTGTCCCTAAAACAATGTTAGATAATGATATTTTTTTAAAGGTTTGTCCAAATAATTTTAACAATACCCAAGAGATAATAATGAGCGGTACGGTAGAAACTAAAACATCTACAATTTTAAATATTAATGCGGTATTGCCTTCTAGAGATCTTTGTACGTAGTTTTTTGCAAAAAGCGTCATCGATCCACTGGCTTGTTCAAAAGCTGCCCAAAAGAAGACAACTAAAACGGCTAAAATGCCTACCACTATATAACGGTCTCTCTGTACATTTGTAGGAATTTTTACTTCCTTTTTTACAATCTTATCTTTAACTGTTTCCTTTTTAGCAGGTGCTAATCCTATATTTTCAAAAATATCTCTACCAAACCAAAACTGTAAGGTTCCTAAAAACATAAAGATTCCTGCCAAACCAAACCCCCATGAGTAACTTAAATTGCTAGCTAAGAAACCACATAAAAGAACTCCTAAAAAGCCCCCAGAATTTACACCCATATAAAAAATGGTAAAAGCACCGTCCTTTCTTTCGGGGTACTTGTCATACAAACCACTTATAATTGAGGTAATGTTGGGTTTAAACAAACCATTTCCAATAATAAGCAAACCAATTCCTAAATATAAGGTTACTTCGGTTTCTAATGCCATTGATGCATGTCCTAAGGTCATTGCGAATGCACCAAAAGCAACAGCTTTTTGATAGCCTAACAACTTATCGGCAATCCACCCACCAATAATGGGAGTGAGGTACACAGAACTTGTATAGATTCCTAATAATCCTAAAGCTCTTTGATTGCTCCATTCCCAACCTCCTTCACCAAATGAAGCTGTTAGAAATAATACAAAAATAGCACGCATTCCGTAATAGGAAAAACGTTCCCACATTTCTGTAAAGAATAAAACAAACAATGCAGGTTTATGGCCTAATAAGCTAAATTCATTGGATTTAGAAAGTGTACTCATAATTTTTTTGATTATTGGTATAAAATAAAAGTCTCATAAATAAAAAGTTTATGAGGTTTTTATAAGTGTGAAACTATTCTAGTTCAGATAGTATTCTCTCATTGTCTTCCGCGCCATGTGTAAGTGCTTTTAGCTTTTTAAAGAAAAGAAAAACTAAAATGGCAAAAACTACGCAGAAAATTGTTATTCCAGTAAAAACTTTAAACTCACCAAAAATAGAAGAAGATTCTCCAAGTAATCCTGCTGCTTTATTTCCTAACCCTGTTGTTGCAAAATAAATACCCATCATAATAGAAGCGTATTTTGCAGGAGCCAGTTTTGTAACGAATGAAAGCGAAACAGGAGATAAACATAATTCACCTACTGTATGAAATAAATACGCTAAAACTAACCAATACATCCCAGAAGTCCCTGTACTATCATATTCTAAAGCCGCTGCAGACATAAATAGAAAACCAAGTCCAACCAAACCTAGACCTATAATCATTTTATATAAAGAAGAAGCTTCTGTACCTTTTAATTTTCTTTTGGCCCAAAAAGCTGCTACTGCAACACCAAGAGTAATGATAAAAAATGAGTTTAAAGATTGAAACCAAGTAGCCGGTACTTGCCATCCCATTAACATTCTATCTGTTTTTTCGCTAGCATAAATATTCATCAAACCACCAGCCTGCTCAAATGCAGCAAAAAAAGCTATTATTAATAAAAAGGAAATAAGTAAAACAATAACTCTATCTTTTTCAATCTTATTAAGAGGTCTTTTATAAGCCTCTTGATCTTCTGCTTTATCAGATTTACCTAGATAATTTCCAACATGAATAAGATATTTTTGACCAGCAATAAATTGAATTAAACCTAAAACCATTAAAAATCCAGCTAACCCAAAACCATAGTGCCAACCATGTACTTCACCAACATAACCAACTATGATTCCAGATAAAAATGCTCCAATATTAATACCAATATAAAAAATAGTAAACCCTTTATCTCTACGGACATCTCCTTTTTTATATAGACCTCCAACCATAGTAGAAATATTAGGTTTTAAACATCCAACACCTAGAATTATAAAAATAATACCCGTGTAAAAAGCCCACATAGCTTCAATAGCTAGAACACTGTGTCCAATAACTAAAAGTATAGCTCCAAGAATTACTGCTTTTTTTTGCCCCAAAAATTTATCAGCTAAAATACCTCCCGGAATAGACATTATATAAACCAAAGCAGTATACCAACCATAAAGTGATAATGCTTCTCCTTGAGACCAACCGACACCGGGGTTTAAATCTGTAGTTTTAGATGTTAAGTAAAGAACTAATAGTGCGCGCATTCCATAATAAGAAAAGCGTTCCCACATTTCTGTAAAAAATAAAACATACAATCCAACTGGATGCCCAAATAATTCTTTTTCGTGTGGTTTTTTAATTAGGTCATTCATATTTTTAAAAATTTATTTAGATATTTTAATTAAGTAAGTTATTTCGTAGAAAGTGGGTCATTTTGGTATATAAATTCAAACGCATGGTTGCTCCTTTGCGAATGCCATGGGCTCTGTCTGGAACAATAAACTGATCGAACTGCTTGTTGGCATCAATCAACGCATTCGTCATGCGAAAAGAGTTTTGTACATGGACATTGTCGTCGCCTGTTCCGTGGACTAATAAATAGTTGCCTTGTAGTTTTTCTGCGTAATTAATAGGTGAGTTTTCATCGTAGCCAGCAGGATTTTCTTGCGGTGTTCGTAAGAATCGTTCTGTATAAATGGTATCGTAAAAACGCCAAGAAGTTACAGGTGCTACTGCAATGGCTGTGGTAAAAATATCGTTTCCTTTTAAAATACAATTGGTACTCATGTGTCCGCCAAAACTCCAACCCCAAATACCAATATTATTACTATCAATATACGAACGTTCCGCTAATTTTTTAGCCACAGCAATCTGATCTTCCGTTTCGTATTTTACCAAATTTAAATAGGTAGATTTCTTAAACTCACTTCCTTTAAATCCAGTTCCTCTTCCGTCTACACAAGCTATAATCATTCCTTCTTGTGCTAGCATATTGTGCCAATAATCATTGGTATTGTTCCACTTATTACCTACTTGTTGCGAGCCCGGACCCGAATATTGGTATAATAGCAAAGGATATTTTTTATTAGGGTTAAAATCAACAGGTTTTAACATCCACATATTCAAATCATTGCCGTTAATGCTAATGGTAGAAAACTCTTTCTGACTTATTTTGTATTCTGCCACTTGCTCTTTTAAGTCGGTATTGTCTACGATTACTTTTATTTTTTCACCTTCACCTGTGTATAAAGAATAGACAGGAGGCGTTTCTGAAGTGCTATGTGTGTTGATAAAATAATTTAGGTTTTTACTAAATGCAGCCTGATTTTGTCCGTCTTTGTTACTCAATAACTTTTTATTGTTTCCATCCAAGCCAATAGCATACACACCACGATTGATAGATCCGTTTTCTACAGATTGGTAGTAGATGGTATTCTTTTCTTTGTTGAAACCATAGTAATTGGTGACTTCCCAATTTCCTTTTGTTACTTGATTGATGAGTTTTCCGCTTGCTGTATAATGATAAATATGATTGTAACCGTCTTTTTCACTTGTCCAAATAAAACTATGGTCGTCTAAAAAGGTTAAGTTGTCGTGAATATCTACATATGCAGCATCTTTTTCGTTGAGTACAATCGTGTTTTTTGTAGTATTTGCATCCACTTTATACAGCTTTAAATCATTTTGATGTCGGTTTAAAGTAGATACAAACAAGTCTGAATCTTTGTTAGACCATTTGATTCTTGGAATGTATTCGTAATTTTTTAAGCCTACTTTTTTTGTTTTTCTAGTACTTACATTGTACATATGTAAAGAAACTTTTGCATTTTTTTCTCCTGCTTTGGGGTATTTAAAAACCTGTTGCGTTGGGTAAGTTTCATTGCCAACCACATCCATAGAAAATTGAGGCACTTCCGTTTCATCAAATAGTAAAAAGGCAATGTATTTGCTATTATTACTCCACTCAAAAGCACGTACAAAGGCAAACTCCTCTTCGTAAACCCAATCTGTAGTTCCATTAATAATTTGGTTCTTTTTACCGTCTTTAGTTACTTTGGTAACACGATTATTGGTGAGATTTTTTATATATAAATTATTGTCTTTTGCATAAGCTACTTTTTTACTATCTGGAGAAAATGTAGGTTCTTGAATGCCTTCCCCAATTAAGGTCAGTTTTTTAGAAGCAATATGATAGGTGTAAAATGTACCTTTAAAAGAATGACGATACACCTTTTCAAAATTAGTTCCTAAAACCAACTGTGTTTCGTCATTATTAAAAGAGTAGGAGGTAAATACATCCAATGCTTCTAAATTTTTACTGCTTACAATTGTTTTTACTTTTTCTAAGGTTTTATAGCTATACATATCTACAGTAGCTTCTAGATTTTCTGCGTTTAAGTTTAACAAGGAGTAAAAATCACCATTCATAGAATTTAAAGCATTCATACTTTCAGGTAAAAACGTGGTGTTCCAAATTTCTTCTAAAGTAATTTGTTTATTCCCAGCAGTGCTGTTTGAAGAGGTTGAAGAATTTTTAGAGCAACTTATAAAAAGCAGAAAAACTGCTAAAAAGCGTATTTTATTCATTAATCGTTAATTTTTGGTAAAAACTCGTCAAGTTTACGTAAAAATCATCAAAAATCCATTCAAAAAATTATAAATCTTTAAACAGTTTCGTTTTCTACGATTGAATTATCTTTGTGTCCATTCATACAATACGTGAAAACTTTTTCAATGTTTAAAATAGTCTCAGGATTTTCAAAATTGACCAAAGAAGAAAAAATAACTTGGTTGTCTGCAAATTATTTTCAGAATGAACCTACTATAACATCGGTTCTAAAAACCTATTGGAATGCAGACGAAAAATTACAGCAATTACACGATGATTTTATAGAAAATACCCTTTCTAATTTTTATATGCCTTATGGCGTTGCGCCGAATTTTATTATTAATGATAAACCTTATGCAATCCCTATGGTTATTGAGGAAAGTTCTGTAGTGGCAGCAGCTTCTTTAGTAGCAAAATTTTGGAGTACACGTGGCGGATTTAACGCTACAGTAGTGTCAACTACAAAAATAGGGCACGTGCATTTTATGCATGCGGGCGATACAAAAGAATTGCAGCAATATTTTAAAGTAAAAAAAGAAGATTTATATGCTGCAACAGCTTCCATCACTAAAAACATGGAAAAACGAGGCGGCGGAATTCAATCTATTGAATTGATAGATAAAACCGATGTTCTTGAAAATTATTATCAATTGCAAGTACGTTTTGAAACCGTAGATTCTATGGGGGCTAATTTTATCAATTCTTGTTTAGAAGCGATTGCTAAAACCTTTGAAACAGCCAATATTGAAATCGTTATGAGTATTTTGTCGAACTATGTGCCAGAATGTTTGGTAAAGGCAGAAGTCTCTTGTAAGATTTCAGCATTGGGTGGTGAAAATCCTCAAAAATTTGCAGAAAAATTTTACCAAGCAGTACAAATAGCGCATGTAGAACCCTATAGGGCGGTTACGCATAATAAAGGGATTATGAATGGCATAGACGCTGTTGTTTTGGCTACAGGAAACGATTTTAGAGCTATTGAGGCAGGTGCGCATGCCTATGCTGTTAAATCCGGACAGTATAAAAGCCTGACACATTGTGAACTTAAAAATGGAGTTTTCCGATTTTGGATAGAAATTCCATTGGCATTGGGTACTGTGGGTGGATTAACTTCCTTGCATCCGATGGCAAAGTTATCCTTACAAATGCTACAAAACCCCTCTGCAAAAGAATTGATGCAAATTATAGCGGTGGCAGGACTCGCGCAAAATTTTGCCGCTTTAAAAGCCTTAACAACGAAAGGAATTCAGCACGGACATATGAAAATGCATTTGATGAATATTTTACATCAGTTGGGTGCAAATACACAGGAGAAAGAAGAAATAGCCCATTATTTTGAAGGTAAAACAGTAACGCATAATGCGGTGGTTGAGAAGTATAATGCTATTAAAGAATTAAAAAATTGAAAATATTTAATTTTTTAATAAATAATTAAAAGATATGAATTTGTCATTCCTGCGGAAGCAGGAATCCATAACTGCGTGAAAAATAAAAACGTAATTGGAAAATAAAATTAATAGAACAAGAAAATAAAAAATGGTTAGATCTTGCCAATGATTGGTATGACGATATTTTAAATGATTCGTATAGATTCCTGCCTTCGCAGGAATGACAAATAAAATAAATAAAAGATTCAATTTTCAATCTTTCAATAAACAATGAACTTTTACTCCAACGGAAAATTATTACTAACAGGCGAATACCTCGTTTTAGACGGAGCAAAAGCGTTGGCAGTTCCTACCAAACTTGGACAAGATTTAGAAGTACAAGACATGGAAACGCCACAATTAATTTGGGCTAGTTTTACACATACGGGAGATTGTTGGTTTGAAGCTGTTTTTGATTTGCCAAAACTACGATTGGTAAGTGCTACTTTTATGTCTGATAAAGAAGGAAATGCTGATGTTATTGCAGAAACGTTATTAGAAATCTTACGAACCGCTAAAAAATTGAACTCAAATTTTCTACAAACTGAAAAAGGATTTGTAGTAAAAACCCATTTGTCTTTTCCACAAAACTGGGGATTGGGAAGTTCTTCTACTTTGATAAATTCTATTGCCAATTGGGCAAAAGTAGATGCCTTTCAATTGTTATGGAATTCTTTTAAAGGAAGCGGCTATGATATTGCTTGTGCGCAAAACAATACACCTATTTTTTATGAAATTCAAGATAAAAAACCGATTGTAGCGCAAGCGAAATTTCACTCAAATTTTAAAGAGAACTTGTTTTTTGTGTACTTGAATCAAAAGCAAAATAGCAAAGAAGGGATTGCTCGTTATAAAGAAAAGAAGCAGCACATTCAAAAGGAGCTTCTTGCTGTTTCTGAACTTTCGGAAGCATTTGCAAAGTCTAAAAACAGCAAAGAACTAGAAACCATTATTGTAGAACACGAACGAATTATCAGTAGTATTGTAGAATTACCGCCTGTAAAAACTACTCATTTTTCAGACTATTTTGGAGCGATAAAGAGTTTAGGCGCTTGGGGTGGCGATTTTGTACTGGCAACAGGAGATGAAGACAGCCCCCATTATTTTAAAAAGAAAGGATTTGAAACGGTGATTTCGTATGCAGATATGGTTTTATAATTTTTTATGGAAGTATTTCAAGTCAATGTATAAAATCAGAATCTTACCTTTAAAGTTAACTTTGTTACCCTATGTTTTTCTATTGATTGAATTGAAATATTTAGGTCTAATACAAATGAATAAAAAGCAATGTAATTACTTGTCATTCCTGCGAAGGCAGGAATCTACACATATTTCTTTATGGATTCCCTACTTCGCAGGAATTATATTTTCTTTACGATTAAATCTTGGTAATTCATGAAGAATAAAGTACTTATTATTGGAGGCGGTGCAGCAGGTTACTTTACGGCAATCAATGCCAAAGAAATGAATCCTAATTTAGACATTGTTATTCTAGAGAAAGGCAAAGAGGTTTTGCAAAAAGTAAAAATTTCTGGAGGTGGAAGGTGCAATGTTACGCATGCCTGTTTTGACCCCAAAGAATTGGTTACATTTTACCCTAGAGGACAGAAAGAATTGCTAGGACCTTTTCATACGTTTATGACAGGAGATACTTTTGAATGGTTTGAAAATAGGGGAGTCCCCTTAAAAATAGAAGCTGACAATCGTGTGTTTCCAGAAGCAAATGTTTCTTCAGCAATTCTCGATTGTCTTACACATGCTGTTGAAAAACTAGGCATCCAAGTATTCACAAGTCATGGAGTGCAAAATGTCTATCAGCAAGACAATCAGTGGATGGTTCATACAAAAGAAAAAGAATTTATTGCCGATAAAGTAGTATTTGCTACAGGAAGTAGTTTAAAAATATGGGCATTGTTAGCCAATTTAGGACATCGCATTGTTTCGCCAGTTCCTTCGTTGTTTACCTTTAACATTAAAGACCCAAGAATTATCGATTTGTTAGGGATTTCAGTACCCAATGCTACGGTACAATTGGTAAATACGCATTTAGAAGCCTCAGGACCTCTGTTAATTACGCATTGGGGAATGAGTGGACCTGCAGTTTTAAAATTGTCTGCCTTTGGTGCAAGAATTTTAGCCGATAAAAACTATCAGTACAACGTAAAAGTCAATTGGCTCTCCAGATCTACCCCAAAAATTGTGAATGTATTACTGAATTTAAAAAAGAAACAACCCAAAAAACAACTCATTTTAAAATCTCCCTTTAAAGAGATTCCCAAACGTTTGTGGGAACGTTTTGTATTTGCTAGTAAAATAGAACCAACTTCCAATTGGGCAGATATCAGTCATGCACACATAGAAACTCTTGCCAACCAATTAACACAAAGTGTGTTTAATGCCAACGGAAAAAGCACTTTTAAAGAAGAATTTGTTACGGCAGGTGGAGTCGATTTAAAGGAAGTCGATTTTAAACGTTTTGAAAGCAAACTCCATAAAAACCTGTTTTTTGTAGGAGAAGTGCTCAATATCGATGCCGTTACAGGAGGATTTAACTTTCAGAATGCTTGGACAAGCGGATTTATTTGCGCGAAGGCTTTGAGTGAAAACAAAGTTTGATAGTTTTATTTGGAAAACAAAAAAATCACTCAATAAAAAATCACGTTAACTACTTTTAAAAAGATTCGTGTCAATTCGTGAAATTTGTGTCAGGCACTTTTTTTAATGTGTTCGTCCTGAAAGAATTGGAGTCATGTTTTATCTTTGTGAAAATAAATTTTTATATTTACGCAAAATTGCTCCATAGCAATAAAATCCTATCAATCAGAATTATAATGTTCTGCGTTATGTAACTTTGCTTTGTGAAAAAGCTTTCCCAAGGACAAATCTTCTTTATTTTTTTCTTCCTAAAAGTTTCTTAAAAAAATGTAATGGAATACGCTTTGCCCGAAGCGACGATAGGAGCGAAGTGGGAATGTGTATGGAATGGGAATATTCTGGATCAAGACTAAAAGTTGTGTTTTAGGCAAAAATTTGGGTTAATCTAAAGAGAAAAAATTGGATGTTTTTAACCCCTCTAAATTGCAATCTAAAAGCTTTGATTTTGGCATTAAAAGATTCCGCAGCCGCATTTGTACTTCTATTGATAAAATAATTAAGGATTGACCTGTAGTTGATTTTAATTGAATTAGCTATGGTATTAAAGGCTCTAAACTCAGTTTGCTCTACATCCTTATACCAATGTGCTAATTTTGTGTAAGCCACTTGTATTGATGTAGCTGTATTGAATATATTTCTTAACCCTTGTACCAATTCAAAGGCTTTTTTAATTGTTGGATATCTTTCAAAAAGTAGTTTGGCTCTTATAGCTTGCTGATTGGTCCAATTGTTAGGAGCTTTATAGAGTAAATATCTACTTCTAGCTAATAGTTGTTTAACGGTATCTCCATTAGAGAATATTTTAGGTTTAAACTCTATATTTTTCTCTTTGGCAATTTTTATAAGTTTATTTTCTTGGTCGATTGCTTCCCATCGATGTTTGATTCTAATTTCCTGTAATGCTTCGAGTGCTAGTTTTTGTACGTGGAATCTATCGGTTACCTGTATGGCTTTAGGGAAGCATCTTTTTACTATTAATTTCATTGAGTTTGCCATATCTAGGGTGATTTCTTTGACTTTATTTCTTTTTGAAGATGGAATTTTAAATAGATGTTTGATAATAGGTTTTGCCTTTGTTCCTGATAAAATGGCTACAATACTTCCTTTCTTTCCTTTGGCTTTTTTATTGGTAATAATTGTGTAAAGTTCTCCTTTAGATAAGGCAACTTCATCAATAGAAAGATAGCTTCCCATATTCTCAGGAAAAATAAGCCACTCATTGGCATGAGATTTTTGTTTCCAACTCTTAAATTCACTCAAATAATCACGGTATTGTCTACCAAGTTTTTTACCATTGACACCATAAAACCTTCCTATGGTTTTACAATCACTTGCCTGAGTATCGACTAATTTCTTTTAAAAAAGCAGCAAAATCTTCGGTCATTCGAGTTCCCTGTGCTACTAAATTCCAATCTCTTTGAAGAATTTGTTTGGTTTGCTTATGTAACCACCTACGCCTTTTTATATGGAGATATACTTGTTTACCTCGTATAGGAAAATCTTGAAGTGTAATCTCTTTATGAAATCCATGGGAAATGACTAATTCAGAAGAAAATTCTTTAGGAATACGCTTCTTCTCTTGAAAATATAAATGCAACGCCTCTTGTTGCTCTTCATAGCTTACCAAATCAAAATAATCTATTAATAAATCTGGTAAGAAAACTTTTAGTAAATCTATAGAAATGCTCAAAATCTGTTTTTCTCAACAAAAATCAAACTATTTTTTTAATTTACACACAACTTTTGAGATTGTTCCAATATTCTCTCTAATTTTCAATTAATTACGGGATTCTGTAGAAAGTTACTTGTTAAAATTTTCTATCTTTGATTTGTTCTTTTCAGAACTATAATTTTCCCTAAAAATTTATAGCAACGTTTTGTGTTTAGATTTATCTCTTCACAAACATTCAATTAGCAAGATAATTATTAAAATATTTAGATGAATATATTCAAAAAAAAATTAGAAGACTCAACTCCAAAAGAATTGAATTTTGAACCAATAGAATTATTTCAAACCTTATTTCATAAAGAAGGTTATTCTTATCTCAGAGGTATACAGGAAGAAGTATTAAATTCTTGGCATAAAATAAGAGACCAAAGAGATGTTTTATGTAAAATGAACACAGGTTCTGGAAAAACCTTAGTTAGTTTACTTATGTTATATTCAAAAATGGTTGAAGGAGTTGGTACAAGCCTATACTTATGTCCTGATAAACAGCTTTTAGAACAAGCAAAAACACAAGCTGAACTTTATGGAATACCTGTTTGTGAAATAGCTAAAGTAGATGGCAGAAACGTTTTTCCGAATGAATTTATAAATTCAAAAGCTATATTGTTATGTACGTTTCAAAAATTATTCAATTCTCGTTCAATATTTCAAAGAGATAATATTGAAGTTGGTTCGATTGTATTAGATGATGCTCACGTTTGTTTGGATATTGCTAGAGCTGCTACTACTATTGAATTACCTTATGGTCACGAATTAAGTGAAAGAATATTAAAACTATTTAAAGAAGATTTAAAATATCAAGCTCCTGGTACTTATCACAGGTTAATAGATGGTGACCCTTATGCGAAAATATTAAAAGTACCATACTGGTCTTGGTTATCCAGAAATGAAGAACTAATTAATTTAATTGGAGAATTTAGTGAAGATGAAGAATTGTTTTTCAAATGGGGATTAATAGCTGACGATTTAACTTCTTATAATTGCTTTGTTGGTCCTCGTGGAATAGAAATTGCACCTATTCACGTACCTTATCATAATGTAAGTGCATTTAATGAAGCAAAGCATCGATATATACTTTCTGCTACTTTTGAAGACCAAATAGATTTGATTAAAGATTTAGGTATAAGTAAGGATAGCATACAAAATGCTTTAATACCAAAAGATAGGAAAGACGTTGGTCAAAGATTGATTTTAGCTCCACAAAGATTTGATTCTAGAATTACTGATGAACAAATTATGAGTTTGGCGAAAGGTTATTCTGATTCTGGAATTAATGTTATGGTTATGGCACCTTCTTGGGAACGTGCTAATAAATGGAAAGATGTTGGAGCTACTATTATAGATAATTCAAGTATTAATACTGATATTGAGAGACTTAAAAATGAAAAAGGATTGTTTTATGTTTTAGTAAATCGTTATGATGGGGTTGATTTAAATGGAGATATGTGTCGAATTCTAATTCTAGACGGTTATCCTTCTTTTACATCTTATGAACAACTTTACTCTGAATTAAGATTAGAATCAGTCAAAGCTTCTTTAAAAGCACAAATAATTGAGCAAGGATTAGGTAGAGCTGTAAGGTCAGGAAGTGATTATTGCACAGTTTATTTAATGGGAAAAGACTTATTACAATTTGTTGGAAACAAATCTAACTTAAAATATTTCACACCAGTAACAAGAAAACAACTTAAACTAGGATTATCCCTTTTAGATGAAGAATCAACGTCTAATTCTCTGGAAACAATAAAGGAAACTGCAAATCTTTGTTTGATTCAAGATTCTAATTGGCGTGAATATCATTCTGGAATTTTATCTGAGATTGAAGTGGAGAAAACAAATGATAGAATAACAACTAATTTAAAAATTGCAGAAGCTGAATCTAAGGCAATGGAAAAGTTTAGAGGTAGAGATTATCAAGGTGCTTCTGACAAAATCCTAAACGATATTGTAGATACTTTTGAGTTAACTAGTAAACAGAAAGGATGGTACTTTGAAGGTTCTGCTAATTATTTATATTTGGGAAATGTACCAAAGTCAAACGATTTACAGATAAAAGCATCGAGTACAACATCGCATATGTTACAGTCTAAAAACGGACATAATTATACTAAAATTGTTGCAAATGAAGAACAGGCCTCGCAAGTTTTAACTTTTGTGAAGAATTTTGAAACATCTCAAGATTTCAAGATTTATTTTGAAGAAATTTTAGACAACTTGCAATTCAGTCCTGACATACCTCATACCAAATTTGAAAATTCTCTAGCTGAAGTTGGTAGATTAATAGGTTTTTATGCTCAGGAGCCTGAGTTGGAATTTGGTAATGGACCAGATGTTTTATGGGTTATGACCGATAATCATTATTTAATTTTGGAAGCTAAATCAAGAGCTATACACGATGAGATAACAAGAGATAATATTGGTCAATTACTAATCTCTGGTGAGTGGTTTAAGAATCTATATGGACCAATAGCTAAACATAATCTTGTAACATTACAACCACCTAATATACAAGGTTGGAATGTAAATTCAAGCCCAGTAACTAGAGTTATTGATGAAGAATCATTAACTTTATTGAAAGAAACATTAAGAAGATTTGTTGACGGAATTATAAATTCAGGTTGTTTTTCGGCTTCAAATCAAGAAGTTGCAAACCTTTTAGGAAGTCATAGTTTGACTCCTGCTGGTTTTAGGACTAAATTTTTAAAACCCGTTGCATCAAAAAAGAGATAAATAATATTAAAACATAGATGGCTGAGTGGCTTAAGGCGCTTGATTGAAAACCAAGAGTACGGTTTCGTACCGAGAGTTCGAATCTCTCTCTATCCGCAAATACGAGAGTATTATAACCCGCAACCATAAAACTGCGGGTTTGTTGGTTATTAAAGAAATGGAAAAAAATATTCATATTGTTAACACTATAAAGTTAGAATTGAAAAACTTTGATTTAGATTTAACTCCAAAACAAAATGGAAGGGAAGGAGTTGATTTTTTTATTGGAGATAACCAATTATATCTACAATTCATTGATTTAGATACCACACAACGCAGTATTAAAATATGTAAACAAGATTTAGGAGAATTAAGAGATAACTTGTTTATCACTTTAGTTTTAATAATAGATGCAGCACCGAAAGTTATTTATTTAATTCCATCAGAAGATTTATCGCAATCTAATAATAACATATTCATAAATAACGAAGTAAGTTTAATGCCTAGTTTATCTAATTGGGAGATTAAAGTATCTAGCAATAATATTCCAGAATTAGCGAAATACTCGCTAGAAAATATGATTGATAAACTAAAACCTTAGTTTCATTATATTATGTAAAATAGAACTAGTGCGTTTTTACTCAGATGAAGCGTTGGCAAATCGACCTCAGAAAACTTTGGTTAAAACAATAGGTGAATGAGCGTACATATTTTAGAGGGCTAGCAATACATATCCTTGAAATAACAGAATTTTAATACAAGTTCTAAACAATCTTAAAACGTTCCAATGTTTTCTAAAATATAGCGATTGAGCTGTACATTGTTACCAAAGTTTTATGCAGCCTTGATTTTTTTGTTTCTTTTTGTATCAAGACAAAAAGATATGCAAACTCTAAAAATGTTTAATTATAGTTCTATAGTGAACTTTTCCTTGAATACGAGAATTATAATTAATAGCAAAAGGTTTAGCTTTTTTTGGTGTGGCCAAGCGTTGGCAAATTGAGTTTAAAAATAAATGCCATAAAGCATTTAATTTTTTAAAAACAATAAAGCGGTTGGGCGCGGCAATTTTACATAGCGACTAATTATAGTACAAACAGCAGAAAGTTTATTATTTGGTACTAAACCCAAGAGCCAAATGTTTAATTACCCAAGTACTACAGTTTATTGTGCGTTCAAGACTTTATGGGATATTTTACATAATATGGAATTATAGCTTACAAATGGCATAACAACAAGATATAATCTAAATATGATATTTGTATTATAATTAATATTATGTTAAATAATAAATTTAATAATACTCCTCTAATGTAGTATCGTATGTAAATATTAAAATTGTATTATTGATATGAAATTTAATAGCTATGAAAGAAATATGGACTACAGAAGCAAAAAATACATTTAAAGAAAACATTGCTTACTTAAAAAACAAATGGACAATACATGAAATAAATTCATTTATTGAAAAAGCATTACAGGCAATTGATTTGATTAAAACAAATCCCGCTATTGGATCTTATGATGAAATTTGGAATGCCTATAAATTCTTAATCACTCCTCAGATATATTTGTTTTATGAAATTGATAACCAGTATCTTATTTTAATAACATTTTGGAATAACTATCAAAAGCCTCTTTAAGAGATTAATAAATTTTTGATTTCTTCTACAACTTCATTTCGAAGATGAACATCGCCATTATTATAGTCTGCCTTGCCTCTTTTGATAGATTCTTTTAAATCGTATAAATAAGCTTCTTCTGGAGTTAGAAGCCTTGCTATTTCTAGTGTTTCGTCAGGTGTAAAGGTCTGTGATTTTAATTTACGATAAAATGTAGGCGCAGAAATTCCTACTTTTTCAATAATATATCCCTTTTTGTAAGGAGAGTTTTCTATTAATGTTCCTAATTCATTCAATAGATTCTTATATTCAATAATTTTTTGTATCATCATTGATATTTAATTGTAAAAAATATGATTCAAAAATAGTGAAAACATATAGACTTTATCTGTTTTTTAAACAAAAAAAGCGCTCTACTTGAAAAAGTAAAACGCTTAAAAATATGTTGTATTAAAAATTAAATCTTCTTTACACGAACGGCATTCATTCCTTTCATCCCCCTTTCTAGTTCAAAACTAACTTTGTCGTTTTCTGCAATGGTATCTATCAAACCGCTTACGTGTGTAAAATATTTTTCTTGATTCTCAGTATCAATAATAAATCCAAAACCCTTTGAAGTATCAAAAAACGAAACTTTTCCGTTTCGAATAGGATCTTCTTCAATATGTTCTTTTTTGGTTACATTAATAGCAATACTTTCTAGCTCTACTTCTACCTTTAAAGACGGATCTGGCGGTGTATCTACTAAGTTTCCGTTGTGATCTACATAGGCTAATGGAATTCCTCCTGTTCCGTTGGCTTCTTTATCTGCTTTGCGGGCTTCCATTTTTTTACGTTTGTCTTCTCGCTTTTTCAAACGTTTTTTCTCTTTTTCACTTTTATTAAAGGTCTGTTGCGATTTTGCCATTTCTTGTGTTTATATTCAATTAAATTTGTGTAAAAAAGTGGTATTAAACAAGAATTAACGCTTTAGAAAAGAAAAAATTGATGTTGTAAAAAAAGAAGTCACTGCTAAACCTAAGTATAGAACGCTTATCACTCTTAAACGTGTACGAAGATACTATTTCCAGTTAAGTAATCAAAAAAAGTTAGGAAATCAATTTAAAAAAATACTCAAAAAGTGCTCCTTTTGCAATATTTCCTCCTTTTTCTATCAAATCAAAAAGTTCTAAATTCCGATCTTCTGTATAGGCTTTTGTACCCGATAAAATATCGATACTGGTATCGTTTACATTTTGTAATAACCACTCAAAACCTTCTTGTTCTAATAAATTGATTTCTTTGTGTACTTGGATTACAATTCTGTGCATTGCGGTTTCTTCACACTTAAATAAATTGACAGAATTTTTTGAAAAGTGCTCTATATGTTGGGTTCTTGTTAGGACATCGTCCCAAACAACATCCGAAAAAATATTCATTTCTTCTGCCGCTACTTCTGGCTTTTCTTCTTTTAACTGTTGCCATTCGTTGGCATCAATTTGTTGTGAAGCTAAAAACCGTGCAAATTCTTCGTGCAAACTTTCAAATTGTTCTTTGGTAAGTTGTCTGTATTTCATAAATAATTTCATAAAAAATCCAATCGGAAAACAGATTGGATTTTTTTATTATTTTAATATCAATTAAGTTTCGGGATATTGTACTTGCTTTTCGGTAGAGTTCTCGATAAAAATTTTACTTATTTCAATCGTAAAATTCACTCGAACTGACATTGTGAGAGTTTTTAACTTTTGAAACCTTCAATAATTCAGGACAAGCTCTAAAAACGCTTTTACTGATTTCCTAAAATAATAGGCATACCGCTTTTTCCAGAACCAATTACAATGACTTTGCTATTGGAAGATTCCGATAGTTTTACTGTAGCCTCAATCCCTTTATCTTTTAAGATTTTTTCGGTTAAAGAAGCACTTAAAATTCGGTTGGCATCTGCTTTTCCTTGTGCTTCAATACGTACTTTTTCGGCTTCTTTTTTAGCCGTTACCAATCGAAACTCGTATTCTAAAGATTCTTGTTCTTGTTTTAATTTACGTTCAATGGCTGTTTTAATAGTTGCGGGTAATTTTACATCTTCTACCAACACTCTTTTCACATTTAAAAACTGACCATCAAGTTCGCTTTGTACTTCTTCTAAAATCTCTTTTTCAATGACGTCTCGTTTGCTAGAGTACAATTGCTCGGGAGTATAACGCCCTACCACACTTCTTGCGGCTGCGTTGATAGCCGGATTGAGTAACTCTCTTACATAATCTTGCCCTTTTGTTTTAATTAAATAGCCCAAATTTTCGTATTCTGGCTCGTACCAGATAGTTCCATTTACACGTACTTCTAATCCGTTTACAGAAAGTACATTCATCTCATCAGAAATGGATTGCTGACGTACTTTGTGCACCAACATATTGTTCCAAGGTGCTACAAAATTTAATCCTTCTCCGTATGTTTTTTCGGTATTGATACCATCACCAAAACGCTCAAACAACACACCTCCTTCTCCAGGACCAATGGTAACGGTTGATTTTGAAACTAAAATAATTCCTAAAACGATTACAATTACTAAAAACAATCCGCCTTTCGGAAATTGAATATCTATTTGATTATTTGCCATAATTTTTAATTTTTTGTGAATTCAAATTTACAATTTCTACAGATAACTTCATTAAGATTCTTCTTTAAATCGGTCTGCAACATATTCTACTTTTGTTTTTCCATGCTTTTTAGGAGCACCATTTTCGTCCAAAGAAACCATCACTATTTTATCGATTTCTATAATAATTTTTCGAGTCAATTTATTTCGAACCGTACATTTTAGCGTAATGGAAGAGTTTCCAAATGCCACAACCTCTATTCCAATTTCTATAATATCGCCTTGTTTTGCAGAACTTACAAAGTCGATTTCCGACATAAATTTCGTAACCGTTCTAGGAATTTCTAATTGAATAATGGCATAAATCCCCAATTCTTCATCAATCCACTCCAATAAGCGTCCACCAAACAAGGTTCCATTTGGATTCAAATCTTCGGGTTTTACCCATTTTCTTGTATGAAAATTCATTTTTTAATGATTTAGTTATTCAATTACTTAATGTTCAATCTTTCAATTTTTAAATTTTTAAATCTTTTAATTTTGTATTACATCATATTTTTCCATAATACTTTCTCACAAACCATTCTATACTCAATAAACTCGCAATTCCTATTAAAATCCATTTCCAGTCTATTAAATTTTCTTTTTTTAGGGTTTCTTTTTGAATTGTAAGATAGTTTCTATTATTTACAAAATCATTGATTAAAGTAGTTCCTTGTTCTGCGTAATAAAGCTTCCCTCCTGTTCTATTCGCTAGTTTTTCTAAACCTTCTTTATTGGCATTGGTAAATTGTTCTTCTACATTGTAATTGGTGATTTTAAATCGCCCCGATTTTTTAATTTTTTGATTGTCTACCGTTACCGTATAAAGATATTCGCCTTGCTCTAAATTTTCAACAGCGATTTGAAAGGAATTATTTGCCAAAGAAAAAGGCAGTTTTTTTGTTTCTTTTGTGGTTTTATTTTCTAGATGTAACCAAAGGGTTGCTCGGGCA
This sequence comes from uncultured Polaribacter sp., assembly GCA_965233795.1. GTDB lineage: Bacteria > Bacteroidota > Bacteroidia > Flavobacteriales > Flavobacteriaceae > Polaribacter. The sequence goes on along the minus strand of OZ247578.1, from coordinate 1,561,055 downwards.
TCAAATTGGTAGTTTTCATCTACATAAAAAGCACTTATACTTACGGTTTCATTAGAAGTATATAAGTTTTTGGTTGTTACTTCTAAACGTTTTCGTACTTTTTTAGAAGCTAAATACTGCACAAAATTCCCTATAAAAGTGTCAAATGCTTCAAAGTTATTATTTTCTAAAAAGCTGTTAGCGCGCCATTTCCAAATTCCTTGCCCAAATAAAGTTGCCCATTTATGATTGTCTTCATTAAAAGATGCCAACAAAGGTTGTTGTGTAGCAATACCCTTCGTATTTTGATGTAATAAGATTTGATGGTTTTTAGAAAGGTTAATTTCTCCAAAGAAGTCTGTTAACGGCGGGAATGAGGCAAAACCAATGTCCTTTTGAAAAAACGTTAAAAATTGATTGTGGTAGCTGGCAGTATAGTTTTCGGTCTGATTGATAAACGATTTTGAAAAGCCTAAATTTTGGGAATTGATAAAATTCCAGTTCGTATGTGCACCAGAAATCATCAAATAGTTTTGTTTTTTATCTTTTAAATGATTGAAGACTGTATTAAATTTATTGTTTGGTTGATACAGTATAACTAATTGAAAATCATTTATTTTTATATTTTTTTGATCGATATTTTTTATGCTTACACTACGTTGCTTGTTGCTTTCTATTGCTTTTTTTAAAGCACCTATATCTGGATGCAATATTGAAGTTAGTATCAATACTTTTGTTTGCTCGTCTAAAACTTCTATAGCAAACCTCTTACTGTTGTTTTTTGTGTTTTTTTCATCGGGGAGTTTTTGAATACTCGCGGTGTAATATTGAATTCCTTCTTTATTGGATTGTAAATTTGTAGTGATTGTTTCTGAAGTGTGTGTTGGACTAAATTGCAATTGCTTTTTAAAAACTACTTTTCCTTGATGCGTAATAGAAAACCGACTGGTAACAGTTTCGTTTCCTTCATAATTGAGTAGGACTTCTACAGGAAACTTATTTTTAATATAGTTGTATTTGTTAACATTGAGTTGGGTGATTTTTAGATCTTTATACAACGTTGTATCGCCTATCACAAAAGGATATACCGCTTGTTTAGAATTTTCATATTCATAAGAATTTCCAAGGGTTTGATTTCCGTCTGAAATTAGAATTTGAGCAGCTTTTCTATTTTTATATAAATTATTAACACTTGCAATTGCTTGATTTATATTGGTTTGTGGTTCTTGGAAAGAAAGACTGTCTAATACATCTAAACGAGTTCCAAATGTAAAATAACGGACTTCAAACTTATCGTTTAACGACTGATGATTTTGAAGCTGGTTTAAAAGAGAAGTGACGTTTTTCTCTTGTTGTAAAAACTTTGTAGACGAAGAATTGTCTAACAAAACACTCAATACAGGTTTTTCATTTTGAATTGCCGTTTTTTCTATTGTTGGGTTTATAAACAATAGCAATACTAAAAAAAAGCTAAGAGTTCTTAATCCAAAAAGTACTACAGCTACTTTTTTTCTGTTTTGTATGCGATAATAATATTGAAAATAAGCAACAAAAAGACTGGTAAATAGTGCAAGGATAATATATAAAAGAGTACTCGTTTGCAACGGCTTTTATTTTTTGGAAAGATAGAAAGAACTATCCATAAGAGAAAAACCTATATAGTTAATTTATGATAAGTTATCTATTTTTATATAGTACTACCCTATTTGCTGATTATAAAACTTAAGACATTCCGCCATCTACAGATAATGTTTGACCTGTAATGTAAGCACTCATATCTGAAGCTAAAAATACGCAAGCATTGGCAATATCTACAGGTTGTCCGCCACGCTTTAAAGGAATTCCATCTCTCCAAGCTTGTACCACACTTTCATCCAATTTTGCAGTCATTTCCGTTTCTATAAAACCAGGAGCAACCACATTACTTCTAATATTTCTAGAACCTAATTCTAAAGCAACCGATTTAGAAAATCCTAAAATTCCTGCTTTTGAGGCTGCGTAATTTGCTTGTCCGGCATTTCCTTTTAAGCCCACTACAGAACTCATGTGTATAATAGAACCCGCACGTTGTTTCATCATCGGACGAATCACGGCTTTTGTAAGGTTAAAAACCGATTTTAAGTTGACTTCAATCACCTTATCGAAATCTTCTTCAGAAATACGCATTAACAAATTGTCTTTGGTGATTCCTGCGTTGTTTATGAGAATGTCTATATTTCCAAATTCGCTCAATACATTTTTTGCAAGCTCTTGCGCTTCGTCAAAATTAGCTGCATTTGATTGGTATCCTTTTGCGTTTACTCCTATTTCCTTTAATTCTTTTTCTAAAGAGTTTGCGGCGTCTACAGAAGAGTTGTATGTAAATGCTACATGCGCACCTTGCTTGGCAAATTCTAACGCAATACCTCTTCCTATACCTCTTGTAGCCCCTGTAATAATAGCCGTTTTATTTTCTAGTAATTTCATCTGTCTATGTTATTTGTTTTTATTGGTCAGATGTAGCTTCCATTTAGTCATTCTGCTGTGTATCGAAATCTCGTTATGGAAGTTTCATTTTAAATTTGTTTTTAATTGGCATCGATATTATCCCCTAAAAAAGCATGATAATTCGAACTAACAAGGGCAAATATACTATAAAATAAAAACCCACAAATGATAAAATTTATGGGTTTTTAGATTTCTCAACTGCGTTTTAAATAGCACAGTATTTATTTTCAAGAGATTCTTATGATTTTACTTTTTTCTTATCTACATAATTGAATAGATAATCAACTTCTAGCTCTTTTATTTTTCCTAGTTTTTTAAGAGACTTTACGTTTAAATCTTTTTTATTCCCAATAACCATCACATTATAGGTTTCGCCTTTAATGTTTTTGTTAAAGAATGCTTTTAAATCTTCTATAGTCATTCCTTTAATGGTATTGTACATCACCTCTCTATTGTCGTTATCAATGCCTAATTTCTTCAAACGTTCATAAGACCAAAAGATATTCGATTTTGTAATTCTTTCTGCCGCTAATTTCTTTAATGTGGCTTCTTTTGCAGCATTAAATTGTTTTTCTGCTTCTGGCATGTTGTTCATGAGTTCCATCATGGCGTCTACAGCTTGTTCCAACTTATTGGCTTGTGTACCTACGTACGCCATTACGTAATTGGGAGAATCTTTTTTAGAGGCATTGCTATACGAAGCAAACGCGGAATATGCTAAAGATTTAGATTCTCTAATTTCTTGAAATACAATAGAAGACAATCCACTACCAAAATAGGTGTTAAATAAGGTTGATGCTGCCATATTTTCTGGTTTAAAAGGCTCTCCTTTAGCTAAAAACAACATTTCTGTTTGCACCATGTCATAATTTGTAAAAAACACATTCCCTCCTGTTTCTGTTTCTTTGTACTCTTTTTTAGAAGGATATTCTTTTAAATCACCGTAAATTTTATGACTCTTGTCTAAAGAGGCAACAGCATTATCTACATCTTTACCGTAATAAAAAATACGTTGTTTGTAGTTTTTCATGTCTTTTACTAAGGCTACTAAATCTTCAGGGTTAATGGCTTTCAACTCATCAATTTGCATGATATCTCTTAAAGGAGAGTCTTCACCATATTTACCATAGTTCATCAATCCGTTCCAAAGAATATTTCCTTTTTGTGTTTTTCCATCCTCACGCCCTTTGTAGATTTTTTCTACGTATTTATCATAGGCACTTTGATCTGCTTTTGCATTGTCCCAAAGGTGCTCTAACAATTCTAAACCTTTTGGTAAGTTTTCTTTCAATCCGTTTAAGCCTACATAGGTTTTGTCTGAAGCTGTGCTTACATAATAAGAAATCCCTAATTTGTAAAACTCTTTCTTTAATGCTTCATTGGTATACTTATCAGTTCCAATATACTCAAGATAACCCGCCGCTAATGATAGTTTTTTATCATGCTCACTTCCCATATCAAAAATGATATTCATGGTAAACAAATCGTTATTCTCATTTTCTACATAAGAAACATTGATTCCGTTTCCAGTCTTAGTTTCTTTAATGGCCGTTTTATAATCTACAAACTTGGGTTGTAATGGTGCCGATTCCTTTTTATTAAAGCTCATTAAGAAATCGGAACTTTTATCTCTATTTAAGTTTACAGGCGTAATTCCTGGATTTTCTACTTTTACAATAGAGGTGTCTTCTCCTTTTCTTTTATATGTTAACACATAGTTGTCTTGATAAAATCTGTTGGCAAAAGTTACCAATTCTTCTTTGCTTATTTTCTTCAAATCGTCTAAAAAGCGTACTCTATCTACCCAATTTTGTTTGTAAATAAAAGCGTTTACATACGTGTCTGCTAACCATGAATTGTTTTCATATTGTCTTGTCTGACTTAATTTTAAATCATTTACAACAGCTTCAATCATCCATTCTTCAAACTCTCCATTTTTTAATTTTTCTATTTGAGCTAATAATAATTCTTTTACTTCATCTAATGTTTGCCCTGATTTAGGAGATCCTGTAAAAGAGTGATATCCGTAATCGTTTAAGAAAGTTGGTGAACAAGAAGCTCTTTGCACCAGTTGTTTTTGATTTAGATTTAAATCGATAATTCCAGCATTTCCGTTTGCCATAATCATATCGCAAAGCGTTACCAATTTTTCTTCCTCTGTATTTACGCCGCCAGACCTATAAGCAATAGAGATAGATTCAGAAGTAGGTCCGAAAACCTCATTGATAACGGGTTGTGTTAATTTTTCTTCTTTTGGTAATGTTGGATGCGTTAACTCTTTCTTTTCAAATTTGCCAAAAGCAGTATTTACTTGTTTAATGGTTTCATCAAATTCAAAATCACCCACTAAAACCACTGCCATATTGTTTGGTACATAATATTTATTGAAATAATTATGAATATCTACCATCGAAGGATTTTTTAAATGCTCTCCTGTACCAATAGTTGTTTGCTGTCCGTAAGGGTGTTTAGGAAATAACCCTTTTAACATAGCAGCATAACGCTTTCTAAAGTCGCTATCTTGTCCTCTATTAAATTCCTCAAAAACCGCTTCTAATTCTGTATGAAACAAACGTAGAACTAGAGTACTAAAACGCTCCGATTCTAAATCTAACCATTTATTTAATTCGTTTGCTGGAATTTTATTGGTGTAGACTGTTTGCTCAAACCAAGTATATGCATTGGTTCCTGTAGCTCCCAAGGAAGCCGTCATTTTATCATATTCGTTCGCAATTGAGTAATTAGAAGCTTCTAAAGACACTTTATCTATTTCTTTATAGATGGCTTTCTTTTTTTCTGGGTCTTTTTCTGCTCTATGTTGTTCGTATAAAGTAGAGATTTTATCTAGATATATTTTCTCTTTTTCCCAATCTGCAGTACCTATTTTATGTGTTCCCTTAAAAACCATGTGTTCTAAGTAATGTGCTAAACCTGTAGATTCTTTTGGATCGTAATTAGAACCAGCTCTCACAGCGATATAGGTTTGAATTTTTGGTTCATCAGAATTTTGAGATAAATACACTTTTAAGCCATTATCTAAAGTGTACAAGCGTAAACCTGTTGGGTCGTTTTCTATACTTTCATAAGTAAAGCCATTCGTATCTTTTTTATCAGTTACTTTATAGTTATTAGGTTTCGAGTTACAGCTTGTTAATGCAATTACAAAAAGACTCAAACAAGCTATTTTTAATTGTTTCATATTATTTTTGGTTTAAGTTGAATAAAAAAATCCGTTGAATTTACAAATTCAACGGATTTTTTAAGATATATTATTGAACTTTAACAGTTCTTTATCATAAAATTTAGGATTTAAGCTAAAACACTTGCTACCATCTCTCCAATTTTTGCGGGAGAACTTACTACATGTACTCCATTTTCTGCCAAAATTTTCATTTTTGCTTGTGCTGTATCATCTGCACCACCTACAATAGCTCCTGCATGTCCCATTGTTCTTCCTGCAGGTGCTGTTTGTCCGGCAATAAAGCCTACAACAGGTTTTCTGTTTCCATCAGCTTTTATCCATTTTGCAGCTTCTGCTTCTAGGTTTCCTCCTATTTCCCCAATCATTACAATCGCTTCTGTTTCATCATCGTTCATTAACAACTCAACCGCTTCTTTTGTAGTAGTACCAATAATTGGATCTCCACCAATACCTATGGCTGTTGTAATACCAAATCCTTGTTTTACAACTTGGTCTGCTGCTTCATAGGTTAATGTTCCTGATTTAGAAACAATTCCTACATTTCCTTTCTTAAAAATAAAACCTGGCATAATACCTACTTTGGCTTCGTCTGGTGTAATAACACCCGGACAGTTAGGGCCTACTAAGGTACAATCTTTAGGGTCTATATATGCTTTTACCTTTACCATATCTGCAGTAGGGATTCCTTCTGTAATACAAATAATCACTTTGATTCCTGCATCAGCAGCTTCCATAATAGCATCTGCTGCAAAAGCAGGTGGTACGAAAATAATAGAAGTATCTGCTTCCGCTTTTTCTACGGCTTCTTTTACGGTATTAAAAACGGGTTTTCCTAAGTGTTCTTGACCACCTTTTCCGGGTGTAACCCCTCCAACAACATTGGTTCCATAATCGATCATTTGACCTGCATGAAAAGTTCCTTCACTTCCTGTGAAACCTTGTACTATAATATTTGAATTTTTATTGACTAAAACACTCATGTTTTGTTATTTTATTTTGTGCTACAAAAATAGTTGTTTGATTCTTCTTATAAAAAAGTTATTTCTAATTTATTTTTCTTTTAGCAATCTTTTTAATCCTGCCAATTGTTTTAATTTCTCTCTAGACTCTTCAATGGGAGTTCCAAAGTATGTTTTACCTCCTTCTACCGATTTTGTAACGCCTGTTTGCCCTAAAATTACAGCGCCTTTACCAATGGTAACACCACTATTTGTACCAACTTGCCCCCAAATGGTTACTTCATCTTCTATAATTACACAGCCTGCAATTCCTGTTTGCGATGCTATTAAACAATTTTTACCAATTATAGTGTCGTGTCCTACATGTACTTGGTTGTCTATTTTTGTGCCTCTTTTAATCGTAGTGCTTCCAGAAACACCTTTGTCAATTGTACAAGACGCGCCAATATCTACCCTATCTTCTATTACTACTTTTCCTCCAGAAATGAGTTGGTCATAGCCACTTTCACGTTTTTTGTAATAAAATGCATCTGCTCCTAAAATGGTATTTGCATGAATGGTTACATGATTGCCTATGATACAGTTATCGTAAATAGTAACATTAGGGTGTATCAAACAATTTTCACCAATAGTAACATTATTTCCAATAAATACATTGGGTTGAATAATACTATTGTCTCCAATAATAGCAGTTTCGGAAATGCTTTTTTTTGAAGCAATAAATGGATTAAAATGTTTGGTAAGTTTGTTAAAATCCCGAAACGGGTCTTTAGAAATTAGTAATGATTTTCCTTGCGGACAAGGAACTTCTTTATTAATTAGAATTGTAGTTGCAGCAGAATTTAAAGCTTTGTCGTAATACTTAGGATGATCTACAAAAACAATATCGCCTTTTTCAACTACATGAATTTCATTGATACCTGTTATTTTAAAATCGTTATCGCCAATAAAATCTATTTGCAGAAAAGTAGCAATACTTTCTAAGGTTTGAGGAGTTTTAAATTTCATAATTCTCCTCTAATGTTTACAAAAATTATTAAAAATCAATACAATTATTCTTTTATACGTTCTTGGTAAGTTCCTTTCGTAGTTTCTACTTTTATTTTATCCCCTTCATTAATAAACAAAGGCACATTAATAGTTGCTCCAGTTTCTACAGTGGCAGGTTTGGTAGCATTGGTGGCTGTATTTCCCTTTACTCCAGGTTCTGTATGTGTAACTTCTAAAATAACACTAGCAGGCATTTCTACAGAAAGAGGCATTTCATCTTCCGAATTGATAATAATCGTGACAATTTCTCCTTCTTTCATTAACTCAGGAGTATCTAAGGCACTCTTTTGTAAAGAAATTTGAGAATAATCTTGTTGATTCATAAAATGATAGGTTTCTCCTTCATTATATAAATATTGAAATTTGTGGGTTTCTACACGAACATCGTCTAATTTTCTACCTGAAGGGAACGTATTATCGATGACTTTACCGTTGGTAACACTCTTCAATTTTGTTCTTACAAAAGCAGGACCTTTCCCTGGTTTTACATGTAAAAATTCTATAACTTTATAAATATCGTTGTTGTATTTTATGCATAATCCGTTTTTAATATCTGAAGTTGTTGCCATAGTTTGTTTTTATAATCTAAATTTTGATTTTAAATAGTTACTTAAATCCTTTAATTTTTCAATTTTGAAATATTATTATCCTCCTTGATATCCTTTCATAATTCCTCGTTGAGAATTACGGATAAACAAGATAATTTCATCTCTTTCTGGAGTGGCTTCCATTTCTGCTTCAATTTTTTCTAAAGCCTGAGTGTTGTTGTAATTTTTTTGATACAGTATTCTATATATATTTTGAATCTCTCTAATTTTTTCTGTTGAAAAGCCTCTTCTTCGTAAGCCTATAGAATTAATCCCTACGTAAGATAAAGGTTCTTTTGCTGCTTTTGTATATGGAGGCACATCTTTTCTAACTAAAGACCCCCCAGAAACCATGGCATGATCTCCAATATGAATAAATTGATGAATTGCTGCTAAACCTCCAATAATTGCGTGCTTTCCAATAACTACATGCCCACCAAGTGCCACAGCGTTTACAATGATTGAATGATCTCCTAAAACGCAATCATGCGCAATATGTGCTGTTGCCATAATTAAGCAATTACTTCCTATTTTTGTTTTTCCAGAAGCACTTGTACCTCTGTTAATAGTAACACATTCTCTAATAGTAGTATTGTCTCCTATTTCTACAATAGAATCTTCTCCTTCAAACTTTAAATCTTGGGGAATAGCAGAAATAACAGCACCTGGAAAAATTCTACAGTTTTTACCAATTCTAGCGCCTTCCATAATGGTTACATTAGACCCTATCCAAGTTCCAGAACCAATGCTAACATTGTTATCTATGGTTGTAAAAGGTTCTATAACTACATTCCTAGCTATTTTAGCTTGTGGGTGTACGTATGCTAAAGGTTGATTCATGATTTATTTTTTCTAGAAATTTGAGCCATTAATTCAGCTTCAACAACTAATTTATTATTGGCATATCCATATGATTGCATATGGCAAATACCTCTTCTTATGGGTGAAATTAATTCACATTTAAAAATGAGTGTATCTCCTGGTAATACTTTCTGTTTAAATTTTACCTTGTCCATTTTCATAAAATAGGTTAGGTAATTCTCTGGATCAGGAACAGTACTTAAAACTAATATCCCTCCACACTGCGCCATAGCCTCAACTTGTAAAACACCAGGCATTACAGGAGCTTCTGGAAAATGTCCTACAAAAAAATCTTCATTCATAGTAACATTTTTCATCCCTACAACATGTTTGTCGGAAAGTTCTAAGATTCTATCTATCAATAAAAAAGGAGGTCTATGTGGTAGGATATCCATAATTTTATGAATATCCATTAATGGAGGTAAACTTAAATCGAATTGAGGAATTTTATTTCTCTTTTCGGCTTTAATAATTTTTGCTAATTTTTTTGCAAATAGGGTGTTAATTAAATGTCCAGGTTTGTTGGCAATCACTTTCCCTTTAATGCGAACACCTACCAAAGCCAAATCGCCAATAACATCTAAAAGTTTATGTCTGGCAGCTTCATTAGCCCAATGTAAGTTTAAATTGTCTAAAATCCCATTCGATTTTACTTTGATGTCGTCTTTTTTAAAGGCTTTTTTTAGCTTATCCATAGTGTTAGGAGACAACTCTTTGTCTACATATACAATGGCATTATTTAAATCACCACCTTTAATTAAGTCTTTTTCTAGCAACATTTCTATTTCATGCAAAAAACTAAACGTTCTTGCTGCTGAAATTTCATTTTTAAAATCTGTAATTTTTTCTAAAGTAGCATTTTGTGTTCCTAATATTTTCGTCCCAAAATCTACCATCGTGGTTACTTGGTATTCATCTGAAGGCATTAGCATAATTTCACTACCTGTGGCTTCATCTTTATAAGAAATAATCTCTTTTACAATATATTCTTCTACAAATGCATCCTGTTCTTGAATACCTGCTTCTTCTAAAGCTTCTACAAAATACTTAGAAGAACCATCCATAATGGGCGGTTCTGATGCATTGATTTCTATAATAAGGTTGTCTATGTCTAAGCCTACAGCAGCGGCTAATATGTGTTCTGAAGTCTGAATTTGTACACCGTTTTTTTCAAGATTAGTTCCTCTTTGTGTATTTACTACATATTCTGCTTTGGCCTCTATTGTGGGACATCCTTCTAAATCTATTCTCGTAAACGCAAAACCATAATTTACAGGAGCTGGTTTTAAAGTCATTGAAACATTGATACCTGTATGTAAGCCTACACCAGATAAACTTATTTCCTTTTGAATTGTTTTTTGTTTTTTACGCATTTTTAATTTTGTTTTGTTTTTCAAAATCATTCAAAGTAGCTACAATTTTTGGTAAATTTCTAAAATGAATATACGATTTATTGAAATCTGAATATCGAAAGGCTGGTGTACCTTGTACAATTTCATTATCTTTTATATTCTTAGTAATTCCTGATTGTGCTTGAATTTTAATATTATTCCCTAATGTTAAATGTCCTATAATACCTACTTGTCCGCCAATCATACAATTCTCCCCTATTTTTGAAGAGCCTGCTATGCCTGTTTGCGCTGCAATGACTGTATTTTTTCCAATTTCTACATTATGAGCAATTTGTATTTGATTGTCTAATTTTACCCCTTTTCTAATGATGGTAGAACCCATTGTAGCCCTATCAATAGTCGTTCCTGCACCTATATCTACATGGTCTTCAATAATAACATTTCCTATTTGTGGTACTTTATGAAACTCACCTTTTTCATTAGGAGCAAAACCAAATCCATCAGCACCAATAACAACCCCTGAATGAAATGAGCAATGATTCCCAATTTTCGTTTCGGAATAAATTTTCACCCCAGAAAAAATAGTACAATGATCTCCTATAATTACATTATCTCCTATATAAGAGTTGGGGTAAATTTTTACATTTTCACCAATAGTAACATTGGCACCTATATAACTAAAAGCACCAATATATTCGTTCTTACCAATGATTGCATCTTCTGAAATAAAATGAGGTTGCTCTCTTCCTTGCTTATTATTTTTCACCTCATTATATACCGTTAATAATTTTGTAAAAGAGCTATACGCATTTTTTACTTTTATTAAAGTGGTCTCAATAGGTTTTTCTATAATAATATCATGATTTACAATAGCTACAGAAGCTTTTGTCGTGTATAAAAAATCATTGTATTTTGGATTCGATAAAAAGGTGAGAGAGCCTTCTTCGCCTTCTTCTATTTTTGAGAGTTTGGAAACCTCTGCATCAGGATTTCCATCTATATCACCTTCTAAAATGTCGGCTATCTGTTGTGCTGTAAATTTCATAAAAAACAAAAGTATAAAAATTCTTATGATTACACTAATACCATTTGTTTTGGATAACAAATAAAGTGCTTTACAACAGGTTTTGTAAGGGCTTGTAGGTTGAGTTGATCTGAGGCTTTCGTGATATCTTTTAAGACTCCTTTTTTGCTTAAAACTTTAATAGGCTTATAGATATCATAAGCTTGATTAGAAATTACATCTGTAAATACAAAATAGTGAATAGCTTCTGAATTTATTTTTAATTCATTTTTCACTTGATGCTGAATCCCTTCAATATACTCTTTTTTAAAAGGTTCTTCTTGAATTTCAATTCTTAACAGCTTTCGATTCACAATCATTTTTGACAAACTAGATAAGACGTTATCTGTATGGTTTGCCCACTCTTTTATAGCAGAGAGCACATCGTAGTCATCTAATTTAGAGAATTGTTCTAATGTATGTGTTGTAAAATTCTCTTTGGATATTTTATGTGTTAAAAAATGGCTTAATGCTGTGTTTGCAAAAACTACCTCTCCTTTTGTAACCAATTCTTTGGCTCTTACTAAAATTTTAACCAAAATATTTTCTGCTACCAAACCCGTTTTATGCAAATACACTTGCCAATACATAAGTCTTCTTGCAATTAAAAATTTTTCTACCGAATAAATCCCTTTTTGCTCAATAACCAACTCATCATTTACAACATTCATCATGGCAATTAATCGATCCGAGCTAATATTACCTTCATGCACGCCTGTATAAAAACTATCGCGCTTTAAATAATCTAGTCGATCAACATCTAACTGACTAGAAATTAATTGATTTAAAAACATGCGTTCATATTTTCCTTCAAAAATCTGAATGGCCAAGCTTAATGCTCCATTAAATTCTTCGTTTAGTTTTTTCATAAAGTGCAAAGAAATATCCTCGTGCGAGACATTCGTTACAATACTATTTTCTAAGGCATGAGAGAAAGCTCCATGACCAATATCGTGTAATAAAATAGCCACGTAAAGCGCATTTTCTTCAGCTTCTGAAATAATCACTTTTTTTTGACGCAATACTACAACTGCTTTCTGCATAAGGTGAAGACATCCTATTGCGTGATGAAATCGTGTGTGATTTGCACCAGGATATACCAAATTAGAAAGTCCCATTTGGGTTATTCTACGCAGTCTCTGGAAATAGGGATGCTCAATAATTGCAAATAATAAAGGATTAGGAATGGTAATAAAACCATAAATAGGGTCATTTAAAATTTTTAATTGATTCGTTTTTAATTTTTCCAAACAAATAGATTTTAAAGAGTTTTCGCAAAATACAAACAATCTGTTTATTGGCAATATTTTATCATTTTATAAGCTTTAAAATGATAACAATTGGATATTTTTAACGTTTGATACTAAAATTAAAACTAAAAAATATGAGTACTATTAAAATTTTATGGGTAGATGATGAAATTGATTTACTAAAACCTCATATACTTTTTTTAGAAAGAAAAAACTACGAATTCACTACATGTACAAATGGTAGAGACGCTTTAGAATTAATAGAAGAAGAAAGTTTTGATATTGTTTTTTTAGATGAAAATATGCCTGGTATTACAGGTTTAGAAACCTTGGTAGAAATAAAACAAAGGCAAGCCAATCTTCCTGTAATTATGATTACAAAAAGTGAAGAAGAATATATTATGGAAGAAGCCATTGGCGCTAAAATTTCTGATTATTTGATAAAACCTATCAATCCCAATCAGATTTTATTAAGTTTAAAAAAGAATTTAGATCACTCGCGTTTGGTTTCTGAAAAAACAACTTCTAGTTATCAGCAAGAGTTTCGAAAAATTGCAATGGATTTGTCTATGGTAAATTCCTATGAGGAGTGGATTGATTTGTATAAAAAGCTAACTCATTGGGAATTGGAACTAGAAAATATTAATGATTCTGGAATGTTAGGCATTTTAGAAAGTCAGAAACAAGAAGCCAATAGTCAGTTTTATAAATTCATCAAAAAGAATTATCAAGACTTTTTAACAGCGCAAGATGCCCCTACTTTCTCACACACACTTTTTAGAGATTATGTTGTACCACAATTAAATAAAGAACAAGCTGTTTTATGGGTGGTTATAGACAATTTACGTTATGACCAATACAAAGTACTAGAACCTATTATTAATAACTATTATAAAAAGGAAGAAGATCACGATTATTTTAGCATTCTCCCTACGGCAACGCAATATGCAAGAAATGCTATTTTCTCGGGTTTAATGCCTTCGGAAATGGAAAAAAAACATCCAGATTTTTGGAAAAATGATACCGATGAAGGTGGAATGAATTTGTATGAAAATGAGTTTTTAACAGCACAAATAAAACGTTTAGGTTTAGACATTAAACATCAATATTACAAGATTACAAACCTAAAAAACGGAAAAGAGTTAGCAGACAATTACAAGGGAACTAAAGAAAACGACTTAACGGCTGTGGTTTATAATTTTGTAGATACTTTATCGCATTCTAAAACAGAAATGGATGTGATTAAAGAATTAGCGGGCGATGATAAAGCCTATCGTTCTTTAACTTTAAGTTGGTTTAAAAACTCTCCGTTATTAGAAATTATTCAAAAGGCACAACAACTGGGACAAAAATTAATTATTACCACAGATCATGGTACCATTAATTGTAAACGCCCCACAAAAGTAATTGGTAATAAAAACATTAGTTCTAATTTAAGATACAAAACAGGTAAAAGTCTTTCTTACGAAGAGAAAGATGTGTTTGCTGTAAAAAACCCGAAAGATATTTTTTTACCTGCAATAACCTTTAACAGCCCTTTTATTTTTGCGAAAGAAGACTTGTTTTTTGCGTATCCTAACAATTACAATCATTTTGTAAAATACTATAAAAACACCTATCAACACGGAGGAGTTTCTTTAGAGGAAATGATTATTCCTTGTGGTGTTTTTAGTCCAAAATAGGTTTGCTTATTTTTAGTAATAACATAATTTTTTAAAATCAATTAACAGATTTTATATGCAAAAAATACTTTTTTTAGTATTTCTGTCATTTTTTAAAAGATATTGATACTATTTTTAGTGTGAATATTTTTACTTTTGCAACTATGGATAAAAACTATTCGTTAGACGATATACAAATTATTGCTAGTAAAGTGCTCAAAAACGCCTCTAGTAAAACCTTGTTGTTTTTTGGAGATATGGGAGTTGGAAAAACAACACTTATTAAAGCTATTGGAAAAGAACTAAGTGTTATAGACACGATTAACTCTCCTACTTTTTCTTTGGTAAATCAATATAAAACAGTAATGGGTTTAACACTCTATCATTTTGATTTCTACAGACTTGAAGAAGAAAGAGAAGCTTTTGCATTGGGCTTTGAAGATTATTTCGAAAGAGATTGTTGGTGCTTTGTAGAATGGCCCCAAAATGCGCAAAACTTAACTCCCAAAGGTTCAACAGAAATCCATTTATCTGTTTTGGAAAATGGTAAGAGGAACATCCAATTAAAAGTAAAATCATGAGTTCATTTTCTCCTTTTAGCAAAGAAGAATTATTGCCACAAGAAGAAATACTCGAGGTAAAAAAAAGAAAAGGAGATTTATTTATAGGCATTCCTAAGGAAACCAATTTAGAAGAAAAAAGAGTATGCTTAACTCCAGATGCCGTTGGTGCTTTAATAGCAAATGGTCATGAAATTCTTGTAGAAAGTAATGCTGGAATGCACGCTAATTATACAGATAAAGAGTATACAGATGCAGGCGCTAAAATTTCGTACGATGCTAAAGAAGTTTTTGCTTGCACCATTATTTTAAAGGTAACCCCTCCATCAGAAAAAGAAATTGAATGGATGAATCCACAAAGTATTTTAATTTCTGCATTGCAATTAAAAACACAAACCAAAAAGTATTTTGAAAAGTTAGCTAGTAAAAGAATTACAGCCATTGCTTTTGATGAGATAAAAGATGAACAGAATGTATATCCTGTTGTAAAATCTTTAAGCGAAATTGCTGGAACAGCTTCTGTTTTAATTGCCGGCGAATTGATGAGTGGCATTAATGAAGGAAATGGTTTGCTGTTAGGAAATATTGGTGGTGTACCTCCTACAGAGGTTGTTATTTTTGGTGCAGGTACTGTTGGGGAATTTGCGGCGCGTTCTGCATTGGGTTTGGGCGCTAATGTAAAAGTATTTGACAATTCAATTACAAAACTTCGAAAACTACAACATGTTTTAAAAACCCCTATTTATACGTCAACGATACAACCAAAAACAGTTACAAAAGCTTTGATGCGATGCGATGTAGCTATAGGTGCTATTAGAGGAAGAAATAGATCTCCAATTATTGCTACTGAGGGTATGATAAAAAAAATGAAAGAAGGCGCTGTAATTGTAGATATTAGTATTGACAGAGGAGGGTGTTTTGAAACTTCTAAAATAACAACGCACAGCAATTCAACTTTTCAAAAACACGGAGTTATTCATTATTGTGTACCTAATATTCCTTCTCGCTATGCTAGAACAGCTTCTGTTTCTATCAGTAATATTTTTACTCCTTATTTATTAGATATTGCTGAAGAAGGTGGGTTTGAAAATGCAATACGATTCGACAAAAGTCTTAGAAATGGCATGTATTTTTATCGTGGAATTTTAACAAATAGAACGGTAGCTGATTGGTTTGACTTGCCTTTTAGGGATATTAATTTATTAATTCTTTAGTGTTAAGAATTATTAAATTTCAAACTAAAAAAATTACTTTTGTCTTATTAAATTTAGAAGCATGCAATTACTAAAACGTATTGGTTATTATTTGGTGGGAGTTTCTTTAGGTAGTATTGCTGTACTCTTTTTTTGGAAACAAAAAAATGTTTCTTTCGACTATTTACCAAACGCTAGAACACTTAAAAACATAAGAGTTAAAGAACGTCTTTTTTCTGAACAGGCAACTTTAAAAATGCTAGAAAAGCAAATAGACACAGCTATGATTACTCGTATTTTAAAATACGGTGAAGTAGATTTTAGTAAGAGTAAAACCAATTTAAAGCCTTGTAGAGAATATTGGATAGACGCTAAAAATTTACAGAAAGAAATCTCTTTGGTGGTTAAAAATTGCGATTCTACTGCAACAATTACAAAAATTCTTGTAGAATAGTAATTCTTGTGAATTCCATGTAGATATTTATACTTATCAGTTCGTTATTAATTTTTCTAACAGAAGAGTATGTCATTCCTGCCTTCCGATCTCGCTTTTGGTAAACTCTGGCAGGAATCTAAACATTTTCTTTTCAGTGGTTTACTGCTTTCGAAGGAATGACAAGATCAACTTTATTAAAGCATATTTTGCACATAAAACTTCTCAACCTTTTCCCTTGCCCAAGGGGTGGTTCTTAAAAATTTTAAACTCGATTTGTAAGTAGGATTGTTTTTAAAACACTTCAAATTTAAAGTATCTCCTAATTCCTCCCAACCGTACTCTAAAAACAGTTCTTCTAAAATAGTGGCTAATTTTATTCCATGAAGTAGATTGTTCGGTTGTTCTGCGCTCATATTACTTGTCTAAATTAGGCAATAAAAAATCGTCTAAAACACTTTTTTGTGCCATCATTTTTTCTATTGTTTCCACCGTTCTTGGAGCTTCCTCAGATAAATTTACAGGTCCTTTTTCTGTAATGAGAATATCGTCTTCTATGCGTACAGCAATACCCCACCATTTTTTATCACACGGACTTCCATCAGGAATATAAACACCAGGTTCTACGGTAATTACAGTATTGGTTTTAAAAACTCCATAAGTTCCTGGGTCATGTACATCTAGACCTAAATAGTGCGAAGTACCATGTGGAAAATAAGTGTGTTTTTCATCAATGGTTTTAATAATTCCCAATGCCAATAATCCTTCATTAATTACTTTCCTAGAAACATTTCCTGGCTCCATAAAAGAATTTCCAACAGTACTTACGGCAATACCCGCATCTTGTGCTTTTAGCACAAGATTATAAATGGCTTTTTGTTCTGGGGTAAATATTCCATTAGCAGGAATTGTACGCGTAACATCGGCTGAATAACCACCATATTCTGCTCCTAAGTCCATTAAAACCAAATCGTTCCCTACTGTTTCTTTGTTGTTTTCTATATAATGTAAAATACAGCCATTATTTCCTGCACCTACAATAGAGGGATAACCTTCATAGGCCGCTCCATATTTCTTGTAAACAAATTCATGGATTCCTTGTACTTCCGTTTCAGACATTTTAGGATGTATTGCTTTCATCACTTCTACCTGCCCTATAGCAGAAATGCGAATAGCTTTGGTAAGTAATTTTAGTTCTTCTTCGGTTTTAACTTCTCGCATAGCCCCTAATACTTCCGATAAGAAATCTATATTTACAGGGATTTTTGCGGCTAATTGTAAAACTACTTTTTGCTGTAACTCTTTTTTAAGTGTGGCATCTGTAGCTTCTTTATATTGCATAAGCAGTTTGTCTTCTTTAATATCAGTAAAACGCTCCTCTATTCTACCAATGACTTGCGCAACATTGGCACTGTTTTCTACAGGCGTTGCTTTAATCATTTCATACACATATTTTTTAGCTCTTGATAAAAACAATTTTGGATTATAGCCCGAATTTTCTTTAAAGCTTGCTACTAAATCATAGACTTCTGCCCCATTTCTTTCTGAATTTCGATAATCGTCTTTAAATTTTTCTGAAAAAATAGTTTCAAAAGATGTAAAATCAATCGGTTTTTCTACAAAATCAATGGCATTAAAAACTTGATCAAACCCTAATTCCGATTTTGCTCCTTCAATCCCTAAACGTTTTCCATTCCACATTTCTGCTTGTTTATCACGTTCTTGTACATATAATATTTCATGATACTTCTCCCCTTTTTCGTTGGTCTGATACTCTGAAAAAATCACCAAAACAGCATTGGGTTCTTTATAGCCCGTTAAATAATAAAAATTGGGATCTTGATGAAAGACATAATCTACATCATTCGCACGATTTCTTATAGGGTTGGCAAAAATAACTACTACGGAATTTTTAGGCATCTTAGAACGAAGTAAAGCTCTTCTTTCTTTGTGAAACTCTTTGGATAAAGAGGTTGGAATGGTTTGAGAAGTTCCTTTTAAAAAGACTCCTAAAATAAAGAAGGTTAAAAGTGCATAGTTTTTCATGAAGACGATTTTTTAAAGTTGATGCTCAAAGATAGTTTTTAATTTAGTAAATTAGTTAACTTTCACTCCATTTTAAAACCATTATTTCTTTTTTTTCAATAATTTCGCTATTGATTGTAAGCATTAATTTAAAAACCTAAATCATTTGAAAAATACAGCCCTGTCTCCTATTCACGAAGCACTTGGTGCAAAAATGGTTCCTTTTGCTGGCTATCATATGCCTGTACAATATGAAGGTGTTACCGCAGAACATCTAACCGTTAGAAATGGCGTAGGTGTTTTTGATGTAAGTCATATGGGAGAGTTCTTGGTAGAAGGCGAAAATGCTTTAGCACTCATCCAAAAAGTAACTTCTAACGATGCTTCTAAATTGAAGGTTGGCGATGCACAATACAGTTGTTTTCCGAACGAAACAGGTGGTATTGTAGACGATTTAATTTGCTATCGAGTAAAAGAAGACACCTATTTATTGGTGGTGAATGCTTCTAATATTGAGAAGGATTGGGAATGGATTTCTAAGTATAATAAAAACATTGGCGCTACACTCAAGAATATATCTTATGTTTATTCTTTACTAGCGATTCAAGGTCCGAAAGCTGTAGAAGCCATGCAATCATTAACTTCAGAAGACTTATCCGCTATTGATTTTTATACATTTAAAATCGCTGACTTTGCAGGTATTGAACATGTAATTATATCTTCTACAGGATATACGGGTTCTGGAGGGTTTGAAATCTACTGTAAGAATACAGAAGTAGAACAAGTTTGGAATAAAGTATTAGAGGCGGGCGCTAATTTTGGTATTAAGCCTATTGGTTTAGCGGCTCGTGATACCTTGCGTTTAGAAATGGGGTATTGTTTGTACGGAAATGATATTGATGATACTACTTCGCCTATAGAAGCTGGCTTGGGTTGGATTACCAAATTCACGAAAGATTTTGTGAATGCAGAAGCATTAGCCAAACAAAAAGCAGAAAAACCAATGCGTAAACTCGTGGCTTTTGAGTTGAACGAACGAGGGATTCCAAGACAAGGGTATGACATTGTAGATGCGGAAGGAAATACAATTGGTAAGGTAACTTCTGGTACTATGAGTCCTAGTTTAGGAAAAGGAATTGGAATGGGGTATGTTCCTTTTAACTCTTCTAAAGTAGGTACGGAAATTTACATTCAAATTCGTAAAAAGAGAATTCCTGCTACGCTTATTAAGTTGCCATTTTATAAAGGATGATGCTTTACCACATATAAACATAGTGTCACATAGCCCATAGAACTATTATAAATATTTTAGAAAGGATAAGGTATTTTCCTTGTTTTTTGTGAAATAATTGGAATGAATATGCTTCATTAATCTTTTCTAAAGCGCATACAAGAAAGCGTGGTCTTATGTTTTCTATGTACCTATGTGTTAAAATAATTAGATTTATTTTTTTCGACTTCTTACAAAAGTAATTCCCAAAATAACAACTGCGGCACCTATCATTTGTAAATAAGACAAAGTTTCACCTAAAAAGAAATAGGCTAAAATAATCGTAGAAATAGGACCTATACTCCCAATAATAGAAAATCGGGAAGCGCTTAATTTTTTAATAGCAAATGAGGTTAAAAAAGAAGGAATCACAGTACAAAAAACTGCCATCATTATTCCAATTATATAGACTTCAGCAGTATACGTGAAAATGGTTGTTCTATCTGTTATTAGATAATGTACGCAAACACACAATGTAGAAACTAACATGGCATAAGAAGTAAATAAAGTAGCGCCAATTTTTGGGATTAACCAGCCACTTCCCACAATATAAGAGGCAAAAGTAAGTGCACTTAAAAATATAAAACCTGCACCTAGCAATATGTTTTCTGAATCGAAACTAATTTCTCCCCAAAATGTAATTACAATCCCCAAATAAGAAATAAGGATTGCCGATACTTCTTTAAGACTTACTTTTCTCTTAAAGAATACCCTTGAAATTAAAATAACCAACGTAGGATAAATAAAAAGTATAATTCTTTCCAAACTGGCTTTGATGTATTGCAAACCCATAAAATCGAAATAACTTGCCAAGTAATACCCTATAAACCCAAAGAAAACAATCCAGATCCATTCTTTTTTAGTAGCTCTCTTTTCATTTTTAGATTGATAGTATAGGGCAATTCCTATATAAAAAGGGAGCGAAAACAACATTCGAAATAGCAATAGATGAACGGAAGAAACATTGTATTGATATGCTAGTTTTACAAGTACTGCTTTTCCAGAAAACAGTACAATTCCTAGAATGGCAATAAAAACTCCTGAAGAAAAAAATTGACGTAGTTTCACTTTCTAAAAATATTCATTTAGAAAGTATTGAGCCTGTTTAAAAATTTTGAATTACGATGTTCAAAGTGGGAATTAAAAAATTAAAAGGTTCAAAAATTAAATTAATACAAGTATCCCATTTTACCCTGATTGTAATCTCGTAAGGCTTCTAGAATTTCGGTTTGAGTATTCATTACATAAGGACCGTATTGCTTTACTTTTTCGTTGATAGGTTCGCCCGAAAGAATTAGTACATTACTTTCTAACACAGCTTCTATTGCAATAGCATCTCCATCTTGTTGGAAAGTAGCCATTTGATGCACCCCTTTTTTTAAGGACTTCGAATCGTTTACAAGGATTTCTCCATCTAACAGATATACCAATGCATTATGCTTGCTAGGGATATCGATGGTTATAGTTCCTTTAGATATTGTTTTTAAGGTAAAAACATTCACGTCAGTTTGTGTTTTTATCAACCCTAATTCCTCTTTTTGTGTTCCTGCTACCACTTTTAAGGCAATACTTTTATCGTTATTGTAAATGGTAGGGATTTGATTTTTTGTGACATGTTGATACGCAGGAGGCATCATTTTATCTTTTGCAGGTAGGTTTAACCACAATTGAATGCCTTCTAAATCGCCTCCTTTCTTTACAAATTCTTTGGTAGGCCCTTCTGCGTGAATAATTCCACGACCTGCAGTGGTCCATTGTACATCTCCGGCTCTTACAATACTTTCATTTCCTAAAGAATCTCTATGCAATTGTTCTCCTTTAAAAAGCAATGTAATGGGTTCAAAACCTCTATGTGGATGCGGACCTAAATCGAAGGGGTTGTTAAATTCGCTAATGGCATAAGGACCATAATGATGCAATAATAGAAAAGGATCTACATTTTCTATACCTTCTGTAGGTAAAGGTTGACGTAGCCGAATGGGTCCCATATTTACAAGTGGACTTTCTACTAGTTTATCTATATTCTTTAGGGATGATGCCATTATTGTATTTATATATTACTTTCAAAATTAGCAACCAATACTTTTAATTGAGCAGCTAATTCTTCATTGATAAGTTGTCCTTCTTTAAAATTATCGTAAAAGCTAGGCAAAGAAAACGTTGTTACTTCTTTAGCTCCCATGTGTGGGAAGGAAGTAGATGCCGCTTCTAAAACCGTCTTCCCTCCTCTTCCACCAGGTGAAGTAGCCATTAATAATAATGGTTTTTCTCGGAATACTTTTTTCTCAATTCTAGAAACCCAATCAAAAATATTTTTAAATGCCGCAGCATACGAACCATTGTGCTCTGCTAAAGAAAGTATAAATCCGTCGCAATTATCAAATAAAGAGTTTAATTTTTGAGCATTTGGTGGAATACCATTTTTTTCTTCATCCGTGCTATAAATGGGCATCGGATATTCATTCAAATCAATCAAATCGAAATGGACATCCTTTAATTGTGCTCCTGTAAATTTTACGAGTTGCTTATTGATAGAAGTACTACTTGTACTTCCTGCGAAGCCTATGACTTTTTTCATATGTCTATATTATTTATTTTTTAACGGTCACATGTAGCTTCCATTTAGTCATTTCTTTTAGATATCAAAATCTCATTATGGAAGTTTCATAAATTTTATGGGTTTATTTTTTTATAAGAAGTGTAAGAAATTACTAAAAAAGCTAAAGCAAGAACAGCTCCCATTTGGTCACCATCATTCATAATAAGATGTGCTGAAAATGCCAAAAGAATATTAAAGAAAAAACCTGCATATGCCCATTCTTTTAAAGAAGGGTTCTTGATAAACCATATCGCAATTAAACCTAATAGTTTAGCAATGGCTAATGGATATATAATGTATGTTGGAAATCCAAGTTTAGTGAATTCTGCGGCAACACCTTCGGTGTTTACAAAATACATGCTTGCAGAGAATAGCATTAATAGAGTTAACAAGCCTGTAGAAATGTAAAAGATAGTTTTTGTTGTTTTTGATTGCATAATAGATTGATTTTACGGTAAATTTAACCAAAAAAATGAGGTTTTGTACTATAATAATTTTGCCATTGCCGTTTTAATAATTTCAATATTTTTATTTCTAGAACTACCGTTTTTTTTCTTTTGCGTTTGTACCATTTGTCGCATTAGATTAATGACAACTTTATCAAAATTAAATTGCTTATACTGATTTCCTTTTACAACCATATCGTCTACCAAATTGGTAATGGCTTCTGTATTATTACTTTCTGAAATGAATTGAAATGCTTTTTGATAAATAGCTTTTACCTGATTATCATTTGTTAAAAACATCCCTGATAATACATTCTTAGCGATAAAAGGAAGTTCGTTAGCGTCTTTTTCTTCAATGAAGATTCGAGTTAAGGGTGTGGCTAAAATTTGACGGACTTCGTTAGGTAAGGATTTCGATTTTTGAATAGCACTTGCTTTATCTACATAATACAAAGCAACCAACGCCTTCCCTAATACTGCATACGATTTACTTTGTAAGGCTTTTGTAAAAATAGGTAACAGTTCTGGGTCTGTTAATTTCCCTAAAGTTTCAATGGCTGCTGCTTGTACTAAGGTTTTGGAATCGTTTTTAGCAATGGTCATAATTTTATCAATCACCGCTTGCTTTGTAAACTTATTAATTAAGTCTATCTTTTCTAAAGCTAACTTTCTAATTTCATAAAAATCGTTACTCATAGCATTCGCAATAGCATTAAAAGCAGTTTTCTCGTCTTGCTTTTTTGCTATTTCTAACAAAGCTTCTTTTTTGTGTGCATACGATTTGGCATATTTTAACTGAAAAATATAATCGCTCAACACTTTATTTTCTGTAAAATCTGCCAGTAGTACACCGTCTGCATTTACTAAAATTAAATTGGGGTTTTTACTTGTATAAGGAAATTTAAAAGAAGCATCTCTTCCTTCAACAAAAACTTGATGTCGTGTACTTTTTTTATTTTCAAAAATATCAATCGCTAAAGGAAACTGAAAAGTATTTTCTTGCAATTGCAAAATATTAACAGTTACTGTTTTTTCAAGCGAATTATAATCATAAGAAACTTCAATTTTAGGATGTCCATTACTAAAGAACCATTGGTTAAAAAACCAGTTTAAATCTTTTCCTGTGATTTCTTCAAGAATGATTCGAAATTGATGCACTTCAGCAGCTTGATATTGATAGGTTTCTAAATAGGTTTGCAAACCTGTATAAAAAGCATCGTCACCTAAATAGCTGTGTAACATCTTTAAAATAGCACCTCCTTTATTGTAACTAACTGCATCAAAGACATCTTCTTTATCGTTGTAGTAAAAACGGACTAAATGTTTGTCGAAATTCTGTCCGCTTTTATAACCTTCTATGTTTTTTAACAAATGTGAATCGGCACTTTCTTGTCCGTATTTGTGTTTCCGCCATAAATATTCTCCATAGTTGGCAAAAGATTCATTTAAAGCAATATTACTCCAACTTTCGGTAGTCACTAAATTTCCAAACCAATGATGAAATATCTCATGTACAATCACATCTTCGTATTTGTTTTCATCTATTAATTGTCCTGGCATTTGATACGCATTTTCTCCATGAATGACTGCCGTAGTATTTTCCATCGCGCCAGAAACATAATCTCTTCCTACAATCTGACTGTATTTGCTCCACGGATAAGGAACTTTTGTAATGCTAGCAAAGAAGTCGATAATTTCTGGAGTACTTCCAAAAATATCTTTGGCATAAGGGGCGTATTCGTTTTCTACATAATAATTGACAGGAATATTTTTGTATTGATCTTCAATAATTTCATATTCGCCAATGCCCATAAAAAATAAATAGGGAGCGTGTTTTTTATCGAATTTCCAATAATCCGTTCTATTTTTTTCTTTTGTTGTTTGATTGACCAATGTTCCATTAGAAAGTGTTACAAATTTACTAGGAACCGTAATATAAATTTCTTGCGATGTTTTTTGATTAGGTGCATCTATAGTAGGGAACCAACAGCTACTACCTTCAGTCTCTCCTTGTGTCCAAATCTGTGTAGGTTTGTTTTTATCAAGTCCGTCTGCATTGATAAAATACAATCCTTTTGCTTTGGTAATAGCTGCACTGCCTTTTTGAGTTACTTTTTCAGGCTGTGCTGTATATTTTAAGTAAATAGTGTACGACTCATTTTTCTTGTATTCTCGAGGTAAATCAATGGTTAATTTTAATTGATCGTAATGATAATCTAAAGGCTTGTTTTCTAGTTCTATTGCATGAATTAACATAGATTTTGCATCTAAAACTAGTTGGTTTGTAGGGTAAAAGTGTGGAGTTAAGGTAATCCATGCTTCTCCATTCATGGTTTTTTCAGAAAAATTAAAATCGACTTTTAATTTGGTGTGTTGTAAATCGTGAATTTTTTCTTTTGTGGCTCTATAGCTAGTAGGTTCTTGACCCAAGAAATTGGTGGTAGCAATAAAAAAGAGTAGCAATACTGATTTGTGAAATTTCATGACACTTTGTAATTCTTAAAGTGTTCAAAAGTAATAAATTATAAAACTGTATCTGTTAATAGCTAGTTAAAAAGAAAAAGCCACAAACTATAATATAAATTTGTGGCTTTTAGTAGTCTATTTTCTAATTTTTTAAATGTCTTTAAACTTAGTGCTCAATTGTTTTAAGTTCAATGCATTTTCGTCCATTTTTATAAACTGCATCATCTCAATAATTTTTGCAGGATTCATATCTTCGCCTAAAAGTCTCGCTACACCTACTCCTTTTTCTTTTCCGTAACCAAAGACAATGACTTCATCTATGGCATCAGAACTTCCTGTATAATAAACTTTCATTTGCATTCCTTTGGCTTTCATGCTCATTAAATTTTTATATGCAGCTCCATTAAGAATGTTATTCAGTATTGTTTTTTCATTGTTATAAGTATCTTCATTTCCTTTATAAGGCAATGCTACCAAATTTATTTTTCGAATACTTTCTAAAGTTTCTTTTACCGTTGTAGTAACATTTTCCGATTTTAATTGTAAAAAATTTGTAGGAATGTCTACCGTAATAAATTCTGATTTTTCTTGACTTTCTACTAAATAGCCTTGTAAGGTTTTCTCATGATTGCAAGAACTTGCAAAAAGTATTAAAAAAACAAGAGAAAGAAGCGTTGTTATTTTTTTCATGATCGTGCTTTTATGTTAATGAAAATAAAATCGGGTTGTTGCTATAACTCGATTTTAACATCTAGTTATTATTTTTTACCTTTTGTAAAGGTATCTGCTATTTCAGACATTTTATTAATATCTATTGTTCCAGTTAGCGAAACAATCACAGAATCTACATTTTCTTTTGTTTTCTTATTAATGCCTCTTACAAACATCAATACCTCACTTACATAATCTTTGTTTTTGGTAGATTTTACATAAATTTTCACACGAGAATCATCGTCTTTTACACGCATTAATTCTGTCAGTTTTTGTTTTTTTATGGCGTTTTTTACCATTTTCTCCATGGTATTTGCAATAGAAGCATCGTCTGTTGAAAATACTTTTAAGCTTTCTAGCCCTTGTGTAATTTCAAAAATTTCCATGGCTTCATTATCGTTAATTTCAACGTCTTTAAATTTTTGAATTAATTCAAAGGCATCTTTGGTAATAACTACCACATCTACTCCATCCATATCTTCTAAAGTGTCAAAAAACGATTGTGCATTGCTTAGTATTGGCGCAACGATAAATGCGATTAATAGGGTTATTTTTTTCATGATTCTTGTATTTACTTGGTTTTACTAATAGTACTTGGTTTTATTTTAAAATTTTATTTACTGTATTTTCATAGACGTATAAATTGGCAATTGCTGCTTCCCCTTTTTTAAGGTTGGTAGACAATAATTTTAATGCTTTGCTAACTTGTGCATATTGTTTCTTAACAACGTATTCATCATATTTTTGTTTTCCGAAATATACGCTTACTAATAAGGCTACTGATGCTGCTACAGACAACCATTTCCAATTCGTTTTTTTAGAGTTTAATTGAATGGTTTTTGTAAATGTATCTTCTTTGCTACTCTTAAAGTATAAAAATAAAGGAATGTATTCTTCGTGTTCGGGAGCAACATTCTTAGATAAAAAATAGGTTTTTAATGTTGCTTCTTCCTGTAAAGAGGTTTCTCCATTTAAATACTTTTCTAGTATTTTTTCTATGTTAGCTAACTCCATAGTTGTGGGTTTTAATTAATTTTTCTCGTATTGTTTTTCTGGCTCTAGATAAAGCTACCCTTACTGCTGTTGGTTTCATAGTCAGCATTTCACAGATTTCATCAAAATCATATTCTTCAATATCTCTTAATTGAATAATTATTTTTTGCTGTTCGGGCAAACTCTCTATCAATTTGTGTACTTGGTTTACACTGTCTTGGTATTCTATTTTCTTCTCTAAGGCGGTATTTTTCTCTTTATAATTACTGTGTATTAATGTTAAATTACTGGCTTGCTTCGATTTTAATCTGTCGTAACAATAATTCTTTGTCATTGTCATGGCAAAAGCTTCTACATTTTTATACTGTGGCAACTTTTCTTTGTTTCTCCATAATTTAAAATAGAGCTCTTGTGTGGCATCTTCTGCTTCTGCTGTTGAAACTAACAATCTTTTAGCCAAACGAAAGACCTTATCTTTAAATGGAAAAACGGTTTTTAAAAAGTCTGATTGATTCATTATAATTCCTTAAAATGTAAACCTTTTATATTTTTTATTACGAGTTTACAAAATGTAGACGACACTCATTTTATTTTGTTACAATCCAACGAAATTAATACTAATATTGTTTAAATTGCGTTTCATTTCTTAATAAACATATTTGTTCTTTAATGAAGGTTTTTTTTAAAATAATTATTGGTGTTTTTATCGCTGTTTGCATCATCAAATGCTCTAATAAGTATGAACTTCCTGAAAATTTAGAAGTCCATGATTTTGTTTGGAAAGGTTTAAACGCATATTATTTATACCAAGATCAAATTCCAGATTTGTCGGATACGCGTTTTTATAACAATCAGCAATTAGAGAATTATTTAAGTGGATTTGAAACACCTAACGATTTATTTCCAAGTCTTTTAACTGCCGAAGACACAAAATCTCTTTTTGTAGAAGATGACACAAGCCTCTCTACTCCTACTTTAAGAACGTCTTTTACAAATGGTTTAGAATTTGGAATTTTTTTAGAACCATCTGGAGATGAAGATGAAAATAACGTTCTAGGTTATGTATTGCAAATTTTACCGAATTCAGATGCTGCTACAAAAGATATTTCTCGAGGAGAGTTTTTTAATGCAGTAGATGGTGAGCAACTTACAAGAGAAAATTATGCAAACTTATTGTTGAATGGTACAGAAACTTTTACACTATCTATGGTAGATTTTGATGGAACAACCATTACACCCAATGGAAAAACAGTAGAATTGATAAAATCGAATTACACGTATCAACCTATTTCAATGACAAAAGAAATTGCTCCAGAAGTAGGCTATCTAGCATATAACCATGATTTTTCATCAAATTACATAAATGATTTAAATGACTCTTTTTTAGAACTTAAAAATCAATCGGTTACAAAATTAATTTTAGATCTACGATACAATATTGGTGGCGGTGGTTTTGTAAAAAGTATCACTGAAATTGCTGCAATGATAACAGGACAATTTCCAGATGAAGTACTCATTAATGAGGAATGGAATGTAAAGGCACAGCCTTGGTTTTTGGCAAATCAACCCGATTCTTTACAGACCAAATTTCCAACACAGCTAAATCAAATTACCCCTATCAATAGCATACAAGCAACGGATATTTATATCATTCTAAACGGAAGTAGTTATCAAGGTTCTTCGGCGATAGAACTACTCGTGAATAGTTTAAAACCTCATATAAATGTTACACTATTTGGAAATCAAACTTCTGGAAACAATACAGGTGCTATTACTTTATACAATTCTATAGATTATGATGAAATAGGAAGAAGCATCAACCATAATGCTATTTTACAACCTTTGGTTTTACGCTTTTTAAATAAAGATAACGAGACTTATGAAAATGGTTTTTTACCAGATGTACAACTATGTATTTATGAAGATATTTTAAATTTAGGCGTTTTAGGGGAATTATCAGACCCTCTACTCAATGCTGTTGTAAACTATGCAGATACAGGCAGTACAGGAACTACGACAGATTGTAATCCTTTTGATTTTGAATTTTTATACCATTCTATAGATAGCCAGCGTATTGTAGACACTGGAATGTTTATTACACAAGACTTGCCCAATACGTATTAATTATGAAAAAATATATTTTATCATTTAGTCTTATACTTCTTTTTTTAGCATGTAGCAAATCCAATTATGTTGCTACAGAAAACGATCAAATTCACGAATTTATTTGGCAAGGTTTAAACACGTATTATTTATGGCAAAGCGATGTCCCTGATTTAGCAGACAATCGATTTAGCACATTTGAACAACTCTACTCCCACTTTCAAACGTATAACAGTCCAGAAGATGTTTTTGAAAGCCTTTTAAACAGACCTACAGATCGTTTTTCTTGGATTGTAGACGACTATGTTGCTTTAGAAAATTCTTTTCAAGGAATTACCTTAAATAACGGAATGGAGTTTGGCTTGGTGCGTTATAAAGACACACCTACCAATATATTTGGCTATGTACGTTACGTAATTCCTAATTCTGATGCAGATACAAAAGGAGTGGTAAGAGGAATGCTATTTTCTAGTGTAAACGGAACACAATTAACAGAAAGTAATTACAGAGCGCTATTATTTGAGGCTAATGAATATATTATTGGATTAGCAGACTATAATGTTGGGAATCCAACTTCCAATGGGAATACTATTGTATTGATTAAAACGCAAATACAAGAAAATCCTGTGGCTATTACAAAAACTTTTGAGGAAGGAAGTCATAAAATAGGGTATTTGCTATACAATCAGTTTTCTAGCTCTTTTGATGATGAATTAAATGCTGCTTTTAACACTTTAAAAACAGAAAACGTTACAGATTTAATTATTGATTTGCGTTATAATGGAGGTGGTTCAGTAAGAACAGCTACTTATTTAGGAGAGATGATTACTGGTCAATTTACGGGGCAAGTATATTCTAAACAAGCATGGAATGAAAAAGTACATGCAGCGGTTGATGCTAGTAATTTTATCAATAATTTTACAAATACTATTGATAATGGAACTACTACAGAAACGATTAATTCTTTAGGATTACAAACGGTTTATTTTATTGTATCTGGTAGCTCTGCTTCTGCTTCTGAGTTGGTTATTAATGCATTAAGTGCTTATATTGATGTAAAATTGGTGGGAACTACTACTGTAGGGAAACAAGAAGGCTCTATTACGCTGTATGATTCAGATAATTTACAAAGAGATGGTGCGAACTTAAATTCAAATCATACTTATGCAATGCAACCTATTGTATTAGAGATTCAAAATAAAAACGGACAAAATAAACCGGAAGGTTTTACTCCAGAAATTGAATTAGCAGAAGACTATGGAAATTTAGGAGTGTTAGGAGAACGATCCGACCCACTTTTAGATAGAACGATTACTTATATTACAACAGGGGCCAGAAGATTTTATACAAAACCTGAATTTGAATTGAATGAAATTACAAATTCAAAACTGGAAAGCCCTATGGGAAACAATATGTATGTTGAACTGAAGAAGTAGCTATTAAAATCGATGAAAAAAATCTCCAGTCCTCAAAACCTTTTTGTAAAAGAGCTCTTAAAATTGCAAGAAAAATCTAGAGAGCGTAAAAAGAAAGGACTTTTCTTAATAGAAGGAAACCGAGAAATTAAATTAGCTAGTAAAGGAGGGTATCGATTTAAAACTATTTTATTTTGCGAAAAATTGGTGGAAATTTCAGCAATCAAAAAAATGGTATCCACAGCTGCTGAATATATTAAAATCACTGAAGAAGTCTATCAAAAATTAGCTTATAGAGAAACAACAGAGGGAATTGTTGCACTTGTAGAAGCGAAAGATTTCTCTTTAGAAAAAATACATTTCAAAAATAAAACTCCTCTTGTTTTAATTGCAGAAGGTATTGAAAAGCCTGGAAATATTGGTGCGCTCTTAAGAACTGCTGACGCCGCACAAGTAGATGCTGTTTTTATTGCAAACCCTAAAACAGACCTCTATAACCCAAATGTTATTAGAGCCAGTATTGGTTGTGTTTTTACCAATCAAATTGCCATGGGAACTTCAGAAGAAATTATGGCATTTTTAAAAGAACATAGCATTCATATTTATAGTGCTACTTTACAAAACTCAAATGCTTATCACAAAGAAAATTATACAAAAGCTAGTGCTATTGTTGTAGGTACAGAAGCAACAGGTTTAACCCAAATATGGAGAGAGATTCCTGCTCAAAACATATACATTCCCATGCAAGGAATTATTGACTCTATGAACGTCTCTGTTGCCGCCGCAGTAATCTTATTTGAAGCAAAACGACAAAGAGGTTTTTAGTTAGTTGTTAGTTGTTAGTTGTTAGTTGTTAGTTGTTAGTTGTTAGTTGTTAGTTGTTAGTTGAAAATGAAAAACGGATTCGAATAAAGTAATCTAAACAAATAAACTTATCAACAAATTGAAAGATTGAAAGGTTTAAAGATTGAAAAATTCAAAACTCAACATTTAACACTTGCAACTAAAAAATCTTTAAAGCCTCGTTATAAGCACTTTCAAAAGACATGGGTTTAATATTTGTAACCACTTTTTCTGCTGTAAAATAAGACAGCATCTTTTCTGTAGGCATATTTCCTGTCAATTCATCTTTAGCCATAGGGCAACCTCCATATCCTTTTATAGCGCCATCAAAACGTTTACAACCCGCTTTGTATGCAGCATTTACTTTTTCATACCAAGAATTTGGTGTTGTGTGTAAATGAGCGCCAAATTCTATATTCGGATATTGTAGAATTAAATTCGAAAATAAATGAGTAATAATTTCAGGTGTAGAACTCCCAATAGTATCTGAAAGTGATAAAATTTTCACACCCATTTTAGATAATTTTTCTGTCCACTCCCCTACTATCTCTACATTCCATGGATCTCCATATGGGTTTCCAAACCCCATAGATAAATAGACAATAACTTCTTTATTATTCTTATTGGCAATATTTAAGATTGCATCTAAAGTAATTACAGACTCTTCAATAGTTTTATGCGTATTTCGCATTTGGAAGTTTTCAGAAATAGAAAACGGATAGCCTAGGTAATCAATTTTTTCAAAGCTAGAGGCATCTATTGCTCCGCGAACATTGGCAATAATTGCTAATAGTTTACTTTGAGTGTTAGAAAGGTCTAGTTTTTTTAAAACCTTCGCTGTATCCCTCATTTGTGGAATAGCTTTCGGAGATACAAAGCTTCCAAAATCAATCGTATCGAAGCCAACTCGTAACAAAGAATTTATATAATTTACTTTTACTTCTGTAGAGATAAAATGAGATTTTATGCCTTGCATGGCATCACGAGGACATTCTATGATTTTTACCGAATTCATTCATTCAAATATACAATAATACCCTTGAAAGCTTAAAGTTATAAGTTTAAAATTCTGTCAATAGTGATATAAGAATATTGATAAAAAAATGCTTTTGCTGAGTAAAAGTACAGTTCAAAAATATTATTGGTTTTTATTAAGGTAATAAAATAACTATTGAAATCGCTGTAAAAACAACAATTTGCAACCACTTCATATACAATTCGAAACGACTTTGCTGCTTTAAATAATTAGCAATACTTCCTGAGAGAAAAGCAATCATAGAAAAAGTAATCATGGAAATAGCTATAAATAAAAATCCTAAAATATAAAATTGAAAAATTATTGAAAGTCTTTCTGAAAATAGAAATTCTGGAAAAAAAGCTAAAAAGAAAATAGTAACCTTAGGATTTAACACATTCATTAAAAAACCTGTTCTAAATAATTGCGTCATTGTCTTTTTAGAACTTTTATTTTCTTTAATAATAATCTTAGTATCACTTTTAAATACTTGATATGCTAAATATAATAAGTACAGAGCACCTAATAATTTAATACAAAAAAATAAAGTTTCGTTTTGTTGTATAATGGTTGAAAGTCCAAAAGCCACTAGCGATGTATGAATTAAACAACCTGTCATTAAGCCCAAAACAATTATTAATCCATATTTTTTACCATTTACAAGACTTTGTGTGAGTACAAAAATATTGTCAGGTCCTGGAGAAATCGACAGAATAAAGGTTGCCAATACAAAAGAGGAAAGAGTTTCTATCATAAATAATTATGAAACACTAAAATTAATACTTTAAAACTTCCTTATTAATTTTCTTTATCAACGAAGGACCTTCGTAAATGAAACCTGTGTAAATTTGTACCAAGTCGGCTCCTGCATTTAGTTTTTCTATAGCATCTTCAGCAGAATGAATACCACCAACACCAATAATTGGAAAAGATTTTTTAGAATGATCGGCAAGGTATTTAATAACATGTGTACTTCTATTCTTAATAGGCTGACCGCTAAGTCCGCCATTTCCTATGGTTTTCAAACGCTTTTTAGAGGTTTTTAAATGGTCTCTTTTTATAGAAGTATTAGAAGCAATAACTCCATCAATTTTTGTTTCTGCAACCAATGCTATAATTTCATCTAGCTGATGATTGTTTAAGTCGGGTGCAATCTTTAACAAAATCGGCTTTTGTGTTTTTTTGGTATTGTTTAATTTTTGAACTTCAGAAATCAACTCTAAAAGATACTCTTTATCGTTTAATTTTGCATGACTGTCTACATTCGGACAGCTTACATTGAGTACAAAATAATCTACATAAGGATGCAATGCTTCAAAAACCTCACAGTAATCAGCGGTGTAATCTTCTGGCTTTGTCTGGGTGTTTTTTCCAATATTTCCGCCAATAATTAATTTTCCTTTATTCTTTTTTAATTGTTGAATAGCCGCTTCAATTCCTTCATTATTAAATCCCATTCGATTAATAATACCTTTATCTGCTTTTAAACGAAATAATCGCTTTTTAGGATTCCCTCCTTGTGCCTTTGGAGTAATTGTGCCTATTTCTATAGAACCGAACCCAAAATTTGCTAACTCATTATACAATAGAGCGTTTTTATCAAAACCTGCTGCCAGACCTACAGGGTTTTTAAAAGTAATGCCAAATAAAGTACGCTCTAGTCGCTTATCATGTACTTGATACATACTTCTAAAAACACTAGAAATTAAAGGAATCTTACACAGGAGACGAATCAAAGAAAATGTAAAATAATGTACCTTTTCTGGGTCGAAAAGAAAAAGTATCGGTCTAATCAGTGGTTTGTACATATCTTGTAATTCCTACAAAAGCAGGAATATTTTTTTAGTTGTTCCTTTTTAGTTCGAGATTTCTGCTTTACTGAATCGATCTCAGCATAGATCGCAAGAATGGCAGTCTCTAACATTATTATCTTAAAACAGCTCCTAAATTCTTTTCAAATGTTTGCTGTAGTTTCTGCATTATTTTATCTATTTGTTTATCTACCAGTGTTTTAGAATTGTCTTGTAGTACAAAACTTACGGCATACGATTTTTTTCCTTTAGGCAATTTATCGCCTTCATACACGTCAAATAAATCAACTTCTTTTAGCACGTTTTTTTCTGATTGAAAGGCTAAATTATAAATTTCTTTAAAAGCTGTTTTGCTGTCTAACAATAATGCTAAATCTCTTTTTACAGCAGGAAATTTAGGAATTTCTGCCACTTTTAGTTGCTTGTTGCCTATTAATTTTAAAATAGTATCCCAATTAAAATCTGCAAATAAAAGTTCTTGTTTTATACCAAATGGCTTTAACACATTTCTTTTTAAAACACCTACATCTACTAGTTTTATTTTGCCTAAACACAAAGTAATACCTTCAGAAAACACATCGTTTTTAGTAGGAATTGTTTTTAATTGGTGTATTCCTAATCTTCCTAATAAAGATATCGCAACACCTTTTGCATAAAAGAAATTAAAATTCTCGTTGGTATTTGTCCAACTTTCTTTTGTTTTCTTTCCTGTTATTAACAAAGTTAAATGCTTGTTTTCTTCATATTTATTATTGTATTTATGATAGGTTTCCCCAAATTCATACAACTGCAAGGCATTGTTTTTTCTATTGATATTATAAGAAATAGATTCTAAACCACTAAAAAGTAAAGATTGACGCATTACTTTTAAATCATTGCTTAGTGGGTTTAAAATTTCTACATTCGCTTCTGTATTCAGATTTTCAGACAATTCTACATACGATTCTTTTGTTAAAGAATTAGACATGGTTTCATGAAAGCCTAAAGCGCTTAAGTGATTGGCAATACTATTTTCGATTTTAGTATTTTTATTCAAATCGAAAGAAATGGAAGTGTTTAGCTTATGAGAGAACTTAATATTATTATAACCGTAAACTCTTAAAATTTCTTCAATAATATCTGCTTCTCTTTGTACATCCACTCGATAAGAAGGAATGGTTAGTCCTAAGCCTGCTTCTGTTTCATTACTGATTTTAATTTCTAAAGAAGCTAGAATGTTTTTAATGGTTTCTTTGGGTATTTTTTCGCCAATTAAACGATTTACCTTTTTATAAGATAGGAAAACTTGGTAATCTTCTATTTTTTCTGGATATAAATCCACGATATCTGAACTAATTTTTCCATCAGCATATTCTTCTAAAAGTAGTGCCACTCGTTTTAAAGCATAGGTTGTCATTTGAATATCGATTCCTCTTTCGAAACGAAACGAAGCATCTGTATTCAATGCGTGTCTTTTTGCAGATTTTCTTATAGAAATAGCGTTAAAATAAGCACTTTCTAGAAAGATAGACGTTGTTTTTTCTGTAACACCAGAATTAATTCCCCCAAAAACACCTGCCAAACAAAGCGGATTCGATTCAGCATCACAAATCATAATATCTTCTGTATGCAAACTCCTCTCTACTCCATCTAGTGTTGTAAATTTTGTTCCTTCCCCAAGAGTCTTTACAATAATTTTATTTCCTACTATTTTTTCAGCATCAAAAGCATGTAAGGGTTGCCCTAACTCATGCAAAACATAGTTGGTAATATCTACAATATTGTTTTTGGGGGTAAGTCCAATAGCTTTTAACCTATTTTGTATCCATTCTGGAGAATCTTTTACTACAAGGTTGGTCATCGTTAACCCACAATATCTTGGCACTAAAGATTTATCGATAACATCTACATCTATTTTTAATATTTTTTCATCAACATGAAAATTGCTCACAGAAGGAGATATCAATTCTAAATTTATTTCCTGTTGCATCAGTCCTGCTCGTAAGTCTCTAGCAACACCAAAATGAGACATAGCATCTGCTCTATTGGGTGTTAATCCAATTTCAAAAACAGCATCTTTTTCTATATTAAAAATACTAGAAGCCAAGGTCCCTGGCTGTAAATTCGTATCTAATACTAAAATTCCATCATGATCTTTTCCTAAACCGAGCTCGTCTTCTGCGCAAATCATACCATAACTTTCCTCTCCTCTAATCTTTCCTTTTTTTATGGTGAAACCTTCTCCTTTTTCATTGTATAATATTGTACCAACAGTTGCCACAGGAACTTTTTGCCCAACGGCTACATTAGGGGCACCACACACAATTTGTACTGGTGCTCCATTACCTAAATCTACAGTAGTAACTTTTAAGCGATCTGCATTGCTATGCTGTACACAAGTTAGCACTTCTCCTACAACAACTCCTTCTAAACTTCCTTTAATACTTTCTTTGATTTCAATGCCTTCTACTTCTAAGCCTAAATCGGTTAATAGTTCTCCAGTCTTGGTTGCTTCCCAGTCTATTTGTAAAAATTGTTGTAACCAATTGTATGATATTTTCATCCTAAATGCTTGTAGATTTTAGCCGCAAATTTAATCATTTTTATTGATTTTTAGTGGTTGAAAACAATTCAACTTTTACATTTTTAAGGACAATTTCAGAAAGTTTTTTTAGTTGATTTTTCTCATAAGCTTTGTCTAAATCTTGGAGAGAAAGACTTGTATTTATAGGCTTATAATTGTTGTAATCTACAAAGCGAATTCCTTTCTTTACACATTGTTCTTTTAAAGTTCTAAAACGAAGTCCGCCACCATTTACATGAAAACGATACGCCAAATAATCGATTAAAAACGTTTCTTGATGTATCCAATACATAAAAACATCTTCAAAGTCTTCTCCTCCTCCTTCTTCAAGAAAAGAAATTCTAATTTTATAATAAGGTTCTCCTTTTATAGTAACTTCTTCTAACATTTTTTTCTGAACGGCTTTGTCATTCAAACCATAAGGCAAAACAGCAAAATAGTGTACAGAATTTACGGCATTTGTATAACGAGTTTCCATAGAATCTGGTACGGAAATAAAATGACTATTGCGTTTTCGTTGAAAGCCTTTGTTCGATAAGATATCTATAATAGTATCCTCATTTTTTATAAAACTTCTCTCTAATTGAAAAATACCCGATTGTCGAGTGGCTTTATAACTTTTATCTCTAAAGTTAAATGTAATACTAGCATTATCAATTTTATCAGCTCCAGAAGCTACTATCGTAGCATTAATAATTTCTTGTGCTGTTTTTTTAGTTTTGTTGGGTGTACAAGCAATACAACAAAAAACTATCATAAAATAATAGAGGAAAATTCGCATACAGTATTTTTATAAATTTGAGATATCCTTCTTAAGATTACATATATTTTGACACGTGTAAAAATGTATCTTTGCAATACTATCATATTTTTTTTAAGTACGATATTTTTATGCAGAAAAAAATTAACATTCAAAATAAAAAAGCACGTTTCGAATTTGAGATTATCGAAAAATTAACTGCTGGAATTCAATTAACGGGCACAGAAATAAAATCGATCCGACTAAGTAAAGCTAGAATTACCGAGAGTTTTTGTGAGTTTAATGAACGAGGAGAATTGTTTGTAATTAATATGTATATAGAAGAATACGCTTTTGGCAATCATTTTAACCATAAAACAACCAGCGAACGTAGATTGTTATTAAACAAACGCGAGTTAAAAAGCCTGAAAAAAGATGTAGAGGCTAAAGGAAATACGATTGTGCCACTTCGTTTGTTTATTAATGATAACGGTTTTGCAAAACTAGACATTGCTTTAGCAAAAGGAAAAAAACTGCATGATAAACGAGAGACTCTAAAAGACCGCGATAACAAGCGAGACTTAGCAAGAATAAAAAAGAATTTTAGATAATGCTTTCCTTTTTAAAATTGATTCGATACCCAAATCTTATTATGGTATTGTTAACTATGATTTTAACTAAATATGTTATTATTGAAACTAGAGGTTTCTCATTTTTGGAAACAAGGAGTTTTGTTTTCTTATCTTCATTAGTAATTCTTATATGTGCTACAGGCTATATTATTAATGATATTTACGATATTGAAATTGATAAAATTAATAAACCAGAAAAATTATATATATCCAAAATCATATCAATTCAATCAGCTTGGAAAATATATTTTACTTTAATAATACTAACTCTTTTTTTAGGAATTCTTTTTTCTCATGAATTAATCCATGTAATTATTTTTTTAGGAACACCTTTACTCCTTTGGTTGTATGCTGCTTACTTAAAAAGACTTGTATTAATTGGTAATGTCTTAGTTGCATTTTTAGTCGCATTACCTATTTACACAGTCTATTTAATGGATTTTATTCCTTTAAAAACGAATGTTTCTAATTTTGATAATCCAGTTTCTTACGCTATATTTTCTTATGTTTTCTTTTCTTTTCTAATAACATTGATCAGAGAAATTATTAAAGATATTGAAGATATTAATGGTGATAAAAAATTACACCTTAAAACATTACCTATTCTATTAGGCAGAGAACGATCAAAGAGAATAACATTTATTATTTCACTTTTATTATTCTTATTGTTAATTTTTGTATTAAAAATTATAAAGGAAGAATATCCAACGCTTTTTGGGTATTCAATTCTTTTTATTTTAGTTCCACTAGGCTATTTTTTACATCGGCTTTGGAATGCAACCACAAAAAAAGACTATTCGGTTTTAAGCAAATTACTAAAGGTGATAATGCTTTCAGGAATTTTATCTATGCTATTTTTTAAATTCAAATAAAATGTTACAACAAAAACTATCTCAATACAATGTTATTTTGGCTTCTGGTTCACCAAGAAGACATCAATTTTTTAAAGAATTGGAAATCGATTTTACCATTCAAGTAAAAGAAGTTGAAGAAGTTTATCCTTTAGAATTAAAAGGCATAGAAATTACAGATTACTTAGCAGATTTAAAATCGAAAGCCTTTACAAACCTTTCGAAAAATGATTTATTAATTACTTCAGATACTATTGTGTGGCTACAAAATAAAGCCTTAGGCAAACCTAAAAACGAAGAAGAAGCTTTTAAAATGCTACGATTGTTATCTGGACAAAAACATGAAGTAATTACTTCTATTAGTATTAAAACAGTAGCATTTCAAAAATTTATTAGCGATACAACTACGGTATATTTTAAAGAATTATCGGATGAAGAAATACAGCACTACATTAACAATTACAATCCTTTTGACAAAGCTGGTGCGTATGGAATTCAAGAATGGATTGGACTTATAGCTATTGATAAAATGGAAGGTAGCTATTTTAATGTGGCGGGTTTGCCTGTTCATAAATTGTATAAAGAATTGATGAATTTATAAATAAGCAAGTAAAATAAAAGGTTATTTTTGCTGGATATATTTACAAGACAATAAATAAAAAATGAAAAAATACACGTACACAGAAAAGAAAGATACCCGTTCTGGTTTTGGAGATGGTTTAACAGAATTAGGAAGAACAAACCCGAATGTTGTAGCTTTATGTGCCGACTTAATAGGGTCTTTAAAAATGGATAATTTTATTAAAGAAAACCCTGAACGTTTTTTTCAAATAGGAATTGCTGAAGCAAATATGATGGGTATTGCAGCGGGAATGACTGTTGGCGGAAAAATCCCGTTTACAGGTACGTTTGCTAACTTTTCTACAGGTCGTGTTTACGATCAAATAAGGCAATCGATTGCGTATTCCGATAAAAATGTAAAAATTTGTGCTTCACATGCGGGTTTAACATTGGGTGAAGATGGGGCAACGCATCAAATTTTAGAAGATATTGGCTTAATGAAAATGTTGCCTGGAATGACTGTAATTAATACGTGTGATTACAACCAAACAAAAGCAGCAACCATTGCCATTGCAGATCATGAAGGGCCTGTATATTTACGTTTTGGAAGACCTAAAGTCCCTGTATTTATGCCTACAGATGAAAAATTTGAAATTGGCAAAGCAATACAGCTTACAGAAGGAAAAGATGTTACTATTGTAGCTACAGGTCATTTGGTTTGGGAATCTTTACAAGCAGCAGAACAATTAGAAACAGAAGGTATTACCGCTGAAGTGATTAATATTCACACCATAAAACCATTAGATGAAAAAGCAATTTTAGACTCTGTAGCAAAAACAGGTTGTATTGTTACCGCAGAAGAGCATAATAAATATGGTGGTTTGGGAGAAAGTGTTGCCAGATGTTTGTCTAAAAACAAGCCTACTCCACAAGAATTTATTGCTGTAAACGATAGTTTTGGTGAGTCTGGAACGCCAGATCAATTAATGGAAAAATACGGTTTAAATGCCGCTGCAATTATAGCTTCTGTTAAAAAAGTAATGTCCAGAAAATAATTCTTAAAAACAATAAATTATGAAAAAAATAGCTTTATGCATAGTTTTGCTATTTGCTTTTAGTCAAATAGGAAATGCACAAGTACACTTCGGAATAAAAGGGGGTGTTAATTACAATTCAAACTCTATTGAAAATGTTACTTCGGATGTTTTAAGTGGTGTAGAAAATAAATCGGGATTTCATGGCGGAATATGGTTGCGTTTTAAAATTCCTGTAATTGGTTTTTATGTAAGGCCAGAATTGGTGTTTACACAGTTAAAAAACAATGTTGTTTACAAGAGAGCTGGAAGTTTAGCTACAGCAAGTGGAGATCCTACTTCTTATAATTTTAAAAAAATTGATATTCCTGTCTTATTTGGAAAAAAGATTTTTGGATTTGGAAACGTTTTTATAGGACCTTCTTTTCAATATGTGTTAAATTCTGATTTTGGTTTTTCTGATTTGAAGGATGTAAAATCGGATGGTTTTACAACAGGATTGCAGTTTGGAGCAGGTCTTGAGTTCGGAAAACTAGGAATTGATGTACGATGTGAACGAAGCTTTTCTGGTTTTGAAACTTCTTTTATAGATAGTGGAAGTGAAATCAATTTTGACACGCGTGTAAATCAAGTTATTATAGGAATATCCTATCGATTGTAAATAACTTGATTTATATATTTTACTACCACTCCCCTTATTCAGGAATGACATTCTGTTCTATTAAAACAGAACTAAACAATTGATAATCAGCAAATTTTTATACTGAATTTACGCTAAATAAAAAAGGTTGACAAACTTTTAGAAAGTTGTCAACCTTTTTTAATATGATGTATCTTGTTGATTAATTATCCTTGTCTAAATAATTAGGAATTCCATCACCATCAGTATCGTCATTTGTATAATCTCCATCACTATTTGTATCTTCATTAATACTTAAAATTCCATCTCCATCATCATCATTGTCTAAGTAATTAGGTGTTCCGTCTCCATCAGTATCATCATTTCTAGGATCTCCATCACCATTCACGTCTTCATCTTTCGTTAAGATGCCATCGTTGTCGTCGTTTAAATCAAAATAATTAGCAATACCATCACTATCGCTATCATCATCTCTTGGATCTCCGTTTCCGTCTGGGTCTTCATATATGGAAGGTACTCCATCATTATCATGATCTGTATCTTCTACCAAATCATATAAATTAATGTAAAAATAAAGACATCTATTTCTAAGTGGAGAGGTAAGTGTGTTTCTATATGCCAATCCTGAAGGCATAATAATAATTCCTCTTCCACCATTTTCATAAGTTATAGGACCATTGTTAGTAATATTTTTTCCTCCTTTAAAGTGTGTCATACCATAAGTCCAACCTCTAATAACACCATTTAAAGTAAACCAGTTTGCGGCACTAGAAGTTTCAAAATTCCGAATACTATCAATTCTTTCAATACTATACCCTTTGTATTGTGTAAGTACAGAATCCATTACCGTAGGAAAACCTTTAACCGGTTCTGGTGTTCCAACATCTGTTACATAATAATATAACTTATATTGAATATCGCTTTCCGTTACGGTTTGTTCTTTTAGTTCTGGGTCATCAATTAAAGCTGTTTTTCCAGCAACTAAAGGTTTTATAGAATCAATATCGATATCATAATAAAAATTTGATAAAAATTTTGTGAGTGTATCTTGATCCATCAATGCTTGTGCTTCATGATCAAAATCTTCTTCTGTACTACCGCTACCACTGCAAGCATAGAGCAACAAAGAAAATAAGGCTATTGTAAAAACAAATTTTATTTTTATCATTTTTAAGTCTAAAATTTAAGGGGGCAATTTACCATTTTTATACCTTTGCAAAAAGGGAAACATTAAATTTTAACTTTTTATATGCGAGTTGATAAATATTTATGGTGTATACGGTATTTTAAAACAAGAAGTTTAGCTACTACAGCGTGTAAGAAAGGGCAAGTAAGAGTTAATAACCTAATTATAAAACCTTCTAAAGAAGTTTTTAGAGACGATGCATTAATCGTTCGTAAAAATCAAATTAATTATCAATTAAAAGTTTTAGATTTACCTACCAGTAGACTGGGTGCTAAATTAGTAGATTTATATAGAAAAGATACAACGCCTAAAGAAGCTTTCGAAAGTTTAGAATTTCAAAAGTATTCGAAAGATTACTATCGAAAAAAAGGAGTAGGAAGACCTACTAAAAAAGATAGACGTGATATTGACAATTACCAAACATCATCAGAATAATTATGAGTATTGAGAATACAATTATATTAGATTCCATTCAAATTGAACAAAAAATAAAACGAATTGGATACCAAATTTATGAGAGCAATACTAACGAAAAAGAGGTTATTATTGCAGGTATTATAGGAAATGGATTTATTCTTGCTAAAAAATTAGCTGTAACATTAGAAGAAATTTCAGCGATAAAAGTAATTCTTTGCGAGGTAGTTATCAATAAAAAAAATCCCTTAGAAGAAATCACAACTTCTATCGGTGACAAAACATATACAAATAAATCGATTGTTTTGGTAGATGATGTTTTAAACTCTGGTTCAACGCTTATTTATGGGGTGAAACATTTTTTAAACGTTCCTCTAAAACAGTTTAAAACAGCTGTTTTGGTAAATCGAAACCATAAAAAATATCCTGTAAAAGCAGATTTTAAAGGTGTTTCATTATCAACTTCTATCAAAGAACATGTTGCTGTAGATTTTTCCGAGAATAAATCTAAAGCTTATTTATTGTAATAAGGTTTCAATCTCTGAAACAATTGTTTTTACCTCTTTCTCATCTATCTTTATTTTGTAAGTAGCTTTCTCGTAAAAAGAAACTCTTTCAAAAAGATGTTTTGCTACAAATTCTGGTACTGCATCACTATGTAAATCTGCTATTAAAGGCCTGTTATTTTTTTCTTTTAATAGTCTGTTTGATAAGGTTGCTATACTAGCTTGCAAATAAATAGAAAGTGCTTTAGATGTTGAAATTAAATCTATA
This sequence comes from uncultured Polaribacter sp., assembly GCA_965233795.1. Classification (GTDB taxonomy): domain Bacteria; phylum Bacteroidota; class Bacteroidia; order Flavobacteriales; family Flavobacteriaceae; genus Polaribacter. The sequence continues at coordinate 1,517,327 of OZ247578.1, read as the reverse complement.
TTCCCTGCATAACAAGGTGCGCCACCACCTAAAGACAAAACAGTATTTGTAGGGTCTTCTAATAATTCTTTTAAATAAAGGTGTTCTATTTTTCTAAAATAAATTTCTCCTTTTTCTTTAAAAATAGATTTGATAGTCATTTTCTCTTGGATTTCTATATACATGTCTAAATCTACAAAAGGTACTTGCATGCTTTCTGCAAGATGTTTTCCTATGGTAGATTTTCCACTTGCCATATAGCCCAATAAAACAATTTTCATACGTTAAAAAGTTTCAACAAATATCTAAAAAAATAAGAGAATTAAATACTGATTTTCAAGTAATGATAGTATATTTGCCGACGATTAAAACGAATTCGTTTATATAAGACCTGGTAGCTCAGTTGGTAGAGCATCTCCCTTTTAAGGAGAGGGTCCTGGGTTCGAGCCCCAGCCCGGTCACAAAATTTTCATTAGAATGTTGTATTTTAGTGAAGCTTCACAGATTATTTTGCACATATGGCGGAATTGGTAGACGCGCAGGCTTGAGGGGCTTGTAATTGTAAGATTGTGCAGGTTCGACTCCTGTTATGTGCACTTTTTTAATTTTAAATAATTATTAATTTAATAAAATAAGTTGCCAATAAAGTTGCTTTTTTCACAGAATATTAACGTTGCTATCAATGAATATTAGTATCATTGTACATGCAAAAAATAATTACCTTACTCCTACTTATACTCTCTGTAAATCTCTTTTCGCAAACAGATGCTCCAAAAGCAACTATTTTAAAGGGACAAGTAATTCATGCCAATAGTAAAAAAGGGTTAAGCGCAGCACACATTTTAAACTTAAATACAGTAGTGGGTACCATTACCAATGATAAAGGTTTTTTTGAACTTCCTACACAAGTAAATGATACTGTTTTAGTTTCTTATTTAGGATTCTCTTCTATAAAATTGAAAATAACAAACGATTTATTAAAAGGGAATGAATTAGTTATTGGTTTGTATGAAAAAGCTGAAGAAGTAAGAGAAGTTGTTATAAAATCTACAAAACTGATAGGAGTTTTAGAAATAGATGTAAAACAAGTACCTAAAGACAAATTTACAAGAATTCATATCAATGGATTGCCACAAACTTATGAAATAGGGAAACCTGCTTCTAAAGACTTTACCTCTCCTCTAGCCGCTTTATTTCAACCGGTAGATTTTTTATACACACTTTTCGGAAAGAAACCCAAACAACTAAAAAAACTACAAAAACTAAAAACAGAAGATGGTTTGCGTAAAATGCTTTCGGGAAAGTTTGATAGAGAAGTGATGATGGAATACCTAGAAATGGATAGGCAAGAACTTTCCGAATTGTTATCAGATTGTAATTACTCCGAATATTTTATAAAAAAAGCAAGTGATTTACAAATGATTGAAGCCATACTAGATTGCTATGAGAATTACAAAGCACTTAAAAAAGGAAAAATAGAACGGAATAAAATTCCTGTTAAAAACAGATAGCCCCCTCAACTTTTAGTTCCTACAATACATTTTCTGTTTTCTATAAAAAACTTATTTTTATAGGTATTATTTATGCATTTGAAGAAAACAGCCATCATACAAACCCATATTCTTATAAAACATTACTTTCTACAAATAAGTAGCATACTTTTCTGTTTTATACTATTGAGCAACACGCACAAAATACAAGCGCAAACTTCTCTTTTTGGAAGTGTAAAAGTGAGCGATTCAGGTACTACAAATACAATTGGTAGCGCCAATACCAGTAGAAACATTGCTATTAATAACAATGGTACTATTTACATTGTATATAGAAACAGTACAGAAATTAGGTTTTCAAAGAGCACAAATCGAGGACAAACTTTTTCTGCGAGTAGTTTCATAGCTTCCGTTACAGACGAACATGCAGAACCTGAAATTGCTGTAAATAGCAACGGTACTATTTTTATTGCATGGAAAGAAAATGAAGATATATTATTTTGTTCAAGTGTAAATGCTGGAAGTAGTTTTTTAGCACCTAGAGTTATTGATACTCAGGATACACCTTTCGATAAAAACGGCGTTCATATGGCTACATTTAATGCGCATGTTTATTTGGCAGATGAATTAGGAACTACTTTGTATATAAATAGGAACAATGGAAATGGGTTGTTCTCTAAGGCAATAACCAATGACTCTTTTGTCTATGCAGATGTACTTACAGATGAAAATGGCAAAGCTTACCTTTCTGCAGACAAACCTGATATATATTTATTCGAAGTGAATAATACTGGAAATTCTTTGGCTGAAATTGATTTAAGTCCGTTACGCAAAGTTTATTTTTCTAGTTATACATTAAGCGATGGACCTTGCGGAACTTTTATTTTTGTAGCAGGACGCGGAACAGAAGGGTTTAAAATAAATGTAAAAACAGGAACTACATCTGCCATAGAATTTGGAAACAATGCGGCTCCTACAAGCACTTCTGATACTAGCGTAGAAGGAAGAACATTGTATGCAGATAATGAAGGCACCTTAGTAGATGGTTACAGAAATGAAGACGGACAACTTTTAATGAATATTAGTGATAATCAAGGAGATACTTTTCAAAGTCCCATTCTTATCGATATTGGCAATAGCCATAGTTTAACTAGAAATCCGTTTACAAATGATATTTCAGTGGTCTACGAAAAAAGCGGAGAAATCTATGTGTCTGTATATGAAAACCTTTTAAAAAAAGTTGCTATTCCAAGTTCATTTTCATCCATTTCCATTTGTGAAAGTAACAATTTTACACTGCCTTTTACACTTACTGGAACATTTGATAGTAATACAGAATTTACAGTTATTTTAAGTGATGAAGATGGTGATTTTGAAAACTTTATAGAAATAGGCAGTAGTAGTACTCATATAGATGGTACTATAAATTGTACGATTCCTAGTGGACTGCCTCAAAGTTCAGCATACAGACTAAAAGTTATTTCTGCTAATAATTGTTTGCAAAGCAATGCTGTAAATATTGCTATTGATATTCCACTAATTCGAGGAGAATTTGAAATTTTTAAAGGAAACTCTAGCCAACTAATAGGTACGGGGATTCCTAATGACGTAAACCCTTGGACTTCCTCAGACACTTCTATAGCAACTGTAGATTCTCAAGGAAATGTATTGGCAGTGAATGCAGGAACAACAACTATTAACTATACAAATAATAAAGTTTGTACCACCTCAGAAACCATTGTAGTAGTTTCTTATCCAACTTTTTTTACACCCAATGGAGATGGCAAAAATGATGTTTGGAATATTGTAGGCTTTCAAAATCAAGAATATCAAATAGCTATTTTTAATCGTTATGGTAAATTATTAAAAACCCTTACAAATACAGAAAATGGCTGGGATGGAACCTATAATGGAAACCCACTACCTGCAACTGATTATTGGTTTCAATTACAGTATTTTGATACCAATACAAACGCACCTAAAACTATTTCAGGACATTTTTCTTTGGTTAAATAAACTTTAAGTTGCTTACCTCCTACTATAATTTGGTGCTTCTTTGGTAATCGCTACATCGTGTGGGTGGCTCTCATGAATTCCGCTTGCAGTAATACGTACAAACTTTCCTGTTTCTTTTAAAGTTGCAACATCTTTTGCTCCACAATAGCCCATTCCTGCACGCAAACCACCTACAAATTGATGGATACTCTCATCCAAATCTCCTTTATACGGTACACGTCCAACAATTCCTTCCGGAACTAATTTTTTAATATCAGCTTCTACATCCTGAAAATAACGATCTTTAGAACCTTCTTTCATAGCCTCAACAGATCCCATTCCTCGATAAGATTTAAACTTTCTTCCTTCGTAAATAATGGTTTCTCCTGGAGATTCTTTCGTTCCTGCTAATAAAGAACCTAGCATTACACAATCTGCGCCTGCTGCAATTGCTTTTGGTATGTCTCCTGTATATCGAATACCTCCGTCTGCAATTACAGGAACGCCCGTTCCTTTTATAGCAGCAGCAACTTCTAATACTGCAGAAAACTGTGGGAAACCAACACCCGCAACTACTCTTGTAGTACAGATAGAACCGGGTCCAATACCAACCTTTACAGCATCTGCACCTGCATCCACTAAATATTTTGCAGCTTCTGCTGTAGCAATATTTCCAACAATGACATCCAAATTAGGGAAGTTTTTTTTCACTTCTTTTAAGACTGTTACTACCCCTTTTGTATGTCCATGCGCTGTATCAATAACAACAGCATCTACACTAGCTTTTACCAAAGCGGCAGCTCTTTCTACAGCGTCATGGGTTACACCTAAAGCAGCAGCAACACGTAAACGTCCGTAAGTATCTTTATTAGCAATCGGTTTTTGAGTTACTTTTGTAATATCTCTAAACGTAATTAATCCTGCTAATTTATAAGATTCATCAACAATTAAAAGTTTTTCAATTTTATTTTCTTTTAAAATAGTTTCTGCATCTTTTAAAGAAGTACCTACAGCAGCTGTAATTAAATTTTCACTTGTCATTACCTCTATAATAGGTCGGTTGTCATCGTGTTCAAAACGCAAATCTCTATTGGTAACAATTCCTTTTAAAACACCTGTTTCATCTACTACAGGAATCCCTCCTATTCGATGCTCTTTCATTTGTTGTTTTGCATCGATAACTACTGCAGACAAAGGCAGTGTTACAGGGTCTAAAATCATTCCACTTTCTGCGCGCTTTACTCTTCTAACTTCTTTGGCTTGTTGAGCAATCGTCATGTTTTTATGCAGTACACCAATACCGCCTTCTCTTGCCATGGCTATTGCCATTGCAGATTCTGTAACCGTATCCATTGCTGCGGAAACAATAGGTACATTAATGGTGATGTTTTTTGTGAATTTTGCTTGAATATTAACTTCTCTTGGAAGTACTTCTGAGAAAGCAGGAACTAATAAAACGTCGTCGTATGTTAACCCTTCTCCTAAAATTTTATGATTGTGTGCAGTCATGAGGCAATTATGATATAATTGCAGGCAAATTTACAACTATTTTATGGATTTATACCTGCTTTATTTAGATTCCTTTTTTCATTACAAATCATTTTAAGATAAAGAGACTCCCTACAAATGATTTTTTAAAGTATTGGTTATCAATACAAATAAAAAATTATTTTAATTTATTCTAAATAAACTTTTTTAAAACAACTTTGTAAAGTATCTTTGCACTCGATTTACAAATCTATTTATATTTAATCTAAATAAAATGAAAAAAACCTTTGCAATTGCAATTAGTTTTCTTGCTCTTAACGGACTTGCGCAGGAGAAAAAAAAAGAAACAAATCTAGATTCTATTCAGAAACTAGATGAGGTAATTATAAAATCGAGTACTATTTTTGGAAGTAAATATGTTGCAAAAAACAGAACAGGTTCAGCCTATTATATTTCTCCTAAAGAAATTAAAAAATTAGGATATACAGATGTAAATCGTTTATTAAAAACCGTACCTGGAGTAAATATCTATGAAGAAGATGGTTTTGGGTTAAGACCTAATATTAGCTTGCGTGGTACCTCTCCAGAAAGAAGTGCAAAAATTACATTGATGGAAGATGGAATTCTCATTGCTCCTGCTCCATACAGTGCCTCTTCTGCTTATTATTTTCCAACAATTGCAAGAATGTCTTCTGTTGAAATCTTAAAAGGAAGTTCTCAGGTTCAATATGGGCCCTTTACTACAGGAGGAGCTATTAATATGATTTCTAGTGAAATTCCTAAAAGCTTTAGTGGACAAGTTAAGGCAAATTATGGTAGTTTTAATTCTAGTCAATTTCATACATCTATTGGAAGTAGTAATAAAAACGTAGGGTATTTATTTGAATTCTTAAATTATAATTCAGATGGTTTTAAAGAATTACAAAACGACTTAAATACGGGATTCAATAAAAATGATTTTGTAGGAAAACTAAGATTTAATGTATTTCCTAAAGCGATCATCAAACAATCTATTGAATTAAAATATCAATATTCCAATGAAAAGTCGAACGAAACTTATTTGGGGCTCACCACTACTGATTTTCAAGAGAATGCTTTTCAACGTTATGTAGGTTCTTCTAAAGATTTAATGACAAATACTCATAAACAGTTTGTAATTACTCATACGGTAGATTTTAAAAAAAATATGAGAATTACAACAAATTTATACCACAATTATTTTGCTAGAAATTGGTATAAATCAGACTATGCTACATTAAATGGAGAAAGAAAATCTAACGGAAGTATTTTTGGAAATGAAACTGAAAACGCAAACTATATTAACTTTATAAAAGGAGAGATTGATTCCGATGGAGATGATTTTATCAATGTAAGAGCGAATAATAGAAAGTATAAATCGAAGGGTATTCAAACAAAATTTGATTACCATTGGTATGGTGAAAATATATTTCATGATCTAGAAATAGGAATACGTTATCATTATGATGAAGAAGATCGATTTCAATGGATTGACGACTATAGTTTGGTAAATCGTGAAATGACACTCGTAAACAAGGGTGTTGCGGGTTCTAATGCCAACAGAATTAGTAGTGCAAAAGCATTAGCATCGTTTATAACGTATAAAGTTAAATTTAACAACTGGACTATTACCCCTGGTTTACGATATGAAAGTATTGCACTAAAAAGAGAAAATTTTGGTACAGATGATGTTACTAGAACGGGAGTAGATTTATCTATCAGAGAAAATAACATCAATGTATTTATTCCTGGCATAGGAGCTAACTATAAATTTAACAACAACTTTAATCTATTTGGAGGCATACACCAAGGGTTTTCTCCTCCAGGGAATCAACCCGATGAAAAAGCCGAAAAAAGTATCAACTATGAATTAGGTACTAGATTTACCTTCATGGGTTTAAAGGGGGAATTGATAGGTTTTTATAATGATTATTCTAATCTTTTGGGTTCTGATTTAGCGGCAACTGGAGGAAGTGGTACTTTAGATCAATTCAATGCTGGTGAGGTTCGTATAAATGGTTTAGAGTTGCTCTTTAACTACAATTTATTAAAAAAGAGTGAAACGTTTAATTTACCGATACAGTTTGGATATACCTATACCGATACAGAATTTCAAAATGATTTTGGAAGTAGTGATGATTTGTGGGGTGAAGTAAAAGCTGGTGACGAATTGCCTTATATTTCTAAAAATCAGTTTAATATCGGGTTCTCTTTAGAACATAAAAAGTTTGAACTTAATTTAAATACCCGATTTAATGGTGAATTTAGAACCTTAGCAGGCTCTGGAGATATTCCAGAGGATGAAAAAGTAGCTTCTAATTTAATTATTGATTTTCAAGGAAAATATTTTATCAACCAACAATTAAGTTTTACTACGAACATTATTAATTTATTAGATAAAACATATGTGGCTTCAAGAGTTCCTGCAGGTTTAAGACCAGGGCATCCTTTTGGTATATATGTAGGGCTAAATTTTAGGTTCTAAAAAAACAAATAAGTATAAAAAAAGCGACTCAAAATGAGTCGCTTTTTTTATGCTTTGTATGAAAAGCTTAAATTTTAAATTCTTTGAGATAATTTCTATCGTTATTGTAAAGAGAAACGGTATAGTCTCCTTTCTTTTGAGTATCTAACTTATATACTTTATTAATAATTGCATCGCTTTTTACAACCTCTCTATGAATCAACATATCTTTGTAATAAATTTTAATTTCTAAAGGTTCTTCATCAAATGAAAGCTTCGAAATTAAAAGTAAATTATTTTCATTTCTAACAATTGGTTTAAAAATTGTTTCCTCTTCTGTTTTATGAAAGACAACTTTTCCAAGTTTTACTTCAAAAGGCTTAACAACAATTTTATAATCTCTATGCAGCTCTACTACATAATTTCCATCAACAAAAGCCGATATATCAAATACCTTTGAGAAATCTCCTGAACTCTCTATGTTTTCAGTATATAACTCGGCATCATTTGTATCCTTAATGATTAAAAAGTTTCCTTGGGTTACATTTTTAAATAGAATTCTTACTTTTTTTGCATCCATAAGTTCCATGTTGCTTTCTTTGTCGTTTGCGTAGTTAAAAATTGTTCCTAACAAAAATAAAACTACGACTAATCTTTTTTTAATTGTTTTCATAATATAAAAATTTATACTGCAAACATAGTACAGTTTTTTAGTAGAGGTAACAACAGAATTGGCACATATATATATTAAATTAACCTATATAAATTATACAATTTTCAAAAATGTTAATATTGAATATAAAAAAGGTAATTGTATACAGTTTGTCATTTTTTTGTGTTGTATTTTTGTATTTGTATTATGGCATCTAAAAAACCTACATTAGAAAAAATTACCCCCAACTTTGGAAGCTCACTTCTTGTAAAGAAACATATAGCGTTTTTAAAAACACATACACCAATATGGCACTTTCACCCAGAAATAGAATTGGTTTATGTAAATAAAGGTAAAGGAAAAAGACATATTGGAAATCACGTAAGCTATTTTAATAACAGTCAGCTTGTACTCATAGGGTCTAATTTACCGCATGTAGGTTATATGGATCGATTAACCACCAACGGTTCTGAAACATTGATTCAGTTTAAACCCGATTTTTTAGGAGAAAGTTTTTTTAAAATTCCTGAAATGAAAGCTATTTATCAACTTTTTGAGCGTGCTAAAAAAGGGATTCGATTCAATATAGAAATTAAAAAACGTATTGGATCTAAAATAGAAAAACTAGTAACTCTCGAAGGGGTTGAAAGGATTTTATCTTTCTTAGAAATCCTACAAGACTTGGCTACTACAGACGATTATACTTTACTAAACGCCAATGGTTTTGCTTTTGAAACGATTCCGCAAGACAGCGATAAAATAGAAAAAATTTACCAATACATCAATAATCATTTCAAAGAACATATTGCTCTAGAAACTATTGCCAGCTTGGTAAGTATGACCGTACCTGCCTTTTGTAGGTATTTTAAAAAGTCTACGGGAAAAACCTTTACCAAATTGGTAAATGAATACAGAATTGTACATGCTACAAAGCTATTAGCAGAAAGTACTATGAGTATTACAGACATAAGTTTTGAATGTGGTTTTAACAACTTTTCACATTTTAACAAACTATTTAATACATTTTCTGGAAAAAGTGCTTCTAAATATAGAAATGAAATGAAAAATTTTGTCCAGTAAGGCGCTGATTGGGTTGAAAGTTTCAAAGTTGCTAGTTAGAAAGTTTAGCCAATGAATTAGGTCAAAATCGAAATTTTATGATTTAGATTCCCGATTTACTGAATCAAGTTCAGCACAGGTCTGTCTCGGGAATGACAATTTGAATAGAAACCCCGATGCAAAACGTTGTAGAATTCTTTTCGATTAAAAACTAAATGGCCTACTTATAACTTTATAATTTTACTTAAAAAACTTTACAACTTTTAACTAGGAACTTTTAAAATTTTGCCCAAACTACAACCCTCTTTTAATAACTTTCTTTGTAATAACTCCTTTTGCTGTATATACCTTTACCAAATACAGTCCGCTAGACAAATCTGCTACTTTAATGCTATGAAATTGCGTGTGAATTTCTTTTACTTTTCTTCCTAATACTGAGAAAATAGCTACTTTTTGTACGGTTTCTAAGGGTGATGTAACTAACAATGTATTTGTTACAGGATTAGGATAGACTTTTATAGATTGTTTTAAGAGTGTATTATCAACACTTAAGGTACTACAAGTATCGCCTACTGTATAAGAAAAGTATTTGGTAACTGCCAAGCCTCCTGCAAAAGCAAATTTACAAGCATAATTAATCGTTGCACCTACCGTTTGTCCTGTTACTGTCTTAGAAAATGTTAATCCTCCTGTATTACTCATAGCGGTTTCTTCAAAAGGCGATTGCCTCCATAGATAGGCTATGACACCTGTTTTATCGGTATCTAACAACTCAAAAGTAAATGTAACATCAGTTCCGTTGGTTACAAAACTATAATTATATCCTATAGATAGGCTTCCTTGTTGCGTATCTGAACTCATCCCCGAACATGCTGTATTGGTGTCTTCTGTAGTGGTTGCTTGAATGGTAATGGGATTGTTAGTGGCTGTATTTCCTATTAAATCTTTGGCTGTTACACTAAAATTATAGGTAGTTTCTGGAGATAATCCTGTAATTAACAATGATTTTTGAGTTCCTGAAGTACCATTAACGGTAGCTTGTTCGGAACCATAAGAAGCTGTATAGACAATAGTCCCTGAATCGTCCGTAGCATTTAACAAAAGTTCTACAGAAGTAGATGTTATAGCGCCTACTGTAGCAGAAAAATTCATAGGTGCTTCTGTATCGCTGGTACTGCCATCACAATCATCCCCTACTACATAACTAATATATTTGGTAGCAGACAACCCGCCTGCATAAGCAAATTTACAAGCATAACTAAGGGTAGTTCCTGCACTGAGACCACCTATTGTTTTCGAAAATTTTAATCCAGAAACATTGTCCATCTGTGTTTCTGCAAAAGGCGACTGTTGCCATAAATAAGCTACAACACCTGTTTTATCAGTATCTAACAACTCAAAAGTAATCGTAACATTACTACCCACCGTTTCAAAAGTAGCAGTATACCCTGTAGAAAACGAACCTTGTTGGGCATCGGTAGAAGCTTCTGTACACGATTTTACTTCCTCAATAGTGATATTTACCGCTTGCGATGTTCCTTGTGCTCCGCCATTATCTGTGGCTATTGCTGTAATTGTATGAGTACCCACACTAGCATCTGTCCATACAAAGCTATAAGGTTGAGTAGTATCTTCTCCTATTTTAGTAGTACCTGCATAAAACTCAACAAGAGAAATAGTACCATCTAAATCGCTTGCAGAAGCAGTTATAGTAACGTTAGATCCTTCTGCAAAGGAATCGTTTTCATTAGGTGAAGTAAGTGTTATGGTTGGATTTGCATTGGCATTTGCCTGTACAATAACAAGCACAGAACTCGTTGCAGAATAAGCACCATCACTTACTGTTAATTTACATTTATACACGCCTTCCTCTAAATTAGAAATACTAGGAGATGCCAACGTGTTGTCATTAAAATTGATGATAGAGGGTCCATATACTTGTTCCCAATAATAGCTAATAGTTTCCCCTTCTGGATCGTTGCTTAAAGAACCGTTTAAAGTTGCTGTTGTTGCTGGTAGTATAACCACTACATTTTCACCTGCATCGGCAATAGGCGGTACATAACTTAATGGACTTGCATAGGTGAAATTCATACTTCCCAAATTAAACTCCCCATTGGTAATTACCAATCGCAAAACATGCTTTCCTTTAGTTAATTCAACATTACTAATTACTTTATTCGTCCAATTATCCCAATCGCTAGTACTTGATAAATTAACATTTCCGCTCACAGCATTTCCATCAACTTCAAAATAGAAAGGTCCACCACCGCTTGAATTTCCAGAAGCATAACGAACCGTTACATCATACAATCCTGCTGTTTGTACATCAATAGAATATTCTAACCACTCTCCTGCTGTTGTCCAACCTACTGTTTTACCTTCTGATGCATCCGAGGTAGCATCTACATATTCATCTGTTCTATAATCTCCTTCATTATTTTGTGAGGTGTCTACATAAGAAATATTTTGCCCTACACCTCCTTCAAATTTATCATAATTCCCAGCATCAATACTTCCAGGAATTTGAAAATCACTTCCTAAAAAAGGTACTTGTTCTCCTACTTGTACCGTAACAATGTTTGTGGTATTAAAATCTGAATTTACATATACTTTTGCATAAAAGCCATGGATGCCTAGTGTTAAATTAGTTGCCATTATTTCATAAGGTGCGGAAGTATCTTCGCCTATTAAATTGGTTCCGTCATAAAAGGCAACCTTGGTAATCCCTGTTCCTGTGGTAGTTGCTGTTAATTGTACACTTCCATTTGGATACGCCTGATTAAAACTAGAGGTTAAAACACCCGTTGCAGAAATATCTCTACTGGTAGCCATTTGATTGGCAGGGACAAATAAGGTATAGCCATCTGAAAAAGTAACGGTAATTGCTGCATCTGAATAATTGTGTGCTACATAGGTTTTTACACCGTCTTTTTCAAAAACAGTAGCCACAGGATAATTAGAGGTAATCCCTGTATTTACGGTTCCTAAAGCATTCATAGCATGCAACCAATGATACGTTTGCACGTCGGATATTCCAAACTTTAGAGTCCTGTCTGGATAGGAATCATACAAATCAATCGCTGCTTGTGGATCTATAAAAGAAAGGTATTTCCAATAGGTATCATGCCATAAATTGGCATTGGCTTCATTGCTTAAAATCCCTGTATTTGTAGAGATTTCATTCCATAATTTTTGTACATACGTGGTGTTATGTCCTAAATACATGGATCCTCCATGTATCGGATACATTTCTATACCATAAGAAGCGGCAATATCTGCTGTCCAAAAGGTACCATTGTCATAAGAATTCCCCCAAACTCTAGAAACCAAACTATAGGCTTGTGAGGACGAAAAATTACGTTCATTCACATCAAACCAATACTCTTCTACAGCGGTTTGTTCTGTGGTGTATAAATAAATTCCTAAATCGCGAATTTCATCATTACCAGTAATACTTCCCCAGTGAATTAAAGAGGAATTGAATTGCATACTTTCTGAAGTGGATTCTTGATCGTTTCCTTGTGGAAAAGAGGCAAAACCATTTGCCCAACAATGCCCTGCATAGGGACTAAAATTTCTCAAAAATGGAAATTTATCATCATTTCTATTAGAAGACGCGGCATCACGAACTAATAAATTTACCATGTCTCCCCATTGTGCAGACCAACCAGGCTCAAATTGTTCCATAAAAGCTGCTGCATGAATAAAATATCCCCAATGAAAATGGTGGTCGTTAATATTAGTATCTTGTCCGTGACCTGCTGGATATCCTAACATGGCAGACCAATTGCTATTGTAATAAAATAAAAAAGCTACTTCACCAGATTGATACGTTAGCCAGTCTTCTAAACGTTCCTTTACCGTTGCAATCATTTTATCTCTAGCCACTGTATTGCCCATTTGATCGGCAATTCTTGCGGTTTGTATCAAACGATTCATCACCTGTCCTTCATTGTATGAATCTGTCCAAGTTGCCAAACCATCATTTTCTATCTGCGCAATTTTTGTATCCAATTCAGACGGACTAAATCCTTCACTGTAATTTGCTAAATAAGGCAATGTGGGTAAAATACCTTTAAAAGTATTTTGCACGCTAAACGTGTTTCCATCCAACATTTTAAGATCTCCTCTTACAGAACTATAAGTATCTCCATTAGGGGTTGCAGAACTAGACGATAAGTTTGCCCATTGATGTGGTAACAATCCTAACAAAACATTGGTTTCTGTTCCTTCTTTTATATCTGTTTGTACTGAAAAATCTGTTGTAACTACGGCTGTAGTTTCGTCGTAATTCCAAGTGGTTGTTGTGTTTGTTGGAAATACATAAGCGTACTTTTTATAAGCTTGTGCTGTAGTACTTACATTGCTTGTACTTTGTGGCAGCATTGCCATAGACCAATAGTTTTTACTATTTAATGTAGAGGTATAGGTACTTCCAGATTGTACCCAAGTACTTCCCACGGGTGCATAAAAAACAAAATCAGCATTGCTACTTGCATTTTCAATAAGTAATATTTCGTTACTAATAGTAGGTGTTCCACCATTTACTGTAATTTCTACAACCGCATCATTGTCTTTTTCAAAATACAAAAAAGGCATCCCAATACCTGAAGTTGCTTTTAAATCGCGTGTACCATCATTCCAGTTCATGGTTACCGTCCAATCTGAATAATCAGACACCGTTGTTTTTGTAGTACTCAAACCAGAAAGCCCTACCTCTATAGGTGCAGAATCTCCAATAACACCCCAAGGAATATAGGTAACAATTAAACCTTCATTGGTGGTTTTTAAAGTCATGGGGTAATTGAATAAATTATCTGCATGATTTTCTAGCACCAATTTAGACCACCAATCGTTTGTTGGTACAGGTTTTCCAACAGCATTTCCTGTAAGTTGTGGCGATCCTGCTGGGAATCCATTTCTACCTGCAGAATCTGTTCCTGGAAATGTGTTGGTATAGCTTCCATTGCCTACAGTTGTGGTTTGTGCTGTACTATACGTTGTATAGCTTATCACTAAAAAGAGGCAAATACATATTTTAAAAAAAGAGCTATTAATTTTCATAAGGTGTTATTGTTATTTGTAGAAGTTTATTTTTCTATAATATTTTAGCAATATAAAAACATCTTCTGAAAAAAGCTGTAGAAACTAGTGCCTTAAAACCATACAGAAAGATATTTATGCTCTTTTATGGTTAAAATAAGTACAACAAAAACACTACAAAGGATTATTTTTTTGAAGTGTGTCTTTTTCTGGAAGTAATAAAATAAACTCCTGTTAAAAGAATTGCAGAAGCAATAATCGATTGCAAGCTTAATCTTTCGTCTAAAACATACCATCCTAAGATTAAAGCAACCACAGGATTTACATAGGCAGAAGTAGCCACCTTTTCTGGAGAAACATTCTTTAATAAATAATTAAAAGCCGTAAATGCAGCAATACTACCAAATGTGATTAATAAAACAACAGACCATTGTGTAGGTGTACTCCAATCAAAAGGAGAAATCCAAACTTCGCCTAAAAAGAGGCTTGAACTTACCAAAAGAACTCCTGCGGCTAACATTTGATACCCTGTACTTACAAAAAAGCTTTTAGGCAAATCGGCTTTTGATACAAAAACACTACCATAACTCCAGCTTAGTACACAGGTTAAAATCATGAAAATTCCAAACAAACTACCTTCTTTCGTAGTTAGTGCTTCCTGACTTACTAAGAGATACATTCCTAAAAGACCTAATAGAATTCCTACAATCGACTTTTTCTGCATTTTTTTTCCGTCTATAAAACGCATCAATAAGAGTACAAATAACGGTTGTGTAGATGCTAAAAGAGCTGCAAATCCACTATCTACATATCGTAAGCCCCAAACAAAAACACCATTTCCATAGACTAGAAATAGAAAACCTGCAATCATGGAATTTAAGGCTTGCTTTTTAGTAATTGATAATTTTAATTTCATGCTTTTGGCAATCAAAAAAATTAATATTCCTGCAATTACAAAACGAATAGAAGAAAGCATTAAAGGCGGAATTTCGTTAACAGCAATTTTATTTAACAAATAAGTAGAACCCCAAATAATATAAATAGCAAAAAAAGCAAGAATAATTAAAAATTTGGTGTTGGACTTTGACATGTTATTTTTATAAAGTTATTGAAAACAATGCCTTTTTAAAAGCCCGAAGAGTTTTACCAAAAGCATTGCAAAATTATCATTTTATTTTGTTTTTTTCTGAATTTCAACAACTTAAAAGTATTTCTAAAAACCCAGTATTATTCTTTAATTTTGAAATATGAATTTGAATCTTATTTATGAAGATGATTATATTGTTTGTGTTGCAAAACCAAATAATGTTTTAGTACATCATGCACATCATTCTAGAAATGTAGCTGATGAATTATCGCTATTACAATTGTTGTCTAATCAGTTTCAACAAAAACTATATCCTATTCATCGTTTGGATAGGAAAACTTCCGGAATTATTTTATTGGCAAAAGAAACTGTATTTGTATCTAAATTTCAAGATTTATTTACCAATAATGAAATTGAAAAGACCTATTATGGTATTGTACGAGGCTTTGCTCCTACTTCTAAAACAATTGATTCTCCAGTAAAAGGTAGAGATGGCAAAGTGCATAAAGAAGCACTTACACATTTAAAAACAGTAGCAACAATTACATTAGATATTCCCGTAAAACCTTACGATACTTCTAGATATAGTTTGGTAGCATTGCAACCCAAAACAGGTAGAATGCATCAATTAAGAGTACATATGAATAAAATTAGTCATCCTTTAATTGGTGATGCAAAATATGGCGATAAAAATCACGATGTAATGTTTGCTGAGAATTTTAACTGTAAGAATTTATTCCTACACGCCGCATCCTTAGAATTTACACATCCGTTTACAAGTGAAAAATTGTATTTAAAAGCAAGCTTTCCAAAAGATTGGTTGTATTTATTTGAAAAGTTTGAATGGAACAATCCTTTGGAGTAATCTGTTATTCCTATGAAAGTAGAAATCTATTTAAACTTTGAACTAATAATTATGAGATTCCTGCATTACTGAATCCAGTTCAGCACAGGTCGCAGGAATGACAGCATAATTTATTGTATTAATCCTTATTTTTGAGAATCATTAATGAAAACAATTATATTTTCTCAATCTTTTAAGTAATTGAAAACTTTTTAACTTACTACTTTAAAACTTTAAACTCTATCTATGTCATTAACAGAATCTAACACTTTTACACTTGGAACGAAAGCTCCTAATTTTAAATTAATCAACGTTATTGATGATACTTTTGTGGAACTAAACACCTATAAAGGAGAAAAAGGAACGGCTATTTTTTTTATTTGCAATCACTGTCCGTTTGTAATTCATATCAATGAAGCTTTGGTGAAAATGGCAAATGAGTATGTAGATAAAGGCATTCGTTGTATTGCCATTAGCAGTAACGATATAGAAAACTACCCGCAAGACGCACCCGTTTATATGAAGAAATTAGCAGAAGATTTGGACTACCATTTTCCGTATTTGTATGACGCAACACAAGAAGTAGCCAAAGCCTACGATGCCGCTTGCACACCCGATTTATATCTTTTTGATAGTAATTTAAAAGCGGTATATCACGGACAATTAGACGATTCTAGACCGGGTAATGGAATTCCCGTTACAGGAAAAGATTTTAGACATGCATTGGATTGTTTGTTAGAAAACAAAGCCAACAACCAACTTCAAAAACCAAGTATTGGGTGTAATATTAAATGGAAATGATTCTTTTTATAATTTTTTAATAAACTCCCAACGTTTTGGGTCAATCGCCTTCCAGTATATTTCATAAAAATCTCTTTTCTTTGAATTGTTTGACCGTATCAAATTAGAGAAATAGGCAATCAGCTTACTTTTATATTTCGAATTTTCAGAGAGTAAATCATTGTTCTTTTTATCAAACACTAAAACGGAAGCGTAAATAGTTTTCAAATTCTCTATTCCGTTTGCTGCTATTGTAAATTTTGCAGTGTCATTTGGAAAAAGTCTTACATTTTCCCATAATAAAATAGGTTGATTTTCACCTTTCGTATAAATTTTACGATACCACTTTCCAAATCTATCAAACATTCCTTTTTTAATGTACATTGCTGTAAGTACGCACTCAAATTTGACTTCATTTAAAAGCAAAGTGTCATTATCTACAATGGATTCAAATTTCTCTACTAAAATATTTTTGTAATTATTTTTTAAAATTTTCTGACACCTTTTTTCAGGCTTTAATTTTAAAGAAGTACAGCTATTTAATAAAAAGACAAATATTGATATTTTGATTACTATTTTAAACATTTGTTTACTGCTCTATAGAATTACATTCAAAAGAAATGAGTTCTGTAGCCTCAAAATGTATTTTTATTTCTATAGGATTGCAACAAACCTCACAATCTTCTATATAATTTTCAAAAGACTGACTTTTATCAAAAATCATAGAAATTTCTTCCCAACAATGCGGGCATTGAAAAAAATGCTCTAGTTCCATTTTATTTTTTGATATCAGCAGCCCTTTCGGGGTTTAAACCCTAAAAAGGCTAAATCTTTCTAACTTTATAAACTTCGAACTTCTCAACTCTTACTCAATCACTTTCAACACTAACTTCCCTTTCTTTTCGCCTGTAAACAAACGATTATAGGTTTCTTGAAAGTTTTCAATTCCGTTATAAATAGCTGACTTCGATTTTAATTTGCCTTGCTGCATCCACATGCCCATATTTTGGGCGGCCGTTCCGTAATCTTTTGCGTAATCCATTACCACCATTCCTTGCATGGTAGCTCTGTTTACCAATAAAGAAAGGTAGTTGCTAGGACCTTTTATACTTTGCTTGTTGTTATACTGAGAAATAGCACCGCAAATTACTACACGTGCATGCATACGTAATCTAGACAATGCGGCATCTAAAATAGCACCTCCAACGTTGTCGTAATACACATCAATTCCTTTGGGGCATTTTTCTTTGAGAGCAGTATATAAATTTTCCGATTTGTAATCAATAGCGCCATCAAAGCCTAACTCATCAACTACATAATCGCATTTTTCTTTTCCTCCAGCAATACCAATTACCGTACAACCTTTAATTTTAGCTATTTGTCCTACTACACTTCCTACAGCACCTGCCGCGCCAGAAACCAACACCACATCTCCCTCTTTAATTTTGCCTACCTCTAAAATTCCAAAATAGGCAGTCATACCTGGCATTCCTAAGGTGCCTATATACATAGGCATTGGCGCTAAATTTTCATCAACTT
The DNA here is from genome assembly GCA_965233795.1 of uncultured Polaribacter sp. Taxonomy (GTDB): domain Bacteria; phylum Bacteroidota; class Bacteroidia; order Flavobacteriales; family Flavobacteriaceae; genus Polaribacter. Next base: position 1,498,886 of record OZ247578.1, on the reverse strand, counting down.
TATACCAATTTTCTCCGTTTGTAGCTACATACTGCTGTACACCACCCCAACCTGTAACGCAATCGCCTACTTTAAATTTAGGATGATTTTTTACTTCAATTACTTTTCCAATAGAGCCTGCACGCATTACATCATCAATAGCAACAGGCGGAATATAGGACTTTGCGTCGTTCATCCATCCACGCATTGCTGGGTCTAACGAAATATAATGATGCTGAATCAATACTTCTCCGTCTTTTAATGTTGGAATAGCATTGCTTTCTAAACTCCAAGTATTTGCATCTGGCATGCCTGTAGGGCGATTCTTTAATATAATTTGTTTGTTCATTTTATGTTTTTTAAGTGTGATGAAAGTTATGGAAATAATATTAAAAAGAGTAACGGAAAAATCAACCCTAACAAAGTGAGTTTCCAACCTCTTTTAGAGTATCCGTTTTTACCTGCCGGAATCAACACTCCTGTAACGGCAATAATGAGCATGGCAACACCAAAAATATCAGAATACCAAATCCAAAAATTGTTTGTAGACTTGTGCAAATACATTGTATGTCCTACTAATGGAACTTTTCGTTTAAATTCTAGGTTTCCTTTTCCTGTTGCTAAGTCAGCGTCTAAAATTACATTGTCTTTAAAATAGATTCGTAATGTGCCCTCTCGTACTCTGTGTCCGTCATACGTTACGTCAAAATCTTTAGTAGTTTCTATTAAAAATTCTTTGGTAATTTGTTTTGTGTCTTCAGGAAGCTGTAACAAAACCTCTTTTGTTTCATAAGCATAATCCATAGGATACCAATCTTGCCTATGATTCAAAATAATTCCCGAAAAGGAAAAAGCAATAATTAAACCTACATAAAAATACGCTAAATCTCTGTGCAAACTGCGGTTTGTGACTTTCATTTTTTAATGATTTGATTCACAAAGATAGGTTTGCTAATGCGAAGTCTATCAATATGCAAGTAGTTTTTTTATAGCATCTTCTAAACGACTTTTTGCCAAATATTGCGCTTCTAAATGGGGTTCAAACGGAATAGGCGTTGGTAAACTTGCTACGCGTTGCACAGGTGCATCTAAATATTCGAAACAATTTTCGGTAATTAGTGCAGAAATATCACTTGCAATACCTCCAAAAATAGAATCTTCTTGTACAATTACTACTTTCCCTGTCTTCTTTACAGACTCATAAATTGTTGCTGTATCTAAAGGCTGTAAGCTTCTTAAATCGATAATATCTAAAGAAATGCTTGGGTTATTTTCTGCATATTCTAACAGCCAATGTAACCCTGCACCATAACTAATTAAAGTTAATGATGTTCCTTCTTTTAAAAGAGCTGCTTTTCCAATTTCTGTTGTAAAATAATTCTTAGATACTTCTTGGTATACAGAACGGTACAAAGCTTTGTGTTCGAAAAAAAGTACTGGATTTGGATCGTTAATTGCTGAAATTAACAAGCCCTTTGCATCTTGTGGAAATGCAGGGTACACCACTTTTAAACCCGGTGTTTTTGTAAACCACGCTTCGTTAGTTTGACTATGAAAAGGACCTGCACCAACGCCCGCACCGCAAGGCATTCGAATCACTACATCTGCTTTTTGTCCCCAACGGTAATGCGATTTTGCTAATAAATTTACAATAGGGTTAAATCCCGAAGAAACAAAATCAGCAAATTGCATTTCTACCACAGCTTTCAATCCGTTTACAGACAATCCGTAAGCAGCTTCTACAATAGCAGATTCACAAATGGGTGTATTTCTTACACGCTCTTTTCCAAATTTAGAAACAAAGCCCTCTGTAATTTTAAAAACACCTCCATATTCGGCGATATCTTGTCCCATAATTACCAAATCATCATGTTGCTCCATAGCCTGTTCTAAACCCTCTGAAACAGCATCTACAAAACGAATTTTATACTTTTCATTTGAAGGAACAATACCTTGGTATTGTGCATCGGCATACACATCTTTCAATTCACTCTCAAGGTTTACAATTATCTTTTCTTCAGCAAATGTCCGTTCTAAATGTTCTTCAATTTCTTTTTTTATGTTAGTGGTTATTTCTGAAATTAAATCCTCAGTCAAATCCCCTATTTCTTTTAAATAACTTTCAAAATTGATGACAGGATCTTTTGCTTTCCAAGTCTCCATAAGCACTTCAGGAACATATTTTGTACCACTCGCCTCTTCATGCCCACGCATTCGAAAGGTTTTAAATTCTAATAAAATAGGTCTTGGTGTTTTTCGAACACTTTTCGCTAATTCAGCGACTTTGGTATATACTTCTAATATATTATTGCCATCAATAATATGGCTTTCTATTCCGTAACCAACACCTTTGTCTGCAATATGCTCGCAATTAAATTGTTCTGAAACAGGCGTAGAAAGTCCGTAACCATTGTTTTCAATACAGAATAAAACAGGCAGATTCCATACAGACGCAACATTTAATGCCTCATGAAAATCGCCCTCACTCGTACCTCCTTCTCCAGAGAAAACAGCACAGACCTTCTTTTCTTTTTTTAAAAGGTTTGCCAAAGCAATTCCGTCTGCCACTCCTAATTGCGGGCCTAAATGGGAAATCATACCCACAATATGGTATTCTTGTGTTCCAAAATGAAAACTTCTATCACGTCCTTTGGTAAAACCATTTGCTTTTCCTTGCCATTGAGAAAACAATCGATATAAAGGAATATTTCTTGTGGTAAAAACACCTAAATTTCGGTGCATTGGTAGAATATATTCATCATTCTCTAGTGCACTCGTAACTCCTACAGAGATTGCTTCTTGCCCAATACCAGAAAACCATTTAGAAATTTTGCCTTGCCGTAATAAAATCAGCATTTTTTCCTCTACTAATCGAGGTTTTAATAGGGTTTTGTATAGGTTTAAAAGGACAGTATTTGATAATTTATGAGCGGTGTAGTCTATGTTCATAAAGTATTTTCTAGTGATTTAAAACTTGCAACAATGTACAATAAATTTTGTTCCTATTATAGATACATTACTTTAGAAGCTACTTTTTTCACACACCTATATTCGTTATTCTTTAGGTATACCGAACTTTTTGATATCAATCATACTTCGAAGTAGGTTCGCTAAACGCTAAACTTTCATTTAATCACATACGTTTTGGAATATTGCCTTTTCGTTATAAATTTTTCTTTAGTATATGACAAAATAACCTAATCATTATAAACTATAAGATTTTAACAGACCTGTCAGGTTTTAAAAACCTGACAGGTCTCATGTACTTAGAAAGTTTTCATAAAAAAAAGTCCTTGTCAAATAAAAATGACAAGGACTTTAGTGTTTTTATAGAGTTACTTTTGTTACAATTCCTTAAAAATAGCGTGCATCATACGCTTTTTATCATTAATACTTTCTTCTAAAGCTATCATGGTTTCTGTTCTACTTACTCCTGGAATATCATCAATTTTATAAATAATCTCTTTTGCATCATTTGTTCCTTTTGCTCTTACTTTACAAAAGATATTGTATTTACCTGCCGTTACGTAAGCAACCGTTACGTTTTCAATTTTACGTAAATTCTCAATAACACTTTGAGTCATTGATGTTTTTTCTAGAAAAACACCAACATGCGCTATAAAAGAATAGCCCATTTTCTCGTAGTTTAAAGTTAATGTAGAACCTTGAATAATTTGTTCGTCCTCCATTTTTTTAACTCGAACATGTATAGTTCCTGCAGAAACTAATAACTTTTTAGCAATATCTGTAAACGGAGTCCTTGCGTTTTCAATTAAAATATCTAAAATTTGATGATCAATTTCATCTAAAACCATTTTCTTCATTATAATTTACATTTTTTATTTAAAAACCATATATGTAAGCAAAAATATAAATTAAATTCAATTAAATTTGAAAAAAAATTAAAAAAACATAAAAAAAGTTAATTTTTAAACAGAATTTCGTAATGTCCTTCGTAATTTAACAAATCTCCTTTTTGTTTTTTGTCTAGGGTAGAAATTAACTTCTTATTTTTTATTGTATCTACATATTGATAAGCAACATCTTTATTTGGATTTTCATATCGATGGATTACATCATAAAAGATTTTAACATTATTAGGAATCTCAAAATACGTTTTATATGCTTCAAAACGTTCTACAGATGCAATATGATAGATTCCTGTTATCAATGCGAAAAAGCTATATTTTCTACTTTCTTCTCGTTCATAGTCATTAGGATAATGCCCAGATTCTATAAGAATTGTATTGTATCCTAATTTTTGAAAATTATCTCCTGTAGCTGTTGGATAAAACTCATCCGTATATCGCCCAATCTGATTGGGTATTACTTGTTTTAACGTCTCATACATTGCCACAATTACGTTCATGGTTGCTTTGCGACCTTTTGTAAGGCTTCTTGTTTCTTCTTCTGAAGGTGCTAAAAAAGAGAGCGTAGCTGGATTCTTAGTGCCTTCTACTCCAAAAATAGTTCGTTGATCGTGTAGATTGAAACAAAACTGGGGATTAAAATCTTCTAAAACAGCTCTTAAGAGTTTACTTTCCTTTGCTTTTCTATCGACAGCATCTCTATTTAAATCAACCCCTTTCGCATTTATTCGTGTATAACGCAGTGCACCATCTGGATTTAACATAGGAACTATTAAAATAGTGCATTTTTTAAGTATTTTAGAGAAATGGCTGTCTGAAATTGCTGAAAAACAATTTAAAAGATCAAATACCGCTTTTGTGCCTGTACTTTCGTTTCCGTGCATCTGACTCCAAATCAATATTTTTTTAGTTCCTGTTCCTAATTGTACACTATAGATGGGTCTGTTTTCTTCTGAAACACCAATTTCTTGTACCATAAAATGGTTTTTCAGCTTTTTATACAAAGGAGTAATCGCATCAAGTGTTATCCATTTCCCAAACAGATGCGTTTCTTTTTGTTCTTTAAATAAGTTCTCTAAATATGATATTGAAAGTGTTTGCATAAAAAAAATATGGAGGTACAAACATACAAGTTTCATTTTTTACAGAGACTATTTTTAAGAAATTCCTGTTATCTAAATTCACTTTATAACGTAGTGAGTTTGACAGCTATGAAATTGTAAAAGTTACAATTGTAAATCTGTTTTTTAAATATCTATTTTAATTCTGTAAACAAAATTTACAAACGATTTGAAAAGGTACAATTTGAAATCACTAGATTATTCAGTTTATTTAAAACAATAAACAAAGTATTAAAAATCAATATATTAAAAATATTATATAAAGTTTTAGTTTAATTAAAATTTAAACAATATATAATTGTGATATTTTATATGGCTATTTTAAAAACTTCTTATACATTTGTAAACATGAAATAAATTTTACAATGGTAAACAGTGCTGATTTCACAAATCGTCTTAAAAAAATATTAGATTTTCATCAACTAACCGCCTCTTTATTTGCAGATAAAATTGGTGTACAGCGTTCAAGTATTTCTCATATTTTATCTGGAAGGAATAAGCCTAGTTTAGATTTTATTTTAAAAGTAACGAGTACTTTTACAGATGTAGATATTCATTGGTTATTAAATGGAAAAGGTACTTTTCCATCAGAAATACAAAAAGACTCCTCTCCTACTCAACACATAAAAGAAAGTGTTCAAAATACAGGAAGCCTAAAAAAGATTGAAAGAATTGTTGTTTTTTATACTGATAATACTTTTGATGAATATGGTAAATAACTCTTTAGTTTATAAAAAATCGTTTCGTTTTAAAGCTACGATTCTTTTCCAAATACATCATCTTTAATCTTTGGCAATTGTAGTTGATATTTTACTGCCATTAATCGAATACAAATTACAGTGAGAATGGTACTTATAAACTGAACGGTTTCTGAAAATTGAAAATGTGAGGTTATTAGATACATTAGCGCCCCTAACAAACATGCCGAAGCATATATTTCTTTTTTAAAAATAAGCGGAATATGGTTGGTTAAAACGTCTCTTAAAACACCACCCATTACGGCAGAAGTCATACCCATAACCACCGCTACAAAAGGGTGTAAATCATAAGAGAGTCCTTTTTGAGTACCTAACAAAGTAAACACCGCAATACCAATGGTATCAAAAAGAAAGAGTGTTTTACTCAACGGAGCAATTTTACTTTTAAAGAGAAATGTAAAAACGACGGCTACTAAAATTGTCCATATATAATTCAAATCGCCAATCCAATTAATAGGATGTGCATTGATGAGTACATCGCGAATCATTCCACCACCTACAGCCGTTACAAAGGCAATAATTACAACTCCAAATAAATCAAACTGTTTTTTAGAAGCAAACAAAGCACCGCTAATTGCAAAAGCAAAAGTTCCAAGAATATCTAAAATATAAATTAAACCCATTTTTACTGTTAAGTAATTTCTGTAAACTTAATTTGTAATGTCTTCTGAATTTGATGTATTCTTTCCAATTCACTTGGTAAAATAAAAGCTACAGAAACCCCTGTTTTCCCTGCTCTAGCAGTTCTTCCACTTCTGTGTGTGTAATATTCCAACTGTTCTGGTAACTGATGATGTATCACAAATTCTAAATCTCTTACATCAATTCCACGAGCAGAAACATCTGTAGAGATTAAATATTGTAAACTTTCGTTTTTAAAGGCACGCATTACTTTTTCTCGATCTCTTTGTTGCATATCGCCTTCTAAAGCGCCTACAGAAAAACCTTCTTCTTCTAATTGGTTGTACAATTTTTGTGTCCCGGCTTTTGTTCTACAAAAAATAATACCTCTTTCAGAAGTTCTGGTTTCTAAAAACTGGATAATCGCATTTGTTTTTTGCTGAATTGTGGTTCTTATAAATTGATGCCGGATGTTTTTATTCACCAAAGCACTGGCATCAATCTCTATGCGTGGAGAATTAGCTTGCATGTAGATTTTAATGATTTTTTGAATTTCTTCGGGCATTGTCGCAGAAAACAACCAAATATTTTTCTGTGCTGTTGCGTATTTTAAAATCCGATTTACATCTTGTTTAAAACCCATCTTCAGCATTTCATCAGCTTCATCTAATACCAATGTTTTTATCTGACTAATAGTAATTTCTCCACGTTCTATTAAATCGATAAGTCTTCCAGGCGTTGCAATAACAATATGTGTAGGCCTTTGTAATTTTTGAATTTGAATACTTATTTTTTCTCCACCATAGACTGCTTCTAAAAATATTTTTTGCGAACAGTATTTTGTAAACTTAAAAAGCTGCTTTTTTATTTGTTGTACCAATTCTCTGGTAGGTGATAGAATGACAGCTTGAATTTCGTTTTTATTCGCGTCTATTTGATGTAAAAGAGGCAATCCAAAAGCGGCTGTTTTCCCAGTTCCAGTTTGTGCTAATCCTACAAAATCAGTTTTTGAATGTAAGAGAATGGGAATGGCTTTTTCTTGAATTTCTGTAGGGGTTTTAATACCTAATTCTTTTAAGCCTTGTCTATATTCTTTATGGATTCCTAATGCAGAAAATGTACTCATAATTTCATTTTAAAAAGTGTGCAAAGATACTTTTATTTAGAAGGTTCTAATACTTTTAAAACAGCTTCTGTAATTCTAGTAGGTTTTAATGTTTTTGCGGACAACATTCCCCAAACAGTCTTTGCTCTTGTAAGTAAGGTGTCGTTTTTAAAAATTTCTATATGTCGTTCCGATTTAAAGCCTGCCGTTGTACCTACCCAAGTTTTAATAGTAATTTCATCATGTAAAACCGCTTGTTTTAAATATTCTATTTCATGCTTTATAGCCACCCAAATGTACTCCGAAAAAGGATTTTTATCAGTCAGAAACGCCCAATGAGCCTCAGCAACATCATTCATCCATTGTACATATACCACGTTGTTTACGTGATTTAAAGCATCTATTTCTGAAGGTTTTACAGTTCTCTTTACAGTAAAAACAGTTTCCATTTGTGTACTAGTTTTCAGCAAAATTAGTTTAATAAATACATCGTGTCCATCATTTTTATAAATATTTTATTTATGAATGAATTTTAGTTAATAATTACAGATATTTGGGCTTTCTTTTTATATGGCGAAAATAGCAAGTGATTTAGGTACTGAAAAAATAAGTAAACTTCTTATCAAACAAGCAGTTCCTGCTGCAATAGGCATTTTGGTAATGTCTTTAAATATGATTGTAGATACTATTTTTGTAGGAAGATGGATTGGTGTTTTGGCAATTGCCGCAATTACGGTGGTATTACCAATTGCTTTTCTAATCTCGTCCATTGGTATGGGAATAGGAATTGGTGGAAGTTCCATTATTTCTAGAGCTATGGGAGCAGAAAATCATAAGAAAGCTTTAAAAACTTTTGGAAACCAGATAAGTTTAACCATTGTATTGTCGGTCTTATTTGTCATTCTAGGAACTTTTTTTTACCAACCTATTCTCACAATTTTTGGTGCAAAAGGAGAAATTTTAATCCCTGCAACTACTTATTTCCAAGTGCTTTTATTCGGAATTCCATTTTTAGCTTTTGCGATGATGGGAAACCCTGTCATTAGAGCAGAAGGAAAGCCAAAATTTTCAATGTATGCTATGATTTTACCTGCCATTACCAATATTGTATTGGATATTGTATTTATCAAGTATTTTGGTTGGGGCATGTTTGGCGCAGGCTTAGCAACTTCTATTTCGTACGCTGTTTGTGGCTTGTTTATTTTAGGTTTTTTTCTGTCTGCTAAAAGTCAGTTAACAATTAAAATCCGTAATTTTATTCTAGATTTTTCTATTGTAAAAGAAATTATTGCTTTAGGAGGTGTTACGGTAGCAAGACAGGGAACAATTAGTCTTTTTACGATTGTTTTAAATTATACGTTGTTTACCTATGGTGGCGAGATTTCTATTGCTATTTATGGAATTATCAATCGAGTAATGCTCTTTTTATTATTTCCAATCTTAGGAGTTACCCAAGGTTTTTTGCCCATTGCAGGCTTTAATTATGGTGCTAAAAACTCGCAACGTGTTAAAGAGACTATTAAAACAGCCATTCTTTACGGAACAAGTGTTGCTACCTTAATTTTTATAGGAATCATGATTTTCCCAGATGCATTGGTGCACTTATTTACAAAAGATAGCGAATTGATAGAAAAAACCCCAATTGCTTTAATCATTACGTTTTTAGCTGCTCCAGTAATTACTGCCCAATTGGTAGGGTCTGCTTACTTTCAAGCCGCAGGAAAAGCTTTACCTGCTTTGTTTTTAACTTTATTAAAACAAGGAATTTTCTTAATTCCATTGGTGTATCTATTGCCTTTATTTTATGGAATTAATGGGGTTTGGTACGCCTTCCCTATTTCAGACGTTTTGGCAACAGCAATTACCTTATTATTTTTAAGAAGAGAAGTAAAGGAGAACTTACAGTAAAGATTTTAAGAGATTCCTACATCTACAGGAATGACAGTAAAATATAAAAATCATATAATATAAACTTTTAACTTTTTTACTTTTCAACTTATAAACCAACTACAAAATACTTTCTCCATTGAGGTTGGTTGTTAATACATCGCTCATATAGTCAAAAAACGGGCGCAATGCTTTGTAAGTAAGATCTAATTCCGATAAAAAGTTAGTATCTAAGACTTCTTTATCTGTAAAATTTCGTACAGCGATATAGCCCTTTTTACGAATCAAATCAATGTCGGGATGATTCTTATCGAATCCTCTAGGCGCCGATTTTAGTTCTGCTCCTTCAAAAGTATCTCCAAAATAGTTGCTATAATTTTTATCCCTTAAAATAGCCCGCATTTCACTAGCATCTAATTCAATCTCTTTCCGAATTCTATAGATATCTTCTTTACTAGGTTCCCAAAATCCACCTGCTAAAAAGCTTTCTCCGGGTCTAATTCGCAAATAATATCCTCCACGCAAATGCTTGCCCTTTCTAGAAAACGAACCTGCAAAATGAGGCTGATAAGGTGTTTTGTCTTTTGAAAACCGTACATCTCTATAAATTCTAAACAATTTGAATTTATCAATTTCGTCGTGTATTTCTAAATTTTCTCGAATCGCTGCATAAAATGCTTTTGCATTGTCTTGCGCTTCTTTAAAGACAGGTTTTGTTGCCGCAAACCAATCGCGATTGTTATTTTCTTTTAAATCTTTTAAATATTGAAGGCTCGATTTTTTAAAATGCATATACTAGGTGTTAGGTGTTAGGTGTTAGGTGTTAGGTGTTAGGTGTTAGGTGTTAGGTGTTAGGTGTTTAAAAATTGAAAAAATCTGTACAAATCAACAACCTTAAACGAATAAAATTATCAACAAATTGACTTATTAAAAGATTCAAAAATTGAAGAATTAAAAATTTAAAACTCAACATTCAATACTTTTTACCTCTCAGAGACTACATCAACAAACTCTTAAACCCTGCTGTTGCATGAATTTTTGTAGTATCAAAAACAGGCACTGAAACGTTCTCTTGTTTTATTAATAAAGGAATTTCTGTACAACCTAAAATAATTCCTTCAACACCTTTATCCATTAATTTTTGAATACTTTTTAAGTAAAATTCTTTTGATGCTGGTATTAATTCTCCTTTAGAAAGCTCCTCGTAAATAATTCTATGAATTTCATTTCTATCAGATTCATCAGGAATTATTATATCTATTTTATAAGAAGTTAATACCTCTTTAAAAAAGGTTTTCTCCATCGTATATTGTGTACCCAACAAACCTACCTTTTTAATATTCTTTTTCAGAATTTGTTTTGCTGTTTCATCTGCAATATGCAACACAGGTATTTTTACCGCTTTACGGGTAGCTTCTATACATAAATGCATGGTGTTTGCACAGATAAGAATACAATCTGCTCCTGCTTTTTCTAAACTGATGGCCGCATTTGCCATCATGCTATTCAGTAAATCCCAATTTCCTTCTTTTTGGAGTTTGGAGATTTCTCCAAAATTAAAGGAATGAATGATTGTTTTTGCGGAATGTGATGCTCCAAAAGTTTTTGCTGCCAAATCGTTTAAGATTCGATAATACAAAATTGTCGATTCTGGTGTAATTCCCCCAATAAGTCCAATCGTTTTCATTAATTTTCTAACTTAAAACAGCGTTGTTTGAGAATCATCTAAATTCTCTTTTTTCTTCTGAATGGCTTTTTTTAAGAGTTCATTCTTCTTATCGTCTTTACTTTGTAATGAACTTGTTTCCGTATTTGGAACTTCTAAAACAGAAGCATTTTTTATCGTTGGGACTTGTAATGGCATTTGTTCTTGTACAATTTCTTCATCTACAACTTCTACTTCTTCTACTTCAGGTTCTTTGGGTTTTTCAAAAGGAAGGGGTTGCAAAGCATTTACCTGTTTAATTTTTTCTGTGGTAAGCTGATTCCCTTGAGCTTTAATACCTTTTACAGCAATAAACTCTTCTAAATTGATTTCTAAATTTTCTAAACTACGTTTTGAAAATTGAACTTCTGCAACAGGGCGATAGTCTGTTAAAATAATTTCTAATTCTGATTTTGGATGTTCTGAAATAAAATGCTCTTCTTTATCGACAGTTTCTATTAAAAAACGCTTTACATAATAACGTTCTTTTTCTCCATCAAAATAAATGGCTGAAATAGGTTTTTTAGCGTCCCATTTCTCTAAAACAATCATATCATCCTCAAAATGTGCTCCTAAATTCGGTGTTACTGCTTTTATTTTTCCATTTTGTGTTGCAATCAATAGCTTATCTTCCGCTCTAAATTCCCCTAAAAGTTCTCCTCTACCGTCTACATTTAAACGTTGTACGGCATCATCAAACCATATTTTACGAGGTTTTAATGTGGAAACTCCTGCCGATTTAAACTCGACTTTACGAATGGCTAGTTTTGTAATAGTATTTCCTCTAACTCCTCTTCCCTTTACTGCTAAATCAGCAAAATCAATATCCCATTTTAACTTTTTAACACTGCCAACAGCTCGTAAGTTAATGGTAACAACTTCTGCTTCTCCATTAGGGTTTGCAGAAAAATAATGGACTAAAGAATTTGAATTTCCATTTGCCAAGTCGTATTCTTTATCACGGGTAACACTTGTAACATTAAAACGTTTCATATAACTTGGCCCACCTTTACCATCTCTATACATCATATTGTAGACCGTACGTTTGTCGTTCTTTTTAAATACCGCAACGTGAATAATATCTTTTCCTACAAATGTTTTAGAAGCTACTTTGGTAACCATCATTTTACCATCCTTTCTAAAAACAATTACATTGTCAATATCTGCACAATCTGTAATGTATTCATCTTTTCGTAAAGATGTGCCTACGAAACCTTCTTCTCTATTTACGTAGAGCTTGGTGTTTCGCATTACTACTTTTGTAGCAACAATATCATCAAAAATTCGAATTTCTGTTTTGCGTTCTTTCCCTTTTCCATAGGTCGTTTTTAGTCGTTTAAAATAATCGACTGCAAACTCGATAAGGTTGGCTAAATTAGATTTTACAGCGGCTATTTTATCCTCTAGACTTTCAATAAACTGCTTGGCTTTATCAATATCAAACTTAGAAATCTTTTTGATTCTAATTTCTGTTAAACGTACAATGTCTTCCTCTGTAATAGCACGTTTTAAATGTTTAATATGAGGCTGTAACCCTTTGTGAATGGCTGCAATAACGCCTTCCCAAGTTTCTTCTTCTTCAATATCTCTATAGATTCTGTTTTCTATAAAAATACGTTCTAAAGAAGCAAAATGCCATTGTTCTTCTAATTCATTTAACTGAATTTCTAGTTCTCTTTTTAACAACTGTACCGTTAAATCTGTACTGTGTTTTAACATTTCTGAGACTCCTATAAAAATAGGTTTATTGTCTTGTATGGTACAGCACAGAGGAGAAACAGAAGTCTCACAATTGGTAAAAGCATACAATGCATCAATGGTTTTGTCTGGTGATATTCCCGTAGGTAAATGCACCAAAATTTCTACATTGGCAGCTGTATTGTCTTCAATCTTTTTGATTTTTATTTTCCCTTTTTCATTGGCTTTGATAATGCTATCAATGAGGCTTGATGTTGTGGTTCCAAAAGGAATTTCGGAAATTACCAATGTCTTTTTATCGAGTTGAGAAATTTTAGCACGTATTCGTACTTTTCCGCCTCGCTTCCCATCATTGTAATTGGTAAAATCTGCAATTCCGCCTGTTAAAAAATCGGGGACTATCTTAAAACTTCTTCCTTTTAAGTATTTGATAGAGGCATCTATCAATTCTATAAAATTATGAGGCAATATTTTGGTTGACAATCCTACCGCAATTCCTTCTGCACCTTGCGCTAATAATAAAGGGAATTTTACAGGTAAATCTATGGGTTCTTTCCTTCTTCCATCATACGAGAGTTTCCATTCGGTCGTTTTCGGATTAAAAACCACATCTAAAGCAAACTTAGAAAGCCTTGCTTCAATATATCGAGAGGCTGCAGCTCTATCTCCTGTCAAGATATTTCCCCAGTTTCCTTGCATATCAATGAGCAATTCTTTCTGACCAATTTGGACCATGGCATCGGCAATAGAAGCGTCTCCATGCGGATGGTATTGCATGGTATGCCCTACAATATTAGCAACTTTATTATAGCGTCCGTCATCCAAATCTTTCATAGAATGCATAATTCTACGTTGTACAGGTTTTAAACCATCTTCTAAAGATGGAACGGCTCTTTCTAAAATTACATACGAAGCATAATCTAAGAACCACTCTTTGTACATGCCTGTAACTTTGGTAATGGTTTCTGTAGTTTCTTGATGATTCTCTACATTTTCTATATGCTCTTCTTGCTGGTTGGTTTCTTCACTCATTTAAAAAACGTTTATTTCGTTTAAGAGTTTATAACTATTTATTTTTATCTCTATGAATTTCTTGTAATTGTTGAATATCTAACAAATCTTTTGGTCGCTGGGCTTTTAGTTTACTATCAATTAAATCGTTATACGATAATACACGCCATTTGATTATTTTTTCTCCTTCGATTTTAGCTTCAACACTATTTTTATAAGCTTCCTCAAAAGTTTTTGTAGATGAAAATTTTGTGATTAATTCTAAATTCAAATCTAAAGGGGAAAATTTAACAGAAATATTTTGCAATTGATTTTTTACATCTTTAGGAAAATCTTCAATTTCATAATGCATCGCCTTAAAAACACGAATTAAATTATTAAGATTTTCACTAGAAGTTTTAATCCAAAAATCTACATCTGCGGAATGTCTTTGATAACCATAAAAATTTACAGCACCACCACCAACCATCAACATTTTTACATCAAACTGATTTGCGAGTGCAATAAACCTATTTATTTTATTTTCCCAAAGTTTATGCATCTTTTATATTTACTATAAAATTGTTATCATTTGGATCTGCTTTTGTTGGAAAGCTTTTTACGCGTTGCATCAATCTAAAAAAAGACACAACTCTTTCTGATGGAGATAGCTTTAAAAAAGCGTCTCTTTGTAAGCGATTGCTTTCCTCTTTTGTCTGAAAACTAATTTCCATTCTTTACAAATATTTTTCTTACGCTTTTTAACACACTTGAAAGCATTCGCGTATAACGCAAACCCATCTTATCAGAATTGAAGGTCGCAATTTGTGACCTCCAATTTTCAAACTCATTTTTTGTTAGTTCAAACATAAAATCTTCAGGAAAACGTTCTATATTTCTACGAACTTGCCTTTTTAATGATTTCGTTTCCACTTGATATAACTTTACCAAATCTCTATCTAATAGTACTTTTTGATTCCGAATCAAATAAATTTGATTTATTTCTGTCATTCCCGCAAAGGCGGGAATCTCTTTTAAATTTGTTACAATTCAGAAGCATAGGATTCCTGCCTTCGCAGGAATGACAACATTTTATTGTCTTTTTCCTTTTTCATAGCTGTTTATTTAAATAGCATTTGAGTATTAAGTAACAAAAATTAAGGTAAAACTCACATTTAATACTTTATACTTACTACTTCGTACTAGGTACTAGTTTACTCCTCCACATAATCCAACTCAACCTTTAAATTCTCAATAATAAATTTTTGTCTGTCTGGTGTATTTTTACCCATATAAAAAGCCAACATATCTTCTATAGACATTTCTTTATTCAGCATTACAGGATCTAATCGGATATCATCGCCAATAAAATGCACAAACTCATTAGGAGAAATTTCACCCAATCCTTTAAATCGGGTAATTTCTGGTTTTCCTCTCAGTTTGTCTATAGCCTCTCTTTTTTCATCGTCTGAATAACAGTAAATCGTTTCTTTTTTATTCCGAACACGAAATAAGGGGGTTTCTAAAATATACAAATGTCCTTCTTTAATCAATTCTGGAAAAAACTGTAAAAAGAAGGTGATTAATAGCAAACGAATATGCATTCCATCTACATCGGCATCAGTAGCAATTACAATATTGTTATAGCGTAAATCTTCTAAACCATCTTCAATGTTTAAAGCGGCTTGTAATAAGTTGAATTCTTCATTTTCATATACAATTTTTTTGGTGAGTCCATACGAATTTAAAGGCTTTCCTTTTAAGCTAAATACCGCTTGTGTATTTACATTTCTAGATTTTGTAATGGATCCAGAAGCAGAGTCTCCCTCTGTAATAAATAAGGTTGTGTCTAAATAGTTTTCTTTTTTAGTATCACCTAAATGGATTCTACAATCCCGTAATTTTTTATTATGCAAACTGGCTTTTTTAGCACGCTCTTTGGCTAATTTTCGAATCCCAGAAAGCTCTTTACGTTCTTTCTCTGCCTGTAGAATTTTACGCTGTAATTTTTCGGCAGCTTCTACATTTTTGTGTAAATAATTATCTAGTTGTGTCTTTAAAAAATCGTTTACATACGTTCTTACTGTAGGCAAATTGCCCCCCATTTCTGTAGAACCTAATTTGGTTTTAGTCTGACTTTCAAAAACTGGTTCCATCACTTTGATAGAAACCGCAGAAATAATAGATTTTCGAATATCTGAGGCTTCAAAATTTTTGCCAAAAAACTCACGAACCGTTCTTACAATAGCTTCTCTAAAAGCCGCTTGATGTGTTCCTCCTTGCGTTGTATGCTGCCCGTTTACAAAAGAGTGGTATTCTTCTGAATACTGCGTTTTACTGTGCGTAATGGCAACTTCAATATCATCGCCTTTTAAGTGAATAATTGGATATAGCAAGTCGGTTTCATTATTATTGTCTTGCAACAAATCTTTCAAACCATTTTCAGACACATATTTTTCACCATTAAAAACAATGGTTAACCCTGTGTTTAGATACACATAGTTTTTCAGCATTTTAGAAATGTATTCATTTCTAAATTTATAATTTTTAAAAATGGTTTCATCGGGAATAAAGGAAACTTTTGTTCCTTTTCTTCGTGTAGTCTCTTCTAATTTTTCTTCATTTATTAAAACTCCTAATTCAAATTCAGCAGCAGCCGATTGTCCGTCTCTATTCGATTCTACACGAAAATAAGATGATAAAGCATTCACTGCTTTGGTTCCTACTCCATTTAACCCTACCGATTTTTTAAAAGCTTTGGAATCGTATTTTCCACCTGTATTCATCTTCGAAACCACATCTACTACTTTTCCTAAGGGAATACCTCGTCCGTAATCTCTTACAGTTACTTTATTTCCTTGAATAGAGATTTCAATGGTTTTACCAGCACCCATGACATACTCGTCAATAGAGTTGTCTAAAACTTCTTTGATTAAAATATAAATTCCGTCATCAGGAGAAGAACCATCACCTAACTTCCCAATGTACATTCCAGGACGCATTCGAATATGCTCTTTCCAATCTAACGAACGAATATTATCTTCTGTATAACTAGAAACTTGTACCATAAAAGAGATTAAATATCATCGTCGCTAATTTAATATAAGAAATAAAATATTGGAAGTTATTCTTTAGAAAGTAATTAACAAGTTTTTATAACATGAGGTTTAGGTTTAAAAATTAGTAGCTTAATAAAGATTCAAAAAACATAAACTACTTTAATAAAGCATCTAATAAGTACTCGGTATTTTTACCTGATGGTTTTCCTGCTCTAGCCTCAACAATATTACCCTCTGAATCAAGAATTACGAAGTGAGGGATAAAATCAACATTATAAAATTTAGCCAATTCTGAATTAAACGAATTATCAGCAAATAATTGCGTATTGTGAAGTTCTAGTTTTTTAACCATTAACCGCCATTTATTATACTGCTTTTTATTATCTAGGGAAATGCCTACAAAAGATATATTCTTGTTTTTAAATTTTTTTTCTAATTTCTTTATATAAGGAATTTCTTCTATGCAAGGTTTGCACCATGTAGCCCAGAAATCTATAAATACATATTTTCCTCTAAAATCTTTAAGAGAAGTTCTTCCTCCTTTGTAATTTTCATAGTTAAAACCTATTGATGGAGAGCCAGACTCTAAATGTTTTATAGCATTGTACTTTTCTTGTATAAGACTAGCCAATTTAGGGCTTGTAATGTATTGTTTCAAGTTTTCTACTAGCTTAGACAAATTTAATTTACTTGATGGGAATAATGTATTTGAAAAAGTCATATTTATAAAATAATCTCTAACGTATGAATTTTTTATAGTATCCAAACAAGACATATACTTCTCCAAAATAGGGGTTTCATAATCTTCTTTAGAAAAAACTTTCTCTAACAAAACTTGACGAACAAGCTCTCTGTATATCAAATACTTAGAAAAACCTTCATGATGAATACCTATGCTATCTAAAGCTTTGTTAAAATTTTGAATTTTATCAATATCATCTGATTCTTGATTTGAGGAGTTTTCTATTTTATGATATAATCTATTCATCATATCATAAATCAATATTCTATCTTTTTGATTCTCAACAAATACTTTTGAGAAGTTGCTAGAGTTTAACTTTTTATACTGTAATTGATTATGCTTCTCTAATAGGTAAAGAAATTTAGGCGTGATAGAATCAAACGCATAAGAACTAATTTCATCAGATTTATGAATTAATTGAGCTAAATAAACTTGTTTTTCTGTATCATCTCCTTTAAAAACAGCTGTTTCGGGGTTACTTGTTTTAGCATCATATTCTATAATAACATGCTTATTAGGTTCTAAATATATTACAATATTATTTGAACCAAGATAATAATATTGAGGTTTTTTTAGATCTACATTGAAATTAAATCTACCCAAAGAATCTAAAGAAACAAGAAATTCTTCATCTGTTTCATCACTTATAATTTTCAGTTCTTTAGAATTATAATTATTTTTAATAAACCCCTTAATACTTGTTGTTTTGGTTTTAATACTTTTATTTTGATTGCATGATGCAATAATTAATAGCAATAAGAAATAGTATAATTTTGTTTTAACTTTTATCATCTTTTTTATAATTTGTTTTCGACTAGCAAATGTATATTTTATATTTAAGGCTTTGAATTTATTACTCAACGAATTTTATATTAAATTATTAATGATACTCCTATTTTAATAACTTAATAATCATTTCAGTAGCTTTTTCTATATCTAAAATTAGTGGATAAAAAATATACAAAATATAACATCTTGTTGTATTTTAAAACAAATTAATTTGTAAAAAGTAAAAGTCTTAGTTTTGGTTTCTTAGAAAAGAAATTCAATGAGTAAAACACACCTTTTAAAAGTAGCCGAAAAATACGGAAGTCCTTTGTATGTATATGATACAAATAAAATTGAATCGCAATACCAACGAATTACAAGCGCATTTAGCGGCGTAAAAAGTTTAAAATTAAACTACGCTGTTAAAGCACTTTCTAATGTAAATATTTTACAATTCTTTCATAAAATGGGCGCTGGTTTAGATACCGTTTCTATTCAAGAAGTCCAATTGAGTTTACGTACTGGAATTGAACCGAAAGATATTATTTTTACGCCCAATGGTGTTTCTTTAAAAGAAATTGAAGAAGTTGCTAAATTAGGAGTTCAAATTAATATTGATAATCTATCTATTTTAGAATTATTCGGACAAAAGCACCCTACAATCCCTGTATGTATTCGTATAAATCCACATATTATGGCGGGTGGAAATAGTAAAATATCTGTAGGGCATATCGATTCTAAATTTGGAATCTCAATCCACCAAGTCCCTCATATTAAAAGAGTTGTAGAGAATACTGGAATGACTATCAATGGAATTCACATGCACACAGGTTCTGACATTTTAGATATTGACACTTTTTTACGTGCTACAGAGATTTTATTTGATGTTGCCAAGCAATTTGACAATATCGATTTTATTGACTTTGGAAGTGGCTTTAAAGTTCCTTATAAAGAAGGTGATATTTCTACGGATATTGAACAACTAGGGTTGCAACTTTCTGAACGATTTAATGCCTTTTGTGTAGAATATGGAAAAGACATTACCTTAATGTTTGAACCTGGCAAGTTTTTAGTAAGTGAAGCAGGTGTTTTCTTAGCAAAAGTAAATGTAATAAAGCAAACAACTTCTACTGTTTTTGCAGGGGTAGATAGCGGCTTTAATCATTTAGTAAGGCCCATGATGTACAATGCCTACCATCATATTACCAACATTTCTAATCCAAAAGGAAGAAATCGTTATTATTCTGTTGTAGGGTATATTTGTGAAACAGATACCTTTGCATCTAATAGAAGAATTGCTGAAATCTCTGAAGAGGATATTTTATGTTTCCATAATGCGGGTGCCTATTGCTTCTCTATGGCTTCTAACTATAATTCTAGATATTTACCTGCCGAAGTGATGCTGCATAACGGTAAAGATTACCTAATTAGAAAAAGACAAAACATGGAAGACATTCTTAGAAATCAGGAAATTGTCGATTTTTCTATAGATAAAGTATCAAAAAAAACAACGAAAAGAGAAAAAGTAGAAATTTAAGAGTTCATTATAAATCTATCAAAAATGAAAATTTTAGGAATAGGAAGTAATTATGTTACTGATTTAAAAGATATCGAAGAGAAAAGAAAAGGTAAAAAATTCATTTTTTCTAAGCCGACATCTAGTTTAGCAGTTAATTGCGATGTTGAATACCCTAGTAGTATTACCAATGAATTAATTTATGAAGTTGAATTAGTGATTAAAATAGGAAAAGAAGGAAAGAATATTGCTTATAAAGATGCAAATTCTTTTATTTCTGAAATTGCTATTGGTATTGATTATACGGCAAAAGATATTCTGAATAATGCCAGAGAAACAAAACATCCTTGGGAATTTGCAAAAGGTTTTGATGGTGCAGCACCAATCTCTAATTTTAAACCTATTTCGGATTTTTCGAATTTGGAGGATATTAATTTTGATTTAAAAATTAATGGAGAAGAAAAACAAAAAAGCAATACCGCTTATATGATTCATAATTTTGCAGATATTATTGTTTTTATCTCTGAATATATGACTTTACAACCTGGAGATTTAATTTTTACAGGAACACCAGCTCTTGGTAAAGGAGAAATTTTTAAAGGAGATCATTTACAGTGTGCTATTAATGATGAATTACTTTTAGATTTTAAAATGATTTAAGAGTCTTATTGAAACCATTAAAAGTTTCAATATTATTAAATAGAAAAGAAATTTTGATTTTAGTTGGACTTTTTTTAATTCAAAAGAAAACAGAATTAAGAAGAACTAATCTTGTAATTTTTAGAGAGATTATCTAATACTGTAACTGCTTTTTTAGCATCTTGTTTTGCCACAAAAATATGGTCGTGATAATAACCAGAAACAACGTTACAACTAATATTATGTTTTGCAAGTTCCGTAGAAAATAATGCTGTTAAACCTACTGCTTCTAAAGAAGAATGAATCGTTAGTGTAATCCAAGAAGCAATATAATTGTAAGAGAGTTTTAATGCATTTGCTTTATTTTTTTCAATAACAATAGTAACCCCTTCTTTCTCTTTAAATTCGAAGAGCGTATCATTTCTATTCACTTTTTGCAAGTCTGTAGTTGTTACAAATACATATTCTCCAGTATTTAACTTTGGTTTTAATCCTTTTAATAATTCTAATAAACTTGTTTCTCCTGTCATTTTACACCTTAATATTTATTTTTCATTTTCGTCTAATTCAAAAAAATCATTGACAGGTTTTTTAAACAATACCGATAATTTTAATGCTAAAACTGTAGAAGGAATATACCTGTTTTTCTCTATAGAATTAATTGTTTGCCTAGATACACCTATCTTTTGAGCCAATTCTTCTTGGGTAATATCTAAAATTGCCCTTTCAACTTTTAACCTATTTATCATTTGTGCATACGCTTTAAAAATTCAAAATAAAACACTTGCACACTCAATAAAATCCATAGAATTTGCCAATCTCCTATACCTCCAAAGTTTTCTTTTTGTTTCTCAAAAAAGAAGTTAATAATATACACACATACAGGGTTTAGTAAGGTAATGATAACCCCGCCTATAAAAGCAAAAGCATACGATTGCATTCTTAAATTTGAAATGAACTCGTCTTCTATTTTTTCTTTAGAAATAGATAGTATTAAAAGCCCAATTAGCATTCCGTATTTTGCTATTAATCTTATATCTGTAATAGTCTCCAACAAAATTTTATTGGCAATTAAAGTTAAAAAAGAAAGAACTAAAACTGCAAATCCCATTTTCTTAAACTTGTTTGGTAGTTGGTATTTTTTCATCTTTTCTATGCTGTTCTGCTCACACGCTATCATTGATTTGATATTCATAATGGTATCTTTTATTGATTTATAATTTTCTAAAAAAAGAAAATAAACTTTACTTAATGACAAATATACTTTACATTTTATAATATGCAAATATTTTTATTAAAAAAATTGAATAATTAAGAAATAGTTTCAATGTTGAAATACTAATTTCGTTATGTTTTAAGTGTCTTTAAATTTAAACATCTTATTATTCTTAACTATTTGATACTTCGCAAATGAATATTATTTTTTATTGTTTATGAGACAGTTACAATTAAGTCTTAATTCTTAATTCTATCAGCGTAGCGGTCTTGTATTTTTTAGCGGACAACAATGATTAACTAATTAACAACTAATTACAACACTTTTTTCATCACCAAACTTTTAGCAACGGTTTCTTCCCATTCCTTTTGTGGGTTACTGTCTTTGGTAATACCGCCCCCTATAAATAAATTCGCAACATTTTTTTGGATTTCCATACAACGTAGATTTACAAAAAGTGATGTAGTAGTGATTGTTGTTGAACTATTTAAATTTAGCTCGCCCAAAAAACCTGTATAATAATTTCGCGCATAATTTTCGTACTGTTGAATGAATTTTTTAGTAGCCTCTCTTGGCAAACCACAAACTGCGGGTGTTGGATGTATAGCACGAATCAATGCCTGTAATCCTGTTTTTTGATTTTCTATAGTCCCAGAAATTTTTGTTTTTAAATGCAATAAATTACCTGCTTTTATAGTAGTCCTCTCTCCTATTTTTAAATTACTCACAATAGGATTCAACTGGTTTTCAATAAAATTCGTAACCAATTGCTGTTCTTCCAATTCTTTAGATTTCCATGTTATATCTTGGGTATTATTATAGGTTTGTGTTCCCGCTAAAGAAATTGTAGAAAACTCATTATCAACAACATTTAATAAAGTTTCTGGGCTTGCTCCAAACCATAAGCCTACTTTTGGATGAAACCATACATAAACAAAAGCAGTAGCATAGTTTTTAAGCAATCTTTTAAAAGTGGTTAACAAATCTAAATCAGCGTATTTTATAACTTCCTTTCTAGAAACAACTACCTTTTCAAATTCTTGCTTATAAATACTTTCAATTGCTTTTTCTACAAGTTGAATATGTACTTTTTTTGAAACATTATCTGTAGCATTTGATGGTAATAAAGTAGATTTTTTATCTTCAAAATCAGTAAAGACATCTACTTTTTCTTCGATGCATTCTGATACTTCTTTCGGAATTAAAATTGCAGATTTTTTAGTATCAAACGGAGCAAATACAAATCCTTTTTCTGTAAAATTTTCTGTATAATATAAGGTAGTATTTTGTTGAAAAACAGCTTGTACTACTTTAGAATTTGGCTTTCTATACCCTACAAATGGTGTTTGCTTTTGATAAGCCGCTATTATTTTATGAAAAAGTAAACTCAATCTAACTGATTTAAAAGTTCCTTTTTTATCAACTCAAAATGAGACCACACCAAACTATGTCCTGCTTCTTTAATCGTAACTAATTGAAATTGTTCTTTAGAAAACTGAGCCTTTAAAAATTCGGAATTCGCATAAGGCACAATCCAATCGGCATCACCATGAATAGATACAATCTTTGAAGTATTCTTTTTCCAATGGTTCTCAAATTTTTGTAAATCTTCTTGATGAGACAATTTTTCTTTGCCTGCTTGTTTCCATACAGGAGGTACTAACCAACGTGTTGTTTTCCATTTATAGAGGTTTACCAGCCAAGGCATCGGTTCTACTTTGCTGTAGACAGCAGGTGCGAGTAACACAATTTTTTTATAGTTGTTTTTTGTAGCCAAAGCAATAGGACCTCCGTAAGAATATCCCACTAAAACTGTCTTCTTTGTATCTAAATCCTGAATCAAATCTTCTAATAAATCCGCTTCAAAAGCAATAGATTCTTGTACCGCATTTTTATCTTTATAGTTATAACCTACCCGGTCATACGAAATCATATTGGCTTTAGAGCGCAATAGAGAATCTTTCATATAGGCAATAAAATCTGTAGAAGAACCAATAGTACCATGTACAAAAACAAGCGTAGGCAATATAGTATTTTTCTGGATGGAAAGCTTTCTGTATCGAAAACCTCTAAATTCTTCATAAGAAATTATAGGAACTACTTTCGTTTTTTTAAATAGCTTTCGAATTTTTTTATCTGATTTTGGCGATGAAAAATAATAGAAAGCTCCGTAAAGCCCTAAACTTAATACCAATAAAGTAACTCCTACTATTTTAGCCATTTTCTGAAACAAAAGCGCTTATTTTTTCTTTTCTAAAACAATATTCGTCATCTTACAAACAGCTATTAAAGCTTCGCTTTCATCTACAATTTTTACTTCCCATAAGTGTGTGGTTCTTCCTTTGTGAATATTCGTTGCTTTTGCATACACAACACCTTCTCGCTTACTTTTTAAATGATTGATAGAAAGCTGAATTCCGTTAATCATTTGTGTAGTGTGATCTATAAAAAAATGAGAAGCAGCACTTCCTACACTTTCTGCCAAAGCCGCTGTTGCACCACCGTGTAACTGACCATATGGTTGATGTACTTTAGAAGTAACAGGCATTTTTGCTGTTAAAAAATCATCACCAATATCTACATATTCAATCCCTAGAGTTTCCATTAATGTGTTTTTAGACCGCGAATTAAACAGCGCTAAACGTTCTTTTTTGTTCATCGTTTCATAAAAAAATTCCCTGTAAAAATAGGTAAAAAATAGTGTATTTTAGCAGTCATAAATTAGAATCGTTAGTATGTATAAAATACGTGTAATTTTAGATAGTAAGGAAGATGTTATTAGAACTATTTTAGTGAATAATCAAATCACTTTAGAAGATTTGCATTTTTCAATTGCGAAAGCTTTTGGTTTTGGCGGACAAGAAATGGCTTCTTTTTACAGAACAGATTCGGAATGGAATCAAGGAGAAGAAATTCCTTTATTCAATATGGATGAAGCAGGCGTGGGTGTTTCTATGAGTACTTGTATTTTAAATGAAACTTTAGTTTCTGAAAATGAAAAACTAATTTATGTCTACGATTTTTTAAACATGTGGACATTCTATGTAGAACTTCTTGAGATTTCTGAAGCTAAAGAAGAAGGCTTGCCAAAAATGATACTAACTGTTGGTGAAATTCCTTTAGAAGCCCCTGAAAAAGAGTTTAAAGCAGATCCTTTAGACGGATTTTCAGAAGAAGAGGAAGAGGAAGATTACGATGATTTATACAATCAGTATTAGCTGTTGCTGTTGCTGTTGCTGTTGCTGTTGCTGTTGCTGAAAGTGAAAAATTGATTCGAATAAACTACTCTAAACAAATAAACTTATCAACAAATTAAAAGATTGAAGAATTAAAAATTTGACACTCAAAACTTTACAAACTTTTTCAACTCACTACAAGTAACAAATTAGAAATCAAATCGTCATACACACATCAACCTCTAAACGAATTTCTTTGGAAACTATCTTATCTCTTCAAAACCTCGATAAAAAATACGGACATGTTCATGCAGTAAACAACCTCTCTTTTGATATAGAAAAAGGAAATGTTTATGGAATTTTAGGTCCAAATGGAAGTGGGAAATCTACCACATTAGGTATTATTTTAAATGTAGTGAACAAAACTTCAGGAAATTTTTCTTGGTTTAATAATACCTTATCAACACATGAGGCCTTAAAAAAAGTAGGTGCTATTATAGAACGGCCAAACTTTTATCCTTACATGACTGCCAGTCAGAATTTAGCATTAATCTGTAAAATTAAAGGTGTTCCCGAAGAAAAGATTGATGAGAAACTAAAAACTGTAAACCTTTACGAAAGAAAAAACGATAAATTTAGAACATTTTCTTTAGGAATGAAACAACGTTTGGCAATTGCATCAGCATTGTTAAACGATCCTGAGATTTTAATTTTAGACGAACCTACGAATGGTTTAGATCCGCAAGGAATTCACGAAATTCGTCAAATCATCAAAAATATTGCTCAAAACGGGACTACTATTCTACTAGCCTCTCACCTATTAGATGAAGTAGAAAAAGTTTGTAGTCATGTAGTAGTCATTCGAAAAGGTGTAAAATTATATAGTGGACGCGTAGATGAAATGACCGCTTCTAAAGGCTTGTTTGAATTAAAAGTAGACACAAACGAAGAGAACCTGATGCAATTGCTAGAAAACCATGATGCAATTGGTACAATCTCTAAAGAAGAAGATATCATTATTGCAAAATTAACCAATGAAATTTCTGCTACAGAACTCAATAAGTATCTATTTGAAAACGGTGTTGTAATAGCACACTTGGTGAAAAGAAAGCCAAGTCTAGAACAGCAATTTTTAGATTTAACCAATCATTAATTTTATTCATTTAAAAGAGCAAAAATGTTACGATTACTCACCATAGAATTTTATAAATTACAACATAATAGAGCTAGTAGAATATTAATTTCAATCTATTTTGGTTTATTAGCTGCTATTGCCCTAATAGCTTCAATTAAAATTCCTTTTTTTGGAACTACAATTCATTTAGCAGAGCAAGGAATTTTTAACTTTCCCTATATATGGCATTTTAACACGTTTATTGCAGCCACATTGAAGCTCTTCTTATTGTTGGTGATTGTTTCTATGACAGCCAACGAATACAGCTACAAAACCTTAAAACAGAATTTAATTGATGGATTGAGTAAAAAAGAATTTATACTCTCTAAATTTTATACTGTGTTAGCTTTCGCATTGATATCAACGCTATTTATCTTTATAGTTTCTTTAGTTTTAGGTTTAATATTCTCCGATTACGACGAAATAGGAATCATTTTTTCAGATTTAGAATACCTACTCGCTTTTTTTATCAAACTTACAGGTTTTTTCTCACTAGGACTCTTTTTTGGAATTTTGGTAAAACGTTCTGCTTTTGCTGTAGGAGGTATTATTATTTGGTTTCTCTTTGAAAACCTTATAACTAGATTATCTTTACTTTGGTTTTTTAGAAAATCTGATAATACTTCTGAAATTGTTGATAATGTCTTGCAATTTTTCCCATTGCAATCTATGTGGAATTTAATCGACGAGCCTATCTCTAGGTTAGGTGTAATAAAATCTGCTGCAAATCAGCTAGGAGAAGAATTCACAAAAAGTTATGCTGTAGAATTCACGAATATTTTAATTGTTTGTGTATGGACTTTTATTTTTATTTATTTATCCTATAAACTCTTAAAAAAAAGAGATTTGTAATTTCTTTTAAAATACAGCATACGATACCAAATCTATCAAAATTTAAAACCTGATAGGTCTATTTTTTTTGTTTACTTTTAACAAAACATATACCTTGAATTTTCTAGCGCATTTATACCTTTCAGAAGAAAATACAAATATCCTTATCGGTAATTTTATTGCCGATCATTTAAAGGGCAATAAGTTTCAGCATTTTCATCCAGAAATTCAGCAAGGAATTCAATTACACAGGCAAATAGATACTTTTACAGACACACATGCCATTGTAAAAAAAAGTAAACAACGCTTGCAAAAACGTTACGGGCATTATAACGGTGTAATTATCGATATTTTTTACGATTACTTTTTAGCAAAAAACTGGAGTTCTTATTCTGCGATTCCGTTAGATATATACGCAAATTCGGTCTATTCCCTATTAGAAAAAAACAGTGCTATTTTACCCGAAAAAACAATCCATTTATTACCGTATATGATACAGTATAACTGGTTGTATAATTATCAATTTTTAAAAGGAATTAAAAGTGTTTTAGAAGGAATGAATCGAAGAACACAAGGAAAATCAAAGATGCATCTTGCTATTGAAGATTTAGAAAACCAATCTGAGAAATTCGAAAAAGATTTTACGCTCTTTTTTCAAGATTTACGTATCTTTTCCCAGCAAAAAGTAGAAGAGATTCTTATCAATTAACATACAACTTTACAAAAAATGAAAAAAGCTTACTATTTTCTAGGCATTCTTTTATTACTAATTCAATGCAAACCCAATACTAAAAAAGAAAAAGTAGTAGGACTCATTACCGAAAATGCCATGGTGGTTTCTGCTAGAGAAGAAGCGTCTAAAATTGGTGTAGAGATCTTAAAAAAAGGCGGCAATGCTTTTGATGCCATGGTTGCCACAGAGTTGGCACTGGCAGTTGCCTACCCATATGCTGGAAATTTGGGCGGTGGCGGATTTATGGTCTACCGAAAAAATGATGGCGTTATTGGAGCTTTAGATTACCGAGAAAAAGCACCTTTGTCATCTTCAAAAGATATGTATTTAGACAAAGACGGAAATGTAATTAAAGGAAAAAGTACCTTAGGCGCTACTGCTGTGGGCGTTCCTGGAACTGTGGCAGGTGTTTTTGCTGTGCATAAAAAATTAGGCTCTTTACCTATTGAAACAATTTTACAGCCTGTAATAGATTTAGCAAAACGGGGCGTTGTGGTTACCAAAAAGCAAGAACAAAGATTAAATAGGTATAGAACAGCCTTCTTAAAAGTGAACAAGGATACGATTCCTTTGGCAAAAAACTGGAAAGAAAACGATACCATACACTACAATGCGCTGGCAAGTACCTTAGAACGCATCCTAAAAAACGGAAGAGATGAATTTTACAAAGGTGAAACTGCTAAAAAATTAGCTGCTTTTATTCAAAAAAATGGCGGATATATTACCGAAGAAGATTTAGCAAAATACGAAGCAAAATGGAGAAGTCCTGTTACCTTTTCGTATGATGGATTGCGTGTTATATCTATGTCGCCACCCTCTAGCGGCGGAATTTGTTTGGCGCAAATATTAAAAGCTATTGAACCTTTTGATTTACATACATACGGACATAACAGCACCAAAGCCATTCAAATAATTACGGAAGCAGAACGTAGAGCCTATGCAGATCGAAGTCATTTTTTAGGCGATCCTGATTTTGTAAAAACCCCAATGAAAACCTTAATAAGCAGTGACTATGCAACCCAAAGAATGGCTGATTTTTCTTTTGAAAAAGCTACGTTATCATCAGCTGTTTCCCATGGAAATATTAAAATTGTAGAAAGTGATGAAACCACGCACTACTCTATTGTAGACCGTTTTGGAAATGCTGTTTCTGCAACCACAACTATTAATGGAGGTTTTGGTTCTAAATTATACAGTAAAGAACTTGGATTCTTTTTTAACAATGAAATGGACGATTTTAGTAGCAAACCCGGCGTGCCAAATATGTTTGGACTAATCGGTTCTAAAGCCAATGAAATCGCACCTCAAAAAAGGATGTTAAGTTCTATGACACCTACTATTGTAGAAAAAGATGGAAAATTATATATGACTGTAGGCACACCTGGTGGTTCTACTATTATTACTTCGGTTTTACAAACCATCCTAAATGTACATGAATTTAAAATGGGTATGCAAGAAGCTATTAATCAGCCAAGGTTTCATCACCAATGGTTACCCAATGTTATTTTAATGGAACCCAATAAATTTGATAGCGTTGTAAAAACCGACTTACAAAAATTAGGCTATTTCATTAATGAAAAGCGATCGAAAGTGATTGGAAAAGTAGAAGGTATTCTGGTATTACCAAATGGAAATTTAGAAGGCGGCGCAGACCCTAGAGGCGACGATAAAGCAGTTGGGTATTAGGTGTTAGGAATTTAAAAAAAATCGATACAAATTAACGACCTTAAACGAATAAAGGTATCAACAAATTTAAAAGATTGAAAGATTAAAAGATTGAAGAATTAAAAATTCAACATTCAAAACTTTATAAACCTTTTAACTTTCAAACTTTATAAACTAAAAACTTAGCCTTCCAAAATCTTTTTAATATTCGGTTTAAAATAACGAGGTCCTTTTAAAACTTTACCATCTTCTCTATAAATAGGGGTTCCATCTTCGCCCAATTTACTCATATTACTACGTTGAATTTCATTAAAGACTTCTTCTATTTTATCTTGCATTCCATGTTCTATAATCGTACCACATAAAATATACAACATATCACCTAATGCATCAGCAACTTCTAACAAATCGTTGTTTTTAGCTGCTTCTAAATATTCTTCATTTTCTTCTTTCATCAATTCAAAACGCAATTGTTTTCGCTCTTCAGAAATAGTTACTGTTGGTGTATTTTGAATGTTTAATTTAAAAGCTGTATGAAATTGATGTACAGCGGCTATTTTGTCTTTCATATTGAATATAAATTTTATGTTTTTAAGTGTGTAATATAAACCTCCTATCTTTCCGACCTTCATTTTTTCTTTTCAACTTTTAACTTTTAACTTTCAAACTACATCATTTTCTTCAACAACCAAGTAGGTGCCACTTTCAAAAATAATGCAATGAATAACCAACGTTTAGAAATATAAGCCACTCTTTTTTTTCTTTGTATGGCGGTATATATTTGTTTGGCTGCTTTTTCTAGAGATACCATCCAAAATAGCTTTTCACCCAAAGCCATAGCTGTATCTACAAATCCTGGGCGAATATCTGTAATAAAAACTTTTTTAGATTTTATGGTTTTTGTTTTCATATGCAAACTTTCTAAATAAGCTTTTTGATAGGCCTTTGAAGAAAAATACACAGGCGAAGATCTATTTCCACGTAAAGAAGCAATAGAGGTAATACCAACTAAATGCCCAAATTGTTGTTTCTTAAATAAATTATACGCAAGTGTATATAATTTTGTAACGCCTAAAACATTGGTTAAAATCGTCTGACTTTCTTTATCCCAATGTAATTTTGGGTTGATAAAACCTACGCCAGAAGATTGAATTACCAAATGAATTTCACCAAAAGTTTCAACAATTTCAGCAAACACTTTTTCTACCGCAGTTACTTCTTGGATATCATTTTGCTTTACTAAAATCTGATTAGGATATTCGCTTTTAAGTTTTTCTAATGCTTCCAATCGTCTTCCTGTTACCGCTACTCGATAACCGTCCTTTATCAAAATTTTAGTCAGTGAATTTCCAATACCAGAAGTCGCACCAAAAATAACTGCATTCTTCATTTAATTTGTAATTTTGCATAAAAATACAACTTTATGTTTACTACGGGTAGAATAATATTCGCCATTTTCTTTGTAATTGCTTTTGTTATTTTTATAGTTTGGAGTTATAAAAAAGATGCTAAAAACCATCAATTTTACTATAAAAATGCTGCAAAAAAAGTAGCACTTTACAGTTTGGCTGTTATTGTTCTTTTTGTATTGATTCGTTTTATAACGAGGGCTTAACTTCTTTCCTAAAAAATACATCATACCCATTTATAGGTATATATACCTATAAATGGGATTTTTAAAATTTACCCAGAAATGGGTATTTCAAATAATTTTATTTTTTGATAGATTTGAAAATAAATTAGGGTAATTTTAATTCATTCACTATATATCTTAAACATTTTTAAAAAATAAAAAAGTATGAGTATTTATATTATAAGTAATAGACATGTCATTGAAAAAGACGGTAAAGAACAATTTTCTGATAAAAGAAAACAAAAAGCACTTAAAGAATTTAGAGTTGCAAGAGTAATTAATGAAACCGAAGATGTTTCAAAAATTAGTTACGAAATATTATCTGATTATACATTAGCTGGTTATAGAGAAGTCTCTAAAAAAATTAAAGATGGAGAAGATATTAATTCTATTGGCGGAACCGCTACTATGTTTGCCGATCTTTATAAGCAAATGATAAAATCAAATAAAAGAGAAGATTGCTTGTTTTTTATTCATGGATTTAACAATAGTGAAGACTATAATAAAGAACATATAAAAAAAATGTACGAACTATATATTGAACCTGAAAATTCTGGAATTAATCATATGGTGTATGTTATGTGGCCAACTGTAGGTCATTTGTTTGGAACCTATTGGAATGATCAATGTGATGCTGAAACAACAGGTCTTGCATTAAAATCTCTATTTACCAAATTATATGTATTCTTTGTTGATTTATTTGAAAAACTAGGGCAAGAAAGATGCTCAAATAGAATACATATGATGGTTCATTCTATGGGTAATCAAGTATTGGAATATATGTTAAGAGGAATCCCTCCGCAAAGACAAATACAGATATTTGATGAAGTTTTGTTACTAAACTCAGATGTAAAATATGACGTTTTTGAACCTAGAGAACCCTTTAGTTATCTGGAAAAAATGAGTAATCGAACGCATATATATATTAATAATAGCGACAATGCCTTAGATATATCTAGATTTACAAAAAATTTCAATAAAAGACTAGGTAAAAAAGGTCCTAAAAGTTATGAGAACTTATCTGATGAAACTTTTGTAATTGACACGACCCATACAAATGACAATGTGAATCACACTCTAGAGAAAAAAATAGATCATTGGGGATATCTCTACAGAAATGAAGTTATTCATGATATAAAAGCAGTAATGAGAGGTGAAAATGAAGAAAAAATAAAAATGAGAAAAAAATCTAAACAGAAGAAAAATCTTTATATTCTAAAATCAAAATAGGTTATACAAATAACATCTAATAATATGTGTAAAATAGATAATTAAATATTTGCATACCAAAAACAATCCGTAGTATGATCATTTACCAATCCAATGGCTTGCATATACGCGTAGATTACTGTAGACCCTACAAATTTAAAACCTCTTTTTTTTAAGTCTTTAGAAATGGTGTCTGAGAGTGTTGTAGTTGCTGGTACTTCTTCTCTTTTATGAAATGTGTTTACAATCGGTTTTCCATCTGCATAACTCCAAATAAAAGCCGAAAAAGAACCAAATTCTTTTTGAATTTCTTGAAATAATTGGGCATTGGTAATGGCACTTCTTATTTTTAATTTATTTCTAATAATTCCTGTATCTTGTAATAAAGATTGATATTTACTTTCAGAATAGTTTGCTATTTTTTTGTAATCAAAATTATCAAACGCTTTTCTAAAATTCTCCCTTTTCTTTAAAATGGTAATCCAACTTAAACCTGCTTGAAAAGTTTCTAAAATTAAAAACTCAAACAACGTAGTGTCATCATACACAGGAACACCCCATTCTTTATCGTGATACTCCATATATAAAGGGTCTTCATTCACCCAAAAACATCTTTTTTTCATCTGTCTATATTATTTGCTTTTACTTGTGCTGAGTTTATTTCAGTATCGGTTAGATGTAGCTTCCATTTAGTCATTCCACTGTGTATCGAAATCTCGTTATGGAAGTTTCATTTATTTCATAATTTTAAAACCTGTCTGTCATTCCTGCGAAAGCAGGAATCTCATAATTGTTAATTAAAAATAAAATAGATTCCCGCCTTCGCAGGAATGACAAATCGCCTCGTTCAATTCTTCAATCTTTTAATTCCCTCTTATTGGAATAATTTTCTCTTGTCGTTCATTCACATATTCAAAAGTATTGTTACCAAAAAAACCTGCTTCTTCTAACATAATTCGAATGTCTTTCTGCCATTCTTTAATAGCTACAGTAACATTCAATTCTATGGCATATACCGTGTTCTTATGCAATGGGTAATCGCCATTTACAGGAACACCACTTTGCGAATCCCACATACCAATAGTTGTTCCGGCGCTATGTCCGAAATTTCCTAATGGATGGGTATAAATAGACGGACGTAAACCTTGTTTTTTCGCTTGAGAAAGGGATTGTAGCAAAACTTGATTTCCAGTTTTTCCAATGCTGAAATGAGTTGTTAAAATATCTTGCAATCGGTTTCCTTTTACAAAAGCCTCTTGTAAAAAATCGGGAACTTCTTTTTCATCTTCTTTTAAAATATAGGCATGCTGCTGACAATCGGTATTCAACCCTAAATAGGTAATTCCAAAATCGCAATGCAACAAATCTCCAGGTAAAATAACGGTACTCTTCTCTCCTTTTGAAAACGAATAAATATGCGATTTTAAGACTTCTTTACTTCTTTGAACGTCTATGGTAGGATGAAACCATGTTTCTAATCCTAAATTGGTTACTTTTTGTCGCATCCACCAAACTACATCATCTGTTGTTGTTTTTCCAACCTGAATTACTTTGTTAGAAAAGGCTTCTGCAATAATGGTATGGGTTATTCGTACTAAATCTTTATACAGTTTCATTTCCTTTTCTGTACGAGTTTCTATCCAACCAATGGCTAATTTTTCTGCGGAAACCAATTTCAATTTTAAATTTTGAGGCAAATTCTCTAAGAATTCATCGGCATCTGTTTTTACCAATCCGTCTGCCAATGCAAAATGTTTTGAAGTATTGATTCCTATTTTAGTAGGATTTCTGTCTTTAATAAGATTAACTAAAGCTTTCCATTGATTGGGTTCTTTCTCTTTATCCCAAACCGATTTTATTTCTTTTCCAACATCGTACCTAGCAATGGCTAATTTTTCAATTGTATTCTTCTTTTTATTCCTATAAAAAACCAAAATAGTTCTTCTTCGTGCGTTTAACCAAACCGCAGGCAACATGGTTTTCATCACAGGGTCTTCGTTGTATTCCCTAGAAATTACAATCCACATATCAATAGCATTTTCATCCATTAATTGTGGCAATAAATGATTGAATCGATCAGCTAAAATTTCATCTTTTACCTGAGCCCTTTGTCTTTCTGATAGAATTTGAGCGTTTAGAAATGGTATCGAAATGAAAAGAAGGATTAGTAAAAGAAATTTTCTCATTTTAAAAAATTAACGTTCCGATAAAAATAACGTTAAAATTCTAATTAAAGAAAATAGGGTTATAGAAAATAATTTTTGTCATTTCTGCGAAAGCAGAAATCTTAAAATTTTTACTGAGTATTAAAAAGATTCCTGCCTTCGCAGGAATGACAATTCAAATGAAGCCGCTGTTGCTTTACAGCTTTTACAAATTCCTTTTACATGAATAGAAACTGTGTGAATTTCATAATTAGGCATGGTAATCCCCAAGTTATTTAGAGGTTTTTCACAAGAAACAGTATCGCATTCTAAACATTTAAAATGAATATGTTCGTGATGATGATTGTCTTTTTGACAAGTACTTCCACAAATGGCATAATAAGTTTCATTATTTTCTTGAAAGGCTTTGTGAATAATTCCTTCTGTTTTTAGTGTTTCTAACGTTCTATATAATGTTACCCTATCTATGGGTTGCATGGCTTTTTGAATTGCTGAATATTGCATTGCAGAGCCGTGAGTATGTATAATCATTAGCAAATTGACACGTGTATGAGTAGCTCTTAAATTTCTGCTATTCAGAAGGTTTTTAAAATAGTGTACATCCATGATAAATCAATTTAAAATTTAAAATTAAGACCCAACGTAATACTTGTTCCTAGATCATCTGCAAAATAACGCAATCTATTTAAATAATCTCTATAACGAGTATTAAACAGGTTATCTACTCTTATAAAACTGTGTATTTTATAGTTAGAAAAAAGAACATCTGTAGCCGCTTTGATACCAAAAAGGCGATATGTAGCAGGTGGCACTGTAAAATCTTGACTACTCAAAATATTCTTCTGTTCTGCTACCCATCTGCTATTAATTTCTACTTCAGTATTTTCTAATTGGGCACTTTTTGCTAATTTTATTCCGCTATTTACTCGGTACGTTAAGCTTCCAAAAAAATTATTGGGTGGCATAAAAATTAAAGGAGTACTATTTGTTACATCCTCACCTCTAAGATAACTGTATTTAAGCAACCCAAAAAAAGAATCATTGATGGTAAATTGAGAAGAAACATCCAATCCATAGATATTAGCATTGGTTTGCTCGTATTTAAAAACAGGAAATGCACCACGAATGGTCAACCGAATTTCATCTTGAGGATTTAAAAAAATATAATCTTTAAAATGTTGGTGATAAATCAATGTATTTAAAGAAAAATTGGTGGTAATATACCAAGTATGCTCTAAAGTATTTTTAAACCCTTTCTCTGTTTGTAAGTCTATATCTCCTTCTTCTATACCACTAACTCCTTGATGTAATCCACTGCTATATAATTCGTTAATGGCAGGGTTTCTCATATTGTATCCTGTATTAAAAGAAAGCGATTGTGTATCGGTAAGATTGTATTTTATAGCAAACAAACCGCTTATATTATGAAATGTATTTTGGTATCTTACAATCTCTCTAGGAAAACTATTACTTATTGCACGTACATCCTGACTTTCAAAATCGTAACGAAGTCCGAATTGAAATTGAGTTGTAGCGGCTTCTTTAGAAAATGTGGTAAACAAACCACTTTTCCATGAAGCATAATCAGGAATTAAAGGCAAAATACCCGTTTCTGGATTGTTTGTATTGTTTGTAAATATATTTTGATTCCCCACTTTCCACGTCCAATCTTCCTCAAAAACACGCATGTATTTTATATCGGTATTCAATGTATACTGTAAAAGACTTAAAGCAGGTATATCTGTCCTACCACTTCTCCGCACATCAAATTCTTTACGATTATTCACTTGCCCTGCTATCACTGTTTCTAGTGTTTCTTCTTCATTGATAAAATATGTTGCCTTCAACTTCATCAAATGATGCGATACATGCTGTTTGGGAGCTTCAATTTCATTGCTAAAATCAGGTTCTGTAAAAAAAGGAATTTCTCGTATCAATGCCTGTTCCAAATCTGTTAAGTTTCCAATATGAGACCCTCTTAAAACTCCTAAACGTGTATTAAAACTACTTACATAAAAATTTAAAAAAAGTTTTTCTTTCCAATATTTTTCTAATTGAAGTGAAAAACTTGCTTCTTCCACTCCTGTATTATTCAAATAATAATCTGGAGTTTTTCGATCTCCATATTTTCGTAAAGAACCGTTAACTCGCCAAGCTAGTAATGGCGAATACTTTTCAAAACGAGTGTTGAGATTCTGACCTCTTCCATTCGATTCATACCCATAATTTAATTGCCCATGTAAATGAGGTTCTTTAGAGATAGATTTGGGTTCTAAGAGTATGGCACTTCCTAAATTTCCTCCGCCATATTCTAAAACACTCGCTCCTTTTAGAACAATAATCTTGTCGAAAGCAAACGGGTCTATTTCCGGACTATGATCATTCCCCCATTGCTGTCCACTTTGTACAATACCATTATTTAATATAGGCAAACGATTTCCATACAATCCATGTACAATAGGTTTTGCAATACCGCTTCCATTTTTTAAAAGCGATACCCCTACTTCATTTTCTAGCAAGCCCGATAAATTTTTATGGGTGTTTTCTTCTATTTTTTTTCGATTGACCGAAAGGCTTGGTTGCCCTAAAAGAATTTCTCTTTTGGTATTAATAACAACTCCATCAAGTGTATTTACAAGATGTGCTAAAGAAATATTGAGTAGCGTGTCTTTTTGTAGCGATATAAATTCTCTTTTTGTTTCACATCCAATATGAGAAATTAAAAGGTGATAATCGCCTTTGCACAAAGCTTTAAAAGTAAAAAAACCTTTGTCATCGGTACTAGTTCCTTTAGAGATTTCCTCTATAAAAACAGTTACGGACGACAAAGATAATCCGGTTGCTTCATCCAATACTTTTCCTTGAATAGAAAAAGTACAATCTTGTGCTTGA
This sequence comes from uncultured Polaribacter sp., assembly GCA_965233795.1. Taxonomy (GTDB): domain Bacteria; phylum Bacteroidota; class Bacteroidia; order Flavobacteriales; family Flavobacteriaceae; genus Polaribacter. Next base: position 1,461,735 of record OZ247578.1, on the reverse strand, counting down.
ATAAAAGCAACATTTAAAAATAAAAATATCTTTAAAAAATACTCTTTATTGAACATTTATAGGAAAAGTAACTTCTATATCTGTTTCTCCACCAGCGTTGGTAATATCTCCTCCCGAAACCCCTGAAGCTGTTTTAACAGGTTCGTGTCTAAGAGTAATGGTGATAGAACCCGATGCAGCAGCTCCTGTTGTTAGTTTACTACTTAATCCTACAGGATTTCCATCAGCATCAGTATCGTTGTAGGCAATGGTTAAGTCTAAAACAGTCGATTGAAAAAAGAATTGATGCTCTGCGTCTTCTTCTTCAATCTCTTCTGTGATATCTTCTGCAGGTGTTTCAGCATCATTGGATAAAGTTAACGCTCCTGTATACACTGTATTTGCAGCAAGTGTACCTTGTGTAATAGTGGGGTTTGTTCCACCATCGCCATCTAAATCTTTCCAAGTAAGAACTACAGGACTCCCTGTTTCAGGAGTTAATGTATAAGTTACCGTTGTAATTAATTCTTCTTCATTAGGAACTTCAGGATCATTTTTACTACAAGCCACAAATAGAAGCGTTGCAAAGAATACTAGAGAAGTAAATTTCATTTTTTTTGTCATTTTTATCGTTTTAGAATTATTAATGCCGCAAATATAATTATTTATTGCAACATTATTGCATTTAAAATGATTAATGTTAAAATCTATCTAAAGCGACTGATTTTCAAATATTTTTTGGAAATTTACAAAAATAGATACTATTGACTATGAACATCTTAAAATATATTTTTACCTTTTTAATTTTAGGGAATTTAGTGACAAGTTGCGCTACATATACTCCCAAAAAAGCAACAACTGTAAAAGAAGAACCTGTTGTGATTGCCAACGATAGCTTGGCTTATGAGATTACAATTATTGATATTGGTTTTAATTTATATTTGAATACGATTGCGAAACCTGTTGGCTTTTATTCGCAAAGTTATCTAGAAAATAGAAATATTTTTTATGTAACGGAATGGAACAATAGAGTACGAAACCCTACTCAATACAATCCAAATATTTATGAAAATATCATTGATTATCAATCGAATATCAATTATGGCTATGATGTAAATTACAAACTCTTTAACTATTTTGAGTTTGCGCAACAAAAATATAAAATGAATTTAGGAGTTTCTGGGAAGTTCAATCGGTAACTATTTACTGATAATAACTTTTACAACTTTTAAAAAGTTGTAAAAGTTCAAAAAAAAATCACTTTTTAAGATACTTCACAAAACTGTAATCATAGGCATTTTTTTCGTCCTTTTTAAAATCTTCTCTTTGGGTTTCTATCCAAATAGTTGCATCAATTTCAGGAAAAAAAACATCGGCTTCAAATTCTTGATGTACATGTGTTATATCTAAACAATCTACCAAGTTCTTTTCTAAAGCTTCTTTATAAATTTGAGCGCCACCAATCAAATAAACTTCATTATTATCTTTTGCAATTTCTATGGCTTCTTCTAAAGAGTGAACTACTTTGCAGCCTTCCTGAGTATAATTTTTATTTCTAGTAATAATAATGGTTGTTCTATTTGGCAAAGGTTTTCCAATAGATTCAAAGGTATTTCTTCCCATGATAATAGGATGCCCCGAAGTACGTTGCTTAAAACGTTTTAAATCGGCAGGCAAATGCCAAATTAAATCGTTGTTCTTTCCAAGGGCATTATTTTTTGCAATAGCAGCAATGAGAGTAATCATGAATAGATGATTTTTGATTGACGATTGACGATTGATGATTGATGATTTAACATTCAAAACTTTATAAACTTTGAAACTTTAAACTTACACCGCTACAGCACCTTTAATATGAGGATGCGGATTGTAATTGAGTAATTCAAAATCTTCATAGGTAAAATCGAAAATACTTTTCACATTCGGATTTATTTTCATTGTCGGTAAAGGTTTTGGGTCTCTAGAAAGTTGTAACTCTAACTGTTCTATATGATTGCTATAAATATGGGCATCGCCAAAAGTATGAATAAACTCGCCTGGTTCATAACCGCAAACTTGGGCAATCATCATGGTAAACAACGCATACGAAGCAATATTAAAAGGGACTCCTAAAAAAATATCAGCACTTCGTTGGTACAACTGACAAGAAAGTTTTCCATCAGCTACATAAAACTGAAAAAAGGCGTGACAAGGCGGCAATGCTGCTTTTCCATTGGCTACATTTTCAGAAAAGGAAATAGAAGTATCTGGTAAAACACTTGGATTCCAAGCAGAAATTAACATTCTTCTACTATTAGGGTTGTTTTTTAATGTGTCTATGACATCCGTTAACTGGTCAATTTCATCGCTATTCCAATTCCGCCATTGATGTCCGTACACAGGCCCTAAATCGCCATTTTCATCTGCCCAAGCATTCCATATTTTTACACCATTTTCTTGTAAATAGTTAATGTTGGTATCGCCGTTTATAAACCATAACAATTCATAAATAATAGATTTTAAATGCAATTTTTTAGTGGTTACCATAGGAAAACCTTCGCTTAAATCAAACCGCATCTGATGTCCAAAAACACTCTTTGTACCCGTTCCTGTACGATCTCCTTTTTCATTTCCGTTTTCTAAAACGTGTTTTACTAAATCTAAATATTGCTTCATTATGGTTACTAGTTCTTTGTTATGAGTAGTTCGCTGCCAAATTTAATTCTTTTTTTGGAGACGAAATCCACAAATAAAATAATTTCATCAACAATATAGACCTGTCAGGTTTTTAAAACCTGACAGGTCTAAGGCTAGTATTTTTAAGTTTTTACTAGTAAAATTTAGTTTTTTTTAAAACTGAATGCGAACTCCTAAGGTATAATTCCTTCCTAAAGTACTATACCCTAAAACTGCATCGTAGTCTTCATTTAGAAGATTGTGTACCCGCGTAAAAAAAGTAACCTTTTCTTTTAAGAGACTATAATTTGCTGTAAAATCTATTATCTGATAGCTGGGTAAAACTACATCCTCTCCAGCAGTTCCAAAGCCGCCGTATCTATCAAACAAAGTACGTTCTCCTACATTTTGATAATTCAAATTCATAAAAAGGTGTTGCGTTGCTGTAATATCAAATCCCGCTACAATTTTATGTTTTGGAATGTAATCATTTGCACCTTCAAAATCATCTTTATCTGTAAAACTATAGCCAGCATTAAATGTTAAAAAAGAAGTAGGTGCTATTTTGGTATTCAATTCGAATCCGCTTGCATCTGAAGTCCCATTAGCATAGGCAAAAATGGTAGTATCAAAAATGATAGCATCCTTTTCCTTTCTATCAAAATATACAACGTCAAACTGAATCCAATCTTGATAGTTCAACTCGAATCCAGCTTCAAAAGTTTCATTCGACTCTGGTTTTAAATCGATATTCCCAGAAAAACCATCATACAATTGATACAAACTCGGAGCAATAAAAGCAGTACTATACGAAGTTAATAATTTTACATTTACTTTTTCTGATTTTAAAATAATGTGTGCTAAGTTTACATCATATACCAAATGATTTCCATATACATTATGCATATTTAGCCTTGCTCCTGCATTAAAACTCAATCCATAATCAGAAATATACACCAAACTTGCATACGGGTCTAGCGTATTAAAATTAGCAATATTTTTATCAATGGTAGCAAAAGGAGTTACCGTATTATTCTTGTGTTCTTGGTAGTTTATACCTGTAATTATTTGAAAGTTCCCTTCTAAAAAACTATACTTATGGACTAAATCTAAATGTAAACTCTCTCCCTCAAATACATAATTGTCTAGGGTATTTCCAAAACTATTAAATTGATTGATATTTCTTTTGATACGATTTATAGATGCTAATACATAAAGTTCTCCATTTTCATATTGATATTTCGGTTGTATTCCCAATCGCAATTGTTCTTGATTCCCTTCATTTACATCGCTGTCTGCATAAGCACCTGCATCAAAATCATAATCGAATGCATCATAATTTAAAAATGTAGTGATTGCTAATTTTTCTGAAAAATTGTATCCTAATTTTAGCAATCCATTTTTTCCATAATACCTATCTTCCCCAAAAATAGCTGTTGTATTGCTTTTTGCTGCCGACATACCTTCTTGAGACAACAAACCAAAAGAACTTAAAAAATGAAACTTCCCAAAATTTCCATTCACTTGAGCATTCTGACTCTTATTAGAGGCAAAAAAAGCTGTACTATTAGCATCGTTTTGTGTACCTAAATGCACTTCGTAGGATCCTCCAATAGATTTTTTAGCCGCTTTTTTTAGTTGAATATTAATAACACCTGTAGCAGCACCTGAACCATATAAAGTAGAAGAAGCACCTTTTAATACCTCAATACTTTCGATTTGACTTAAAGATAATAATCGTAAATCGTATTCCTGATTGATTCCTGAAGCATCCGAAACAGGAACTCCATCAATTAAAACAAGTACTTGCCTACTTCTTCCTCCTCTAAAATAAGTACTTCTAGGCTCAGAAAGATTGGTTGTATTTCCTTTAATCTCTACACCGGGCAACCTATTTAAAACATCCGTAACAGATTGTCCTACATAATTTTGAAGTTCTTTTTGGCTAATGGTATAAATTACCTTTCCTGTGTTTTCTTTTTTTAGATTAAATTTTGTGGCGGTTACCACAACCTCTTCCAACACTTTTACTTTTTCTTGCTTTTTTTCTTGTCCAGAAATCGTTGCATTCGCAAAACCAATTGCAAAAGCACATCCAATGAATACTTGTTTGTTCATTTTTAATACGTTTGATTTTTAATAAAATCAGGTAAATTTTTTGTGTACGAAATGTGAGTACATAAACCTTTATCCCGAAAGTTTTTTACTTGCGATTCTTAGGCAGGTCTCCTGACTTGTCTTTATACTACTTGCCTTCCCAATAAAAAAATCAGTGGCTTAAGAGAAAGTAGTATGCTCTTCATAGAGACACTGAAACAAATTCAGTGTAAACTTACAGTTGCGGGAACAGTTTCGGATTTTAACCGAATTCCCTTTTCATTTGAGATTCCTTGAATAAGAATATCAAAACCTAAAATCGGTGCAAACATAGGCTATTTTGGAAGATAAAAAACACATTTTAAAAACTATTTTGTAATCTTGTAGTTCCAAAATTTGAGCATGAATACTTCTTTTTCTAAATCTTTTTTTCTTTTTCTAAGCCTCTTATACCTTATAGGCTGTAATGATGAAAACAAAAAAGAGAAGCAATTAGAAGAAGACCAACAAATTATTGATTTAAAATATGCGCAATATTTCGATTACAAAGAAATAAAGGGTGTTCAAAAATTAATTTTTAAAATACCTTACCAAGGTGCCCAAAAAAGTTTTGAACATACAATTGTTCACTCAAAGAAAAAACAACATGATAATAAGGTTATTTCTGTTCCTGTAAAAAAACTCATTGCTACTTCTACCACACATATTCCCATGATTGAGTTATTGAATGCCGAAACAACTCTTATTGGTTTTTCGAATACAAAATACATATCATCAAAGAAAACAAGAGTGCGTATTGATAATAAAAAAATAAAAGAAGTTGGAAAAGAAGGTACAATAAACACAGAAATTATTTTAGATCTACAACCTGAATTGATTGTTGGATTTGCTGTAAATGCTATTCCTAAAGAATATACAACTATAGAAAATGCTGGAATTCCTGTCTTATTAAATGCAGATTGGCTAGAAGAAACACCGCTAGGCAGAGCAGAATGGATTAAACTGTTTGGTGTTTTATTTGATAAAACTGAAAAAGCAGACAGTATTTTTAATAGGATTGAAGAAAGCTATTTAACGGCAAAAAAAATCGCTAAATCCATTCAAAAACAACCAACTGTACTTTCTGGAGCTATTATGAGTAAAGGTATTTGGAATTTACCAGCAGGAGAAAGTTTTGTAGCTTCCTTTTTAAAAGATGCGAACTTAGATTACTTGTGGAAAGATACCAAAGGAAAAGGAAGTCTTTCTTTAAGTTTTGAAAGTGTTTTTGAAAAAGCACAAAATGCAGATTTTTGGATTGCTCCTGGATATTTCTCTTCCAAAGAACAAATGCTAAAAAACAATCCGCATTATGCTACATTTAAAGCATTTAAAAATGGAAACATATACACACCTGTTACAAAAAAAGGGGCAACAGGAGGTGTATTGTACTATGAATTAGCCACTGTAAGACCCGACTTAGTATTAAAAGATTTAATTAAAATTACCCATCCTAATATACTGCCTAATTACCAATTAACTTTCTTTGAAAAAATGCGCTAAATGTATAGAGAATTCGTTAAAAATATAGTGTTCTGCTGTCTTATAATACCTCAGCTTTTGATGGCTCAAGAGTTTATCGTTCCTAAAAAACAAACTCAAAAAGGCTTTGTAAAATTAGATTTCTTATCTATTGCTATGCCAGAACATCCCATTATTATTGAAGAACCTAATATGGGGTTTACAGGAATACACTACCTATTAGATTTTAATCGTTTTTATGCAGGGTTAGGAATGTACGGAACTGTAAGTGGTATTAGAGGTGGTTTTTTTACACTAGGAATTGATGCCGGTTTTAAGACGAAACTTACCAATCAATTATTTTTAGATACTGGATTCCATTTTGGCGGTGGTGGCGGTGCTGGAGCGCCCGATGGCGGTGGTGCATTTATTTTGCCGCATTTAAATATAGGATATGAGTTTCCTAAATTTTCGTTAACTGGAGGATATAGTTATATTAACTTTTTTGATGGAGGTGCTATTCAAAGTCAGCAAGCAACTATTGGATTGCAAATACCCCTTTCCTTTGATTATAGTGATACAATTTCTCTTGACAAAAAATATACACTCACCCATTTACAACAAACCGATTGGAATCAGGATTCGAAAAAAATATCGATGATGATGCATCTCAACAATCTATCACCTATAGGAAGTTCTCAAAATACAGACCCTACTCCTATTTCTTTAGCGGGAAAAACCGTTCGATTGGCAGGTTTTGAACTTAATACTTATTTACGTGAAAACTTTTTTCTTTTTTTTAAAGTAGATGGAGCTTACAGCGGCATTAGAGGTGGTTATATGGATGTTTTAGCAGGAGCAGGATATGAGCTAGCCTTTTATAAAAAACGAACAAAAATAGTAGGCAAATTTGGAATGGGAGCTGGCGGTGGCGGTGGCGTAGACACACAAGGAGGTTTTTTAATCTACCCTGATATTTCGCTAGAGCAAAAAATTTATAAAGATGTATTTGTCTCCATAAACAAAGGATATTTACTAAGTCCGAATGCACATTTTAAAGCAACTACATTTGGATTAGGTATCAAATATTATTCAAATATTAACGGAACAACCTCTCTAGATAAATTTTCTCAAGGAAGCTTCAACAAACATGAAATTGTTATCAAACAAGATGTATATTTTAATGCCAAACGAAATCTATTACCTACAGAAGACCTACATCAAATTTCTTTACAGATTAATTTTTACCTAAACAAACATTTTTATGTAGCCGGACAAACTTCGTTTGCCAATTTTGGCAACGCAGGAGCTTATGCAGAAGGTATTGTTGGCGCAGGTATTAAATCCAGTCCTATTTTTAAGAAGAAAATCAATCTTTTTGCGCAAATATTAGGAGGTGCTGCTGGCGGTGGAGATATTAGTACAGGAGAAGGGTTAATTCTAAAACCAAGTGTAGGAATTCAATATCAATTTAATTCTGAATTTAGCATACAAACTGCACTAGGCTATGTAAAAGCAAAACAAGGGGCTTTGAGTAGTTCTTTTATAAATTTAGGAGTAACCTATGAGTTTTCGTTATTACGATTATTGAAATAAAGCTTGAAAGTTTTGAATATTGAATGTTAAATTTTGAATGCTGAATTTTTAATTTTTGTATTGAGTTAAAAATAATTTTTGAACTTCCACTAACAGCTAATGACTAACAGCTGATTTCAGCAACTTAGGAAATTTCTTTTTAAAACGATTTAATCGAGGGATCGATACAGCTCTTACATACGACTGATTTGGATTCCTTTTTTCATAATCTTGATGATAGGCTTCCGCTTCATAAAATTTAGTAAATTGGGTTACTTCTGTCACAATTTTTCCACTATAGACTTCCCTATTTAGTTTAGCAATGGTATTTTCTATAATTTGTTTTTCTTTAGAAGTTTTATAAAAAGCAATCGATCTGTACTGTGTTCCATAATCGGGATGCTGTCCGTTTTTAGTTGTAGGGTCATGAGAACCAAAGAAGACGGTTACCAATGTTTGAAAACTCACTTTTGTAGGATCATAATACACCGCCACAGTTTCTGCATGACCTGTAGTTCCTCTACCAATTTTTTGATAGGTAGGATTTTCTGTAAATCCACCTGCATAGCCAGACACTGCCTCCTCTACTCCTTCTACACTTTCAAAAATAGCCTCTACACACCAAAAACATCCACTGGCAAAATAAGCAACTTCTGTGTTTAAGTTCATTGTTTTTTTTGAGGTTGTTATGTCTTTAGAAATTCTATTTTCTTGTTGATATTTCTTTGCAGAGTGTATAAAATTGACTGTTAAAATGGCTAGGCAACTTAACATGATAATTCTTTTGAGTACTTTCATCTTTAATATTTATTCGTTTATTTATTTGTTTAGAAGTTTCACTGAAAAATACTTTTAAAATAAATTGATTCTTACATTTTCTATTTTGTGTCTACTTTTAAGGTTTCTCCTCGTTCCCAAGTCTCTCGTTCGAAATGACTAAGTATTCAATTTTTCAATCTTTTAATTTTTTAATCGTAAATCATATAACACATAGGAGCATAGAAAACATAGGCTGTCTTGAATCTTGTTTCTTTATTCTTTTTCAATCATAAATCATGAGGTTAGATGAAAAATACTTTTTTAAATATAACCTTTTTAATCCTTCAATCGTAAATCATACAACACATAGGAACATAGAAAACATAGGCTATCTTGAATCTTGTTTCTTTGTTCTTTTTCAATCATAAACCATGAGATTAGATGAAAAATGCTTTTTAAATATAAATTTTTTAATCCTTCAATCGTAAATCATATAACACATAGGAACATAAAAAACATAGGCTGTCTTGAATCTTGTTTCTTTGTTCTTTTTCAATCATAAATCCTATTCATCCTTTGTCGTGTCAAAACGCAACTTTATACAATTGTTTACAACTTTAACTTTTTGTTTACAACCTTAGTTGTTCATTTCTAACAGACTTTTTATTTTTGTTTGTCTCGATTCGCACTAATTTATGGAGCATTTTATAGTTTCTGCACGCAAATACCGACCACAGTCTTTTAAAGACGTTGTTGGGCAACAGGCTATTACCAATACCTTAGAAAATGCTATTAAAAGCAATCATTTAGCACAAGCTTTATTATTTACAGGACCACGAGGTGTTGGCAAAACTTCTTGTGCTCGTATTTTAGCAAAAAACATCAATCAGCAGCATACAGAAACCACGAATGATGAAGATTTTGCTTTTAATATTTTTGAATTGGATGCTGCTTCTAACAATTCTGTAGATGACATTCGAAGTTTAACCGATCAAGTTCGTATTCCGCCACAAACAGGCAAATACAAAGTGTATATTATTGACGAGGTACACATGCTTTCTCAGGCTGCTTTTAATGCTTTTTTAAAAACCTTGGAAGAACCTCCTGCACATGCTATTTTTATTTTAGCAACTACAGAAAAGCATAAAATTATCCCTACCATTTTATCGCGTTGTCAGATTTTCGACTTTAAAAGGATTGGTGTTTTGGATGCAAAAAACTATCTAAAAACCATTTGTGAAAAAGAAGAGATTACCGCAGAAGATGATGCTTTGCATATTATTGCACAAAAAGCAGATGGCGCGATGCGAGATGCTTTGTCCATTTTTGATAGAGTCATTAGTTTCTCTGGTAAAAACCTTACAAGAGAAGCCGTTACAGAAAACCTAAATGTACTAGATTACGATACGTATTTTCAGTTAACAGATTTAGTACTCAACAATAAAATTCCAGAAGTTTTAATGGCTTTTAATGCTGTTTTAGCAAAAGGATTTGAAGGGCATCACTTTATCAATGGCTTGGCAAGTCATTTTAGAGACTTATTAGTCGCTAAAGATAAAGTAACACTCGATTTACTAGAAATTGGCGACAATGCGAAGAAAAAATACTTAGAGCAAGCTACAAAAGCAAGCATTACTTTTTTATTACAGGCTATTGAAAAAGCCAATCAGTGCGATTTGAATTATAAGACTAGTAAAAACCAACGATTGCTCGTAGAACTTACCTTAATGCAAATTGCTTCTATCACTTTTGATGGAGAAAAAAAAAAGTCCTCTAACTACATAATTCCCGCTACCTTTTTTACAACAAGCATTCCTGCTCCTAAAAAAGAGGTACTACTAGATACTGTTGTTTCAAAAGTATCAGACAGTAAAAATGTAGAAATAGCAACACCACAAAAAGAGGAAGCAATTAAAAAACCCGAAAGTGTTCCTGTTTTAAATACTGGTAAAAGAAGAAGATCATCATTATCTTTAAAAAGCATCCACGAAAAGAAAATAACGAAAAAAACTGCTTTAGAAGAAGATTACTCAAAACACCCAAAAGATGTGTTTACCCAAGAAGATTTATTAGCACATTTAAAAAAGCTATACGAGCAATTATTAAAGCAAGGAGAAAAAAGTATGGCTTCTATTTTAATTGCTGATGAGCCTCAATTAGAAACAGATTTTGTAATTCGTTTTACACTGCCCAATAAACTAATGGCAGATCAATTACAGCGAAGTAAGCATCAGGTAATTCAGTATTTACGGAAAGAATTAAACAATTATGCCATTTCTATAGCCATTGAAGTAAATGAAACTATCGAAAAAAAGTTTGCTTATACGCCACAAGAGAAGTTTGATAAATTGAAAGAGAAAAACGCAAATCTCATAAAATTAAAAGAGATTTTTAAACTCGATTTATAAACTCTTTCCTAAATAAACCAATTGAATTTCTTCTTCAAAACTCTTATTTTTTTCAAATTCTGATATTAAAAATAAGCCTTTGCCTTTTTTCACAAATAAAGGAATTGATTTTAACTCGTTAAACAATTTTGAAAGCGTTGTATTATAAGCATCTTCAGAAGTAATGGGGGTTTCATAAATCTTCGGATGATCTCTAAATGCCTCACTTAAATTAAGATAATCGTCTTTGGGTGTAAAAAACTGTTGCGCATCACTATTTTGATCTGTAATTTCTTTTGAAGTCGCTAATCGATATGCGCCATGCTCTCCAAAAGCATCAGAAAAACGATCTAATGCATACGTATTTACAGTATCACTTCCTGTCATGGCTAACAAATACCCCACATCATTCAATTCGATGTTATCTGTTAAATCATCTTCGTAAATATCTACTGCAAAAGCCTCTAGTTCTTCCTGATTTGCCTTTTCAATAAAGTTTTTATTGGCATCTATTAAAATGACTCTTTTATCGTTTTCTTTTAAGTAACTAGCAATAAAGCGTGCTGCACTAGATGCACCTACAATTAAAATTGCATTGGAGCTTTTTAGAAAAACACCCACTATTTTAGCAAATACTCTTGCTGTAGTAGCGTTCAATAAAACCGTTCCTAATACAATCATAAAAACCAACGGTGTAATGTACTCTGCACCTGCTACTCCTTGTTTTAGCAATTTACTCCCAAATAAAGAAGCGATTCCTGCCGCTACAATTCCTCTAGGGCCTACCCAACTTATAAATAACTTTTCGTTGAGTTTTAAGTTGGATTTATAGGCGCTTAAAAAAACAGCCAAAGGTCTAATTACAAAAACGACTAATGCAAAAAGAATAGCCGTTTTCCAAGTATATAAAAGCATTAAATCTTCTATATTGATGTTTGCTGCCAATAAAATAAACAAGATAGAAATTAACAATACACTCAGCGATTCTTTAAAATATAAGAGTTCTTTTAGACTTTTTAATTGGGCATTTCCTAAAACCATTCCCATCACTACTACGGCTAGTAAACCTGACTCGTGCGCAAATATTTCCGACTCTACAAAAACCAACAGTACAGTTGATAGCGAAACTACATTCAATAAATAATGAGGAATTAATTTTTTATTAATAGCAAAAGCCAAAGCATGTGCAAATGTAAATCCGAAACTTGTCCCAAATAGTAGTATTTTTCCAAATTCCATCAATGCTGTTTTGGTAAAACCACTGCCACCACCCACACTAATAAACTCAAACACCAAAACGGCAACCAAGGCACCTATGGGGTCAATTAAAATTCCTTCCCATTTTAAAACGGTTGAAATATCTTTTTTTAATGGAATGTTTCTTAAGATTGGTGTAATTACGGTAGGCCCCGTTACAATAATCAATCCCGAGAAAAGAAAAGAAAGTTCCCAGTTTAAATCAAATACAAAATGGGCAACAACACCTGCTCCAAAAAATGTAACTGTAGAGCCCAGTGTAATTAACTTTGTAATGACAGGGCCTACATTTTTAATTTCACTTCTTTTTAAGGTTAATCCCCCTTCAAAAAGAATAATACTAATAGCAAGTGACACAAAATAATACAAGCCTTCACCTGGGAATAATCCTTTTGTGCCATTCCAAATAGGTTCAATCCATTTAGAACCATCTTCATTTAAGTATTCAGCAGCAATAGGGCCTACCAACAAACCTATTAAAATAAGCGGTAGAATAGCAGGAATTTTAAATTTCCAAGCTACCCATTGTGCCAATATCCCTAAAATGATGATTCCTGCTAATTCTAACATACTTTCTGAATTCTAAATAATGAAAAGTAAATTTAAGTATCTTTCCATAAAAAGCAAGCTGTTCTTATTTTATTTTAAACTTGCGTACAAAATTCAACTAAAATACGCTTCAATACAATTTTAATTTTGTGAGCAACAGTTGCTATATTTTTTCTTTTCGCAAAATTTTCTCCATTTTACGACCTTTTGCCAATTCATCAATTAGCTTTTCCATACGCCTGCATTGCTTATACAATTCAAACTCGTCTTCTATTTCCTCAATTCGATAACCACAAACAACACCTTTAATTAAGTGTGCATTTGGATGTATGCTTGCCTTTTGAAAAAAGGTTCTAAACGTTACTTTTTCGTCAATAAGTGCTTGTAAAGTATCTTCATCAAAACCCGTAAACCATGTAATTACTTGATTGAGTTCTTCTTTGGTTCTACCATTTTTCTCCAATCTATTTAAGTACAATGGATAAATGGATGCAAACATCATATTGGCAACTTTTTCGTTTTTTTCGGTCGTAACTTTCATTTTTGTTTGATTTTGAGTTGATTAAGACTAACACATTTTTTCAATAACTAGTTGCGTGTTTTAAACTTTAAATTTAGCAAATACAAATCGAATAAAAAATCCGAGTTGATATTCAAAGGTGAATTAGAGAAAACAATTTCTTATGATCATTATTGGTCTTTCGTTATTTTTTTATCTAATGTTTTTATGAGTTCAAAGCATAATTTATCAATATTTCTCCTTTTTTTATTAAATGCAGAAACATTGGATAATATTATTATTCCATTTGTATTTTCTAAATCTAAAGCCATTGACGAAGTATAACCTCCAGTACCTCCATTATGCCAAATCAATTCACTGCCGTTTTTTCTTTTTAAAATATGCCATCCAAGTCCTATACTCATATTGTCATTTACTTTAAATGTAGGTTTGTGGGTTAATGCTAATTCCTTATTTGTATTATCAAATTGAGCTAAAGCGAATTTAGATAAATCCTCTATTGTAGAAAAAATTGCTCCACCACCAGCTAGAACATCAAAATCCCAATTCGAAGTCGTTTCTCCATTAGGTTTTAATCCTTTCACTAGCTTGGTTTGTATATTTTCTCTTCTACTCGTAGAATTTACCATCTCATACTTTGTAAATATTTTCTTTTGCAATAGTGACTCATATGATAATTTAGAAATGGTTACTAATTCAAATCCTAAAAGTCCAGCACCAAGGTTAGAGTATTCATACTTAATTCCAGATTCTTTATTCAACTCAACTTCTCCTTTTAAATAATTTATAAGCTTTTCTTGGTCATAATCTTTATAAGGATTGTCTTTGTCTACAAATAAAAGATTCAGGTTTGAAGGCAATCTTGGAAGTCCAGAAGTATGATTTGCAAGTTGTTTAAAAGTTATTTCGTTTTCGGAATTGATTTTGAAATCGAGGTAATCTTGTATATTATCATCTAATTTTAATTTTTGGTCATTTACAAAATTTGACAACAAAGTTGAGGTAAATACTTTAGTTATAGAACCAATTTCAAAAGTACTCTTATAATTTTCAATTAGTTTTATTGTGTCATTTATTCTTTTAGTTCCAATGAAATAAATTTTTCCGTTTTTAATTAAAGCAAGCGATAATTGAGTGTCGTCTGGAAATAATTTGGTGTTATCATATAAAAGTTCAAACTGTTCTTTGTTAATTTTATTATTTAAGGTTTCAATACCATTTTTAGCAACTTTTGTTTGTCCATTAAAACAACTTGAAAGTACAAATCCGAATAATACAGTTAAATATTTTTTTATTTGATTCTTCATAATGAATGTTAACAACTGTATACCCACAATTGCCATTTATTAAATTACTGTTTTTCACCTCTAAAGATAACTGTTATTTTTTAATGGATTGATACAAGGTTATACAACATAAAAATAATTTTACTCTTCTTTTCTTTCTTATAAAAGTTCTTTTATCTTGTAGCAATAAAATAAATTTAAAAAATAGATTGTTTTTAGTATGAAATCAATAATTACCGTAATAATTTTCTTCGCAAATATTAACTTGAGTCCATACAACCTTCTAGAAACACCTCTTCAAGAAAAAAAGTACTCTCTACGAAAATACCCACATGTAAAAGCGTTTTATAAAGGCATTGCTAAAAAAGCTACTGAGATTTGTTTAAAACACAACATTCCGCCTGCTTCCCTACTTGCCATCGCAGGCTTAGAATCGGGTTGGGACAGCGGTTATATTGGTCAGATTACAGGGAATATTTTAAGCTTAGGAACACGACGTGGCGATATAGAATTGCCTGCCTTATACTTGCCTACACACTTAGAAACAAACCGAATACTATACGATTCATTAGAGATTATTACCTATGCTAAAAATAAATTGGAATGGAAAAACAGACCCGAAAGTTTAAAAAAAGATTACAGACCCAAACCTTGGGCAGGAACCACCTATAGATTGGCTTATTTTAAACACCATCCAAAAGAAAAGGCAAAAGCAAACTTAGCAAACATTCGCGATTTTGTAACTGTTTTTATAGGAAGAGAAAGTAGAATTAAAGCTTATAGAGTTGCAAGAAAAAAAATGGATAGCTTGGTCACTATACACGGAAAAGAAATCCTTTTAAAAGAGAAAACAGCAATTGATTTTATAAATGAGATTGGCGGAAAATTAAACTCTTACAACTATCGAAAAACATGGCCTAAAAAAGTAATATCGATTCTTAAAAATGCAGGATTGCCAATGGTAACAAAAGACTTATACAATGGAAAGAGTTTTGAAGATAGTTGGTAAAATAAAAGAATTATAAGCTTATAGAAATTCGATAGGTCTCAATAAATTTATTTGTAATTTTACTAATTATAAATTTATAAATCTACCATGTTAGGACTTCAATTTGAAACGGAAACTTCTTGGACAGAAATTGCTAAAAATAATTTAGAACAAATTCTTACCGATCACGCTTTTTTAGAACAGAAAGCGGCCTCTAACGCAGTCTCTATCATTATTAATTATTCTGAAGAAACTGAATTAGTACAAGCTATGAGTGCTATTGCTATTGAAGAAATGGAGCATTTTAAAATGGTTCATGATTTTATGGTAAAAAGAGGAATGGTTTTGGGTAGAGAACAGAAAAATGATTACGCCATTCGGTTACAAAAATTCTTTCCTAAAACAAAAGATAGAACCAATGCCTTAGTACAACGTCTATTAATTGCTGCATTAATTGAAGCGAGAAGTTGCGAACGTTTTAAAGTCTTCTCAGAGAATATGGAAGACGCAGAATTGTCTAAATTTTATAAAGACTTAATGATTTCTGAAGCCAATCATTACACACTATTCTTAGGTTTTGCTAGAAAATATCAAGATAGAGAAATTGTAGATAAAAAATGGAAAGCATTGTTAGCTTTTGAAGCCGAAATGATGAAAAACAGAGGAACTACAGCAAAAGTTCATGGATAATTAGAAGTTAAAAAATGTTGAATTCTAAATTTTAAATGATGCTTTATTTAATTTAAAATTCAACATTTAGATTACCTTTTAATTCTTAGTTCTTAGGGTTCTTATTTTAATTCTAAAGGCTGCAAATAAAAGTGTTGTAAACGGACTTAACCAATTAAATATAGCATATAAAAAGTATTCTCCTACACCAACTCCCAAAACTCCAGATTGATAAGCTCCACAGGTATTCCAAGGGATTAAAACCGAGGTAACTGTTCCAGAATCCTCCAAGGTTCTACTTAAATTTTCTGGTGCCAATCCTTTGTCTTCATAAGCTTTTTTAAACATTTTTCCAGGAATTACCAACGCCAAATACTGATCGGAAGCTACAACATTTAATCCTAGACAACTTACCACTGTACTTGCAAACAAACCAAAAACAGAAGATGCAAAAGATAACAATGCCGTTGTAATCTTTTTAAGAGCTCCAATAGCATCCATAATGCCTCCAAAGACCATCGCACAAATAATTAAAAGAATCGTCCAAATCATTCCACTCATTCCACCAGAGGAAAACAGTTCTGTTAGTTTATCATTGGCTGTTTCTATTTGTACATCCGATAATATTGCAATTAAAATCGCTTTAAAGCTTGAATCTGAAACAGTTTCTAAAATGGCAGGTTGAAAAATTACTGCAAAAACAATTGCCAATAAAACACCTGTTCCTAAAGCTATTAAAGGTTTTGTTTTTAATAAAATCATTGCTACTACAACTCCTGGAACTACAAATAACCATGGGGTAATATAAAAAGTGGTTTTTATTGTAGATAACAAATCGCTAATATTAGCACTTCCAGATGTATCTATAGTGCTACTTAAAATTGTAAAAACAATTAATGTTATAATAATGGTGGGTACTGTTGTATATGCCATATATTTAATATGGGTAAACAAATCTGTTCCTGCCATTGCAGGTGCGAGATTGGTTGTATCTGATAAAGGCGACATTTTATCGCCAAAATAAGCACCAGAAATAACGGCTCCTGCAATCATTCCTGTAGGAATTCCTAAAGCAGTTCCAATACCAATCAAAGCAATTCCTACAGTAGCCGAAGTTGTCCAAGAACTTCCTGTAGCGATTGAAATAATCGCTGCAATAATTACAGATGCTGGTAAAAATATTTCAGGACTTAATACTTGCAAACCATAATAGACCATCGCAGGAATAATACCACTCACTAGCCAAGTTCCTGCTAAGGCTCCTACTAAAAATAAAATCATGATGGGAACAAAAACACTTTTCCAATTTTCCCAAACTTCTAAAGTCATTTTGTGAATTGAAATTTTATAATAAAACCCAACTAATGCTGTAATTACGCCTCCAATTAATAATATGTACTGATTTGAATAGCCTCCTAACAACTCTCCTCCAAATAGAAAAATATTAATCGCTAACATTGCCATCAAAACTATTATAGGCAATAAAGCATGTTCAATAGATATATTCGTTTTGTCTTCTACATTAGGGTTTGTATCGTTTTGCATGGTTGTATTTTTGAGTTTGTAATGTTACGATTTTAGCTTTTGTTATGCAAATTCTTAAATCTACATAGCAGTATAAAAATCTTTATCTTTGAGTTTTTATTACATACCTATTCTTTATGAAAAAAATTATAATCCTTGCTTTCATATTTACAGTTTCACTAACAATTGCACAAGAAAAAGCAATATTTCAATTTGAAACAGAAATCATAGACTATGGAAACATTCTAAAAGACAGTGATGGAACACGTTTTTTTGAATTTATAAATACAGGTAAAGTGCCTTTAATTATAAATCGAATACAAGCCTCTTGTGGTTGTACCATTCCTAAAAAACCTGAAAAGCCTATTATGCCAGGAGAAAAAGGAATTATTGAAGTTTCTTACGACACCAAAAGATTAGGCGGCTTTTCTAAAATGATTACTATTTACTCCAATGCAAAAACAGCTAGAAAAACACTAAGAATAAAAGGTTTTGTAAAAAAGGAAAACGAATCTATTGAAAAATCAAATCATTAAAAGATTGAAGTCAAATTCTTTTTTCTAATCGGAATTCAAAATTTAACAATTGTCCTTCCCTTTCTACTACCAATCGTATTCTCTTCTTATCTTTTGTTTGAAACTTACCAATAATATCACCCAATGTATATTTATGAATTGGGTCTCCATTTAATTTTATAAGAATATCATCTTTTAACAATCCTGCCTTTGCAGCATTAGAATTAGGGATTACTTTATTTATTTTATAAGAAGGCTTAAATGTATAGCTATAACTGGTTGCCAAGGCAATCGTAAAATTATCATCTCTACCATTTTCAATGGCATACGGATTGTTTACAAAAACTTTATTCTCCTCTCTTACCAATTGCTTTCCATCATAAACAATATCTAAACCACTCATATTATAATTGAATCCACTTTTAAAAGAGCCATTCTTTTTTAACGTAATTTTTTTGTTGGGATAATCAATCCACACTTTAAAACGCTTTAAAATATTGCCGCCAATACTTCCGTTTCTTTGTTTAAAATTTCTAGCATTTACCGTAGAGAGTGTATCTAAAAAAGAAACTGTTGGGTTTTTCATACTAAATTTACCTATCCATATTTCGGGTACTCTACTCCTGTTTCCGTAAACCGTACCGCTTAAACCATCTCCTAAAATATCTTTAAAATACCTTTTAGGAGTTTGAATATTTGGTTTTGTGTATTCAAATAACCAAAGAGCATCGCTCCCTCCAGAGTCTATCAACATTTTTAGCGGTGTTCTCTTCATTCCTATCGTATCTAATTGAATCTGAACGTCTATAAAAGGTTTTTTACGGTAAAATTGTAACGGAAATGTTTGGCATTTTCTACATTTCTTATACCGATACGTTTTAGGATTGTGAAACGTAAGTCGCTTTCTTTTGTAATTTATCTCTACAATAAAATTCTTTAATAAATTGTATCCAATAATACCATTAATAGTTGTACCCATTTTAGAAGAGAGATCAAATTTATCCTCTAAAATCACATAAATAAATTCATGAGAACTAAATAAGGTTTCTAATTTAAGTTGATTGTTTTTAGATAATAAAGCTGCTACAGATTCTCCACTTCCTAAGCCTTTTAAATCTATTTTTTCAATATTATTTAAACGAAGGCTATCTTGTTGTGAAAGATTGAATAAAATGGTTTTATTAACTCCCGTGTCTAAAATAAAAGAGAGCTTTTTTTTATTCACTTCTACAGGAATTACAATTAAGTTATTAATCAGTTGAAAAGAAACTTGCACTTCATCTGTTCGATCGCCTAAAAATTGAAATCCTTTTTGAGAAAAAACTAAATTTGGCGTCAAAAAACCTATAAAAACGATAAGAAAAATTATTTTTCTCAAAAGACAACTTGAATTGAATAGATTTTAAATGTACAAATTAAGGGAGTTGAAAACTACTTTTTAGTAAATATTTAACGTTGGTTGTTTAAACCAATTGAAAAAAATAGTTTCTAATAAAACGCTTTAAACGAATAAACAAATTAAAGTTATTAAAGAATTCAAAGACAGAAAATTCAATATTTAAAAATTTCCAACTTTAAAACTTTCAGGCTTTCCAACTTTATAAACTTCATAACTTACAACTTTCTGAAATATATTTTGCACATTTGTATTTCTAAAATTAGAAACAATATGCCTGCTATTTCTAAAAAGGGACATGCCATGCCCGAATCGCCTATTAGAAAGCTAGTTCCTTATGCGGAAAATGCAAAGAAAAAAGGTATTAAAGTATATCATTTAAACATAGGGCAACCCGATATTAAAACCCCTCAAATAGCTTTAGATGCTGTAAAAAATAATTCTATAGAAGTACTTTCTTATGCACGGTCTGAAGGCTCTGAAACCTATAGAAATAAATTAGCTAACTATTATCAAAAAAACAATATTCCTGTACGCGCAAATCATATTATTGCTACCACAGGAGGTTCTGAAGCACTCTTTTTTACGCTAGGGAGTATTACAGATTTGGGTGATGAAGTAATTATTCCTGAACCTTTTTACGCGAATTACAATGGATTTTCTACGGCTTCTGGCGTAACTGTTGTTCCTGTAATTTCTAAAATTGAAAACAACTTTGCCTTACCCAGTATTGAGGAGTTTGAAAAACTAATTACACCTAAAACAAAAGCTATTTTAATTTGTAATCCTGGGAATCCAACAGGGTATTTATATTCGAAAGCTGAAATTGAGAAACTAAAAAAACTAGTTCTAAAACACGATATTTTTTTAATTGCTGATGAGGTATATCGCGAGTTTGTCTATGATGGATGTACACACCATTCTATTTTAAGTGAAAACGGATTAGAACAACATGCGATTGTAATTGATTCGGTTTCTAAACGCTACAGCATGTGCGGTGCAAGAATTGGTTGTATTGTTTCTAAAAACGAACAAGTAATTGCTACCGCTATAAAATTTGCACAAGCACGTTTAAGTCCACCAACTTACGCACTATTAGCCAGTGAGGCTGCCTTAGAAACCCCAAAAAGTTATTTTACAGAAGTAATAGAAGAATATGTAGCAAGAAGAAACACATTAATTACTGAGCTTCAAAAAATTGAGGGTGTTACCGTTGCAAATCCCAAAGGTGCCTTTTACTGTGTAGTAGCATTACCTATAAATAATGCAGATGATTTTGCGCGTTGGTTACTAGAAGAATTTCACAGCAATAACGAAACCGTAATGGTAGCACCTGCAAGTGGATTTTATGCTACCAAAGGAGAAGGGAAAAACCAAGTACGAATTGCCTATGTTTTAAACAAAACAGATCTAAAACGTTCTGTAGAAATTTTAGCCGAAGCCTTAAAATTATATCCTAATTAATTGAATATTCAACAAAATATAGCGCTCACAAAATACAATACCTTTGGTATTAAAGCATATGCAAAGAGATTTGTTACAATCACTTCTTTTTATGAAATTCAACAACTTTTAAAAATCGAAAAAGAGCTGTTTTTAATCTCTGGTGGAAGTAATATGCTATTAACCAATGATATTGAAAAATTAGTTGTTCATGTTGATATCAAAGGGATTTCTATTGATAAAGAGGAAGATAATTTTGTCTATATTACTGTAAATGCAGGCGAAAATTGGCACGATTTTGTACTTTGGTGTATTGACCAAGGTTATGGCGGGCTAGAAAATCTATCTTTAATACCCGGTAATGTAGGTACCTGCCCTATTCAGAATATTGGCGCCTACGGTGTAGAAGTAAAAGATGTAATTACCAAAGTAGAAGGCATTAGTATTACTACTGAAGAACGTGTTGAGTTTTCAAACGAAGATTGTCAATTTGGATACCGTGATTCTATTTTTAAAAACAACTTAAAAGGAAGTGTTATTTTAACTGCGGTTTCTTTTCGAATGACAAAAAAGAAGCATCAATTAAATACTTCATACGGTGCTATTGAAACTGAATTGGCATCAAAAAATATTAAAAATCCAACTTTAAAAGATATTTCCAACGCCGTAATTGCTATTCGAAAATCGAAATTACCCGATCCTAAAGAAATTGGAAACAGTGGTAGCTTTTTTAAAAATCCCATCATTTCAACAATACTTTTTAAACAACTGCAACAAAAATTTCCAACCATTCCTAATTATCCTATTTCTAAAACTACTGTAAAAGTTCCAGCAGGTTGGTTGGTAGAGCAAGTAGGGTACAAAGGAAAACGTTTTGGTGATGCAGGTGTTCATACAAAACAAGCCTTAGTATTAGTAAACTATGGCAATGCTTCTGGAAAAGAAATTTACAACCTTGCACAGAAAATACAAAAAACTGTTTTTGAGCAGTTTAAAATTTCTTTAGAAATTGAAGTAAATGTGCTTTAAATAAAAAGAAGAGCAATACTAAAATAATTAGCATTACTCTCCTAAAGTTCCCCTCTATAAAATATTTTACATACGTTTTGTCGGAAATTTGAACTTAATTCTCTTTTTTTAGCGTCTTTATATCTGCAATTAATTGACGTACAGCACTTCTATTCAAACCATTGTAAATCCCTCTAATGTGTTTTCTTTTATCTATTAAAACAAAATTCTCTGTATGTAAGAAATCATCTACACTTTTAGGCGCTCCCAAATTTTCTTCCACAAAATAAAATTTTCTACCCAAATCATAAATTTGCTGCTTATCTCCAGTTACCAAATGCCAATTCTTTTGAATACCATGCTCTAAAGCATATTTTTTTAATTGTGGAACAGAATCTATTGTAGGAGTTACAGAATGCGAAAGCAATAAAATTTCATCATCTTCTAAAAACTCTTTTTGTAAAACATCCATATTCTTAGTCATTGCCGGACAAATTCCAGGGCAAGTGGTAAAGAAAAAGTCAGCTACATAAATTTTATTTTCAAAAGTTTTAGCGTTTATTGTTGTTCCATGTTGATTGACCAAATTAAAATCTGGTATTTTATGAAAATTATTGAGTTGATTACTATTTGGAGAAATCCATTTAGGTGTAAAACTTGCTTCTTCAAAATAAGGGAGCGCGTCTACCCTACTCAAATTTTCTTCTTTCTTACTTTTACAGGATACCATTGTAAAAACACATAAAAAAACAAGAAGTAGTTTATTGATCATATCTTACGATTTTTTCATTTTCTAATTTGTAACAGTTATTTGCGCGCCTCAAACCAAATATTCGTCCATTTTTAGCTTCATAATTCACATACAATTTGCCATTTTTTAACCAAGCTTTCTGCATTCCATCTTCTCTGCTGTTTTTAATAGTTCTTAGCTTGGCCATTTGACCTGTAGGATACCACTTTTTTTCAACACCATTTTTTATACCGTCATTATAAAAAGATTCTTCCGATTGTTGCCCGTTATTCCACCAACTCTTATAAACACCTTCTATTCTATTTTGTTGATAATAGTATTCATAACGAAGTATACCATTTGAAAACCATTTTTTGACGATTCCTTGTCTTTTACCATTGTGAAAACCAATTTTCGATTTTAATTGGTCGTTTTCATAGCATTCAACGGAAAAACCAAAAAATGGTTCATTTTTATAATACCAAACACCCTCATTTTGATGAAGCGTAAGTTCTTTTTTATCTACATATATTTCTTTTATTTTTTGTGATATAGGAACTATAGATGCTTCTTCATTAAATTTAGATGAAGTTTTTTTGCAGTTAAAAAGTAACACGCAACAAAATAATAACACAAAGGGTATGCTGTTTTTCATGCTAAGCACATATACTAGTAACCTCTATAAGGTCCTGCAAAAGCAATATAAGACCCTGTTGTAGAATACAACTCATTGATAATATGATAGTGGTATTCTCCATCTGGATTATGTGGAGTTGGTCCAAAATGTCCGCCAGATTCATCTAAATCTGTTGGATATTCATCTGAAGGATAATCACGTCTTCCATATAAAAAAACACCATCTAACAATATCCCTACTAAATTCCCATCATCGTTTGAAAAAGCTTTGGGCTCTAAATGATAGTGATATGCACCCGGACCGATATGCCCACCTGTCCAATCTAAACTAACCGCTGCCTGATCTAAAGGTCCTCCTCCTTCTTGGTCATTATAAATAGCCGATCCACTTACGGCAATACCTATGGTACCAAGACTAGTAGCCACAGTATTTCCCGTTAAATCAGGTGTTGCATCTACCCTAATGGTAGTAGCATTATTATTACTAGAGATAATAGAAGGCGTTGTACTTATACTAGGTTCTTCAATATAGCCTTCGTTTCCCTCTCCCCAATATACTGTATCATGGTTTGGTAAACCTGTGGTTTCTATAACAACATCAGAACCATCTACATAAATAGTAGTTGCTTCTGTATTAAACGCTGAAAAAGCAGGGTGTAATGTAACTGGGTCTGGTTCTGGGTCTTCATTATTACTTGATGAACTGCACGAAGCAATAATTACAGTAGCGAAAAGTAATAAAGATAATTTTTTAAAAATTTGATTTTTCATTGGGTTTAGGATTATTTATTGTTAAAAAGTTTAGATGTTATTTATTTTAAAAACTTACGCTATTCCTTAAAAGGATTCGAAAACTTTTCATCAGTTATAAAATTTTCATCGGTTAAAGTTACTAAAAAGTCTACCAAAGCTTGTATTTCTTGGTTGTTTAAATTTAATCTTAAAACTCCGTTTCCTTGTTGTAACCTACCGTCTAAATTTGGACTGTTCTGCACACCATCATTATAATGTTCTATAACCTCTCTAAGTGTGGTAAATCTACCATCGTGCATATAAGGTGCAGTCAATTCTATATTTCTTAGAGAAGGTACTTTAAATTCGCCATTATCATTGTTATTTCCTGTAACTGCGCCTACACCTAAATCCGTTAAAACAGCGTCTAAACCGTTATTCCTTGCTCTATCTCCTACAAACGCATTGGTATCGTGGCAGTCTGAACATCTTGTTCTATTACTAAAAAATAAATTCTTTCCTAAATTTTCTGAAGCCGTGAAATTTGGAAAATTTGCATTCTGATTGTTGGTTTGTTGCAAACCTTCATCATATTTAGATTCATAAGATACCATAGCACGAATAAATTGCGATAATGCCAAAGAAATTCTATTACTTGTTACTTTTTCATCGCCAAAAGCATTCGCAAACAAAACTTGATAATAAGGCAATACCGCTAGTTTTTCAATCAATTCATCTAAAGTCATACCCATTTCTATATGATCTTGTATAGGCATTAAAACTTGTTCCTCTAAAGTAGCCGCACGTTCATCCCAAAAAAACCGTCCATTCTCATAAAATCTTGCATTGGCTAAACCCATAGAGTTTCTACCTGTTAATTCACCATTAAAACCAACACTAAAAGTATTTGAGTCTGAAAAGCCTTTGGATTGTTCGTGACAAGAAGCGCAGGAAACAGTATTGTTTAAAGACATTTTTGTATCGTAAAACAACACTCTTCCTAAGGTAGCACCCTCGTTTGTAATAGGATTGTTATTAGGTGTATTGTCTTCTTGATTTGTTTGATTGCTTAAAAAGAATGCAGGCAATGCATCATTATACGGAAAAGGTGTAGGAGGTAAATTTAACGTAGCTTCTAAAATTTCGCTGCCTGCCAATAGGTTTTCATTATTGTCTGTAGTAATAGCTACATATTCTTCATTGTTTGTACACGCAAAAGACATTATGAGCATTGCAGTATATACTGTTTGTTGTAAGACCTTCATATCTATTTATATTTAAGTTAATAAAAAGTAAAAGTCTTGTCATACAGTATATTTTTAAAGTTCTGTATGTTTAGATGTAGTTCTTAAAAAAAACTTGCGTTATACTCAAAAAAATTATTCTGAGTATATTTATTATCTTGGAGGTGGAGGTGGTCTTCTTCCCTCATTTTTAGGCATATTTTGGGCACTTTTATGCATTGCATGCTGTATTAATTCATCAAAATTTTGAAGTTGCTCTGATGTACAAATAGTTCTTACTTGCTTAAAAAAGGCAAAAACTTCTTTTTCTTTTAAACCATGCAAATCACCAATTCTTTTTGCAATAGAATCAGAAAAAACACCCTCTTTAGAAAAAGAATTAAACAAAATATCTTTTGCATCCATAATTCCTCTATCCATCACTCTCATTTTATCTCTGTGATGTTGCTCCAAAAGACGAAAGCGTTCTATTTGATCTTCATCAAATTGAAGAGTTGTCACTAAAAAATTATCTTTCGCTTTTTTTTGTTGATGTGGTTTCGTTATCAGCATAAATAACATTCCTGCATTGGTAAATATTAAAGTAGCTAATAAGAAATATAGTAGTTTTGTTTTCACTTTTTTTTTAATTTAAGGTAAAAGTAGTTGTTGTATTCAGATAATACTCCTGTGCAAAATTATCAATTTCAGAAACGTATTCTTGTTTGGAAAACGTATATACAATTGCCATTGTATTTACCAACAAAATAATGAGCATGGCCGCCATTTGCAATTGTGGTGTAAACCATGTTAACTGAAATTGGTTTTGTTGATGTTCTTGTATTTTATTGAAAACGCCTTGTTGAAAAGAACTGCAAACCTTTACTTCTTCAATGGCATCTAAAGTAGCAAAAGTGTCTTCTACTTTTTTTAATACTTCTTTATTTGTTTTCATCGGTCTATGTTATTTGTTTTTGTAATGGGTTTACAAACGGTCATAATTTTTAGATGCAATAATTTATAAAAACTTGCGTTTAACGCTCATTCTCATAAAAATACGCTAATTTTTCTTTTAGATTTTTCTTTGCTCTAAACAAAATAGATTCTACAGATGATAAACTCTTTCCTGTAATATCAACAATTTCTTGATAACTCTTTCCGTCTAATTTTGCTAGTGTAAAAATGATTCTTTGATTTTCTGATAATGTATGAATCGCTTTATAAATAATTTCAGTTTTCTCTTTGTTTTCTAATAAAACGCCAGGATGATTAAATTCTGTATAAAAATTAGTTTTATCTAAAGGAATTTCATTTCCAGCAATAGACTGTAAAAAAGCAAAACGTTTTTTGGTGTTTTTCTTTCTTATAAATTCTAAACATTTATTGGTAGAAATTTTATAAATCCAAGTAGAAACCTTAGAATTCCCTTTAAATTTTTGAATGGATTTATACACCTCCAAAAAAACTTCTTGCGCAATATCTTCTGCATCTTCTTTATTAGGCACAAAAGACAAACAAGTACCAAAAACTTTCTGTTGATACATTTCTAAAAGTTGTTGAAAAGCCGATTCGCTCCCACTTTTTAATTGTTCAACAAGTTCTTGTTCATTCAAAATAATAAATGCGTTTAAAAACGTGAAAATATAAAATTTATAAAGGAACTATATCCATTTATTAAAGTTCTTTTGAATTACAAAAACACTTCTAAATTTCGTACCTTTGTGGGAATCATTTTTATTCAGAAATCATGAAATTATTTTTATTGACTTTGGGCTTATTAGCATTGGCTTTTGCAGGAATTGCTATAAAAATTTGGGCGAAAAAAGATGGTAAATTTGCGGGTACCTGCGCCAGTCAGAATCCTATGCTGAATAAAACAGGAGAAGCTTGTGGGTTTTGTGGAAAATCGGCAGATGAATTTGATACTTGCTCGGAACCACAACATCAATAAACTCTTTTCTAAAACATGCTTATTTCGCTACTTTTCTACACTTTTGTAGTTATTACAAGCATTCAAATTCTATATTACCTTGGTTTTTCTTTTTTTGCAGTAAGCACTTCTCAAAAAAAATCACCTGCCGAAAAAATTCCTATTTCTGTTATTATTTGTGCTAAAAACGAAGCCAAAAACCTTCAAAAATTCCTCCCTTCTATTGTACAACAAGAATACCCCATTTTTGAAATCGTTTTAATTAACGACGCTTCTTCCGATGGAAGTTTA
Organism: uncultured Polaribacter sp.; assembly: GCA_965233795.1. Taxonomy (GTDB): domain Bacteria; phylum Bacteroidota; class Bacteroidia; order Flavobacteriales; family Flavobacteriaceae; genus Polaribacter. The sequence goes on along the minus strand of OZ247578.1, from coordinate 1,434,086 downwards.
GAAATCATGGAAAATTTTAAAAAAAAAAATAGCAATATTAAAATTGTAAATGTTCTAAACACAGAAGCTTTTTGGGGAAATAAAAAATATGCGTTAACCTTAGGTATTAAAGCAGCTACGCATAAGCATTTACTATTTACAGATGCCGATTGTTATATTCCTTCTAAAAAATGGATTGCAAAAATGGCAAGTGTATTTTCTACACAAAAAACAATTGTTTTAGGTTATGGAAAATACAAGGCAAAAAAAGTTTCTCTTCTAAACTTACTCGTTCGATTTGAAACCTTAGTTACAGCAATTCAATATTTTAGTTACGCAAAACTAAAAATCCCGTACATGGGTGTTGGACGCAATTTAGCCTATCACAAATCAGAATTTTATAAAACAAACGGATTTATAAAACACATGCATATTCGCTCTGGAGATGATGACTTGTTTATACAAGAAGCCGCAAGTTCAAAGAATACTGCTATATGCATAGATGAAGATAGTTTTACCATTTCAGAAGCACCACAAACTTTTACAGAATGGTTTCGTCAAAAAAGAAGGCATGTTTCTACCGCTTCTCATTATAAAATAAAATTCCAATTATTATTAGGGCTCTTTTTTACTACAAAAAGCCTTTTCTATGCCTTGCTCATCCCATTGTTTATGATGTGTTCTTGGCAATTAATGATTCCTATTAGCTGTGCGTATTTTATCCTTTTATATCTAGTTATTGGATTTTCAGCAAAAAAACTAGCCGAACCACACCTTATTTTTATAGCCCCTTTTTTAGAATTGTTTTTGATATTATTTCAATTTAGTATATTTATCACCAACTTGATTTGGAAACCTACCCATTGGAAATAACAGAAAAACAGCTTCACCAATACATTGAGAAAGCCACAAAAGGCCATCAAACCGCTTTTAATTTTTTATTAGATAATTTTTGGGCAGATGTCTATAATTATCAGTTTAAACGGATTCATAATGAAAATGATGCGGAAGATATTACGGTACAGACATTTTCTAAAGCTTTTGATAAAATTGATACGTTTGACACAAAGTATCAATTTAAAACATGGCTAATTACGATTTCTAAAAATATTCATATCGATTTATTACGAAAGAAAAATAGATTACTTTCTGGAAATACCACCATAGAACAGGAAGTTGAAGTTTATAGTGTTATAGACGATAGCCCTAGTGCAGAAGACAAAATTATTACAGAACAAAATTTAGCAAAACTACTACGAGACATTAAACAGTTAAAGCCCAAATATCAAGAAGTCATTCAATTACGTTACTTTCAAGAACTAAGTTATAAAGAAATCGCTATACATATTAATGAGCCTATTAACAATGTAAAAGTAAAATTATTACGTGCTAAAAAGTTATTGGCTGAAGTAATTAAAAAGTCTTAAATGATTAAAAATAGTTTACATATTCTTTTTATATGTAGTAGAAATAAATGGAGAAGTAAAACAGCAGAGTCCATTTTTAAAAAAACTAAAAATTTAATTGTAATGTCTGCTGGGACAGAAAATTCAGCTAGAATTAAAGTTAATCAAAAAATGATTGATATTGCTGATATTATTTTTGTTATGGAGAAAAAACATAAAGAAAGAATAAATAATAAATTTTCAAATGTTACCTCTAAAAAAGTTATAATTCTTGATATTCCTGATGAATATAAATATATGGATACGGAGTTAATTGAAATATTAAATTCTTCCGTTAACTATTATCTGAATAATAATTTGTTTGTATGAAAAAATCATTCTTAAACTCCCTTGGTCCTGGGCTACTATTTGCAGGTGCTGCTATTGGTGTTTCTCATTTGGTGCAATCTACCAAAGCAGGTGCCGAGTTTGGTTTTGGTTTGTTATGGGCTTTGTTATTAGTGCATATTTTTAAATACCCTTTTTTTCAATTTGGTCCTCGGTATGCTGCGGCTACAGGAGAAACTTTACTAGAAGGCTATAAAAAATTAGGAAAAGGCGTTTTAGTAGCTTATTATCTACTCAACTTTGCTACTATGTTTACTATTCAAGCAGCGGTAACCATCGTTACTGCTGGATTGGCATCCCAACTTTTTGGGTTTAATGAAACGCTTAGTTTAGTAGGTTGGTCTGCTATTCTAATGGTAATTAGTCTTGTTATTTTATTGATTGGAAAGTACAAGTTATTAGACAATTTGATGAAGTACATCATTTTAATTTTAACACTTAGTACTATTATTGCGGTAAGTGTGGCATTACTTAGTACAGAACACTCTTTTGATTTTACACAAATTATTCCATCAGAAGCTATAGAAATTACTTTTTTAATTGCCTTTTTAGGTTGGATGCCTGCACCTTTAGATGTTTCCATTTGGCATTCTATTTGGGCAGTAGAAAAAAACAAAACTACTTTTGAAAAAGTGAAACCCAAAGCCGCTATTTTCGATTTTAATGTGGGCTATATGGGTACGTTATTCCTAGGTGTTTGTTTTGTAATGTTGGGTGCTTTGGTAATGTATCATTCAGGAGAAACTTTCTCTGATAAAGGAGGTGTTTTTGCTTCGCAACTTATACAATTATACACCGATAATCTAGGAAGTTTTTCCTATATATTTATCGCTGCTGCTGCTTTTACCACCATGTTTAGCACTACCATTACTACATTAGATGCCTCTCCAAGAGCCATGGCAAAAACAACAGCATTATTATTTACTAAGAAAGCATCTCGTTTTAGTTATTGGTTTTGGATTGTCTTTTTAGTGATTGGAACATTTATCTTACTTCACTATTTTTTAGGTGATATGGGCTTTTTAGTAAAGATTGCTACCATTTTGTCCTTTTTAACAGCACCTTTTTATGCCATCTTAAATTATACTTTGATTACTGGAAAACACACTCCCAAAGAACATCAACCAAACATGTTCCTCAAAGTTTTAAGTTGGATTGGAATTGTATCTCTCATTGGATTTAGCATTTGGTTTTTAAATAGCTTATGGGCTTGATATTAAAGGATGAAAAAATTGAAACATTTAAAACGGAACATTTTAACCGTGAGTTTTTAAACTTTCAACTGTATTCAATATCTTCGTGTTAAATTTTTTATAGATTCATGGAAGATAAAATATTAGAAGGCTTTGTATATGTTTTACCTGCTATTGTAACAGGAGTTGTTGCCTATTTCTTTTTTAAAACACTTATTACAAAACAGACTAACGATAAAGGCGTTGAAGTACTTATTGCTAAAAAAAGAGAGGCTTTGCAAATAAAATTAAATGCCTATGAAAGAATGCTCTTATTTTGCGAACGTATCAATCCTACGAAATTATTATTACGTGTAAAACCAATTAGTGAAAATGCTAACGATTATTTACATTTATTAGTTTCAAACATAGAGCAAGAGTTTGAACATAATATGGTGCAACAAGTATATATTTCGAATCAATGTTGGAATATTATTATTACTTCTAAAGGAGCAGTACTAAGTAAACTAAGAGAAATTGGGGAAAATGCGACTTCTGCAAATAGTTTAAGAGAAACTACATTACTTTATTATGCTAAAGAAATTCCGCCAACAGATACTGCTATTACATTAATTAAAAGCGAGGTGAAAAAATTGTTGTAAAATGCTATCATAATCGAGATATAAATATGACAAAACCCTTCTTTTTAGAAGGGTTTTGTTTTTATATAGATTCCCGTTTTCAAGGAAATAAAAATTTCAAGATTAGAGTAGCTCGAAGAAACTCTTTTTAAGAGGCAGCGTTCTCTTTTTTAATTAAATTCAAAGCAGAACCTTCATTATACCAATCTATTTGTCCTTGATTATAGGTATGATTTGCTTTGATAACGTCTTTACTACCGTCTGCATGTACAACCTCAATAGTTAAAGGTTTTTGTGGTGCAAACTCGTTTAAATCTAAGAAGTTAAAGGTATCGTCTTCTTGTATTAAATCGTAATCCGATTCGTTAACAAAAGTTAACCCTAACATACCTTGTTTCTTTAAATTAGTTTCATGAATTCTTGCAAAAGACTTCACTAAAACTGCTGCAACACCTAAATGTCTTGGTTCCATAGCAGCATGCTCTCTAGAAGAACCCTCTCCATAGTTATGATCTCCTACCACAATGGTGTGAATGCCTGCGGCTTTATACGCTCTTTGTGTTTTAGGTACAGCATCATAATCTCCTGTTAACTGACTTTTTACAAAGTTGGTTTTCATATTAAAGGCATTGACTGCTCCAATTAAACAGTTGTTAGAAATATTATCTAAATGCCCTCTATAACGCAACCAAGGACCCGCCATAGAAATATGGTCTGTGGTACATTTTCCGTGTGCTTTAATTAATAATTTTGCTCCAGAAATAGCGTTTCCAATAGGTGCAAAAGGTTCTAATAATTGTAATCTTTCTGAATCTGGATTCACATTTACTTGTACATGACTTCCGTCTTCTTCAGGTGCTAAATAACCGTCATCTTTTACTTCAAAACCTTTTGGTGGTAATTCCCATCCTGTAGGCTCATCCAACATTACTTCTTGCCCGTTTTCATTAATCAACGAATCTGTCATCGGATTAAAATCCAATCTCCCTGCAATCGTAACCGCAGCAACCATTTCTGGAGAGGCTACAAAGGCATGTGTATTTGGATTTCCATCTGCACGTTTTGCAAAGTTTCTATTAAAAGAATGTATAATTGAGTTTTTAGGTGCGTTTTTAGGATCTTCATAACGTGCCCATTGTCCAATACAAGGTCCACAAGCATTTGTAAAAATCTTTGCATCCAATTGCTCAAACACATTTAAAATGCCGTCTCTATCTGCAGTATATCTTACTTTTTCAGAACCCGGATTAATTCCAAAATCTGCTTTTGTCTTTAATCCTTTATCAATAGCTTGCTGTGCTATAGAAGCCGCTCTGGATAAATCTTCGTAAGAAGAATTGGTACAAGAACCAATCAATCCCCACTCTACTTGTAGTGGCCAATCATTTTTAGTAGCCGCTTGAGTCATGTCAGATCCAGCTTTTGTAGATAAGTCTGGCGTAAAAGGACCATTTAATAAAGGTGATAATTCTGATAAGTTAATTTCAATCACTTGATCGAAATATTGTTCTGGATTTGCGTATACTTCTGTATCTCCCGTTAAATACTCTTTTACTTCGTTAGCTGCATCTGCAACATCTTCTCTATCGGTAGCCCGTAAATAACGTTCCATAGACTCGTCATAACCAAATGTAGAAGTAGTAGCACCAATTTCTGCTCCCATATTACAAATGGTACCTTTTCCTGTACAAGACATTGCCGCAGCTCCAGGTCCAAAATACTCTACAATAGCTCCTGTTCCTCCTTTTACTGTTAAAATATCAGCTACTTTTAAAATAACATCTTTAGGGGCTGTCCAACCAGACAATTTCCCTGTTAATTTTACACCAATCAGTTTTGGAAATTTTAATTCCCAAGCCATCCCTGCCATTACATCCACGGCATCTGCTCCTCCAACTCCAATGGCTACCATTCCTAATCCTCCTGCATTTACTGTATGAGAATCTGTACCAATCATCATTCCGCCAGGAAAAGCATAATTTTCTAAAACTACTTGATGAATAATTCCTGCGCCTGGTTTCCAAAATCCTAATCCGTATTTGTTAGAAACCGATTCTAAAAAATTAAATACTTCATTACTTGTATTTAACGCATTCTGTAAATCGCTTCCTGCGCCATTTTTAGCTTGAATTAAATGATCGCAATGTGTGGTTGTAGGTACAGCAACTTTACTCTTTCCTGCTTGCATAAACTGCAACAACGCCATTTGTGCAGTAGCATCTTGCAAAGCAATTCTATCGGGAGCAAAATCTACATAATCTACACCTCTTTTAAAAGCCTTTGTAGGATTTCCATCCCATAAATGTGCGTATAAAATTTTCTCTGCTAATGTTAAAGGTTTCCCTGTAATTTCTCGGGCAGCATCTACTCGTTCTACAACGTTTGCGTACACCTTTTTAATCATGTCAATATCAAAAGCCATATTTCCTAATTTTAAATTTTTAGTGCAACAAAACTAGTGTTTTTCTTTGGGTTTTAAAAGCGAAATAATAGATAGGTTAAATGTAAGAATAAGCAATTATTATAAATTGCATTCTTCACAAATTAAAAGGCTATAAATGACTTTTTGGTAATTTTTAAAGGATTGTAAATTTCTTTTTTAAGGATTCTAAAAAAAGAGGCGCTTATTTTTTATAAAGACCTGTCAGGTTTTTAAAACCTGACAGGTCTAAGCTGTAAAAATTTAAAAATGAAATCAGTCGAAATTTGTATCCATTTTTATGTAATCTAAAAACTCTTGTTTGGTGGCTGCTTCTTTAAATTTTCCTCCAAATTCTGCCGTAATGGTACTACTTTCTATGTCTTTAATTCCTCTAGAATTTACGCATAGATGTTTGGCATCAATCACACAAGCCACATTATCTGTTCCTAAGGCTTGTTGCATGGCTTGTACCACTTGCATTGTTAAACGCTCTTGTACTTGTGGTCTTTTAGAGAAATACTCTACAATTCGATTCATTTTAGAAAGACCAATTACTTTTCCATCAGAAATATAAGCAACATGGGCTCTTCCAATAATAGGTAACAAATGATGTTCGCAAGTAGAATATACCACAATATTCTTCTCTACCAACATTTCTCCGTAGTTGTAATTGTTATCAAACGTAGAAGGTTTGGGCATGTTTTTAGGGTTCAATCCCATAAAAATTTCGTTTACAAAAGCCTTCGCAACTCTTTTAGGAGTTCCTTTTAAGCTATCGTCTTCCAAATCCATTCCTAATGTCATTAAAATATCATAGACACTTTTTTCTATTTTGTCTATTTTTTCGGCATCTGAAATCACAAAGGCATCTGCACGCAAAGGCGTTTTTGCAGAAGTTCCTATGTGATTCTCTCCTATTTCATCGATTTTATCTTGATTTGTATCGTTATTCACTTCAAACATGTATACTTTGTTAAGGGGGCAAATTTACAACTTGCTTTTGTGTTATTGTATTTTATGAATCAATTCTTCTAAAGTACATGAAAATTGTTGATTCTCTAATCTGTTTTTAACTTTTAGTTTTTGGTCTTCTATCGCAGTAACTACATAGGAAATATCTCTAGTATCTGCATATTTCCATTGCTTTTTTTGCTGTTTATTACTTTGGGCAACATCTGGATATATTTCAGCGGAAATTCCTATAGCTCTTAATTCTTGTAAAGCTTTCATTTGTGCGCTATGTTGCGTTGCTTCAAAATTTAAAAATAATACCGTGGGCTTTGGGGTTTTTACAGATTGAAATAAATTCAATTCTTCTAACACCAAATAAATACGATCTAATCCAAATGAAATACCAACCCCTCCAACATCTTTGAGTCCAAAAACACCTGTTAAATCGTCATAGCGTCCGCCACCACCAATAGAACCCATTTTTACTTCTTTAGGCGCAGCCACTTCAAAAATAGCACCCGTATAATAATTCAAACCTCTTGCCAAGGTAACATCTAATTCTAATGTGGCAGATGCTAAACCTAAATCGGCTATGGTAGCAATTACAAAACGCAACTCCTCTACACCTTTTAATCCTTCTTCAGAAGTTACTAACAAAGTTTCTAAGGCGTCTAATTTTTCTAGGTTTGTTCCTGTAAAATGGAATAAAGCATCCGCTTTTTTTATGGCTTCTGCTGCAATTCCTTTGGCAATCATTTCTGCAACCACACCTTCTTTCCCTATTTTATCTAGCTTATCTAAGGCTACCGTAAAATCAATCAATTTGTCTTGTGCACCAATTACTTCGGCAATCCCTGATAGTATTTTACGATTGTTGATTTTAATGGTTGTTCCTTGCAATTGTAACTTGCTAAAAACGGTATCATACAACTGTATAAACTCAACTTCTTGCAGTAAAGAACGACTTCCAACAACATCTGCATCACACTGGTAAAACTCTCTAAAGCGTCCTTTTTGCGGACGATCTGCACGCCAAACAGGCTGAATTTGATAGCGTTTAAACGGAAAGGTAATCTCGTTTTGATGTTGGGCTACATAACGTGCAAAAGGTACTGTAAGATCGTAACGGAGAGCTTTTTCGGAGATGTAAGAAGACAATTGAGAATAGTCTATCGATTTAATTCGTTCATTGTAAATATTATTAGAAAATACTGAAGAAATTTCTGTTAAGACAATTTCATTAAATCCATCAAAAGTATCAGTAAAAAAATTGTCTTGACGAAATATAAGATTTGATATTGCAATCTTATGATTACTAATATTTTTTTTTAGAGAATCTCTATAATCATTCATATATCCTTTACAATGATTTCTAAAAATTACATCAAAATTCTGTTCTATGTAATCTGAAATAAATGTAATAGTCTCCTCATAATCATAATTAACTTGATGAACTTTATTTCTTAATTTTTCTGAAATATCTATAAAAAAATCATTCAGAAATTGAGTAATCTCGGAACTAATTGAAGCTAAATCATAGCCTACTACTTTTGAAATATCTTTCAAGTAATCCCCAGAATTCAAAATTTTAAAAATCAATCGATCCCCTTCTTCACCGTATTTTCCCATTAAGGTGGAAGAATTTTCAAAACTAGGAGTTTCAATGGGTGCAAATCCAAAGGTTTCAAAAGCCTGTTGAATAGTACTAAAAATATAATTGCGTTTGGCAAGTGTTTCGGAAGAAAAATCTCTAGTTCCTTTAGGAATACTGGGCTTCATTATTAATTATGAATGTTGAATTACTAATTTTAAATGTTGAATTATGAATGCTAAATATTGAGTAACGTTTTAGGTATTTCATTCAAAATTTAACCTTTAAAACTCATAATTATTTAGCTACAAATATCTAAAAAAACAGGGAATTATAAACTATTATTTAAGACTTTATTTTTAGTCTGTAGACTATAAATACTTGCATTGAGTTCAAATCCTAATAATAGGATAATGGCATTTAACCAAATAAAAACCATAAGAATAAGTAAGGTTCCGATAGAACCATATAATTGATTGTATTGGGCAAATTTTACCACATAAATTCCGAAGATATAAAAAGAAAACAAAGAAACTACCGTAGTTAAAATAGCACCCGCAGAAAAGAATTTGGTTTGCTTTCCTTGTTTGGTTCCGTATCTAAATAACAAAGAGACAATGGTGTAAATCATTACCAAAAACAAGAAACCTCTTCCGTAATAAAACAAGTTTAAATCGCTGGTATTAAACCACCCTTGCTCATTTATTTTAGACAAAGCAACTTGATATAAAATTACCAAAGTAATCGTAATAATTAAAAAGAAAGAAGTGAGTAAAGAGACACCCAAAGACACAAAATACGATTTAAAGGTGTTTCTGAATTCTTTCACATGATACGAGTATTCAAATCCGCCAAAGATGGCATTAATTCCGTTGGTCATTAAAAAAATCGACAATAAAAAACCGAAAGACAATAAACTTCCGTATTGATTTTTAATAATGTCTTCTATAACCAAATTGACAGCATCAAAAGTTTGAGGCGGTAAAATTTCTTTGATAAATGAAAACAATCCTTCTTGAAAACCATCAATAGGAATGTAAGGTATTAATGTTAAAATGAATAATAGAAACGGAAAAATTGCCATAAAAAAACTAAAAGCAATCCCTCCTGCTCTCGTGGTTAATGCACCTCTTACAATGCCAATGATGTACATTTCTAAGAGATTGTATAACGACAAACCTTGTAATCCTGGAATTTTTATTTTTTTTCCAAAGGCAACCAATAGATTTAGTAGCGGAATTTTTTCTAAACGATTTTCTATTTCTTTTGACATTTTGGGTTTTGAGTTGGAAAGTCAGAAAGTTGTAAAGATACAAAGTTTCTTTCCTTGTAAAATAACGTTTCAATTTTCCGCTTTCCATTTTTCACTTTTCATTTTTAATTTTTAATTTTACAACTGATTCAATTCAAAAATGAAAATTAAACTTTTAACGATTGGAAAAACAGACAGTAAACATCTTATTGAGCTTATTAATATCTACACAAAACGCTTGCAACACTATACAAAGTTTGAGTTAGAAATCATTCCTGATATTAAAAATGCAAAGCATTTAAGCGAAGCGCAACAAAAAGAAAAAGAAGGAAATTTGATTCTAAATAAATTGCAAAACACCGATCAATTGATTTTGTTAGACGACAAAGGAATTTCCTATACTTCTGTACAATTTGCTACCTATTTACAGAAAAAAATGAACAGCGGTATCAAACAGCTTGTTTTTGTGATTGGAGGTCCTTATGGGTTCTCTGAAGCTGTTTATAAAAAAGCACACGGAAAAGTTTCTTTGTCTAAAATGACCTTTTCTCATCAAATGATTCGCTTGTTTATGGTAGAACAATTGTACAGAGGTTTTACCATTCTTAAAAATGAACCTTATCATCATGAATAGCTAGGAAACTGCTTTTATTTTTAACGCAACCCTATACATTAAAATAATCTCAAAAATTTCTACAATTGCTTGTGTTAGCAATGCTACAGGAGCTAAAATAATAAGTAATAAACAAACCCCTGTAACAATTTCTAAGATGCCTGTCCACTTTGCCAAATCGCCATAATCTTTTAATCTTCTAATGGCAATTCCTAGGAGAATACTTAAAATTCCGAAGGTAATTAGCTTTGAAAGCCCTACAACACCCTCAAAACCTTCCAAAAAATAGAACGCAACTACATCTAAGGTTGACAATAATAGTGAAAAAACGATAATTAAAAAGGCGCTAATTTGTAATAAATAGTTTTTAGATAATACACCTAAAATCACAAAACCTCTAAAAAAAAGAAAAAGTGAAATCACAGAAAATGCCTTTATTAACGTATAGGTAATGTTATAAAATAAGCTATTCGTTTCAAAACCCATAAAGTCTACTCCTACTTCAAAAAAACCCATGATAAAGTAAACAATTCCAAAAATCATTGCCCTATTTAATTGGACATAGATGTTGTCTTTATCGATTCCTAAAAAGCGGTCAAACTTTCCTGAAACATAATCTTCTTCAAAAACATCTTCATAATTAAAACCTAAAGCTTCTAAAATAGCCTTTATGGTATAGCTTCTTGGAGAAACATCTCCTGCTTCAATTCTCTGAATAGTACGCACATTAATATTACATTGTTCTACCAATTCTTCTTGTGTAAAACCTTTTTGTTTTCTGAGTTCTAAAATTTTCTGACCCAATGCTGGTTGCTTCATAATGATTGTTTTTAAATTCTGTACAATATTAATTCACTAAAATAAGCTTACAAACTTTTTGGGTTCTTTTTAACCCGACATTTTTACGACAAATCAGCAATATCAATACCTTTGGCGTTTTTATAATTTTGTAATGTACAGCATTTATTTTGAATTTTCTTTCGATTGAAATAAAAATAGTCCTCTGTAAAATGATTACTTTTGTTGAAAATCAACTCATTTTTAATGCAACTTGTCTTTGCCACCAACAACTTACACAAATTAAAAGAAGTACAACAAATGCTTCCTTCTTCTATTCAATTATTAAGTCTTTCTGATATTCAATGTTTCGATGAAATTGAGGAAACAGCAACCACTTTAGAAGGTAATGCCCAGTTAAAAGCAAATTATATTACTAAAAATTTTGGTTACGATTGTTTTGCAGACGATACGGGATTGGAAGTTCATAGTTTAGAAGGAAAACCTGGTGTATACTCTGCAAGGTATGCAGGAGAGCCTGCCAATGCAGGAAATAATATGCAAAAATTACTAAAAGCCTTAGTGGCTGTTTCGAATAGAAAAGCACAATTTAGAACCGCTGTTTGTTTAAATTTAAAAGGCAAACAATATGTGTTTGAAGGAATTTGTAAAGGCGATATTTTAACAGCAAAACAAGGCGAAAAAGGGTTTGGTTATGATCCAGTTTTTAAGCCTGAAGGTTTTAAACAATCTTTTGCAAGCATGTCTTCAACAGAGAAAAATAAGATTAGTCATAGAGGAATTGCCATTCAAAAATTAGTCGCTTTTTTAAAAGAGCAACAGTAATATTATTTGTACACGTTAAGAAGTTCTAAATGCAACAAAAATCATCCATAAAATACTTTGTTTTTTTGAGTATTTTCCTAGTAATTTTATTCTTTATGAATATTAGTTTAGGCTCTGTTAGCATTCCTTTTAAAAATGTTTTAGCGATTCTTTTTGGAAATGAAAACACGGTAGAAAGCTGGAACTATATTGTTGTTAATTTTAGAATACCCAAAGCAATTACAGCTGTTTTAGTAGGTTCTGGTCTATCTATAAGTGGTTTGTTAATGCAAACCCTGTTTAGAAACCCTTTGGCTGGTCCGTTTGTTTTAGGAATTTCTTCTGGAGCAAGTTTGGGTGTTGCTTTTTTAATTTTAGGCACTTCTATATTTAGTGGCTATCTTTTGTCTAATGTGTTTTCTAGTTGGGCCTTAGCCATTGCGGCAAGTTTAGGGTCTTTACTTGTTTTATTTGCTGTAATGCTAACGGCAAATCGTGTAAAGAATACCATGTCTATTCTGATTATTGGATTGATGTTTGGTAGTTTTACAGCAGCAATTATAAGTGTACTTGCCTATTTTAGTGAAGCAGAGCAAATACAGCAATATCTTTTTTGGAGCTTTGGAAATTTAGGCAATTTAAGCTGGAATGAACTCCTTGTGTTTGGCGTGCTTTATAGTATCGGGCTTTTTGGCGCATTCCTTATTGCAAAACCACTAAATAGTTTCTTATTAGGTGAAAACTACGCGAAAAGTTTAGGAATTTCTATTCAAAGAAGCAGAAATCAAATTTTAATTATCACAGGTGTTTTAACAGGTGTTATTACTGCTTTTTCTGGGCCTATTGCCTTTGTAGGATTGGCAGTCCCGCATATTTCAAAACTAATTTTTAATACCTCTAATCATAAAGTTTTAATCCCTGCAGTAGCTATTGTAGGGGCTATTATTTTATTAATTTGCGATAGCATTGCACAATTGCCTACTAGCGAATATACGTTACCTATTAATGCCATTACTTCGTTGTTTGGAGCACCTGTTGTTATTTGGCTATTGGTTAGGAAAAAGAAAATATATGTGTAAACGAAGAGTTAAGAAGTTGAAAGTGTAAAAGGTTGAATTATTGAATATTTCAATTCTTTAATCTTTTAATCTTTTAATTGTTCAATATTTAAATATAAAATCATCATCAAAAAGAAGCAACATATTGTCTTAGAAGTAGCGGATTTATCTGTAGGATATCAACATAAAAAGCAACAAAAAATTGTTATAAAAGATATCAACTTTAAAATAGAAAAAGGGAAATTTGTTGCCATCTTAGGAAAAAACGGCATCGGAAAATCAACATTATTACGAACACTTTCTGTAGTTCAGAAACCTATTTCAGGAAAGGTATTTCTCAATAAAAAAAATACGTTTAAATACACTTCCAAAGAATTAGCTACTACACTCAGCTTAGTATTAACAGAACGCTTACCTGAAAGTCAGTTAACTGTTTTTGAACTGGTTGCGCTAGGAAGACAACCCTATACCAATTGGATTGATACCTTGTCTAAAAACGATTTTGAAAAAATACACTGGGCACTAGAAAAAACGGAAATTACACATTTAAAAAACAATCGATTTTATGAGTTAAGTGACGGACAATTACAACGTGTTTTAATTGCTAGAGCTTTGGCACAAGATACTGAAATCATTATACTAGACGAACCTACAGCTCATTTAGATTTACATCATACATTTAAAATATTTTCACTGTTAAAAAATTTGGTAGCAACTACTCAAAAAACAATTATTATCTCTACACATCAACTCAATTTAGCAATTCAACTCGCAGATGAATTTATATTATTATCAGAAAGCAAAACACATACTGGATCTGCAAAAAAATTGATAGAAGATAATTCTTTTGATGCATTGTTTTCTAACGAATTTGTGTCTTTTAACAAAAAACTACAGCAGTTTGTAGTCAATAAAAAATAAAGTTTTTTTTAACCTCTAGGGCAAACCACAGGTTTATTTAAATCTCGAAATAAGTTAGGAATGGTATTTTTAATAGAGCTACGAAGCAGAGTTTTGGGGAATTCTTTTCGATTAAATTTGATACGACTATAACTTTTTGTTACATTTGAGCCTTAATCTTATTATAATAATAAATTGAAAATAAACGAATTTTTATCGATGAAAAAAATACTCTTTATAAGTAGTGCACTGGCTTTTATAGCTTGTGGAACGAACAAAAACATGAATCAAGAAGATGCCAATGTAGACCAAGCATTAAAATATGCATCAACAATTACAGCCAAAGATTTGGGAACACATCTATTTGTATACGCTTCCGATGAATTTGAAGGAAGAAATACAGGAGAGCCTGGTCAGAAAAAAGCAGTAGAATATTTAAAAAACTTTTATGTAAATCAAGGAATTACTTCTCCAATTGGAGGTGATGATTATTTTCAAGAAGTTTCTGCTGAATGGTTGAATAAAAACTCGCGAAGAGGATCTTTAAAAGATTCTGAAAATGTAGTTGCTTTTATAAAAGGAAGTGAAAAACCGGATGAAATTATTGTAATTTCTGCACATTTAGACCATGAAGGAATTAAAAACGGGCAAATTTATAACGGAGCTGATGATGATGGTTCTGGGACGGTTGCCATTTTAGAAATTGCACAAGCATTTCAAAAAGCGGTAAAAAATGGTAAAGGCCCCAAACGTTCTATTTTATTTTTACATGTAACTGGTGAAGAAAAAGGTTTGTTAGGCTCTAAATATTATACAGAAAACCCTCTTTTTCCTTTGGCAAATACAATTACCAACTTAAATATAGACATGATTGGAAGGGTTGATGATAGACATAAGGGAGATCCAAATTATATTTATTTAATTGGTTCAGACAAATTAAGTCAGGAATTACATGATGTATCTGAAGTCATCAATAAAAAATATACTAATGTTTCGTTAGATTATAAATACAATGATGAAAACGATCCAAATCGTTTTTATTACAGATCCGATCATTACAATTTTGCAAAGCATAATATTCCTATTATTTTTTACTTTAATGGAACACATGCAGATTACCACCAACCTTCTGATACACCCGATAAGATTAACTATGAAATGTTAGAAAAAAGAACACGTTTAGTTTTTCATACTGCTTGGGAAGTAGCAAATAGAGAGGGTAGAATTACAGCAGATAAATTAGCTCCAAAAACAGAAGAATAAAATTCTTTTTTGAGCTTCTCAATAAAAAATGCTTTGAAGGTTATAATCTTCAGGGCATTTTTTATGAATGGTATTGTTAAAAGTTATAAAATAAATTTCTTTATGGCATCTTTTCTTGCCTCATCTTTCTTAAAACCAGTACCAATAACCAAGTCAGATTCAGAAAGCATTAATTCGCCTGTTTCGGAAGAATAGATTAAATAATCTACATTCATATTACAATTGAGCATATCGTCTCTTAAAACATTTTCACCATAAGAATAAACTACTTTCGCCACACATATATAATCTACATATTTTTCTAAGTTCCCTTTAAAATAATCGATATTACGAGAAGTAAGATTGTAAATTACTTCTGGAGTTAACTGATTAGAAACAATAAAAGAAGGATAAGCCGCATATCCCTTATTATCAAACTCTTCTATAAAACGATTGGATAATTGTTTGTCTATTTTATTGTTTGAATTAAAAACAAAAAGACTAACATCTTCTACTCCTTCTGATCTATTAGCCTTTCTCGATTTATCTGTAATAAAAGAGGCTACATAAATACTTTTAGGTACTACTTTTCTTTTTTTCTTCTTCTTTTTAGGTTTTATAGAAATTATTTCTTTCGGTTTTTCTATTCCTTTCGTTGGTATTACTGAAACTTCTTGTATGGCTATTGTATCTTTTTGTGGCATAATAGTAGTAATGGTATCTACTACTATTTCTGTAGTAACTTCTTCTGAAGTTTCAAGGATTTCTTTTGTTGAATTTATAGAACAATACAAACCGAGAAACAATAGTAACAACAATAAAAAAATAACAATTCTTAAAATAGTATTACTTGGTTTAGAATGTATCTCTTCACTCATTTTTAAATAATTAATTTAATGTAAAATTTTAAACAATAATTCTTTTAAAATATCTGTTTGCTGATTGTTTGTAGCTCCAACGCCTTTACTCTTTAAATCAGCTTCTCTTAAAAAAGAAATTACTTGTGCAACTTTTCTAATTGGATAATTTTTAGCTGCACGCAAATATTCGTCTACAAAAAATGGGCGAATCCCTAAAGCTCTAGAAACGGCATCTTTTGATTTATTAGGCAAACCGTGATAAAGTAATAATTGTGTGAAAAAATTATGCAATAATGAGATGGTCATAACCAATGGGTTATTCTTAGGGTTTTCTGAAAAATAATGAATAATTCTGTTTGCTTTTACCACTTGCTTCTCTCCTATGGCACGTCTTAATTCAAAATTATTAAAATCTTTAGAAATGCCTATATTTTCTTCTATATGGTTTGGAGAAATAATAGTTTCTGTTGGTAAGACTAAAATTAACTTTTCTAGTTCTTTACTAATTTTACTTAAATCCGTTCCTAAAAAGGCTACGAGCATTTGTGCTGCTTTGGGTTCTATTTGATATCCCTTTCCTCCTAAAACTCTTCTTACCCAGTCAAAAACTTGATTTTCATATAATTTTTTACTTTCAAAAACAACACCTGTTTTTAAAAGCTCTTTATACAGTTTTTTACGTTTGTCTAAGGTTTTGTATTTGTAATTGACAACCAATACAGTGGTTGGCTGTGGGTTTTGAGCATAAGCAGCTAGTTTTTCAATTGTACGACTTAAATCTTGCGCTTCTTTTACAATAAGTACCTGATGCTCTGCCATCATGGGATATCTTTTGGCTGAAGAAATAATTTCTTCTATAGCCGTATCTCTTCCATAAACTATAGTTTGATTAAAGCCCTTCTCTGCTTCCTCTAAAATGGTGTTTTCTATAAAATCAGAAATTTTATCAATATAGTAAGGTTCTTCACCCATTAAAAAATAAATGGGCTTTATGTGTCCTTCTTTTATATCTGAAACTATTGATTTTACTTCATTCATACCTAAAATTCAAAGAATTGAAAAAGTGAAAAATTAACTACTTTTGATACATGCAAAAACTCAATCTTCCAACCTGTACTTTCAACATCAAAAGTAACGAAAATAAGAAGTTTATTTTTGATATCATCAGAAAAAAATATTTTGTATTAACGCCAGAAGAATGGGTTCGTCAGCATTTTATCCACTTTCTAATATATAGAAAAAAATATCCTATCTCTTTAATCGCTGTAGAAAAACAACTACGTGTAAATCAACAAAAAAAACGAACTGATATTCTTGTTTTTAATACTTTGGGAACTCCAGAAATTATTATAGAATGCAAAGCCCCTTCTATTAAAATAACACAAGAAAGTTTTGATCAAATTGCACGGTATAATCTAAAATTAAACGCAAAATACTTAGTTGTTAGCAACGGTTTAACACATTATTTTTGTAAAATGGATTTTAAAAATGAAACCTATGTGTTTTTAAAAAATATTCCTAATTATTGTTAGTAGGAAATGAAAAACTGATTCGAATAAACTACTCTAAACAAATAAACTTATCAACAAATTAAAAGGTTCAAGGATTCAACACCCCATTTTTTAAACTTTACCAACTTTTTAACTTTATAAACATAGAATTAAAGCTAAAAATGATATTTAAGCACTAAATTTGCCGACTTGAAAACAGCCATCGTCATATTAAATTGGAATGGTAAAAAATTATTAGAACAATTTTTACCTACTATCATTAATTTTAGTAAATCTGCTGAGGTTTATGTAGCTGACAATGCTTCTTCTGATAGTTCTATCGCTGTTGTAAAGAAATCTTTTCCTTCCGTAAAAATTATTAAAAACAAAGAAAACTATGGATATGCAAAAGGTTATAATGAATCTTTAAAACAGGTATCTGCGGATATTTATTGCCTTATAAATTCCGATGTTGAAGTTACAGAAAATTGGTTATCCCCTGTTTTGAATGTTTTTGAAAACGAAAGGGAAACAGCTATTATTCAACCCAAAATACTAGATTACAAACAAAAAGAATTTTTTGAGTATGCAGGTGCAGGTGGTGGTTTTATTGATTTTTTAGGATATCCTTATTGTCGCGGTAGAATTTTCAATCAATTAGAAAAAGATAACGGGCAGTTTAATGATATTTCAGAAATTTTTTGGGCTTCAGGCGCTTGTTTTTTTATTCGTGCCATTGTTTTTCATGAATTAAATGGTTTTGATGAAGACTATTTTGCACATCAAGAAGAAATTGATTTATGTTGGAGAGTTCAAAATGAAGGATATACTATAAAATATGTGGGTACTTCTACTGTATATCATATTGGTGGTGCTACTTTACAAGAAACGAACCCGCAAAAAACATTCTTAAATTTTAGAAATAGTCTTTTAAATATTGTAAAAAATGTGCCTAAAAAATGGTTTTTATGGGTAGTTCTTTCTCGACTTATTTTAGATGGAATTGCAGGTCTTAAATTTATTTTAGAGTTTCGCCCTATACATACATTGGCTATTTTAAAAGCGCACTTTAGTTTCTATAAAAACTTTTATCGTTTTTTGAAGAAGCGAAAAAAATTGCAAAAAAAATCTACTTACTACATACATATTAGTATTGTATGGTTGTATTTTATATTAGGAAAGAAAAAGTTTAGAGATTTGTAATATTTTGATATTTAAACAATATGGTAAGGTAAAAAATTAATTGCCTACATCATTGATAAACTTAATACGCATTAAACGAAGTTCTTCTTCATCATGTTCTCCATCAAACTCGTCTAAAGCTTCCTGAATGTCATCCGTTTCGGCTTCCATAAAGTAATCGTGAATATCTTCTTGTTGCTCTTCATCTAGCAAATCATCTAAAGAGTAATCGATATTCAGTTTTGTTCCTGAAAAAACAATAACTTCCATCTCTTTAATCAATTCAGACATAGTAAGTCCTTTTGCTTTTGCAATATCTTCTAGCGGTAATTTTTTATCGGTATTTTGAATGATAAAAAGCTTTAAACCTGAATTAACTCCTGTACTTTTTACAATAAGATCATCGGGTCTTAAAACATCGTTTTCTTCTACGTAATTGGCTATGGTTTCTACAAACCTTTTTCCGTACTTGTTTGCTTTTCCTTCTCCCACCCCATGAACTTTCGATAGCTCAGCAATATTCACAGGATATTTCAATGCCATATCGTCTAATGAAGGATCTTGAAATACAGCAAATGGTGGTACGCCTAATTTTACAGCAACTTCTTTTCGAAGACTTTTTAATAATTTAATCAATTTTTCATCGGCACTAATCGTAGCACCTTTTGTATTGGTAACAATATCGGACACATCATCGGTTTCATACACATGATCTTTCGTCATCATAAAAGAACTCGGATTTTCTATAAAATCTTTTCCAATAACTGTCAGTTTTAAAACTCCGTATTGCTCTATTTCTTTTCTAATAAAATGAACTACCAGCACCTGACGTATTAAAGCCATCCAATAGCCTGCATCTTTATCTTTTCCCAACCCAAAAAACGATTGTAAATGGGTTTTATGAGAAGTTAACATGGCATTTTCTTTTCCTATAATTGTATTTACAATTTCTTTGGCTTTATACGCTTCATTGGTTTGTTTAATTACAGAGAGTAGTTTTACAACATCTTCTTTAGCCTCGTGCTTTTCTTTTGGATTTCTTGTATTATCATCCATGTCTGCACCCAAACCATTTACTTCATCAAACTCTTCCCCAAAATAATGCAGTAAATATTTTCTTCTACTCATAGAAGTTTCTGCATAACCTACTACTTCTTGTAGCAATGTATGCCCTATTTCTTGCTCTGAAATAGGTTTGCTTGCCATAAATTTCTCTAACTTTTCAATATCTTTATAAGCATAAAATGCTAAGCAATAACCTTC
This sequence comes from uncultured Polaribacter sp., assembly GCA_965233795.1. Classification (GTDB taxonomy): domain Bacteria; phylum Bacteroidota; class Bacteroidia; order Flavobacteriales; family Flavobacteriaceae; genus Polaribacter. The sequence continues at coordinate 1,414,075 of OZ247578.1, read as the reverse complement.
TCCATCATCACGTCCTGCCCTTCCTGTTTCTTGATAATAACTTTCTAAACTTTTAGGAATATCATGATGGATTACAAATCGGACATCAGGTTTATCGATTCCCATACCAAATGCAATCGTAGCTACAACCACATCACAATCTTCCATTAAAAACATGTCTTGATGTTTTACACGTGTTTTTGCGTCTAATCCTGCGTGATATGGAACTGCTTTAATACCATTGACTTGTAATATTTGGGCAATTTCTTCTACTTTTTTTCTACTCAAACAGTAAATAATTCCAGATTTACCTTCCCTTGCTTTGATAAACCGAATAATATCTTTCTCTACATCTTGAGTTTTAGGGCGTACTTCGTAAAATAAATTAGCTCTATTAAAAGACGCTTTAAAAGTTGTAGCATCCGAAATACCTAATGTTTTTAAAATGTCTTCTTGTACTTTTTCAGTAGCTGTAGCTGTTAAACCAATAATGGGAACATTACCAATTTCCTTAATTATATATTTTAAGTTTCTATATTCGGGTCTAAAATCATGTCCCCATTCAGAAATACAATGCGCTTCATCAATAGCAACAAAAGAAATCGTTTGTGAACGCAAAAAATGAGCGTATTCTTCTTTAATTAAAGATTCTGGAGCTACATATAATAATTTCGTAATTCCATTAGTAATATCTTGCTTTACTTGAGCGATTTCTGTTTTATTCAAAGAAGAATTTAAAACATGCGCAATGCCATGATGTTCAGAGATTCCTCTAATAGCATCTACTTGATTTTTCATCAAAGCGATTAATGGCGAAACTACAATAGCAGTACCTTCTTTAATTAATGCTGGTAGTTGATAACAAAGAGATTTACCTCCACCTGTAGGCATAATCACAAAAGTATTTTGATTTTTCATAACACTTTTAATCACTTCTTCTTGCAATCCTTTAAATTGATTGAAACCGAAAAACTTTTTAAGAGAAGCGTGTAATTCTGTAGTTGATTCAGTCATTTCCATCAATTTGACAATTCAACTTTTTTATCTGATAAATAGGGAGCATACAAATGGGGTTTCTAATTTTTGTAGTAAATTTGCTATGTTTTCAATATCTTAAAGATATAACTTTTTTTTATTCTGATAAAACTATTAAAACTTGAAAAATTTTAACACTATTATTGCCAATGCTAAACAAACAATTATAGCAGAAAGCAATGCCATTGCTAATTTAGCAAATCTTTTAGATACAAGTTTTGAAAAAGCGGTAAAATCTATTTTAAATGCAAAAGGAAGGGTTATAGTTACTGGTATTGGAAAAAGTGCCAATATTGCTACTAAAATAGTGGCTACTTTTAATTCTACTGGAACTCCTGCTGTGTTTATGCATGCTGCAGATGCTATTCATGGTGATTTAGGGATTGTACAAAAAGAAGATGTTGTTATTTGTATCTCTAAAAGTGGAAATACTCCAGAAATTAAAGTATTAGTTCCTTTAATTAAAAGAGCAGATAATATATTAATTGCCATTACCGGAAATACAACTTCTTATCTAGGAACACATGCAGACGCTATTTTAAATGCGTATGTAGAAAAAGAAGCATGCCCTAATAATTTAGCGCCTACCACAAGTACAACAGCTCAGTTAGTTTTAGGTGATGCATTAGCCGTTTGTTTGCTACATTTAAGAGGTTTTACTAGTAACGATTTTGCAAAGTATCATCCAGGAGGTGCACTTGGAAAACGCTTGTACTTAAGAGTCTCTGATGTTATTAAAAACAACCCCATTCCTCAGGTAAAAGAAAACAGTACTATTTCTAATGTTATTGTAGAAATTACCGAAAAAAGGTTAGGCGTTACCGCTGTTTTAAATGAAAATGATAGTATTGTAGGAATTATTACCGATGGAGATATTAGAAGAATGCTTGCCAAAACTACAGATATTAAGAATTTGTTAGCGAGAGATATTATGGGTAAAAACCCAAAAACACTTTCTATAGACGCTATGGCTATTGAAGCCTTAGAAACCTTAGAGAGCAACAATATTAGTCAGATTTTAGTAGTAGATGAAAATAAGCATTACAAAGGAGTAATACATTTACACGATTTAATTAAAGAAGGTATTTTTTAAATGGGATCTCAAAAAAATGACATGTCTTTTTTAGGACACTTAGAAGAATTAAGATGGCATTTGGTAAGAAGTGTTGCTGCCATATTTATTTTAGCCATTGTTTTTTTTATTTACGCGACAGAAATTTATGACAATTTCTTATTAGCACACATACAACCCGATTTTATTACATATCAACTTTTTTGCGATTTCTTTCAATTGTTTGGTATGGACAGTGCTTTTTGTAATGTAAGTTTTGCAGATAAAAAATTACAAAGCATTAAAGTGGCATCGCAGTTAATGAACTCTATTTGGTCTTCATTAATTTTAGGAATTATCATCTCTTTTCCCTATATTTTATGGGAGATTTGGCGTTTTGTTGCACCGGGATTAACAGATAATGAAGTAAACAAATCGAGAGGATTTATTTTTACCGCTTCTTTTTTATTCTTTCTAGGGGTTTTGTTTAGCTTTTACGTAATAGCACCTATTTCTGTACACTTTTTATACAACTATCAAATTTCTGATAGCATTGTAAATAGCTTTACACTACAATCTCACATAGGCTTGATTACCAATATGCTATTAGGAGTTTCTATTTTATTTGAACTCCCTGTATTGGTTTTCTTTTTAACAAAAATTGGATTAATTACCCCTGAATTTTTAAAAAAATATAGAAAACACGCCTTAGTAGTGGTACTAATTCTAGCGGCTATTATCACCCCGCCAGATATTGCTAGTCAGGTAATTGTAGCCATTCCTATTTTAATATTATACGAAGTGAGTATTCGAGTTTCTAAAATGGTCATCAAAAAACAACAAAAAAATGAACGATAAAGTTCAAGAATTTAATGCTTATCGTCAAAAAATGAACGATAAAATTTTAAGCTCAGATAATAAGGTTATCAAGCGAATTTTTAACTTAGATACCAATGCTTTTACAGCAGGTCATTTACCTGTAAAAACAAAAGAATTATTAGGTTTGGTAGCTTCTGCTGTATTGCGTTGCGATGATTGTATTGCCTATCACCTAGAAACCTGTTACAAAGAAGGCGTTAGCAAGGAAGAAATTATGGAAACACTTTCTATTGCTACTTTAGTAGGCGGAACTATTGTAATTCCTCATTTAAGAAGAGCTGTAGAATTTTGGGAAGCGTTGGAATAAAATAGTTAGAAAGTTGGAAAGTCAAAAATAAAAAGTTAAATAAATTAATTTATTGAAAGATTGAAAACTGAAAGATTGAAGGTTCAACAAATAAACTTATAAACGTCTTCAACAATTACACATACATATGATATTAAGAGCCGAAAATATTCAAAAAATATACGGAAGTAGAAAAGTTGTACAAGGTATTTCTTTAGAAGTTCAGCAGGGTGAAATTATTGGTTTGTTAGGCCCCAATGGAGCGGGTAAAACCACTTCATTTTATATGATTGTAGGTATGGTAAAACCTAATTTTGGTACCATTTATCTCAATGATGAAAATATTACTGAAGATGCTATGTATAAAAGGGCACAAAAAGGAATTGGGTATTTAGCACAAGAAGCTTCTGTTTTTAGAAAATTATCTGTAGAGGATAACATTTTATCGGTGTTACAATTTACGGGATTGTCTAAAAAGGAACAAAACCATAAATTAGAATCGTTAATTGAAGAATTTAATATTGGACATGTACGTAAAAATAGAGGCGATTTATTATCGGGTGGTGAAAGAAGACGTACAGAGATTGCACGTTGTTTAGCTTCTGACCCTAATTTTATTTTATTAGATGAGCCTTTTGCTGGTGTAGATCCTATTGCTGTAGAAGATATTCAGAGTATTGTAGCACACTTAAAAGATAAAAATATTGGTATTTTAATTACCGATCATGATGTGCAAGCTACATTGGCTATTACAGACAGAACCTATTTAATGTACAATGGAAGTATTTTAAAAGAAGGAACGCCTGAAGAGTTAGCCGCAGATGAAATGGTACGAAAAGTATATTTAGGAAAAGATTTTGAATTGAAAAGGAAAAAGGTTTTTTAGGTTTTAAAGGTACCTATATGCCATAAAATTCCTGATGGATCGTGTAAAAAAAATTCGCTTCCCCAATCATTTTCTATAATTTCAGAAATTCTTACTTTCGGATACTTTTCTTGCAAATTTTTAGATTTTATAGTTATTAAATAAGATGTCAAGTCTTCTACTTCTAAAAAAATCATTGAATTATTTATCCACTTTCTTACATTGGCTTTCTGAAGATAAAATCCAAGACTTTCATCAATCTTAAAATAACACATATCATCAGAAATAATAATTTCTATGAAACCCAAATTTTTGTAAAAACTACGTGATTTTTGATAATCTTTTGCGCCAATAAAAGTTCGAATCGATTTAAAAAGTGACTTTTTTTCCATAATTAAAAATCAGTGACATTAATACATATAGTAAAATAATTAAAGGAACTGAAAGAAATTGCAACGTAAAAATTAAAATCATTGAAACTATTAGAAACAAGTATTTTTGAAAGTTCTTTTGAAATCCAAAGCCTTTAAACTTTAGAGAAAATAAAGGAATTTCAGCATTCATTAAAAAGCTTAAAACAAAAGTAATAACTATTAAAAAATAGTTGTTCGCTATCAAATTCTGCACAAAAGAAATATCTGTATGCATTTGTATTAGTGGCAAAGAAATTACAAACAAACTCATAGCGGGTGTGGGTAAGCCAATAAAAGAATCAGATTGTCTGGTATCGATATTAAATTTTGCCAAGCGATAACAAGCACCAAGAGTTAATAATAATCCTAAATAAATATGATAACCACTTCCAAAACAAACGATTCCTTCTAAATCAGTTCCTCTAATAGACTCTTCTGCCTGCTTTATAGTATTCTCATTCAATAATTGATACATCACAATCCCAGGCACTACTCCACTCGTTACCATATCTGCCAAAGAATCTAATTGCTTTCCTAGTTCTCCTGTTACCTTCAACAAACGTGCTATAAAACCGTCTAAAAAATCAAAAAAGATACCTATAACTACAAATAAGGCTGTGGATTCAAAATTACCCTGTACTGCAAAAATTGTAGCAAGCGTTCCACAAAAAAGGTTTCCTAAAGTAAAGAGATTGGGAATGTGTTTCATTAGTTGGTTGTTGGTTGTTGGTTGTTGGTTGTTGGTTGTTGGTTGTTGGTTGTTGGTTAAAAATTGAAAAAAATATTTTCTAATAAAACTCTTTAAACGAATAAACTTATCAACAAATTGAAAGATTTAAAAATTAAAAGATTAAAGAATTCAAAATTTAGCACTTAAAATTTAGCATTCAAAACCTTTGCAACTTTTCCATTTTTCATTTTTCACTTTCAACTTTTAAACTTTTAAACTTTTAAACTTTTAAACTTTTAAACAAACATAAGAAATCCTTTTTAGTAGGGACTTAAATTGTTTATTTTTTGTGATATTTACCAAAAAAGACAATTATATGCCCATTATAAATTCGAACTTCTCCCCTTCTCTACTTTTAAAAAACGGGCATTTCAATACTATTTTCAGAAATGTTTTTACAAAAGAAACACATCAATACCAACGAAAAAGAATTGCCACTTGGGATCATGATTTTATAGATTTAGACTTTTCTTTTGTAGGTTCTAAAACTTTGGTATTGCTTATTCACGGATTGGAAGGTAGTTCGGAATCTAAATATATGTTAGCAGCTGTTTCTGAAATGAACAAAGCTAATTTAGATACCGTTTCTTTTAATTTAAGAGGTTGTAGTGGCGAAGACAACCTATTGCTACCTACCTACCACAGCGGAAAAACAGAAGATGTAAACTTTGTAATCAATTATTTATTAGAACATTATAATTATGAAAACATTGCTATTGTAGGATATAGCTTAGGTGGAAACTTAACACTAAAATATATGGGAGAGTATGCCAATACTTTATCTTTTGTAGTAAAAACCGCAATTGCAATTTCTGTTCCTGTAGATTTAGCCAGTTCCGACACACAATTAAGTCGTGCCGAAAATAAAATTTATATGGAACGTTTTTTAAGATCATTGCGGAAAAAGATTAAAGATAAGGCTACAAAATTTCCTCATTATAAAGTAGATCTCGAAAAATTAAAAACCGCTAAAAATTTTAGAGATTTCGATGAAATCTATACCGCGCCTGTATTTGGGTTTAAAGATTCTGAAGATTATTGGCAACAAGCAAGTTCTAAACCATATCTATCAAAAATTAAAAAACCTACCTTATTAATTACAGCTTTAGACGATCCGTTTTTAGCCCCTCCATGTTATCCGTATGAAGAAGCTGAAAATTCAGAAATGTTTTTCTTAGAAGTTTCAAAGTACGGTGGACATTGCGGTTTTAATTCGTCTCTCTTAAAAAAACAAAGGTGGCTAGAAAGTAGAATTATTGAATTCATAAAAAAGAATCTATAATTACAAAACAATATCTATTTAAAATAAAGGTTATTTCATTGTATATTTCGATATTTGTAAACCATTCAATAATGCTCTTTTGAAAAAATTAATTGTCTTTAGTGTATTGCTTATTTCCTCATTTTCTTTTGGGCAGGCTGTTCGAAATTATTCCAATGAATTTTTAAATATTGGTGTAGATGCTGCAGCTTTAGGAATGAGTAAATCTGTAGTAGCTACTAGTAGCAATGTAAATTCAACCTACTGGAATCCAGCTGGATTAGTACATATAAAAGATTATGAAGGCTCTCTAATGCATGCCTCCTACTTTGCAGGTATTGCCAACTACGATTTTGCAGCTTTTGCAATGCCTATTGACGGAAAAAGTGCTTTGGGGTTTTCAATTATCCGATTTGGTGTAGATGATATCTTAAATACTACTGCTTTGATTGACAGCCAAGGAAACATCGACTTTAATAGAATTAGCCTATTTTCTGCAGCAGATTATGCCTTTACGTTTTCATATGCTAGAAAGTCTTCTATTGAAGGTTTAAACTTTGGTGCTAATGCAAAAATAATTCGCAGAATTATTGGTGATTTTGCTAGTTCTTGGGGTTTTGGTTTTGACGCTGGTATTCAATATGAAAAAAACAGATGGAAACTAGGATTAATGGTAAGAGATATCACTACAACTTTTAATAGTTGGAGTTTTGATGAAGATGCTTTTGACACCATTAAAGATGCCATTCCAGGGCAAAATCAAGAAATTCCTGAGAGTACAGAAATTACAAAACCTAAAGTGCAATTAGGGATTGCTAGAGTATTTGATTTAAAAAATAAATTGCATCTATTAACAGAGTTTGATATCAGCATGCGTTTTGCAGAAACGAATGATATTGTTAGTTCCGATTTTGTAAGTATTAGCCCCGATATTGGTTTTCAATTGGACTTTGATGGAATTGTTTTTCTACGTACAGGAATTGGCAATTTTCAATACATTACTAATTTCAACAATAGCAAATCGTTAACATTACAGCCAAACTTTGGAGTTGGATTCAAATATAAGGGAGTGCAAATAGATTATGCCTTAACCAACATTGGTAGTGTGGGGAATGCGTTGTTTTCTAATCTTTTTTCTATAAAAATTGATTATCGCTTTTTTAGAAAATAAATCGACTCATTTTTATGATAAAAAAATATCTTTTCTTTTTACTGCTTTTCAATTTTTTTAACACAGGATTTTCTCAATATCTAAAACTTTCCGAATATTCCGAAGTAAGTATTATAACTGCAGGACCTGGTGAAGAATTATTTACAGCATTTGGGCATAGTGCTATTAGAATTAAAGACCCTATATTTCAAATAGATTTGATTTATAATTATGGTATGTTTGATTGGAGTGCCCCTAATTTTTATGTAAATTTTGTAAAAGGGAAAATGCTGTATAAAATAGCTCGATATCCTTTTCATTATTTTGTAACTTCTAATAAAAAAGAAAATCGTTGGGTAAAACAACAAACATTAGCCCTTACTAAAGAAGAAAAACAAGCCTTTTTTGAATACTTAGAAACCAATGCAAAACCAGAAAATGCTTCCTATTTGTATGATCCTTATTTTAACAATTGCGCTACCAAATTAAGAGATATTTCTACAACTATTTTAGGCGATAAAATTAAATTTCAGCACGCGCATTTAACGGAAAAACTATCTTTAAGGCAGTTAATGAATAAAGAGATTCATTGGAATACTTGGGGAAATTTTGGTATTAATCTAGCTTTAGGGACTACCTTAGATAAAATAGCTACTCCAGAGCAATATTTATACTTACCAGATTACATTTTTGAAGGGTTTAAAAATGCATCAATTACAAAAAACAATCAAGTAAGAAGTATTGTTAAACAGGAAAAGACTATTGTAGATTTTCAAGAAAAAAAACAAGCTATTCTTATTCTAAATCCTTTTTTAATTTTTTCTATGATTACCCTTGTAGGCTTATGGATTACGTATAAAGATATTAAAAATGCGAAGAGAACGAAATTACTAGACTTTACACTATTTTTTATTACAGGAATTATAGGTTGCTTAATTGTGTTTTTATGGTTTTTTACAGACCACGCAACTACACCTAACAATTTTAATTTTCTCTGGGCATTTGCCCCTAACCTATTTATTGCTTTTTTGCTTTTAAAAAAGCAATTAAAATCTTGGCTAAAAGGATATATAATATTTGTAATAAGCCTAGTAGGACTTTCACTTATCATTTGGATTGCAGGAATACAATTACTGCCTATAACAATACTTCCTTTACTAATTTTACTAATAGTTCGTTATGGTTACTTAATAAAATCTATTAGAAAAGCTACTGCCCTTTAAAAAATAAAACGGTTGTAATTGTTTTAATGATTATTTTAAAATCTAAAAAAGTATCTCTTTGTTTGATGTAAAACAAATCGTAACGCAATTTTATTTCTTGCTCTTCAACAGTATTTGCATACGGATAATTAACTTGTGCCCAACCTGTTAAACCTGGTTTTATAACGTGTCTTATGGCGTAAAAAGGAATACTTTCTTCCAAATCTTTTACAAACTCCGGTCTTTCTGGTCTAGGACCAATTAAACTCATATCACCTTTTAAAATATTGTAAAATTGCGGAATTTCGTCTAAACGTGTCAATCTTAAAAATTTTCCAAAATCGGTAATTCGTGTATCGTTCTTTTTTGCCCATACCGCACCATTTTCTTCTGCGTTGGTAACCATAGATCGAAGTTTAAATATTTTAAATATTTTTCCATTTTTACCTACTCTTTCTTGCGCATACAATAAAGGTCCTCTATTGGCTACTATATTTCCAACAAATACAAAAGGTATAATACATAAAAAGATTGCCAATCCTAAAAAAGAAACCAAAACATCGAATAGTCTACTAAAAAATAGATACAACTTATTGGTACTATTTTTACTAAAGTTAATGCTTTTATAGAAGTGATAACTCAAACGTTCTTTAGGAATTCTGTCTGTAATCTCTTCATAAAAATTTTCATAACTCTTAATATTAATTCCTTTTTCAAATAATAAAATGAGTTCTTTATTCATTTTAACAATTGCATTGGAAGATAATCCTGTGGTAGTTACAATAACTTCCTTTATATTATTAGAAATAACCAAATCATATAAATCTGTTTGATTGATATCTTTAAATTTAGGAATACCTTCGATTTGGGTATCGGACACATAAGAAGATATATTATGAAAACTTTTATCTTTTATAAGTTGCAGTAAACTCTTTAAACGAGAAGAATGACCAACTACAATAATATTTTTAAAATATCTAGGAGAAAAAAACATCCAGATATACAGAAATCTCCAAACAGTTATAGGAATGCCCAATACCAAGAAAAAATAAATAATTTGCAATCTATTTTCTGGTAAAGATGGTGTTATAAAAGGAGTAAATATATATACGACTGTTGTTATTAAGAATGTTAAGACAACACTTCTAACAGTTTTAAAACGATTATTTGATATATCTAAATCATATAATTGAAAGATTTCACCAAATAAGAGTACATATATTGCTAGTATAAATAGCCAACCATAAATACTCGTTTTTTGAAACTCGATATAATCAAAATCCAGTAAAAACTCAGCAGTCCATAAGCTAATAACAATTACAGCAATATCTACAACCCTAAGCAGTAGTTTTCTTTCTGAAATATCTATATGTGATATATTGGTTTTCAAAAGTTTGACTTTAGTTATTAGATACTACACTGGTTAGTTAAGAAAAGATTCCAAGCTTTTCTCTTTAATTAGCTTAAGCTTTTACTGTTATTTATAGACTAAATGTATAATGGTCAAATTTATAAAAAAGAAAGGTAGTTGTATCTATTTGATGCTAATTTTATGCAAATTGTTATTGTTTTTAATTTTTTTAAATGCCTTTGAAAATAAAAGGGTAGCTTTTTCCCTTCCTTTAAAATTTACATGCAAAGCATCATAAAATACATCTTCATTTTGTAAGCTTTTAGAATGATTAATTAATGCATAACGAGTATCATTTATGTTTCCTTTATAGGATACATAGCGATATGGGGCTATATAAATAATCAGCTGACAATTATTCTTTTGAAGAATTTCAATTATTTCTTCTAAAAGAGGGTTTGTGACTTTCAAATCCTTTACTTGAAATTTTGTCTTTTTTAATATAGTATTATTCTTTAAATTTGGATAAAAGTAGTTTCCAGTAGAATCAAATCTATTTCTATATTTTGGTTTGATAACGGATAAGACAGCAGGCATTAAAAGTTCTAAATTATAATAGGAATATGCTATAAATGGGGTGAGTTTTGCATTTTGCAACATATTTATTTTTCCATTTTCGTAATCTTTATAATGCTGACGAACATAATTTCTATTGGAAAACATTGCAAAACGATAATCATTATTACCCAACTTTTTAGAGGTCTTTTCAAAATGTGTATCATCTAAAGAAAGTACACAATATTTTGATTGATATCCCGAATTAAAAAAATGTTTTACCATTAATAATTGGGTTTTTAAATCGGTATCATCCATCGATAGATTTACTCCTTTTAAACCTAATTGAGTATCTATTTGAGAAGAATTTAAAGTAGTTAAACCCCTACTAGAACCTACTATAAAATAATCTAAAGAATCTTTTACTTTAAAGGCGTTTACTAGAAAAGAACTTTTATAAAAATGAGACTTACTTAAAAAATAATTCGCTACAAATGCTATGGTATTTCCAATAGAAAATGTTAGCATAGCATAACAACTAATTTTTATGAGAAACTTTTTCATTAAAATTGGAAATAAATAAAATTAACATGATTCTTTAGCGCACCAATAAAAGCTATTACGAGGCATAGTAAAATTAAACTAAATTTATGAAAACGAACTTCATAATTTTCTTTTCGATTGTGAATATATTCTACAATCATTAAAAACAAAATACTTATAGCGGAAATACATGATATGATTTTGTATTTAGTACTTGATACATAAAAGCTTGCTTCGGAATTATTGATGAATATTTTTTTTAGATATAACAAAGAATCTGTTATAGAATCTGCTCTAAAAAAAACAAATGAAAAGGTAATCATTAAAAAAGTAAGTACAATTTTAAAACTATCTAATAATCGACTTGATTGTTTCTCTGTTTTCACTAATTTATTTTTTATGAAAACAGGAATATATAACAAAGCATGAATAAGTGCCCAAATAATGAATGTCCAATTAGCCCCATGCCAAAAACCACTGACTATAAATATGATAAATACATTTCGAATACCAATCCATAAGGTCTTCTTACTACCTCCTAAGGGAATATATACATAATCTCTAAACCAAGTAGATAAAGAAATATGCCAACGTTTCCAATGTTCGCCAATGTCTTTTGACAAATATGGAAATTTAAAATTTGTCATTAAATCAAATCCAAAAAGTCTCGCTGTACCAATAGCAATATCTGAATAACCGCTAAAATCTCCATAAATCTGAAATGAAAAAAATACAGCGGCTACTAATAACGAACTTGTAGATTGGTCTGCATACGAACTATAAACTCCATCAACTATAATTGCTGCGTTGTCCGCTATCACAACTTTTTTAAATAATCCCCAAATAATTAACTGAATTCCTGATTTTGCATAGTTATAAGAAAAATATCTTTTTTTATGAAATTGAGGTAATAAATGGGTTGCTCTTTCTATAGGCCCCGCTACTAATTGTGGAAAAAAACTAACAAAAGCTAAAAAAGAAAGAAGGCTTTCTGTTGGCTTTAATTTTTTTCGATAAATATCTATCGTATAACTCAAAGTTTGAAATGTATAAAAGCTAATTCCAACAGGAAGAATTATTTCTAATCTACTCAAACTAAAAGACGCCCCAAAAAACTGAAAAGCATTCGAAAAACTTTCTAAGAAAAAATTAAAATATTTAAAATAAGCTAAGAATCCGATGTTAACAATTAGACTAAAGATTAAAAGAAGTTTTCTTTTTCCTTCTTTCTGAGTGCTATACAGACTCTTTCCTACAAAAAAATCTAACAAAGAACTTACAAATATTAATATTAAAAAACGCCAATCCCACCAACCATAAAAAAAGTAACTCGCAACAATAATTAAAAGATTCTGATAGCGAATATGTTTTTTAAATACAAACCAGTATAGAAAAAATACTAGAGGTAAAAAAAAAGCAAATTCTAAAGAGTTAAATAACATTTTATGAATTTATAATAAATTGATTTAAATGATTGATTTGAATATCTAAACTGTATTTATCTTTATGACATAATAAAGCATTTAGAACTAATGCATTATAAGTTTCTGTTGACATCTTTTTAAATTTAGTAATATTTTGAATCAATGTAACATCATCATTAGGGAGACTAGACATTCCAACCTTTTGATTTTTTATAATTTTTGATGCCTCTCCATCTCCAACATATAGAATAGGCATTCCCAATTGCATTAATTCAAATATTTTTGAAGGTACTGCGCCATAAATTGTAGTTGCTAATGGCACCATAGCAACATCATACTTTGTAACTTCTTCTTTAATCTCTAAAACAGTTTTACTTCCATGAAAAAAAACGTTTACATCTTTGTCTTTGCAAAAATTTAAAATTTTAGCTTCTTCCATCCCAGACCCATATATGTGAAATTCTACATCTAAGGCTTTAAAATTTATTTGATTACAAATATTATAAACTCCCTGAGCATAACCTAACAATCCTGCATATACTATTTTTAATCTTCCTTTTGACCTTGCCCTCAGTCTATATTCCTGATAAAAAGGGAGATTTCTATATAATAAAAAATCTTTTTTTACTTTCGATTTTATATGAGTTATAATCTCATTAGACTGTCCCATTATTTTATCTGCAAGTCTGTAATTCAATTGTTCTACTTTTTCTAGAAAACGATACAATAGATTTTTTTTTATAACCCCTAATTCAAAAGCAGATAAAGGCCATAAATCAGAGACGTTCAAAATCGTTTTACAACCTATAAGTTTAGATAGTATAAGTCCAGAAAAGGCTACTAATAAGGGAGGCGATTGTACAATACATACATCCGGTTTCTTTTGAAATAGTGTAAAAATTGAAAACCATAAACTCACTGCAAAAGAAAGCATACTAAAAAAGCGTAGAAAAATATTTTTTGAAATAGATGGATATATCCAATACCTTTTTATAGTAACTCCATGATGATTTTCAGTAATCGTAAATTTATTTTGATAAAGCTTCTGTATTTTACCATATGGGTAATTGGGCATGGGGCAAATGACAGTTACTTCATTCCCTTTATCTTTTAAACCTTCAGCCATTAGTTGTATTCTATTAGCAGCTGCGCCCATTTCTGGAGGGTAATAATTAGAAATGATAAGAATCTTTTTATTCACTGATGCTAAAAGAATTTTATAGGTTTTTAATTTTATTGATAATTATCTCAGGTTTTCCAGATTTTGATGGAGCAATAAAATGTACTTCTTTGTAAAATATTTTAAAATTAATATCTTGAATATATTGCTGTAATTCATTTGTGATTTTTTGTAAAATATCTAAAGTAAAAGTATCCGACTTAATATAATAAATTGTAATCGCATCTGAATGTTCTTGAAGAACTTGAAACTGTTTTATTTCTGAAATATATTCAAAGATTCCTGTAAAAGAATGTACAATTAACTTTTTACCATCTAAAAGATGTACCACATCACTTTCTCTACCTACAATTTGTTGTAATAAAGGGTAATTAAAATTTCTTTTTTCAGGATATTTATTTTTTGGTAACTTAATTGCTAAATCACCTATTTTATAACGGATTAAAGGCATAGAAAAACCATCTAATCGAGTTACTACAACATGCCCCATAACGCCATCTTTAACAGGTTTGTTATCATCGTCTAAAATTTCTAAATAGACATGTGGAGACATAATGTATTTGTATTCTAAATCTTTTTGACTAGCAATTAAAAAACCTTCATTACAGCCGTACGTATCAAAAACGTTACATTTAAAAGCCTTTTGAATACTATTCTTATAAGTAGAAAACAATTTATCTCCCAAACTAATTACAGCAGACAATTGTATCTTATAATTTTTTTTTAAAGCATAAGTAGCAATAACATGCAATGAAGATGCATACCCTACTAAATAATAGCTTTTTGTTGGGTTTTGAAGTTTATCACAAACTTCTTTTAATTGTGTTTCTGTTAGAGAAAAAGCAGGAATATAATATGTTTTATATAAAAAATCTTTTGTTCTTTTTAACTTAGATCTATTAGCGTCCATTCCTGTTTGTACAATATTGTTTCCTATTTGATAACCACTCCACTCCCACCAATGTGTTAAAATAGCTCTAATATTCGACTGCTCTTCTTTGTCCATAAAAACAGTAGTCTGTATTCCTGTAGAGCCACTACTACTATATGTAATTAATGTATTCTTATCTTTCGTAAGTAAAGCTTCACCATTACTTCTTAAAGTATCTTTTGTTAATATAGGAAAGTTCAGAATCCAATCATAAGGAGTATTTCCATTTAAAGAAATTTCTTTATAAATAGAAATCTCTTTTACGGCAAATTGCAATATTTTTTTTAAATTTTTCTCTTGTAAACTTTGTAATTCTTGTTCTGAAAAAGTATCAACTTGTCTCCAATATTTTAATTGTTTTGTATAAGACGAATTATTAAAAACATCACCTAAAGGAAGTATTATATTTTCTAAGATTTTTTGATACATCATTGAAGAATTGAATGCCATTTTTCTTTTATTGTACTCCATGCAAAACTTTCTGCCTTTGCTCTTGCATTTTTTGCTAAAGACAGATTATTTTCTTTAATAACTTTTAGAATAGCTTTTGCCATTGCTTCTGGGCTTTCTTTGTTTACTAAAATCCCATCCACATCATGTTCAATCAAATACGGTAAACCACCTACATTTGTGCTTACTACTGGTAAGCCTAAAGCCATTGCCTCTATAACACTAATGGGGGTATTATCAAAATTGGTTGTATTGATAAAGATATCTAAATCCATAGCCTTTTGATGCCATTTCTCTTTCGATAAAACTCCTGTAAACTCTACAGACTCTAATAAATTTAATTTTTCCGTTATTTTTTTTACCTCTAAAAAGGAATTATCTTTTTCTGGACCTACCATACACAAGCTAGCAGTAGGAAATTCTTTTTTCACTAAATACAATACTTCTATAGCTAACATAGGGTTGTATAAGTGCTTAAAAGAACGTAACCAAAGTAACTTAGGCGCTAAGGTTTCACGTTCTTTAAATTTATAATTCTCAATAGATATTGTATTAGGAATACAAACTGTAGTATATCCTTTTACTTTAAAAGCTTCTTCTAAATATTGAGAAGGCGCTACATTATAATAAGAGTTTTTAAAAATTAGGTTTGATAAAAAAGAAGACTTTTCAATACGATAAGGTAAATTACCTCCATGCAAGATAGGAATGTATTTTATTTTAAAAAATCTTGCTAATTGAGAAACAATAAAAGCGTAGTAAAAGTTAATCGTACTAAAAGTATCTATCAATAGAAAATCAGTCTCTTTTCTTTTTCTTACAGTAACAGAACACATGTCTAGCAAACGTAATATTTTATTAACTTTATTAGAAGATATAGTAACTTTATATCCTTCCTCGGACAACAAACTAGATAGTGTTGTAATTGGACTAGTATACTTTGTTTTTTTAGTTAAGTTATTTCCTATATAGAGTATGTTTTTAATCTTCATTTACAATACGAATTAAGCTTAGCCCATAAATAAAACTAGGGAATACAACCCGCATTGCCGAATGATTAATTGTTAAAAACCAAAACATGTAAAAAGCGGCTACAAATGCACGTTGATAGTTATTACTATTATAAAAATGTTCTAAAGGAATAAAAAGTAACATTATTAATATAAACAAGCCTATCAATCCGTGTTCTTCAATTAATCTACTCACCTCATTATGAGAAGCAGCTGTAATTCCCGTATCTTCAAATTGTCTTTTATATTTTCCATTACCTACGCCTATTCCAAAAATGGGAGCTTCATAAAAATTCTCTAACTGTGCTAAAAAAATATCCCCTCTTCCTGTCGTTAAATCTTCTTTTAATTCTCCCTGTGAATTTTTACCTTGGTATCGATTCTCTAACATTCCTCCTGTAATGTTAGAGGTATACACCCATATACTCACAGAAAATAATAGCAAAACAAATATATACTTAAAAATATTTTGCAAAGAACCTTTATAGTACATAATTACTATAGAAAACACTAAAAAAGCAACTCCAGCAGTGATAATCCCCCCCCTAGAAAATGTAATTAGTCCTCTGTATGTAAAATATAACAAGAAAAAAGCGTCTAAAACTATAAAACCCGAGAGCTTTATTTTTAGCAATAGAAAAACTGCAATAATAAAGATACTAACACCTAACATGGTTGCTACTTGATTAGGGCCAAAACCTCCAGACAAAAGAGCATTAGAGGATGTGTTAAATATAATTTCTGCTAAATCAGGTGTCTTAAAATACATATAAGAAATCATAGAAAACAGAGGTAACAATATAAAAAACAATGCATTGAATAATTGTTCTTTTGTAATAGGTCTTTTGTAAAAATAAAAACCAGCAATCCCTAATACTATAGGGCCACTTAAATTAAAGATAATTGCTTTACGAATAGACTCTCCTTCTGGAACTACTGTAAATACAATTCCTAAAGTTAATAGCAATAGATATATAATAAATGATATATTAAGTTTTTGTTTTAAAGAACCTACGAACATACCTAATAATAAAAATAATAAAACTCCATACTTACCTAATTCATAAGAAATTCCGGTTTTTATCATTCTTAAAAAAACTTCTACCCCTACCAGATAACTACTCATTAATAGCGCTTCTTCGCTTTTATTTTTTTCTTTAACGATAATAAAAACTCCTATGCTTAAAATAAATAAAGCAAATACTATAGAGAATAAACTCCTTTTATCTGCTAAGAAACCAATAAGCAAATGTATCCCTATAAATAATAACTTGTTATTAGAAACGATTCTAAGCATGCTTTTCTGTAAAATAATGATTGTAGAAAGATATCGTTCTCTTTATGTTAAAGTTGAGCATCTAAAATAATTTTATAAGGTTTAAAAGATTCACAAATTTATTGTTTCTTTAATAGACATTACTATCGCCTAGATAAAAATATGAGTAACTAATTTTTGGTTGTAATATTCATAGGTAAATTTTTCTGCTAATTCATAATTATAATGAATAATTCTATGAAATTCTTCTGTGTTCAAATCCAAAATATTAGCAATAATATTGGCAAGTTTCTTAGTAGTATTTGGAGTTATTAAATAACCGTTTTCAGTATTTTTTATATACTGCGAAATACAAGAAACATTCGAAACGACAGGAATACAACCATAGTTCATTGCTTCTCCTATTACCTTTGGAAAACCCTCGCTTTTTGAAGGTAATAGTATAAAATGTGATTGCTTATAAATTTCTTTAATTTTATCTTTCGGTAAAAAACCATGAAAAATAAATTTATAACCTATTGATTCGGATAGTTTTATAAAATTATTTTTTTCTTTACTATCTCCTACAAAATGAATGGTTCCTATCTTAGTTGAATCTACATATTGGAATGCCTCTAAAACCTTATCAACTCCTTTATTTGTGTTTAAAGCTCCTACAAAACAAAAATTAATTTCTCCCTGTAATTGTTTAGATGATAGCGTTTCTTTTCCGTTTATTCTATCTTGATTATCTAAACAAGGGTTTTCAAAAGAAAAAAATTGAGTGTTTTCTGCTTCATAATTTCCATTAATTGTAATAAAACTATTTTTTGAAAGTTTTTTTAAAAATGTACGTTGTAATTCATAAAAGAAAGAAGCTTTATCCACCCAACTTCCCGCATATTTATGCCAAAACTTTTTATTGAGAAACAAATAGGATAAAAACATCGTAATAACAGCTGGGTTAGAAGGTGCTCTTGTATGAATATAAGAATGCTTTCTAATTTCTTTTAAAATCATATAAAACATAAAAGGATAGTAAGCTACTATTTTAATTTTTGCTATAAGAGAAGTTCCACCAACAGAAGGAAGTGTTTTTATTTTAATTTTTGGATGTTTAGCATCTATATAGGATTGATTATGAATTTGATCTTCTCTAGAGAAACCTATCCAAGTAATTTCATCAACTATCTTTAGCAAGTGCTTTAGTTCTACAACAACAGGTCCAAACGCTTTATAACCATTAGAAGTTTTAAAAATTCCTGTATCTGATACTACTAAGAGTTTTTTACCTTTTGATATATATTTAGACATTGATTAATGTATTGTTTTTCTGAAAAATATTTATCAAAAATCTCTTTAAATGAGTATTTTCCATTTATAATTTTAAAAATTCTTTGTTGCCAATTAGAAAGCTCAAAATTATCAATAAAAAAATTAGGTAAATCATACTTTAATAATTTACTAACCTCTCCTGTATTATAAGCAATAAAAGGCAGGTTTTGAGCTAAAAACTCGATTAAAACCAAAGGACCACTCTCTGATTTTGAAGGCATAATACCTAATTCAAATCTAGGCAATACTTTTTGAATATCGTGAATGTTATTTAGAAAGGTAATATTGTTCTGATATTCTAAACGTGTGATTTCATTTAATAATGTTTCATAGTAAATGGTATCTTGTATATTACCAACAATGGTCAATTTTTTATTTAAAAAAGCTGCCAATCGTATTGCAAATAATTGATTTTTAATTGGTTTTATGTTTGCAACCATAACAATCCCTTCTTTTTTCTGTGTATGTAAAACTGAATTCGATTCCTTAATAATAATATTTGAAAGTTTAAACACATATTTTACGTTTAATTTTTGACTCCCCCAAGAAATTAAATCATCAGAAACACCTATATAATAATTGGGTTTTAACATGTTATCGAAAAAAAGAGGTACAGTATTATCTATTAAAATTTTTCCATAATGGTCGTGCAAAATTATTTTTGATTTTACACGAAAAAATAGGGAAACTAATTTTACATATCTATACACATGACGCATATGTATATGTAAAATATCATAATCTCTTAATATACAAGAAAGTTTATAAGCATTATATAGATTATATTTTTGAGATCTCGTAAACTTAATAAATGGTATTTTTCTATCTAATAAATACTCTAACGGACCTCCTTTTTTGAATGTAAGTATTGAAACATTTATATTATTTCTATGCAATAGATTCGAAACATCTACAAATACACGTTCTGCCCCTCCTATTTCTAACTTATCTATAATCTGTAGAATCTTCATGAAGATCTATTTTTATTTTTACAAAACACTGTTTAAATATAAAACTCACTAATAATTTAAACTAATTCTTTAGCAGGAACTCCCACTAAAATTAAATCATTATTTTCAAAAGTTTTAGTAACACATGCTGAAGCACCTATTTTAATTTTATCCGCTAATTTTAAAGGTCCTATTATAGTAGCATTAGCACCTAAATTACAAGAATTCCCTATACTATAATTCCCCTCTTTAGAACTAACACCTATAACATTTCCTCCTGTTAAAGTTAAATTCTCTCCGATAACTACTTTCCCAGAAATAACAACACCTATAGCGTTGTGTAAAATTAAAATGCCTCCTTTAATATTTGCTTTGTAATGGATATCTATATTAGTTAATCCTTTAAAAAAAACTAAAATGGGCAATACTAAAACTCTAAATATCAAATAAAACTTACCAAACCATAAGTATAGTTGGCGCTCTATTCTATACATCAAAATTCCTAACACACCTAAATTACACCAACCATATAAATATCTATATCGATATTTACCTACAAAACGTTTGTAATCTTTAATAAAAAAATACAGCTGATTCATTTTAATTTAACTTTGAAATTATAGCTCCTTCTACTATTTTTTTTGATGCCAACTTCCATGAAATAGATACTTGTAATATAACAAAAGGCCATATAACTAATAATAACAAATAAACAATCAGCATCATTTTTGTATTCCCTTTATATTTATAGGGTAAAATAGAAAGAGGTATTGTTTTTAATAAATTTAAGACTGTTTTTTTTCTTCCATAATATTTTCTAAACAAGTACAAAACACTTGGCATAGGTTTTGGGGCAAATATTTTTTTTGTTCGAAAAGCATCCCAACTCCCAAACTGCCGTAAACCTCCCGTAGCAGCTTTTACATCAATACAATATGCAAAAGGATTTGAAATACTCTTATACCCTTCTAAATAAGATCTTAAACCAAATTCTCCGTCGCCCATACGCCCTTTTTCAAACTGACGATCAAAAAGTCCTATCTTTTGAAATACTACTTTTTTAATCATTGTATTTCCTGTAGCAAATTGAAAGGCATACTGAAAGAAAATACGCTCTTTTGGCATACTTTTATTTTCAGGAAAAAAAACACCTGCTGAAATAGTCGCTTTAAAAAAATCTAAACATTTTAAATGAGAAGAAATCCAATCAGATTCAATTCGAACATCATCTTCAGAAAGTGCTATGTAATTATTTTTTGAAAGTTCAATAGCGGTATTTCTGGCCAACCATAATGCTTTTTCTTCTTGATGTATTAATTGAATATCTAATTTAAAATTGGAATAAAATTCTTTTTGAAAAGGTTCGGATTGATCCACAACAATGACTTCAAAATTTTTATAATCTTGTTTTTCTAAATCTAGTAAAACATCTTTTAAATATTGATATCGGTTCAAAGTAGGGATTACAACACTTACTTTAGGATTCTCTTTTAAAAGTTCTGAATCAAAATTTTCCCAGTCTTCATATAAAATAGGTGAATTGTGATAAGTAACCCTTTTTATCTTAAATGTTTTTAAATATCCTAAAAACTCTAGAAAAGGATTTTTTAATGTAATAATTCTCAATAAAAATGTATAAAAAACCCAATATGAACTAAAATTTTTTCTAAGAAAATGATACTCGTCTTGTATAGGTATTTTTTTTATGGTTTTTAGTTTTTCACAATCCCCTATATAACCTCTCGCAACAGCTTGATATGCTAAGTCTAATTTTGTAGCATATTCACTTTTATAAGTAGTATCTCTAATTAGATGCTGTAATACCGATTTTGGTAAAAAATCAGGGTTAGGATATATATATTCACCTAATGTATTCTTTAAAGTAAAATAAGAAGTAGGCTGCAAGTATCTTAAAAATTGAAATATCATCTAATTTACTTTTTAAAAATTAAATTGGCTAGTTTTTTAGCTCCTTTACTATTTAGATGATCTTGATTTTCAAAATCGCTTTCCAAAAATGTAGTATCCCTTGTAAATTGTAATACTTCGATTTTATTTGCAACTAAAATACTGTCAATCTTTTTTTCTAGAGGGTGATTAACTATTAAGGATTGGTATTCTTTTACCAAAGGATATTTTATACCAATCAATTTAATATTGTTTGTGTGACAAAGGTATAGGATTTTTAACAGTGAATTTTCTAACATTTTTGAATCATTAAACTCATTATACTGTCTATGAAAACGACTCTTACTAAGTGCTATTTTTTCATTTTCAGACTTGTCTAACCATTTTTTTCGTTCAACAATCGGTTTGTCTTCTTTAAAAAAGTATTTCCAATATAAAAAAGCATTGTATTTCTTGTTTAGAAAAACAATATGTCTTGGAATAATGTTATCCAAAAAATGGTTATAAAAACTTCCATTAGCATCTAACGTAACATATATTAACGATTTATCATTATTATTTAAATCTTCTCGATATCCAGATAAAGCATGCGCATCTACATTCAAATATGCAGTATGTATTTGTACATTGTTTGCAAGTAAATAGTTTAATTTTCGTTCAATATCTAAATAAGATTCACTAGATGCAGAAAAATTATAAACATCATATTCTTTTAACGATTTAAAAGGATTACCTCTTGAATCTGAAAAAAGATAAGTATTATACTTTAAATCTACCTCGTCATAACTCTGAAAATATTCACGTTTAATAATTTTGTATTGATATGTGTTAATGCATAACAAACAAAAAATAAATACAGAACTTTTTATTAAAAATCGTTTCATTAAAATTGAAAATATATAAATTCAATATTTTCTGTTTGACCGCTAGACAAAGCAATTAACCAGATAAGTCCTATATAAATACTCCATCTTAAAAAAGTATTTACCTTTAAATGAATATGTTGTAAAGGAAAATCTTTATGTCTAAAGAGCCATTCTACGATTACAAAAAGAATTATTTTTATAAATAAATCTTTGGGTCTATATACAGGAAGGATATCGCCTTTCAATAAAACAATATTTTTTATATAATCAAAAGCTATGGTAATGGAATCTGCTCGAAAAAAGATCCAAGCAATAATCACTAAAATATTGGTTGTAATGATTCTAAAAATAATAGAAAGCTTAGGAAATAAAGGAGCATCGTCTATATATTTTCTATTACTATTACTTAATAATAATGGTAAAAAGTACAAAGCATTTAGAAGGCCCCAAGCTATAAATGTCCAGTTAGCACCGTGCCAAAAACCGCTTACTAGAAAAATGATAAATGTATTTCTTATTTGCTTCTGTTTAGAAACCCTACTTCCTCCTAATGGGATATATAGATAATCCCTAAACCAAGTAGAGAGAGAAATATGCCACCGTCTCCAAAACTCGCCAATATTTCTAGAGAAATAAGGATAATTAAAATTTTTCATCAAATCAAACCCTAATAGCTTAGACGTTCCAATAGCAATATCACTATATCCACTAAAATCTCCATAAATTTGGAATGAGAAAAGTATAGCTCCCAAAATAAGAGTCGTAGAGTTTAAGGATGCATAATCTGCAAAAATTATATTTACATATCTAGCACAACTATCTGCAATCACTATTTTCTTAAACAAACCCCATAAAATTTGCCGTAAACCATTAGATGCGTTTTCATAACTAAACACTCTTTGCTTATAAAACTGTGGTAGTAAATTAGTAGCTCTTTCTATAGGTCCTGCTACTAATTGCGGAAAAAAACTAACAAAAGTAGCAAAATTAATAAAGTTATTAGCTGTAGATAATTTACCTCTATAAACATCTATGGTATAACTTAATGTTTGAAATGTATAAAAACTAATACCTACAGGTAAAATAATATACAATGTAGAAATTTCTATAGAGTTCCCTAGTAAACGAAAAGAATCTACAAAACTCTCTATAAAAAAATTAGCATATTTAAAATATATTAATAAACCTATATTAACTATAAGGCTTATGGCAAGAAATCTTTTCTTAGCTTTTTTGGTGGGCGATTTTGCTACTTTTTTAGCAACCATGAAATCTACAACAGTACTAAAAGCTATCAAAAATAAAAAACGCCAATCCCAACATCCATAAAAAAAATAGCTTGCGAATAAAATAAATATATTTTGTTTTTTTAAATCTTTCTGAAACACAAACCAGTACAATAAAAATACTACTGGTAAGAAAATTGCAAAATCTATAGAATTAAAAAACATAATCTAAATTTGAGTTTTATTAAAATAAGATGAAAAAATTTTAGCGCCAGTACTATTTAAGTGTTCACAATCTCTGTAAGCATCATCTTCTAAAAAGAAATCCTTAAAATCTAAAAAAGTAACATCTTTAAATTGTGAAATGTTTTTTTGAAATGCTATTTCACTATTAATCATTAAATAACAAGAATTTTTAGGGCTTCTTACCAATATAATTTCTATTCTTTTTTCTTTACACAAGTTTATTATTTTTTTGAGATACCTGTAAGAATTTGTTTTTTTAAAATCTTCTACATTAAAAAATTCACGTTTTAAAAAAATATTCGCTAACGAGTCTTTATGTGTATTGATGTAACCTATTTTGCTATCTTTTAGTTTTAAATATCCTCCAAACCTATCTTTATGATATGAAGTTTTCAGGCTTATTAAATGAATTAAATTATTATTAAAGGCCCTTAGAAAAGGGTTTAAAAATACTTTACCACTTTTTTTTAATAAAAATAACTGTTCCTTAATAGGAATCAAAGAGGCATAATTCTTTAACCTTGATAGATAATTTTTACCCCAAATCTTTTCTTCTTCGTTCTTAAAAATTTTATTGTTTGAAAACTCTAAATACACTTTGGAAATTTGTTGGTTATCTTCTACTATTTTTTTTAATTTAAAATAGGTGTAAAAATAGGACTCTCCAGAATCGGCTATATTTAAAGTATTCTCAATGAATAAATCATTGTAGGAACATTCTGCTTGTGAATCTCCCATAATGAGTTTAGAAATATGCCCATCAATCTTGAAACTGCTGGTATTATTCATAATTTGACAAGAAAGGATATAAAAAATTATAAAAGTTACCGATGAAATAAAAACAATAACAATAATTTTCTTTAAAAACAAATTCATCTTTGAAGAACTAGGTAAATACGGTTTTTTAATTTTTATAAAACTGAACAAATTCTAATACTTGTTTTTCTAAATTAAACTTATTTTTAACTCTTTCAATTGCATTTTGTAAGACTTCACTTTTTCTCTCTTCTGAAAGTTGCAACACTTCTTCTATCTTAGCCCTAAGTAAACTAGGATTATTTTTAGACACTATCCAACCTGTTTTATTATGAATGATATTTTCTGGTAATGCTCCAACATCAGCAACAATCGATAAAACTCCCAATGCTTGCGCTTCCAAAACTGCATTGCAAAAACCTTCACTATGGCTATATTGAATATATATATCCGAAGACGCTATCTTTTGCAGTGCTTCTTTATGATGTAATTTCCCTTCAAAAATAACAAAAGATTCTAATTGATATTGATATACTTCATATTGCAGTGCTTCCAATAAATTACCAACACCTATAATATGATATTGAAAAGAGATTCCATTCTCTTTTAACTCTTTTAAGGCTTTTAAAATAGCGGTATAGTTTTTAATCCAATGCAATCTACCTACGGTTACTATTTTTAACGTAGTATCCTCTTTTGGACTATTAATTTTTAATATTTCAGAAGAAACTGCAGGAGTAATAATTTGACTAGGAATTGTAGCTTCTAAACCTAAAGTACTCGCTTTGGTTAGTAAATATTTAGATATGGCATGTACTTTATCTACTCTTTTCCACAATTTGTTATAACAATTTGGGTGCTTTAAAGGATATACATCTATATCAAATCCCCGTAAACTTACCCCCATCTTTGCACCAATAGCTTTAGCTATATTCTCTTTTCCTAAAGCTTGAGTAGCAAACCCAAAGTGTAACCAAGCTATGTTATTCGCAAATAATATATGCTGATTTAATAAGATTTTTTTTAAAATAAAACGCTTTTTTTGTCCGTCTTCTCTTTCTAATTTCATAAAACTTCGAACTCTTTTCAAATAGAACAAGCTTTTATAAAATAGTTTAAAAGAAGTAAGTACTAGTGAAAAAGGTTTTAAATTGACCTGTGTTTGTACTTCGCATAAATCAAAATCTTTCTTGTTTTTCCCTACAAATAGTATCACTTGAAAACCTTTTTTTTGCAATCCTTTTATTTTGGATATAAAAAAAGTTTCGGAATATTCTGGAGTATTCGATAAAACAAGTCCTATTTTCATGTATTATACGTTTAATACTTTGGTGTATAATGATTCCATATCGGAAATCATTTTATGTTCATTATATTGTTCTTCTACTTTTTTTCTGGCTTTAAAAATAATATGTTCTATGTCTTTTTCCGATAAATTTAAAATCTCATTAATCTGCTTTGCTATTGCCTCAGGATTTCTTGAAGGGGCTATAAAACCAGATTCTTCATGCGTAATTAATTCTTTCATACCTCCACAATCTGTAGACAACACTAATAATTTACAAAACATAGCTTCTATACAAACATTTGCAATACCTTCTTCTATAGAGGGTAATAAAAATAAATCTGAATGAATCATTTTCTCGTAAACTTCTTTTTGAGGTATTTTAGGCTTCAAAACAACTTCATTTTGTAGTCCTAAAGAATCGATTAAATGTAGGATTTCTTCAGGGTTTTCAACACCAACAATTGTATACTGAAAATCTATAGATTTACTTTTTAAAATTGCCATTGCAAAAATTGCTGTGCTGTAATCTTTTACCCAATGATTTCTACCTACAGAAATAATTTTTAATTTCTTTGAAATGGTTGCTTTTTCTTTTAGAGGTAAATGCGCATATTCCAATCCTGAATATACTACTGCCTCTATTTTCTCTTGACT
Organism: uncultured Polaribacter sp.; assembly: GCA_965233795.1. Taxonomy (GTDB): domain Bacteria; phylum Bacteroidota; class Bacteroidia; order Flavobacteriales; family Flavobacteriaceae; genus Polaribacter. The sequence continues at coordinate 1,387,296 of OZ247578.1, read as the reverse complement.
AGAAAAAATGACATTGGATTTAGTCTGAAGTGCTTTTGAAACAGCGTGAAATCCGTCTACTTTTGTATAAAGCGATTTTAATTTTAAAAAGTATTCTGAATTTATAAAAGGTTTTATATTTAGTTGAGAACCTCTCTCACTTAAAATAATTTTTGTTTTTGAAGGAGTTTTTATATGCTCAATAAAAGGGAGTAAACTTAACCATTGAAGATGTAGAATATCTGGAGAAATTTTTAAAACTGCTAAATTGATATTTTCTTGTTGAATTTTTCTTTTTCTTATTTTTAAAAAATCAACAATTAATTGAAATTGTTTTTTAAGATAAAACCCTCTTAATTGTACACTTCGCAATAAAAAAATAAATTTCGAACTATTAGACCCTAACCCTACATAAGTAATATCTTCGTTTTTTTGATGAATTTCTTCATTAAACCCCATAATATAGACATCATGTACTTTTGCCAATCCATTTGCCAATCTATTGATAAAAGTGGTGGTTTTAAAACTTCCGTCAAAAATGATGATTTTCAATATTCTAATATTTAAAAGTATGCTAAGGTTATTTGAAATTTAATAAATAATTCTGAAAATTTGTAACCATGATTTCTTCATTATGGTTTTCTAAAACATAACGCTGTGCGTTATAAGCCATTTTTGTATACAACTCTTTTTGAGAGTTTAGTATTTCTATCGCATTTTCTAACTCTTTTGCGAGAACATTATTAGCTATTAAAAATCCATTATATCCATCTGTAATAATTTCTTTATTCCCACCAATACTTGTAGCAATAGCTGGTTTTCCATAAGACAAACCTTCTATTAAAAACATAGAGTTTCCTTCACTATATTTAGATAATAAAACAGGAACATCTATCATTTCGTAAAATGTATACAATTCTGCATTGGTAATCCAACCTGTAAAAACTACTTGTGCTGCTAAATGCTTATTTATATATTCTTTTAACTTCCGATAATAAGTAATATTAGGGGTTTTTTCATTGTTGATATCACCTGCTAAAATCAATTTTAATACAATTCCCTTTTCTTTTAACTTTTTTACAATACCACATAATTCTAACAAAGATTTTTCTTCACTAAACCTACCTGCATACCCTAGTACAAAATCAGATTCTAACAATTTATATTTCTTTCTATACGTTCTTCTTACCTCTTCTCTTTGTAAGTCTGTGAGTTTATTTTTTGGCACAGCATTGTAAATTGTTTCTGTAGGTTGCGTATATCCATAGGATTTTAATTCTTCTACGGGTGCTTTGGTATTCGCTAAAAAACCATTCGATTTTTTTTTCAGATAACTGATATTATCAAGCCCTATACGTTGTTTTAAATGGGTACTTCTAAAAAAATAGATGTGTTTTGCTTTTGGATATGATTTTTGTAAAATCTTAAATAACTCTACATGCATAAAAGTAACAACAACATCTGGTTTTAGTTTTTTCACTTTTCTTTGAAGTTGTTTGTAATATACAATTCTATCTGTTTGCGTAAAACCATACCAACGTTTTCTTAAACGATATGGAATACATTGTAAAAAACGCTCTAATAGCTTACTAGTAAAAGTAGTTTTAGCATAATGATATTTATTTGTATCGAAATGTACGGTTTTTAATTGCTCATCAAACTTACTCAACACCTTAAATTCTAGATCATCTACATCCTCCTCTGTCATTTTATAAATAATTCTGGGTACCCCAGGGCTATTATAAACAGGTGGAATAGAATGCCTAGAACCAGAAACAACTAAGACTCTCATTTTAAAACACTTTCTATAATTATGTTTTCTAGTTTGATATTGTCATCGTCATGCCATTGTAAATTTTCATCCCAATAACCGGGACAAATATCATAAGATCTAGCTGCTACACCCAAACACATTTCTACAGGCAAATAGCCTTTTGTTGGGTGCTTTACAAAATCGTATGCCATAGATTGAAATCCCATTTGTTGAGATATTTTAAAACTTGCTACAATAGTTTCTTTTGGAATATCTTTTGGGTCGTGACTAATCAAACCACTTCCTGAAGCTTTAAAACTATTTTTTGGCACAAATCTTCGAATTCCAATGGCTTTATTTCCAATAACAACCACACGAATATCGTGGTCGTTGTTCTGTAAGAATTCTTGAAAATAAGCATACCCAAATTCGATTCCGACATATTTATTTTTCAATTTTGTAAATGGCAAACGAGAAAAGAAATAACGCTTACAATCGTACAACATTTTTGGAATCGAAATTCTGAATGTTGGAAATGGCGTGATAAAAGATGAAAAACCTTTAGTAAACATAACTTTCACTAAATGCAAAGCCTTTTTTTTATTTACCAATTGTACATTTTTAGAGCCTGCACCTTTACTTAATTTAAAAACAAATTTTTCAGTTTGATATCTTTTTATAAATTGACTTGCTTCTTCTTTATCAAAAAAAACATTGGTTTCAATCGTTGGAGTTCCTTGTACCGTATCGAACACAAATTTTTGTAAAATTTTTTCATCAAAAGATAACCGCGTAGCTTTATTGGGAAATACAGAAACACCTATTTGTTCAAAAATGGAAAGTAAACCATCTGCAATTTTTGCATTTTTAATTTCATATCTGTGGAAATGCCAAAAAAGAAAATCGACACCTTTTAAATCTTCTACAATCGAATTGGCGTAGCAATTCACAATTTTAAAGTCATATTGCTTCGCTTTACAATAGGCGATCCATTGCTTAGCAAACCCGCCTTCTCTATAATGAATTGCTATTTTCATACTTTATACATTTATAAATCCGGATTGCTCAAGTGCGTTCATAAATTTATTACAATAGGTTTTATAAGTATGTTTCTCTAAAAATGTAATGTACGCATTTTGAGATAATTTCTGATACAATTTCACATCGTTTATTAATAAGTCTATGTTTTCAGCCAATACTTTAAAGTTGGTACTGTTTCCGACTAATATACCATTATATAAATGCTTAACAACCTCTACACAACCGCCAGAATTTGTAGAAATCACTGGCAGTCCTAAAGAAAATGCTTCTAAAATTGCCAAAGGCATTCCTTCTTGAGAATGGCGTGTGTCTGTTGACATAATCATGGCATCAGCTTCTAGTAATTTCGGTAATAAATCATCTCCGCTCAAAAAACCTGTAAATGTTACATTTAAATTGTTTTCTTTAACAAAGCTCTTACAATCAGCAATATATGAAGTTTCTAAAGTAACTTTCCCTTTTGCTCCTGCACCTCCAATAACTATTAATTTTGAATAAGGGTTTTCAACTAATTTAAAAGCTTTAATCAAATTTAATACTCCTTTTTCTTTACAAATTCTACCTACAAATACAAAAACCTTACAATTATTTTTTGGTTGAAAATTATCAATCTTTCTTAACGGTGTAATCGCATTATCTATCTGGATATATTTCTCTAAAGAGCATTGCTTTTGAAAAGTTTTATTTGCTAATTGTAGCGCAATTTTGTTCACACCAAAAATTGCTTTAGTAGTTGTTAAAAGTTGTTCCCATTGGCTAGCATTTAGTTTTGTATGCAATGAAGTTCCATGATGATAAAAAATAATATCTTTTTTAGGAAATACTTTTTTTAACAGCATTACCAAACCAGGCGCAACATGTACAATAATTTTTTGATAACGGTGTTTTCGTACAAATCTACACACGGCAATAAAATATAATAATTGACTGTCTTGCGCAGTAATAAAGAACTCTTTTCTTTTCTTATAAGGGTATTTCAATTTCAATAAGAAAAGTAAACATGTATCAATCCAATTGGGTTTTACAAATAAAAAAAGAGAACTGTTAAAGTTTTCGTTTTTTAATTTTGGATTCCAATTTGATAATACTCTGAAAAAGGTATCATCTAAAGCTGTAACCGTTTGATAAATAACTTTTGCAGGTGCTGCACCCTCTGGAGAAGGTACAGAATTTAGTGATCCATAAATGATTAAAATTTTGTTTTTAGAACTATTTTGACACATAAATTGTAACAAACTCAAAGTAACTATTTTACTTTACTTTTAAGGCTTTTTTTAAAAAAGCTTTGAACATTTCTTTTAAAGGGAAATTATGTCTTACCAACATAAGTAATCTATATATTATTTTAAACCCTTCTATTTTTCTTTTTACAACTATTAAATCTATAATAACTCTTACATAAATCTTATTAATTTTTTTAAAATTACTTTTAGTGTAATCAGAAAAAGGAATACTCAAATACTTTTTGGTATACCAAAATTGAATTGCTCTATTGTAACTATGTTGCATAGTCGTATTAGATTTCATAAAACCCTCAGAATGGACTCTGTAATGCGATAACACTTCATTACTTATATATGCAAATCCTCTTGACTTAAAGAGTATGCATAAATATAAATACATATCTCCATAAAAAATATTTTTCTTATTTAATACGCTATAATTTATGATATTATTTCTAAATAAAACTGTACAAGTTATTAAGTGGTTAGAAGTCAAAAAATCTTTAAAATCAAATCTATTTTGAGTAAACGCTGTATTTTTATTCGTTCTATCTACGCGCTCTACACAACCACTATGAATAGAATATTCTCGGTTTTTCTCTAAAAAATCTACTTGTTTTTGAAGTTTGTAATCATCTACCCAATAATCGTCTCCTTCTAATAACGCTATATATTTTGCTTTTGTTGCAAAACACTTTTCATATAAAAACAGAGCATTTTTTGAGCCTCCAAAATTTTTAGAATGCCTGTACAATTCTATTTTTTGTGGATGTTCCTTTTTTAATTCTTCACAAATTTTACCTGTTTTGTCTGTAGAAAAATCTTCTCCTATAAACAATTTATATTGAAAATTTGTTTTTTGATTTATTACAGACTCTATTGCGGTCTTAATAAACCTTTCATGATTATAAGTAACCATCCAAATTGCTACCAAAGGAATCTGATTTTCCATCTTAAAAATTTGGTGTAATTAATCTATTTCTAAATGCGTCTATTTTCAATTTTGAATAGTCATAGCTTGAAAAAGTTTTAGAAACTACTCCTTTCTTAGATGTAAAATTATACTCATAAAAATCATTCCATTCATTTTCTACCCATTTTTTATAATTCCCTTGAAAATCATAGGGTTGGAATATTTGCTTAATTTGAATTTTAGCATATTTATAATTATTAATATTTCCTTTAGAAGAATACTTTATTAAAGATTGTAGTTCTTTTTCCATTCTTTGTTGAAGTTTTAAATCTTTTATAAAGGTCTCTGTTCTAATAGCGTCCATTATTCTAAAAGCCGATAAAATAAATTTTTCATTACCAGGTAAAGGTTGCTCATAGGAAATAGCACCATATGTATCAAAATATTTAATAGGCTCATACATTTTACGCTTTTCATCAAAAAAAACAACTCTAAAATATACTCTATCAAAAAGATGATGATAATCAAAAAGTTCGAGGCTCCAAATAAATTCCCACGCAGAATTAGGTCTAGTTTTTTTAAGAGAATAATTTATTTTATCTGCTAATTTTAAAATATAATTAGTCTTTTTAACAAATAACGGTTCTTTATGAATTGTATAATTTCCATACCTTGGAGGAAAAGTGCTTAAATTTGATGGAATATGTTTATAAAAATTAACATACATACCTGTTATAGACCACCAAAAAATAAAAACTCCTAACCAAATATTTAAAGAATATTTATCATTTACTTTCACATTTCTACAGAAAAAACTATTTATATATTTTAAAGTTAATTGATTCTCTAAAAATTTAGTCAAGGAAAGTATTGCTAAACAGCCCACTAAAATTATTGGACCTCCCATAACACCTATACCTTCCATAAATATTGTAAGAAAAAGACCTAACCCCAGTAAAGAGAACAAAGCATAGATTCTTGTTTTCTTAAAAAAGAATAAGGGCAAACACATTAATTCAACAATAAGAGTTATCCAATTCAAAAATCTCATTAATAATTCGGAGTCTAATATTCCCCATAAATACCTTGGAAGAAAAAAAGGAATATTTAAAGAGTAATACAACCCCAAACCTTCTTGCCAAACAGGATCTAATAATTTAAATATTCCAGCAGAAGTCATTAAAAAAGAATAAGAGAATCCCATTAATAAAAGCGGCCACCCCTCATTACCTTTTGTCGTTTTTTGCCCTAACCAAGCTGAAGCAGGTATAAAGATTGCATAAAAATTAAATATGTTTTTCACAAAAATTTCTAGTGAAAAAGGAATAATAAAGCCTCCTGTTATAAATAGTAAAACCCAAGCAAACCTTAATCTATATCCTGTAATAATAAAAACCAATGCAAGAATATACAACCCTGATAAAAAATAAGCTAAAAAACTAGGCGTTTCTATTTCCCAAACTAAAAAATTATATGGTTCCATCCCACTAGGAATCAATGTTATATGCTGTATTGCAGAATATAAACATAGTAGACCATATAAAATTCTAACAATTGGTAAAAGGTGGGTATTTAAAGGAACTGAAATCCATTTTATTACACGATTTCTAGTTAAGAAAACAATTCCTCCAAAAATATAAAAAACAATTACATGAAGTATTTTAGAAGAAAAAGCTATTGAAAAATAACTAAACACACTGTATAAAAGTAGTAAGAAAAAAAGAAGGTAAATAAATTTTAAATACTTTTTACTCACGTTTTTTAAAACTTTTTAGAAGCATACCCAAAGCCTGATTTGCCAAACCCATTTCCATTATAAAACATTAAAAGTTCATGTTGCCTTTTTATAACATTTGGATAGGAAATCATTTCTGAATCCCAACCTTTATGGGAAAGTTCTATTCCCGCTTCTTCATCTTTTCTTTCCCAATCAATTCCATTTTCTGACTCTGCATAGCCTATTCTATAAGTATTCTGTACGTTATTTCTATAATCAGAATCCTTCCGTTTGCCAAACCACATTCTATAAACTCCATTTTGTTTTATAACTGAAGCACTTACCAACCCTCCTTCTCCTTTTTCTAGCTCTATAGCAACCTTCCCTGTTTGATTCCAATGAATTCCATCTTTAGATTCAGCATATTTTAAATTGTAAATAGGCTCTACTTTTTCTGCTATTCTTTTCCAGCTAATACAAGATAAATACCACATTCTAAAAAGGGCATTTTCCTTTAAAACATAAGATGTTCCGGAAAAATAAGGCTCTACATGATTAATCGTTATAATAGGTCCTTCAGATATTTTTTTAAATGATTTTCCACCATCATCACTAATTGCCAATCCAATTGCATTATTATAAGGAACACTTACTCTCGTTGTCCAACCAATATAATAGAGGTATTTTTTATTGCCAACATTTAAAATGGAGGAAGGCATCATTCCTGAATCATCAAAAGCTCCTAAATTACCAAAACTAAGTAATGGTTTATCGTTTTCATAAAGAATTTTACTAGGGTTTTCTAAATCGAGTTCTATATAAGATACATTACTTTTACCTTCACTATTTCTTGTAGCATAATAAACTCTATATCTATCTAATAAAACATCTACTACAGGAACTTGTGCATGGCTCTTATTCCATTCATAATCTCCTTTAACATTAAATATAAGTCCTTTTTTATTCCAAGTCATCGCTATAAATCCTTATACTTTAAAGCAGGAACTCCCTTATACATACTCCATTTTTCTGTATTCCGAACAATACTTGCAGACATTGCAACAAAAGTTCCTTCTTCTAAGACTATTCCATCTCTAATTGTTGAGTTTACACCTAAAACACAATTATTTTTCACAATGCAATGCCCGGATAAAACAACATGAGAAGTAAACATCACGTGATCTTCTATTATTGAATGATGTCCAATATGATTTCCGCTCCATAAAATTACATTGTTCCCTATTGTTACAAAAGGCTGTATGGTATTATTTTCTAAAATAAAACAATTGTCTCCTATTTTATTTCCAAAGAGTGTTGCTTTAGAACTTATATAAGAAATAAGAGAGTATCCTTTATTTTTTATTGAATTATAAATATTTTCTCTTATTCTATTCATATCATTAGGAGCCATTGGCGCAAAAAATTGATATTCTTTGGGCGAAAACTTTTCTACTACTTCTTCAAATGCTACAATAGGTAAACCGCCTTTTATTCTTTTACTTGGCATAAATTCCTTATTCACACAAAACGCCGCTACAGTATGATTGGAATCATTTGTTAGATAATAATTTGCCAGTTCTGCAAAATCTTCAAGTCCAAAAATAATTATTTTCGCCATTATCTCTTATTTATAAATGTAGGTTGTGTATTCATATAAACCGTAGTCATTTCTAATGATAAAATTTCTCGAAACTTCTTTACATAAAAAGTCTGTTAATTTATCTAATGACAAATGAAATAAATCTTCTCTTTCCCAATCTACATTACTAGACATTACATTAAAAGAAAGTCCATAATTAGTTTTACTATAAATCTTTTTAATCATTGATTTAAAATAACTCCACATATCGTCAAACAACATTTCTCTTTTTTCTGTAAAAACCCCATTCATAATAATATAATCAAAATTTGGAAGTACTGTTTTAGCATCAAAAATGTCTAAACATAAAAAATCATTATTAGGAAATTTCTCTTTACATCTATCAACAAATTTACTTGATATATCAAGCCCTGTATATAATAAATTCTGATATTCATGTTCTTGTATATGTTCTAATAAATGTCCTGTTCCACAACCAAAATCTAATAACGAAGTTTTATTCGTTTTATCTAAAATAACATCCAACATTACACTAAATCGAGTAATTGTGTCCTTTTTATTAGGCCAATCTACCCCTAAATGAGAATCACCATGTTCTTCATAACAAGCTTCATAATGATTAATAATTGATTGGTATTTTTTCATACTAATTCAAACTCATTTAAATAGTTCTTTATTTGGATAGGTGAATTAAACATTAATATATCTATTATAGATAGGCAAGGTACAAATTCATTACTAAATTGCTTGTAATTGATAGGTTTGGTTTTTAAAAAAAATAAGTCTATGTTATTTTTAGAAAATTCCAGAGAATTATATAAATCCTTCCCTCCTATTGGATTTATATACTTTTCAGCATTTGATTTTTTACAGATATCAATAATTCTATCCTGACCTTTCAAATAAGTGTTGTCATACTTTTTTGAGGATATAATGATAGAGGTATCTATGTCTAGATACATATTTAATATCTCTATCTTTCTAATAAATAAATCAGCAATTGTGGTTCTAGTACTAAAATCAATATTAAAAATTGACTCTAAAACTTCTTGAGTTTCATTATAGAAAGGTGCTTTCTTATAACTTAAAGAAAGTTTTTTAAAAAACTTTTCTTTCCATTTTTTCAATTCAAAAAAAGTAATTTCATATATTTTTTTATTTTGACTCGCACCAAACAAAGGTATTGTAAACATATTTGATTGGTTATTTACTAAAATATTATTTCTATGAATCCAACCTTTTTTAATGAAATTTACATCATCATAAACTACAAAGACATCTACACTATTTATCAATTGCCAATACCCAATGTATGGAAATAAATAGGGCTGCATAATGGCAATGCTTTTAGATTTCATTTAAAATAGCTATTATTTTTCTTTGAATATTTTGATCTAATTCAGTATAGAGAGGTAAACAAAGTATCCTTGATGAAATACTTTCTGAAATTAGCATTTTATTCCCATTAACATAAGGAATTGTATTTAATGACGGATAAAAATATCTTCGTGGGAAAATTTGATGATTATTCAACTCATGTTCACATTTCAATAATTGCTCTTCTGTTTCGAAAATAATAGGATAGTAACTATAATTCCACTCTGTATTTTCTCTAAGTTGAGGTTTAGAAATTTTATCAAAATTTAGATTTTCATTATAATACTCAACAACTTTTCTTCTTTCTTTTAAAATAAAACTCATGTATGGTAAAACTGCCAACCCCATTGCTGCTTGCAATTCAGACATTTTCCCATTAACTCCTAATCCATGAAATTCTAATTGATTTTTATGTCCAAAATTATGGCTATAAAACAGTTGACGATGCAATTCTTTATTATTCGTAAACATTGCTCCACCTTCACCTGTATGAAATAGTTTGGTAGCATGAAAACTACATGTACTTACATCTCCGTAATTAAAAATTGAATTTCCTTTATAACGAACTCCAAACGCATGAGCGGCATCATAAATTACTTTTAAATTGTATTTTTTTGCAATAGTTTCTATAGCTTCCACGTGGCATGGATTTCCAAAAACATGTGTTGCTAAAATAGCCGTAGTTTTAGAAGTAATAGCAGCTTCTATTTTTGTTTCATCAATCGTTAAATATGTTGGATGAATATCTACAAACACAGGTGTGGAATGTTCCCAAACAATAGCAGCAGTTGTAGCTACATAACTAAAAGGAGTGGTTACAATTTCTCCTTTATTGCCTAACAATTTTAATGCTATTTGAAGTGGTATCGTTCCATTGTTAGTTGCTATAATACTAGGCAATGAAAGATAACTAAGAAGTTTCTGTTCTAATTCTAAAACTAACGGACCTCTATTAGTTAACCAATTTTTATCAAATGCACGTTGTACTTGCTTTTGATATTCTTCTATTTTTGGTAAAAAAGTTTTGGTTACGTGAATCATTTATTTAATTAAAAATCCATTCAAATTGCGGTCTAATATATCCAGGTTCTTTACCCATATATGATCCTATTTCTCTATTTCCATCTACTATAGTGAAAGAGAAAATATCTTTTTCTGTGAAAATAGCCTTTCTCTTGTCTTCTACAATAAAAAGTGATAAAAAATACTGACCCGATTGAAAAAATGAAGAAGGAAAAACACAAGTAATTATATTTTCTCCTTTTTTCATTTGTAATTCTTTATTTTTATTTGAAAATGAAAACATAGGTTCACCTAATTCATTATGCAAATGATATGTTATTTGATAACGTTCTGGATGTTGATTTTTAAAGAAAATAGATGCTGTAAGCTCTATTATTTCACTTTCAATTAAAGGTTCTTCATTTTGTTTTCCTTTACCATTAATTTTTATCGTATCTAATCTAAAAGTAGAAGTTTCATAATCAGTTCCAAATTTTTTGAAGTTAAGAGTTTCAGAATCACCACTTAAATAATAACCTATTACTTTCTCTACACTGTTTAACATCTTTACTCCTCCATTCTCCAAAAGCAAACAACGAGTACACAAACTCTTTACTGCTGCCATATTATGACTTACAAACAAAACCGTTCTCCCTTCTCCTTTTGATATATCTTGCATTTTTCCAATGGCTTTTTTCTGAAATTCTGCATCACCTACCGCCAATACTTCGTCCACCACCAAAATATCCGGTTCTAAATGTGCCGCTACTGCAAATGCCAAACGAACTTTCATTCCACTAGAATAACGTTTTACAGGGGTATCTATATAACGTTGACAACCTGAAAAATCTATAATTTCATCTAACTTAGAAGCAATCTCTTTTTTAGTCATTCCCAAGATAGCACCATTCAAATAAATATTCTCCTTTCCCGTCATTTCTGGATGGAATCCGGTACCAACTTCTAACAAAGAAGCAATTCTTCCTTTACTTTTTATAGAACCTGTGGTTGGCCCTGTAACTTTGGATAAAATTTTAAGCAGAGTAGATTTTCCTGCACCGTTTTTTCCAATAATTCCTAATACTTCTCCTTTTTGGACTTCAAAATTAATATCTTTTAATGCCCAAACATATTGTGAATTACCTTGAGTAGCTCTATTGTTAGACTCACCTATCTTTAAATAAGGATCTTCTTTTCCACGAACTTTATACCACCATCGATTCAAATCGTGACTAACAGTTCCTGTACCCACAACTCCTAAACGGTATTGTTTAGATAAATTTTCTACTTTTAAAATTACATTTTTATCCATCTAAACGGTATCAATAAATGTTTTTTCAGTCTTATTAAAAATAGCCAATCCTACCATAAATAAAATCAAAGAAACAGTTAACATATAACCAATTTGAATTAGCGAAACAGTAGCATCTCCAAAAACAATATTTCTGAAATTTTCTATTACTATTGTCATAGGATTGTATTCAATAAAAGAAACAACTATCGGGTAATTCTGCATTTTTTCCTTAGCAACACTTACAGGGTAGATAACTGCAGATACATACATTAGTAGTTGAATACCAAAATTAACTAAAAAAGTTAAATCTCTATATTTTGTAACCATAGAAGAGATAATCATTCCTAAACCCAATCCTAAAAATCCCATAGAAAAAACTAGTAAGGGAAGGTAAAAAAGAGTCATCGAAACAGCAATAGACATTCCACTGAATACATAATAGCCATAAAAGATAATAAAGATAAAAAATTGAATACCAAACTTCAACAAATTAGAAACCACTATAGACATCGGCATAATAACTCTTGGAAAATACACCTTTCCAAAAATAGCTTCGTTTTTCTTAAAAGTATCGGAGGTGTTTAGCAAACAATCTTTAAAATAATTCCAAGCAGTAGTACCCGCTAAATAAAACAAAAAAGGAGGTGTTTCATTCGTGGAAATATTGGCAATATTACTAAATACTAATGTAAAAATTAGTGAAGTAAATAGTGGTTGAATTAAATACCACAAAGGACCTAAAACAGTCTGTTTATAAAGTGTAATTACATCTCTCTTTACAAAAAGAAAAAGCAAATCTCTATACTGCCATATTTCTTTTAAATTCAAGTCTAATAAACTTGTTTTTGGTGAAATTTCAAAAAGCCACTTTTCTCGCTGCATGAATTCGTTAAAATTACAAGAACAAATATAGTCCAATTCTAAAAATTGACCTCTTATATTTCAATTTGAATAGGAGTTTTTTTTACATTTGATAAACTAATTTTATGAATATGAATAAGCAACTCATAGAATGCGTACCTAACATTAGTGAAGGGCGCGATATGCAAAAAATACAAACTATAGCCAATACCATAAAAAAAGTAGAAGGCGTACAACTATTAGACATCGATCCTGGAAAAGCTACTAATAGAACTGTGATTACTTTTGTTGGCGAACCCAAACAAGTAATTGAAGCCGCTTTTTTACTCATACAAAAAGCTGCTGAACTGATTGACATGAGCAAACATACAGGAGAACACCCTAGATTTGGCGCTACCGATGTTTGTCCGCTCATTCCTATTGCAAATATCTCAATGGAAGAAACAGTCACCTATGCACATCAACTAGGCGAAAGAGTTGGTAAAGACCTAGGAATTTCTGGGTATTTTTATGAAAATGCAGCAAAAACTGAAGAACGAAAAAATTTAGCAACTGTACGAGCAGGTGAATATGAAGGCTTAAAAGAAAAATTAGCACACCCAAATTGGCAACCCGATTTTGGCCCTAAAACATTTAATAATCAAATAGTTTCTTCTGGAGTTACCGCAATTTCTGCACGCGATTTTCTAATTGCTTACAATATAAACTTAAACACCACTTCTACCCGACGTGCCAATGCCATTGCTTTTGATGTACGTGAAGCTGGAAGAGTAAAAAGAGAAGGAAATCCTATTACAGGTAAAAAAGTATTAGATAAAAATGGAGAACCTGTAAGAATCCCCGGAAAATTAAAAGCTGTAAAAGGTATTGGTTGGTATATTGAAGAATACGGAATTGCACAAATTTCTTACAATCTCACTAATATTAGTATTACTAGTATGCATGAGGCTTTTGAAGCTTCTGTAGCTTCTGCTAATGAAAGAGGCTTACGAGTAACAGGGTCTGAATTGGTAGGTTTAGTGCCTTTAAAAGCAATGTTAGCTGCCGGAGATTATTTTTTAACAAAACAAGAACGTTCTTTAGGAATTAGTGAAAGTGAAAAAATAAAAATTGCCATAAAATCTTTAGGACTAGACGATTTAAAGCCCTTTGATCCACAAGAAAAAATCATTGAATATGTATTGGAAAAAGATCGAGACAAAAAACTAATCGACTTTACAATAAAAGACTTTGCAGAAGAAACCGCTTCTGAATCTATGGCGCCTGGAGGAGGTTCTATAGCTGCTTATGTTGGTACTTTAGGTGTTTCTTTGGGAACTATGGTAGCTAACCTATCTGCACATAAACCAGGTTGGGATGAAAAATGGAAATTTTATTCTGATTGGGCAGAAAAAGGACAATACTATAAAAATCAGTTATTATTTTTAGTAGACGAAGATACCCATGCCTTTAACAAAATTATAGACGGATTTCGATTACCAAAATCAACTGAAGAAGAAAAAGAAATTCGCTTAAAAGCCATTGAAGAAGCTACAAAATACGCTACAGAAATCCCTTTTAAAGTAATGGAAACTGCTTATAAATCTATGCAAGTAATGCTTACCATGGCAAAAGAAGGTCTACAAAATTCTTTGTCGGATGCAGGTGTGGGCGCACTATGTGCCAGAACCGCTGTAATAGGTGCTTATTTTAATGTACGAATCAATGCAAAAGATATTAAGGACACTTCTTTTTCAGAGGAAATTCTTGCAAAAGCAAAAGATATTTATACAAAGACAATTACTTTAGAACAAGAAATGATTGCACTGATTGATGCTAAAATATAAGAATTATTGAAAGATTAAAAACTGAAAAATTGAAAGATTGGAGAATTCAAAAAACACAAATTTGAAAATGGAAAAACAACCCATTGAAATCATTCCTTTTGAAAATCAATATGCAAATTATTTTTACAATTTAAATATCGAATGGTTAGAAAAGTATTTTTATGTAGAGCCTTATGATAAAAAAGTTTTAAGCAATCCGCAAGAATATATTATCGACAATAACGGCTATATCTTTTTTGTAAAATACAATCATAAAATTGTAGGAACATTAGCATTCATAAATCAAAAAGAATGTTATGAATTGAGTAAAATGGCTATTTCGCCTAAATACCAAGGCTTAAAAATCGGACAACAACTCATGGAATATGCCATTCAGTTTTCAAAAGAAAAAGACTGGGCTAAAATAATGTTATATTCTAATACCATTTTAAAACCTGCGATTAAACTCTATAAAAAAATGGGGTTTATAGAAGTTCCTTTAGAAGAAAATTCTCACTACGAAAGGTCGAATATTAAAATGATACTTCATTTATAGATATAGAAATTGTAGCCTTAAAAACTTTTCAACTTTACAACCTTCCAAACTTTAGACTTTATAAAAAACTCTCAATTGCCAAATCGTAGCTTTTGAATCCAAAACCAAAAACAACCCCTTTTGCATGCGGTGCAATATAGCTTTGGTGTCTAAAATCTTCCCTTGCATGTACATTTGATATATGTACTTCTACTACAGGAGTTTCAATACCTTTTACAGCATCACCAATACCTACAGAAGTATGTGTATATGCAGCTGCATTTAAAATAATTCCGTCAAAATGAAAACCTACTTCGTGCAATTTATCGATAATTTCACCTTCGATATTCGACTGAAAATAGGTGAATTCTACCTGTGGAAACTTCTTCTTTAAAGTTTCCAAATAATCTTCGAAAGTATCAGAACCATAGATTTCGGGCTCTCTTTTACCTAATAAGTTTAAATTAGGGCCGTTTATGATACAAAGTTTCATTATTTATTATTTAATGTGCAAATATTAGATTTTTTTTTATCTTGCGAACAATTATTAATCTTTAAATTTAAATTACTATGAGAAAATTCTTATTAGTTGGAGCGTTATTTTTGGCGTTCAATTTTACAAATGCACAAGAAAATGTTATTAAAGTGAATCCAATAGGATTAGCTTTTGGGGCCGCCAATGCTGGCTATGAATTTACTACAGCAGATTCACAAACTGCTACAATATCTGGGCTTTATTTTAGTGTAGATGATATTAGTGGTGGTGGTCTTGGAGCTGAATATAGGTTCTACTTTACAGGAGAAGCCGTAAATGGGTGGCATGCAGGACCTAGTTTAGGTTATTTTTCTTTAAGTGACGACAATGAATCTGCTTCTATATTTTCTATTGGTGCTGAAACTGGTCGTCAATGGATTATTGGAGAACACTTTGCACTAGATCTTTTTGCTGGTTATGGCTTTTTAATAGGAGCTGACAACTTGAGTGGGCTTAGCGCATCAGCAGCTTCCTTTGGGATTTCAATAGGGTATGCTTGGTAAAATACCACGATATACAAAAAATAAAAAAGCACCTTAAAAGGGTGCTTTTTTATTTATACCTAGCTATTAAAATCTATTTTCTGTATTCAAAAATTACTATTTTAGCATCTCATTAAAATTATTAATTTAAAAATCCCCATATACCATGTATAGTTCAAAAATAACAGGTCTTGGCTATTTTGTTCCTGAAAACATAGTTACCAATAACGATTTAAAAGAGTTTATGGAGACTACTGATGAATGGATTCAAGAAAGAACTGGTATTCAAGAACGTAGATGGATTGATCCAAAAACAGGTGAAACTACTTCTACCATGGCTGTAAAGGCTTCTAAAATAGCTATTGAAAGAGCGGGACTTACCAAAGACGATATCGACTTTATTATTTTTGCTACTTTAAGTCCAGATATGTATTTTCCTGGTGGTGGAGTTCGTGTACAAGATATGCTAGACATGCCTACCATTGGGGCTTTAGATGTACGTAATCAATGTTCTGGCTTTATTTATTCCATGTCGGTTGCCGATCAGTTTATTAAAACAGGGATGTACAAAAATATTCTAGTCATTGGTTCCGAAAATCATTCTGGAGGTTTAGAAAAATCGACACGCGGAAGAGGTGTTACTGTTATTTTTGGTGATGGTGCAGGTGCAGCAGTTCTATCGAGGTGCGAAGAAGAAGGAAAAGGAATTCTATCTTCCCACTTACATTCCGAAGGAAAACATGCAAGAGAATTAATGCTCGACGGTCCTTCTACAGGGCGTTGGGTACCAGAAATTATTGCAGAAAACAACCCTGAAGATCAATCCTATTATCCGTATATGAACGGACAGTTTGTTTTTAAACACGCAGTGGTCCGATTTTCAGAAGCTATTGTAGAAGGCTTAAAAGCCAATAATCTTCAAAAAGAAGATATTGATATGTTAATTCCACATCAAGCAAACCTAAGAATTGCACAGTTTATTCAAAAGAAATTTCAATTGAATAATAACCAAGTCTATAATAACATTATGAAGTACGGAAACACAACAGCTGCTTCTGTAATTATTGCGTTAACAGAAGCTTGGGAACAAGGAAAAATAAAAGACAATGATTTGGTAGTATTAGCTGCTTTTGGAAGTGGTTTTACTTGGGGAAGTGTAATAATTCGTTGGTAAAATCCTTTGAAACATTTTTATAGTTCACTGTCATTCCTGTAAAAGCAGGAATCTCATAATCATTAGTTCAAAATAAAAGATTCCTGCCTTCGCAGGAATAACACTCTTCTTAAAGTAAAAGATATTGCAAAACAATCTTAAGAAAAGATATCATTCAATATTTTTGCTAAGCGTATCCCTCCTATTTGTAATTGATTTCTAACGGTTTCAAAATAATCGTAGGAATAGCGATAACGCAAATTGTCGCCATCTTTTGCAGAAGCGTATACTTTTTTAGTAATTTGATGAACTTCATCTACCCATTCTACTAAACTTCCTTTTTGTAAGGTTTTTACCTGTCTTTTCGATAATTTTTTAGCATTATTGGCTAATTCCAGATAACTCATATTCCATTCTTCAATCATTTTAGAATCCCAAACAGTATGCAAATTGGTTTTTCTACCAAACCACTTTAATTTAATACCATTACCTCCCTTATCTTCTCGTTGTCCAATATGCAAGGGTTGATGTAAATCTCCAATAAAATGAACCAACATTTTTAAATAAAAAACTTTGTCTTCTTTCGTACTATTCTTATCCTTTAAAATGGCAATACACTTATTAATTCCTGTAACCAAATCTCCTTTCGGATTTTTCTCAGCAGTTGCATAATTTTCATCCAATCCCATATTAATATAGTGCCAAGAATAAAAATCGTTGTATTTTTTATCCGATTTTATTTGATCTGCATACGTAGATACAAACGCCAAACTTTGACCGTTTAGCAACTTATATATCTGTTTTTTTGCTCTTTTAGTCAAATGCTTTTCGGCGATTTTACCCGTTGCTCTATGTCCAGTTGGTCCCCAAATAGCATCATTAGCTTTTACAGAGAACGATGTAATAAACAAACAAATAAAAAATAAAACTGTGTATTTTGTAGTACTATGCATCTTGGAATAAAATTTTGATAAATATAGGAAATAACAAAGTTAATATTATATGAAAACAATTATCAAAATGTTATATTTAAATTTATTTTTATAAAACCTTCAACAAAGTTCCAATTCTTTTAAAAGCCTCTATGGCGCTTTCTAAATGCATACGATCATGAGCGGCAGATAACTGTACTCGAATCCTTGCTTTTCCTTTAGGAACCACAGGATAAAAGAATCCTGTAACATAAATCCCCTCTTCTAAAAGCTTTGAAGCAAATTCTTGCGCCAATTTTGCATCATACAACATAATAGGAACTATAGGATGATCTCCTTCAATAATATCAAATCCCGCAAGAATCATTTCAGACCTAAAAAATCTCGTATTCTCTTCCAATTTATCTCTTAAAGCTGTAGAACTCATTAAAATATCTAATACCTTAATAGAAGCTCCCACAATAGAGGGTGCTAGCGTATTCGAAAATAAATAAGGTCTAGAATGTTGTCGTAATAGCGCTACAATTTCTTTTCTTGCCGCTGTAAATCCACCAGAAGCACCTCCTAGTGCTTTTCCGTACGTACCTGTAATAATATCTACTCTACCCATGACATTTCTGTATTCATGTGTACCTCTTCCTGTCTTCCCAAGAAAACCTGTAGAATGGCAATCGTCTACCATTACCATAGCATTGTATTGATCTGCCAAATCGCATATTTTATCTAATTGCGCAATGGTACCGTCCATAGAAAAAGAACCGTCTGTAACAATTAATTTTCTTCTCGCATTACTGGCGTTTTTCAAGGCTTCTTCTAAGCTATCCATATCATTATGCGCATATCGAAAGCGTTGTGCTTTACACAAACGAATACCATCAATAATCGAAGCATGATTTAACGCATCGGAAATAATAGCGTCTTCTGCTTTTAAAATAGGCTCAAAAACACCACCATTGGCATCAAAAGCTGCTGCATACAAAATACAGTCTTCCATACCTAAAAACGCAGCGGTCTTTTCCTCTAATTCTTTATGAATATCTTGAGTTCCACAAATAAAACGAACGGACGACATTCCAAAACCATGCGAATCTATGGTTTTCTTTGCTGCTGCTATTACTTCTGGATGTGCAGACAACCCTAAATAATTATTCGCACAAAAATTTAACACCTCTTTATTTGTATCTGTATCAATTACAACACCTTGAGAAGTAGTAATAATGCGCTCGGATTTATACAAACCTGCATTTTCAATTTCGTTTAGTTCTTCTTGTAAAGTATTTTTTAAAGCTCCGTACATTTTAATGATAAATTTATAATTTTATTTCGTTCTTGTATAATGTTGCTATTTTTTCAATCATAATGGTGGTCATAGCTTCCAAATTGTAATAAGGCTTCCAACCCCAATCTTTTCTTGCTTCTTTATCATCAATAGAACGTGGCCATTGTCTGGCAATACCTTGACGAAAATCTGGTTGATATACAACTTTAAAGTTAGGGTATTTTTTTAGAATTTCTTGTACAATTTCATTTGGGGAAAAACTAGCGCCAGAAATGTTATAAGAAGATCTATTTTTTATAGATTCAGTAGGAGCTTCCATTAATTCAATAGTAGCTCTTACAGCATCATCTATAAAAATCATGGGTAATTTTGTATGGGCTTCTAAAAAACAATGAAAGACATCGTTTTGTATGAGTTTATGAAAAATATCTACGGCATAATCTGTAGTTCCTCCACCAGGTAACGATTGATATCCTATAACGCCTGGATAGCGAATAGAACGCACATCTAATCCGTATTTTATATAATAATAATTTGCCCAATTTTCGCCAGAAGCTTTGCTAATACCATATACGGTACTAGGGTCTAAAAAGGCAGTATTTGGGGTGGCAATTTTTAAAGCAGTAGCACCAAAAACAGCAATGGAACTAGGATAGAAAACCCTCTCTAATTTGTGTATTCTAGCAACTTCTAAAACATTGAGCCATGTTTGCATATTAATATCCCATGTTTTTAAAGGATTACTCTCTCCTCTAGCAGATAAAATAGCCGCTAAATGGTATATCTGTGTAATCTTATAATGCACTACTATTTCTTGTAACCTGTTAAAATCTGTAGCATCTAGTATTTCAAAAACACCCTTAAAAAAAGTTTTTTTCTTTAGATCAGAAGCAATTACATTATCTACTCCATATTTCTTTTGAAGTAGTTGTGTTAAAACAGTTCCCAACTGTCCATTTGACCCTGTAATTAAAACCCTCATTAAAAATAATAAAACGATATTTACTGTCAAAATTAAATAATATAATCATTAAAATTTATTTTATAACTAAATACAGTAATTAATACTTTATATTATACATTTTAAAACTATATTTACTTTTATATATAAAAAATGAAATGAAATACCATAAATAACAATTTTGTAACATGGAAAAACTAGACATTACAGATAAAACAATTTTAAGAATTCTTCAAAAAAATGCAAAAAAGACGGCAAAAGAGATTGCTAACATATTACACATAACAGCATCTCCTGTGTATGAAAGAATAAGAAGACTGGAAAAATTAGGTTACATTAAAAAGTATGTTGCCATTTTAGATAAAAACCTAATTAACAGACCCGTTACTACTTTATGTCAGGTATCGATGCGATATCACAATGAAGCATTTATAGAAAAATTTGAAAATCAAATTCAGAATTTAAAGGAAGTACAAGAATGTTATCACATGGCTGGAGAAGTAGATTTTGTACTAAAAATAAATACAAAGAGCTTAGAAGATTATCACGATTTTATAAAATACAAGCTATCCAAAATAGAAAATATTGGAACGCTAAATAGCACTTTTGTATTGAAAGATATTAAAAACACTTCTGAATTTTCTATTTAATACTTTCTTTCGTCTAAAAATAACTGCTTCTGAACGATACAAAACTACATTTAACTTTATTTTGTTTAACAAATAAACAAAAACTATAAACATTTTGTATCTTTGCTATGAAAATAAACTTCCATAAAAATGCCTCGTAAAAAAAACATAACCGAAAACGCCCTCATTGCAAACTATATAGAATTTGTATTAGAAAAAAATTGCAAACCAACTTGTGTTTTTAGTTTTGCAAAGCATTGTAATTTTGAAGAAGCGCAATTTTACAGCTATTTTGGTACATTTGATGCACTTGAAAATGCTATCTTTTCTCACTTTTTTAAACATACAATTGAAATTCTTCATAAAAGTGAAGAGTTTGCAACTTTTGATGCTCGTAATAAATTACTCAGTTTCTATTTTACTTTCTTTGAAATATTAACCGCTAATAGAAGTTATGTTGTACATGCTTTAAAAGGGGACTTAAAAAAATTAAAAGCCCTACAAAATCTTAAAAACAACTTTAAAAATTTTACAGATAGTTTAGAGATTGAAAAAATTGATATTAAAAATCAACACATAGAAAAAGTACAAGAAAAAGCACTACAGGAATCGGCTTGGTTACAACTTTTAGTAACTTTAAAATTTTGGTTAGATGATAGTTCTCCTTCTTTTGAAAAAACAGATATTTTCATTGAAAAATCTGTCAATGCTAGTTTTGATTTGATGGATATAAAACCTGTAAAAAGTATTATTGACTTTGGTAAATTTGTTTTAAAAGAAAAATTAAACTTTCATTCGTAAGCTATGAACACAATAGACAGCATTCCTATTTCTAAAATTAAACGTGCCTCTAAATTAGTAACAACAGGTGCTAAAGTAGGTGTAAATTATTTAAAGTATTACGGAGACAAACTTGTTAATTCAGAAAATGAAGCAAAAGAACGTCTTAACAAAAACAACGCAGAAGATATTTACGACAGTTTAAAAACTTTAAAAGGAAGTGCTTTAAAAGTAGCGCAAATGCTAAGTATGGAGAAAAGTATTCTACCACAAGCCTATGTAGAAAAATTCTCTTTATCACAATTTTCTGTACCTCCCCTTTCTCCTCCTTTGGTTATTAAAACGTTTCAAAGATATTTTGGGAAGCATCCCAATACTATTTTTGATCGTTTTCAAAGTACTTCTGTAAATGCCGCAAGCATTGGTCAGGTTCACAAAGCCGAGAAAGACAATAAAAAATTGGCTGTAAAAATTCAGTATCCTGGTGTTGCCGAGAGTATTGCCTCAGATTTGGCGTTGGTAAAACCCATTGCTATTAAAATGTTTAATATCAAAGGGAAAGATTCTGATAAATATTTTAAAGAAGTAGAACATAAATTGGTAGAAGAAACCAATTATATTTTAGAAGTACAACAAAGTAAAGATATTGTAAAAGCTTGTAAACATATTCCTAATTTAAAATTTCCGGCATATTATGAAGAGTTATCCTCAGATAGAATTATTACCATGGACTGGATGGAAGGAAAACATCTCTCTGAATTTAAAAATAACAATGCTGCAATTGCTACACAATTAGGACAAGCCTTGTGGGATTTTTATATGTATCAAATACATGTGCTTAAAAAAGTACATGCAGATCCTCATCCCGGAAATTTCTTGGTATCGCCAGAAAATAAGCTAATTGTGATTGATTTTGGTTGTATGAAAACCATTCCCGAAGATTTTTATATTCCTTATTTTGAATTGGCAAAAAAAGAAAACATTGCCAATTCAAAAATATTTACAGAAAAACTATTTGAGTTAGAAATCTTAAGAACAGACGATTCACAAGAAGAAATCAAATTTTTTACTACCATGTTTCATGAAATGTTAAGTCTATTTACACAACCCTTTCAAGCAGAAACGTTTGATTTTTCTGACGAAAACTTCTTTGGAAAAATATCCGATTTAGGTGCTAAATATGCAAAAAGCACAGAGCTAAAAAATATGAATGGTAACAGAGGTTCTAAACATTTTATTTACATCAACAGAACCTTTTTTGGTTTGTATAATTTAATGCACGACCTAAAAGCTACTCATGTAAAAATCAATAACTTTTTATCCTACTAATGGCATTTTTCTCATTCGATGACATACAAGGTTTAGAAAAGATTTATAAAATTAATCTTATCAATAGCTGCTCGGGGTTCAAATCTGCAAATTTATTAGGGTCTATCTCAAATGAAGGCATCTCAAATGTAGCTATATTTAGTTCTGTAACGCATTTAGGCTCTAACCCGCCAACATTGGGTTTTATAGTACGTCCCACTACAGTTCCTAGAAATACGTATAAAAACATTAAAGAAACAGGTGTATTTACAATTAATCATATCCATGAAGGAATTATTGAAGATGCACACCATACTTCAGCAAAATATCCTGAAGAAATATCAGAATTTGATAAAACACTTTTAGAGGAAGAATACAAAGGTAATTTTAAGGCTCCTTTTGTAAAAAATGCGCCTGTACAAATGAGTATGAAGTTTATAGAAGAAATTCATGTTCCTTCTAATGATGTATTGCTTATGGTAGCACAGATTCAGGAGTTATACATTGAAGACACACTACTAGAAAAAGATGGACTCATTAATTTATCGAAAGGAAATATAGCAGCCATTAATGGTTTAGATACGTATACCATTCCTGTTTTTAAAAAACAACTTACGTATCAACGACCTAAGGCTGAATAAAAAATGCTATGGAACGGGTATAAAAATCACTAAAATTTAAACGTGTGAAAATTCTCGTTACAGGGGCAACAGGTTATATTGGCAAAAGGTTAATTCCTTTATTGCTAAATAACGGACATGTAGTTGTTTGTGCTGTAAGAGATAAAGCAAGAGCCAAAAGTTATTTTAAAGACCGTAAGAATATTGTACTCGTAGAAGTTGATTTTCTAAATGCTGAAAGTACTGCAAATATTCCCAAAGACATTGATTGTGCCTACTACCTAATTCATTCCATGTCTAATTCTGCAAAAGAGTTTCATGTTTTAGAAGAAAAATGCGCCTTTAACTTTAGGCGATTTGCAGAGACAACAAGCATACAACAAGTTATTTATTTAAGCGGTATTACAAATGACACCAAACTCTCTAAACACCTACTTTCGAGAAAAAATGTAGAAAATACGCTGTATTCAAAAAAATATGCACTTACTACCTTTAAAGCAGGAGTTATTGTAGGCTCTGGAAGTTCTTCCTTTGAAATTATAAGAGATTTGGTAGAGAAATTACCCATAATGATTACCCCCAAATGGCTCAATACCAAAACACAACCTATAGCTATTAGAGACGTATTGCATTTTTTACTAAAAGCACTTCACAGAAAAGAGCTATACAATACTTCCTATGACATTTTTGGACCTGAAATATTAACCTACAAAGAAATGTTATTGCAATTTGCTGATGTAAGAAAACTAAAAAGATGGATTGTTACGATTCCTGTAATGACCCCAAGACTGTCTTCTTATTGGCTCTATTTTGTAACGTCTACTTCTTATAAGCTTGCTTCTTCGCTCGTAAACTCAATGGGAGTAGAAATCATTGGTAAAAAAAGTAACATTAATCAAATTTTAGAAGTATCTCCCATAACTTATAAAGAAGCTGTACAATTTGCTTTTATAAAAATAAAACAAAATAGTATTATTTCTAGCTGGAAAGATTCTTATATAAGTAGCGGAAAACTAAAAAATTATGTACATGAATTTATCAACGTACCCAAACACGGATGTTTTAAAGATATTAAAAGTAGAGAGATAAAAAACGTAAAAACAACACTTGATAAAATTTGGGCTATTGGTGGCGAAACAGGTTGGTATTATGGTACTTTTTTATGGAAAATTCGTGGATTTTTAGATCAGTTTTTTGGAGGCGCAGGACTGCGAAGGGGTAGAAGACATCCCACAGAGTTGAATGCAGGAGATGCTTTGGATTTTTGGCGAGTAATTTACGCTGATAAAACTAATAAAAAACTACTCTTATATGCAGAAATGATTTTACCAGGAGAAGCTTGGCTAGAATTTAAAATAGAAAACAACAAACTCTATCAAACAGCAACCTTTAGACCCAAAGGACTTGCTGGAAGACTGTATTGGTATGCCGTTACGCCTTTTCATTGGATTGTTTTTAATGGGATGATTCATCGTATTGCTAAAAACTAATCTCTTGAAAAAAGAACAGTTACCCGAGAAAATATGTATCGTTTGTAAAAGACCTTTTTCATGGCGAAAAAAATGGGAAAAGAATTGGAAAAATGTAAAACATTGTAGTAAAAAATGCCGCAAAAACAAAATACAACAGGCTTAGTTTGGTTTCGTAATAATTTACGAGTGAGAGACAATGCTGCTTTATACCAAGCCGTAAAAAACACTCAAAGGTAATCGCCATGTATTGTTTTAATCCAAAGCATTTTGAAATAGGGACATTTGGATTTAAAAAAACCGAAAAATACAGAGCATTATTTCTAATTGAAAGTGTACAAAACTTAAAAGAAAATCTAGCAAAACAAAACATTACACTCCTCACCTATTTTCAATCTCCAGAAAACATACTTTATAAAGTCTGTGATAAATATTTAATTGATACCATATATACGCAAAAAGAATGGACAACTGAAGAACAGCAGACAACAAAGCTTATCAAAAAAACACTAGACAAGCTCTCATTTATAGAAAATTACGACCAGTTTTTATACCATCCCACAACTGTATGTCGCGATTTTTCAAACATTCCTGAAGTATTTACACGTTTTAGAAAAGAAATAGAAAAAAAGGTTACCGTTCAAGCTGAAAAACTCAACCCAAAATTACCAAAAGAAAACGTACTAAAAAACAGTACCACGATTCCTTCTTTAACAGATTTAGGGTTCGAAAATTTTGAAAAAGATCAAAAAACTGCTTTTCCTTTTTGCGGTGGAGAATCCACAGCATTAAAAAGAATCCAAGAGTACTTTTTTGAAACAAAAAAAGTAAGCTATTATAAAAAAACAAGAAACGGTCTTTTAGGAACAGATTACAGTACAAAGCTCTCTCCATGGCTTGCCAATGGAAGTATTTCTGCCAAAACAATTTACTGGGAGTTAAAAAAATACGAAAAAGAGTATGGCGCAAATCAGTCTACTTATTGGGTAATTTTTGAACTCATTTGGCGTGATTATTTTAAATACATCTCTCTCAAACATCAAAATAAAATTTTTAAAATTACTGGAATTCTAGAAAAAAACTATTCATGGAATCGCGATAAAAAAGTCATTAAAAACTGGATAGAAGGAACTACAAAAGACGATTTTGTAAATGCCAATATGAAAGAGCTTAAAAAAACAGGCTGGATGAGCAATAGAGGGCGCCAAAATGTAGCCTCCTATTTTGCAAAAGACTTACAACTAGATTGGAGAATTGGTGCTGCTTATTTTGAATCGATGTTATTGGATTACGACGTACATAGCAATTACGGAAATTGGATGTATGTTTCGGGTGTTGGCAACGATCCTAGAGATCGAAAATTCAATACAAAACTACAGGCAGAACGTTATGATGGGAATTTTAAATATCGAAAATTATGGTTAGAAAACAACTTATTTTAAAATGAAAACACTACGATTACTTCTTGGAGATCAATTAAACAGCAAACATTCTTGGTTTCAAAAAACGGATAAGAACGTATTGTATTGTTTGTTTGAAATGCGTCAAGAAACCGATTATATAGTACACCATATTCAAAAAGTTGTGGGCTTTTTTGCAACCATGAGGAACTTTGCAAACGAACTAAAAAAACAAGGACATAATGTTGTCTACTTTACAATTAATGATAAAAAAAACACCCAAAACCTCATCAAAAACATCCAACTGTTAATTGAAGAAAATAACATTAAACAATTTGAGTATTTAGCCCCAGATGAATATCGATTGGATGAACAATTAAAGAATTTTTCCAAACAATTAAACATACCAACTACTACTTTTTCTTGTGAACATTTTTATACAGAAAGAGACGAACTAAAAAATTTCTTTACAGGAAAAAAACAATTCTTAATGGAAAATTTTTATCGTTATATGCGTAAAAAACATCAAATATTAGTAATTAACAATCAGCCTGAAGGTGGAAAATGGAATTATGATGCTAGCAATAGAAAAAAATGGAAAGGGAACACATTTATTCCTCCAGAAAAAAACTTTGATAATAAAGTACATCACATCTTAAAAGAGATAGAAATATCAGGCATTGAAACCATTGGAGAAATCAATACCGCTTATTTTGAATACCCAATTTCTAGAAAACAAGCCTTAGAGCAGTTAGATTACTTCTGTGAGCATTTATTAATTCATTTTGGCGATTTTCAAGACGCCATGCATACCGATAAAATATATCTATTTCATTCCAGAATTTCTTTTGCAATGAATACTAAAATGATTACACCCAAAGAAATTATAGCCCGTGTCTTAAAAACATACAGGTTAAAAGAAACAACAATTAATATTACTCAAGTAGAAGGATTTATAAGGCAAATTATAGGCTGGAGAGAATATATGCGTGGTATGTATTGGATGTTAATGCCGAATTATAAAAAAGAAAATCACCTAAATAATTACAATAAATTACCTAGTTTCTTTTGGACAGGAAACACCAAAATGAATTGCTTAAAAAATGCTATTCAAAATTCTCTAAAAAACAGTTATGCACACCACATTCAGCGTTTAATGATTACGGGCAATTTTGCTTTGCTAACACAAACGCATCCCGATGAAGTAGACCGCTGGTATTTAGGTATTTATATAGATGCTATTGAATGGGTACAACTCCCCAATACAAGAGGAATGAGTCAGTTTGCAGACGGAGGTAAAATAGCCACAAAACCCTACATTTCTAGTGGTAGCTATGTGCATAAAATGAGTAACTATTGTAGTTCTTGCGCATACAATAAAAATGAAAGAACTACGAAAGATGCTTGTCCGTTTAATAGCTTGTACTGGAATTTTTTAGACGAAAAAAAAGAAAAACTAGCTAGCAACTTTAGAATGCGCATGATGTACAGAATTCTTGAAAAAATACCTGTAGAAGAACGTATAAAAATAAAAGCAAAAGCAAACCATATTCTTACCCATTTAGATGCATATTAATAAAGAAAAAATACAGGTTGTTTGGCTAAAACGCGATTTACGCTTGCAAGATAATGAGGCCATTTTTAATGCTTTAAACTCAGACAAAAGAGTACTCTTTATCTATGTTTTTGAAAATTCTTTATTGAACGACCCGCATTATGACAAACGTCATTGGGATTTTATCAAAGAATCTATTACAGACCTCAATGAAGATTTAAAAACAAGTAATACAAAAGTTTTAAGCATTACTTCTGAAGTCATACCCGTTTTTAATCGATTACAGAATACGTACAAAATTGATACTGTATTTTCACATCAAGAAACAGGGCTTTTAATTACTTATAACAGAGACAAAGATTTTAAAAGATACTGCAGAAACAATTCAATTAATTGGGTAGAAAACAGTAATAATGGTGTTTTAAGAGGTTTGCTAAATCGCCAAGATTGGTTTGAGCAATGGGAAAATTATATGTCTAAAAAGCAATTTACCATTGAATATCAACAAGAAAAATTTCTATCTATTGAAGAAATTAGGTTGCTAGAAAACAATTTTATTGCTACAGATTTAATAACAAAAGAAAATAGAAATTTTCAAAAAGGAGGTACAAAAACAGCTTGGAAATATGCTAATACATTCTTTAACCAACGCCATAAACAATACATGTATCATATTTCTAAACCTGCTGCTTCAAGAGAAAGCTGTAGTAGATTGTCACCTTACATTGCTTGGGGAAATGTCTCTATTCGTCAAATGTATCAAAAAGCAAAAGAAATAAAAAACAAAGAAAATGGAAAACACATAGGTGCTTTTATGTCTCGATTGCGATGGCAAGCACATTTTATTCAAAAATTTGAAATGGAACATAGCATGGAAAATGCAAGTGTAAATAAGGGCTATCATAAATTGAAAAAAAGCATTTCATTAAACTACCAAAAAGCTTGGAAAGAAGGAATTACAGGTTTTCCATTGGTAGACGCTAGCATGCGTTGTTTACAATACACAGGGTATTTAAACTTTAGAATGCGTTCTTTACTCGTATCGTTCTTTACACATATTTTATGGCAACCTTGGCAAGCAGCTACACATCATTTATCACAATTATTTTTAGATTTTGAGCCAGGAATTCATTTTCCACAATTACAAATGCAAGCAGGTGAAACAGGAATTAATCAAATACGTATCTACAGTCCTATTAAAAATAGCTTAACCCATGATGCAGAAGCTAATTTTATAAAAAAATGGATTCCAGAACTCGCAAACCTTCCACTAGATTTTATTCATGAACCCTATCTAATGACTACTTTAGATCAACAATTTAATAATTTTGAGTTGGGAAAAGACTATCCGCTTCCTATTGTAGATATTAAAATTGCTAGAAAAAAAGCAAGTGATATTCTATGGAATATGAAAAAGAATTCTAAAGTAATTTCTGAAAACAAAAGAATTCTTCAAAAACATACGATTGCTGACAGAAATAAAATGTTAAAAAACGAGTAAGAAAATAGTATTAGGAAAGAATTTATGAAAATATTTCTCGAGGAGAATACTCTTTAATAGATGCTTCATTTTTAATAAATTTTTGTTTAACTTATTTTTGTTTTTGTTAAACATTTATTATATTTGACATATCTATTTATGATGTTTAATACTACATATAAAAACAAAGCAAATGAAGAACTTATCAAAGATATTGTTGGTAATGCTTTTACATTTTTTGAAGTATTAAAACTCAAAGGTGTTGGTTCTAAAAGAATGATGATAAAAGAAGTAAGCCCTAATTTTAGGCCTATTATAAACAAAACACCAGATATAAACTATGCAAACATTGAGTTAAGAAAAGGTGGAATTCTTATTCACATCAATAAAGGTTTGCAAAATTACAGTTGGGCAATTCCTTATTATCAATTGCATACTTATAAAATAGGAGGCTTTAGTATCCATGCGCAAGGAAACTATATTCGATTTAAAAACAATAAGCTTCTAAAAGAAAATAAACGTTTTTTTGAAAAGCTTGTAAATTTTAAAGTTGAATTTGACCAACAATATGAATTTCAATTATGACATTATTAAGCACAATAGAAGTTGATAGAATTATAGAAATGGCTTGGGAAGATAGAACCACTTTTGATGCTATTCAATTTCAGTTTGGTCTTAGTGAGCAGCAAGTAATTGAACTTATGAGAAATCAATTACAGTTAAAAAGTTTTAAACGCTGGAGAGCTCGTGTTCAAGGAAGAAAAACAAAACATCAGAAATTAAGGAGTTTTACAGAAGGTAGATTCAAATGCTCACGACAAAAAGCAATATCAAATAATGCCATTTCAAAAAGATAATATTTTAAATCATGAAAGCAATGAACCTAATTGACAAAGCGATTGAGTTTGAAAATAGAAAAATGAGATTCCCTACAACAAGCGATCGTATTTTAGCTTCTAGAGAAGCAAAACAATTGATTTTGGAGTTAAATGAAGTGTATAAAAAAAATAAGGATAATAAAATTATGGATCTTATGAAACGGTTAACGGTTGTAAAACAAAGAATAGAAAAAAGACTCAAAGGAAAACCGCTAACAGCAGCATAATAATTATCCATTTTTATCTTGGATTTCTAACATTTATAAGTATATTCGATGTTTAGAAACATTAGATTTATATGGATATCATTGAAAAAGCATTAGAGTTTGAAAAGAGAAAGTTAACCTTTATTACAACAAGCGACAGAATTGTTGCATCCAGAGAAATTAAAAGTATTATTCTAGGGGTTAACGAGGTATATAAAGAAAACAAAGACCCTGAATTAATGGAATTAATGAAGCGGTTAACGGTTATAAAACAGAAAATAGAAAAACGACTTAAAGGAAGACCATAAATGAGAAAAATAGTAGTTATTGGCGGAAGTAAGGGTATTGGAAACTCAATTGTAAAAACTTTAGCAGATAGCAACTATCAAATAACCAATATTAGTAGAACAAAACCAGAGATTGAATACACAAATAGTACACACATCACTTGTGATGTACTTACTGATGAACTTCCAAATATTGAAGCAATAGACAGTCTTATTTATTGCCCTGGAAGCATCAATTTAAAACCTATTTCGCGATTAAAATTAGAAGACTTTAGAGAAGATTTTGAAATTAATGTAATAGGTGCTGTAAAAGCAATTCAGAAATACCTTCCTGTATTAAAAAACGGAAACAATCCTTCCATTTTATTATTTAGTACCGTTGCTACAAAATTAGGCATGCCTTTTCATGCAAGTGTTGCTAGTGCAAAAGCTGCTGTTGAAGGCCTTGTGAAATCTTTAGGAGCAGAATTAGCACCAACTATTAGAGTAAATGCCATTGCACCAACAGTTACAGAAACATCTTTAGCAGCTAAATTACTTAGAAATGAAAGAATGATTGAAAACATTACAGAAAGACATCCTTTAAAGAAATTTTTAAACCCTGGTGAAGTTGCTGAAATGGCTTCATTTTTAATTTCCGAAAAATCACTTGCACTCTCTGGTCAAATCTTTAATATGGATTGTGGAATTGTTAGTTTTAAAATCTAACAACTATGAACCCTTTCAAAATATTTCTTCAAACATTATTTACTAAAGAAACTAAAACTTCGGCAACAGTAAATAAAGTTGATTTTTATGATATTAAAATTAACAATATTAAAAATCAACCTATTGATCTCTCAAAACTAAAAGGAAAATACATTTTATTCGTTAATGTAGCCTCTAAATGCGGATTTACGCCACAATATAAAGAACTACAAAAACTAAGTGATACATATAAAAAAAAGCTAGTAGTTGTTGGGCTTCCCTGTAACCAATTTGGAAAACAAGAACCTGGAAATGCAAACGAAATTGAAACTTTTTGTGAACTTAATTATGGTGTTACTTTTTTAATTACCGAAAAGATAAATGTAAAAGGTAAATATCAACATCCTTTATACACTTGGTTGACAAATAAAAAATTAAACCATAAGAAAAACTCTTCTGTAAAATGGAATTTTCAAAAATATCTAATTGACCCTAAAGGAAATTTAATTGATTATTATTTTTCTACAACTTCACCAGTGAGTTCAAAAATTACAAAACATCTAAAATAAGACAACAATGTTCGGACTTTTTAAAAAGAAATCAGAAGTAGATATTTTGCAGAAAAAGTACAAAAAACTACTAGCAGAATGGCATCAATTATCCAATACAAATAGAGCTGCTAGCGATCAAAAATATGCAGAAGCTCAAAAAGTCTTAGCGCAAATAGAACTGTTAGAGAAGCAATCTTAAAATGCAATATATAAAACGTATCATATTTTTTTTATGTGTCAATTTTGGCGGATTAGCACTCGGAAGTTGGCTCATGAATAATGGACCAATGACAGATTGGTATATCCGTTTAAACAAAGCTCCTTGGACACCTCCAGGCTGGGTATTTGGAGTAGCTTGGACAACCATTATGATTTGTTTTTCAATATATTTAGTTGTATTATTTGAAAAACTAAATACACCAAAAACGAAAACGCTATTTGCAATTCAAGTTTTTTTAAATGTTAGTTGGAATTATATCTTTTTCAACAAACACCTTATTCTATTAGGGCTTATAAATATTGTACTATTAACAATACTTGTTTTTTATTTCTTCTTCAATTATAGAAGGGAAATGAAAAACTCAAGCATGTTATTATTTCCATATATGATTTGGTTATTAATTGCAACATCTTTAAATGCTTATATTTTATTCAACAATTAAGAAATATGAAAATATATCAGTTACATAAAAAACAAAAACTACCAATTACTAAAAAGAAGGCTTGGGAGTTTCTTTCGGATCCCAAAAATCTAAAGACTATTACACCCGATTATATGGGGTTTAACATTCTTTCAGGAGCAGATAAACCTATGTTTGCTGGTCAAATAATTCAATATATTGTAACGCCAATTTTAGGAATAAAAACAAAATGGGTAACAGAGATTACGCATGTTGTAAAAGATGAATACTTTGTAGACGAGCAACGTTTTGGGCCTTACGCTCTTTGGCATCATAAACATTTTATCAAAGAGATTGATGGCGGCGTAGAAATGGAAGATATTATTGATTATAAAGTTCCAATGGGGGTTTTAGGGCAACTGGTACATCCAATTTTAGTAAAACCAAAACTGGAAGAAATCTTTAATTACAGAACTCAAAAATTAGAAGAACTATTTGGTAAATATTAAATGAAACTTCCATAACGAGATTTCGATACACAGCGGAATGACTAAATGGAAGCTACATCTGACCGATAAAAGTAAATAATATAGACAGATGAAAAAATCAATTTCTATTTTCTGGTTTCGTAGAGACCTTCGTTTAGAAGATAACTGCGGACTTTTTAATGCACTAAATTCTGGAGATGCCATAATACCCATTTTTATTTTTGATACTACTATTATAAAAGAACTGCCCAAAAATGATGCACGAATTTCTTTTATTCATCAGCAACTAGAAAAAATAAACAATCAACTAGAAAAAATCGGTAGTGGCTTACTTATACTCAAAGGAAAGCCTATAGATATTTACAAAGAATTACTTCAACAGTATATAATAAAGTCGGTATTTATAAATCATGATTATGAACCCTACGCCATAAAAAGAGATACAGAAATAAAAAAATTGTTAGAGGCTAATGATATTTCTTTTTATACCTATAAAGATCAGGTAATTTTTGAACGTAATGAAATTGTAAAATCGGATGGAACACCTTATAAGGTATACACACCGTTTTCTAAAAAATGGATTGAAACTTTTAAAAAAGAAACACTTACTTTTTATCCTTCAGAAAAACTTCAACATTGTTTTTCTAAAATGAAAAAAACAAAATTTCCTTCTTTAACATCTTTAGGTTTTCAGAAATCTTCTATAGCTATTACAGACTATAAAATAAACTCTGAATTAATTACAACATACGAAGCAACAAGAAATTTTCCTTCAAAAAATAGTACTTCTAAATTAGGTCCACATTTAAGATTTGGCACTGTAAGTATTCGAAAAATTGTAGAAAAAGCGAACAAACATATTAATATTACTTTTTTAAAAGAATTGATTTGGAGAGAGTTTTTTATGCAGATTTTATGGCACTTTCCAAAAACTGCGACAGAAAGTTTTAAACCGAAATATGATGCGATTGTTTGGCGGAATAACAAAACTGAATTTAAATTATGGACACAAGGTAAAACAGGGTATCCATTAGTAGATGCAGGAATGCGAGAATTAAATACAACAGGATTTATGCACAATAGAGTACGAATGTTAGTAGGAAGTTTTTTGTGCAAACATTTACTGATCGACTGGCGTTGGGGTGAAGCTTACTTTGCAAAAAAATTACACGATTATGAAATGTCTAGCAATATTGGAAATTGGCAATGGGTAGCTGGTTGTGGTGTAGATGCCGCTCCTTATTTTAGAATTTTTAATCCTACAACTCAAATTTTAAAATTTGATAAGGAATTAAAATATATCACAAAATGGGTACCAGAACATCAAGAATTAACATATCAAAAACCAATTGTAGAACACAAGTTTGCAAGAGAGCGTTGTTTAGAGGTATATAAAAAAGCAATTAATTAATAGCGTACTACGGGTTTTATATTTTTGACTAGAGAAATTCAAATTGAATTTCTCTAGTCATAGAGCTAGCTCCCCAAAATAGCCCCTTATTTGTTTCATAAAGTATGAATTTTACTTTTTTTAAGAATTAGAGTACATATTTTATATTCAGTTTCAATATCTTTTTTAATTCTTAAAAAAAGTAAAATTTATATTTTATATAAATATTTTCTTTTCACACTAATAACAGTAAAAAAACATAATCATTTGTATAACAAATATTTAAGTAGACTTATTTAGCTAGTTTTCTAGTAAAAAAAATATTCATAGAAAACTATATGTATAATTATTATCAATAATCTACTTGTTTGTATATATTTGTTACTGTCGTTATAAATAAAATGCAAATATACACATAAAAAATGTACTAAGCAGAAAAAAAACGTAATAATTACATAAAAAAATGAATGATAATTTTATTTCATTAAATATTCGATATTTATTAAGTAAAGAAAATCTACCAAAAGATACATTTGGTAAAAAATTTGGTTTAAATAGAGGCGCAATTGCAAGCTATATTGATGGAAAATCTAAACCAAAGATTGAAACTTTGCAAAAAATATCTAAATACTTTAACTTATTCATAGACGATATTGTAAATAAAGATCTTTCTAATTATAATAGTATTACAAACAACGGTGATACAAAACTATCTGAAAAAGAAGCGCTCTCGGTTATTGAATCTCTCTACAAGCATGAGTCTCAACTAATTAAATATGAACTATTTAACACTTGGGTAAAAAAAATAGAGGTTGAAGCGAAGAATAAAATCCTAAAAGAATTACTTATCGATAGGATGTCTTCAAAAGAAAAGATATAATATCATTTTCTAAATAACTTAAATCTTTACTAGAGAGTTTCAAACAATTCATTAGTATTTTATTTTCTATCTCTTTTGTCAAAAAGTAATTCTTTAAATAGGTTACTTTCTTTGACATCTTCTTATATTTCTGTATCTCTTCAATGTACACTTTTTCAAAGTCGTTTTTTGTTTTAAAAACATCTGGTAACATTACTAAAATGTCTAGAACCTCTTCCTTACTACAACTGTCTTTACTTAACCTCTCTTCCAAAGTTGTTAACAACTTCAATGATTTATTCATAATGATACTTTTTAATATGTATAAAAATTAAACTTTAGTATTTATGAAAGCCCCCCTTTCATTTTATTTTTATTTAAGATATAAAGACGTTATTTAATTTATCGACTTACACTTATCTAAACAAAACTAGTTTTTTTGAAATTTACATACAATACCCATTTATGGGGTTTCTTATATGCAAAATTTATTTTACACATAAAAAAGACTAAAAATGGATAGAAATATCAATATTTTTAATCTCTATAATATCCTTATTATTTTCATAAATTTGTCTCTATCCATTATTCATTCGCTTTAATTATAAAAACATGTTTATTATTGGAATTTCTGGAGGTACTGGCAGTGGAAAAACTACAGTAGTTAATCAAATTACAAATCAACTTCCAACAACAGAAATCTGTGTAATTTCTCAAGATTCTTATTATAAAGAAACGAGTAATTTAAGTTATGAAGAAAGAACAAGAATAAATTTTGATAACCCCAAGGCAATTGATTTTGATTTAATTATAAAACATTTAAAAAGATTAAAAGAAGGGCACGCTATAGACCAACCTGTATATTCTTTTATAACCCACAACAGAACAAAAGATTTTATAAAGACATATCCTACTAAAGTTGTTATTGTAGAAGGTATTTTAATTTTTAACAACAAAGAGCTTCTAAAATTATTTGACCTTAAGATATTTGTAGATACAGATACCGACGAACGTTTAATTAGAAGAATTCGCAGAGATATTACTGAAAGAGGTCGTACAGTAAGCGAAGTTTTAGACGGTTATCAAAACACTTTAAAACCAATGCATCAAAAATTTGTAGAACCTACAAAAAAGCATGCAGACTTTATAATTCCAAATAACAAAGTAAATACTGTAGCAATAGAGATTATTAAAACTATTATCTCAGAACGTCTTTAAATTATGCTTCTAAAACGCTTCAAAAAATACTTTTTTTTTAGATTTATAACCAATAGGTATATTATTATACTCTTAACATTTATAACATGGATGTTTTTCTTTGATGAAAATTCTTACCTTGTACATAGGAAGTATAATAAAGAAATCAAAGACTTAAAACATTCCATAGAATTTTACCAAACAAAAATACAAACAGATAAAAACACGATAAAAGCCTTACAAGACTCTTTGGAATTAGAAAGGTTTGCCAGAGAAAAATACCTAATGAAAAAAGAAAATGAAGACATTTATATTGTAGAATTTGATACCTTAAAAAAATAATGAGTTCATTTTTATTTGAAGATTTTACAAAAACATCGGTAGCTGCTTGGAAGCAGAAAATTCAATTCAATTTAAATGGAAAAGATTACAATAAAATTTTACTTTCTAAAACAGCAGAAAACATTACTATAAAACCGTTTTACACTGCTGAAGACAGAAAAATACCCAATAAAAGTATTGATCTACCAGAAAGTGGGTTTTCCATTTGTCAAACGATATTTATTGATGATGAAAAAATCGCAAACTCTTTAGCTATTGCTGCTTTAAAAAGAGGTGCAACTGCCATTCAATTTATCGCTGATAAACCTTTTAATTCTGAAAAACTATTATCAAAAATAGATTTAGAAACTGCTCTTATTTACTTTAAATTCCAGTTTTTACCTTCCGTTTTCTTAATTGAATTGTCAAAATTCATCAACCCAAATAAAACCTATTTACAAATTGATGTTATTGGTAATTTAGCAGTAACAGGAAACTGGTTTATTAATTTAAAAGAAGATTTTATTCATTTAGAAGGCATTTCAAAATCTACTAATAATTGTATTAATGTTTCCGCAGATATATATCAGAATGCAGGAGCTAATAACGTTCAACAGCTCGCTTATGCCTTAGCACATGGAAATGAATACTTAAATAAGTTTGATGGAGGTTTTGCCAATAAAATTCATTTTAGTTTTTCTGTAGGCAGTAATTACTTTTTTGAAATTGCAAAACTAAGAGCCTTTAGAATTCTTTGGAAAAAACTATTAGACGTTTATAATTGTGAAAATAAAAGCC
This sequence comes from uncultured Polaribacter sp., assembly GCA_965233795.1. Taxonomy (GTDB): domain Bacteria; phylum Bacteroidota; class Bacteroidia; order Flavobacteriales; family Flavobacteriaceae; genus Polaribacter. Next base: position 1,349,331 of record OZ247578.1, on the reverse strand, counting down.
TTCATATTTTTGCACAACCTAGTTTGTACAACAAAACAATTTACGATTACAATGTAAACATGCTAAGAACAACCTCAGAATGCATGAGTGCAATTCTTGGCGGTGCAAATACCGTTTGTAATCTTCCGTATGATACTATTTTCCGTAAATCAAATGAATTTGGTGAACGTATTTCAAGAAATCAACTTTTAATTTTACAACAAGAAAGCGAATTACAAGAAGCACAAAACTATGCTAATGGGAGCTATTATATAGAAAGTCTTACACAACAATTAGCAGAGAAGGCACTAATACTGTTTAAAGAAATAGAAAATAATGGCGGATTCTTAAAACAACTAAAAAAAGGTACTATTCAAAGAAAAATAGAAGAAAGCGCCCAGAAAGAGCAAGAAAAGTTTAACAATAAAGAAATTGTATTATTAGGAACCAACTTACAAGCGAATCTAAAAGAAAGAATGAGCAATGCTATAGAGTTGTATCCCTTTTTAAAGAAAAGAAGTCTAAAAACACTGATAAAGCCTATATTAAAAAAACGTCTTTCTGAATTGGAAGAACAGAAACGGTTAAAATCAGAAAAAGGTATATAATATATATGTCTAGAAAAAATGTACAAGATATCGCATTAGAATTCGGTAAAGAGACTACTGAAAAAAACTATCAACATGAAGGTTTTGGAGCAGGAATCCCTCCTTATTTAAGAGGACCTTATCCTACTATGTATGTAGAAAGGCCTTGGACAATTAGACAATACGCAGGTTTTTCTACTGCAGAAGAAAGCAATGCTTTTTACAGACGCAATTTAGAAGCAGGACAAAAAGGATTGTCGGTTGCTTTTGATTTGGCAACACATAGAGGCTATGATTCCGACCATGAACGTGTACAAGGCGATGTTGGAAAAGCAGGTGTAGCCATAGACTCTGTAGAAGACATGAAAGTTTTATTCAACCAAATTCCGCTAGACAAAATGTCGGTTTCCATGACCATGAACGGAGCCGTTTTACCTGTCTTGGCTTTTTATATTGTTGCCGCAGAAGAGCAAGGCGTTTCTCCAGAACAACTTTCAGGCACCATTCAAAATGATATTTTAAAAGAGTTTATGGTGCGAAACACGTATATCTACCCACCTACTCCGTCTATGAAAATTATCGCAGACATCTTTGAATACACTAGCAAAAACATGCCGAAATTTAATTCCATTTCCATTTCTGGTTACCACATGCAAGAAGCGGGTGCTACATCAGAAATAGAACTTGCCTATACCCTAGCAGACGGTTTAGAGTATATTAAAAAAGGCTTAAAATCTGGTATGGACATCGACACATTTGCGCCTAGATTGTCGTTCTTTTGGGGAATTGGAATGAATCATTTTCAAGAAATTGCAAAATTACGAGCCGCTAGAATGTTGTGGGCAAAAATTGTACAACAATTTAATCCAAAAAATCAAAAATCTTTAGCATTAAGAGCGCATTGTCAAACTAGTGGTTGGAGTTTAACAGAGCAAGATCCGTTTAACAATGTTGCGAGAACTACTATAGAAGCTATGGCAGCTGTTTTTGGCGGTACACAAAGCTTACATACCAATGCGCTAGATGAAGCTATTGCACTGCCTACAGACTTCTCTGCAAGAATTGCAAGAAACACACAAATTTATTTACTAGAAGAAACAGGAATCACAAAAACAGTAGACCCTTGGGCTGGAAGTTATCACTTAGAAAGGCTTACAGAAGAAATTGCTCATAAAGCTTGGAAATTAATACAAGAAGTGGAAACACTTGGCGGAATGACAAAAGCGATTGAAAAAGGGATTCCTAAAATGCGTATTGAAGAAGCTGCTGCAAAAAAACAAGCCAAAATAGACAGCGGTAAAGATGTTATTGTAGGCGTTAATAAATACCAATTAAAAGAAGAAGATCCCTTACATATTTTAGAGGTAGACAATGAAGCTGTTCGGAAATCGCAAATAGAAAGGTTGCATATTTTAAAAAGGAATAGAGATTCTGAAAAAGTAAAAAAATCTTTAGTAGCTTTGACAGAAGCGGCAAAATTTAGCTTGAATTCAAAAAATACTGACCTTCATCAACATAACAATTTATTAGATTTGGCTATAATAGCTGCAAGAGAAAGAGCTACTTTAGGAGAAATATCAGATGCTTTAGAGACTGTTTTTGGCAGACATAAAGCCGTTCACAAAACCATTTCTGGCGTGTATAGTAAAGAAATAAAAAACGACACCTTATTTAAACAAGCTAGTGCATTAGCTAATGAATTTGCTGAATTAGAAGGAAGAAGACCCCGTATAATGATTGCAAAATTAGGGCAAGATGGTCATGATCGTGGGGCAAAAGTAGTGGCAACAGGCTATGCCGATTTAGGTTTTGATGTAGACATTGGTTCTTTATTTCAAACACCTAAAGAAGCCGTAAAACAAGCTGTAGAAAACGACGTACACATTTTAGGAATCTCTTCTTTAGCTGCGGGTCATAAAACTTTAGTTCCACAAGTTATTACAGGATTAAAAGCATATGGGCGTGAAGATATTATGGTGATTGTTGGTGGTGTAATTCCCGCACAAGATTATCAATTTTTATTTGATGCTGGTGCTGTAGGTGTTTTTGGACCTGGTACAAAAATTTCACAAGCAGCTATCGATTTACTAAATATTTTAATAGATAGCGTGCCTAAATAAAAAAGTAAACCCCTATGAAAAAAGTACTTCTTCTTATTTTATTTTTTACGTTTAGTTTTTGTTTTTCGCAAACAATAACCAAAGCGACTGAATTATCAAATGCTGCGTTACTATTAACACAGCAAAAAGTAGTTTACGACCCTAGCTATTTTTCTATTGCCTATCCTAATGGAGATATACCAAGCAACAAAGGGGTTTGTACTGATGTGGTAATTCGAGCATATCGAAAAATTGGAATTGATTTACAAAAAAATGTTCATGAAGACATGAAAACGGCTTTTAGTAAATATCCTAAAATTTGGGGATTAAAAACTACCGATAAAAATATTGACCACCGAAGAGTTCCTAATTTAATGACATATTTTAAAAGAAAAGGCGCTGAAAAACCCATTACAGACAACCCAAAAGATTATGTACCTGGCGATGTTGTTTGTTGGAGTTTAGGGGGTGCAATTACACATATTGGTATGGTTGTAAATAAAAAATCGAAAGAAGGAAAACGCTATTTGATTGTTCATAACATTGGAAGTGGACAAGTAGTAGAGGATTGTCTTTTCGATTTTAAAATTATTGGACATTATAGGTATAAAATATAGTAGTATTGGTAAAATACCACTTTAGCGATTCATTATAAATCTTTCCAATTGTTTTAAACTAATCTTATTTTCATAAATAGCCTTCCCAATAATAACGCCTTCACACCCCATTGTTGCTAATTTTGGAAGTTCATCATACATTGAAATTCCACCAGAAGCTATTAATTTAATAGATTCTTCACTTCGTTCAGAATAACATTTAGATAGTATTTGACTATATGTTTCAAAACTAGGTCCTGCTAACATACCATCTTTAGAAATATCAGTACAAATAACCGATTGAATTCCTTTTTGTTGATAATTAGAAATAAATGGAATCAATTCTAAATTACTTTCTTCTTGCCATCCGTTAATAGCTATTTTTCCCCCAGAATTATCAGGATAAAAATCAGCACCCAAAATTATTTTATCACTTCCATATTTGACAATCCAATGTTCAAAAACTGCGGTGTTTTTTACAGCAATACTTCCGCCTGTAATCTGATTCGCTCCAGAACTAAAAGCTATTTTTACATCTTCATCCGATTTTAACCCGCCTCCAAAATCGATTTTTAAATTGGTCTTAGTAGCTATTTGTTCTAAGACCTTGTAATTAATGATTTTACTTGCTTTTGCGCCATCTAAATCTACCACGTGTAAATATTGTATGCCTGCATCTTCAAATTCTTTGGCAACCTCTAATGGGTTTTCGTTGTATATTTTTTTAGTACTGTAATCGCCTTTTGTCAATCGAACACATTTTCCATCTATAATATCTATCGCTGGTATAATTCTCATAATACTCTCTGTCTTTTCAAGAAATTTCTCCAAATAAGAGAAATCTTACTTGCTATACAAATTTGTCATTCCTGCAAAGGCAGGAATCTATTTTTTTATCTATAATTTATTTCATAAGATTCCTGCCTTCGCAGAAATGACATTCTATTTATAATTCTAAAAAATTCTTCAATATTTTCTCTCCTTCTACTCCACTCTTTTCTGGATGAAATTGAACTCCATAAAAATTATCTTTTTGCAAAGCAGCAGCATATTCAATTCCATAGTTTGCTGTAGCTATGGTTTGTTGGTTTTTTTCAGCATAAAAACTATGTACCATATACATAAATTCGTTCTCAGAAACTCCGTTGAGCACATCCGATTTTAGGTTTGCAATCGTATTCCAGCCCATTTGCGGGACTTTTACTTCTTGTGAAAAACGTTTTACATCGGTATTAAAAATTCCTAGTCCTTTGATACTTCCTTCTTCAGAAGAGTTACATAGTAATTGCATTCCTAAACAAATTCCTAAAACGGGTTGTTTTAAAGTGGGAATTAAAGTATCTAATCCGCTATTTTGTAGCATTTTCATGGCAGAACTCGCTTCGCCAACGCCTGGAAAAATGACTTTATCAGCGAGCTTAATTTCATCTATATCATTCGATAAAACAGCATCAATACCCAATCTTTTAAAAGCAAATTGAATACTTTTTATATTTCCTGCTCCGTAATCTATAATAACTAATTTCATTTTCTCTGTCATTCCTGCCTTTCGTCTTCACTCAAGATAAACTTTGGCAGGAATCTATTTTAATTTAAACTAATGATTATGAGATTCCTGCTTTCGCAGGAATGACAATTCAACACTATAAAACCCCTTTTGTGCTTGGTAAAATCATTTTTTCAACATCTCTTTTTACTGCCATTTTAATGGCTTTTGCAAAAGCTTTAAAAATGGCTTCAATTTTATGATGCTCGTTGGTGCCTTCTGCTTTGATATTCAAATTACATCTTGCACCATCTGTAAATGACTTAAAAAAGTGAAAAAACATTTCTGTGGGCATTTTACCAATCATTTCCCGTTTAAAATCGGCTTCCCAAACCAACCAATTTCTTCCCCCAAAATCAATTGCGGCTTGCGCAAAACAGTCATCCATTGGTAGCGAAAAACCATAACGTTCAATCCCCAATTTGTTTCCTAAGGTTGCCGCAAAAACTTCTCCTAAAGCAATGGCAGTATCTTCAATAGTATGGTGCTCATCAACTTCTAAATCGCCCTGAACTTGAATATTTAAATCTAATTGTCCGTGACGTGCAATTTGATCTAACATATGATCAAAAAAAGCAATGCCCGTTTTAATGTCTGATTTGCCAGTTCCATCTAAGTTTAAATCAATGGTTATTTTTGTTTCATTAGTGTTTCTAGTAATGCTTCCTGTTCTATCTGTTATTTTTAAAAACTCATAAATAGCATTCCAATCGTTGCTTTCCAAAGCAATAAACTCATTTAAATCGCTTCTCTTTACCGTAATTTCATCCGTTCCCAACTCCGTTTCATCGTTGATAAAAATTCCTTTTGCTCCTAGATTTTTAGCCAACTCAATGTCTGTTAATCGATCCCCAATAACGTACGAATTTTCTAAATCATAGGCTTCCGAAAAATATTGTGTTAACAAACCTGTATTCGGTTTTCTTGTTGGCGCGTTGTCTTTTGCAAAAGTTCTATCAATAAATTGTTCTTTAAAAACAACACCTTCGGCTTCAAAAGTTTTTAGAATAAAATTATGAACTGGCCAAAAGGTTTCTTCCGGATAGACAGCAGTTCCTAGTCCATCCTGATTGGTAATCATTACAATTTCAAAATCCAATTCCTTGGCAATTTTGGACAAACCTTGAAATACTTTTGGATAAAACTCCAGCTTTTCAAAAGAATCTGTTTGTTCGTCTGAAGGTTCTTTAATCAAAGTCCCATCTCTGTCTATAAATAATACTTTAGTGCCCATTCTTTTTATATTTTGTCATACTGAACTTGTTTCAGTATCTCATTTTTATATTTCGTGTAATGCTTCAATCAATTTCTTATTCTCTATTTCCGTTCCAATGGTAAATCGCAAACAATTTTCACATAAAGGTTGACTCGTTCTATTTCTAACCACTATTCCTTTCCCAATCAATTGTTGATAACGTTTATTGGCATTATCTACTTTTACCAATACAAAATTACAATCACTTGGATAGATTTTCTTTATAAATTCGATTTTTTGTAATGCAGAAATTAACACACCTCTTTGCTGAATAATTCTTTGTACCTCATGATGTATTTGATCTGTTTTTTGCAAACGTTCCAGTGCTTTTTTCTGTGTTAGATTATTTACATTATATGGTGGCTTTATTTTGTTTAGAATGGTAATAATTTCTTCGGGCGCATAACAAATTCCTAAGCGAATTCCTGCCATTCCGTAAGCTTTAGATAATGTTTGTATAATAATTAAATTTTTAAATTGAGACATTCTTTGCAACCAACTTTCTTGATCTGAAAAATCAATATACGCTTCATCAAGAACTACCAAACCTCTAAATTTTAATAGTAATTCTTCTATAATTTCTTCAGAAAAACTATTTCCTGTTGGATTATTTGGAGAACACAAAAACAATAATTTTGTGTTTTCATCTACTTTTTCTAAAATCTCATTGACTTTAGGCTGAAAACTTTCCGACAATACAACCTGTCTATTTTCTACCGCATTGATATTTGCCAAAACTGAGTACATTCCGTATGTAGGCGGCAATGTGATGATATTATCTTGATTGGGTTCGCAAAAAACTCTAAAAATTAAATCTAACACTTCATCACTTCCATTCCCTAATAATATATTTTCTACAGGAATATTTTTAATGTTAGAGAGCGCTCTTTTTACTTTTATTTGCTGTGGATCTGGATAACGATTCACTCCATTTTGAAAAGGATTTTCATTGGCATCTAAAAAAACCATATTTGTGGTTACCTCCTTATATTCATCTCTTGCTGAAGAATAGGGTTGTATATTTTTGATGTTTTCTCTTACGAGATTTTGTATGTTAAATGTTATTTTCATTCTACTTCTCGATACTATTTTTCGTTCCTCAAAATCACTCGAAGTGACATTTACTTATTTTATAAAATTATTTACCACATAGGAACATAGAAAATATAGTTTTATGTAAAACTATGCTTCTATATCTTTTCATTTTTTTGAATCTTTAAGTTCTTCAATTTTAAATTATTTAATCATTTTATTTATAAATCCTTCAGTCTTAGAGAAACGGCATTTTTATGTGCTTGTAACCCTTCTGCATCTGCCATAATTTCTATAGCACTTCCTATATTTTGCAACCCTTCTTTTGAGAGTTCTTGAAACGTAATACTCTTTGTAAAACTATCTAAATTTACGCCCGAATAAGCTTTAGAAAACCCATTGGTTGGTAAGGTATGATTGGTACCCGAAGCATAATCTCCTGCGCTTTCTGGTGTATAATTTCCAATAAATACAGAACCTGCATTGTTAATATTATCAATATAAAAAGCGTTGTCCTCTGTACAAATAATAAAGTGTTCTGGCGCATACGTATCAATCAAATCTAGAGCAACCGCTTTATTTTCTACAAAAATCAATTTAGAATTTTCAATAGCTTTTGCTGCAATTTCCTTTCTAGGCAACTCTAAGAGTTGTTTTTGTATCTCATTCGAAACATTTGCTATCATTTTTTTTGATGTAGAAACTAAAATAACCTGACTATCTGTACCGTGTTCTGCCTGACTTAGTAAATCGGAAGCTACATAATTTGCTTTTGCTGACTCATCTGCAACTACTAACAACTCGCTAGGTCCGGCAGGCATATCAATAGCAACTCCATACTTTGTAGAAAGCTGTTTTGCAACCGTTACAAATTGGTTTCCCGGTCCAAATATTTTATAAACTTGAGGAATTGATGTAGTACCAAAAGTCAACCCCGCAATAGCCTGAATTCCACCAACTTTTATAATTTTAGTGACCCCACATAATTGAGCTGCATATAAAATTTCTTTGGCAATCTCCCCTTTTTCATTGGGTGGAGAACATAATACAATTTCTTTACAACCTGCAATATTTGCGGGAATTGCCAACATTAAAACCGTAGAAAATAAAGGTGCTGTTCCGCTAGGAATATACAAACCTACTTTTTGAATAGGTCTTTTTTCTTGCCAACAGCGAACTCCTTTTGTGGTTTCTATAAGTTGTTTCTCTGTTTTTTGAGCTGTATGAAAAAGTGTAATATTATTCTTTGCTAATGCAATAGCTTGTTTTAAGCCTTCAGGAATTGAAGCAACAGCAGTTGTGATTTCATCTTTAGAAACGACACTGTTTTCTAAAGTAGCACCGTCAAATAATGCTGTATATTTTGCAACAGCCGTATCGCCATTTCTTTGTACATCATTAAAAATTTGATTGACCGTTGTTTCTATGTCATCTAAAGCTTGTGTAGGCCTTTTTAAAATTTCTGACCACTCTTTTTTGAGTGGATTGTTTATAATTTTCATACTTATTTATTCAAGGATTAAAAAATTAAAATATTTAATCTTTTAGTTATTCAATCGTTTAATTATTTAATCTTACAACACCATATTCTCAATAGGGCATACTAATATTCCTTGTGCGCCTTTTACTTTTAACTCGTCTATAATTTCCCAAAACTGTCCTTTATCAATAACAGAATGTACAGAACTCCAGCCTTTTTCTGCCAATGGCAATACTGTTGGGCTTTTCATACCTGGTAAAACAGCAATAATTTCTTCTAATTTATCATTGGGTGCGTTTAGCAACACATATTTAGAATTTCTTCCTTTTAAAACAGCTTGTATTCTAAATTGTATTTTTTCTAAAATGACTTTGTTTTCTATCGATATTTTGGGTGAAACTGCTAAAACGGCTTCCGATTTCAATAAGACTTCTATTTCTTTCAATCCGTTTTTAAACAAGGTGCTTCCGCTAGAAACAATATCGCAAATTCCGTCTGCCAAACCAATATTAGGTGCGATTTCTACAGAACCGTTAATGATGTGTAATTGTGCATCAATCTCGTTTTTATCTAAATATTTTTGAACCGTATTTGGATAAGAAGTAGCAATACGTTTTCCGTCTAAATCTTTTAGCGATGTTGCTGTAGAATTTTTAGGAACCGCAATAGATACTTTACATTTAGAAAAGCCTAAACGTTCTACATACTGAATATCGTTCCCTTTCTCAATCAATACATTTTCACCAATAATAGCAGCATCTACAACGCCATCTCTCAAATACTGGGGAATATCTCCATTTCGTAAATAAAAGACTTCTACAGGAAAGTTTCTAGCTGCAGCTTTTAATTGGTCTTTTCCGTTATCTATAGAAATTCCTATATCTTTTAATATTTTCATGGAATCTTCATTGAGTCTTCCAGACTTTTGTACGGCAATTCTTAAGGTACTCATTTTGTTATCTTTAAATGGTATTTACATATGCTATCAACAGATTCTCATTGACATGAGAATAAAAAATAAAACCCGCTTGATTTGCTCAAACGGGTTTTGTAAATATGTTGATTTTATTCAATACATCTTCAATTCGCTTGAAAGCAAGGTTGAAAATGATGATGATGATTTTGAATAAGATTCATTTCTTTGTTTTGTTAGGCAAATATTCTAAATTTATTTTTGATTATACAAATGATGCTTCAAATATTTTATTAGAAATAAGAATATTTATCAGATTTGAAAAAATTGTTTGATTTTATTATTGAATCCTATTGTTGATTCTTTATTTTTATAAAAATTATACTGATTCTAAACATTTATGAAAGAAAAAAGTAAAAACTTAATAGTTATTATAGGAAATGGTTTTGATTTAGCACATGATTTAAAAACCCGTTTTAGTGATTTTGCTGATTATTATTTAAACCAAGTAATAATAAAAGAATTATTGAAATTGAATCAAGGAAATAAATCATCTATAATAAGAAAAAGCTTTATTGATAGATTTAAAAAATCTTCAAAAGTTATATATGGTCTTGAGTCAACACGTGAAATAAATGATGATGAAAAAGTCGATATGATTATTGCTTATAGTAAAAATGAAGATATTAAGAGGTTAAAAGCTATTTTAAATCCTAAAAATAATCCTCCTGTTGAAAAACTCATATACAATTCATTTTTATGCAATTTATATGCAGATAAATATGATAATTGGTTCAATGTAGAACAAGCATATTATGATGAACTCTTAAATATTTTTGGTAATGAAAACGAAGAAGATTCACTTTTCTCTCGAGTCGAAAGTTTAAATATAAATTTAACCGAATTAAAAGATGACTTAAAAAAATATTTAAAAGAAAATATCAATTCAAAAAAAGATAGTAATGCTTCTTATTCTATTAATCAACATTTAAAAGGACGTAATTCAATAATTATTGTAAACTTTAATTATACCAACACTATTTCTCATTATTCTACTCGTAGAATTAAGAATATTCATATTCATGGAGATTTAAACAGTAACATCATATTTGGCTATGGAGATGATACTGATGATAATTACAAAAGAATGAAAGAAACAAAACAAAAAGAATTTTTAAGAAATTTTAAAACATTTCAATATTTTAAAAGTTCTAACTATATGAACGTTTTAAACCAACTTTCAACGAAAGATAATTATGATGTTTTGATTATTGGGCATTCTTTAGAAACAACAGATAAGACAATACTAAAAAAAATATTAGACACTGATAAGTGTGATTACATTGAATTATTAAAACGCTCTGATTTAAAAACTGAACAAGAAAAAGAAGAAGCGCATTTTGAATTGCATGCAAATCTTTCTAGAATTTTTGATTCTGAAAGTGATTTACGAGACAAACTTATTCCCTTCGATTGGTCTGTAAATTTTCCAATTATGAAAAATATTGATACAAATATTATGATTAAAAGAAACAAAGAATTATACAAAAAAGTACCAATACTAAGAGCTGTACCAAAATAAAAAGCCTGTCAGGTTTTGAAAACCTGACAGGTCTTTATTTTTAGATTCTAGATTTCTGCCTTCGCAGAAATGACAAAGAATTAAGGTCTAAAATTAATTTTACGCATACGTAAACTCTCTGGAGTTACCTCCAAATATTCATCAGCTTTAATATACTCCATACATTCTTCCAAAGAAAAATCGATTTTTGGAGCAATCTTTACACCATCATCGGTTCCTGACGCTCTTACATTCGTTAATTTTTTTCCTTTAATTAGATTTACACCCATATCGGTATCTTTGCTATTTTCTCCAACTACTTGACCAATATAGATTTCGTCGTTAGGGTCTATAAAGAATCGACCTCTATCTTGCAATCTATCAATAGCATACGCAGTTGCTTTTCCTGCTGCTGCAGAAACAATAGCTCCTTTTATTTCCTCGTTAAAATCGCCTTTATAAGGACCGTATTCCGAGAATCGATGGTTAATAATGGCTTGCCCTGCTGTGGCTGTTAAAATTTTATTTCGTAAACCAATGAGTCCGCGAGAAGGAATGGTAAATTCTAAATGTTGTAAATCGCCTTTAGGCTCCATTACTAATAAATCACCTTTTCGTAAAGACACCAAATTAATTGCTTTAGAAGCAACATCTTCGGGAACATCAATAGACAATGTTTCATAAGGTTCACTCTTTACACCATCAATGTCTTTTATAATTACTTGTGGTCTTCCTAATTGTAACTCGTATCCTTCTCTACGCATCGTTTCAATCAATACAGACAGGTGTAAAATTCCGCGTCCAAAAACATTAAATTTATCTTCAGTATCTGTCTCATCGACACGCAACGCCAAGTTTTTTTCCATCTCTTTAAACAAACGATCACGTAAATGACGAGAGGTAACAAATTTTCCTTCTTTTCCAAAGAAAGGCGAATTGTTAATGGTAAACAACATACTCATGGTAGGTTGATCTACTTCAATTCTTGGCAAGGCTTCTGGGCTTTCTAAATCGGCAATAGTATCACCAATTTCAAAGCCATCAATTCCTGTAATGGCACAAATATCTCCACTTCTTACGTTAGAAACTTTCGCTTTACCCATTCCTTCAAAAACATGCAATTCTTTGATTCTTACTTTTTTAGTAGAACCATCTGCTTTACACAGCATATAGTCTTTATTCTCTTCTAAATCACCTCTATAAACACGTCCAATAGCAATTCTTCCTGTAAAAGAAGAGAAATCTAAAGAAGTAATTTGCATTTGTGGAGAGCCTTCTCTATAAGGCGCTTCGGGAATCGATTCAATAACAGCGTCTAATAAAGGAATAATATCTGTTGTAGGTTTTTGCCAATCTGTACTCATCCAACCATTTTTTGCAGAACCGTAAATGGTTACAAAATCTAACTGCTCTTCTGTAGCTTCTAAAGCAAACATTAAATCGAATACTTTTTCGTGTACTAAATCTGGTGTACAGTTTTCTTTGTCTACTTTATTAACCACTACAATTGGCGTTAAACCTAATTCTATTGCTTTTCCTAGTACAAAACGAGTTTGCGGCATGGGTCCTTCAAAAGCATCAACTAATAACAAAACACCATCTGCCATTTTTAAAACACGTTCTACTTCTCCACCAAAATCGGCGTGACCAGGCGTATCAATTACATTCACTTTTACACCTTTGTAATTCACCGATACGTTCTTAGATAAAATTGTAATGCCACGTTCTCGCTCTAAATCGTTGTTATCTAATAACAAATCTTTACGCTCTTTACGATCATCTAAGATTTTAGCTTGGTCAATAATCTTATCTACCAAGGTTGTTTTTCCGTGATCTACGTGTGCTATAATAGCAATATTTCTAATGGATTGCATGTGTACTTTCTTAAATTTCGTGCAAAAGTAGTGTATTCTTTTGAAGTAGAAAGTCTGAAAGAAGAAAACTTGAAAGCTATGAGAAAGCCAAAGGAAAGTTTACAAATTTCACACTACTATCATTAACTCATTGAATCATTTCTTCATTGAATTATGAATCCTCTCGAAAAGCACTTGGTAAAATATCTGGAATGAGTTTTATTAAGAGTGGTAACAGCAAGGCACCGCCTGGTAATATAAACACCGCAAAAGCAGGAATTGACTTACAAATATCTAACAATTGTTCTTTTATTTTTTCTTTTTCTTCTTCTGATAATTTTGAGTGTGTGGATTTTTTAATCAGATAAACAGCCTCTTTGCTTTGAGAAAGTTCTTTAGAAAGTCGCTTTTTATTTTTCTGTAAAAGTGCCTTTATTTCATCTATAGAACTCATACCAATTTTCTACGTTTACGCTCCGTTTTTAATAGATTCAACTCTCTACTGGTTTGCCCTGCTACAGAAGTGTTTTCTTCTGCACGTCTTATTAGGTAAGGCATTACATCTCTTACAGGACCAAAAGGAAGGTATTTGGCAACATTGTAACCTTTTTGCGCTAAATTATAACTTATATGGTCGCTCATACCATACAATTGTCCGAACCACAAACGCGAATCGTTCTCTTCAATACCTTTTTCTTTCGCCAATTCCATTAACAAATAAGAGCTTTCTTCATTATGAGTTCCTGCAAAAATGGCCATTTTAGGATGCTCTATTAAATAATGCAACGCCGCATTATAATTTGCATCTGTTGCGGCTTTATTCTTACAAATAGGAGTTAAATATCCTTTTTCCTTAGCTCTTGCGTTCTCTTTTTCCATATAAGCGCCACGAACCACTTTCATTCCAATATGGTAGCCTTTTTGCAAGGCTCTTTGATGTAGTTTTTTTAAATAATCTAATCGATCATGACGATACATTTGCAAGGTATTAAATACAATTGCTTTATCTTTATTGTAAATTTCCATTAATTCTTCTAATAAGTTGTCTGCAGCATCTTGCATCCAACTTTCTTCGGCATCTATGAGTAACGGAACGTCTTTCTCTAAAGCAGCCTTACAAACGGTATGAAAGCGTTCTACAACGCGAATCCATTCTGATTTTTCTTCATTCGTTAGTTCTTTTTTTTCTGTAATTTTTTCATATAAAGAAAACCTTCCAAAACCAGTAGGTTTAAAGACAGCATAAGGAATAGACACTTTTTCTTTTCCAAAAGAAATAATTTTTAAAATTTTTTGCAAGGTTTTATCAAATTCTTCTTCAGATTCTTTTCCTTCTACCGAATAATCTAATACGGAGTGAACATTTTTTTCGAACATTTTTCCAATATTCGGCAAACAGTCTTCTTCTGTAACACCTCCACAAAAATGATCGAATACGGTAGAACGTATTAATCCTTCTACTGGTAAATGTGCTTTGAGTGCAAAGTTGGTTACTGCGGTTCCAATTCTTACCATGGGTTGATTTTGAATCATTTTAAATAAAAAGTAGGCACGTTCTAATTCAGAATCTGATTTTAGCGAAAAAGCAATTGCAGTATTGTCGAAAAGATTCATTTATTACAAATTAATTGTAAACAAAGATAGCTATAGACAACTAATAATTCAATTATTTCTAGTTAATTTGCATTCGTTAAAACTGTTGAGTTACTAGGTATAGAAATTAAATAAAGAAGACTTAATAAGAGCACTCGCTTTAAGTTCAATACTTAGAAAATGATTTCTTAAAATCAGTATAACTCATAAAAAAACAACAATTTATAGACATATGAAATCTATTAAAGCTGCAACATATTTTGTTCATTTTCAAGAAACGGGTTACCAAAACCTTTCTAAACTGATTTTAGAAAACAATTACTCTTCTATTTTTATTTTAGTAGATGAACATACCATGGAATTTTGTTATCCTAAATTTATTGAAAACTTTCATACGGATAAAAGAATTGAAGTAATTGAAATTGAATCTGGTGAAATTCATAAAAATATAGAGACCTGTACTGGAGTTTGGCAAGCGATGAGTGAATTAGATGCGGATAGAAAAAGTATTTTAATTACGTTGGGAGGTGGTGTAATTACAGATTTAGGCGGATTTGTAGCAGCAACCTATAAACGAGGAATTGACTTTGTAAATATTCCAACAACTTTATTAAGTATGGTAGATGCTTCTGTTGGCGGAAAAACAGGTGTTGATTTAGGAGTTTTAAAAAATCAGGTGGGTGTGTTTGCAAATCCAAAAATGGTATTGGTAGATACAAATTATCTAGAAACTTTATCGGAAAGAGAAATACGCTCTGGAACTGCTGAGATTATTAAATATGGATTGACAAAAAATATTGAACTTTTTAATGAGATAAAAGACTATAAAAGCCTAAATATCAAAAATTTAATCCAAAATTCTATTGAAATAAAAAATACTGTTGTCTTAAAAGATCCAAAGGAAAATAACTTACGAAAAATCTTAAACTTCGGTCATACTATTGGGCATGCAATCGAGTCTTTTTACTTAGCTTCTGATGATAAAGAAAGTTTAACACATGGAGAGGCTATTGCTATTGGAATGATATGCGAATGTTACATCTCTACAAAACTTTTAAATTTTCCAAAGGATAAACTAATAGAAGTAAAAAACACCATTGTTAGTATTTATGAAAAAGTTATACTTCAAGAAAAAGACTTTACTAAAATTATAGATTTACTAAAACACGATAAAAAAAATATAGGTGGTGAAGTAAACTTTGTTTTACTTAATGAGTATGAAAACTTTAAACTAGATTGCAAAGTTCCTACAGCTTTAATTATTGAAAGTTTAGAATTCTATAATATTTAAAAAAATTACCTGTAATAGATATTATTTAGACATCGTATTTTCTTTTTCATTCACATTTAATAAATCAAGTAATTCAATATCAAGTCCATTTGCTATTTGAATAAGAGTTTTTAAAGTTACGTTAGAACCTCTTTCCAATCTTTGGATTAAGGATTTTTCAAGGTTAGATTTTCCTCCGAGAGCAGATTGTGACAACTTATACTTCTTACGCAAAAGTTTTAATCTTCTTCCAAATTGTTCAAATACTTCTTGTTCGTTGGGGTATTTCATGTATTTATATTATTAGGACATATTTTAACTATGCTCAGTACATATAACATTTGTAGAGTTGTTTTTCTTAAATTAAAATACTTTTTCATCAAAATCCTTTAGAATTTTAAGAGTTCCTAAAGATATTGGTTCAATTAAAATAGATTAACAACTTATAAAAAGCCCTATAAAAAAGGCTTTTTATAAAAATTTACATATATTTGAGCCACAAAATCATTATTTTGATTGTGTAAAAAAAATAAATATTCATTTTTATAAAAAAAATATTCGTTCAATAGCATTTACGGCAATATAAAATACAGATATTATATGCCCTGTAGCAAAAAATCATTTTTTAATATTTGTAGGTTTAACAAGCAAAAAACAGAAAGATCATAAAAAGTGAGGTAGAGAAATAATACCTCATCAAATAAAGGAAAATTACTTATATCCCTTTTTTTAACTGATAATAAATACTCATAAAATCTTTACAATGGGGGAAAAGATTTATAAAATTAAAAGTTATTAAAGGGGGTTTTTATTCAATTAAAAAATGTAAAAGTCTATTTATAAAGAATTAAGAACAAGATTTATAAATAGCCTCATAAATTGTCAAAACATTTTTTAAACCAAATTGCCTAGAATGCTGCTTTGCATTTGCTTTAAATTCTACAAGTGTTTCATCATTTCCCAATACTTCAATTGTGTTTTTAGCCATGTCTTTAACAGCTCCTACATCACTTAAGAATCCTGTTTTTTGATGCACATTTACCTCTGGTAAACCTCCAGTATTTGTAGAAATAACAACAGTACCTGCTGCCATAGCTTCTAAGGCTGCCAATCCAAAACTTTCTGTTTCTGAAGGTAATAGAAATACATCAGAATAGCATAAGATTTTAGCAACTTCATTACTATTTCCTAAAAAAATAACCTGATTAGAAAGTCCTAATTCTTTTACCAACTGCTCTGTTTTAATTCGATCTGGTCCATCGCCTACCATTAAGAGTTTTGAAGGAATTTTTTGTTGTACTAAATTAAAAACTTTCACAACATCTTCTGTTCTTTTAACAGGTCTAAAATTACTAATATGTGTTAATATTTTTTCATGAGGCTTTGCTAAAGCGATTCGTTTACATTCCTTTTTAGACTCTTCATCATATTTTTTTGTATCAATAAAATTATGAACTACTTTAATTTCATCTTTAATATTAAATAATTGATGAGTAGTTTCTTTTAAGCTTTGAGAAACTGCTGTTACTACATCTGAGTTATTAATACTAAATTCTACTGCCGATTTATAATTTGGGTGACTTCCCACTAGGGTAATATCAGTCCCATGAAGTGTGGTAACTACTTTTATTTGAATTCCTTTTTCCTCCAACATTTTTTTTGCCATATAAGCAGCATATGCATGCGGAATGGCATAATGTACATGCAAAACTTCTAATTGGTGTTTTTCTACAACTTCAACAATTTTACTAGACAATGCTAATTCGTAAGGTTGGTATTGAAATAAAGGATACTCTTCTATAAACACTTCATGAAAATGCAAGTGATGCGACATAAAATCTAATCGAACAGGTTGATTATAGGTAATAAAATGGACTTCATGCCCTTTATTTGCCAATGCCATTCCTAATTCTGTAGCCACAACACCACTTCCACCAAATGTGGGATAACAAACAATACCTATTTTCATGTTTTTATTAAAAAATTAAATGATTTAAAAATGAAAAAGTCCTTTTTCTATAATCGAACTCGTTTAAACTTTTTCAATTTGCTAAAAAATTGCTGTTTTCAACCCTGTTTTTGTCTTTTTCTTCCTCCGTAGTGTTGCTATGCAACTTAAAAAAGCCTTCAACAGAACTAAAAACTTCTAATTCCTGCCTGCCGCAGGCAGGTTCGCTTAAACCCAAAAAGTTTAAACGAATTCATCATTTTACAAGGCTTCTATAAATAGCTTCTCTAATTTTTTCTTCGGTAATCCAACCATTAAAAGACGTATATTCTTTTGTAATTTCTGAATCTCCTTTCACCTCTTCAAGTGACTTCCCATTTTTAATAGCTTCTGACACTCTAACTCTTAGAGTAGCCAGCATTTTTAAATATATTTTTAGCTCTTTTCTTGATGACAAAGTACCATGTCCAGGAATAATTTTTGTAGTATCATTCGTCAGTAATATCATTTTACGAATCCCTTCAATATATCCATCAATAGTACCCCCTGAAGAAATATCTATATAAGGAAACTTTCCTTGAAAATAACTATCGCCAGTGTGTAATACATTATTTTTTGAAAAATAAATTAAGGCATCACCATCTGTATGTGCACTGTGCACATGTGTGATAAAAATAGCATCTCCATTAATGTGAAAGAATAAATCTTTATCAAAAGTAATTACAGGTAAAGCAACTTTTGGAGATGCAGGAACTTTTTTCCCTCTTCGCATACTTTCTGTGGACATTCTTTTTCGCACATTCTTATGAGAGACAATCAAAGTACCTTCTTTTCCCATATTCTCATTACCGCCAGTATGATCTCCGTGCCAATGTGTGTTTACTAAATAATCGACTTTTTTAGGAGTAATTTCCTGAATAGCCGCTAAAATCTTTGGTGTTAAAGGAGCAAATTGATCGTCAATCATAAACACAGCGTCTTCACCAACAAATAAACCAATATTACCACCTCTTCCCTTAAGCATATATATTTGTTCGGTAACTTTTTGTGTAGTAATTTCAACCTTATCCCATTGTCCCATTGACAATTGGAAGCTAAGTACAAATGGAATAATGAGGATTCGTTTTAACATTATGTAATTTTAGGTGTTAGGTGAAATTGAAAGATCTGAGGAATAAACAATTCTAAACAAGTAATTCATCAACAGATTTAACTATTTAAAGATTGAAGAATTAAAAAGTTTAATAATTCAAAATTTAGCGCTCAAAATTTAAAACTTTAGCATTTCAAACAGTTAATAATCTCCTAAAGTAACAGGGTTTTGAGCCAATGCATTTGCTAGCTGTTCATCATTAGGTGCTTTTCCATGCCAAGCGTGTGTATGCATCATAAAATCTACACCATTCCCCATTTCTGTATGCAACAAAATACAAACTGGCTTGCCTTTTCCTGTTTTTGCTTTTGCATCTGCTAATCCTTCTAAAATAGCAACTATATCATTTCCTCTTTCAATATCTAATACTTCCCAACCAAAGGCTTCAAATTTGGCACGAATGCTTCCCATAGCTAATACTTCATCTGTAGTTCCATCAATTTGTTTTCCGTTTAAATCGATGGTACAAATAATATTGTCTACTTTTTTAGCCGATGCATACATAATTGCCTCCCAATTTTGCCCTTCTTGCAACTCGCCATCGCCATGCAATGTATACACAATTTTGTTGTCTCCGTTTAACTTTTTCGTTTCTGCTGCACCTAAAGCTACAGACATTCCTTGTCCTAAAGAACCCGAAGCAATACGTACACCTGGCAAACCTTCATGCGTCGTAGGATGTCCTTGAAGACGTGTATTTAATTTTCTAAACGTTGCTAATTCTTCTACTGAAAAAAATCCACTATGTGCTAACACACTATAAAAAACAGGCGAAATATGTCCGTTTGATAAGAAAAATAAATCTTCATCAATACCATCCATTTTAAAATCGGTACTATATTCCATTACCTCTTGATACAAACAAGTTAAGAATTCTGCACAGCCTAGGGAACCTCCTGGATGCCCAGAATTAACAGCATGAACCATTCGTAAAATATCTCTTCGTACTTGTTGTGTAAAATCTTGTAGTTGTTGTGTTGTTGGCATTATAAGAATTTTATTTATTCCGAACAAAAATACAAAAGTGATTGTATTTGAATTTGCTTTACAATTTATTTATTGAAGATTTATTAACAGTCTTTTTTATACAATTTAATAAAATTTTTAACACTTCTTGTTTAGGGAATCGATTTTCAATACAAACAGATAAGGGTGAGTCATTTTGCAATTTAAAAACTTTTTAAAGACAAAAAAAAGAGTTCTAAAAAATATATATTTATTTGATTTGATAGTGTTAAGTGAACTTAACTTTGGGGGCTCTCTATAAAAATGAAAAAACTCAAACAAAAATAATTTAATAGAACTCTAATTATTAATCGTGTAAATGTATTTTAACCAACACATTAAAAACAAAGTTGTTTGGTCTAAATTCATAAATATAGACTACAAAAACCATTTTAAAACATATTTATCTAAATAATATTAGACTATCCATTTTTTTAAAAAACCACCATTAAAAATAGATAATAAAAGAGTGCTAAAAAGGCTATCGCCTTTTTTGACTTATCATATATAAATAATTCATGTTATAGTAACCCTTTAAAAATCAAATTATTACTAAAACAAAAAAGAGCTCTATTTACTTTAATTAACTTAAATAAAGAATCCCCCGAATCTGTAAATAAGTATCAAAGTTTTTTAAGAACTCTTTTACCCCCCTATACATTAGCTATACAAATATAAAACACTGCATTCTTTAAAAACAAAAGACTACGTCTTAAATTTATGAATTTAGACTTTATATAAGTCCAAATTCATAAATTCGCAGAGATTAAAATCCTAATATAAATTAGAATGCCAAATACGTTTTTCTATTTATTTTTTAGAGCTAAAAAAAGTTTGCTTTTTTTAACATTCTGTGTTGTTTACAGCTACTATTGTACTGCTCAAAGCCCTAAACAACTTGCAGACTCTACTTATAACAATTTAATAAAATCTTTTATTAAATACAGAGAGATTGATTCTTTAAAGGCATTAAAATACCGGCTGGGTTTTTTAGAAAAAGCAAAAAAAGAAAAAGATACAATTGCAATTATAAGAGGTGGTTATCTTCTAGCTGATTTTTATGAAAGTTACACAACAAATCACATCAGTTTTTTAAATAGTGTTATTAAAGCAACTAAAAAAAACCCTTCAAAATTGCTCCCTGCCTATGCCTATTATCAGAAAGGTCATTTCTATTATAGTCTAAAAAATAAACAAGAAGAAGCTTTAAAAAATTTCCTTCTAGGATTAAAAGCTTTAGATAAAGTAAAAAATGATAGCTTAAAAAATATTGTAAAATTTAGAATTGCAAAACTAAAATCTGATAATAATAAGTATAGAGAAGCTATAAAACTCTATAAAGAAATTTACAATTACTCAACAACTACTAAAAAATTATATTTCCTTTACGAAGTTTACACTCTAGAAGAACTATCTAGAGCCTATTCTGAAGTGGGAAAATATGATTCTGCCAGTTCTTATAATCAAAAAATTTTAAAATTGGCTAAAAAATATAACAACAATTATAGCTATAACTCCTTTAATTATAGAAAAGGTTATATTCAATTTAAATTAAAACAATATAAAAAAGCTATTGAAAATTTTAAAAAAACAATACCGCTATTTATTGTAGAAAACGAAATATTATCTCTTTTTGATTGTTATGGTTTAATTGCGAAATCTTACACCAAATTAGAGTCTAAAGAAAAAGCGTTAAAATATTATTTATTGATAGATTCTCTTTACAAAAAAACAAAAATAACACATCAATATCAATCTGATAGTTATCGGTTTTTAGTAAACTATTATAAAAACAAAAAAGATATTAAAAATCAATTAAAGTATTTTAATCAATTAATTTTAGTGGATAGTATTCTTCAATCAGAAAATAAAGAAGTAGCTAGAACCATTATAAAAGAATACGATATTCCTAATTTATTAGAAGAAAAAGAACAAACTATTACTCAATTAAAAAATGAGGTAAGCATAGAAGAAAAAATAAAATATATTGCTATAACTGTATTACTAAGTATTTTTTTATTATTAATCTACCAAATACGGAATAGAAATATATTAAAAAAACGTTTTGAAATTCTACAAAACAACTTACAAGCGCAGAGTTCTGAAAAGCAAGTTGTCGAAAAATTCATTAAGAAACCATTACGAATTCCCGAAGAAATTACAACTAAAATACTAAAAGGCTTAGAACAATTTGAGAAAGAACAAGGCTTTATAGATACCTCGTTAACACTTATAAAACTTGCAAGCACATTAGAAACCAATAGTAATTATTTATCTAAAATTATCAATCATCACAAGGGTATGAATTTTTCTAGATATCTTACAAGCTTACGAATAAACCATACATTAAAAGCTTTGGATAGAAATATGGATTTAAGAAAATATAGTATTAAAGCCATTGCAGAAGAAGTAGGTTTTAACAACACAGAATCTTTTGCCAAAGCTTTTTATAAAAAAACAGGCTTAAAACCTTCGTATTATATCAAACAATTGCAAAAGTCAAAAGTGGCTTGATATTTTTTTTTCGTCATTACAAGGAGGAACTACGAAGGAATCTACTTTATAAAAACTCAATCATTCTATATATTGGGATTGCCACACTCGTGCCTCGTTCGCAATGACAGTAGGTCATTACGAGGAGGAACGACGAAGTAATCTGCTTATTGATTAAATTTATGAGATTGCTACGTGCCTCGCAATGACCCATAATTTACGTCTTCTGCTTTTTCTTCTTTGCCGCAGGAAACAACACATTATTTAAGATGAGTCGATATCCCGGAGAAGTAGGATGCAAATCCAATTCTGTTTTGGGGTCTCCTACTCTATGGGTATAATCCTCAGGATCGTGTCCGCCATAAAAGGTAAACATCCCTTTTCCTTTGGTTCCATGAATGTAACGGGCTTCCCTATTCGTTTTATTTTCGCCCATTACTAAGATATTCGATTTTATAGTACTTCTATCAAAAGAAGTAGTTTGCCCCATAAAGCCTTTTACCAATTGCGTGTGATTTTGTGTTAACATGGTAGGTACAGCATCCCATTTTGCAGAAAATTCTATCAAAGAAAAATAATCCGAGGTTTTAGGGATTCTTCTTTTGCGCGTCATGTCAATTGAGGAAAACTCATAGGTAGTTGGATTGCGAATTAACGTGTAATCTGTAAAAGCAAACGCCTTATTAAAATCGAGTTTCGACTGGTAATTAGGCTCTGAAGGATCGCCATCGAACATGGTTTCAGCAATATCTACACCGTCCGCTGCCAAAGCAATATCAAAACTATCGGTAGCAGAACACATGGCAAACATAAATCCGCCACCCACTACATAATCTCTAATTTTTTTAGAAACAGCGAGTTTTAATTCTGAAACTTTTGCATAGCCTAATTTTTTGGCAGCAGCTTCCGAACGTTGTTTGTTTTCTATATACCAAGGTACAGTTCTAAATGCTCCGTAAAAACGTCCGTACTGCCCTGTAAAATCTTCGTGATGCAAATGCAACCACTCATACAAGAGTAATTTATCATTCAAAACCTCTTCGTCATACACTACATCAAAAGGGATTTCTGCATACGTCAACACCATCGTTACGGCATCGTCCCAAGGCAATTTATCTTTGGGTGAATACACCGCAATTTTAGGTGCTTTTTCTAAAGTAACCGCTTCCTGATTTTGTGAAGGTGAAGCAATATCTTGCAAGATAAGTTGCGCTTTGGCATCAGAAATAATTTGATAAGAAACTCCTCTAATTTTACATTCATTTTCTATAAGGGTATTATTTTCTATGAGAAATGCGCCTCCGTCATAATTTAACAGCCATTTTGCTTTAATGCCAGCTTCCAAAGAAAAATAAACAATGCCGTAGGCTTTTAAATGGTTCTTTTGATTATCATGACTCATAGGCACATAAATAAAAGATGCCCAGATTGAGTTGGAAATGAATAGAAGTGTTAATATTATTATAAGTCTTTTCAACGCTATTTTTTTAGAGAGGTTAAATATTCGTCTGGAGACATAACTGGAAGTATCGATTTTTTAAAATCTTTTGCATTCCTTGTAATTATAATATCACAATTAGACTCTATTGCATTGTAATATTGTAAAGCATCTTCAAAGTCATCAAAACCTGAATTTAAACCTTTATTTATTGTCTGTTCATTAATCGTACAAACCTCACTAATGACTTTAAATTTCCTCAATTTTTCAATTGCAATTTTAGCACTTTCAAATTTTGAAATAAAATAGCTAACGGTAGTATAAGAAATTGGAGATACCACAGCAATAAAATTATCTCTTTCTGCTAATGTAACAATTTTGGCAGCGGATTCATAAAATGGTTTTCTTTCACCTAAGAAATCTAACATTACATTCGTATCTAAAAAGATTCTTTTACTCCTCATGTATGCTTTTCTATTAAGTAGTCTCTATATTCTTTCTTGTAATCTAAATCAGAAGGAATACTGACTCCTGTAGAAATACTTTTTACAAAGGGTGAAATTTCAAAACCATCTTCAGTTTTATCAGAAACTAACGATTGAAGATAGGATTCTACAATTCTTGAAAGGCTCAGCTTTTTATTAGCAGCGTATTCTTTGGCTTGCTCAATAATAGTCTTGTTTAGTTTTAATGTAAGTTTTGTGTCCATAATAATATATACGTACAAATATATAAATTTAATACGTACATATAAAATAAATTTACTTTTTATACTTTTTAAACCAAGCCAATGTATGCAATACTTTACTAATTAAATTACTGGGTTTTTTAGCGATACCATGAGAGGCATCAGGGATTTCTACCAACACGGTTTCAATTTTTCGTAGCTTTAACGCATGATACAATTGTTTGGCTTCACTAGGTGGCGTTCGTAAATCGTTCATTCCTACTACAACCATGGTAGGCGTTTCTATATTCCCTACTAAAGACAAGGGTGAGAATTTCCAATAGGTTTCAAAGTTTTCCCAAGGCTGACCAGGATAGCGTGAATTTGCGTACCCAAAATAATTATCGGCTACCAAGGTTTTACTAATCCAATTCATTACAGGTTTCGCTACTACAGCGGCTTTAAATCGGTTATTTTTTCCAATCATCCACGCCGTCATAATACCTCCTGCACTTCCTCCAGTAACGTATAATTTGTTATTATCTACAATTCCTTTTTGAACGAGATAATCCACGCCGTCCATCACATCGTTATAATCTTGTCCTGGGTAATTATTATATAACAAGTTAGCAAATTCTTCTCCATAACTGGTACTTCCTCTAGGATTTGGGTAAAAAACAACATATCCTTTTGCAGCATATAGTTGAATTTCCGCTGTAAATCGATCTCCATAATTTAAAATAGGTCCACCATGATTTTCTACTAATAAAGGATACTTTTTTGAAGCGTCATAAAAAGGTGGTTTTACAATCCAACCCTGAATTTTTCTTCCGTCGTAAGAAGATTTATACCAAACTTCTTCTGTTTTTCCTAATTGTCTATAGCTTAAAACATCTTTATTTAAGTTGGTAATCAACTTTGGAGATTTTTTAGGTTGAATAATGGCTAATGCTGCCGGATATTCTGGTCGCGATTGTGTGTACACCAACGTTCCATTATTAGCAACAGCATAAGACCCTGAAGCATAAGGTCTTCCAATGGTTGTACCTCCTAAGTTGTCTGCTAATTTAGTTATCTTTCCTTTGGTAGAAATATAGGCAACTTTAGAATTCCCTTTTTCATCGTAGGTACAATACAAACCTTTTCCTTTTGCATCCCAAGTGATATTGGCAATGCTATTATCGAAGTTTTTAGAAACTAGGACACGATTAGTCCCATCTGAATTCATGAGATACAATTGCCTATTTTGGTGTGCTTGTACCTTGTCTTGAAATCCTAAAAATGCGATTTGTTTTCCATCGGGAGAAACCTTTGGCGCATAATCGGGTCCGTTTTGTGATGTTAATACCTCAATTTTTCTTGTATCAATCGCTACTTTATAGATTTCACTATTTCGAAAATTGTATTCCCAATCTTCTAAGCGATTTGCAGAAAAATAAATATTCTTTCCATCAGGAGCGAAAGAAAAAGAACCACCGTGATTGTAATTACCGCTTGTTAATTGCCTTGGCGTACCTCCTTCTGCTGGGATTGTAAAAATGTGCGTAAATCCTGTTGGCATATACCCTTTACCATCAGCTTCATGTTTTAATCGGTCTGTGATTCTTGCAGGTTTTGCCCACTCGGCACCTTTCGGTTTAGCAGGCATTTTTATAATAACAGGCGGTTTTTTAGCAACAAACATGGTAAAGCCAAGTTGCTTTCCGTCTGGCGACCAAGTAAGGTAGCTTGGCGATTTTTCTAATTGTGATAATTTTGCAATCTGACCTGTTTGCGCCCAATACATATACAGTTCTGAGCCTTCTTCTGTACTGCTTACAAAGGCGATACGATCTCCGTTTGGCGACCATTTGGCTTGAGACTCATTGACTTCTCTAGTTGTTAATTTTCTATGAAAAGAACCGTCTGCATTTAAAATCCATAAGTTTCCTTTGGCTTTGTCTTTTAGAATATCGAATCCGTTTCTTCTGTATACAATTTGTGAAGCATCTGGAGAAATTTCTGGGTTAGAGGCCCATTCTAAAGAGAACACATCTAAAGGTTGCAAAGGTATTTTCTGTTCTTGTGAATTTACAATTTGAGAAACTGTAAGGAGTAGTGTAAAAATTAAAATGCGTTTCATAGAGCTAATATTGAGTTAACATCGGTGTTTTTCATATTTACGTTTTAAAAACATCCCATTTATTTTCAACTGTGAAATTAGCTAATCTATTTTTCAAGGTCAATGCATAAATTGAGCAATTACATAATTTAACTAATTCTTGAAGATATTCTGGTAAATCTTCTATTTTCTCTTTCTCTGAAGAAAAAGTAGTAAAATCAAATCTTTTTGTTACTTGAAGAACCTTTGGTTTAATTTCGTCATCTATAAAAGGTATATCATTATTAGAATTTGAAAATGTTACTAATTGATAATAATTATTATTTAATACATCTCTAAACTGAATAAAAACTTCAAAATAATCAAAATCAATTGGATAATATATTGGTATTTTTATACCGCTCCCTGTTGGTAAATGATTATAAATTCCTCTATCAGATATTCCCCAAACTTCTTCATCCAATAAATCTTTTTCATTAAACTTAATAAATTCTTTTGAATCTTCTCTAACATATTTATCTATAAAATCTTTAAAAGGAGAAATATCATTAATTTGATTCATAAATATCCAAATATCTATATCAAATGCAGGGCTTTCACTGTTATTTGATATAATTATACACTCATCATCTCCAATATATTGAGAACTATATTGCAAAAAAGGGATATTATTAATTCTTAGTTGCTCATTCATCATCCTTCCAGAAAATTCTTGAGCATCCGCAGATCGTTTTAACTCTTCTCTTGTATATTGAAGCTCTTTTCTTTGTAAAGAAAGTTCTTTCTTTTGCAAATAAATTGTGAAGATAATTCCTCCCAAAGCTAAACCTGAAAACAATGAATTAACTGCTCCGAAAGTATCACCGAAAGAGCCACTCTTTGTCCAGTCCTCAAAAATAAAATACACTACTATTGTAAATAAAAACCAAGAAGCTATTATCACTACAATTAATTTCCATAGAGAAGGAGTTTCTTCTTTCATCATTAAATATTAAAAAGGCATCTCATCGTCATCATCACCAAAAGCATCTTTCGGTTCTATACGTTGGTTTGGAGAAATGTTCTCTGAAAAATCGTTCATACTAGATGCAAATTCACTACTAAAACCTTCTTCTAAATCTGAAAACAACGCCAAATGTCCTGTAAACTTTAATCGGATATTGTCTAAGCCACCATTTCTGTGTTTGGCAACAATAAATTCTCCTTGTCCTTCACAAGGTGTATGATCGTCATCGTCCCATTCCGTCATTCCATAATATTCGGGTCTAAAAATAAAGCTTACAATATCCGCATCTTGCTCAATCGCTCCAGATTCACGTAAATCCGATAACAAAGGTCTTTTGCTTCCTCCACGCGTTTCTACAGCACGTGATAATTGCGATAGTGCAATTACAGGCACTTCCAATTCTTTTGCCAAAGCTTTTAAATTTCTGGAAATCATCGAGATTTCTTGCTCTCTGTTTCCGCCGCCTTTAGCATTGTTTCCAGCGGTCATTAATTGTAAATAATCAATCACAATAATTTTTACACCGTGTTGCGATACCAATCTTCGGGCTTTTGCTCGTAAATCAAAAATAGAAAGCGATGGTGTATCGTCTATAAAAATAGGTGCATCCGATAATCTTTTTACTTTTACATTGAGTTGCTCCCACTCATGTGGCTCTAAATTTCCTTTTCTTAATTTTTCTGAAGTAAGTCCTGTTTCCGAGGAAATCATCCTAGTAATCAACTGTACAGAAGACATTTCTAAAGAAAATACAGCAACAGGATGTTTAAAATCAATCGCCATATTTTTAGCCATCGAAATTACAAAGGCAGTTTTCCCCATACCAGGTCTAGCCGCAATAATAATTAAATCGGAAGGTTGCCAACCCGAAGTCAATGCATCTAATTTGGTAAAGCCTGTTGCCAAGCCACTCATTCCTTCTTGATTGCCTATTTCTTGAATTTTCTTTAGTGCTTGCTTTACTAAATCTCCTGCATCTTCAGAACTTTTCTTTAAATTTCCTTGTGTTACTTCAAAGAGTTTTGCTTCTGCATCGTCTAACAAATCAAAAACATCTGTAGTTTCATCATAAGCGTTTTCTATAATTTCACTGGAAATAGAAATGAGTTTTCGCTGAATATACTTTTGTAGAATAATTCTTGCATGAAATTCTATATGTGCAGAAGAGGCTACTTTTTGCGTTAAACGAATCAAATGGAAATCGCCACCCACAAAATCTAGCTTGGCATTCTTTTTTAACAAATTAGAAACCGTTAGTAAATCAATAGGCTTTGATTCTTGAAACAATTGATAGATAGCCGCATAGATTTCTTGGTGCTTTGTTTCATAAAAAGCATCGGGATGCAGAATATCAATTACATCATCAATTCCTTTCTTATCAATCATCATTGCACCCAACACAGCCTCCTCTAAATCAACGGCTTGTGGTGGTATTTTACCTTTTTCTAAAGAAATAATTTTTGTAGCATCTCCTTTTTTCGGAATAAATGGGGCTGGTTTTTCCATGGCAACAAATGTAATTTTTTACTTTGAATATGATTTCTAATTTGGCTGTTTTATTTGTATACAAATTTTGTTAACAAAGATGTTACTATTGTGTTGATAAGTGTCTGTGTTCTGTTTTAAAGTGAAAAATGATAAATGATAAGTTAAAAGTGATAAATGATAAGTTAAAAGTGGAAAATGGAAAATGGATATCATAAAACTTATAAAGTTGAGAAAGTCTTAATTCTTGATTCTTTTAACCTTGAATCTTTCAACCTAAAATCGTTTATTTGTTATTCTTGAATTTTTCAATCTTTTAATTTTGAAATGATCCACTCATGAAACTAAATAGAAAGTATATTATTCTCGTTATTTTATTACCTATTCAAATTGGCTTGGTACAAATAGCAAAATATAATCCTGCTTTTATTGAACAATTTTATTCTAATGGAATTTATCCTTTTGTAAGTAATTTATTACGTATTCTTTTTGGATGGATTCCTTTCTCTTTCGGCGACGTTTTATTGATGGTACTGCTATTTTTGGGATTGCGTTTTTTTTACAAACTCATTCGTACGAAGTTTCAATATTTTTTACCCAAACTTATAAAATTAATAGCTTTTTTATCTGTTGTTTATTTTTGTTTTTATCTTTTTTGGGGATTGAATTATTATCGAGAATCTTTAGCAAAAAACCTAGGTTTTTCATCTACAAAGTACACTACTGAAGAGCTTGTATTAGTAACTAAAAAAATTATTCAAAAAACAAATGAGTTACAACTTCAATTAGCAAAATCAGATACCTTAGAAGTTGTTGTGCCCTATTCACAAAAAGAAATTTATGCAAAAGCTTTGAACGGATATAAAAATATTGAAAAAAAATATCCGCAATTAAAATATCAAAATAAGTCTGTAAAAAGCTCTTTATTAAGTGTATTGCAAAGTTATAATGGTACTAGTGGTTATTTTAATCCATTAACAGGTGAAGCACAAGTAAATAATCGAATTCCTAAAACAGGCTACCCTACAACTACTTGTCATGAAATGGCACATCAGATAGGTTGGGCAGCAGAAAATGAAGCCAATTTTGTAGGTTTTTTAGCAAGCATTTCTAATGATGATTTGTATTTTCAATACTCGGGCTACAGAATGGCAACACGGTATTTAATTTTTGAATTGTACAAGAGAGACCCTGTTGTATTTAAAGAAGTTTATAGTCGTATGAATATAGGAATTTTAAAAGATTTTAGAACGAGCTCTAGCTTTTGGAAAAGTTATAAAAACCCTTTTGAACCTATTGTGAAAAAAGGGTACAACGCTTATTTAAAAGCAAATAATCAAACAAAAGGAATTGATTCTTACAACTATGTTGTAGACTTGTTAATCCATTATTTTAAGGAGTAAACATTATTGAACTCGTTTATAGGTTTGCTTAAGTTTTTCAGCCTTTCAATTTCTTAAAATTATGTTAAAAAAAATTTTATGAGTAACTATCCATTCAGTTATCAATAAATTTATAAACTATTCAAATAACCCAAACACATGAAACAACTCTTTTCAATCCTCTTGTTTTTGTCGTTTTCTATAACACAAGCACAAGATTACTTCCCTGTAAACACAGGTGTAAAAACTTCAAAAAACACTTCTGTAGCATTTACGAATGCTACTATTTATGTAAATTCTACTACGGTTATTAAAAAAGGAACTTTACTAATTAAAGACGGTAAAGTAGTTCGCGTAGGCAAATCTAGTAAAGTTCCTAAAGGAACAAAAACGATTGACCTAAAAGGCAAAACAATTTATCCTTCTTTTATTGATATTTACACTGATTTTGGGATACAAAAACCCAAAAGAAAACCATTTTCTAGAAGAGATAGACCGCAATATGACGCGGGTAGAAAGGGGTATTATTGGAACGATCATATTCGACCAGAAACAGAAGCCGCAACAGCTTTTAAATTTGATACTAAAAAATCAAAAGCATATTTAAAAGAAGGCTTTGGCGTAGTGAATACCCACTTACAAGACGGAATTATGCGCGGAACAGGAATGTTGGTAGCCTTAAACCCTAATTCTAACGATGCGTATCGAATTTTAGACAATCATGCTGCACAACATTTATCATTCAGAAAAAGTGTAAAATCTCGCCAAGGATATCCTACTTCTAGAATGGGTGCTATGGCTTTATTACGTCAAACCTATTTAGATGCAAAATGGTATGCTGGCGGAAATATGAAAAACAAAGATTTGTCATTAGAAGCCTTAAATAAGGCTAAAAATCGCACACAGATTTTTGAAACAGGCAATCATTTAGACGCAGTAAGAGCAGATAAAGTAGGGGATGAATTTGGGATTCAATATACCATTGTAGGGGCTGGTGATGAGTTTGAGAGAATTGAAGATATTAAAGCTACCAATGCTCATTTTATCATTCCTATTAATTTTAGAGCTGCTTATGATGTATCAGACCCTTTATTAGCACAACACATCGATTTGGGTGAAATGCGTAAATGGAATCAAGAACCTTCAAATTTAAGTGTACTTTCTAAAAATGGGGTTTCTTTTGCACTCACCACTCATAAATTAAAAAAAATAGGCAGTTTTCATAAAAATCTTCGAAAAGCTATTAAATATGGTTTCGATAAAGAAAAAGCCTTAGCTGCTTTAACTACTGTGCCTGCAAAAATTATTGGTAATGATAAAATAGGAAACTTAAATACAGGGAGTTATGCAAACTTCATCATTACTTCTGGTGATATTTTTGATGCCAAAACAACTCTCTATGAAAATTGGGTACAAGGAGATAGAAATGTCATCAATGATATGAACATTAAAGACATTACAGGCGATTATACTTTAGCTGTAAATAATAAAAATTACGATTTATCGATTACAGGAAAAGGAGATAAACAGAAGGGAAGTGTAATATTAGCAGGTAAAAAAGTAAACGCTAAATTTTCTTTTAAAAACGATTGGGTTTCTATTACTTTAAATGAGTCTACAGGCTTTACAAGAATGTTAGGAAAAATTAATACCTCCAATAATCTAGAAGGTACAGCCTATGATAGTGAAGAAAATGCTTCCAATTGGTCTGCAACAAAAACCCTAAAAAAGAAAGACAAAAAGAACGCTAAGAAAAAATCTAAAAAAGAAGCAACAGTAGTTGTACAACCTGTAAGCTATCCGAATATTGGGTTTGGAAATTACAAACAACCCAAGCAACAAACCATTTTAGTAAAAAATACTACCGTTTGGACTAGTGAAGATGCGGGTATTTTAGAAAATACAGATGTATTGATTAAAAACGGAAAAATTGCCGAAATTGGTAAAAACTTAAAAGTAAGGCGTGCTACTGTAATTGACGGAACTGGCAAACATTTAACTGCGGGAATCGTAGATGAACACTCTCATATAGCCGCTTCTGCTATTAATGAAGGAGGACATAATTCTACGGCAGAAGTTACTATAGAAGATGTGGTAGACCCAACAGATATTAATATTTACAGAAACCTTTCTGGAGGAACAACTTCTGTACAAATATTACACGGTTCTGCAAATCCTATCGGAGGTCGTTCTGCCATTGTAAAATTAAAATGGGGTGAAAATGCCAAAAATATGATTTATGAAAACACTCCTAAATTCATCAAATTTGCTTTGGGTGAAAACGTAAAACAATCGCGTTCTAATACAAGTTATCGGTTTCCACAAACAAGAATGGGTGTAGAACAGGTATTTACAGATTACTTTCAAAGAGCAAAAGAATATGATGCCTTGCAAAAAAGTGGAAAGCCTTACAGAAGGGATATCGAATTAGAAACATTGGCAGAGATTTTAAATAAAGAACGTTTTATTTCTTGCCACTCTTATGTACAAAGCGAAATTAACATGTTGATGAAAGTTGCTGAGAAATTCAATTTTAACGTAAATACATTTACACATATTTTAGAAGGCTACAAAGTTGCCGATAAAATGGCAGCACATGGTGTTGGCGGTTCTACATTCTCGGATTGGTGGGCTTATAAATATGAAGTAAACGATGCCATTCCTTTTAACGCTGCCATTATGCACAATGCAGGTGTTACCGTAGCTATTAATTCTGATGATAGAGAAATGTCTCGAAGACTAAATCAGGAAGCAGCAAAAACTATTAAATACGGAGGCATGTCTGAATTAGAGGCTTGGAAAACGGTAACGATTAATCCTGCAAAACTATTGCATATAGATGATCGAGTGGGAAGCATTAAAGTAGGAAAAGATGCCGATGTAGTACTTTGGAGTCATCACCCTATGTCTATCTATACAAAAGCCGAAAAAACCATTATTGAAGGAAAGGTTTATTTTGATTTAGAAGAAGATAAAAAGAAACGAGTAGCCATTCAATCAGAAAAAAGCAAACTGATTGACATGATGTTAAAAGAAAAAATGAGTGGTGGAAAAACACAAGCTCCTATGAAAAGACAAGACAGAAATTTCCACTGCGATACTGAGGAAACACAAATTTAAAACACAATAAAAAACGCTGAATTACATTCGGTGTTGATTAACACATCAATCATGAAAAAAATTATATCTAGTCTACTCTGTTTATTTCTAATAGGAAACATAGTGGCACAACAAACTCCAGCAGGCAAACAAATAGAGGGCATTTCTATTGAAGGAGCTACTGCTCATTTAGGAAATGGAAACGTAATAGAAAACGCTTTAATTATGTTTGCAAACGGTAAAATTACTTTTGTAGGCAGTGCCAATACAAAGATTGCAAGGATTGGAAAAACCATTAAAGCCAACGGAAAACACGTATATCCTGGATTTATTGCCGCAAATGCTTCGTTAGGTTTGGTGGAAGTAGATGCTGTAAAAGCTTCTTCCGACGAAAGAGAAACAGGAATTATGAATCCGCATATTAGAAGTCTAATTGCTTATAATGCAGAAAGTAAAGTCATAGAATCTATGCGTCCAAATGGGGTATTAATGGCACAAACAACGCCTAGAGGCGGTACGATATCAGGGACTTCTTCTATTGTACAATTAGATGCTTGGAATTGGGAAGATGCTGCTTTAAAAACCGATGATGCCATACACGTAAATTGGCCAAGTAGTTTTACAAGAGGGCGCTGGTGGTTAGGTGAAGACCCTGCCTTAAAGCCCGATAAGAATTACACAAAGAATGTAACAAAATTAGCATCCTTCTTTAAAGATGCTAAAAATTATTTAGCAGGAAATCAAACCCCTAAAAATTTACCTTTTTCGGCTACCGAAGGTCTGTTTAAGGGCTCTCAAAAATTATTTGTACATGCAAGTGGACAAAGAGAAATTACAGACGCTATTACCATTGGTAAAAAACTAGGCATTCAGCATATTGTTATTGTACACGGACAAGGTGCAGAAAAGGTGGCAGACTTATTAGTAAAAAATAATATTCCTGTTATTTTAGACAGACCGCATAGAAATCCCAATAGCGAAGACGACGCTTATGATGATACCTATACCATTGCAAAAACGTTAACCGATAAAGGTATTTTAGTAAGCTTAGGAATGGAAGGACAAATGGAGCGTATGAATACACGTAACTTGCCTTTTTATGCAGGTACTTTTGCCGCACATGGTTTGGGTAAAGAAGTTGCCCTACAATTACTTACAGGAAATACTGCTAAAATTTTAGGGATTGATGATTTTACAGGAACTTTAGAAGTGGACAAAGACGCTACCCTATTTATTTCTGAAGGTGATGCCTTAGACATGCGAGGAAATGTATTAACCCATGCATTTATACAAGGTAGAGCTATTAGCTTAGAAACACATCAAACGAAACTTTGGAAACGCTACGCGAATAAGTATAAGAGTGAATAAAACGCTTTTCAAACATAATTTAACCCAAAAAAGTTACTAGAAATCTAGTAACTTTTTTTTAATTTATTAGACAAAGTAAATTTATTTAAGACACCTTAAATACAAAAACTCCTCTATCATAATACGTACCTACATCGTGCCAATTAAACTTCATTAAACAGCTATTTCCAATGTAATTTGTTTCCTCTACTGAGGTAGGAACTTGTAATGAGAAACTTAATGTTGCAGATGCTCCTGGTGCTAAACTCAATCCGGAAAAACCAGGTTCTGTTAGTCTAGGAAAACGTGTATCTACATTATTTAAAAATGCACCGACATCGCTTACCACATTGCCAGACCCTACCCAAACATGTGCAAAAGTCCAAATAGTATTTGTTGGATCAGGATTGTAAACTCCAAGATTGTAAGTAACCGTACCTCCTTGGTTTGTATGATTCCAACCTTGAGAAACAATCATAGGAGAGTTTACTCTTAAAAACTTCTTTTCTAGTTCTTCTGTTGGAACTGCTGTAAAGTTCTCCAGCTTATTTTCTTTTCTTTGTTTTGCTACAATTTTTTCGATTTTTTCGATGTGAGCTACAACTTCTTTTGAACTCCACTTTCTTTTTTGTAATTTCATAATATTAGGTTTTAAATTATGATTACAAAATTGCAGCATCAACAAGAAGTATTCATAAGGTAAAACGCTAAAAATGAAGGACGTAAACCATCCTTTTTAAAAAGGGGTATTCCCTATTCGTTTAAAAACAAAACACTATTCTATCAATAATATTTGGTATTCCCAAGCATTAAAAGTTGTAGAGTTCTTTAACGTATAATGAACTTTTTTAGTTCTCATATAATCAATATAATCTCCGTTTAGTCCACTCTTAAAAGTTTGTTTTTTATCTGATAGATTTGCTAAAAAGTATAAAGACTTCCCTCCTTTTTCTCTTTTAAAAAGTAAAATGTTTTTATTTTCTATAAAAATTCGCTGATAAGAAGCCGCTTGTTTCCCACCATGCAAGGCTAGATTATTTGCTTTTAAAGCACCTAGTTTTTGTAATAATTGCCATGTTTTTCTTTTTTCTTTGGGAACACTATCCTTTTCAAAGAACTTTAATCGGTGTTGCAAATCGTATTCTTGTCCCGAATAAATTAATGGCATTCCTGGAGCAACATAACTTAAAACTGTTAAAACTTCAGCTGCATTACCCATCCTTTCTTTAATAGTTCCGTTCCATGAGTTTTCATCGTGATTGGTCACAAAATTCATTAAAATATCATCTTTTTCATAGCGAGTTGTATCTTTTTCAAAAACCGCATCCCAAAGCGTTGCTCCATTTTCGTTTGCTTTTGCAATAGCATTTAAGGTATGATGTTTATCCCAACCATATGCCATATCAAACAAACCATCTTTTAACAACTCTGGTTGCCAAGCTTCTGCCAATAGAAATAATTCTTTTTTTGAACGCAATTTGGCAATCGCTTCTTCCCAAAAATCAATAGGGACTTCCCCTGCAACATCACACCGAAAACCATCGATATTTTCATTTTCAATCCAATACAACATATCTTCTATCATTTGGGTACGTAATCCTCGATTGTTATAATTCAAATCGGCAACGTCTGTCCAGTCGGTATCTTTTGGATGTACAATCTCTCCTTTTTCATTTTGTGTATAAAATTCTGAATGTGTTTTTAACCAAGTATGATCCCAACCTGTGTGATTAGGCACCCAATCTAAAATAACGTACATATTGTTAGCATGTGCTGTTTTTAGGAATGCTCTAAAATCTTCTAAATTTCCAAATTCTGGGTTGATTTTCCTAAAGTCTGATACCGCATAATAGCTTCCCAAAGCTTTTTCACGTTCTTTTGGATCTTTTATGTCACTTGCAAATTTGCCTCCCGTAGCTTTTCTTTTTGTTTGAGAAATTGGAAAAACAGGCATCAACCAAATAATTTTCACCCCCAATTTTTTTAGTTGCGGAATGTCTTTGGTAAAAGCTTTAAAAGTGCCTTCTTTGGAATATTGACGAATATTGGCTTCGTAAATGATAGCGGTTTCTAATACTTCTTTACTAATGGGTGCTATTCCTTTTTGAATAAATGTATTTTCTTTTTTAGAAGTACAGGCTACTATAAAAAGTACCGCTAAGAATGCTGTTGTTATTTTTTTCATGTGTATGTTTTTTACCACATAGGAACATAGAAAACATAGACTATGTGGTTATTCCTTGTATTAATTTTTGATATATCGCAAAAAATTACTAGAACTTTTTATGTAAATAAACACTAATTTTCTTATAATTTGAAACTAACAAATAACCAATTAATACATTTAGTCCACTAGTTATCCAGTAAATGTAGTCTTCAAGAGTATTATATTTAAAAGTAGCCTGACTTGTATATGCATCATCAAACGTTTTGGGTATTGAAGATTTAAAAGCGAATAAAGTATTACTTAAAAAAGCAGGTAAATTCTCAATAAATAAAAAACCTCCGATAATCAATACTGATAATTTTATAATATCAATATTTTTCAAACCACCAAAGTCGATATTTTCATTATCAAATCCTTCTTGTAGCCTTAATAAATTAGATATTTTGTCTGATTTTCTAATTAAAACATAAAATAATCCTACAGTTATTACAATTACAAATAGCATCCATATAATTCCAATTAAATCAATATTAGAAAGTACAAAAACAAGATTACTAGGTAAAACAGAAAATAAAGTTGTTATTAATGTGTAGAGTCCGAATATTTTAATGATAATTATAAATAAATCTTTTTTAGTCATTATTTTGTTTAATTTTTTCCACATAGATGTATAGAAAACATAGGCTATGTAGCTATTTGTATTATTGTTTTTACCACATAGGAACATAGAAAACATAGGTTATGTGGTTCTATGTTCCTATGTGGTAATAATTTTATTCTTCCAACAAAACAATTGTAAAAGGTGAATCTATTTGCACTACGCCATTTTTTACAATACTTGTTTGATTAGAATAGGCATCTTTTACTTCTGTTCCTTCTTTAAAAATAGTAGCAACTGGAACTTGTTTTTTACCCATAGGTAAATCCAAACCTATTACTACGCTATCTTCGTAATCGTTTTTTGCAAAAGTACGTTGAAATACGTACGGACTCTTAGAAACCATTTGATGCTTGCCTGCTCCTACTGCTGGATGATTGGCTCTAAACCGACCTAATTTTTGCCAATGTGCTAATATTTTTTGCGTTTTTAAGTTATTCTTTACGTCTTCCCAGTTCATAAAAGAACGTAATGTAGCATCGCCTTGTGCATCTTCAATAATTAAATTACGAGCTGTTTCGTCTCCATAATATATTTGTGAAGTACCTGGTGCTAATAACAATCTTGTTGCAGTTTCAAAAGGCTTCTCTCTTTTTGGGTCAAAAGGTTGTCCATCATCATGAGAAGTTAAGTAGTTTAAAGTACCAAATCCTTGTAAAGTTCCTTGTAAAATACTGTCGTTTTTGGCAAAAGCCGCTTCGTAAGAAAGTTGTTGCGTATTCCATTTGTGTTCAAAATTGATGAGGCTATGAAAACTTTTATCAAAATAATCGACTTTTTTATCACCAAAATCATAAAATTTCCCACTACTTAAATTGTAATTGTAAATTTCTCCTACCAAATAAAACGGATTGTTATCCAATACTTTATCAGGGTTATTTTTCTTGTATTCGGCAAAAGCAGTGTCGCATTCTTTACGAAATTCTTGCCAAACATATTCTTCTGTATGTTTTACTGTGTCTACTCTGTAACCATCAATTCCAAAGTCTGTAATATAATCTGTCAACCATTTCATAATGTAAAAACGAGGCGCTCTAGGATACCCTGTTCTTTCAAAAAAAGCATCCAATTCTTTCATTTCTTGCTCATACCTTCCTTCTAACTTCCATTTTTCCACCAACTGTATAGGCAATGTAACTGGCACATCACTTTCGGTTTTAATATCTGGTAAATTTTTCACCAAAGTACAAGTAACCGTATTGTAATAAGTATCAAAAGCGCACTTAGGAGAAGTACGTACCCAATCTGATGACCAAACACCGTCTATTTCTGTAGCAGGCCCTGTATGATTAATAACAGCATCTAACACAATCCGAATGCCTTTTTTATGCGCCGTTGCTACCAACTCTTTTAAGTCTTCTGAAGTACCAAAGTTTTTATCTAAAGACGTCCAATCTTTGGTCCAATAGCCATGAAAGCCATAGGTTACACCCGTTCCTTCATTAGTACTACTATGAATTTGTTCTACGATGGGCGACATCCAAATGGCATTTACTCCTAAATTGGTAAAATAACCTTCTTTTATTTTTTGGGTTACTCCTTTTAAATCCCCACCTTCAAACCCTCTTAATACTGCTGTTGTATCGGTTCTTCCATAGTTAATATCGTTGCTCGTATCTCCATTATTAAAACGATCTGTTAACATAAAATACAAATTAGCACTTTCCCAAAAAAAAGGTATTGTTTCTTGTTTTACGGTTTCAGGAATTTGTTTTTTACAACTATATACGAATGAAATAACGAATATGAATAGGAATGTTTTTTTTATCATTTTATAATTTTTAATAATGAAGTTCTAAAGGTTTAAAGATATCTATTTTATCGAACAAAAAAAATGTCATTCTAAAAATCTGCACATCATTTTTATTAGTAACTTGTGGGCTTATTTTTTAAATGAGCTTATCCCCCATAAAAAATGAAACGAAGAAAGTTTATAAAAAAGAGCCTATTAGGTACGGCTGGGTTAGGTGTTCTTACGGGTGTCTACACTTGGCAAGTAGAGCCGTTTTGGCTAGAATTTGTACACAAAAGAATGCCTATTAAAAATCTACCAAAACATTTAATTGGTAAAACATTGATGCAAATTAGCGACGTGCATGTTGGCAATAAATTTAGTCACCAATACATTATTGATTCCTTTCAAAAAGCACAACAATTAGAACCCGATTTTGTTGTGTATACGGGCGATTATGTGAGTTATGAAAATGAAGAACAATTGACACAACTAGAAAATGTTTTAAAACATACTGTACATGGAAAGATAGGTACTTGTGGCGTATTGGGAAATCATGATTACGGAGAGAATTGGCAAGAGGCAGATGTAGCCGATGCAATTACTTCTCTACTAAACAATGCAGGAATTCATATATTAAGAAACGAACAAAAAGAGATTGATGGTTTAAACATTATGGGGATTGATGATTATTGGTCTATCAATTTTAAACCTGAAGAAGTGATGAATCATTATGATGCAAATAAAGCGAATATTGTGCTGTGTCACAATCCAGATGTTTGTGATTTAAATGTTTGGAATGATTATAAGGGTTGGGTTTTAGCGGGACACACACATGGCGGACAATGCAAACCTCCGTTTTTAGATCCGCCTATTATTCCTGTTGTAAATAAAAAATATACTGCTGGTGAGATTGATTTAGAAGATGGTAGAACCTTATATATCAATAGAGCTTTAGGACACTTATTTCAAGTACGATTTAATGTACGACCAGAAATAACAATCTTTCAATTGGAAGAAGGTTAATAATAAATTACTGTGATTTTAGCATAAAATTCAAAATATTACCACCACATAAAAACATAGGTTCACATAGGAATTGTATTGCTTATATATTGAAACACTTTAAATAAAAACAGATTATAAACAACACCCAATGACATCTACTTATTTATTTTACATATTAATCGCTATTTTAATTTTGAGTTTTATTGTTGATAAAATTTTAGACTTCTTAAATGACCAATATTTTAATCGTGAAATACCTGAAGAATTAGCAGATGTCTATGAAGAAAACGAATATAAAAAATCGCAATCTTATAAAAAAGCAAATGGAAAATTATCCAATATTAGTTCCTTAATATCCATCATAGCAACCTTATTATTTTTCTTTTTTGATGGTTTTAAATATGTAGACAATTTTGCTAGAAGCTATACAGAAAACCCCATTTTAGTTGCTTTACTATTTTTTGGAATTATTACAATAGGAACTACAATCTTAAACCTACCTTTTTCTTACTACAAAACATTTGTAATTGAAGAACAGTTTGGTTTTAATAAATCTACCAAAAAGCTATTCTGGTTTGATGCACTTAAAGGAGCATTAATTTCTGCTGTTATTGGTGGCGGAATCTTATCACTCATTATTTGGTTTTACCAAATTACCGAAGAAAACTTTTGTTGGTATGCATGGGCTTTGGTAGCTATTTTTTCTTTGTTTATGAATTTATTTTATTCAAAGTTAATTGTTCCGCTTTTCAACAAACAAACCCCTTTAGAAGACGGAGAATTAAAAACTGCCATTGAAAAATATGCTAAAAAAGTAGGCTTTACTTTAGAAAATATTTTTGTGATTGATGGGTCTAAACGTTCTACCAAAGCCAATGCCTATTTTTCTGGTTTTGGTTCTCAAAAAAGAATTACACTTTTTGATACACTTATCAACGATTTAGAAACGGATGAAATTGTGGCTGTTTTAGCACATGAAGTTGGACATTACAAAAGAAAGCATATCATTTTTAATTTAGTTGCTTCTACCCTACTTACAGGGTTTACATTGTTTCTTTTATCGCTTTTTATCAGTTCACCTCTTCTTTCCAATGCTTTAAACATTAGCATCCCTAGTTTTCATATTGGACTCATTGTTTTTGGAATTTTATATACGCCCATTTCAGAAATTACAGGATTGTTGATGAATTATATCTCTCGAAAATTTGAATACCAAGCAGATAACTATGCGAAAAAAACTTTTGCTGCAGATCCATTAATTACTTCCTTAAAAAAATTATCGAAAAATAGCTTGAGTAATTTAACACCACATCCAAGCTATGTTTTTGTACATTATTCGCATCCTACACTCTTAGAAAGAGTTCAAAATTTAAAAAAAGAATAGTTGTTCATGTAATTTGTTTATAGTAATTTCACTTTTATTGAAACTATAGTAGCTCGTAGTTAGGTATTAGTAATTAAAAAATCACTAACACCTAGTTACTAGTTACTAACTCCTAAAGTAAATATGCAGTACAAAGCAACCTTAGAGGAAGAGAACAAAGAAATTGCAGCACGTTATAAAGACTTGCTAAAAGGCACGTACGAAGTTTTATCTAAAGAAGATAAGGTGCTTATACGTAAAGCTTTTGAGATTGCCTTAGAAGGACATGCTAACCAGCGAAGAAAAACAGGAGAACCCTATATTTTTCATCCTATTGCCGTAGCTAAAATTGTAGCCTATGAAATTGGGTTAGGCGCTACTTCTATTGCCGCAGCTTTATTACACGATGTTGTTGAAGACACTTCATTTACAATTCATGATATTGAACAACTGTTTGGAGAAAAAATTGCTAAAATTGTAAGTGGACTTACAAAAATATCTCGCCTAAACAAAGAGCAAGACGCTTCTATACAAGCCGAGAATTTTAGAAAAATGCTATTAACCTTACACGATGATGTTCGTGTAATTTTAATAAAAATTGCCGACAGGTTGCACAATATGCAAACCATGGATGCAATGCCTGCACACAAACAAATTAAAATTGCTTCAGAAACCTTATATATTTACGCGCCTCTGGCACACAGACTAGGTTTGTATAATATTAAAACTGAATTGGAAGACTTAGGGTTAAAATATACAGAACCAGAGGTTTTTAATGATATTATTAGCAATATAAGCGACAGCAAAGAAGAACAAGAAAACTATATAAAAGCCTTTGCAAACACTTTAAAAAAAGGCTTAAACAAAGAAAACTTTAAGTACGAAATTAAAGGAAGGTTTAAATCTGTTTTTTCTATTCGAAAAAAAATGCGGAAACAAAATGTTTCTTTTGATGAAGTTTACGACAAATTTGCCATTCGAATTATATTTACACCTACTTCTAGTGATGAAAAATTTGATGCTTGGAAAATTTATTCTATTGTAACCGATTATTTTAAGCCCAATCCTTCACGCCTTCGCGATTGGATTTCTCAGCCAAAATCTACAGGATATGAAGCCTTGCATATTACGGTTGTAGGGCCAGAAGCCAAGTGGGTAGAAGTGCAAATTAGATCTGATAGGATGAATGAAATTGCAGAAAAAGGCTACGCAGCACATTTTAAGTACAAACAAGGTGTTGTTAATGAAAATGGCTTAGAAGGCTGGTTAAATAAATTAAAAGAAACCTTAGAAAATCAAAGTTTAAATGCCGTTGATTTTGTAGAAGATTTCAAATTAAACTTGTATTCAAAAGAGATTTACGTTTTTACCCCTAAAGGAGAATTAAAATCGTTACCCAAAGATGCTTCTGCATTAGATTTTGCATTTTCTATTCATACAGATATTGGTTTAAAATGTAGAGGTGCTAAAGTAAACGGAAAATTAGTTCCATTAAGCCATACGCTACAAAGTGGCGATCAAATAGAGGTACTAACAACAAACAATAATAAACCTAACACAAGATGGCTAGATTTTGTAATTACATCGCGTGCAAGAACTAAAATAAAAAATGCTTTAAAAGACGAAGAAAAGAAAATTGCTGAAGAAGGAAAAGCAATTTTAGCAAGAAAATTACGTCATTTAAAAATTCCTTTTAATGAAAAAACCATTAACGAACTTGTTACCTTCTTTAAATTAAGAACAAGTTTCGATTTATTTTTTAGATTGGGAAGTAATGCCATTGATAACAAACAACTTAAAAACTTTGTTGCACAAAGAAACAATGCCTTTCTTAGCTTCTTTAAAAATCGATTAAAACGAGGTACTTCTAAAGACGCTATAGAAAAAGAAGAAATTACCAACAAGTACGATGCTTTGGTATTTGGACAAGAAGAAGAGAAATTAAACTATATCCTTTCTAAATGTTGCAACCCTATTTCTGGTGATAAAGTATTTGGTTTTCTTACTATAAAAGAAGGTATTAAAGTGCACAAAAACAATTGTCCCAATGCACTTGCCATGCAATCTAATTATGCCTATAGAATCTTAAAAGCAAAATGGATTGATTCTTCACAACAAGAATTTAAAGCCATTTTAAGTATTACAGGAGTTGACAATAAAGGAATTATAAATAATCTTACACAAATTATTTCTAGCAATATGAATGTGTTTATCAACAATATTAATATTGCCGGGCATGAAGGTTATTTTAATGGAAAAATTTCATTAACCGTTCAAAATAAAAATCAATTAAA
This sequence comes from uncultured Polaribacter sp., assembly GCA_965233795.1. Lineage (GTDB taxonomy): Bacteria > Bacteroidota > Bacteroidia > Flavobacteriales > Flavobacteriaceae > Polaribacter. The sequence continues at coordinate 1,305,221 of OZ247578.1, read as the reverse complement.
TACACTTATAGAAAACATAAAAAAAGTAGAAGGTGTACAAAAGGTAGAACGTGTTAATACTTTGTAAATATCATTTTTTTAAAAAGTAAATTCTTTCTAAAAATAACTGTAAATTTGTTTTTTTCTAAAAATATATAGAATGAATCCTACTGAAAATCATCAGGAGATTGTAAAAAGAGTTTTTACTTCTTTTCTAGTGGAAAACAAACACAGAAAAACTCCTGAACGCTATGCTATACTTCAGGAAATTTACGATGTAGATGAGCATTTTGATATAGAGGCATTGTATATCAATATGAAAAACAAAAAATATCGTGTAAGCAGAGCTACTTTATACAATACTATTGAGTTGTTATTGGAATGCGGATTGGTTAGAAAGCACCAATTTGATGGACAATCTATGGCACGCTACGAAAAAAGTTACTTCGATAAAAATCACGATCACGTAATCTTAACCGATACAGGAGAAGTAAAAGAGTTTTGCGATCCAAGAATTCAGATTATTAAAAAAACAATTGAAGAAGTTTTTGATATTGATATTCACAATCACTCACTTTATTTTTACGGAACAAAAAAGAAATAATTTATACAAATACACACTTACACAATTATAAAAAATGGCGGTAGATTTATTACTAGGGTTGCAATGGGGAGATGAAGGAAAAGGAAAAATTGTAGATGTTCTTACAACAAATTACGACATTATTGCTCGTTTTCAAGGCGGTCCTAATGCAGGACATACCTTAATTTTTGACGGATATAAACATGTTTTACATACCATTCCGTCTGGAATTTTTCATAAAACAGCTTTAAATGTTGTTGGAAATGGTGTGGTGATTGACCCTGTTATTTTTAAAAAAGAACTCGAAAATTTAGACAAGCACAACATTAATTACACTTCTAAATTGCTTATCTCTAGAAAAGCACACTTAATTTTACCTACCCATAGATTGCTAGATGCGGCTTCTGAAACTTCGAAAGGAAAAGCAAAAATTGGCTCTACTTTAAAAGGAATTGGTCCTACGTATATGGACAAAACTGGTAGAAATGGAATGCGTGTGGGCGATTTAGAATTGGATAACTGGAAAGAAAAATACGATGCTTTAACAGAAAAACATCTAAAAATGCTCGACTTTTTTGACGTAAAGATAGAGTATGATTTAAAAGAGTTGGAAGCTGAATTTTGTGAAGGAATCAACACATTAAAAACCTTACAATTTATTGACAGTGAAGAATTTCTGAACACCGCTATTAAAGAGGATAAAAAAATATTGGCAGAAGGCGCGCAAGGTTCTTTATTAGATATTGATTTTGGAACGTATCCTTTTGTAACCTCATCCAACACAACTGCCGCAGGTGCTTGTACAGGTTTAGGCGTTGCTCCTAATAAAATTGGAGATGTTTTTGGTATTTTTAAAGCCTATACAACTCGTGTGGGTTCTGGGCCTTTTCCTACAGAATTGTTTGATGAAGACGGAAAAACCATGGCAAAAGTAGGGCATGAATTTGGTGCTACTACAGGAAGACCAAGACGTTGTGGCTGGTTAGATTTGGTAGCTCTTAAATATGCTGTAGATGTAAACGGTGTCACCCAATTAATGATGATGAAAGGTGATGTTCTTTCTGGTTTCGATACCTTAAAAGTATGTACCTCCTACAATTATAAAGGAAAAGAAATTGCACACTTGCCTTACAATATAGAACCCGAAAATGTTTCTGTAAACTACACCGAATTTAAAGGTTGGCAAGCCGATTTAACAAAAATGACAAAGGCAGAAGAACTACCAAAAAACCTATTAGACTATGTAGCTTTTATAGAAAAAGAAACAGGTGTTCCTGTAAAAATAGTTTCTGTAGGCCCTGATAGAAAACAAACGATTGAGCGTTAGGATTGAAAAAACTTTATTTAGAAGAATCCACTATTAAAATTAGTTAATAGTGGATTCTTTTTTTATACCCATTTGGTGACATGTATTGTTCTATATTAGTCGATTAGAAAAGCTTTTATCGGATTTCAAGAATACTTATATCAAGAAATAGCAATTTAGAATAAAAGTCACCAACACTTTTTTATACTTAAATTAAGAATCTTTACATCCTGTTTCGTTATTTTTGTTCGAAATGAAAATTTTGAAAAAATTCTTTCTTTTAATCGCTGTAGTAACTGCTTTGCCTACACTGTCTCAAACCAAAAAAATATTTATTGAGAAAGCAGCACAAAGTTTTGCTGGTGAAGGAAAATTAAAAGGAGCTACTGTATTATTGGGAAATGTTAAAATGCGGCATGAAGGTGCAAGATTAACGTGCCAAAAAGCACTCTATTACAAAAAACAAAACTTTTTTAAAGCCATTGGTAAAGTGGTTATTAAACAAGGCGATACCATTACACAAACAAGCGATTATTCAGACTATGATGCCAATTCTAAACAGGCATTGTCTTGGGGAAATGTGGTCTTAAAAGACCCTACCATGACACTAACGTCGGATACCTTACATTTTGATAGAGTAAGACAAAAATTATACTACAACTCCTTTGCTACCATAAAAGACCCTACAAATACCTTAAAAAGTAAAAAAGGAAATTACTATTTAGAAAGTAAGAAGTTTACAGCAACTCATAATGTTACCGTTGTGAATCCAGATCATCGTTTAGTTTCCAATCATTTAGATTATTATACCAACTCGGGGGTTGCTTATTTATACGGTCCGTCTACAATTACCAATACCAAAGACAAAAATAAAATCTATGCAGAACGCGGATTTCACAACACAAAAACGAACATTTCTTATTTTATAAAAAACGCCAAACTCTTTTTAAAACAAAGAACCATACAAGGCGATAGTTTGTATTACGATAAAAACCGTGGTTTTGCTTCTGCTACAAAAAATATTGTGATAAAAGATACCGTAGAAAATTTTATTACCAGAGGAGGTTATGCCGAATTGTTTGAAAAAAAAGATTCCCTATTTATCATTAAAAAAGCCGTAGCAATTTCGTTGGTTGAAAAAGACTCTTTATTTGTACATGGCGACACTTTATTAGTAACAGGGAAAGCAAAAAATAGAATTATCAACACCTATCATAATGTAAAAATCTTCAAATTAGATTTGCAAGGAAAATGCGATTCTTTAGAAACAAATCAGGCTACTGGAATCACAAAAATGTTTTACAACCCTGTTTTATGGTCCGATAAAAGTCAGATTACAGGAGATAGCATTCACCTACTAAGAGATCTTAAAACAGATAAGCTAGACTCTTTAAAAGTGTTGAGTAATGCGTTTATCATTCAAAAAGACTCTTTATCTGAAAATAATTTTAATCAGATTAAAGGGCGAAATATGTACGGAAAATTTACAGACAGTAAGCTAAAACACTTACTGGTAAAAGGAAATGCAGAAGTCATTAATTTTAATAGAAACGAACAACAAGTTTTAGAATCTATTACAAAACAATTGTGTAGTAATATTGAATTCGATTTTGAAAACGGACAGGTGATTGCCATAAAATGTTTGAAAAAATCGGATGGAAAAACACATCCGCCCTCTCAATTGAATGAAAGTGAACGAAAACTAAAAGATTTTCGTTGGCGAGAAGCTGAACGTCCTAAAAAAATGGAAGCTATTTTTATAAAAGATAGTATTGCTATTCCTCTTAAAAAAATAGCAAAACCTGTCTCTAAAAAAAACAATACATCTTTAGCCTTACCCAAAAAGAAAGGAAAAGAACAAGAAGAAAAAAAGGAGTTCCTATGGTACTAGACACTATAAATATAAAGAAGCAATAAATTATGGTGCCCGACTTCTTAAAATACCAAGCACAAACAAGTCCTACCCCACTCTCTATTGAAATTTCTCATGCAAAAGGAAGTTATATTTTTGACACCAATAACAAAAAATATTTAGACTTTGTTGCAGGGGTTTCTGCTAATAGTTTAGGACACAATCATCCAAAAGTTAGCAATGCTGTAAAAAACCAGCTAGATAACTATAGTCATGTAATGGTGTATGGCGAATTTATTCAGCAACCACAGCTTAATCTGTGCAAAGCATTGTCTGAAACATTTCCGGAACAAAATATGGCTGTATATCTTACCAATTCTGGCACAGAAGCTACAGAAGGTGCCTTAAAATTGGCAAAAAGAGTTACAAAAAGATTCGAAATTATTGCTGCAAAACAGTCGTATCATGGCAATACACAAGGTGCTATGAGTGTTTCTGGGGCAGAACAACAAAATAGTGCTTTTAGACCTTTAGTGCCTGGTACAAAATTTATTTGCTATAACAATTTTGAAGACCTTCTAAAAATTACAGAAAAAACAGCCGCCGTTATTTTAGAAACCATTCAAGGAGGTGCTGGCTTTATTACGCCTAAAAATGAGTATTTAAAAAAAATAAAAAAACGATGTGAAGCCGTGGGGGCTTTACTTATTTTAGATGAAATTCAAACAGGTATAGGACGTACTGGAAAATTTTGGGGATTTGAAAATTACAATGTTGTTCCAGATATTGTCATCACAGGAAAAGGATTGGGTGGCGGTATGCCAATTGGGGCATTTATAGCTTCTTTTGAAAATATGAACTTATTAAAAGAAAAACCTACTCTAGGACACATTACTACCTTTGGCGGACATCCTGTAATTGCTGCTGCAGGATTAGCAACTATAAAAGAAATAAGTACATCGAATTTAATTTCTGAAACAATACGTAAAGAGCAAGTACTTAGAGAACAGTTACAACACCCATTTATAAAAGAAATTAGAGGGAAAGGGTTGATGCTTTCATTGATTTTAGAAACCCCAGAATTAGCCTCTAAAGTTGTTTTGCAATGCCTAGAAAAAGGATTGATTTTATTTTTCCTCCTTTTTGAAAAAAGAGCTGTAAGAATTACCCCTCCTTTAACAATTTCAGACAAAGAATTACAAGAAGGGTGTGCGATTATTCTAGACGTTTTAAACAATCTAAAAGCCTAAAAAAATGGAGAAAAGTACTTTCGAAAAACTAAAATACCCGATTGGACAACCTATAATTCCCAGTCTAATTACACAAGATCTTCTTTTTAATTGGATTTTAATTATTGAGAAGTTTCCTTTAAAATTAGAGGCTTTAACAAAAGACTTATCTGAAGAACAATTAGATACTGTTTACAGAGAAAATGGTTGGACCATTCGCCAAGTAATACATCACTGTTATGATAGTCATCATAACAGTTATACACGTTTTAAATGGGCTTTAACGGAAAACAAACCTGTTATTAAAGCTTATTTTGAAGAACGTTGGGCAGCATTATTTGATACAAAATCTGCTCCTATTGAACTGTCTATAACAGGATTAAAAGCATTGCATGCAAAATGGGTATATTTATTAAAAGGACTTTCTAATGAAGAATTAAACAAAGTTTTTATACATCCTTCAGGAAATGAAGAAGTTTCTTTAGAAAAGAATATAGGAATTTATGCTTGGCATTGTCAGCATCATTTTGCACATATAGAACAACTAATGATTCGTAAGAACTGGAAATAACAAATGAGTTCTTAAAGTTTGAAAATTTATAACGATTAAAGTAGTTTGGATTTTTTTAATCTTTCAATTCTTGAATCTTTTAATATAAAATAAACAATGACAGAAATTACATTTGAAGACTTTTTAAAAATAGACATAAGAGTAGGAACTATTATACAGGTAGATGATTTTCCAAAAGCAAGAAAACCTGCTTATCAGTTACATATCGATTTTGGTGCTTTAGGTATTAAGAAATCTAGCGCTCAAATTACCGATTTGTACACAAAAAATGATTTATTAAACCGACAAATAACCGCAGTTGTAAATTTGAAACCTCGTCAGATTGCTAATTTTATAAGTGAATGTTTGGTATTAGGTGTATATAATAAAGAAGGTGAAGTTGTATTATTAGAAAATGCTAGTAGCATTAAAAACGGAGAACAAGTCCGTTAATCTAACTTCTCATATTCAGAGTTATTAGATTTATACTCTGGTACAATTTCTTTCATAAGGCTTACAATCTCATCATTCTTTAAAGTAGTATAAGTAGAGCACAGTGTCTCTATCATAGTTTTCTTAGTTTTCACATCATGCTCTTGCGTTGTTGCAATTTTTATTTTTTTATGATAGGTTTCTATGGTATTTTCTCCGTCTGCCAACAATTCTTCATATAATTTTTCTCCAGGTCTTAAACCTGTAATTTCAATATCAATATCATCTGGATATTTTAAACCTGATAGATGAATCATTCTTTTTGCAATATCAAAAATATTTACAGAAACACCCATATCAAAAATATAAATCTCCCCTCCATCTCCCATAGTACCAGCTTCTAATACTAAACTACAGGCTTCAGGAATGGTCATAAAATAGCGCGTTACTTTTGGATGTGTAACGGTTAAAGGCCCTCCTTTTTCTATTTGGTTTTTAAATAAAGGAATCACAGAACCATTAGAACCTAGAACATTACCAAATCGAGTCGTTGTAAATTTTGTATTCGTTTGTAAACTACTCAGACAACTAATGTACAATTCTGCAATTCTTTTGGTAGCACCCATTACATTGGTTGGATTTACAGCCTTGTCTGTAGAAATCATTACAAATCGCTCTACGCTATACTCAATAGCAAGATTAGCAATATTTTTTGTCCCTTCAATATTTATTCTCACAGCTTCATAAGGGTTCTTTTCCATTAAAGGAACATGCTTATAAGCAGCAGCATGAAAAACTTTGTGGGGTTTGTAAGTAGAAAATATTTTATTGAGAGTTTTTTCATCTCTAATATCAGCAACAATAGCAGTGAAATTCAAATAATTTTTTTGGATGAGTTCTTGTTCTAAATTATAGATAGCAGACTCTGCCTGATCTACTAAAATTAAATGCTCACAGTTGTACAAACTTAATTGTCTTGAGATTTCACTTCCAATAGACCCTGCCGCTCCAGTAATTAAAATTACTTTTTCGTTCACTTCTCTTTGTACAATTGGATTGTCTATTGATATTTGCTCTCTATTTAATAAATCTTCAATATTTACATTTTTAATCTGATTTACTTCTAAATCACCATCAATCCATTTTGATAAAGGAGGAACTATTTTAACTTTTACATCAAATTGTAAAAGGTAATCTGTAATTTCTAGTAATCGGTTTGGTTGAATATTTTGAATGGAAATAATAATCTCGTCAATACTATTTTCAGAAATAAATTCTTTTGTAATTATACTAGGACTATAGATTTTAATTTGATGAATTTTTTTCCCAATCTTATTTTTATCATCATCAATAAATCCAAAAAAGTCGTAATTACTTTTTTTATCTCTATTTAACGCACCATAAGATAGAATTCCTGAATCGCCTGCTCCATATATTAAAATTGTTTTTACAGCTTTTAATTCTGTGGAAATAATATCGTAAAATACTTTAAAAACAAACCGCGATATAATTAATACAAACGTACTTACAAGATACAAAATAATAATGCCTGCTAATGAAATATCTAAAGCTCTATGAATATTTAAAGCTCTATTTACCAAAACAATAGACACCATTAAAAAAGCAATTAAAAGTGTTGCCAAAAAAACATTAAAAGCATCTCTAGTCCCTGTATGTCTAATAATTCCCTTATAAGAACCTACAATTAAGAAACTTATTAAAGCAATTGTAAACACAACTGGCAATTGTAATAAAAGCGTAGTATAATTAAACTCAAAAGAAGTATTAAATCGAATGTAGTATGCAAATACAAACGAAAAGCAAACTAATACTAAATCAATTGCTAAAACAACCCACTTAGAAGTATAATTATTGAGAGACTTAAGAATGTATTTTTTAATCATATGCTAGGGGGAAATATAAGTTCAAAAATACATTATTTTTTATTTAAAAAAGGGATTGCAAAAATTTAGTACTTTATTCAAACAATTCTAAAATAGCTTTTTTTATTCTTATCTTGTCTTTATTTGATAAATTAGACCCTGAAGGAAGACATAAACCATTATGGAATAAGTTTTCTGAAATTTGTCCTCCATAAAAAGCACAATTTTTAAAAATAGGTTGTAAATGCATAGGCTTCCAAAGAGGTCTACTCTCTATATTGTTTTCTAATAATTTTAATCTTATATCTTCTCTAGAAAATCCTGCTGTTTTTTCATCTACTAAAATACAGCTTAACCAATGATTAGAAAAGTAATCTTTAGAAGGCTCTTTAAAAACAGTAACTCCTTTTCGATGTTTAAACAAATCTTGATAAAAATGATGATTTTCTCTTCTTAAGACAACATGACTGTCTAAAACTTCCATCTGTCCTCTTCCAATCCCTGCTAAAACATTGCTCATTCTGTAATTATAGCCTATTTGAGAATGTTGATAATGGGCTGCATCATCTCTAGCTTGTGTTGCTAAAAAAATTGCTTTGTGCTTATCGGTATCGTTTTTACAGACCAATGCACCACCTCCGGAAGTGGTAATAATTTTATTTCCGTTAAAGGATAAAATCCCAAAGTCCCCAAAAGTCCCACATTTTTGTCCTTTATAGGTAGAACCCAAAGCTTCTGCTGCATCTTCTATTAAGGTTATCTGATATTTTTTAGCAATGGTAACAATCTCATCTATTTTTGCAGGCATTCCATACAAATGAACTGTAATAATGGCTTTTGGTTTTTTTCCTTTAGCAATTCTATCTAAAATAGCTTCTTCTAAATATTTTGGACATAGATTCCAAGTAGCTGACTCACTACCTATAAAAACAGGAATAGCTCCTTGATATGTAATTGGATTCGCTGATGCTGAAAATGTAAAACTCTGACACAGTACTTCATCACCTTTTTGAACACCTGCTAAGATTAAAGCTAAATGAATGGCTGCAGTACCTGACGACAAGCAAGCAATACTCGTGTTTTTTTGTAGATACTCCTCTAAGTCTTTTTCAAAGCCAGTAACATTTGAAGAACATAATAGACTTTCACTCTGAAAAAAATGTTTTAAATAAGTACTACTTATATCTGATTTAGATAAAAATATTTTATTTTCTAAACCCATTTTTAAACTTTTGAATCTTGTAAAATGATATTATGTAAACAATAATAAAAAGAAGAATTATAATAGTAGCTAAAATAAATTGAGTTCTTATATCTAAATGATAGGTCTTGTAAACTAATACATTAATTACTAATTGAATAAAAGCGTATAATAATGCTACTTTTATATGTGAAAATTGTAAGATATCCACTAACTTTTGATACAAATGGTGTCTGTGTGGTTCCATAATATTTTCTCCAATAGACTTTCTATAAATTAACGTACAAGTGGCATCTATTCCGTATACTAGAATTAGTAAAGATATCATAGGAGATTGTAATGCAATCATCATCCAAAAACCTATAAAAAACAAGGTTACTGCTATAGAAATACTCCCTATATCTCCTGCAAAAAAACGGGCTTTTTTTCGAAAATTATAATATCCAAATACCATTAAAGATAGTAAAAGGTATAAGATTAAATTTTGATTGACAATTGCAACCTCTGTATTTATTAAGAATAAACCTAATAGCGCAACAATACTATACAAGCCTGTAATACCATTAATCCCATCCATAAAATTATAAATATTGATAAAACCAACTCCAACTATTAATAGTAGAAGATGAAACACTATTGAATTTAACAATCCTATTTGTAATAAAACCAATCCCACAGCTATAAATTGAAACGGCAATCTAATTTTTGAGCTTAAGGTTACTAAATCGTCTATAAAACTTATGATGGCAACTAAGAAAACACCTAAAACAAAATAAGGGTATTGAAAGTTATTAGAAAAAAAGAAATATATAATTGCTAGAAGAAATAGCACCCCACCACCACGAATTGTGGAAACTGTATGAGAACTTCTGTTGTTTGGCTTATCAATAATATTAAAATGCGCTGCAATTTTTATATAGAGAAGTGATACTACACTTAATAAAATAAAGACTAATATATAATGCAACATGTTTATTATTGAAATGATCGAATCGTTTTTTGAATACCGTTTATAGTTGACAAAGGTAATTCTTTACCCATAGCTTTCTTAACTTTTTGATTAGAAACCACATAATTCTCCGTTAGCTTTTGCAGTCTTTCTGAGTTTATAGGAAATGGAAAAACATCTCCAATCTTTGCAATGACAATAATAAACCTTTTTGACAAGTTCCATATTTTTGAAGGCTTTTGAATTGTATTCCCTATAATCTCAACTAGTTTTCTAGTTGATATTGGAGTGTCGTCAGCTACATTATAAATACCACTTTTAATAGTAGTATTTTCAATGAGTTCTTTAATGATAAAAGATAAATTTTCTATGGAAACAAAAGAACGTTTATTTTTAAAGGCGCCTAGTGGATAAGGAATTCCTTTTTGCACAAAATTATACAATAAGTTTAAGTTTCCTTTATTGTAAGGACCATGAATCATACAAGGTCTTAAAATATAAACTCGTTTATAAGCAGGTATTTGTTGTGATAAAATAAATTGCTCTGCAGCTAATTTAGATTTTCCGTAAGCAGTTATTGGATTTGGACTTATATTTTCATCCAAAATACCCTCTAGTCCATCTGCTACTGCTTTTACAGAACTCATATAAATGAATACTTCGCAATTACTTTTTAAAAATTGATTGAATACAGTTTTTGTTAATTCAGTATTTATTTTAAAATATTGCTCTTCATTAATAGTTTTTTTTAAATCATGTGCTTTTCCTGCTGAATGGACAAATGCTTTTGTATTATCTAGTGTTTCTTTTGAAAGTCTTTGATAGGATAAAACATTTTTAGAAATATTTTCAGTTCTAGAAACTCCAGAAATTGTGTAAGAATCGTTTTGCAAATAACTTTGAAGGTTTGTTCCTACAAAACCTGAGATTCCTGAAATGACTATGTTTCTCATTTTAAAATAGATATTATTGAATCTGCCATTTTACTATTAATATTTTTTCTAGAAAATTTATTTACAAACATATCTCTCTTTTCCGTTTTATAGGAATACTCTTTTAGTTTGTGTATTAATTCTGTTGAATTTCCTGGACTAAACAATATTACATTTGTTAAATTATCTTTTAAAAATTCAGCAGCATAACCTCCAACACCTGCAATAATAGGTTTATCAAAAGCTCCATACTCAAATAATTTTGAAGGTAAAACTCTTTCAAAGGCTTTATAACTGTTTAAATGAAGAAATAAAAAATCTGCTTTTTGGTATTCTTTAATTAATAAATCCCTGTTAATAGGCAGTAAAACTTTCACATTTGTTGCTTTAAAATCTTTTATCTTTTTAAGTAATTCTTTTTTCATTCCTCCATCTCCAAAAATCGAAAATTGAAATTCATCTCCTAGTCTTTTAGAAACTTGAGGTATAATGATATCTAGCCCTTGCCCTTCTCCAATATTCCCAGCATATACAATTGTCTTTTTTTCTTTTCTTTTTTCTTTTTTCTCACTTTCTAAATTCAAAAAAACATCATCTATTCCATTTGTAAAAAAAGAGTAAGTACAGTTCTTGTATTTATTGAAATAACTTTCAAACCCTTTAGAAACTAAATTTATATGACTTGCTGTATTAAATGTATGTTTTTCTATAGGTAAAAGAATACTATTCAAACTCATTTTAATAAAGTGATTTTTAAAAATATCTGAAATACTTTCTCTAAATATGTCTCGAATATCTAAATACAATTTTGCTTTCTTTTTCCGAGCAATTCTGGCGCCTAAAAAAGCGGTAAATAACCTAGAAGATGAAGCATAAACTAAATCGTATTTCTCTTTTTTGATGATTTTAAATGTTTCAAAATAAAAAGATTTAAATGATTTTACTTGCCCAATAATTCCATTTTCATGGCTTGGAATTCTGATTCTATTTATTGTAATATTATTGGTGTAGTTCTCTAAACTTTGAGCATCCACTTTATAAGAAGAGTATCTATTAGGATGCGTAGTAACTACATCTATTGAATAGGATGGTTTTATTTTAAGAATAAGTTCTTTAAACAATGATGAGTTACGAAATGAACCCGCACACAAATCTGGCTCAAAGTAATAGGTTAAAAATAATATTTTCATAATTTAATTTCTGTTTCTAAAAAATTTTTAAAATATACCTTAATTTTTTGTGCTTGTTTTACTTTATTGAATCCCAAAGAATAATTGTACTTATCAATTTCAACTTTAATTACATTTTTTTTAAAAACAATTTGAATATTTTGCTCTTTTAATACTACTTCATTTTCACTGATATTAATATCTTTTAAATCTGGGTGTAAATGAAAAAAAGCAATTTGAGTTTCTTTAATTTTCTTAGAGATTTCATCATTTATTATAATACTTGAAGTATTTGTTATAAACTTTCTCGTGTGTAAAACACCTTTATTTAGGTATCCATTATGTGTTGCTTCAATAAAATTCTTATCTTCTTTTAAATGAATTACTTTCGCTCTATTTGCAACTCTAAAACCACCCCAGACTTCAGTTTGTTCTTGGTTCCCTATTTTTACTGTATTATGAGAAGCCGTTTCTCTTTCTTGTTGGCGAATTTTATTTTTTTCATAGGTAGAAATACCTCTATCTACAATTATTGGTTGCTCATTTACATACAAAACAAAATTAAAGGTATCTGAATGTACATGAGCGGGTTGATAACTAGCCCCTACATCTCCTACATCCATAAAAAGTTCAAACTTATTATTTTTAAACATTCGATATCCTGAATCTGACAAATTAATTTTATCGAATTTTAATTGAATTTTTTTCGCATATTCAAACAATTCTATTGAATTTGGTGAAATTTCAAAAGTACTATCATTAACCATTGGAATGTCTCCATTACTAAAAGTAACTTCATGTAACCATGATAACATTATTAAAGATTTATCTTTTAAAATATTAATTAAATTATCCTGTTTCCAATTATTAGATTGCAGTAAATGAACACAATCTAATATTCTAAACAACATTGTTTGATGGTACATTGGTGATAGTTCAAAATGACCACCATCTTCTAGAATTTGCTCATTTAATTCAGACTTCAAAATCTTAACAGCCTTTTTATAAAATTGTTCATCTTTAAAATAATAAGCTCCAAACAATAAGGAAAACCCGTTTTCGAATAAATGATTTCCTAGTAAATGATATTCGGGATTGTGATATAATATCTGAAAGTGATTATATAATGCTTGATTAATTCCTAAATCTTGGATTTTGTTTTTTGACAAAAATTTAATCCAATTTATACCTCGTAAAGAAATAGGGTACGAAGCTTTACCGTCTAATAAATTTTTATCTTGAATGATATAGTCTTTTATAAGCTCAACTCCTTTTTCTACATTAATTGAATGTTGATTTAAAAAGTCAAAGTAATTAAGGTTAAAAGTCCATAATTTACCAAATTCATCAAAATTCCAATCAATTTGATTTCCAAAAGAATACTTGATGTTTAGAAAAATAAAGCTATTATTTTCTATAAAACTATTTGAATTTAAAATAACATCATTCCAAACTAATGGATTCATTTCTAAAGTCAAAAATTTAGAATATTTTTTTTTAAAAAATCTATTTCTAACAAAATAAAATACTCTATAAATAAATTGTTTAGGACGAAGATATTTTAAAGTATGTATTAATAAACTTACTTTACCTCTATCCATTTTCCTTGTTTCATTGATTCTATTGCAGCAAAACTAGCTTTAGTAACATTAATGAGTTCATTATACGGAATCAACTCAATACTTCCTTTTTCTACTTCTGTAATAATTTTTGTAAATTGTGTTTTATGCCCTTTATCTATTTTTGTTTTTAGCTTTGAGAAACCTTTAAATCCATATCCTTTTGTTTTTCTGAAGTTATCCATTACAAGAGTTTTTTGTTGCGAAAACACTTCTAATCGTTCTTTTGAATAAGATTTAGAACCATTTGCAAAATAATTTACAACTCCTGTAGAACCATTTTCCATTTTTACAAGAATAGAAGCATTATCTGTATTCTCTGCTGGATTTTCTCCCAATGCATTCATACATACTGCCTTTATTTTACTTCCTGTTAAATACACCATTAAATCTAAATAATGACATGCTTCACCAATAATTCTACCGCCTCCAACTTTCATATCATGTACCCAAACTTCTAGAGGAATAGCTCCGGCATTCATTGTAGCAATCACATTCATAGGTGCATCACCTACTAGCGATTTTATTTTTTGCGTATGTGGAGAGAACCTTCTATTAAAACCAATCATTAATGTTCCATTATTTTTCTGATACGCTTCTTCAATAGCTTTTAATTCTTCATAATTTAACGCCAAGGGTTTTTCTACAAATACGTGTTTCCCTTTTTCCAAAGCCTGTACAACCATATCTGCATGTAAATTATGGCGTGTTGTAATCATTATTAAATCTACCTCTTTATCTTCTAACACAAGGTTATAATCTGTAGTGCTTTGTGCAATTTGATGCTTTTTTGCGAGTGCCGTTCCGTTAACACCCCCAGAGGAAACAATGTGTTTTATTTGTGCATTTGTTCCTTTTAAAGCAGGAAGCAATGTCATTTTTGTGAAATTTCCTGCGCCAATTAAACCAATAACGCCTTTAGCAGGTTTTAGTGGTTTCTTATTTACAACAATTGTGCTTTCTGGTTTACTTTCATTATTGTATTTAATAATAGAAGCAATTGCATTTGAAGCACCAATATTTCCATAAATTTCATTGAATTTTTCTAAAGGAATAATTTCTGAAATTAAATTTTTAACTTTTAATTTTCCAGATGAAATTAACTGTAAAACTGTTTCAAAGTTTCGTTTCTCTGTCCAACGAACAAAAGGCAATGGATAATCAATTCCTTTAAACTCATAAGCATCATCATATCTTCCTGGTCCATAAGAACAGGATACTTGAAAACTGAGTTCTTTTTCATAAAAATCTGCTCTAGAAATATTTAGTCCAATAACTCCAACTAGCACTATTCTACCTCGTTTTCTACTCATTTGAGCAACTTGTGAAATAATATCGTTTGTTTTAGCAGAGGCTGTAATTAAAACACCATCGGCGCCAATATTGTTTGTTTCATTTAGAACAAATTTTACAGGGTCGTTTCCTTTTATAGGATTAAAAGCAATAATTCCTTTTTCTTGAGCAACAGCCACTTTTTTGTCATCTAAATCATATCCTATAACCTTACACCCATTAGCTAGTAACATTTCTGCAGTTAAAAGTCCTATGAGCCCTAAACCTACCACTACTATAGTTTCTCCAATGGTAGGTTTTATCAAACGAATTCCTTGTAAACCAATAGCTCCTATTACAGTAAAAGTGGCTTCTTTATCAGTGATGTTTTCTGGAATATGAGCCACTAAATTTTGAGGAACAGATACAAATTCTGCATGCTGTCCGTTAGAAGCTACCCTATCTCCAATTTTAAAATTAGTAACTCCTTTTCCAACAGCAATTACTTTACCCACATTACAATACCCTAAAGGAAGAGGTTGTTCTAATTTATTAAAAACAGTTTCTAAAGTAGGCATCAAGCCTTCTGTTTTTATCTTATCTAATACCATTTTTACCTTATCGGGTTGTTGCCTTGCTTTTTGAATTAAGGATGCTTTCCCAAACTCTACTAACATACGTTCTGTACCCAGAGACACTAAACTTCTAGTCGTTTGAATAAGTACTTGCCCATTTTTCACAATAGGTGATGGCAATTCTGCTAATTCGGTAACGCCTGTTCTAAAGGATTGTAGTATTTGTTTCATTATTTTATTTTATTTCTGAAATCACAAATTTCAATTTTCCAGATTTGTTTCTTTTTACCTTGTCTATATATTCAATAGAAAATGGAATTTTTTTTCCAATTCTTTTTTTTGATTCTTGAATTAATTTACTTTCGTCAGACAAAGTAAAATCAGTATTTTTCACAATCCTAATTACTACTGAATAATCTTTTTTTTGATAAATCTGAGCTTCAATTATATTTGAAATATCTTTAAAAATATGATCTAATCTCCCTAGTTTTATACCATTTAATAACGTAATATAATCTTCTGAACGACCATCAATAGAAATGAGTTTTTGTTTATTGTCTTTTTGAATAATAGTTGCGACATCTCCTGTATCATATCGAATTAATGGAAAAGCTAAATTGTTATAATTTGTTCCAATAATTTTAAATACATTTTTATCCGTTTGGTGAGGAACAAAATTTACTAAGCAAAAATCATTGTCAACAACTAATTCTCCATCAATATCTTGAGAAATATTAGCCACTCCCTCAGATAATCCGTAATGTTGAATTATTTTAGCATTAAAGACATCTTTTATTATTTTTAATTGGCTATTCAATAAATTTTCAGAACCTAGTGAAATAATTTCAATATTTTTTATAGTTCCTAATTTTTCTGAAATTATTAAACTAGCAAAATAAGATATTTGTGATGGATATCCGTGCAACCATTTAATTTTAGATTTTTTTAATTTATTAAAATAATAATGAACTGTGTTTTTAGAAAGGTGATATCCACTAAACATTAATTGTTTATTAAAGTAATTGATATGCCAAAAAGGAGGCTCCTTTTTCGCAACACTCATAATTGTTTTACCTCCAAACCAAGCGCACCAGGTATCTAAAGTTATACCATGATTAAATCGATACCTCCACCAAACTGCCCATTGTTTGTTTTCCATAGACATAGTTTGCACGAATCTCAGTGGAGATCCTGTAGACCCACTAGTTTTTACATTATCTATAGGCTCATTAACATCTTTAATTACAATATCATCTGTATTATTAATTACTTCTAACCTTGTTAACACAGGCAATTTCAACAATTCTAATTCTAAATTATCAGAATGTAAATCTATCTTATATTTTTCAAAACGTTCTTTCCAAAAAACAGATTTACAAGCATTCAGTACAAATAACTTTAATTGAACTTGGTCTATTTTAGTTGGATTGTTTTTTTTATAAAAATTATAGAACTTTATAAAATCTTTATTAAACCTTCTCTTTTTTATTAAATATCCTTTAATATTTAAAAGAATAAATTGAATAAAATAAGGGGTTTTTAAATATATGTTTTCTAAGTTCATTTACTTCTTTATTCTAAACCTAAGTAGTATCATTATTAATTGATGCCTAAGTTTAATCCAATTAGTTTTAAATAGTATTGAAAGTTTCGAATCCGAGTAACAGAAAACGGGTAAAAGCTTTTTTTGAATTCTATTTTTTTTAAACCACTTTTCATATTCCTTAGAGGAAAAGTTTGTAAATGGGGTTAATTCTTTAATTTTTATAGAATCTTTTAGTAATTCACTTTCTTTATAGTTAACTATGTTTTGTTCTTTATCATAATCAAACCAATGACATATAAAATTATTATTTAACCAATCTACTTCAAAAGCTAACTGAGTATTACAAAAATCAGGGTAGGTAAGTGTACTATTCCAAAAAGTTTTTTGGCAAAACATCCAATTTCCTAATCCATAAAGAATAGGTTTTTCCTTATAAATCTCGGCGCCCTGTACTCTATGAGCATGACAACCAATTATTAAATCTGCACCTAAATCGATTAGCTTTCTGGCTAAATCTCTATCATTAGGTTGAGGATACAATTCTAATTCGTAATTCCAATGAAAATAAATAATAATTTTATTCTTAGGTTTTTTTTCCTTTTCTAAAATAAATTGATTTAAAACATTTTTATTTGTGTAAGGATTTACTCCATCTTTATTTTTTTTAGAAACGATACAGTTAATTGCTTCCCAACCAAAATTTAATATCGTAATTTCCTGCTCTTGTTCTTTAAAATAAATTGGTTTTGATGAGGTCTTAAAATCAAATCCAGCTCCTGTATATAGTATCTTGTTTTTTTTTAGATATGACAAAGTAGTATGAAATTTACCTAAATCTGTTATGTGGTTATTTGCTAAAGTAACACCCTTTATATTTAAATTCTGCTTTATTTTATCAATAGCAGTTAGAGAATTAAAAAGCACATTTTTTTTTAGCAAATCAGCTTCATTATCTCTTACAATTGATCCTTCCAAATTAAAAATCCAATTTGCTTTTTTAATATCATTTGGTATTATTAATTGAGGGGTATCCTCCTCTGTCGAACAAGCAACATCTCCTCCAAAAATCATTTTCATGGGTTCTAAAATTAACTATTCAAAATTATACTATACTCTTTTTGTTAAAAAATTTAAATAGGTCTCAAGCAAATATAGTTAATCATATTAATCTATAAATGTAAAAAAGGGTTATTCATCCATTGTGTATTATGATTTAAGAATTCGATTTATAAACATGTTCTAATACAGCAACATGTTCTGCATATATTTCATTTGCCTTTGGATATTCTAAAAGAATATTTTTCCCAAAAGATATAAGTTTTTCCCTTACTTCTTCGCTTTCAATTAACTCATCTATTTTAGTGGCGGCATCTAATGCGTTTTTGGGCTTAAAATAAAATGCAGCATTTTTACATACTTCTTTAGAGAAAGGCAAATCTGTAGTAACAATTGGAACAGAAGATGCCATAGCCTCTAGATAAGTTACACTAAATATTTCTAATAAAGTTGGTAAAAACAAGATGTCTGAATTTTGATATAGTTTAGGAACATCTTTAAAATCAACTTTACCTATATTTTCTATATAAGACTCTACTTTATAAAATTTACATTGTTTTTGAAAGTTTTTATAAAAATAAGGATTTTTATTTTCAGGAATGGTAACTGTAAACTTAAAATTACTTATTCCTTTTTTTAAAATTTGATAGACTACTTCTGGAATCAAATCTAAATTTTTATGGGGATAAGGTGCTGCAAACACTAAAATATTAATTTTCTTTTTCACCTTTTCAACAGGTTTTATTCTATTAAAAATAGTGGCGTGTACATTAGGAATTACATGAATATTAATGGGTTTAATTTTTAGTGTTTTAAACATATTTGTTTTAGCCGTTTCTGTTTGAGTAATAATAATATGTTTTTGTTTTATAAACTGTCTTTGTATTAATGTTTTTAAGTATATTTTAAATCTTAATAGTATTGGATATTTTGTATAAGCAAATTTAGTACTTCCTCCAATAATCCAAGGATTTGTTAATCTTAATACCTCTACATTTTTAAAAGCAATATATGAAGGTGATCCAATAGAATAAACAATATCAGGGTTAACTTTTTTTTCTATTTTTAAAATATCATTTCGTGTGGTTTTTCCTTTAATATATTTAGCAGGAGATGTTTCTATCAAATAATAAGTCATCTTTGACAATTCTTCTTTTGAAAGTTGCTGATGTACTTGATATGATAATAAATAATAATATTGATGATGATTTATAAGGCTATATTTTATAAAATTTATAGCTACCTGTACCCCTCCTCCAGCAATTAATGTGGAAGCATTCACTAATATCTTCATAGTTCTTGTTTTGTGTCTAAAAGGTTTTTATTTATTTTTTTATAGAAAATAATAATGTTTATAAAAAATTGAATAGCAAAAGAAATAGCAGAATAAATTATAATACTTTTAACATCAAAATAATCTATAAAAATAAAATTTAACCCGACATTAATCACTAAGCCTACCCCTGCAACTAAAGGTTGTAGTTTTATAGTTTTTATTGATGTCATTAGATATCCTTGGGCAGAAGATAAAAACATAAAAACTGATGAACCAATAATCCAAACAAAAATATTTGCATGTTTTGAGATTTCTTCAGAAAAGAATAATTCAATAATTTTTTCTCCAAAGAAATAAGAAATAGATATTAGTATTAACCCTAAAATTAAAATAATTCCGTAATAAAAAAATTGATATTTAATGATTTTTTTGTTTTCGGCTAATACATACATACTAGATACTTTAGGTAGAATTAATTTTCCTACTGTAGCTACTAATAAACTGCCTATTACCACAAAATATGACATTGCTGAAAACGCACCTTGAAATTCTACTCCATACCTATAATTTACAAAGTACTTAGATACATTTACGTTTAAAGAAATAATCGTTAAATATAATCCTAAATAAAACGAATATTTTAATAATTTAATAATCTTCTCATTAATTTCGAAGTAAATACACTCTTCTAATATTCGCTTTAAAAGAAATTGATAGTTATAAAAGTACAAAGCAATTATTTTAAAAATTAGAGATAAGAATAATGCTAAAAAAAAGCTTGAAAAGAAAAAAACCCCTATAAAAACTCCTACAAAAGAGGACACCGCATTTAAAATAGTTGATGAAGACATGAGATCGAATTTTTCTAAACGATGACATTTTCCATCTAAAATATCTCTCAATGCATCTACCGAATACAAACAAAAAACAATAAAAAATAATGATTTTTGATAAGCTGTAAAAGATAAAAAGCTGCTTATAAAGACCCCTGTTAAAATTAAAATAATACTTGTTATTACTCTAAAAGAAAAATAAGTTTGGTAGTCAAATTTATTTTCTTTGTCAGATACATATAATGGAGTTAATTGGAAACTTAAAAAATTAAAAATTGGGTTAGAAATTGCAAGAGCCAAAGTATAAACACCCAAATCTGTTAAAGAGAAACTTTTAGTAAAAAGAACCAATTGTCCCCAGTTTGATATAGCAGATATGATACTTGCTAATAAAACAAAGCTTCCATTCATTAAGAAACTCCCTTTATTAATCATATCCCCTTTATATTTTTTTATATTCATCTTTTTTATGTAGCATAATTATGATACTGAATACTTTTATTAAAAATTATTTTTGGAAAAATTAAAAAATCAATTAAATTATAACTATCTACATAAGAGGCGTATAATAATAAAAAATCGAGTGCAAATAATAAGAGAATAAAACCAAAAAAAATAAAACCAATTATTTTAGAAATGATATTTTTATTTTCTTGAATCATAAAGCAAAGTATAAAAATAAACGTATTATTAATTAAAGATATTCTTTCAAAAATAGTGGGTGCAGACCTCATCAAATTTCCAATCATCAAAAAAACTAGAGTCATTAAATAAAATTTGGATTTTGATCTTGAATTAACAAGTAAATAAACCAACATTACAATATGTATCCCTATAGTTAACATTACTTTATACTCATAATATACACTATCATTAAGTAATTGTTTTTCAATAAAATCATTGGCTCCAAAGTAAGCATCTAATTTTCTTTCATACAAACCTCCAGTTAAAGATGCTGAAAACACATTGTAAAGAATATCTCTTGCTAAAAAAACAAAAACTGTTGAGATAATAAATAACAATTTAATTTGTTTCTCTTTTAAATAAGAGAATAAAAATAAAAATGGTAAGAAAATAATAGCTCCAAAATGAGATAATATACCTAAAGAAAAGTATAAAATTGTATACTTCTTTTTTTGCCTTATATATATTGCATAGAAACCTTTTATAATAAACCCAGAAGCAAAATAATAACGTATTCCTGTCAGCAAATGAAAATAGGAAATAGAAAGTAAAATTACTATAAAACAAAAAAGATATATTCTATTGTCAATTTTATTTTTTTTAGCAATAGAATAAAAAACACTTAAATAACACCACATTGTAATCGTTGTTATTAATGCGGCTACTAAATGAAAGCTAATACCTAAAAAAGAAAAAATATAAACAATAAAATATATAATGAAATCTGTTCTTAACAATAATGTTTCGCTTAAAAAATCTACAAAAGAAAGTTGTAGATATTCATTGTAAAATCGATAATAATGGACTTTATCAAAGAAAGAGTAAGGAACATAATAGTAACTTAAAAGAGCAAAAAAAAGTGTTACTAAAATAATTCCGCTCTTTTTTTGCTTAAAATTATCTATAATAACAAAAGGTAATGTAAGTAATGGAGATAACGTAAATAAAAGATACCTATATATAGATTTACTTATTTTATGTACCATTAAAAGGGGTATTTAAAATTATATTTAGTAGCAAAATATTTTTATTTTAATCATAGTGAATAGATTTATTTCCTACATTCTTTAACCATTCATGAAAAAAGAAAAACCTGTCGAATAAGATTTTATCCTTTAATAAATTTTCAAAAGAGATTTTATTGACTTCGTTGTGTAAATCAAAAGAAAATTTTTCTAAAACCTTTTTTGTGTAATCAAAATCTTTTTTAACAAAAAATATTTTTCTTAAATGTTGAATTGGCGGAGTAAACCCTTTCTTTTGAGCAAAAAGATATCTAAATCCAAAAAGTTTAAAATATCTTATTTTTAAATATACTTTTTTTGCAAAAGGAGTAAACAGGAAAAATATTGGTATTTTTCGAACCCTCTCAAGTAAATCTTCATCTAAAAAAGGAGATCTTACTTCTATTGAGTTATGCATAGATGCCCTATCTACTTTTACTAAATATTTCTCGGGCCAATTATAAAACTTTCTATCGTAGTTAATCACTCCTTTTACTAAACTTCTTTCTTTTTTTATTGATAAATTAAATTGTTTATCTATTAGTTTTGAAGCAAAAGGTGTAACTATACCATGATTTTTCAAATAATTTGATTCTAAATTCTCTTTAGTTCCTATCAAAATATTTTTCATATTTTCAGGTACTAAGGAAAAAATATTAAAAAATTTAAGAATATTAAAAAATTTAAGAATGATTATTTTTATTGTATAATGAGAATACCCATAAAATAATTCGTCGCCTCCATCACCCGTTAAAACAACTTTATATTTTCTAGCTACTTTTTTAAATATGGCAAGAGATGGTATTCCACTATAATCTGCAAAAGGTTCTTCATATGCTTTGTAGTATTCTTGAAAAGCTAACATTAAATCTTTCTCGTCTAGTAAAACTCTTGATAAGTTAATTGAGTTTCTATTAGACAAGTAATCTGCCCATTTTCTTTCGCTTAATTTCTTATTTTTAAAATCTACAAAAAAAGATTCTAAATTTTGTTTCGTTTTCTTTGTTAAAACTGTAACTATAGTACTATCAATTCCTCCGCTCATTAGTGTAGAGATAGGAACATCACTTACAATTCTCTTGTTTACTACATACTGCATTACATTTTTAAACGACTGTTTTCTACTAATATTTGTATCTTTTTTTAAAACCGAATTCATTGTTTTTTTTAAAACAAATACTTGATTTTGTTTCTCATATACGAAAACTTTTCCTGGTTCTAACTTAAAAATATTTTTATATATAGTATAGTTTTTGGGTATAAAACCTAACGCAAAATACAACTCTAACCCTTCTTTACTAATTTCATTCTCATTAGAAAGTAAAGAAACACCTTTTAAACTTGACCCAAAAGAAATAAATCCATCGCCTGAATCTGAATAATAAAATGGTTTTTTACCTACTCTATCTCTAGAAAAAATAAGCTTGTTATTATCTTCTATTGCCAAAGCCCACATACCCCTAAAGCAATTAAAACATGCTATTCCCCATTCAATATAAGAAGCTGCAATAACTTCAGTATCTGAAGTGGTATTGAATTGATATCCTTTTGAAATAAGTTGCTTTTTTAATTCTTGAAAATTATATATTTCACCATTATAAACCATTGTAATACAACGATCTTTGTATTTATATTCAAAAGGTTGGTTTGAACGAGAATCTAAATCTAATATAGCTAATCTTGTATGTCCAAAAACTACAGATTTTTTTAAGTTAAATGATTGATAATCTGGACCTCTTTTATTAATTGTATCTAATGCTCTTTTTATAATTTCTTCAGAGATGTTAATATTTGTAGTTCCAATTATCCCACACATATTCTATACTTTTCGAATTCCACAAAAGTCTATTACTAATTTATCCTCAATAAGTTCTAATTCTTTAAACTCATTATGAGCTACTAAAAATGCAATAATATCTGCTTTATCAATAGCTTCTTTATAAGAGGTTAATTTAAAAACATTATGTGTATCAATATTAGGTTCCACAATAAAATAATTACCATTATGATCATTTTGCAAAACCTTTTGCACAATATATTTTGCGGGTGATTCTCTTAAATCATCTATATTCGGTTTAAATGCTAGCCCCATTAATGCAATCTTTGGTTTTTTACCATGTTGTAATTCAAACTTTAATTTTTCGCTCTGAATTTTCTCTGCACACCAAAACGATTTATAATTATTCACCTCTCTTGCTGTTCCTATTATTTTAGATTCCATTGGATAATCGGAAACAATAAAATAAGGATCTACCGCAATACAATGCCCTCCTACGCCACAACCTGGTTGTAATATGTTAACACGTGGATGTTTATTTGCTAAGTTTATTAACTCCCAAACATCAATATCGGCCTTATCGCAAATTAAGGAAAGTTCATTCGCAAAGGCTATTTGAACATCTCTAGAAGAATTCTCTGTTAATTTACACATTTCTGCCGTTTTTGCATTTGTAGTGTGTAACTCTCCTTTTACAAATTGTTTATAAAAGTCTAATGCTTTTTGAGTTGATTTTTCATCAATACCTCCAATAACTCTATCGTTATGAACCAATTCATACATTACATTACCAGGTAAAACTCTTTCTGGGCAATAAGCAATATTTAATTTATTTTTTAACTCTGGTCTTTCACTATAAATTAAATCCATCATTTTTCCTGTTGTACCAATGGGGGATGTAGATTCTATAATGTATAAATCATCTTCCTTTAAAAATGGAATAATATTTCTTGTTGCAGATTCTACATAAGAAATATCTGGCTCATGATTTCCTTTGAAAGGAGTAGGAACAACAATTAAATAAATATCTGCTTCAACAGGTTTAATAGCTGCATTTAAATAACCTTTTTTTACTGATTCTTCAACGGCAGCACCTAAACTTGGTTCAACAATATGTATTTTACCTTGATTAATTATATCAACCACTTGCTGATTAATGTCAACTCCATGAACTTTAATTCCATTTTGCGCAATTAAAGCAGATGTTGGCAACCCAATATATCCTAAACCAATAGTAACAACTTTTACTTTACTCATTTTTTATAAATTAGAAATAAACTCAACAATTCTTTTACAAGCACTCCCATCTCCATAAGGGTTATGTAAAGTACTCATTTTTGTGTACCATTCTTTATCTAATAACAGTTTTGTAGTTTCATCTACAATATTTTTTATATCTGTACCTACTAATATTACAGTTCCTGCTTCAACAGCTTCAGGTCTCTCTGTTGTATTTCTCATCACTAATACAGGTTTTCCTAAACTTGGAGCCTCCTCTTGTACACCACCACTATCTGTAATAATCAAATATGATGTATTCATCAGCCAAATAAATGCAGGATACGAAAGCGGTTTAATTAATTTTATGTTTTTCACATTTTTTAGTAATTCAAATACAGGTTTTTGTACATTCGGATTTAAATGAACTGGATATACAATCTCTATATTTGGATTCGCTATCGCAATTTGTTTTAATGCGTTACAAATATTAATAAATCCTTGCCCGTGATTTTCTCTACGATGTCCTGTAACTAAAATAGTTCTTTTATTTTCTTTTAAGGTTTCTTTTAAGAATGTAATTTGAGCATCGTTTATTTGTTGTACCTTTTCAACACTATATTGTAAAGCATCTATGACAGTATTTCCTGTTACTAGAATATTGTTTTCATTAATATTTTCCTTTAGCAAATTTTTCTTTGAAGTGGTTGTAGGTGCAAAGTGATAATCACAAACTCTACCTGCAATGCTTCTATTCATTTCTTCAGGAAACGGAGATTGCTTATTAAACGTTCTTAAACCTGCTTCTATATGACAAACTTTAGCTCCTGAATAAAAAGAAGCAATACTTGCAGCCATTGTAGTTGTAGTATCCCCATGCACATACACATAATGAGGTTGAAATTCTTCTAATACAGGTTTTAAACCATTAATAATATCACTTGTTAAAGAATATAAGTTCTGATTAGGCTTCATCAAATCTAAATCAAAATCGGGTACAATATCAAAAAAAGACAATACCTGATCTAGCATTTCTCTATGTTGTGCCGTTACACATACTCTTGTTTCGAATTTATTATTATATTTTAAAAATTCCTTAACCAAAGGTGCCATTTTAATAGCCTCAGGGCGTGTTCCAAAAATTATTAAATTTTTCGTTTTCATCACGTCTTATTTATTTTAAAGAATTATATTCTTGATACCAATTCACAAATTTTTGTACACCCTCTTCAATTTCTACCCCACTTTGATATCCTAATTTTTCTAATGCAGAAATATCTGCCCAAGTTTGAGGGACATCTCCTGGTTGCATTGGTAAATATTTTTTTATTGCTTCCATACCTAAACTGGTTTCTATCGCTTTTATAAAAGTTTGTAAAGGTTGTGGCTTACCATTACCTATATTAAAAACTCTATAACATTCCTTTAGTTTTTCAGTTTTAGGCGGATTATCTAGTAAAATTTCAACTCCATTAATAATATCATCAATATAGGTGAAATCACGACTCATATTACCGTTATTGAATATTTTTATAGGCTTTTTTTGAGAAATAGCTTCTGAAAACAAATATATTGCCATATCTGGCCTACCCCAAGGTCCATATACTGTAAAAAAACGTAAGCCTGTTACTGGAATATTGTATAAATGACTGTAAGTATACGCCATTAATTCATTACTTTTTTTAGTCGCTGCATATAAACTAATAGGGAAATCTACAGGGTCATCTGTAGAAAAAGGTATTTTTTTATTTTCTCCATACACACTAGAACTACTTGCATACAATAAATGCTTAATCTGATGATGACGACAACATTCTAAAATATTTAAAAACCCAACAATATTACTATCTATATAAGTTTCTGGGTTTTTAAGACTATAACGGACACCTGCCTGTGCTGCCAAATTAAAAACTACATCAAATTTATGTTTTTCAAATAGTTTTGGTAATTCAATTCTATCTTCTAAATTCATTCTTATAAATTGAAAAGAATGATTACTACTCTTGGAGTTATTTAGAAAAGGAATTACATCATTTTTTGAAATACCAAGATTCTGTAAACGAGCATACTTCAAATTCACATCGTAATAGTCGTTTATATTATCAATACCTACAATAGTATACCCTTTCGATATTAAGGATTTACACAAATGAAATCCAATGAATCCAGCGACTCCTGTAATTAGAATTTTCATTTTTTTCCTATTTGAAAATACTCGAATCCTATTTTATACAAATCAAATGCATTGTATTGGTTTCGTCCATCAAAAATAACTGGGTATTTTAATTGTTTCTTAATCTCATCAAAATCTGGGGAACTAAATTCTTTCCATTCCGTTAATAATAACAAAGCATCTGCATTTTTTAATACTTCATATTTAGATTTGGAATAAGTAATCTTAACATTCTTTAAATAATATTCTTGTGCTTCTTGCATTGCTTTAGGGTCATAAGCTTGAATTTTAGCACCTCTTTTTACCAATTCTTTGATGATATAAATTGAAGGTGCTTCACGCATATCATCTGTTCCTGGTTTAAAAGCCAATCCCCATATACCAAAAGTATATTTAGATAAATCTTCTCCAAATCGTTTTACTATTTTTTGAGAAATCACTAATTTTTGAGTATCATTTACTTCTTCAACAGCCGTAATTAATTTTGCTTCATAGTTGTTTTCTTTTGCTATTTTTTGTAGTGCTTTTACATCTTTAGGGAAGCAAGAGCCCCCATAACCTGCACCTGGATAAATAAAATCATATCCTATCCTTTTATCAGAACCAATACCTATTCGTACTTGATTGGCATCTGCTCCAACTCTTTCACAAATGTTTGCAATCTCATTTATAAACGAAATTTTAGTCGCTAACATAGCGTTGGCAGCATATTTAGTCATCTCTGCAGAACGAATATCCATCGTTATCATTCTATCATGAGTCCTAAAAAATGGGGAGTACAATTGCTTCATTAATCGAGTAGAGTTTTCAGAATTAGAACCTATCACAACTCTATCTGGCTTCATAAAATCTGCTATAGCATTCCCTTCTTTTAGAAATTCGGGATTAGAAACCACATCAAAATCAATATTAGCTTTTCTTTTTTTTAGTTCACTTTCAATAACTTTTCTCACCTTGTCTGCAGTTCCTATAGGAACCGTAGACTTATTTACAATAACGATTGATTTTTGTATTGTTCTTCCAATCTCTTTCGCTACTGATAAAACATATTGTAAATCCGCAGAACCATCTTCGCCCATTGGCGTTCCTACTGCGATAAAAACAATGTCTACTTCTTTTAAAGCTTCAGATAAACTAGTGGTAAAAAATAGATTTTGATTTTGAATGTTTTTCCGAAGCATTACTTCTAAACCAGGTTCATATATTGGGCTAACTCCTTCTTTTAATGCTGCTATTTTCTGAGAATCAATGTCTACACAGGTAACTTTATTTCCCATTTCTGCAAAACAAACCCCAGAAACTAATCCTACATAACCAGAACCTACAATAATAATATTCATTTTTTATTTTAATAATTTATTACTTTACTCTTTGTAAGCAAACCATTTTTCTTTTAACTCTAAAAAATATATTTTTCCAAAGACATATCCAACACTCAATACAACACCTAAAAAAGTCCAAATTACAATAATCAAAACTCTATTTGGTTTTGATTTATTCATAGGTACAAATACAGGTTCAGTAATCGTAAATATAGGAGTATCCTCTTTTACTTTTATTTCTTGAGTTTCTAACTGCTTAGCCAATTCTGAATAAAGATCATAAATTAAGTTATATTCTGATTGTAATTGCATTAGTTCCATTTTAGCACGTGCAGAATTTACGTTTTGATTTCTATCGGTATACAAAGCTAATTCTTCTTGAATTTGTTTAAATTCTTTTTCTTTTTCTGTATATCTTTTTTTAATAAAATCTAATTGAGATACAGATTTCTCAATTTTAAAATCAATCACATATTTTTCTAGCAAATCTAATGCGCTTTGTGTTAGCTCTGCTACAGCTATAGCCTCTGGCATTTTAGCTTTTAAAATAACATAACCATCTTTAGGGTTTAGTTCTATCGACAATTGACTTTTAAGTATATTGATTAACCCTTTCTCTTCTTCTGAAATCGTTATTAAAGAGTTTTCATTCTCAATATTTTTATCAATCGATTTTTTACTTTTAAATAGACCTATAAAAAGTTTCGGCAATCCAATAGTATATTTTTTTACAGAACTTAAAATACTTTCGGTATATATACTAGTGTAGTATTCTCTATAAGTCACTTTTTTATCTACTCCTTCAATCGTTAAAAAAGTTTCTAATAACTCTTTTTGAAAAGAAACATTGTTTAATATTTGTGGATATAATCTTGGAGAAATACTTGATTCACTTGTAGAACCACCTACATTAATACCTGCTATGGCAGCTAGACCACTTAAATTACCACCCGACTGCTTATTTGTTTGCGGAGCAATTGTAGCAGAAACTGTATATTCAGTTTCTGAAAAAATCGCTACAAAAAAACCTAAAAAAACAAAAAAGAATAAAATTCTTAGTATAACTTTTCTGTTTTTCCATAAGGTTTTTCCTATCGCAATTATATTTATTTGATCGTCATTTTCTTGTTGAAAAGATTCAGAAGATATTTTTACAGGCTTGGTCATATAAATATTTTTTAAACTTCGATTATATAAACTGACGATTAAGACAAATTAATTTGTAAGTGTTCTGATTAAAATGCCTAAGGTAGCTAAACTTGTAGTAATTCCTAATACTTCTTGTGTAGATAGTTTTTTTCTATCTGCCTTTTTGGGTACCAAAATAATAGCACCTGGTTCTATTTTTGGATACCACTTAAAAAACAAAAAATGCTTTGTAGTTTGTATATCTCCATTCGGATATACAACATAAACATGTTTTTTTCTAGCATTTTCAGAAAAACCTCCCGAATTATTGATATATTCTTTTAATGATTTTGATGGGTTGAAACTAACCAAAGAAGGTGCTAATACTTCTCCTTGAATTTCTACGGTTTGTTTTTGAGAAGGAATAAATAATTCATCCCCTTCTTTAAGAATTAAATCAAAAGTTGATTGGCGCCCCCCTTCCTTCATGATTTTAATTAAATCTACAGCAATTTTAAAATCAACTCTTTCTTCTACTTCTAATAGAGAATCTTTTTTCTCTAATGTTTCGTATAACTTTTGTTGTTTTTGTTTATCCACCCCTATATTCTTCCTGTATAGAGTGGCTCCTCTCAAATAAGCGTATGGAGAGAAACCACCTGCCTTTTTAATTAAATCTGAAACACGTTCTTCTTTGTTAGTAATTGCATAGGTTCCTGGGTAACTTATCTCTCCTGTAATAGTAACTTTAACTTGAGGAGAATATCCTTTTAAATAACGTACAGAAACAATATCAAAAGGTTGTAGGTATAAATTATTTTCTAAATTTTCTAAGTTTTTAGAGGTCATTCGTCTAATATCTTGACTAATCGTTTTAAAATCGCCATCAGCTAATCTTCTAGAGATATCTATAACTCCTACATCTGCCCCTTCTTTAAACCCTCCTGATATTGCTATAAAATCTTCCACCGTCATTTTATCTACAAATGGTATAGTCTGTGGTGTATTAATAGCTCCGTTAATAGTTAAAGTATAAACCTCTTTTAAAGTACTTTTATCAAATACATGAATACTATCTTCTCTTTTTAAAGTAACATTAACTTTATTTTCAAGAATTTGTTTTACTGAAAATGGCACTACTTCCTTTTCAACATCATCAATTGTTCTGTAAATAAGACCTCTGTCTAAAAATGCATTTTCTTTAATACCTTCAGCTTTTTGAAATAATTCTGACAAATCTAAACCTTTAGTCAACTCATAATCACCGGGTCTATATACAGCCCCTCCAATACTTACTTTGTTTTTAAATCTATCTATAATTTTACTGATTGTTAGTTTATCACCATCCTTCATTACAAAATCTTTCTGTTGGGTTAATAAAATTTCAGAAACTTCTTTTTCTTTTCCATTAACTCGCTCTACTAACAAACGTTCTTTATATGCTTCTGCTGTAAATCCACTAAAATAGTTGATTAAATCTTGTAAATTTTCTTCTTTTTTTAATTCAAAAATACCTCTACGTTTTACCTCTCCTTTTACTTCTATTTTATTCTCATAAGGTTGCACATTAATAATGTCTTGATCTTGCAACAAAATATTACCTTCTTCAGAACCGTATAAAAGGTATTTATAAATATCAAGTTTAGTATACTCTTTACCATCTCGTATAATTTTTATATTTCTAAAAGTTCCATTTTTTGTAGGACCTCCTGAAGCATACAATGCATTTAAAACTGTTGAAAGTGCATTTAAACTATAACTACCTGGGGCTTTAACTTCACCAATAATATTTACTTGGACAGTTCTTACATTTACTAAAGATACTTCTGCATATACTTTATTATAGCTATCACTAGAAGCTTCAATACCGTTGTATATTTTTTTTAGATAAGATATAATCTTTTTCTTTGCTTTTTCTATCGAAAGACCACTTACATAAACTGGTCCAACTCCTTCAATGCGAATAGCACCTTCTCTACTTACCTCTTTTCTGTAACTGTTTTCTGAAGCTCCCCATATATCAATCAGAATTTCATCGCCAGGCCCTAATTGATAGGTAGTAGGTGTTGCTAAATTTAAATTAGGTGTAAAAGATATAGAAGGGTTGTTAAAAAAATCATAGCCAAATAATTCCTCTTCTTTTACATTATCTTGAAATTCAGAACCATCTAGTCCAAATTTTTCTAAAGAAGTGATTTCTGAATTATTTTTTTCAGAATCAATATTGACAGATGAGTTAATTTTTAAATTTAAAATTCTAGATTTCAGTTTTGAAAACTGAACAGCAGACATTCCTTTGGACTTAGAAATAATTTCCAGTTGGTTTAAATCGTAACCTTGCTGCTGTGCTTTATTCCAATACGTTTCTATTTGCTTATCTGAGTAAGAATCTATATCAACATTAGTTAATCTATCAATATTGATTTCTTGGGCGTTAACAATAGTTGAAACTGTAAAAAATAGACTTATAAAAAGCCCTATAATTTTAATATATTTTTTCATTTTTAATTTCTTAACTAAAATTTAATTAGTTTCTTACTAATAACAATATTTTAAAAATGGTATCAAAATACAAAACTACACTTTATTTAAAGATATTAAAACTTTGTTATCTCCTAAATTAATTAAATAAAAGGGTGTTTTTCTCCTTTAATATCAAGAGTTAGATTTCGAATTCCATGTATTATTTCAATGGAAGGCCTTACATCTTTTAAGCCAAAGCCATTATTTTTTAATATTTCCTGATAACTTTTAGTATGTAATTCCGTAAAACCGCTGCTAAATTCTATTTCTTCACTATTTACAGTTATAGAGCGATAAGTTCTTTGTCTTTTTTTTCGAATCTCATTTGGCAAATAATCTTCATCAATAGATAAAAACCAACGTACTCTTGCCTTTTCAAATTCTAAATAACCGGCAGCGGTATGTTTCTCTCTTAAATGCACTTTGTTTTCTTGTAAATCTCCAAAAATCCAAGAAAGCATATCATAAAAATGGACACCAATATTGGTTGTTATTCCTCCAGATTTGCTTTCATCTCCTTTCCAAGAAATATCATACCAATTCCCTCTAGAAGTAATATAGGTAAGATCTATATCGTACTTTTCCTTTTTGTTTTCAGCAATTACCTTATTTTTTAGCGCAATAATACTTGGATGTAATCGTAATTGCAAAATAGTATGAATCGTTTGTCCATATACTCTTTCTGCATCGATTAATGCTTCTAAATTCCAAGGATTTAAAACCAATGGCTTTTCACAAATAGCATCTGCTCCTCTTTGTAAAGCCATACGGATATGTGCATCGTGTAAATAATTGGGTGTACAAATACTCACATAATCTAATGAAATATTTTGAGTTCTTTTTAATTTCTCTATATGCCTATCAAAACGTTCAAATTCAACAAAAAAATCTGCATTGGGAAAATAACTGTCTAAAATTCCAACACTATCATATTTATCTAATGCTGCAATTAAATTATTATTAGTTTCTCTAATAGCTTTTAAATGCTTCGGAGCAATATAACCAGCAACACCTATTAATGCAAAATTTTTCATTACAAACCTTTATCTTTTATATCGTCTGGAAGTATGTTTTTAACATCGTAAATTACCACTTTTTGCTTAGAGAGAGATTTAAAGTTCAAATTTTTAAATTCATTGTGTGCAACCGTTAAAACAATCGCATCAAATTTATTATTTGGAACTTCTTTTTGAGAAACAAATCCATACTCTTTCTTAACTTCTTCCGGGCTTGCCCAAGGGTCAAAAATAGTAAGCTCTATATCATATTCTTTTAGTGAATTGGCAACATCTACTACTCTAGTATTTCTAACATCAGGACAATTCTCTTTAAACGTAATTCCTAAAATTAATATATTGGCGCTTTTAATTTTAATATCTTTTTGAATCATTAATTTGATTACTTCGGAAGCAACATAAGCACCCATGCTATCATTTAATCTTCTTCCTGCTAAAATAATCTCAGGATTATATCCATGTTCTTGTGCTTTTTGCGCCAAATAATACGGGTCTACACCTATACAATGTCCGCCAACCAATCCAGGCTTAAATGGTAAAAAATTCCACTTAGTTCCAGCAGCTTCTAAAACATCATGTGTGTTAATATCCATCAGATTAAAAATCTTTGCCAATTCATTGACAAAAGCAATATTAATATCTCTTTGTGAGTTTTCTATCACTTTTGCAGCTTCTGCCACTTTAATGGTGGGTGCTAAATGGGTACCTGCCGTAATCACAGAAGCGTATAACTGATCTATCTTTTCACCTATTGCTAAGGTAGAGCCTGAAGTAACCTTTAATATTTTATCAACAGTGTGTTTTTTATCTCCTGGATTGATACGTTCTGGAGAATATCCTGCAAAAAAGTCGATATTAAATTTTAAATCTGAAAACTTTTCTAAAACAGGAATACAATCTTCTTCTGTTGCTCCAGGGTATACGGTAGATTCATAGACAACAATATCTCCTTCTTTTAAAACACTTCCTACTGTTTCGCTCGCTTTTAACAAAGGCGTTAAAACAGGTCTATTATTTTTATCTACAGGTGTTGGAACCGTTATAATATAATAATTACAATCTTTAATATCATTTATATGAGATGAACAAAAAAGTCCGTTTTTATGAGACCTTTTTTCTACTAAAACCGACTGTAATTCTTCTGAACCTACTTCTAAAGTAGCATCATTTCCTTGCATTAATTCAGAAACCCTTTGTTGGTTAATATCGAAACCAACTACAGCATATTTCGTCGCAAAAAGTCTTGCTAATGGTAACCCAACATATCCTAACCCTATTACTGCTATTTTAATATTACTCATTCTTATAGATTTTCCCAATACCATTTTACCGCCTCTTTTAAACCGCTTTGTAAAGAAAATTGAGGATTATAGTTTAAATTCTTTTTTGCTTTTTCAATGCTAGCATGTGAATGCGGAATATCTCCCGATCTTAAACTTCCATATACAATTTCAATTTTTGCGATTTCTGAATTAAATTCCGACAAATAGTCTTTTAAATAACCCACTAAGTCATTTAATGTATTTCTATCTCCGTAAGCCACATTATAAACCGTATTTAAAGCTTCTTTCTTTGTGACAGTTAAGGATAATAAATTGGCTTGTATTACATTATCTATATACGTAAAATCTCTTGAATACGTACCGTCGCCATTAATAACGGGTGATTCTCCTTTCATGAATTGGCTTACAAATTTAGGAATCACCGCTGCATAAGCTCCATTAGGATCTTGTTTTCTTCCAAAAACATTAAAATAACGCAATCCTATTGTTTCCAAACCATAAGTTTTATAAAAAACATCTGCATACAATTCATTCACATACTTTGTAATAGCATAAGGAGATAATGGTTTTCCTATTACATCTTCTACCTTTGGCAAGGATTCAGAATCTCCATAGGTTGAAGAACTAGCAGCATATACAAATCGTTTTACTCCATTTTCTTTTGAAGCAACCAACATATTTAAAAAACCCCCTACGTTTACATCATTACTTGTAATAGGGTCTTTAATTGATCTTGGTACAGAACCTAATGCTGCTTGGTGTAGTACAAAATCAATATTCTTTGTTGCTTTTCTACAATCTTCTATATTTCGAACATCTCCTTCTAATAAAGTAAAATTTGAGTGTGCTAAAAAAGGTGCAATATTCTCTCTTTTTCCTGTAGAAAAATTATCCAAACAAAAAACTTCATTATCTTTATTAAGTAATACCTCACAAAGGTTAGATCCAATAAAACCAGCACCTCCTGTTACCAATATTTTTTTTTCTGACAAATCGATATTCATTTTTATTTTTTGGATAGGCTAAAGTACAAAAATAGCCTCTATCCATTTGCAATATGCATAAAAAAAACCTCCACAAAATGTGAAGGTTTTACTGTGGTGGGCAATGAGGGATTCGAACCCCCGACCCCTTGGGTGTAAACCAAGTGCTCTGAACCAACTGAGCTAATTGCCCTAAATCGGGTGCAAATATAAAACGGTTTTTAATGGTAACAAAGAAAAAAGAAATTTATTTTTTTAATCAAAATACAAGGCAGACTTAAAAGAATTTTGTTGTGTATCTTTTACAGAAAGTTGTATTTCTTTTAATGGAATTTTCCAATCAATATGAAGTTCCGAATCGTTAAATGCAATCCCTCTATCGTGTTCGGTACTATAATAATTATCTACTTTATATGCAAAAGTTGCCGTATCGCTTAATACTAAAAAACCATGTGCAAATCCTTTAGGAATAAAAAGTTGTTTTTTATTTTCTGATGATAAGACAATACTAAAATGCTCACCAAAAGTTGGTGAATTTTTTCTAATATCTACTACAACATCTAAAACTTTTCCAGAAATAACACGTACTAATTTTGTTTGAGAAAAAGGCGGAATTTGATAATGTAACCCTCTTAAAACACCATAACTAGATTTCGATTCATTATCCTGACAAAAATCAATTGTATGTCCCAAAAAATCTTCTAATTTATCTTGACGAAAAGTTTCTACAAAATAGCCTCTTTCATCTCCATGAAAAGTAGGCTCACAAATAATAACATCTGGAATTTTAGTTCGTGTAAATTTCATATTAAGACACTTCTTCTGCTCTATGAATTAAATATTCTCCATAACCGCTTTTCTTCAAAGGTTCAGCCAATTTTAATAATTGCTCTTTAGAAATATACCCCATTTCAAAAGCAATTTCTTCTATACAAGCTACTTTTAAACCTTGTCTATTTTCTATAGTTTGTATGTAATTTGAAGCATCTAATAAAGATCTATGTGTACCCGTATCTAACCAAGCAAAACCTCTACCCATAATTGCTACCTTTAATTCTTTTTCTTTTAAATAAGCTTGATTTACAGTTGTAATTTCTAACTCTCCTCGTTTACTAGGTTTTATTTTTTTAGCGATTTTAACAACATTATTGGGATAAAAATACAAACCTGCTACAGCATAATTACTTTTAGGATGTAAAGGTTTTTCTTCAATATCTAAAGCATTTCCTACTGCATCAAAATTTACAACTCCATAACGTTCTGGATTTTGAACATAATATCCAAATACAGTAGCATTTTTATTGTTTTCAACATTTTTTAAAGAAGTCATCAATAAATCTCTAAAACCGTCTCCATAAAAAATATTATCTCCTAAGACCAAACAAACATCATCTTCTCCAATAAATTCTTCGCCTAAAATAAATGCTTGTGCTAATCCATCTGGAGAAGGTTGTTCTTTGTATGAAAATTGCATTCCAATATCTAAACCATCTCCAAGTAACTCTTCAAATCGTGGTAAGTCTGTAGGTGTTGAGATAATTAAGACCTCTCTAATTCCCGCTAACATTAATACAGAAAGCGG
Organism: uncultured Polaribacter sp.; assembly: GCA_965233795.1. Classification (GTDB taxonomy): domain Bacteria; phylum Bacteroidota; class Bacteroidia; order Flavobacteriales; family Flavobacteriaceae; genus Polaribacter. The sequence continues at coordinate 1,268,286 of OZ247578.1, read as the reverse complement.
GTAATAAATCATGGGTTTGTCATGAATAGGCAATAATTGTTTAGAAACTACTTTTGTTAACGGATACAGTCTTGTTCCTGAACCTCCTGCTAAAATAATTCCCTTCATATATGCTGTTTTATAAGTTTAATGATATTGCTTTTTATAATATTCTTGATAATCTCCATTAATAATTCGTTGTGTCCAGGTTTCGTTCTCAAGATACCAATCAATTGTTTTTTCGATGCCTTGTTCAAATTGCAAAGAAGGTTGCCAACCTAACTCATTTTTCAACTTTGTAGCATCTATTGCATAACGCAGATCATGACCTGGTCTATCTTTTACGTACCTAATTAATTGCTGAGAAGTTTTTGATTTTCTATCTAATTTTTTATCCATTAGCTTACAAATAAGCTGTATCAAATCAATATTTTTCCATTCATTAAAACCTCCTATATTATAGGTATCTCCTACTTTTCCTTTATGAAAAACGACATCAATGGCATTGGCATGATCTTCTACATAGAGCCAATCTCTTATATTTTCTCCTTTTCCATAAACAGGAATAGGGATATTATTTTTTATGTTGTGAATACACAATGGAATAAGCTTTTCAGGAAACTGATTGGGTCCGTAATTATTAGAACAATTTGTAATAATAACGGGTAATTGATAAGTATTGTGATAGGCTCTTACAAAATGATCGGAACTTGCTTTTGAAGCGGAATAAGGCGATTGAGGGTCATAAGAAGTAGTCTCTAAAAAGAAATCTTTTTCGTTTAAAGAGCCATATACTTCATCTGTAGAAATATGGTAAAATCGTTTTTTCTCAAAATGAGTTCCCCAACTCTCTTTCGCTTGATTTAACAAGGTTAAAGTTCCTATAATATTCGTTTGTGCAAACTCAAACGGGTTGGTAATCGATCGATCTACATGTGATTCTGCCGCTAAATGGATAACAGCATCTATTTGATAGTTTTCAAAAATATCTTTGATTTTAATTCTATCACAAATATCTGCTTTTATAAACTGATAGTTTGGAGCATTTTTAACAGGCTCTAAATTTTCTAAATTTCCTGCATAGGTAAGTGCGTCAACATTTATAATATTGTAGTATGGGTATTTATTTACAAAAAGTTTCACCACATGAGACCCAATAAAACCTGCTCCGCCTGTTATCAATATATTTTTTGAATACTTCAAATTTACTTGCTATTATTCTTTCATAAGATTTGCTAAAAATACAATTTTAAATAACTTCTGCCACAACAAAAGTACTTCCTCCAATATATATAATATCATTGAATGTCGATTGCAATAATGCTTCTTTATAAGCTTCATTTACACAAGAAAATGTTTTCCCTTTTAAATTATATTGAGATGCCTCTCTTTGTAACGCTTTTTCTGAAAGCCCTCTTGGAACATTGGGCTTACAAAAATAATAGAATGCTTGTGTAGGAAAAAGCGGTAAAATAGTTGCTAAATCTTTATCATTTACAACTCCTAATACAATATGAAGCTGTACTTTTTTTTCAGTTTTCAGTTGTTGTAAAACATGTATTAAACCCTCTTTATTATGAGCTGTGTCGCATATTACTTTAGGTTGAATTTGTAAAATCTGCCATCGTCCTAACAAATGCGTGTTTTTTACAACATTTAACAAACCTTTGCGAATATGACTCTCTGAAACTATAAAGTTTTTTAATTTTTTAATGGCTACAACTGCAGTATTGACATTCTTTTTTTGATAACTCCCCAACAAATCAGTTTTATATTCGCAATTAAAATCTGAAGCAAAACTAATAGATGCTTTCTCTTTTGCAGCTTTCTCTTTAAAAACAGGAATTACCTCTAACTGTCGTTCTCCAATAACAACAGGAATGTTTGATTTGATAATTCCTGCTTTTTCAAAAGCAATTTCTGGAAGTGTTTCTCCTAAAAACTGAGTGTGATCGAATCCAATATTGGTAATTACAGCAACTTCTGGCGTAATAATATTTGTAGAATCTAAACGCCCACCAAGCCCAACTTCTACAATAGCAATATCCACTTTTTGATTCGCAAAAAAATCAAAAGCCAAACCTACTGTCATTTCAAAAAAAGACAATTGCTGTTGCTCTAAAAAGTATTTGTTTTTTTTAATAAAATTCACAACGTATTCTCTAGAAATTTCTTCCCCATTAATTCGAATACGCTCTGTAAAATTTTTAAGATGTGGCGAAGTATATAAACCTACTTTATAGCCTGCTTCTTGTAAAATAGAAGCTATCATATGACTGGTAGAGCCTTTACCATTGGTGCCTCCAACATGAATAGACTTAAATGTTTGTTCTGGAAAACCCAATTGTTTTGAGAAAGCAATAGTATTTGTTAAATCTTTTTTAAAAGCAACTTTACCCTCACGTTGATACATAGGCAATTGCTGAAACATCCAATCTAAAGTTTCTTGATAATTCATTGTGGAATTAATATAAGTTTTGAATTACAAATTAGAGATATTAGATATTTAGAAGTATCGTGGTGTTTAAAAGTTTTCGCTTTTTCACTTCTCACTTTTCATTTTTCGTTCTCATCATTTCGATAAAGAAAATTTATAAATAATCGTTCCTACTTGTTTAGCTGGAGCATTTTTATCGGGATTCCAAGTGGTTTTTAATGCAGCCTGTCTTGCTGGCTTTAACAAACAATCTGCAGTATTTGTAGATCCTTTTACACCTGGCGTTGCATTGATTACTTTTCCATTTTTATCTACTTCTATACGAACTACAACAATTCCTTCTTCTTCACAGTTAGGCTGCTCTATAGGTTTTGTTAGTGGGTTTCTTCCTGAAAGATTATAATTTTCGTCACTCCCATCTCCTGCATTTCCATAGTATTTAGAGGAATTTAAGTCTCCTTTTTTGTTTCCTTTTACACCCAATTCATCATCATCACCTTCTCCTTTTGGTTTTCCATCCGAGGCGTTTCCGTTTAATAAATTATCCAACGCATTTTGAGTCGCTTTTGAAGGTTTTGGAGTTTCTTTAGGAACTTCCTTTTTTTCAATTTCTTCAGGAATTGTTTCTTTTTCTTCTGATTTTTCAACAACAGGAACCTCTTTGGAAGTTTCTTCTGTAATTAATTCTTCCTGAAGAGTTTCTTTGGGTGTTTCTTGAACTGCTTCTTCAACAACTTCTTTTACTTCTTCTACTTGTTCTGGAGCAGATTTTACCGTTGTTTTTTCAATGGGTTCACCGTTACCTACATCAGCATCACCAAAATTAATTGCCAAACCGTATTCTTCTGGAGGATCTAAATATTGCATTCCTATATTAAAAATACCAAATAACAATAGTAACAATAATAATATTGTAATTATTGCAGATTTTCGTTGGTATTTTGTTTTTAAAACTGGCATTTATAGAATTGTAGATGTACGATTTATGATGTACGATTTAAGGTTTTAGATTTTCGACTTTCAAACCTTTTAACTTTCGAACTTTTCAACTCATTTCCCTTTTACTGCCAAAATCATTTTCAGTTTATTTTTATTGGCAATATCTATCACTTTCATTACGTTTTTATAGGCCACTTCTTTATCTCCACGAATTACAATTGTTTTCTTTTTGTCGGTGCCTACTTGCTTTAAAATTTCTCGCTCTAAATTTGTAGCACTTACTTTTGTTTTATCAATATAAAATAAAGACTTATTCGTAATCGTAACCGCAACAGAAGTTTTATTTTCAGTCTTCCCTCCTGCTTTAGGTAACAAAACATCAATAGCACTTACAGTAACCAACGTAGATGTTAACATAAAAAAGATAAGTAATAAAAAAACAATATCCGTCATAGACGACATATTGAAAGTGGGATCTACTTTGTTTCTTCCTCTTAAATTCATTTATACTAAGTTTTGAAAGTTAAAAAGTTGCAAGTTTGAAAGTTGACTTTAGAACTTTTTAACTTGTAATTTTTTAAACTCATTTACACTGGTTCATTTAACAAATCTAAAAACTCAACAGATTTCGCTTCCATCTGATACACTACTTTATCGGTTCTAACCACCAAGTGATTATAAGTTATATAAGCAATAATTCCTACTATTAAACCTGCTACTGTAGTAGTCATTGCAGTATACAAACCATCTGATAGTAATTTAATATCTATTTGTCCGCCTGCGTTGGCAATTTCATGAATAGCCACAATCATTCCTATAACCGTTCCTAAAAAACCAATCATAGGCGCCGCACCAGCAATCGTTGCTAATACACTTACATTTTTTTCTAATTGATACACTTCTAATTTCCCTGCATTTTCAATAGCTTTATTAATATCTTCTAAAGGTTTTCCTATTCTGGAAATTCCTTTTCCTATAAGTCTAGCCGTAGGTGTATCTGCATTTTTACACAGTACGTTTGCAGGCTCTAACTTGCCATTAGAAATAAAATCTTTAATTTGATTCATAAAGTTTTTGTCTTCTTTTGATGCCGCCTTTATTGCAAAAAAGCGTTCAAAATAAATATATAAAGCAACTGCTAATAATACAAATAACAATGCGATGATGATTTGACCTCCCAAACCACCATTCATAATAAGTTTATAAATAGATAATGTTTTTTCTTCTGACATACTGTTTTCTAATAAAGCTGTTTCTGTTTGATTGAATAATAGCATACAACTAACTATTTTTATAGGTAACGAATCTATTTTTTGAAAATTGTTTGTTTCCTTATTTTATATAAAAAGCCTAAGAATAACAAATGCTATAGAACCTACTAAAAACCCAATCAATGCCAACCAAGAAATCTTTTTTAAGTACCAGAAGAAATCTATTTTTTCCATTCCCATAGCTACTACTCCTGCCGCAGAACCTATAATTAACATACTTCCTCCTGTTCCTGCAGAAAAGGCAATAAAATGCCATAATGGATTGTCTAAAGGTTCAGAAAACATTCCTAAACTTGCTGCCACTAAAGGAACATTATCAATCACTGCCGAACCAACACCCAATAGCAATACTACTAAATCGGACACCTCAGCACCTGCTAGTTCTGTATGCATCATTGGGGTTGACGTCTTCAACCAATCTGCAAATCCAAATAAAATCCCTAAAGATTCTAGCGCTGCTACTGCCATTAAAATCCCTAAAAAGAATAAAATACTTGGCATTTCTATCTTTGATAAAGAACTGTGAACTGGGCTGTGATTTGCGTGTTCTTGTGAGGTTTCCATATCATTAAAATTAGTCATAGAAAACTTTGTTCTGCTATAAATCTCTGCAAAAGTAGCCACAATAGCTAAAGACAACATCATTCCTACATAAGGAGGTAAATGTGTTACAGTCTTAAAGATAGGAACAAATACAATAGCTCCTAATCCTAAATATAGCATTATTGCACTGTATTTGCCAGGTTTTGTATCTTCAGTAGTATCAGCATCAATTTCTCCTTTAAAAGCAGGTAAAAATGTAGCAATAAAAACAGGAATTATCATACACAATAAAGAAGGAATAAATAAGTATATAAATAACATTCCTGTACTTACTTTATTTCCAATCCAAAGCATTGTAGTAGTTACATCTCCAATTGGCGAAAATGCACCTCCTGCGTTTGCCGCAATAATGATTAGTCCTGCAAACCAAATTCTATCGTCTCTTTTCTTTACTATTTTCTGTAAAATAGAAATCAATACAATAGTAGCTGTTAAGTTATCTATAATAGCAGATAAAACAAAAGCAAGTATTGCAAAAATCCAAAGTATTTTTGATTTCTTCTTTGTATTTACATAGCTTTTAATAGTAGAAAAACCATCGAAATAATCAATAATTTCTACAATAGTCATGGCTCCTAAAAGAAAAACCAATATTTCTGCTGTTTTCCCTAAATGGTGTAATAATGTTTCTTCTACTAAATGCAGTTTCTCTTGGTGAAGTAAAGATGAAAAATTATCAACTAATGCATGTTTACTAGAATCAAACCATGTAGAAAAATTATCGACACCCAATGCTACTAATGCCCAACAAACCGCCATCATAACGAGTGCTGGAATAAGTTTATCTAGTTTTAAATTATGTTCTAAAGTAATGGCTAAGTATCCTAAGATAAATACCCCAATAATAATTGATTCCATATAAATAGTTTAGATTAATTGTTTTAATGCAATTTCAAATGCTGTTTCACTCAAATTCGTTTTTGATGCATTCTTTTTATAAATATCTTGTAGCGCTCTTTTAATGATATTTGAAGTATCTTCAAAAATTGCTTTGTCTGTCATTTTCACTCTCTTTTCCATAAAATAAGCAAAAACTCTTGCCATTCCACAATTGGAAATAAAATCTGGAATTAAGCTTACTTTTTTGTCTGTATTCTCCATAATAGAACCAAAAAATATTTCTTTATCTGCAAACGGAACATTAGCACCGCAAGAAATAACTTCTAATCCAGAAGCAATCATTTTATCAATCTGATCTTGCGTTATTAAACGAGAGGCTGCACAAGGTGCAAAAATTTCTGTTTGTAATTTCCAGATTTCTTCATTAATTCTATCAAAAGGAATCATATTATCTGCAATAAGTGTGTTTCCTTCTTTCTTTAAAAAAAAATCTTTAATTTCATGAAATGAAAATCCAATCTCATTAATAATCCCACCATTTCTATCAATAATGCCTACTACTTTAGCACCCATTTCTGCTAAATAATAAGCGGCAGCGGCACCTACATTTCCAAAGCCTTGAACTACTGCTTTTTTACCCACAACACTTCCTCCAAAAACATCGTAATAATGGCGTACCGCTTCTGCAACACCATACCCTGTAATCATATCTGCAACAGTATATTTATTAGCAATATTTGGAGAGAGTTTTTTGCTTTCTAAAACTTTAATAACACCGTGCCTTAATTGTCCAATTCTATTAATTTTATCGGCTTCTGTAGGTTTAAAATGACCGTTAAAAACACCTTCCTGAGGATGCCAAACACCACAATTTTCAGTGATTGGAATCACTTCATGAATTTCATCTACATTTAAATCTCCGCCAGTACCATAATAGTTTTTAAGTAGTGGGGAAACAGCATGATACCAACGTTCTAAAACTCCTTTTTTTCTAGTATCTAAAGGGTCAAAATTAATTCCAGATTTTGCTCCTCCAATAGCAGGTCCAGAAACGGTAAATTTTACTTCCATGGTTTTTGCTAAAGACATTACTTCGTTTAAATCTAAACCTTTACGCATTCTTGTTCCACCTCCAGCGGCACCTCCTCTTAATGAATTAATAACTACCCAACCTTCTGCTTCTGTTTCTGTATCTTTCCAATGAAAAACAATTTCGGGCTGTTTGTTTTCATATTTTTTTAATAATTCTTTCATATTTTTCTTAATAACTAACTTAACTTTTAATACGTATTTCTTTTCATAATCCTCATCCTGTTGTATAAGTATTATTGAAGTTAAAGTTGATTCATTTTAAAAAAATTAGGAATTATTAATGATTACTATTACTCGCAAACTTACAGTAAAAAACCGATTAGTCAAATTTTTTTTATCCAAGTTTATAAACTTTAAAAGAGGCTATATTTTTAAGTTAAATCTCAATTTTTAATCCGTCAAAAGCTAAAAATATATTTTCCGGTAATTGAGCTTCTACTTCTTTATGAAAGCCTAATTTGTGGCTAATATGAGTAAAGTATGTTTTTTTAGGTTGTATTTCTTCTACAAAGGCAAGTGCTTCTTCTAAATTAAAATGGGTTGCGTGTGGCTCAATACGTATAGCATTCACAATTAAGATTTCTAAATCTTTTAATTTTTCTTTTTCAACATCAGAAATTGTTTTAACATCTGTTAAATAAGCCACATTGTTAAATCGATAACAAGTAATAGGCAAAGCCCCGTGCATGGCCTCAATAGGCATAAAATCCATTCCATTCAATGTAAAAGGGATTTCTTTTGAGATGATATGAGCAACGACTTTAGGAGCACTAGGGTATCTGTCTTTTACTCTAAAAATATATTCAAAACGAGTTTGTAAACTTTTCAAAACCTGCTTTCCCAAGTACAAAGGCATTGCGCCCATTTGAAAACAATAAGGTCTAATATCATCCAATCCAGCCGTATGATCTGAATGTTCATGTGTAAATAATATTCCGTTAAGAGATTGCACATTTTCGCGTAACATTTGTTGTCGAAAATCGGGGCCGCAATCAATGACATAATTTACTTCACTCCAAGAAATTAAAATAGAAGAACGCAATCTTTTATCTTTTATATCAGTAGACAAACAGACAGGGTCGTTATTTGCAATCATGGGAACTCCAGTGGAAGTTCCTGTTCCAAGAAAAGTAATTCTCATATGTTACAAAAATAAAACAAAAATCATCAGTTATTTTCTAATTTTAGTACATTTGTTTCCTACTCGTATAAAATTTATATAGATGGCTATTACCTTAAAAGGAGATCAAAAAATTAGTAGTGTTCCTACTACTAAAAGCAAAGCATTACGTATTAACTTAAATGCCAATATCTACGGTACTTTTGCAGAAATTGGTGCAGGGCAAGAAACGGCTCGTAACTTCTTTAGATCTGGAGGCGCTTCGGGTACTATTGCAAAAGCGATGAGTGCGTATGATAAAGATTTTTCCGATGCTATATATGGTGTAGAAGAAGACAAAAGATATGTTACAGAATCTCGCTTAAAGCGTATGTTACGCCATGAAGTAGATTTAATAGAAGATCGATTAAGTAGAGGAAAACATCCCGATAAGTTATTCTTTTCTTATGCAAACACCGTTGCTACTATAGATTTCTCTAAAAAGTTTAAAGGTCATGGCTGGGTAGGAATTCGTTTTCAACTAGATGATTTAGAAGATTACAATGAAATTATATTGCATCTACGTTTTAAAGAAACAGATGCACGGTTACAACAAGAAACTTTAGGAGTTTTAGGAGTCAATTTAATTTATGGTGCATTTTACATGAACGACAATCCTAAAGAATTGGTAAAATCGTTTTATGATAACTTGCATAAAGACCAGTTAGAAATTGACATGATTAATTTCTCTGGACCAAGGTTTATGTATGTAGACAATCGTTTGATGAGTTTACAATTGGTAAAAAACGGAATGACGAACGCCGTAATGTTTGGTCCTGATGGTAATAACTTATTACCTGCTCAAGTTTTATACAAAAAAAACATCCTTACATTACGTGGTAGCTTTAGACCTGTTACCAAAGTAAACATGGATATGTTTGAGAAGTCGAAAGAACTCTTCTTTAAAGAACAAAAAGTAGACCCCAAAAAAAGTCAAGTTATTTTTGAGATTACCTTAAGCAATTTACGAGCAGAAGGAGAAATCAATGAACGTGATTTTTTAGACAGAGCAGAATTACTATGTTCATTAGGTCAGAATGTAATGATTACCAATTTTCAAGAATATTTTAAATTGGTAGAATATTTTAGTGAATTCACCAAAGCTAGAATGGGATTGGCAATGGGGGTTTACAACCTCATTCAAATTTTTGATGAAAAGTACTATCGCCATGTAAGTGGTGGAATTTTGGAGGCTTTTGGAAAACTCTTTTACAGAGATTTAAAAGTATATATGTATCCTTATAAAGATGCTGAAAGCGGCGAATACATTACCAGCGATAATTTAAAAGTACATCCTAGAATGAAAGAGCTATATAAGTTCTTTAAAAATAATGGGAAACTGAATGATATTAAAGATTTCAACCCCGAAATTTTAAGTATTTTTTCTCGCAAAGTTTTAAGCATGATTTCTAGTGGAGAAGAAGGTTGGGAAGAAATGTTACCAGAAGGAGTCTCGGATATTATTAAACAAAATAGATTGTTTGGTTACTCTAGAAGAAAAGTGAAAAAATAAATACGCTTCTTTTAAACCTTTTTTAATATACAACGTCTAATTTGAAACAATTCTTGTTGACAGACGAAATTAATTTAATAGCACAATTAAAGAACAATACTACCAAAGAGCAAGCATTCCGAGTATTAATAACAACATACAAGGAACGTTTGTATTGGCATATTCGAAAAATTGTTATTGTACACGATGATGCGGATGATGTCTTACAAAATACCTTCATTAAAATCTTTAAAAATATAACTCATTTTAAAGAAGATAGTAAACTGTATTCTTGGATGTATAGAATTGCAACTAATGAAGCTATTACATTTATAAAGAAAAGGGCTAAAGAAAGAAAAATAGATAGTTCTGAATTGCAAGTTGAATTGGTCTCTAATTTAGAAAATGATACTTGGTTTTCTGGAGATGAAATTCAAATTATTTTACAAAAAGCAATTGCAACATTACCACAAAAACAGCAATTAGTATTTAATATGAAATATTTTGATGCATTAAAATACAATGAAATTTCAGAGATATTAGAGACTTCTGTTGGCGCATTAAAAGCATCTTATTTTCATGCTGTAAAAAAGATAGAAGATTATATTAAATCGAATACACATTAAACCTTTTTATTTAGCAAATGTCTAAAAGTATATGAAACCCGAATTGAAAAATAGTATTCATTATATCGCTAAAAAAGCAGGAAAGCAATCAATGCATACAATTCCTCCTACTTATTTTAATACGGTAGAAGATAATGTATTTACAAAAATAACTGAAAGTTCTTTTTCTAAAAAACACGGTTTCTCTACACCAAATTACTATTTTAATACGCTAGAAAACAAAATTTTACAAAAAGAAAAAACATCTCAAAAACAAGAGAAATATATTGTATTTAAAAACAACGTTTTAAAATATAGTGCACTCGCAACGGCCGCTTGTTTTATACTCTTCTTTTCAATTTACAATAACTTCAGAGTAAATAATACTGTCGATATAAATTTATTAGCTGATAATGATATTGAAAATTGGTTGGAAAACAATGTGGATCAATTTACAATTACCCTAGAAGATATTTCTTTTGATGAAAACAATTTTTCATTGGCAGACATAGAAGATGATAGCATAGAAGACTATCTACAAAACACAGAAACACTTTCTATTTTAAACGAAATCAATTAATTATGAAAAAAGTTATTTACGTATTTATTTGTTTTTTGTTGCTTGGCAATTCTATAAATGGTCAAGTAAGAAAAGGAAACAAAGAAAAAATTAGAACTTTAAAAATTGGATATATCACAGAGCAATTAGAATTGACAGAAGCCGAAGCAGAAAAGTTTTGGCCAATCTATAATTTGTATGATAAGCAATTGATGTCTCTTAAAACAGAAGAAAGAAATTTATTAAAAAAACAACTAAAAAACTCTAATAATTTAGACGCTTTATCTGAAAAAGAATCTAAAGATGTTGTGGCAAAAATACTTTTGTTAAGTGAGTCATTTTATGAAACAAAACAACAAATGTTTCAAAAACTAGCAAAAGTTATTAGTTATAAAAAAATTATAAAGTTAGAAATTACTGAAAAGGAATTCAATAGAAAACTCATACGGAAATTACGTAAAAAAGAAAAAAAATAAGGTCTTATTTACCTATTTATCAACAACATACAAGGTTGTAAATCTGGCTTATTTACTATAAAATCTTTTAACCAAATAGTTAATTCGTGGAGTTCATGAGGTAGCAATCTCTCTGTTGCTTTTTGTAATTCCTTTGTAAATAAATCAGTATTAAAACTTACTTTTTTAAGTATCGTTTTGGTGTATTCAAACATTGCTCTTGCCATTCTTATATTTTATAAAAATTACGTTTTATTTAGAACGCAAAAAAAAAGCATACATTACAAAAGATGTGTTAAATAAAACAAAAAACCATCTTAAAAAAGATGGTTTTTGTAATATATAATCAAGTATATAAACTATAATTTATTTATTTTCTCTACAAGGCTTGTTGCTTTTGTTTCTAACTCTAACGCAATTGCTTTATAATGCGCTTTTTTATTTTCTACGTCTTTTGCGTTTAACTTTGCAATTAAAGCGTCAAAGACCTCAATAGCTTCATCAATAATTGCTTCCGATTTTTTGGTGTCTTTTTTAGGATTTAAGAGTTCCCACACGTAACATTCTTCTATCAAGTCTCCTAATGTATAATTGATATCTTTCTTTAGATTTTTAATACTTGCCATAATTTTATTTCTATTTTAAAAGTGCTAAGTTATTATATTTTTGATGATAAATTGTTTTTAAGTTCCCAAAGATTTTCTTGCTTTTTCTAGATCTTCTGGCGTATCAATTCCTATCGCTTCTACATCCGTCTCTATCATTTTAATTCGTTTGCCCACCTCTAAATAACGAATAGCTTCTATTTTTTCAGCAGTTTCTAAAGGAGTCATATCTCTATGATAAAAATCAATTAACGCTTCTTTTCTAAAAGCATACACACCTTTGTGTTTATAATATTTTACGGATATATCCTTATCTCTATGATACGGTACTACACTTCTAGAAAAGTACAAAGCAAAATTGTTATTGTCTGTAATTACCTTTACATTATTGGGGTTTTCAATCTCATTTTTATGAACCATTTCTACCATCAAAGAAGCTAAATCTATTTCTTTTTTAACATCTTCTTTAAAAGTATTAATAAGTTTTTTCAAAGAAAATTTATCCATAAAAGGCTCATCACCTTGAATATTAATCACAATATCTGCATCCATAAATTCAACCGCTTCTGCAATTCTATCCGAGCCACAATCGTGTGCTTTTTTACTCATTAATACTTTTCCTTGTGCATTGGCAATGGTCTTAAAAATAACATCTGAATCTGTAACCACAAACACTTCATCAAATAAATTTGTGTTTACAACAGCTTTGTATGTTTTTAAGATGACAGGAATTCCGCCTAAATCTTGCATTAGTTTTCCAGGAAAGCGAGATGCGTTATAACGCGCAGGAATCATTGCAATGACCTTCATAAATAGAATTTTATTTTAAATTTTTCAAAGATACATATTTATCCATTCTCTATTTTTTGTACGCATGCTTAAAACAGCTAAAAAATTATACTTATTTTTAGAAAACTTTTTACAATTAATTAGATATAATGATAAACTCTAGAAGAAACTTTATAAAAAAAACAGCACTTACAGGAACAGGACTTTCCTTATTACCTAATTTCTCATTTGGAACAAATACTTTTTCTTCTAAACAAAAACTAAAGCTCGCTTTTATTGGTGTTGGTTTAAGAGGCACAAATCATTTAAGCAATGCATTGCTTAGAAATGATATAGAAGTTACTGCTATTTGTGATGTTGATACAAAAAGAAATGAAATTTGTTTGCAAAAGATAAAAGAAGTTGGGCATAAAAAACCTAAAGTTTTCGGAAAATCGGATTACGATTATAGAAACCTTTTAGAACTTAAAGAAGTAGATGCTGTAATTATCTCTACACCTTGGTTATGGCATACAAAAATGGCTGTAGATGCTATGAAAGCAGGAAAATATACAGGCGTAGAAGTCTCGGCTGCCAATACCTTAGAAGAGTGTTGGGATTTGGTAAATACTCATGAAGAAACAGGCTCTCATCTCATGATTTTAGAAAATGTAAATTACCGTAGAGATATTCTAGCAGTTTTAAATATGGTAAAACAAAATGTATTTGGTGAATTGGTCCATTTTAGATGTGGCTATCAGCACGATCTTCGTTTTGTAAAATTAAATGATGGAAAAACACCGTATGGAAAGGGTGTAGAATTTGGCGAAAAAGGAATTTCAGAATCGAAATGGAGAACACAGCATTCTGTGCTTAGAAATGGAGACGTTTATCCTACACACGGTGTAGGGCCTATTGCAACGATGTGCAATATCAATCGAGGAAATCGGTTTATATCGTTAACTTCTAATGCTTCCAAAGCTATTGGATTGCATAATTATATTGTAAAACATGGCGGAAAAGAGCATCCTAATGCAAAAATAAAGTTTAAACAAGGTGATGTGATTACTACCACTATAGAAACTGCACAAGGAGAAACTATTATTGTAACACACGATTGTAATTTACCCAGACCTTATTCTTTAGGTTTTAGAGTTCAAGGTGCAAACGGATTGTGGGAAGTAGATGGCAACAGAATTTATATTGAAGGAAAATCAAAACCACATCGTTGGGATATCGCAGACGAATGGTTACAGAAATACGACCATCCTTTATGGAAAAAATATGGAGAATATGCCTCAGGATCGGGTCATGGTGGCATGGATTTCTTTGTGTTAAATGCTTTTGTAAATTCTGCAAAAGAAAATAGTGCACCGCCATTAGATGTTTATGATGCAGCTGCTTGGAGCGCTATTACACCGCTTTCTGAAGCTTCTATTGAAAATAATGGAGCACCACAAGATTTTCCAGATTTTACAAGAGGTGCTTGGATACAACGGAAACCTTATCATTGGATGAAAGATAGTTATTAGATGCTAGATGCTAGATGCTAGATGCTAGATGCTAGATGCTAGATGCTAGATGCTAGATGCTAGATGCTAGATGCTAGATGAAATTCAAAAAATCTGATTTATTAGCAACTCTAAACAACTAAACTTATCAACAAAATTATGGCATTAAAAGATTCAAAAATTGAAAGATAAAAGAATTGAAAACTCAACATTTAGCATTCAACATTTAACACTTTAGACACTTTCAAACTTTACAAACTAAAAAATTAGTGAATAAAATTACCGCCTTAGCTCCTGCAAGAACCTGTTTGTTTGGAGATCATCAAGATTATTTGGGATTGCCCATTATTGCCTGCGCTATTAATCGGTATATAAAACTGACTGCTACTGAAAATAACGATTGTCTTTTTTATATCAAACTGTTAGATATTCAGCAAGAAAGAAGTATTGCAATTCATCACCCATTAAAAAATCTAGATGCTAAAGATTATCTACTAGCCGCTTTAAAAGTTCTCAAAAGATACGGCTGTATTCCTACAAAAGGCTATACTATTTGTATTTCGGGAAATATTCCCATCAATGCAGGATTGTCTAGTTCTTCTGCATTTACTATTGTATGGATTCGGTTTTTAGTAGAAGCCTTTGGGTGTTCCCAAGAAATTACACCCGAGTTTATTGCCCGAATTGCTTATGAAGCTGAAGTTTTAGAACAAGGTGCTTCTGGCGGTAAAATGGATCAATACAGTATTAGTATCGGAAATATCATCTATTTAGAAACAGGAAGTACAACTTTGTATAAAAAAATTAATACTTCTTTAACGGGAATCATTATTGGGGAATCTGGTATTCCAAAAGCAACACTTGCAACTTTAAAAGAATTAAAGAAAAATGCTTGGCAAGCAATTTCTGAGGTAAAAGCCGTTGAAGAAAACTTTACGATTCAAACTGCTTCTATAGAAAAACTAGCTACTTACCTAAGTTATGTAACTGAAGATTTACAACCCTATTTGTATGCGGCTATTAAAAATTACGATATCACAAAAAAAGCACTACAGGCATTTCAAAAAGAAACAATAGACCTACAAAAAATTGGTACGTTAATGAATGAACATCATTCTATTTTAAAAGATAAGTTACACATAACTGTTCCAAGGATTGATGCCATGATTACGGCTACAAAAGATGCAGGTGCTTACGGAGCAAAAATTGTAGGCTCTGGAAAAGGTGGAAGTATTGTAGCCTTAGCTCCAAAAAACAAACAAAAAGCTATAATTGCTGCGCTAAAAAAAGCAGGGGCTATCAATGCTTATGATGTTTCGGTTGTTTCAGGAGCTCAAATCATCAATAATTTTTAACATGCATACAAATCTTATTTTATTAGCAGGCGGAAGTTCTTCTCGAATGAAAAAAGAAATTACTACAGAAATTTTAACTAAAAAACAACGTACAGAAGCCAATAAGAGAAGTAAAGGACTTATTACCATTGGCAATAGCAACCGCCCTTTTTTAGATTTCTTATTGTTAAATGCACAAAAAGCAGGATATACTAATATTTACATGGTTATTGGAGAGGAAGGAGCTCTTTTTAGAGAACTGTACGGGGTTCATAAACACAGCGATTTTAAAAATTTAAACATCCTTTTTGCTACACAATACATTCCTAAAAACAGACAAAAACCTTTGGGCACTGCAGATGCTGTTTGGCAAACCATAGAACAATTTCCTGAACTAAATACACAATCTTATACGGTTTGTAATAGCGATAATTTGTACTCTTATAAAGCTTTATATGCGCTTAGAGAAACCCCTTTTTTAAATGCTTTTATCAGTTATGATAGAGATGCCTTATTATTTTCTTCAGAAAGAATAGCACGTTTTGCGCTGACTAAATTAAATACAGAAAATACACTCGTAGATATTGTTGAGAAGCCTACTTTAGAAAATCTTGCAAATTATAAAGATACAGAAGGGAAATTAAGAGTCAGTATGAACATTTTTAAATTTAATGGACAACTTGCCTATCCGTTCTTTAAAAATTGTCCCATACATCCAGAACGTCAAGAAAAAGAAATTCCCAAGGTGCTTTTACAAATGATAGCGCATGCTATAAAAATAAAAGGAATTCCTTTTGCGGAACATGTTCCCGATTTAACTAGTAAAAAAGATATTGCCATTGTAGAAGAATATATACAGCTTCAATATCCTAAATTCATGTAGTTTATTTTTAGTTCTTATAAAAATGTTCCTTAAAAAGATTGCTTTTTTACAAAAAAGTAAATATATTTACATGTAAATCTTTCATTTTTGCGGAAAACCGCATTTTAAAATGCGCATTTCTACATAAAAAATATAAATAGTACTGATGATTTTGGTAAAAATCAATTATTAATTTAAATTTATACAAAATGAATCGAAAAAAAATTAAAAATTATTTACAGTTAGGAATCCTTTTATTTGGGATTTCTATTTCTTTGTGGAATTGTGAAAGAGAAGACGGTTTTAACAGTTCTGTTGACACATCTAGTCTAAAAAGTTACCGAATTGATAAAAAGGAGATTCCTAGCATTATGGGTTTTATTAATAATAGCAAAGCAAAAACCTCTTTTTCTTGTGGTAATATTGATGATAACCTTATTTATACTACTATAGATAGTTTGGGTATACAAACCTATTCCTTTCCTTTTTATGTAGAAGAAACATCAGAAGATACCTTTTACAATTTTGTAGTAAAAACTAGTTCAGAAACGGTGTATCAACCTTTTGTATTCAAATACATTGCTAGCAATGGTTTTGAAGTTGGCGTAGATGATTTTAATACTTTTGAAGGGGCATTAGAAATTTACCATTACGACCGTTTTTGTGGCAACGGGAATACTACAGGAAGAACAGACGATGATTCTCCTTGTCCAACCAATACAGTAGGTTTGTATTCTGGTAGCGGTTCTAATTCTGCACCAGGTAACAATAGTAATAGTTCTGAAAACAATGGACCTACGGGAGAAGATTATTATAATAACTCTGGAAATACAGGTGCATCAGGCTTTGGGTCTAGTACTGGAGGAGGAGGCGCAATACCATGTGTTGTTCGTGTAACTTGGTCTTGCGATACAGAAAGTAGTGCTCCTCACAGTTCAGCAAATTGCTCTACCGTAAGTGTTTATTGTCCGCCAAGTTACAATAGAACAGATGATCCTTGTGAGCAACAAGAAGACTTTTCGGGGGCTACTGCGGTAAATAATACCGTATCTTGTCCAAGAGGTTATGTACAAAATTCTCAAGGGGTTTGTGTTAAAAAACCATGTGAGGGTGACCCCGTAAGCAATCCACAAATTGCACCACAAAGTAGCTCTGGAATGAATGGAGGATTGCATGGAACTTGTACTAGAACTGGTTCTGGTTGTACAGCAAACCCTAGTTTTAGAATACATGACGGAGTTGACTTAGCAAATCCTTTTGGAGCTCCTATTTACGCAATGTACGACGGTGTAGCAACCTTAGCAACACAATTTGATGACCAAGGAAATGTAGTAAAAGCTGGTTATCATGTTTCAATTATTTCTAATGTAGATGGAGATACGGTACGTTTGGTCTTTTTTCATATGCAAGAAGAAGGCAGAGTTTCTGGTGCCGTAAGTGCAGGAGATGTAATTGGCTATCAAGGGGTTTCTGGAAATTTAGGAAATGCCATTGCCCAAAATATAACCGAATCGCATGTCCATGTAAAAGCAAGGAAAAACGGTGAAATGGCAAACCCCTTAGATTATTTAACTACTAATATAAATCCCACAACAGGAGAAGTAACCAACCCATGTCAAGAATAATTAAAACCACAGAAATCATGAAAAACATATACTTATTTATTATATTATTTATCAGTGCTTCAACTTGTAAAGCCCAAGTAAATCAATTGACAAATTTAGAAGTTGATAATATTGAGTTTAATACTGTATCTTTACGAGAACTTTTAGATAGTGGTGCAAGTACTGACGAGATAAAATCTTTATTAGGAGACGACCTTGAAGCATCTATTAATACTTCTGCTCCTTTTCTCACAAAGGATTTTTCAAATGAACATCTTTATTTAAGTTTTGAAGACAGTACTGATTCAGGAAATGGATATAACTTAAATTATATCCGAATAAAAACTTCTTCAATAGCAGTTAAAGTAAAAGATAGAGTCGTTAAAATAGGAGATTCTGTTACTAAATTTGGTAACGGAGTTATTATAAATACTAAAAATGGGGATTATAGTGTGGTGTTTGTAAGCCCTTTAAGCTCGTCAATCGGATTTAAAATTAATCCATTAACGAATAGAATTAGCGAAATACGTTTTGAAGTCTTTTATTAAATAATTTTAAACCCTTAAAAAATAGCAGTTAAGTTTTTTCTTAACTGCTATTTTTAAATTCATACGATGAAATACATAACGCTATTCTTTTTATTATTTAATAGTCTATATTGCTTTGCTCAAATAAGTATCTACAAAGGTACTGTAGGAAAATCCTCTATTGAATTAACAATGCATTCTTTTTCAGATAACTCCGTAAATGCTATTTGTTTATATGGTAAGTTAAATCAATCTATACAATTAAATGGCAAACTTAAAAACGATACCCTTATTCTCATAGAAAAAGATAAAAACAAAGAAGTGCTAACAAAACTTATATTTACTAAAATTTATAACACAGATAAAAGACTTTATGGAATATGGATAAATGAGAAACACAAAAAGCCTATTCAAATTGATAAATTATACGAGTTTCAATCCTATGACACAACTTCATTTAAAGATTTAGAACTTCAGCAAACGAATACTACAAAACAACATTATTTTAAATTGCTACTGTCAAAAGAATCAAAAAAAGCAATTAAAGTAGTGGGTGTTCGTATCTATGACAGGAAAACAAATCATACTTTTCAAGAGATGAAATTAGAAGGGAATTTTAGAGGTTTATTTAATATTACGGTAGGAGATTATAATTTTGACGGATTAGAAGATTTTTCGGTACTTGAACAAAATTATACAGGTTCTAATACGTCTCGGTTTTATATTTTACGAATGCCAAACTCCGAACAATATTTTGTGAGTGAAATTACAGGAATATCACTAAACTTTGACAAAAAATTAAAACTAGTATTTGAACACAACCAATGCTGTGGTGGAAATAAACATACAAATACAACTTATAAAATCGTAAATAATAAGATGGTTTTAGTAGAAAGAAAATGTATTGAATACAATAAAAAGAAAAAAGACTTTATAAAAGTTACATGTGAATAAAATAAAAATGATGAAAAAAAGCTACGTACAACCACCCTATCAATGATTTAAAAGAACGTTTAGATGCCAAAGGTTATAGAAACAAATATAATTTTACCATCAATATTCTTAAAATTCGTTAAACAGCGTTAAGATGTTGTTAATTCCTATTTTATACTGAAACAGTATCTACAATTGGGAGTCTTCTAGATATAAAACTTAAAACAATAATATATCATGAAAAACTTAAAATTAGTACTTGCCGCATTCTTTATCAGCTTTTTATCTATGTCTTCCATTTCAGCAAATGAAACAACACCTAAAGATAATAATAGGGTTTTACGCGCTAAAATTGTCAACTTATTAGGAGACGAGATTCCAGTTGTTCTAAAAAAAGAGAAAAACTTAGAGGTTAACATTTCATTTATGTTAAATGCTAAAAATGAAATTGTAATTGTTTCTGTAGATGCTGAAAACACCGTGATAGACAGCTACATAAAAAACAAACTAAACTACAAAGTAGTACAAGTAAAAGGAATTAAAAAAGGAGAAATTTACAGAGTTCCTTTAAAAATTAAACAAGCATAAAAAGATAAAGTCTTCATTTATCTCCCGGCCTACTTAAGCAGCAAAATATCAAAAGATACGAGCCACTTAAGTAGGCTATTTTTTTGCATCACTTTCTAAGTTTAATCGAAATTCACTCATCTTCGCATCGTCTTTTGTTTTTGCATGCTCAAAACCAGATTGCCACCATTTTTTCATTTGCTTAGCATCAAAAACCAACGAATTTGTTGTTAACACGGTAGGTGTATAATATAAATTTAATTGTACATCGTGTTGTTTTGCGGAGAGTTTTCCAATGGTAATATTATGACGTTCTACATGTTCTAACATAAAATCGAATGCATTTAAAAGCAACGAAAAAGGGTTTTTAGCAGGCAATCTGTTCAATTGAGTAACTTCCGTTTCTAAAATAATAGCATCTACTTCTTTTGCACCTCGCTGAATGGCTTCTCTAATAGGTACCAAACAACCAAAACCTCCATCAGCATACTGACAATGGTTTTTCTCTAACAAACTCATAAACGGAATGTAATTACAAGAACCCCAAATCCAATCGCAAAAATCGTCATAAGAATAATCTCTAATAGACTTGTATTCTATGGCATTCGTTGTAAGGTTAGAAATGGCAACAATTACATCTTTCTTTGCAACCCTTATTTGGTGAAACATTTTTTTGGTAATATTCTCTCTAATAAGATTTCGTAAATTTTTACTTTCGCCAAATGTTTTTCTGCCGTTTAAGAAATTCCAAAGTGTATTTCTGTGCCGAATACTCACTACTTTTACACCATTTACATGCGAAATTTTAAAAGGGTTGTTACTAAAAATATCTTTTTGATTTACAGAAGTGTACAACGCTTTTAATTCGTCTATCATGCCCAATGCTAAATGAGAAACTAATAAACTTCCCGTAGAAGTTCCTAAAAAAAAGTCGTAATCTTTCTTTTTTTCATTGATTAAATATTCCGCAACACCTCCCGCAAATGCTCCTTTGCTACCACCTCCAGAAATTACCAATGCTTTCTTCATACGCTATGAATGATTTGTGTATTTTAGTTGCATAAAAATATCAAAAATGACAAGAATATACTTCTTACTCATCACTATAATTTTTATTTTCTCTTGTAAAACGAAAAATACTCCAAGAGAAATTGAGAAAATAACCATCCAAGAGTTTAAGATGGAAGATACTAATAGCAGGACTATTTATACCATAAACTCAGAGAAAATGCACTACGCTGGGGCTAATGGAGAAGTGGGTTTTACAAATGATGGAGGGGTTACATGGCAAAAAAATAAAATCTATTATCAAGATAGTATTACTCCAAGTTTTAGAAGTATTGCCAGTAATGGCAAAGCTATATTTGTGTTAAGTATTTCTAATCCTGCACTACTGTATAAAATAACTAAAGACACAACAACATTGGTGTATACAGAAAGTCATGAAAAAGTTTTTTATGATGCCATGCAGTTTTTTGATGCACAACATGGTATTGCCATAGGCGATCAAACCACTAATTGTCTTTCAATCATTACAACATCAAATGGAGGGAACTCGTGGCAAAAAATCCCTTGTAAAGAGTTACCAAAGAGTCAATTTCCTGCCACTGCCTTTGCAGCAAGCAATACCAATATTAAAATTATTGATGATACCATTTGGATAGCAATCGGTGGTATGGAATCTTATATTTTAAAATCTGTAGACAAAGGAAAGACGTGGAAAACGTATAAAACACCCCTTATTCAAGGCAAACCATCTACAGGTATTTATTCTATTGACTTTGCTGATAAAAATCATGGAATTATAATGGGTGGCGACTATGCAAATCCTCTAGGAAATCTACAAAACAAAGCTATTACAATAGATGGAGGAAAAACTTGGGCTTTAGTTGCTGATGGAGAAAATCCTAATTATAAAAGTTGTGTACAATATGTACCAAACACAAACGGAAAAGAAGTTTTTGCTGTAGGAAAAACAGGTATTTCTTTTTCCAATGATGGTGGAAAAAGTTGGAAAAAAGTTTCTAAAGAAGCCTATTATACAATACAATTTGTTGACAAAAATGTGGCTTGGTTGACTGGAAATAAAAAAATTGGAAAACTAATTTTAAAACAATAACTATGAAGAAACGATTATTTATATTGTTAATAATTTGCATCTCTTGTCAGGAAAAATCGGTTATGGAAACTGAATTTTCTTGTAATACTTCAATAAATGAAGCTTTAGAAGAAATTGTAGATGTTAAAAAATTATTTTCTGTACAGTTTCCAAAACACTGGAAAACGAATTTGTATTATGATGCGCTACAATCTTCTATTTATACAGGAGATACTACAAAACAATTAACAGAAACCATACTTATTGATGTTACTTTCATTCGCAAATCAATTCAAATTAATGAAGCCTTTAAACTAAAAAACGAGCAGGAAAGTCTGGCAAACAAACTCATTCAGTTTCAATCTAAAGAGATTACCTTTGCAAACAAACCTTCTTATTATTCGCTTTCTAAAGGTAGAAAAAACAACTTTCCATATCAGATTT
This sequence comes from uncultured Polaribacter sp., assembly GCA_965233795.1. Classification (GTDB taxonomy): domain Bacteria; phylum Bacteroidota; class Bacteroidia; order Flavobacteriales; family Flavobacteriaceae; genus Polaribacter. The sequence continues at coordinate 1,245,602 of OZ247578.1, read as the reverse complement.
TCAACCTTTTTATACAAATAAGTGAAGAGAACTTTATTCATGCAAAAACAGAAATATATGGAGATTCGCTAGTAAATAAAAGGCTTTGCAATGCAATACAACTCCTAGAAAAAATAAAAATCCAATAAGCATAATGAACAAACAGAAGATTATTGACCGATTTATAAAAAATGTAACCATTGATACCGAATCCGACCCCAATAACCCTAATTTTCCAAGTACCGAAAAACAATGGGATTTAGCACATCTTTTAGTAAAAGAACTTCAAGAAATAGGGCTAGAAGATGTTAGCCTAGATGAAAATTGTTACATTATGGCAACATTGCCTAGTAATCTAACTTATGAAGTACCTACTATAGGCTTTGTAGCCCACATAGATACAAGTCCAGATTTTACAGGTGCTAATGTAAAACCTCAAATTCATGAAAATTATGATGGAAAAGACATTGTTTTAAATAACGAAAAAAATATTGTTTTATCACCCAATTACTTTGAAGACTTATTGGATTATAAAGGGCAAACTATTATTACAACAGACGGAACCACACTATTAGGCGCCGATGACAAAGCAGGTGTTACTGAAATTGTTTCTGCAATGGAATATTTAATACAGCATCCAGAAATAAAACATGGAAAAATTCGAATTTGTTTTACACCCGATGAAGAAGTAGGAAAAGGAGCGCATTTATTTGATGTAGAAAAATTTGGTGCCGATTGGGCATATACTATGGACGGAAGTCAGATTGGAGAATTAGAATATGAAAATTTTAACGCAGCAAGTGCTAAAGTCTCTATTACAGGAAAAATTGTACATCCCGGCTATGCAAAAGGTAAGATGGTAAATTCTATGCTTATTGCCACTGAGTTTATGAAAACTTTACCAAAAAATGAAGTTCCCGAAAAAACAAGCGGATATGAAGGTTTTTTTCATTTACATAATATCAAAGGAACTGTAGAACACACTACTTTAGAATATATTATAAGAGATCATGATTTTAATTTGTTTGAAAAACGTAAAGTAACAATGCTTCAAATTGCTAATAATATCAATAAAAAAGTAGGTGAAGATGCTATAAAAATTACAATAAAAGACCAGTATTTTAATATGAAAGAAAAGATTGTTCCTGTATTCTATATTGTAGATTTGGTAGAAGATGTAATGAAAGAATTAGAAATTACACCTTTAATCAAACCCATTAGAGGAGGAACAGACGGTTCTCAATTGTCTTTTAAAGGGTTGCCTTGCCCGAATATTTTTGCAGGCGGGCATAATTTTCATGGTAGATATGAGTATGTTCCTGTAGAATCTATGCTAAAAGCTACAGAAGTAATTGTAAGCATCGCCAAAAAAGTAGCGATACAATTTAGAGAAGCTACTAATTAAGTATTTATGGATTCAATTACTCAAATAGTTTTAGGCGCTGCGTGTGGGGAAGCTGTGCTTGGTAAAAAAATTGGAAACAAAGCGCTCTTATTTGGTGCTATAGGGGGTACAATTCCCGATTTAGATGTTTTTATTGGTAGATGGTTATATAGTAATGAAATTGATGCAATGATGTTTCATAGAGGTTTTATGCATGCTATGTTATTTGCTGTTTTTGGTGCTTTTCTTTTCGGTACAATTACCTACAAACTATACAATACAAAAAATCGAGTAGGAAGTACTACTCAGAAAAATTGGATTGGGTTGTACTTCCTGTCTATTTTTACACATCCCATTTTAGATTCCTTTACACCTTACGGAACACAATTATTTGCTCCTTTTTCTAATTATAGAGTTGCTTTTAACAATATTTCTGTAGCTGATCCTTTTTATACAGTACCCTTTTTACTTTGTATTATTATCTTGCTATTTTTCAACAGAAAAAACACAAAAAGAGCTTGGTGGTTAAAATTAGGAATTTATATAAGTTCTCTATATATGCTATTTACGATTGGAAACAAATTATACATTAATACTGTATTTAAAAAATCTTTTCAAAAAGCCAATATTTCTTATTATCGATTTTCTTCGCAACCCACAATTTTAAATAATTTTTTATGGTATGGAATTGCGGAAAGTAAACACAACTATCATGTTGCTTTTTATTCTTTATTTGATAAAAGCAACTTGGCAAATACCATTTTAACAATTCCTAAAAATCATCATTTGATTGATATCAACCATCCAGACTTACAAAAATTACGATGGTTTAGCAATGAATATTACAATCTAGAAAAAAATGATGACGGTACTTATAATTACATAGATTTACGGTATCCAATGTTAAATACAAATGATAAAAACTCTTCTGTTTTTAAATTTACGCTTGTACAAAAAAAGAATCGTTGGGATATCTTACCTTTCCGAGGAAATCCCCCTAACAAAAAAGAATTCAATCAATTTATAGAGCGAATTAAAGGAATTTAGCTATTTAAATTGGCTATTGGCTTAAATTGAAAAATTATGACCTGCCAAAAAATCTAAACAAATAAACTTATCAACGAATTAAAGTTATTAAAATTCAACATTTAAAACGCATAAACGTTCCAACTCCATCTAATATTGATCTGGATACTTCCCTAGAACCCCATCAAAAAATGAGTAAAAAAACTGAAAATCTTTTTCTTGATTGTCTGTTGTATAATAAGGTGCCGAGATTTTAATCTCCTTTTCTCCATAATTTAAAGTTGCCATTACAATAGGAATATTTGCACCTTTGGCAATAAAATAGAATCCTGTTTTCCATTGTTCTACTTTTTTTCTAGTTCCTTCTGGAGACAAGCCTAAGCGAAATTCTTCTCTATTATTAAAAATAGCAACAATAGCATCTACCAAATTGGTACTTTTACTTCTATCTACAGGCGCACCACCCAAAGCTCTAAAGAAAAACCCAAAAGGACCTTTAAAGAGAGAATCCTTTCCTATATAATTTATTTTTACACCTGTACTATTTCTTGCTAAAATAGCAATCGGAAAATCCAACCAACTTGTATGAGGTGCAGCAATAACAATATATTTCTTTAAATTATCGGGAAAATTATGCACTATTTTCCATCTTAAAACAGTACATAATATAAATCTTGAAAATCTTTGCATTGTCTTTATTAAAAGTTTTAAATTTAAGGACTTAATTTGAAATGATGAACGATTTAATTATTTACTTAATTTTTATAGGAATTGGCTTGTTAATTGGCTTATACTTAGGGAAGTTAAAAGCAAAATTAAGTTTCGAAAAAGAAAAATCAACTTTAGAAGAACGTAATTATTTCTTAACAGCCTCCTTAAAAACAGCAAATGACAAGATTGAAAGTATAAATGAAGCTCTAAAATCAATTCAAACAGAAAAAGAAGAACTCATTGCCACAAAAACAATGTTGGCTACAGAGTTAAAAAACTTACAATTAAAATTAGAAGAAAGAGAAAAAAATGTAACGCAATTGCAAGAAAAATTCACCAAAGAATTTGAAAATTTAGCCAATAAAATTTTAGATGAAAAGTCAACGAAATTCACCCACCAAAATAAAGAAAATTTAAAAGTGATTTTAAACCCTCTTCAAGAAAAAATTAAAATTTTTGAAGATAAAGTAGACAAAACCCATAAAGAGAGTATTGATTATCATGCCGCTTTACGTCAACAAATATTAGGTTTAAAAGAGCTAAATATTCAAATGAGCAAAGAAGCTTTAAACTTAACAAAAGCTTTAAAAGGAGATAGTAAAACGCAAGGAAACTGGGGAGAATTGGTATTAGAACGTGTTTTAGAAAAATCTGGTTTAGAAAAAGATAGAGAATACTTTGTACAACAAAGTTTTACCAATGATGATGGTAAAAGAGTGCTCCCTGATGTTGTCATTCATCTTCCTAATCATAAAAAAATGATTGTAGATTCTAAAGTTTCTTTAACAGCTTACGAACAATATGTAAACACAGAAGATGAAACCGAAAAAGAGCAATTTTTGAAAGAACACATTACTTCTTTAAAACGTCATGTAGAACAATTAAGTGAAAAAAAATATGAAGATTTGTATAAAATTGAATCTCCAGATTTTGTATTACTTTTTATTCCTATAGAACCTGCTTTTGCAATTGCTTTAAATTCAGACAATACTTTATACAACAAAGCTTTCAGTAAAAATATTGTTATTGTTACTCCTACTACATTACTAGCTACGTTAAGAACTATTGATACGATGTGGAATAACGAAAAACAACAAAGAAATGCTATAGAAATAGCCCGACAAGCAGGTGCTTTATATGATAAGTTTGACGGCTTATTAAAAGATTTAATTGGGGTTGGTAAAAAAATAGACGCTTCTAAAACAGATTATAATGCGGCTATGAATAAACTTTTTGAAGGAAAAGGAAACCTAATTACAAGTGTTGAGAAGCTAAAAAAAATGGGAGCAAAAGCAAAAAAAGCACTGCCAGAAAATATTATAGAAAGAGCGGTAGAAGAAGAATAAAAAATAGCAGACTCATAAGCCGAATTCTGTTTTCCTAAAAAGGAACTCTTATCATTTATCTAGTTCTAAAATTACTCTTAGAATCTATCTGCCTACCCTTTAGAATCGAACGAGTAGCTCTCAAACTCTAATATACATGGCATTGCACCGCATAGAGTTTACCGGGTTTCACTACAGCCGTACTGTACTTGCTTTCTGTTGCACTGGTCCTCAATTTACATTGGACGGACGTTATCCGTTATGCGCACTCTTTGGTGTCCGGACTTTCCTCTTTATTCCGAACTTAATTCGAAATCTTACAAAAGACACTGAAACAGGTTCAGTATAAAGCGATAAGATAAGTCTGCTACTATTCTATCAATGAACTATAAATTTATTTCATAAAAAAACCCACTTCTACGAGAGGTGGGAAAATTGCTATGAAAAAGAAAAAGTGTTACTGACTAAGTCAGCAACACTACAAATATAAAAGTTTTTTTATTATCAACAACAAAAAAAATAAAAAATATTTTTTTTTAAGAAAACATATCTTTTACTTTCTCAAAAAAGGATTTATCCGAAGTATTTGGCGAGGGTTTAAAGTTCGCATCGTCTTGCATTTTCTCGAAAAACTTTTTTTGCTCTTTTGTTAATTCTTGAGGTGTCCATACATTAATATGAATTAAAAAATCACCATTACCATAACGTTCTATACTTGGCAATCCCTTTCCCTTCAATCGTAGTATTTTACCTGATTGAGTTCCTCCATCAACCTTAATCTTTACCTTTCCTGTAACAGTCTCTATTTCTTTTGACGTTCCTAAAGTAGCTTCAGAAAAATTAATATATAAATCGTAATGAATATTTGTGCCTTCTCTTTTTAATGTTTCGTGTGGAATTTCTTCTATTAAAACCAATAAATCGCCAGCAATTGCATTTTTACCGGGTGCATCATTCCCTTTTCCTCCAACTTTTAATTGCACACCTTCTGTAACTCCTGCCGGAATGTTAATTGAAACCGTTTCTTCTTCTACAACAAGTCCTTGTGCATCCGAACCATTGGGTTTACTGTTAATCATTTCTCCAGCCCCAGAACATGTACTACAGGTAGTAGCTGTTTGCATTCTTCCCAAAATGGTATTGGTAACCCGCATTTGTTGTCCGGAACCATTACAAGTAGAGCACGTTTTATAGGAAACACCGTCTGCTTGTACTTTTCTTCTCACCTTTACCTTCTTCTCTACTCCTTTGGCAATTTCTTCTAAAGTAAGTTTTACACGAATTCGCATATTACTTCCTTTTACTCTTGCTTGACGTTGCCTTCCGCCACCGCCGAAACCACCGCCAAAACCGCCACCGAAAATATCTCCAAACTGACTAAAGATATCATCCATGTTCATACCACCAAAACCGCCACCGCCACCTTGTGGACCTTCAAAAGCAGCATGTCCATATTGGTCATATCGTGCTTTTTTATTGTCGTCACTTAAAATTTCATAAGCTTCTGCTGCTTTTTTAAAATTTTCTTCTGCAGTTTTATCACCAGGATTTTTATCGGGATGGTATTGAATTGCTTTTTTTCGATACGCTTTTTTTATCTCCGATGAAGTTGCCGATTTAGAAATGCCTAATACTTCGTAATAATCTTGTTTTGCCATGTGCTTTATTTGTCATTCTTGTTTTGGTTCCTATGGAAGAGCAACAAGAATCTAGTTTCTTATCATGAGATTCCCGCATTCACGGGAATGACAGTGTTTTTTGATGTTTTATTGTCCTATCACTACTTTTGGATAGCGAATAATTTTATCGCCTAATTTGTATCCTGTTTCTACACAATCAATAATTTTTCCTTTTAAATCTTCCGAAGGTGCAGGAATTTGAGTAATTGCTTCGTGTAATTCTGCATCAAAAACGTCTCCAGGGTTTACTTCCATCGCTTTCAATCCTTTTTGTTCTAATACATTTTTAAACTTATCATTAATCAATTGCATTCCTTTTAAGAGTTGCTTGTCTTTGGCTTTTTTTATTTCAGCCAAACCTCTGTCAAAATCATCTCGAACTGGCAGTAAAGATGTCATTAATTCTTGCCCTGCTGTTCTGTACAATTCAATACGTTCTTTCGTAGTTCGTTTTTTATAGTTTTCAAACTCTGCAAACAATCGTAAATATTTTTCTTTTTCTGCTTGTAATTGTTCTTCTAATGTAGGCTCTTCATTTGTAACTTCTTCTTTTTCTTCTACTTGCGAATCTACTTTTGTTTCTTTATTTATATTTTTTTCTTCTTCTTGGATATTTTCTTCTGTACTCATTTTTTATAAATCGTTAAATTGCTTCTCTAGAAAAACAAGAATTTTGCCAATAAAAAAATAGTGCCAGATTGACACTATCTTTTTAATTCTAAATGTTGAATTTTAAATTACTAATTATTTGTGCTTCAATCTTCAATTCGTTCAATCTTAGCACCAATAGATTTTAAACGTGCTTCAATGTTTTCGTAGCCTCTATCAATTTGTTCGATATTGTGAATGATACTCGTTCCTTTTGCAGATAAAGCAGCAATCAATAAAGAAATTCCTGCTCTAATATCTGGTGAAGTCATTTTTGTAGCTTTTAACTGCGATTGATGATTGTGTCCTATAACCGTAGCTCTATGTGGATCACACAAGATTACTTTAGCACCCATATCAATCAGTTTATCCACAAAAAACAAGCGGCTTTCAAACATTTTTTGGTGGATTAAAACCGTTCCTTTTGCTTGTGTAGCAATCACCAAAACAATACTTAATAAATCGGGTGTAAAACCTGGCCAAGGAGCATCGGCAACAGTAAGTACCGAGCCATCTATATAATTCTGAATTTCGTAACTTTCTTGTTTTGGAATGTAAATATCATCTCCTCTTTTCTCTAAAGTAATTCCTAATTTTCTAAAAATATTAGGAATTTGTCCAAGGTTTTCCCAGCTTACATTTTTAATGGTTAACTCAGATTTTGTCATTACTGCAACGCCAATCCAACTACCAATTTCAATCATATCTGGCAAAACTCGATGTGTACAACCACCTAAAGAGGTTACACCTTCTATGGTTAAGAGATTTGAGCCAATGCCTGAAATTTTTGCACCCATTTCATTCAACATTTTAGAAAGTTGTTGAATATAAGGTTCACAAGCAGCATTGTAAATAGTAGTAGTCCCTTTTGCCAAGACCGCCGCCATTAAAATATTGGCAGTTCCTGTTACGGAAGCTTCATCTAAAAGCATGGAGGTTCCGTGCAATTCATCGGCTTCTACGCCGTAAAAATATTCTTCTTTATTGTAGCGGAATTTTGCGCCCAAGCGAATAAATCCTTCAAAATGCGTATCTAACCTTCTACGTCCAATTTTATCGCCACCAGGACGCGGAATGTACCCTTTTCCAAAACGGGCTAATAAAGGACCTACAATCATAATAGAACCTCTTAAAGAACTTCCATCTCTTTTAAAATCTGCAGATTCTAAATAGTTTAAATTAATTTCATCTGATTGGAAAGCGTATGAGTTTACACTTAGTTTTTCAATTTTAACACCCAACTCTCCTAAAATAAAAATAAGTTTGTTCACATCAATAATATCAGGAACATTCTCTACAATTACTTTTTCTGGGGTTAATAAAACCGCACACAGTATTTGTAATACTTCATTTTTTGCGCCTTGTGGCGTAATGGTTCCATGTAATGGATGTCCGCCTTCTATTTTAAATGATGCCATTAATTTTTACCTTTTCTATTTTTATTTTGTCTCTTATTATTCTTAGAATGATTCTGTCCTTGAGAATTCCTCTTCTTTAAAAGATCGGAACTTAAAGACAATACTTCTTCAGAATTTCTTAGGTCGAGTTTTCCGTCAGACAATTCATACAAATGCTGAAAAATAACATCATCTTCCACAGTATCTTTATTCCAATTTAAAAAACACTTTTTCATGTGATTGGCAATGGTATATACCAAGGCTTCTTTCAGCTCATTTTCTTCCCAACTTAAAGCAGTATCAATCATAATTTGGATATTATTTCCGTAGAAACGATATTTAGAAGCTGCCTTCGGATACTTTAAAGGTTCTGGTTTTTCTTGTAATTCTTCTTTAGAAGGTGCTTTGTATTTAGAGTCTACATCCAATTTAAAATCAGACATAATATGCATTTGATCCCATAGCTTGTGCTTAAAGTCTGGAACGTCTCGTAAATGTGGTTGTAAATTCCCCATGACGGTAATAATAGCTTTTGCCATTTTATTACGCTCTTCTCTATCCTCTAAAGCAACACAATGGTCAATCATTTTTTGAATATGTCTACCATATTCTGGAATAATTAACAAAGGTCTTTCTGAGTTGTAGTCTATATGTTCATTCATTTTATGATGGATGTTTTTTGTGTTTTAAAGTATTGCAAAATAAGTATTTATTTTTTGAATGTTGAATGCTAAATGCTGAATTTTGAATTAGAATATTTTTCTCAATCTTTCAATCTTTCAATATTTGAGTTTTTAATTTTTAAAACCTCTCTTAGCCGATTCTCTTTAATTTTGCAAACTGTAATAAAAGTTTTTTCTTACCTGCGGTTCTAAATTTAATTTCTGCCTTTTTATTGGCTCCTGTACCTTCTAAAGCAATCACTTCTCCTGTGCCAAATCTATTATGCTCTACAAGAGTACCCACAACAATACTATCGTCAAATAAATTTGTTTTTACTGGATTGTCTGTAACTTTTTTGAAATTTTTGGGAAGTATCACCGTTTTCTTTTTTGCCAAGTCTCGTTCCATTTTTTTACGCTGAATGGGCTTTTGAAAACGAATACTTTTTGAAGGGGTTTCATCAAATAAATTGGCATCTAAAAAAGGATTTGTAGCAGGTGTTACTTTTTTAGGAGTTATATATTCTAAATATTTGTCTTCTATTTCTTCTAAAAACCGACTTGGTTCTGCATCTACCAATTTTCCCCATCGATAACGGGTTTGCGCATAGCTTAAATAAGCGACTCTTTCTGCTCTTGTTAATGCCACATAAAACAATCTACGCTCTTCTTCCAACTCACTTCTGGTGTTCATACTCATGGCGGAGGGAAATAAGTTTTCTTCTAAGCCAACAATATATACGTAAGGATATTCCAATCCTTTAGATTGATGAATACTCATTAAAGAAACCATAGGTTTTTGATCTTTTTTGTCCGCATCAAAATCGGTTGCCAAGGCTACATCTTCTAAAAAGGAAGTTAAAGAAGCGTCTTCGCCTTGTTCAATTTTATCGGTAATAAAATCTTTAATTCCATTCAGTAATTCTTGTACGTTTTCTACTTTGCTAACTGCTTCTGGCGTACCATCTTTTTCTAAATCTTTAATTAATTTGGCTTCTTTTACAATAGTCTCTGCAATTTCGTAGGCGTTTTTAGTTTGCGATTCTATCTGAAATCGCAACATCATATTTTTAAAGTTTTCTAGTTTTGTTTTGGTACCGCTGTTGATTTTTAAATCTACTTTGTCTAAATGCTGTACTATTTCGAAAATGGATTTTTTATAATGATTTGCCGCAATAGTCAATTTATCAATAGTAGTAGCACCAATACCTCTTGCTGGATAATTGATAATACGCTTTAAAGCTTCTTCATCATTCGAATTGATAAGGATTCGTAAATAGGCTAAAATATCTTTAATTTCTTTTCGCTGATAGAAAGAAATCCCGCCGTAAATTTTATACGACATGCCTTTTTTCCGCAAGGCATCCTCTAGAGCTCTCGATTGCGAATTGGTACGATATAAAACTGCAAAAGCATCTAAAGTTAATTGTTGATGCATGGCGTTTTCAAAAATAGAATTGGCAACAAAGCGTCCTTCTTCCCCATCAGAAATGGTACGCATTACTTTAACGGGTTCTCCCGCTGCATTGGAAGTCCAAACTTGCTTATCTAATTTGGTTTTGTTTCTAGCAATAACACTATTAGCGGCATTCACAATATTTTGTGTAGAGCGATAATTCTGCTCTAATTTAAAGGTTTTTACAGCAGGGTAATCGTTTTGAAAACTAAGAATGTTCTGAATATTTGCACCTCTAAAACTATAAATACTTTGCGAATCGTCGCCGACCACACAAATATTCTGGAAACGATCTGCCAAAGCGCGTACAATAATATATTGCGAATGATTGGTATCTTGGTACTCATCTACCATAATGTATTTAAAACGGTTCTGGTATTTTGCCAATACTTCTGGAAATCGCGCTAACAATTCGTTGGTTCTTAAAAGCAAATCGTCAAAATCCATCGCGCCTGATTTAAAACAACGGTCTACATACTCTTTATAAACAGCACCCATTTTAGGGCGACTCGCATGCAAATCGGCTTCTTGCAAATCGGAATTATTAAAATAAGCTTTTACGGTAATTAAGCTGTTTTTAAAAGATGAAATTCTATTGAGCAATTGTTTGGGCTTGTAACGATCTTTGTCCAACGCCATTTCTTTTACAATAGCGGTTAGCAATCGAACGGCATCTTGTGTATCGTAAATGGTAAAGTTAGACGGATATCCTAACTTATCGGCTTCTGCTCTTAAAATCCTTGCAAACACAGAATGAAAAGTTCCCATCCACAAGTTCTTTGCTTCGCTTACCCCTACTACCGCCGCAATTCTTTCTTTCATCTCTCGCGCCGCTTTGTTGGTAAACGTGAGGGATAAAATACTGAAAGGATCTACATTTTGCTGCATTAAATGCGCAATTCTGTAGGTCAACACCCGTGTTTTACCAGAGCCTGCACCGGCAATAATAATCATAGGGCCGTCTTTTTGCAAAACGGCTTCTCTTTGAGACGGATTTAAAGAATCTAAATAGGTTGGCAAAAATTAAAAGTTTGAAAGTTTATAAAGTTTGTCTTGAGGTATCGAAGGATTGAAAGTTAAAAACAAAACGCTAAACTCGCTATGTAATGACTACAAACTATGACACCTTCTTTAACAGCATTCAAAAATACCATTCGTAACCGAGCAATGCAATAAAAGTTATTGACATTTATAGATAGTTTTTCCATCAAATACTTGTTAGATTTTTAAATTCATTATTTATTCCTTCTTTAATTTCTGTTAAAATCTCTTTTATGATTCTATCTGAATTTTCTTCCTTTATTAATGAAAAAGTCTTCTCCTTTGAAAAATCTGAAAAAATAATACTCGCTGCCTCTCCGTTGAACTCTTTCCATTTGTTTTTTCCAATTAACCCCCAAGATAATATATTCAATGCGCTTATATATATGGTTTCTTCATTTTTTGAAAAAGTAACTCCCAAATTTATATTTTCATTATGATGTGTTAATTTTGTAATTCCTTCCTCAAAAGTATCAAAACCTTTAGCGTATAATTTAACATCTTCATATTTTTTTTCATTTATTAATTCTTCTTGTAATTGCATCCAAAACTGATGTACTGTATGCCATTTGACATGGTTGAAATTATCCATTAAATATTTTGCTGTTTTAGGACTGTAACTTATAATTTTTTTAATCTCTAAAATTTCCTCATTATTAAAATTTGTTTTTGTCATATTTTTTACAAGTATTAGATATTGATTTATTATTTTTTTCAAGAAGTCATTTCCGTTAACTTTTAAAATACATTCTTCTAGCCATTTCACAATATGATTTCCATAATACACTTTATCAACCCTAACATTTTCAGGGATATTGCCTCTAGTTATTTTAAAATCGTCATCTTCGGGTTTTTTGAGTGCTAAATAAAAAACATCAATATCAATCTCTTTAGAAGTATATTTAGTTGGCTCAATTCTATTCTCCGAAATGTATTTTCCTTTTTTTATGGTATTATAATATCGTTCTAATTGACCGCTATATCCACTTCCTTTTTTATCTTCATGAATGCTATCTTTAGCATGAATTTTATTTTCAATAATAATTGCATGCTTATTCTCTTTATTAATGAGTAGAATGTCTATTTCTTCAAATTCAGTTTTATTGAATTCATTAGGAATAACGATATAGTCTTCCAAAAATTGATCATCAATTTTTAAAACAAATTCAAAAAACAATTTCGCAAATAAATTACCTTGACCATGCCCAGCACTATCATCTGGAGCTAACAAATAAGAAATAAATCTTGAATGTAAATTTACTTCATCGTGTTCTTTATGAAGTGCATAAAAAATATTGAATCTATCTTTTTCTCTCTCCTTATCGTACTCATGTTTGATGTTATTAATTTCATCTAAGAGTTTTCTAATAGTTTTCTTTACCACCATAATACTTCTTTTTTAAGATTATTTTATTATTCGCAATTTCGAAAATCTTATTTATTGATTTTTAAGAGTCATTATATTTTTTTCTATTTCATCATTCTCACTTTTCACAAACAACAACTCTCTTTCAAAACTTTTCTTTGTAAATTTGCAAGAAGTTTTTTAACAGATATATGACAGAAACTGTAATAACTCCCGAAAGAAAAAAGAAACCCAAGTGGTTGCGTGTAAAATTGCCCGTAGGTAAAAAATACACGGAATTAAGAGGCTTGGTAGAAACCTATAAACTGAATACCATTTGTACCAGTGGAAGTTGTCCCAATATGGGAGAATGTTGGGGAGAGGGTACAGCAACTTTTATGATTTTGGGAAATATCTGTACGCGTTCTTGCGGTTTTTGCGGTGTAAAAACAGGAAGACCCGAAACGGTGGAATGGGACGAGCCTGAAAAAGTAGCTCGCTCTATAAAAATTATGGGCATTAAACATGCGGTACTGACTTCCGTAGATAGAGACGATCTAAAAGATGGGGGTTCTATTATTTGGGAAGAAACCGTAAATGCAGTGCGCAGAGCCAATCCGAATACTACCATAGAAACTTTAATTCCGGATTTTCAAGGAAAAGAAGCTTTAATAGACCGTATTGTAAATGTAGCACCAGAAGTGGTTTCGCACAATATGGAAACCGTTCGAAGGCTTACCAGAGAAGTAAGAATCCAAGCAAAATACGACCGAAGTTTAGGGGTTTTAAAATACTTAAAAGAAAAAGGGATGCGTACCAAATCGGGTATTATGTTAGGTTTAGGAGAAACGGAGGCCGAAGTCATAGAAACCATGCAAGATTTACGAAATGTTGGTTTGGATGTACTTACCATCGGACAATATTTACAACCTTCTAAGAAACACTTACCTGTAAAAGAATTTATTACACCCGAGCAATTTAAAAAATACGAAACCTTAGGCTTAGAAATGGGCTTTATGTATGTGGAAAGCGGTGCTCTAGTACGTTCTTCTTACAAAGCGCATAAGCATGCTCGGTAGTTTATAACGTTTAAGATTCCTCGCTACATTCGGAATAAAGGTTAACAAATTCTTAAAGAAATTCCAAAAACACTTTTTGGCATATTCCTTGATAAATTGTAAATGAAAACAATTTGTCCTTGTTTTCATTGTATAAATTATTTGAATTGATTTGATGATAAAGCACCTCTTTTTAGAGGTGTTTTATTTTTATGTAAGCTAAAGTTACTTACTATATCACCCTGCGGAATCAGGAATGACAATAAGGTTAAAAAGCTGCTCTAAACTTTTTTGTTTCTTCAAAAACAGCTTCTATTATTTTTTGTTCTTGCTCATTAAAGTCAACACCTCTTCGTTGCATTACCACTTGCATTACCTCAAATACTTTTTTCAATTGATAGGTTGAATATCCCGCAGCACCTCCCCAACTAAAAGACGGAACAAAATTTCTTGGAAAACCACTTCCAAAAATATTGCCACTTACACCTACTACGGTTCCTGTATTAAACATCGTATTAATTCCGCATTTAGAATGATCTCCCATCATTAAACCACAAAATTGCAATCCTGTTTTTGCAAAACGCTCATTTTCATAACTCCATAATTTTACCTCGGCATAATTATTCTTTAGATTAGACGTATTGGTATCTGCACCTAAATTACACCACTCACCTAGCACAGAATTTCCTAAGAATCCATCGTGTCCTTTGTTGGAATATCCAAATAAAACCGAGTTATTGACTTCTCCTCCTACTTTACAAAAAGGTCCTAAAGTAGTAGCGCCATATATTTTAGCACCCATTTTAAGCACCGAATGTTCACACATGGCAAAAGGTCCTCTTACGGCACAGCCTTCCATAATCTCTGCATTTTTTCCAATATAAATAGAACCTGTAGAGGCATTTAAAGAGGCAAAAGAAAGTGTAGCTCCTTCTTCTATAAAAATATTTTCTTTTCCTATTACTTGCACACCTTCTGGAATTGCTTCAGAAACTCTTCCTGCTGTTAACAGTTGAAAATCTTGTGCAATAGCTTTATCGTTTAATGAAAATATATCCCATGTATTTTGAAGTTGTAAAAGCGCTTGTTCGTATTGAATATATGTATAGGTTTCAAAATCTATAGTTTCCTGATTTTCTAAACTGTAAAAGGCAACAATGGTTTCATTTTTTACAATGACTTCATTTTCAGAGAGGTTTTTAATTTGCGATACCAAATCGTCCGTAGGAAAAAAAGAGGCGTTGATAAGTACATTTTCAGCCATTTCTACCATTGGATATTTCTCCTCTAAATGTGCTTCGGTAATTGTAGTAGTGGTGTATCCAAGTCGTTTTTCCCATTTTTCGCGAAGGGTTAAAATACCCACTCTAATTTCTGCAACAGGTCTTGTATACGTAAAAGGTAGTAGCGCATTTCTAACATCGCCATCAAACAAAATATAGTTCATATACGCAGTGTATTTTCTAGTAGAACAAACTTACTAAAAAAGAATCTATACACAATACACTTCATTTTCTAAGTTGTCTACTACCGAATTTGCTTAGTTTTGTGTTATGATAAAAGAGGTGCAACTTCGTATAAATCTTATTGAAGAAAAGAAAGAAAACATTCTTAACTACAAAGCTGCGCAACAGCTAAAAATTAATGCAGATGAAATTACAGGCATAAAAATACTACGAAAGTCTATTGATGCTCGTAAAAAAGAAATTGTATTTCATTATAAAGTTGCTGTATATATTGGTGAAAATATCGTTGAAAAACCCGATTACACGTTTCATTACACAGATGTTTCCAAAGCCAAAGAAATTCATATTGTAGGTTTTGGCCCTGCAGGAATGTATGCCGCCTTGCGATGTATAGAATTAGGTTTTAAACCTGTAGTCTTAGAACGCGGAAAAAAAGTAAGAGATCGAAGACGCGATTTAAAAGCAATTAATCAAGATCATATTGTAAACGAAGATTCTAACTATTGCTTTGGAGAAGGTGGTGCAGGTACGTATTCCGACGGAAAATTATACACCCGAAGTTTAAAGCGCGGTGATGTAAGAAGAATTTTTGAGAATTTGGTTTTTCATGGAGCAACTCCTCAAATCTTAATTGATGCGCATCCGCATATTGGCACGAATAAATTGCCTAAGATTATTGAAAATATTCGAGAAACTATTTTGCACTTTGGCGGTGAAATTCACTTTGAATCAAGGGTAACCAATTTTATCATTAAAAATAATAAACTACAAGCCATTCTATTGCAAAATGGTAATGAAATGACTGTAAATTCTGTGATTTTAGCAACAGGACATTCTGCAAGAGATATCTATCAATTACTGCATCAAAAAAAGATTGCTTTAAAAGCAAAATCTTTTGCTATGGGCGTTCGTGTAGAGCATCCACAAGAAATTATAGATCAAATTCAGTATCACTGTTCAGGAAAAAGAAGCGAGTTATTACCCGCAGCAGCCTACAGTTTGGTACAGCAGGTAAATAATCGTGGTGTCTATTCTTTTTGCATGTGTCCTGGCGGATTTATTGTACCTGCGGCTACTGCAAATGGCGAAGTGGTAGTTAACGGCATGTCGCCTTCCAAAAGAAACAATGTATTTGCAAACTCTGGAATTGTGGTAGAATTAAATATCGATCAAGATTTTAAGAAATATGAAGAGTTTGGCGCCTTAAAAGGGTTGGAATTTCAGAAAGACTTAGAAAAAATTGCTTTTTATGCCGGCGGAAGAACACAAACTGCTCCCGCACAACGATTGGTAGATTTTGTAGAAGGTAAAACCTCTGAAAAGGTAAATGAAACTTCGTATCAACCTGGATTAAAATCCGCACCTTTACATTCACTATTACCCAAGATTATTGGTAGTAGATTGCGCAAAGGATTTAAAGCTTTTGGAAGTAAAATGCACGGATATTATACCAACGAAGCCAATATTGTGGGTGTAGAATCTAGGACTTCTTCGCCTGTAAGCATTCCTAGAAATACGGATTTAGAGCATCCAGAAATTGAAGGTTTATTTCCTTGTGGAGAAGGTGGTGGCTATGCTGGCGGAATTATCTCTGCCGCAATGGACGGAGAACGTTGTGCAGAGGCAGCTATTACAAAATTTTGAGGTTAAGCAACTCAACGAATAAACATCTAAACAATTCAACATTACTAATCACTAATACCTAACTACTAAACATCCACTTTTTTCATACACGATTTCATCATTTCATAAGTTCTTTCAATATCGTTATCCAATCCAATTGAAAAACGTATCAAACCGTCTGTTAATCCCATTTCTTTTTGTTCTTCCTCTGGTATTTCTGATGAAGTAGAACTTCCTGGTGCGGAAAACAACGTTTTGTAAAAGCCTAAGCTTACTGCTAAATACCCTAAATTATTGTGTTGCATTAACTCCATCAACTCATTGGCTTTTTCTAAAGATCCTACGTCTAAAGTTAACATGCCTCCGTAGCCAAATTCTTTATTGTACATAGTTGTAAATAACGAATGTGATGGATGCGAAGGCAATCCTGGGTAAACAGTTTTTAAACCATCAGCCTCAAACCGATTTGCTAAATACAAGGCATTTTCGCTATGTTGCTTCATACGAATGTGTAACGTTCTTAAATTTTTTAAAATTGAAGAAGCACGTAAACTATCCATGGTAGCACCCAATAACATCCCTGCGCCATCATTTACATTTCTTAAATCGTTGATAAATTCTTGCGTACCACAAACAACCCCTCCAACAGTATCTGAAGAACCATTGATAAATTTGGTTAGGCTATGTATCACTACATCGGCACCTAATTTTATAGGAGAAATGGACAACGGCGAAAAGGTATTGTCTACCACCAATTTTAAATTGTACTTTTTTGCCAAAGCAGCCAATCCTTGAATATTTGCTACTTCTAACAACGGGTTGCTTACAGATTCGCAATACAACACTTTGGTGTTTTCTGTAATTGCAGCTTCTACAACAGCCAATTTTGTAATGTCTACAAAAGTAGTTTCTAGCTGAAACTTAGGTGTAAAGTTCTTTAAAAAAGCGTAGGTTCCTCCATAAATTGTTCTACTAGAAACAATATGATCTCCTGCACTACACAATTGCAATAAAACGCTAGTAATGGCACCCATTCCTGAAGCAGTTACATTGGCAGTTTCGGTACCTTCCATAGCAGCTAAAGCTTCTCCTAAGTAGAGATTACTGGGTGTAGAATGACGAGAATACAAGTAACAACCATCGGCATTTCCTTCAAAAGTATCAAACATGGTTTTTGCTGATAAAAATGTATAGGTAGATGCATCTGAAATGGATGGGTTAACACCTCCAAATTCACCAAAATATTGTAAGTCTTGTATATTGTCTGCGGGATTGAATTTCATTTGTATAAAATCTGTATTTGTATTCTACAAATTAAACTTTATAAAGATTAAAAGTCAATTAAAATTTATAAAAATAGTTTTTTTGACTATTTTTATAAAATTATTTAGTTTTTAAAATTAAATACAACTGATTTTATCAATTCTTTTAGAAATATTCTCCAATGCATTTAGATTCTACCGACAAAAAATTAATCAACCTACTCCAAGATAATAGTAAGCAGACCACAAAGCAGTTGTCTTTACAATTAGATTTATCAGTAACGGCTGTTTATGAACGAATTAAGAAGTTGGAAAAAAGAAAAGTCATCAAAAAATACATTGCTTTGATTGATAAAAATAAAATTGAAAAAGCATTTTTAATTTTTTGTCATGTCAAATTAGTACAACATTCTAAAGAGTTTTTAACCACTTTTGAAAGGGAAATCTCAAAACTGGAAGAAATATCAGAGTGTTTTCATGTAAGTGGCGATTACGATTATATTTTAAAAATCTATGTAAAAGACATGAAATCGTATCGGGAATTTATGACTTCAAAATTAACCACCATCAAATACATTGGCAGTACACACAGTACTTTTGTAATTAATGAAGTTAAAAACTCTACAACAATCAGGTGTTAGGTGAAATTGAAAAAATATTTTACATCAAACGCTTTAAGCAAATAAACTTATAAACAAATTTAACTATTCAAAGATTGAAGATTAAAGAACTCAACAAATAAACTCCTAAACAACACTTTTAGCTTCGAGCTTTATACTTTATACAAAACTTTCCAACTTTATAACTTTCCAACTTTCCAAACTACTTAAAATTGAGATTACTCTTTTACCAAAACGATTTTTTCTGATTGTTTAGCCACTAATTGCTTGTAAAATTCTTTTAACTCTCCATAATAGTTTGCAGGAATAATGGCATTATTAAATTCTACTATTGATATCACTTTAATTTTAGAGCCAACTTGTTTTACTTGATATTTTAAAGTTCCTAAGTTACTCGATAGGCTAATCGCTTTAGATGCTGGAATCGATTCTACAACATAACCTTCTGGAATTGCAATAGAAATATTGTTTTTTTCTTTCCATGAAGTTCCAAAATCTACAGGGTATTTTCTATCTTCTATTTTAAAAGGATTTTCGTCTTCTGCCAAAAATAATAAAGGTGTTATATACACTTTACCATTTACTTCTTCTACCAAATCTTCACTAGAAAATTTTGTAGTAATGGTAATAGGCTTATTCAATTTTAATTTATTTAAGATTTTAAAACTGGTAGTTTCAATAGCATTTTCTTCTTCAATTTTTTCAATAATATCTTCTTCTTTTACACTATTGTAACGATTTCTGAAATTTAAAGCGTTTAAATTGGTGTACTTTTTTCGTAACAAACCTTCAACCTCTAAATCATCCGTTACTTTTATAGAAACAAAATTATCTTCTGAAGCTTTTTCTTGTGAATATAAATTTACGGGAATAGAGGTTCCATCTTTCTTTACCAATCTTCCTTGCCAATTAATCGCTCTTAATGGCAATTGATTAGGAACTCCATATTGTTCTGTAGCATCTAAAAGCACCATACCTTG
This sequence comes from uncultured Polaribacter sp., assembly GCA_965233795.1. Taxonomy (GTDB): domain Bacteria; phylum Bacteroidota; class Bacteroidia; order Flavobacteriales; family Flavobacteriaceae; genus Polaribacter. Next base: position 1,225,940 of record OZ247578.1, on the reverse strand, counting down.
CGGTAAACTAACTGCGGCTATCACCTAATTAAATCCGTCGAGTGTTGGAAAAAAAGAAACACCATTGTTTCGAGTACTTACCAAAACAGGATCGGCTTCTAAACCTGCAAATCGCAACATAGAAACTAAGTTTAAGTTAATATCTGCTGTATTTCCTGTATATTCTTTGTACGATTTTTTAACTCCTAAATAGGTGTATTTACCAATATAATTATTCCATTTAATTTTAGATTTTACAAATTGGTAAATGGCTATAATTTTTTCTGTATCACTGGTGCTATTTGTTAACAAGGCACTTAGTTCTTCTTTATAATGTCCTTGTTTTTTTAGTTCTGAACCAAAGCTAGAAAACTCGAAAATACTTTTAGATACTTTCTCCCATGTAGTTGAATAAGGATGCTCTCTCTGTCCAGGAACATGAATTTTAACCAGCTCAAACTGACAGGTAGAACGATAATTATTAATATTATTTACATAAGGTTCTACTTTTAAAGCAGGAATATTTTCTTTTTGAATGGTATAATCTTTTATCTTATAATCTGGATTAGTAGCATCTATATTATTATTAAAAACCTCCTGTTTAAGGTCTACTCTTAAAAAACCTTTTATATTTGTTCTAAACGTATAGATTACAGGTATTTTAACCAACACATCTAACTTCTTTATAGGGATATCATGTTGTAAAATAACATCATCTACAGAACTATAGGGTGATTCTATTTTATATTTCCATTCCACAATAGATCCTTCAGACAAATCTGGCATTGTGAATTTTACAACCTTTCTATTTTTACTAGACTGCTCTCTTAAAATATCTTTTCTATTCAATTTTTCTTTAACCACCTTACCATCTATTAATTTATATGTAAAAGCAGAAATTCCTCTTATTATTTCTTTATCAGATAAAAATTCTTCCTTTGTTCCGTAATCAAAACCTTCTTTTGTGTAAATTTTAATTCTTTCATGAACTTCTATTATCCTACGCATCTTAGAAACCTTTTTATGTTTGTATAAATAAGCTGCCGTAGCGTTAGAGTCTAAAGGATAAAACTGCTCTTCTAGTTCTGCTTTAGATACTTTTCCGAATTTATAATCTTGTGAAAATGTGTTTGCGGTAAAGCAAACAACAATTAGTAAGCATATTTTTTTCATAATGTAAGTTAAGTTTAGTTGATGTAGTAGTTTTACTTTTTAAGCAAGCCAATACGCAGGTTTTCTAGTTTGGCAATCTTCTTTCTAAATTTTCTGTATGCATTGTACTTTTCTTTGGGATGTTCTCCTGCTTTTATCAAAATTGTTCTTTTGTAAGCAATGGTTGTTTCATCTACCTTTTCAATATGTAAGGTATAGCTTCCAAATTCTGTGGTAATTTCTTTTTTAGGTGGCAAAATACCGATGGAAAACCCTTCAGGAATCGTAATTGTATAGGCATCTATATCTTTGTAACCTCGAGAAATTTTTAAAGGCAATTTTCGATTTCTATAGCGTTTAGGAACATGGTTAATGCGATTGAAGACATTGACTCGAAACAAATATTCACCTTGATTTAAACTAGCGTAGTCTTCTATAGAAATGTCTAGTTCTTCAGAAAAAACCACCGCGTCTTTATAATTCATCAATGATACTGAATTCACTTCTAAATTATTATTATATGACCACACTTTAGACTTGTAATGTTTTATTAAATCTTCTTCAGAAAAGGTTTCATAACCAAACTTATCATCATACTGAATTCCTTTAGAATCCCTTGTTAAACTAGCATTTATAGTTCCTTTCTCATCTAACTGAATCGTTGCTTTTGTAGTTTGTAAATTGGTGTCATTCAAATAGGCAGGTGTTCTTTTAATAACTCCGCCTTCTGGTGTAACCACCAATACATCTCTATCGTCCGTAAAATCTCCTAAAAATCCAAAAGGCATAATTTGGCTAGTACACTCTAACCAAACATCTTCACCTTCGTTCGGAATATTTAAAATAACATGATTTCCTTGTAGAGAAGCAAAATCCTTATCAATATTTCTTTTTTGTTTTGCATAAACAACACTATAATAAGATTCTACACCTACAGCATCTAACAAAGCTTTGGTATAATTAGTTAGACCTTTACAATCTCCATAACCCACTTTATCTACTTCTGTTGCCAATATCGGCTCCCAGCCTCCAATACCTACTTGCACACTTATATAACGTGTTTTCTCTTGCATAAATCGATAGACAATCTTTGCTTTTTCTATAGGATCAGCAACTCCATTTACAAGGTTTTGAATTTTCTGTTTAGTAGCCATATCCAAAGCATCTCTTCCTCGTAATAATTTATCATGCATCCATTTACCAAACTGCTTCCAATCTGAAGCCATTCCTTTTACTTGCTTTAATGCAAAATCATTCGAGGCCACTAACAGATAAGGCATAAATTCTCTAGAAGAAATACTTTGATTTTCAGGTTCTATAGCAGGTTGATTTTTAAAAACATAATAGAGGTTTCCATCTGTAGAAAGATTTTCTATAGGGTATTCTGTAAAGTTATTCTCTTTGGTTCTTATAGGAATCTGTAAAGGATTGTTTAATTTATAAGTACTTTTTTCTATTCCTACAAAATAACCTTCAGTAGGAAACCATCTAGGAATAAAACCTGTGGAAGATGTTTTATATTCCGATTCAAAAACCAATGTATATGGATATCCTATGGGCGTATGATCGATATATTTTACACGAGCATCGGAATACAACGTCCCTCCATCTACTGCGCTAACATCTATAAACTTCCCTTTATTGTATTTTTTAATTTCTTTCCCAAACGCATCATATATTTTTGCGGAAAGTTTGGTAATCTTAGTATCGTCATCATAATGCTGATAAATTTGAGCATCTACATTTCCCAACTTGTTTAAAACAGTAATTACATTTCGAGTTTTTACCACCATTCTATCTACGGCTTCAATGGTAATCTCTATAGCATTATTTCTAAAAACCACATTAGCGTTTTCTTTTAATTCAGATGGAATGGAAAATGCGGAATAATTTTTATCTTGAGAATATCCAAAAATAGCGGTAAAAAGGAATAAAAAAGCGATTTTTTTGAAGTGTATCTTTTCTTTCATAAAAGTTAAAATTTAGCGCAATATAAAAAGAAAACCCAAAATGTTAAAATTCTGGGTTTTCTTTTTATTTAGTTTGTGTGAAAATTCGATTACATAGCAGCTGCTTTTGTCTTCACTTCAAAAGAAATAGCCATTAAATCGTCTATAAATTTATCTTTTAATTTTGCATTGATGGTTTTCGATTTGTACGTTACGCCAAAATCGGTTCTATCAATATTAAAAACTTCGCTCTTAAAAGTAGTAATCCCATTTTCTGAAGAAATAGTGGCAGGAATATCAATACTCTTTGTAATTTCTTTTAAGGTTAAATTTCCTGTAACGGTTAGTTTCCCTTCTTTTTCTGCTACAGAAGTAATGACAAATTTAGCGGTAGGGTATTTTATAACATCAAAAAAATCAGTATTTTTTAAGTGACTTTCAAGATCGCTTTTTCCACTACTAGGGTCTAAATCTAAACAGTTAATACTGTGCATATCAATTAGAAATTCGCCAGATTTTATGGCTCCGTTTTCTAAAACTAAAGCCCCTTTTTTAAGAGTAATATTTCCGTTATGAGAACCTGTAGGTTTTGTTCCTTTCCAAGTAACTACAGAGTTGGCAACATCTATATTATTTGCTACTTCTGCCTTTGCTACTTTTACAGCTTCTTTTACTTCTACTTTTTCTTTTTTTTCTGATTTACAAGAAAGTAAAACAACACTTGTGATAAAAAATATACCTATAATTTTTTTCATTTTTTTTTAAGATTTTTGAGGTTGAAAAATTAATTTAAGGAACAAATGTATAGGATTCTTTTTAAATCAAAACAATTCTTTATTTGCTCTTTCTATAGACACATAATCATTCTTTATTTTCCGTATCTATAAGAATGGTTACAGGTCCGTCATTTACTAAGGTTACTTGCATGTCTGCTCCAAATCTACCCGATTGTACAGGTTTATTTAAATCTTTTTCTAATTGCTTCAACATTTTTTCATACAACGGAATGGCAATGTCTGATTTTGCTGCTTTTATATAACTAGGCCTGTTTCCTTTTTTAGTAGAAGCGTGTAATGTAAACTGACTTACAACAAGTACTTCTCCATCAACAGCGAGTAAAGATTGATTCATCACGCCATTTTCATCATTAAAAATGCGAAGGTTTGTTATTTTTTTAGACAACCAAAGAACATCTTCTTCCGTATCTGTGGGTACAATTCCTAATAAAATTAAAAGCCCTTTTTTAATAGCACCTATTTCTTGGTGATTAACAATAACATTAGCGTTTAAAACTCTTTGAATAACTACTTTCATGCTGGTTTTTGGTTTTTGGTTTTTGGTTTTTGGTTTTTGGTTTTTGGTTGAAAAATTGAAAAAATATAATTCGCAAACAACTCTAAACAAATAAACTTATCAACAAATTGAAAGATTTAAAAATTAAAGAATTCAAAATTTAGCATTTAAAAATCAACATTCAAAACCTTTGCAACTTTTCCATTTTCCATTTTCTATTTTTAATTTTTAATTTTTAATTTTTAACGCTCCACTTCAAACTTTATTCCCAAATATCGGTTCTATAATGGACTTCTTCTCCTTCTAAAATTTGCAAGTAACTTTTATAACGAGATGCTGATATTTCTTCCTTTTCCAATGCTGTTTTTACAGCACAATGAGGTTCTTTAATGTGTAGACAATTGTTAAACTTACAATGTTGTTTTAAGGCAAAAAATTCTGGAAAGTAATCTCCTAATTCTTCTTTATCGATATCTACAACACCAAAACCTTTAATACCAGGTGTATCTATAATTTTAGCACCAAAAGAGGTATCAAACATTTCTGCAAATGTAGTGGTATGTTGCCCTTGTTTATGTTGCTCGGAAACTTGATTCGTTTTTAAGTTTAAACCTGGTTCAATAGCATTCACCAAAGTAGATTTTCCAACGCCAGAATGTCCAACAAACATAGATGTTTTAGTTTGCATCATTTCTTTTATTACAGAAACATTGGTATTTTTTGTTGCCGAAACTTCAACACAGTTATAACCAATCTTTTCATAAATATCTTTTAAATATAAAATTGTTGTGCGTTCTTCCATTTTATAGGCATCTATTTTATTGAAAACCAATACAGTTTCTATAGAATATGCCTTTGAAGAAACTAAAAAACGGTCTATAAATGTGGTAAATGTAGGTGGATTGTCAATCGTGATTAGTAAAAAAACAATATCCAAATTTGCGGCAATAATATGGGTTTGCTTTGAAAGATTTACCGATTTTCTAATGATAAAATTCTTCCGTTCTAAAATGGTTTTTATGACGCCTATCTCTTCATCTCCTTTTTTTTCTAAATCAAACACAACTTTATCGCCAACAGCAATGGGATTGGTACTTTTAATTCCTTTTATTCTAAATTTTCCTTTTATTCTACAACGATGCAAAACACCGTCTTCAGATTTTACGGAATACCAGCTTCCTGTAGATTTATATACAATTCCTGTCATTACTACAAAGATGCAGAATTTTATATGAAATTTTTTAGCACATAACAAAAAACATTTCCATAGCTGAAAAGGTTTGATTTACAAGACCTGTCAGGTTTTAAAAACCTGACAGGTCTTAACTAAAAAATTACCCGTTAATAATCTTTTCTTGATGATTGATAGATTCTTGGTGAATGGCTTTAAACATTTTTAAAACAAATTCTTCACTCAATCCTCTACTTTCTCCTTCTAAAATCATATTTCCAAGAATTTCATTCCAACGTTTAGACTGCAATACAGCAACGTTTTTCTCTTTCTTTAATGCACCTATTTGACCAGAGATTTTCATTCTTTTTCCCAATAGTTCAATCAATTGATTATCTGCTACGTTAATCTGAGCACGTAAGTTATCTAAAGAACTTTGATACGCTTCTTCTGTATTCGTCTCTTTTCTAACTTTTAAATCTTTCATAATTTGTTTTAAAGCATCTGGTGTTACTTGTTGCGCAGCATCAGACCAAGCATTCTCTGGGTCGTAATGTGTTTCAATCATTAAACCGTCAAAGTTTAAATCTAAAGCAGTTTGGCAAACATCAAAAATCATGTCTCTATTTCCTGTAATATGAGAGGGATCATTAATTAATGGTAAATCTGGAAATCTATTCTGAAACTCAACAGCCATTTGCCATTCTGGTGTATTTCTATATTTGGTTTTTTCATAAGTAGAAAAACCTCTATGAATGGCACCTAAATTTTTAATTCCTGCCGTATACAAACGTTCAATTCCGCCTAGCCACAAAGCCAAATCTGGATTTACAGGGTTTTTTACCAATACAATTTTATCGGTTCCTTGTAAAGCGTCTGCAATTTCTTGCATAATAAATGGGCTTACTGTAGAACGTGCACCAATCCACAACAAATCAATATCGTACTCTAAAGCTAATTTTACATGCGCTGCGTTGGCAACCTCTGTACAGGTTTTCATTCCTGTTTCTGCTTTTACTTTTTGCAACCATTTTAAGCCCAAAGCACCTACACCTTCAAAATTACCAGGTCGTGTTCTTGGTTTCCAAATTCCAGCACGGAAGTAATTTACATCAGAATCTTTTAATTCGTGTGCAATTTTTAAAACCTGCTCTTCGGTTTCTGCACTACAAGGCCCTGCTATTACTAGTGGATGCTCTAAATTCATATCATCCAACCATGTTCTTAATTCTTTTGTATTCTTCATTTTTCTAATTGTTGTGGCGTTTTATTTTATGCCGTTTAATACTTGTTTTATATAATTAGTTTGTTCCATTTCTTTAAATATTGCCGAAAAATCGTCATTCTCCATAAACTTTTTAAACTGCTGTAAATTAAGAATGTACTCGTCTAAAGTTTCTATAATATTCTCTTTATTTTGTTTAAAAATTGGTGTCCACATTGCGGGCGAACTTTTTGCCAAACGCACAGTTGATGCAAATCCAGAACCTGCCATATCAAAAATATCGCGTTCATTTTTTTCTTCTTCCAATACTGTTTTCCCTAACATAAAAGAACTTATATGTGATAAATGCGAAACATACGCAATATGTTTATCATGAGAAATAGGATCCATATAGCGAATACGCATTCCAATAGCTCTAAATAATTGCAGGGCTTTCTCTTGCAATTTAAAAGTTGTTTTTTCTACTTCGCAAATAATATTGGTTTTCCCTTTATACAAGCCAGAAATCGCCGCTGTTGGTCCAGAGTTTTCTGTTCCTGCAATAGGATGACATGCTAAAAAATTTCTTCTTTTTGGATGATGTTCAACCACCTTACAAATGGCTTCTTTTGTAGAACCTGCATCTATCACCAATCCATTATCTGAAATTTTATCTAAAATTGTTGGTAATAATTGTACCGTTGCGTCTACAGGAATTGAAACAATTACTAAATCTGCATGTTTGATAGCATCTAACGTTGCTTTTTTATCAATTAGATTTAATTCTAAAGCTTTATTTAGAGTCTCCTCTTTTCTACTAATTCCATGAATTACAACTTCTGGATGGTGCTGTTTAATATCAATAGCAAAGCTACCTCCTATTAAACCAATACCAATCATGTAAATATTTTTCATCTGTTAAAATCTCTAATTAAAAAATTGAAGAATTGAAAAATTAAAAGCCAAACATTCGTCATTCATAATTTAAAATTCAACATTTAGAATTCGTTCAATGGCTTCTTTAATTTTTTCTTCTGAAATACATAGCGAAAATCGAATGTACCCCTCTCCTTGTGTTCCAAAAATAGTTCCGGGTGCTATAAAAATGTGCTTCTCATACAATAAAGCATCTATTGTTTCTTCCGCTAATTTCCCTGCTGGTAATTTTGCCCAAACAAACATTCCTTTTGCATTTTCATCAAACGTACAATCTAATTTTTTAGCCAATTCGAAAATTAATTTTCTTCTTTTTTTATAGACCAAATTAATTTCAGAAAACCATGTATTTGAGGTTTGTAAAGCCGCAATAGCACCTTTTTGAATTCCGTAAAACATCCCCGAATCCATTTGTGTTTTCACTTTTAAAACAGCAGACAAATGTTGTTCGCTTCCTAACAACATACCTACTCGCCAACCTGCCATATTAAAAGACTTGCTTAAAGAATTTAACTCTAAAGCAATGTCTTTTGCACCATCAATTTGTAAAATACTTAACGGATTGTTATTTAAAATAAAACTATACGGATTGTCATTCACAATTAAAATATGGTGCTTTTTTCCAAACGCAATTAATTTTTTATACGTCTCTTTTTCAGCATCTGCGCCTGTTGGCATATGCGGGTAATTTACCCACATTAATTTCACTTTTGATAAATCTTGTTTTTCTAAAGCCTCGAAATTGGGTTGCCAATTATTTTTCTCATCCAAATTATAAAAAACAGCCTTTGCTTCTACCAATTTTGTAACCGATGTATAGGTTGGATATCCTGGATTTGGAATTAAAACTTCGTCTCCTTTGTTTAAAAATGCCAAAGAAATATGCATAATACCTTCTTTACTTCCCATTAAAGGAAGAATTTCATTTACAGGGTTTACCGATGCATGGTAGTTTTTTTGATAAAATGCTGCAACAGCTTCTCTAAACGCTGGCAATCCTTGGTAACTTTGATATTTATGAGCGTTTACATCGGTTAAACTATTTTCTATAGCTGACAAAACGGTTGTTGGTGGTTGCAAATCTGGACTACCAATTCCCATATTTATAATGGGCTTTCCTGCCGCCTGCAACGCACTTACCTCTCGTAATTTTTTAGAGAAATAATACTCTTTAACTGTTGTTAGTCGTTTTGCTGTATGTATATTCAATGTGTTTCTTTTAAATTCTAAATGTTGAATTACGAATGTTGAATTTTAAATTTCTTATTACTCAATGATTCAATCCCAATTCGTAAATTTATTTCGGTTTTAATGTTGTTATCTTTGTTCCCTAATCTTCAATCTTTTAATTTTTCAATTGTAATTCATCTACCACATAGGAACATAGAAAACATAGATTGTCTTGTCTCTTTGTTCTTTAATCTTTCAATTCTTCAATCGTAAATCGTAACTCATCACCACATAGGAACATAGAAAACATAAGTAAATCTTAATTCTTGTGTCTCATATCTTTGTTCCCTAATCTTCAATCTTTCAATTCTTTAATCTTTTAATTTTTCAATTGTAATTCACCACCACATAGGAACATAGAAAACATAGATTGTCTTGTCTCTTTGTTCTTTAATCTTTCAATTCTTCAATCGTAAATGGTAATTCATAATTCATAATTCAACATTCATAATTCACCTCCCATTTTTATATTCACCCAATACTTTAAAATCTAATGCCATAATGGCTATAATTTCTTTCGCTTTTTTATAATCTGCATATTCGGAAAAGGTAACATCTACAAAAAATGCATACTTCCATGGAGTTTCTATTTTGGGCAAAGACTGGATTTTAGTAAGGTTTAATTTACAATCGCTAATTACATTTAAAATTGTTGCTAAACTTCCTCGTTTATGGTCTAATAAAAATTTTAAAGAAGCTTTGTTTATTTGATGCTTCTCTTTTTGAGGTGCTGCAGTTTGTACAATTACAAAACGAGTAGCATTGTTAGCAATAGTTTGAATCTCGTCTTCAATTACAGCTAAATTATAAATCTCTGCGGCCATTTTTGGGGCAATGGCTGCTACTTTTTCTAGTTTATTTTCTGCAATACGTTTGGCTACATCTGCTGTATCTACATCTTCTACCAATTTTATATGTGTATACTTCTTAAAGAATTCTTTACATTGCAACAATGCCATTGGGTGCGAATACACTTCTGTAATATCTTGAAGGGTTTGATTGGGCAATGCCATTAAATGGTGGTGAATGTTTAAATAATATTCTCCTACAATGTGTAAATTATGATGATCTATGAGTGCATAATTAGGAATAATAGACCCTGCAATTGTATTTTCTATTGCCATTACAGCTTGTTCACTTTTCTTTTCTAGTAAACTATCTACCAAAAGATCGAAAGACAAACATTCGTCTAATACAATAGTATCTTTATAGTAGTTATTAGCTACTATATGATGGTTAGATCCTTTAATTCCTTGTATGGCTATAATCATTCTTTAGATGCATAAACTAAAAAAAGCCTCGAATGATGTCGAGACTTTTTTTGAATTTCTATTTTTTTACAAACAATACATTACAAAGTCTCTCCTTTTATAAAAAAATAAAAGTAAAAACGAAATGTTTTAAAAATGTACTGAATGTTCATATATTCTTAAACTATGCGACAAATCTAATTATTAAATTTTAATAAACAAATAATCTTGCATTCATTTTGTAAAAAATAAGAATTTCGCAATAAAAAAGTATTTTATTTTATTTTCTCTAAAAAAGAAACTAAATAATAAGAAATCTCTAGTAAGAGAACAAAGGTCTCTCATTCATCAAACCATGTACTTTACTTGCAATACCTTCTAAAATAGTATCATCATCAGCATTCATTAAAGCTTCATCTATCAAATTTACTACAGTTTCCATGTCGCTCTCTTTTAAACCTCTTGTTGTAATTGCGGCAGTTCCTACTCGAATTCCAGAGGTTACAAAAGGAGATTTATCATCAAAAGGCACCATATTTTTATTTACTGTAATTTCTGCTTTGCCCAAAGCTTTTTCTGCATCTTTACCTGTAATGTTTTTAGAACGCAAATCTATAAGCATCATGTGATTGTCTGTTCCACCAGAAATAATTTTATATCCTTTGGCTACAAAAAAAGCCGCCATGGTAGCTGCATTCTTTTTTACCTGAATCTGATACTTTAAAAAATCTTCTGTAAGTGCTTCTCCAAAAGCAATGGCTTTTGCCGCAATAATATGTTCTAAAGGACCTCCTTGATTTCCTGGAAAAACAGCGCTATCTAACAAAGAAGACATTTTCTTTAAATTGCCATTTTTTAGCTTTAATCCAAACGGATTGTCAAAGTCTTGCCCCATCAATATCATACCTCCTCTTGGTCCGCGTAATGTTTTGTGTGTTGTTGTTGTAACAATATGACAATGAGGCATTGGGTCGCTTAAAATACCTGTTGCAATCATTCCCGAAGGGTGTGAAATGTCTGCCAATAACAATGCATTTACACTATCTGCAATTTCTCTAAAACGCTTAAAATCGATATCTCTAGAATATGCAGAAGCACCTGCGATAATTAGTTTAGGTTGCTCTTTAATGGCAATTTCTTGAATGGTATCATAATTTAAAACACCTGTCTCCTCTTCTACTCCATAAAAACTAGGCGTATATAATTTTCCAGAAAAGTTTACTGGAGAACCATGTGTTAAATGTCCGCCATGCGATAAATCGAATCCTAAAATTTTATCTCCAGGCTGTAAACAAGCTGCAAAAACAGCGGTATTTGCCTGACTTCCAGAATGTGGTTGAACATTTACATAAGTCGCACCAAATAATTCTTTAGCCCTATCGATGGCAATTTGTTCTACAATATCTACTACCTCACAACCGCCATAATAACGTTTATTAGGATAACCTTCTGCATATTTATTGGTAAGCACAGAACCCGCAGCTTCCATGACTTGATTACTTACAAAATTTTCTGAAGCGATTAATTCTAAGCCGTTTATTTGGCGTTGTCTTTCGTCTTCAATAAGGTTAAAAATTAGGGTATCGCGTTGCATTGTTAAATTTTAATTAATTTCCACAAAAGTACATAAAAATCATTTTTATAATAAGAACTTTCGTCTATATTTGATAAAAAATAAAACAATACTTTTATGGAAATAATTGCAAACAATCCTCATAGAAAATCTTGGCTAAATGTTGCCAAAGATTCGGATTTTCCCATTCAAAACATCCCTTTTGGGGTTTTTATTACCAAAGACGATATCATTACCATTGGTACTAGAATAGGTGATTTTGCCATTGATTTAGGTGCATTGCATCAACTAGGATATTTTGAAGGTATTTTACTAACTGACGATATCTTTTTGCAAGATTCTTTAAATGATTTTATTGCAGATGGTAGAAAAACATGGCGATTAGTACGGAATAGAATTGCTACTATTTTTGATGTTACAAACGGAAAATTAAGAGACAATCCTATACATAAAGACAAAGTTATCTTTAGAATGGATGAAATTGAAATGCTATTGCCTGTTAGTGTTGGCGATTACACAGATTTCTATGCAAGTAAAGAACACGCCACCAACGTGGGTTCGTTATTTAGAGACCCCGAGAATGCCTTATTACCCAATTGGTTACACGTACCTATAGGATATCATGGAAGAAGCTCTTCTATTATCCCATCAGGCACAAATATTCGAAGACCTTACGGACAATCGAAACCTACAGAAGGTACGAATACTCCTAATTTTAGGCCTTCTAAATTGTTGGATTTTGAATTGGAAATGGCTTTTATTACCACCGCTTCTAATAATTTAGGAGAACGAATTCCTATTGAAGAAACGGAAGAACATATTTTTGGTTTGGTATTGTTTAACGATTGGTCTGCTAGAGATATTCAAGCATGGGAATACCAGCCTTTAGGCCCTTTCTTAGGAAAGAATTTTGCATCTACCATTTCTCCTTGGATTGTTACCTTAGATGCCTTAGAACCATTTAGAACAGAAAACCCAAAACAAGAACCTGCTCCACTTCCCTATTTACAAACTACAGGAAAAAAGAGTTACGATATTCATTTACAAGTAGGCATTCAACCCGAAAATAGCACAGAAACCGTGATTGCCAATTCTAATTTCAAATACATGTATTGGACCATGGCACAACAATTGGCACATCATACTGTAAATGGGTGTAATGTAAATGCAGGAGATATGATGGGTAGCGGTACTATTTCTGGACCTACAAAAGATAGTTATGGTTCTATGTTAGAACTTTCTTGGCGCGGACAAAATCCTATTGTATTGAATGATGGTAGTGAAAGAAAATTTATTGAAGATAATGATACTGTAATTATGCGAGCGCATTGTAAAAACGAAAAAGTACGTATTGGTTTTGGGGAATGTATTGGTACAATTTTGCCTGCGATTTCAATGAAATAATGATTTTAATTTTTGATTCTTTTAATCTTTATAATAAAAAACATGAAATATAAATTACTACTGTTAAGTTTCTTTTTTAGCTTTTTTGCTTGTAATAGCGTAAAGAAAACGCAAAAAGCATTGAATACTGGCAACTATAATGAAGCTATTGCAATTGCTGTTAAGAATTTAAGAAGTAATAAATCTAAGGAAAAGCATCAGCCTTATGTAGTAATGCTAGAAGAGGCTTTTAAAAAAGCAACGAAAAGAGATCTTCAGAAAATTAGTTTTTTAAAGAAAGAGAACAACGCAAGTTCTTTAGAAACTATTTACAATCAGTATATCATTTTAGAAAAGCGACAAAAACTAATTGAACCGCTTTTACCTCTCTATATTACAAATAAAAATAGAGAGGCAAAATTTAGATTGAAAGACTATTCTGATGAAATTATAGAGGCTAAAAACGAGCTTTCTGAGTATTTATATACAGAAGCAATAACTACTTTACAATCGTCAACAAACAAATACGAATATAGAAAGGTGTACGATAATTTACAGTATTTACAAAACATCAATCCAAATTATAAAAACACGAATGATTTGCTTGAAAGAGCTTACCAAAAAGGATTAGATTATGTATTTGTAACTGTGAAAAACAATACAGAGCAAATTATTCCAAAACGCTTAGAAGCAGATTTACTAAACTTTAATACGTATAATAGTAACGATACATGGACCGTATACCATACAAAAAAAACAGGCAATCTAGCGTATGATTTTGGACTCACTCTAGACATTCAGAAAATTAGTATTTCACCCGAAAGAATCAATGAAAAGGAAATCATTCAAGAACGTCAAATAAAAGATGGTAAAGAGCTTTTATTAGATGAGAATGGAGATCCTGTAAAAGATAGCGAGGGAGAGTATATAAAAGTAGATAAGTTTAAAAAAATAGTGTGTCAGGTATATCAATTTACCCAAATAAAATCTACAGCAATTGAGGCGAGAGTAACCTACACAAATTACAATACGCAACAACTTATAGAAAGATATCCTATTGCGAGTGAATTTGTTTTTGAACATGCATATGTACCTATAATGGCGATAAAAGAGCTTTACAAAAAAACTTCCTAAGTCTTATTACACGTGGACAAATTCCATTTCCTAGCAATGAACAAATGGTATATGACACAGGGGAAGATTTAAAAAGGAAATTGAAAAGTATTATTAGGCGTAATAAGTTTCGAAACTAGTTTTCATAAGAGAATGTCATTCCTGCAAAAGCAGGAATCTAAATGTTTTTTAGTAGCTCCTACTTTTGCAGGAATAACAAAAAAGAACAAAAATTACACTACTTAATTTTTTTAGGGTTCTGCTTTACAAAACTAGCCCAACCTGTATAATTTTTACCACCCACTACTTTTCCTGCATTGTAAAAATGACAAACTGCAGCTGCTAAGCCATCAGTAGCATCTAAGTTTTTGGGTAATTCTTTTAAACGTAATAACGATTTTAACATCAAAGCTACTTGCTCTTTACTGGCATTTCCATTCCCTGTAATTGCCATTTTAATTTTTTTAGGCAAATATTCTGTAATGGGTATTTCACGAGACAAACCCGCTGCCATTGCTACACCTTGCGCTCGCCCTAGTTTTAACATCGATTGTACATTTTTACCAAAAAAAGGAGCTTCAATTGCAATTTCATCAGGTTTATAGGTGTCAATTAATTCTATGGTACGCTCAAAGATGAGTTTTAGTTTTAGATAATGATCGGTATACTTTGTCAATAGCAATTCATTCATTTGAATAAACTCCATCTGCTTTCCAACAACTTTTAGAACACCAAATCCCATAATGGTGGTTCCTGGATCAATTCCTAATATT
Source organism: uncultured Polaribacter sp. (assembly GCA_965233795.1). Classification (GTDB taxonomy): domain Bacteria; phylum Bacteroidota; class Bacteroidia; order Flavobacteriales; family Flavobacteriaceae; genus Polaribacter. The sequence continues at coordinate 1,210,934 of OZ247578.1, read as the reverse complement.
ATTTTCTCTACTTTCAGATTGTATGCCTTTATAAATTAACACTACTTTTAAACAAACTACTACCGATTATTTTCTATTTTGCGCACTGTGAAAATATCAACTTCATACAAAACTAAGCAATTCTTATGGGGAGTCGTAAAACTTTTTATAGTTATTATTTGTGGGTATTTTATCGTCACAAAATTTACGCAAAACAAAACATTAAATTTTTCTGATTTTCTGTCAAAAATGGTTAAAAATGATGTTTTTTTACTCAAAAACATACTTTTTTTAATCTTTTTAAGCAGTTTTAATTGGCTTTTTGAAATTTTAAAATGGCAAACTTTAGCAAATACTATTCAGAAAATAACTTTTAAAAAAGCAAGTATTCAAAGTTTAGCTTCCCTAACAGTTTCATTAATTACACCCAATAGAGTTGGAGAATACGGTGCAAAAGCACTCTATTTTAAAAAAGAGTATGGTTTACAAATTATAGGATTAAATTTTATAGGTAATTTTTACCAAATGGTAATTACCGTTTTATTAGGAAGTATTGGTTTCCTATATGTTAACTACCTCCACACTATTACTTTAAATTTTAAAGCTCAACTTAAAACTATCGGCATTACCCTATTTTTAATAGGCATACTGGTATGGGTATCGTTATCCATCAATTGTATTCAAAAACAAATTCAAAAAATAAAAAATTGGCTAAGTAAAATACCTAAGGGCACCCATTTTAAAGTTGCCTTTTATGCAGGAATGCGGTACCTTATTTTTTCACATCAATACTATTTCTTATTACTTCTTTTTCAAATTGAAATACCCTATTTAGAAGCAATCAATATTATTGCGAGTATGTATCTTATCAGTTCTCTGATTCCGATGTTTTCTTTATTTGATGCAGTTCTAAAAGGAAGTATTGCCGTTTGGTTATTCTCATATTTTAATACTGACATTTCTAGTATTTTAGCAATTACAAGCTTTATGTGGGCACTCAACTTTGCCATTCCTGCAATACTAGGAAGCTACTTTGTACTCTCTTTTAAAACCCCTATTATAAAATGATTGGTGCATTGAGTTTCTTATTTTTTTGTTATGTAATTTTAATCCTACGCTTGGCAATGGGCTTTGAAAAAATAGTACTCTTTACAAAAAAAGAAAAAACTCCTAAAACAAGCTTTTCAGTAATTATACCCTTTCGAAACGAAGAAAAAAACTTACCGCATTTACTAACATCAATAAACGAATTGACATACCCTAAAGAATTGGTAGAGTTTTTATTTGTAGATGATGATTCTTCAGACAGTTCTACACAACTCATTAAAACTTCAAAAAACTACCAACTGATAAAAAATAATAGAAAATCGAATTCTCCTAAAAAAGACGCTATTGAAACTGCCATAAGTTTGGCAAAAAACAAATGGATTCTTACCACGGACGCCGATTGTATATTGCCAAAAAAATGGTTGCAGGTTTTTGACAGTTATATTCAAATACATACGCCAAAAATGATTGTTGCGCCTGTAAGTTATAAGGTTAGAGGTACGTTTTTAGAACAATTTCAAAAGTTCGATTTTTTAAGCCTACAGGCGAGTACTATGGGCGGATTTGGCATCCATCGACCTTTTTTATGCAATGGCGCCAATTTAGGGTATTTAAAAGAAGCTTTTTTTACTGCAAAAGGCTTTGATGGAAACAACCATATTGCGAGTGGAGATGATATTTTCTTATTCGAAAAATTTCTCCTAGAAGACACTAATAATGTTCATTTTATAAAGGCTAAAGAAGCTATTGTTACCACATTTCCAGTCGCTACTTTGTCTGATTTAATACAGCAACGTACACGTTGGGCAGCAAAATCGAGTCACTATCGTTTAGGGTTTTCAAAACTTGTAGGAGCAATTGTCTTTAGCATGAATTTTATACTTGTATTGGGTGTGTTTTTCGCACTTTTCTACACTGAGTATTTTTCGTACATAGGATTGTTTTTGACCATAAAAATCTTTATAGACTGGATACTCATACACAAATCCATTCATTTTTTTAATCAAAAAACAAATATTGCCAACTACATAGCAAGCAGCTTTTGTTATCCTTTTTTTAGCACTTTTATTTTTTTTAAGTCTCTATTCTCTAATTACAAATGGAAAGAGCGAAGCTTTAAGAAGTGATAAGTGATAAGTGATAAGTGATAAGTGATAAGTGGAAAATGAAAAACTTCTAAATAAGTAAGTCCTTAAACAAATAAACTTACAAACAAATCAACCAAACCACAAACAATTAGAACAAGCTTTCTAAAATAGCTTCTGCCTTATGCCAAAGTAGCAATGCAATGATTAATAAAAACACCAAAAACAATCCTTTCTTCGGTTTTGTTTTTTTACGATTTCCAAATCTTCTTTTAAATTCCATGTTTTTATTTCAATGAGTTAATAATTTAATGAATCAATGAACTAATGGGTAATTATTATAAATAAGATTCAAAATTAAAAAATTCAACAAATAACATTACAACTTTATACTTTTTAACTTTCAACTTTATAAACTTTACACTTTTCATTTCTAATTTCTAATTTTTCACTCTACATCTCTTTCTTCCTCTCAACATTTCCCTTTTTCCTGGTGGCCCTGGCAAACGTTCTACTATAAAGCCTACTGCTTGCATGGCTCTTCGAACACTTCCTTTTGCAGAATAGGTCACTAAAATACCTTCTTCTTTTAAAGCAGTATACATTTTAGTAAAGATAGTTTCTGTCCACAATTCAGGTTGTACACGAGCACCAAATGCATCAAAATAAATTAAGTGAAATGCCTCTTTATCTTCAATATCTTCAAAAAACTGTTTTCTTTTTAATAAGGAAAATGTTTCTGTAATTTGATGTTTTTCATTCCAAGAGACGGTATGCATTTTATCAAAAATAGCACTTTCTTGTTCTGACTTTAACACCGATATAAAATTGAGTTTTTCAACTTCTTCAGCACTTACAGGATATGCCTCTACTCCTACATAATCAATTTCTTTTTTAGCTTCTAAATAAGTAATAAAACAATTTAAACCTGTGCCAAAACCAATTTCTAAAATAGAAACCTTGTCAGAATTTACCTGCTTTAAGCCTTTATCAATAAAGACATGATACGTTTCATTAATAGAACCATTTTTAGAATGGTATTGTTCATTCCAATCGGGCAAATGAATGGTAGTAGAACCATCGGAAGTAATTAAAATTTCTCGCTTCACAATCGCAGATTGTTTTGGTGTTTTGAAATATTTATAGGTAGGTTATTTTTTCATTAAAACCCCATGTGCTTCAAAAGAAAACTCTTTTTTAGGAACTGTAATTTTTTCGATTTCTTCTTTAGATTTACCAGCATCTTCTGCATAATGTTGTAATTCTTTTACAGAGGTTTCTTTTACAAAAGCCTTACCCGCAACAACTACTTCTCTATCTTTAGCATCTAAGGGCATAAAAAAACCGTAATCTTTAAAACGAACCATTGTTTGGGTATCAACACCCAAAGGCAACTTCATCCAACATCCTTTGTTAGTACATAGTTCTTTAATGGTTGATCTAAACTTTACATCAATCGTATCACCAACTTTTAAAGTTTTAAAACGCGTTAACATTTCACTGGAAGTCAATGCTTTATCTGCTGAAATCTGATTTCCAAAAGAATCATATTCTGAAATTTGAGTCTTTATTTCTTTCTGTTGATTGGCTATTTTCTCTTGTTTGCATGCTGTTAAAAACAACAAGGCTATCATACTATATATTGCTATAAACTTCATTTCTAAATCGTTTATTTATTAGCTAACAAATGTAAGGTTTTAAAAGAGAAATCATTTAATTACTATAAAATCAGATGAATAAATTATGTACATTTGTTATCATTAAACTTAATGATTAAATGGACTCTAAAATAACTGTAAAATATACTGAAAACTCTAAAATTGATGGTGTAGATTTTGACAATCTTCCTTTTGGACATGTGTTTTCAGACCATATGTTAACCTGTGATTTTGTTGATGGTAAATGGAATACACCTCAAATTGTACCTTATGCGCCACTTACACTAGACCCTTCTGCGAAGATTTTTCATTACGGACAATCTATTTTTGAAGGAATGAAAGCCTATAAAGATGTTGATGATAACATTTTATTGTTTCGTCCGCTAGACAATTGCAAACGTTTGAATCTTTCTGCAAAGCGATTGGCAATTCCAGAATTGCCTGAAGCCTATTTTATGGAAGGCTTAAATCAATTGCTAAAAATAGATAGCGATTGGATTCCTAAAAAAGAAGGGAGTTCGCTATATATACGTCCGTTTATATTTGCTTCTGGTCTTGGTTTTCACGCTTCACCTGCAGATGCGTATAAGTTTGTAATTGCTCTTGCTCCTTCTGGTCCTTATTTTGGTGGAAAAATAAAAGTTCTCATTGAAGAAAAATATGCACGTGCTGCCAATGGTGGTGTTGGTTTTGCAAAAGCCGGTGGAAACTATGCAGGGCAATTTTATCCTACACAGTTGGCAATAGACAAAGGCTACCAACAAGTAATTTGGACGGATGACAACACGCATCAATATATTGAAGAAGCGGGTGCCATGAATATTTTTATTCGAATTAACGATACGTTAATTACAAGTCCTACCAACGATCGTATTTTAGACGGAATTACACGTAAAAGTATTTTACAGATTGCCGAAGATGAAGGAATCGATGTTGAAGTTCGAAAAATTGCTGTAGTAGAAGTGGTAGAAGCTGCAAAAAATGGTACGTTAAAAGAAATGTTTGGTGCGGGAACAGCAGCAGTGGTTTCACCGATTTCAGGTTTTGGATATCAAGATAAAGATTATGAATTACCAGAACTTTCTGATACGTATGCCGGACGTCTAAAAAAGCGTATTACTGATATTCAGACAAATAAAGTAGAAGACCCATATGGATGGAGAATTAAGGTGTAAACATTTTTAATTCTAATTTACTTTTACAATGACCCCAAAAAGGGTTTTAAATCCTTTTGGGGATAGATTTCACTAAAAAATAAATATTATTTTCGGTATTTATAAATAGAAAATCATCTAAAATCAAGAACAACAATGATACTTCCCTGTAAATATCAAATTTTAAGTATCATCCTCTTTGTACTTACGGGTTGTTCTACATCAAAAAAAGAAGCGATAAGCACAACCAAAAACTTACAATACCTTGTTGTTTTGGGAATTGCGCAAGATGCTGGTTATCCTCATATTGGCTGCCAGAAAGCCTGTTGTACTGATTTTTATGCACAAAAAAGGAAGCAACAAAAAGTAGTTTCTTTAGGTTTGGTAGATGTAGAAAACAAACAAAAATGGTTGTTTGAAGCCACACCCGATATTACTACACAATTAGCAGATTTAGAACAAAATCACTTAAAAACCAATACCTTAATTAACGGGATTTTTCTAACACACGCACATATTGGGCATTATACGGGTTTGCAATATTTTGGACGCGAAGCCCTTGGTAAAAAAAATACAACCGTATTTGCCATGCCCAAAATGAAATCTTTTTTAACCGAAAATGGTCCTTGGAGTCAGTTAGTTGATTTAAAAAATATTGTGTTTTCAAATCTGCAACAAGACAGTACAATTGTTTTAAATACAAACTTACAAGTAACGCCATTTATCGTGCCCCATAGAGACGAATTTTCGGAAACAGTAGGGTATCATATCCAAGGAAAACAAAAAACAGCTTTGTTTATTCCAGATATTGACAAATGGCAAAAATGGCATAAAGATATCGTGGAAGAAGTGAAGAAGGTAGACTATGCTTTTTTAGATGCTACTTTTTTAAAAGATGGCGAAATTAACAGACCGATGGCGGAAATTCCGCATCCTTTTATAGAAGAAACTGTAGCTTTGTTTAAAAAAGAGTCGGTAGCTATAAAAAACAAAGTGATTTTTATTCACTTTAACCATACCAATCCCGCTTTACAGCCCAATGCTAAAGAAAAAAAAGCATTAGAATCCTTAGGCTTTCGGTTTGCGAAAGAAGGCACTGTATTTGGGTTGTAGAATATCAAATGTGATATATAAATTATCACTATAAAATCAATTTTAAACTTTAATTATACCTTAAGATAAAACATTTGAAAAAAACAGTCAAAATATTAATAATTGTATTTTTTTTCTATTTCACTTTAAGCTGTAAACAACAAAATCACATTAACAAAACTGAACGTTATAATAAAATCGCATCTGAATTTGTTACGGAAATATTTTCAACTAAAAATTATGAATGTACTTATATAATTAAATCAAATTCTAAGCACAATCTACTCGAAACGGTTGAGAATGAAATGCCTGAAATAAATTATCACAATAAGATTAATGGAGATCTTTAAAATTGAGAAAAAAGAAACTCTCGACAGTTTACTGAATCTTTCCAGTAATTTTGAATTTAAAAACTCTATGTTTAAAAGTGAAACTGAATTAATCGACCTTAATCAGTTTAAGGTAATTAAAACAGAAATTGACTCTATTGTAAAATATGGAAGCGTAAAAGAAAAAAAACAAATGTTTTTAGATTGTCCTTCCAAGTTTTATTTTATATCAAAACCAGTATTTGATAAAGAGTATAAAACTGCTGTAATTGACATCCAAATGGGTTTTACTTCTTTGAAAAGTAAACCTTGTGTATTTAAATTTGAAAATGGAACTTGGAAATTATTACAAAACTGAATGAAAATACTGACTATACAATTAACCTTTATACAACTCCATTAAAATAATTATGTTTTTTATAACATCAAATAATAATCCCATAAATGAAATTACCTTACATAAAACAAGCTAGAAGAAAAACGAGTTTTTAATTTATAAAAAGAATTCGATTATAACCCAATATAGAACTTACGCTTTCTCCAAATTACGAACCTGCACAATTTGCGCTGCGATACTTACTGCAATTTCTTCGGGAGTCTGACTTTTAATTGCCAAACCAATAGGTGCATATACGGTATCTAATTCCGCTTGTGTAAATCCTTCTTTTAACAAAACTTCCCACAAAGTTTTTAGTTTGGCTTTGCTTCCTAAAACACCCATAAATGCATACTGATTTCGAATGAGCTTACTCAATACCAACTTATCATCGGTATACTTATGCGTCATAATAGCAATATAATAATGCTTTCCTTCGGGAATATAATTTGAAATTTCATTATAATTTACAACCACTTTTTGATGTGCAGAAGTATTGAAAGCTAAGGTATTTAACGCTTCTCTATTATCAAAAACGACTACATAAAAACCTAGTTTTACAAACAAATCAGACACGGCAACACTTACATGTCCGCCACCCACAATATAAAGCGTTTCTTTAAAACCAATTTGTTCTTTAAAAAACCAATCTGTTTTGGAAGTAATTTTATATTGATATTTTTCATCGAGAACTTCATCAGAAAAGCCAAAAGAACTAGGCAAAAAACACAAAGTTTTTAGTTTGTTTTGCGCCAAACAGTTTAAAATTTCTTGAACAATAGGAATATGAACTTTATAAAGCGGATGAAAAACAACCGACTGTTCTCCTGAACAAATCATACCAGAACCCTCTTTAATTTTTCCTCGATGAATTTGCTTTTTAAAAAAAATAGGCGATTCTTCTAATTCTAATAATTTTCTTGCTTTTTGCACTAATGAAAATTCCATAACACCTCCGCCAACAGAGCCATAAATAAAATCATCTTCTGCAACCAGCATTTTAAAACCTTTTCGTCCAGGTGAACTTCCAAAATTTTCAATAACCGTTAATAAATATACTTTTTTAGAGGCTTGTAATTGCACCAAAAGTTGTTGCCAAAATTTCATATAAAAATTATTTGTAAAACTGTTTGTAATGCATCACTTTAAAAACTTTGATTACAGCGCCATCAACAATAAAATGAATACTATAAGGAAATACTTTTAAATACGCTATTCTAATACTTTTATACCTTAATTGATGATGCAAAGGGTTTTCTTTAAGATACATTATTACATTCCAAAATTCATTATAAAATCTATCTGCTAATTCTTTTGATATCTTTTCGTAATGTTCAATAGCTTTATTGAAATCGGCTAAAAATCCTTTTTCAAATTGTATTATATAACTCATTTACGGACAGTGATTTTACGAAATTCTGATTCGCTCATATAATTTAACTCACCTTTCTGATGTTTTTCTAACAGATTATCCATCATCACTTTGTATTCGTCAGTCAATTCAAAACTATTTGCTTTTTCACGTAAAACTTGCTCCATGTAATTTTTAAGTTTCCTGCCTTCTTTTTGAGCTTGAATTTCCAATAAAACTAACGTATCGCTTTCTAATGATACTTCTTTTCGTTTTTTATTTTGTAACATAATCGTATAATTTACTGCTAATATACGTATCATTTACAATTTTAAGTTGTTTGTAAAATAAACCTGTTCTATTTACTCTTATAATTCGTCAAAATTTAGCACGTTATTTGTCGCTCAAATTCACTTATATTTGTGATATGAATGAGCATTTAGATCCTGAAAACACACATCTATCTAATGAAGAATTGGATATCGAAAAAAAGTTAAGACCTTTATCTTTTGACGATTTTACGGGGCAAGATCAGGCAATTGAAAATCTTAAAATTTTTGTAGAAGCTGCCAATCAGCGAGGAGAAGCCTTAGATCACACACTTTTTCACGGACCACCAGGTTTAGGAAAAACTACCTTAGCACATATTCTTGCTAATGAACTACAAGTAGGTATTAAAATTACTTCAGGCCCTGTATTAGACAAACCAGGAGATTTAGCAGGCTTGTTAACCAACTTAGAAGAGCGTGATGTCTTATTTATTGATGAAATTCATCGGTTAAGTCCCATTGTAGAAGAATACTTATACTCTGCTATGGAAGATTATAAGATAGATATTATGATTGAATCGGGTCCTAATGCACGTACAGTTCAAATTCATTTAGAACCTTTTACCCTAATTGGAGCTACCACACGTTCTGGTTTGTTAACAGCACCCATGCGTGCACGTTTTGGTATTAGCAGTCGATTGCACTATTATAAAACCGAATTATTAACTACTATTCTACAAAGAAGTGCCAGCATTTTAAAAGTTCCTATTTCTATGGAGGCAGCCATTGAAATTGCAGGAAGAAGTAGAGGAACACCAAGAATTGCCAATGCGTTGTTACGAAGAGTAAGAGATTTTGCGCAAATAAAAGGAAATGGAAGCATTACCATAGAAATTGCAAAATATGCCTTAAAAGCGCTCAATGTAGATGCGCATGGATTAGACGAAATGGACAATAAAATCCTAAAAACGATTATTGAAAAATTTAAAGGAGGTCCTGTAGGAATTAGTACTATTGCTACGGCAGTAAGTGAAAATACAGAAACAATTGAAGAAGTATATGAACCTTTTTTAATTCAACAAGGATTTATTATGCGAACCCCCAGAGGAAGAGAAGTCACCGATTTAGCTTACAAACATTTAGGGCTTATCAAAGGTAAAAATCAAGGCGAGTTATTTTAAATGAATATCAAAAAGCTCATACCCATTTTAGAGTGGCTGCCCAATTACAACCACACCTTTTTTAAAGGCGATGTAATTGCAGGAATTACAGTTGCTATTGTGCTAATTCCACAAGGAATTGCCTATGCTTTAATTGCAGGGCTACCTCCTATTTATGGTTTGTATTGTGCATTACTTCCACAGGTTGTGTATGCAATTTTTGGTTCTTCAAGACAAGTAGCTATTGGTCCTGTTGCTATGGATTCTCTAATTGTTGCTACAGGAGTTTCTACACTAGCGTTGGTAGGTTCAGATAGCTATATAGCTATTGCCATTTTACTAGCCTTATTAGTAGGTAGCATTCAGTTTTTAATGGGTGTATTTCAATTAGGTTTTATTGTTAACTTCCTTTCGAAACCAGTTATTACAGGGTTTACTTCAGCCATTGCCTTGATTATTGGATGTAATCAATTTCGGAATTTATTGGGAGTCGATTTCTTACAAAGCGATCAAATTCATATCATTCTTCAAAATATTTGGGAACGCATTCAAGAATTAAACCCTCAAACAAGTTTTATTGGAATTATTTCTATAGGCATTATTATTATTTTTAAAAAAATCAATAAAAAAATTCCAAACGCCTTAATTGTAGTCACTTTTGGAATTTTACTCTTAAAATATTTTGGAACTTATTTTACTGAAGTTGCTATTATCAAAGATATCCCTTCCGGATTGCCTTCTTTTTCTTTTCCTGAATTAGATATCGATCAAATTAAAGAATTATTACCTATTGCTATTACCTTAGTAATGGTGGGTTATTTAGAAACCATTTCTATTGGAAAAACATTAGAAGCCCAGCAAGACATCTATAAAATAAGACCCAATCAAGAATTAATTGCTTTAGGTTTAAGTAATATTGTAGGTTCTCTATTTAAAGCATATCCAACAACTTCTAGCTTTTCTAGGTCGGCTATCAATCAAGAAGCAGGTGCTACTACAGGTATGGCGTCTTTAGTTTCTGTAATTATAGTAATACTCACGCTCTTATTTTTAACGCCTGTTTTTTACCATTTACCAAAAGCAGTTTTGGCAGCCATTATTATGGTAGCGGTTTTTGGACTTGTGAATATTAAAGAAGCTAAATTTTTATGGAAAGCAAATATTTTAGATTTCTGGCTAATGATTGCTACATTTTTTGCAACACTTTTTTTAGGAATCGAATATGGAATTGCCACAGGCGTAGCGCTTTCTTTAATTGTATTAATATTTAGAACCTCTAGACCTTACAATACAGAATTAGGAAAAGTACCCGATTCTAATTTTTATAAAAACAAAGAACGTTTTAAAGATGTTGTTTTAGACAAGGATGTACTTGTTTTTAGATTTGATGCACAATTATTTTATGCAAACGCTACGTATTTTAGAGATTGTTTAGAAGAATTCGCTCAGACAAAATCTAACCTACAATTAATTGTATTAGATGCTGAAAGCATTAACAGAATAGATAGTACAGGAGTAGAAACTTTAAAAGAATGCGTGCAGTTTTATAAAAAAAGAAAAGTCCTGTTTTATTTTGCAGGGGTAAAAGGTCCTGTAAGAGATGTTTTGTTTAAAAGTGGAATTTTAAATATCATTACAATTCATCATTTTTTTATGAGAGTACATGATGCTGTAAAATTTCACAAAACAGGCAATCGAAAACGTCAAGAAAAATATGCGCAATATATTCATCAAACATTTGATTGAAGATTAAAAGTTAATAGGAAAATATGTCTACAAATTTATAATTCATAGTATGAAAGTTGAACAAATTTACACAGGATGCCTATCTCAAGGTGCTTATTATATAGAAAGTAATGGAGAAGTAGCTATTATAGATCCTTTAAGAGAAGTAGATAGCTATATAGAACGTGCAAATAAAGACAATGCAAGTATTAAATATATATTTGAAACTCATTTTCATGCAGATTTTGTAAGCGGACATGTTACATTGGCAGCACAAACAGGTGCTAAAATTATCTATGGACCTAATGCAAACACAAAATTTGAGTCTTATATTGCAAAAGACAACGAAGTTTTTCAATTAGGCAATTGTACCATTACAGCATTGCATACACCCGGACATACTCTAGAGAGTACTTGCTATTTATTAAAAGATGAAAAAGGAAAAGAACATGCCTTATTTACTGGAGACACTTTATTTTTAGGAGATGTAGGAAGGCCAGACTTGGCTCAAAAAAGTGATGTTACACAAGAAGATTTAGCAGGCATCTTATTTGATAGCTTACGAAATAAAATTATGCCTTTATCTAATGAACTCATTATATATCCAGCGCACGGCGCAGGTTCTGCCTGTGGTAAAAATCTAAGCAAAGAAACGGTAGGAACTTTAGGCGACCAAAAACAACATAATTATGCACTTCGATTTGATATGACTCGTGATGAATTTATTAAAGAAGTTACACATGGATTGTTAGCACCTCCCGCTTATTTTCCATTAAATGTACAACTTAATAAAGAAGGTTACAAACCCATCAATGAAGTTCTTAAGAATGCTACCAAGCCACTATCTATTGTGGAGTTTGAATACATTGCAAATGAAACAAATGCCATTATTTTAGATGTTCGTCATCAAACAGATTTTGTAAAAGGATTTATTCCTCAATCTATTTTTATAGGTATTGATGGGGGATTTGCGCCTTGGGTAGGTACGCTAATAAAAGACATTGAACAACCTATATTATTGGTTTCTCCAGAAGGAAGAGAAGAAGAGGTAATTACCCGATTGTCTAGAGTTGGTTTTGACAATGTTTTAGGGTATTTAAATGGGAGTTTTAATACTTGGAAGGAAGCAGGAAAGGAAATAGATACATTAGTATCTATCTCTGCAAGTACTTTAGAAGAAAAAATAAGTTCTAAAATTGCCATTTTTGATGTAAGAAAATCTGGAGAATACACAAACGAGCATATTAAAAACGTACCGAATACACCTTTAGATTTTTTAAACAATCATATTGCTGAATTTCCAAAAAATACTCCTTTCTATTTACATTGTGCAGGAGGATATCGTTCTGTAATTGCATGCTCTATTCTAAAGGCAAGAGGATTTCATCATGTAATTGACATAGCAGGAGGTTATAAAGCTATTAAAGAAACAACTATTCCAAGAACAAATGAAGTAACTTGTTCGTCAATGTTAAATGGTTAGTTGTTGGTTGTTGTTGAAAGTGAAAAATTGATTCAAATAAACTACTCTAAACAAATAAATTTATCAACTAATTGAAAGATTCAAAAATTGAAGAATTAAAAATCCAACATTCAAAATCTAGCATTCAAAACCTTATAAACCTTCCAACTCCAAATCATACAACTGTAAGCCAGAAGCCGGAGCAATCACTTTTAAAAATTGTTGATCATTATCTTCTTTCAAAGAGTTTTCTATAAAGTTTAAAGAGACATTACCTTTTCCCAACTCAAATAAAACAGCCATCATCAATCGGATTTGATATCTTAAAAACCCTTTTCCTTTCACTTTTAAAACATAGCTATTTTCAGGAAAAAAACTAGCAGTAAGCAAAGTGTTTTCTACAATTTCACAAGTGATAATCTTCCTCTTAAATTTTGTGTTTACAGAAGGCTTGGTACAATATTTATGAAAATAATGAGTCCCTTCAAATAGTTTTGCCCCTTTTTTCATTAAATGAATATTTAGGTTTTCTTGCAATCCCGTCATAAAAGGCGCTGCAAACGGATGGTTTTTTTCACCAAAAGAAAAATAATAATGGTACTCTTTTATTTTAGGATAGTTAATAATATTAAAACTTATAGGAACATTCTTTATAAAGATTGCCTTTATATCTGCAGTAGTATTTCTATTAAAAAGCTCTAAAAATACTATCTCTTCTATTTGATGGTTCACAAACATTTGAAAAAAATACGTATTTGCAGACACCTTAGCATCTGTTCTTCCCACACCTATTGTTTTATATTTTTCTTCTCCAAAAACAAAAGACAATGTTTTATCAATCATATCATGAATTGTCTGTACATCTTTTTGTTTCTGCCAACCATGGAAACGAAAGCCTAAAAACTGAATTTTTACTAAAAAAGAAAATGAATAGTACATCATAAATATTCAAAAATACAGGAATTTTTAACGAATAAAAGAATAAAAAAGATCTGAAACTTGTTAAAAACCATCTGTAAAAAGTCTAAACAAAGCTAAATTTTATGTTTTCACAAAAAAAAGTTACTGTTTTTAAGAATGCTTCTTTTAGCAATAAAACACTAGAATAATTGAATTTTTCAACAAAAAAATGTGGATATTTTTTTATTAAAACTACATTTTTATGATATTCTTAAAAAAAAACTCTCTATTTATTACAACCATATTTCAATATGGGTCATTTTAATTAAAAATACATTTATAACAAAATAACCCCTATTTTTTTAAGGGGGTATATATCAAATACATTAGTTTATTAAATTCAACCTCTTTTTTTTAAGGGTTTTATGCATTACTTTTGACCCCGAATTAAAATTTAACTTAAATATTATTTTATGAAAAAAATTATTTTATCACTACTATTTGTAAGTAGTTTATCTGTAATGGGACAAGAAGAAGAAAAAGAAGAAAAAACATTTACTTTAAGTGGTAGCGTAGACACCTACTTTAGAGGAAACATTAGCGGTGGTAATTATGACACTGCACCTGGTAGTTCTTTTGCCAATCAACCTGGTTTTGCCTTAGGTATGATTAACATAATTGCTGGGTACGAAGGAGAAAAAGTAGGTTTTGTAGCAGATATGGTATACGGTCCAAGAGGAGCAGATGCTGTTTTTGGCTCGCCTTCTGGAAGTGCTCAAATAGTTAATCAATTATATGCATATTGGAATGTAAGCGAAAGTGTAACATTAACCATGGGTAACTTTAATACTTTTTTAGGGTATGAAGTAATTTCTCCTACAGCAAACTTTAACTATAGTACTTCCTATTTATTCTCTTACGGTCCGTTTAGCCATACGGGAATAAAAGCAGATTTTACATTATCAGAAAGTACTTCTTTAATGATAGCTGTTATGAATCCAACAGATGCCACAGAATTCAATCCAAATGGTAGTTATGCATTTGGAGCACAATTAGGAGTTTCTGGTCAGTATTTTAACTTTTTATACGACCAAGGTGCTTATGAGATAGATTTTACAGGTGGTTTTGATGTTTCTGAGTCTTTTTTCTTAGGAGTAAATGCAGCCTATTTCTCAGGAGATGATGCGCCAGGATTCTATGGTGCTGCTTTATATCCACAAATCACTACTTCAGAGAGTTTTAAAATTGGGTTAAGAGCTGAATATTTCCAAGAAACTGATGGAGATTTTGGAGCCATTGGTACTGGAGTTGATGAATCTAGTGTTTTTGCAACTACCTTAACAGGTAATTATACAATTGGTTCTTTAACAATTATTCCAGAAGTAAGATTAGATAGTGCTTCCGAAGCGGCATTTGTTGGAGACAAATCTTTAAGCTCATTTGCTTTAGCTGCTGTATACTCTTTCTAAAGTAGTATCTTACACAATTAAATTTTTATACCATGAAAAAAATAGAAACAATCATTCGAAAATCAAAATTCAGAGCTGTGAAAGAAGCCTTACATGAAGTAGGCGTTAACTTTTTCTCTTACTGGGATGTTACAGGATTAGGAAATGAAAAAGTAGGACATGTTTACAGGGGTGTTTCCTATAGTACAAGTGATATTCAACGTAGATATTTATCAATCGTTGTGAATGACGACTTTGAAGAAGTTACCATCAAAGCATTGCTTTCTTCTGCCGCAACTGGTGAAGTTGGAGACGGTAAAATCTTTGTATCAGACATTAAAGAATGCTATAGAATACGAACAGGAGAAAGTGGAGGAAATACTTTAAAGTAAAAAATTAAAATAAAAACACAATGGAATTATTAACAACAAACAATGTATGGATGATGATCTGTACAGCCCTAGTTTTCTTTATGCATACTGGTTTTGCATTTTTAGAAATTGGATTAACAAGACAAAAAAACACCATTAACATTTTATTCAAGAACATCTTTATTATTACAGTAGGATTACTACTTTACTATATTGGAGGTTTTAACTTAATGTATCCTGGTTTTGCAGAAGGTTCAGCAGGATTTTTAGATTTTGCTGGTTTTGGAATTGCTGCCCCTGAAAACGGAATGACAGCGGCTTATGCAGACGGAGGATACACTTGGTGGACAGATTTCTTATTCCAAGGTATGTTTGCCGCTACTGCTGCAACTATCGTTTCTGGAGCAGTTGCTGAAAGAATGAAAATTGGTCCTTTTATGGTGTTTACAGTAATTTATGTAGGACTTATTTATCCAATAGCTGGCTCATGGAAATGGGGTGGTGGATTTTTAGACCAAATGGGATTCTATGATTTTGCAGGTTCTACATTAGTACACTCTGTTGGTGGTTGGGCTGCTTTGGTTGCTGTTTGGTTACTAGGTTCAAGAATTGGTAAATTTAAAGACGGAAAACCACAAGCAATCCCAGGTCACAGCATACCTTTAGCCACTGCAGGAGTTTTAATCCTTTGGTTAGGGTGGTTTGGTTTTAATGGAGGTTCTGTTTTATCTGCAGACCCTGAATTAACTTCATTAACATTAGTAACTACCTGTTTGGCTGCCGCTGCAGGTGGTGTTGTAGCAGCTTTAGTATCATTTATTAAATACAAAAATTTAGATTTAACAATGTTCTTAAATGGTATTTTAGGTGGTTTAGTAGGTATTACTGCTGGTGCAGATGTAATGAGTCCTGAAAGTGCTATTATTATTGGCGGAATCGCTGGAGTAATTATTGTATTTGCTGTTGCTTTTATAGACGCTATTAAATTAGACGATCCTGTAGGAGCTATTGCAGTACATTTAATTTGTGGCATTTGGGGAACATTAGCTGTTGGAATATTCTCTACAAACCCAGAACACACCTTTTTAATTCAATTAACAGGTGTAGCATGTTATGCTGCGTTCTGCTTAGTATCGTCATTCTTAATTATTTTTATCCTTAAGAAAACAGTTGGTATTAGAGTTTCTGAAAAAGAAGAATTAGAAGGTTTGGATGAACACGAACACGGAATGAAAGCTTACCCAGATTTTAGATTGAATGAACATTAGTATTTAGAAGTTTATAAATTGATTTGATTATTAGATTTACACGGTTTCTTTTGAAACCGTGTAAATCTTTTTGTGTTTATATGAAATTGTTAAAATCGTAATTTTAAAGCCTTAAATTATGATATCTGAATTATTCGTAAATGTTTTTTTTTAATGTAATAAATCTGCTAACAAAAGCTCAAAAACAATAAATTATTTTTATCAAAAGTCCTAATTTTGTGAACTTATCTCAAGTTTATGAAGCAACAAGGACTATACTTACCGGAATTTGAACACGAAAACTGTGGAGCAGGATTTATCTGTAATCTGAAAGGAGAAAAAACAAATCAAATTATCCATGATGCACTAGAAATTCTAGTAAAATTAGAACATCGAGGAGGTGTAAGTGCAGATGGAAAAACAGGCGATGGTGCCGGATTATTAATAGATATTCCGCACACATACTTTAGTCGTGTTTGTAATTTTAATCTTCCCGGACAAAGACAATACGCAGTTGGAATGGTGTTTTTACCAAAAAACACAAATCAATATAAATTTTGTAAAGACACCTTCGAAAAAGAAGTTATTGCACAAGGTTTATCTGTTTTAGGGTGGAGAGAAGTTCCTGTAGATGCTTCACAATTAGGTGAAATTGCTTTGGCTTCTGAACCTAACATTGAGCAACTTTTTATTGGAAAAACAGAAAAAATTACCGAGGCAGATTTTAAGGCAAAATTATATGCGGCACGTAAAATTACCGAACATACTATTTCAAATTCTAAGATGTCTGAAAGCTCCTATTTTTATGTTTCGAGCTTATCAACCACCACACTAATATACAAGGGCATTATTATGCCTGAAGATATTGGTGCTTACTATAAAGATTTACAAGAAACAGATTTAGTAACACGCTTGGCGTTAGTCCATCAACGTTTTTCTACCAATACAATGCCTACATGGGAGCTTGCGCAACCCTTTAGATACCTCTGTCAGAACGGAGAAATAAACACTTTGCGTGGCAATGTTAGCAGAATGCGTATTCGTGAAGAAATCATGAAAAGCGATGTTTTTGGCCCGCAAATAGAGAAACTATTTCCAATCATTTTACCCGGAAAATCAGATTCAGCCTCTATGGATATGGTGGTAGAATTATTAACACATACAGGACGTTCATTACCAGAAATTATGATGATGATGATTCCTGAAGCATGGGAAAAACACAAAACCATGTCGGCAGAACGTAAAGCCTTTTACGAATACAATGCCTGCATTATGGAGCCTTGGGACGGACCAGCTTCCGTGCCATTTACAGATGGAGATTACATTGGTGCTTTGTTAGACAGAAATGGTTTAAGACCTTCTAGATATACCGTTACCAAAAGCGGAAAACTAATTATGTCTTCAGAAATTGGTGTGGTAGAAGTAGCCCCAGAAGATGTAGAAAGTCATGGTCGTTTAGAACCTGGAAAAATGTTCTTGGTAGACATGAATGAAGGTAGAATTATTAATGATGAAGAAATTAAAAGTAAAATTGTTTCAGAAAGACCCTATAAAAAATGGTTAGACAAAACAAGATTGCATTTAAAAGACGTTCCTTACACAAGTGAAACTTGTCCTATTGAAACCATCGACGTTAAAACAAGACAACGTTTATTCAATTATACCTTTGAAGATATACAAGAAGTAATTACTCCTATGGCACAGGTAGGTAAAGAAGCCTTAGGTTCTATGGGAATAGATACACCTTTAGCTGTTTTATCGGACAGACCACAATTAATTTCTAATTATTTTAAACAATTATTTGCACAAGTAACAAATCCGCCTTTAGACGGAATTCGTGAAGAAATTGTAACCGATATTAGCTTGTCATTAGGAAAAGATAGAAACATTTTTAGCATTACAGAAAGACAGTGTAGAAAACTAAAAATTCAAAACCCTGTAATTTCAAATGCCGATTTAGAAAAAATAAGAAACATTTCTATAGAAAGCTTTAAAGCAGAAACTATTGAAATGTTATATCCAAAAGCGCAAGGTTTAAACGGATTAGAAGATGCGTTAGAAAATATTATCATTCAAATAGAAAAAGCATTAGAACGCAAAACAAACATCATCATTCTTTCAGACAGAGGCGTTAATAAACAGTTTGCCCCAATTCCAGCTTTATTAGCATGTTCTTTTGTAAACCATCAAATGAATCGTTTACGCAAGCGTTCTTATTTCGATATTATTATTGAATCTGCAGAACCACGTGAGCCACATCATTTTGCTACGCTGTTCGGTTATGGCGCAAGTGCTATCAATCCTTATATGGTTAATGAAATTATTAGAATGCAAGTTGCAGAAGGCTTTATTACGGGAATGGACGAGCAAAAAGCAGTGGATAATTTTAACAAAGCCATTGGAAAAGGAATTTTAAAAGTGATGAATAAAATAGGCATCTCTACATTACGTTCTTACAGAGGTTCTCAAATTTTTGAAATCGTTGGTTTTAATTCAGAATTCGTAAACAAATACTTCCCTTATACCGCTTCAAGAATTGAAGGTATTGGATTGTATGAAATTGAAAAAGAAATAGATAAACGCTATAAAAAAGCCTATCCAGACAATCAGATTGATAAAAATTTAGGGTTAAATATCGGAGGGGAATATCGATGGAGAAGAAATGGAGAACGCCACATGTTTAATCCAACTACCGTTGCAAAATTACAGCAAGCAGTTCGTTTAAGCGATCAAGCAAGTTACCATGTGTATTCAAAATCAATCAACGAACAATCAGAAAATTTAATGACCATTCGTGGTTTGTTTGAGTTTGATAATTTTGACCCAATTCCTTTGGATGAAGTAGAACCTTGGACAGAAATTGTAAAGCGCTTCAAAACTGGAGCCATGTCTTACGGATCAATTTCTAGAGAAGCCCATGAAAACTTAGCCATTGCAATGAACAGAATTGGTGGAAAATCTAATTCTGGTGAAGGTGGTGAAGATAGAAACCGCTTTCAACCCGATGTGAATGGAGATAGTAGAAATTCTGCTATTAAGCAAGTAGCTTCGGGTAGATTTGGAGTTACTTCACATTATTTAACAAATGCAAAAGAGATTCAAATTAAAATGGCACAGGGCGCTAAGCCTGGTGAAGGCGGACAATTACCCGCTCATAAAGTATTACCTTGGATTGCAAAAGCAAGAAATTCTACCCCTTTTGTAGGGTTGATTTCACCGCCACCACATCACGATATTTACTCTATTGAAGATTTAGCACAATTAATTTACGATTTAAAAAATGCCAATAGAGAAGCTAGAATTAATGTAAAATTAGTTTCTGAAGTGGGTGTAGGTACGATTGCGGCTGGAGTTGCAAAAGCAAAAGCAGATGTAGTTTTAATTGCAGGTTATGATGGTGGAACAGGTGCTTCTCCCCTTACCTCTTTAAAACATGCTGGTTTGCCATGGGAATTAGGTTTGGCAGAAGCACAACAAACCTTAGTTTTAAATAACTTAAGAAGTAGAATTGTTGTAGAATGTGACGGACAATTAAAAACAGGACGTGATGTTGCCATTGCAGCTTTATTAGGTGCAGAAGAATTTGGTTTTGCAACAGCTCCTTTAGTTGCTTCTGGTTGTATTATGATGCGTAAATGTCATTTAAATACTTGCCCAGTTGGAATTGCTACTCAAGATAAAGAATTGCGTAAAAACTTTAAAGGAACACCAGAACACGTTATTAATTTCTTCTACTATATAGCCGAAGAATTAAGAGGAATTATGGCACAATTAGGATTCCGTACCATGGATGAGATGATTGGTCAAACCCATAAAATAAATGCTAACAAAGCCATTACACATTACAAAGCAAAAGGATTGGATTTATCTTCAATTCTACACAGACCTGCCGTTTACAAAGAAATGGATGTTAAAAACTCTGAACAACAAGACCATGCTTTAGAAAATGTAATGGACTTTCAGATTTTAAAAGATTCGCATCGTGCTTTATTCAGAAAAGAAAAAATGAATTTAAGCTACCCTATTAACAACACCAATAGGACAGTAGGCGCTATTGTAAGCAATGAAATCTCTAAAAAATACGGACACTTAGGTTTGCCTGAAGACACCATAAATGTCGATTTCACAGGTTCGGCAGGGCAAAGTTTTGGGGCTTTTGGTGCGCACGGATTAACTTTTACCCTAGAGGGAAATACAAATGATTATTTAGGAAAAGGACTCTCTGGTGCAAAACTAATTGTTAAGAAACCTGCTAAAGCAGACTTTATAGCAGAAAATAATATTATTATTGGTAATGTTTGTCTGTTTGGTGCAGTGGAAGGTGAAGCTTATATTAATGGAATTGCAGGAGAACGTTTTGCCGTAAGAAACTCTGGGGCAACAGCGGTTGTAGAAGGTGTTGGAGATCATTGCTGTGAGTACATGACAGGAGGTAAAGTAATTGTATTAGGAAAAACTGGTAGAAACTTTGCTGCAGGTATGAGCGGTGGTATTGCTTATGTATACGATCCAGAAAATAAATTCACAAACGGTTTGTGCAATACAGAAACTATTGAATTTGAAGAAATTTCTTCTAAAAATGCAACCGAACTAAAAGAGATCATACAAAGACATGTTGTTTATACCAATAGTAATAGAGGAAAAGAAATTTTAGCAGACTGGAATAAAAACAGCAAACACTTTGTAAGAATAATGCCTACAGAATACAAAGCCGCTTTAAAGCGCTTGGAGACTGAAGAAGCAATCGTGGAAGAATTAGTATAATAGTTTTTAATTGCTGATTGATAGTTGTTTATGAATTTAAACTAAAAACCAGTAACCAAAAAACAAAAACCAAATAAAATGGGAAAAATAACAGGGTTTAAAGAATTTGAAAGACAAGACGAAGCATATACACCTGTAGAAGAACGTATAAAGCACTATAAAGAATTCACTGTTTCTTTAAATGACAAAGAAGTTTCTAAACAAGGTTCTCGTTGTATGGATTGTGGTATTCCTTTCTGTCATAGTGGTTGTCCGTTAGGAAATTTAATTCCAGATTTTAATCACATGGTACATCAAGGAGAATGGCAAAAAGCCTCTTGGATATTGCATTCTACAAATAACTTTCCCGAATTTACAGGACGTTTATGTCCTGCACCATGTGAACAAGCCTGTGTATTAGGTATTATTGAAGATCCTATTTCTATTGAAAATATAGAGAAAAATATTGTTGAGCGTGCCTTTAAAGAAGGGTGGATAAAGCCACAACTACCAAAAGTTAGAACTGGTAAAACAGTAGCTGTTATTGGTTCTGGACCCGCAGGTTTAGCAACAGCACAACAACTAAACAGAGCAGGACATACTGTAACTGTTTTTGAACGTGATGATGCTATTGGAGGTTTATTGCGTTATGGTATTCCTAATTTTAAAATGGAAAAAGAAATCATAGACCGTCGTGTTGCTATTTTAGAAGCCGAAGGAATTATCTTTAAAACCAATGTAAATGTAGGTGTTAACTATAACGTTAAAGATTTAGACGCATTTAGCGCTATCGTACTTTGTGGCGGTGCTACAGAAAGAAGAAGTTTACCAACACCTGGTATTGATGCTGATGGTGTGGTACAGGCGATGGACTTTTTAACACAACAAACCAAAGTAGTTTTTGGTGAGAAAATTAAGAATCAAGTAGTAGCTACCGATAAAAATGTAATTGTTATTGGTGGTGGAGACACAGGTTCAGATTGTATTGGAACCTCCAACAGACAAGGAGCAAAATCGGTGGTAAATTTTGAAATTATGCCAAAACCTCCAGGACATCGATCACCAACAACTCCTTGGCCTTATTGGCCCTTACAATTAAAAACCTCTTCTTCTCATAAAGAAGGTGTAGAACGAAACTGGTTGATTAATACAAAGGAGTTTATCAAAGATAAAAACGGAAAATTAACTGCTTTAAAAACAGTAAATGTTGAATGGGAAATGATTCCTGGAGAGAGGCCAAAGTTAATAGAAATAGAAGGTACAGAAAAAACATGGCCTTGCGATTTGGCTTTATTAGCCTTAGGATTTACAGGTCCAGAGAGCACCTTAGCCAATCAATTAGGAATAGAAACCAATGCACGTTCTAATTATAAAGCTGCCTATGGAAAATACCAAACTAATATTCCCAATATATTTACCGCAGGAGACATGCGAAGAGGGCAATCTTTAATTGTTTGGGCTATTTCTGAAGGAAGAGAAGCCGCAAGACAAGTAGATATCTATTTAATGGGAACATCTGATTTACCCACAAAAGGAAATGGAGATTTGTTAGGCGTAAATTAATAAAACTACAAAACTTCTAAACTCCCCTTCCCTTCCCGAATAATTTCTGGCGGGTATTGGGTTAGATTAACTACAGTAGAAGGTTGGTTATCGCCATAGCCACCATCAATCACTAAATCTACTTGGTTTTTCCATTTTTCAAAAATCAATTCAGGATCTGTAGTGTATTCTAGAATGTCGTCTTCATCTTTTATGGAAGTAGAGATGATAGGGTTTCCTAAAGAAGCAACAATAGCGCGTACAATATTATTATCGGGCACGCGAATTCCAACCGTTTTTTTCTTTTTAAATACTTTCGGTAAAGAATTACTACCCGGTAGCACAAAAGTATATGGCCCTGGCAAGGATCGCTTTAAAATCTTATAAGTAGTGGTATCTATTTGTTTTACGTAGTCCGACAAATGGCTTAGATTATTACAAATAAAAGAAAAATTCGCTTTTTCCAATTTCAGCCCTTTAATTTTTGCCACCTTTTCTAGTGCTTTGGTTTGGGTAATATCACAGCCCAAACCATATACTGTATCTGTTGGATAAATAACCAAACCTCCTTTCTGTAATATTTTTACAGCTTTATCAATCTCTTTTGGATTGGGGTTTTCGTTATATATTTTAAGATATTCAGCCATTTTAATACTATGTAAAAGTTGGAAGCCGGAGGTTGGAAACTAGAAACTAAACAATTAACACCTTAGTTTAAAAAGGAGCTATTCATTATCAAAACCTCTAAAAGTGAAACACTAGAGACTATAAGCTAACTTAAGACTTATCTACCAATCGAAAACCTTCTCCATGAATATTTAAAATTTCAACATTTTCATCCAACTTTAAATATTTACGCAGTTTTGCAATATAGACATCCATACTTCTCGATGTAAAATAATTATCATCTCTCCAGATTTTTGTCAATGCCAACTCTCTAGGCATCAAATCGTTCTTGTAAATTGCCAACATACGCAATAATTTACTCTCTTTCGGAGACAACTTTTGAGGTTCTTTATTTTTATCTACATATAAATGACGAAGTTTCGAATTAAAAAAGAAACTCCCAATGGTAAATTCAAATTGCTCAGACTCTGTACTTTTATCAGACTCTTTACGCTGTAGAATGGCTTTTATTTTTAATAGCAAAACCTCAGAATCAAAAGGTTTGTTTAAATAATCGTCTGCTCCCACTTGATATCCTTTTAATACATCTTCTTTTAACGTTTTTGCCGTTAAGAAAATAATAGGTACCTCTTTGTTAGTTCCTCTAATATCTTGAGCTAAAGAAAACCCGTCTTTACGAGGCATCATTACATCTAAAATACAAAGGTCATAATCACTGTTTTTAAACATAATTAAACCTTCTATTCCGTCTTTTGCATGTGTAACGTTGTAATCGTTTAATGCCAAATAATCTTTTAGAACTGTTCCAAAATTTGGATCATCTTCTACTAATAAAATTTTTTTACTTCCCATAAGTGTGTTTTTAAATTAGTGGTAATTTCACTGTAAATGTACTTCCCTTCCCTTTTTCACTCATCACAAAAACTGTTCCTTGATGATTGTCTACAATTTCTTTTACATAGGCCAAACCTAATCCATGCCCTTTAACATCGTGTATATTTCCTTTTTGTTCTCTATAAAATTTATCAAATATTTGTTTCTGAACATTTTTTGTCATTCCTATTCCTTCATCTTTAATTTTAATGATAAAGTAGGTATTTGTACTTTCTGTATAAATATCAATTTTAGGATTGTTATGCGAATATTTTAAAGCATTTTCTAAAATATTTACAAAAACATTGATCAAATGAAATTGATTTCCTAAAATCTCGGACTGTATGGCTTCAAAATGAGTATGAATTGTTCCTTTTTTATCTAAAGTCAATAGATTTACATGAGAAATTGCTTCCTCTATAATGTCGTGACCTTCTACGGCATCCTTACTAATATCTAATTGATTCTTTTCTAATTTAGAAATACGTAGTACATTTTCTACCTGAGCATGCATTCTTTTATTTTCATCTCTAATCATTCCAATATAACGTAATATATTACTGGTATCATTAATAACCTTTGGGTTTTTAATAGCATCTAAAGCCAAATTAATAGTGGCAATTGGTGTTTTAAACTCATGGGTCATATTATTGATGAAATCTGTTTTTATTTCTGATATTTTCTTTTGACGAATTAACTGATATAATGAACTAGAGAAAGTTACAATGATGATAAAAATAAAAAACAGAGAAAGTAATAAGATATTAGAAATCCCTGAAAGGATATATTTATTTTTTGATGGAAAAGCAACGAATAACCTATACTCACTATCCCCATTTCCATCAATAAACAGTGGATAGTTATTGTCTTCTGGTTCTTTACTATAATACCCCGATTTTAATTTTGTTGCCAAACCATCATTCGTATAAACTCCGTATTTAAAATCGATTTGAATGTTTCTTTTTTCTAATTCTTCTTTTAAAATAGTTGAAATTTCATTGTTACTTGTACGTTCATAAATGGGTTTATAACGGTTACTATCTTTAAAAACATCTGCTAATTGTTGCTTTTCCAAAGAATTTGCTCTTTCTGTAAATGAAATCCTACTTTCATCTTTCGTTTTTAAAAAGTCTCCATCAGTTTCAGTAATTCTTACTTGAAAATAGTCTTTTTTAATATTAATCCTTTTTAAAAAAACACTATCATTATCTACAAAATCGCCAGGAATTTTAATATTCTCTTCTAAAATAGTAGCACCAAAAGAAAAAACTTTTTTTCCTGATTTATCATATTTTTGAAAGAGGTAATTTTTAATTTCAGTAGCATCTGCTAATTTCTTATTAGCAAGAATAGGTTCATACTCTAGATATAACTGATTTTGTTCATTTTCTGAAATAATATTACAGGTATTAATCAATGCAATCTGAACATCATTGTTAAACTGAGACTTTCTATTTTCTAAAGAATTATTTACCCAATATATTTGTACAGTAATAATTCCTACCAAGGAAATACTCATTAGAAAAACAATTAAGAAGAAAATTTTCTTACTCATATATCAAAAGTAGTCCTATTCTTAAATATGAGTTGCGTTTTTTTAAATAAATTGTGATATAAAGGGTGTTTTTAAGAGATTTTTAAGAAAAAAATTAAACTATTAGGAATTTATAAGTTCTTTTTTGTTAAAATATTATGAATATTATGAACCTTTTTTTGAGTTTCTTCTAACCTAATATTTTCAATTATATAATGAGATTGTATACTTTTTTTAGAAGACAACCATTGATTGTTTATACGGCTTAAAACATGTGCCCTAGTAACTCCATCTCTTTTAATTACTCTACTTATACAAGTCTCTAGAGGAGCTGTTACTGCAATCACAAAATCGCAATTTTTATAGTTTCCACTTTCAAAAAGTATGGCACTTTCGTACAAAATATAGTCTTTATGCTTGTTTTTAAAAATAAACTTTTGAAAATGTTTAGAAACCTCTGGATGTATAACACTATTTAAATAGGTTAGTTTTTTAGCATCATTAAAAACAATATCTGCAATATAAGTACGGTTTAATACATTCTCGATATAAGCTTTATTTCCAAACTCTGAAATTAATTGCTCTTTGATTAAAGGAGAGGTATCTGTAAGTTTTTTTGCAGCATCATCTGCAATATAAATAGCAACGTTTTCAAATTTTTGAAAGAGCTTTATTACTGTAGATTTCCCAGTACCAATACCTCCTGTTAAACCAACAATCATCTATTTCTGAATTAAAAAATCTATTTTATTTGGAACAATTCTAACATTCTTTACAAGTAATGATTGTTTCTCTATTTTTGGAATTAAGTAACTATAATTACCTTCTTCAGAAACACGATAGTCGCAAACAACTTTGAAAGAATTTTCATTAATTTTTTGAAAATCTTCCAACCCCACTTTAAAAATAATTTTTACTTTTTTAGGAAATGTATTCAATGTAATTCCTTCAGGGACATTTTCTATTAAAAATGATATCTCTAAATCGCCTTCTGTAAAGCGATCTACCTTCCCTTCCAAAAGCACTTTTTTTTCATTTATTTTAAGATTTGTATACTTTGGTAATTGAATACTCACTTCCTTAGAGATATTCTCTGTTACGTCAAAAAGTTCTAATTTTTCTGTCGTCAATTTATAAATTGTATCAATGGTAGCTTTTGGACCAAAAATACTTACAGAATCTGGGGTAACCGTTATCTTTTTCGACAAATCATAGCCTCCTTTATACTCAATAGCTAGAGAAGGGATTACAGGAACTTTTTTAGTTGCCAGATGATCTAAGTTTAAAAAAATAGAATCTCTTGTAAAGACATCTATTTCTATTCCATAATTTAATTGTTTTTGAATTGCTATCTGCTGTCTTTCTAGCAAAAAATAGTATTTAGACAGTGTTTTTTTACTTAAATAATTAGCATCTAAGTTTATTTTTTTAGGGCTTATTTTAGCAGAAAGCACTTTAAACCCTGTTCCTTTTATCCCTATTTTTAAAAATAAAGGGGGTGGTTTTTGAAATAATTTATTTTGTGGAAGGTTTATATAATTTATTGGAAAAGAAATTTCGGTTTTATATTCTTTAGAAAATGTAATTAACAACCAAAAAAGCAGAGACAATATAATAAATAACAAAAAATTCTTCGGAATTCTTGCTTTATAACTCATTGCTTTATTTCTCATTTTTTATTTTAAATTATACGCAATCTAATTAAAGTCTTATAACTGTCAAAATAGAACGCTGTCTAAATGAAAAAAGTGAGCAAAACGCTCACTTTTTATATGTTTTAAAAAATACAGTTACTATTTTTTTGAAGGCTGTAGTTTCTTGCTTAATTCCATAGAAACTGCAGAGCGTTCAAATCTAATTTTTCCAGCACCTGTTTCAATAGTAACGGTATTGTCACTGCTGTTTACCTCAACTATTTTACCGTGAATACCACTTGTTGTAATTACTTTTGAGCCTTTTCCTATTGCTGCTTGAAACTTCTTTTCTTTCTTTTGACGATTTATTTGTGGTCGTATCATAAAAAAATACAACACCAAAATCATTGCTAAGAAAGGTAACATACTTGACAAACTAGAAGCGGTTTCTGCTTGTAAAAAAATAGTTGCGTACATCTGTTATGTATAAGTCTTTATTATTTTTTTGAAATTGATTTTGATTTAGGAGTTACAAATCCTTTTATCTTTAAAATTTCTCTACCTCTTTCTGTATTTGTAATTAAGGTAATTGTTTTTTGTTGTTTGTTAGGCTTTCCTGCCGTATTAAACACTGCTTTAATTTCTTTTGTTTCTCCTGGTTTAATAGGCTCTTTAGGCCATGAAGGAACAGTACAGCCACACGAAGGTTGCGCATTGGTAATTACCAAATCTGTTTTTCCTGAATTGGTAATATTGTAGATAACCTCTACTTTTTCACCTTCATTAACAGTTCCAAAATCGTACTCTTTTTTATCGAAAGAAGCTACAGCATCTCCTTTTTTAATTTCTATGTCTCTTTTTACCGCTGCTTTTACATTTTCTTTTTTAACTTTTGTTGCTGCCTTACTTTTTTCATTACACGAAATAAAAAAAGTCGCTGTAAAAATAAATACGAATAAAAATGCTATTTTTTTCATAATATATGTTTGTTTTAAAATTTTTGCTAAAATAATAATTTATAACAATCCTCTACCTATTTTAACAGATCTTTTGCTATGCACAAACTCTTTTGAGAGTTTATCTAAAACACCATTAATAAAATAACTGCTCTTTTCTGTAGAATAATCTTTTGCTATTTCTATATATTCATTAATGGTTACTCTATTTGGAATCGATGGAAAGTCTAAAAACTCGCTCATTCCCATTTTTATTAATATCATGTCAATACCCGCAATTCTTTCCTTTTCCCAATTAGGCGTTTTGTCCATAATATCTTTATCGTACTCGGCACTTTTTAAAACCGTTTTCCGAAATAAATCAATAACAAAATCTTCGTCATCTTTATCTTTGTATAAGCTTCCTAATAGAAAAGTACTTTTCTCTTTTTGTTTGCTTAAGGTTTTTACAATCCATGTATTTACAAAAGGAATATCATCTACCCAGCTAATGTTTGTGTCTTCAAAATAGCTAGCTAATTTTTCATTAGGCGCAATAATTTCTTTAAAAAAATCGATTACAAAACTTTTATCAATCGTAAAAGAAGAGGCTACAGTGTTCATGTATTTTAGATATAAATCGCTTTTTTGCAATTCATCAAAAATAATTTTCACATATTCATCATCTTTTTTCCAACAATCTAATTTTTGAGCTTCAATATGCAATTGTAACGACACATTTTCAGACAATCGTTGTATTAACAAATTGTCAATAAACTTTGTATTAGGCTTTAAATCTTCCTTCGTTGCTAGATGCTTCTTTTTTGATAATTGTAGTTTTTTTACAGCTAATTTTTGAACTTCAACAATTAACTGAAGAGACAGCACATATAAATCAAACATCTTATGAATACTATACTTTAAAAACTTTTCTTCTTT
Source organism: uncultured Polaribacter sp. (assembly GCA_965233795.1). GTDB lineage: Bacteria > Bacteroidota > Bacteroidia > Flavobacteriales > Flavobacteriaceae > Polaribacter. The sequence goes on along the minus strand of OZ247578.1, from coordinate 1,181,454 downwards.
TACCAAATCATCACTATGAGACTGTTGTATTGCATAAATAGATTGCATTACTTTTACTCGAATATGTCTTCTGTTAATCATTTTAAAAGAACTGATTTAAAAATGTAATAGATTTTATTGCCGTACAAAAGTATCACTATTTATTTTTTTCTTTTTTAAAAAAATGAAATCTTTTTCGACTTTCTTTTCAAGAAATATAAAAAGTTTAAACGAGTTCATTAAATAAAAATGTAAACTTGCATCTTAAACACGTTTATTAGAATTGAAAGCACTACGTTATTTAGATAAATACTTTTTAAAATATAAATTTCGATTACTTATAGGAATCTTAATCACCATTTTATCAAAACTACTAACGCTAGAAATTCCTAGTATTATTAGGAACTCTTTAAATGCTGTAGAAGATTATCAAAAAGGCATCTTAACAGATTTAGAAGAAGTAGAAAATAAACTTTTACAAAGTGTTTTTATTATTATTGGTGTTGCCTTAATTTCAGGTTTTTTCACGTTTTTAATGCGACAAACCATTATTGTTACTTCTCGCTTGGTAGAATATGATTTAAAAAATGAAATTTACCAACAATACCAAAAGTTATCGCTTAATTTTTACAAAAAAAATAGAACAGGCGATTTAATGAATAGAATTAGTGAAGATGTTACTAAAGTTAGGATGTATTTTGGTCCGGCAATTATGTATAGCATGAATATGATTGTACTCTTTGCTGTAGGTTTTACAAAAATGCTACAAATTGATACAAAGTTAACTTTATATACCTTACTGCCTTTTCCTGTTTTGTCTATTTCTGTATTTATGCTAAGTAAAGCCATTAACAAAAGAGGTAAAATTGTACAACAATACCTTTCTAAATTAACCACTTTTAATCAAGAATTTTTTTCAGGGATTAATGTGGTGAAATCTTATGGAATAGAAAAAGAGGTATTTAAAAATTTCGATTTCTTAGCAACAGAAAGCAAAAACAAAAACATCAATTTATACAAAGTACAAGCATTGTTTTTACCTTTTATGGTCTTATTAATTGGTATTAGTAATTTATTGGTAATTTATGTTGGCGGACAGCAATACATTAACGGTGAAATTAAAATTGGCGTTATTGCAGAATTTATTTTGTACGTAAACATTTTAACTTGGCCCGTTGCTATTGTGGGTTTTGTTACTTCTATGGTACAACAAGCAGAAGTTTCTCAACAACGTATCAATGAATTTCTACAAGAAGTGCCAGAAATTCAAAACAATTCGGAAGAGGATACAGAAATACAAGGAAAAATTACCTTTAAAGATGTTTCGTTAACTTATGAAGACACAAATATCAATGCTTTAAGTACAATTAATTTTGAAGTAAACCCTGGAGAAACAATTGCTATTCTTGGGAAAACTGGATCTGGAAAATCTAGTATTGTAAATTTAATTTCAAGATTGTACGACACTTCAAAAGGAACTGTTTTTATTGATAATATTCCTATTAAAAACTGGAACTTAAATTCGGTTAGAAACCAAATTGGTTTTGTCCCTCAAGACCCTTTTTTATTCTCTGAAAGCATTGAAGATAATATTAAATTTGGAAAAGAGAATGCTACAGAAGAAGAAATCATAACTGCTGCTAAAAATGCTGTTGTACATAATAACATTATTGCTTTTAAAGAGGGCTATAAAACCATTTTAGGAGAACGCGGTGTTACGCTATCGGGAGGTCAAAAACAACGAGTTTCTATTGCTAGAGCCATTATAAAAGACCCTAAAATTTTAATTTTTGACGATTGTCTATCTGCTGTAGATACAGAAACAGAAGAAAAAATTCTACATAATTTAACTACTATTTCTAAAAATAAAACGACTTTTATTATTAGTCACAGAGTCTCTTCTGCTAAAAATGCTGATACTATTATTATAATAGATGATGGAAAAATAATTCAAAAAGGAACTCACAATCAACTAATAACAAAAGATGGCTATTACAAAGAATTGTATGAACAACAACTTTTAGAAAAAGAAAATTAATCTTTATAGTGGCTACATAAAATATTTTATTAGATTTGTTGTAATAAATAAAAAACAACATTCTATATTTTAAGAAAAATTATGAGCGAAAGAGTTGGACAAGAAGAAATTTTTTCACAAGTTTTAAGAGCAGGTAGAAGAACTTACTTTTTTGATGTAAGAGCTACAAAAGCAGACGATTATTACCTAACAGTTACAGAAAGTAAAAAGTTTACACATGATGATGGTTCTTTCCATTATCAAAAGCACAAAATATATCTTTACAAAGAAGATTTTAATGATTTTCATGAAATGTTAAGCAATGCTACAGAATATATTTTAAATGCAAAAGGTGCAGAAGTAATTAGTGAACGTCATCAAAAAGACTATAAAAAAGAAGAAAAAGTAGTAGAAGATGCGTCTAAACATGAGGCAAAATCTACAGAAAGCTTTACAGACGTAAGCTTTGATGATATATAAAGAAAAATTGTTTTCATACAATTAGTTTTTAGTTTCCCCAAAATTGAACTTGAAAAAAAATCGTACAAACTTCCAAGGCCCTCATTCCTTGGAAGTTTTTTATACCGAGTTTCTTAAAACGAACTATTTTCGATTAAAAAAACTCTACAATTAGCTATAAAAAAAGAAAATAGCGTACACCATTTTTTTCTGTCTATTATTATTTTAATCCTCATAAATCTTCTTAAAAAAAGTACTTATAAATAATAGACAAAGGAATTATATGTAGATTTGTAGCTGTTATTTACTACAAATAAATTATGAGATTACACAGAAATTTAACCTATGCTGTTATAGATAGTGTCCGAGATGTTTTTAATGAAGGTGTCTATGCCAACAAAGCTGTAGAAAAAGCATTAAAGAGAGATAAACGTTGGGGAAGTAGAGATCGAAAATTTGTTGCAGAAACTATTTATGAGATTGTTCGTTGGAAGCGTTTATATGCTGAAATTGCTGGAGTAAAAGAACCTTTTGACAGACCAAATTTATGGAGAATATTCTCTGTATGGTGTGTTTTAAAAGGAATTCCTCTACCCGATTGGAATCAAATAGAACCTACACCTACCAGAAGAATTAAAGGTAAATTTGATGAACTCTCTAAAATTAGAAAATATAGAGAATCGATTCCTGATTGGATAGATGAAATTTGTTTGAAAGAGCTTGGAGAAACAACATGGACCAAAGAACTTGCCGTTTTAAATACACAAGCGAATGTAATTCTTAGAACCAATACCCTTAGAATTTCTAGAGAAGAATTAAAAAAAGAATTACGTACAGAAAATGTAATTGCAGAATTTGTTCCCAATCACCCAGATGCTTTACAATTGGTAGAAAGAGCTAATGTATTTATGACACGATCTTTTCATAAAGGTTTTTTTGAAGTACAAGATGCTTCTTCTCAGTTAGTTGCAGCATTCTTAGATGTAGAACCTGGAATGAAAATTATTGATACTTGTGCAGGTGCAGGTGGGAAATCCTTGCATTTGGCGGCTTTAACACAAAATAAGGGGCAAATTATTGCCATGGATATCTATGAAAGCAAATTAAAACAATTAAAAATAAGAGCGCGAAGAAATGGGGTACATAATATTAGCACACGGGTTATTGAATCGACAAAGTCTATTAAAAAACTACATGAAAAAGCAGATCGTGTTTTAATTGATGCTCCTTGTTCTGGCTTGGGTGTTTTACGTAGAAACCCAGATTCTAAATGGAAACTAGAACCAAAATTTTTAGAGTATATAAAAAAAACACAACAAGAAATATTACAACAATATTCCAAAATGGTAAAACCAGGTGGTAAATTAGTCTACGCTACTTGCTCTATTCTACCCTCTGAAAATCAAAATCAAATAGCACATTTCTTAACATCTGAAGAAGGAAAAAAGTTTACTTTTATAAAGGATAAAAAAGTATTTGCGCATATATCTGGGTTTGACGGATTCTATATGGCATTGCTAGAGAAAAACTAAACAAATTTATATTGTGGTAAAAAAAAATATAATACTCTTTTTTACTTTGTTTTGTACAATTAGCTTTTCTCAAGAAAGTTATTATGATAATGTGGATCTAACATTAACAGGAACACAATTAAAAAATGCCTTAGCTACTAAAATAACAACAACGCATACAAAATTATTATTCTACACACCTGACGTATGGGAAGCTTCAAAAGTTACAGATAGCAACCCTTCCAACAGTAATGAAGTTATTTTAATTTATGGCTGGGAAGATGGAAGTGATGGGGTTGACGATAATGATAGAACTCGCGATAAAAATCTACAAGATTCTGGAAATGGAGCAACCTTTGTTTGGAACAGAGAACATGTATTTCCTAGATCGTTAGCAAATCCTGCTATGACCACAGACGAGCCAGGTGCAGGAACAGATGCACATCATCTAAGACCTGCAGATCGCCTTAGAAATTCTGCAAGAAATAATTTAAAATTTGGTGATGGATCAGGAAATTCTGGTTTTTCTTCAGATACCTACACGGGTCCTAGCGGTCCTAATACAAATGCATGGTATCCTGGGGATGAATGGAAAGGTGATGTTGCTAGAATGATAATGTATATGTATGTAAGGTATGGCGACCAATGTTTACCTTCTGCTGTGGGTGTTGGAAGTAGTCAGTTTACACCCGATGATATGATTGACTTGTTTTTAACTTGGAACATTGAAGACCCTGTTTCTGATTTTGAAAAAACTAGAAATACCTATCATGAAAATACTGCAAACACTTATGCTCAGGGCAATAGAAACCCCTTTGTAGACAATCCACATTTAGCAACAAGGATTTGGGGTGGCGATTCTGCACAAGATACTTGGGGAATTTACACAAATGGTGATACTGAAGCACCAAGCGTTCCTACAAATATTACTTTACAGACAATTACAACCTCTTCAATAAATATTTCTTGGACTGCAGCTACAGATAATATTGCTGTTACAAGTTATAATGTGTATGTAAACGGAACATTAACCGCACAAACTTCAAATACAAATACAACTATTTATAATTTAACACCAAATACAAGTTACGGATTTAGTGTATCAGCAAAAGATTTTGCAAACAATCAATCATCACAAAGTACTGTTGTAAATGGCACTACATTGCAAGATACTGAAGCTCCTTCTCTACCTACAAACATTACAACTAGCAATATTACAGATTCTTCTTTTAAAATAATGTGGTCTGCAGCAACAGACGATACAGAAGTAGCGGGCTATAATATTTATTTAGATGGAACTTTTTATGATTTTACTACTGAATTAGTATATACTATTACAGGTTTGTCTTCCAGCACTTTGTACGGGGTAACATTACAAACAAAAGACACTTCAAACAATCTTTCAAGTAAAACAAATACTACAAGCATAACCACTACAGATGGAAACTCTAATAATGGCGTTACCGAATTATTCTTCTCGGAATATGTAGAAGGAAGTGGTAATAACAAAGCTATAGAAATTGTGAATCTAACAAGTTTAACAATAAATTTGTCTAGATATGAAGTAAAAAGGCAAGGAAATGGTGCTGGAGATTGGATAACACCCATTCGTTTAGATAGTGGTAGTATTACAAGTATTGTACCCAACGATGTATTTGTACTTATTAATGGCAATGCAGACAACAGCACACTAATTAATGAAGCTGATATTGTGATACCCAATACTGAAGATAGCAATTATGGAGCACCCATAAATTTTAATGGCAATGACCCTGTTGGCTTATTTAAAGATGGTGTTTTAATTGATATTATTGGAACTTTTAATGGAGGAAGCGCAGACTTTGCAAAAGACATAACATTACGTAGAAAAAGTAATATTCTGGAACCTAATACTACATTTACTGTAAGTGAATGGGAAACATTTCCTCAAAATACAGTAGGTGACATTGGAAGTCATACAAGTACATTAAGTACAGAAAATGTTTTTTTTAAACCTTTTAAAATGTTTCCCAATCCCGTGTCTGGAAATACTATTTTTTTTGATACGAATAAAAAAGTTTCCGTTGTAATTTATACCATCTTAGGAGAATTAATACAGAAAAAAAACATTTCAGCAACTAGTAAAAACATCGATATTTCAAAATTAAATAAAGGAGTTTACTTTGTAAAAATACGGTTAGAGAACCAAGTGCTTACTAAAAAATTAATTCGGCATTAAATAATAAGCAATGCGTCTAAAAAAAGGAAACATACTCGTTGCAGACCCTTCTATTTTAAATGATGATTCTTTTAGCAGAACTGTTCTTCTAATTACAGAATATCATTTGAAAAGTACCGTTGGTTTTATTATAAATAGACCTTTAGCTTATACAATTAAGGATATACTACCAGAAATTGATTGTGATTTTGTTCTATATGAAGGCGGTCCTGTAGCTACAGATAGTTTATTTTACCTTCATACAATTCCACACCTCATTCCTAATAGTCATAAAATAACCGAAAAAATATATTCGGGTGGCGATTTTGAAATCGTAAAAGATTTATTGTATACAAAACAGATACAAGCTACAGATATTCGGTTTTTTTTAGGCTATACAGGTTGGGAAAAAGATCAATTAGAAAACGAAGTAAAAAATAAATCTTGGTTTATTTCAGAAAATAACTTTAGTAATATTCTTTCTGTAGATACTTCAACACTTTGGAAGAACAAACTCTTAGAGCAAGGCAACGAATATGAAATTTGGGCAAATGCTCCTAAAAATATTCATTGGAATTAATTCATTTTATTGAAAACTCGAGATAAAATCTCGAGGAATTCTTTTCAATTAAGATTGTGTAAGTGCTAATATCTTTAAATTACTTGCTAACTTCTCTCCTATTTGGGTATCGAAATGCTTTTTTTTATATTGTGTCACAGGTTGTACCCCTACAATAGCATTTGTAATAAAAACTTCATCTGCTTTTTGAATTTCAAAAGGAGAAATTGTAGTTTCTTCAATAGTATATTCGGTATTTTTAGTAAGAATTTCTATCATTTTTTTTCGAACAACTCCTTTTATACAACCTTCTGTTAAAGCAGGAGTCTTAATAACAGTTCCTTTTACAATAAAAATATTACCATTGGTTGCCTCTACAACTCCTTTTCGTTCATTTAATAAAATACAATTATCTAAATTGTTTTCAGTAGCAAAAACACTTGCCACTGTGTTTAACATTCTGTTGGTAGTTTTTAAAGTAGACAAAAGTCCTGAATAGTTATAAAAATCTTTATAAACATCTATAACATACACGGATTTTGTTTGATATTGATTTTCTACAGCTTCAATTATATACTCAACCTCATTTGTTTTTGGTGTATAAAAGCCACCATCTTTTCTATACACAGAAAGTCGCACTCGGTAAGAATTAAAAACTCCTTGAGCATTTACTGTCTTTAAAATTTCTTCTTGTAAAAACTCTAGTGTAAAACGCATGGGTATTTTCATACGTAGCATACGCATAGAAGCCATCAATCTAAAATAATGATCTTCCCAAAAAGCAATCTTATTTTTTTCTACTTTTACGGTTTCAAAGAGAGCATCTCCGTATTTAAAAGCTCTATTCTGTGGAGAAATAGTTACGTTTTCAAAAGCAAGTAAATTGCCGTTATAGTTCAGCATTTTTATATAAAATAATTGTTTATTAAGCGCCTATTAGGTGCTTCAACTCTTCGATTTGATTTTCCCAAAGTCTTTTTGCTTCTTCTTCTGATGCTGAATCTTCAGCAAAATCTGTAATAATTAAAGAAACATCTTTGGTAAGGGCATCTACCTGTATTCTAATTTCAAAATAAGTATCATCATCATTTTCTATCCATCTAAAACGAACCATTTCATTCGATTTTTTTGTAATAATCTTTGCTTGCTCTTCAGTCCCTTCCCAAACAAACGTATATAATTTTCCTTTTAAATTTACGGTATCTGCAAACCATTCTTGCAAACCAGAAGGTGTAGAGAAATATTGATACAACATACTAGGGGAAGCGTGTACTGGAATTTCTAAATCAAATTTAATCATACTATTTTATTTTACTGAATGCATAAAAAATATATGGAATTCAAAAACGATTTTCTTAAAAAACATATCTATTTTAAAAATCATTTTGCTGACAATATAGGTATTAATTCTATGTAAAAAAAATAAGTTGTGTATTGGATAAATACAAAAATCAATTATATTTGCACGCCTAAATACAAGGCGAGGTAGCTCAGTTGGTTAGAGCGTCGGATTCATAACCCGGAGGTCGGGGGTTCAAATCTCCCTCTCGCTACTACAAACAAAACATCTATTATAAAGTATAATAGGTGTTTTATTTTTTTATTAGAATACTTATTCCAAACTCATTATATATTTTAATAAGATTTTACCTATTACAATTCAAAATGTACAACAAGTTTATTTTTATAAAATAAAACTACATTTTTAAATAAAAATTCTTGGTTAAATTTATATACTCTTCCGTATATAAATGTCTAGCAGTTTCTATAACAAGTAAAGATTCTTCTACAGTAGTTTTAGCAAAAGAAAATGTCATCATACTCCTTTTTATGTCTGTAGTTGGTGTTCCTTTTATCCTGCAAATTTTATTTAAAAAAAGAGACTGTTTTAATGCCAAATCAACAAAATTAGCCTCCTCTTTATAAGGTATAATTACAGAGAATTTTCCTGTTTTAGATAATAATTTAGCGGTTCCAAGAATTAAAGATTCAAAAGAGAGTGCAGCGCTAAAACGTGCCTTATTTCTAGCAGTATTATTGGTTTGAAAAGTTTCTGTATAAAACGGAGGGTTTGTAATAATTAAATCATACTTTTCTTCTTCAAGAAGCATTTCATGTACAAAATCATTAAAAGAGGCATGATAACAAAACAATCGATCGCTCCAATCCGATCTTTCAAAATTCTCAGTAGCTTGTTCAAAAGCGTTTGCATCAACTTCTACAGCATCAATAGTCATTGCATTAGAACGTTGGGCAAGCATTAAAGAAATAACACCTGTTCCGGCACCAATATCTAAAATTGTATCTACAGCAGTATCTATAGAACACCATGCACCTAATAAAACAGCGTCGGTTCCTATTTTCATTGCTGTTTTATCTTGAAAAACAGTAAATTCTTTAAATTGAAATGGCTTAGAAATAAGTTACTTTTTATAGAAGTTAAAAAAGCGATTATTATTCAGATTCTGAAGCATTCCGTAATCCTAACAATTTTTTTAAATCTTCATTATCTGACTTTAGGTATTGGATTTGTTTTTTTAATACCTCTACCATTTCATCTTTCTGAGTGCATTGTTTGCATTGCTTATGATACTCAATATCTGGCTCTTGAGATGTATTTATATCGCTAAAAGATGTCTTTTGTGGCGTACCAGTAATTAACCAATACAGATCTGTTTCTGGATATTCTGCAATTATATTTGCAACTGTAGTAGAATTTAAAGGTGTATTTTTAGCATTTCCTCTAAAGTTTGCAGAAGTCATTTTTATACTTTTAAAAAAATCTTTCTTTTTAATAGGCTGTTTTTCAGCTATTTTTACAACTCTCTCTTTTATGTTAGTAAATTTATTTTCCATTTTTGGGGATTTGTTAATTTATTTACTTATATTGCATATGCAAAACAGCTACAATATAACAACAATTCTTACAATGTCAAATAAGAATTACTATGATTACGGAATTAGAACAAAAACAATTGAAAATCCTTTTTCAAGGACACTACACTGAAGATGTTTTAAAAATTTTATCAGTGAAAAAAATATTGAATAGAAATGGAAAACCGCACAGTGCAAAATACGTGAGAACAGTTTTTCAGGGAATTCGACAAAACGCTGCTATTGAATCTGCTATATGGCATTTGGCGGCTCTTAAAAAGAAAGAAAAAGAACTATCTGAATTTAAAAAGAACACTGCTTTAAAGTAAACTCATAATTAGGTCTCTATTAATAATGGGGGAGAAGACCTTTCCAAGGTGGTTTGTTTTACAAAACCACCTTGGTTAATCAATGAAAAAAATTACTTATACAGCAAATATTTTTCTCTTATTCTTTTAAACTTTTCTATATCGCTTTGCCAAGTTTTTTTAATTTCCTCTTCAGAAAGCCCTTGCTCAATTTGCTGACGCAACTTTTTAGTTCCTGCCAATTTGGTGAAAAACGAATTAAAAAAAGAGGTTTTATCTAAGGTAGCTGAATAGGATGCTATCAAATATTTTAAATTAATTTTATTGAGGTGTTCCGTTTCCGACAAATCAACCCCACAACATTCTTTTCCTTGATGTTTAGGATATTTTGCGCCTTCATTTGGCTGTGGTGTAAAACAATAATCAAAGTTCTCATCAGTCATAAAAGGAGAACCGTATATTTGAAATTGTTTCCTAGTTCCTCTTCCAACAGAAACATGTGTACCTTCAAAAAAGCATAAACTTGGGTATAAATTAATACTTTTATCGTTCGGTAAATTTGGCGATGGTTTTATAGGCAAACTGTAGTTGATATTGTGTGTGTAATTTTTTAAAGGAACTACTGTTAAATTACATTGAACAGCGTTTTTTAACCATTTTTCTCCATTAATCATCTTCCCGTATTCGCCAATGGTCATTCCATACACCACAGGAACCGGATGCATGCCTACAAAACTTTGATGGATGGTTTCTAAAACAGGACCATCAATATAATGTGCGTTAGGATTGGGTCTGTCTAATACCAAAAGAGGAATCTTCATTTCTGCACAGGCTTCCATTACATAATGCAAGGTAGAAATATAGGTATAAAAACGAGCGCCAACATCTTGTATATCAAAAACCACAATGTCTATACCTTCGAGTTGTTTTTGGGTTGGTTTTTTATTTTTTCCATACAATGAAATAATAGGTAATCCAGTTTTTGCGTCTATTCCATTTTTAATGAGTTCTCCTGCATCTGCATTTCCTCTAAAACCATGTTCTGGAGCAAACACTTTTTTTATGTTAATATTTAACGAAAGTAAACTATCTACCAAATGTCTCGATTTTTGATACTCAGCCCCTATTTTATACTTCTTACTTTGTTCTTTGTCCTTTTCACTTTTCTCTTCAGAATAAATAACAGAAGTTTGATTTGCCACCACAGCAATATTTTTATCTTTTAATAGGTCTGCATATAAATATATTTGAGCGGCTCCTTCTTTTACAAAAGCGCTTTCTTGAGCACAAGAAGCCAATACAAAATTGATAAGAAAAACCAGTAATAAATGTGTATTTTTGAAGGAAATTAATGTCATAAAATTGAATTACGAATTATTTATTGCCAAAAAAATTATTGCCAATAAGGTTTATAAAAGTAGTATTTCGTCATCAATAATAAAAATTGCTATTACGGCTATTGCATTAGGTATTGTTATTATGATGATTGCTGTGGCAACCGGTAATGGTTTACAGTACAAAATTAGAGATAAAATATCGGGATTTAAAGGGCATATTCAAATTACAAATTACGACGATAATAGTGCTGAAATTTCTACAGTTCCCATAGAAAAAAATCAAGATTTCTACCCTAATTTTACAACGGTTAGTGGCGTTAAAAACGTACAAGTTTTTGCTTATAAAGCAGGACTCATAAGAACAAATACAGATTTTGAAGGAATTCTTTTTAAAGGGGTTTCTACAGATTATGATTGGTCGTTTTTTAAAGAAAACTTACTAGAAGGTGTATTACCCGATTTTAACCAATCAAGAACAAAAGGTGTATTATTATCTAAAACATTGGTAAATCGTTTACAATTAAAGTTAAACGATACACTTTATTTAACATTTTTAAAACCAAATACACTAAAAATTCCTTCGCAAAGAAAGTACATACTCAAAGGAATATATAGTACTGGTTTTGAAGATTTTGATAAAAATATAATGCTAGGAGATCTTAGAGAAATTCAAAAATTAAACAAGTGGGATAACAACCAAATAGGTGGTTTTGAAGTTCTTATAGATAATTTTGAAACCATTGAAGAAAAAGGAAATGAAATATACAATGCTATTCCTTCTACTTTAGAAAGTAAAACCATTAAAGAAAGTTATGCCAATATTTTTGAATGGATTGAACTTTTTGACAATAATACATGGTTTATTATTGCTATTATGATTTTAGTAGCCAGCATTAATATGATTACCGCACTGCTAGTTTTAATTTTAGAGCGCGTACAAATGATTGGAATTTTAAAGGCTTTGGGCAGTAACAATTGGAGTATTCGAAAAATATTTTTATACAATGCTTCTTATCTAATTGTAAAAGGACTTTTCTGGGGAAACCTTATTGGATTATCTATTTTATTTGCACAAAAATATTTTGGTGTTATTACCTTAAATCCAGCAACCTACTATGTTTCTGTAATGCCCGTACATATTGCATTCGATTATATTTTATTATTGAATATAGGTACTTTGCTCCTTTGCTTTTTAATTTTACTGATTCCTTCCTATATCATTACAAAAATCCAACCCTCAAAATCTATCAAGTTTGCATAAGTTTTCTACTCAAAAAACATACAAATTCCTTTCACTTTAAAAATCACTTTGTGAATTTACATGGGTTTTTCATTTGTTTTTTGGGAATCTCCGAACGAAAAAATTCATGTATTTTTGTAGCTCAAATAAAAAAATGAAATACGCAAAAAACATTTTGGAAACTATTGGAAACACTCCTTTAGTTCGTTTAAATACAATTGCAAAAGAAATAGATGCTTTGGTACTAGCAAAAGTAGAAACTTTTAACCCTGGAAACTCTGTAAAAGATAGAATGGCTTTAAAAATGGTAGAAGATGCAGAGGCAGACGGACGTTTGCAATCTGGAGGAACTATTATTGAAGGAACTTCTGGGAATACAGGAATGGGTTTAGCATTAGCGGCTATTGTAAAAGGATACAAGTGTATTTTTGTAACTACAGATAAGCAATCAAAAGAAAAAGTAGACATTTTAAAAGCGGTAGGCGCAGAAGTAATTGTGTGTCCTACAGATGTACAACCTACAGATGCTAAATCGTATTATTCGGTTTCTAAACGATTGGGAGAAGAAACGCCAAATTCTTGGTATGTAAACCAATACGATAATCCGTCTAACGCACAAGCACACTACGAACAAACTGGGCCTGAAATTTGGCAACAAACCGACGGAAAAATTACCCACTTTGTAGTGGGCGTAGGCACAGGTGGTACCATTTCTGGAACTGCAAAATATTTAAAAGAGCAAAATCCCAATATAAAAATATGGGGAGTAGATACTTATGGATCTGTTTTTAAAAAGTATCACGAGACAGGTATTTTCGATGAAAACGAAATCTACCCATATATTACAGAAGGTATTGGTGAAGATATTTTACCCAAAAATGTAGATTTTTCTTTAATTGATGGCTTTACAAAAGTAACCGACAAAGATGCTGCAGTTTATACGAGAAAAATAGCCAAAGAAGAAGGTATTTTTGTAGGAAACTCCGCAGGTTCTGCCATTAAAGGTTTATTGCAATTAAAAGAGCATTTTACAAAAGACGATGTTATTGTAGTATTATTTCACGATCATGGAAGTAGATATGTGGGCAAAATGTTTAATGACGATTGGATGCGTAAAGTTGGTTTTTTAGACGAAAATTAGATATCAATAGACCTGTTAGGTTTTTAAAAATCTAACAGGTCTATTCTTTTTTATATTGATTTTAATTTCTATCAATTACATCTCCAGAACCTACTGATTTGATGTCTATTTTTGCAGGATCTCCTTTGTAGTAAATATTTCCAGAACCTACCACTTTTGCTTTAATTTTATCGGTAACCGTTATTCTAACATTTCCAGAACCTGCAATGTTTGCATTGGCAATACTCGCTTTTACTCCATACGCCTTTATGCTTCCAGAACCTGCAATTGAAGAATTAAATTCCTTTGCATTTCCTTCTAATTTAATATTTCCAGAACCCCCTATTTTCGCAGACAATTCATTGGCTTCAATTACGAGCTTTATATCTCCAGAACCACCCAAACCAACACTTAATTCATCTGCCTTGATAACGCTTTCAGAACGAATATTTCCAGAACCCCCTAAAGAAACTTTTTCAATAGCTTTAAAAGGCACGGTAACTGTTAGTCTTTTTGTAGTACGAATATTAGTATTCTTTTTGTACTTCACTTTTAGTGTACCGCTTTTTACTTCAGTAATAATATAAGGGATAATATTTTCTTCTCCTTTAATAGTAATTTCTCCCTCTTTGCCCTTTACAAGAACGACATCGAAAGAGCCACCTACGCTAATACCGTCATAGTCTGAAACCGTTCTTGTTTTGGTAACAACATTTCCGTTTCCTTTAATTCTTTTACCGTTTCCCCACCAATCTTGTGCATTTACAGAAAAAGTAAATGCTAAAATAACGAGTGTAATGATACTTTTTTTCATTGGGTTTGTTTTTAAGTTTAGTAGTTATTTTGAAGTGAAACACTTCCGTATTGTGATTTAATTGTAATTTTTGAAGAAGAACTTCCCTTTCCAAAAACACCTTCGTAATATTTTTTGGTAGATTTTACAATGCTTTTATACAATTCTACATTGTCATCATCTCTTTTAAAACTAGCATACTGCAAATCTATTTCAAAGTTAAAATTGTTTGTACTTGATGTTCCAATTTTAATTCCCGCATATTGTGAAGTAATGTTTACACGCTCAAAACCTTTCGATAGATCTTTTACTCGAATAGAACCATAATCTGTATCTAAATCTAAGTTTTTACGAACCGTTCCAAATCGCATACTTGTGTAATCTCCATTTCCAGAAATATGAATACCATCATCTACACGTACACTTCCATAATCTGTATTAAAATCTAGGGTTTCTAAAGTTCTAAAAACAGCGGTAGAATAATCTGCATTTAACTTTACTTTCACTGCTTTTTCTACCGTTAATTTGGAATAATCTATATTTATATCTCCACTTTTTAGGTATGCTATGGTAGAACTAGAGCAATAATCTAAATTAATATCGTTATTTACACCCATTAAATCTCCAATCGATATCTTTCCATAATCACAGTTAATATCGGCACTACCTTTTAAATCGTCCAAATAAATATTTCCATAATCATTGTCTAAGTCTATATTATTCGTAATAGGCATTTTAACATTGTAGTTAATTTGATAATGCACGTTATTTCCTTTTCCCCACCAACCCCAACTACTCTTGTATTTTTCAAAAACAGTTTCTGCTTCTACAAAATTATCAGACGAATTAAAAACAACATCTATGCTAGAAAGTTTTTTCTCTACTTGTTCTAAATCATTTCCTTTTACAGTAATTTTTACTTCTATCTCAACACGATTTTGATCCCAAGTCATAATATTCAGATTTCCATAGCGATTGTTCAATCGTACGATAGCATCTGCATTTACAGAAAAATCTTTTTTAATAGTTCTTGTTTTTTCATGCTTCTTTGCATTATCATTGGCAAAACTTACCAAAGGAATTAAGAATACAATAAGCGTAAGTTTATATATAAATTTCATTATTAAATGTATTAGGGTTTTTAATTTGCTCTATATGTTGTAAAACATTTCTAAGAATTTCTAAACGCTGCTGATAATTTTCTATCATAGCGCCAATAATTGTTTTTTGTTGACCGCTTTTTGTAAGTTCTTTTACAAGGTGTTGGTAACTATCTTCCAACTCTTCTAACTTATCTAAAGCAGCTTCTACGATAGCTTCTGTTTCTAAAGTCCTATTTTTTTCTAAGGTTTTAATTTCTTGTTGAATGGCCGAAACAAAGTACGTTTGTGTTTCTTTCATTTCCTGTGAAATATCTGCCAGTTCTATTTGGTTTTTCTGATGATTGCTTCCTAACCAAAAACCAAGAAGTAAAACTATAGAAGCTGCAATACTCATCCATTTCCAAGAACTTTTAGGTTTTGATTTTACTTGCTTTGCATGCAAACGTTTTTCAAAACGTGCTAAATGTCCTTTGTGTGGTTCTTTAATATTAAAATCTCTCCCAGAAAATAAGGTGTGTAGTTTATCGTCCATATTGTTGTGTTTTCGTGTTTTCTAATAATAATTCTTTTAACTTTTTCTTTGCTCTAGAAACTGTTGTTCTTACATTTTCATTGGTATAATTCAAAATTTCAGAAATTTCTTCATAATCGAAACCTTCAATAAAATGTAAAGTTAACACCAATCTATAGTTCTCTTTTAATTGATTAATTTTTTCTAAAATAGTTGTTGTTTTAATGGTTTCATAATCTACGGCATCGTCTTCTACCCTATTTGTAATTACTTCCATCTTTACTTCTCTATACTTGGTATTTTTTTTTAATTGTGTAATACTTTTATTAATCACAATTCTTTTTAACCAAGCTCCAAAAGTAACTTCTCCTTTAAACATGTCCAACTTTGTAAAGGCTGTTAAAAACGCTTCTTGCATTATATCTTCCGCTTCAAATTCGTCTTTTAAAATTCTAAAAGAGGTATTATACATTGCCTTATAATACTTCTTATAAATTTCAATTTGAGCACTACTGTCAGACTTCTTACAGCGCTGGATAAGTTGGGTTATATGTTGATTTTTAATTTCCAAGGAAATATTTCTACTCTATAGACATCACTATTTTTAATTTGTGACTTTTTCCTTATAAAAATAATCTTTTTTATGCATCTTTTTCTCTTATCAATACCTAACAACTTGGCATAAGAATTGTCAATATTCTATTATATTTACAAAAAAAATAAATTAAAATTCTGATTATCAATTATTTAATATTTAAAAGTGATTTTTAACTTCATATTTACGAAGCAAAAGAATGTCAGAATGACACATATAAAAAAAGATGAGTAAAACAAAAGTAATTCATATAGACAGTTTGTCGCTACAAAATATGCTAAACGAAGATTCCGAATTAATTCCGTTAATGACCCCCGAAGATGAGGAGATTATTAATAATGAAAGTGTTCCTGAAACGCTTCCCATCTTACCTTTACGAAATACCGTATTATTTCCGGGTGTTGTAATTCCTATTACAGCAGGTAGAGATAAATCTATTCAATTGATAAAAGACGCTAATAAAAGTGATAAAATTATTGGTGTAGTAACACAAAAAAATGAAGATGTAGAAGAACCTACAGAAAAAGACTTATACAATACAGGAGTTGTTGCTCAGATTTTACGTGTTTTAAAAATGCCTGACGGAAATACAACCGTTATTATTCAAGGTAAAAAACGTTTTGAAATTGATACTATCATTGAAGAAAGTCCTTACTTAAGAGCAACCACGAAAGAAATTTCAGAAAACAAAGAAATAGGAAATCCTAAAGAGTTTAAAGCGATTATTGATGCTATAAAAGAACAAGCTTTAGAAGTTATTAAAGAAAATCCTATGCTTCCTTCTGAAGCTTCTTTTGCTATTAAAAATATTAAGAGTGATTCTTTTCTAGTCAACTTTATTTCTTCAAACATGGATTTAAAAGTAAAAGAAAAGCAAGTTGTTTTAGAGCAGAATAATTTAAAAGAACGCGCACTTTTAACACTTACAAATCTTAATAAAGAGCTACAAAAACTCCAATTAAAGAACGATATTCAATCGAAAACACGTTCCGATTTAGATCAACAACAAAAAGAATATTATTTACACCAACAATTAAAAACAATTCAAGAAGAATTGGGTGGTGCCTCTAGCGACCAGGAATTAGAAGAAATGCGTACAAAAGCAGCATCTAAAAAATGGTCTAAAGAAGTAGCAGAACTCTTTACAAAAGAGTTAGGACGTTTAAAAAGAATGAATCCGCAAATGGCAGAATTTGGCGTTCAAAGGAGCTATTTAGAATTATTGCTAGAATTGCCTTGGGGAGAATATTCTAAAGATAAATTCGATTTAAAACGTGCTACAAAAATTTTAAATAGAGACCATTTTGGTCTAGAAAAAGTAAAAGATAGAATTATTGAACACCTTGCCGTATTGAAGTTAAAAGGCGATATGAAATCTCCTATTATTTGTTTGTACGGACCTCCTGGTGTTGGAAAAACAAGTTTAGGGAAATCTGTTGCAGAATCTTTAGGGAGAAAATATGTACGCATGTCATTGGGTGGATTGCGTGATGAAGCAGAGATTAGAGGCCACAGAAAAACATATATTGGTGCCATGCCAGGTCGTTTAATTCAAAACCTTAAAAAAGCGGGTACTTCCAATCCTGTTTTTGTCTTAGATGAAATTGACAAATTGAGTCATAGTCATCAAGGAGACCCTTCTTCTGCCATGTTAGAAGTTTTAGATCCTGAACAAAATACTGCCTTTTATGACAATTATTTAGAAGTTGGTTACGATTTGTCGAAAGTACTTTTTATTGCCACTGCTAATAATTTAGGAGAAATTCCTTGGGCACTAAGAGACCGAATGGAGATTATAAATGTTACGGGATATACCATTGAAGAGAAAGTAGAAATTGCAAAAAAACACTTATTACCAAAGCAATTAAAAGAACATGGCTTAACTAAAGAACATTTACAATTAGGCAAAAAACAAATCGAAAAAATTGTAGAAGGTTATACAAGAGAATCAGGTGTGAGAGGTTTGGAAAAGCAGATTGCAAAAATGGTACGTTTTGCCGCAAAATCAATAGCTCTAGAAGAAAACTACAACACAGCTGTTAGTGTAGAAGAGATTGAAAAAATTCTAGGACCTGCACGTTTAGAACGTGATAAATACGAAAATAATGAAGTAGCAGGTGTGGTAACAGGATTGGCTTGGACAAGTGTTGGCGGTGATATTTTATTTATTGAATCTATTTTATCGAAAGGAAAAGGAAATCTTAGCATTACTGGGAATTTAGGAAAAGTGATGAAAGAATCTGCAACTATTGCAATGGAATACATCAAAGCAAATGCAGAAACTTTTGATATACAACCCGAAATTTTAGAGAAATACAATGTGCATATTCATGTGCCAGAAGGTGCAACACCAAAAGACGGACCAAGTGCAGGAATTACCATGCTCACCTCTTTAGTTTCTGTATATACACAACGTAAAGTAAAAAACAAATTAGCCATGACAGGTGAAATTACTTTACGAGGAAAAGTATTGCCTGTTGGCGGAATCAAAGAAAAAATATTGGCAGCAAAAAGAGCTAATATCAAAGAAATTATTTTGTGTAAAGAAAACAAAAGAGATATCTTAGAGATAAAAGAAAGTTACCTAAAAGGATTAACATTCCATTATGTTTCTGAAATGCAAGAAGTTATTGAAATTGCACTTACAAAACAAAAAGTAAAACACGCAAAAAAGTTGGATTTAAAAAACACAAAATAAAATCAATTTTATTGACCTAAAAACCCTCGTTAAATATTAATATTTCAGGGTTTTAGTTGAAAATAATTTTATACATTTGCAACCTTAATTAATAATCAAGGTCGAGTACCTTAAAACATTAAAAATATGTCAGTAAAAATTAGATTACAAAGACACGGAAAAAAAGGAAAACCTTTCTATTGGATTGTTGCAGCAGATGCTAGAGCAAAAAGAGATGGAAAGTATTTAGAAAAATTAGGTACGTATAATCCTAATGTAAACCCAGCAATTATTGATTTAAATATTGATGGAGCTGTAACATGGTTACAAAACGGTGCGCAACCTACAGATACTGCAAGAGCAATTTTATCTTACAAAGGTGCTTTGCTAAAAAACCACTTAGCTGGTGGTGTTAAAAAAGGAGCCTTAACTGAAGAACAAGCTGAAGAAAAATTCAATGCTTGGCTAGAAGAGAAAGCAGGAAAAGTATCCGCTAAAAAAGAAGGCTTATCGAAAGCAGATGCAGAAGCAAAAGCAAAAGCTTTAGCTGCTGAAAAAGCAGTAAATGAAGCACGAATTGCCGCTGCTGTTGTTGTAGAAGAAGAGGCAGAAGCTACGAATGAAGAAGCAGAAACTGAGGCTGTTGCAGAAGAAACTACAGCTGAAGCAGAAACTGAAGCTGCTGAAGAAGAAGTTGTAGAAGCAAAAGAAGAAGACAAAGCTGCTGAATAAATCTATTTTATCGATATGCGTAAAGAAGATTGTTTTTATTTAGGCAAAATCGTTAGAAAGCACAGTTTTAAAGGAGAAGTTGTTATCAAATTAGATACGGACGAACCTGAATTATATCAAAAAATGGAATCTGTTTTTGTCGATATCGGCAATAATTTGATTCCATTTTTTATTGAAAAAAGTTTGCTTCAAAAAGGAAATCAATTGCGAACTCGTTTTGAAGGTATTTCTAATGAAGAAGATGCAGATGCTATTCTAAAATCTGATATTTATTTACCTATAAGTTTATTACCTAAATTAACTGGCAATAAGTTTTATTATCATGAAGTAATTGGGTTCAAGATTATTGACACTAATTTCGGAGAAGTGGGCGTTTTAGCAAATATCAATGATAAAGCAGCACAACCACTGTTTGAAATAGAGAAAGATGAAAAAGAAATCTTTATTCCCATGATTGATGATTTTATTAAAAAAGTGGATAGAGCGCATAAAATAATAGAAGTTACCACTCCCGAAGGATTGATTGACTTGTATTTATAGAAAGGTGGCCGAGTGGCTTAAGGCGCACGCTTGGAAAGCGTGTATACGGAAACGTATCGAGGGTTCGAATCCCTTCCTTTCTGCTAAGTGATTTTTATAATTTATAAAAATACACCTTATAAAACTTCAATAGCCTTTATACACTAGTGTATAAAGGCTATTGAATATATAAATATGAAGTTTTTGTTAATCCTTCTTATTATATGTTTTTCAGTTTTTAAATTACTTGTAGCTTGTCTAAAACTGCAATAAAAAATATTACAACACAAAATACTAGAGATAATAGTTTACCGATAGAGGTATTTAAAAACCAGAATTGGGGGTATTCGCTTTGGCTTTGCATTTTTGAGGGGGTTTGAGGGGTTAATTTTAATACTATTCAATCAGTCTAAAAAATTTAATAAAACTTACATTTTTAATGATATTTTTTAAACTATTTATGCAATTACAAATTAAAGAATTATTTATGAGAATTACTATACCCATAAATGGGTATATTTAAAGTATACCCATTTATGGGTATCTTAAAAATTAATTAACTCATACATTAACAATAAGTTAAATAATAAAAAGTTAAAATTATTTTACGAAAAAAGTTATTAACAGTATTTTAGAAAACTTGATTAGCTTTTGAACTATCTTAAAAATCTAGACTCTAAAAAGCCTAATCCGTAGCCTAAAAACTGAGTAAGTGTTGTAAACATACTTAAAAAACCCACAAAAATATTTTTAGTTTTATAGAAGGAGTGAAAAAAAATGGAAATAAAATAAAATGCGTACAAATAAAGAGCTTCTGAAAATCCTAAAATCCATAATAAAATTCCAAAATCGAGACCAAGAATAAATAAAGATGGAAACCAGTAGGTAATCTTAGCCGTTTTTGGATATTTTTTATTCAAGACAGGTCTTGCTGTTCCAAAACCAAAAGTTTGCTTAAAAAATTGCTTTAAGGTACTTCTTCTTTTATGATATACAAAAGCATTCTCTAACAATTGAGTTTTAAAACCTTGCTTCCACAAGCGAAATGTTAAGTCAATATCTTCTCCATTCTTTAGTTTGGAAAACCCTTTAGTAGCAAAAAATGCTTTTTTAGAAATTCCAAAATTAAAACTTCTTGGCTGAAATTTGCCCACACTTTTTTTACTTCCTCTAATTCCGCCTGTTGTTAAAACAGAAGTCATAGCATAATTAATTGCCTTTTGTAAATATGTAAAACTGTGATGTGCCGCATCGGGCCCACCAAAAGCATCTGTATAACTTTTTTCTAAAACTTTTTTTACTTCCGATAGATAATGTGATGGAAGCAAAACATCAGAATCTAAAACAATAAAATAATTCCTTATAGCTTTCTCCATCCCAAAATTCCTACTCGCTCCCGCCCCACTATTTTCTTTAAAAAAATACTTGACATTTAACTTTGACTGGTATTTGTTTACAATATGCTCACTTTTTCGAGTAGAACCGTCTTCAATAATGATAACTTCAAAATCGTCAGAAAAATCTTGTTGTGCTATACTCTCCAAAAGTTCTTCAATCTCTTGAGGACGATTGTAAACGGGAACTACAATGGAAAAAGATAGTGTCACTTATCAGTCTTAAATTTTAAACGAATCTACAAAAATCACTTTTAAAAAAGTATAAATCAATCTCTTTTATAATCTATTTCTAAGGTATAAGAAGGAGATAAAAATAAACTTTGCTCTCCTAATAGTTTCATTAAAAAATTAATAACATATTTAGGCAAATTAAAGAGTTTATGATTTGAATAGCTATAAAAACTATTGGTGAATTTTACACTAGTATGTTGGTCCTCAATACTATTTTTAAGATTTTTTATATCTATAATGTGCTCTGCCCAATTGCCTGTTAAAGGATCGCAAGTATTGGTTGGGTGTTTTATAGCTTGCTTAAAAACACCGGTTTCTATTTGCTGTGCTACAAATTCTAAGATATCATTTCCATACAATCCCCTTGTGTTCTTTGCGAACATATGTAATTTTTCGTGGTTTAAATCTGGAAACTTTTCTAAAATTATGTTCCTTCTAATTTCTATAAAAGGCGCATTAGAATCTCGCTCTTTCCAACCTTTTCCTTTTTTAGAGCCAATATATTCTGCTTTATAATGTATTTTCTTTAATTTTCTATTGATATAAGGATTGCTTGAGTTTGCACTGGTCATAAAACAAAGCGAAAATGGTTTTGAAAGTTCTTTTACTTTCCCAAACCAATCTTCTAAATTATAAATATGTTCTAAGACATCGAAAGAACATATATGATCTATTGTAATGTTGTTTTCTTTGATAAAACTGATGCATTGAGAAATATCTCCAGTAACAAAATGATTCACCTTTAAATGAAGTTCTTTAGAGATAATAGTAACATCGTTTGTAGAAACCTCATAAATATCATTGTAAATTACTTCTTTAAAACCTAGTTCTATAGCTAAAAAAGTAAGGATTCCGCAACCTCCTCCATAATCTACAAAACAACTCTCAGAAATCGGTTTGGATAATTGACAACAAACCTTTTCTAAAAGACTTTTATACAATGGCATAAAAAAGGATAGGTTGTCTATGTACTCTTTTAAATACCTTTTATTATAGTCAGAAATTGCCAAACCCTCTACATCTAATCTTCGTAATTTCCTCGACAAATTGGTAATGGCAATATCTATTGAGTTTTCTGGAACACTCATATTTTATGAATTTTATAGCAATGTACAAAAAATGCAAATCTAAATAGACTTGCATTTTATACTCTTTATTTAAAGTGATATACCTAGAGGGTTTCCACCACTTTATAAATAGGCTTAGCCCTGATTGAACGGCTTGTTTGAGCTCTTTTGAGGCACGAAAAAAGCGAGTAGTGAAAGCAGTAAATAGCTTCTAATACTATCGCTTAATTTTTAACTACTCCTGAAATTTTTCCATCACATCATCACTTACGCCTACATTAGAGAAACCTCCATCGTGAAATAAATTTTGCAAGGTTACTTTTTTCGTTAAATCCGAAAATAGAGAAATGGTATAATCTGCACACTCTAAAGCAGTTGCATTTCCTAAAGGCGACATTTTTTCTGCATATGCAATAAATCCGTCAAATCCTTTTACGCCTGTACCTGCGGTGGTTGGTGTTGGAGATTGCGAAATGGTATTTACACGCACATTTTTATCTCTTCCAAAGAAATACCCAAAACTACGAGCAATACTTTCTAAATAGGCTTTGTTGTCTGCCATATCGTTATAGTCTGGAAAAACTCGTTGTGCTGCCATATAAGTTAATGCTACAATACTTCCCCAATCGTTCATTGCGTCTTTATTGTACAACACATTCATTACTTTATGAAAAGAAACGGCAGAAACATCCCAACCTTTAGTGGTAAAATCGTATTTAGGGTCTGTATAATGTTTTCCTTTTCTAACATTTACAGACATACCAATAGAATGTAAAACAAAATCGATTTTTCCGCCTAAAATTTCCATAGATTTTTCTACTAAATTGGTAATATCTTCCATAGAAGTAGCATCTGCAGGAATAATTTCTGAACCTGTTTTTTCAGCTAGTGCATTAATTTGTCCCATTCGCATAGCAATAGGAGCGTTGGTTAGCACAAAAGTTGCGCCTTCTTCATGAGCTCTTTCTGCTACTTTCCATGCAATAGAATTTTCATCTAAAGCTCCAAAAATAATTCCTTTTTTACCTTTTAATAAATTGTACATAATACTGTTGATTGTTTAACAAAATAATTTTTAACTTTTCACTTATAATTTTTAGTTGTTCATTTTTTAATCAACGCAAATATAATCTTAATTTAGTAACTGTTTTGCATGTGTAATGGCAGAATCAGAAATATCTTTACCACTTAACATTTCTGCAATTTCTACTATACGTTCTTCTTCAGATAATTGTTTTAAGGAAGTCTTTGTTTCTTCGTTCTCGTCTTCTTTATAGACTTTGTAGTGTTGTTTTCCCTTGGCTGCAATTTGTGGCAAATGTGTAATGGAAATTACTTGCATATGTGTACTCATTTGCTGCATAATAGCAGCTATCTTATTAGAAACTTCACCAGAAACGCCTGTATCTATTTCATCGAAAATAATCGTAGGCAATTGCATATTTTCTGATAATATTTTTTTAATAGATAACATGATTCTAGAGAGTTCTCCTCCTGAAGCTACCTTTTTTAAGGTACCAAAACTACTTCCTTTATTCGCAGAGAATAAAAACTCTAACGTATCTTTTCCATTGGTAAAGTAATTTTCTGTAGGTTGTATTTCAATTAAAAAACGTGCATTAGCAATACCTAAATCTTTTAATAAACTTTCTAAGTTTTCCTTTAGTTTTGGTGCTACCGCTACTCTAGTATTCGAAATTTGTGTTGCCAGAGCATCTAACTTCTCAGTAACAACAGCTATTTCTTTTTCTTTTTTATCAATGACTACTGTTCCGCTTTCTATCATTTCTACCTTTTCTGATAGTTGCTCCCAAATAGCAATCAGTTCTTGAACAGAAGATACTCCATGTTTTTTTTGCAATTGATAAATTAATTGCAATCGATCATTCAGTTTTTCTAATGTTGTAGGGTCGAAATCAACAATTTCGTAAGCGTTATCTACCTCGGTAACAATATCGTCTAACTCTATTTTAAGACTTGTAATTCTTTCATAAATGGTTTCATATTCTTTAGAAAAAGGAGCTATTTTCTGTAAGTTACTTTCTAGACTTGTTAGTAAGTTTTGAATGCCAATTTCTTCGCTGGTACTAATCGCTATAGCTTCTGAAAGGTTTAATTTAATAACCTCTACATTGTTCAGTTTTTCTAATTGTTCTTCTATGAGTTCTTGTTCGCCTACCTGCAAATTTGTTTTTTCTAACTCTTCAAATAAAAAGAGATTGTAATCGTATTGTTTACGAGCTTCTTCTTGATTTTGTTTTAATATTTCGAGTTCTTTTTTTAGCAAGTTTAATTGGTGTAATCCTCTTTTGTAAGCGTGAATTCTCTCTTTATTATTTGCTAAAGCATCTAATACAGAAAACTGAAAATCCGTTTCAGACAATGCTAAAGTTTGATGTTGAGAATGCACGTCCATGAGTTTTGCTCTTAACTCACTTAAAACAGCTAAAGTAACAGGAGTATCATTTACAAAGGCTCTTGATTTGCCTGATGGTAAAATTTCTCTCCGAATAATGGTTTGTGATTCATAATCTAAATCAAGAGATTCAAAAAAATCTTGCAACTGATAAGCCGCTACAGAGAAGACTGCTTCTACCACACATTTCTGATGGGTATCTTTTAAGGTTTTTGTATCTGCCCTATTGCCCAATACCAAACCCAAAGCGCCTAATAAAATAGATTTTCCTGCTCCGGTTTCCCCAGTAATAATAGACAATCCATCTGAAAAATCAATCTGAAGAGACTCAATTAATGCGTAATTTTTTATGGATAAGTTGGTTAACAAATAGTGCTTGTTTAATCTTAAATGAAGTGTAAAAATAAAGTTTTTCCTGCAATTACAATCGCTTTATTTTTAGAGCATCTTCTTCATTATTATGAAAAGACTATCGTTTTATCGTTTTCCAAATACCAGTATTCCCTGAGGAGATTCTATTGAGAACGCTTAGCAATTTTGTTTTATTCTTCGTCGTAGATGCATCGGAATATAAGTTTACAATCTCGCTAGACTTTGCATCAAAAAATACACGAATCAAATAATTTCCAATAGATTTATTATAAATACTTTCTAAAGAAATAATACTATTTTCTATCCGTTGTTTCGCATCTTTTGGGTCTTCCAATAAACGATCAAAACCCATTCTATGATATTCGTACAAAGTAGTTCTGAAATTCTGTAATTTAGAACTTAACAAATTATCTATCAATAAAAAACGATTGGGTTTTCCTACCTGATTAGACCAAGCAATAATACCACTTTGTTGTGCTTGCAACATTGCATTCTGTGCGGCTTCTAAATATTTTTGTCCGCCTTTTTTAGCAAAAGTATCTGCATCTACGCCTAAAACTACATATACATAAAAAACAATGGTAGAAATTAAATTAGAATCAAAAGAATTGGCATTGTATTGCAAAGGCTCAAATTCTCTATAGTTAAAATCAAAATCATCATCTTTTAAATTTAAAATAGGAGACGCATAAGAAGTACCAAAAACAGGTCTAGAAGATTGCACTTGAATACTGGCATTAAAACTCGTTTGTGAAGGTTGCGCATTTACATTAATTGCCATCACACAATTTATTTTCTCAATAGGATTTACTTCCTTACTTGTCCATTTTGTTTCATTTACAAATTCATTCAACGCCTTTTCTAAGGTAGCATATACTTGCTTATTAGAACCCGAAATTTGATCATGATTGATAACAATCTTACAATTTAGTTCTTGCGCACTGATTGTAATGATTGAAAATAATGAGATAAAAAAGAACTGAAATTTATGCATTGAGTTTCTCTATAATTTCATTTAGAATATCATGGGCTACCTCAACTTTAGATTTTAAAGGAAAATCTTTTTGAGAAGCATTTTTATACAGTATACTAATTTTATTGGTATCTGTAGCAAAACCAGCTCCTTTGTCTTGTAAAGAATTTAAAACAATGGCATCTAAATTCTTTCTTTCTAATTTTGAAATGGCATTAGCAACTTCATTATCTGTTTCTAAGGCAAATCCCACTAAAAATTGCTGTTTTTTAATAGCTCCCAAAGAAGCTAAAATGTCTTTGGTAGGCTCTAATAACAATTCTAACGAAGTCTCTTTCTTTTTTATTTTCTGATGTGCAATTTTTTTAGGTCTATAATCTGCCACTGCCGCAGATAAAATTGCAACATCTACATCTGCAAAATATTGATGTGCAGCATTGTACATTTCTTCTGCAGATTGTACATGAATTCGATGTACAAAAGTATGTTGTATTTGCTGATGAGAAGGGCCAGAGATTAAATACACTTGAGCACCTAAATCGGCTGCTTTTTTAGCAATTGCAAATCCCATTTTACCAGAGGAATGATTTCCTATAAACCGTACAGGATCTATTGCTTCATAAGTAGGACCTGCGGTGATTAACACTTTTTTTCCTTGTAAGGGCAATGTTGACAAAATATGACGCTCTATAAAAGAAACTATTTCTTGAGGTTCTGCCATTCTTCCTTCTCCTACCAAACCACTTGCCAATTCACCTG
Source organism: uncultured Polaribacter sp. (assembly GCA_965233795.1). Classification (GTDB taxonomy): domain Bacteria; phylum Bacteroidota; class Bacteroidia; order Flavobacteriales; family Flavobacteriaceae; genus Polaribacter. The sequence goes on along the minus strand of OZ247578.1, from coordinate 1,153,708 downwards.
AACCTACAGGAATGAGTAGATTTCCAAAACTTTGTAATTTTTCTATACTCGTTTGTGTGGAAGGATGTTTGTACATATCTAAATCCATTGCAGGTGCAAAATATACAGGGCATTTCGCAGATAAGTAAGTAGCTAGTAACAAATTATCGCAAGCGCCATTTGACATTTTTGACAACGTATTGGCAGTTGCGGGTGCAATAAGCATCATATCTGCCCAAAGTCCTAAATCTACATGGTTATTCCACAATTTATTCTCTTCCTCTTCTTCTTCATAGAAAGTGGAATACACTGGATTTTTAGAAAGTGTAGAAAGTGTAAGTGGTGTTATAAAATCTTTAGAAGCAGGTGTCATAATTACCTGTACTTCTGCTCCTAATTTTATAAATAAACGAACTAGGTTTGCCGTTTTATAAGCGGCAATTCCAGCACTAATGCCTAAGAGAATTTTTTTTCCGCTTAAAACAGACATCACTATTCTGCTTCTGGTATTCTATGATAAATATCGTCGTTTAACCACTCTTCAACAGCAATAGCAGTTGGTTTTGGTAATTTTTCGTAGAATTTAGAAACTTCTATCTGTTCTTTATTTTCAAAAACTTCCTCCAAACTATCATTGTACGTATCAAATTCTTCTAACTTGTCTACCAACTCTTTTTTTAAGTCGGTATTAATTTGATCTGCTCTTTTAGCAATAATAGAAATTGCTTCATAAATGTTGTCTGTAGGTGCTTCAATTGCTTTTTTATCGTAAGTAACTGTACTTACTGCAGCTTTTGTTTCTTTATAACTCATGGTTAACTTTTTACTAATTGTAATTGTTGTTGTTCTTTTTCTAAAGTGGCTAACATTTTATCGGATGCAGCCATATATTTAGAATTAGGATAATTTCTTTTTAACTTCTCATAGGCTTTTTTTGCATCTTTAATACGTCCCTCTTTTTTTCTTTGGGTACTTTTTAACACAAAATCATGTGCCGCTTTTAATCTATAAAATAAAGCTTCTTCCTTGAATTCGGAACCTAAATAATCTGCTAATAAATTATCAAAAGCTTGAATGGCTGCTTTGTAATTTCTTAAATCATAATCAGCAGTTCTGTAATAAGTTTTTGCAATTTCAAATTCTTTCTTTTGCAACTTATAACGAATTTCTTTGTAGTGCTTATTTGCTTCTTCTATTCTTGAAGAAGTTGGATATGTGTTTATAAAACCTTGAAAAGCATTTAAAGCTTTTTTTGTGTCGGTAGGATCTAAACTAAAACGAGGCGACGCTAGTTTGTAACTATAGGCAGATAAAAATGCTGCCTCTTCTTTTTTAGAGCTTTTAGGGTAATTTTTAGTGAATCTATCAAAATAATACCCTGCTAAATTATAGCTTTTCGTATTAAAATTAGATTGTGCTACCATAAATTGAATTCGCTCCATTTGAGGCTTTCCTCTGTAAGTAGGTGTTACTTTTTCAAACAAACGCAAAGCTTTGTCGTATTTTTTAGACTCGTACATTTTCACAGCCATCTTATACTGCTCTTCTACAGTACCTTTATTTAGTACTTTTTGATATTCTCCACAAGAACTTATCAATAAGCTAAACAACAATAAATACGCTAAATTTTTAATTTTTTGCATCGGGCAAAATTAGTGATTAATTATGGATTATTAAAACAGTTTTATCCTGTTTAAATTGCACTAGCAAATAACATAAAAAAAGGAGATACTATTTTTACAAACCTCCTAAAAGTTTGTTAATATTAAATTTATCTAAGAATGACTATTCTAAAGTAATCAATTGCTTGATGTCGTTATCAAACAAATAAAAACCACTTTTTTCATCGCCAATTAAATTTATTTTATCTAGTATATTTCTTGCCAAAGCTTCTTCTTCTATTTGTTCGGAAACATACCATTGTAGAAAATTATGGGTAGCATAATCTTTTTCTTGTAATGAAATATCTACCAATTCGTTAATTGATGAAGAAACCAATACTTCATGGTCAAATAATTTTTGAAACATCTCTTTAAAAGAACCAAACTCTACGGGAGGTGCTTTTAAGTCTGAAACAATTGCATGTCCGCCTCGCTCATTGATAAACTTTATCAGTTTTAACATATGCTGACGTTCCTCATCTGAATGCGAATACATAAATTGTGAAATTCCTTCAAAACCTTGAGTTTCAGACCAAGATGCCATAGCTAAATATACTTGAGAAGATGCCGCTTCTAGGGTTACTTGCTTATTTAAAGCTTTTTGAATAGTAGGTGATAACATTTACGAAGTTCTTTAAAAATGAGCCATAAAAGTAGTTATTTTTTCTTGAAGTGCTAATGAAGCCTTTACTAAAGGTAATCGAACATTTGCTAGCGTTATTTGTAGACTTTCGAGTACTGCTTTAATTCCCGCAGGATTATTTTCTTCAAAAATTAAACCAATAACATCCATCAATTTGTAATGTAGCGCATACGCTTCTTTTACATTTCCTTCTAAGCCCAGTTGTACCATCGTAGAAAATTCTTTTGGAAACGCTTGTCCTATTACAGAAATAACACCTGCACCACCTGCTAAAACTACTCCTAAAGCCAAATCATCATCACCAGAAATAATTAAAAAATCTTTAGGTTTGTTTTTTATCAACTCTAAATATTGCTGTACATTATTTCCTGCTTCTTTAATACCAATAATATTTTCAAAGTCATTGGCTAAACGCAATACGGTTTCTGGAGACATATTAGAAGCTGTTCTTCCTGGTACATTGTAAATAATAATGGGTTTGGGACTTGCTTCTGAAATGGCTTTAAAATGTTGATAAATACCTTCTTGTGTAGGCTTACTATAATATGGTGAAACAGATAAAATAGCATCAAATTCAGAAAGGTCTGTGTTTTTTAGCGTATGAATAATTGTTGCCGTATTGTTTCCACCAGCACCAAAAACCAAAGGCAAACGTCCGTTATTTACAGCAACAACCTTCTGTTTTACAGCTTCTAATTCTTCTGTAGACAATGTTGCAGGCTCTCCTGTAGTTCCGCCAACAACCATATAATTTACACCATTTTCTATTTGATGATTTACCAAACGTTCTAGACTGTTAAAATCTATTGATGTATCTTCATTAAAAGGAGTTACCAACGCAACACCTGTTCCTATAAATTTTTGCATCCCAAAAAAGTTTTTATCTAATTGTGGTGTAAAAATAGTATTTTGAATAAGGTCTTCAACACTTTTCTAAAGTAGAAAAGTATTTTAAACACATTTTATGGCTTTGTTAAATTTCTTACCCTATGTTGTTTGGTGTTTTTATTTTATTAAGAAGTTTTAAATATCTTGTTAATTCTGAATTAAATTCTTCTAAATTATTGATATTTCCTACAATTTCCATATCAAATAAATCTGAATTTACGTTTGCAAAACCTACTTTAAAAGTTGCTCTAGAAAATAAGGTAGCAAGTTCTAAATACTGATTTTCATCTGTAAAATAAGTAATTAACAAATCGAAGGGAGTTACCAAAAACCGTTTAAAATCTGTATTTATAATATTTCCTTGAAATCCAAAATCTTTTTCAGAAAAATAACCTTTAGGCGCTTTATTTTTTTTATCGAACTGTTGATAGGTGTACGTTTTTACATCTTTAATGCCTAATAAATTTGATATTTTAGCTTGCAAATTATTATTTTCTAACACTTTATGAGTGGTAAGAATAGCTACCGTTTTTATCTCTTTATGAGTAACAACTCGTTTTTGTGTATACGTTGCAATGAGTTTTCGAAACTTTCTTTTTAGATTTTTATTTTTAAACGTGTCCAATAACATTTCGCCCTATTGTTTTTTAATTTCTAATACTATAAATTGATTCAGTTGTTTCCCATACAGTTGAAAATTATTATCTGCTACTAATAGCAAAGACAAATTTCCATTTGCTAATTTTGGTCCTAAAGTAATTCCTTCAATATTATCTATAATACCATATTTCAATTGCTTTTTTATGCTTGTAAAATCTAGCAACAGCTCTTTTTCAACAGGTGTGTATTCAGACATTCTTAAAGATTGCATATCTAATATATTTGTAGCCGTATCGTCAATGATAACGTCAAATATTCGAATAATATTTCCATCCATTCCATAACCGCTTTGATAGGTTCTTTCAACCACAAAAAACTGATTTTCTGCATATTCTAAAATTGCCGTTACCCCGTTTACATTCACATTTCCTTTAGAAGGCTTGGTAATATGCTCTAACAAATAGGCAAATTGTTTTGTTGCTTTTTGTAATTTATAATCAAAATAAGTAATTCGAATTGGAGCGTGTGTTTTCTCAAAGCTAGGTTCATTTCCATCTGATTGTAAAGGTCCTTCCATAGCTACCCAAAACCCTTTGCCGTTAACATCTCTTGAAGATCCTTCAAAAACGGCATTGTTTTTCGGTTTTGAAGAACTGTTTGCTTCAAACATTGTTGGAGTTTCATAAGTTCGCTCAAATACACCTAAAGAATCTGTAACAAAAACTGTGGGATGTTTCTGATTACGAATGCTTCCTTCACTTACAAAAAAGACTTCTTTTGTTTTTTTATCTACAAAAATACTTTCTAAGTCTAAAAAATTCTTTTTAAAAAAAGGCTGTGCAGCATCTTTTAAAAAATAAACATCTGTAAAATCTATACTAGAAATTGTGTCATTCTCAATATTCATTGAAGCTTTTAAAAATCTTGGGTTTTTAGAGTCATCAACAACTAGATAATAATCTCCGTTTACATAGTCTATTCCCGATAAACCTCCTATGGGTGTTTGTTCAATAAATAAAGAGTCAGCTAGAATATACTCATCTATAAAGTGTAGTTCTTTTTTTGAAAAAGATTTTTTAACAACTCCATCATCACAGGCCATAAAAAAAAGGAGTACAAAAAGAGCATGTAAAGATTTCATATGTCTATATTATTTGTTTTTTTGGTCATACTTCAACAAGTTCAGTACAGGTTGTAGCTTCCATATAGTCATTTCTTTGTACATCAAAATACTGTCATGAAAGTTTCATCTTACAAAAATATCATTTTAAAAAAGGTTCTATGTAAGTTGTGTATTAAAAAATCGTCAAAAAATGAAAACAAATAGAGATCATGAAAAAATACGGAATTATTATCTTAAAAATTGTAGCTGCATTTATTATGCTACAAACCTTATTTTTTAAATTCACAGGGGCGCAAGAAAGCATTGACTTATTTACAAAAATAGCAGGTAACAATGAAGTTATTATGAGAATTGGAACTGGAGTTTTAGAACTTATTGCTGCCATTTTATTATTTGTACCTAAAAAGACTTGGCTAGGCGCTCTTTTAGCCATCGGTTTAATGGGCGGTGCGCTAATGTCTCACTTCACAATTATTGGTATAGCGCACGATAATGATGGAGGTGCTTTATTTATAGGGGCATTGATAACTTTTATAGCAAGTGTTGTTATTTTATGGGCAGAAAAAACACAGATTCCTATTATTGGAAAGAGATTCGGAAGTTAGTCTTTAATTCGTAAGTAAATTAAGAAACTCCTCTTCAGAAATTATTGCAATACCCAAATCTGCCGCTTTTGTTTTTTTGCTAGGTCCCATGTTATCGCCTGCTACCACAAAATCTGTTTTTTTAGAAATAGAAGAGCTTACTTTTCCACCATTATCTTCAATGGCTTTTTTCAATTCATTTCTACTCATTTGATGAAAAACCCCTGAAACTACAAAGACCTTTCCTGCTAATTTATCGGTTTGATTTTCTAAACTTTCCGCAGAAACTTCTAATTGAACTCCATAACTTTTTAAACGATTGATTAACTGAATATTCATTAAATCGTTAGAAAAATCGAGAATACTTTGCGCAATACGATCGCCAATTTCATCTACAGCAATGAGTGTCTCAAAATCAGCCGCCATTAAGTTATCGATGCTTTTAAAATGTTTGGCTAATTTCTTGGCAACCGTTTCTCCTACAAATCGGATTCCCAATGCAAATAATACTTTTTCAAACGGAATTTCCTTCGATTTTTCAATACCTGCAATCATATTTTCAGCAGATTTCTCCGCCATTCTTTCTAGTGGAATAATTTGTTCCTCTTTTAAATCATACAAGTCGGCATAATTCTCTATCAAACCTTCTTTTCGTAGCAAGTCGACTGTTTCTCCACCCAAACCATCAATATCCATGGCTTTTCTACTGATAAAGTGTTGAATCCTTCCTGTAATTTGTGGTGCACAACCAAATTCATTCGGACAATAGTGTTTGGCGTCTCCTTCAGTTCTTATCAATTCCGTATCGCATTCTGGACAATGAGTTGCATAATTTGTAGGTACAGAATCTAAAGGGCGTTTTGCAATGTCTACAGCAATAATTTTAGGAATAATTTCACCTCCTTTTTCTACAAAAACAGTATCGTTTATACGAATGTCTAACTTTGCTATTTGATCGGCATTGTGCAAAGATGCTCGTTTTACGGTAGTTCCTGCCAATTCTACAGGTTCTAAATTTGCCACTGGAGTTATAGCTCCTGTACGCCCAACTTGGTAGGTAATTTCTTTTAAAGTAGTACTTACTTGCTCTGCTTTAAATTTATAGGCAATTGCCCAACGAGGCGATTTAGCAGTATAGCCCAACTCTTCTTGCTGTTGAAGATTGTTCACTTTTATTACTACTCCATCGGTTTCATAAGGCAAATCGTGCCGTTTTGTATCCCAAGCATTTACAAAGTCTAAAACTTCATCAATAGTATTTACCAATACCATAGTTTTAGGGACTTTAAAACCTGCATTTCGTGCCGCTTCTAAACTTTGGTAATGACTTGCATATTTTCGTTCTTGGGTAACTACCTGAAATAACAAGCAATCTAAAGGGCGTTTTGCAACTTCTGCACTGGCTTGTAACTTTAAGCTTCCACTGGCTGTATTTCTAGGGTTTTTATAGACTTCTTCTTCATTGGCTACTCGTTCTTCGTTCATCTTTTGAAAACCGTCTAAAGGTAAAATGATTTCGCCACGCATTTCAAAATTAGCAACAAAGTCTTCATGAAGCGTTAAGGGAATTGATTTTATAGTACGAATATTCGTAGTTACATCATCGCCTTGAAATCCATCACCTCGCGTTACCGCCTTAACAAACTGTCCGTTTTCATACGTTAAATTAATAGAAGCTCCATCGTATTTTAATTCACAGGTATATGCAATAGCATCCGTTCCTAGTATTTTTTGAATCCGCTTTTCCCAATCCAATAAGTCTTCTTTAGAATAGGAGTTGTCTAAAGAATACATACGGTTTTTATGAGTAACGGTTTCAAAATGTTTTTTTATAGAATCTCCAGGAGTTCTGTTAAAACCAGATTTTCTAGAAGTTTTAACACCAATAGTTTTTGTTGGAGTATAAGGTGTCGTTTCTCCAAACATTTCTTCTAAACTCTTTAGGTATTTTATACTTAGATCGTATTCATAATCGCTAATTAAATTTACACCTCTTTCATAATAATTATAATTATGTTCTTTTAAATCTTTTCTAACCCCTTTTATTATTAATTTTGCTTTTTCTTCACTAACCTTGTTTTCAGTAAATAATTGAGATATTAAATCCTTATATTTATCATTATAATTCAGAAAAATAATGGGCTTATATTCTAAAAATAAGTCCCCATCAGGTTGAAACTTTTTTATCGATTGAAATACTATAACTTTAAAATCTTGAATAATATTAGACATAATAAACTACCTTTTCGCTTTCCCTGTTAACACATTGACCTCTTTTGGAAAAGGATTTCCCGAAGAGCGCCTAAAAGAAACTACTTGTCCTACATGCCAAAGTGCATCTGAAATAGGACCGTTAATGACATTCCAAAACGGAAATTCAGTTGTTTTTTCTTGTCGCTGAAACACCATTTTATAATCAGCCAAATCTTTACTTGCTTTTAATAGTATACTTGCTTTTTCTAAATTTTCTAACGTTTTTCTTCGTTTTTCTGCAAAGGTCATTTTAGGTTGTGGTGTTCCATTAGGTACTTTTAAAATAGCATTTAAAATAACTTGCGACAATCCTAGAATATGATTGATGGTTTCTTCTATAGTACGCGCTTCATCATTGGGTTTGAATTGCAAATCTTCTATTCGTAAGCCTTCTGTTGCCCAATAATAGCGAAATCCTAATCCGTCTATCATTCTTGCAGTAACTGTTGTAGAAGTATATGTTTCAGGGGCTTTAGGTATTTGATAGTAAGGAAGTTTTTCTTGAGCGTTCATACTAAATACTGTAACGATTAAAAAGAATACAATGCCTTTTTTCATGGATAAAATTTGGATAAAAATAGGGAAAACAAAACTTGAAACAAAAGGTTGTTTTGGTTTTTAATTTCGGAGTCTTTGAATATTTGAGTTTTTCAATTTTTTAATACATTACCACATAGGAACATAGGCCACATAGAAATGAGAGGTAATTTGTTATTGGTTGCTAACTCTTTAATCTTTAATTATTCAATCCTTTAATATTTCACCACATAGAAACATAGACCACATAGGAAAGTAGTTTTAATTAAAACAAAACCCAAAACAATACTATTTCGGGTTTTAAAACTCAAAAAAATGAGTTCATTGCACTAAAGTATTTTCTGCTAATAATAGGTATAACGTCTTACTTTAGCAATGTGTTTTGCCAAACGCATTACTTGGTGTGAATACCCATATTCATTGTCGTACCAAATATAAAGTACAATAGAATTTCCATCTGTAATGGTAGCCTTACTATCAAAAATAGCAGGTGCTGTAGTGCCAATAATATCGGAAGACACCAATTCAGTGTCTAAAGAATATTTTATTTGCTCTACCAAATTACCCTCTAAAGCGTATTTTTTTACCATAGCATTTACAATTTCTGTAGTAGCTTCTGTATGCAATTGCAGGTTTAAAATAGCCAAAGAACCATTAGGAACAGGTACTCGAATGGCGCTCGATGTTAATTTTCCTTCTAAAACAGGCAATGCTTTTGCTACGGCTTTTCCTGCGCCTGTTTCGGTAATCACCATATTTAATGCAGCCGCCCTTCCTCTTCTATATTTATGATGCATATTATCTACTAAATTCTGATCGTTGGTATAGGCATGGATGGTTTCTAAATGCCCTTTTTGAATTCCAAAGTTATCTTCTACTACTTTTAAAATAGGTGTAATAGCATTAGTTGTACAAGATGCTGCTGAAAAAATAGCTACTTTGTCTGGGTCGTGTGCTTTATGATTAACTCCATGAACAATATTAGGAACTCCTTTTGCAGGTGCGGTTATTAAAACTTTGTCTGCTCCTTTAGCAACTAAATGTCTTTTTAAAGTGTCTTCATCTTTAAAAGCACCTGTATTGTCTATAATTAAAGCATCATTGATTCCATAGATTGTGTAATCGATATCTTCTGGTTGATTGGCTGAAATTAGAAAAACAGTAGTTCCATTAATAATCAGGGCTTTATTATCTACATCTATTTGTACGGTTCCTAAAAAATCTCCATGAACAGAATCTGCACTTAGTAAAGAAGCTCTTTTTTCTAAAACAGTTTTGGTAACCTCTCCTCGAACTACAATAGCACGCAAACGCAATTGAGAGCCTTTACCCATTTTTGTCATGAGTTCTCTTGCTAGTAATCTTCCTATTCTACCAAATCCGTATAAAACAACATCTTTGGGTTCGAGCTGTTTTACATGCACAACATCTTTAAGTTGATTTCTAACAAAATCTACTTTATCGGTACACTTTTTAGGGCTTAAATAACACTCATAGGCTAACTTTCCAATATCTAACTTAGAAGGTGGTAAAGAAAGTTCTTGAATGGCTTTTGCAATAGCTAAAGCATCATGAATTGAAATGGGTTTTGATACAAATGCCTTTGAATAATTGATAAGATTTAAAATTTCGCTGGCTCTTTTATCTACCAAAGGATTTCTAAACATCACTAACTCTATGGATTTGTAGTACCATAAATCGTTAATAATGGTCATAAATTCTACCGTTGCTCTTCTTACACCTGTTTGATTGGCAACTTCTTTTTCATAATTTGTAATTGTGGACATCTCTATTTGAATTGAAAATTAAAAACGCACAAAAGTATAGATTTCAATCGATTTCGTAAGCCTTTTTTCCATAAAAAAAATCTCGATTTCTCGAGATTTTTAATCAATTTTAAATTCGCAACTATTATCGAACTCTAAATCGTTCTTTCTCTCCTTCTGTATTGATCATTTCTATTATACTATAGTATCCATTTCTTAAGTTATCCAACTGGTATGCTGCTTCAGATGCCGAAGATACTTTTACATCATTAATTTTTGTAATGATAGCACCTACTAACTCATTATCGCGATCTGTAGCAATGATTTTTACACCATTAGAAATTCCTTTCTCTTTGAGTTCTTTTTTTGTTAAGTCTTTTAATTCCCATTTAAAATTTTGAGAAATATATCGTTTCTCCTTTTTAATCAATTTTACTTTTTTAGTAAGTATTTCTCCTGATCTATCTACGGTAACATTTACTACTTCTCCAGGTCTCTTTGCTGTTAATTGCCCTGTTAAATCAGAGAATTTAGAAATTTTTACATTGTTAATTTTCTTAATAATATCGCCATTCTTTAATCCTGCTTTCTTGGCATTACTTTGTTCAGATATTTCGCCAATAGTAACACCTTCTATATCTTCTTTTATTAATACCGAAAAACCAATTACTGCTTCTTGAACATTACCAAACTCTAATAAATCATCTACAATTTTTCGAGCAATATTGGAAGGGACTGCAAAAGAATACCCTACAAAAGAACCTGTTCTAGAAGAAATCGCAGTATTAATACCTATCAATTCACCACGTGTATTTACCAGTGCTCCTCCACTATTACCAGGGTTTACAGCAGCATCTGTTTGTATAAAAGATTCTACGCCCGCATTGCCTTCTAAATCTCTTCCTTTGGCACTTACAATACCTGCTGTTACCGTAGATGTTAAATTGTAAGGGTTACCAACTGCCAAAACCCATTCGCCAATTTGAATGTTATCTGAATTTGCAAAAGGAATATAAGGCAACTCTTCATCGGTATTTATTTTTAACAAAGCAATGTCGTTTTTAACATCTGTTCCTATTAGCGTTGCTTTATATTTCTTTTTGTTATTTAAGGTGATTTCTATTTCATTGGCATCTTTTATCACATGGTTATTGGTAATAATATGGCCGTCTGAAGAAATAATAACACCACTTCCCGTACCTACTTGTTCGTATTTTCTAGCACCTCCTCCAAAAAATAAATCTTCAAAAGAACGTGCGCCTGTTTTTACAGCGGTATTTTTTACATGTACAACCGCATGAACTGTTTTCTCTGCTGCTTCTGCAAAACTCGTTGGAGCACTCTCCTCTGAAGTAGCAGTGGTATAATTAGGAATATAATTTGTAGCAATTGTTTTATTAGAAGGTTCTACGGTTCTTTCAATAATAACAGGTTTTTCAAAAAAAGTTTTATAACCTGTTAAAGACATGATACCTCCTAACATAGCAACTCCTAAAATTTTAAAAATGTTTTTCATAATGCTTACAATTAATATTTTATATTACTTCAAAGATAATTTTTTTAACATTTCAAAAAACGAGTTTAACGAGCGTTTAACAAAATTTAACCGCTTTTTAACATTCCTATTTCGTTGATGAAATTCCTATATTTGTACCCCATGAAAATCGAATTTTACAAATACGAAGGAACAGGAAACGATTTTATTATGATTGATAATAGAAGTAATTCTTTTCCTAAAAACAATACCAATCTGATTGCCAAATTATGCAATCGCCATTTTGGGATTGGTGCCGATGGTGTTATTTTATTAGAAAATGATTTAGAGACCGATTTTAAAATGGTTTATTTTAATGCTGATGGAAGCGAAACCATGTGTGGGAATGGTGGAAGATGTGCAGTGGCTTTTGCTAAAAAATTAAACCTAATTGATGTTAAAACGAATTTTATTGCCTTTGACGGATTGCATTATGCAGAAATTAAAAACGATATAGTTTCCTTAAAAATGATTGATGTTGAAGACATAAGAATACAGGAAAATTCCGTTTTTGCTTATACAGGAACGCAACACCATGTAGAAATGGTAAAAAATATTGATGAGTATCCTGTTTTTGAAAAAGGAAAAAAAATTAGAAATAGTTATGAAGCCCCTGGAAGTAATGTCAATTTTGTAGAGCAAATCAATGAAAATACTTTTAGAGTAAGGACTTATGAAAAAGGTGTAGAAGATGAAACATTAGCTTGTGGCACAGGTGTAACAGCCGTAGCTATTGCCATGCACAAAACCAATAAAACAAAAAGTAATTGCATACATCTACCTGTGGAAGGAGGAAAACTAGAAGTCTCTTTTGAAGATAAGAATAATCGATATACAAATGTATTTTTAAAAGGTCCTGCTAAATTTGTGTTCCATGGAAGTATTGAAATCTAAAAGTTGTAAGCCTACGATAAATTAATTATATAGAAATAAAAATTTATGTTATCTATGTAACTATGTGGTTTAAAAAACATCAAAAAACTAAACACATAGAGACATAGCTCACATAGTAACGAAAACCTATGTTATCTATGTAACTATGTGGTTTAAAAAATAATAAAATTCACTATGAAAATATCAAAACAATACCTTAACGATTTAACATATGCTGTTTTAGGCTGTTGTATAAACGTACACAAAGAATTAGGCGCTGGTTTATTAGAAAGTATTTATCATCAATGTTTAATTGAAGAATTAAAATATGAAAACATTTCTTTCTCTTCCGAAATGAAAGTCCCTATATTATACAAAAATATTGAACTAGACGCAAAGTTAAGAGCAGATTTATATATTGAAAACTGTTTGGTTGTTGAATTAAAAGCTGTTGATAAAATTCAGCCTATATTTGAAGCACAATTGTTAACCTATATGAAATTATTAAGAGCACCTAAAGGAATTCTTGTAAATTTTAATTGTTTAAATTTGTTTAAAGAAGGACAAAAAACATATGTAAATAAGTTATTTAAGAGTTTACCTTAAAAATAAATTACATCACATAGAAACATAGCAAAAAAAACCTATGATATCTATGTAACTATGTGGTTCAAAAAACAAAAATATCAAAAAAATAAACACATAGAAACATAGCTCACATAGCAAAAAAACCTATGATATCTATGTAACTATGTGGTTCAAAAAATAAAAAACATCAAAAAAATAAACACATAGTAACCAAAACTTATAATATCTATGTACCTATATGATTAGAGAAAACAAAACAATTTATATGACACTATCTGGTAAAAAAATTAATTTAAGAGCTTTAGAACCCGAAGATTTAGATTTCTTATATCAAATAGAAAACAATGAACTTTTCTGGGAAGTAAGTCATACATTAAAGCCTTTTTCTAAATTCTTACTGAAACAGTACTTAGAAAATGTACATTTAGATATTTTTGAAGTCAAGCAACTCCGCTTAGTTGTTGAAACAAAAGATAGAAATGCTATTGGTACAATTGATTTGTTTGATTTTAATCCACAACACAAACGTGCTGGAATTGGCATACTCATACATCCTGATGCACAAAAGAAAGGATTTGCTTCGGAAGCTTTATCACTTCTCATAAACTATTCTTTTACACATTTGCAATTACATCAACTCTATGCAAATATCACTTCAGAAAACAAAAAGAGTATTGCCCTGTTTAAAAAATACAATTTTAAAGAGGTGGGTAATAAAAAAGATTGGATATTTAGCAAAGGAAATTATAAAGACGAACTACTTTTTCAATTAATCAATGCATAAAAAAATTATTTACATACTTATTGCTATGGTTTTATTAGCTGGGATAGGTTTTGGATACACTATATATCAAAAAATATTTGGTGAAGCAATTACTAAAAATGCTACTATTTATATTAGAGATCATTATAATTTAATGGACGTTAAAAAAACATTAGATGAATGCGTTAACACCCCTCAAAACTTTTTTTATGTAGCTAAAAAGAAAAAATTTACAGCTCCTAAAGCTGGCAAATATTTTCTTAAAAAAGGAATGAGTATGAACGATGTTGTAAATCTATTACGCAGTGGTAACCAGACTCCTGTAAAAGTTTCTTTTAACAACCAAAATAGTTTGGAAAAATTTGTAGGGCGTATTGCTAAACAAATAGCAACAGATAGTATTTCTTTGCTAAATGCTTTTAAAGATTCTTTATTTTTAAAAGAAAAAAAACTAAATTCAAAATCTATTTTAGGAATCTGTATTCCAAATAGTTATGAAATATATTGGACAATTTCTGCTGAAAAATTTCGAGATAAAATGTGGAAAGAATATGAAAAGTTCTGGACAAAAAGCCGTCTTTCTAAAGCAAAAAAAATTGATTTATCTCCACAAGAAGTGATTACTTTAGCATCTATTGTTCAAGAAGAAACTAAAAAAGAGTCGGAAAAACCTATTGTTGCAGGATTGTATTTAAATCGATTAAAAAGTGGTTGGCCTTTACAAGCAGACCCTACAGTTAAATATGCGATAAAACAATTAGAAGGGGAAGACTTTGTAATAAAACGAGTATTAATAAAAGATATTGAAAGTACTAAAAACTCCCCTTACAACACCTATAGAAAAAAAGGATTGCCGCCTAGCTTAATTGCCATGCCAGATATCTCTTCTATTGATGCCGTACTCAATGCCAGCAAGCATAATTACTTTTATATGTGTGTAAATGTGGATAAAATTGGGTATCACACATTTGCAAACTCTATAAAAGCTCATAATAGAAATGCTGCTAAATACCATCGTTGGTTAAACAATCAAAAAATTACTCGTTAAAAACAAGATTTCTAAACGTTTTTATGGATTATAAAAATTGCGGGGCGCTTGTGTAAATCGGGTTTGTGATGTTTCCAGTCTTTTACCGTAAATGTTTTGATATATTCCGAAGGAAGTGTAATGTCTACAGCAATACATAAGTGTGTACTAGGCGTAAGTACTGCTTTTAAATCAGTAAACATTTTCTCATTTCTATAAGGGGTTTCAATAAAAATTTGAGATTGGTTTTTTTCTCTAGATAACTTTTCTAATTCTTTAATTGCTCTCTTTCTATCTGCTTTATCAATAGGCAAATAACCATTAAATGCAAAGTTTTGCCCATTCATTCCAGAACTCATTAACGCCATTAAAATAGAAGAAGGCCCTACCAAAGGTACTACCTGAATTCCTTTTTCATGTGCTAGTTTTACAATAGTTGCTCCTGGGTCTGCTACTGCCGGAACTCCAGCTTCAGAAAGTAACCCTACATGAATGCCTTGTTTGCAAACATCTAAATAAGTACGTGTTTCTATTTCTTGTGCGTACTTATCTAACAACATAATTTTTAAAGAGGGTTGCGATTTTTTAGGAGTGATTTTTTTAATGAATCTTCTTGCAGATTTTTCATTTTCTACGATAAAATAATCAATCTCTTCTATAACTTTTTTTACAGACAATGGCATTACTTCCAAAGGTTCTGTTTCTCCTAAAGTAGTTGGTATTAAATAGAGTTTACCCATGTCTAATGTCTAATGTCTAATGTCTAATGTCTAATGTCTAATGTCTAATGTCTAATGTCTAATGTCTAATGTCTAATGTCTAATGTCTAAATTTAATTTTTTGACAACTATTTCACAAGCAGTATCTAACATTTTATACACACTTTCAAAACCATCATCTCCTCCATAATAAGGGTCTGGAACACTCTTATTTTCATTTGGATTTGATTCGTTTAAAATCATTCTCACTTTTTCTCTATCAGCATCATCTCTAGACAAACGCAATATATTTTGAAAATTACTTTTATCCATTGCATAAATCAAATCAAAAGTATCAAAATCATCAACAGTAAATTTTCTAGCTTTCTGATTTGTAATATCAATTCCATACTTTTTAGCAACTGCAATCGATCTTACATCTGGAGAGTTTCCTACGTGATAAGCTGCGGTACCGGCAGAATCAACAAAAATAGTTTTTGGATTTACTTTAGATTTTAAAATACCTTCTGCCAATGGAGAACGACAAATATTCCCCAAACAAACCATTAGTATTTTCTTCATAAATTTGAAGTTTAGAAAGTCAACTTCTTCATTAGATCGTCAACGTATTTTCTAAATTGCTTGTCAGTTTCCGCTAAATTATCTACGGTTTTACAAGCGTGCAATACGGTTGCATGATCTCGTTGTCCTATTTGAGAACCAATGCTTGCTAAAGATGTTTTGGTTAATCTTTTTGCAAAGAACATGGCTAATTGACGAGCTTGTACAATATGTCTTTTTCTGGTTTTAGACTGTAATGTAGCTACGTCCATATCAAAATACTTAGAAACTTCTTTTTGAATATAATCTATGGAAACTTCTTTCTTTGTATTTTTTACAAACTTGTCTACAATTTGTTTTGCTAATTCTAAAGAAAATTCTCTTCTGTTAAAAGAAGCTTGTGCAATCATTGAAATAATAACTCCTTCTAATTCTCTAACATTCGATTTTATATTCTTAGCAATATATTCTATAATTTCATCGGGCATTTCTACACCGTCTCTAAACAATTTGTTTTGTAAGATAGAAATTCTAGTTTCGTAATCTGGTGCTTGTAATTCTGCTGATAAACCCCATTTAAAACGAGAAAGCAATCGCTGTTCAATATCTTGCATATCTACAGGCGCTTTATCCGAAGTTAAAATAACCTGTTTTCCGTTTTGATGTAAATGATTAAAAATATGGAAAAAGACATCTTGTGTTCCTACTTTTCCTGATAAAAACTGAACATCATCAATCAACAAAACGTCAACCATTTGATAAAAGTGAATAAAATCGTTTCTAGTGTTCGATTTTACAGAATCTATAAATTGTTGTGTAAATTTTTCCGAAGAAATATATAGCACTGTTTTATCTGGGTATTTATCTTTAATATCTACGCCAATAGCATGTATTAAATGTGTTTTACCTAAACCAACACCTCCATAAATTAACAAAGGGTTAAAAGAGGTTCCTCCAGGTTTATTGGCGACAGCCATTCCTGCAGAACGCGCTAATCTATTAGAATCTCCTTCTACAAAGTTTACAAAATTATAATTAGGATTTAATTGCGATTCTATTTTTACTTTTTGCAATCCTGGAATTACAAACGGATTTCTTAATTCTCTTTTATTAGAATCTAAAGCAACCGTAACTTTTTGTGGTTTTAATGGATCTCTATTCGCACTTGGAATTTTTACAGTTTGCGGCCTATTGCTACTGTAGGTGTTTTCCATACGAACATCATAAATTAACTTTGCTTCTGTTCCTAACTCTCTTACTAAGGCAACACGCAATAATTTAATGTAATGTTCTTCTAACCATTCGTAAAAAAATTTACTAGGGACTTGTACTGTTAGTGCTTCTCCTGAAATTTTAATAGGTTTAATAGGCTCAAACCATGTTTTATACGCTTGTGGTTTTATGTTATCTTTTATAAAAGATAGGCATGCATTCCAAACTGTTTCAGCAGTTTTAGTCATTCGAAATTAAGAGAGATAATTATGTTATTAATTATGTAAAAGGGGGGTTTTACATTTCATTTATTGTGTGGTACAAATGTGTGAATAAAATTCAGTATAAAAAAATGATTTTGCTATTGATTTTTAATTTTTTTTTACGTAAGATAGCAGGCAAATTTCGTTTAAGTATTTTGAAAAATTTTTACACAAAAACAAGGGTTCGATATGGTGAAACCGACCAAATGGGTGTTGTATATCATGGAAACTATGCACAGTACTTCGAATTAGGAAGAACAGAATGGTTACGTTCTCTTGGAATTACTTACAAATCTATGGAAGAAAGCGGCATTATGCTACCTGTTATTTCTTTGATATGTAATTATAAAAAATCAGCTTTATATGATGACGTTCTCACCATAAAAACTTCTTTACAAAAAAAACCATTGATTAAAATAGCTTTTAACTTTGAAGTAATGAATCAAAATGATGAATTAATTACAACAGGGGAAACTGTTTTAGCATTTATAGACATCAAAACAAACAAACCTGTGGCTTGTCCAGAATATCTTTTAGAAAAATTAGACTTCTAATTCCTTAATTTCAACCTTGTATAAATTTGTAAAGAGTTCAAAAATAGCCTGTGTATCTTTTTTTCTAACTGAAATTGTATACCGGCAGTTCATTTCTAATTCTTGATGTATTATTTGAAGATTTTTTTCTTTCACAATTCTCATTACAACATTCATTAAGTCGTAATTAAAAATCAATTGATAGTGAATATCGATTGTCTTTTCTACAATTTCTGAAGCTTCTAAAGCAAATTGCGCAGAAGTTTTATAAGCACTTATCAATCCTCCAACGCCTAGTTTTGTTCCACCAAAATAACGTACAGAAACTACTAAGATATTGGTTACTTCAAAAGCTTGAATCTGTCCATAAATAGGCATTCCTGCAGAATTATTAGGCTCTCCATCATCGTTGGCTCTAAACCGAATAGTTTCTGTTCCAAATTGCCAAGCATAACAGAAGTGACGTGCTGTATGGTGTTTCTTTTTTAAAAGTGCTAAACAATCTTTTACATCTTCTTCATGAAAAACAGGAAAAGCATACCCAAAAAACTTACTATTTCTATCTTTAAATAAGGTTTCCTTAGAAGGCATTTCAATAGTTTTGTAAGTGTCTTTTTCCATTAAGCAATTGCTAAAATTAAAATTCCTAAAATCGCTAATAAAACCCCTATGCTATTTTTAAGACTCAATTTCTCTTTAAACAACAACAATGCTATGAAGGTAGAAAACACAACAATTCCAACATTGTTTACTGTAAATAAGGTAGAACTCTCTAGGCCTTCTGTTTGTAAGGCTTTTATTAAAAACACAATAGAATAATAATTTGGAACTCCCAAAACAATCCCTGCTATTACATTTTTAATTCCAAATTTTTCTTTCTTTTTTAGTTTATTGAAAAATAAAACAGATACTCCAAAAAAAGCAGCAATACCAAACAAACTTCCAGAAAAAATGGAAATATCTTCTTTAGGAACATAATTTACTTCTAAGTATTTCAACACAGTATCTATAATTCCAGAACCTAAGAAAAGTAATATGGGAAATAAGAATCCTACTCCTTTTACTTGATGTTTTTCTTCTTTTACCGAAACTAGATATACAGAAATTAAAGCTAGTAAAATTCCTATAATTTTTAAAACAGTAACAGACTCATCATACAATAAAACTCCAAAAAAAACGGGGACTACTACAGACATTTTACCTGCTACAGAGGCAACAGAAAGACCGTTTCTCTGTGTTGTAGAAGCCATTAAAAAAAATACAGAAACAAATAATGCACCTAAAAACAATGCACCAAAAAACCAATCTTGATGGGGAATTTCAACAATAGAAAACTCTTTTTCAGACAATAAAAAACCTAAACTAAAAGCAACAAAATAATTGACAACAATTGCTTTTAAAGTATGAATTTTATAAATACCAAAATATTTGAATATGACAAATAAAAATGTAGAAAAGAAAATACTTAACACTAAATAAATCAAGGCTCCAATACTGTTTTAGTGAATAGCTCAGTAACCTCCTCTTTTTCGGGAATTAAATGCCAAACAGCAATCCCTAAACTTTCTGCTATTGTTGTATTTTCTTGTAAATCATCAACAAAAAGTGTTTCATTAGGCAACAAATTGTTTTCATTTAAAACATACCTATAAATTTCAGCATCGGGTTTTCTATAATGGATTTCATGTGACAAATAAAACTGCTCAAAGCAATTCTTAAACGCATTATAAAATTCCATCCCTAAAGAATTTTGAATCCAAGAAATATGCAATTCATTTGTGTTACTCAATAAAAACAATCGGTATTTTTTAGACACTGCCAACTCCTTTAAAAAAGAAAGTCTATGTTTTGGAAAATCTAATAAAATGGCATTCCAAGCATCTATTAGTTCTTGTTTTTTTATAAATGGGAATTTTACCAGATAAAAATCAATAAAAGCATCTGTAGTCATCAATCCTTTTTCATATTGATAATATACTTGCATCATTTCTTCGGAAATATCAGTAACACCTAATTTTGCCATAGCATCGTAGGTTCCTCGTTTGTCTAAATTGATAAAGATATCTCCAAAATCGAAAATAATATTTTTAATCATTTTTATATTTTTTTAAAACATCGTTTTTAATAGACGTTGTTTCTATACAAGATGCTTTAAATTTAGGTGTTTTAACCCCTTCTTCAAAAACTTTATCGCCTTCAAAAACACGTGCTTCATCCCACAAATTTGCATCTATAAACGTTTGTAAAGTTTGCCTTCCTCCTTCTATAATAACAGATTGGATTTTATGTTTGTATAAAACTTCACAAATTTGTTTTGCTACATTTTTAGAAAAATCAATAAACTCAAACAGCAAGCTCTTTTTTCTCTCTTCTATTTTCTCTCCTCTGTTTTCAGTAATCACAATCGTCTTTACACTTCCATCTAGCACATTTGCGCTTTCTGGAATTCTACCCTTTCTATCCAATACAATTCTAACAGGATTTTCTCCGATCCAACTTCTTACATTTAATTTTGGATTGTCTGCAATCACCGTATTTGTTCCTACCAAGATAGCGTGCTCTTCGCTACGCCACTTATGCACGAGCTGTTGCGAATATGGATTTGTAATCCAAACAGGAGCTTGTTTCTCTTTTATTAAAGGCGCTATAAATCCATCTTTTGTAGCTGCCCATTTTAAAATAATATAAGGTCGTTTTTTATGCTGAACTGTAAAAAATCGCCTGTGATGTTCTTTGCATTCCTTTTCTAGAACTCCTGTAATAACTTCACATCCAGCCTCTTTTAATATTTGTATTCCTTTACCAGCAACCAAAGGATTTATGTCTACACAACCTATAACTACTTTTTTAATTTGATGTTTTACAATGAAATGAGCACAAGGAGGTGTTTTACCAAAATGTGCGCAGGGTTCTAATGTAACATAAAGCGTTGCTTTTTTTAAGATTGAACTATCTTTTACTGCTTCAATGGCATTTACTTCTGCATGATTTCCTCCATAAGCACTTGTAAAACCTTCTCCAATAATAATATCATCAACAACAATAACAGCACCTACAGACGGATTTGGGCGCGCGGTTCCAATGCCTTTTTGGGCAATTTGTAAACAACGTTGGATGTAGAATTGATGGTTAATAGTGGTTAGTGGTTAGTGGTTAGTGGAAATTCTAATTGAGTAAACATTTTAAACACATAAACTTCTCAACAAATTAAAAGTTAAAGAATTGAATGATTGAAAAATTAAAAAAATAAAGAATTCAAAATTCAGCATTTAAAATTTAAGTAACTTGCTATCTATAATATATCGTATTTCAAATGAACTTACAAATGAAAAATCTACATCAAAAGTAATACATTCTAATGACAACAAATGATTATACAATTAGAGAAATTTTAGCAAAAGACAATCCTCAAATTGCCGAAGTAATTAGAGCCGTTATTCTAGAAATGGGTGCTCCAAAAACTGGTACTGCTTATGAAGATGCTGCAACAGATGCAATGTTTGAAACCTATCAAAAAGAAAAAGCTGCTTATTTTGTAATTGAATATCAAAATAAAATTGTGGGTGGTGCTGGTTTTGCACAATTAGATAATTTTGAGGGAAACACCTGCGAGCTACAAAAAATGTATTTCCTTCCGGAAACTCGTGGAAAAGGCTTAGGAAGCTCTTTAATTACAAAGTGTTTGCAAAAAGCCAAAGAAGAAGGTTTTCAAAATTGCTATTTAGAAACCATGCCGTATATGGAAGCTGCTAGAGCTTTGTACAAAAAAAATGGGTTTATTCCTTTAGACAAACCTATGGGAAATACTGGGCACTATTCTTGTAATGTTTGGATGCTGAAAGAACTTTAAAGATTTTGATTTTTAGAGACGAAAATTAAGAGAAAAGATTAAAGAGACAAGAATTGACAATGTTACTAATTGAATTCAAAAAACTATTTACAAATAAACTTTCTTCAACTTATCCTAAAACAGAAATCGATACTTTTTTCTTTTTACTAATTGAAGAACAACTGGGTTTACAAAGAATTGATACCGTTTTAAGACCTGATTTTTTAATTCCTGAAAAAGAATTACAATTTTTAAATGATGCTTTACATCGTTTACAAAAAGAAGAACCCATTCAATATATTTTAGGAAAAACGGAGTTTTATGGATTGCCTTTTACAGTAAATAAAAATACCTTAATTCCAAGACCCGAAACAGAAGAGTTGGTTGCGTGGATTTTGGAAGAAACTGAAGCTCGGAAAATGAAAAGCGAAAAATGTAAAATACAAAATGAAATTTCTATTCTCGATATAGGAACAGGAACAGGTTGTATTCCTATTGCTTTGGCTAAGAACATAAAAAATGCCGCTATTTCTGCCATTGATATTTCTTATAAAGCCTTAGAAATTGCAAAAAAAAATGCCATTTTAAATAATGTTCGCGTCAATTTTTTTGAAGCTGATATTTTAAAAATAAAAGACTTGAATAAGGTACAGAATCAATCTGAGCATGAAGAAATTCAGTATGATATTCTAGTCTCTAATCCGCCTTATGTTAGAGAACTCGAGAAAGTTGAAATTAAAAACAATGTACTCCAAAATGAGCCACATCTTGCTTTATTTGTTGAAGATAAAAAACCTTTAGTTTTTTACGAAAAAATCGCTGATTTGGCAAAAATTCATTTGAAAGAAAACGGATTGTTATTTTTCGAAATCAATCAATATTTAGGAAAAGAAACTATTGATTTATTAGCCGAAAAGGGTTTTAAAAACATTGAATTGAAAAAAGATATTTTTGGTAATGATAGAATGGTTAAGGTTTTAAAATAATAAATGGCATAAATTATTATTCCGTACTGCCCTGTCATTCCTGCGAAGGCAGGAATCTCAAAATTACTAGGCAAAATTAAAATAGATTCCTGCCTTCGCAGGAATGACAGAAAAAAGCATAAAGGCACTAAAATTAAAACTATTTAAAAACTAAGGACAAAAAATAACTCCCGAAGAATGATTTTTAGAAGCACCTGTTACACTTTTTAAACAGTTCACTTTATTCTGAGTTTTTAACAATCCCAAAAACGCAAAAATTAAAGCTTCTTTAGAATCGATAATTTCTTTTTTGGGTAAAACCAATTCCGTTTTTGCATAATATGCAATTCTTTCCATCAAAAAAGAATTGAAAGCACCACCGCCTGTAATTAAAACCGATTTATTTCCTTGAATAATAGTTCCTATTTGTATAGCAATATGCTCTACAAAGGTTCTTAAAATTGTAGAAATATCTTTTTCACATGTATCAATTAATGGGAAAATTTCTTTTTGAACCCATTCTAAACCTAATGATTTTGGGGGCGTTTTTTGATAAAAAGAAAGTGCATTTAAAGCGGCTAACAACTCTGTATTGATAATGCCTTGCTTTGCAATTTCTCCATTTGCATCATAATCGAAACCTAGTTTTTGCACATAAAAATTCAAAACAATATTCACAGGGCAAATATCAAAAGCAATTCTTTGCGTTTTCTCTTTGTAAGAAATATTTGAAAATCCGCCAAGATTGATACAAAAATCATATTCAGAAAAAAGCAATTCGTCTCCAATAGGCACCAAAGGCGCACCTTGTCCACCTAATTGTACATCTTGCGTTCTAAAATCGCAGACCACTTTTAGGTTTGTTTTTTTTGCAATCACTTGCCCATTTCCTATTTGCAATGTAATTCCGTTATCGGGTTGGTGTAAAACTGTATGTCCGTGCGAGGCAATAAAGTCGACTTCTTCAATATCAAATTTCTTTCTAAAAGCATTGACTTCAGTGGCTAACAATTCACCATACAAAACATCCAATTCTGTTAGTTTTTCTTTTGGTAAAGAAATCGCACTCTGTAAAGTTTCTTTCCATTTTTTTGAATAAGCAACCGTTGTTGTGGCTAAAATATTAAAATTTGAGTTCTCTTTTTTATCAAATTTCACGTAAACAAAATCAATTCCGTCTAAGGAAGTACCTGACATGATTCCAATAACATACAAAAAGTCTGATTCCATTAAAACTAATTATAGAGCGAATTTTAATCCCGCAAAAGGTAAGATGTTTTGAGTCCCAAAAACGATATCGTTAATTAAAGAATTTCCTCCCCGTTCATCATAATATCGAATACGATATTCTATCGCAAAAAATGCAGCTAATTTTTTAGTCATCGGAATAGTACCCCCTAAATGAAATTGTAACGCAACTCTTGGATGCGTACTAAAACTTCCTGTGGTTGCAGAAGAAGACGATTGTATATCTTCTCTAGCAGCATCGGTTCTACTTCCAAACAAGCCATAACCAGAAGAAAAATAAAATTGTTTCCAATGAAATCGCACCATAGGTCCAATCCATATTTCTGAAAAATTTCCCCCTATTTTATTGGTAACTACCGTTTCATTTTCTGAATTAAATCCGTCAAATAATGCATTAAAACGCCTTCCTGTATCGTATCGTAAAAAAGCGCCTACAGAAAAATAATTGGTGAATTGATACCCTCCTGTAACTACCGTACTAAAATTACTTTCATCAGAAAGTAAATCTCCTTTTGCACCACCAACTTCTTTTTTTATTTGTTGTTCAAATCTAGATACTGTAAACCCTACTTCTGCATACCATTTAGAGATTTCTTCTCTATTGTTAGTATCTTCTTGGGCTTTTAAAGTAGATAAACAGCTTATAAAAAAAATAAAAAATAGAGATCGTTGCATGGTAATTCTTAATTTACTTCATCAAAGATAATATTTCCGTTTTGGAATGGAAGCTCTTATAAAAAGTATTGAAAAATTCTTATTAAAAAGGTATCTTTGAGAACATTTTTTACGAATATAACAAAAAACATAGAATGGACTTTAACCTATCAGAAGAGCATATCATGATTCGTGATGCCGCAAGAGATTTTGCACAAACCGAATTATTACCGGGTGTTATTGAAAGAGATAACAAACAAGAGTTTCCACACGAACAAATGAAAAAAATGGGTGAATTGGGTTTTTTAGGAATGATGGTAGATCCCAAATATGGCGGTGGCGGAATGGATACAATTTCATATGTATTGGCTATGGAAGAACTTTCTAAAGTAGACGCTTCTGCCTCTGTAGTAATGTCTGTAAACAACTCATTAGTTTGCTGGGGCTTAGAAACCTATGGTAGCGAAGCACAGAAACAAAAATATTTGACAAAATTAGCAACCGGAGCTTCTATTGGTGCGTTTTGTTTATCGGAACCTGAAGCAGGATCAGATGCTACTTCACAAAAAACAACAGCTATAGATAAAGGCGATTATTATGTTTTAAATGGCACTAAAAATTGGATTACCAACGGTGGTACTGCCGATTTTTATTTGGTAATTGCGCAAACAGATATTGAGAAAAAGCACAAAGGCATCAATGCGTTTATCGTAGAAAAAGGATGGGATGGTTTTGTAGTTGGCCCTAAAGAAGATAAATTAGGAATTAGAGGTTCAGATACGCATTCGCTTATTTTTAATGATGTAAAAGTACCTAAAGAAAATAGAATTGGCGAAGACGGATTTGGATTTACGTTTGCCATGAAGACATTGGCTGGCGGACGTATTGGTATTGCGGCACAAGCTTTAGGAATTGCATCAGGTGCTTATGAGTTAGCAAAAGAATACTCGAAAGTTCGTAAAGCGTTTGGCACAGAAATTTGCAATCATCAAGCTATTGCTTTTAAATTGGCAGATATGGCAACAGAAATAGAGGCTGCGCGTCATTTATGTATGAAAGCGGCTTGGGATAAAGATCAGCACAACGATTATACACAATCTGGTGCCATGGCAAAATTATATGCTTCTAAAGTGGCGATGGAAACAACGGTAGAAGCTGTACAAATTCATGGTGGAAATGGTTTTGTAAAAGAATACCATGTAGAACGTTTGATGCGCGATGCTAAAATTACACAAATTTACGAAGGAACTTCAGAGATTCAGAAAATTGTAATTTCGAGAGGGGTTTTAAAAGGTTGATACATATAAAATGCTTAAAATACAGCCCCAAATAAAAATACTTCCTCGAAAAAAATTGGTAGGAAAATCCTTGAGAATGTCTCTGTCAGATAATAAAACTGCAGAATTATGGCGTAGTTTTATGCCTGAAAGAAAAAAAATAGAAAATGCTGTTGGCAATTCATTGTTCTCTATACAGCTGTATGATACAAATTTAGATTTTAAGAATTTTACTCCGCAAACTGAGTTTACAAAATGTGCTATGATTGAAGTATCGGATTTCGAGAAGATTCCCGAAAATATGGAAACACAAATTTTGAAAGGTGGCTTGTATGCTGTTTTTATACACAAAGGAACAGCCAAAGATTTCCCAAAAACTTCGCAATATATTTTTCAAGAATGGTTGCCAAATTCTGAATACGAATTAGATCAAAGAGCGCATTTTGAATTGTTAGAAGCCGATTATAACCCTATGGACGAAAATGCTGAAGAAGAGGTTTGGATTCCCATTAAAAAACGTTTGTAAACTACTAAATACCCATGAAAAAAGTACTCGTTATTACCTATTATTGGCCTCCAAGTGGAGGTTCTGGGGTACAACGATGGATGTATTTTTGTAAATACCTTTCAGATTTTGGCTATACCCCTATTGTGCTAACAGTTTCCGAAAAAAGTGCAGCTTATAAAAACATCGACAACCATTTTATTGAAAAAGTAAAAGATATTGAAACCTATAAAACCAAGACTTTTGAACCTTTAAAACTCTATTCTTGGTTGACTACAGGAAATACAAAAAAAGGCATTCCGCATGGAAATGTACATACCAAAAAAGGATTTTTTCAAAAAGCAATGGCGTTTATAAGAGGGAATTTTTTTGTACCTGATGCGCGAATTGGATGGAAATCATACGCTTTAAAACAAGCAAGAAAAATTATACAGTCGCAACAAATCCATTGTATCATTACTACAGGACCACCACATTCTGCACATCTTATTGGCTTGCAACTCCAAAAAGAAACACATATCAAATGGATTGCCGATTTAAGAGATCCTTGGTCTGATATTTATTACAACAAAGATTTCATGCGTTTGGATTCAGTCCAAAAAAAAGATACTTTTTTAGAAAAAAATGTTTTAGAAAAAGCGGATGGTATTTTAACAGTAGGGTTTAAACTAAAAGAATTATTACAAAAAAAAGCACCTGGTTTCGAAAAGAAATTTCATCATATATATAACGGTTATGATGCTTTTTTAATGGATGCTATTGAAACCCATCTACATAGTCATTTTGAGGTTACATTTATTGGTCTACTAACCAAAAAGCAACCGTATGTAGCCATTTTAAAAACAATACAACTCTTTTTAGAAGCGCATAAAAATACGTCTATAAAAGTGTGCTTTGCGGGGAATATTGATGCTGAAATTTTAGAAGCATTTCAAAAAGAAATTCCACAGTATCTTGATGTTAAAGGCTACGTATCGCATAAAAAATCCTTAGAACTCATGAAACAATCGCAATTGTTAGTGAATTGTTTACCAGAAATGGCAGATAGTCAGATTTTGATTTCTGGAAAGCAAATGGAATATATTGCTACAGGAAACCCTATTTTATGTTTTGGAAATACCGAGGGCGAGTGTGCTATTTTAATGGAAGATATTGAAAATGCCAAAATAGTAGAAAAACATCAAATTAAAGAAGCTGCTGAATTCCTTTCTCATGTCTATCAAAAATGGCAAGCAAAAGAACCTTTTTTAAATGCTGCCAATCATCAAAGCATTCAGAATAAAAGTAGATACGAAACTACACGTGAATTAGCGGCTTATTTGGATGGTTTAATTTCAGAATAAAAATCGAAATTCTTTCTTACTGAATTGTCATTCCTGCGAAGGCAGGAATCTAAATTTGATTTTTTACAGATTCCTGCATTCGCAGGAATGACATTAAAACTTTTAAACAGCTTTAAACCATTTGCAAAGTGCTAATTTCTTGTGCCGTTAATGCTCTCCATCTTCCTCTCGGTAAATTCTTCTTCGTTAAGCTAGAAAAAATAACACGATCTAATTTATTCACTTTATACCCCACATGTTCAAAAATCTTACGAACAATTCGGTTTCTTCCTGAATGAATTTCAATCCCAATTTCTGTTTTTTGCTCTCCTTCTACATAAGAAATTGCATCGATAAACACTTTTCTTCCTTCTATAATAACATCGCCACGCAATTTCTGTAAATCTTTTAAATCTAGTTTTCTATCTAAAGAAGCGTGATATAATTTACGCACATTGTGTTTTGGGTGTGTTAGTCTTTTTGCCAAATCGCCATCATTGGTAAACAACAAAAGACCCGTTGTATTTCTATCCAATCTACCCACAGGATAAATTCTTTCTTTCGTAGCATTTTGTATTAAATCCATCACCGTACTTCTACCACGATCATCATCCATCGTAGTAATATAGTTCTTGGGCTTATTCAATAATATATATTGCTTCTTTTCTGGAGATATTACTGTGCCATCAAAACGAACCTCATCATTGGGTTGCACTTTGTAACCCATTTCCGTAACCAGTTTTCCATTTACTTCTACACTTCCATGTTCTATATAAGTATCTGCTTCTCTACGAGAACAAATTCCTGAGTTAGCAATGTATTTATTTAATCGAATCCCCGAAGCTGTATCTGCTTTGGGTGTTGATTTTATTTTTTGATACGTTTTTTTAGAAGATTTTCTTGATAATGGAGCATTTTTTTTATTCGATTGTCGTCCTCTCGACGAGTTTTTGGAAGTATGCATTACGGATATTTATTTTTTGCGAAGATAAGATTATATTAATTATGAATTACGAATGTAAAATTATGAATTGTAAATATTGAGTTTTTAATTTTTTTAATCCTTCAATTCTTCAATACCAACTTTTTAAACTTTCAACTTTCTAACTTTCTAAAGCTAGTTCAATGTATCTATCACCTTTTCTATTAATACTGCCGGGTCTATAAAAATCAGACTAAAAACACCAATAAGCAATAAGAGTTTTAAAATATTATGCAACAATCGATACTGTTTTATTTGGGTAGCTTTTATCAAATAAATTCCAACAAATAGTAAGGAAATCATGGCAAAATAAAAATAGAATTCCATAAACCCTAAAGAAGAATAATTCAATAAAATAAAAATAGGAAGAAGTGTTAGTGTTAATAAAATTAGAGAAAACTGTTTTGTTCTTTTTTCTCCGTAAACTACAGGAAACGTAGCATAATTATTAACAATAGCTCCTTTTATATTTTCTAAGTTTTTAATCAGTTCTCGAACCATAATCACTAAAAAAAGAAAAAAAGCATGCACGAAAATGATTTTAGAAAAATTCATATAATGTACAAAAATGGCAAAGAATGGTGTAATGGTTAATACCGTACTAGAAACAAGCCCTAACAATGGATATTTCTTTAATTTGTGGGAATAGAACCAAATTCCGAATATATACACCGAAAAAAATACCGCAGCGCGCCAAGAAACTAAAAACCCAAAAGTTGCTCCTAAAAAATTTAAGAAGAAATACAGTCCTAATTTTGTGTCTTCATTTATATATCCATCTAAATTTGATTTTAAAGGTCTATTGATCTTGTCTGCTTTTACATCGTAAAAATTATTAATGATATACCCAGCAGCAACCACAGTAATTGTGGCTAAAATCAAGTAAAATAAATGCAGATCTAACAATACATGTTTTACCGATTTTTTATCGGAAAAAATAAAAATAGCTGCTAAATATTGCGCCAGTATAAGAATAAGGATATTATAACCTCTTACAACAGAAAGTAAACTGAAAATTTTATAGAATAGCGATTTTGATGTTGAGTTCATCTTGAAATTCCTAAAATCGATACACCAATTCTAATTTGTAATTTTTTAATTTTTGTTTTGTTTTGGCATAATCTTCTGTAAAGCCCAGCATATATCCGCCACCACCAGAACCGCAGAGTTTTAAATAATAATCGTTGGTAGCAATCCCTTGTTCCCACACTTTATGAAAGGCTTTAGGAATCATGGGTTTAAAGTTTTTCAATACAATTTTAGAGAGACTTTTTACATTGGTAAATAACGATTTTACATTGCCATGTAAAAAATCATCAATACAAGCATCTGTATATTTTGCAAATTCTTCGTGAATCATTTTACGAAAACCTTCGTTTTTCATTTGATTCATAAAAATATTCACCATCGGTTCTGTAGCTCCAATTTGCTTTGAGTCTAACAAGAAAACGGCACCTTTTCCTTCTTTTTGGGAAGGAATTCCTGCAGGTTCTATATTTGTTTTAGAGTTGATTAGAATCGGTAAACTCAAATAAGAATTTAATGGATCTAATCCCGAACTTTGTCCGTGAAAAAAAGATTCCATCAAAGAGAAGATTGCTTTTAACTTTAGTAACTTATCTCTTGTTAAATTTTCTAAAACCGTAATTTTATCGTCTGCATACTTGTCGTATATAGAAGCCACCAAAGCTCCAGAACTTCCTACTCCATAACCTTGTGGAATGGAAGAATCGAAATACATTCCGTCTGTAATATCTATTTGCAATCGCTGTATATCAAAAACAACCAAATCTGTTTTTAAAGCCGATAAATAATTCGAAAATTTTAGTAAATTTCTGTTGGATTCTTGAGCAATTTTGGTTGGATTTTTGACAGTTTTTAAAGCCCCTTGATAACTATTAAATGGAATTGCCAACCCTTTAGAATCTTTAATAATTCCGTACTCTCCA
Source organism: uncultured Polaribacter sp. (assembly GCA_965233795.1). Lineage (GTDB taxonomy): Bacteria > Bacteroidota > Bacteroidia > Flavobacteriales > Flavobacteriaceae > Polaribacter. The sequence goes on along the minus strand of OZ247578.1, from coordinate 1,122,891 downwards.
AAGAGTAAAATTTTAGCGTAAAAGAGGGGTCCTTTCATATAGGTTTTTCAACTAAACTAATACAAAAATACGGATTTTTATTGAAACATACTTATTTGTAAACATTCTTGTAAAAGGTTTTCCAAACGCCTACTTTTTCTCCATTTCTATATTTTCCTTTGGTTTCTATTTTTCCATTCTTATAAAAGGTTTTCCAAACACCATCTTTTGCACCTTCTTCAAAAGCGCCAATCTCTTTTACCTCTCCAGAAGCATAATAAACTTTTTGCATTCCTTGCTTCTGACCTTCTTCATAATGGATTCCTTTAAAAACTTGTCCGTTTTTATAATAATACAGCACAAGTCCTTCAAACTGTTCACTACCTAGTTTATACGCTGTACTTAAACCTTCCATATGTTTGGTACCATCCATAAAATAATCTACCAACCAAAAACCCTCATCTATTTTTTTAGGTTCAGGTCTGTAATAAACAGCATTTTCCTTGGCAACATTCTTTTTATCAGCATCCATCCAAATGGTTTCTTGTGCTAACATAGGCAGGGTTAAAAATCCCAAAAGAAGTGTAATAAATAGTGTTGAAGTCTTCATTTTTAGTGGCTATTTTTTTAATTTATAGAACTGTTTTCTGCCCCAAAACCTACAGCATCACAAATATACTGATTTTCTTGACAGTATTTAGATAGTTGATTTTCAATAAACTGAAGCACACTTTTTGTTTCTTCTTGCGGATATAAAAGATGCACATTGGCACCTGCATCTAAAGTAAAACAGAGGTTACTTTTATTCGCTTGCCTATACGCCCATATTTTATGGATAATCTCCAATGTATTGGGCTTCATCAACACAAAATAAGGGGTACTTGTTAACATCATGGCATGCAAAGTAAGTGCCTCACTTTCCACCAAATTTACAAACGCTTTTATATCGCCTTCTTGTAAAATTTTAGAGAGTTTTGATAGGTTTTCATTGGCTTGTACAAAACGTTGGGTTGCATACGGATGCTTGTGCATTAAATTATGCCCAACTGTACTACTCACTTGCTTCTCCCCTTTGTCTACCAATAAAATAGTATCCTGATAATTTTCAAAAACAGGATGTACTTTGTATGGAAATTGCATGCCAAACAAATCGGAGCTACCTTTAATTTCTGGATGCTTTCCCCAAACTACCAAAGGTCCTTCTACACTTCTGCTAGCACTTCCAGAACCTAAACGTGCTAAAAAAGAGGCTTTTTTATTAAAAAAATCAGCACTCATTTTAACTTCTAATAATTCCTGTTCCAAGCTTAATAAACACATGGCAATAGCACTCATGCCACTTGCAGAGGAGGCAATACCGCTACTATGCGGAAAAGAATTCTCGGAACGAATCGTCATTTTATACCTTAAAATATAAGGACAATACAAGGCTATCTTATCAAAAAAAGAAGCAATTTTAGGTTTGAATTCCGATTTCTTTTTGCCTTCAAAATACAACTCAAAATCAGCGGTTTCTTGCAAGGTAGTTTTAGAAAATTCAATGGTGGTTTTTGTAAAACAATTGGACAAAGTAAAACTGATAGACGCATTTTTAGGAATTTGCGGATTGGACTTTCCCCAATACTTTACCAAAGCAATATTGCTAGGAGTTTGCCAAGTAAAAGAACTATTTTCAATGCTTTTTTGAAGTGTTGTAGGAATAAATTCTGTAGTATTCAAAGGGTAATAATTTGTTACAAAGATAAAACTATTTACATTTGAGAACGATTATAAAAGAATTTTAAAAAATGAATCGAAAATTAAAACTGATTTGGAACTTTCACGGAGAAGTAGCTTTAGAAACTGCCAAACATCATTGCGTACATTTAGAAGAGTTTGCCAAAACAGAAAGTTTAGATTTTTATGAAGTAAATACGCATCAAGTTCATGAAATGACTGCGATTGCTTTTATTGTTATTGATGAAAAAGATCTAGCCATATATCGTGATGCCTTAAAACCTCATCGAGGAGAAATTGTGGAGGGTTGAAAAGTAGGGAAGTCTAAAGTTTTAAATTTTGAATGCTAAATTTTGAGTTCTTAAGCCTTTCCATTTTTTAATTCTTCAATCTTTAATCATCTTCATTCACTTTAAAAAGATGCGAAGCAATACCATCAGATAAAAACTTACCTTTTTCTGTGGCTCTTAAAACATCGTCTTCCAAACACAGAAGGTGTTCTTGCATGTATTTCTGACTTTCTTTTTTTAAGTACACCACGTATTCGTCTCCAAATTCAACAGCTATTTTTTCTAAGGAAATACCCCACATTGTTCGTAAACCTGTCATAATATACTCATTATAAGCATCCGTTTTTGTCAATTGCTCCCTTTCTATACCAAGTGTGTTTTTTTGCAATGCTTGTCTATATTTTGCATTGTTTCTTACATTCCAACTGCGTTGTTTTCCATCAAAAGAATGTGCAGAAGGTCCAATTCCCAGATACTTTTTTCCTGTCCAATAAGCTGTGTTGTTTTGACTGAAATAAGATGTTTTTCCAAAATTAGACAGTTCGTAATGAATAAATTTTTCAGCCTGTAAAATTTCCGTCAACATATAAAAATGTTCTTGTGCCCTTGCATCATCTACCTCATCAATTTCTCCTTTTTTAATCAAAGATGCTAAGGCGGTATTGGGTTCTACTGTTAATGCGTAACTAGAAATATGCGGAATATTAAAGGACAAAGCTGTAGCAATGTTTTCTTTCCATTGTTGTGTAGACATGCCCGGAATTCCGTAAATTAAATCGATAGAAATATTTTTAAAATAACGAGTTGCCATCAACAAACACGCTTTGGCTTCTTCTGCGGAATGCGCTCTATTCATCAACTGCAAATCGGCATTAAAAAACGATTGAATTCCAATACTTAGTCGGTTGATTGGACTTTTTGATAGCGCTATAATTTTTGCTTCCGACAAATCATCGGGATTGGCTTCTAGGGTAATTTCTGGCGCATCAACAACTCTGTAGTTTTTATATACAGTCGCAATTAGTTTTTCAATTTCTTCAACCGATAAAACACTGGGAGTTCCACCTCCAAAATAGATGGTTTCTACGGTTTCATTGTGTAGTTCATCTTTTCTAAGTTCAATTTCTTTTGCCAAAGCGTTTATCATTTCGTCTTTCTTTTTTAGCGAAGTAGAAAAATGAAAATCGCAATAAAAACAGGCTTGTTTGCAAAAAGGAATATGAATGTATATACCGCTCATTAATTGAAAATAAATTGGCTTCAAAAGTAGTGAAAAGAGAATTATTGTATTCTTTTTGTATGCTGTAATTATTTGATGAAATTTAAAATTACTTGTCATTCCTGCGAAGGCAGGAATCTCATGAATATAACTAAATTTAAAATAGATTCCTACCAAAGTTTATCTTGAGTGAAAACGAAAGGAAGGAATGACAAATTTCTTGTAAATTTGAAATGACATTCATAAAACGCTGAAACAAGTTCAGAGTTGATTAACAAATACATCATGAAAAAAATTATTACCACTACAAATGCCCCCGCTCCTATTGGTCCGTATAACCAAGCCGTTTTATCTGGAAATACCTTATATACTTCGGGGCAAATTGCTATCAATCCTAAAACGGGCAATTTGGTTTTAGACAGCATTGAAAATGAAACGAAACAGGTTATGGAAAATATTAAAGGTGTTTTAGAAGCGGCAAACATGACTTTTGAAAACGTGATTAAAACGTCTATTTTTATTTCCGATATGCACAATTTTGGAGCTATCAACAAGGTATATGGCGCTTATTTTAACGAAGCCACGGCACCTGCTAGAGAAACCGTAGAAGTTGCCAATCTCCCTAAATTTGTAAATGTGGAGATTAGTGTGATTGCAGTTGGTTAGCTATTAGCCGATAGTAATTAGCTGTTGGGAAAAAAGTAATTATTGCTTTTACTTGTAAGCTTATTTAACATGAACTTGATATAAATGATGATTGTCAAGTAGTTAGTTATTTTTCTAATGGAGATGAATGTCATTCCTGTGAAGACAGGAATCTAAATACTTTCTTTTCGACAGATTCCTGCCTTCGCAGGAATGACAATAAAATATAAAATTTTGATTTTCAAAGAAATAAGGTTTAACACATACTATTCCTTGTATCGAACTCAGATTATTTATTTTCTAAAAAATTATTGTGTGTTTTGTATATATAATACACAATTTAAAGAATTTAATTTATTCTATATATTTGTTTAAAGCAAATTAAAAATGATTGAAAAACCGCAAATATTGACTCTTAATTTGACTGACAAGTCAAATGACACCCTTGCAGATAAAGGCTATAATATATACCGAGGAGGTCTGGGGAAACTAGTTGACACAAAAAACAAAAAATATGAATCTAAATATCACTTATTAAACTACAATTTTCCTGTAAACTCTCACGAATATGATATTGTAATAATTGATTTCTCAAATGAGGAGGTAATTGATTACAATAAATCAAATAACCAAAGAAGTACAAATAAAACAGAGAACAATACATACTTATTATGTAAGTATCCACAAACAATTTTTGACCCAAGGGGTCTTTCCTCTCACGTTTTTGTAAAAGAGATTAGGGAAATTTTAAAAAAGGACTGTTTAATAATAGTATTCCAGAATGAATCCGTAGATATTGAATATAAATTAGTTGAAGAAAACGGAGACTACCCAATTTCTAAAGGAACACAAATAGCAAACTTTTATCAGTCAATTCCTAATTTTTATTTTGAACAAAATAAGATAGGTAAGCAAACACAAGTAATCCATAACAATGGAGAGCTAACTTCTTTTTTAGAAAAATTCAATAAAGATTTTACCTACGAAAACACATTTTACCATCCTAGAATTTGGGATAATGACGAAAAAATTCCCGACCCAAAGTTTTATCCCTTAATTCTGAACTTAAATAACGAAATAGTATCGTATGTATACTTCACGGATAAACTAGGAGTTTTTATTTTTCCAGTTTTAGAAGATAATTCCAATTTTTTATTAGGCTTTTTAGAAACAATAGCACCGAGCTTGCGACCTAAACTTTTTCCCTATTCTACTAAGAATAAATGGGTGGAATCCACAGAATATGCTCTACCGAATCAGTTAAAATTGATTGAGGAAAGGAAAAAAATTGAGTCTGACTTCAAAAAATCATTAGAAGTAAAAGACCAAGAAATAAAAGCAAACAATGATAAATATTCATTCTTGCACGAAATTCTAACAGAAACGGGAGATGAATTAGTAACATCAGTAATTCAATTTTTGGAGTGGCTAGGCTTTGAAAATATTGTTGATATGGACTCTCAAACTGATGGACTTAAAGAGGAAGATATTCAAATTGAAAATGATAAAGGTCTATTGGTTATTGAAGTAAAAGGGATTAGAGGTACTTCTAAAGATTCTGAATGCAGTCAAATATCAAAGATTAAATATCGTAGAGCAAAAGAACGAGGTAAATTTGATGTTTTTGGTCTTTACATTGTAAATCATCAAAGACATATTCCAGCTAAGCAAAGAGAGAACCCACCATTCACAAAAGAACAAATCGATGATGCAGTAAATGATGAAAGGGGCTTACTGACAACCTGGTCTTTGTTTAATCTTTATTTTGATATTCAAAATGACATATTAACAAAGGAAGAAGCAAAAGAAATTATATATAATTATGGATTACTCTCATTTGTCCCTCAAAACATAACTTTAGTTGATACAATAAAAGAAACCTTTCTAAAAGGTGAAGTATTCATCCTAAACATTGATAATATAAATTTAAAAACTGGAGATACTCTTTACATAGAGAAAAACTCAAAATTCCGTAAGCTAACAATTCTTAAAATTAAACTTGACGACAAAATTGTAGCTGAAATTAATAAAGGAGAAATCGGAATAAAAGGAAATATAAAAGTGAGTAAGAATTCTAAAGTTTGGATTAAAAACTTACCTTAACATTGTGTATAAATAATTGTTTGTTCTCGCCTACTTACGGAAACCTTCACAAATTTAGTTACTAAAAATTGTAATAAGACCAACGAAATACCACCTGTGACTTCCCTTGCACCTAGTGAGTTTTAAGAAATTCTTTATTTCTTAAACACTACTTCCGCTCCATAAAATCCTGAAAAGCTTCTTGGGTAATTGCCTTTCCTAAAGTATCTAACTTTTTTGCAGAAGTTCCATGTTCTAAAATAGGTTGGTTGCTTACATAGTCGTAAACAAAGAGTCCGTTTGTATCTAAAGTGCCAAAACCTTTGTTAAAAATATAATGTGCGTAATTATTTTTAGAAAGATGAAAGCTATTTTTACTCCATCTAAAATCGGAATTGTCTCCTTGTAGTAAATCTAACAAGGTATAAGAAAAATCCACTTGCGAGCTTACCGAGTTTACAGTCGTTCCTTTTTTTGCCAACGCACCGCCCAACCAAAGCATGGGAATATGAAACTTTTTGGGCGAATTATAAGCGCCTTTGTGTTTGGGCATTGCATGTCCGTGATCCGACATAATTACAATCAGCGTATTGTCCCACCAAGGTTGTTGTTTGGCTTCGTCAATAAATTTACCAATCACTTTATCCGTATAGGCATGAGAAGAGCGAAATTTTTGTTCTTCCGTGTCTTTTCCAAATTTATACATCGCTGGAAATTCAAAAGGTTCATGACTGGTTAAGGTCAATGCTATTTTAAAAAAAGGGGTTGTTTGTTCCTTTGCGATATCTTTTGCAAACCGCTCCATAAAAACATGGTCGTGAACACCCCATTTAGAATTCCAATCGCTTTTGTCAAAAGCACTTCCATCTACAAAATCGGTAATGCCGCCATTTCGCAAATAGGTATTCATATTCCCAAAATTCAAGTCGCCACCATAATAAAAACTTGTTGTATAGCCCAAATCCATCATTCTTTTTGGTAACATGGGTAAGGTTCTCGTCTTGTTGGGCATTTTTATAATACTGGTATTCGGTTGCGGGTAATATCCGCTTAAAATGGCTACCAAACCTTTGTCGGTTCTGTCGCCATTCGCATAAAAATTGGTAAATAAAAGGCCCTCTTTACTAAGCCGGTTTAAGTGTACAGTCACATTCGGTTCTCCACCTAAAGACGCGACTAATTTTGCAGGCAAACTCTCCCAAATAATTAAAATTACATTGGGTTTTGCTGTGTTTAAAACAGTGTCTAAAGATTTTTTTAAAAGCGGACTTCTAGCGTTATTGATTGTTTTTTTAGCAAATTTGGCGTCGAATTGTTGGTACGGGTTTCTTGTAGCTGTTTGATGTGTTAAGGCATTGGAAAAGTTCCACATAAAATTAATCGCCGCATGATTGGCAAACATACTTTCAGAAAAATACACATTGCTTTGGTTGATAGGAATGGTTTGCAATCCGCCACGAATGGGAATAATCAATGCTGCTGTAAAAAGCAAATACAAAGGCGCTTCCCAAAGCTTTCCTTTTCCTATTTTAGAAACTTTTTTAGAAATCCTCTTAGAAAACCAATATAGAATAAGCGTAGCGGTAAACAGCCAAAAAACAAGACCGCTTATCAGTTGAAAAGTAGTTACCGACGCCAACATAAGCTTGGGCGTATTGATGTAGGTTAGAAAGGTTGCATCTAAACGAATTCCCCAAGATTGATACAAACCTGCATCTACAATCAATAAGAAATGAATTCCTAAAAGCGTTAGAATGGTGTACCACTTTACCAAAGATTGAATGATTTTTCGATGTACAAAAACAGAAAAAAATACGCACAACATGGGAATAATCGACAGATATGCTACAAAAGAAATATCGAGTTTTAAACCGTATAGAAAGGTTTTGAAAAGCGTTATAAAAGAGAGTTCTAGGGTTTGGGTATATTGAAAAAGCAGAAAAAATAGGCGTGCAAAAACAAAATAGGCAATCCAGCTAAAAAAATAATCGATTATAAAAAGAATTCTATTTTTCATCTGTCTATATTATTTGTTTTTACTTGTGCTGAATTTATTTCAGTACAGGTCGTAGCTTCCAAAAAGCAAAATCGCTCAAACGGAGACCTCTATTTACCATCATCATACATGAATTGCAAAGCGTCTCTAGTATTGTAAATAGGCTACTCCGTAACTTTTAATCGTGCTTGTGCGGTTACTGAAGCAGTTGCATACTCCTCTTTCAAAAATTTTAAATACCCTGCCATGGCAATCATTGCGGCATTGTCTGTGGTGTATTCAAATTTTGGAATATACGTTTCCCAACCCCAATGTTGTTGTGCTTGCGTTAAACGTTTTCTAATTTCGGAATTTGCCGAAACTCCACCCGCAATCGCCACATGTTTAATCTGGGTTTGTTGTACAGCATTTTTTAATTTATCCATTAAAATCTCTACAATGGTGTGTTGAATGGATGCACAAATATCATATAAATGGTCTTTGATAAAATTTGCATCCTCTTTTTCTTTTTTCTGAAGGAAATATAAAATGGCTGTTTTTAAACCGCTAAAACTAAAATCCAAATCACCCACTTTTGGTTTTGTAAATTGAAAAGCTTTGGGGTTTCCTAATTGCGCATATTTGTCTACCAAAGGCCCTCCAGGATAGGGCAATCCTAATAGTTTTGCAGACTTGTCAAAGGCTTCTCCTACAGCATCGTCAATAGTTTCGCCCAAGATTTCCATATCAAAATAGTCATTAATTTTTACAATCTGCGTATGTCCGCCACTAATGGTTAAACACAAAAATGGAAAGGGAGGTGTTTTGTGTGTTTCTTCTTTGATAAAATGCGCCAACACATGGGCTTGCATGTGGTTAACATCAATCAACGGAATTTGTAAGCCTAACGACAACGATTTTGCAAACGAAGTACCTACTAACAAAGACCCCATTAAACCAGGACCGCGAGTAAAAGCAATGGCATTCAATTGGGCTTTGTCAATACCTGCTTGTGCAATGGCTTGTTGTACCACAGGAACAATATTTTGCTGGTGAGCTCTTGATGCCAATTCGGGTACTACACCTCCATATTTCGCGTGTATTTCTTGGTTGGCAACAACATTACTTAATACCTTTCCGTTACAAATTACAGCAGCGCTTGTATCATCGCAAGACGATTCTATTCCTAGAATATAAATTGTATTTTTAGAACTCATTTTAAGAGAAATAAAATTGATTTAGAACTGCAAAAATATCGATTCAAATTGAATAGTTATTAAAATATGCACGTTCTTTGTAGTATAGGCATATAATAAAGTGGCAATACTTTTGATAATTGACACAAAACGAAGTATCTTAATAAAAAAATAGGTATCAAAAAAACAAAGAAAATAATTGTCCGATGGCTTGGGTATCTGCTACTCTTTTTGCTCTTTGTTGCTATTTTACTGTCTATTCCTGCCATTCAAACAAAACTTGCCAAAATTGCTACGCAAAATATTAATGAAGCGTTTGGAACTGATATCCTCATTAAAAAAGTAGACTTATCTTTTTTAGGAAGCGTTCAGTTAAAAGGAATTGAAATTAGAGATCATCATAAAGACACATTAATTTTTATAGATCGGTTAACCACTTCTCTTTTAAGTGCAAGAAAAGTAATGAACAACAACATTAACTTGAACAACGTGAGTTTAGAGGGTACTCATTACTATTTAAAGACCTATAAAGGTGAAGATAATGATGGTTTTTCTATTTTCTTGGATGCTTTTGAAGACGAACAACCCAAAGACAGCACTACAACTCCTTTTCTATTAAAAGCGGCTAACATTCAGCTTCGGAATTTTAATTTTAAAGTGATTGATGAAAATAAGGCAAACCCAATAGACTTTTCGGCAAAAAAAACAAAAGGAAGTATTAAAGATTTTAGCATTACAGGACCTAATGTTGCTGGAAAAGTAAATGGCTTGCATTTTATTGACAATAGAAATATTGAGATTACAAATCTTACTACAGATTACGCGTATTCTAAAACTTCGATGGATTTTAAGAATACAACAGTAACTACTAAAAACTCACTGATAAAAGCAACCATAAGATTCGATTATAAAAGAAAAGATCTTGCCGATTTTAATAATAAAGTTGCCATTAAAGCTGATTTTAAAAAGAGTAAAATATCGGTGATTGATTTGCAAAAATTATACAAGGAGTTTTCTGGTAAAGAAACACTGTATTTTAATGGAAATTTTAAAGGGAATTTAAATAAGTTCCGGCTTCATAATTTTAATGCATTTTCTAATGAAGGGATTAAAATTATTGGCGACTTAAAATTTACCAATGCTATAAACAATGAAAACGGATTTGCTTTTGAAGGTAATTTTGAGAACCTAACTACAAATTACACACAACTAACAACACTTTTTCCAAACCTGCTAGGCAATCAACTTCCTCAAGAACTAAAGCAATTAAACAACTTTACAGTCACTGGAAAAACGTTTGTAAATACGAAAGAGATAGATGCTTTTGTAACGGTTAGCTCAGACATTGGAAAAATAGTTTCCGATATACAATTAACAGGTATTGAAAACATAGAAAACGCCAATTACCGAGGAGAAATAGAGTTGATTCATTTTAATTTAGGAACGTTTTTAAAAAATCCTTTGTTAGGAAAAACTTCTTTAAAAGGAAATATCAATGGAAAAGGGTTTCGTAAAAACAACATATACACTTCTTTTATTGGCAATGCCTCTACATTTACTTTTAAAAAGTATGGGTACAAAAACATTCGATTTTATGGCGATTTTAAAAAGAATCTTTTTAAAGGAAACCTTAGCGTAAACGACCCTTATTTGCAAGGAGATTTTAACGGTTTTGCGAATGTAGCTTCTAAGATAAACGCTTACAATTTAGAAGCAGACATTACAAACTTAAATCTCCAAAAAACAAATTTATTTAAAAGAGATGCTATTGCTGTTTTAGAAGGAATCATTCAATTAGACATTCAGGGAAATTCTTTTGAAAACATGATTGGAAGTGCCACTTTTAAAGACATCTTATATGTCAATCAAAAAAGAGCCTATGCGTTTAAAGAGTTTTTAGTGAATTCGTCTGTAAAAGACCATATAAAAACAATCCAAATAAATTCTAAAGATTTGATTAATGGGGAATTAAAAGGTCGTTTTCTGTTTGAAGAGTTACTCGCCGTTTCTCAAAATGCCTTAGGGAGTATTTATGCAAATTACACGCCTTATAAAGTAGAAAAAAATCAATTTTTAGAATTCAATTTTTCTATTTATAATAAAATTATTGATTTGTTTTTTCCTGATATTTCTGTAGATAAAAACACAAAAGTAAAAGGAAAAATAAATGCGGCAAAAAACAGTTTAAAACTAACGATTTCATCGCCTAAAATTGAATTGTATGGCAACGAAATAAAGGATGTTTTATTAAGAACCGACAACCAGAACAAACTCTATAACACACACTTAACAGCTTCTGAAGTTCGTACAAAATATTATAACTTTTCTGAGTTGAATTTATTAAACAGAACACAAAACGATACCTTGTTCTTTAAGTCTGTTTTTAAAGGAAAAAATGAAACCAATGAACGTTTTAATGTCGATTTTTTCTATACAATCAATCAAGAAAAAAAATCGGTATTAGGAATTCAAAAATCTACAATTGGTCATAAAAGCAACCTTTGGAAAATTAATCCTGAAGGAAATAAGAACAACAAAATTACATTCGACTTAAAAACAGAAGAATACTTTTTTAGTCCGTTTTTATTAGAATCTGGCGAACAAAAAATAGACTTACAGGAATTATAAAGGGGAAAAAAGAAAAAACTTTATTGGCAGATTTCACAAAAGTAAAATTGCAAAGTTTCTTACCTGAAATTGATAGTTTGGCAATAAAAGGAGTTTTAAACGGAACGGTAGATTTTATTGAAAAAGAAGGTTTGTATAGCCCGGAAGGCACTTTGCTAATTAATAATTTTGAAGTTAACAATATTAAGCAAGGAGATTTAGCACTCAATGTTATAGGAGACAATTCGTATCAGAAATACAATGTAGACCTCTCTTTAGAAAGAGAAAGTGTAAAAAGTATTGGTGCTACAGGTGCTTTAGATTTTTCTGCTTCAAAACCAGCAATGGATTTACAAGTTTTCTTAGAAGATTTTGAGTTGAATGCTTTTAGTCCGCTAGGACAAGATGTACTGTCTAAAATTAGAGGAAAAGCAAGTGGCGATTTTACGTTAAAAGGCTTTATAGGAAATCCTGAAATGGATGGAAACTTACAATTAACAGATGCAGGCTTACATTTTCCGTACTTAAATACAGATTACAATTTTGAAGGCGTATCTAGTATTCTATTGCAAAATCAGTCTTTTATTTTAGACGATATTAACTTATTAGACACAAAATACAACTCTACAGGGAAATTGCAAGGGAGTATTACACATCAAAATTTTGATGCTTGGTTTTTAAATATCAATATTTCTGCAAACGATTTAGTGGTTTTAGACACGGAAGACTCCGAAGAGTCTTTGTACTATGGAAAAGGGTTTATAAAAGGTAATGTTTCTATTACGGGGCTTACAGATCAGTTAGATATTAACATCAATGCTACTACACAAGCCAATACCCTCTTTGTATTGCCATTAAAAGACATACAAACCATTGATAATTATAAGCTAATTCATTTTACCTCTGAAAATAAAGTCAATTCAGAAGAAATTGCGCGTGAAGCAATTAAAGGGTTGTCTTTGCATATTGATTTGGCTGTTACAAAAGATGCCATTGCACAAGTGGTCATTGATGAAGTAAATGGAAGCCAGTTAAAAGGAAGTGGAACAGGAAACTTACAAATAGAAATAGATACCCGAGGTACTTTTAATATGTTTGGCGATTTTTTAATTGATAATGGAGTCTATGATTTTAAATACGGGAATATTATCAACAAACCTTTTGACATACAAAAAGGAGGTACCGTTTCTTGGAATGGAGATCCTTTAGATGCCAATTTAAACATTACAGCCATTTATGAAACCAAAGCAAATCCTGCTGTGTTGTTAGATAATTTTAATACCAATAGAAAAATACCCATCAATTTAATTACAAAAATATCGGGTGGCCTTTTTAGTTCTACACAAGAATTTGATATTAAAATTCCAAATTCGAATTCGAATATAGAATCGGAATTAAACTTTATTTTAAATGATAATAATATCAACGAAAAAACCACACAATTTATATCGTTACTTACTTTAGGTAGTTTTGTAAACCCTGCTAAAACAGGAATCGATGGAAATGCTGCCATTACCAATACAGCTTCTAGTGCGCTTGGAGCGGCTGTTTCTAATTTATTAAACGATCCTAGTAGTAATTTTCAATTTGGTGTAGGTTATACACAAGCTGATAACAACGATATAGAAAGTTTAAATACAGACAGTCAATTAGATGTTTCTGTATCGGGACAAATTAGTGATAAAATTATCATCAATGGTAAAGTAGGAGTTCCTGTAGGTGCAAAAACGCAATCTAGTGTTGTTGGTGAAGTAAAATTAGAAGTCTTGCTAAATGAACAAGGCAACTTTAGAAGCGTTATTTTTAACCGTCAGAATGAAATACAGTATTCTACACAAGAAGAAGGATATACGCAAGGTCTTGGACTTTCTTACCAGGTAAATTTTAACTCTTTATCGGATTTATTACAAAAAATGAGGCTAAAGAAAAAGAAAGTTGTAAAAACTCCTCATAAAAAGAACGATTCTATTTCGAACACAACAAAGAATCTTATCAATTTTAAGCAATAGAATTCTAAAGTTAGTTTTTTTAATATTCTTAATGTATATCCGTAACTTCTAATAAATAACGGTTGTCAACCTGAACTTACCTGTAAACAGAGCTGTATCAAAAGCTTTTAATCAAGTAATAAAAAGTGACAAAGTAGAGGCTATTAGATATAAAAAAACCCAAAAAACATTTGTTTTTTGGGTTTTAAAAATCGATACTAATCTTTTCTTAATTTTATTAAATTAGTATTTAATTCTTCTAATCTACCGCAAACATCCAAGTTTGTCCAATAGATTTTGCGCCATTACTATCTATAGTATTTATTTTCCAATAATAGGTTTTACCAGATGCTACAGTTACATTGTAAGTAGCTGAAGATAAATTGCTCTGGGCTAATGGAGGATTCATATCTTCTCCAAAATAAACATCGTATGTGAGCGTATCGGCTGTATCTGCATCAGAGCCCATCCAACTTAAATCTAAACTACCCGCAGCAACAGAAGCAGCTGATGTAGGGGCAACCAATTCTGCTGTAAAAGGTACTGAATTTACCACACCATTTCCTTTTGTATAAAAAGCATATACAGGTGAAGCATCGCTTTCGTTACCTTGAGCATCTATAGCAGTAACTCTCCAATAATAAGCCGTCTCTATAGATAACGATAAAAGAATATTCGTTGCCGAAGTTGTTCTATCTTGCGACACATCTGTTAAATCTCTATCTTTTGCAACAATAATATTATAGGTAATATCTTCATTTTCTGCATCTGTTGATGCGCTCCATTGGAAATCAACTTGTTGACTAATACACAAAAGATTTTGAGTAGGATATACTAAATCTACAGTAGTAGGTGCTTGGTTTGTTTTTTTAGAGCATCCTATGAATAAGAACACACTTGCTAAGCCAATATAAATTATATTTTTTTTCATTGTTTTAAAAATTTAATAGGTTTTACATTCTCTATTCCTAAGTTTAAAATATAAACTCCGTATTTAAAATTTTCGAATGGTATTTGTAAATTATTGTCTTCGTTTTTAACAGATTGCTTTACAATAAGTTTTCCGTTTACATCAAAAATAGTAACATCTATATATGATTTTTCTAGACCTAAAGGAAGATTCAAATGGATGTATTCAGACACAGGATTCTGCATTAAGAAAACACCATTAATTCTAGAAGTAAAAGTTCCTTCACAAGACTTTGCAGTTTTTACTTCTAATTTTCCACTCTCTTGTAGTTCTAAATCAAAGTTCTTAGTATTAGAGGTATGTACTAACTTATCATTTAAAAGCACTTTATAAGGTGGTGTACCAGCGTCTATTTCAAACGAATATACTCTTGATTGTACTTTTGATGAAACACGTAAAGAAATATCTTGTGAAGCACCAATAGTTACTTCAAAACATTGCTCATAGTTGGTTGCACCTGCTATGGTAGCACACACTTCGTATGTACCTGGAGCTAAGCTTGTAAAAGAGGTTTGCCCAGCACCTGTAAATGCTTGCGTAATAGGAGTACCTCCCCCATTTGAAACTGTTACGGTATAATCAAAATTTTGCCGTCCTTCTACAACAATTGAACCGTCTTGTTGACCCACACAAGATTCCGAAACAGTTTTTACATTAACCGAACTAGAATCAAGATCAGGACAAGTTGCACAAACATAGGTAGTAAACATTGCTGTTGTAAAATCTCCATCTCCACAATTATTTTTTGGTCTTACTCTCCAATAGTAAGTAGTATAGGTGGTTAAAGTTGTAGTACTATTATAGGAATTTGTAGTAACATTCGCACTTTCAACAATCGTTGTAAAACTACTATCGGTAGCGATTTCAATGTCATAAGACACTACGTTAGCTGAGCCTGCATTCCAAGTAAATATTGGACTTGTAGACTCATTTATTGCATTTGCTACCGGAGCTGTAAGCGTTACTGCATCGAAACTTGCCTCATATACATTTAAGCTAGCTTCATCAGACTCTTCTGAAAGAACTCCCGATTCTCCTTTTATTTTAAAAGAATACTGGCCTGCAGAAAGCGTTTCTACACCTGATAAAGTTACTGTAATTTCTGTAGCATCTACAGATGCGGATGCTGGGCTAAAACTTGCTGTAACTCCCGCAGGAAGATTCATTGCCGAAAAAGTAGTAACATCTGTAAAACCTAAAAAGGTATTATAGGTAAAAGTGTAAGTAGCACTTGTAGTAAGTAAACATAGCTCTTGTACTGTCTCTGTTAAATTTAATGCAAACTTTGGAGCTTCTCTTACAACAAGCGTATAATCTTCCACCTCTCCATCAAAAGATGTTTCACAAGAAGTAGCAGCAGTACTATATTTAGAAGATACTCTCATTGTAGTATTACCAAAAACAGCATCCGAAGGAATGGTAATACTCAAAGGGCTCTGATCTGTGGGGCCGTTAGCAGTATTTGCAGCTGAACCTAAGGTATATTCTTCTCCGGGATCGTCAAAACTACAATTCTGATTCCAATCGACCCATACCTTTGTCTGTACTAAATAATTACCATCGGTATTCACATTTACAGTTAAATCATACGATTCAGTTGGTGTTACTATGGTGCTTATACTTGTGTAATCGCTATAACCACTTGGTTTTCCAGATGCATTATCTATCTCATTAAACTGTACCAACGTTGTTGAAGTCGCATAAGTTGTACTCCCAGTAGAATCACAGACAGTACAACTTAGAGTTGTAAAACTATACACAGAAGAGAAAGAACCTTCGCCACAATCATTTTTCTGTTTTACTCTCCAATAATACGTTGCTACTTGATCTAGAGTTGTTGCTACCGTATAGGTATTAGAAGATACATTGGCACTATCTACAATATTTGTAAAGGCAGCATCTGAAGCTACTTCAACATTATAAGACGTGGCATTTGTATCTGCTTCCCAAGTAAGTACCGGATTTAATAGTACATCCGTACTTGCATCTGCGGGTGATGTTAATACAAGAACATCATAACTTCTTGTATATACATTTAAACTTCCATTGGCTTCCGATGAAAGACTACCTGATTCAGCTTTTACAGTAAAAGGGTAGCTATCAACAGATAAACCTGAAGTACCCGAAAGTGTCATGGTAATTTCAGTAGCATCAGCAGTTGCTGTTTCAGGGCTAAAACTCGCTGTAACTCCAGAAGGAAGCGCTGTTGCTGAAAATGAAGTAGTCCCCGTAAACCCTAAAAAGGTATTGTACGTAAAAGTATAATCTATGGTATTGTCTGGAAGACAAACATTCTTACTAGCTTCTGCTAAGGTAATGGTAAACTCTGAAGCTGTTACAGAAAAATTACTGGAATTTACGGCATAAAAAATATGATTATGCCCTTGCACCATTAACCTTGCTGTGGTTGTATTTCCTCCACTTATGCTTGGCATAACTGCATTATAGGAACCTGTATTGGGTACGTCTGTTGCAATTGTAAACGGAAATGTAAGTCCTCCATCTGTAGATAATAATATGTCTACAGTCGTTGCGTTTACAGCACCTGAATCGGTTCCTGCAACGTCCCAAGTAACGGCTTGTGAAGTTCCTGCATCCCAAGAAACATCTGTTGCATGAGAAGTTACTACAAAAGGCCCCGCACTAGCATCAACAGTAACTTTCATGGTATCAAAGCTTGATTGCCCTCCTAAACCTAAAGCTGTGGGTTCTCTATCTCTTACAGTTAATGCCCAATTGATGTCTCTAGATACCGTAGCTACGGTTTCCCATGGCGAGCCTAAAGTAGGACTTGTTTCTGTTAAATTTCCGGCAATTACGCTACTTAGCATAGGAATATATCTATCCGAAGCATCTGTTGGTGGTAAAGACCTAGCCATAGACCCCACTGTAGATGTAGGTCCAAAACTAGTGTTTGTAACCTGACCACTATCGATACCTTCCCAACAATAAGAAAGATTATCTCCACCATCGGCATCTGTAGCAGTTCCTCTTAAAACATAAGCCGTTCCTTGCGGAATGGTATAATCGCTCCCTGCATCTGCATTAGGAGGATTATTTGTTAAGGTTACTGGAGAATTCGCTTGCCAGCAAAGTCTTGTATTGGTAATATTATCTGTTATTTGTCGAATAGATTGATAATGAAAATAAGCATCACTGTGTTGTGCCACATTATTCTCATTAGTAATACCTGCATATCCCATAATAGTAGTACCCGAACCTGGTTCAGAATTCACACCAGTACCTTCTGTACTATGAGAAAAAGTATGATTAGCTCCCATTTGATGGCCAATTTCGTGTGCTACATAATCTACATCAAAAGTATCTCCCTCTGGAATTCCATCGGCAGGAGAAGTAATTCCTGCTCCTTTATTTTCATCAGAAGTTGAAGTAGTATCATCTACACAAACACATCCTATACATCCTGCATTTCCTCCACCTCCTGAAGCTCCAAACATATGACCAATATCATACGCATCGTTACCTATTTCATTAGTTAATGTGTTTTGTAGTTCTACATTCCAAGCACTTAAACTAGGAGAATAAGGATCTGTTGCAGCATCGGTGTAAATTAAATTTGGAAAATCCTGAAGTTCAAAAGTAACAGCCATATCCACCTCGTAGATAGCATTGTTTCTCGTCATAGTAGCATTAATAGCTGCTAATGCGTCTGCAACAGTACCTCCATGGTAAGCCGTATATTCTCCATTTACAGAAATTGCTATTCTAAATTTTCTTAATATTTGATCATCAGCATCTCTTTGCGCTATTGAATTTTTACTGGAACCTGTTTCCACTAATTCATCTTCTGTATAACAGATAAAATCTTCTTTGGGTAAATGTACTTTAGCTTCTCTACTGTAAACAAGGTATTTTTCTGTTTCTCCTCTTACAGGTTGCATAAAAATAGTACGCTGATTTTTATTAGAAATCATTGTTTGAACGCCTTTATGAGAAACACTCATTCTTACAATTCCACCAGAATTATCGGTGCGATACCCCACATAAGATTTTATGTTTGGATATTTAGCACTTAAACTAGGTGCAAAAACGGGGGCTTCAAAAATATTGTATTCATTTAAATTTCCTTTCTCGTCAGGAAGTTTAATAGTTACACTAGATCGTTGATTTTTAACACCTCTTAAAGGAGCGTCTTTTAATTGTTCTTTAAACGTTGTAAAGTTTAAAGTGAATGTTTTCGAATAATTCTTGTCATAAGAACTCGTAGCATGATTGTTTATCTTTCCATTGAATTCTTGTATTTTCCATACTCCTTTTTGAGCATAGATAGACGTAATTGAAAACATTATTACAATAAGAATAGTACTTTGTAGTTTTAATTTCATTGTATATAATTTTTTGGTATTTGATTAGAAAAACAAATATATTATTTTTTTTATACTTTTGAGTTTTATTAATAATAATCCTTTTTCACTAAAAATAATTTAAAATATTAATGCAAAAACTCCTATATTTTTCATTTATATTCATTTTTACAAGTTGTGTTTCTCAAAAACAACAAATTAATATTGAGGAAATAATTTACAATGCAACAACACGAGGCAGAACAGAAAAAATTACCATAAAAAAGAATTCTCTGCATTACAAAACACACCTAGAGTCTAAGACACTTACGCTATCAAAACAACAATTAAAAGAAATTAATAAAGAAGTTTCTAAAATTAATTTAGGTGGAATTAGCAATTTAAAAGTTCCTACAAATAAACGTTTATTTGATGGCGCAATGCATACATCGCTAGTTATAAAAAAAGGGAATAAACAATATACATCTGTTACATTTGACGATACAAGTCCTCCTGCTGAATTAAAGAAATTATGCCGATTACTCATTAGCCTTGTACAAAACGATTAACCTTCACTAGTACTAATGCTATTACAAATTATAAATCAACTTTTTACAAAAAAAATTGAATGTCTATAAATAAAAAAGTTTTTTTAAGAGATTTATCTAAAAAAGATTACAAAGAAACTTGGGATTACCAATCTAAACTGCTAGAAGACATTGTAAGTCTTAAAATACAGAACAGAAGAAATAACACCCAAAATACAACTCCAAATTATTTGTTATTTGTAGAGCACCCACATGTATATACTTTAGGAAAAAGTGGCGACTTAGAAAATCTTTTGTTAAATGAAAAAGAACTGAAAGAAAAAGAAATTGCATTTTACAAAATTAATCGTGGTGGAGATATTACGTATCATGGTCCTGGACAAATTGTAGGCTACCCAATTTTAGACTTGGAAAACTTTTTTACAGATATCCACAAATACCTACGATTACTGGAAGAATCTATTATAAAAACCATTGCTGAGTACGGTTTAAAAGGTAGTAGAAGTAAAGGAGAAACAGGAGTTTGGTTAGATGTAGACACTCCTTTTGCACGTAAAATTTGCGCCTTAGGAATTCGTTCTAGCCGTTGGGTTACCATGCATGGATTTGCCTTAAATGTAAATACCAATTTGGGATATTTCGATCATATTATTCCCTGCGGAATTAAAGGCAAAGCGGTTACTTCTATGGAAGCAGAATTGGGTAAAAAAATAAATCTAGAAGAAGTAAAACAAAAAATATTAGTACATTTTAAAGAATTGTTTGAAATTGAAGATTATGTGATGAATTATTAAAAAATTGAAAGATTAAAGATTGAAGAATTAAAATAGTAAACGCCCCACAAAAAAACCTCTAAACAATTCAACGAATAAACTTCTAAACAAATAAACAACTACACTACAGCCAAAAAAACTTACTTCTCTTCGTTAAAATAGACTTTATAATACTTCATTTTTTTTTCTTCATCATAGCCTCTTTCTAAATACGCTGAAGAAGCATCTGGAGCATCTACATCCAATCGAATTTCAATATTTGTATCGAGTTTTATCGCCGTTTTTAACTTGCTTTTTTCTTTTTTTAAGACGGCATCCGAAACTTCGAAATTGTTTCTAATTAAAACATCGTTTAAAGTTTCATAGTGTTTTTTATAATCGTCAAACAACGATTTGTGTTTTTCTTCTTCAAAAATTTCATCTTTGAATTGGTGAATATCCACCGATTCATTTTCTTTAAAATAATCAACCGTATTCGCTAAAAAAGCACCTTGCTCCTGTTTCCCAAAATCTGGTTTTAGCACTTCTTCCGAAAACTCTTTACAAAGTTCCAAGTAATTCTGAGTATGGGAATTGCTATCGTCTGCAAACTTTGCGCTTAAAAAGTGTTTAATCCAATATTGTGCGTCGTAGTTATTATTATCTACACTTAAAATAACCGTTCCTTCCGCATCTGTTGTATTTAATATCAAACAACCTTTGTCTATTTTCTTAGTGCTGATTCCCTTTTGAACTACAACATCAAAATTCTGATTGTCATCTAAATATGATTGAAAAAAATCGACTTTATTTTCAATTTTAAAAATACCAATCGCTTCAGTAAAAACATCTTTGTATGCTAAACCTTCAAAAAGAACTACAAGAACATCGCCTGTTTTTATTTGTGCAGAATTCGATTGTTCGTACAAATGGTTGACAATATTTTTGGAATGCGCTACAAAAGTAGTTTCGTCTTTAAAAATTGCCGAAGTATAACTATGTAATTCATTTAATCGGACATCTGCATGATGACTAAAACGATAACTTTGAGAAAGGTTTAAAAAAGGTTTTAGTAAAAAAGACAACATTAAGTCGTAACTCTCTTGATCGAACCGAATGGTGCTTTCCGAAAACGCATTTTGCCCGCTATTGTACTTATTGGCAACTTTATGCAAAATACATTTTGTAATTTCTACGTTTGCTTTTTTTATCATTCTATAAAATTAAGGTCGCAAAAATAGAAAAACTTTAGAAGCTTCATTTGTATAAAAGTCAGATTTTACATTCTAAAATAGTTTTCTATACAATCCCTCAAAAAGCGTAATCACTTGAACTGACATCTTTATTAAAAACACAAAATAAATTTACACAACTTTAAACAGAATCAAGTTTATACCAGTTATTATTACAATTTCAACTTTAACTGCTCTGGAAGCAATCGAAATGTTTTTCGATGGTATTTTGTAACGCCAAACTGTTGAATGGCTTTTCTGTGTTCTTTGGTGGGGTAGCCTTTATTTTGTTTCCAATTGTACATTGGAAATTCTTCATGAATTTTTTCCATATAAGCATCTCTATAGGTTTTTGCCAATACAGAAGCGGCGGCAATACTCATAAATTTTGCATCGCCTTTTACAATGGTTTTGTGCGGAATTTCTTTGTAGTTTTTAAATTTATTTCCATCTACAATAATAAATTCAGGTGCAATAATTAGCTTCTCAATAGATCGATGCATTCCTGTAATAGAAGCCTGTAAAACATTAATAGCATCTACTTCTTCTTGTCCAACAAAACTAACTCCAAAAGCCAAGGCATTCTCCTCTATAAACGGGCGTAATTCTTTGCGTTTTTTTTCGGAAAGCTGTTTAGAGTCATTCAGCAAAGGATGCGTAAATTTCTTTGGTAAAATTACGGCAGCAGCTACAACAGGTCCAGACAAGCAACCTCTACCTGCCTCATCTGTTCCTGCTTCTAAAGAAAACCCACTATAATTAAATTGCAACATCTTACAAATTAACAGTTTTCAGCATAATTATTAGCAACTATTTACGTTTAATTATTTTACATTTGCTCCTGTGAAAATTCTGTATGAAGAAATCTTATTTTTTTATTTTTTGCTTTTTATGCCTCATTACAAGTGCTAGTTTTTCGCAAACAGAAGCAATTATTCGAGAAAAGACAGCAGCAAGTAATCTTAGGTTACAAATGAATGATTCTATTCAAAAAAGCGAAATAAACGTAAAATTAAGTGGAAAAACAGCCTATACAGATTATAAAATTATCTCTTTTAAAAAAGACACTACATATATAGACACTACTTTAACCATTGAAAAAGAGTATAAGTTTAACTTTCTTAGAAAAGATAATTTTGAATTGCTCGCTTTTCATAATCAAGGACAAACTTTTAACAATTTAGGATACAGTTTTAATGAGGTTTCTGTATTTCCAGATATCGGATTTCGCGCAAAACAGTTTGGAGCTATTGATACAGAAGATGTGAATTATTATCAAGTTCCCACACCTACTTCCGAAATTTTATACAGAACAGGTTTACAACAAGGGCAAGTTTTAGAAAGTCTTTTTACTTTAAATTTTTCTAAAAGATTCAATGTATCGCTTTCCTATAAAGGTATTCGTTCTTTAGGAAGGTATAGAAGATCTCTGGTAAGTCAAGGAAACTTTAGAAGCACCTTTCATTACACAACACCAAAAAACCAATATAGTGCGCGCGGACATTATGCAACTTATGATCTTTTTAATGAAGAAAGTGGTGGATTAACAGCAGATGCATTAACTGCTTTTATAGAAAATGATGAAGACTTTATAGACAGAGGAAGGCTTGATGTAAATTTAGAAGATGCCGGAAATACTTTTGAAACGAAAAGATTTTATTTAGAACACGATTTTAAATTATTGGCTTTCAAGGACACCATTAACAATAAAGATTTTAGCAATTTAAAAATAGGGCATATTTTTTCGTCAGAAGAAAAAAACTACACTTTTGAACAAAGCACAGCTACTACAGATTTTTTTGGTGAAGCCATTGTTTCTAGTAATATTAGCGACTATCTGAAAAGCAACTTAGAAAGCAATCAAGTATTTTTAGAATTCAATTCTAAATACATTCTAGGAACTTTTAAAGCAAAAAGCACCTACAGTACATACAGATATGGTTATAACGATATTTTAAATGGAAATAGCGGTCTTCAAAAAACAGTTTTAGCAGGAAATGCAGTTTCTTTTGGAGGTGACTGGAAAGCTAGCCTTAAAAACTTTCAATTGTATGTTGATGGTACTGTTACGCCCGGAACAGGACGTTTGTCTGGAAACCATTTAAAAGGAGAAGCAGTCTATAAAAAAGACAGTCTTTTTACTATAAAAACAGGTGTATTAATCAATTCAAAATCTCCTAATTTTAATTTTCTATTACACCAAAGTAGCTATAACAATTACAATTGGGAAAATAATTTTAGTAACGTAAATACTAGAAACTTAGATTTTTCTTTTACTTCTAAATGGATAAATACAAAGGTAAGTTTTACAAATATTGATAATTACACCTACTTTAATGAAAGTAACTTACCAGAACAATTTGGCAATCAAATTACCTATCTAAAAGTAAAGGTTGCTAAAGAAATAAAATACAGGAAGTTTGCGCTTCACAATACATTCATGTATCAAAATGTAAGCAGTGGAAGTAGTGTTTTTAGAGTCCCAGATTTTGTAACAAGAAATACCTTGTATTATACAGATTATTGGTTTAAAGGAAAACCCATGAAAGTACAAATTGGAGCAACCTTTAAATATTTTACAGCATACAATGCCAACGCATACAATCCTTTGCTAGGTGAATTTACAATACAAAACACTACAGAAATAGGTTATCCAACCCTAGATTTATTTATCAATGCACAAGTAAGAAGAACACGTTTATTTTTTAAAATAGACAATGTAACTTCCGATTTTACTTCAAAAAATTATTTTGCGGCACCCAATTATCCGTACAGAGATTTTGTGATACGTTTTGGATTGGTTTGGAATTGGTTTATTTAGTGCTAAGAACTCGTTTAAACTTTTTCCCTTTGCTAAAAAATTGTCCTTTTTCGTCTATTTTTTGCATTTTTATTGGATCAAGACTAAAAGTTGTGTTTTAGGCAAAAATTTGAGTTAATCTAAAGAGAAAAAATTGGATGTTTTTAACCCCTCTAAATTGTAATCTAAAGGCTTTGATTTTAGCATTAAAAGATTCGGCAGCGGCATTTGTACTTCTATTGATAAAATAATTAAGGATTGACCTGTAGTTGATTTTAATTGAATTAGCTATGGTATTAAAGGCTCTAAACTCAGTTTGCTCTACATCCTTATACCAATGTGCTAATTTTGTGTAAGCCACTTGTATTGATGTAGCTGTATTGAATATATTTCTTAACCCTTGTACCAATTCAAAGGCTTTTTTAATTGTTGGATATCTTTCAAAAAGTAGTTTGGCTCTTATAGCTTGCTGATTGGTCCAATTGTTAGGAGCTTTATAGAGTAAATATCTACTTCTAGCTAATAGTTGTTTAACGGTATCTCCATTAGAGAATATTTTAGGTTTAAACTCTATATTTTTCTCTTTGGCAATTTTTATAAGTTTATTTTCTTGGTCGATTGCTTCCCATCGATGTTTGATTCTAATTTCCTGTAATGCTTCGAGTGCTAGTTTTTGTACGTGGAATCTATCGGTTACCTGTATGGCTTTAGGGAAGCATCTTTTTACTATTAATTTCATTGAGTTTGCCATATCTAGGGTGATTTCTTTGACTTTATTTCTTTTTGAAGATGGAATTTTAAATAGATGTTTGATAATAGGTTCTGCCTTTGTTCCTGATAAAATGGCTACAATACTTCCTTTCTTTCCTTTGGCTTTTTTATTGGTAATAATTGTGTAAAGTTCTCCTTTAGATAAGGCAACTTCATCAATAGAAAGATAGCTTCCCATATTCTCAGGAAAAATAAGCCACTCATTGGCATGAGATTTTTGTTTCCAACTCTTAAATTCACTCAAATAATCACGGTATTGTCTACCAAGTTTTTTACCATTGACACCATAAAACCTTCCTATGGTTTTACAATCACTTGCCTGAGTATCGACTAATTTCTTTTAAAAAAGCAGCAAAATCTTCGGTCATTCGAGTTCCCTGTGCTACTAAATTCCAATCTCTTTGAAGAATTTGTTTGGTTTGCTTATGTAACCACCTACGCCTTTTTATATGGAGATATACTTGTTTACCTCGTATAGGAAAATCTTGAAGTGTAATCTCTTTATGAAATCCATGGGAAATGACTAATTCAGAAGAAAATTCTTTAGGAATACGCTTCTTCTCTTGAAAATATAAATGCAACGCCTCTTGTTGCTCTTCATAGCTTACCAAATCAAAATAATCTATTAATAAATCTGGTAAGAAAACTTTTAGTAAATCTATAGAAATGCTCAAAATCTGTTTTTCTCAACAAAAATCAAACTATTTTTTTAATTTACACACAACTTTTGAGATTGATCCTTTTTATTCTTCCGTAGCGCTGCTATGCAAGTCAAAAAACACTTCAAATAGTCAAAAAATACCTAATTTTCGCTTAAACGTAAAAAGTTTAAACGAGTTCTAACTGTAAATTTTAAATTCCGAATTTTAAATGACTTTCTGTTGAATGTCAGTTCGAGTGATTTTTGATAAAAATCGTATCGAGCACTCATTTAGAAGTTGAAATTCTCAACGAGTTAATTCTAAATTCGCTCAACCAAGCTTTTTAAATTTAAATACTTTCCAACTTTTAACTTCATTAAATCCCTAACTCGTTAAATAATGCCACTAATTTTGGACTAGAAGGTCTTGGTGCGTTGGCATCTACAATATTTCCATTAGGATCTATTAAAATAAAACGCGGAATGGTATTTACTTGATAGGCTTGCTGAAAAGAATAATCTTTACCGGACCATAATTGCACGCCTTTCATAGCTCTTTCCTTTACAAAATTTCGCCACTTTTTATTTGCTTTTTCCCAAGAACCTCCATTTCTATTCGCGCCATCTGTAGAAATACTTACAAAAGCGATGTTCTTATTGTGATACTCTTTTTCCAAACGTTCTAAGTTAGGAATTTCTGCAATACAAGGTCTACACCAAGTTGCCCAAATATCTATATACACGTACTTTCCTTTAAAAGAATCTAACGATTTTTTTCCTCCTTTATAATCTTCATAATCTACAAATTTTGGAGAAAGATTTCCTTTCGCTAGTTTCAAAAAACTTTTAGCTGCCGCGTGCTGTGAATCATAATTTTCTTCAAGAGAATTAAAAAATGCTGTATTTTGTTTTTTTACTTGGTTGTATAAAGTACTATCAATATTATTTGCTGCTAGCATATTGTCAGATGTTTCTTTTAAAGAAGCTACTTTCTTTTCAAAATCCTGTTTTTCTAAAATAAAAATATCTTTTGGATCGCCTATTTTTTCTACAAATTGAATATGATTTAAAATAAATATACTGTTTTGAGCTCCTTCTCCACTATAAACAAAAGTTTCTGTAAAATTTTCTATATCTCCTTTTACATATATATCAAAGCCATTCTCTAAAAAAACAATAGCTCTTTTTTTAGGGTGTGTTGAAAAAATATACACAGCTCCTTTATCCACTTTTAACGTATCTTTAAAAGTACCATCATCATTGATAGCAATCGTTTTTACAACACCGCTTTTATTAGAGACCGTTACTAAAGAATCTGTATTGTTTTCTAATTTTCCAGCAAGTGTTAAATACGTTTTAGGATGCTCGTTCTGACAAGCCAAACACAAGAAAACTATCGATATTGCAAAACCAAGTTTTTTCATTGAATAAAGTATTTTTATTTTAAGAGTCCAAAGATAGTACATCTTATGCATAAAAATAGTTAAAATGTCTTGCGTACATAAATGCAAATGTGTTCTTTTGAACGTACAAGTTTTAGATCTCAATGAATACTACACATTATATAGATGACAAACCTCTTACATTAGAAGTGCTACAAGAAATTATTAGCGTTCATAAAAAATTAGCACTCTCTAAAAAAGCGATAGAAAAAATAACAGCTTGTAGAGCTTATTTAAATCAGAAAATAGCAAATAATCCAAAAGCCATTTATGGAATTAACACGGGGTTTGGTGCTTTGTACAATGTAAAAATAAAAGAACAAAATCTTCAGAAATTACAAGAAAACTTAGTGATGAGTCATGCTTGTGGCACAGGAGAAAAAGTCCCTACAGAGATTGTAAAACTCATGCTCTTATTTAAAATCCAATCGTTAAGTTATGGGCATTCTGGTGTACAGCTAGCTACCGTAAATCGATTGATTGACTTTTATAACAATGATATTTACCCTGTTATTTATACACAAGGTTCTTTAGGCGCTTCTGGAGATTTGGCTCCTTTGGCACATTTAGCACTACCGCTTATTGGAATGGGAGAAGTAAATTACCAAGGAAAAACCATTGCTAGCAATGAGGTACTAAAACAATTCGATTGGAAAAAAATAGAGTTAAAATCTAAAGAAGGATTGGCGTTGCTAAACGGCACGCAATTTATGAGTGCTTATGGAATTGATACCCTTTTAAAATCCTATAAATTATCTTATTTAGCAGATCTTATTGGTAGTATTTCCTTAGATGCTTTCGATGGAAGAATAGAACCTTTTCACCAATTAATTCACCTGGTAAGACCGCATAACGGACAGTTAAAAACTGCTGAAAGAATTGAAGGGTTTCTAAAAGACAGCCCATTAATTCAGCAAGAAAAACAGCATGTACAAGACCCCTATTCTTTTCGTTGCATTCCACAAGTACACGGTGCTACCAAAGACACCCTAGCATTTGTAAGCAAAACCTTACTTACTGAAGTGAATGCTGTAACCGACAATCCAAATATATTTGTGGGCGAAGATGAAATTATTTCTGGAGGGAATTTTCACGGACAACCCTTAGCATTGGCATTAGACTATTTAGCCATTGCAATGGCTGAACTAGGAAGCATTTCCGAAAGAAGAACCTATCAACTAGTTTCAGGCTTACGAGGTTTACCGCCATTTTTAATTGCAAACCCGGGGTTAAATTCTGGCTTTATGATTCCTCAATACACTGCTGCAAGCATTGTTAGTCAGAATAAACAATACGCAACCCCTGCCAGCGTAGATTCTATTGTGTCTAGCAACGGACAAGAAGATCATGTAAGTATGGGCGCCAATGCCGCTACCAAAGCTAAAAAAGTGGTAGACAATCTTCAAACAATTTTAGCCATTGAATTGCTAAATGCTTCCCAAGCACTCTCTTTTAGAACAAAAAAAACAGCCTCCTTTTTAGAAACATTTGTGCAATTATTTAGAAAGGATGTTGCTATTGTAACAGAAGATCGAGTACTGCACAATGATATTGTAACATCGGTTTCTTTTTTAGAAAATTTCGAAATTGACACCACTACTCTTTTTGAATAAATAGTAAATTCCTTTTTTTTAAGTCTTACACCTCTTCATAGTAGAAAGGTACAAGGTTGTAAATTGATGATAGATTTATATACAAAATGCACATCTCTTTTTCTACTTAATAGGCTAGTATCTATAGGAGTTTTTAACTTTTTTATCATTGTTTTTGATGGATACATTTAATTCGATATATTTACGTGTTGGCAAACATAAATGACTGAACTGAGCGCAAAAATGCAAGCCTTATTATCACTTAACGATATGTCTCTGGAAAATCAGAGAAGTATCCTATTAGATTTAAACTCACTTTTAGCAAATTGTACTCAAGACCTATTTGATTTAGGAATTAAATTTGAAAATGCAGGACTTCTTGAAAAATTATTAATCCAAATAGTAAAGCACAATTTAAGTATAGCTGACATTTCTAAAGGTTCATATATCAAAATACGAGAAAGTGAATTGATAATGGACGACCTGACTGCTATTTATTCTATTGCACGATTACAAATCGAAACTTTTGTAAATCTGAGTTATCTTTTTTTATTGGAATTTGAGACATCTCAAGAATTAAGAATTTGTGTATATAAAATTCAAGGTCTGAATCAACAAATATCTTTAATAAGCAAACACCCAAAAGATTTTGAACCGGTTGCGAAAATGAGAAATGAACTTGCTCAAGAACTTAAAAAATTACGAAATTTATCGGAATTTAAATTAGCATCAAACAAACAGAAAAATAAATATATTAAACCTCGTTATGCAAGGTTAAAAAAACCTGATGAAATTTATTCTCTTATTAAAATAGGTGATTTATCAAAAACACATTCCTTATATTCAAATCATATACATTCTGAATATATAAGTATCAGACAATTGAATTCATCTATGAAAAACGCTGAACAGAATCGTAATTCTTTTTCAACTGTACTAATTCTATGCTCAAGAATAACATCATTAGTTATTACGAACTTCACTTCTAAATATGAAATAGAAAAAAAATCTTATTCAAATAAAACAGATATATTAAAGGAAATTATAGAGACCTTAAACAAAATGTATGAACGATAAAAATTACGTTTGCCAACACCGTATAAACTTTATTGCTGGCTTCTTGCCTACTTTCGAAAGTCCTCGCAGACTTTATTAGTTGGTAATTATTTAGTAACTTTATTACTAAACTAAAGCAACAAAGCTTATACAAACACGTTAGCCACAATAATTTAAACTACAATATTGAGAACAACAATAAGAAAATTTTTATTTAAAAATATTACAATTCCTTTATTAAGGCTTTCTGTTAGGCTTGAATTTAAAAAATATAGAAAAGCATTAAAACTTTCAACCTACACATACCAAATTCTACACTTTAGAGTAAGAAACTTATTAAAGTTGAAAATACGAGGTTATGATGAAAATAAAGATGAATTAGTATTTTTCGCAATTTCTAAACTTTTAGAATTGAAATTCAATGAACAAGACCAAGAAACATTAAAAAGAAAGGAAAAGAAAATAAATAAAGTATGTAATAAAATTCAAAAAGATGAACTCTCATTGCAACTGATTGACATTTACACTAAATTAAAAAACTTAGTTAACGAAAAATACAATCTTGAATTAGTGTTAAATAGTAGACATTTGCCTAATTCACCTTTGATTGAAAATATTGATATAAAAGACTTAAAAAATGTTTCAAAAGTTTTAAAACGTAAGGCAAAATCCGAATATGATGAATTAATTGACAGGTCTAGTTTTAAATTAGATTTTTCATTATCAGAAATCGGAAATATTTTTGCTATCCTAACCCCTATTATTTTTGTCGGAGGTTATTATTACAGCAAAATATACTTTAATCATTTTGGGTTTAACATTCATAATTTTTTTTCCATTTCAGATTATATCACTGTCTCTATAGATAAACTTGAGTTAGCATTGTACGGAGGCTTAATAGCAATTGTCTCTACTTTTATTACAATCTTTCGTCATTCTAAAAGTTCATTTAAATTAACAAATAATTCAGAAAAAAGTAAAAACTGGATAATACAATTATTCATTATAATCCTTTTAGTTGGTTCAGTTTGTTTGCAATTTTATATTAACGGAAAAAATAAATTTGTTGCACTTCATATCTTGTTAATCCCTGTTTTTTATCAATTAGGAGATTATATTGCTGTAAAATACTTTAGAAACCCTTTGAAACCTTTATTTATTATAACATTTATTCTTCAATTCTACTTAAATATTTCAATCTCTGTTTTTAGCAAGATTAATGATATTGAAAATAATTGGGTTAAGGAAACCTCTAAAATAACTTTTAATTCGAATATAGATATTCAAAACAAAGAGGAATTAGTAATTATTGGATTTTCGAATGATTATGTTTATTTAAGTGATTCAATAAACAATAAATCTATTACAATTAAAAAAGAGAATATTTTATATTTAACAAAACCATAACTGTGGCTAACAATGTTAACCGTTGCACAACTCCATTTTAAATTTCAAAAGCAACTGTTTTTAAGCACTTTTAGTGGCTAAACTATTGTACATACTCTTTTTTTTGGTGGCTTAAAAATGCTATAAATGCTTTTTCGTAGCAAATCTAGCAAGAATCTAAACATTTTCTTTTCAGCAGATTCCTGCCTTCGCAGGAATGACAGTAAAATATAAATATTTGATTGTCAATGAAATAAAATTTTATATATGCTATTTCTTATATCGTACTCAAGTTAATTTAATCTCTAAAATTATTAGTGAACTAAAATTACTCCTCTAAAATTTGGAAATATTAAAAATAAATATATATCTTTATGATATTATTTTAATATCAATTTAAAACACATATCATGAAAGCAGAAAAAATCATAAAACCCGCCAATGGATATCTAATGCTATTTATTGTATTACTATTATTCTTTGGAGGCATTGCTATGAGCATCAGAAGTGAAAATCCAATATATCTTGTAGCCACCTTTATTGGTTTTATAGGTATGTTTGGCTTTATCTTAGTAAATCCGAATACTTCAAAAGTCGTATTGCTTTTTGGTAAGTACGTAGGTACTATCAAACAAAACGGATTGTACTGGGCAAATCCTTTCTACACCAAAAAGAAAATTTCTTTACGAGCAAGCAACTTTGATAGCGAGCGTTTAAAGGTAAATGATAAACTAGGAAACCCTGTAATGATTAGTACTATTTTGGTTTGGCGAGTAACCAATACGTATAAAGCCGCATTTGATGTAGACAATTACGAAAACTTTGTACGTGTACAAACCGATGCTGCTGTTCGCAAATTAGCGAGTATGTATCCGTATGATAATTTTGCCGATGAAGGTCATGATGAAGACATTACCTTACGTTCTAGTGTAAATGAGGTAAGCGAAGCTTTAGAAAAAGAATTGGAAGAACGTTTGGCCATTGCAGGAATTGAAGTGTTAGAAGCTAGAATTGGTTATTTAGCCTATGCACAAGAAATTGCCAGTGCCATGTTAAAAAGACAACAAGCAACCGCCATTGTAGCCGCACGCCATAAAATTGTAGAGGGTGCTGTAAGCATGGTAGAAATGGCGTTAGAAGAATTAAATAAGAAAAGTATTGTAGATTTAGACGAAGAACGAAAAGCCGCTATGGTAAGTAATTTAATGGTGATTTTATGTGGCGACAAAGAAGCTTCTCCGGTCTTAAATACAGGGACTTTAAATCATTAGTAGCTGTTAGCTGTTAGCTGTTAGCTTTTAGCAAAAATAAAAACACCTAGACTTAAACAATAAAAATTAAATAAAAATATGAAAGAATATAAAGTAATTAATTGGAAAATGGGGTTTTCTAAAAACAACGAACGATTAGAAGACACATTAAATGAATATGCAAGAAATGGATGGGTATTAAAATATATGGAAAAAGATTCTACTAGAATTGTTTTCGAAAGAGATAAAAACAGGTAACATGAAAGTTTTTAAAGAAGAACAACGATTTACACAATTGTGGCTCATTGTATTATTGATTGTAAGCGCATTAATGCCATTTGTCATTCTTTTTTCTGAATATTCCAAAGGAAAAATGACATTTAATGAATTTATTACAGCAATGTTTATGATTGTATTGGCAACAGGTCTTATTTTCTTGTTTAAACTAAAAACACGAATCGATGCAACAGGAATTCATTATCAATTTTTTCCTTTTCATTTTTCTTTTAAAACAATTTCTTGGACTGAAATTAATCAAGCTTATGTAAGAAAATATAGTCCCATAGGCGATTATGGCGGTTGGGGAATTAAAGGAGGTGCCTTTTGGGATTCAGGAAAAGGAAAAGCCATCAATGTTTCTGGAGATATTGGTATTCAATTAGAATTAAAAAATGGTAAAAAACTTTTAATTGGTACGCAGAAAGAAAATGAAGCAAAACAAGTTTTAAAAACCTATCAAAAACAGGAATCTCATGCCTAAGAAAAAAGCTTTTGCATTGCGCATCAATGAAGACATGATGAAGGCTATTGAAAAATGGGCTTCTGATGAATTTCGGTCTACCAATGGGCAAATTGAGTGGATGTTGATGCAGGAACTAAAAAAAGCAAATAGAGCTCCTAAAAAGAAAGAGAATTAACAAAATAGTTCTCGGTACAAATTTGTCCACTCTTCACAAATTCAATTAAACTGACAATAGCTTTTCAGTTAGTCGCTGTCTCTTCGAGTGAAATTCTTTTTTAAAGAATTTTGTATCTTGTTCGTTTCTAACCATCATAAACAAACTACAATGAAAAAAACACTTTCCATCCTGTTTTTACTCGCTACTTCACTCCTATTTTCTCAGGAATTTTCTATGGATTTGGTAAAAAACATGAAACCTAGAAATATTGGTCCTGGCGGAATGAGCGGACGAGTTACAACCATCGATGTGGTAGCATCTAATCCAGACATTATGTATGTAGGAACAGCTTCAGGAGGAATTTGGAAATCTACTTCGGGCGGTATCAAATGGGAGCCTATTTTTGAAAAAGAACTCACCGCTTCTATTGGGGCATTAGCCATTCAACAATCGAATCCGAGTGTTATTTGGGCAGGAACTGGAGAGGGAAATCCACGAAATAGTTTGAATGGTGGTTTTGGAATCTATAAATCTTTAGATGCCGGAAAAACATGGAAAGCCATGGGCTTAGAAAAGACACGTCATATACATCGTGTCATTATTCACCCTACCAATCCAGATATTGTATATGTAGGCGCTATTGGTTCTCCTTGGGGAGCACACAAAGAACGTGGAGTTTATAAAACTGTTGACGGCGGAAAAACATGGAAACAAATTTTATTTAACAATATTAAAACAGGAGCAGCCGATTTAATT
Organism: uncultured Polaribacter sp.; assembly: GCA_965233795.1. Lineage (GTDB taxonomy): Bacteria > Bacteroidota > Bacteroidia > Flavobacteriales > Flavobacteriaceae > Polaribacter. The sequence goes on along the minus strand of OZ247578.1, from coordinate 1,088,796 downwards.
ATGGATCCTAGCAATCCTAACAAATTAATTGCTGCCATGTGGGAGCACAAACGCGATCCTTGGTTTTTTAAATCGGGCGGAAAAGGAAGCGGCTTATACATTACCCATGACGGTGGAGAAAACTGGAAAAAAATTACTGAAAAAGAAGGGTTTCCAAAAGGAGATTTAGGGAGAATTGGTGTAGCCATTGCGCGTAACAATCCCAATATTATCTACGCTTTGGTAGAAGCTAAAAAGAATGCCTTGTACAAAAGTGAAGACGGTGGTTTTACATGGAAAAAGATCAACGACAAAAAAGGTATTGGTAACCGACCTTTTTATTATTCAGAAATCTATGTAGATCCGCAAAATGAAAACAGGGTTTATAGTGTATTTACCTATGTAAATGTTTCACAAGATGGTGGGAAAAACTTCAAACAATTAATGCCTGCTTATGGAGTGGATAATGGGGTTCATCCAGATCATCATGCTTGGTGGATACATCCTGAAAATGGAAAATTTATGATTGATGGAAACGATGGCGGCTTGAATATTACCAAAGATGGTGGAAAAACATGGCGCTTTATTGGCAACTTACCCGTTGCACAGTTTTATCATATTAATGTAGACAATGAATTTCCGTACAATGTATATGGAGGCATGCAAGACAATGGTTCTTGGCGAGGTCCTGCCTATGTTTGGAAAGCACAAGGAATTCGAAATTCGTATTGGCAAGAAATTAGTTTTGGCGATGGCTTTGATGTAGTTCCAGACAAAGAAGATGCTAGATACGGATGGTCTATGAGTCAGCAAGGGTATGTTTCTAGATACGATTACCTTACTGGAAACAACTATACGGTACGCCCTACACATCCAGATGCCAACATAAAACTGCGTTTCAATTGGAATGCCGCTATCAATATAGACCCTTTCGATAGTAGTACTCTTTATTTTGGAAGTCAGTTTGTACACAAATCAACAGACAAAGGACTTACTTGGAAAGTGATTTCTCCAGATTTAAGTACCAACAACCCAGAAAAATTAAAACAAAGCGAAAGTGGCGGATTAACCATGGATGCTACAGGAGCAGAAAATCATTGTACTATTTTGGTTATTGAACCTTCATCTTTAGAAAAAAATATGTTGTGGGCAGCTACTGATGACGGACAAGTACACATTACGCAAAATGGGGGCGCTACTTGGAAAAATGTTTCTAAAAACATCAAAGATTTACCTAAAAACAGTTGGATTACACAAATAAAAGCTTCCAATAAAAACAAAGGAGAAGCCTTGTTAATAGCCAATGATTACAGACGTTTTAACTATACCCCTTATGCGTATAGAACTAAAAATTATGGAAAAACTTGGACACGTATTGTTGATGAAAAAGATGTGGAAAGCTATGCATTGTGTATTGTAGAAGATCCTATCAATAAAAATTTATTGTTTTTAGGAACCGATGATGGTTTGTATATTTCTATAAATGCAGGAGAAAAATGGACCAAATGGACGAATGGTTTTCCAACCGTACCAGTAAAAGATTTAGTGATTCATCCAAGAGAGCACGATTTAGTTATTGGAACTTTTGGTAGAGCCGCATGGGTATTGGATGACATTCGCCCACTACGTGCTATTGCCAAAGGCCCCAATATTTTAAAAAAGAAAGTTGTATTGTTTTCACCTCCTACAGCGTATCAAACAGCGTATCAGCAACCTACAGGAACTCGATTTGGTGGTGATGCTTTGTACAACGGAGAAAATAGAAAAAGAGGCAGAGTGGTTTCTTTTTATGTAAACGCGCCTGAGAAAAAGAAGGAAGACTCAAAAAATAAGAAGCAAGAAAATAGAAAAAAGAAGGAAATACTGAAAAAAGCTGAGGATGATAAAGAAATAAAATGGGATAGCCTTCAGTTTGACATTTACGATGGCACACGATTGATTCGGACTTTCAAAAGAAAAACACCTAAGAAAAATGGCATTCATCACGGATTTTGGTTTTTAGATGAAAAAGGAGTTGCACGTCCTTCTAGAAGTCTTAAAAAATCGAAAAGAGAACCAGGAGGTGTACGCGTAAAACCAGGAACATACCGAATAAAAGCAACCTTTGGAAATGAAACTTCCGAACAAGATATTACAGTAGCTTTCGACCCAAGATTGCAAATTTCTAAAAATGCTATCGACCAAAAGTATGAGACTGGAAAAGCCTTAGAAAAACACCAAAAAACGATCACAGATATTGTAAGACAGCTAATGGAAAGCAAAAAAATAGCTTCACATTTTAAAACAACACTTACAAAAGAAGATAAGAAGAAATACAAAGAAGAATTAGCACTCAGTACACGTATCATAAAAAAAATAGACAGTATAACTGCTATTTATTTAGGAAAAATAGACAAAAGACAAGGTATTATTCGCAACCCCGAAGTTACCGTAAGTCAGCGTTTACAAACCGCCAAATGGTATGTAAATAGTCGTTTTGGAGAACAAACTGATACAGAGAAAATTCTTATAAAACAATTTACGGAAGCTTTAAAAAATGCTATTACAACAACAAATGCATTTTTTAGAATCGACTGGAAAACCTACCAAACAACATTAGAAAAAGTTAAAATTTCTCCATTCAAAAAAATTAACGAATTTTAACAAAATTTTTACAATTTATACAAGAAATGTATTTATATTTGTAATGAAATACCTCGCAAGAGGTATCTTTTCTTTTTCATAGCAATTTTCCCACCTCTCGAAGAAGTGGGTTTTTTTATGCCCTAAAATCTTATTTTAATTTTAAAATACACAGGCTCACCTGGAGTAAATCCAACATAATACCATTTGAAATTACCGTAATAAAACAACTTTTTTTCTTTTACAGTAATTTCAAATAGCAACTGGTATAAATTATATTATCAAAAAATCTACATAAAAAAACCGTTGTGCATTTATTTTAAAACACACAACGGAAACTTTATAATTTTTACGATTTTTTATAGACTACTCTAAAGCCCCTAAATAACGCTCTGCATCTAAGGCAGCCATACAACCTGTTCCAGCAGCAGTAACGGCTTGTCTATATTCTTTATCTTGTACATCGCCCGCAGCAAAAACACCTGGTAGATTTGTTTTGGTAGACTTTCCTTCGGTAATCAAATAGCCCGTTTCATCCATTTCTAAAACACCTTTAAACAAATCTGTATTGGGTGTATGTCCAATAGCAATAAACACACCTGCTACATCAATCGTATGTTTTTCTTGTGTACTATTATTTACAACCTCTACGCCTTCTACTACAGTATCTCCTAAAACAGTAGCTATTTCTGTATTGTATAAAACTTCTATATTTTCTGTTTTATTCACTCTGTGTTGCATCGCTTTAGAAGCTCTCATATAATCTTTACGTACCAAGACAGTTACTTTTCTACAAATATTTGCCAAGTAAGTAGCTTCTTCTGCTGCGGTATCCCCCGCTCCTACTACCACTACATCTTGCCCTTTATAGAAAAAACCATCACAAGTAGCACAGGCAGAAACACCTCCTCCAATAAGACGTTGCTCACTCTCCAAACCTAAATACTTTGCCGTAGCACCCGTAGAAATAATAACAGTTTCCGCGGCTATTTCTTTTTTATTATCAACAATCACTTTATGAATTCCACCTACTTCTTTACTCAAGTTCACTTTTGTAACCAAACCAAATCGCACTTCCGTTCCAAAACGTTCTGCTTGTTTTTTTAAATCCTCCATCATTGCTGTACCATCTGTACCATTTGCATATCCTGGGAAATTATCTACTTCTGTAGTGGTGGTTAACTGTCCACCCATTTGCATTCCTGTATACATTACAGGTTTCATATCTGCTCTTGCCGCATAAATTGCAGCAGTATATCCCGCAGGACCAGATCCAATAATTAAGCATTTTATTTTTTCCGTAACTTCTGACATGTTTTCTAAAAATTTGTGAGTACAAATGTAATTTTTTTCATTTTATAACAAGGTTATTTATATATCTTTTTCCAATAGAACTATTACTAAAATAAATGTATTCTTTTACAAAAAATTCCTATTATTACTAGGTATTTAAAATTGAATATCTTTGTGCTTATTTCGTTTTTATGACAAAAAAATACATGCCTAATTATATCAAATACATTTTTATAAATGTGTTTTTTCTTTTTGTCTTTGCTTTTTCATTTAGATTCATTTTTTATTTATTCTTTGCTAAACTAGACGATATTTCATTACAGGAAATACAAAAAGCTTTTGAATTAGGAATTCGATTCGACGTAAAACTAGCAACACTTATACTGTTTCCTTTAGCCATTTTAATCTTAGTTGTAAATTATCGTTTTTTTAAGTTTTCTATTTATAAAAAAATAGCTTCAACCTATCTAACACTACTGTATATTATTTGCAGTTTATTTTATCTCTTTGATTTTGGTTACTATGATTATTTAGCAACTCGTTTAGATGCTACTGCACTACGATTTACTACAAACTTAAAGATATCTACGCAGGTTTTATTTGAAAGTTACCCTGTATTCAAAGCCTTATTTGGATTTATTATTTTAGGGTTTATGCTCTTTAAAATTCATTCTTGGTACTATAAAAGATACGCCAATAAGGCAATAAATAGTGTTGACTTTTCTAAAAAAGGAAAAGCTATTTTTATTGTTAGCACTATTCTTTTATTAGCTTTTGGCGTGTATAATAGTACTACGCATTACCCACTACGTTGGAGTCAGGCTTTTTTCTCTAAAAGCAATGCTGTAAATCAGTTTGCTCTAAATCCGATACTTTACTTTTTCGACAGTTTTGCATTTAGAAACGAAGGTGTAGACATTAAAAAAGTAAAAGCATACTACCCTTCAATAGCAAAGCATCTTCAACTAAAAAAAGATACTTTACGCTTTAAAAGACAAGTTACATTTGAAGATTCTTTAATACAAAAACCTAATGTTGTTATTGTGATGTTAGAATCTGTAGGAACTGCCGCTATGGGACATTATGGAAATCCAATGAAAAATGGCACACCTAAAATGGATAGTATTTTAAAACAAAGTACAAGTTTTTCTAACTTTTTTGTCCATAAAGCTGGAACGGCAGCAAGTGTTTTTTCTAGTATTACAGGATTACCAGATATTGATGCCGTAAGAACTGCCTCTAGAAATCCAATGGTGATTGATCAACGGATTATTTTTGATCAATATAAAGACTATGAAAAACTTTATTTTTTAGGAGGAAGCGCCAATTGGGCAAATATTAGAGCTGTTTTTGATGCAAATATTAATAATTTAAACATTTTTGAAGAAGGCAGCTACACTGTAGAAAATCGTGCAGATGTGTGGGGTATTGATGATTATGATCTTTTTAAAGAGTCTAACAAAGAGTTCGCAAAACTACACCAACAAGGAAAATCTTTTATAGCCTATATACAAACTGCTACCAACCACATGCCCTATACAGTTCCTGAAAAAAAAGAGGATTATAGACCTTTAGCAAAAGGTGAAGTGAATGATTCTTTGTTTAAAAAATCGGGATTCAAGTCTTTGGCACAATTTAATGCGCTTCGATATTTAGATTTTAATGTGAATGTGTTTTTAGAACGTGCTAAAAAATCGGGATACTATGAAAATACCATTTTTGCTTTCTTTGGAGATCATCGATCGGCAATGAATCCTATTGAATTTAAAGGTAAAAATGAAGATGAGTTAAACATCTCTGTGCATCATGTTCCTTTCTTTATTCACGCTCCAAAGTATGTACAAAAACAGGTGGTTTCTAAATATGCAAAATTAGTAGACCTATTTCCAACAGTTACTCCTTTAGCTAAAATAAACCATACCAATTACACCTTAGGTTCTAACTTGTTAGACAGCACCTATACAGATACAGCTTCTTTTGTATATCTAAAATCCAACGGAGAGCCTGCAGTAGGTCTTTTGCAAAACGATTTCTTTTATTTAAAAACAAATCAAACACAAAAAAGTAGTTTATACCATTTAAAAGCAAGTTCTTTAAAAAACATAAAAGCAACGAATCCTTTGCTGGCTAAAAAAATGGATAGTTTGTTAAATGGCTATTATCACAGTACAAAATACTTGTACTACCATAATAAAAAATCAATGGAATAGTCTTTTTTCTACTTTTTTATACCCATAAAAATAAAGATTTGCCAAAAGAGTTCCTGCGATAATTCCACTTACAATATCTGTTAAAAAATGGACTCCTAAATACAATCTACTATAAGAAAATACAAGCGGAAAAAGCAATATAAGATAGATGTATTTATATTGTTGTCTTAATATAAGAATTACAAATACAGAAAAAATAGTAGAAGTTGCCGCATGTCCAGAATAAAAACTATAACTCTGTGGAGTAATTAATATTCTTAACTGACTGCTAATAGATACATCATTATTGGGACGTAATCGAGCAACTGTATTTTTAATAAGGTTGGTAAATTGGTCAGAAAAAGCAACCAAAACAATCATACTTAAAATAATAAAGCTTCCTTGTTTCCAACCAAAAGTTTTAATAACTAAATAAAAAACAAAAACAAACAACGGAATCCAGTTTAATTGATTGGTAATTAACAACCAAAAAGAATCCCATTGCTCGCTTCCTAAATTATTTAAAAATAAAATAATGTCTTTATCTCTTTGTAAGATAACATCTAACATTATTTTCCGGTTACATCTACAATTTCCACATCAAAAACTAAGTCAGACTTCGCAGGGATAGGCCCATTTGCTCTTTCGCCATAGCCTAATGTATAAGGAATAAACAAACGTTTTTTATCGCCTTTTCTCATCGATAGAAGTCCTTCTTCCCAACCTTTAATAGAAGGTCTTGTATTCATTGTAAATTTAAAAGGTTCTTTACCTTCGTTACTTTGAATAAGAGTTCCTACACCAGTATACAATGTATAAACAACTGAAATCTCTCTTGTTTTTGTTACTTTCTTTCCACTTCCTTTTGTAAGCGTCAACATTTTTAAACCTGATTTTGTAGTCGTTGCATCTGCAATTCCTAAACTGTCTAAAAATGCTTTTTTAATTTCTTTTTGCTTCGCCAATCGTTCAACTTCTCTCTTCTCAGCTTCTATTAACTGTGCTTCATATACTTCGGGAGCATTAAAGGCTTTTGCAGCCTCACCAATTCTAAGTATTTCTAATTTTAAAATAACATCGTTTTGCGCAATAGAATCTACTACAGATTGCCCTTCTAAAACGTGTCCAAAAATACTGTGTTTTCCATCTAACCAAGGAGTGTCTTTATGGGTAATAAAAAACTGGCTCGAATTGGTATTCATTCCAGAATTTGCCATCGATAAAACACCTCCTTTATCGTGCTTATATTTTAATTCTCCTGCAGCATCCTTTGGAAATTCATCTGCAAATCGATATCCATTATTACCACTACCTGTTCCTGTATAATCTCCTGTTTGAATCATAAAATTAGGGATAACACGGTGGAATTTAAGACCGTCATAATATCTTTTCCCTTTTAAAGAATCTACTCCTATCTTAGTATGACTCCCTTCTGCCAATGCTACAAAATTACTTACTGTTAATGGTGCATCGGCTGCATATAACTCCAGTAAGATATCTCCCTTATTGGTAACAACATTTGCATACATTCCTTCTTTTAAATCTTTGTGTTTTTCTGGTTTACAAGCCGTAAATACGAAAACACTCAATACTAAAATTTTAAAAATTCTAATGTTCATTTTTTATTTCTATTTAATATTAATTAATGTTACTGTACTTTTTATTGATTGATAAATTCCTATTTTATTTCCATCTCCTGCAATACCAAAGGCGCTATAAAACGGAATGACAAATGTAACGGTTTCTCCTAATTTCATCAACTTTATTCCTTGTTGTATTGCAGGAATAAAATCTTCTCTATCAACTTTATAATTTTTTAAACCTAAAACCTCTTTAGAATAAATGATTTCATCGTTTAAATTTCGAATATCATATGAAAAAACAACCTCATCTCCTACCTTTGGAAATCGAGTGTTTTCGGGAATTTCAGTTTCATAAGTATACCAGAAACCATAGGGTGAGGTTTTGTAAATAGTTAAGGAATCTTGCGCTATGAATTGTGCTATTTTTTGAGTTTCTAAATCGTTTAATCTTTTGTTTTCTTTTGTATAACGAGTTAACAAACTTGTTGAAGAACTAGAACTCACAGGTCTTCTAGCAGCGGGCTCTACACAACTAAAAGATAAAAGAAGTAGAAAAAATCCAATTTTATACTTCATAAGAAACTTGTAATTCTTCTTTGTAATTTTCTAACAAAGTGATAAACTCTTGTACTGTGTCTTCCATAGACTTTTCTGATTTCCCTCCTGCAGCATTGTCATGACCACCACCATGAAAGTGATTTCTAGAAAACTGATTCACAGAAAAATTCCCTTTCGATCGAAAAGAAATTTTTATAATCTCTTGTTCTTTATCTTCAATAAAAATAGCTGCAAAAACAACATCTTTTACCGATAAGGCATAATTTACCACACCTTCTGTATCTCCTTTCTGAAAATGAAACAACTCCTTTTCTTGGGCTGTTAAAGTAATATAAGCAGTTTTATAATCGGGTAAAACATGTAAATTACGAAGTGCTTGTCCTAGAAGTAATAATCTTTCATGAGAATTTGCATCATATACATTGCTGTGAATTCTATCGTTTTGAGCTCCTTTATCAATTAAATCAGCTAAAATTCTGTGGGTAGTACTTGTGGTAGATCGAAAGCGAAAAGAACCCGTATCAGTCATAATCCCTGTATACAAACAAGTAGCAATATCAGCATCAATGAGTTCTACATCTTCCATCATATCTATAAAATGATACACCATTTGACAAGTAGAAGATATTGTGGCATCTGAATACATATAACGAACTTCATCAGGTTGTTGATGATGATCTATCATGGCAAAATCATTAGGATACGTTTCCAGTGTTTTTTGCATATCGCTACCAACTCGATGCAAAGCATTAAAATCTAATAAAAAAATGAGTTGAGAGTTATTAATTGCTCTTACAGATTGTGTGTTTTGCCAATTAAAGCGATACGTTTTGTTAGAACCAGGCAACCAATGCAAAAAATCGGGATACTCATTAGGTACTACTACTGTAGTTGCATGTCCTTTTTTTTCTAAATAATGAGAAAGCCCTAAAGTAGCACCCATAGCATCGCCATCTGGATTTCGATGTCCTACAATGACCAAGTTTTTAGGCGTTGCTAAAAATGCTTTTAGGGCGTTAAACTGCTTTAAAATCATATTTTGCGAAGATACAATATACTTTTACTTCTTCCCAAAAATTAACTAAGGTTCAAAAGGAGAAACAAGTCTCAATTGAAATTGATATATTTGTTATTACATAACTAAATTTAATCAATCATGGAAAATCAAACAAATAGTAAAAGTACCATTGTAAACTATGGTTTGTACGTAGGGGTTTTAAGCTCTATTGTACACCTAGCTTTATGGGCTGCTGGAAAATTAATTGAATTAAACTGGGTAAACTCTTTAATATGGTTTATCGCTTTGATTGTATTTGTAGCTCTGGGGATTAAAAATCATAAAGAAACTAACGGAGGTTTTATTTCTTGGGGACAAGGTGTAAAAATAGGTATGGGAATTGCCATGATTAGCGGTGTTATTTCTGTAGTTTATACTTTGTTATTTATGAATGTAATAGATCCTACTTTTCAACAACAAGCTATGGAAGTACAACAACAGGCATGGATAGATGCAGGAATGACTCAAGAACAAATTGATGGTGCTACTGAAATGACTGAAAAATTTCAAGGACCTATCGTTATCTCTGGATTTATTTTAGTATTATCTGCAATAGTTGGATTTGTAATTTCTGCCATCACAGCAGCAATCATGAAAAAAGACGAAGAAGAACAATATTAATGTTCGTTTAAAAGTTTTTAAAGTAAAAGTTTGAGATTTTCAGGCAACACTTTGCAACTTTTTAACACAACCTTTACAACTTATAAAAGATGCATATATCGGTAGTAATACCACTCCTTAACGAGGAAGAATCTTTACCAGAATTATACAATTGGATTGCAAAACTCATGCAGTCCAATTGTTATTTATACGAAATCATTTTTATTGATGATGGAAGTACTGATAATTCCTGGAAAGTTATTGAAACATTAACAAAAGAAAATGAAAACGTAAGAGGAATTCGTTTTCAAAAAAACTATGGAAAAAGTCAGGCTTTAGACGCAGGATTTCAACTTGCAAAAGGGGATGTTGTGATTACAATGGATGCCGATTTACAAGACAGTCCTGATGAAATTCCTGCTCTATACAATTTAATTACAAAGGAAAATTTCGATTTAATTTCTGGATGGAAAAAGAAACGGTACGATAATGTACTTACAAAAAATATTCCTTCAAAATTATTTAATGCCGCGGCACGTAAAATTTCTGGTTTATCGCTTCACGACTTTAATTGCGGATTGAAAGCCTATAAAAATGAAGTTGTAAAAAGTATAAAAGTAAGCGGAGAAATGCATCGTTACATTCCTGTATTGGCTAAAAATGAAGGCTTTCATAACATTGGAGAAAAAATAGTACAACACCAAGCTAGAAAATACGGCGTTACTAAATTTGGTATGAGTCGGTTTATCAATGGTTTTCTAGACTTGATTACGATTTCTTTTTTATCGAAATTCGGAAAACGCCCTATGCATATATTCGGACTTTGGGGGACTTTTATGTTTCTTATTGGAACTTTAGCCGCTGCTTTTATTGGCGCCATGAAGCTTTACAAAATATCTCAAGGCATGAAAACCATTTTAGTAACCAACAATCCTTGGTTTTATATTGCTTTAACAACCATGGTTTTAGGAACACAATTATTTTTAGCAGGCTTTTTAGGCGAGCTTTTTCTAAAATCTAAAAACAATGAAAAACACTATAAAATCAAAGAGGAATTAAATATTTAAACACCTTATCTTTGCGAAAACGAAAGAATTTAAAGATTGAAGCATTAAAAATCATCATTCAATATTCGTAATTCATAAATCTAAAATCGTAACTATACAACATGGATTCTATTTTAAACAACGCCCAACAGTGGCTATCCGATACTTTTGATACCGAAACCCAAAAAGAAATTCAACGATTAATTGATATCAAATCACCAGAGTTAACAGATCGATTTTATACAGATTTAGCATTTGGAACAGGTGGAATGCGCGGTGTAATGGGTGCTGGAACGAACCGTATAAACAAATACACGTTAGGAAAAGCGACACAAGGGCTGGCAAATTACCTCGCTAAAAACAATAGTAACGCACAACAAAAAGTAGTGATTGCTTTTGATTGTAGACATAACAGCAAAAAATTCGCAAAAATTGTAGCTGATGTATTATCAGCCAACAATATAAAAGTGTATTTATTTGAAGATTTACGAACCACACCAGAGCTTTCTTTTGCTGTAAGACATTTAAATTGTGATGCAGGAATTGTATTAACAGCCTCTCATAATCCACCAGAATACAATGGCTATAAAGTTTACTGGAAAGATGGCGGACAAATTGTTCCTCCAGAAGATGCAGGAATTATTAAAGAAGTAAATGCCATTGATTTTTCTGAAATTAATTTTAATGCCAATGAATCTCTTATAGAAATTATTGGTAAAAAAGTAGACGATGTCTTTATTGACGGTGCTGTTGCCAATGGAAAATTACCCAATGTTAACAATCGAGAAAACTTAAAAATTGTATTTACTTCATTACACGGAACTTCTATTGTATCTGTTCCCGAAACTTTAAAAAGAGCGGGATATACCGATGTACATATTGTGGAAGAACAGCGCGAACCTAATGGCGATTTTCCTACAGTAGCTTCTCCAAACCCAGAAGAAACTGCGGCTTTAAAAATGGCAACCGATTTAGCCGATAAAATTGGAGCTGATATTGTTATTGGCACCGACCCAGATTGTGATCGATTGGGTGTGGCTATTCGCGATACTAATGGCGTACTAAAATTGATGAATGGAAATCAAACCATGAGTGTAATGACCCGATTTTTATTAGAAAAGTGGAAAGCTGAAGGCAAAATGAATGGAAATCAATTTATGGGCTCTACCATTGTTTCTACACCACTTATTAATAAACTAACTGCTAGTTATGGCTTAGAAACCAAAGTAGGGTTAACAGGTTTTAAATGGATTGCTAAAATGATTCGAGATTATAAAGAACTCGATTTTATTGGTGGTGGAGAAGAAAGCTATGGCTATATGGTTGGCGATTTTGTACGCGATAAAGATGCTGTAACGTCTACCCTATTAGCTTGTGAAGTAGCTAGCTTAGCAAAACAAAACGGAAGTTCTTTCTATGAAGAACTATTAAAAATCTATGTAGCTCATAATTTTTATCAAGAGCACTTAATTTCTATTGTTAAAAAAGGAATGGATGGTGCAGCTCAGATTCAACAAATTATGAAGGACTTACGTAAAAACCCTCTCAAAGAAATTGACGGAGAAGCTGTTTTATATGTGTATGATTATGAAACATCTATTCAAACGAATATACAAACAGGTAAAGAATCAATCATTGATTTACCAAAATCGAATGTATTAATTTACGAAACTGAAAACGGAACTCGAATTGCAGCAAGACCTAGTGGAACAGAACCCAAAATTAAATTTTATTTTAGTGTAAACGCACCTTTAGAAAATGCTGAAAATGCACCATCAGTAGAAAATTCACTAAAAAACAAAATTGAACGCATTATAAAAGAAATGAACCTCAATTCATGAAACACTTTAAAGACGTTTTAAAATATGAGAAAAAATACCGAAGATTTACGATTTTAAACATTGTCTTCAATATTTTCTATGCTCTCTTTAATGTACTTTCTGTTTTAGCTTTTATTCCTGTTTTAGGAATTCTTTTTGGGAAAGAACAAAAAATAACTCTTCAACCCACGTATCAAGGAATTTCAAAAGCAGGAGATTATCTAAAAGAAAGTTTCTATTATCTTATATCTCAAAAAATTGAAAACGAAGGAGAGATTCAAACACTTTTCTTTATTTGTTTATTAGCATTATCATTATTCTTTTTAAAGAACCTTTTTAGGTACTTAGCTTCTTATATGATTACATTTTTAAGAACAGGTATTGTAAAAGACATTCGCGATAGATTATATCATAAAGTAGTTAGATTACCTATTTCTTATTTTTCAGAGAAAAGAAAAGGAGATATCATTGCACGCATGACCTCTGATGTACAAGAAGTAGAAAATTCAATTTTAACTTCGATTGAAGTCATTGTTAGAGAACCTCTTACTGTTATTATTTCAATAAGTATTATGCTTTTCATGAGTGTGAAATTAACCTTATTTGTGTTTGTATTACTACCTGTTTCTGGTTTTATTATCTCGTCTATCAGCAAGAAATTAAAAGCCAATTCTCTAAAAGCACAAAAAGAGACTGGTAATTTTTTATCTTTTATTGAAGAAACTTTAACAGGTTTACGCATTATTAAAGGTTTTAATGCGGAAAAAGTTATTGAGAAAAAATTCAATACATCTACATTCAACTTTAGACAATTAATGACGAGTGTATTTCATAGGCAAACATTAGCTTCACCTATGAGTGAATTTTTAGGATCGGCAACTATTATTGCTATTTTATGGTATGGGGGAACAGAAGTATTATCGAAAACGAGTGCATTACAACCCGACGAGTTTTTTGGATATATTGTTTTATTTTACACCGTTTTAAATCCTATTAAACTGATTACTACAACCTATTACAATATTCAAAAAGGAGAAGCTTCTGCAGAAAGAATCATGCAAGTTTTAACAACTGAAAACAGCATTGTAGAAAAACAAAATGCTATTGAAAAAACTACATTTACTTCAGAAATTGTATTTGAAAATATTTCATTTCAATACAAAGATGAAGTGGTTTTAAAAGATTTCTCATTAACTATTCCTAAAGGAAAAACAGTAGCCTTAGTAGGACAATCGGGAAGTGGAAAATCTACACTCGCCAATTTAATTACGCGTTTTTATGACGTAAACAAAGGAGCAATTACCATTGATGGAGAAAACATTAAAGACATTTCTAAAAAATCTTTACGAAATTTAATGGGTATTGTTACTCAAGATGCCATTTTATTTAACGATTCGGTTACGAACAACCTAAAACTAGGTGTAGAGAATGCTTCTAAACAGCAAATAGAAGAAGCTGCAACAATTGCCAATGCTTCTGAATTTATTAAAGAATTACCACAACAATTTGAGACCAATATTGGTGATAGTGGAAATACACTTTCTGGCGGACAAAAACAGCGTCTGTCAATTGCAAGAGCGGTTTTAAAAAATCCGCCTATCATGATTTTAGACGAAGCTACTTCGGCTTTAGATACAGAATCAGAACAATTAGTACAAAAAGCCTTGGAAAAGATGATGCAAAACAGAACCTCTTTAGTGATTGCCCATCGATTGTCTACTATACAAAAGGCAGATACTATTGTGGTCTTAAAAAAAGGAGAAATTGTAGAGCAAGGAAAACATGAAGAATTACTTGCTAAAAAAGGAGAGTATTTTAAGTTAGTTACAATGCAGTCTATAAATTAAAAAGAATGTGAAAAAAATTGTAGACAGATTTCAATTAAAAATAAACACTTCCTTTAAAACTCCTAAAAGTATTTTTCTTTTCGGGTTATTTTTTGCTTTTGCAGTAACCTTAAAAGAAGTTTTAGCACTATCGTATAATAATTTTCAAATTTTTTCTTTTGGGTCTATAGATTTCTGGAATAATATAAATCCGTACGAAAATTGGCATCATCTAAGTTTACGAGAAAAGCCTTTAGATATTTTTATTTATTTACCTTTATTTTCTATCCTTTTTACCCCTTTTACACTAGTACCAAGTTGGTTAGGTGCATTTTTATGGAACTTTTTTACGTATTCCTTATTTTATTTTTCAATATTCAACCTTCCAGCAACATATCATTTTAAAGATAAAAAATTCATCTTTTTTATCTCTTGTTTATTGCTTTTTGCTACCATGCTATCTATGCAATTTAATCCTGTAGTTGCGGCGATATTCTTAATAGCTTATACACATTTAGAAAAGAACAATAGTTTTATAGCTGTTTTACTTATAAGCATTTCTGGTTTTATAAAGGTATATGGTTTCTTTCAATTGTCTATACTTATTTTTTATCCAAAATTTTGGAAAAATATAGTGTATCTCCTGCTAATTTCTCTATTCCTTCTATGCTTGCCTTTAATTCATTTAGATATTGCACAAGTATATGACTTGTATCAATCATGGTCTATTGCTATTTCCAATCACTCTAAAATGCAAGATTTTTATAGTATTTACAGAGCATTTTACACACTAACTCCTTCAATTAACCATTATGCATCTATAGTATCTATAGTTATCTTGGTACTACTTTTTATCGTAGGTCTTTATAATTTAAAATTATTCAAAAAATCTTTTGCTAAAAGAGCTCAATATCTAGGTATTCTAATGTCTTATTGCATTTTATTTGGTTTAAGTTCTGAGTTACATACCTACGTAATTGCCATAACGGGCTATGCTATTTGGTATATTTTTAACTCGCCTACAAAACTGGACAACATATTACTTTGGATTAATTTTTTTCTATTAGCATTGTTTCCTATCGATATTATTTGTCCCGTAGTCATTTCTAAATTTGTCCTAGGAAAATTACATTTAGGTGTTATTGTTTTCTTTATAACATGGATCATCATGGTATTTAAAACATTTACGAAAGGAGATAGGCACTTAAAACAAAACATTTATAAAAAGTTATCGTACGTTTAGTTTCATTTCCTTTCCTTTTTCAATCATAAACTCAAAACAAGCGTCATATTCATTTGGAATTTCACCATTTAGAATAGCTTCTTTTATAGCTTCTTTTACCTGACCTATTTCTCGACAGGGTTGTAATTGAAAGGTTTTCATAATTTCTTCCCCAGAAATAGGAGGTTGAAAATTACGGATACGATCTCGCTCCTCTACTTCTTTTATTTTAGCACGTACCAATTCAAAATTTTGATGATATCGTTGAAACTTTTTTGGGTTTTTAGTGGTAATATCTGCTTCACATAAAGTCATTAAAGCATCAATATCATCCCCCGCATCAAAAACCAAACGTCTTACTGCCGAATCTGTAACTTCCGTAGCTAAAACAATAGGTCGTGAACTCAACAACACCATCTTCTGAACAAACTTCATCTTTATATTCAAAGGCATTTTTAATCGCTTAAAAATTTTATAGACCATTTTAGACCCCACAAACTCATGTGCATGGAATGTCCAACCAATCGTTTTATGAAATTTCTTGGTAGGTGCTTTTCCAATGTCATGCAACAACGCAGCCCAACGCAACCAAAGGCTTTCAGTGTGATTTGCAATATTATCTACCACCTCTAACGTATGGTAAAAATTATCTTTATGCCTTTGTCCTTCTACTTCTTCTACGCCCTTTAAGGCAATCAATTCGGGTAAAATTTGCACCAGTAACCCTGTTTGTTCTAGTAATAAAAACCCTACAGAAGGTTTTTTCGAAAGCATTATTTTATGCAATTCTTCTACAATACGCTCTCTTGTAATAATTTGTAATCGATGTGCATTTTTAGTGACAGACTGCAACGATTTTTCTTCAATGGTAAAACCTAACTGTGATGCAAAACGAATGGCACGCAACATACGTAGTGGGTCATCAGAATAAGTAATATCTGGGTCTAAAGGTGTTTTTATCAATTGATTTTCTAAATCAACAATACCATTAAACGGATCTAATAGGCTACCCAAATCAGCTTCATTTAAACTAATTGCCAAAGCATTAATGGTAAAATCGCGCCTGTTTTGGTCGTCTTTTAGAGTCCCTTCAATAACTGTTGGATTTCTACTAGCCTCTGAATAAGATTCTTTTCTAGCTCCTACAAATTCGATTTCTAAATCTTTATAGCGTAACATAGCAGTTCCATATGTCTTAAAAACTTGTACTTTAGGAGCATTAGGAAGTAAATTGGCTACTTTTTCTGCCAAAGCAATACCGCTACCTACTGTTACAATATCAATATCTTTTGCTGTACCTCTTTGCAATATAAAATCACGCACAAACCCTCCAATTACATAGGTTTCTAGACTTAATTCCTTAGATGCTTTGCTAATAAAAGAGAAAATATCGCCTGCTATTGCTTCTTTATAATTCATTAAGTTTATATTTCAATTGTTGACACAGATTGCACAAATTCTCACGGATTTATAGAATAACTCTTTTGCATTTTAAACTATCTTCACCAAAATTAATCAATAATCCTAATTTCAACTTTGAAACCGCTAAATAGTTTAACGTTCGTTTTATATTAGAAGTAGTTAAACATTGAATCGCTTTTATCTCTAAAATAATCTTATTGTCAATAACAAAGTCGGCTTTATATTTTCGAGAAAGTAAATTTCCCTTATATTTAATATCATAATCTTTCTCTCTCGAATAATTCACATTATGATCTATTAGTTCTATTTCTAAAGCATCACCATAAACAACCTCATTAAATCCTTTACCAAGTTGATTATGTACTTCCATACAAATACCAATAATTTTATAAGTCTCTTCTTTATATAGCAATTTTTCCATTTATGTTTTTTACTAATTCGTATAAATTTGTGTAATTCGTATCCGTAAAAACAGAATAATTATTTTAGGGTCTTAAAACTTCAATCTCATTCCCAATAATTCTTATAATTCTAGAAGATTTAGGGGTTTCTTTATTTTTGTGCAAGTTTACCACATAATCTACACTCTCCAAAATAGCCTTGTCTATTTCTATAAACGATTTTGGTGTGGGTTCTCCAGAAATATTTGCAGATGTAGATACAATAGGTTTTCCAAATCTTTTGATGAACTTTCTACAAAACTCATCTTGTACTATTCGAATAGCAATGGTAGCATCTGTTGCAATCGTATTTTGGGCAAAAGCTTTCGGGTTTTGATAAATAATAGTAGTAGGGTTTTTTGAAGTTTTTAAAATTTCTAGTGCCTTTTTAGGAACAGAAACATATTTTTTTAGCATTGATAAAGAACTTACCAAAACAATTAAACTTTTACTTTCCGCTCTTTTCTTTATACCGTAAATTTTAGAAACTGCTTGTTCGTTGGTTGCATCACAACCAATTCCCCAAACCGTATCTGTGGGATATAAAATTATTTTTTCTTCTTTTAAGTATTGCGCAACATTTAAAATTTCTGATAGCATAGACACTTACAAATAGATTGATTTATTCTTAAAATGACAATTTAATTGTACTTTTACGAATGGTACAAAAATACCATATTTTTCAGCAAAAAAGCTAAAAATGATTATTGTTAGAGTAGTTGGAGGTCTTGGAAATCAAATGTTTCAATATGCATATGCAAAAGCATTACAGCATAAGGGTTACGATGTGAAATTGGACATTTCAAAATTTAAAAAATATAAGTTACATGGTGCCTATCAATTAGATAAATATAATATCGACTTAGAAACTGCAAATCCAATTTCAGAAAGTTTACCAAAAAAAATATTACTAAAATCGCTAAAAGAGGCTAGTTTATTATTTGATGAAAAAATGCAAACGCTACAAGGAAACGAGTACGTAAAAGGCTATTTTCAAACTGAAAAATACTTCACAAAAATCAGAGTTATTTTATTAGAACAATTTAAGATAAAGTCTAAAATTTCCACTAAGGCACAACATATAGCTAAAGATATTTTGTCTTTTAAAAACACCTGCTCTTTGCATATTCGAAGAGGCGATTATGTCTCTAATCCAAAAGCTAAAAGTGTTCACGGAACATGTAGCTTAGACTATTATAAGAAGGCACTACAACTTATAAATAAGACGTATGATAATACGCTTTTTTTTATTTTTTCTGATGACATCGAATGGGTGAAAGAAAACCTTCTTGTAGAAAATGCTATTTATGTGGAAGACACAAAAACACCTCATGAAGATTTGTATTTAATGAGTTTATGCCATCATAATATTACAGCGAATAGTAGTTTCTCCTGGTGGGGTACTTGGTTAAATACAAATCCTAATAAAATGGTAATTGCACCAAAAAAATGGTTTGTTTCTAAGGAAAATGAAGTTGCTTGTGAAAATTGGATACAAATATGAGTTCTTTCAAAGTATATTATATCAATTTAGACAAAAGTGTTGCACGAAAAGAGTTCATGGAAACTCAATTTGAACGTTTTCATATAACCGCCACTCGATTTCCTGCTGTATATGGAAAAAACATCGAAAAAAATACTTTAAAAAAAATAAAAAGGAAGCATCACATTTTAGCACATTTTCCTTTCCCAAATGATGGTGAAATAGGTATTTGCATGACGCACTTTAATCTTTGGAAAGTCATCGCAAAGCAACAAGAAGATTTTGCGATTGTTTTGGAAGATGATGCATTAATTAATAATGATTTTTTTAAAGATTTAAAACAATTATTAAATGAAATAAGCACCGATGATTTTTTAGATATTTCTGGAAAAAAAGGATTTATTACTTTAGAGAAAAATGAATTAAAAACAAAATTTTTAATACCACCTGTGTTAATGATAGGGCAAATTATTGGAAAAAACGCAGCTAAAAAGCTTTCTGAAAATTTAAGCAATTACTATGCTCCTATTGATGTAATGAAACAAGATATTTACAAGCATAAAGTTACTTTGTATAATACGAATAAACAATATGTACGCAGCAACGATAAAAAAATGGGCGGTAGTACAATTCAGCAAAACAACATGCACATCTTCAAAAAAATTATTCGAGAAATGATACGCCCTTTTTGGCAGTTAATTACGTTGTTGAGTTTTAAACCTTATCGATTGTTTAGAAATTATCTTTTTTATAAAGCCTAATATTACTATTTTCAACTTTCATTGATTCCTTTATTTAACAACCAAAGTTTAATATACCTCGCTAAAACTCCGTAAGCTTGTGTTTTTGCAACTAAAAAACCTGTGAAACCATCTAATACTCCAAGGCGAACAAAATAATGGATAAAAAATCTTGCAGAAGGCTTAATGAGAAAGTGATATATTGTTGCCTTTTTACTTTGCGTGTGTAATTGTTTAGCTCTCAACACCGCATAATGATTCATTTTTGAAATATAATGATCGTAATTTCTATACGAAAAGTGATCTATCTTATGCTTAAAATAACCTAATTTTCCATTCGCAGTAATTCTTTCGTGCACAGGATTACCATTATACTTGCAAAACTCTTTTAGAAATAAGCGGATTACTTTATCTCTTTGAAATCCACTATAGTTTACCTTTCTACCAGAAAAATAAAAAGTTCTTTTTACATAAAAGCCAACACAATCTTTTGGATCTTTAATAGCTTGTATAATTTCTTTTTTTACAGCTGGTGTTACCCGCTCATCTGCATCCAAAATATAAATCCACTCATGAGTTGCTTTTTCGATGGCAAAGTTTTTTTGGGTAGAAAAATCATCAAAAACCCTTTGTATAATTTTTACATTGTAATTTTTAGCAATTTCAACAGTTTTATCTTTACTGTAAGAATCAATAACTAAAATTTCATCAGCAAAATCTACAGATTCTATGGCCTTCGCTATATGAATCTCTTCATTATAAGTAGGTATAATTGCTGTAATTTTCATAACTTTTTCTTTTGTATCATATCATAGTATTAAACCGCAACATTGTACTCTCTAAGAGCATCATTTAACGAAGTTTTTTTATTCGTACTTTCTTTTCTTTTTCCTATAATTAAAGCGCAAGGTACATTAAATTTTCCTGCTGGAAACTCTTTTGTATAACTTCCCGGAATTACAACAGACCTTGCAGGTACTACTCCTTTCATCTCTATAGGTTCATTTCCTGTAACATCAATAATCTTGGTACTCATAGTTAAGACAACATTAGCGCCTAAAACCACCTCTTTTTCTATTTTTACACCTTCTACTACAATAGAACGAGAGCCTAAAAAAGCACCATCTTCTATAATTACTGGAGCCGCTTGCAAAGGCTCTAGAACACCACCAATACCTACACCACCCGATAAATGTACATTTTTTCCAATTTGGGCACAACTTCCTACAGTAGCCCAAGTATCTACCATGGTTCCTTCATCTACATAAGCTCCAATATTTACATAACTTGGCATTAAAATAGTTCCTTTAGAAATATAAGCCCCATGCCTTGCAACTGCGTTGGGCACTACTCGAATGCCTTTTTGTTGAAAATTTCTCTTTAATGGAATCTTATCATGATATTCAAAAATACCTGCTTCTAAAGTTTCCATTTTTTGAATTGGAAAATATAAAACCACTGCTTTTTTCACCCATTCATTTACTTGCCAATCGCCATTTACAGGTGTTGCAACACGCAACAAACCTTCATCCAACAAACCAATTACTTTTCTAATGGCATCAATTGTTTTTTGCTCTTGTAATAAAACTCTATCATTCCATGCAGCTTCTATAATATCTCTTAACTCTGTCATTTTGTTCCTTTTTAAATTCGAATTACAAAGATACACATGTATTGAAAACAAAGAATCAAAATACATTTTTTAAACAGATAGACACAACTTGTTTAAAAGCATTATTTTTGTAAAAATTTAAAAAATAAATTGAGTAGAATTTTAGCAATCGATTTTGGTAAAAAACGAACAGGAATTGCTGTTACAGACGATTTACAAATAATTGCTTCTGGCTTAACAACGGTTCCTACAGATGCTTTATTATCTTTTTTAAAAGATTACATACAAAAAGAAACGGTTGCGCTTTTTTTAGTGGGAAAACCCAAACAAATGGATAATTCTGATAGTGAAAGTGAACAATTAATTGTTCCATTTCTCAAAAAGTTAAAAAACGAAATCCCTACAATCCCTATCAAAAGAGTCGACGAGCGTTTTACTTCTAAAATGGCTTTTCAAACTATGATTGACGGCGGTTTAAAAAAGAATCAGCGTAAGAATAAAGCTTTAGTAGATGAAATTAGCGCTACTATTATTTTACAATCGTATTTGTATCGTTAAGTAATTGAAAAATTCAAAGATTAAATAATTCGATATTTGTAATTCGTAAATCATAATTCAAAATCCTACCTTTGTACCCATTTAAAAGTAGAAAATGATTTTACCTATTGTAGCTTACGGAGATCCTGTTTTACGAAAAACAGGCACAGAAATCGATGTTAATTATCCCGATTTAGAAGTTTTAATTGCAAACATGAAAGAGACGATGTACAATGCGCAAGGCGTAGGTTTGGCTGCACCTCAAATAGGGAAAGCCATTCGTTTGTTTATCATTGATGCTTCGCCTTTTGCAGAGGACGATGAACTTAGCAAAGAAGAACAAGAAAGTTTAAAAAACTTCAACCATGTTTTTATCAACCCTAAAATACTAAAAGAAGAAGGTGATGAATGGGCTTTTAATGAAGGTTGCTTGAGCATTCCTGATGTTCGAGAAGATGTTTTTAGACAAGAAACTATTAGTATTGAGTACCAAGATGAACAATTTCAAAAACATACTGCTACTTTAAATGGTTTGGCTGCAAGAGTTTTTCAGCATGAATACGATCATATCGAAGGTATTTTATTTACCGACAAAATTTCGTCACTTAAAAAAAGATTGATAAAAAAGAAGCTAGAAAATATTTCTAAAGGAAAAATTAATTCAGAATACAGAATGCGTTTTCCAAAATTAAAACTAAAAAAATAACATTTTAAAAAATATTAAATGGAGTTTAACAAAATCATTGCGGTAGCTGGCAAACCAGGTTTATTTAAAGTAATCACGCAAAGTCAAAATAGAATCATCGTAGAATCTTTAACCGATAAAAAGAGAGTACCTGTTAACAACACACAAGATGTTAGTTTGCTAGAAAATATCGCTATTTATACTTTAGAAGAAGAAGTCCCTTTATTAACTATTTTTAAAACAATGTTCGAAAAATCGGAAGGAAAACAAACGCTAAGTCATAAAGAAAGTAGTAATAAATTGACAGGTTATTTCTCTGAAATCTTACCCAACTATGATGAAGAACGCGTCTACACTTCTAATATTAAAAAAATAGTACAATGGTACAATGCTTTAGTAGCAGTTGGGTTTAATTTTTCTGAAATTGAAGCAACCGTAACAGAAGAAGAAGATAGTAATTAGTGAAGACTGAAAAACTGAAAGATTCAAAGAAAAGATTGAAAAATTAACAGCCTTAAACTTTACCCTTTTGAATCTATACAACCTTTTAAGACTTTCTAACTTTTACCCTTTGAACCTCTGTAACTTTACAACCTTATAACTTTTAACTTTCAAACTCTATAAACTTTTCAACTACAATACATGAACTCTAGAAAAGAGCAATTAGAAGCATTCAACCGATTGTTAGACATTATGGATAACCTTCGTGAAAAATGCCCGTGGGATAAAAAACAAACCATGGACTCTTTACGTAGTTTAACGATTGAAGAAACATACGAACTTGCAGACGCAATTCTAGAAAATGATTTAGAAGAAGTAAAAAAAGAATTAGGAGATGTACTCTTACATATTATTTTTTATGCAAAAATTGGTGCCGAAAAAAAGGCATTTGATATTGCAGATGTTGCCAATGCTATTTCTGATAAATTAATACATAGACATCCTCATATTTATGGCGATGTAATTGTAGAAAATGAAGAAGAAGTTCAGAAAAACTGGGAAAAAATAAAATTAAAAGAAGGTAAAAAATCAGTATTAGAAGGTGTTCCAAAAAATTTACCAGCATTAATTAAAGCAAGTCGAATTCAAGAAAAAGTAGCAGGCGTTGGTTTCGATTGGGAAGAACCACATCAGGTTTGGGAAAAGGTACAAGAAGAATTAGATGAGTTAAATTCAGAAATTAAAAACGGAAATCCAGAACGTATTCAGTCAGAATTTGGCGATGTGTTATTTTCTATGATTAATTACGCCCGTTTTATCAATGTAAATCCCGAAAATGCTCTGGAAAATACCAATAAAAAGTTTATGAATCGCTTTCAATTCCTAGAAGAAGCCGTAAAAAAAGAAGGAAAAGAACTCTCTAATATGTCTTTAGCAGAAATGGATGTGTATTGGAATGCGTCAAAGAAGTTGTATAAATAGTTGTTAGAATTTCAAAAACGCTAACTTATAAACAACTCTAAATAAACTATTGAAAAATTAAAGGATTAAAAAATTCAAAATTTAACATTTAAAAACTTTGAACCTTTCCAAGTTTATAAACTTAAAACTCAACGTATCAGAACAAAAAAGCTCTAATTAAAATATAATTAGAGCTTTTTATAAATTTGATTTAATTAGAATTACTTCACAAACTCATCAAAAGATTTCAATTGTAAGTCTTTTAAAAACTTTGCTTTCTTTTTAATTTTAGCATAGTCTTTTTTAGCTTTATAAAAGCGTTCTTCTATAATTGACAAACTTTCTAACTCCGAATTCGAAGGCTTATCATAACTTGTAGCAATTTTACTATACAAATCAGACATCTTCTCTCTTAATTGAGGTTCTGCCGCTCCTACATAATTATCTCCTGTTGTAATGACTAATGATTCTTTCAGCTTTGTTAGTTTTGATACTAATTTTTTCTTTTTTAATTCCTCGCCTTTTTCAAGAATCGCATCTAATTCATACACCATATACGCCAACTCTTCAGTCATGTTATACATTTTCATAGTAGTAGCATGCTTAAAAGCTCTCTCTTTTTCTGATAGTTTTGATTTAGCATCATATACCAATTCTATATTTTGAGTAAAGGTATCTCGCCCTTTTTTAAGAACCACCGTATAAGTACCTGCAGGAACTAAAGGAGATGTAAACCCTCCAAAACTAAAGGTTTTTCCTTTCGCTACTTTCGGTTGTTTCATTCTATAATTCCAGTTAACAATATTAATACCTTTAGATTTTCCCGGTCCTAATTCACTAACAACAGTACCATCTTTATCTTGAATCTCCATGGTCATTTTACCAAAAGTATGACGTCTTTTTAAGTGATATTTTATTTGTGCAGATGTTGTAGGGTTCGCTCCAAAAAATTGAGTCTCTGCTCCAAAACTACCTGAAAAACTACTTTCTTCATTAATAACTGTAGGATTTGAATTGAAAAAATGCACTTTCTTATTTAATACTTCCTCATTAATTTCTCTTAGAGGCGAAATATCATCAATAATAATAACTCCTCTTCCGTGAGTTCCCATTACTAAATCGTTTGTTTTCTTTTGCAAATCAATAAAATGAACCGCTACAGAAGGCATATTGTTCGTAAATTTATTCCAATTTTTTCCACCATCCATGGTAATGTACAAACCAAATTCAGTCCCTAAAAACAATAAATCTGGATTCACATAATCTTCTTGAATATTTCTTGCAAAGCCAACAACATCATCAGAAATAATATTTTTCCATGTTTTACCATAGTCTGTTGTTTTGTAAGCATAAGGATTCATATCATTCATGGTATGTCCGTCAAAAACTACATATGCCGCCCCTTTATCAAATACACTTGCTTCTATATGATATGCCCAAATATTCTTAGGTAAATTGGGAATATTCATAGCCGTGTTTGTCCATGTTTTACCGCCATTTTTAGTAACTTGTACATTCCCATCATCTGTTCCTACCCAAATTACATTTTCATCTAAAGTAGATTCTGCAATGGTAAAAATAGTTGTATGATTTTCTGCACCTGAATTGTCCATAGACAAACCTCCTGAATTGTCTTGTTCTTGTTTTGTTTTATCATTCGTTGTTAAATCTGGTGAAATAATTTTCCAAGTATCTCCCATATCTTCTGATTTATGTAAAAACTGACTCCCCATATAAAAACGATTGGGTTGATGTACACTTACTGCCATAGGCGCATTCCAATTAAAACGTAATTTGGGATATCCTTTTTGTGGCAACGGCTGAATTGTTTTTACTTTTTTATTATCTACATCATAACGCCAAACATTTTCTGCTCCTTGCATTTCTGAATAGATAATATTTTTAGTTGGATGTTTTAAGACTCTAAATCCGTCCCCATATCCAACAGAATTCCAGTCTCTCGCTTCTATTCCTCCTGGAGAAGAAGAAGGTCCGTACCAAGATCCATTATCTTGCAAACCTCCATAAATATTATAAGGTTCTGCATCATCTACGCTAATATGATAAAATTGAGATAAAGGTAAATTTTCTACAATTTCCATGGTTGTTCCACCGTTTAAAGAACGATACACTCCACCATCTGTTCCTGCATACATTCTATCAGAATCATTGATGTCAAAAGTAATATCATGAATATCACTATGCATATTTCCCAAATCTTTAAAGGTTTTTCCTCCATCTCTAGAAATAGAACCACTTAAGCCCCCTTTTACCACAACATTTGGATTTTTAGGGTCTATCACAATTCTAGAAAAGTAAAATGGACGTACTGTTATTCCAAAATCGTTGTTTAATTGTTTCCAATTTTTACCAGCATCATCACTTCTATACAAACCTTTTCGTTCATTCTTTTCTGCTTCTATTACTGTATACAATATATTAGAATTGGAAGGCGCAACTGCAATTGCCAATCTCCCTAATTTACCTTCTGGAAAACCATTGTGGATTTTGTTCCAAGTAGCTCCTCCATCAACAGATTTATACAAAGCACTATTCTCTCCGCCACTTTCAAAAGACCAACCTGTTCGTCTAAATTCCCACATAGAAGCATATAAAATATTTGGATTGTTAGGATCCATTGTTAAATCTGCACAACCTGTCTTCTGATTGGTATATAAAATTTTGCTCCAAGTAGTTCCTCCATCAGTGGTTTTATAAACACCTCTTTCTTTACTGTCTCCCCAAAGTGCGCCCAATACTCCTACGTAAATTTCTTTTGAGTTTTTTGGATTGACAATAATGTTTGCAATACGTTCCGATTTCTCAAAACCCAATTTTGTCCAGTTAGAACCACCATCTACAGATTTATACAACCCATCTCCAACAGAAACACTATTTCTAGTCCAAGTTTCCCCTGTTCCTACATAAATAGTATTATCAGGGTCGTTAGGGTCTAATGCTACTGCACCAATAGACTGACAATATTCATCAAAAATAGAATTAAAGGTAACACCTCCGTCATTCGATTTCCAAACACCTCCTCCTGCAGTTCCTGCATAAATAATTCTATTGTTTGTAGGATGATTTTCTAAGTCGTTAATCCTTCCACTCATTAAAGCAGGCCCAATATGTCTTGCTGAAATATCTCCAAATAATTGTTTTCCTTTTATTTGAGTTTTTTGTTGCGCATTTCCATGAAATGATAAAGCACCCAATAGCAATACGGATAAAAAAAGTTGTTTTTTCATGTCTATATTAATTTGATTAAAAAATCCTCAAAAGATTTTTTGAGGATTTACAGAAATAAGTAATTATTATTTTTTTGGCTCTTCAGTTTCTTTTGGAAATAGAAATTCACTATCTGCCACTGTAGGGTTTAATTCAATTTTTGTAATCGTAAGTGGTTGCGACATTGCTGGTTGCCCTTTAATACCCTGTGTCATTGAAAAAGGAAAATACAAACCATCTACTTCTTGATAATCGCTCATAGTAACATTAGAAATCATCCCTTTTCCTTGACCCGATTTTATTTCATTCTGTATAGCAATAGGCACAAAGTTTTCTGTGTCAAAGAAGTAAAAACTAACGCTTTCTTCCTTTTTACCATCAATAGTTACAGGTTCTTTAGTCAATTTAATTTTAAAGGTTTCTGCGCCATCAATAGTTTCTTTACCAAGTAACTCCACAGTATATCCTTTTTCTTTATAATCTAAAAAAGAATCTGGAAAATCATTCATTTCTAACTTCATATTTGCAGTAGCTTCTGCATCGCTTTTTTCAGCTTTCATGGTCATAAAATTATGACTCCACAAGGTTTCTCCATCAAAAACACCTTGCTTTAATTGTTTTCCTTGAAAATTGATGACGGTCATTTGTTTTCCATTAGATAACTGCACAATTTCTAGAGGAATTTCCATTCCTCCTTGATTCACCTTTGCGGTCATTTTTATCCCTTTTACTTTTCTTAAGGCTTCTTCGCCTCCTATGTTTTCGTAATACGTTGCTAAAATTTCGTCTACTGTTTGTGCATTCATTGTAAAACTTCCAAGAACAATAATGGCTAGTAATATTTTTTTCATTTTTAAAGTGTTGATTCAATAATTAATTTTGGTTATAAGTTTAGCAAATTACAAAATGTTACAGTTTAAAGGAATTAAATTTATGTTAATAAATCCGTATAACTTATCATCGCTTTTTAGTGGACGATTTTGTAATTTTATACTTCTCAATTCTTCCTAAGAAAGACGCATTTATGTACTTAATTTTTGATACCGAAACTACGGGTTTACCAAAAAGTTGGAATGCACCCATCACAGACACCGATAATTGGCCAAGATGTATTCAAATTGCTTGGCAATTGCACGATAGTTTAGGGAATTTAGTAGCACACAACGATTTTTTAATTCAGCCAGACGGATTTAATATTCCGTATGATGCCGAAAGGATTCATGGAATTTCTACTGAACTTGCACAAGAACAAGGAATTTCGCTAACAGAAGGGTTGCGCTTATTTAATGACGCTTTAAAAAAAACAAAATTTATTGTTGGTCAGAACGTTGGATTTGATATTAACATTATGGGCTGTGAATTTCATCGCTTGGGTGTTGAAAACAATCTTACAGAACTTCCAATTTTAGACACTTGTACAGAAAAAACAGCATTATTGTGTCAGATTCCTGGCGGACGTTATGGAAAATTTAAATTACCAACATTAACAGAGTTACACCAACATCTATTTGGTACGGCTTTTAATGAAGCACATAACGCAACTGCCGATGTAGAAGCCACTACACGTTGTTTTTTAGAATTGATTCGATTACAAGAATTTACTAAAGAACAATTAGATGTTGATGTAGATTATTTTAAAAAATTCTCCGAGGCAAATCCAAAACCTATTCAATTAATAGGTTTAAAACACATCAATCTTCAAAAAGAAAGTGAGAAAATTCGAAAACGTCTTGAACAATTAAAAGATACCGAGACCACAACATCTACAGCTTCAGGCTTAGCAGCATTAGAAAACGTACAATTTTCACACTTACACAATCACACACAATTTTCTGTTTTGCAATCTACCATGCAAATTGGCAATATTGTAAAAGCGGCAGCAAAAGACAATATGCCTGCAGTTGCGATGACAGATACTGCAAACATGATGGCTTCTTTTCATTTTGTAAGTGCTGTTTTAAATCATAACAAATCGGCAGAAACCCCTATAAAACCAATTATTGGTTGCGAGTTTAATGTTTGTACAGACCATAAAAACAAATCTCAAAAAGACAATGGATATCAGGTTGTTCTATTAGCAAAAAATAAAAATGGGTATCACAATTTGGCAAAAATGTCTTCCATTGCTTTTGTTGATGGATTTTATTATGTACCAAGAATTGATAAAGAAATCATCAAAAAATACAAAGAAGATATTATTGTTTTAACAGGAAATTTATATGGCGAAGTTCCTAGTAAAATTTTAAATCTTGGAGAAAAACAAGCCGAGGAAGCCTTGCTTTGGTGGAAAGAAGAATTTAAAGACGATTTTTATATTGAGTTGATGCGTCACAACCAACAAGATGAGAAAATTGTAAACGAAACTCTTTTACAATTTTCTAAAAAGCATAATATTAAAGTTGTTGCTACCAATAATACTTTTTATTTAGAAAAAAAAGATGCCAATGCGCATGATATTTTACTCTGTGTAAAAGATGGTGAAAAACAAGCTACACCTAAAGGAAAAGGGCGTGGTTACAGATATGGTTTACCAAATGAAGAATACTATTTTAAGTCTTCAGAGGAAATGAAAATGCTTTTTGCAGATTTACCAGAAGCCATTATCAACATACAAGAAATTGTAGATAAAATTGAAATTTTCACCTTAGCAAGAGATGTTTTATTACCTGCTTTTGATATTCCTGATGAATTTAAAGACGAAAAAGACGCAGAAGATGGCGGAAAACGAGGTGAAAATAACTTTTTAAAACACCTCACCTATGAAGGTGCAAAAAAACGCTATGGAGAAATTACAGATTCTATTAAAGAACGTTTAGATTTTGAATTGTCTGTTATTGAAAAAACAGGCTATCCAGGGTATTTTTTAATTGTAGAAGACTTTATTAGAGAAGCCAGAAATATGGATGTTGCTGTTGGTCCAGGAAGGGGTTCTGCGGCAGGTTCTGTAGTAGCTTATTGTTTATGGATTACCAATATAGATCCTATTAAATACGATTTACTTTTTGAGCGTTTTTTAAATCCAGAACGTATTTCTATGCCCGATATTGATATTGATTTTGATGATGAAGGTCGTGGTAGAGTAATGGATTACGTGATTGAAAAATACGGTGCAAACCAAGTAGCACAGATTATTACCTACGGAACCATGGCGGCAAAATCTTCCATTAGAGATACTGCTAGAGTTTTGGATTTACCTCTTTTTGAGGCCGATAGAATTGCAAAACTAATTCCAGGAATTAAATTGAAAAATATTTTTGGAGACGATGCCAAAAGTAAAGGAAAAGTTGCGGGTTTACGTGCTGAAGAAAAACAATTAGTGGAAGAATTAAAAACAATTTCTTCTGGAAACGATTTGGCTTCGGAAACTGTAAATAAAGCTACTATTTTAGAAGGTTCTGTTAGAAATACAGGAATTCATGCCTGTGGGGTTATTATTACACCCGGAGATATTACCAATTATGTTCCTGTTGCTTTGGCAAAGGATTCCGACATGTACGTTACACAGTTCGATAATTCGGTGGTAGAAAGTGCAGGCTTGTTAAAAATGGATTTTTTAGGCTTAAAAACCTTAACGCTAATTAAAGATACCGTTAAAATTGTAAAAGCACGTCATGGTATAACATTAGACCCTGAAAATTTTCCTTTGGATGATGAAAAAACATATGAATTATTTCAACGGGGAGAAACTGTAGGTATTTTTCAATACGAATCTCCCGGAATGCAAAAACATATGCGTTCTTTAAAACCCACTGTCTTTGCAGATTTAATTGCCATGAATGCCTTGTACAGACCTGGTCCAATGGAGTATATTCCGTCTTTTATCAACAGAAAACACGGTACCGAAACTATTGAATACGATTTGCCTGCTATGGAAGAATATTTGGCAGAAACGTATGGCATTACCGTCTATCAAGAGCAAGTAATGTTGTTGTCTCAAAAACTGGCAGACTTTACCAAAGGTGAAGCCGACGTTTTGCGGAAAGCCATGGGAAAAAAACAAATTGCGGTTTTGGATAAAATGAAACCAAAATTTATAGAACAAGCTTCTGCAAACGGACATGATGCAGAAAAATTAGAAAAAATATGGAAAGATTGGGAAGCCTTTGCCAGTTATGCATTTAACAAATCGCATTCTACCTGTTATGCTTGGATTGCGTATCAGACTGCTTATTTAAAAGCACATTATCCTGCAGAATATATGGCATCTGTATTGTCTAATAATATGAATGATATTAAATCGGTTTCTTTCTTTATGGAAGAATGCAAACGTGCCGGATTAACAGTTTTAGGTCCCGATGTAAATGAATCCTATTCGAAATTCTCTGTAAATAAAGAAGGGGCTATTCGTTTTGGAATGGCAGCCATTAAAGGCGTAGGAAGCTCTGCGGTAAAAGCGATTGTTGAAGAACGAAAAGAAAACGGAAATTTCAGTTCTATTTTTGATCTTGCTAAACGTGTAGACTTACGAGTTGCCAACAAAAAAGCGTTTGATGGTTTGGTTTTGGCTGGTGGTTTTGATTCTTTTTCAAACACACATAGAGCGCAATATTATGTAACGGATGAGAAAAGTCAGACTTTTTTAGAAAAAGTACTTAAATACGGAAACAAATATCAAGAAAGTCAGAATTCTTCACAAGTATCTTTATTTGGAGAAGCCTCCGATATTCAATTACCCGAACCTATCATTCCCGATTGTGAACCTTGGGGAACCATGGAATTATTAGGAAAGGAAAAAGAGGTAGTAGGAATTTATATTTCTGCGCATCCGCTAGATGATTTTAAAAACGAACTTAAATTTTGCAATGCTTCATTAGCTAATTTTAAAGAAGACTTACAAAAATATGAGGGTGCTAATTTAACTTTTGCTGGGATTGTAACCGATGTACAACATCGAATTTCGAAAGCAGGAAAAGGTTGGGGTATGTTTACCGTAGAAGATTATGGAGATAGTTATGAATTCCGAATTTTTGGTGAAGATTACTTAAAATTCAAACACTTTTTAGTACCTAATTCATTTTTATTTATCAAAACTACTGTACAAGCTGGTTGGATAAACAAAGAAGGCGTAAGAGGTGAACCACGTTTAAAATTTACAGACTTTAAATTACTACATGATATTATGGATACGCTTTGTAAGAAAATTACCTTACAAATTCCATTAAAGGAAATTACCGAAACTACGATTCTAAACTTAGACACAGCATTAAAAAACCATACAGGCAAACAAGCCGTACATTTTACCGTTTGGGATGCTGAAGAAGAAATTGAACTCAATGTTTTGAGTAGAAATACAAAAGTAAAAATATCACAAGAATTTTTACAAATTTTAGAACAACAACATATTCATTTTAAATTGAATTAATCAAACAGAATTCTCTTGTTCTGTCATTCCTGCGAAAGCAGGAATCTTGTTATTTAAACATCAAATTAGATTCCTGCTTTCGCAGGAATGACAGAAATGAGGTTTCTTAAAAATAAGGATTCACAAACTCTTCCAACTCTTTTTTAGAAATCACAGGGTTTGCCCCTTCATTTTGAGCCACCAAAGCCCCCATTGCACAAGCAACATCAATTGCTTTTTGAGGGTTTTCTTTTTGTAATAAAAAATGAATGAGTGTTGCTAAAAAAGAATCTCCTGCGCCTACAGTATCTGCTACTTTAATTAAATAACCACTATTATAATACAATGCATCATTATACAATAATACTGCTCCATGGCTTCCTTTGGTAACACAAATGTGCTTTGTATTTGTTTTCTCAGAGATATATTGAATGTTTTGTTCTATAGAATTGTATTTAGAACCTAAATAAGCGCTTATTTCAAAAAGCTCATCATCATTAAATTTGATAAAATTAGCTTGACGCATCAATGCAATTAGAAGTTCTTTGGTATAATGTGGTGCCCTTAAATTTACATCAAAAACTCTATAATTTGCGTGCTCTAATAATTGAAATAAGGTTTCTTTAGATTGTTGATTTCTTGCCACTAAACTTCCGAAAATAAAAGCATCGGATGTTTTTACCAGCGTTTTCACTTTTTCATTAACTTCAATAAAATCCCAAGAGCTAGGAAATCTAATTTCATAAGACGCAGATCCTTTTGCATCTAAAGTAACGTTTACTTCGCCTGTTTTATGTATGATATCTATTTGAACATTTTCTATATCTACTTTTTTTTCTTTGATAAAATGAAGTAATTGATCTCCTTTTTCATCCTTTCCAACTTTACTAATTATAGACACTTCATTTTCTAAAGACTGTAATCGGATGGCAAAATTTAAAGGTGCGCCACCTATTTTCTTATGTGTAGGAAAAACATCCCAAAGGACTTCTCCAAAACAGGTTATTTTACTCATTATTGTTATTAGTTAGTGATGCTGATAATTCTTCTAAGGATTTTCCTTTTGTTTCTGGAACATAAAACCGAACCCAAACTAATTGTAATAACATCATTACAGCAAAAATTGCAAAGACAATTGCTGCGCCAATAGAATTAAAAAGTATAGGAACTAAAGAAGGAATAATTGCTGCTAAAACCCAGTGTACTGAACTTCCAAATGCTTGCCCGGAAGAACGTAAATGGTTTGGGAAAATTTCAGAAATAAATACCCAAATTACAGCGCCTTGCCCAATAGCATGAGAGGCTATAAACGCAAATAATGAAATAGGTAGAATCATTCCAGACCAATTATTAGAAAAACACAAGGAGACAATACTTAAAGACAAAATATAACCTACAGAACCAATATATAATAATTGTTTTCTTCCTAATCTATCAATTAAAAACATTCCTAATAAAGTAAAAACAAAATTGGTAATTCCTAATCCTATAGAACCTAAAGCACCTGCTTGTTCTGCCAAACCTGCTTCTGCAAAAATTCTATTTGCATAATATAAGATGGCGTTGATACCACTAAACTGATTGAAAAAAGCAATAAAAAACGCTAGAGACAACGGAATTCCATATTTTTTACTAAAAATACTTTCTTTATTGTCCGTGCTTTTTTGAGAATCTACAATAAATTGTACTTGGTCTTCAATCTGTTTTTCATCGGTATACAAATTCCTCAAAACAGTTTTTGCGCCTTCAATATTATTTTTTGCAGTAATCAACCATCGTGGACTTTCTGGAATTGCAACCATCATTAATGTATAAATAAGTGCAGGCAATGCTTCAATACCAATCATCCATCTCCATGCTCCGTGATCGATATATTTTGCCAATAATGCATTCGAAATAAATGCCACAAGAATACCAAATACAATATTAAATTGGTAGGTAGCCACCAATCTTCCTCGCTTTTTTTGCGGTGCAATTTCTGAAATAAATGCTGGTGCTGCAATGGTAGAAGCTCCTACTCCAATACCACCAATAAATCGGAAGATGGCAAATAACCAAGGATCCGAAGCCATGGAAGAACCAATTGCTGAAACCGTATATAAAACACCAATAAAGAGCAATGTTTTCTTTCTTCCTAATTTATCATTGGGAATTGCTCCAAAAATAGCACCTAATACAGTTCCCCATAATGCAGATCCAACAATAACAATTCCATGAAATAAATCGTTGCTACCAAAGAGTGTATAGTTGCCCCATAATTCTTGAATATCTTGTTCTGCACCACTAATAACAATGGTGTCAAACCCAAATAAAAAACCTGCCAAAGCAACGGTAATAGACCAGTAATATAATTTTTTAGTATTCATTTTTTATAAATTGGATTCATTTTTATCCCAAACTGATTTTATGGGCGTTAATTGATATTTTATAGATTTATCTAATGAAATGGTTGTTAAAGGTTGTGTTGGAAACACCAATTCAGTCATGACCAACTCACCATCATTGATAAAAATTTCTATGGAAGAATTGTCTACAAAAATCTTGATATTAGAAATAGTTTCAATTTTAATTCCTGCCTTATGAACTGCTGCAAATTCTTTACTAAATGATGAATCTCCAGATTTTGTTCTATCTGTAAAAAGCATTCCATCTTGAACAGAAATTTTAAATGATTCTTGAACATCATTAGAAAGGCTAATATTTAAATTACTAATATCTTGATCAATTTCAATAAAATAAGACGATTTTTCAGCGGTATGAACCTTTGACTCAATTGCCTTGGAAGTTCCCAAAACATTGTTGATTTCGGCTACGGGATTGGATTGGATAAAATACCCGTTTGTATTTTTTCTTAAGATTAATTCTCTAGGCAATGTCATGGCACTTCTCCAAGAATAAGTAGGAACAACTTGTGAGTACTGCCAATTACTCATCCAACCAATAAACAACCTTCGCCCGTCTTCTTTAGGAATATCACTAAAAGTTACGCCTGCATAATTATCTGCGCCATAATCTAACCAACGTGTTGTAGCATCATCTGGTGTAAAAATACTACCATCAAAATCACCTATAAAATATTGTGTTGCAGATCCTCCTTGCGGACCATTTGGATTTAAACTCACCAACAGCGTCCATTTTAAATTCCCTTCTTCATCTTTTATAGGAAACAAATCTGGGCATTCCCAAATTCCGCCGTGTGAACCTATATTTTTACCAAATTCGCTTTCTTTTTTCCAAGTTTTTAAATCTTTAGAACTGTAAATATTTACATGATCGTTTACAGCAAGGCTCATAATCCAACGAGCGCTTTCTTTATGCCAGATTACTTTTGGATCTCTAAAATCTTTAATCCCAGGATTTGAGATTACAGGGTTTTCCTTATATTTTGTCCATGTTCTTCCTTTGTCTAGACTATAAGCAATGGCTTGAGTTTGGTAATCTATTCGCTTCGCTTTTTCACCCGCCATATCATGATAAGTATAAATAGCAATCATTGCAGGATTTTCTTCAGTTCCAAAACCTGCTGTATTTTCCCAATCAATTACAATACTACCGCTAAAAATATAACCCAAATCATCTGGATATAAGGCTATAGGTAATCTTTCCCAATGCATCATGTCCGATGAAATTGCGTGTCCCCAATGCATTGGACCCCAAACGTTATCATCTGGATAATATTGATAGAAAAGATGGTATTCTCCTTCAAAGTAAACCAATCCATTAGGATCATTCATCCAATTTTTATCTGGCGTAAAATGATATGTGGGTCTATATTGCTCTCCTGTATTTTCTAATGCTAATTTGGATGAATTCTTATTGTTTTTACATCCTATAAATAACAAAACACATCCTAAAATAAGTGCTTTTTTCATAAAATAAGTTTGGTTGGTTGAATCCAAATATACTGTTTTTTAAAAGATTTTTGATTTTGTATAATGTCAACTCGATATAAAGTATTTTGACTATCAGCTGCTTAATTAAAATAAATGTCATTCTTGCGAAAGCAGTAATCTAAACGTATCCTTTTTAATAGATTCCTGCCTTCGCAGGAATGACAAAATCTACTACTATTTTTTTTTACGAAAGTGATATTAACCAAAATGTCAGGTCGAGTGATTTTAAGACACTAAAAAATTGACCTGTGTTGAGTTTATCGAAACATCGAGACCTCATAAGAAAATATTTTTTTAAAGTTGATGTAAAAAATCTTTCGATTCTTCAAACTCTTTCATCAAAGTTTCTACAACTTTTTTTACAGGTAAAATTTCATGAATCATTCCAGAGATTTGTCCAATTTCCAATTCGCCATTTTCTAAATCTCCTTCAAAAATTCCTTTTTTAGCTCTACCTCTGCCTAGCAATTTTTTCAATTCTTTTAGGGTAGTCCCTTTTTCATACAATGCTTCTACTTCTTTATAAAAGGCATTCTTTATCAAACGAACAGGTGCTAATTCTTTTAATGTTAATTGAGTATCGCCTTCCTTAGTTTCAATAATTTTTTGCTTAAAATTAAGATGTGCAGAAGATTCTTCGGTTGCTGCAAATAAACTTCCTATTTGTACTGCATCAGCACCTAAAATCATTGCAGCTAACATACCTTTTCCAGAACCAATTCCACCCGCAGCAATCACAGGAATTTTCACCTGTTCTTTTACCATAGGAATTAATGTAAATGTGGTAGTTTCTTCACGTCCATTATGTCCGCCCGCCTCAAAACCTTCACATACAACTGCATTAACGCCTGCTGTTTCTGCTTTTAATGCAAATTTTACAGAACTTACAACATGCACAACCGTAATTCCTTTTTCCTTTAAAAAAGAAGTCCAAATCTTAGGGTTTCCTGCGGAAGTAAAAACAATTTTTACTTTTTCTTCTACAATAATATCCATGATTTTTTCAATATCAGGATATAACAAAGGCACATTCACTCCAAAAGATTTTTGCGTTGCTTTTTTACATTTCTGAATGTGTTCTCGCAATACTTCTGGATACATAGAACCTGCGCCAATCAACCCTAATCCGCCTGCATTAGAAACTGCGGAAGCTAATTTCCAACCACTTACCCAAACCATTCCGCCTTGAATTATAGGGTACTTGATATTAAAAAGTTGTGTGATTTTGTTGTTCATTAAATTATTAAAAGATTGAAAAAATTGAATGACTGAATGATTAAACTTAAAAAAAGTTGAAAGTTTTTTATCATCACAAATATCGAATAAACAAATGAACTTATAAACTTTTACGAGATTACACCAGACCCTAATAATTCTTCATTTTTATACCACGCTACAAACTGACCTTCTTGTATGGCAGATTGCCGATTTTCAAATTCAACATACATGCCTTTTGCTACTTTATAAATCATTGCTTTTTCTAAAGATTGACGATAGCGAATTCTTGCTTCTACTTCCATAACTTCACCATTTTTTAAGGCTAAATCTTCACGAATCCAATGCAATTCTTCATTGGTAACAAACAATACGTTTCTATACAATCCTTTATGCTCTTTTCCTTCGCCTGTATAGATAATATTTTCTACAACATCGGTTTCAATAACAAATAAAGGTTCTTTTGTACCGCCAACAGCTAAACCCTTCCGTTGCCCTTTGGTAAAATAATGTGCACCTTGATGTTTGCTCACCACTTTTCCGTCTGATAAATGATATTGGTATTTGGTAGCGTAAAAATCTAATTCTGCTTCTTTATTATCAAAAACAGGAACTTCTCTATGATACAGTTCAGCATCTTTTGGAATGGTAACAATGACCCCTTCTTTTGGTTTTAATTGCTGTTGTAAAAAATCGGGCAAACGCACTTTCCCAATAAAACACAAACCTTGCGAATCTTTTTTGTCTGCCGTAATTAAATCGGCTTTTTTAGCAATTTCTCGAACTTCTGGTTTTGTGAGTTCTCCAATAGGAAATAATGCTTTTGCTAATTGTTGTTGCGAAAGCTGGCATAAAAAATAAGATTGATCTTTATTGCTGTCTTTTCCTGCTAATAATTTATAAATGGGTTGTCCATCAATAATTTCGGTGTCTTTTCTACAATAATGTCCTGTGGCTACATAATCTGCTCCTAATTTTAGTGCAATGTCCATAAAAACATCGAACTTAATTTCTCTATTGCAAAGAATATCCGGATTTGGAGTTCTTCCTTTTTCGTATTCGTGAAACATATAATCTACAATACGCTCTTTGTATTGCTCACTTAAATCAACCACTTGAAAAGGGGTTTCTAATTTTTCGGCAACAATCATAGCATCGTTGCTATCTTCTAACCACGGGCATTCATTAGAAATAGTTACAGAATCATCATGCCAGTTCTTCATAAAAAGACCAATAACTTCATAGCCTTGTTCTTTTAATAAATAAGCCGTTACACTACTATCTACACCTCCAGAAAGTCCTACAATTACTCTTTTCATACTAAATTCATAAGAATGTACAAAATTACAATTCTTTCAGCAATTCATCACTTTAAAAAGTGAGAATAGGTTTTCTAGTTTCAAAAATTGCTGTTATATTTGCGCTCGCTTACGGCCATGTGGCGCAACTGAATAGCGCACTTGATTACGGCTCAAGAGGTTGCAGGTTTGAATCCTGCCATGGTCACAAAAACAAAAAACCACTAAATATTAGTGGTTTTTTTATGTTTTATTATAGAATCTTTTAAGAAAGTACTTCTTTAATTCTTCGGATAGCTTCACGTAGTTGCTCTTCAGAAGCCGCATAAGAAATTCGAATACAGTTAGGTGTACCAAAAGCATCACCTGTTACGGTAGCTACATTGGCTTCTTCTAATAATAACATGGAAAAGTCGCTTGCATTCTGTATTTGTTTTCCTTTGATTGTTTTTCCAAAGAAATTAGAAACGTCTGGAAAAACATAAAAAGCACCATCGGGTATATTTAATTTAAGCCCGTCAATTTCTTTTAAAAGTCCCAATACAATATCTCTACGAGATTTAAACTCGTCAACCATATACTGTACCTTTTCTGGAGAAGCGGAAACGGCTGTAATTGCGGCTCTTTGCGCAATACAATTGGTTCCAGAAGTAATTTGTCCTTGCATTTTTGTACAGGCTTTTGCAATCCATTGCGGTGCGCCTATATATCCAATTCTCCAACCTGTCATGGCAAAGGCTTTTGCCAAACCGTTTACTGTAATGGTTCTATCGTACATACTTTCTATGGCTGCAAAACTAAAATGTTTTGTTCCATAATTGATATGCTCATAAATCTCGTCAGACAAAATATAAATCTGTGGGTGTTTTTCTAATACTGCCGCTAAAGCTCTGTATTCTGCTTCTGTATAAATAGTCCCGCTTGGGTTGTTTGGCGAGTTAAAGAAAATCATTTTTGTTTTTGGCGTAATTGCCGCCTCTAACTGTGCTGGGGTTATTTTAAAATCTGTAGCAATAGAAGAAGGGATTTCTACATACGTTGCTTCACATAACATGGCTATTGCAGAATAACTTACCCAATATGGCGCTGGTAAAATAACTTCATCGCCAGGATTTAATAAAACTTGTGCAATGTTTGCAATCGATTGTTTTGCACCTGTTGAAACTACAATCTGATTGGGTTGGTAAGTCAAATTATTATCGCGCTGAAACTTTGTACAGATGGCTTCTTTTAACTCTAAATACCCATCTACTGGCGTATATGAATTATAATCTTGATGAATTGCTTCTACTGCAGCTTCTTTAATAAAATTGGGGGTGTTAAAATCGGGTTCTCCTAAACTTAAACCAATAATGTCTTTTCCTGCGGTTTTTAATTCTCTTGCTTTTGCAGCCATTGCCAATGTCTGCGAAACAGGCAAATTGTTAATCCTATCTGATAACGGATGTGTCATTTTTTTGTAAATAAATTATTGTGAATTGTTTTTTCTTAAGCTAATTCTGGTTTTTTTCCTAAAAAACCAAGATGTCTAAAATGTTCCAAAATAGCTTTTCTCATGGTTTTATACTCATTATATGGCAAATTAAACTCTTTAGTAGTTTCTTTGACAATTTTAGCTAATTTGCGATAATGCACATGAGAAATATGTGGAAAAATATGATGTTCAACCTGATAGTTTAAACCTCCCGTGTAAAAGTTTACGAACCAATTACTAGGCGCAAAGTTAGAAGTAGTATATAATTGATGGACTGCCCAAGTGTGCTCTAAATTTCCATCTTTATCGGGAACAGGCATTTTTGTATTGGGAACAATATGCGCCAATTGAAATACAACACTTAAAATCATACCTGCTGTATAATGCATTGTAAAAAATCCTATAATAACTTTCCACCAAGCAATATCTAATACAAAAATAGGTAGCGCAATCCAGAGTGCGTAATACACAATTTTAGAAATTACCAATTTGGTCCACTCTGTAGTTGGGTTTGGAAATTTTCCATAGGATAATTTTCGTTTTAAATACCTTCGCATTTGTTTTACATCGGTAGTAATTGCCCAATTAATGGTAAGCAAACCATATAAAAAGATAGAGTAATATTTCTGAAATTTATGAATAGAAAACCATTTAGAATGCTGAGAAAAACGAATGATTCTTCCTGCATCAATATCTTCATCATGGTGCTTTATATTGGTAAACGTATGATGCAAAACATTGTGTTGTACTTTCCAATTGTAGACATTTCCTGCTAAAATATAAATGCTACTTCCCATCAATTTATTCACCCATTTTTTACTAGAAAAAGAATCGTGATTGCTATCGTGCATTACATTCATTCCTACACCTGCCATTCCTATTCCGCTTACAACTGTTAACAATAACAATGTCCATTGCGGCATAGCAACCGTTAAGATGAGAATAAAAGGAATTAAGAAAAGAGAAAACATTAAAATGGCTTTTGTGTACAGTTTCCAGTTGCCTGTTCGCTTTACATTATGTTCTTTAAAATAGGTATTTACACGTTTGTTTAGGGTTCTAAAAAACTTTGCTTTGTCTATTCTAGAAAAATTTAATGTCTTCATGAAAAATTTTATGTCTATACAAAAATAAGGTTTTTATTGATATAGATACTTCTAATTTAACGCAAGCTTTTAATGATAATTATAAACAGTATTTGCTATTTTTACACATTCATATATGCATTGATGGACATTTTACTAAAGTACTTTACAAATCTTTCGGAAAATCAATTACAACAGTTTTCTAAGCTACAAGAATTATACAAAGATTGGAATCTAAAAATTAATGTGGTTTCTAGAAAAGACATCGATGAATTGTACCTACGTCATGTACTGCATTCTTTAGGAATTGCAAAAGTAATTCAATTTAAAGCGGGAAGTAAAGTCTTAGATGTTGGAACAGGTGGTGGTTTTCCCGGCATTCCATTAGCAATTTTATTTCCTGAAGTACAATTCCATTTGGTAGACAGTATTGGAAAAAAAATAAAAGTTGTGAATGAGGTTGCAGAAGGCTTGGATTTAAAAAATGTAAAAACAACACACGGAAGAGTGGAAGAAGTAAAAGACACTTACGATTTTATTGTAAGCAGAGCCGTTGCACAAATGCATACTTTTGTGGGTTGGACAAAAGGGCGTATTCAAAAAGAGCAAAACCATTCCATGAAAAATGGAATTCTATATTTAAAAGGTGGAGATTTAACAGAAGAGTTAGAAAAATACACCTCTGCAAACTTGTACAATTTATCAGATTATTTTGAAGAAGCTTTTTTTGAAACAAAAGTAGTAGTACATCTTCCCATGAAGTTTAAAAAGTAAGCTTTTTAAAATCGCCAACCTACATTAAGTCCAATTCTAGGAACTAAAAGCGGTGAATCAGAACCAAATAAGTTTCTTCCTACACCTCCATGGATATCAACTGTTAAACCACTTTCTGAAATATACTTAGAACCTACCGCAATTCCAAAAGCACCATCGGAATAATTTTTATACGAATTTGCTCCTCCGTCAACTTCAATTTCTTTATAACCAGAATTAATTCCTAAAAAAAGTTCTCCAATAAATTCCATGTTCTTTCTGTAGTAAAATAATGACGAAAATACGGCGTAAACATTTGGTATTCATTATACCTAAAGTCTGCTGTTTTTTCCTCAAAACTAAACAATGCTGAAAGTCCTACAGAAGATTGCTCTCCTATATAATGTTCATAAGAAAGTTCTAAAGTTTTTATAACCAATGCATCTGCAACATCTAATTTTATTTCTTTTTGTGCGTAACTAAAAGAGCTTATAGCAATAACTCCTAAGAAAAGTAATTTTTTCATTTTTATTTTTTTTATGATGATTTTAAAAAGCGAAAATACGAATTAAATAGTTGTCTAAAACTAAAATTTAAAAAAGGGCTTTTAATTGAACGCTCCCTGTATGAATTGCTTTCGCATTTTCACTCTTTCTTCCTAAATAATTGATATTTAGATGTAAAAATGAATTTAATTTTTGTTGCCATAAAAAACTCCATGTGTAATTGGCACCTGCTTGTAAACCTTCTAACATTTGGTAGGCTACGGGTGTGTTTGTATTCCCTGTAAAATCATTTAAAAAAGCTGTAACTGCAATGCTTACTTGTTGGTGTTTTTTAGTACGATAAAAATAATCGAGTCCTATTTGTTGTTGTTGTAATTTTTCAAAATCTAACAATTTATTTTTCTTGTTTTTAAAATGATAAAAAGCAGATAGTCGATGATTTTTACTATAAACAAAACTAATTTTTGGCTGGATTTCCTGAATTTGAATTTCATAGTTTCTATTGGTGAAATTTTCTGTTTTTAAATTGTTCTGTGCATGTTTTGTAAATAAGTCAAATAGCCAAAACTTTGTAATTTTATGCGCGTATTCTAACTGATGAGCAACTATTTTATTTTCTTGATTTCCAACAAAATACTGCTGTTTGTTCTGAGAGAAACCATAGGTATATACAATGCTATTCTTTTGCAAATTCCGATTCCAATACAACTGATTTCTAAAATTTAATTGTAAGCCTACTAAGCTACTTTCATGGAATTGAAAAGGATTCAAATTAAAAGAATCTCCTTGTCTAGCTTGCTCATTGTCAATAGAAAAAACAGTTTGGTTATAAATATGTGAAAAGGCTTTTTTTAAGCCTGTGGTATTTGACCATTGCAAAGGATTTATAATAATAGATTGTTGCCATTTTACTCTTTGCGTAGCAATAAACCTTAAATTAGGAAGCGGTACTCTTAGATAATTTGCTTGATCTTGAAACTGTGCTACTTCAAATTCATTAAATTCTTCAACTCCATTATTATTATAGTCTATCC
Organism: uncultured Polaribacter sp.; assembly: GCA_965233795.1. Lineage (GTDB taxonomy): Bacteria > Bacteroidota > Bacteroidia > Flavobacteriales > Flavobacteriaceae > Polaribacter. Next base: position 1,044,854 of record OZ247578.1, on the reverse strand, counting down.
AAGTATAAAAACCAAAACCAGGTTCTGTTTTTACATACACATAATCTTGCTGTGCCACATTTCCAGAAGAAGTTTCGTAGGTATTCCCTAAGGTAAAAAAATTATTGAAAAATCGTTGCCTGTAGATGAGTTTCGAATTTAATGCCTTTTCATTTTCCGCAAAACTATTTTCTGTAATTCTATAATTGGCATAAATACTTACATCGGTTGTTTTATTCTGGATAAGTTTACTTTGGACATACCATGTTTTTCGGTTGTTGATTTCTTGAAATTGATGACTCCGAATACTATCATTATTCCTGTAATTAAATCCAAATTTTGCATATACTTTTGTAGAATCTCCTATTCCTAAATAGGTTTCATATTCTTTAAATCGGTGACTTGTATTTACAAACTCATCCGTTGTTTTATTTTTACGTTCATTGGTCTCAAAATTTACAAAAGCACCCAACCAATTTTTAGAAAAAGACTGTTCAACATTTCCTTTTACACGTAAAAAAGAACCTTTTTCTAGTGTATTGGTATTGCTTAAAAAACTACTATTCAAAGAAAAAACAGTTTTGTTTGCCTTTATTTTTGTGTTTAAAAAATGCTTTACTCCCTTAAAATTACCCGCATAATTTAATTGGTGAAACTGATAAGAAATCCTTCCTTTATCCTTGTTCTCTAATATAAATTGAGTTTGTAATAAACTTTTGTCACCAATATTGGTCAATAAATTCCAATCGCGATTAAACTCTACAGGTTCAAAAGTTTGTTGTTCTGTAAAAAAATTAGCGTGTTTAAATTCGAAATCTACCTTTGTTTTTAACTGCCATTTTTTATCGACAAGCAATTGTTGCCATCTTATAAATGTTGCCACTCCTTTATTCGCGTTATCATCTATAGAAGAAAATAAATTCTGATCGTTATTACTCAATGCAAATTCTGCTTGAAGCGTTGTTTTATGATTGGGTTGATAACTCGATTTTACAACCGCTGTTTGGTATCTTGTAGGAGCTATTAATTGTGTAACCGGATTATAATCGCCTAAATTAACACCCACAAACTTAAAAACATTGCCAATAGCAATGCTTCTATCAAAGGCATAATTTCCTTTATTTGGACCTACATTGCTAAAGGTTACATTGTACAATTCTAAACTTTCATCGGTACTATATTCAAAAACTTCAAGACTACCCATCATTGTTTTTTGATACAAAATTTTATTTTCAGAAAATGTATCTACAAAAGCGTTTTCAGTAATCATTTTAGAGGTATCGTTTCCTGCTGCTGCTAAAACTTGTTTTTGGCTTTCTGTTAAATTTTGTTGTAAAGGCTGATTTTTAGCATCACTTTCGTTATAAAAATAACCACTAATGCTGAATGATTCTTTTTTATAACTTGCTTTTTCATAGGTAATAAAACGGGTATAGTTCCTATCTGAAAACTGAAAATCTACAGCAATTCTCATGTCATTTGTAATCGGAAAAGTGGTGTTAAATGTAATTTCAGCCAAATTATAATCAATGGTATAGTCCTTCTCTTTACCTCCTTCAATTGCAACACCATTTACATAGACTGTTTCACTACCCGCAATGATAATAATACCAGGCTCGTTGTTAGGACCTCGCAGTTTATAAGGACCTTGATTGCCTTCCAATCCCGTAAAATAAAGAGTAAAAAATTTCCCACGAACAATCGCTCCAGAAGCACTCGCATTACCGTGTTTTCCTATAGCAGCTTCAACTTCTAAACCCGATACTTGTTTATTAAAAGGCATAAAATAGGTTTCATTATTCTGCAAAGAAATATCACCCGCTTTTACACGCCATTTTTCTGAAAAAAGTTCTATAAAAATCCGATCAAAATCGGTAATGTTCTGAGAATAGCCATTTTCTTGTAAGGGAATATTCGTATCAAAAATATTGGCGCGTAAGGTGACATCTTTTGATAGTTTTCCCGAAATTTCTAAATCCAATCCCGCATTGGTTACTGCATTCTGATTGTTACCTGCTGTAATTCCTCTTGCAATAAAACCCTTCGTTTGCAAACCATCTAATAAGGCAATATCAGTAGTTTTTTTATTGGTTGTTAAACTATATAGTTTTCCTGTATTTGTTGTATTAGGTACGATTAATTTTTTATCAAAAGGTGTATATACTTTGGTTAGAAAATCTGGAAATCGAAAATATTCAATGGTGATTTCTGCATATTTTTTAGCATCAATAATTAAAAAAGGGGCTTTAAAGTTCACTTTATACGCTTCAGAAGGTATTCGTTTTCCGAAAGCATTAAAAACTTTAAATTGTTTTGGGTGAATACTCACAGAATCGAAACGAATGGTGTCTTTAGTGACTTCAATTTTTTGAATTCTGAAATCTTTGGATACGGTTTGTGCTCTTGCAAAAAAACCGATTCCCAGCAAAAAGAAAAGACATAACTTTCTTATCATAAACACTTAACGTATTTGATGTAAAAATAGTTTATTCTGTGGTCTTGATATTTCTTAAAATAAAGATTGTTGCTTTACAGGATTTTCATGTGCTAACAGCCATTTTTTTCGCCAAATTCCGCTTGCATACCCTGTTAAAGAACCATCAGAGCCAATAACTCGGTGGCATGGAATTACAATCCAAATAGGGTTTTTACCATTTGCGGAAGCTACAGCTCTAATAGCTTTTACATCGCCTAAAGCTTTCGATTGTTCTAAATACGTTCGGGTTTTATTAAAAGGAATCGTTAACAATTCTTGCCAAACCCTTTTTTGAAATGCAGTACCTTGTGGGTTCAATTTTAAATTAAACGCGGTTCTTTTCCCTTCAAAGTACTCCTTTAATTGAATACAGCAATCTTGTAAACATGTAGAAACTTCAGATTCCTTTTTACTTTCTATAAACTCCTCTTCCATCACCGTAATGGATTGAATTCCTTTATCGTTGCCTGAAATTTTAGCAGTTCCAATAGGTGTTTTATAGTATATAGTTTGGAGTTCTTTCATCATTTTTTAGATAATAATCGTGCTTCTAAACCGTAAGCAATTCCTATATGAATTCCATATCCTTTTAAAGTTGGGTTAAAATTAGAATTACTTATAAAAATTCTCGCTCTAATATAGGTATTTCCTTCTTCTCTTATATTGAATATAGTGGGTGTAAAATTGACTCTTTTTCTATTTTTAAAATCGAAATTCAATCCAAAAAATGTAGTTCCTTTTGTAATTTCATCTTTATTACCCTCATCAACCACTTCTCCAAAAGCAGTAATTCCATACCCTACAAAAGGTAGAATTCTAAATTTATTGGCTTCATACAATGGATATCCTAAAGAAGTATTTAAAAGTGAAATGGTGCTTTTATCGCCTTCGGGAATTAGAAAAGCATTATGCTGTATATCTCTATTTAATTTGCTATTTGTTAGAGACATATTTAAGGATAAAAAAAGGTTTTTGTAAGAAAACTCAAACCCCATCGCTAAAGCCAAGGTGTTGTTAAAAATATCTTTATATGTATCTCCGTACATTCCGTAATCTAAACCTGCATACAAACCATAAGTCCAATTACTTTTTTTATAGTCTGGCTTAAAAAAAGAACGCGTGTCTAATAATTCTTTTTCTGTTTTGGCTTTCCATTGATTTGTAATTTTGTTTTGTAATCCATCGAAACTAGCTTCTTGAAAGTCTAAAATTTGCTTTTCCAACTCGCTTTGCACATCCATTAACAAGGTTTGTGCTTCAAAAATAGTTTCTAAATTAAATAACCCTTTTTGTAATTTTCGCTTGCTAATTTCTAATAAATTAAAGATTACTTGATTGTATACTAGATAATTAGCATCTTGTAAATTAGGGTGCACAAAAGAAAGAGCTTTGTTAATATAGGCTTCTGAAAACAATCCTTGATACAATACATTGTCTATAAGCTTTTCATTGGTTTGATAGGTAAGCATATACGCCAAATTTGTCATGCGTCTTTGTGTATATTGACCTTGAAAATCTTCCCAAGTTAATTTTCCGTCTGTCCAATATTTCCTATAATCTTGTCCTTCTACAATAAAAGAGAAGAGCATAAAAGCGAGGAGTGTAAAAAACTTTCTCATAAAAAAGGTTTGATTTTTTTATTTAAATTCCAAAAATAACTTTTGAATTTTGAGTGGTAATTTCCGAAATTTCCTCGAAAGACAAGGAATAAATCGTTGCTAATTTAGCAATAACTTGTGTAATGTATGCGCTCTCGTTTCGCTTTCCTCGATAAGGTGTAGGCGACAAATAAGGTGCATCGGTTTCTAAGACAATATGTTTTATATCTATTTGATTTAAAAATGTATCAATCTTACCATTTTTAAAAGTCGCTACCCCACCAATTCCTAATTTCATATTGTAGGAAATGGCTTTTTCTGCCTGTGCCAAAGTTCCTGTAAAACAATGAAAAATTCCAAATAAATCATTTCCTTTTTCGGTTTCTAAAACTTCAAAAATTTCATCAAAAGCTTCTCTACAATGAATCACAATAGGTAGTTTTTTTTCTTTTGCCCATTGTATTTGAGTTCTAAAAGCTTCTTGCTGCTGTTGTAAAAAAGTTGTATCCCAATACAAATCAATTCCAATTTCTCCAATGGCATAAAAAGGTCGTTTGTCTATCCATTCTTTTACATGCTGTAATTCCTCTTGATAATTTTCTTTAACAGATGTTGGATGCAAACCCATCATTAAGAACACATTTTCTGGGTATGCCTTTTCTAAATCTAGCATTCTTTGCGTGTACGAACTGTCTATCGCAGGAATAAAAAAACGAGAAATTCCTGCATCAAAAGCGCGTTGCATCATAGCAACTCTATCTTCATCAAACTGTTCCGAATATAAATGCGTATGGGTATCTGTAATCATTAAAAATGTATTTTTGCAACAATTCTTCGGTAAAAGTACAGCTAAATGGCAAGTTTAAAAAAGGTATTACAAAAAAAGAAATACATAGAAATCCCATTAAAAAGAACACGCACGCATCACTTGGCATTAAAAGCTATAATTAATGGTGTAAAAGGACGGTTTATTTTAGATACGGGTGCTTCTAATTCTTGTGTTGGACTCGATTTTGTAGATTATTTTAAACTGAATGCAGAAGACAGTGAAACCAAAGCGGCGGGTGCGGGTGCTACTGATATGGAGACCAAAACGGCAGCAAATAACCACTTGCAAATTGGCGACTGGACAACCAATTCTTTTCACTTGGTTTTATTTGATTTGATTCATGTAAATACTGCTTTAACGGCGCACAATGCAAAAGAGGTTCATGGAATTATTGGTGCCGATATTTTAGAAAAAGGAAAGGCAATTATCAATTATAAGAATAAGACTTTATATTTGAAGTAGAAATATCATTTATATATGCACGCTTTTTCATTCAATCATATTGCGCTTTCTGTAAAAGATGTTGATGCATCCGTTGCCTTTTATCAAAAAGTATTTCAATTCAAAGAAATTAAAAATACTGCTTCTAATTCTAAAACGAGATGGTTGTCTTTTGACGGAAACAAACAACTTCATTTGATTCCACGTCCAAATGCCAAAATAAAAACCAATAAAGCGGTTCATTTTGCTTTATCAACACCTCACTTAAATTCATTTGTAATGTTGTTGAAGGAATTAGAAATCCCTTACTCTAATTGGCTTAATACACCAAACGAAATTCACGTAAGAAAAGATGGAATTCGGCAAGTCTACTTTCAAGATCCGGATAATTATTGGATTGAAGTAAATGATGACCTTTAATTTTTTAATAATTAAATAATAGCATACATTTTACTGTAATGAAATCTTAATACATTCAAATCTACATTGTATCTTTGTTTTCCTTAAAAACAATCAATATGAGTTTAGAAAAACAGATTATGGAAGCTATGAAAACTGCTATGAAAGCAAAAGACACTACTGCTTTACAGGCATTGCGAGCTGTAAAATCTGCATTTTTATTAGCTAAAACAGCTACAGGCTCAGAAGAAGGTTTGTCTGAAGAAGCTGCTTTAAAAATTATCCAAAAACAGGTAAAGCAACGAAAAGATAGCGTTGACATATTTAAGACTCAAGGAAGGCAAGATTTGGCAGATCCAGAATTGGCAGAAATTGCTGTTTTAGAACAATTTTTACCCGAAGCTTTGTCTGAAGAAGCTATTGAAAAAGTAGTAATTGCCACCATAAAAAACTTAAGTGCTTCTGGCATGAAAGATATGGGAAAGGTAATGGGTGTGGTTTCTAAAGAACTTTCTGGACAAGCAGATGGGAAAACCATTGCCACCTTGGTAAAAAAGAATTTAGCATAAACAAGTTATAACATAACAAAGGCCCCGTAGTTCAACTGGATAGAATATCAGATTTCGGCTCTGACGGTTATAGGTTCGAATCCTATCGGGGTCACAAAACCATTGAAAGTCAATGATTTAAAGTGATTTTTATTTTTTCTAACATCTCTGTGTAAATAGAAAAAAATACACCCATAGAAAATTGTTTTGTATTTCATACATTTACAATAATTACAAAAATAATTTTTTAGATGTTTTTTAAAAACCTAACTTCTGCTTTTTATCAAGAGGCATCTATTTTAAAAGTTTCTGATATTGTTCAATGGAAAAAACAGAACAATCGCTATAATTTTAAATCACTACCTTCTACTTTAATTATAAATGCAAACATTCGTCATTTTAATATAAAAACGCAACTACTTTCAAAACGAATAAAGGGTATTGCAGGCAAAAACTACATCCTTAATAAGGATTTAATGATTACTTCAGGTTTTGGAAATGGAGCTCCCGCTTTACTAACTTTACTAGAAGAACTAAAGAGCCTAGGTGTTAAGAGTTTTATTTTCATTGGTTTTTCTGGCATCATTAGCAAAAATATTAATGAAGGTGAGATATATAATATTAACAATGCTTTTTCGTGTAATGGGTGTAGTTCTCTTTATCTTGACAATGACAGTGATTATAATTATACGCCTAAAAAAAATGAATGGTATCAAAATATACGTTTAAAAACAGCTTATAAAGAAACTTCTTGCGTAAGTACAGATGCCCCGTTTAGAGAAACACAAAGTTTTATAGATTATTATACAAAAAAGGGAGTTTCTCTTGTAGATATGGAATGTGCTGCAATGTATGTATTTGCTAAATTTTACAACTTAAATTCTATGTGCTTGCTAATAGCATCGGACAATCTTCTAAATGGCATATGGAATCCACCAAGAAATATGAAATTTTTAAACCAAAAGCTTAGATCTGCTGTTAGAAATTTGGCTAAATGTTTGTAGACAATAAAATTCCAATATCATTAATTACTACTTTCTACAATGAAGAAGCACTATTATCTAGGTGCTTGGATTCAATCGCAAATCAAACATTCAAAAATTTTGAATTGATATTAATCAATGATGGATCAACAGATACATCTATAAAAATTGCAGCATCTTACGTAAAAAAATTTAAATCCATAAAATTACTAACCATTGAAAATTCTGGTTTGGCAGAAGCTAGAAACATTGGTTTAAAAAATTGTTCGGGAAGTTATATTACTTTTTTAGACGCTGATGATACGTTGCACTGTAAAACAATGGAAACTTTCTGGAACGCTTTAAAATTAGGTAATAAAGATTTAATTTTCTGCAATTTTTCACTCCTTTCAGACGATGGTAGCAATATAATTCCTACAAAATGGAATGCAAATTTTTCTGAGATAGATACAATGAAAGATTTCTTAACTCTTTTTTACAAAGAACGAATTATTGAAACTGTTTGGGGGAAATTATTTAAAGCTGAAATTGCAAAAGAAATTAAGTTTATAAAAGGAATCTGGTTTGAAGATAGGCCTTACTTTATAGAATTTCTGTTGAAATCAAAAACAATCGCTTTTATTCCAGATAAATTATTCAATATTTATTGTAGAGAATCCTCAATTACTAGAAGAGTTTTAAGTGAAAAAAGACTTCGTGATTGCCATCAAATTTTTATTGAAGAATTAAACATATTAGACCATTATAAAACCGTTCATTTATATAAATATGGCGCTTTTAAAACAGCGTTAGGTTATCTTACAGATAATTACCTTATTCAAATTATCGATAAAAATAAAATCAAAAATTATAAAAAAGTATGCAAACTATATGCAAGTTATTTACAGCTGTACAAAAAAGCTATCAAAAAAGAAAAGCTAAAAATTAATCTAAAAGATCAATTAATCATCTTAGCTTTAAGTATGCCTAATTATTTGGGATGGAAGTTATCTAACTTTATTTTTAAAATTATAAAAAGAAAAAGACTTCATACAATTCAAAAAATAAAGAACTTATAACATGCATTTATTTCGTAAAATAGGTTTTAATTTTTTGATACTGAGTCTTGTTCAGTTTTTAAATTTAGCATTTCCTTTAGTACTCTATTTTCTATTAATAAACAGGTTAACTATTGCTAATGTAGGTATTATTATTTCTTGGCAAATGGTATTTTCAATTTTAGCAAGTATTAGTAATTATAATTTTCCTTTATTAATTATTCCAATAGCAGAAAAGTTAAAAAGGAAACGAATTCATAGTATTTACTGGAATAGACTTTTACAAATACGCTTTTTTATTACTAGTATCATTTTCTTAAGTCTCGTAATTTGTGCTATCTTTTTACCTTCTATAGCACTTATTTCATCGATGCTTTTTTTTGGAAAGTTATTGAATCCTAGCTTGTTTTTTACTGTAATGTCAAAAAACAAACAACTGCTATTTTACAATTTCTTTACTCGTTTCTTATCATTACTATTGATTTACCTATGTATTTCAAGAACTACTTATGAATGGACTAATTTTATCATTGGTATTTCCGAATTCGTAATTTCTGTATTGCTGCTAAAACACCTTAAATGGCGTATTCATTTTAAACTTATAAAATTTTCAAAATTCATTCAATTTATAAAAAAAGAACGTTTATTGTTTTATATACAATCTGTAAATGCACTTATTATAATGGTTACTATTCCTCTAACTCATTTGTTTTTTGGAGCTTATACAGCAGGAGTTGTTTCTATACTAGAAAAAATATTAACATTGATAAGAGGCATTTCAGGAAATTTATTTTTCAGTATTTTACCTCAAACTTGGGGTATAAAAAATAGGGATACCCTTACCTTAAAAACAAATCCTTTTTTAAAAAAAACAACAATTATTATTGTATTCACAGCTTTAATTAGTATTGTATTACTGTCTACTATTATTATTGAAAAGTTTAATAGAACTATGCCGTACTATCTAGCGTTGACAACAATTGCATTTATTCCCATTATTTTAAGCACAAGTTTTCAAATACAATTCTTTAAATACAAATATTTCAAAACCATTTTTTCCATTTCTAAAATACACTTTTTGGTACTTGTATTTAGTTTTCTATTATTAGGTTATTGGCTTGATATTTATGGTATTATACTCTCAATCATTATTCATGAATTTTTTTGTTATTACGCCTACAAAAAAAAATCATTACATCTCCACAAGAAAAAATAATCTTATTTTTTTCTAAATGTTATGATAAAATAATCTCCAACGCCTATGGGAATTAAATGCTTCATTTTTGAATCGATTTTAATAAGCATCTTTATAAACCAATTATATTTGGTAAGTAGTTTATGATTTACAGAAGGATAAAAAGAAGCAAGATTTTCCGAAGTCACGTATTCAAAATGAGAAGTCATAAAACTTTTCATTTCTTCAGGTGTATAATAATACGTTTTAATACTTTCTCCTTCAACATTAGCAATGGCTTCTTTTTGTAACCTTATAAATGCACGCTTAAATTTTCCTTTCAATACATATATCCAATCCCAAGGATAGTATTTACCCATAACAACAAAGGTTACATGAGCTTTTGAAGGTAATACCTCGCTTAATGTGAATGCTATTTTATCAATGGCATTGGTACAATTAATTCCTCCAAAATTTGAAAATACATAGTTAAAATCAGCTCCTTTAAATTGCTTTAAATCAGTAAAATTAGCATTAATAAAAGACAAATTTTTAAGATCTAATTTTTTGATTTTTTGATTGAGAAAAAAGGCTGCTTTTTCAGCAATATCGGTGGCAGTAACATGATGATTTTTTTTCGCAAAATAAACGGCATCAATACCGCTACCAGCATTTAATTCAAGAATATTACTTTTAGATTTTAGATATTTATTGATATGACTATATACTTGTTGACGCATTGTTTTATCGATAATGCTTTCTCTACTCAAATACTCATAATGTTCATATATATTTGAAAAACCTTTACTAATTGATTGTTCTTGAGAGGAATTAGGCATGATGTATTTTCATGGTTTTAAATCGTATTTTATCAAAGAAAGCTGAAGGCAAATAATAGCACAATAAGAAAATAATTCTTATTTGGTTCTTTTTTAAATCTAATGGTTTCCTAAAAATTTGTTTTAAATACGCTTTTGCCTGACTTATTCGAAAGCGTTTGTGTACGTATCGTTGTAATTTTTTATAATATGCCGAACTATAGGTGCCTTTGAACATCATATCTAAATCGTCTGAATCTGTCCAGTTTGCTTTCAATTGTAAATCATCTTTTACTTTGTCATAAAATTTTGTTCCTGGTAGCGGATAAGAAATAGAAACCCCAATATTATCGGGTACTAATTCTTCAATCATGGCAATGGTTTTATCAATATCTTCTTTGGTTTCCGTCAAATAACCAAACTGAATAAAAAAGGCAATTCTAACTTTTTTCTCTTTTAACAAACGGGTTGCTGTATAGATTTGCTCAACTTTAGTGCCTTTGTCCATCGCATCTAAAATCTTTTGAGAACCACTCTCTGCACCAATCCACACTTCTTCCAATCCACTTTGTGCCAAAGCATCAATCGTATCTTCTTTTAGCAATAAATCGGCTCTACTTTGTATATAATATGAAATGGATAATTGTATATTTTTTAGTTCTTGGTTAAATTGCTGTACCCAATTGGGTTTTAAACCAAAAATATCATCACACATCCAAAAGCGATCTACATTATACGTTTCCGATAAAAACTGAATTTGTTTTGTAATGTAGGCTGGTGAATGTGAATTGTACCGATTCCCATAAATAGGCTTTGCACACCAATTGCATTTAAACGGACATCCTCTAGTGGTTGCAATATTTAATGTAAACGGATGGTTGCTTTGTTTCCAAACTTCCTTATAAGCATTGATATCTACCAAATCCCAGGCAGGCATTGGCAATTCATCTAAATCTTTTAATACAGATCTTGGTGACGTTTTTATAGTTTCGCCTTCTTTTTTATATACAATTCCAGCAACTAAAGATAAGTTAGAAGTGGTATTTACGGTATCAATGGTTTCTTTTAATGTGATTTCTCCTTCTCCAAAAATTACGACATCTGCACCAGCGTCTAAGTACTTTTCATAATGATCGGTGGCATCAGAACTAGAACAAATCACAAAATGATTCAATGACTTTGCAACTTTTATCATAGAAAAAGCGGCTTCACGCATATTAGTTAAACACATTTTTGTGAGGTAATTAAAACCGTCGTCATACAATACAAAAAAAGAAGCTTTTTTACGCTCCAAAAAAGGTTGCAAAGTTTTAGGCGAATCCAAAAGATTGGTATCAAAAAGAGAAACATTGTATTGGTTTTCTCTTAAGTAAGCCGCAGCATAAATAGTTCCTAAAGGTGGAAAAGGTGTTTTATTTTTCCATTGTTTTGGGTCGTATTTATAAAAATAAGAATGAGAAAAAACAATATTACGCATATTCTTTGGATAAATGGATTCCATATTCTTTCTCACAAAGTTCATACTGTAAGTTCAATTTTTTAATGACTTGTTCTTGAAAGTTATCGGGATGATGTTTAGAAATTTCCTTTTTTGACTTATAGGGATTGTTTGTACTTGTTTTATATTTATGTTTCCACCTTCTAGTAACTATTCTCATACATAAATAGTTCATCGCTTTTCCTATAAAATTATTTAGGAGTCCTTCAAAAATAAATCTACGTTTGTGCTTTTTAATTTCTTTCAATTGTTTCAGACTCGATTGTAAATTATAGTTAGGAAAGTAATTCAAAACCCATTTATTTTTATCGTAAAAGCGTTTAAAAATTGACATTCCATACAAAGGAATAATCGTAACGATTTCCGTAGCTGTAAACCTATTTTTTTCTTCTATTTCTAAAGTTTCTGTGCTTACAAAATAGTTTACACAAAACTCTTTATAAGAGTTCTTTAAAAAAATTCTTTTGTACAAGGCAATGAGTACTCTAGTTAACCAAACTCTTTTTGCTTGCGTAATGATAAAAAAGTCGAAATCACTTTCTGCATCATAATATCCTTTAGACAAAGAACCAGAAATAGCAACGCCTTCTACAAAAGGGAATTTAGCAATAAAAGCAGCTACTTTTTTTACTTTAGGCATTACATTTTTTGCATTTTTACTCCCATTCAATCTTTTTGTAACTTGATAAGAATTGTTTTTGTAAAGCAAAAAATTATCAAATCTTTTAATCACACCAGAATTTAGAAGTGTATTAATATCTTCTTGTAATTTGTTTTTAGTAGATATACTAGAGAACCGAAAGATTTCGTCTTCTGTTAAAGGGTGGTCGAATAATGAAAAATAAATGAGGGACTTTAAAATGTTCATTACTACTTTTAAGTATTTTTCAAAAAAATCTTGTGAAACAAATATAATTAAAAAGTAAGTCGTTTTTTTTAAATTTCTTTACTCTGAACGAAACCAATATATACTGAAATAGCTCCTGTAAAGAACATTAGAACACCATAAATAGCTGAAACAATTGCAAAAGAGGGATTCTTTAATAATACAACAGCTACCGTAATTCCTAACGTTCCATTCTGAATTCCCGATTCTATAGCTATTGAAAGTGCTCTTTTATTTGTGATACGAAAAATTTTTGCAGAATAATATCCTAACAACATTACCAATGCATTTAAGCACAAAACCACAATTCCTGCTTGTTGTATAGATTCCATCAAATTGTCTTTCTCTTTAACAATAACTCCTATAATGACTAAAATTAAAATAGTAGCTGATGCAATTCTTACAGGTTTTCCCATTTTTAAAGCAAAAGATTCTTTGTAATGTCTAATAATCATTCCTACAGAAATAGGAATAATGATAATCATTAAAATCTTTAAAAAAGTATCTACAACATCTAGCTGTATCGTATTACTTTCTTTTAAAAATTGCTCTAAAGAAAAATTAACAATAAAAGGAATGGTAAGAATAGTTATAAAACTACTAAATGCTGTTAAAGTTACAGAAAGTGCTGTATCTGCTTTTGCTAGGTGTGAAATTAAATTGGAAGTAGCTCCTCCAGGGCAGGCAGCTAAAATCATTAATCCAACAGCAATTTCTGGTGCCAATGAAAATGTAGAAGCTAAAACAAATGCAATAATGGGTAAAAAATTAATTGATTTAATAAGCCAATTACAATTGCTTTAGGGTGTAAAAGAATTCTTTTAAAATCTTCTATTACCAAAGACAATCCCATACCTAGCATAATAATCATTAAAGATATAGCTAAGACAATTGCTGAGGATTGATCCATTATCTACGAATTAACAATTGCTTTAAGATTTGATATCGTAGTTAATGGATTGTTGCTTTTAAAAACAAAACTTCCTGCTACTAAAACATCTGCTCCTGCTTCTATTAAAGCATCTGCATTTTTATCGGTAACGCCTCCGTCTATTTCTATTTGGCAAGATGATTTTGAGAACTCAATGAGTTGTTTTAATTGATGTACTTTTTTATAGGTGCTTTCTATAAAGGATTGTCCGCCAAAGCCAGGATTCACACTCATAATACACACCAAATCTAAATCTGCAATCACATCTTCTAATACAGCGATAGGTGTATGGGGATTTAAAGCAACTCCAGCTCTTATTCCTACAGATTTAATAGCTTGAAGCGTTCTATGCAAATGTGTACACGCTTCATAATGTACTGTAAGAATATCTGCACCTAAATCTGCGAATGTAGCAATATATCTGTCTGGGTCTACAATCATTAAATGTACATCTATTGTTTTTGTAGCATGCTTCGCAATTGCTTTTAAAACAGGCATTCCAAAAGAAATATTAGGCACAAAAACGCCGTCCATAATATCTATATGAAACCAGTCTGCATCACTTTTATTGACCATTTCTATATCGCGTTGTAGGTTTGCAAAATCGGCAGCTAAAATAGAAGGCGCAATTAATTTACTCATAATTCTGTGTTTGGTTTGGACAAATATACCTAAAAAACACCTTCTATTTTCGCTTTGAATTCAATTAAAAAATCGAAAATAAACGTAAAAAAAACTCTCGAAATAATTTCGAGAGTTTTCAATTTTATGAAATATGAATAATTAACCTAAATAAGTCATTAATATTCTACTTCTAGAAGTATGTTTTAATCTACGAATCGCTTTTTCTTTAATTTGGCGAACACGTTCACGAGTTAAATCAAATGTTTCTCCAATCTCTTCTAAAGTCATTAATTGATGTTCCCCTAAACCAAAATATAGTTTTACCACATCTGCTTCACGAGGTGTTAAAGTTTCCAGAGCTCTGTTAATTTCAATTCGCAAAGATTCGTGTAATAAACTTTTGTCTGGATTTGGCGATTCTCCAGAATTTAATACATCATATAAGTTAGAGTCTTCTCCTTCAATTAAAGGAGCATCCATAGATACATGACGTCCAGAGTTTTTCATAGATTCTTTCACGTCATTTACAGTCATGTCTAACTTCTTAGCAATCTCTTCTGCACTTGGCGGACGTTCATTTTCTTGTTCCAAGAAAGCGTACATTTTGTTAATTTTATTAATAGAGCCAATTTTATTTAAAGGCAAACGTACAATACGAGATTGCTCTGCCAAAGCTTGTAAAATAGACTGACGAATCCACCAAACGGCATACGATATAAATTTAAAACCTCTCGTTTCATCAAAACGCTTTGCCGCTTTTATCAACCCTAAATTTCCTTCATTTATCAAATCCGGTAAGGTTAAACCTTGGTTTTGATACTGTTTTGCTACAGAAACCACAAATCGTAAATTTGCTTTTGTTAATTTTTCTAAAGCAATTTGATCACCAGCCTTTATACGTTGTGCTAATTCAACTTCTTCATCTGCTGTAATCAAATCAACTTTCCCTATTTCCTGTAAATATTTATCTAATGAAGCAGTTTCTCTATTGGTAACCTGCTTTGTAATTTTTAGTTGTCTCATTGAATCTGTATAGGATTTAAGTAATTTATAGTAACGTTACAATTAGTTATACGAACTACTCTTATAAAATGTTACAAAATGATTTTACTTTTTTCAATAAAAGGCAATAATATTCACAATAAAAAGTTAATGTTAATAACTTATTAAAGAAAACAAAAAAGAATAACTTGTTTAATCTATTTATATTTAATATTTTTGTTGCGAATTTTTTATCTAATAGTCAAACTATTAAAATAGATAAAAATAAAAAACATTAAAAATTTGATAGATCGTTGGGGGACAATTTATCATACTATTTGATTAATTTCAAAAAAAAACCACTTTTTTAAAGTGGTTTTTTGTTTTTGTATATATTGTTTTTACTGATATTTAAAACTAAAATAACCCATTAATTTGAGCATCAATTCTATCTATAATATATCCTAAATCTTCCGGATTATCTACAAAGTCTAAATTATCTACATCAATAATCAATAGCTTTCCTTTTTTATAAGTAGAACTCCACGCCTCATAACGCTCATTTAAACGACTTAAGTAATCAATACTAATGGTATTTTCATATTCTCTACCTCTTTTGTGAATTTGCCCCACCAATGTAGCAATATTAGCACGCAAATAAATCAATAAATCAGGTGGAGAAACCAACTCCTCCATTAAATTAAATAACGAACTATAATTCTTAAAATCTCTATTAGTCATTAAACCCATAGCATGTAAATTGGGTGCAAATATATGAGCGTCTTCATAGATGGTTCTATCCTGAATAATTTTATTTTCTTTCTTTCTTAACTCTAAGATTTGACGAAATCTATTATTTAGAAAAAAAACTTGCAAATTAAAAGACCATCTTTCCATCTCTGAATAAAAATCATCTAAATATGGATTTTCATCAACAGATTCATAATGTGGCTTCCAACCGTAATGCTTGGCTAATAATTTTGTTAAAGTAGTTTTTCCTGCGCCTATGTTCCCTGCAATAGCTACATGCATATTCTAATTGTATAATAGTTTTATAAAAAAGCTAAAGATACTAAATTTTAGTATGGAAGCCTTTTGTATTTTTTTAAACGAATTATATTGTTTTGTATAATTCCATTAAACCTTCAGCTTCTTTTTTAGCACTCCAGTTGGCTACAATTTCTTCACGAGCAATTTTTCCTAAATGAGGAAGTTCTTGAATTACTATTTTTTGTAGCAAGCTTTGCAATGCCTTATGATTTCCTGCTTCAAAAAGATATCCGCTCTCTCCATTTGTAATTAAATCGGAATGAACACCTATATTTTCTGTAGCAACAATATTACAGCCACAAGACATTGCTTCTGCACAAACTAAAGAAAATCCTTCTGTAAAAGAAGGCACAACAACCGTATGTGATTTTTGATAAACAGGTAAAATATTAGGTGTTTCTTTTAAAAAATAAACTTGATTTTCAATAGTATTGTTTGCTACAATAGTTTTTAATTCTTTTAAAAAATTAGGTTTATCTACTTTGCCTACAATAACCAATGCCCAGTCTTTTTCTTTTTTTAAAATCGGCGCAAAAGCATTTAATAAAACAGCTGTTCCTTTTGCTTTTCGAACTCTTCCTACAGAGGAAACAATATTTTTTTGTAAAACTCCTTCTAAAATCACTTTAGAACTTGGAGAAAAAATAGCGGTATTTACACCATGACCAATTGTTGTATTAGGCAACTTTAAACTTTCATGCATTCGTGTTGTTAGCGTAATACATTGATCTGATTTACCTAGTAACCACATCGTAAAACCAGAAGGATTTGTTTCTGCATGTCTGGTGGTAATGAATTGAAATTTAGCACCTAAAAAACGAAATAGTAAAAAAAGTATTATTTCATTGTTTCGATGACAATGCACTACAATGTCTCTTTTTGAAAAAAAAAGTTTTATGAGTTTCTTAAATGAAATCTTGTCTCCTTCAATACCATAGCCATAAATATAAGTTTCATAGGTTGGTTTAAAAAAAGGCAATACATTTTCTATACTTCGCGTAACGCCAGTTCTTCTTCGATGAAAGTGTGTGTGAATTAAAATGGATTTTTTAGGAACCAAACTTCAATGTTACAATATTTACAAAACGTTCTTCCAAGTCTTCTTTTCCTTCCCAATTATAATCTGGTTTTACCATTTTGTTAATAAAACGTTTGGTCTCCTCCGCTGTTTTAAAACTATTCAATTGTGATACCACCCTATTAAAATCTTCCTGATTCCCATCAAACAAATTCTTTACAAATACAATTCTATCATTCAAACCAATAGACACATCTGTTTGTAATTGATCGTTCAATGATTTTTTGGGCTTTACTTTCTCAAATAAATCTGCAGCAACATCTACAGAAATAGTATCTTGAAGTTCTTCTTCTAAACTCAACAACTTTTTTTCTTGCACATGCTCCTCTTTTACTTCTGCAACATCTTCAAATAGTATTTCTTCCAAAGCATCAAAAGGCTGTTCAAAAAGTGTGTTTACAGGAGCTTCGTTTTTTTTAGAAGTAGCTTCTGAAGAGGTTTCCAATTCTTTCGAAGCCTTTGCAACTTTATCTATAAGCGATTCTTTTGTTTCTTCTGCATTTGGGGTTAAATTTATGTATTCTTCTACATAAGCTAAAACAGCTAATTTTTCATAGATTTCATAAGATTTTTGCTTTAAAACAAGCACATCATCTTTATTTTTCATTTGCAATATAGAATGTGCCAAACTCATTAAATCAGCAGCTAATTTTTTGTGCATAAGTTATACTCTTTAGTTGATTTTTGACTTCCTTTTTTAATAAATTTGTTTCAAATGTAGGCGAAATAACAAATTCATAATTTTAAGCCTTAAAACTACAAAATGTTTCTTGAAAATACCGTAAATCATACAGAACAATTTGGTTGGATAGAGGTTATTTGTGGCTCTATGTTTTCGGGAAAAACCGAAGAGTTGATACGAAGATTAAAACGCGCACAGTTTGCAAAACAGCGTGTAGAAATTTTTAAACCTCAAGTAGATACTCGTTATGACGATGAAATGGTGATTTCTCATGATGCCAATCAAATAAGATCTACCCCTGTTCCTGCAGCCTCTAATATTCGTTTATTGGCAAACAACGTAGATGTTATTGGTATTGATGAAGCGCAATTTTTTGATGACGAAATTGTTGCTGTATGTAATGATCTTGCCAACAGAGGCATTCGAGTAATTGTAGCAGGTTTGGATATGGATTTTAAAGGAAATCCTTTTGGTCCAATGCCTGCATTAATGGCAACCGCAGAATATGTTACCAAAGTACATGCGGTTTGTACACATACAGGAAATTTAGCCAACTATAGCTTTCGAAAGACAAATAATGACGATTTGGTTTTTTTAGGGGAAACCGAGGAATATGAACCTTTGAGTAGAGCTGCTTACTACAAAGCACTAAGAGAGCAACAGGAAAAACAAATACCTTCAACAGAAAATTCTCAATTAGATACAAAACGTACTAAGTCAGGTTCAGCATAAAGTATGAATAATCATGTAACTGTTTTAGAAATTGATGGAAATGCATTGCTACACAATTTGCACTACTTCAAACAAAAAATAAAAAAAACAACCCAAGTCTTAGTGGTTGTAAAAGCTGCGGGTTATGGAAGCGATGGAGTAAAAATTGCCGATTATCTAAAAAATAATGTCGATTATTTTGGGGTTGCTTATACACACGAAGGAATTGCCTTAAGAAAAGCAGGGATTAAAAACCCTATTTTGGTATTACATCCACAAATACAAAATCTTGCTACTCTTATTGAGTATGATTTAGAACCCAATTTATATAATTTTAAAATTTTAGAATGCTTTTTAGCTTTGTCAAAAAAAGAGGATTTAAAACACTATCCCGTCCATATTAAACTCAATACAGGGCTAAATAGATTAGGGTTTTCTAATAAAGATACAACTACTATTATACCTAAAATTAAAGCTTCTAAAAATATACAAATTATTTCTCTTTTTTCTCATTTAGCGGCAAGTGAAGATGCAAATGAAATTGATTTTTCTAAAAAACAAATCGAACTATTTACCTCTATAGCAGAAGAAATTTGTAGACAGCTAAGCTACCAACCCATGTTACACATGTTAAATACTTCGGGTGTTGTCAATTACCCCAAAGCTCAATTTGATATGATTCGTTTGGGAATTGGTTTGTATGGGTTTGGAAATGACGAACAAGAAACATTAATGTTAAAAAATACACATAACCTCACTAGCATTATTTCTCAAATTCATACTATTCAACCAGAAGAAACCGTAGGGTATAATAGAGCTTTTAAAGCGAGTAGAATTTCTAAAATAGCAACCATTCCTATTGGGCATGCAGATGGTATTTCTAGAAAACTTGGCAATGGAAAAGGATATGTATTTATCAATAATCAAAAAGCATTGATGGTTGGTAACATTTGTATGGACATGATAATGGTAGATATTACAGAAATCACATGTGCAGAAGGAGACCAAGTTATCCTGTACAATAACCAAAAAACAATTGAAGATATTGCAAATATTTGTGAAACAATACCTTATGAAATTTTAACTGCAAGTTCTCACAGAATAAAAAAGATACTAAAATCTTAAAATTTTGTTAATTTTTCTTAAATTGTGGGCTTAATACTAACCTAAAAACAAACAATCATGTTAAAAGAGTTTAAGGAATTTATAATGACGGGTAACGTTGTTGAATTTGCAGTTGCTGTAATTATGGCAGGTGCTATTGGTGCTGTGGTAAAAGGATTTGTAAATAATATTGTAATGCCTGTGGTAGGATATTTTTCTGGAGGAATAGACTTTGCCGACAAGAAAATTGTATTAACCGAAGCAGTAATAGATGCTACAGGAAAAGTAGTTTCTCCTGAAAATGCCATTACTTGGGGTTCTTGGGTAAACACCATTATCAACTTAATTATAGTAGGTTTTGTAATGTTTGTTATTGTAAAAGCATATAACAAAACAAAAAAACCTGTAGAAGCAGCTCCAGAAGCTCCAAAAGGACCTAGTCAAGAAGATTTATTAGCAGAAATTAGAGATTTATTGGCTAAAAAATAAATACTATTATGTATTCATAAAAATAGGTTGTCTAAAAATTAGACAACCTATTTTTATACTATTTATTGAAGTATTTTAAACGAGTTCAATATTAACAACCTATTCTTTCTTTTAAAGAAGCAATTACCTTTTTACTATTTCCAATAAAAATTTCATTATCAAGTATAAAAACAGGTCGCTTTAAAAAAGTATATTCCTGTAACAAAAATTGTTTGTAATCTGTTTCTGATAATTCTTGATTTTTTAAATCCATCGACTTATACAACTTAGCACGTCTATTAAACAAAGCTTCATAGCTATTCGAAAGCGCATACATTTCTTGTAATTGAGCTGTAGTAACAGGATTTGATTTTACTTCCTGACGTTCAAAACCATCAAGATTTACTTCTTTTAAAATTCTTCTACAGGTATCGCAAGTTTGCAAAAAATAGACTTTCTTCATTTTTTTAAGATTATATTTACAGTCCAAAAATAATCAGAAAAATGACAAACCAATTCAACATTTTAAAAACATCTAGAAAAATAACATTAAAAGTCATTGAAAATCTAAGTTTAGAACAATTGCATACCATTCCAAAAGGCTTTAAAAATAATATTATCTGGAATTTAACTCATTTGGTTGTTACACAGCAATTATTACATTACAAACTATCGGGATTAGAATGTTTAATTTCAAAAGACTTGATACAAAAATATACCAAAGGAACAGTTCCTTCAGAAAAAATGAGTGCAAACAATTTTGAAACTGTAAAAGAGCTGTTTTTAAAATTACCTGAAACTTTAGAAAAAAATTACAATGCTGGAGTTTTTAAAGAATACCATACTTACAATACAAGTACAGGCTACGTATTAGATAGTATAGAAACAGCCGTTCCTTTTAACAATTTTCATGAAGGCTTGCATTTAGGAACTATTATGGCACTTAAAAAATTAGTTTAAAAGTTAGAAAGTCTAAAAGTGGCTTTCATTGCAAAACAAAAAACTGTATAATTCAACATTTAGCATTCAAAATTATTTTATAATGAAATTCAACACAAAAACAATCCACGGCGGTCAAGAACACGAACCAAGTACAGGGTCTGTAATGCCTCCTATATTTCAAACCTCAACCTATGCACAATCTAGTCCTGGGGTTCATAAAGGGTATGAATATTCTAGAGCGGCAAATCCTACAAGAACGGCTTTAGAAAACAGCTTTGCTTCCATAGAAAATGGCACACATGGTTTTGCGTTTTCTTCTGGATTGTCTGCTATTGATGCGGTTTTAAAAATGTTAAACCCGGGTGATGAGATTATTACAGGTGATGATTTGTATGGCGGTTCCTATAGAATGTTTACGCGGATGTTTCAGAAATACGGACTAAAATTCAAGTTTGTAGACATGAATAATATTGACAATGTAACTGATGCTATTTCGGATGCAACAAAATTAATTTGGCTAGAAACACCTACCAATCCGTTGATGAAAATTGCCGATATTGAAGGAATAGTAAATGCAACTAAAGCTATAAATGATGCTATTTTAATAGCGGTAGACAATACATTTGCAACCCCTTATTTGCAGCAACCTTTAGATTTAGGTGCAGATATTGTAATGCATTCTGCTACCAAATATTTAGGCGGACATTCCGATTTAGTCATGGGTGCTTTAATGGTAAAAGATGCTAAACTCGCTGAAGAATTACACTTTATTCAGTTTGCAGGTGGTGCTGTAGCAGGTCCAATGGATAGTTTTTTAGCTTTGCGAGGTGTTAAAACCTTGCACATTAGAATGCAGCGTCATTGCGAAAACGGAAAAGCTATAGCTGAATTCTTAGCAAATCACCCAAAAGTTGGAGACGTCTATTATCCAGGTTTTGAAAATCACCCAAATTACAATATTGCAAAAAAGCAAATGAAAGATTTTGGCGGTATGGTATCTTTCCGATTGAAAGATGAAAGCAAAGCAGCTGCCTTTGCATTTTTAGAAAACACCCATGTATTTACTTTAGCAGAATCTTTAGGGGGTGTAGAAAGCTTAGTAAATCACCCAGCAACCATGACACATGCTTCTATTCCAGAACCAGAGCGTTTAAAGATTGGTATTACTGATTCTTTAATCCGTTTAAGTGTAGGTATTGAAGATATAGACGATTTGTTAAGTGATTTGGAGCAAGCAATTGGATAATTATTTTTTTCTTGAAAATGTAAAAAACCTATAGAATGACTATTGTAGAAAAATTCAATTATGAAGAAGTCATTGGTTTTAAATTTGGGCATTTACCAATAGGAAAACCCCGTTTATTTTCACATATTTATTTTATAGATGGTCTATTAATTGATACTGGACACAGTAAAATGAGAAAAAAAATCTTTCTCAAAACAAAAGATTTATCTGTAGAACAATTGTTTATTACGCATCATCATGAAGATCATACAGGAAATATTACAGGTTTTCAAAAGAAATTTAACTGCAATGTATATGCTTCAGCATTATGCTGTGAAATTATGAAAAAACCTCCTAAAATTAGTTTTGCTCAAAGATTCGTGTGGGGAAATAGAGAAGCACAATTCAATTTACGTCCTGTAAATAATCTAATCGAGACCAAAAAGTTTCAATTCCAAATTATTCCTATACCTGGTCACGCTTTAGATATGGTAGCTTTATATGAACCACAAAAAAAATGGTTGTTCTCAGCAGACTTATACATCAATTCTTATATCAGTTACTTTTTAAAAAACGAAAATATATCACTCCAAATTCAATCCATAAAATCGATTTTAAAACTCGATTTTAAAGTACTTTTTTGTAGTCATTATCCAGAATTGGTAAATGGAAAAAAAAAGCTTACTGAAAAACTTCACTTTTTAGAGTCTTTTTTTGAAAACGTATCTAAGCTTTACCTAAAAGGATATACTGCTAAAGAAATATTTAGACAATTACAGCTCAAAGAAAATTACTTTATTAAATACTTATCTAATGGAAGCTTATCAAAAATGAACATGGTACAATCTGTTATAAGAAATCTAAATTAAAATTTTCTATCTGGATGGTACATCTTCAAACTCAAAGAAGGCTTTTGTTCCGAAATAATTTCCGAAACTAATTTTCCTGTAGCTGTTCCCATACTCCAACCCATCATGGCGTGTCCTGTAGCAATGGTTAAATTTTTACATTTGTTAGATTTTCCAATATAAGGCAATCCGTCTGGTGAAACAGGTCGCAATCCTGAAGTTGCCTTATTTTTCTCTTCTGCTGTTAAATTTATTGTTGGATAATAATTGGCGGCTGCTTTGGCAATAGCTTCCACACGATTTTTACGAATTATTGTATTAATCCCTGCAATTTCCATAGTTCCTGCAAAACGCGTAAACCCATTCATAGGTGTAATCGCTACTTTTGCTTCGGCTAAAATTGCAGGAATAGTAATTCCATTGGGTTTCTCAGAATTTATTCGATAGCCTTTTCCTGCTTGTAAGAGCAGTTGAATCCCTAGTTTTTCACTTAATAAAGGCGACCAAGAGCCTGCTGCTAAAATAAATTCATCTGCCTTCAATGTTTGTTTACTGGTTTTTATCGATGTTATTTTTTGGTTTTCAACAATTAGGTCTTCTACTTTCTCATTCCTAAAAAACTGTACGCCATTTTGTTGTAAATGCGCTTTCATTTCATTCATAAACTCATGTGGCGTAGTGTGTGCATCACATTTAAAATAGGTAGCACCTTTTACATTGATTCTAATATTAGGTTCTAAAATAGCTAATTCTTTTGCGTTTAATTCGGAAACATCCAATCCATTCGCTTTGGCAATATTGGCAATTTTCACTTCTTCTTCCAACATTTTATCTGTTTTGCACAACATTAACAATCCTTTCTTTTGATACTGAAATTGAAAGTTTTCTTTGGTTCTAATATCACTATATAAATCTTGACTCAACAATGCAATATCTCTAATCACAGAAATCGATTTTACAACATGCTTTGGATTGCATGATTTATAAAACGCCCAAGTCCAACGTAAAAAATCTGCCTGCAAACGAGGTTTTATATAAAGAGGGCTCGACGAATTCAACATCCATTTCAATCCTTTTTTAAAAGTACCTGGGGAAGCTAAGGGAATAATATGACTTGGTGCTAAATAACCTGCATTTACATAAGAAGCACCGCTATCTAAATTCGATTGATCTACAATCGTAACCTGATGTCCTTCTTCTTTTAAATAATACGCGGTACACAATCCAATGATTCCGCCACCAATAATAATGCAATGTTTCATCTTTTTTTACTAGACTCAGAGGATTAAAAATTCAAAAGTCTAAATTTTTAATTATTTAAATCATTTAATATTTACTTCACCACAAACCCATGCGCATACGGATCGTCTTCCTCATCAATAATAATAGTATTATATCCATATATTTTTGCCCAACCTTGTATGCTAGGAATAATTGCTTTTTTACCATCTAATAGTGTTTCTTCTTCTATACAACCTGTAAACGTACTTCCTATAAAGCTTTCGTGAATAAATTTTTCTCCTACTTTTAGTTTCCCTTTTGCGTACAGTTGTGCCATTCTTGCAGAAGTTCCTGTTCCACAAGGGCTTCTATCAATAGCTTTGTCTCCATAAAAAACTGCGTTTCTTCCTGAAGATTTTGGGTTTACAGGGGTTCCTGTCCATAATAAATGACTCACATCTCTAATGGTTTCATTTTCTGGATGTACAAATAAATTGGGATATTTTTCATTAATACGAGTTCGTACTATTTGCGAATACTGAATAATTTTACTCGCTGTAAAGTCTTGTATTCCCGAAAAGTTTTCTTGAGTATCTACAATGGCATAATAATTTCCACCATAAGCAACATCAAAGGTAATTGCTCCTAATTCGGGACAATCAACGGTTAAATTTTCAGCTGCTAGATAACTTTTTACATTGGTGAGTTTTACCCAATCTACTTTTTTTTGGGTTTGTTGGTATTCGATTTCTACCAAACCTGCAGGCGTTTCCATCTTTATTTTTCCGGGAGTTTTTGGCGTTACCAAACCTTCTTCTATAACAATGGTAATAGTACCAATTGTACCATGTCCGCACATAGGCAAACAGCCTGAAGTTTCTATAAATAAAATGGCAAAATCATTTTCTGGATTGTGTGACGGAAACAATATACTTCCGCTCATCATATCGTGTCCGCGAGGTTCAAACATCAATCCTTTCCGAATCCAATCGTATTCTTTTATAAAATGCTGACGTTTTTCACTCATCGTAGCACCTATTAAATCAGGTCCACCTTTTGCAACAAGTCGTACTGGATTCCCGCAAGTATGTGCATCAATACAAAAAAAAGTGTTTCTACCCATATGTATTAATATTAGAACAAATTTTAAATATTGAATTGTGTAATTCTCATTTTAAAATTTCACTTTATTAGATATTCTCCTTTGTAAAACAACCATTTACAGTTCTATAAATTCCTAAAGGATTTTCATTTTTTAAAGCATCGGGCAACAATTCATTAGGCCAAGATTGAAAACTAAATGGACGTACCCAACGTTTTATAGCATGTACACCTACAGCAGTAAATCGAGAATCGGTAGACGCTGGATAAGGACCTCCATGCAACATCGATGGACAAACCTCAACACCCGTAGGCACCCCATTAAAAATAATACGTCCTACGCTGTTTTGTAGAGCAGATACTATGTTTGCATTTTTTAAAATTTCATCATTTGTAGCAACAATAGTACCCGTTAATTGTCCTTCTAAATGTTTAATAATATGTTCTAACTCTAAAATATCTTCACATTCTACCAATAAAGAAAAAGGGCCAAATACTTCTTGGTGTAAAGTTGGATTTTCTAAAAAAGCACTTCCTGCTACTTTAGAAACTATTTGTTGTGGATAGTTTGGATTGACTTCTGTTTGATAATTTGCCAAAACGGTTACTTCTGAAGCATTCGAAACTTCTTCTTTTTTACTTTTATAAGCTTCGTAAATATTGGGGTGCAACATACAAGAAGGTATTACTTTTACAATGGCTGTTGCTAAAGTATTAGCAAAATTGGTAAAACCTTCGCTTCGAATTCCTAAAATCAATCCGGGGTTTGTACAAAACTGTCCTGCTCCTAAAGTAATAGAATTGGCATAGGTTTCTGCCCAATATACTGCCTTTTCTTCTAAAACTTCTGGCAATAAAACAACGGGATTTATACTACCCATTTCGGCAAATACTGGAATAGGTTCTTTACGCGTTGCTGCTAAATTATACAAAGCTCTGCCTCCTTTTACACTTCCTGTAAATCCAACACCTTTTATTGTAGAATGTTGAACTAATGTTTGCCCTACCGCTATTCCGCTACTATTCAAATTAGAAAATACACCGTTGGGCATTCCTGTTTTTTCTGCAGCTTTTATAACTGCTGACGCTACCAATTCTCCAGTTCCTGCATGCATGGGATGCGATTTTACAATAACAGGACAACCTGCTGCCAATGCCGATGCTGTGTCTCCTCCTGCGGTAGAAAAAGCGAGGGGAAAATTAGAGGCTCCAAAAACAGCAATAGGCCCAATAGGAATATTCATTTTTCGTAAATCTACCTTTGGAATTGGTTGTCGTTCTGGTTGCGCCGTATCTATTGTAGCTTCTACCCAAGAACCTTCTTCTAAATGCTTTGCAAAAGCTCTTAATTGCCCTAAGGTTCTTCCTCGTTCTCCCATGGCTCTGCCTTCTGGCAAACCAGATTCTGACATGTATGTTTCTATCAAAAGATTTCCTAATGTTTCTATTTCATCTGCAATAGTATTTAAAAACAATGCTTTTTCTGTACCCGTTTTTACTTTATAAATCTGAAATGCTTTTGTTGCTAATAGTGCGGCTTCGTGAATTTCTTCGGAAGTTGCCTCTATAAATACATTTTTATTTTCTGTATTTGATACTGGATTAAAGGTTCTATAAGTGCTCGTTCCTTTTGTAGAAAGTTTATTTCCTATATAATTTTTTCCTGTAATCATTTTTATTTAGTAATGGTTAGACGTTTATTTGTTTAGCTGTTGAGGGGTTTATACACTCTTTTTGTGGATACTGGGTATTTGTCTAACAATTCTTTAGGTCGAATGGGGCGTTTTTCAAAACCTCCTCCACAATTTGGACAAACATGCTTCAATACATTGTTCACACAATCTTTACAAAAGGTACATTCAAAAGTACAAATCATTGCATCACTTGCGTTGTAGGGTAATGATTTATCACAGTGTTCACAACTAGGTCTTATTTCTAACATATTCTTGATTCTTGATTAACAAATTGAAAAAATATTTTCTAGTAAAACGTTTAAACACATAAATTTATTAAAAGATTAAAGAATTAAAAGATTCAAAAATTGAAAACTCAAAACTCAACATTTAAAAACTTATAAATGTCTCAACTCCTAAACAAATAAACCTCTTGAAAAATTCAAAAATTAAAGAGTTCAAAACTTTACAAACTATCTAACTTTAAACTAGCGACTTATAATCTGGTAATACAGGTCGTGTTTTAAGTCCTTCTTCTATAACAGCTAAAACTCTTGCTCTTTCTTCTCCAGCTAAGGGCAAACGCGGTTCTCGTACATTTTCTGTTCCAATACCTGTAGCCACTTCTGCTAACTTAATGTTTTGTACCAATTTGGTATGTATATCCAATTCTAAGAGGGGTAAAAACCAACGATAAATCTCAATAGCCTCTTGTGTTCTTCCCGCTTTTGCAAGATTAAAAATAGCTACTGTTTCTGCAGGAAAAGCACATACTAAGCCTGCCACCCAACCATCTGCACCTATCAATATACTTTCTAAAGCCAACGTGTCTACGCCACAAAGAATGGCAAACCGATTTCCAAAACGATTCCGCATTCTGTTAATATTAGAAATATCTCTTGTAGATTCTTTTACCGCTTCAATGTTTGTACACGTCGCTAATTCTTCAAACATATCTAAAGTAATTTCAATGCCATAATCTACAGGATTGTTATAAATCATGATAGGCAACGTAGTACTATTGGCTATTTTCTTAAAATAAGTAACGGTTTCTCTAGCATCTGCTTTGTAACGCATTGGTGGTAAAATCATTAATCCGGATGCACCATCTTCTTTTGCTTTCCTTGCTGCTTCTATAGCACCTGTTGTGGTTTGTTCTGCGATATTAATAATAACAGGCACTTTGCCTTTTACAAGGGCTACCGTTTTTTTAACAAGGACTCTTTTTTCTTCATCTAAAAGTGTACTTGCTTCTCCTAAACTCCCTCCTAAAATAATTCCGCTAACACCCGCTTCTAATTGTGCTTGTATGTTTTTTTCAAACATTAATAAATCTAAAGTATCTTCATTTGTAAACTTTGTAGTTATTGCTGGCATAATGCCTTTCCATGCTATTGTCATTGGTGTTTATTTTTAAGTAAAAATAAAACTTATTCCTTTTTTATTCATTTCTATATATTATCCAATTATAATACTATATTACCTTAATTTAATTTTTAATATTAAAAATAGGTTAACTTTAGCTCAAATATGCTTACTCAAAATTGAAAGATTGAAAGATTGAAAGATTGAAAGTAATTCAAAATTAAATCATTATATATTGAAAGTTTTATCTTTTAAAATATCCAAACCTACTACTCATAAAGCCATTATTTATCAAGAAGATAAAGGAATTGCTTTCTATGACAAATTACATCAACATGAAGAAATACAGCTTTGTACTATTATTTCTGGAGAAGGGACTTTAATTGTTGGAGATACAATTCATGAATATACTGCTGGAGATATTTTAATTATTGGCAGTTATTTACCTCATGTTTTTAAAAGTGATACTTCAAATTGTAATACTTCTTTTATGATTTCGCTTTTTTTTACAAAATCATCTTTTGGTGAAAATTTTTTCTCTCTTGGAGACCTCGCTGAAATAAGAAATTTATTTGAAATAAGTGCTATTGGCGCAAAAGTATTGACTAAAAAAGATAAAATTACAATGTTATTTTTAGCTTTAAAAAAACAATCTGACTTTAAGCGTTTTATTACTTTTTTTGAAATTGTTCATGAAATTTTAAACGCAGATATAGTGCCTTTATCTACTTTTATGAATCCCAAAAAATATTCCGATAATGAAGGAAAAAGAATGTCTGCAATTATGAATTATACGATGAATAATTTTCAAGAAGAAATTACTTTAAAAAAAATTGCAGAAATTTCGAATATGACTCCAACTGCATTTTGTCGCTATTTTAAACAGCGTACTGACAAAACATATTTTCAGTTTTTAATTGAAATTCGGATAGAAAATGCGTGTCGGTTACTAAAAAACAAAGAGCTCTTAATTACGGAGGTTTCCGAAAAATCTGGCTTTAAAAATAATGCCAACTTTAACCGAAAGTTTAAACAAATAAAAGAATGTACACCTTCGAAATATAGAAAAGAAAACTCGTGAAACTAGATATAGGATATTAGAAGTGGAATTTTAGAAATATCTATAATACTACTTTACCTAAGACTTTGTACTTCCTACTTTGTATTTCTTACTTTGTACTTCTTACTTTTTACCCTTTTAAGCTTGCTTTTATGTATTCCGAATTCATACGCGCAATATTTTCTAGCGAAATTCCTTTAGGACATTCTACTTCACAAGCGCCCGTATTCGTACAATTTCCAAAACCTTCTTCGTCCATTTGCTTTACCATATTTAACACACGGTCTGTTGCTTCTACTCTACCTTGTGGTAACAAAGCAAATTGAGAAACTTTTGCAGAAACAAATAACATGGCAGAAGAGTTTTTACAGGTAGCTACACAAGCTCCACAACCAATACAGGTAGCCGCATCAAAAGCTTTGTCTGCATTTGCTTTTTCCACAGGAATTGAATTGGCATCTTGCGTATTTCCAGAAGTATTTACAGAAATAAATCCACCAACATGTTGCACTCTATCAAACGCACTTCTGTCTACTACTAAATCTTTTACTACAGGAAATGCTTTGGCTCTAAAAGGTTCTATATAAATGGTATCGCCGTCTTTAAACTTACGCATGTGCAATTGACAAGTAGTAACACCTCTATCAGGCCCGTGCGCTTCTCCATTAATGTATAAAGAACACATACCACAGATTCCCTCTCTACAATCGTGATCAAAAGCAACAGGTGCATCACCTCTTTCAATCAACTGATTGTTTAATACGTCTAACATTTCTAAGAAAGACATATCGGGTGAAATATCAGCAATTTGATAATCTACCATACTTCCTTTATCACTTGCGTTTTTCTGACGCCAAATTTTTAATGTAAGATTCATACGTTTTATGCTTTTGGCTATTAGCTTTTGGCTATCAGTAATTACTAATGGCTAAAGGCTAAAAGCAAGTATTATTTATAACTTCTTTCTTTTACTTCAATATTTTCATACACCAATGCTTCTTTATGCAATACGGCATCTTTAGGAGCGCCTTTGTATTCCCAAGCAGAAACAAATTGGAATTCTTTTCTACGCATAGCTTCACCTTCTTCTGTTTGGTATTCATCTCTAAAATGACCTCCAGCAGATTCTTCTCTTACTAAGGCATCTTTAGCAAACAATTCCCCTAACTCTAAAAAGTCGGCAACACGTCCTGCTTTTGCTAACTCTTCGTTAAACTCGTTCGCTGCTCCTGGCACTTTTACATCGTTCCAAAATTCTTCTCGTAATGCTGCAATTTCTTCAATGGCTTCCTTGAGTTCTTTTTCATTTCTAGACATTCCACATTTATTCCACATAATTTTTCCTAACTTTTTATGGAAATAATCTACAGAATGTGTTCCGTTATTATTAATTAATTTATCTATAGAATCTTTTACGGCAGTTTCTGCTGCTTCAAACTCTGGAGAATCTGTAGAAATAGGTCCTGTTCTAATATCGTTAGACAAATAATCTCCAATCGTATAAGGCAATACAAAATAACCATCTGCCAAGCCTTGCATTAATGCAGAAGCCCCTAGTCTATTAGCGCCATGATCTGAGAAGTTTGCTTCTCCAATACAATACAATCCAGGTACTGTAGTTTGCAAGTTATAGTCTACCCAAACACCTCCCATTGTATAATGTACCGCAGGATAAATCATCATGGGTGTTTCATAAGGATTTTGATCTACAATTTTCTCATACATTTGAAACAAGTTTCCATATTTGGTTTTTACAACTTCTTGCCCTAAACGTTTCACCAAAGCGGCATCATTTTCATCCAACCCTTTAATATGTGCTTGTTCTTTTCCGTATCGTTGAATTGCCGAGGCAAAATCTAAGTATACGGCTTCTCCTGTTGCATTTACTCCAAAACCAGCATCACAACGTTCTTTAGCAGCTCTAGAAGCCACATCTCTTGGTACTAAATTTCCAAAAGCAGGATATCTTCTTTCTAAATAATAATCTCTATTTTCTTCAGCAATAGCAGTCGGTTTTAATTTTCCGTCTCTAATGGCTTGCACATCTTCTTTATTTTTAGGCACCCAGATGCGTCCATCATTTCGTAAAGATTCTGACATCAACGTTAATTTCGATTGATGATCTCCTGAAACAGGAATACACGTTGGATGAATTTGTGTATAGCAAGGATTTGCAAAATACGCACCTCTTTTATGCGCTTTCCAACCTGCACTTACATTAGAACCCATAGCATTGGTAGACAAGAAAAATACATTTCCGTATCCTCCAGTTCCTAAAACAACAGCATGTGCAGCGTGTCTTTCTATTTCTCCTGTAATTAAATTTCTTGCAATAATGCCACGAGCTTTTCCATCTATTTTTACGATGTCTAGCATTTCATGACGATTGTACATTTTTATTTTTCCACGTCCAATCTGACGATTCATCGCAGAATATGCACCTAATAATAATTGCTGACCTGTTTGTCCTTTCGCATAAAAAGTTCTAGAAACCAAAACACCACCAAAAGAACGATTGTCTAACAAACCTCCATAATCTCTCGCAAAAGGGACTCCTTGTGCCACACATTGATCGATAATATTTGCAGACACTTCAGCTAATCTATATACATTGGCTTCACGAGAACGATAATCGCCACCTTTTACAGTATCATAAAACAATCTATACGTAGAATCTCCGTCTCCTTGGTAATTTTTTGCTGCATTAATGCCTCCTTGTGCTGCAATAGAATGCGCTCGCCTTGGTGAATCTTGAAAACAAAATGCTTTTACATTATACCCTAATTCTGCTAACGTCGCCGCTGCAGAACCTCCTGCCAAACCTGTTCCAACAACAATAACATCAATTAGTCTTTTGTTTGCTGGATTTACTAAATTAATTTTATTTTTATAATTTGTCCACTTATCAGCAATGGGACCTTCTGGAATTTTTGAATCTAAAGCCATACTTATATACGATTAATGGATGTGATTAAAATGATGAAATAAAGCTACAATAACAAAGCCTAATGGAATTAAAATAGCATATAATTTTCCAAACGTTTTTAAGCCTTTTGTATATTTATTATGAGCACCTACAGATTGAAAAGCCGAATTAAAACCATGTAATAAATGCATGGCTAGGAATACAAATGCAATTACATAAGCGCCTACCCTGTAAGGGCTTAAAAATTTTTCTTGCAACTCATGAAAATAGCGTAACTCTCCATTGTGCATTCCACTCCAATCTCCTTGAATAAATTTGGTGTTAATTTCTGGAAACCAAAAATCTATAAAATGTAGTACAATAAATGCTAAAATTGCCAAACCGCTCCAAATCATATTCCTACTCATCCAAGTAGCATTTGCTGCGCCGTTGTTTTTTGCATACTTTACATTTCTTGCACTACTATTTTTAAGTTCTAAGATAAATCCCATTACAAAATGAAATATGACACCAAAAATTAAAACAGGTTGCAAAGCATACTGTACTAATGGATTTGTTCCCATAAAATGGGAAAAATTATTAAAAGTAGCTCCTTTATCTGGAAAGATGGAAGTAATATTAATTGCTAAATGTTGTAGTAAGAAAAACATAAGGAAAAATGCCGAAAGTGCCATGGCAAACTTCCTTCCAATAGACGATTTTAAGAATCCGCTCATCTGTATTTTATCGATTAGATTATAAATACAAATTTAAGGTGAAAACACATCTTGGACAAAGAAAACGTTTTCTTTGATAGTTATTTAGAATAAGTGTAAATAGTATTCATGTTTTTTAAAACAGTAAAAAGTTTTAAACATCTATTTTCTGTATACAAAAAGCACGTTTTATAAATATTTATAAAACGTGCTTTTTTGTTTTCAAACACCTTCAATAAGATGTCGTTTATATTATCTGATTTTTACAATCTCGATACGTCTATTATTAGATCTTCCTTCTTCTGTTAAATTAGAATCTATAGGTCTTGTATCTCCAAAACCAACCGTAATTAAACGCTCTTTGGCAATGCCTTCTCCTACTAGGTAATCTCTAACAAGATTGGCTCTTGTTTTAGATAAAAGTTTATTAGCACTATCACTACCTGTACTATCTGTGTGTCCTTCTATTCTAAATTTAGAATCTTCTGGCTGACTCTTAATATAATCAGCAATCAATGACAAAGCATCTTCTTTTTCTAAAATAAAATTCTTACTTCCAGCACCATATTTAATCATTTGTGTTTGTTCAGGTTTCACTACAGTAACTGGCGCATTAAAGCCATCGCCTCCACTTGAACCTCTTAATCCACCTATATAAGGACATCCTCTATAAGACCCAGGAGTATCAGGACATTTATCTACTCTATCAATCACACCATCTTTATCTCTATCTGGCAAAGGACAACCCTTATTCTCTGAAGAACCTGCTATATTAATACAGTTGTCTACGTTATCAATTACACCATCTCCATCACTATCTAAAAACGGGCAACCCAAATTACTAAAAGGCCCTACTTCTTCTACACACTTATCTAATTTATCTACAACGCCGT
The DNA here is from genome assembly GCA_965233795.1 of uncultured Polaribacter sp. Lineage (GTDB taxonomy): Bacteria > Bacteroidota > Bacteroidia > Flavobacteriales > Flavobacteriaceae > Polaribacter. The sequence continues at coordinate 1,010,610 of OZ247578.1, read as the reverse complement.
CTCCATCTGTATCTGCATTATTAGAATAATAATACTGGAATAATTCTTCTTGTGTATATTCTGGTTCTATATCCTTTAAATTTGTTTCTGGCATTTTAAAAACCAATCCAAAAGAGTATTGTACATGAGAAGTGTTATATTTAATATCTCCAGAATTCAATGCTATTTTAGTAACAAGATCAAAATTAACTCCTACAGCATCAGAAAACCAATAGGCAGCTCCACCACCAAAATTAAAGGAAGGTGAAATTTTATCTATTTTAAAGAAACCAATTCCCCCAGTTGCATAAAAATCTAATCCTTCAATTTTTATAGGGTTGAAAGATAATTGGCTTAGATATAGCTTTAAAGCAACATCTATTGAAGCATAACTCTCATCATTTACCAATGTAATCTTATCAATAACGCCATAAGGAGTTTGCCATGTATTAAAACTACCTTCTGCTTGTACTCCTAACAGATTACTCACTCTTTTTTCTACCCCTAAAGTTATAGGAGCACCTCCAAAAGCATTTCTGTTTAACTCTGTAAAAGCGTTAAAAAGTTTGAAATCACCACTATTATCAATAAGGTTTGTATTAATTTTAAAAGTCCATTCATCTACTTTTGAAGTAGCTTTCTCAGCAATAGTGTTTTCAGACTGAGTATTTTCAAGAGAACTTTCTGAAGTTTGACCAAATGCTATTGAGCTACATAAAATAGCAATTGCAAGTATTTTTTTCATGATAAAAATTTTTAAGTGACAAATTTAGTAAAAACTCCTTTAATAGGAATAGTTGTTTTATTGTTTTTTAAATGATTTCAATAACTTTATTTTATTTCAAAACTCTTTTCTAAGTTTTCAATTTTAACGGTATAAGTTCCTTTGGGCAAATAATAAATACCATTTTTTGCTTTAGAGAGTGTTTTCTCCTTCTGAGTTTTTTGATAAGATTTTCTACCTTTTTTAGAAAAAGAGACATCAAAAACTGCTTCATTATACCCTTTTACTGTTTCTATATAGAATGAATTTACTTTTATATTTTTTAAATAAATAGCTACATGCATCTCCTTTTCTTGATTTGTATAAAATGGAATGACTATTTTTGGCGTGTTAGGAGATCTCCATGTACTCCAAGAATTACCCCAGAAATTACTTTTTTTAATACCCTCTATTGGAAAAATATGTATTGGCTTTTGTATAATTTCTTCAGTCAATAACTGTAAAGGCGCAATATTTGCTTTATACAGGCTACGCCCGTGTGTTCCTATAATTAAATGCTTTGCTTTAGGCTGTACTACTAAATCATGTACAGCAACATTAGGCAATCCTTTAGAAAACGGGTGCCAAGATGCCCCTCTATTTAGAGATACATAAACGCCATTATCGGTCCCTACATATAATATATTTGCATTTTTGGTATCTTCTTTTATCACATTTACGGCATTTATTGGCAAATTAGTTCCTATGTTTTTCCATGTCATTCCATAATCTTCAGACATGTATATGTACGGATTAAAATCGTCCCAACGATATCCATTTAAAGTTACATATACACGTTCTTTTTTATGCTGAGAGGCAATGACACGAGATACCCATAAATCTTTTGGAAAAGTATCTGAAATTTGTTGCCAAGTACTGCCTCCGTTTTTGGTAACATGCACCAAGCCATCATCTGAACCTACATAAATAAATCCAAATTGAAAAGGGCTCTCAGAGATAGTGGTTAAAGTACCATACGCCACATTTCCCTTTTTACCTCCTGTTGTTAAATCATCTGAAATCGTTTCCCAGTCATCTCCTTTATTTAAAGAACGATGTAGTTTATTTCCGCCTAAATACAAAATATCTTGATTGTGTTTTGATAAATGAATAGGCGTTTGCCAATTAAATCGATATGGATTTTCTCCCAATGTATGTTTGGGTTGAATGTATGTGTTTTTCTTAGTTTCTCTGTTAACTCGATAGTAATTTCCAAACTGATATCCTGTGTATACAATATTCGGATTTCTATCATCTACTTGTACTTGCATTCCATCTCCACCCATGATAGACTGATACGGGTTTTTTCCTGTTTGATGCCAACGCTTATCTATTTTTGCATTGTGTGGCGCTGTCCAAACACCATTATCTTGTAAGCCTCCATATACATGATAGGGCTTTTGATTGTCTGCGTAGATTGCATAAAATTGTCCCACAGCAGGAGTATTTAATTTTGTCCAATTTTCTCCATCATCATAAGAGATATTTAATCCTCCATCGTTTCCATCAATTAAATGCCCTTGTTTTTTAGGGTTCACCCATAAGGCTTGATGATCTGAATGCACATTCTCTTTACTAATAGAAGTAAATGTTTTTCCGCCATCTTTCGATTTTAAAATAGGAACACCCAATACATAAATTCCGTTTTTATCTTGCGGATCTACACGAATTTCGCCAAAATAGTAACCATAAGAGTAGTACAAATCATCCAAATAACCTTCATGTGTTTTTTTCCATGTTTTTCCGCCATTCGTAGTCTTAAAAACTTCTGCTCCTACTACGGGCGTGTCAAACAATAGAGAATTTGCGTTTTCTAAATATTTTGCTAAATCAATAGGTTTTAAAGTACCGGAACGCACCATTTGTTTTACATTTTCTGCACGGTATTTTTCTTGAAATCCATTGGTTTTTAAATAGCTATTTAATTTTTTATCGGTTAATTTTAAAAACTCGTCTATAGACATCTTTTTAAAATCTTCTTTACTTAAAAAACTCGAAGGTTTTGTTTTGTTCTTTGTTTCTTTTCTTCGAAACTGACTATCATGAAAAGCATATACTGTATTTTCATTATAAACTGCCAAACCAATTCTTCCAACACCTTCTCCAACAGGAAAACCGCTTTTTACTCCTATTTTTGTCCAAGAAGTTCCTGCATCTACACTTTTATAAATTGCAGAACCTTTCCCATTTCCTTTAAAATCCCAAGCTTTTCGCTCTCGTTCCCAGGAAGCAGCATACATTGTATTAAAATTGTTAGGCGCTTCTGCCAAATCAATAATTCCTGTATTTTTATCAATAAACAAGGTTTTCTTCCATGTTTTTCCGCCATCTGTAGTTTTAAAAACGCCTCGTTCTTCATTCGAAGAATACAAATGTCCAATAACACCTACTAATACTTCATTTTCATTATTAGGATTGATAAGAATTCGTCCAATATGATGCGAATCTGGCAATCCCATGTTTTGCCAAGTTTTTCCTTTATCATTAGATTTTAAAATTCCAATTCCTGCATAAGAAGAACGCGATGCATTTTTTTCTCCAGTTCCTACCCAAATAGTTCCTGTTTTCCAATGTACAGCAATATCTCCAACATTTTGAGTAGGTGAATTGTCTAGTATTGGTGTAAAAGTAGTTCCGTTATTATTGGTATACCACAAGCCCCCAGAGGCATAACCTACGTAAAACTCGGTTGTGTTTTCTGGGTTTACATCAATATCTACTACTCTACCACTCATTATAGTAGGACCAATATTTGTAAAAGGAATATTTTTTACAAGTGAGTTTTTAGTTGCAATTGCTTTTTCTTCGAATCCTTTTAGAACATCATTGGCTTTCGTGGCTGGTTGTTGCCCAAAAATAAATGCAGAAATAAAAAGAAATAGTGTCTTTAATAAAATTTTCATGTGTCTATATTATTTGTTTTTACTTGTGCTGAATTTATTTCAGTATCGGTCCTACTTCAACAAGTTCAATACAAGTTGTAACTTCTATATAATCATTCTGTTAGTTGTAGAAATCCTTATTATGGAAGTTTTATAATTTGATTTTAAAGTGATGAAATTACCACTTTAATTTAAAATTCATGAAAAAAGAGTTTAGATTTTTACCAAAGTTAGAGAAATGGGTTTCTTCTTTCTTTTTTGTGATGTCTTTACAGAGAAAAATGAATGTATCTTTACAGCTATTTACTGAGACAAACTGTTTCTCTATTATTTACTAAAAAATTTATATGTCTTTCAAATCATTAGGCTTATCGGATGCTCTATTAAAAGCTGTTCAAGAAAAAGGATATACCAAACCATCGCCTATTCAGCAAAAAGCAATTCCTCATATTTTAAACAAAAAAGACATTTTGGCTTCTGCACAAACAGGAACAGGAAAAACAGCAGGCTTTACTTTACCCGTATTACAAATACTATCGGATACAAAACATCCAAAATACAGACCTTTAAGAGCCTTAATTTTAACACCAACAAGAGAGTTAGCAGCGCAAGTATATGAAAACGTATATGCTTACAGCAAGTACTTAAACATAAAATCTGCTGTTGTTTTTGGAGGTGTAAATGCAAAACCACAAATAAGCACTTTAAAAAGAGGTGTAGATATTTTAGTTGCTACACCCGGAAGACTTTTAGATTTACACAATCAAAATGCGGTTTCATTTAAACGTATCGATATTTTTATTTTAGATGAAGCAGATAGAATGTTAGATATGGGCTTTGTAAGAGATATTAATAAAATTATTAGCTATATGCCTGCTAAACGCCAGAATTTATTATTTTCTGCAACATTTTCTAATGCCATTAAAAAATTAGCGAAAGGTATTTTAAACAATCCTATATCCGTAGCAACTGCACCAGAAAATACTACTACAGAAATGGTTGCGCAAAAAGCATATCGAGTAGACAAAAGCAAAAAAACAATTGTTATTACCAACTTAATTAAAGACGGTAATTGGAATCAAGTTTTAATTTTTACAAGAACAAAACATGGTGCTAATAAATTAACTAAAAAATTAATACAAGCGGGTATTTCTGCTGCTGCCATTCATGGCAATAAAAGTCAAGGAGCAAGAACAAAAGCGTTGGCAAATTTTAAGAATAATACGATTCGGGTTTTAGTAGCCACAGATATTGCTGCACGTGGTTTAGACATTCCTTTACTACCTCATGTTGTTAATTTTGAATTGCCTAATGTACCTGAAGATTATGTACATAGAATTGGTAGAACAGGAAGAGCTGGTGCAAAAGGAGAAGCAATTTCTTTGGTTTGTAGTGAAGAAACTGAGTACCAAAAAGAAATAGAAAAATTATTAAAAAAACCGTTTAAAACAGCCGTAATAAAAGGTTACGAACCTACAGATACTACTGCTCCTAAAAGAGCTTCTACTCAGAAGAAAAAATCGTTTAAAAAAAGACAACCTCGTTAGATTGCTATTCGAATATGTGTTTTACAAAAAACACTCAGTAATTCATTTAGAGTAAGTGAGATACGAGTAAAGCCAGCAAGTATATCGAATTGAAAAATCTACTACTTAATAATACGGTTTCTCTATTGCTTTGCAAAATAATCAACCAAAATAGATTTTGACTTTAGTAGTGTTCGGAGTTGTACAAGTTAACTAATTCGAGGACAAAATTAAGAACATTTAATTTTGTTTTCTATGAGGAATAACAGCGAAGATTTAACATTAGTTCGTAACTATATTCAAAAGTATCAATTTTTGATTTCAGAATATGAATTAGTCAAGAGTAAACAACACCCAAATTACCGATTTGTACAAGATTTTCATAAAGCTAATGGTACAGATCGGCGTAGTTTTTTAAAGTATTATAATCGTTTTAAGCAAAGTGGAAAGGCACAAGATTTACTACCACAAAAACGAGGTCCAAAATGGAAAAGTAGACGACCATTACCTTTCATAGAACAAAAAGTGATTGACTTACGAAAACTAGGTAATAATAAATATGAAATAAGTTGTATTTTAAAGCCAAGTTTAAAGAAGTTTACACCATCACCTTCGGGAGTTTATAATATTACAAAACGTTATGGTTTAAATAGGTTAACGCCAAAAATGGAAAAAAACAAACGTCTTATTATTAAAGAAAAAGCGGGAGAATTAGCCCATATTGATAATCATTATTTACCAAAAGGAATTGTGCAATCAGAACCTAAAAAAAGATATTATTTATATGGTGTAATCGATTCTTGTACACGAGTAGTGTGGGTAGAATTAATAGAAGACATTACAGCACTAACAACTATGTTTGCAGCTCTTAAGAGTTTTAATATTCTAGCATCTCATTATAACATTAAATTTAAAGAAGCATTAACCGATAATGGACCTGAATTTGGAAAGAAAACTAGCAGATCTAAAAACAAGCACCCTTTTGAAAGAATGTTGTCTGAATTAGGAATAAAACATAGGTATATAAAACCTTATAGACCACAAACAAATGGCAAAATTGAACGCTTTTGGAGAACCATAGAAGAAGACTTAATTAGAGAAACGTATTTTGAATCTAAAGAACATTTAAAAGAAGAAATAGTACAATATTTATATTATTATAATCAAGAAAGGCCACACCAAAGTTTAAATGGTAAAGCGCCTAATAAATTTAACCAAAATTGTCCTCGAATTAGTTAACTTGTACAGGAGTGACTATAAAAAAACAAAATGACAAATAAAAAAAGCCTCGATATTTTTATATCGAGGCTTTTTACTGTTTATAGAACTATGGCTTAAAACCCACCACCTGTCCCAGGGTCTGTAGGGCTAGTTGCTTGTGCTTTTTTAGGGCTTAGCATAATGTAAGTTCCTAAAGCTGTTAAAGCAGCATACTTTCCGTACGTTCCTATTTTCTGTAAGGCTTCCTTACGAGAAATATCTTCTTGTGTGTTTGTTTTTTGATTCTTCATACTGTATGTATTATTCGATGATCAATTTTTTGTTTAACGTTCCTAGAGCACTTTGTACTTCTACTAAGTACACACCCGTTTGTAATTTAGGTAAAGCCACACGGTTATTACCGTTTCCTGTAATAGTAGTGTTGATTACTTGTTTTCCTAAAATACTATACATACGTACTTGTGCTTGTCCTTCTGTAATACCTTCTACTTTTAAGGTTTCATTATTAGAAGCATACACACTTACATTATCTAATGTATTGGTTGGTGCTGCTAATACGCTAGAAGTAGTATGGATATAGAATTGTCCAACGCCATTTAAATCTTTTGATGTAGTAACACGATATGTTGCATTATCTATTCTTGTAAATGTATTGGTGTTTTTATCTTCTAAGTATACATAAGTACCTGCTGGTAAGTTTGCTGACCTTGCAGAGAACTCTAAAGAACTTCCTGCTACAGCATTTACTCCTACAGGAACAATCATGCTCTCATACCCTCCTTGTGGTAAAGACTGAATTCCTAAGTTTCTACCATTTCCGTTGGCTACGGCTCTGGTATACACTGCAAACTCATTAGCAAAACCTTCAAAGATTGAACTGTCATATCCATTGTCAAATCCTTTAGTAGTTCCGTTGATATAGAAAATCTCTGCGGTTCTACTGATGTTTCCATTGCTTAAGGTTAATGCAATCTCTGGTCTTGTAACTCTTTGGAAAGTATTGGTAGCATTATGACTCTGCATTGCTTCTGTAATACTAAAGTTTCCTGCTGCATTTGTTAATACAAAGAATCCTTGCCCTGGTGCAACTTCTAAATCTGCTGTTAAGTTCTTTTGTACATAAGCATCTGCTGCTTGATCCCATAACCATACTGTTTGCTCTGCTAATAAAGCATTATTAGCGGTTACCATTTCACTTACAGATACATAGGCTAAATAAGGATTACCAATTAAATTGAAATTATTAGCAGCTCCTGAACTTACAGCAACACTTGCATCAGCATTGTTAAAGCTTCCTGAAAAACTTACACTTCCTGTTGCATTTAGTTTTACTGCATGTCCTTCTCCCAATACAAAGTTTCCTGTTCCTGAAGCACCTGTTTGGTAATAAGACCAAGCACCTGAAGCATTATCATAATCAGAGAATCCTACATTATTTCCTGAACCTGTTGCCAAGTTAGAAGCTCCTACAAAAGTATCTTTATCTTGACCGGTAACTGGTGAAGAAATTAAGTACCAATTTGTAGTAGGTACATTTCTTACATGAGTAATCGTTCCTGTAACTGCTCCATCGGTAGCAATTAAAGAACCTCCATCAGTAATGGTTACATCTCCTGTAATAGTTCCTGTTCCATTTAAAGTAAGTTCTGCTCCATCTGCAATTACTACATCTCCATTAATATTTGCATCATTATTTACAGTTAAAGAACCTGAACCTGCAATGTCTACATCTCCATTAACGTCTGAAGTTACTGTATCATCACCTGTAATTGGTGCTGTTGCGGTAACCACTACTGTTTCTGTAATTGTACTTGCATTTGTTGCATTACTACCGTCTGTTACCGTATACGTTACCGTATATGTTGCCGGTGTATTGGTATCTACAGTATCGCCTCCAATAGCAGTTGTTGTTGAACTTACGTCTACAATATTACCAATCGTTCCTGCTGTATACGTAGCACCTTCTGCAAGATTCGTTGTATAGTCTGCCGTGTTACCATCTACATCAAAAGTAGGAGCAGTAGTATCTGCTACCGTTACCGTTTCTGTAATGGTAGTAGAATTAGTACCAGCACTAGTGTCCGTTACGGTGTATGTTACCGTATATGTTCCTTCTGTATTGGCATCTACCGTATCTCCTCCAATAGCGCTTGTAGTAGGGCTTGCATCTACAATATTCCCAATCGTTCCTACTGTATACGTTGCGCCTAATTCTACGCTTGTTGCATAATCTGCTGTATTACCATCTACATCAAAAGTAGGGGCAGCACTGTCTGGACCAACAGTTACAGTTTCTGTAATCGTTGCTGCATTGGCTGCTGCACTACCATCAGTCACTGTATACGTTACCGTATATGTTGCTGGTGTATTGGTATCTACAGTATCTCCTCCAATAGCAATGGTTGTTAAATTTACATCTACAATATTATCAATCGTTCCTACTGTATACGTAGCACCTTCTGCAAGATTCGTTGCAAAATTAGCTGTATTACCATCTACATCAAAAGTTGGTGCAGTAGTATCTGCTACTGTTACTACTCTTGTAACTTCTGTTGCTGCATTTCCTGCTGCATCACTTACATTATACGTAATTGTATACGTTGCTTCTGTATTTGCATCTACAGTATCGCCTCCTACAGTTACTGTTAATCCTGTACTTACAGCATCAGTAGCTGTTGCGCCTTGCTCTGTATAAGTTCCTCCTTGTTCTACAGATACAGCAGCATCTCCTGTTAAGGTAATTACTGGTGCAGTAGTATCTGCTACCGTTACTACCCTTGTAACTTCTGTTGCTGCATTTCCTGCTGCATCACTTACATTATACGTAACTGTATACGTTCCTGCCGTGTTTGCATCTACAGTATCGCCTCCTACAGTTACTGTTAATCCTGTATCAACATTATCAGTAGCTGTTGCGCCTTGCTCTGTATAAGTTCCTCCTTGTTCTACAGATACAGCAGCATCTCCTGTTAAGGTAATTACTGGTGCAGTAGTATCTGCTACCGTTACTACTCTTGTAACTTCTGTTGCTGCATTTCCTGCTGCATCACTTACATTATACGTAACTGTATACGTTCCTGCCGTGTTTACATCTACAGTATCACCTCCTACAGTTACTGTTAATCCTGTACTTACAGCATCAGTAGCTGTTGCGCCTTGCTCTGTATAAGTTCCTCCTTGTTCTACAGATACAGCAGCATCTCCTGTTAAGGTAATTACTGGTGCAGTAGTATCTGCTACCGTTACTACTCTTGTAACTTCTGTTGCTGCATTTCCTGCTGCATCACTTACATTATACGTAACTGTATACGTTCCTGCCGTGTTTACATCTACAGTATCACCTCCTACAGTTACTGTTAATCCTGTACTTACAGCATCAGTAGCTGTTGCGCCTTGTTCTGTATACGTTCCTGTAGCTTGTTCTACAGATACAGCAGCATCTCCTGTTAAAGTAATTACTGGTGCAGTAGTATCTGCTACCGTTACTACTCTTGTAACTTCTGTTGCTGCATTTCCTGCTCCATCACTTACATTGTACGTAATTGTATAGGTTCCTGCTGTGTTTACATCCACAGTATCGCCTCCTACAGTTACTGTTAACCCTGTACTTACAGCATCAGTAGCGGTTGCGCCTTGTTCTGTATACGTTCCTGTGGCTTGTTCTACAGATACAGCAGCATCTCCTGTTAAGGTAATTACTGGTGCAGTGGTATCTACTACCGTTACTACTCTTGTAACTTCTGTTGCTGCATTTCCTGCTGCATCACTTACATTATAAGTAATTGTATAGGTTCCTAATGTATTTACATCTACAGTATCGCCACCTACGGTAGCTGTTAAGCCAGTATCGTAATTGTCTGAAACACTTGAACCTGCATCTGCGTAAGCGGTAGCTGCTTCATGAGTTACTGTAGCACTTCCTGTTAAAGTAATTACAGGCGCAGTAGTATCTTCAATAGTTACAGTTCTGGTTACTTCTGTAGCTGCATTTCCTGCAGCATCACTTACATTGTAAGTAATAGTGTAAACACCTACTGTATTTACATCTACAGTATCTCCGCCTACTACAATACTTCCTGTTAAAACACCATCTATAGCATCTGTAGCAGTAGCTCCTGCATCGGTATAAGCTGTACCATCGTTTATATTCTGTGTAACATTACCTCCGTTTAAAGTAATGGTAGGGGGTGTAGAATCTGCATTGATAGTTACAGTTCTAGTTACCTCTGTTGCTGCATTTCCTGCAGCATCACTTACATTGTAAGTAATCGTATAAGTACCAGCAGTTGTAATATCTACAGTATCGCCGCCTACTACAATATTAGCAGTAATATCTCCGTCTGAATCATCGGTTGCAGTTGCTCCTGCATCATTATAAGCAGGACCATTTACATCTTGTGAAAAATCGCCTCCTATTAGGGTAATCACAGGTGCTGTAGTATCTGCAATAACATTTACTGTACGAGTTACTTCTGTTGCAGCATTTCCATCAGCGTCACTTACATTGTAGGTAATCGTATAAGTTCCTACAACAGTAGTATTATCTACAGTATCTCCTCCTACAACAATACTCGGTGTTAAATCTCCAGAATCATCGGTTGCTGTAGCCCCTGCATCGCTATATACAGCTCCTTGAGGGTGATTCACAGTAGCATTTCCTAACAAACTAATTACAGGTGTTCCTGGGTTTGAAGTTACTCTTACGGTTCTAGTTACCTCCGTAGCAGCGTTTCCTGCTGCATCACTTACGTTAAAGGTAATTACATAATCAGCCTCAGTATTTACATCTACGGTATCACCTCCTACTACAATACTTGCAGTAAGGTTGCCATCTACATTGTCTAAAGCCGTAGCTCCTGCATCGGTATAAGTATCTCCAACTGGATGCAAAATTAAACTAGAATCGTTTAAAGTAATTACAGGAGCAATTGCATCTGTAATAGTAATTGTTCTTGTAGCTTGTCCTAAATTATTAGCAGCATCTAATACACTATAGGTAATTGTATAAACCCCTGGAGTATTTGTATCAACTGTTCCAGATATAGTAATACTTGCCGTAAGATCACCGTCCGTTTCGTCTTGAGCCAAAGCTCCTTGCTCAACATATGCATCTCCTTGTGGCTGACTAATGGAAGCATTCCCAATAAGGGTAACTACTGGAGCGGTGGTATCGCTACTCACCACAACAATTCTGGTAACTTCATTAGCCGCATTTCCTGCAGCATCGCTTACGTTATAAGTTACTGTATAGGTACCTGCTGTACTAGCATCTACTGTATCTCCACCAACAACAATGCTTGCAGAAATATCACCATCTACATTATCAAATGCAGTAGCACCTTGCTCTGTATACGAAGTTCCTGTTTCTACAGAAACGTTGGCTTGCCCTATTAAAGTTATTTCTGGAATTACTTCTCCGGAAACTACTGTAAAGTATTGACCGTCTGTAAGCGTTACCCCAGAAATTACTCCACTAGCATCTAAAACTCCTACCACAGTTACACCACTACTAAAATCTCCGGTAGTATTTGTAATTAAAGTATAAGTATCGTCTAAACCATCAAATTGTAATGAAACAGTTTGGGTAAAGTTTGCCGTAGTACGCACTACCCATTCTCTTTCTATCCCTTGAGCTAAAGCTCCTAGGGTTGCATTGTCTACCTCTGTAGTTTGTGCCGTAGTAGTTAAACCATTAGAACCAAAAAGCATGTATTGCCCATCATTGGCATGGGTTACAGTACGAGCAGCATCAAAGTTAGCATCGGTAAAATTATTTTCTAAAGCAACCGTTAAAATACCATTGGTATCATTTAAAGATCTAGAAATTTTTTGGTTTAACGTACTCGCATCGTCTCTAGCAATTCCAAAAACATCGAAAGTGTACCCTGTATTATTAGCAGGGTTCCAAACAGGCACATTAGAACTATTTAAGAAAGACTGAGTAGCAGGCAATGCAAAACCATATTTAACAGCCAAGTAACTCTCTACTCTTTCTCTTTCCGATGAAGAGAGTCTTCTACTATAAACCAAAACTTCAGACAACCTACTTTTATGATGATGATTAGCATAAGGAGAACCTCTACCTATATAACCTATTGTACTATTTTCCAAAGCTTCGTTATTTGCTGTAATTGTTTCAAAAGGAGATGATAACTCATTATTTAAAAACATTTTACTCAACCTACCTCCAGAAACCCCTACAGAGCCATTAGACATAAAAGCGGTATTACTAGTTCCTGATATTGCTGGCAAGTCCACTTCTATATCATTACTCCACTGCGCATGGGTATAACGAGATGTGTTACGAAAACCTAAAACTAGATTATCGTTTCTAGTAGCAGTACCTGCTTGCCCTATAAAATAACTTTCATTTATATTTACTCGTTCTCCTACCGAGATAATAGTATATTCAGTATTAACAAGTGGCGATATAAAGTCTGATTCAAAATACCTTAAGGCAGTAGTAAAATCTAAAGTAGGATTCATATTCAACCCTACGTCTAAATACAAGGGCATGTTTGCCAAAGTGGTTTGAGTAGCATCTCTTCCATTAGGAGATTGATCTACCCAAGTTTCTACTTCATCTGCAGTAGCAGAAGCAGAAATGGTTACTCCAGATTCTGGTTTAAACCACGCCTCTAAATCCGACGACACTCCTCCTGGAGATTGTGCCGTTACTGAAAAGCTTATTGCTAACAGCAATAAACTGGTTAGTAAAAGTCTATTACAGACCCTTACTTGTGTAAGTAATTGTTTTCTCATTATATTAACTATTTTAGTTTTCGAACTGCAAATATAGTTTTTTTTTACAATTTTTTAAAATAATGTGTTCTTTTTATACTTAATTGATGTTAACAAAACATAAAGTGTAGATGATTGGCGAATGTTGAGTGTTGAATTTTTAATCTTTAATAATAAGTTGGGAAGTTATGGTTTTTTTAGTATTTCGTATTTTTGTTGGAATGGCATCCACACAGTCATTTCGACGAGGTACGAGGAGAAATCTTACTCATAATAATGAGATTCCTCCCTTCGGTCGGAATGACTGTATGTGCTTCACTTCGGCTATACGCAGTGCTTTGGTTGGAATAACAACCGCACAGTCATTTCGAGTGCAGCGCAGCGCCTGCACTGAACAACGTGAAGTGGAGAAATCCCACGTACAGTTCAGAGATTCCTCCACTCCGCTTTACTGCGGTCGGAATGACTGTATGTGTTTTACTTCGGTTATGCGCAGTACTTCGAAAGGAGTGTTTCTACATTATAAATAAATCCCTACTTTTGGATATGTTTAAAAATTACTATGTATATATCATTACCAATAAAAATAAGACCACCTTATATATTGGTGTGACCAACAATATTCAAAGAAGGCTTTCTCAACATTATTTCGACAGTCAAAATGCAAGAAAATCATTTGCAGGAAAATACAACTGCTATTACTTATTGTATTATGAAGTTTTTGAAAACAGCAATATTGCTATTGCCAGAGAAAAACAATTAAAAAAATGGCGACGCGAAAAAAAAGAGCAATTAATTGCTACTGTAAATCCTAATTGGGATTTTTTGAATGATGAAGTTTTTTAGTCATTTCAACGGCAGCGCCTGCACCGAACAACTTGAAGTGGAGAAATCCCACGCCCAACAATGAGATTCCTCCACTCCGCTTCACTTCGGTCGGAATGACCCACACAGTCATTTCGAGTGCAGCGTAGCGAAACCGAGAAATCCCACGTACAGTTTTCAGAGATTCCTCCACTTCGCTTCACTACGGTCGGAATGACTGGCATGTACTTTACTTCGGCTATACGCAGTGCTTCGGTTGGAATAACAACCGCACAGTCATTTCGAGTGCAGCGTAGCGAAACCGAGAAATCCCACGTACAGCTCAGAGATTCCTCCACTCCGCTTTACTGCGGTCGGAATGACTGCATGTGCTTCACTATAGTAGGAATGACAAAAGAATTGCTATTTTTGTTTTTTAACATATTACAAACATCAAACTTCCAATATAAAATGTTAGCGGTTTCAACAAAAAACAGTTACAAAGTGTCATCTTTAACTTCTAACTTTCAACTTCTAACTTTTAACTTTACAAACTTTTCAACTTCCAACAAACATGAAATACCACAAAATAGACACACAACTTTTTATAAAAAACAGAAAAAACTTTTGCGCAAAAATGAAAGCGAACAGTCTGGCTGTTTTTAATTCTAACGATATCTACCCCATTAGTGCCGATAGTACTTTGCCTTTTGAACAACACAGAGATATTTTTTATTTAAGCGGTATCGATCAAGAAGAGAGTATTTTAGTGCTGTTTCCAGATTGTCCAAAACCACAACACAGAGAAATTTTATTTTTAAAAGAAACCAACGAGCATATTGCTGTTTGGGAAGGCGAAAAACTCACTAAAAAAGCAGCATTGGAAACCAGTGGTATTGAAACCGTATATTGGTTAGAAGATTTAGATAGGGTTTTATTTGAACTGATGACGCAATGCGAAACGGTATATATAAATACCAACGAGCATTATAGAGCCCATGTAGCAACCGAAACTAGAGAAGATCGGTTTACCAAAAAATTATTGGTAAAGTATCCTGCGCATTCGGTGGCAAAAAGTAATCCTATTTTACAGCAATTACGGTCTGTAAAAGATGCTATTGAAATTGACCTGATTCAGCAAGCTTGTCATATTACCGAAAAAGGATTCCGCCGTATTTTAAATTTTGTACAGCCCAATGTTTGGGAATATGAAATTGAAGCGGAGTTTATCCACGAATTTTTACGAAATCGCTCTAAAAAGTTTGCCTATACACCCATTATTGCCAGTGGTAAGAATGCCAATGTACTGCACTATATAGAAAACAACCAACAGTGCCAAGCGGGCGATTTATTATTGCTAGATGTGGGTGCAGAATATGCCAATTATGCATCGGACATGACGCGTACCATTCCGGTTTCGGGTTGTTTTTCGGACCGACAAAAAGCGGTGTATAATGCCGTAAATCGTGTAAAAAAAGCGGCTACAAGCTTATTGGTTCCGGGCACGGATTGGGCAGACTATCATGTAGAAGTAGGAAAAATAATGACTTCAGAATTGTTAGGTTTGGGCTTACTAGACAAAGCCGATGTGCAAAATGAAGACAAAAACCAGCCTGCTTATAAAAAGTATTTTATGCACGGAACTTCGCATCATATGGGTTTAGATACGCACGATTATGGTTTGCTACATGAACCCATGCAAGCCAACATGGTATTTACCGTAGAGCCTGCTATTTATATTCCTGCAGAAGGCTTTGGGGTTCGTTTAGAAGACGATGTGGTAATTAAAGAACAAGGTGCGCCTTTTAATTTAATGCAAAATATTCCTATTGAAGCCGATGAAATTGAAGAATTGATGAATAGGAAGGGTTAGTTCTTGGCTGTTGGCTGTTGGCTGTTGGCTGTTGGCTGTTGGCTGTTGGCTGTTGGCTGTTGGCTGTTGGCTGTTGGCTGTTGGCTAAAAATTGAAAAAATATTTTCTAATAAAACGTTTACACGAATAAACTTATCAACAAAGAAACCCTTTAAAATTGAAAAATTAAAGGATTGAAAAATTGAAGATTCAACATTCTTTTCAACTTTCCAACTTCTAACTTTATAAACTTTCAACTTTCTAACTTCCCCCTTCCAACTTCCGGCTTACCACTTTCCACTTTAAAAACTTTTGTCAACCTTTACACTGCTTTAAAACTTGTTCTGCTCTCTCTAACATAAATCTTGGATAAAATTCTTCTTTAATTTCTTCTTTTTTTCCCAACTCAATAGCGCGTTCTATGGCATTGCAATAAGGCGTAAGTGGTTTTCCGAAAAAGCGTGCACTGCCCATATCCCACTCTGCTTTTCCTAAAACAACCCTAGGGTTATTCGGAGCAATTTGTAAGGCTTTTGCATACAAAGCAGCATTGGTACCCGATAGGGTCATTCCGTATTTTTGCCCGTCAAAAGCAATATAAGCAGTATTTAATAAAGCTTGTGTAATAAGAATCTCCGGATTGTTTTCTGAAACAGACTTGGCATCATCTAAAAAAGCTTGTGCTTTATTTAATTTTGCGGTAAGTTTTGCTTCATCTTTCAATCCAAAAGCACCTAAAATCTCTAAGGTAGCTGCATAATAAGAGGGCAACCAATTTGTAGTTTCTGCTTTTGCAATTCTTTCAAACAATTGACTTGCTTCTGTAGTTTTCCCTGTTTGCCAAAACTGAAATGCTTTTTGCATACCTTTTTGGTACTGCGTTTGAGAACATAAATTTGTTGCATATAGGATTCCGATAAGTAGTATGTATTTTTTCATCTGTCTGTGTTTTTAATGGTTTAGTGGTTTGATAATTTAATGTTTTAATGATTTATTTGTTGAGAGGTTTGTAAAGTTTTGAATGCTGAATTTTGAATTTTGAATTATTAAATCTTTTAAGGGTTTAGGGTTTAGGAAATGTTGAGTTTTGAATGTTAATTTTTTTTATTCTTGATTCTTTGTTCTCTGTTCTTCAATCTTTCAATCTTCAATTATTTAATCAACATCTCCCTGATTACCCTTTTTTAGTGAATGCTTATAGAAATGGTTTTGTTTTTTGTGATTGTAAATTTGGCATCTTCATATTTTGGCGGTCCCATAAAGCCTTTTGCATCGTTAGAAGTTCCGTAAGGCTCTTTAGGGATTCCAAAAAAATTAGTGTCCATTTTTTGATTGTTATTTTCATCATGGAAAAGAGAAACTGCATAAATTCCTGGCACTAAGCTTTTAAAAACAGTAATCGCTTTTTTATTCTTAATTTTTGCCACGTCTCCTCGAAATCGCTTCTTTAAAAAATCTTCTTTGTTTTTATATAGCGCTACAAGCACACTTCCTTTATTCGATTTCATACCTAAAATTTCAATGGTTAAAGTAACCGTTTCTTCCTCTTGGGCACTTACCGATAAAAATGTGCCGACGATAAAAATGATTGCTAGGATTATTTTCTTCATGATTGTTGCTGTTTTAATGGTTCAATGAGTTAATGATTTAATGTTTGAATATTTTTAATGTTTGAATAGTCTAAGATTTCTCCTCGTTCGTACCTCTCTCGTTCGAAATGACTTTGCATCTTTCCAACTTTCCAACTTTTTAATTTTTAACTAACTTATAAATTATTTAATTGATTATCATTTTTATTATCGCTAATTGTCCAGAAAAAACCTATAAAAAAGAAACTGTCTGCATTCGGAACAATAGCTTGTCTTTCGAATATCCCGTTGCTATTGGGTTCATTTTTATACCGATAATTAAATATATTTTGTGTTCCTAAAAGGTTGTTTACTGAAAAATATAAAATCTTTTGTTGATCTATTAAATATGCCCAATTAACACTTACAGAATTGTAATTTTTTGTTTGCTGATTTAAAAAGCCTCCTAAATTAGGGTTTGTATAATTTCTACCCGATGCAAAATCATAGCTAAAACCTATTTGACTTTTCCAGTCTGCTACCCAATGCTTTGCCACCACAGAGAGATTATTTTTAGGGGCAAAATTGGGTGTGGCTAACATTGCATAGTTTTTATAATCTCTCTCTGTATCTATATAGGAATAGGAAACCCAATAATCTGTATTTTTAATTTTCTGATTGGCTCTCCAAAAAACATCAATGCCCTTTGCATAACCACTTCCTAAATTTGAATATACCGAATTAAACTGCGGCATTTCTGTATTGTATTTTACCAAATTTTCATAGGCTTTATAATAGGCTTCTATTCTAAAAATCTGTTCCTTTTTTACATATTGAAAATTGGCAATATATTGCGTAGTATAAGCAGCCTTTAGCTGGGTATTAAACTTTAAATATTCGTTTCTAGGATTTTGATAAAACTGTCCGTATGCCAAGGAAAACTGAGTGTTTTTTCCAGATTTATAGGCAAGTGAGATTCTCGGGGAAAGCGTAGTTTCTTTTAGCAGTGCCGAATAGGCTTGTCGAACACCAATCTTTGTAGCTAATTTCTTAGAAAAAAAGATATCCGCTTCTAAAAAAGTAGCAAAAAGAGGACTGTTAAAACCATAATTAAACGTTTCTGTAGCTGTATAGGCTTCTGTAAATTTTGTATAAAAATACTCCGAACCAAAACTTATTTTAAACCGATTGCTAAATTGTTTTTTCAATTTTACTTTTGCATGCATAGCGGTTTCATCATCGGCTACTTTATCTTCAAAAATACGAATATCCGTAAGGTCTTTTGCTAATGAAATTCCAACTGCAATCTTCCAATTATCTTCCAACTTTACTTTATAAGAGCCATTAAAATAGAAGTTTTTATTTTCCAGTCCAAATCTAAAGCCGTCTGTATAATTAATATCTTGTTGTATTAAATCAAAATCCGTATAACTAAATGCGCCGTATAGTTTTAGCAGTGCATCGTTTTTGGTTCTATATCTATATACCATTTCTCCGCTTGCTGCTTGTACAGGTTTGTTCCATGTATTTCTATCGGGAAAAGCTTCTTGATAGGGGGCTAAATTAATATACGACGTATTAATACTCAAGGAATTTTTACCCCAAATTTGTGTGTTTCCAACGCCCACACCTACTGTCATCAATTGTACATCGGTTTTTTCTTCTACAGGCTCATCAACTGTATTTAATAGTAAAACACTAGAAAGTGCTTGCCCGTATTCTGCAGAATATCCGCCCGTAGAAAATGTAATTCCTTTGAATAAAAAAGGCGAAAATCTACCTCTGGTAGGAATGTTTTGTGCCGAAGGTGTATAAGGGGTAAAAACACGGTTTCCATCAATAAATATCTGGGTTTCTTCTGCGTCTCCACCTCGTACAAACAGTCTTCCATCTTCGCTAACGCTAGCGGTTCCTGGCAGCGATTGTAAGGCGCCTACAAAATCTCCTAAAGCGCTTGCTGTTGTAACCACATCCATAGGCTTCAAAGCGGTAACTTTTGCGTTGTCTCCTGCTTCAAAAGATCCCGCACTAATAACTACTGCATCCAATGTATTTACATCTTCACGAATTTTTATGGTCTTATTTTTTAATGTAGCAACATCTGCTACAATTTCCTTTTCTTCAAAAGAAATAAATGATATTACTAATGTTTGAATGCCTACTACTGTAGTTGAAAAAGAAAAGTTTCCGTTTTCATCTGAAGAGCCGCCATCATAAGTTCCTTTTAAATACACATTTGCGCCATAAATAGGATTTCCTTTGGTATCTGTAATTGTACCCGAAACAGTTGTTTGTGCAGCAACAGCTATCTGAAAAATAAAAAATAAAAAAAATAAGATTTGCTTCATACTATTATACGATTTGATACTGCAAATGTGAAACTTAAAAGCAAAGGAAATAAAAAAGAAGTGCCCAATTGTAGTAAAACAAAGCTGAGTTGTTATTGAACTCGTTTAAACTTTTTCAATTTGCATAAAATCTTTAAAAAAACGATTTAAATAGTTTTTATCGACTTTTTCAAGTTCAAGCTCAGAATGACAGCAAAGAAAAAATAAAACGGCTTAAAACGGCTTAAAAAAATCTTTTAGAATAAGAAAAAACTATAGTGTTATTGTTTTTAAATAAGAATATCTTATTTGAAAATTTTTATTTAAACAAAAAAGCAATCATAAATAAAATTTATGATTGCTTTTAAAAGAATAATTTTATAATATACCTTATTCTGCTTTTTGTTCTAACAAATCAAAAAACTGTCCTAATCTTGGCATTACAATAATCTTTGTTCTTCTATTTTTTGCTTTATTGGCTTCTGTATCATTAGGGGCAATAGGTACGTAACTACTTCTACCTGCCGCAATTAATCGAGAAGGTGCTACACCGTATTTATATTGCAATACTCTTGTAATAGCAGTTGCTCTTTTTGCGGACAAATCCCAATTGTCTTGCAAAAACTCTGTTTTAATAGGGGTTGCATCTGTATGCCCTTCAATCATTACATCCATATTGGGCTGACCATTTACAACCGTAGCTACTTTTCCTAACACTTCATAGGCTTTTTCTGTAATATTATAGCTTCCACTTTTGAATAATAGTTTGTCGGAAATAGAAATAAAAACGACTGTTTTTTCTACATTAATTTCAATATCTTCATCATCAATACCTCCTTTTAATTCTTTCTTTAAATGAAAAGCTACTACAAGATTTAAAGAATCTTTTTTAGTAGCTGCAGCTCTAATTCTATTGATGTAACCATCTTTCTTACTCAATTGATTTAAAGTTTCTTTAATATTGTCTGTAGCTCCTTGCGAAAGTACCGTTAAGTTGTCTACATATTCCAATGTTTTTTTCTTATCATTTCTTAAATCAGAAACTGTAGTTTGTAAAGACGCTAGTTGCCCTTCATTCTTTTCTTTTTCAATTAAACATCTGGTTAGGTTTTTTTGGACAGTTGCTAATTGATCTTTTGTTTTTAAATGATTGGCTTGCAATGCTGCATACTCTTTTTTAGAGACACAAGAACTTGCTAAAATAACAAGTGATAAATAAAGTACTGTTTTTCTCATTTTAAGAATGATTAAATTTATAATGGAGCAAATTTAAAAAAATGATTTGTACAAAAACAGCTAAGATTCATATTTTATGAGAAATTTATCAATTATATTTGTTCTTGATTTTTTTACTGAAGAGTTTCAAAAAATTAACGGTAAAAAAACAAAAAAATTAAAAAGCGGTGAAGCGTCTACATTGTATATTATTTATAGGAATTTTTATTGTTTTTAACAGCTGTAGGAATGAAGAAAAAACAAAAAACGTTCAATTAGCAGGAATGGTTTTTGGAACTACCTATCTGATTAAATATTTAGATGACGCTACAAACTATCAACCGCAAATAGACAGTTTATTTTATGAAATAAATAAGTCATTATCTACGTATATACCTACTTCAGACATTTCAAGAATCAATACAGGGGAAACTGCGATTCTAGTGGATGATTTTTTTATAGAAGTATTTGAAAAATCGAAAAAAATTTATTTAGAAACTGATGGTTATTTTGATCCTACTGTTGGTAATTTAGTAAACGCTTGGGGGTTTGGCTCTAAAAAAGAATCCTTTGATTTAGATTCTTTAACAGTTAAAAATGAAATGCAATATGTAGGACTTCACAAAGTAGAGATTGTCAATAGAAAAGTAATAAAACAATCTCCAAAAATCTATTTAGATTTTAATTCTATTGCAAAAGGATATGGCATTGATGTTATTGGTAGGTTTTTAGAGCAAAAAAACATTCAAAATTATTTAATTGAAATTGGTGGCGAAATTAGAACCCGAGGAAACAAACCCAATCAACAACCTTGGACAATACAACTTACAAATCCAGTAAATCCAGATACTGAAAATGGTGTGAAATATGTAAACCTCTCTAATAAATCGATGGCTACATCAGGAAATTACAGAAAGTTTAGAGTAGACAAACACGGAAAAAAATATGTTCATACTATAAATCCTAAAACGGGTTTTGCTACAGAAAGTAACTTGCTAAGTGCTACCGTAATTGCTAATTTAGATTGTGCTAATGTAGATGCTTATGCCACTGCATTTATGGCAATGGGATTTGAAAAATCGAAAACCTTTGTAGAAAAAAACAAAAAACTAGATGTTATCTTTATTTATACGGATTCTAAAGGAAATTATGCTGAATACAATTCTTCTAAAAAAAATTAGTAGTTTTTAGTATATTGCATTCGTTTTAAGCCTCATTCAACAATGAAAAAATTTTTCTTTGCGCTATTTTTAACTTCTTCTTTATTAACTTACGGACAGTCTAATGAAGATATTTCAAACATTTATATCAAAAGAGCTCAAAAAAGTTTTGATAATTTAGAGATTGATAAATCTTTAAGTAATTTTAACAAAGCTATGAAATATGTAGATTCTATAGCAAGTCCTAGTATTGCAAAACTTGGCGCTTTTATTCATTATGAGCTTAGCAATTATACAGAAACAAAAGAATATGCGACACAATATTTTGCGCTAGTAAAAAAAAGAAATGAAGAAGAATACACAGAAATGTTAGACATCTATGTTACTGTTACTGAAGAAATAGAAAAAGAGGAAGCAGAGCAAAAAAGATTGGAAGCACTTCGTATAAAGGAAGAAAAACATGGAAAAAAAATAGATTCTTTAAAAGTTGTTTGGGAAAATAAAGCAGCTTTACTTTCTTTAAAAATAGATACTATATATAATTTTCAAAAAAATAATAGTGCCGTTTACAAAGAAAATAATACTATTGGAATTATTAATGACAAAGGAATACCGCTTATAAAAGCAACAACTTATACCGCTTTTAAAAGATTTGATGGCTATATTCTTTTACTAGACAAGGTAATCCATCCTTCAAAAATATATTGTTACAATACAGAAACAAAACAAGGTTTTTTACTACCAGATATTTCTAATTTTAATACATTATCTACCCATTATAATGCAATTACTCTTCCTAGAGGAAATGACAAATTAATACTATATCCAAACAATGCTTTACGTGTTATTGAATTTGATTTAAAGCGTCAAAAAATGATTGTTATTGCAAATGAAAAAGAATTGCTTAAAAACCTAAAAAGAGCTGATAAAATAGCTAAGTACAACAAAGAAGGTCAGGTTAAAATAAACAAACAATGGTTGTCTTTTGGCGGACATATTGGAGGTGGAATTTATGCACTTTTTAATGCTGATTATAGCGTTTACGGATACTTATGTTCTGTAGATGGTACGCTTTTAAAATCTGAAACTCATCCGTATTTAGGGGTATATCACAACAATACTGTAGAAGTTATTAAAGAAGGTAAAACCTTTTGGATGAATCAAAACGGCACCCAAATAGAGATGCCAAAAGATCTTTCTGGTAATTATACTGGAACCTCAAGAATTGTAAAGTTAAGTAATGGAAACTATCAAATATTAGAAAATGGTGTTATTGTTTTAGGTGATGAAAGATTAGAAAACAAAACGCTGTTTATAGAAAAAAATATCAATTAGCAAACAGCCAACAAAAACAACTTATCTCTTATAACAAACAGGCAATATTTCATCTTTCATTAAACAATACTTTTCTTGTTTTTCTTGAGAAATTTTCTGCGTATAATTTACGGTATCTACCTTAAAACCTACCGTTCTTAGTTTACCGAAATAGTCTCGTCCGTAAACTCTTACATGGTCGTATTGCCCAAAAATTCTTGCACGTTCTTTTGGATCGGTTATCGTGTCATCTTCAAAAGTAACTTGCCGCTTTAGATCTTGTGGGATTTGAAAAATACCCATACCTTTTGGCTTTAAAACTCGATACAACTCTTTCATTGCCTTTGTATCGTCTGGAATATGCTCTAATACATGATTGCAAAAAACAACATCAAAAGTATTGTCTTCAAAAGGTAAATTGCAAATATCTGCCTTTACATCTGCAATAGGCGAATACAAATCTGCAGTAATATATTCTAAGTTTTTTTGTTTCCGAAAGAGCTTTAAAAAGCACTGTTCTGGAGCCATATGCAAGACTTTTTGTTTTTCTTTTGAGGTAAAGAAATCTGTTTCTTCTTTTAAAAACAACCATAAAAGTCGATGTCTTTCTAAAGATAATGTTGATGGAGAAAGCGCATTTTCTCGCTGTTTTCCATACCCGTATGGTAAGAATTTTCGAAAAGATTTTCCGTCGATAGGATCTGTGTATTTCGTTCCTTTTAAAGACAATGCAATAATAGGACGCACTAAATAACTTGCTTTTATTAGCCAAGGTCTTGGAATTGTGTTTAATATGGTTTTAAAAATAGACACTAATTTTTACAGATAATTATTTCAAATAAATACTGATTGTAAGAATCATCATAATACCTTTTTTATTTTAAAATTTATAAAATAACTCTTTTGTAACTTAAACTGTCTTCTCCAAAATTAACTAAGAGACCTAGTCTTAATTTGGAAGCCGCTAAATAATTTAACGTTTGTTTTATATGGCTGTTTGTTAAAAACTCAATAGCTTTAATTTCTAAAATTATTTTATTTCCTAACACAAAATCTGTATAATAATGTGGAAAGGTATTTCCCTTGTATAATATATTATATTTTACTTCTCGTTGACATAAAATTTCTTTATTTATCATAGCAATTAAATTTGTGTTTATTCGTGAAATTCGTGCCTAGCACTGCCTAAACTCAGCTTCTTCATTACTTTCAATTCCTAAAGCCTCATAAATATACTTAAAAGTAGAAAGCAATTCTGGTTTTCCATTTACAATAGCTACGTCGTGTTCAAAATGTGCACTGGGCTTTCCGTCTAATGTAGTAATCGTCCAACCATCATTATGCTGTTTAATCTTATGAGTTCCTTCATTCGTCATAGGTTCAATAGCAACCACCATTCCTTCTACAAATTTTTTACCTCTACCTCTTTTTCCATAGTTTGGCATTTCGGGGTCTTCGTGCATTTCTTTTCCTAAACCATGTCCTACTAATTCTCTTACAACACCGTATCCGTGTTTTTCTGTAAAATTTTGAATGGCAAAACCTACATCTCCTACTCTATTTCCTACTTTAAATTCTCTAATACCTACATACAAACTTTCTTTAGTTACTGCTAAAAGCTTTTTAGTGGATTCCGCTATTTCTCCTACAGGAAAAGTATAAGCGTGATCTCCATAAAATCCATTTTTTAAGGCCCCGCAATCTATAGAAATAATATCTCCTTCTTGCAAGGGTTTATCATTAGGGATTCCGTGTACTACTTGCGAATTGGGACTCATACAAAGTGTATTGGGAAAATCGTACAAACCTAAAAAGCCAGGAATAGCATCTTGAGCGCGAATAAAATCTTCAGCAAGCTTGTCTAAATACAAAGTAGTAACACCTGGCTTTACTTCTTTTGCAAGCATTCCTAAGGTTTTAGAAACCACCAATGCACTCTCTCTCATTAAAGCTATCTCTTCTGCTGTTTTTGTAATAATCATGTTTGTAAATAATAAGTTGCAAAGATACTTTAATAGCCTTGAACATAAAAAAGATAGTAAGATTGATAGATTACGATTTACAATTTAACCTATTAAATCCTCGAAACTTATCTAAAAAGAAAGGAAAAGAACCCTCTTTTTTTTATGGGAGGTTCGTAATTAAAAATAGTTTTATAAACAGTTGTCCAACCCACAAAACCACCTATATTTCGATCATCAATAAATATATCTGCATTGATTTTTCTGCTTATCTCGTCATCAAATTCTTCTTCTGGATAGTTCTTGTTAACAGCGTAGAATTCAATATCATTTTTCTTACAAAAAGCAACAGCTTCTTCTAATTTTTGACCACTTCTGTAGGTCCAGAGAATTAAACGATGTCCTTCCGATTGTAATTTTTTAATCGTCTCAAAAGCAAATAACATAGGGGTTCCAATTCCAGGATATGCATCTTCTACGATGGTGCCATCAAAGTCTATGGCAATAATAAGATGTTTGTTTGGCAACATATTATTTTTCGTAAGAATGTTTATAGTTGGCACCTGATAAAATGGCTAACATGTCTTTTTCTAGAGATGCTCTTGCATATTCTACATAGCGCCCAATTTCTTTTCCATCTTTATAAAAAATAAATGTGGGTACTCTTATAATATTGAGTCCCTCTTGCAAATTATCTGGTGTTTTTTTACTCCGATTAACAGTAATCAATTCAAAGTTTTTTAGATTAAAATTAGCGGTTTCTAAAATTTTATAAAACCGAGGAGTTTCTCGTTTACTATCTCCGCACCAAGTTCCCATAAACCCTTTTATTTTAACTCCTTTTAAGTAAGGTTTTAAAGCTGTAACAGTAGTTTTATCCACCCTATAACTGTCGTAATTTCTAGCAAACCAATTTTGATATGGTGCTTGTAAAAAAGCATCTTTATTGGCAATTCCCACTAAGTTTCCACTTCTATCTTTTACAGCAGTTACTTTTAGTGTTACACAAGAAAGCAGGAAACAAACAATCGTTAAAACAGGTAAGTACTTCATCTTTTTTTATTTAGAAGATTTTTTTATTAGATTTTTAAACCAAAGAATTCTGAGTCATTTCTTTTGGTTTTTCAACACCCATTAATTTTAAAATTGTGGGAGCAATATCGCCTAAGATACCATTTTTTATCGATTTTAAGTCTTTATCTATTAGCACAATAGGTACAGGGTTTGTAGTATGTGCTGTGTGCGGACTTCCGTCTGGATTTATCATGGTCTCACAATTTCCATGGTCTGCTATTAATAAAGTAGTATATCCATTCTCTAAACCTGTTTCGATAACTTGTTTAGCACATTCATCAACTGCTTCACATGCTTTTATAGCTGCTTCCATAATTCCTGTATGACCAACCATATCTCCATTCGCAAAATTTAAGCATACAAAATCCGCTTCTCCTTTTTCTAAATCGGCACACAAAGCGTCTTTTAATTCATATGCACTCATCTCTGGTTGTAAATCGTAGGTAGCAACTTTTGGCGAATCTCTTAAAATTCTAGATTCACCTTTAAAAGGAGCTTCTTGTCCGCCAGAAAAGAAAAACGTTACATGAGGATATTTCTCAGTTTCTGCAATTCGAATTTGTTTTTTACCCGCATTTGCTAGAACTTCACCCAAAGTGTTTTTTATATTATCATTTCTATAAATAACATTAATTCCTTTAAAAGATTCATCATACAATGTGATGGTTGTATAATATAAATCCAATTTTTTCATCCCAAACTCAGGAAAATCATTTTGCGATAAAGCATTCGTTAATTCTCTTCCTCTATCTGTTCTATAGTTAAAAAACAACACAACATCTCCTTCTTTTATTTGTGTTCTAGGAATGTTATCTTCATTTGTTAAAATGATAGGTTTATGGAATTCATCTGTTAAACCAGCTTCATAATTTTTATGTAAGGTTGCAACAGCATCTTTTGTTTTTACACCCACACCATTAACGAGTCCATCATAAGCAATTTTAATCCGTTCCCATCTATTGTCTCTATCCATTGCATAATATCTACCTGTAATTGTTGCTAATTGTCCGGTAGTTTTTTGCATATACTCTTGAATCTCATTGATAAAATATGCTCCAGATTTTGGGTCGCAATCACGTCCGTCTGAAAATGCATGTAAGAATACGTTCTCAATTTCATTTTCTTTTGCAACATCCAACAATCCTTTTAAATGATTAATATGAGAATGAATTCCACCATTGGAAACCAAACCTAGTAAATGAACATTTTTATTGTTTTCTTTTGCGTATTTAAAAGTATCTAGCAATGCTTTTTCTTGTCCTAAAGTTTTCTCTTTTACAGCTTTATTGATTCTTGCTAAATTTTGGTACACAATTCTCCCTGCGCCTAAATTCATATGCCCTACTTCAGAATTCCCCATTTGACCAACAGGTAATCCTACATGCTCCCCATCAGTTCTTAACGTTGCATCTGGAAACTGATCGTATAAAGAGTTTATAAAAGGGGTTTTTGCATTGTAGATAGCAGATACTTTAGGGTCTTGAGTAATTCCCCAACCATCTAAAATCATTAAAATAACTTTCTTGTTCATTGTTCCATAAATTGAAGGGCAAAAGTAAGAAAGATTTCTGGCTTGTTTTTTATAATTTTACGAAACCGATGGAATATTACTATCAATCACTTTTTGAAATCGACATCGCATAAAGTAATGATTTTCTCTTTATATAGAAGTCGTATAAGAGAACAAGTAAACCAAACGTATTAAAAAAGAAATAACACACGAATTTCACAGATTTACACGAATTTTATTGAAAAATTATTTTTATTCAATGCTCACAAATCTGAATGAGTTTCACTCATTTATTAGTGGGAATTAGTAAAATCCGTGTTCAAAAAAGAATATCTATTCTAATGCATAATCTGGGTTTAACTTGGAAAACAAGTAGGTTCAAAATTATTCGAACATTAAACTTAAAAACTCGGCAACACATGCTGGTTTTTTAGACCCTTGTATTTCTACAGTACAGTTCCATGTAATTTTTAATCCGGTATCTCCATAGTTTTCAATACTTGAAACACTTCCAACCAATCTAAGTTGACTGTTCACTAAAACTGGGTTTGGAAAGCGAACTTTATTCAAACCATAATTTACACCCATTTGAGCCGATTTTACTTGAATGAGATCTTCAAGCATTTTAGAAAGTAGCGATACCGACATAAAACCGTGTGCTACTGGTTTTTTGAAAGGAGAATATTTATTTGCTCTTTCAACATCTACATGTATCCATTGAAAATCGCCTGTTGCCTTTGCAAAATCATCTATCATTTCTTGAGTAACGGTTATCCATTCACCATCAGGAAGTTGTTTTCCTTCTAATGCTCGAAATGCGTCAAAATTGTCTAGTATTAATTTTGCCATGATTTTACCTTGAAGATCCTCCATCAATTGTTAAACATATTCCTGAAACAAAACGGGCTTCATCTGAAGCTAAGTATAAATAACCGTAAGCAATATCAATAGGTTGGGCTACAGTTTTTAAAGGAATACTTTGTTTTATAGCTTCAAAATGTTCTTCAGGAATCTTAGCTACCATATCTGTCATCGTAAAACCTGGCGCAATGGCATTCGCTGTAATACCATACTTACCTAATTCTAATGTCCATGTTTTTGCCATAGCAATAACACCTGCCTTTGTAGCCGCATAATTTGTTTGTCCAAAATTACCACGTAATCCTACATTAGAAGCAGCAC
Source organism: uncultured Polaribacter sp. (assembly GCA_965233795.1). Lineage (GTDB taxonomy): Bacteria > Bacteroidota > Bacteroidia > Flavobacteriales > Flavobacteriaceae > Polaribacter. The sequence goes on along the minus strand of OZ247578.1, from coordinate 981,531 downwards.
TCACAATTCTACCATATTTATTTGCTTTCATATACACTGCAGCAGCTTGTGTACATAAAAAAACACCTTTTAAGTTTACTTCTAAGACAGTATTAAATTCTTCTTCACTCATTTTTGCCAATGTTCTATCTCTAGTAACACCCGCATTATTGATTAAAATATCTAAACTACCATATTCTTCATTTACGGCAGCAAATAATTTTTCTACCGCCAATTTATCTGTTACAGAAATAGCATAAAATGCTGCTTTCCCACCATTGGAATTAATACCATCTGCGACTTCTTGACCTTGTGGTAAGAGGTCTACAATAATTACGGTAGCACCTTCTTTTGCAAATAATTCTGCTACAGATTTACCTATTCCTCTTGAACCTCCTGTTACTACTGCTACCTTGTTTTTTAGTCTCATAATTTTTATTCTTCCTGCCTCTCACAGGAATCTTTTTAAAATTCGTTTTATTTATTATTCTAATTGTGTATAGCTATTAAACTTTCACAATTAATTTTCCTTTTACGTTTCTATTGGTCATTTCCTCTAACGCTTTAGAAGTGTCTTTTAAATTATAAATCGCATGGATATGAGGTTTCAGTTTTCCTTCGGCATGCCATTGCATTAAGGTCATGGTATTTTTCATATTGACTTTAGTATTTTTCATTGCAAAAGCTCCCCAGAAAACACCCACGATGGTTGCTTCTTTTAACAAAGGAAGGTTTAACGGTATTTTAGGAATGCTTCCTGCTGCAAAACCTACCACTAGATGCCTTCCGTTTCTACCAATAGCTCTAAAAGCTGCTTCTGAATACGAACCTCCTACTGGATCGTAAATAACATCGACACCTTTGCCTTTGGTAAGTTCTTTTATGGTTGCTTTTAAATCTTGATTTGTATAGTTTATAATTTCATCGGCGCCATACTCTTTACACAAAGCCAATTTATCATCCGTTGATGCTGCTGCAATAACTTTTGCGCCCATTAGTTTTCCTAATTCTACTGCTGCCAATCCTACACCACCAGAAGCTCCTAAAACTAAAAGCGTCTCTGCTTCCATCAATTTTCCTCTATCTTTTAATGAATGGTAAGAAGTTCCATACGCCATTAAAAATGAAGCCGCTGTTGGGAAATCCATTTGCGTTGGCTTTGGAAAACAGGCATTTTCTGGCACTACAACTTCTTCAGCAAGAGCACCATAAGGCACAAAACCAAAAACTTCTTGTCCCACTTTTAAATGTGATACACCTGCTCCTATTTCTTTTACAACACCCGCAACATCACTACCTGGTGTAAAAGGTAGTTCTGGTTTCAATTGATACAATCCTTGAATGATTAAGGTGTCTGGAAAGTTTAATCCACACGCTTTTACAGATACTAAAACCTCTTTTGCTTTTGGTTTTAGAGAAGCCACTTCTTTAAAAACTAAAGAAGATGGTGGACCATATGTTTCACATCGTATTGCTTTCATTTTTTTTGATTGCTGATTTAAATTAAAAAGACGAGTTTTCTCATTGGTTAACACTGTATTTAACCCGAAATCAAATACCCGCCATCTGCAGCATAAACACCCCCAGTTATATACGAACCGGCATCAGAAGCTAAGAGCATTACTACCCCAGCCATTTCATCAGGTGCTGCCATTCTTTTTAAAGGAACTTTTTCATTATATGAAGAAACCAAATTCTTGTTTGACCAAAGACCTTGGCTAAACTTTGTTTTTATAAGTCCGGGACAAACCACATTAGAACGTATTCCGTATTGGCCCCATTCTTTGGCTTGGTTTTTTGTTAGCATGATTAAAGCAGACTTTGTAACACTATACAACCCTAATTGAAAGCCTGGATGAATTCCCTCAACAGATGAAATATTTATAATACTTCCTCCTTTATTCGCTTTCATATAAGGCTGAACCAAGTTGGAAAGTAACCAAGGTGCTTTCACATTCACATCCATTATTTTATCGAAAACCTGCTCGTCTGATGCTTCTAAAGGTCCATAATAAGGATTGATGGCGGCATTATTAACAAGTATGTCTATGCTACCATATTTCTCAACAGTTTTTACAACGAGTGCTTCACGTTGAGATGAGTCACCAATATGGCAAGCAATCCCAACAGCTTCTAAACCTACTTTGTTAAATTCTTTTGCTACAACATCAACAGCATCTTGATTTCGACTACTAATAACTACTTTAGCTCCGCTTTCTGCCAATCCTTTGGCTATGGACAAGCCTATTCCTTTACTAGAACCTGTAACAATTGCTACTTTTCCTGTAAGGTCAAATTGTTGTTTTATACTATTCATATAGTTGTTTCTTATGTTTTTAATTGAAAAGAATTTTTTATTTTCATCTTTCCTTTTATAAGGGGTTACCAAAATACAACAAATTATTTGCCCATTGTAGCACCTCTATTTATCAAAACATTAGAATTTATAGAATCCAATAAAATAGATAAGAACAATTAAGGAAACAATTACAATAGACAGTTTAATAATTAGTGATTTTCTGTTTTTAGATTGCAGACGTTCTCTAATTTCTTGAAGTTGTTTTGGTGTTGCTTTTTTTGAAAAATGAAGTTGACTATACGTTATTTTTTGATAGTTCTTCATATCTTTAAACGTAGTAGATTTTGCTCTTTTATTATTTTTTAATGTTGCAATCATTGCCGCTGCTGATCCTCCAAAGCCCATAACCGTAGTTTTTAAAGTTAATATACATAAGTAGCTAAAAAGACTAAAATGTTACAGTATAAAAAATATCTTTTTATAAAATTACTTAATGGGTAAATTTTAAAAATTAGACCTTAATTTTACTATTTAAAAATTGTACTTTTAAGGTCTAAAATCAACTTTTAGGAATGAAATCTTATTTTGAATGGAATGATGTAACTAAAAAACTACCTAAGCATTTACATCAATTTATTGTAAAACAACCTTATACAAATTACACTGCACAAAATCAGGCAGTATGGCGGTATGTAATGCGTATGAATATTGATTATTTAAGTACCGTTGCTCATAGTTCTTATGTAAAAGGTTTGCAAAAAACAGGAATTTCTACAGATAGTATTCCTAAAATAGATGGTATGAACCGAATTTTAAAAGAAATTGGTTGGGCTGCTGTTGCTGTAGATGGATTTATCCCTCCGAATGCTTTTATGGAGTTCCAAGCCTATAACGTTTTGGTAATCGCTTCCGATATAAGAACCATAAATCATATTGAATATACACCAGCACCAGATATTATTCATGAGGCTGCTGGGCATGCTCCTATTATTGCAAATCCAGAATATGCAGAATATCTAAGGCGTTTTGGAGAAATAGGTAGCAAAGCTATTTCTTCTGCCAAAGATTATGAAATGTATGAAGCCATACGATTGCTTTCTATTCTAAAAGAAAATCCGAATGCTTCAAAAACGACTATTTCAAAAGCAGAAAATAAAGTACATGAATTGCAGAAAAACATGGGCGAACTTTCGGAAATGGCTCAGATTAGAAACTTGCATTGGTGGACTGTAGAATACGGATTGATAGGCACTTTACAAAAGCCTAAAATTTATGGAGCGGGTTTGCTTTCATCAATTGGAGAAAGTGCTTGGTGCCTAACAGATAAAGTTAAAAAAATACCTTATTCTATAGAAGCTGCAAATGTAAATTTCGACATTACAAAACCACAACCCCAGTTATTTGTAACCCCAAATTTTGCACATTTAAGTTTTGTCTTAGAGCAATTTGCCAATACAATGGGAATTAGAAAAGGGGGATTAAAAGGAGTTCGTAAACTGATTGACTCTAAAAATTTAGGTACGATTGAATTGAGTACAGGAATTCAAATTTCTGGACATTTTACGCATGTTATTGAAAACGAAAATAAGCCTATTTATGTACAAACTACTGGAAATACTGCTTTGGCAAATAGAGACAAAGAACTCATAGGACACGGTATTGAATATCATGCTGATGGTTTTGGGAGTCCTATTGGAACTCTAAAAGGAATTAATATTCCTATTGAAAATATGAGTCCAACAGATTTAGAAGCTTACGGTATTTATGAAGGAAAACAAATTGCATTAGAATTTGAAGGTGGCATAAAAGTAGTTGGAGAGGTAATTACAGGAACTCGGGATTTAAGAGGGAAAATTTTACTCATTTCTTTTAAAAACTGTACCGTTTCTTATCATGATAAAATACTGTTTCATCCTTCTTGGGGAATTTATGACATGGCAGTAGGAAAAGAAATAATTGCTGCTTTTTCTGGTCCTGCAGATGTAAAATCCTTTCAGGATACCCATAAAGTTTCTACAACCAAAACACATAAAATAAAGTACTCTAACCATGAAAAAGAACTCTATGCGTTGTACGAAAAAGTTCGCAATTTAAGAGACAAAGAACTAGAAACAGAAAAGGAAATAAGTAGTATTTTTAGCGCCGTTGTTTCTAAATTTAATACAGATTGGTTGCTAGCTTTAGAATTGTATGAAATTGCATATAAAAAACAGTATCGTATTGGAGAAGAAATACGTAAGTATTTAAAAGAATTACAAAAACATAAAAACTATAACAAGTTGATACAAAACGGACTCAACCTATTAAAACAAAATACATAAAACATGGGATTATTTGGAATATTTAGTGAAAAAACAATGACTGATAACATAAAAGAATACCTAGAAAAAGGGGCAATCGTTTTAGATGTTAGAACACAAGAAGAATGGGATGAAGGTCACACAGAAGGAGCAAAACATATTGCTTTAAATCTAATCCCTATAAAATTGGAAGAAATTAAAGCGCTTAAAAAACCTATTATTGCTGTTTGCAGAAGTGGTGGAAGAAGCGGACAAGCCACACAATTTTTAACAAAAAACGGAATTGATGTAATTAATGGAGGTCCTTGGCAAAATGTAGACCAACATATAAATTAACCATAATTATTAAACCCTCTTTTCCTTAGCTTTTCTAATCTTTTATATTTTCTTATAGAACCTTTTATTTTACGAATAAAAACAAAAGAACCTCCTAATAAAGCCCCAGTAAAAGCACCCATTGTTAAGGGATCAAAATGATGATTTGTAATCAAATACTTTGCATAAAAAACCAACATACCTATGACAATAGAAATTAAAAAAACTTGAAATTTAGAACGAGATAAGTGTGCATAAATCCCTATAAAAAAACCTGTTACAATAGATGTTGCTGTTATCTTGGTAAGGAATAATTCTTTAAATGAACTGTCTACTGGAAGAAAAAAAGAAGTGGTAAATAAACCTATAAAAGCTCCCACCAAAATACCTGTTGTTATTTTTTGAATCATATTTTTATGTAATTAGTCGGGAGATAAACAAATATACAAATAAATTTAAATACCGTGAGTTCAACATAAGGAATAACAATGACTTAAATCTTATTTTATTTTATTGAAAATCAATTCTAGGAAATTGTTTTTGAATAGTTGCTTTCTTTTCTTCTAAGTTTTTTAAAAACTGTTGATGTTGCACTGAATTTTCATGAAATGGCTTGTGTTCTATGCCTTTCTGAATACCTGCTATTGATTGCATCGTATCTTTTGTTTTTTCTAAAATCCAAGAATCTACAAATTTTCCCCAAATATAATCGATTGCAGTTTGGTTAGGATGTATCATATCTTCTTTATAAAAACGATAATCCCGTAATTCATCCATCATAATTTCATAAGAGGGAAAATAAAATACATTCGCTACTTTGGTAAACTGATGCACAGCCGCAATGAGATGCGATTTACTTTGCGCATTTTCTATAAAACCGTCTTTTAAATGACGTACTGGAGAAACTGTAAAAATAATAGCAGTATTCTTATTAACAGACTTTATAAGAGCAATAATAGCATCTAAGCTTTCAGTAACTTCATCAATAGATAAAATTTCTTTTAAAAAATATTTTTGTGGAATTTTATGACAATTTGCAACAATAGTATCCGTTTCTATAAATCGATATACCCAAGAAGTACCCAATGTAATAATAACATGTGTTGCTTCCTTTAACTGTTGATGTGTACTCTTAATTGCTGAATTTAAGTTTGTTAAAAGTTTATTTTTATGAAGAGCACTTAAACTCGAATGTACTTCAAAAGAAGACCAAACTTCATGATTAAAAAAGACATCTTTATCGATATAAACTCTTTCATTGATAGCATTTAAGATAAGGTTTTCTATTGCTTTTGGGTGAAATAAAATTCCGAATGGATTCTGAAAGGATTGAAATTTATGATAACTTAATTTATTGCCAATATTTTCTGAAAAACAAGAACCTAATAGTATAATTTTAGAGTGATAATCTATTTGATTTCTAGTTTGTTTTTGTAGTGGAATTTTAGTTTGTAATTTCATTTTTTAACGGTTGAAAAGTTGTAAAATTAAAAGTTTATAAAGTCACTTAACAAACTCTAAAATTTAGGATTTTACAATCAGTACCATTTCCTTTTTTATCTGATCATACTTTAAAAACTTTCCAACTTTCAGACTTTATAAACTAATATACTCTTTTGCAAGCTCCAAAGCTTTTCCAATACCGCTTGGGTTTTTACCTCCTGCAGTAGCAAAGAAAGGTTGTCCGCCACCGCCGCCTTGAATGTGTTTTCCAAGTTCTCTAACAATAGTTCCTGCATTTAACTTATCTGAAACGATTTCTTTAGAAATATAACACGTTAAAATTGCTTTTCCATTTACATTGGCTCCAAATAACAAGAATAAATTTTTAAACTCACCTCCCAACTCAAAAGCAACATTTTTAATTCCATTCGCATCCAAGTCTACTTGTTTCGCTAAAAATTGAACGCCATTAATTTCTTCAAGCTCACTTTTTAAATATCCTTTTAAATTCTTCGCTTTGTCTTTTAGCAATTGTTCTAACTGTTTTTTCAACGCAGTATTTTCATCTTGAAGGGCTTGCAGTGCTTTTACAGGCTCTTGAGCATTATTTAATAGATCTTTCATTTCGAAAAACTGACGATTATTTTCAAAATAAAAATCTTTAACCGCATCGTTTGTAATTGCTTCTATTCTTCGAATACCTGAAGCAACTGCCCCTTCAGACTTTATTTTAAAATGCCAAATATCTGCTGTATTCTTTACGTGCGTACCACCACACAATTCAATAGACTTTCCAAAACGTATGGTTCTTACTCTATCTCCATATTTTTCTCCAAAGAGCGCCATGGCTCCTTGTTGAATAGCCTCTTCCATTTCAATATTTCGTTGCTCTTCTAGAGGAAGCTTTCCTGCAATTCTAGCATTTACAAAATTTTCTACATCACGTAATTCTTCCGACGTTAATTTAGAAAAATGAGAAAAATCGAATCGTAAGTATTTAGAATGTACAGCACTTCCTTTTTGCGTTACATGCGTTCCTAGAACTTCTCGTAATGCCTGATGTAGCAAATGGGTTGCTGTATGATTACTAGCCGTTCTATAACGTTGTTTTTCATCTACGACAGCTCTTAAAATTTCGTTATGATGTTTGGGCAAATTCTTGGTAAAATGAATAATCACATTGTTTTCTTTCTTCGTATCTAAAATATAAACCACATCGCCATGCGCATCCTCTAGATAACCCTTATCACCTACTTGTCCTCCTCCTTCTGGATAAAAAGGCGTTGCATTAAATACCAATTGATATAACTCTCCATCCTTCTTAGAAATTACTTTTCTATAACGTGTTAACCTTACATTGGTTTCTAAAGTATCATAGCCTAGAAATTCTTCTGTACTATCATCAACTAAAACAGTCCAATCATCTGTAGTAGTTTCACTAGCAGCACGAGAACGATTTTTTTGCTGTTGCAATGCTTCTTGAAAGCCTTTTTCGTTTAATAACAATCCTTTTTCACTTAAAATAAGTGCCGTTAAATCAATCGGAAAACCATAAGTATCATACAACTCAAAGGCTTTTTCTCCAGAAATTTCCTTGCCAGAAGCATCAGCAATAATTTTATCCAATAATAACAATCCTTGATCTAGTGTTTTTAAAAAGGAACTCTCTTCTTCTTTAATTACGTTTTCAATTAACTGTTTTTGAGCCTTTATTTCTGGAAAAGCAGTCCCCATTTTCTCGCTTAAAACAGTTACCAACCGATGTATAAAAGGGGTTTTTGTATTCAAAAAAGTAAACCCATATCGAATGGCTCTTCTTAAAATTCTACGAATTACATAACCCGCACCTGTATTGCTTGGCAACTGCCCATCTGCAATAGAAAAAGCAACAGCTCTTACATGATCTGCAATAACACGTATGGCAATGTCTAATTTTTCATCTTTGCCATATTTTGTGTTGGTAATAGTTTCTATTTCTCTAATAATAGGCGTAAAAACATCTGTATCATAATTCGATGTTACATTTTGTAAAACCATGCACAAACGCTCAAACCCCATTCCTGTATCTATATGCTTATTCGGTAATTCTTCTAAAGAACCATCTGCTTTACGATTGTATTGCATAAAAACCAAATTCCAAATTTCTACCACGTGCGGATGGTCTTTATTCACCAAGTCTTTACCAGGTACTTTGGCTTTTTCTTCTGCAGAACGAATGTCTACGTGAATTTCTGAACAGGGACCACACGGACCTTGTTCGCCCATTTCCCAAAAATTATCTTTTTTATTGCCTAATAAAATACGATCTTCTGGAAGAATTTCTTTCCAAAAATCATAGGCCTCTTGGTCTATTTTTAAATGGTCTCTATCTGTACTTCCTTCAAAAACAGTAACATATAAAATATCTTTATCAATACCATAGACATCTACTAACAGTTCCCAAGCCCATGCAATGGCTTCTTTTTTAAAATAATCACCAAAACTCCAATTGCCCAACATTTCAAAAAGTGTATGATGATAGGTATCATAACCTACCTCTTCCAAATCGTTGTGTTTGCCAGAAACTCGTAAACACTTTTGAGAATCGGTAATCCGATTATTTTTAGGAACTCCATTTCCTAAAAAATACTCTTTAAAAGGTGCCATCCCTGAATTTACAAATAACAACGTTGGGTCGTTTTTTGTAACCATAGGTGCAGAGGGTACAATTAAATGAGATTTTTCTTTAAAAAAAGCTAAAAATTTAGATCTAATTTCTTGAGAGTTCATAGAGAGTAGTTATGTCCTTTTTTAAAGGAAGATAAGTTTATTTATTTCTGAAAAATAATGGATTTTACAAGTTGTAAAACATTTTGTAAGTTTGTTACTTTTAAGAGGTAAAAAATCGTGTATTTCTAAAACCAAAAATAGTATATTTAACAATATGGCAAAAGTAAAATATTATTATGATTCCGAAACCTTATCTTATAGAAAGATTGCTGCATCACAAAGCGACTTTTACAAAAAAACGGTTCTTTATTTAATTGCTATTCTACTTATTGCTTTTTTTGGCTTTATTGGTTTTAGTCAATTTTTAATGTCGCCCAATGAAAGAGCCCAAGAAAGAGAACTGGAAAATTTAAAATTGCATTACGAATTGTTAATTAAACGTATCAATGAAAGTTCCGAAATCTTGGCAGATTTGCAAGAGCGAGACAATAATATTTACAGAACTTATTTTGAAGCCAACCCCATTACAGATGAACAACGAAAAGCTGGTTTTGGGGGTGTAAATCGATATAAATATTTAGAAGGTTTTGAAAACTCTGCAATGGTTAAAAACCTTACCAAAGATATTGACATTCTTTCTAAACAAATGGCTGTTCAATCAAAGTCTTTAGATGAAATTGTTACTTTGGCAAAAGAAAAAGAAAAAATGCTAGCCTCTATTCCTGCTATCTTACCCGTGAAAATTCAGGATTTAACAAGAATGGCATCGGGCTATAAATGGAGAATGCACCCTATTTTAAAAATTAGAAAGTTTCACAAAGGGATGGATTTTACCGCTCCTACAGGAACACCTATCTATGCTTCTGGAAATGGAAAAGTAATCAAAGCCTACAGAAGTTCTACTTACGGAAAAGTAGTATTTATAGACCATGGATATGGCTATAAAACTGTCTACGCACACATGAGTAAAATGAAAGCAAAAAAAGGGGACAAAGTAAAGCGTGGCGACCTCATAGGCTATGTTGGAAACACAGGACGTTCTGTAGCCGCACATTTACATTACGAAGTTCTTAAAAATAATAGGCACGTAAACCCTATTAATTTTTATTACGGAGATTTAACTGCCGAACAGTTTACTGCCATGCAAAAAGCTGCTCAAGAAGAGGGGCAATCATTTGATTAAAAACAACTTTGAAAATACATCAATTCCTAATTATAGCTTTACATTTAATGCTTGTGCTAAATGTAAAAGCTCAAGAAACAGATTCTACAGCTAATAAAAATAATATTACATTAATGGCTGTTGGAGATATTATGATGGGGACTACCTATCCTAATGCAAGCTATCTTCCTCCAAAAGGTACTTACCCTTTTCAAGATGTTCACAACACACTTTCAAAAGCTAATATTCTATTTGGTAACCTAGAAGGTACACTAACAGATACTGGGAAAAATGCAAAAAACTGTAAAGACCCTTCTAAATGTTATTCTTTTAAAAGCCCCGAAAATTATGGAAAACACTTAAAGAAAGCAGGATTTGATGTGGTAAGTATTGCAAATAATCATATCGGCGATTTTGGAATTACTGGAATTAAAAATACTTTAAAAGTTTTAGATGCTCACGGAATTGCTTCTGCAGGAATACTCTCAAAACCTACTACTATTTTTAAAAAAGATGGAATTACCTTTGGTTTTATAGCATTTGCACCTAACAAAGATTGTTTAAAAATAAACAACCTAAAAAATGCAAAAAAAATTGTTGCAGACGTTGCTTCCAAAGTAGACATTACTATTGTTTCTTTTCATGGCGGTGCAGAAGGAACCAAACACAGGAATATTACACGAAAACAGGAATATTTTTATGGAGAAAACAGAGGTAATGTTTATCAGTTTTCTCATACAATGATTGATGCAGGTGCTGACATTATTTTAGGACATGGTCCGCATGTAACAAGAGCCATGGAAATTTATAAAAATAAATTAATAGCTTATAGTTTAGGGAATTTTTGCACTTATAAACGTTTTAGCTTAAAAGGCGTAAAAGCCTATGCTCCCATTTTAGAGGTTACATTAAATGAAGACGGAGAGTTTTTAAAAGGAAAAATACATTCTGCCATACAAACAAAATCTCGATACCCTTTTATGGATGAAGAAAAAAAAGCATTTCAAGAAATAAAAAGGTTAACTTTAACAGATTTCCCTGAAAATAAAATTGAGTTTTATGATGACGGAAGTTTTTCTGTTAAAAAATGAGATATTCAAAACTAAGGAATGCACATTAACTTACCTGAAAAAAGATATTATAAAATTGGTGAAGTAGCCAAAGCATTTCAAGTAAATACTTCGCTAATTCGTTTTTGGGAAAAGGAGTTTGATAGTATCAAACCTAAAAAAAACGCAAAAGGAAACCGTTTATTTACGCCTACAGATATTGATAATTTTAAACTCATCTTTCATCTAGTAAAAGAAAGAGGGTTTACCTTAGAAGGCGCTAAACAAAAATTAAAGAAAAGTACTAAAAAAACGATGAGTAATCATCAAATTATTAGCAAATTAGAAGCGGTAAAAGCAGAACTGATAAAAATTAAGAATCAACTTTAAGGTTTTTCAAAACGAGAATATCTAAATGTTTATTTCCAATGAAATGAAAAAATTAGGGGCGAATCTCACAAATTGACACGTACCTTAAATAGACGACACCTAATTATATTCGTTTAAATTCTTGAAATTCGCGTCAAAATAGAACTTTAAAGCCTCATGTATTAACTTGATAAACATCAGAATACTATGCATGCATAATAATTTTTACTATATTTGGTGATACAATGCTATCATAAAAACTTCAATCAACTATAAAACTTCAATTATGCCAAAGAAATATGTAGACCTAGAAACGCTTAAATATATACTTTATGATATTCATAACTTAGAAGGTTTATTAACAAGAGAACGCTTCCAAGATTATGATATAGAATCGCTAAATCTTTTTTTAGATTCCGTAAAAGAATTTTCAGACAGAGAATTACACCCATACTTTAGAGAAATGGACGCAACTCCTGCTTATCATAAAGATGGGACTGTAATTGTACATGAACAAGTAAAAGTAATGATGGAAAAAGGGGGTGAAATGGGATTGATTGCAGCTTCTTTTGATTATGAGGTTGGCGGATTGCAAATGCCTTTTTCTATGCTACAAGCAGCCGTTTATATTATGGACGCCGCTAACAATCATTTACCAGGTTATGCGGGCTTAACGAGTGGTGCAGCAGAACTCATTATTGAATTTGGTAACACCATGCTGAATAAAACCTATGTATCCAATATGCTTTCTGGGAAATGGGGAGGTACCATGTGCTTAACAGAGCCACAAGCGGGTAGTTCTTTATCGGATATTGTTACCAAAGCAACACCCACAGAAAATGGCTATTATAAAATAAGCGGGCAAAAAATATTTATTTCTGGCGGAGACAACCAACTTACGGAAAACATCGTGCATTTGGTATTAGCAAGAATAGAAGGAGCACCAAAAGGAACAAAAGGAATTTCTTTGTTTGTAGTTCCAAAAAACAGAGTAAAAGAAGACGGAGCTTTAGAATATAATGATGTAATGACTGTTGCCGATTTTCAAAAAATGGGACAACGCGGCTATTGTACCACACACTTAGGTTTTGGAGATTCCGATGATTGTAGGGGTTGGTTAGTGGGTGAAGAACACAAGGGACTTGCACAAATGTTTTTAATGATGAATGGTGCGCGAATTGCTGTAGGAAGAGGTGCTGCTGCTATTGCAATGGCAGCTTACAGAGCTTCTTTACAATATGCCAATGAAAGACCTCAAGGAAGAAAACTAACAAGTACAGGAAAGAAAAACGTAGAAGAAAATCAGAGTTTAATTATTGAACATCCCGATGTAAGACGTATGCTCTTACTACAAAAAGCCATTGTAGAAGGCTCATTGAGTTTGGTTTTATTAGCTTCTAAATATCAAGATATTATCAGTACAGCCACTTCAACAGAAGAAAAAGAAAAATACAACTTGTTGTTAGAAATGATTATTCCTATTGTAAAAACTTATCCTTCAGAAGCAGGTACCGTAGCTGTAAATAACGGATTGCAAGTATTGGGTGGTTATGGTTTTTGCACCGATTTTGTACTGCAACAATACTATAGAGACATCCGAATTTCTGCTTTGTATGAAGGAACTACTGGTATTCAATCACAAGACTTATTAGGCAGAAAAATACCCATGCAAAATGGTAAAGGTTTGGAGTTGTTAGCTGCTGAAATCATGAAAACGATTATGACAGCTTCTAAAGATGAGGACTTGAAAACCTACGCAACTATTTTAGGTGAAAAATTAAAACTTTCTCAAAAAATTATCGGTCATTTAATGCCTTTTGCTCTAAAAGGAAATTATGAACGCTATTTAGCAGATGCTAATTTATTTATGGAGTTTATGAGTATTGTTGTTTTAGGCTGGTTGTGGTTAGAAATGGGTGTTGATGCCAAAAACACACTAAAAAACTCAGATAAAAAATACTCGGATACTTTTTATGAAAGTAAAATTCATACTATGAAATTCTTCTTTAAGTACGAAATTCCAAAAACAAATTCGTTAGCAGAATCATTAATGGACAATGAAGAGATAACTATTAAAAATGATAAAGAGTATATCTTATAATGAACTGTAATAAATGTTGCCTGATGAAAAAAGTTAGAAGAAATGATAAATTAGAATAAACTAAAACTATGAACTTCGAATACTCCGAAATAGAAGCTACCACATAGACACATAGATATACATAGGCTATGTGTTCTATGTATCTATGTGTTATAGATTGCTTCCTAAACCTTCAATCAATCAACATGAACTTCCAATATTCCGAAAAATCACTTCAATATCAGCAAAAACTAACCGCTTTCATCAACGAACATATCTTACCTATTGAAACTGAATTTATAGCTTTTCAAAGTGATAAGAATAATCTATGGAAGCGTTTTCCAAAAATAGAAGCACTCAAAGAAAAAGCAAAAGAAGCGGGTTTATGGAATTTATTTTTACCCAAAGACTATGGTAATTTAAGCCCTGGTTTAACCAATCTAGAATATGCTCCACTAGCAGAAATCATGGGCAAAAAAATATGGATTTCAGAGCTTTTTAATTGCAGTGCTCCCGATACGGGAAATATGGAAGTCTTGGCAAAATACGGAAACGAAGTACAAAAAAAACAATGGCTACTACCTTTGCTAAATGGCGAAATACGTTCTGCTTTTTTAATGACAGAACCCCAAGTGGCTTCTTCGGATGCTACGAATATTGAAACATCGATTGTTTTAGATGGGGATGAATACGTTATTAACGGAAGAAAGTGGTGGTCTTCTGGCGCTATGGATCCACATTGTAAAATTGCCATTGTTATGGGAAAAACCGATGTAAACGCACCTAGACATCAACAGCAAAGTATGGTTTTAGTTCCTATGAGTACAAAAGGATTAACTATTGTAAGACCGTTATCTGTATTAGGCTTTTACGATTCGCCTGAAGGACATGCAGAAATTATTTTAGACAATGTTCGTGTGCCCAAAGAAAATCTAATTTTAGGAGAAGGCAGAGGCTTTGAAATCGCTCAAGGTCGTTTAGGTCCGGGACGAATACATCATTGCATGCGTTTGGTGGGCATGGCTCAATATGCACTAGAATTGATGAGTAAAAGAACACTAGAACGACAAACCTTTGGTAAGAAGTTCTACGAATATTCTAGCATTCGTCATGAAATTGCAAAATCGCAATGCGAAATTGAACAAGCACGTTTACTCACACTTTCTGCGGCAGATAAAATGGACAAAGCAGGCAATAAAGAGGCAAAAGATTTAATAGCCATGATAAAAATTGTTGCACCCAATATGGCGCTAAAAGTGATTGATAGAGCCATGCAAATATTAGGAGGAAAAGGTGTAGGACCCGATACCTATTTGGCACATTATTTTGCCATTGCAAGAATGCTACGTTTGGCAGACGGTCCCGATGAAGTCCACATGTATCAATTAGGAAAAAGTTGTATTAAAAAATACGGAAATCCATAAAAATGAGTCAACAAGTACGAAAAGGCGAAGAACTTCCAGAACTTCTCCTTAAAGAATATTTACGAGAACTAAATCTGATTGCATCATTAGAAAGCAACCTAGAAGTGCAACAATTTACACATGGATTTTCAAACCTTACCTATTTACTTAGCATAGAAAATAAAGAGTTTGTATTGAGAAAACCTCCTGTAGGCGCTATTAAAAGAGGGCACGATATGGGACGTGAATTTAAAGTACAATCGGGCTTACAAGATAGTTTTGCTAAAGTGCCAAAAATGTTGGGCTATACAAATGACGAATCTATTTTAGGAAGTGAATTTTACTTGATGGAAAAAGTTGATGGCATCATTTTAAATTTTAAAGAAGCCAAACAGAGAAATATTTCACCAATAAATTACAAAACCATTGCCAATAGTTGGTTAGACACCTTAGTTACATTACACAATGTAGACTATAATGCTATTGGTCTAAATGATTTAGGAAAACCCGAAGGTTATGTGGCAAGACAAGTGAGTAATTGGGGCAAACAATACTTAAAAGCAAAAACAGACGAATACCCAGAAGCAACAATAGTAATGCAATGGATGGAAAAAAATCAACCTACTACATACGATCATTGCCTAATTCACAATGATTATAAATACGATAATGTAGTTTTTAAAGACGATTCTTGGCAAAAAATAACGGCTGTTTTAGACTGGGAAATGGCAACTTTAGGAGATCCGTTAATGGATTTAGGAACTTCTTTAGGATATTGGACGGTAGCCACAGATCACGATTTTGTAAAACAAGGAATTCCATCGCCTACTATTTTTGACGGAAACCCAATTCGGAGTGAAATTGCTTCATTATATGCAGCAAAATCTGGAAGAAACATAGACAATTTAGTTTTTTACTATGTTTTTGGACTGTTTAAAATTGCCGTAATTGCACAACAAATTTATTATCGATACAAAAAAGGTTTTACGACAGATCCTCGTTTTTCCAACTTAAATAAAGCAGCAGAACTATGCTGTAAACTGGCATTAAAATCGATTCACACAAATAAAATTGATTGATATTATGGCTACAGAAATTCATAAAAAAGCACTGAAAGAGTTGGCATCATTTGATGAAAATAAGCCTGTATTTATGATGAATTATTTAAAATACAAATCCATTGTTACAGCTACAGGAAAAACAGGTAAAGAAACATATACCGCCTATTTAAAAGCAACCGTTCCATTTTTTAACCAGATTGATGCAGAAATTATTTTAAAAGTAAAACCATCTGCTACATTAATTGGAATTGAAAATGAAGCGCTTTGGGATGAAGTTCTCATTGTAAAATATGCGAATAAAAATAAATTTTTCAAACTATTAGCAATGAAAGATTATCCAGCTGCTTTAAGAGCATCTACATTGTCCGATTCGAGATTGATCTTTTGTAAATAAATTAATTTGTCATTCCTGCGAAAGCAGGAATCTCAAAAAATAAAAGGAAAATAAAAGTAGATTCCTGCCTTCGCAGGAATGACAACATAATAATATGGAAGTAAAAAATAAAATAGTCATTGTAACAGGTGCAGGTTCTGGTATTGGAAAAGCAACAGCATTGCATTTTGCAAAGCACGGAGCTACTGTTGTGGTTTCGGATATTCATATAGAAAGTGCACAAAAAGTAGTAGAAGATATTTTATCTAGCGGCGGAAAGGCAATTGTAAATCAGTGCAATGTTGCTCAATTTTCAGCAGTAGAAAACCTTATAAACAGTACTGTTTCACAATTTGGAAGATTGGATGTGATTGTAAATAATGCAGGAATTGGACCTAATCTATTAAGAACAGATAAAGCTACTTTAAAGGATTGGGACAAGGTAATTGCGGTAAACCAAACAGGTGTATTTTATTGTATGAAAGTTGCATTGCAACAATTTTTAAAGCAAGGCGGAGGAAACATTGTAAATGTTGCTTCCTTGGCTGGTTTAAAAGCTTCTCCAAACAACATTAGTTACAGTGCTAGTAAATTTGCAGTAGTTGGTATGACAAAATCTGCCGCAATGGAATATGCTACAAAAAATATTCGCGTAAATGCTGTTTGCCCGGGTTATACAGCATCTGCTTTATTAAATCAGTTAATTGGTGCAAAACCAGAAATGGATGCTATTTTAAAAAGTGTGATTCCTATGAAACGCTATGGGAAAGCCAAAGAAATTGCCGATGCTGTAGTTTGGTTAGCGTCTGATAACACAAAATTTATTACAGGGCAGACGATTACCTTAGACGGTGGGACTTCTCTTTAAAATTTAAGAAAAAATATTATTATTTTTTATACTCAATTTTACAAGTTTCACACAAATAAGTATCCTTTTTTAATGTGATTTTATCCAGTTTTTGTGCTACTTCATGGATAAAATTAGTATACATATTTGATTCCCGAGTAATATTATTCGCTTTAATTTTTTTATAGAAATGACCTTCCCATTCTTGCTTCCCCCAACAATTTGGACAAATTCCTTCTGGAGCAGTTTCTTTTGTTGTATCAGTTTCTTTTGAAAAGAAATAATCTTGAAGGCTTTTTATAATATTCATATTTTTAAATCTTTATCGTTGTTTTAGTTTATCTGCATGCAACTCTCTAAACTTTGCTAATTTTGGTGTAATTACAAAACTACAATAACCCTGCGTCGTATTCTGTCGGTAATAATTCTGATGTTCTTGTTCAGCCTCATAAAAAACAGGTAGTTGGCTTATTTCAGTAATAATGGGATTTTCATAATACGTCGCCAACTCTTTTACAACGCTTTTGGCGAGTTCTTTCTGAAATACATCATGATAAAAAATAACAGATCGATATTGCGTACCTACATCTGCTCCTTGTCGGTTTAAGGTAGTAGGATCATGAGTGGTCATAAAAATGATTAAAATGTCTTGATAAGAAATCACATCGGTATCAAAAGTAATTTGAACCACTTCTGCATGTCCTGTTAACCCTGAACAAATTTCTCTGTAAGTAGGTTTTCCAGGTACGTTTCCACCTGCATATCCAGAAACGACTTTTTGCACACCTTTTACTTCCTGAAATACGGCTTCGGTACACCAAAAACAACCTCCACCTACCGTTGCTATTGCTATATTTTTACTCATTTTTTTATATACTTTCTAATGTTAAAGATTCAGAATTGATACAATAACGCAAACCACTAGGTGCAGGTCCATCAGGGAAAACATGTCCTAAATGTGCATCACAAGTATTACAAAGCACTTCTACGCGAATCATTCCAAGAGAAACATCACGTTCGTATTTTATAGCATTTTCAGCAATCGGTTGTGTAAAACTAGGCCAACCAGAACTCGAATCGAACTTTATAGTAGAATCGAACAGAGGCGTATTACAACATACACATTGGTATTTCCCTGCTTCATAACTACTACAAAGTGCACCGCTATATGGGCGCTCCGTTCCTTTTTGTCGGGTAATTCTAAATTGACCTTCCGTTAAAATTTCTTTCCATTCTGCTGCTGTTTTTTCCACTCTTTGATTGGGTTTTGGGTTCCCTTTGGTTGAAAAATGAATAACGTCTTTCCAAGTGAGCATTGCTTGAGGTATTAAATAATTAAAAAATTGAAAGATTAAAGAGTTACAAAATGCTGAACAGAACTATTAATTTAACACTCATAATTCATCATTTAAAATTACAAAAATTTTACTTCTGTCTAAAATAAATAATGATGGGAACACCTGTAAAACCATAAACTTCTCTTAATTTATTTTCTAAATAGCGTTTGTATGGGTCTTTTACATATTGTGGCAAATTGGCAAAAAAAGCAAACTGCGGTGTACGTGTAGGAAGTTGCATACAGTATTTAATTTTTACAAATTTTCCTTTAATAGCAGGCGGTGGATTGTGATTGATAATCTCCAACATGGTTTCATTGAGCTTGCTGGTTGCAATCCGTGTTTTTCTGCTTTCAAAGACTTCTACTGCTGTTTCAATCGCTTTAAAAATACGTTGTTTGGTGAGTGCCGAAATAAAAATAATGGGTACATCTGTAAAAGGAGCTATTTCTTTTTTAATAGCGGCTTCAAAATCTCGTAACGTATTGGTTTCTTTTGTAACCAAATCCCATTTATTCACCAAAATAACAATCCCTTTTTTATTTTTTTCTGCTAGCCAAAAAATATTTTGATCCTGACTTTCAAAACCTCGTGTAGCATCAATCACTAAAAGAATCACATCGGCATATTCAATGGTTCTAACGGCTCTCATTACAGAATAAAATTCTAAGTCTTCTTTTACTTTCGATTTTTTTCGAATACCTGCAGTATCTACCAAATTAAAATCAAATCCAAAACGATTGTATTGCGTATCTATAGAGTCTCTTGTAGTTCCTGCAATATTGGTAACAATATTTCTTTCTTCTCCAATCAATGCATTGATAAAAGAGGATTTCCCCGCATTAGGGCGTCCAACAACTGCAAATCTTGGCAATTCTTCTGTTTCTAAATCTTCTGCTTCTGGCTCGGGCATTTTTGCAGCAATAGCATCTAATAAATCACCCGTTCCACTTCCATTAATCGATGAGATTGTATAATAATCTCCAAGCCCTAAATTGTAAAACTCAACCGCATCTGCCGCCCTCATAGCATTGTCTACTTTATTAACCGTTATAAAAATGGGCTTTTTAACTTTGCGTAACAGCTTCGCAACTTCTGTATCCATAGGTGTAATTCCTTCTTCAACATCCACCACAAATACAATAATATCTGCTTCTTCAATCGCTAAAACAACTTGTTTCCGAATTTCATCTTCAAAAATATCATCAGAACCTTTTACATAACCTCCTGTATCTATCACAGAAAACTCTTTTCCATTCCAATCTGATTTTCCGTAGTGTCGATCTCTGGTAACACCACTTACGGAATCTACAATGGCTTCTCTACGTTGTACTAAACGATTGAACAAGGTAGATTTTCCTACATTGGGTCTTCCTACAATGGCTACAATACTACTCGTTTTCATGTGTCTTTTCTTATTTTTTTATGCTGGGCAAAGGTACGGTATATGATTTACGATTAAAAAATTAAAGGATTGAAGGATTAAAAAACTAGTGTTCATCCAAAAACCAACAACTAAAAACCACTATATATCTTTATACCCAAAACGTTTTAACTGATTTTGATTGCTTCGCCAATTTTTATTGACCTTCACAAACAACTCTAAAAATATTTTCTTTTCAAAAAAGCGTTCTAAATCTTTTCTAGCTTCTGCGCCTACTCTTTTTAATGCCAATCCTTTATGACCTATAATAATTCCTTTTTGCGTATCGCGCTCTACCATAATTACAGCACGAATTTTAATAATTTTTTCTTCTTCTACAAAGGCTTCTGTTTCAATTTCAACAGCATAAGGGATTTCTTTTTTATAGTGTGTGAGTATTTTTTCTCTAATTTTTTCATTGACAAAAAAGCGTTCGGGTTTGTCTGTTAGTTGATCCTTAGGATAAAAAGCAGGGGCTTCTGGCAACAATTCAATAATTTTTTGATGTACTGCTTCTATATTGAATTTTTCCAACGCAGAAATAACAAACACAGAAGCATTAGGTACTTTTTCTTGCCAATATTGCACTTTCTCTCCTACCATTTCTTGCGATGAAGTATCAATCTTATTCAATAATAATAGCACAGGAATTTCACTATGAATAATTTTCTGGAAAAAAGACTCATTTTTTAAAGCGGTTTCTCCAACTTCTACCATATAAATTAAAATGTCTGCATCTTCAAATGCCGATTTTACAAAATCCATCATAGAAGATTGCAGCTCATAAGCGGGTTTTATAATTCCTGGCGTGTCTGAAAAAATAATTTGTGAATTTTCATCATTTACAATCCCTAAAATACGATGTCTTGTCGTTTGTGCTTTGGGTGTTATGATAGATAACTTTTCGCCCACCAAGGCATTCATTAAGGTAGATTTCCCAACATTGGGGTTTCCAATAATATTTACAAATCCTGCTTTGTGTATCATGTCGCAAAGGTAGTTAGATTCTAAGGTTTGACAACTTTTAAAAAGTTGTTAAACCTAAAACGTAGAAAAGCCTGCAAATTGCAGGCTTTTCTTATTTATCTTTTTTACAGTTTCTTATAAAGAAGCTGCATGTTCTACTAAATCTACAATCTTAGTAGCATAACCAAACTCGTTATCGTACCAAGAAATAATTTTAAAGAAGTTTGCGTTTAATTCTAAACAAGCTTTAGCATCTACTACAGAAGTTCTCGTTTCTGACACAAAATCTTGAGAAACCACTTCTACATCTGTATAGCCTAAAACCCCATTTAGTTCTCCTTCTGAAGCTGCTTTAAAAGTTGCTAAAATTTCTTCTATAGAGGTTGCTTTTTCAGTTCTTACGGTTAAATCTACCAAAGAAACGTCTGGAGTAGGAACTCTTACAGCCATACCAGTTAATTTTCCATCCAAAGCAGGAATTACTTTTCCTACTGCTTTTGCAGCTCCTGTAGAAGCAGGAATTAAATTGTTTAATACAGATCTTCCTCTTCTTCTATCTCCATTAGGGCTATCTACCACTCCTTGACCTGAAGTTGCTGCGTGTACTGTAGTCATTAACGCTTCTACAATTCCAAAATTATCATGCAATACTTTTGCAATAGGCGCCAAACAGTTTGTAGTACAAGATGCATTAGAAATAATGGTTTGGTCTGCAGTTAATTCTTTATGATTTACACCCATTACGTACATATTTGCATCTTTAGAAGGTGCAGAAATAATTACTTTTTTAGCACCACCATCAATATGTTTTTGGGCAGTTTCTTTCGTTGTAAAAAAGCCTGTAGATTCAATTACATAATCTGCTCCAACAGCATCCCACTTTAAATTTTCTGGATTTCTATCTGCGGTAATTCTTACTGTTTGTCCGTTTACTACTAAATGCCCGTCTTTTACTGCTACATCACCATCAAAATGTCCATGAACAGAATCGTGCTTTAATAAATATGCTAAGTAATCTACATCTAACAAGTCGTTAATGGCAACTACTTGTACATTATCTCTACTCATTGCAGAACGAAATGCCAATCTACCTATTCTACCAAATCCGTTAATTCCTATTTTAATCATTTTATTTATTTTAATTTTCAATTATTTAACCTTTGATTTCTTTAATATTTCAATTTTTAAATTCTTAAATATTTCAACAACCTTTACGTTGTCATAATATCTGAAACTCGTAACAATTCCATATTGATGGTATGTCCGCCTTTAATAGCTTCTTCAATATTTGTACTAATTACTTCATTATCCTTTAACCCTACCATTAGGTTTGTTTTTCCATCTAGCAAAAGCTCTACTGCTTTTACACCTAATCTACTTGCCAAAACTCTATCGAAACAAGAAGGAGAACCTCCACGTTGCATATGTCCTAGTACAGATACTCGCACATCATATTGGGGTAAATTTTCTTCTACATATTGCGCTAATTCATATACATTTTTTCCAGATTTATCACCTTCTGCTACCACAACAATACTAGAGGATTTTCCTGCTCTACGGCTCTTTTGTAAAGATTCTAACATTCTTTCTAATCCTAAATCTTCTTCAGGAATTAAAATTTCTTCTGCACCAGCTCCAACACCTGCATTTAAGGCTATAAAACCAGCATCTCGCCCCATCACTTCTACAAAAAACAAGCGGTTATGGGAAGAAGCGGTATCTCTAATTTTATCGATAGCTTCCACAGCTGTATTCAATGCTGTATCGTATCCTAAAGTATGTGAAGTTCCTACAATATCATTATCAATAGTACCAGGAATTCCTATAATTGGAAAATTATATTCTTTATTAAAAACAACGGCTCCAGTAAAAGATCCATCTCCACCAATAACCACCATGGCATCGATGTTGTGTTCTTTTAAATTCTCATAAGCTTTCTTTCTTCCTTCTTTAGTTCTAAACTCTGTAGAACGAGCAGATTTTAAAATAGTACCTCCTTTGTTGATAATGTGATGTACACTTCTTGCGGTAAGCTCTATAAAATCTTCTTCTATTAAACCTTCATAACCTCTATAAACACCAACACATTGTGTTCTATAATATGCACAAGCTCTTACTACAGAACGAATGGCAGCATTCATTCCTGGAGCATCTCCTCCAGAAGTCATAACGGCTATTTTCTTAATTTTCTCCATAAATTTCTAAGTGTAAAAATACTCATAAAAAACAAGGTGAAACAAAAAAAAGACGAAAACGTTTTCGAAATAAACTACTGATTTTATTGAATTTACAGGACTAATCTCTGAGTTTATTTTAGTGAATTATATAGCTTTGTTTAACAGGTTTAGTTGTTTTTAAATTGATGCGTTTTAAAAATATTTTTCATCTTTAAAAATTTAGGTTCATGGAATGATAGTACCTTTGCAATAGAATCGACTGTATGATACCATTTAGCGAGTTACAATTAAACAAACATATTTTAAGGGCTATTTCAGAGAAAAACTATCTGAATCCTACGCCTATTCAACAAAAATCGATTCCACGAATTCTCGAAAAGAAAGACCTAATTGCTACTGCACAAACGGGTACAGGAAAAACTGCAGCTTTTGCCTTACCAATTTTAGAAGCTTTATTTCACAAACAAGATGCTCCAAAAAAAGGAAAAAAGATAAAAGCACTTGTAGTAAGCCCAACCAGAGAATTGGCATTACAAATTGACGCAAATTTTAAAAGCTATGGAAAATATACAAATTTAAGAAGTGCCGTAGTTTTTGGAGGTACTTCTATAGCACCTCAAAAAGAAATCCTTAAAAAAGGTGTGGATATTTTAGTGGCAACACCCGGCAGGCTTTTAGATTTGCATAAACAAGAACTTATTCATTTAGATTTTATTGAAACTTTGGTATTAGACGAAGCTGATTTAATGTTAGATATGGGTTTTATAGACGATGTTAAAAAAATAGCTCGTCTTTGTCCTGATAAAAAACAAACGCTACTCTTTTCTGCAACGATGCCTTTAAAAGTGATTGACTTAGCGCAGACGCTTTTAAAAAACCCTGAAGAAGTAGCTGTTTCTGCACCGTCTTCTACAGCGAAAAACATAACACAGCATTTGTTTTATGTACCAAAACCTAAAAAAATAGAACTCTGTTTACATCTTTTACGAAATACGATTAAAGGAAATATTTTAATTTTTAGACGTACAAAATATGGCGTTGATAAACTGGAAAAAACCCTACTTAAGAACAATTACAAAGCAAATAGTATTCACGGTGATAAAAGTCAAAGTTTACGACAAGAAGCCTTGAACCAATTTAAAAATAAAGAAGTAAATATTTTAATTGCTACCGATGTGGCGTCACGCGGAATTGACATTCACAATTTAGATGCTGTGATTAATTTTGACATTCCAAACGTTCCTGAAACCTATGTACATAGAATTGGAAGAACAGGAAGATCTGATAAAAAAGGAAATTCCTATTCGTTTTGTGCTGCGGATGAAAAAAAATATATTGTAGACATTCAAAAACTGATTCAAAAAAATATTTCTATTGAAGAAAATCATCCATATCCATTAGACCCAAAAGCAAAACCTGAGGTTCACAAAAAGAAAGGAAGTAAGTATAAAAAAAATAGAAAATCAACAGCTTCTAAGAAGAATAAAAAACGGTGGTACTAAAATAAATGTTGAATTCTTAATTTTGAATGCTTTAATCTTTAAATTTTTCAATAACAAATTATGAACATAAAAAACGCACAAAAACAGGTAGATAAATGGATTCAAGAACATGGTGTTCGTTATTTTAATGAACTAACAAATATGGCACAGCTTACCGAAGAAGTGGGCGAAGTTGCTAGAATTATTGCGCGTAGATATGGTGAGCAGAGCGAGAAAGAATCCGATAAAAATAAAGACTTAGGCGAAGAACTGGCGGATGTAATTTTTGTGGTTTTGTGTTTGGCAAATCAAACAGGAATTGATTTGGAAGCGGCTTTTGATAAAAAACTACATCTAAAAACGAAACGAGATCACGATAGGCATCATAATAATGATAAACTGCGATAACTAGCTTTAATTTTATTCATCTAAATAAGATGTAAGCGGTTTTAGATATTTTGTAAAACCTAGACTCTTTATATAATAATAAATCTCTTTTCGAGTAAGCTTACTAAATCCATTTGCAGGATACGAGTAATCATCAGATATTTTAATCATTTTCAATTCTGTCGCAGGAATTTTCTCTGATGATACTAGATAATTACAATCTAAACAAATACTAACTGTTGCTACAATTTTTTCTTTCTGATAATATACAACTGCAAAATGAGGATCAAAACAAGACATTGTCGTATTTCCGTAACTTTTCTCAGATGTCAATATTCTCTCTAACTTATTAATTTGTTTTTGAGTAAGCGTAATTTCTTTATGAATCTTCTCTTTTTCTTTGTCAAGACACCTTTCAATTAACAAAGCTCGTTCACCTTGATATTCATAAGCAATTACTTTATCAAATTTTAACTCATCAAAAGGGTTTGATTGACTATAGGTTAAAACAGAAATTAAAAACAAGTTGATAAATAATGCCTTATTCATTTTAATCTAAATCTATCTTAGATTAAAACTTGTAAGTAACTCCAAAATTAACGCTAGAAAAATCTATATTCAATCCAAATTTTCCTGATGAATCAGCATCACCATATTTAGAACTAATATAATATATTTCTCCAAGAGAAGCTCTTAGTGCAAAGCTTTCTGATACAAAATAATTGATTCCGGGATACGCAGCAACAACAAAAGTTTTTAACTTATCATCATCTATTTCATCTTTAGCTGTTTGATAACTTAATCCTCCGGCAAAAAAGAAAGAAAATTGATTTTCTGGATTTAAAAAATAAAGTAGACCTAATTGCCCTCCAAAAGATTTTCTATTATTTGTATAGGACTGATAACCATTGTTATAAGACTGAACTAATTGCTTTCCTACAATTACACCAAGCTCTAACGCTAAATTATCATTAATAAAGAAACCTATAGAAGGAGTAATACTATATTGATTTATATTTTCATCGCTATAAGCAAAATTATCACTCGTAAAACTTATGCTACCACTAATATAGGTATCGCCATATACAAAACCGTTAATAGTGGTTTCATCATCATTTTGTGCGTTTATATTTGTAAGTCCTAAAAGTACACAAGCAATTGTAGATAGTAATAATCTTTTCATAATAATATTTTTTTTAATTGTTCGAGACAAATATATAATTTTTTTTAAATAAAAATCAATTCTTTTTTTTCGGCGGCATGGGACCACGAAGATGAATCACCAATCCGTTTAAAAAATTACGTAAAATCTGATCGCCACATTCCATATATTTAGGATGGTTTTCGTTTCTAAAAAAAGCGCCTAATTCGGCTTTTGAAACTTTAAAATCTACCAAAGCACAAATATCTACTATATCCGTATCTCTTAATTTGTGTGCTACACGTAACTTCTTAAAAATGTCGTTGTTTGTTAATCCCATAAAGCAAAGATAGGATTACATATTTAAAAATTGAAGGATTGAATGCCGATATTAAAACACATAAACCTCTAAACAATTAAACCTATAAACAATTAGGTAACTACTTTAAAGATTGCCCATGCATAAATTGCAAAACGGGCAAAACGGAATAATCCAAATAACAAAACTCCTTTTAACGGATATTTAATCATTCCCGCTGCCATACAAGTAATTGAAAAAGGAATAGGCAACAAAGCACCTACTAAAATTAAAAAACCACCCCATTTACTTGTGTTTTTTAAACTTTTTGCCATTTTCACCTCTAAATAATTCTTTACAGAATTTATTTTTAAAGTAGCTTTTCCAATAAAGAATGTGATAATTCCACCTACATAAGAGAGTGTTGCTAAAATGGATAAATTGAGTACTGGATTGGCTGTTTTTTTACTCCAAGCAATAAAGATTTCTGGAGGAATTAACCCTAATAAAGTTTCAGAAATAAAAAATGTAATTAAAATTCCTGTTCTAGAAAATGTTTCGGTAATCTGCTGTAAAGCATCATTAATGTTAAAAACATATCTATTAAATAAATAGAGTCCTAAAACAATGGCAATAATTGGTAACAAAGCTTTTTTTAAGCTTCCACCAATAAAGTTATAAAAACCCGTATAGGAATAATACTGATGTAGTAATTTTATTTTCGACTTTTTATTAGGAGGTCTTTTCTTCATAAATTTTTAAAAATTCCTTTTTTACAAAAATAGAGTCCAAAAATACTGACTTTCCTTTCAATAAAAACAGAAATAAACAAAACTTTAACAGTTCATCAACTAAAAAATACAATTCGGTCATCTTTAATTTATAAAAATGGTTTTCTGCTACATATTTGCAGTATATAAATCATTAAATAAAACACTGATGAAAATTTTAACATCTCTAATAACGGCAATGGCCTTATTTGTTTCTAGCGTTATAACAGCACAAGAACAAACGATTACAGCAACAGTTACCAATGTAACAAGCAACCAAGGAAAAGTAAGTTTTGCTTTGCACAACAAGACTACTTTTATGAAAACACCTTTACAAGCTGCTAGTGCAAAAATTGTAAATGGTGTAAGTACCGTAACTTTTAAAAATGTAGCTGCAGGTGAATATGCAATTATTTGTTTTCATGATAAAAATGAAAATGATATGATGGATTTCGAATCGAATGGAATGCCTAAAGAAGATTATGGTGCCTCTAATAATATAATGAGTTATGGACCGCCTCAGTATGACAATGCGAAATTTTTAGTAACAGACAAAAACCTGACTTTAAAAATTAAATTTTAATACCTTTATTGATATTTAAAAGTCCGTTATCATGAAAAACAAAGAAGATATTTATAGATTTAATAACATGAAAAGAGGTGTTGAAATTTGTCTAAAAACAACTCTTTTATTTGGTATTTTCTTTGTCATTGTTTTTCAGCAATTTACTTTAAAAGGAGCTGCATATACTTTTTTACTCTCAGCAATGTATTCTTTTGGATTGGGTTTTGGCAATAGCTATTTAAATGTTTATTTAAGTTCTAGATGGAACTGGATTACGCAAACAAATCAACGATTAACCGCGGGAATTATAGGAACCATTTTATATACTATTCCTGTTGTACTAATTATTAACTACTTTCAATTTGTTATATTATCTAATCAGAATCCAGCAGATTTTTTCAAAGGAGATATGCTTTTCTTCCATCTATTTTGGATTTTATTTGCTTTTGCTATCGCTATATTTTTCCATGCAAGAGGCTTTATGATAAATTGGAAAGCATCCATTCAAAAAGAAAGCACCAAACAAGAAATTGTAGCGAAGACAGAAACGGCAAAATTTGAATCGCTAAAAAATCAGTTAGACCCTCATTTTTTATTCAACAGTTTAAATGTACTTACTTCTTTAATTAGTGAGAGTCCTTACAAAGCAGAAAAATTCACCACCAAACTGTCTAAAATTTACAGATATGTTTTAGAGCAGCGCAACAAAGAAATTATCCCTTTGTCTGAAGAATTAGAGTTTGCAAAAGCATATATGGATTTATTGGATATGCGATTTGAAGATGCTGTAAAGTATAGCATTCCTTCTACAGTAAGTAATGAAAATCTTAAAATTGTACCCTTATCGTTACAATTATTATTAGAAAATGCCTTAAAACACAATGTAGTATCTACCGCAAAACCTTTAGAAGTTCACATTTTTGAAAAAGATGAGTATTTACACATTCAAAACAACATTCACAAAAAAGAAACACTCGGTAAAAGCACGAAAGTAGGTTTGCAAAATATTGCTGATAGATACGGATTGATAACTAACAAGGAAGTGCTTGTAGAAAACAATCATCAAAAATTTACCGTGAGTATTCCCTTATTAACTAAAATAGAAAACAATATGTATTCAGAAGATTTTGAAAATAACAACTATGTAAAAGCCGTAAAAAAAGTAGAAAAACTAAAAGAGTTTTACCAAAACTTAGCATCCTATTGTATTGTAATACCTTTCTTAGTTTTTATCAACCTACAAACTTCACCAAACTTTTATTGGTTCTGGTTTCCAATGATAGGTTGGGGAATTGGCATCCTTTTCCACTGGTTAGATGTAAACAATTACAATTTATTCTTAGGAAGTAACTGGGAAGAAAAAAAGATTAAAGAGTTGATGAAAGATGATAAAATAAGAAAGTAATTGCAGAATTAAAAGATTAAAAAATTGAAGGATTCAATAATAAAACATTAAAAAATGAAATCTGATTACACCAAAGAACAGCTATACTTAAAAGCTGAAAAAAAAGTAAAAGAAATAAAAGGGTTTTATATACACCTATTCATTTACATCATCGTTATACCGATTATTATATTGGTAAATCTTAAATTTTCTCCAGGTTATCATTGGTTTTGGTATTCTGTATTGGGATGGGGCTTTGGAATTTTAATGCATTGGATTGCCGTATTTGGATTTGAGATTTTTGGATTAGGCAGTAACTGGGAGAAAAGAAAAATTGAAGAAATTATGGATAAATATAAGAGTGAAAATTAAATACAATGGAACAACAATACGCAAAAGAAAGACAATATTTAAAAGCGAAAAAGCGAGTAGATCAATTAAAAGGGTATTACATTCATTTAATAGTATATGTACTTGTAAACATTCTTCTAAGTAGTATTATTATCTACGGACTGATGGAAAGTGGTTATCGTTTTAAAAGCGCCATTTCACATTTTGGTGTCTATTCTACTTGGCTGTTTTGGGGGATTGGTATGTTTTTTCACACGATAGGAGTTTTTGGAACACAATCTTTCTTGGGCAAAGATTGGGAGGAAAAAAAATTAAAAGAGCTTATGGAAAAAGACAATAATCACAAAATAAACCCATAAACTGCTAAACCAATAAATAAGATTAGAAATGACAACAGATTACACCAAAGAACAACACTATTTAAAAGCAAAGAAAAAAGTAGAAAAATTAAAAGGTTTCTATAGGCATTTTATGATTTATATAATCATAAATGTTTGTATAAGTGGTTATATTACGTATCAGCTAATGAATGACGGAGGTTATAGTTTTAAAGAGGCTTCCACTAATTTCTGGGCACATTCTACTTGGTTCTTTTGGGGAATTGGTGTGTTTTTTCATGCCTTAGGCACTTTTGGATTTCCTTTTTTACTAGGAAAAAACTGGGAAGAAAGAAAGTTAAAAGAATTTATGGACAAGCAAAATGAAAGAAAATCTTAACTGTTGAATTTTCAATTTTTAGCACATACTTTCGAAATTCATTTTTTTAATCTTTTAATTCTTTAATCATTCAATACTTAAACCATGACAGAAAAATCAATAGCGCAAAAAGAGAACTATACAAAAGCCAAACAAAGAGTAGAAGAGCTTAAAAAATTCTATAAACATCTTGCTGTTTTTACCATTATCAATATATTTTTAATTGGTAGAAGAATTTATAAAGATATTGATAGAGGCGATACTGTAATAGAAGCATTGAGCGATGTAAGCAATTACAAAATTATTTTTTGGTGGGCTATTATCTTAGTTTTACACGCTATAAAAGTATACGGAACTTCTTTATTCTTCTCTAAAAACTGGGAAAAAGAAAAGGTTAAAAAGTATATGAACGAAAAGTAAAAATAGTTTTAAATACTAAATTTTGAATTGTATTTAGACTCTTCAAATTTCAAACTTTCAAATTAGATAAAATGAACGTACTCATTATAGAAGATGAAAAACCCGCAGCAAGAAGATTGCAAAGAATGTTAGCCTTATTAAACATGGAAGTTCAGCAAATGCTACATTCTGTTGAAGAATCTATTGAATGGTTTCAAAACAATACACACCCCGATTTAATTTTCTTAGATATCCAATTATCAGACGGATTGTCTTTTGAGATTTTTGAAGAAATTCCTGTAAAAAGCGCTATTATTTTTACCACAGCGTATGATGAATATGCCTTAAAAGCCTTTAAACTCAATAGTATTGATTATTTATTAAAACCTATTGATGAAGACGAATTAAAAATTGCTGTAGATAAGTTTAAAGCCAATAATAACAAACAACAAACCGATTTACAAGTCAATATAGACGATATTCGAAAACTCCTTATCAACCCTGTAGACAGAAAGTTTAAGAAACGCTTTTCAATCAAAATAGGACAACACATTAAAATTATTAATACTGATGAAATTGAATGTTTTTTTAGTGAAAATAAAGCAACCT
The DNA here is from genome assembly GCA_965233795.1 of uncultured Polaribacter sp. Classification (GTDB taxonomy): domain Bacteria; phylum Bacteroidota; class Bacteroidia; order Flavobacteriales; family Flavobacteriaceae; genus Polaribacter. The sequence continues at coordinate 950,158 of OZ247578.1, read as the reverse complement.
ATATTCATACCAAGGAACAAAGAAACTATTTAATAGACCATTCTTTAGAGCATTGGCAAGAGCAATTAAATCCTGAAGAGTTTTTTCGCGTCAATAGAACTTTTATTGTTCATATCAATGCCATTAAAGATATTGTAAGCTATAGCAACAGCCGTTTAAAATTGATGTTACATTCCTATAAAGAAACTGAAATTATTGTAAGTAGAGAGCGAGTAAAACAGTTTAAAAATTGGATTAATTAAGGGAATTAAGAATTAAGAATTAAGAATTAAGAATTAAGAATTAAGAATTAAATGTATTCTATTCAATCCTAATAGACCTAATTATAAAAATAACTTTTAAAATACTTACCAACTTTTAACTTCAACTTTACAAACTTTCTAACTTTTAAACTTTTAAACTTTATACAACTTACTCTTCCTTCCTTTTTTCTAATAAATCTTCTTCAAAATTATCCCAATCTTTTTTAGCGCGTATTCTTTTATACAGTCGAATACTTATCATCAATAAGATTCCAAAAAGAACAATTCCCACCAAGCCCCAAATCCAATTAATAGCGCTTTTTAAAACGACTAGGAATACAATAGCGAATAATAAAATCGTAGCACCTTCATTCCAGATACGCAATTTAAAAGCTGAATATTTTACAACATCATTTTGCAATTGTTTATAGAGTTTATGACAGCCCAAATGATAAAAATACAAAGCAAACACAAAAGAAAGTTTAATATGCATCCAAGGCATTTCTAAATACGCAGGATTCGTATACAACATCCAAAATGCAAAAACACTGGCTAAAATAGCAGAAGGCCAGGTAATAATATACCACAAGCGTTTGCTCATTAATTTGTACTGTGTTTGTAAAATTTCTTTAGTAGGAGATTCTTTTTTTTCTGCCTCTACATGATAAATAAACAATCGAACAATGTAGAACAACCCAGCAAACCAAGTAACTACAAAAATAATATGCAATGCTTTTATATATAAGAAATCCATCTACAAGGAAATTAAAAAATTATGTATTAAAAGATGAAAGATTAAAAGACTTTTAACTTTAAAACTTTCATCTTTTCATTTTTAGTTTTTAGTTTTTCACTTCTCATTCTTCCATTCTTCAATCCAATTCACCATCACGGCTACCCAATTATCATTATCATTCATACACGGAATATGCTTGTAATGTGTACCTCCAGCATCTTTAAATTGCTCCTCACCTTCCATGGCAATTTCTTCTAAAGTTTCTAAACAATCCGAAACAAAAGCAGGTGTAATCACGGCCAACTTCTTTTTATTTTCTTTTGGAAAGCGTTCAAACTCAAAATCTGTATAGGGCTTTAACCAAGGGTCTTTTAACAATCTCGACTGAAAAGAATTGCTATACATTCCTTCTTGTAAACCCATTTCTTTGGCAATTGCTTTCGTGGTTTCAAAACACTGATGTCTGTAGCAGGTATGGTGTGCCACCGAGTTTCGCTCACAACAAGAACCATCAATTTTACAGTGATTTTTTGTAGGATCCGATTTTTTAATATGCCGCTCTGGAATGCCATGATACGAAAACAAAATATGGTCGTATTCAAACCCTTCTAAATGATTGGCAATATTCTCACTCATTGCCTTTATATAATTCGGTTCTTTATAAAAAGGTGGTAGAATATCCAAAACCACATTTGGATGTTTTTCAGCAATTACTTGCTCTACTTTTACAGTTACGGATTCGTAAGAAGACATCGCATAATGCGGATACAAAGGCACTAATAAAATTTCATCAACTCCCTGATCTGTCAATTCTTTAATTCCTTTTTCAATACTCATAGAACCATAACGCATTGCCAGAGCAACAGGAACATCCACTTTAGCTGCCACTTTTTTGGTAAATCGTTCTGAAATAACCACTAATGGAGAACCTTCATCCCACCAAATTTTTTTATAAGCTTCTGCTGATTTTTTAGGTCGGAAATTTAAGATGATTCCTTTAATTAAAAGATATCGCTTCCAATAAGTAATATCAATAACACGTTCGTCCATTAAAAACTCATCCAAATACCTTCTTACATCTTTAATATTGGTAGTATCTGGCGATCCTAAATTGTTTAATAAAATTCCTTTCATTTATATAGTTATAAAAGTTGTAAAGTTTGAAAGTCTAAAAATTGAAACTTCATTAATATTTATATTTTGTCATTCCTGCGAAGGCAGGAATCTGTTTATTATTTACTTTTTTACATTGAGATTCCTGCCTTCGCAGGAATAACATTTAACTGATTCGTTGCTTCATACAAAGTAATTGCCAAACTATGCACTACGTTCATGGAAGAATTTCTTCCAAACATAGGAATAGCAATCGTTGTATCTACCAAATCAATTTCTGAAATCCCGTTTCGTTCACTTCCCAAAAGTAAGACGATTTTTTCATGTTTCGAAAAATCAAAATCTTGAATATGAATACTCTCATCCGTAATTTCAATGCCAATAATTATATTTCCTTGTGCTTTTAATTGCTGAATTAAATGAGAAAAATCTTCATAAGTATCGTAAGCGATTTCAGCAATAGTATTTCTTGCTGTTTTTTGCACGATTCTATTAGTTACCGAAGGAGAATTTTCGTGAAAATAGATTTTTTCAACCCCAAAACTTTCTGAAATACGAAAACACATCCCAATATTTTCAGGAGTTCTTATGGCATCACAAACAATAGTAATCGGAAATTGTTGCTGCTTATTTTGAACATCGTAGTGTGTTAGTTGTTTCAATGAATTATGAATTATGAATTATGAATTATGAATTATGAATTATGAATTATGAATTATGAATTATGAATTATGAATTATGAATTATGAATTATGAATTATGAATTATGAATTATGTGAAAATTGAAATTTTTCTTGCAATCACAAACCAATACAATAGTATTTATAAAAACTTTTCAACTTTCAACTAGTTTCGTATTGGTGTACAAATTTCAATCAAAATACCATTCATGTCCCTTAGATAACCTACTTTTTGTCCCCAAGGTTTCTCTACAATCTTTTCAAATTCAACGGCACCTGCAGCAATCGCTTTTTCAAAATCCTTTTCTATAGATTCCGTTATAAATGCGATTTCCATCCCTATAGGTTTTTCGTGATTTTTGATTTTTTGAAACCCGTTTCTAAAATTTGAATTCCCTAATTCTAAAGAAGCAAAAGCTAAAATAGTAGCCCCTGTATTTAATTCCGCATAATCCTTTTCTGGTGTTATCATTTTTCTAAAAAAACCAAAAGCTTCTTCATAAAAAACTACTGTTTTCTCAACATCTTCTACATAAAAAATAGTGTATCCATATTTCATTTTGCTTCTAATTTTATAAATTTATAAGCCTTTAAACTTTACAAATTTTTCACTTTTCATTTTTCATTTTTAACTTCCAACTTTCAACCTATCCATCACATACTTCTTTGGGGTCGTTCCAAATTTCTTTTTAAAAGCCGCAATAAAATGACTTGCAGTACTATACCCTACTTTCAACCCTACTTCGTTTACATTGTATTGGTTGCTTTCTAACAGTCTTCGTGCATGCTCCATTTTGTAGTCAAATAAAAATCCGTAAACCGTATCTCCGTACACCTGCTTAAAACCTTCTTTTAGTTTCTTTAAATTGAGTCCTATTTCTGTTGCCAATTCTTGTAAACTTGGCGGCTCAGACATTCTAGCAATTACAATATCTTTTGCCTTTCTAATTTTTAACACGTTTTGTTCGTCTACTAAAAACGGACAGTACTCGCCATCGGTAACTTCACCTTTTTGAAAATGCAAACTCAACAACTCATATAATTTTCCTTTGATATATAAATCCTGAATAGAATTGTGAACATTCACATTCATAATTTGCTGTAAAACCATAAATGCTGAAGGCTTTATTTCACTATTATCATAATACTTTTTATGACTATTCTCGGCACTTAAAAAAGGAATATGATTCGCTTCTTTAGAGAATAAAGAATGGAATTTTTCAATAGAAATCAACAAAGAAACCAAAGCCGTTTTTGGCTGTAATTCTAAGTTAATAGGCAATTCTTGTTGCGGATTGTACAACAAAATAACATGCTTGTCCAAAACATCAAACGTATAAGTTCCTTTATTAAAATGAAACTTTGCGAAACCCTTTATACAAAAATGAAGCTGTATAAAAGAGCGGTCTATTGCCCGTTCAAAACGCTGAATATCATCACTTTCATTCTGAAAACACAGCAAATGAAATCCGCTTTCTAAATTGAATTCTTCTAAAGTACTTTTAGCGACACTTTTTAGCATGCATTTGAAATTATAATTTTTCTTTTTATTTAGAATCGTTCTATATAAAAAAGAATGAAATACCTGATTCTACTACAAAAATAAGCATTTTTACAAGTTTATATTCAAATTCGCATCTAAATAACTCATATCGACATAAAAAGAACTTCTAGCGACATTTTTATCGCTTTTTACTTTTTAATTTTGGCATCCCTATTCGAAACGAATTTTATGGATTTAGAGAAACATCCTACAAACTTATACAATATTGGCGTTAGCTATAAAAAAGCAGATACGCATATAAGAGGGAAATTTAGTTTGTCTAAAGAAAATCAGATTGCCTTATTAGAAGAAGCAAAACAAATAGGTATTGAAGGCTTGTTTGTAATTTCTACATGCAATAGAACCGAATTAACAGGTTTTGCAAAACATCCTTTTGAATTGATTCAACTGCTCTGTAAATTTTCTAAAGGTTCTGTTGAAGAATTCTCTCAGGTTTCTAATCTTTATAAAAACCAGGAAGCCGTTGCGCAATTATTTAGAATAGGAACAGGATTGGATAGTCAGATTTTAGGCGATTATGAAATTGTAGGACAATTAAGACTGGCTTTTAAACAAGCAAAAAAACAGCAAACCATCAACGCTTATTTAGAACGATTGATGAATTTAGTCTTACAAGCAAGTAAAAAAGTAAAAAACCAAACCAAATTAAGCTCTGGAACTACCTCTGTTTCTTATGCTGCTGTGCAGTATATCATTCAGAATTTGCCCGATTACAACACAAAAAACATCCTTGTCTTTGGGTTGGGTAAAATGGGAAAACACACCTGTAAAAACTTAGCAGAATATACCGATAATAAAAAGGTTTGTTTGGTGAATAGAACACATGAAAAGTCGGTTGATTTTGCAAAAACGCATCCAGAAATTCGAGTAGGCAATTATGCCGATCTATCTTCGGAAATTAACCATGCAGATGTTATTGTAGTTTCTACAGCATCAGAAACTCCTACACTTACCAAAGAACATATTAACAGTAACAAAAAAAGATTGATTTTAGATTTATCGATGCCTATTAATGTGGCTGAAAATGTTGGAGAATTGAACAACATAAAATTGGTAAATGTAGACGAGCTCTCTAAAATTACAGACGAAACCCTTGCCATTCGTGAGCAAGAAATTCCGTTTGCAGAAAATATCATTCAAAAACATATTGAAGAGTTTAACGAATGGTTGCATCACAGAAGATTTACACCCGCCATTAGTATTTTAAAACAATCGTTAGAAAATATTCAAAAAGACGAAATTAATTTTCAGCGTAAAAAACTCAAAGATTTTGATGAAGCGCAAGCAGAAATTATTACATCGAGAATCATTCAAAAAATAACCACACAATTTGTAAAACACTTAAAAGACGATGAAAGTTCTGCAAATCAGAGTATTCAAGTCATTGAAAAAGTGTTTGGCGCTACCTTAAAAGCAATCCATGCAGAAGATCATTAGAATAGGAACTCGCGATAGTCAATTAGCACTTTGGCAAGCCAATAAGGTACGAAAAGAACTAGAAGAGATTGGTTATCAAACAGAGATTGTGCCTATAAAATCTACAGGAGACCTTATTTTAGACAAGCCTATTTACAGTTTAGGAATTACGGGAGTTTTTACAAAAAATTTAGACATTGCATTACTCAATAAAGAAATAGATATTGCCGTACATTCTTTAAAAGATGTTCCTACAATTTTACCCGAAGGCATTCAGCAAGTAGCTGTTTTAAAACGCGCCAATTACAACGATATTCTTGTCTTAAAAGGAACAGAAGAGTTTTTCGGAGAAAAAAAAGGAATCGTAGCCACAGGAAGCTTGCGTAGAAAAGCACAATGGCTCAACAGATATCCTACACATGAAATTACTGATTTACGTGGCAATGTAAATACTCGTTTACAAAAACTAGAGGACAATGATTGGAACGGAGCTATTTTTGCCGCCGCAGGATTGGAACGATTAGGCTTACGCCCCAAAGGTGCTGTAAATCTTTCTTGGATGATTCCTGCGCCTGCACAAGGAGTAGTTATGGTTGCTTGTTTAACAGAAAATACCTATGCTATTGATGCTTGTGAACAAATCAATCACAGAGATACCGAAATTTGCACCACTATAGAACGTGATTTTTTACACCTTTTAGAAGGCGGTTGTACCGCTCCTATTGGCGCATTGGCATATATCGATGAAAAAACAGAGGAAATTAATTTTAAAGGAGTTCTATTAAATAAAAATGGTACAAAAAAGATTTCTGTAAGCAAAACAGCAAAAGTAGGCAGACATAAATACTTGGCAAAAGATTGCGCAGATTACATCTTTCATAAAGGTGGAAAAGAATTGATGTTGAATGATTTTGAACAAGAAGAAAAACAACTTTATGTGTTTTCTACCAAAAAATTATCTACCCTTCAAAAAGAGTTATTTCATGAAGATATTGCTTCAGAAAGTAGCGATTTTATTAAAATAAGATTCAATAGAATTCCGCCAAAAGCAGTAAGAAATGAAATTGAACATGTTATTATTACTAGCAAAAATGGAGTAGCATCTTTACTGCACAATTTTTTAAAACAAGACTTAGTTTTTAAAAATATCTACTGTGTAGGCCGTAGAACTAAAAAACTCATTGAAGCTAAGATTGGAAAAGTAACCCATTCCGAAAGAAATGCTGAAAAATTAGCAACCTATCTTTCTAAAGAATTAAAAGGGCAAAAAGCAACCTATTTCTGTAGTGATCTTCGCTTAGACACACTTCCTAAAACCTTAGCTAAAAACAATGTTCGTGTAGAAGAAATAGAAATCTACAAAACCATATTAAGCCCTACTAAAATCAAAGATAAATATAGTGGAATCCTATTTTTTAGTCCATCAACCATACAAAGCTATTTACAAGAAAATCATACCGATAGAATTGCTTTTTGCATTGGAGAGACTACAGCAAAAGAAGCTAGAAAGCATTTTAAAACTGTAAAAGTAGCAGCATTGCCTACTGTAGAAAGTGTCATTGAATTGGTGAATGGGCATTACATAAAAGAATAAACTTTCATCCCTGTGAAGACAGGAACAGGAATCTATTTTTTATTTAGTTCTTTCTTTTATAACGAGATTCCTGTTCCTGCCTACGCAGGAATGACAACAGGAATGATAAGAAAAGAAAAACTTTTTAACTAAAAACCATGTTTAGAACTAGAAGACTTAGAAAAACGGAAAGCATCAGAAAACTGGTACAAGAAACGCAACTTTCTGTAAACGACTTTGTATATCCTCTTTTTATTGAAGAAGGGAAAAATATTGCCACTGAAATTGTTTCTATGCCCGGCATCAAAAGATTTTCTTTGGATAGAATTTCAGAGGAATTGGATGAAATTGTGGATTTAAAAATGAATGCAGTTTTATTATTTGGAATTCCAACCCATAAAGATGAAGAAGGATCGGAAACTTGGAATGATAAAGGCATTATTCAACAAGCCATTCGTTTTATCAAAAAAAATTACCCTAGTTTATATGTCATTACCGATGTTTGCTTTTGTGAATACACAAATCACGGACATTGTGGTGTTTTACATAGTCATGATGTAGATAATGATGCCACATTAGTCAATTTAGCAAAACAAGTGATTTCCCATGCCAAAGCGGGTGCCGATATGATAGCACCTTCTGGGATGATGGACGGCACCATTGCTACTGCAAGAGAAGCTTTAGATAATAATGGCTTTACAAACTTACCCATTATGGCGTATGCTGTAAAATATGCTTCTGCATTTTACGGGCCTTTTAGAGATGCGGCGGACTCTACTCCTTCATTTGGTGATAGAAAAACGTACCAGATGAACCCTGCAAATAGAAACGAAGCAATTCGTGAAGCTACTTTTGACGATCAAGAAGGAGCCGATATTTTGATGGTAAAACCCGCATTGTCTTATTTAGATATCATTCGCGATTTAAAAAATAATTTCGACAAACCCATTGCTTGTTATAATGTAAGCGGAGAATATGCCATGATAAAAGCCGCCGCCGAAAAAGGCTGGATTGATGGCGAAAAAGTAATGTTAGAAAGTTTACTATCTATGAAAAGAGCGGGTGCGGATATTATGATTACGTATTTTGCGAAGGAAGCGGCGAGGGTATTAAATGGTTAGTGGTTAGTAGAGAATAATAAAATAGGACTAAAAACGATAAGATTCCTGTCTACGCAGGAATGACAGAAATAAGTAACAAGTACATTATAAGAGATATAAAAATAAAATCGCTATTTGTCATTCCTACGAAAACGGAATAAAAAATAAATGAACCCTGATGCTGTCATTCCTGTTGTCATTCCTGCGTAGGCAGGAACAGGAATCTCATCATAAAAAAGAAAAGAAATGCATAAAACAAATCATCAGTATTATGTGTACATCATCACAAATAAAAAAGAAGGAGTTTTATACATTGGTGTTTCAAATGATTTAGAAAGAAGAATGTTTGAACACAAAAACAAATTAGTTGAAGGGTTTTCTTCAAAATATAATTTAGATATGTTGGTTTATTTTGAAGTATATCAATATATCTCAGACGCTATAAAAAGAGAAAAGAATCTAAAAAAGTGGAAAAGAGAATGGAAAATTAATTTAATTATTGAAGAAAATACTGATTGGAAAGATTTAGCTGAAGATTGGTTTGATGAATAATAAGATTCCTGCGAAGGCAGGAATCTCAAAATAAAGTATCATTTTAAAAAATGAATAGAATAATTTTAATTGGGAATGGTTTTGATTTGGCACATAGTATACCTACGAGTTATACCCATTTCTTGAATTATTTTTGGAAATCAGTCTACAAAAAAATAAAGAATGATTTAGAATCGTTTGACATTCACTCTTATAGCGAAGAACTAGGAATACATTCATACATTCCTTCAACATTAATAGAAAATATTGGTATAGTTATTAATTACACTTCAAACTCTATTCAACCATACCAAAATGGGTTTCCAAATATTGAAGAAGAATCTTATTACTTAGAATTACAGAGAATAATAAAAGATTGGAAATTAGAATTCCAATTTAAAAACAAATTCTTTAAAATAATTACGGAAAAATCTTATTTAAAAAACTGGATCGACATTGAAAATGAATATTATACTATCCTAAAAGATATTTCAAAAAACAAATACAAACAACCTAGTGATTTTTTGTACAATTATAATATTATAAAATTAAATAATGATTTTAATGGAGTAAAACGGTTATTAGAACATTATCTAATAAGAGCACAAAAAGGGCTTTTAGGAAAACTTAGTAAAACTTCAATAGATGCTAAAGACAATATAAGTCGTAATATATACTCAGCTTTTCAATTGAACGATTTCACAGAAGAATTGAAAAACAAAAAAATTGATATTGAATACAACAAGAATTTAAATTTCATAAAACTTCCTAAACACAAATCTAAGTCCATAGAAAACTCAGATAATAAAAACCTTCAATTATTCAATAGACTAAAGAATTATACATCCGAAGAAGAAACTAAAAAAGAGATTAAGGAAATACTAACAAATAAAGGCGCAATTAATTATTTTGATTTAATTCCTAATGAAGTATTATTTTTAAACTTTAATTATACGTCTACTGAAAAATTATATAAAGATTACAATAGTCATTCTTATAATCCTAATACAAATAAAAATATAGAAACAAACTCCATTCATATTCACGGAGAATTAGAGAGCGATAACAACCCTATCATCTTTGGATTTGGAGACGAATTAGACGATGACTACCCTGCTATTGAAAAACTAAATGAGAATGCATATTTAGAAAATATCAAATCCATGAAGTATTTAGAAACCGATAACTACAAAAGGTTATTGGAATTTTTAAATAGTGAGGAGTACCAAATATTTATTTTTGGGCATTCTTGTGGTATTTCTGATAAAACTCTATTGAATACACTATTTGAACATGAAAATTGTGTTTCTATAAAACCTTTTTACTATCAAATTAACGAAGAGGAAGATAATTATAGTGATATTATAAAAAACATTTCTCGTAATTTTAATGATAAAGGAAAAATGAGAGATGTTGTGGTTAATAAAAAACAATGTGAGCCTTTAGTACCGTTCTCATGATTGAAAAGTAGAACTTGTCATTCCTGCGAAGGCAGGAATCTCAAAATAATAGAACTAAAAACAATAAGATTCCTGCCTTCGCAGGAATGACAGTAAAAATGAAAGCAGGAATGACAAAACAGACAAAAATGAAATTCAAAAACTCAAACAAACTCTACAACCAAGGTCTTGTAAACCTAGTAGGTGCCGTAAACTCTCCTGTAAGAGCCTTTGCCTCTGTAGGCGGAAATCCCTTGTTTATTAAAAAAGCAAAAGGGAGTACCATTGTGGATGTCGATAACAATAAATATGTAGACTTGGTATTGTCTTATGGTCCTATGATTTTAGGGCATCGACATAATAAAGTGCAAAAAGCAATCGTCAAAGCTTTAAAAAACGGCTACTCCTTTGGAGCTTCCACAGAAAATGAAATCAAATTAGCAAAAATTGTCTGTGATGCTTTTCCAGGAATGGACAAAGTCCGTTTTGTAAACTCAGGAACCGAAGCGGTTTTAAGTGGAATTCGTTTGGCACGTGCGTTTACAGGAAAAAATAAAATTATCAAATTTTCGGGTTGCTATCACGGACATCAAGATGCGTTGTTAGTAGCGGCAGGATCTGGACTCGCAACACTAAGTTTACCTGGAAGCAAGGGAGTTCCAGAAGGTGCTGTAAAAAACACATTAATTGCCGAATACAACAATTTAGAAAGTGTAAAAAAACATTTTGAACAACATGATGACATTGCAGGTGTTATTATAGAACCTGTAGGTGGTAATATGGGTGTTGTGATTCCTCAAAACAACTTTTTAAAAGAATTGAAAGACTTTTTAGAAAGCAAAGGCGCATTGTTAATCGCTGATGAAGTAATGACAGGCTTTCGTTCTAAATTTGGTGGTGCACAAGAATTATTTGATGTACAAGCAGATATTACTTGTTTAGGAAAAGTAATTGGCGGCGGATTCCCTGTAGGTGCATATGGTGCTAGGAATGAAATTATGGAACAAGTAGCACCTTTAGGCGGTATGTATCAAGCAGGTACATTAAGTGGAAACCCAATTGCAATGGCAGGCGGAATTGCTACTTTACGAACATTGAAAAAGCAAAACCCATACAAACAGTTCGAAAAAACAGGCGAAAGAATCGAAAATATTCTCATCAAGGCTGCTAAAAAACATAATGTAGATTTGGTAGTGAATCGTTTTGGCTCTATGCTAAATCCTTTCTTCACAAAAGGTAAAATTACTAATTTTGAAGAAGCACAAACTTCAGATACGGATAAATTTGCGGTCTTCTTTTGGGAAATGATTAAAAACGGTGTGTTTTTACCACCCAGTCAGTTTGAAGCTTGGTTTTTGTCTTCTGCGATTTCAGAAAGTGATATGGAAGTGATTGAGAAAGCCATTAACAAAGCAATGCAGAATGTTTCTCTAATTAAAAGTTAATAAAGATATACTGTCATTCCTGCGAAGGCAGGAATCTCAAAATAATAGAACTAAAAACAATAAGATTCCTGCCTTCGCAGGAATGACAAAAAGAAATGATAAAAAACGATTTATTTTTAAGAGCTTTAAAAGGCGAAACCGTAGACAGACCTCCTGTTTGGATGATGCGTCAGGCAGGGAGATATTTACCAGAATTTATGGAAATCAAAGCGAAATACGATTTCTTTACACGCTGTAGAACGCCAGAACTGGCATCGGAAATTACGGTACAACCCATTCGTAGATTTGGCATGGATGCGGCTATTTTATTTTCGGATATTTTAGTGATTCCACAAGCTATGAATATTGAGGTAGAAATGAAACCCGATTTTGGCCCTTATCTACCAAATCCTGTTCGCGACCAAAAAGGAGTTGACAACGTAGTGGTTCCTGATGTGAATATTGAATTGGATTATGTGTATCAAGCCATAAAAGCCACCAAAGAAAAACTAAACGACGAAATTCCGCTTATTGGTTTTGCGGGTTCTCCATGGACAATTTTATGCTATTGTGTACAGGGGCAAGGCTCTAAAAATTTTGACAAAGCCAAAGCTTTTTGTTTTACAAACCCTATAGCGGCACATCAATTATTACAAAAAATAACTGATACAACCATTGCGTATTTAAAAGCAAAAGTTGCTGCTGGTGTAAATGCTGTACAAGTTTTCGATTCTTGGGGTGGTATGTTATCTCCTGTAGATTATCAAGAATTTTCTTGGCAATACATTCAGCAAATTATAGATGCGTTAAAAGAAGAAGCTCCTGTTATTGCTTTTGGAAAAGGATGCTGGTTTGCTTTACAAGAAATGGGTAAATCGGGTGCCGCTGCTTTAGGAGTAGATTGGACATGCTCGGCAAGAAATGCCCGTTATTTATCAGGCGGTCAGGTTACTTTGCAAGGAAATTTCGATCCTTCACGCTTGTTATCGCCTCCAGCAGAAATTAAAAAAATGGTACAACAAATGATTCGTGAATTTGGAAAAGACCGTTACATTGTAAATTTAGGACATGGCATTTTACCCAATATCCCTATTGAAAATGCAAAAGCATTTGTAGATGCTGTAAAAGAATACAAAGAAGTATAGAGTTTTAGACCTGTCAAGTTTTAAAAACCTGACAGGTCTAAGAAGAATAAAAAATAGATTATGAAAATCGAAACATTAGAAAAAGACTGTTATTATCATGTTTACTACAGAGAGATTAATAGTTGTGCAATTTTTAATAATGAAGAAAACATGGATTATTTTTTGAAACTGGCTAGCAAACATCTATACCAAAAAGCAACTATTTTAGCCTATTGCCTAATGAATAATCATTTTCATTTTGCAATTCAAATTACAGAGCATTCAAAAGTAGTCTCTCAAGCGTTTTCAAATTTATTCAACGCTTATTCAAAAGCTTTTAATAAGCAAAATAACAGAACTGGGACTTTATTTGAAAGACCTTATAAAAGAATAAAAATAAAAGATGAAAATTATTTAAAAAAATTAGTTTTATACATTCATAAAAACCCTCAAAATCATAAAATTATAAACGATTTTAAAAAATATAAATTTACATCCTATCAACATTTTTTATCTTCTAAAAATAGTATTATCACTACTGGAAAAGATTATGTAATTAATTTATTTAATAATTTGAGGAACTTTAAAGATGCTCATCAAACAGACCTGTCAGGTTTTCAAAACCTGACAGGTCTAACAGAAAAAAACAAAATTCTAAAGAACCCATTTTTACCTTTAACAATAAAACAATCGCTATTTATGAAATCGCAGAAAAAGATGCTTGGTCTATTTGCGATTTTATCATTGCAAATGAAGAAAGACTCACTTCATTCTTCCCTAAAACGAAAGCACAAAATTTAACACCAACATTATCTAAAAGGTTTACAAAACTCAAAAAACAAGAATTTGAATCAAAAAAAGAATTCTTATTTACTGTAAAAACATCTGAAGAAAAAAAAGTAATTGGATTGGTCTACATCAAAGAATTGGATTGGAATATCAAACAGGGGGAATTTGCGTATTGTATCGATTATAATTTTGAAGGAAAAGGTATCACTTCTAAGATTGTTGAGGAATTGTCTAGATATGCCTTTCATGATTTAGGGTTAGAAAGATTGCAAATTATTGTTCATAAAACAAACCTACCAAGCATTGGTGTTGCTAAAAAATGCGGTTTTTCATGGGTAAAAACCTTAGAAAAAAAATACACTCCAGAAAATGGTACTCCGTTAGATATGGAATTGTATGAACTATATAAAGAAACTTCCAACCTATTTTAAAATAAAAATGAAAAACAAATTTTACCAATACATCGAAAATTTACAAAACACCATTACTTCTAAACTAGAAATCGTTGATGGCGTTGGGAAATTTAAAGAAGATATTTGGAAGCGAAAAGAAGGTGGCGGCGGTAAAACGCGTGTTATTGAAAATGGCGCTGTTTTTGAAAAAGGAGGCGTTAATATTTCTGCTGTTCATGGAGAATTACCCGAAGTATTAAGAAAACAATTTAATGTAGAAAATGGCGATTTTTTTGCCTGTGGATTAAGTTTGGTATTACATCCTAAAAACCCTTTTATACCCACTGTCCATGCAAATTGGCGTTACTTTGAAATGTATGATGCTAGTGGAAATATTGTTACCCAATGGTTTGGTGGCGGACAAGATTTAACACCCTACTATCTATTTGAAGAAGATGCCGTTCATTTTCATTCGGTTTGCAAAAAAGCATGTGACAAATACCATCCTGATTTTTATCTAAAGTTTAAAAAAAATTGCGACGACTATTTCTGGAATACACACAGAAGTGAAGCTCGTGGAATTGGTGGTTTGTTCTTTGACTATCTCAAAAAAACAGATACGTTTTCGATGGAAGACCGATACAATTTTGTAACAGCAATAGGCAATAGTTTTCTGAAAAGCTACGTACCTATTGTTGAAAAACGGAAACAAATGTCGTTTACAAAAGAGCATAAAGACTGGCAAGAAATACGTCGTGGACGTTATGTAGAGTTCAATTTAGTACACGATAGGGGCACATTATTTGGATTAAAAACCAACGGACGAATTGAAAGTATTTTAATGAGCCTACCCCCTACAGTACAATGGAAATACAATCATCATCCTAAAAACAACACAGAAGAAGCCAAACTTCTAGCCGTACTCAAAACTCCAAAAGATTGGATTTAAAAATTATGATATTTATATTTTTTAACTTAAAAAAACTTATTATTTTATCAAATACACATAATAATCTCCAGTTAATGGTAATAATTTAATTTAATTGTTGTTTTTGCTAAAATAATTTATTCCTAAAAACAATAAAAAATCGACCTTAATTTTGTACTTTTGCAAACTGTAAAAGTATCCTTACTATGGCAAAATTCGAATTAAAACTTCCTAAAATGGGAGAAAGTGTTGCCGAAGCAACAATTACTTCTTGGCTAAAAGAAGTTGGAGACGCAATAGAATTGGATGAAGCCATTGTAGAGATTGCCACTGATAAAGTAGACTCTGAAGTGCCTAGCGAAGTAGAAGGCACACTTACCGAGATATTATTTAAAAAAGATGCCATTGTAAGCGTAGGTCAGACCATTGCTATTATAGAGACAACTCAAGAAAATAATCATACTTCAGAAGAAAACTCGATTGCCCCAAATATACCCGAACAAATTAAAGCTGTAGAGAAAACAGTAACTACAGCGATTGAAACTACGCAAAGTCCTATTACAAAAACGTCTGTAAGCGGAAAGTTTTATTCTCCTTTGGTTCGGAATATTGCACAAGCAGAAGGTGTTTCTATGGAAGAATTAGAAGGTATTCAAGGAACTGGAAAAGACCATAGAGTTACCAAAAATGATATCTTATCTTATATTGAGGATAGAAAAACAGGGGTAACTAAAGCAGAAATTCCATCAAAAGAAACTAGCGAAACAATGGTTAGTTCAACACCTAAAGTAAGTACCGCAACACCAATTTCTGTAAATGGTGAAGATGAAATTATAGAAATGAGCCGAATGGGTAAATTAATTTCTAAACACATGGTTGCTTCGGTGCAAACTGCTGCGCACGTACAATCTTTTATAGAAATAGATGTAACCAATATTGTAAAATGGAGAGCAAAGGTAAAAGATGATTTCTTAGAAAGAGAAGGTGAGAAATTAACGTTTACCCCTATTTTTATGCAGGCGGTAGCAGCAACGATTCGTAAATTTCCATTGATTAACATTGCTGTTGACGGTGATACAATTATTAAAAAGAAAAATATCAATCTAGGAATGGCAGCTGCCTTAGATGATGGAAATTTAATTGTTCCTGTGATTAAAAATGCCGATCAACTAAACTTAGTGGGCATGACAAAGGCAGTCAACAGTCTCGCACAGAAAGCAAGGACTAATCAATTGAATCCAGATGATATCCAAGACGGAACCTATACGGTTACCAATGTGGGTAGTTTTGGCTCTGTAATGGGTACTCCTATTATCAATCAACCACAAGTTGCCATTTTAGCTTTGGGTGCTATTCGTAAAGTTCCTGCAGTCATAGAAACTTCAGAAGGTGATTTTATTGGTATTCGTCAAAAAATGTTTGTTTCTCATTCGTACGATCATCGTGTGGTTAATGGGGCTTTAGGAGGCATGTTTATCAAAACCTTAAAAGAAACTTTAGAAGCTTGGGATCTACATCAAGAATTCTAAATACAGCTCTTTTTATTTCTAAAAATAGAATTTCAAATAAATTTAAAAAAATAAAAACTCGGCAATATTAAATTTAATATTACCGAGGTTTTTAAATACTTCTTGAAAAGAAGAATATAATAAGTGTTTAACCACCAAATACTTGTAAAAAGATTGCAGGATTTCCATTAGAGATTACCGTATAACCTCGTCCAAAAAACTGCTTACCATCTTTGGTTTTACCAGAAATTATAATGTTTTTAGACCCTGGTGAAAATTCCCCAACACGATCTCCACTATCAACTTGCACGCCCATTTCATGTGGCGTTCCTGTTCTTGTACAAATAATAGATCCTTTTCCGTTTTCTATAAGTGTACGTTGACCAATTAAAGGAGACGGAAATAACTGACTCACAGTAATATCTGTTAACTCACCCAATTGAATAAAGCTAGATGAGTTAGCCCCTAATAATGTTAAGTTGTCAGTATTATTATTTTCTTTACCAGCAGTAATAGTTCTTCCAAATTTTGGTGTGTCTGAATTATCAAGACAATACATCCATGGTGTTGTAAATGTCTCTCCAGCTTCTGTTTCACAAGTAGCATAATACTTTCCATGGACACTTAAAGGATTTTCTTTTGATCCTTCATTCTCTATATCTAAATTATAAAATATACTCATCATTAATGTACCTACAGAATAGGTTCCAGATGCGCCTGTTAAAACAGTTTCGCTTAAGGGTTCTGTTGGATTAAAATAAGCATAAAGCGTTATGTTCTTTACTTTTGTAGGTATTGGTTGCATGGTTTTACTTTTTAAATGGTTTGAATATGAGTAATATGAGATTCTCCCTGTAAAGGTTTATAAACACTTACAATTGCTGCAGTGTAAGTAGGAGGAAAAGTAAGTCCTTCCGCATTACAAAAAAACTTATAATTCATACCTGCTACTACTTGCTGAGATACTGCTACAGCAGTATACTTTACGCCTAAAAGCGACTTCATTGCTTCATTAAAAGCATCTTGAGCTTGCTCATCGATGTTACATGTATAGGGCGAAAAAGCACCTACAAGGTTTGTTTGATTTGACATAATATTAAATTTAAAAATTGACCTACTCTATTTATAAGAGGCTTTTCGGATTCCGCCTTTCACAGTCAAAAAAATATAGCTACTTCAATCGATTTTTCTTTCTAACTGTACATTCATAAATACTACTATATAATAAATAATGCTTTTGATAATAAGGGATTTAACTTCTACAAAGAGCTTTTATTAATTCATTTTTTGTATTATTGAACAGTTCAAATTTCAAAAATTCATACACCGCTTTTAAAAAAAAGACTTTATGCGTTTCACATTTGGGTATGAGATAACAGAATAAGGGTATAGCACTATTAAAAAACGGATAACTACACGTGACAAAACAAGAAATTAAAAACCTTTTAGAAGAAAAACATCGAAATTTATTCGATTGGTTAGAAAATCAACCTATAGAAAAATGGCAAAAAGGACCTAAAGAGAAATGGACAACAGGGCAGCATGTTTTACACTTAGCAGAAAGTTTACAGTTATTAAATAAAGCTTTAAAATATCCAAAGTTTTTACTGAAATATAAATTTGGGACTTCAAACAGAATTTCTAGAAGTTATACAGAAGTTGCAGAAAGATACCATCAAAAGCTTGGTGAAAATCAAGATAAAGCAAAAGCTTTCAATAAAGATTTAAAAATCCCTTTAAACACTGAAAAAACTATATTAATTTCTAAACTTACACTTGGAAATAAAAAATTACAAAAGAAATTAAATAACACAAAAGACAAAGATTTAGATACTCTTTTATTGCCTCACCCATTAATGGGTAGAATGACTTTAAGAGAAATCATCATGTGGACAGCATACCATACAGCACATCATACAGAAACTTTAAAAAAGAATTATTAAATGTCTAAAATTATAGCAAAACCGCATCTTTTCTTTTTTGGATTGATTCCTATTTTTATTGTTATTGGAATTTTTAATAGACATCAACCCATAGACATTAACATTTCTTATATACACTATCTCATTAACATAGACTTTTGGTGCTATGTTACCGCTTTGTTTTTTAGTCTTATTGGGCTCAATTATTTGGCGTTGAATTGGATTAAAAAACACCCCAATAAAATACTAACAAGCATTCACATTATAATCCAAACACTCTGCCTCTTCCCTTACTTATATGCTGTATTTAGTATTGATAAAGAAGGGAATTTAATGACCGATCATTTCCTTGGAATCACAAACTTGCAAAGTGTACTTATTTTTTCTTTTATTGCATTCCTTTTCTCAATTTTAATCCATCTGGTTAATTTTTTTGTAAGTGTTTTTATAAAGACAGAATAACGCTCTAATTCCTTTAAAAAGAAAGGAGTAATTTTTATATTTGTCATCCTAATAAAACGAACAAAAAGCATGTTTCAGAATTTAAGTGAAAAACTAGACAAAGCCTTACACACACTGAAAGGCCATGGAAGAATTACAGAAGTAAATGTAGCAGAAACGCTGAAAGAAGTTCGTAGAGCTTTGCTAGATGCCGATGTAAACTTTAAAATTGCCAAAGACTTTACAAAAAAGGTACAACAAAAAGCCTTAGGACAAAATGTACTGACTACCTTAAACCCTGGTCAGTTAATGGTAAAATTGGTAAAAGATGAGTTAACTGAACTCATGGGTGGAGAAACTGTGGGTGTAAATTTGAGTGGTACCCCTACGGTAATTCTAATGTCGGGATTACAAGGTTCTGGAAAGACTACTTTTTCTGGAAAACTAGCCAATTATTTAAAAAATAAAAAAAATAAAAACGTTTTATTAGTAGGTTGTGATGTGTACAGACCTGCCGCCGTAAATCAGTTGCAAGTTGTTGGAGAACAAATAGGCGTAGAAGTTTATGCAGAAGTTGGCAACCAAAATCCTGTAGAAATTTCTAAAAACGCCATTCAACATGCTAAGGTGAATGGGAAAAATACCGTTATTATTGATACTGCGGGTCGTTTAGCGGTAGATGATGAAATGATGCAAGAAATTGCGAATATTCACAATACTGTAAAACCTCAAGAAACCTTATTTGTAGTAGATGCTATGACAGGGCAAGATGCTGTAAATACTGCCAAAGCTTTTAACGACATTCTAAACTTTGACGGTGTTGTGTTAACAAAATTAGACGGTGACACTCGTGGTGGAGCTGCTTTATCTATAAAATCTGTTGTAGACAAGCCCATTAAGTTTATTGGTACAGGAGAAAAAATGGATGCCATTGATGTGTTCTATCCAGATCGTATGGCAGATCGTATTTTAGGAATGGGAGATGTTGTTTCTTTAGTGGAACGTGCCCAAGAACAATACGATGAAGAAGAAGCGAGAAAAATACAAAAGAAAATTGCTAAAAATCAGTTTGGTTTTGATGATTTCTTAAAACAAATTCAGCAAATTAAAAAAATGGGAAGCATGAAAGACCTTATGGGTATGATTCCCGGCGCTGGAAAAGCTTTAAAAAATGTAGACATTGACGACGATGCTTTTAAAGGAATTGAAGCCATTATACATTCTATGACACCTTTAGAACGCAGTACGCCAACCACTATAAATGCTAGCAGAAAAAGTAGAATTGCTAAAGGCTCTGGAACTTCTGTACAGGAAGTAAACCAACTGATGAAACAATTTACACAAATGAGTAAAATGATGAAAATGATGCAAGGAGGTGGCGGAAAAAAAATGATGCAAATGATGCAGGGAATGAAGTAAAAAAATGATGAATTTTAAATTATGAATTCTGAATTCGTAATTTTTAAAATCAGTAATTCGTAATTCAAGAATATGACAATTTTAGACGGAAAAAAAACAGCAGCTGCTATTAAAGAAGAAATTGCTTTAGAAGTTACAAAATTAAAACACGAAGGAAAAAAAACACCCCATCTTGCCGCTGTAATCGTTGGAAATAATGGTGCAAGCATCACGTATGTAAACGCAAAAGTAAAAGCTTGTGAGCGTGTAGGATTTAATTCTACATTAGTAGAACTTCCCGAAGATATTACAGAGCAAGCATTGTTAACCGAAATTAACAATCTAAATACAAATAAAGATATCGATGGTTTTATTGTACAACTTCCTTTGCCAAAACACATTGATGAGCAAAAAATTTTAATGGCTGTAGATCCTAAAAAAGATGTAGATGGATTTCATCCAACCAATGTTGGCAAAATGGCGTTAAACCTACCTACATTTATTTCTGCAACACCTTTTGGTATTTTAGAATTGCTAGATCGTTATAACGTGGAAACTTCTGGAAAGCATGTAGTTGTTATTGGACGAAGTCATATCGTAGGAAGTCCTATGAGTATTTTATTAGCTCAAAAAAGAAAAGTAGGAAATGCCACCGTAACCCTTACACACAGTAGAACTAAAAATTTAAAAGAAATTACACTACAAGCCGATATTGTGGTTGCTGCATTGGGAATTCCCGAGTTTTTAAAAGCAGACATGGTAAAAGAGAATGTAACGGTTATAGATGTTGGAATCACAAGAGTTGAAGACACTTCTAAGAAAAGTGGTTTTCGTTTGTTAGGCGATGTAGCTTTTGATGAAGTTGCTAAAAAAGCCAATTTTATTACTCCAGTTCCTGGTGGCGTAGGACCAATGACAATTGCTATGTTATTAAAGAATACCTTATTGGCTTGTGAAAGAAATAGTTTGTAATTAAATAGCTTCTCTATGCACTAAATCCATAGAAAAAGCAGGCGTACAAATAGCAATATATTCACAAGGTTCTTCAAAAGGATTGGAATATTGCACCCGTGTATGTTTTTCAATTTTAATAGATTGCCCGGCTTCTAAGACAATTTTTTCGCCTTCAATTACAAACATTTTTTTACCACGAATAATATAAGTGTACTCATCAAATTCTGGCGTTTGAAAAGGTTCGCTCCAACCCGCTGGTGCAATCATATGCGCAATACTAATCGCTGTATTGCCATCTGTGGCATTTCCAAAATGCTCTTCAATAAGTTTTCCGTCTGTAGTAGGAACTACAAAAGGCGCATTTTGTATATGGAACTTTTTCCTCATTACTAATGAAACCAAACAATAAAAGACTTTATTTTTGCTAAATCTGGAACTTGATCCAATCGTATCTTTTGCATTGAAAAATTCTTTAAACCCAACTCTTTTTTATCAATTACCATTGTTGCGTTTAAAGCATCAATAAATAAAGTAGCCGATAGAAAAGAAGATTCTATCTTATTAATTTTATTGGCTACATTAATTTCTGAAAAGGAAGATTGTAAAGAAATTCCTGTGTCGGTGGTATAGCGTTCATCAAAAATTTGAATACTTTTAATGGTAGAAGTGCTATCTAAAGGTTCTTTTGGTATAATGGTAAGCAAGTGCTTCCCTCCTTTTTCGTAAATCAAATACTCGTCGTCATCCTGAAAATAGTTATCTCCTAAAGATCCTTCGCTTAAATTTTTAACAATAGAATCGTTTTTAAAAATTTCATCTAATTCCGCTACCGAAGTTTTTGTAGTAACATAGCCAACAGTTCCTTTAGCAACTTTGAACTTTGTGCGATTACCACAACTCATAAAAGAGAGTATAATCCCTGCTAAAATAAAAACTGAAGATGTGTATTTTTTTTTCATTTTTTGTTTCGATTTAAATTTCAAGGCTATTGACTTTTTTTGACAATTCATTTAAGGTTGATAAACCATAAAACGCTGTTTTTCTAGTTTTGGTATTTCGTTTTATTTTACAACAAAAGTAGTTATTAACTTTAAATATAATATCTCTTTAAAGTCTTAATTTATCCGAATTGGTTAAGAAAATGGCATTGACAAAAAAGAGTTTCCCATTGTCCCAAAACGATCGAAACAAAGGGTTATCTACCATATAAATAATACTTCCACTCCCCATTTCTTCTTCACCAAACAACAACGATTCTGGGACGTTTTTTAGGGCTTTATTCCCTGCAAAACCAGCAATATTTGTGGCATTTTTACCAAAATAAGCAATGTTATTTCCGTTAGGCAAATAAGCATAAGAAGCACCGCTCAACTTTAATGAAAAATACGAATCTTCATAACCAAAGGCTAATGGATGTGTGGTATCTACACTACTTTTAAAAACACTTCCTGTAATCATATTTTCTATATCTTTTCGCTCTCTTAATTCGTAAGGAATTAAGGCAGTATTTGTGGTGTCTTTTTTAGATGTCTTACTTTTCAATGCAAAACCATCAGTATCTGCAAAACTTTTTAATGCGTTGCCAATAGCAAT
The DNA here is from genome assembly GCA_965233795.1 of uncultured Polaribacter sp. Taxonomy (GTDB): domain Bacteria; phylum Bacteroidota; class Bacteroidia; order Flavobacteriales; family Flavobacteriaceae; genus Polaribacter. Next base: position 927,291 of record OZ247578.1, on the reverse strand, counting down.
TAATGTTCCTCCATTGCTAACCCATTTTTTCAATTTATCTTTCTGTAAAAAACTACTATTATAATAGCCATTTGGAACAATTAGCACATCAAAACCAGACAAATCTACCCAACCAAAATAATCGGTATCTAAAACGGTAATAGGGTATTGTAATTGCGTTTCAAAGAAATGCCAGATTTCACCAAAACTCAACGATGAGGTTCCTTTACCAGATAAAACAGCCACTCGTTGTTTGTTGATTGATTTTACTAGATACGAACCAAAATCTGCTCCAGAACTTACAAAACCTGTAGCTGCAGGAGTTATTTTGCGTTCTAAAGAATTGGCAATTTCAATCAGTTTTGCGTCGAAATCTGAATGCTTTTTATTGTCGTTTCGCAAAACAATTAAAGTCCCTGGCGCATAACTTTTACCTGCGAGTGCAAACTTCTTTTGTGTAAAACGAACCTTAATCTCTGCTTTTAAAAGCTGACTTAAAAATGTAGCGTCTTCTAAACTATTCCATTTAGAAAGATAAGCATAGGCATTGGTATCTATACGGTTCTTTTGAAAAGAGCTAGAAGAAGTGTTTGTGGTTTTTACAGTACTTTTAGAGGCAATCGTTTTAAAACCATGTGCATACGGAAGCGACCACGCTGTAATATCATAGGTTAAAGAGTCAGACAGCTTTGCATTGGGCTCAAACAACACCTTTACCATTTTTCCTTTAGGTTGCTGTGTACTCACCACAATATCATTGGCAGAAACATTCATTTTACCTTGTTGCTGAGTAGAGAAATTATAGCCTTGTACCACTCCTTTCTTTGCAGTATTATACCTAATTTCGTGTTTATCTAACAATCTTTTTAAACGATTTGTTTTGTCTGTATTTTCATTTTTTAACACATAACTTTTGTAGGTTGTTTTTTTATCTTTAAAAAATCGTTGAAATTCCGTATTCAGTTTTTCTGCATTCTTAGAAGAAATTTCTACCGTAGACAAGCCTGTGGTTTTATGATGTGCTATCCTATCTTTTAACGTCAACACTTCTCCTTCATCGTTTAAAATTCCCAATCCTGCTCTACCATGTCCTGCTTGTTCATAGGTCATACCAATGGCACCCATATACGTTGGATAGGTATCTCCATAACTCGGGTATAACAAATCGAAACGTTCTTTTGTAAAATACAACCAACTCTCTTTATCGAAATATTTAGCGTGATTTTTTCCAATCTGAGTTTGAAAATCGCGTTGCCAATCCGAAATTATTTCATGAAAAGGTTCTGCAGCAGGCGCAAAATAGTACGGGTCATTAATTCCTTGTTCGTGAAAATCTACATGAATATGAGGCAACCACTTATTATAAATTTTTAACCGTTGTGTAGACTCTACTTGTGTAGCCCAAGCCCAATCTCTATTCAAATCAAATAAATAGTGATTCGCTCTTCCACCTGGCCAAGGTTCTGCGTGTTCTTTAGCAGCTTGTGCTATATTATAAGGCGTACTTTTTACTTGATTGAACCAATTTACATAACGATCTCTTCCATCTGGATTGATACACGGATCCATTACTACTACAGTGTTTTTTAGCCAATCTTTTTTAGTCGTAACCAACTCATAAAAAGTTTGCATAGCTGCTTCCGTACTAGAAGCTTCATTTCCATGCACATTATAGCTTAACCAAACAATGGCTGTTTTTTCATTGGCTACTCCTTTTAGCATCCCTGCCTGTGTTAAGTTTGCTGTTCTAATTTTCTCTAAATTATCAATATTCTCTTGCGAAGAAATATAAGAAACATACAAAGGTCTATGCTCGTTGGTTTCTCCATACTTTTCTAGTTTTACATTAGAAAGTGTATTGCTTACGTAGGTAAAATAGTCTACTACACGATGATGCCTTGTAAAACGTTCCCCCAATTCATACCCTAAAAATTCTGCAGGAGATTGAAGGGTTTGTGCATTTGTATTGGTAAGAAAAAAGAAGCCTAAAGTTATAAGCGTATAAATTTTGAATTTCATAAATAGAATGTTTGAGAAACATCAAAAGTACTAAATTGAATTGTGATTTTTTATTTCACAGGAAAGATGTTTCTAACAAGAATTGAAATTTGTATTTTTATCAAAATTTTATAGCTTTTTGAAAACACACCATATTTCTTTTAAAAAAACGAATTTCTTTTCTAAAACCATCTTAGATTATTTAGAACAAAAAGAAAATATTCGTCCTTTTTATCATCATTTTCCAAATTTAAAAGGTTTTCAAAAACAAATTGAAGAAAAGAAACAGTCTTACCAACAAAGTTCTAGAACTGTCTTAGTGAATACGCTAAAAGAGCAATATAAAAATATTGATACTTCTAAACTCACACTTCAAAACATTGAGGCGCTTCGCAAAGAAAACACCTTTACTATTACTACAGGACACCAATTAAACTTATTTACAGGTCCTTTGTATTTTTTGTATAAAATTATTTCCACTATTAATTTGTGTGAAGAACTCAAAGAAAAGTTTCCGAAACATCATTTTGTTCCTATCTATTGGATGGCAACAGAAGACCATGATTTTGACGAAATCAATTTCTTTAATTTCAAAGGAAAAAAAGTACAATGGAATCGTAAAGATGGTGGTGCTGTGGGAGAATTTTCTACAGAAGGGATAAACGAAGTCTTTGAGGTATTCTCGCAACATTTAGGAGATAGTAAACAAGCCAATACCTTAAAAGAATTGTTCCGCAATACTTATTTAGAATCGAGTACTTTATCAGAAGCTACTCGAAAGATTGCCAACGCGCTATTTGGAAAATATGGCTTGGTAATTTTAGATGCAAATAATAGAAATTTAAAAAAATTATTTACCCCTTTTATAGCGCAAGAAATTCTAGAACAAAACGCGTTTACAAGCGTTTCAAAAACGAATGCAGCTCTAGAAAAAAACTATGCAATACAGGTAAACCCTAGAAAAATTAATTTATTCTATTTAACTCCTAATCGTAGAGAACGTATTGTTTTAGAAAACGAAATCTACAAAATAAACAATACTACAGTTACATTTTCTAAAGAAGAAATACGACAAGAAATTGCAGAAAATCCAGCGCATTTTTCTCCTAACGTAATTATGCGTCCTTTGTATCAAGAAGTTATTTTACCCAATCTCTGTTATATTGGCGGTGGTGGCGAAATCGCCTATTGGTTACAATTAAAAGATTATTTTAAAAGTGTTTGCATTCCGTTTCCTATTTTGTTACTTCGGAATTCTGTACAAATCATTTCTGAAAAGCAACAAAAAAAGTTACAAAAACTCCAAATATCTAAAGAAGATATCTTTTTAAAAACGAACGACTTACTTAGAAAAAAAGTGATTGAAAATTCAGAAATCACTCTGAACTTCTCAGAAAAAAGAGCTTTTTTACAACAACAATTTCAAGACTTAAAAGTCGTTGCTCAAAAAACAGATGTTTCTTTTTTAAACGCTGTAAATGCGCAAGAAAAAAAACAATTGAAAGGCATCAATCACCTAGAAAAACGATTGCTAAAAGCCGAAAAAAGAAGGCAAAGTGAATTGGTTCATCGTATTACAATGCTACAAGACGAATTGCTTCCTCATGGAAGTTTGGAAGAGCGTCAACGAAATTTTTCTGAATTATATCTACATTATGGAGAAGCATTTATTCCTACTTTAAAAAAAGTATTGAAACCTTTGCAGTTGGAATTTACACTGCTAGAATTATGACCCAAAAAAAAGGATTACACCCAAAAAACAAATTCAATAAAGGCTATAATTTTGATGATTTACTCATTAAAAACCCACTTTTAAAAGAATTTATCTTACAAAACAAATTTGGCACCATAACTATCGATTTTTCAAATCCGAAAGCTGTGAAAGAACTGAACAAAGCTCTGTTATTTACATTTCAAAAACTCTCTGTTTGGAATTTTCCCGATAAAAATTTATGTCCGCCTATTCCAGGACGATTAGATTACATACACCATTTAGCCGATTTAATTTCATCAGAAAAAGATATAAGAATTTTAGACATTGGCACAGGTGCAACTTGTATTTATCCGCTTTTAGGAGTTGCGGAATACAATTGGAATTTTGTGGGAACAGACATTGATTTAGATTCCTTAGACTCGGCACAAGACATTATAGACGACAATTATTTAGAAGCAAAAATCACCTTACGTCAACAATTTGATGAAAGTCATATTTTAAAAGGTATTCTTGAAAAAAATGATGTCTTTACCGCTACCATGTGCAATCCTCCTTTTTACAAATCTGCCGAAGAAGCACAAGGTGCAAATGCAAGAAAATCTAGAAACTTAGGTAATAATGCTATTCGTAACTTTGCAGGAAACGATAATGAGCTGTGGTATGTTGGTGGCGAAAAAGCCTTTTTACACAACTATTTATATGAGAGCTCTTTGTTTTCAACTCAAAGTACTTGGTTTACAAGTTTGGTTTCTAAAAAAGAAAATATAAGCTCTTTAGAGAAGTCTGCTAAAAAACTAAAGGCAAGTCGTTTTAAAGTGGTGCCCATGCATCAAGGAAATAAAGTAACCCGAATTGTAGCCTGGGGATTTTAGCTCATAAAAAAAACCGAAGTTTTCACTTCGATCTCTTTACTTCTTTTTCTATATCATTCCTCCCTTAGAATTTGTAACGTTATTTTATAAGTAGCTATTCTTCATAAAATATTACAGTTTTGTTAAAACCAAGAATAATGCCAGAAAATTTAAGCCAAAAAAACTTTCTATTAATACCTCAAATAGTTTATCTCTTTACTTGCTTTAAAAGTATATTTTTTAGCATCGATATAAACTGTCACGCTATCCTCTTTTAAATGACTCAAAACGTCTTCAGCTTTTACAATAGTTGTATTCAATTTTCCAACAAATAGAACTGGAGGGTAATCTATATATGTTTTTACTGGAGAAGTACGGATTTCCTTCAGCTTTCCAAACTTTTCAGAAAACACGGTTACTTTTCTATTTTTTATGGAAATATTTGAAGTTTCGGTTGTTCTTACCATAACTACTAAACAGTTTTTATATTTTTGATAGGTTTTAAAATACTTAACCATAAAATTATAATCTGTGTCTTTAAACCTAATGTTTTCAAAATCGCCTTGAATTTCATTAAGGTTCTTATCTATATTCGTGTAAGAATAATCAATTAAAAATCTTTTTTGTTGCACACAACCAACACATATTGCTACAATTAAAAGGAAATAAAACTTTGTTCTCATCTATATTTAGGATATAAAAAAACCTTGCAAATTGCAAGGTTTTTATTTTTACATTATTTTCTACAAATGAATCACCTCATCATAAGCATCTGCTACCGCTTCCATAACAGCCTCACTCATCGTTGGATGTGGGTGTATGGCTTTTAAAACTTCATGCCCTGTAGTTTCTAACTTACGCCCTAAAACTGCTTCGGCAATCATATCCGTAACTCCCGCACCAATCATATGACACCCTAACCATTCTCCATATTTGGCATCAAAAATTACTTTTACAAAACCATCTGGGGTTCCAGCTGCTTTTGCCTTTCCAGAAGCAGAAAAAGGAAATTTACCAACTTTTAATTCGTATCCTTTTTCTTTTGCTTGTTCTTCAGTAAATCCTACAGAAGCAATTTCTGGACTTGCGTATGTACAACCTGGAATATTTCCATAATCAATAGCTTCTGTATGTAAACCTGCGATTTTTTCTACACAAGTAATCCCTTCTGCTGAGGCTACGTGTGCCAAAGCAGGTCCGCCAACAACATCACCAATGGCATAATAACCTGGAATGTTTGTTTGGTAAAAATCATTCACTAAAATTTTATCTCTATCGGTAATAATACCTACTTTTTCCAAACCTATATTCTCAATATTGGTTTTTATTCCAACTGCCGATAATACAATGTCTGCCACTAACGTTTCTTCTCCTTTTTTCGTTTTTACAATCGCTTTTACACCTTCTCCAGAAGTATCTACAGATTCTACAGAAGCGTTGGTCATTACATGAATCCCTGCTTTTTTAAAGGAACGTTCAAATTGTTTAGAAACATCTTTGTCTTCCAAAGGCACTAAATTAGGTAGATACTCTACAATGGTTACCTCAGTCCCCATGGCATTGTAAAAATGTGCAAACTCTACACCAATAGCACCAGAACCCACCACAATCATAGATTTTGGTTGCGTAGGCAAGGTCATGGCTTCTCTGTAGCCAATGACTTTTTTACCATCTTGTGGCAAATTAGGTAGTTCTCTACTACGTGCACCTGTTGCAACAATAATATGATTGGCACTGTATTCTGTAACCGTTCCGTCTGTCGCTGCAACATCTACTTTTTTGCCTGTTTTTAGGGTTCCAAAACCATTGATAACGTCAATTTTATTTTTCTTCATTAAAAACTGAACACCTTTGCTCATCCCTTCTGCTACATCACGACTCCTTTTTACTACAGCATTAAAATCTTTGTCAATCGCCTCTGCTTTTAATCCGTAGGCATCCACATGTTTTAAATAATCGTATACTTGAGCCGATTTTAAAAGTGCTTTTGTAGGAATACATCCCCAATTTAAACACACACCGCCCAAACTTTCTTTTTCTATTACAGCCGTTTTAAAACCTAATTGTGAAGCTCTAATAGCCGTTACATAACCTCCTGGGCCACTTCCGAGAACTAATACATCGTATTTCATCTTATTATTTGTTTAAAAGTGAAAAATGAAAAGTGAAAAAAGATACACACATTCATAATTCGTAATTCGTAATTCGTAATTCGTAATTCAAAACTACATTCTTTCAGGAACTTCTATTCCTAATAGAGAAAATGCAGATTTTATGGTTTCGCCTACTTTTTTTGCCAATTGTACACGAAATATTTTTTTAGTTTCTTCTTGCGCTCCTAAAATAGATACATTCTGATAAAAAGAATTGAATTCTTTTACCAAATCGTAGGTATAATTGGCAATTACCGCTGGTGAATAATTTTGAGCAGCTTGCGCAATCACATCTGGATACATTTCTAACTGCTTTAAAAGTTCTTTTTCTTTTGAATGTAAAGATATCTCAATCTCGTTCGATATAATACCGTAATCAAAATTGGCTTTTCTTAAAATTGACTGAATTCTAGCATAGGTATATTGAATAAAAGGCCCTGTATTTCCCTGAAAATCTACAGAAGCTTTTGGATCAAATAAAATGCGTTTTTTAGGATCTACTTTTAAAATAAAATATTTGAGAGCACCCAAACCAATCGTCTTATATAAAGCCTCTTTTTCTGCCTCAGAATAACCATCTAATTTTCCTAATTCCTCAGAAATCGCTTTCGCAGTTTGGGTCATTTCTATCATCAAATCATCGGCATCTACCACCGTTCCTTCTCTAGATTTCATTTTTCCCGAAGGCAAGTCTACCATTCCATAACTAAGGTGATACAATTCTTCTGCCCAAGAATATCCTAACTTTTTTAAGATAAGAAACAAGACCTTAAAATGGTAATCCTGTTCGTTACCAACCGTGTAAATAAGTCCCCCTAAATTGGCAATGTCTTTAGCACGTTGTACTGCCGTACCAATATCTTGGGTCATATATACTGCCGTACCGTCGGAACGCAATACTAGTTTCTCATCCAATCCGTCTTCGGTTAAATCGCACCAAACAGAACCGTCTTCTTTTTGGTAAAAAACACCTTTAGCAATACCTTCTTCTATATGTTCTTTGCCCAATAAATAGGTATTACTTTCGTAATATAAGCTATCAAAATCGACTCCTAAATTTTTATACGTTACGTCGAAACCTTCATACACCCATCCGTTCATTTTTTTCCAAAGAGCCACAACTTCTATATCTCCTGATTCCCATTTTTGAAGCATTTTTTGGGCTTCTAACAACAAAGGTGCTTGTTTCTTCGCTTGCTCTTCGGAAATTCCCGAAGCAATTAAGTTTTGTATCTCTTTTTTATATGCTTGGTCGAATTTCACATAATAATTCCCAACCAATTTATCTCCTTTTAAACCTGTAGATTCAGGTGTTTCTCCATTCCCATATTTCTCCCAAGCCAACATCGACTTGCAAATATGAATTCCACGATCGTTGATAATTTGTGTTTTGTATACTTTTTTACCTGTTGCCTTTATAATTTCTGCAACCGAATATCCTAATAAATTATTTCGAACGTGTCCTAAATGCAAAGGCTTATTGGTATTTGGCGAAGAATATTCTACCATCATGGCTTTTTTACCCGCATCTATAGGTGTAAATCCATACGTTTTATTGGGATAGATATCTTTGAAAAATTCGATATAAATAGCATCGTTGATTACAAGATTTAAAAAACCTTTGACCACATTAAAATGGGTAATTTCAGTAAGATGCGTTACCAAATAATTTCCTAAATCTTCTCCAATAGCAACGGGATTGCCTTTTTTATAACGCAGTATCGGAAAAATAACTACGGTAATATCGCCTTCAAATTCTTTTCTTGTGGCTTGAAACTCTACCGTAGGAATCTCGATATTGTACAATGCCAAAAACCCTTTTTTTACTTCGGATTCTATACGATTTTGAATATTCATAAAGCGATTAAAATAGATTGCAAAATTACATATTTTTTTGTTTTGATTTCTATGGAAGTGAAATAGATTTTTAGACCTTTTTTTTTCTATTTTTACCACATGGAAAAACGTCTTGCTGTATTGCCAAAATTAGCGAAAGATGCTAAAAAAGAGAATCAAAAATACTTTGCAAGGCTTAAAAAACGCCCTCAAAAAAGACTGGATTTGCTAATGCAAGAATTGCATGATAAAGAATTTGCAAAAACGGATTGCCTAACTTGTGGAAATTGTTGTAAAACAACAAGTCCAATTTTTACTGAAAAAGACATTCAGCGAATTGCAAAATATTTGAGAATGAAGGAGTCGGAGTTTATCAACATGTATTTAGAGCGAGACCGGGATCATTTTATGGTGTTAAAAACAGCTCCTTGTTCTTTTTTGGACTTGAATGATAATACATGTACAATCTATGATGTACGACCCAAAGCTTGTGCAGAATACCCACATACCAATCGTAAAAAATTTATTCAAATTACCGATTTAACCATTGCCAACACCGCTGTTTGTCCGGCTGCTTACAGTATTGTTGAGGAATTGAAAAAGCGATTCCCTGTTTAGGGTTAATTTTTAATTGAAATTCAAAAAACCTTGTTAGTTATCAAGTTTAAACGAATAAACTTATCAACAGATTAAAAGATTTAAAAATTAAAAACTCAACATTTAACATTTAAAACTTTCAACTTTATAAACTTTGAAACTCTTAAAACATTTTAGTAACTTGGGAATTTAAAATTATATTTCATTGGAAACATTTATTGATTATTTTGCAAACATTCCACCTCATCATAGAAGTTTACTATTAGTAGGCGGAATTACTTTTTTTTGGTTATTAGAAGGTGCAATTCCACTTTTTAAATTCAACTACAAAAAATGGAAACACGCAGGTCCTAACTTATTCTTTACACTTACAACCATTATTATAAACTTCGCATTGGCTTTTCTGTTATTAAAAACTGCCGATTGGGTACAGGCTAACAATTTTGGTATTATTAATTGGTTACCCGAAATGCCTCTATGGTTATATGTACTTTTAGGGCTTTTATTTTTAGACTTTTTTGGAGCTTATTTAGCACATTTTGTAGAACACAAAGTAAAACCTTTGTGGATGGTGCACTTAGTACATCATACAGATCATAAAGTAGATACTACTACCGCAAACAGACACCATCCATTAGAAAGTATGATTCGGTTTGCATTTACTTTATTAGGCGTTTTTATTGTAGGAACTCCTATTGGAATTATTATGTTATACCAATCTTGTTCTCTAATAGCAACACAATTTACACACGCAAACATAAAAATGCCTAAGGGCCTTGATAAATTTCTAAGCTATTTTATTGTTTCTCCAGACATGCATAAAATACATCATCATAATTTGTTACCCTATACGGATTCTAATTATGGAAATATTTTTTCTATTTGGGATCGAATTTTTGGAACGTATCTATATTTAGACCGTGAAAAAATTGTGTACGGCGTAGATACTTTTCCTGATGAAACAACAAATAGCAACTTAAAATCATTACTGGCACAACCTTTTCAAGGATATCGAAAGCCTACGAATAGCACTGATAAATAAAAAATTTCTTGAAACAAACTATCCTCGAGGCAGAGCCATAGAGGTATTTCGCTCGTTTCATACCCCGTCAAGCTGGATACAAGCTTTGATCCAAAAAAATCAAAAATCGAAATTTTATGATTTAGATTCCCGATTGCTCGGGAATGACATTTTCAAAGGAAACCCCGAGGCTAACTCCTCGAGGAATTCTTTTCTATTAAAAACTTCTTACAAACTTAAAACAACTTGTACCCTAACATTAGGTTAAAAGAACTAAAATCGGACTCTTTGTATAAAGGTTCATTCAAATAATGTCTTGGAAAATAATACCTTGACTCTATATTTATTTTGTCTTTAAAAACATAACCGAATCCTATAAAACCTGTATTTGCATAGACAAATTCTAAAGAAGTTTTGATGGGAAAATCAAGTACTATTCCTCCATTTACAAATAATTTCGATGCATTTTTTACAAAAAAATAATGTCTTATTCCAAAAGCAACCTCAATAGATGAATAATCTGTATTAAAACTTTCGCTAGAAGTAATCTTGTGAAACTGAAAAACAGAAGACATAAAAACGCCCCATTTATTTTTATTATAAGGGAGTATTAACTCTCCTTCTAAACCTACTCTATAGCTTAGGTTTGCCTTAAAGCCTTTCTGATAAGATTTTTCCGCTGTATTTTTAAAATGCATACTCGTTAAACCTACACCTAATTTTAGTTTCGAATTAAAAAGAGTTCTAGGTATTTTTTTTGTGTAGTCTATAAATTGTTTGCTTTTATTACAAGTATTAAATTTTATAAAATAATCTATGATTGCTTTTTTTGAGTACTTAAGATAGTTTGTTTCTAAGTTCTTACAGCTTAATTCTTTTGATAATTGGTATCGATAATTGTAATTTTTCCGAATACTAGCACCATCTTTTGATGTATATAACTTGTATTCCAATTGTTTTACATGTGAGTTTTTTAACTTATAAAAGAATCGTATTAAACTTCCATTCTCATAGAGTAATAAATTTGCTTCACCCTCAACAAGTACTTTTAAAAATAATGTTTCTTTACTGTACTCAGAAACTCTTGTCTTACTTAAACGGTTGATATTTGAACTTGATTTATCAATAGCGACAGTATGTTTTTGAAACTTACTACTATTGTTAATTCCAAATTCTAAAACGTTCTCTATTGAATTTACGAATACTTCACTGTTTTTATTGAGTTTGTACTCAAATTTTATTGGATTGTTCTTCCAATCTTTATTTTTAATGTAACAATGAGTTTTCTCGCCGGAATTGGTAATAAAATATCCTTTTTCAAATTTTATTTGCGCAGAAGAAGTAAAGCCTAAACATAATAGACCTAAAAATAGTGTGATTTTTAATTTCATAACAATGAAAAAATTATTTTTAAATTAATAATTCTTTACTTCGTTACAAATGTAAGTAATTATAATTTCTCTTTCAACATTTTTATTTCATCTCTTAATTTTGCAGCAATGATAAAATCGAGTTCTTTAGCAGCAGCTTCCATCTGCTTCCGTTTTTCTCGAATTCTCTTTTCTATTTCAGATTTTGACAGGTATTCTAAATCTTGTTCCGCAGCTTTTTGAGCAGCATTGTCATAATGATACGAAGAGACTGCACTTTTAGAAAGTGTATCGTCTATTTTCTTATGAATCTGTTTAGGTGTAATACCGTTTTTAGTGTTGTAAGCAATCTGTTTTTCACGTCGTCTTTCGGTTTCATCAATCGTTCGTTGCATGCTATTGGTAATTTTATCCGCATACATAATAGCAATTCCATTTACGTTTCTTGCGGCTCTACCAATGGTTTGTGTTAAAGAACGATGCGATCGTAAAAAACCTTCTTTATCTGCATCTAAAATAGCCACCAAAGAAACTTCTGGTAAATCCAAACCTTCTCTTAATAAGTTGACACCAATCAATACATCAAACAAGCCTTTGCGTAAGTCTTGCATAATTTCTACACGTTCTAAAGTATCTACATCGGAATGGATATAACGACAACGAATGGCAACTCTAGTTAAATATTTAGTCAATTCTTCTGCCATTCTTTTGGTAAGCGTGGTTACCAAGGTACGTTCGTCTTTTTCTACACGAACTTGTATTTCTTCAATTAAATCGTCTATTTGATTGAGACTAGGTCGGATTTCAATTTCTGGATCTAACAATCCTGTGGGTCGTATCACTTGCTCTACAAAAAGTCCTTCTGTTTTTTGCAATTCGTAATCTGCGGGCGTTGCACTTACATAAATAACTTGATTCTGAATGGCTTCTAATTCTTCAAACTTTAAAGGACGATTGTCCATTGCAGCGGGTAATCGGAAACCGTATTCCACCAAATTTTCTTTTCTACTTCTATCACCGCCATACATAGCATGCGTTTGTGGTATAGTAACATGACTCTCATCAACCACCATTAAATAATCATCTGGAAAATAATCCAATAAGCAAAAAGGTCTTGTTCCTGCTGCTCTTCCGTCTAAATAGCGAGAGTAGTTCTCAATCCCCGAACAATAGCCTAACTCGCGAATCATTTCTAAATCAAACTCCGTACGTTCTTTCAATCGTTTTGCTTCTAAATGCTTGCCAATCTCTTTAAAATAATCGACTTGCTTTACCATATCTTCCTGAATCGAATGAATGGCATTTTGCAAAACATCGGGAGAGGTTACAAAAAGGTTTGCAGGATAAATGGTTAGCTTTTCAAATTTTTCAATCACATGATTGTTTACCACATCAAAACTTTCTATTTCTTCAATTTCATCGCCAAAAAAGTGAATACGATACCCGTAATCTCCATAAGAAGGAAAAACAGTAACCACATCTCCTTTTACTTTAAACGTTCCGCTTTTTATCTCTACTTCTGTTCTAGCATACAAACTGGTTACCAATTGATGCAAGAATTTTGTTCTAGAAATGAGTTGTCCTACTGCCACAGGAATTACATTTTTCTTAAACTCAACAGGATTTCCAATTCCGTACAAACAAGAAACAGAAGCTACTACTAAAACGTCTCTTCTTCCTGATAACAAGGAAGATGTTGTACTTAACCGAAGTCTTTCTATGTCTTCATTAATTGATAAATCTTTTTCTATATACGTTCCTGAAACAGGAATATAGGCTTCTGGTTGATAGTAATCGTAATACGAAACAAAGTACTCTACTGCATTATTAGGGAAAAATTGTTTGAACTCTGAATACAACTGTGCTGCCAATGTTTTATTGTGTGCCAATACCAAAGTAGGACGATTGATTTTTGCTACGACATTGGCAACGGTAAATGTTTTTCCAGATCCTGTAACCCCCAAAAGGGTTTGGTATTTTTCACTAGAAAATATTCCTTCTGTAAGTTGTTGTATCGCTTGTGGCTGATCGCCTGTAGGTGAAAAATCTGACTGGAGTTGAAAATTCATACTACAAAAATACGGATAGTTTAAAAGTACGAAAGTTAAAACGTTGGAAAGTTTATTCTTAGATGTCGAAGGATTAAACGTTTTAAATATTCAACGTCAAGATTCTTCAATCTTTAATATTTCAATCTTTTTAATTAAATACCTACCTTCTAATCAAAGAAAAGTGTCCTTTTCTTTCTCTATTTCCAATGGTTTCTCCTTGTAACTTTATAGAGAACCAATAATCGTCTGATGGTAGTTTCTTTCCGTTATAAGTTCCGTCCCAACCGGGTTCATTGAGTTTAATTTCTGCCACAGCTTTGCCATATCTATTAAAAATATAAATAGTACTGCTTGGAAAAAAGGTGCTGTTTGCTCCTTTGATAAACCATGTATCGTTTACACCATCGTTGTTTGGGGTAAAGAATTTTGGATATTCAATTACAGGTACGGTAAGCGTAGGGACTCCTGCTACATCACAACCATTCTTATCGCGGATTAGAATCGTATAAATACCGCCTTCTAAGTTTTCAAAAACAGGGGTGTCTTGGTAGTTCTTTACAAAGTCTCCTTGTTCATTGGTAAGTGCATATTCATAATCGCCAATACCTAGATTGGTGGTGTTAATGCTAATGGTATTGTTATCGGAATCGTCTACAATGGTAATATCTTCTAAGGTAAACACTGCTGGATTGGATTCGTTTACAGTAATGTCATAAAAACGACTACATCCTGTGGTGGTATTTGTAGCCGTAATTTTATAAGTTCCTCCTTGATAAACTTCTAAGTCTTGGTTATTTCCTACTACTGTGTCATCATCAACTCGAATCCATTGATAATCATAAAGACCTTGAGGGTTTTCAGCACTAATCAATAATGGGGTATCATTTAAACACACAATTTGTGGAGTGGTCACTTCAAAATCAGGTAATGGATTTACAATCAAATCAAAATAGGTATCTGCATTCACGCATCCTGTATCTATATTAGTTACTCGTATATAAATTCTCTCGGGGCTTCCATCAGGTTGTGGGGTGTTTTGGTATTGAGAAGCTTCACTATCGGTTATAGGACTATCTCCTGTTTCTGCATGAGCTTGCGAACGATGATAGCTAATGGTAAAATTGCTATGTAAAGATGCGTCATAATTCTTTAAAATATCAGAAGCTTGTGCTGTCAAATCAAAGTTTTGTACAACACCATTGGTGTCATCTAAATCAGTAGCATCATCACAAAGCGATAGGTTAGAAATATCTGTTAAAAGCACAGTGGGTGAAGCATATACAATAATATCAAAAGTAGAAATTGCGTAAGAACATTCACTTATCGTGTTAAAAGTTCTAGCATATATTGTTTCTGTAAATGGCATAGCATTAGAATACGAACTGGTATTTAAAGGAAAAATACCATTTTCTGCATTTTCTAAAGAAATATGATAACTTACTGAGAATTGTGTAGGGTCTTGACTTCCTAAAATGGTAGCGGTTTGTACACTTAAATCAATACTTTGTGAAAAACCATTGTTTGCAGAACCATCAGAGGCATCATCACAAATTTCTATATTATCTGCAGTATTAGCGATAGCTAAAGGGCTTACAATCAATTGAAAAGTAGTTTCTGTATAACAATTTGTAATCGTATTAGTTACTCTTGCCGTTATAGTTTGAGGGTTTGATATATTGGTATACATTGTAGGGTTGGTAATTAACATATCTGCATTATAATAGGTAACTTCATAACCTATAATTTCTGAGCTTAAAATCTGAGAGGTTCTTAATGTTAAATCAAATTCTTTTTCACCACTAATAGCCCCATCATCACATAATTCTATATCCGAAGGTTGGTTTATTATGGGTAGTGAATTGACAATCAATTGAAAAGTAGTTTCTGTATAACAATTGGTGTCATCATTCGTTACTCGAGCAGTAATTGTTTGAGGGTTTGCTGTATTGGTATAATTTGTAGGATTTATAATGAGCGTTTCGCTACTATCGTAATAACTAACGGTGTAACCCGTAGTTTGTGACCCCAATATTTCAGCACTCTTTGAAGTCAAATCAAATCCTCCTACAAAACCATCTGTATCATCATCGCAAAATGCAATATCTTCTAAAGGGCGTGTTGCGGTAGGTAAAGGAGCTACCATTAATTCAAATGTTGTTTCTGTATAACAATTTGTACTCGTATTAGTTACTCTAGCAGTAATTGTTTGAGGGTTTGAGCTATTGGTATAATTAACAGCGTTTTCTATTAAAGTACCACTAGCATCATAATAAGCAACCGTATAACCCGTGCCCTGTAGCCCCAATATTTCAGTACTCTTTGAAATTAAATTAAAACCTCCTACAAAACCATCTGTATCATCATCACAAAGTGTGATTCCTTCGGTTGGTTGAGTTGCTTCTGGAAAAGGATTTACAATTAATTGAAAAGTGGTTTCTGCATAACAATTCGTAGTCGTATTGGTTACCCTTGCTGTAATTGTTTGAGGGTTTGAATTATTTGTGTAATCTGTTGGATTAGAAATAAGTGCACCTCTATTATCGTAATAAGTAACTTCGTAACCCGTAGTTTGTATTCCTAAAATCTCATTACGCTTTGATGTTAAATTAAACCCATCTACAAAACCATTTACATCATTATCACAAATCGTTATTGCTTCTGAAGGTTGAGTTGCTGTAGGCAAAGGATTTACAATTAATTGAAAAGTAGTTTCTGCATAACAATTGGTAGTATTGTTCGTTACTCTAGCGGTAATCGTTTGTGGATTTGATGTATTGG
This sequence comes from uncultured Polaribacter sp., assembly GCA_965233795.1. Taxonomy (GTDB): domain Bacteria; phylum Bacteroidota; class Bacteroidia; order Flavobacteriales; family Flavobacteriaceae; genus Polaribacter. Next base: position 910,943 of record OZ247578.1, on the reverse strand, counting down.
TATAATCTTCCGGAGTTGTAATAAGAATTCCTCCATCATCATAAAAAGTTACTTCATACCCTATCGTTTGTGTTCCTAGTATTTCTGTAGATTTTGAAGTCAGATTAAACCCTTGAATAGCACCGTCTTCATTATCATCACAAAGCACTAGTGCTTCTAAAGGTTCTGTTGCTATAGGCAATGGATTTACTTCAATCGTCATAGTGGCAGTTGTAAATCTAACAATATCTGTAGGTGTAAATGTATAAGTAATGGTTTGCGTGTTATCTAATGCTGGGCTCCAAGTTCCCGTAGCGCTATTAAGAGAAGTTGTAGGTAACTCTTCTAAAGACTCTCCAAAACAGATAGGTGCTACCTGTACAAAACTAGGAGTTGCAGGTGTTTTTACCTCAATCGTCATAGTGACAATATTTGAAGAAGCACAAGCTACATCATTAGGAATCACAGGTGTAAATTCATAAGTATAAGTACCCTCTGTACTACTATCTATAGAAGATGGATTCCAAGTACCGTTTACTCCATTATTAGCAACAGGTAAAGTAGTGGTGGTATCTCCAAGGTATACTTCCCCTATTTCATTAAACATTGCTATTACAAGTGGTGTTATCGTAATTACCGTACTATAACTTTCTGCACATTCTCCTTCGTTGGGTGTAAATGTATAAGAAGTATTTCCTGTAATACTTGTATCTATAGAAGCTGTATTCCATGTTCCTTCAATACCATTGTCTGAGATAAGTGGTAAGTTATCAGGTACAACATCAGATTCACAATAATTAGTTACAAAACTAAATGTTGGAATTATTTTAGGGGTTATAGTAATATTCACATTTGTATTCTCTGCACATTGACCTGCGTGGGGTGTAAAAGTATAAGAACTCATTCCTACACTACTTGTATTTATTACTACTGCATTCCATGTACCTGTAATGTCATTATCCGATATTAGAGGTAAATTATCTGCGATATTATCTGACTTACAATACATTGTTGCAAAACTAAAAGTAGGTGTAACAATTGGATTTACCTCAATCGTCATAGTAGTAGTTGTAAATCTAACAATATCTGTGGGTGTAAATGTATAAGTAGTGGTTTGGGTATTATCTAATGCAGGATTCCAAGTTCCCGTAGCACCATTAAGCGATGTTGTAGGTAACCCCTCTAAAGATTCTCCAAAACAGATAGGTGCTACTTGGGCAAAACTAGGCGTTGCAGGTGTTTTTACTTCAATAGTCATGGTAACAATAGCTGTAGAAGCACAAGCTACATCATTAGGAATCGCAGGTGTAAACGTATAAGTATAGGGGCTTCCTAAGACATCACTATTTATAGTTGCAGGATCCCAAGTTCCGTTAACACCATTGTTCGCAGTAGGCAAAACAGTGGTAGTATCTCCTTCATACACCTCTCCTATTTCATCAAACATCGCTACTACAAGTGGTGTTACCGTAATTACAGTACTATAAATTTCTGCACATTGATTGATGTTTGGAGTAAATATATAAGTTGTATTTCCTATGATACTTGTATTTATAGAAGCTGTATTCCATGTTCCTTCAATACCATTGTCTGAGATAAGTGGCAAACTATCAGATACAACATCAGATTGACAATAATTAGTTACAAAACTAAATGTTGGAATTATTTTAGGAGTTATAGTAATATTCACATTTGTACTCTCTGCACACTGACCTGCGTCGGGTGTAAAAGTATAAGTATCTATGGTTCCCGTTGTGGATGTATTTGTCCAAACCCCTGTAACACCATTATTAGAAGTCATTGGTAAATTAGGAGTATCATCTATACAAATAGTAGTTGTAATAGTGTTAAATATAGGGGTTACAATTGGAGTTACTGTGATGGTCATGGTAGTTTGTGTAGCACATTGCGAGGCATCATCAGGAGTAAATGTATAAGTAGTGGTTTGTGTATTATCTAATGCAGGACTCCAAACTCCTGTAATTCCATTGGTAGATGTCGTTGGCAAAGCCGCTAAGGGTTCTCCCGCACAGATTGTTCCTACTTCTGTAAATGTGGGGGTTACAATTGGATTTACTGTGATGGTCATCGTAGTTTGTGTAGCACATTGCGAGGCATCATCAGGAATAAATGTATAAGTAGTGGTTTGCGTGTTGTCCAAAGCAGGATTCCAAACTCCTGTAATTCCATTGGTAGATATCGTTGGCAAAGCTGCTAAGGGTTCTCCATCACAGATTGTTCCTACTTGTGTAAATATAGGGGTTACAATTGGAGTTACTGTGATGGTCATGGTAGTTTGTGTAGCACATTGCGAGGCATCATCAGGAGTAAATGTATAAGTAGTGGTTTGTGTATTATCTAATGCAGGACTCCAAACTCCTGTAATTCCATTGGTAGATGTCGTTGGCAATGCCGCTAAGGGTTCTCCCGCACAGACTGTTCCTACTTCTGTAAATGTGGGGGTTACAATTGGATTTACTGTGATAGTCATCGTAGTTTGCGTACCACATTGAGAGGCATCATCAGGAGTAAATGTATAAGTAGTGGTTTGCGTGTTATCTAATGCTGGGTTCCAAATTCCTGTAATTCCATTGGTAGATATCGTTGGCAAAGCCGCTAAGGGTTCTCCCGCACAGATTGTTCCTACTTCTGTAAATACAGGGGTTACAATTGGATTTACTGTGATGGTCATCGTAGTTTGTGTACCACATTGCGAAGCATCATTAGGAGTAAATGTATAAGTAGTGGTTTGCGTGTTGTCCAAAGCAGGACTCCAAACTCCTGTAATTCCATTGGTAGATGTCTTTGGCAAAGCCGCTAAGGGTTCTCCCGCACAGATTGTTCCTACTTCTGTAAATACAGGGGTTACAATTGGATTTACTGTGATGGTCATCGTAGTTTGTGTATATTCCGAAGCATTTGGCCCTGTAGGTGTAAAAGTATATTCTGTAGTTAATGTGTTATTTAAAGCGGGAGTCCAATTCCCTACTGCACTATTGAGGGAGGTTGTAGGTAATTCTTCTAACGTTTCTCCTATACAAATAGGTGCTACCTGAACAAAACTAGGTGTTACAGGTGTCTTAACTTCAATAGTCATTGTATATGTATTCGTAGCAGCACAAAGAATAGTATTAGGAATAGCAGGAGTAAATTCATAGGTATAAATACCTGCAGTACTACTATCTATAGTTGAAGGATTCCAAGTTCCGCTTACTCCATTATTTGCATTGGGCAAGGTAGTAGTGGTATCTCCAATATACACTTCACCAATTTCATTAAATTCTGCTATTACTAAAGGATTAACAGTAACCTCTACGCTAAAAATCTCTGAACACTCATTCTCTTTTGGAGTAAAAGTATAAGTAGTAGTTCCTGTAACACTTGTATCTACAGATATGCTATTCCAAGTCCCTTCAACACCATTATCTGATATTAAAGGAAAAGCACTAACAACTTCTGATTCGCAATAAACAGTTGCAAAACTAAAATCAGGAATTATTTGAGTATTTACTGTAATATCAAGATCAACACTTGTAGTAGTTGTTAGTTGTCCTGCATCTGGAGTAAAAGTATATGTAGTGGTTCCTACTATGGTTTTATCAATTGTAGCAGGATTCCAAGTACCTGTATGTCCTTCTACAGAAGTTAATGGTAAAGTAGTAATTGATGTATCTCCTTCACAAAAAGGGCCTATTGGGTCAAAAGTAGATTCAGAATAATTTAGTGTAACATAAGCAGATATTGATTTTACACACTGACTTAAATCATCTGATGTAAATGTATATTTACTTATTACTTCATTATAATTAACAAAAGTCCAAGTACCCGTATACCCTTCATCTGAAGTTGTAGGAAAACCAACTATTGATAAGGAGTTAGTAGTTGTTGGAATTGCATTTACTCCTGTAAAAGTAGGGGTATTTTGACCTACTTCAATTGTCATTTGCGTAGTACACCCCCCTCCATCTGGAGTAAAAGTATAGGTTGTAGTTTCAATATCATTAACAGTAGCAGGATCCCAAGTTCCAGAAACTGCATTGTTGGATGTCAATGGCAAAGTTACAGCATCATTATTACAAATAGGAGGAATCTGATCAAATCTTGGAGTACCTCCCGGAATAACAGTAACTACGATTTCTCCTGGTGCTTCAGGGCAAAAATAAGGGTTATAACTAAAGTCAACATCAAATAAATACGTTGTCTGCCCTATTGCCGATTTATTTAAAGGTGTTCTCCATGTGCCTGGAATTCCTTCTTTTGAAACAGTTGGAAGCTCTGCTAAAAGATCATTCACACAAAAAGTGAGAGGGTCAAAAGTAGGAGTTATACTCTCTATTACAATCACAGTCATTTTTATAGAAAAAGCATCTTGTCCTGCATCTGGTATAAAAGTATACTCTGTTGTATTAGAATTATCAAAAGCAGGTGTCCAAATTCCTGTGACACCATTATTAGATGTTGATTGTAATGGACTACTAGAGAATTTACATATTGGATATACTTGATCAAAAACAGGAGTAACACTCTGAGAATAAGACCATACAGCTACAAAAAACTGAAAGAATAAGAATAGTGAAAGTTTAAGTAATCTCATTCTAATCATTCATGGTAAAAAAAGATACATTTTTATTTTTATTTATTTCCAACTATTAGAATTAGCTTTTTATATGGAATAACAAAAATACATATTTATCTCTTTCTAATAAGCGAAAAATGTCCTTTTCGTTCTCTATTCCCAATGGTTTCTCCTTGTAATTTTATAGAGAACCAATAATCGTCTGATGGGAGTTTCTTTCCGTTATAAGTTCCGTCCCAACCGGGTTCATTGAGTTTAATTTCTGCCACAGCTTTGCCATATCTATTAAAAATATAAATAGCACTGCTTTGAAAAAAGGTGCTGTTTGCTCCTTTGATAAACCATGTATCATTTACACCATCGTTGTTTGGGGTAAAGAATTTTGGATATTCAATTACAGGTACGGTAAGCGTAGGGACTCCTGTTACATCACAACCATTCTTATCGCGGATTAGAATCGTATAAATACCACCTTCTAAGTTTTCAAAAACAGGGGTATCTTGGTAGTTCTTTACAAAGTCTCCTTGTTCATTGGTAAGTGCATATTCATAATCGCCAATGCCTAGATTGGTGGTGTTAATGCTAATGGTATTGTTATCGGAATCGTCTACAATGGTAATATCGTCTAAGGTAAATTTTGCGGGTTCAGAGGCATTTACAGTAATGTCATAAAAACGACTACATCCTGTGGTGGTATTTGTAGCGGTAACTCTATAGACTCCTGCTTCTAATACGTCTAAGGTTTGGTTGTTTCCCAGCACACTTACATCGCTTACAAGAGTCCATTGATAGCTATAACTTGCTGTTGGATTTTCTGCAATTAAGGTTAAAGGAGTATCGTTTAAACAGACAATTTGTGGCGTGGTCACTTCAAAATCGGGTAGGGGATTTACAATCAAATCAAAATAGGTATCTGTGCTTATACAGCCTGTGTCTTTGTTGGTTACACGAATATAAATTCTTTCGGGATTTCCATCGGGTTGTGGGGTGTTTTGGTATTGAGAAGCTTCACTATCGGTTATAGGACTGTCTCCTGTTTCTGCATGAGCTTGCGAACGATGATAGCTAATGGTAAAATCGTCGTGTAAAGCAATATCGTAATTGTTTAAAATGGAAGTGGTTTGTGTGGTTAGATCGAAGTTCTGCACAACACCATTGGTATCATCTCCATCAGTGGCATCATCACAAAGCGATAGGTTAGAGATATCTGTTAAGAGTACATTGGGAGCTCCATGTACAATAACATCAAAGGTAGAAATACCATTGGCACATCCTGTAGTTGCATTAAATACTCTTACATAGATGGTTTGTCTAAAAGGAATACTGTTTTGAAAAGAGGTTGTATTTAATTCTGGAAAACCACTTTGTGCGTGTTCTAAGGAATCGTGATACGTTACCGAGAATTGTGTAGGGTCTTGTGTTCCTAAAATGGTAGCGGTTTGTACACTTAGGTCAATGCTTTGCGAGAATCCATTGCTTGCAGAACCGTCGGAGGCATCGTCACAGATTTCTATATTGTCTACAAAATTGGCAACAGGTAGTGGGTTTACAATCAAATCAAACTGTTCATGATTGGTAAAACAGCCTGTTGTGTTGTTGGTTACTCGTACATAGATGGTTTGTAGGTCTCTTGTAGTATTGGTATAAGGAGAGGCTAAAGGATTGGCTCCTGATTGTGCTTGTGCTGGAGTTTCATGATAGGTAACGGTATAGTCTGCAGCACTTTGTGTGCCTAAAATAGTAGGTGTATTGCTTTCTAAATTAAAAGCTACTTCGCCATTGGTAGCATTTCCATCGTCTAAATTATCACAGGCAATCATGTTGTTAACAACTGTAGCGATGGGAACGGTATTTATTTGTAAATAAAATTGACCTAAACCTGTACAATTGTTATTTAAAGTACTCACCAATTTGTAATAGATTGGAAATTGAATCCCTCCTACAATAGGCGTAATATCTATTTTGTTAATGTCGTTCCTATAATTGGTAATATCTATTTCATGTAAAGAATTGGCTCTGTCATCTGCATTTTCATAGAAAAACACAATGGTATTTGCAGGTGGATTGATATTGTTAATTATTGTTGTTGCGTCTAAGGAAAATTGAGTAATAGCATCGGTATCGTCATTACTTCCGGGTGTATCGTTTCCATCGGCATCTAAGAAATCATCACAAACCGCTGGTTGTAACGCATCATAAGTATTGTCTTCTGTTTCCGCAACGTTAATCGTTAAAGTTACCAATTCTCTTGAACATCCAAATTCTGAAATTACTTTTACATATACTATTTTTGCAATATTAACTTCTACAGGATATCCTGTAATATTCGTAATAAGATTTGTTCCTGCAACATCTTCATAGTATTCAAACGTACCATTAGGGTTTTCTGAAATAATACTCTCTGCAGTAGTTAAATTTAACGTTGTTAAACCGTCTGGAGTATTTACACACTGTTCAATACTTACAGGATTATTGATAAATACAGGCTTAGGATTTACAGTTAAAACAATAGCACTAGAAGGTTGTTCTAAACAACTGTTGCCTATTTTACTTAATAAAACTCTATATTGATAAGTATTAAAACCAACAGGGGTTTCTGTAATTTGTAAATTTTCTGTAGTTACTCCACTATATCTAGCATCATTCACAAGGCTTGCAAAAGTAGCTCCATCATCTGTAGAAACTTGCCATTGAAAACTATCTGCATTGGAATCTATAGAAATGGTATTGGTATCATTTTCACAAAAAGTAACATCATTAAAACTATTGACAATAATAGGTGCGTTTGTAATGTAATTTACATTGGGGGTTGTGTACCCCACACCACTAGTTACTTTTCCTAAATTATTAACAATAACAGGGCTAACACCTAACCAACCATCACTATCATTATCGTTAAAACCTGCTTCTGTAACATCAAAACAAGCATCATTATCAGCATCCAATTCTAAAAAATTAAAAACGCCATCACCATCTGTATCACTCGTTGGTGTAAGTAGCAATAACGTTTCTGAAGTATCTTCTAAAGTATCCAACAATCCATTAGCACCTACCGTAGCTGTAGTTGCCTCATCAATAACTCCGTCTTCATTGGCGTCTGTAAGATTGTATCCAGATTCTACCCAATCAAAAATACCGTCATTATCAGCATCTACATCTAAATAGTTTAAAACACCATCACCATCTGTATCACTTGAGGTAAGAAGTCCGTCAAAAACATCATCTATACCGTCATTATCACGATCATTACCAGACAATACAATATTTTGCGCAACACCCTCATAAATATCTAAAATTCCATCATTATCGGAATCTACATCTACAGCATTTTCTATTCCATCGCCATCAGAATCTAATGCAAAACATGTTAAAGAAATATTTCCTTGAAAAGTTGCTTGTGAAGCAATTCCGTTAGAAATATGTTGAAAAACAATTTGATCTACTTTATTTGCTACAAATTGAAAAGTAGGGATTCCTGTAAAATCAGTTTTGAATTTAAAATGAATTTCTGAGCTAGAAAAACTAAGAACATTAGCTTCAAAAGCCCCATCAAAATTCGTATCTACCAACAAGTTCTCATCTGGGTTTAACAAGGTTATATTTTTATGATTAGGGCCAATTTTTATAATAAAATATGCGCCATCAGTAACACTATGAGTCACGCCTGTTTGGGGTATCAATTTAAAATTCACAGGCTCTGTAAAATCGATTTGATAACTCAAATCAGAGGTGCTTCCCGGGTTTATAACAGAGGTAAAATCTCCATTAGACTGTCCTGTAAATGTATTAACGTCTCCCGAAGAATTTTGAGTAAACCCACTAGAAACAATATCCGAATTGGTAGATGCGTCTTGAAAAACAATAATGGGATTTGTACTGTCTGCAATATTTATAGTAGCATTTCCAAGAGACTCATCACAATTTAAAATACCGTCATTGTCTATATCAGCATCTACATTGTCTATAACACCATCTCCATCGGCATTGTCTGGACAAATACTCACAGGAATTTCTGCAGATTCAAATAGAGTTCCTGTACAATCTATTCTAGTAATTAATTTGTATTTACCAGGCATTGTAGGAGTATGAGTAGGGGTTGTATTCCCTGTAGTTACAAATCCGCTTCCATCATCAAAAAACCATTCAAAACCATCAAACAAATCTGTATTGGCAGCTTCTAAAGCTACGTTTGGCAGACAATTTCCTAAAGTGTCAAAAGTAGCCTCAAAATTAATTTCTGGCGCTGAAGGAAACCCCGAATAAAAACTACCCGAAGCTGCAGCACCGTTAAAATTAAAATAGGCACAATACAATTCTCCAGTACTTTCTACCTTTGTAGTTCCTGATAAGCCAGAAACTTTATAGGTTTCATAAACTGTATTTCCTTCTACATCAAAAGGACCTTGCACACCTGACAAATCTCCAATATTGGTATCATTAATTGTAACCAAAGCATCTTTATTTGTAACAATTGTAATTCCTCCTGTAAAAGTACCCGATCCAATTTTATCTATTTGTGTGATATTGTCTACATTTCCTCGATTCTCACAACTTAATGGAGGTACAAAAAACAACCCTTGGTTAGGTTCTTGACCGCTAAGACCTCCAATACCTTGATACGCAAATACAGATTTGGACGTTTGCACATATAAATTATCGCTAGTATAATTATTCCCTTCAATTACATAATATTCACCAGCATCTAAAGTAACAGCAGCAGTTGCATTCCCATTTATAAAAACGGCTGTGTCAGATTCATCTGCAATTAACAATACATTTTCCCAGCTATCTTCTCCATTTCCTCTTACAAAAATATATTCTGTTCCTATTTTATCGGCTCCTACGATTTGATCAAAGCCATAATCTCTACCTCCTCCTACACCAAAAGTACCTGTAGCAGAGCCAGAATTTACCACAATAGGTTTGGTGGCACGAATTAATCCACCTACAAAATCATTGGGAACTCCTCCAAAGCTTGTAGCCACTGCAATAATATAACTTTGATGTTTGTTCAAATTAATCGTTGCAGGCAATGTACCTGAATAATTTACAATACTAATACCCGCAGGCAACTCATCAATGGTAACTTGGGTATTGTCTTCTGTAGCTAAAATAGCAGCAAAGGTTGCATGCCCACCAGTAGGACCTGCCTGACTTATCATTCCTCCAATTCTAAAATCTGTTCCTAAAGCAGACAAACCTTTACTAACCAAAGCCCCTGCCTGCCACTGACTCCCGTCAGAACGCACCCGTATAGAAACATAAACCACATCTTCAGCTTCTATAATAAAACCTTTGTTTGAAACAACCTCACTAGTACTTTCAATAGGCACATGCAATTGACTATTGTTGTTAAAATCATTATTCCCTGCATTGCTTAATACTGGTTGTTCTACAGGATTTGTACTAGAAACTACACCGCTGTAAGCGGGTAAATCTGGCTGACCAATTGCCGTTATCTTATAAGCTATGGATTGATTTTTAGGCGTAGAAATATAAATATATTGATCCGAAAAACCATCGTCATTTGTCAACGGCGGTATGTAGTGTGTCTTGCTTAATTGTGCAATAGTATGCTGACTGCACAGTAAAAAAAGAAGGATTCCTAAAAAACGTTTAAAAGACATGTATTTTTAACAAAAAATAGTAGCCCACAAAATACATAAAAAAGCTTTATAACTATAGAAATTATTTAATTCTTAAACAATTGTAAAAGTTTAATTAAAACTTGTAATAAATTTTATTTAATAGTTTTTTAGCATTTTATATACACTTTAAATTGTAGTTTTGTTGACTATTATTTTAATTTCATTAAACAATAATGAGGATGCCTTTTTTTAAAAAAAGTCTTTTTATAGCACTCTATTTCTTGTCCATCTCTTTAATTGCACAAGAAAAAGCAACATTAAGCGGAACCATTTACGATGCTAATAGCAATGAAACCCTTATTGGTGTTACGCTTATTTTTACAGAATTAAATGTGGGCGTTACTACCAATGAGTATGGGTTTTACTCTATTACAATGCCCAAAAAGACCTATAAAATAGCTGTTAGTTATCTAGGCTACACAACCATCAATGAAACCATTGACCTCTCTAAAAATACCACAAAGAACTTTACATTAACAGAAGAAACCGAAAGTTTAGACGAGATTGTTATTGAAACTAATATTGAAAAAACCAATATACGATCTACTCAAATGAGCGTAAATAGGTTAACCACAAAAACCATTAAACAAATTCCTGTAGTTTTGGGAGAAGCAGATATTATAAAATCTATCATCTTATTACCAGGAGTTACAAGTGCTGGCGAAGGCGCTTCTGGTTTTAATGTAAGAGGTGGTGCTGTAGATCAGAATTTAATTTTATTAGATGAGGCTACCGTATTTAATTCTTCGCATTTATTTGGCTTTTTCTCTGTTTTTAATCCCGATGTTATTAAAGATGTAAAACTGTACAAAGGCGGAATTCCTGCTAAATATGGAGGGCGACTTTCTTCTGTTTTAGACATCTATCAAAAAGAAGGAAATAACAAAAAATTTGCAGCAACGGGTGGTATTGGCTTAATTTCTAGTAGATTGTTACTAGAAGGTCCTATAGAAAAAAATAAAAGTGCTTTTTTAATTGGCGGACGTTCTTCGTATGCACACTTGTTCCTACCGCTCTTTGACAACGACAATACAGCCTATTTCTACGACCTAAATAGTAAAATAAATTATCGTTTTAATAAAAAGAACAACCTCTTTTTATCTACGTATTTTGGAAAAGATGTTTTTGGTATTAGCGATAACTTCATCAATACCTATGGAAATAATGTGGTAAATCTTCGTTGGAACCATTTATTTTCTGACCAACTATTTTCGAACCTTTCGCTAATTTATTCGAATTATTTTTACGGATTAACCTTAGATTTTGTAGGATTTGAATGGGATTCTGGCATAGAAAACATCAACTTAAAATACGACTTTAATTATTATGTAAATCAGGATTTTAAATTGAGTTTTGGAATCAACAACCTTTATATCAAATTTAATCCTGGAGAAATTCAACCAAACAGACAAGATTCTGGAATTACCTACAGAAAACTAACCGATAAATTTGCCAATGAATTTGCAGGGTACATAGATGCTAATCATAAAATTTCTCAAAAATTGCGTTTACAATACGGGCTTCGTTTCAGTAATTTCTTGCGTTTAGGACAAGACGCGTTAAATATCTATGCCAATAACAGTCCTGTAATTTACAATGCGCAATTACAAAAATATGAATCTGCTATTGCCACAGACGTAGCATCTTTTAAAAGATCGGATGTCATTCGCAATTTTAACAATTTTGAACCGAGAATTTCCTTTTCTTACCTGCTAAATGAAACCACTTCTATAAAAGGAAGCTACAATCGAATGATTCAATATTTACACTTATTATCGAATACAGCTTCACCTACTCCATTAGATGTTTGGACACCTAGCGGAAAATACATCAAACCACAAGAATTAGATCAATTTGCTTTGGGGTATTTTAAAGCCCTAAAAGATGGCGACTATTCTTTAGAAAGCGAAGTGTTTTATAAAGACATTCAAAATAGAATCGACTATATTAACGGAGCTAATCTAGTAGCAAACGATCAAATTGAAACGGTAATTCTAAACGGAAAAGCAAGAGCCTATGGTTTGGAATTTTTACTGAGAAAAAACGAAGGAAAATTAAAAGGTTGGTTCGCATATACACTATCAAAATCAGAGCAATTAACAGCAGGACGTACCGAAAATGAACCCGGTATTAACAATGGAAATTGGTATGCAACACCCTATGACAAAACGCATGATATTTCTATAAATGCCAGTTATGAATTGAATAAAAAATGGACTTTTAACAGCAATTTTGTTTTTCAAACAGGGCAACCTACTAATTATCCTGTAGGGCAATACGAAGTCTCTGGAATTAATGTTCCTATTTACGATAACAACCGTAGGAATGCCGATAGATTACCCAGTTATCACAGATTGGATATTTCTGCAACATTAACTCCTGAAAAGAACAAAAACAGAAAATGGAAAGGCGAATGGGTTTTTGGAATTTACAACCTTTACAGTCGTAAAAACGCAGCGTCTATATCCTTTACGCAAAATAGAGAAACCTTTAGAAATGAAGCCATTAAAACTTCTATCTTTGGTATTGTTCCTTCTGTAACGTATAATTTTAAATTTTAAAAAAATGAAAAAAACAGCATTCGCTATTTTTATGATTCTCTTCTTTTTTATACGTTGTGAAGAAGTTGTACAAATAGAAGTTCCTTCAGGAACGCCAAAATTAATCATAGACGCTTCTTTTCAGATGTTTTTTGATGAAACCCCTGTTACATCAAATACAGTTGTAAAACTAAGTTTATCGGCAGATTATTTTGAAAATGAAATACCCACAGTAACCAATGCAACCGTATTTGTTACCAACTTAATTAACAATACTGTCATTCCTTTTTTAGATGAAGATTTAGACGGGAATTATACACCAGAAAACACTTTTATTGCTGAAGACGCAACTCCGTATGAATTAACTGTTATTTACAACAACGAAACATACAAAGGTACTGCTACTAAGATAAAATCGATTCCTCTTACCAGTGTTGTACAAGGAGAAAGAACCTTATTTTCTGGCGAGGAAACAGAAGTCATTGTTACTTTTTCTGATGACGCAACACAAGAAAATTACTACTTATTCGATTTTTCAAACAATATTTACAATGTTTTAGAAGATCGTTTTTTTAATGGTTCCGATTATAATTTTTCAGCTTTTTATCAAGAAGACGAAATAGAATTACCCGCAGATGTACTTGTAAAAATGTCAGGAATTTCAAAAGAATATTACACCTATTTTAGAGTTTTATTAAACCAAAGCGGACAAGGCGGTGGCGGACCATTTGAAACACAACCCGCTGCGCTGTTAGGGAATATTGTAAATACCACAGATACGAACAACTTTCCATTGGGCTATTTTCATATTTCCGAAACAGACACTACTCCTTTACGTCTTGTAAAAATGGATTAGATTGGTTGTTGGTTGTTGGTTGTTGGTTGTTGGTTGTTGGTTGTTGGTTAAACAACTCAAAAAAAAATTTCTACTAAAACATTTAAACGAATAAACTTATCAACAAATTAAACTAATTTAAGATTCAATAATTGAAGAATTGAGCATTCAAAATTCAAAATTCAACATTCAACATTCAAAATTCAACATTCAACATTTAAGATTGAAGATTTAAAACACTATCAACTTTTCCAATTCCAAACATTCCGTACTTTTGGAACATGGATTTTATAAAAACTACAGAGCAAGATTCTAAATACAATCATTTAGAAAAAATGTCGGTAAAAGAATTGCTCACAAACATTAATAAAGAAGACCAAACAGTAGCTATTGCTGTTCAAAAAGCACTTCCTCAGATAATAGCATTAACAACGGAAATTACAGCAAAGCTTAAAAACGGCGGGCGCTTATTTTATATGGGTGCTGGCACCAGCGGAAGATTGGGTATTTTAGATGCATCTGAATGTCCGCCAACATTTGGTGTTCCGCATGAATTGGTTATAGGTATTATTGCAGGTGGCGATACTGCTATTAGAAAAGCGGTAGAATTTGCAGAAGATTCTAAAACACAAGGATGGAAAGATTTACAAAAGCACCATATTTCTGAGAAAGATATTGTCGTTGGAATTGCCGCTTCCGGAACCACACCGTATGTAATTGCCGCCTTAAAAAATTGTCATAAAAACAATATTAGTACAGGTTGTATTACTTGCAACCTTAAAAGTCCGTTAGCGCTTACAGCACAATTTCCTGTAGAAGTTGTAGTAGGACCAGAATTTGTAACGGGCAGTTCTAGAATGAAAGCTGGAACAGCACAAAAACTAGTTCTAAATATGATTTCTACAGCTACTATGATTCAATTGGGAAAAGTAAAAGGCAATAAAATGGTAGATATGCAACTGTCTAACAATAAGTTAGTAAATAGAGGAGAAAAAATGTTAGAAAAAGCGTTAGAAATCGACTCAATAACGGCAAATGCTTTACTAACAAAATATGGAAGCGTAAGAGAAGCCCTTCAAAATTATAAAAAATGAGTACTAATAAAAATCTTTTAACAAAAGGAGTTCAGCAATTAGGGGTTTTAGTACTTCTTTTTATAGCTTCTCCCATAGCAATTACAATGGCTTTTAAAGCCTTAAAAAAGTTTACAGAAAGCCCCAAAATATATCTTGCGTACGCATTGTTTATTTTTAGTGCGCTATTAATTATATTTAGCATTTATTTTGCTTTTAAAACCTTTAGAACACTTTTAAATGCATTATTTAACAATTCGTAACTTTTGAAAAAAAACAAACTCTATAAATTTTTTCATTGGGAGTATTGGCCTGCCTTTATGTTCTATATTCCAAATGTTCCGTATGGTTTCTATTTGGCTTTAAAAGCAAAAAATTTAGTGTTTTTTAGTGCGGCAAATCCTGCTATAAAAAGTTCAGGAAACGGTACAGAAAGCAAGTATAAAACGCTAATGGCAGTTCCCAAAAACTACAAACCTAAAAGCATCTTTCATACTGCTCATTCAAACATTACAAAAACACTTCAACTACAAAAAAAACACAAAATAGCATATCCACTAATTGCAAAACCAGACATCGGCTGTAGAGGCTTGTTGGTTGAAAAAATTACCTGTGAAGAAGCTTTAAAAACCTATTTAACCAAACATTCTACAATAGATATTATTATTCAAGAATTTATTGATTATAAAAATGAATGTGGTATTTTTTATTATAGAAATCCCAATGAAGAAAAAGGATGTATTTCATCCATTACATTAAAACATTTTCTTACGGTAACAGGCGATGGAAAAACTACCTTAAAAGCACTTATTTTAAAGGACAAAAGAGCCAAACTATATGTAGATTTCTTTGCTAAAATTCACCAAGAAAAATTAGAAAGCATTCCAAAAAAGGAAGCGGTTATAAAACTTTCTAGTATTGGAAACCATTCTAAAGGCACACAGTTTCTAAACGGAAATCATCTAATTTCTAAACAGCTAACTGCCACGTTTGATGCCTTTAGTAAAAGTATTCCGGGCTTTTTCTATGGAAGGATTGATGTAAAATACAACGATTTTGAAAGTTTAGCCAACGGAACCGATTTTAAAGTATTAGAAATTAATGGCATTATGGCAGAACCCACACATATTTATGATACTGAAAAAGGCACTTACTTAAACGCCTTAAAAGCGATTAGAAATCACTGGAAATCCTTATTTGAAATTGCTACAACAAACCACAAAGAACATCATATTTCTTATAAAAGTACCCGAAAGTTTGTACAAGAAGTTATAAAATTAAGAGCGTACACAAAAAAGATGAAAAAAGTTTCAGAAAACGCTTAAACGTATTGAATGTTCAATTTTTAGTTGTTCTCTATTCTCTATTCTTCAATCCTTTTAAGAGTTTATTTGTTTGGAAGTTGAGAAGTTTATAAAAATTTGAATGTTGAGTTTTAAATCTTTCAATCTTTAATTTTTAATTTTTCAATTCTTTTTTAGGCGTAGTAGGATTGTATCCAAAATCTGCTTCTGGCAATGCAATTCCTAATTGATTGATAATAAAACCCACACTGGCATAATGATGAATAGCATGGCTTTGCGCTTGTGCCAAAACACTTCCTAAAGTATGATTTACTGTAATCTTCCCTGTTCCTAGATCGTCTGTAACTGCAATAAGCATATCAAAATCAGCAGGATTTAAAGCGTGTAGTTTTTGAATGGTTTCATTAAAATAAGCAATGCCCACAGCTGTTTCTTGCTCTGCCAATGTATTGCGCTGTCTATTAGAAAAATCGATGTTTTTAGTTTCTAATCCATCAAAAATAGAAGTAAAAGCGTCTAAAACATGACGCATATGACAACCTATACTAGAAAAATAAGGAGGAATTGTAGCGTTGCTATATTGGGCATCAGTTAGCGTATTTAATAATTTAATTCCTCGTTGTAAATTCTTCTCAATAGTTATAATCATCAATAAAATATTTTGCCTGTAGTCGTAAAACCATTTGTTAGTTTACTTTCTTTTCAATTATTTTAAAAACAATACCTAAACTTTAAAAACTCTCCAACTACCCAACTTTCAAACTCTCCAACTTTCAAACTTTCAAACTTTCCAACTTTCAAACCCACTTACCCACTTACCCATTCATAGAAATTAAAAACTCGTCGTTGTTTTTAGAAAACTTAATACGTTCGCTAATAAACTCCATTGCTTCTACAGGGTTCATATCCGCTAAATATTTACGCAATACCCACATACGTTGTAGCATTTTTGGATCTAATAAAAGATCGTCTCTACGTGTGCTCGATTTAATTAAATCAATCGCAGGATAAATTCTTCTGTTAGAAATATTTCTATCCAATTGTAGCTCCATATTACCCGTTCCTTTAAATTCTTCGAAAATTACTTCGTCCATTTTAGAACCTGTTTCCGTTAATGCTGTAGCAATAATGGTTAAAGAACCTCCATTTTCTATATTACGAGCCGCTCCAAAAAAGCGTTTTGGTTTGTGCAATGCATTGGCATCTATACCACCCGATAAGATTTTCCCAGAAGCAGGCGCTACCGTATTGTAGGCTCTTGCCAAACGTGTAATAGAATCTAAAAGAATTACTACATCGTGTCCGCATTCTACCAAACGTTTTGCTTTTTCTAATACAATATTGGCTACTCTTACGTGCTTGTCTGCAGGTTCATCAAAGGTAGAAGCTACCACTTCTGCACGCACACTTCGTTGCATGTCTGTAACCTCTTCGGGGCGTTCATCTATTAATAACACGATTTGATATACTTCTGGATGATTTGCCGCAATAGCATTGGCAACATCTTTTAAAAGCATGGTTTTCCCTGTTTTTGGCTGTGCTACAATCATACCACGTTGCCCTTTTCCAAGCGGAGAAAACAAATCCATAATTCGGGTTGATAAAGAAGAACCTTTTTCTGCCAAATTAAATTTTTCTTGAGGAAATAAAGGTGTTAAATGCTCAAAAGAAACACGGTCTCTCACAATATTAGGATTCAATCCGTTAATCTTTGAAACCCTAATTAAAGGAAAATACTTTTCGCCTTCCTTTGGCGGACGCACATTTCCTCGTACCGTATCTCCTGTTTTTAATCCAAATAATTTTATTTGAGACTGTGATACATAAATATCATCTGGAGACGATAAATAATTATAATCTGAAGAACGTAAAAAACCATAACCATCTGGCATCATTTCTAACACCCCTTCACTTTTAATAATACCATCAAACTCAAAATCGGGGTCTTTATAACGATTGCCTGTATTTTGCGATCGATTGTGTTTGTCTACTCGATGTTGATGGTTGTTTTTCTGATTGTTATTTTTAGACTGTGGTCTTTTTTGTGGGTGGTTTTTTGCTGTTCGCTGCTCTTGCTTCTCTTTAGGAGCTTGCGAAGATGCTGTCGTAGCTTTTTCAGAAACTGCCGTACTACTTGTAGGGGCTGGTTTTTCTACTGGCTTTGCAGGTGCTTCTACCGCTGGAGCCTTAGCCTCTACAGGTGTTGTTTTTTTAACAACACGTTTCCTTTTGGGTTTGGCAGCTTTTGCAGGGGCTTCTTCCTTTGCAGGAAGCGTTGCAGCCTGTTTATCTAAAATCTGATAGACCAATTCTAGTTTGTTTAACTGGCTAGTTTTTGTAAGTCCAATAGATTTAGCAATTTCTTGTAAATCAGCAATTGTTTTTGATTTTAGTTCAGAAATTTCGAACATTATATATGTAATTAGGTTAAAAAATAAATCTTAAAGAGATTTTAAGAAATTTTATAAAATTTTATTGTTTGATTGTGGTCGATTAAGAAATAAAAAACTACTGTGAGTAGTAATTGTATAGGGCAAATATATACAAATATTTTAATTTTCAAACTTTCTTTTTAAAAAAGAAAGTTTTACTTTTGCTCCTCTATTTTAAGAAATGATTCAACGAATACAAACCTTATATTTATTGATAGCAGCAATTGCTTCTGGCGGATTTATATTTGTATTTAATTTATGGACAAACTCAGCAGCAGAAAAAGTTTTTGCGCTAAACTTATTTGCAACAACAAGTACTTTACAAAAAACAATACCCGTATTGTTTTTAGCAGCTGCCTTTATCCTTTTAAGTAGTATTTTTTTATTTAAAAATAGAAAGCTCCAATTTGTTTGGGTACGCATTGTTATTTTGATTCATCTTTTTTTATTAGGAATATTGATATATTTATCACTAACATTATCTGGAGAAACTGCGGTTTCATTGAAAGGTATTGGGATGTTTCTACCTGTAATTGTTATTTTGTTATGTGTTTTAGCAAATAAAGCAATTAGAAAGGACGAAAATCTTGTAAAATCTGTAGATAGATTACGATAGGTCTAATACCTTAGTATATTTAGTGTGAAAAAACCGAAGATTATTCTTCGGTTTTTTTGTTTAGCAATTTATAATAAGTAACAATTGTCAACCTAAACTTGCCTGTGCTGAATTTTGAATATTCAATGTTCAATCTTTAAATTTATTACACACAATATATCTTTAAACTCTCCTTATTTGCATGTTGCTGTTTTTTAAAACAAGCTAAAAAGCTTACAAAACCCTATGTTTTTGTTATTTTTAGGATTCATAAAAGACATTCTTTTTCTTTTTAAAACAGAAAATAAATACATAAGAATATTTTTAATATCTTGCTAAGTCCTTAAAAAACAAGGAGAAAAGTATTTTATAAACCTATTTTTTACGCATAAAACACCCAATAAGAAGCATACCCATTTATGGGACTCTCTATACCCATTTATGGGGTATTTGAAATTTCACTATAAATGGGTATTGTAGCATTTAAGAACCCATAATATATTTGTACCGTAATAATGACACACAAGATAAAAGTTCATATAGCAGATGACCATAAGATTTTAATAGAAGGAATCATCGCGCTTGTAAATACTGATAATGACATTGAAGTTTTAGGACATTCCTTAACTGGAAAAGAAGTGTTAGAGTGGCTAAGAAGCAACCAAAACAAAGCAGACATCCTAATTCTAGACATTAATATGCCCGTTGTAAGTGGTATTGATGTTTTAAAAGCTATTAACAAAGAAAAAATAGAACAAAAGGTAATTGTTTTATCTAGTTATGACGATGTAAATTTTGTACAAGAATTATTAGCATTAGGTGCTGATAGTTTTTTATCGAAAACCACTGCTGGAGAACATATTATAGATGCTATTAAAGCTGTACACAGCGGAGAGCAATATTTTAGCGAAGGCATTAAAGAAGAACTTTTTAAACTTATTTTAGGGCAAAAAGTAGAAAAGAGAGACAGACCAGACAACAAAGAAACCAGTTCTTTAACCGATAGAGAAATAGATGTTTTAAGGCTCATTGCAGAAGAACACAACACAGCAGAAATTGCTGAGATTTTAAATCTTAGCACATATACAGTAGAAACCTATAGAAAAAAATTATTAAAAAAAACCAATGTAAAAAATGTAGTAGGCTTGGCAAAATATGCACTAAAATATGGAGTTATATAATAGCTTTTATCCCCCTAAAAAATTATACAATCCAGCGTATTTAATTTTATTGAATTATTTTCCTTTTAAGACAACAGAGTTCCCCCCAACGATCTGTCTTCTCAATAAAATGCCAAGCCTACTTTTTTTTATGTCAGAAAAAATAAGACTTTCCCCCCAAAAGTTAATTTATAATAACGTAATAAAAAACTCAAAAAAAAGAGTGAATTTCCCCCGTAAAGTAAATTTAACTAATCCCCAAATCCCTTGATGTAATGAAAACAATTCAATTATTTGCGTATGCAACTGTATGTAGTATTTTACTAAGTTCTTGTGCTACAGAAGAAACATTTAACCCAGAACCCGTAGCAGAAGATTTTATTAAATCTTTAAGTGTAAAAAGAGACCTTTCTGGTGCTTATTATGTAGACTATGAACTAGAAAATAATGTAACAACAGAAAACACCCAAGAAAATGGCGTTTACAATATAGAAGCATATGCTACAGACAATGTGTCTAGAAAAAGTAATTCTGAATATTTAGACCTAGAAAAAGGTACTGCAAAAATAAATTTACGTAGCGAAAATAACGACGAAAATTTACAAATTACTATTTTTGATGACACCAAAGTAATGGCAAGAGGTGCTAACAGCAATGAAATGTTAGCTGCTTATGGCATTACCAAAAACGAAGACAATACCTTTAGTTTAGCTTTTACCGTAAAAGACGGTGTGGCAGTAGATTTTGTCTACAATGAAAACTTAGAAGAATATGAAATTCATTTAGAAGAAAGTAGTAATTCAAGTAATAAAGAATTTAATAGAATTTTGGAAAAGAAAACAGGAATCCCTTTAAAATATGCTTTTGTAAATCATATAAATTCTAATAGTAGTAGAGGTGCACAAACTACTACTAAAAGACCAAGAGGTGCTGTTGATACAGATTCATAAAAAATAATATTATCAATATTGAAAGAAAGAAGTAATATTAAAAATATTTACAGGATACTATTTTTATTAATAGTGTCCTTTTTTTGTCTCAATTTATATTCAAATAATTTTGAAAAATCATTTGAATTTCATCAAAATATCGAGAATGATTCACTTATTAAACTGGAATATAATTTAATCAAAGAATTATATGAAAGAAAAAATTATAAAACTTCTTTAAAAAAGAGTTTATATCTATATGAATTAAGTAAGACAAAAAAAAATAAAGAAATAGAAATTCTATCAGGTTTCTTAGTTGCTGAAATTTTTTTAAGTACAAACAATCTAGAAAAAGCATTAAGATACTATCAAGAATCTTTAAAATTATATAAAAATGAAATTATTATTTTAGATGATAGAAAATTAAACAATATAATCAAAAACTATTCTTATGCATCAAACTTATTGCAAATAGGTGCTATTTATCATAGAATGGAAAAAATAGATAGTGCTAAACATTATTATGATAAAATTTTAAACCTGGAATCCTTAGACGCTTCTTTTTTAAAAACAAAAGCAAGAACTTATTCTAATCTTTCAGATATATTTAATACATATAAAGATTATGAAAATTTAGAGAAAGCAGAAGATTATGCTTTAAAAGCAATTTTAATTCATCAAAATTTGAATAATAAATTGAGTGAGGCAATTTCTTCATCAAATTTAGCAAACATATACCTTAAACAAAACAAATTAGAAAAAGCCAAAGAGCTCTATTTTAAAGCCATTCGATTAATTAAATATGACAAAGGCATAAAAGCTACTAATTTTAAAGAATTATTTTACGATAATTTGGCATATACTCTTTACAATCAAAAAAACTATATTGCCTACGAATATTTAGATAAATCTTTTCAAATTAGAGACAGCTTACGAGAAGTAGAGATATCTAATGCCTTAGCAGAAATCGAAGCCAAACACAATGTAGATGTCGCTAAAAAATTGGTGCGAAAAGAAGAAGAGGTAAAACTCTTAAAAGCGCAGACCAAAACCAAAACGGTATTGGCGTATAGTATTTTAGCCATTGTTTTTTTACTAGGGCTTGCAGGGTATTTTAAATACCGGCAAAAACGTTTAAGTCTAAAACTTTCTCTCAACGATTTAAAATTAGAAAAAATAAAAACAGAGAGTCAGACTAAGATTTTAAATGCCACCTTAGATGGTAAAGAATCGGAACGAAAAGAAATTGCAGAAACCCTACACGACAATGTAAGTACGCTGTTATCTTCGGCATCGTTTCACTTACAAGCCTCTAAAAAACAATTTAATGGGGCTATGCCTATAGAAATTAAAAAATCGCAAAGTATTATTACCGAAGCGGCTAAAAAAATTAGAGACTTATCGCATACTTTGGTGTCTTCAGTATTGTTAAAATTTGGTTTAAAAATAGCCTTGTTAGACATTTCGGAAAAATACTCTAACTCTAACATTCAAGTAAATGTAACCGTAGATGATGTAGCACGCTACGAAGAAAAATTTGAAATTAGAGTCTATAACATTGTTCAAGAACTCATTAACAACATTCTAAAACATAGCAAAGCAACCATTGCAGAAGTCTATTTACTTGTAAAAGACAACAAGTTACACATACGAATAGAAGACAACGGCATAGGTTTTAAGGTAAAAGAAGTTACTAAAAAAGATGGTTTGGGTATCAATCAAATAGATGCACGTATTCAAGTAATGAAAGGAACGTTTCAAGTAAATTCAGTCCTAAATAAAGGCACAAAAATTAAAATTGTAATTCCTATTCAAGAAAAAACAATACCTATTGAAGTAGAAAAAGAAGTAACCGTTTAAAGGTGGTTTTTAGTTTTGAATGTTGAATTTTTAAATTCTTCAGTCATTTCGAACGCAGAGAGAAATCTCATGATTCAAAAATTAAAAGATTAAAGAATTGAAAGATTAAAGAATTGAAAGATTCAAAAACTAAAAACTCAATCCTTATCCACGTTGTGCCAATTCTATAATCTCTAAATCTTTAATAGTCCCTTCAGTCAACACAAAACGCAATGCAGTTCTTACTTTATGAAACCCATGATTTCCTGCCGCACCCGGATTTAAGTGTAAAAGATTTAATTTTTTATCGAACTGTACTTTTAAAATATGCGAATGTCCGCTAATAAATATTTTAGGCGGTTGTTGTTGTAGCGCTTCTCGAATTCTCGCATTGTACTTATTAGGATATCCACCAATATGAGTCATCCAAACCGCAACGCCTTCTACTGTAAACTTTGCATCTAACGGAAACTCTAAACGCGCTGTGGTATCATCTATATTCCCATAAACAGCACGTAGTGGCTTTATTTTTTTAATGGCATCTGTTACCTCTAAACTACCAATATCGCCCGCATGCCAAACCTCATCTGCTTGCTTTACAAACTTTAAAATCTGATAATCGATATAACTGTGCGTATCGGAAAGTAATAAAATGCGTTTCACACTGTAAAAATAGGGTTTTAAATGAATAGTTAGTAGCTATTGGCTATTGGCTATTGGCTATTGGCTATTGGCTATTGGCTATTGGCTATTAGTGAAATTTAAAAATTTTGACAAATTAAACACACTAAACACATAAACTTCTCAACAAATTCAAAACTCTACATTCAAAACTTTACAAACTTTACAACTTTACAAACTCAAACATTCCGTATTTTTGAAACCTTAAAAGGAATAAATTCTTGAGGTATTTTATAGAATTATCGTATCACGGAAAAAACTATCACGGTTGGCAAATTCAACCCGATGTAAAAACCGTACAAGAAACCTTGCAAAAAGCAGTTTGTAAAATCACACAAGAGAACACTACCATTGTAGGTGCCGGAAGAACAGATACCGGCGTGCATGCATTGCAAATGTTTGCGCATTTTGATATTGAAAAAGAAATAGACGCTCATTTTGCATACCGCTTAAATGCTATTTTACCCAGCGATATTGTTGTAAAAGAAGTTTGCAAAGTAGCACCCGAAAAACATGCCCGATTCGATGCTGTAAAAAGAAGCTACGAATACAGAATTTGGCTGGGTAGAAATCCTTTTTTATTGGAAGTTTCTTCACAAATTCACAATCAAAAAATAGATGTAGACGCTATGAATAAAGCCGCAAAACTATTGTTAGAATACACCAATTTTGAATGCTTTTCTAAAGTAAAAACAGAAGTACACACTTTTAATTGCACCATTACAAATGCCGTTTGGAAGCAAGAGAAAAACAAACTGACTTTTTATATTTCTGCCAATCGTTTTTTAAGAAATATGGTAAGAGCTATTGTTGGCACTTTACTAGAAGTAGGAACAGGTAAAATTACCCAAGACGATTTTAAAAGAATTATAGAAAGTAAAAATAGAAGCAATGCAGGCTTATCAGTTCCCGCAAAAGGACTATTTTTAACGGAAATTATCTATTAAATTATTGAAAGATTGAAGAATTGAAAGATTGAAGAATTGAAAGATTAAAGATTTTACAAATTCAACATTTAAAACTCAACATTCAACATTTAAAATTCAACATTTAAAACACTATAACCTCTCAACACCTAAACAAATAAAATCATTAGAAAAATAAACTCAACATTCAAAACTCAACATTCAAAATCCAACATTCAACATTCAAAACTCAACATTCAACATTTAAAACTTCACCTCTTTAAACTTTACACCGCAACAACAATATGGCAGAAAAAACAGGAAATGCATTTGATATGAAAATTTTTACAAGGCTTATGGGTTTTGCAAAAAAATATCGTTTTCGTTTTTTTACTGCGGCAATTGCTACCATTTTACTAGCAGGGTTTGCTGCATTAACACCTTATGTTTTAATACTTACTGTAGACGATTTTGTAGCCTATAAAGACATCAACAAACTCTTTACAAACATTGTAATAATGGCGTGTATTTTAGGCGTAGAAGTTTTGTTGAATTTTACATTTGTCTATTTTTCTAATTGGGTAGGACAACATATTATTAAAGATATTAGAACCCAAACTTTTGCGAAGATTTTAGATTTTAAAATGGCGTATTTCGATACAACTTCTGTAGGAAAGTTAGTAACTAGAGTAGTTTCGGATATTGAAACCATTTCTAATTTTTTTACGCAAGGCGTTTTTATGATTGTAAGCGATTTGCTAAAAATGTTGGTTGTTATCGTAGTAATGTTAGTTATCAATTGGCAATTGGCTTGTATTACTCTTATTATTTTGCCCATTTTAATTTATGCTACAAAGCTATTCCAACAAGCTATTAAAGCTACATTTCAAGAAGTACGGAATCAGGTTGCTAATTTAAACGGATTTGTACAAGAGCGAGTTACAGGAATAAAAATTGTGCAACTGTTCAATAGAGAAAAAACTGAGTATGCCAATTTCATGGAAATTAACAACAAGCATAAAAAAGCCTATATAAAAACCATCTACTACTACTCTATCTTTTTTCCTATTGCAGAAATGTTTTCTTCTATTGGTATTGGCTTAATTGTTTGGTTTGGCGGACAGCAAGTACTAGAAGGTGTAATAGACAAACCTGGTTTTGTGCTTGGGTTTATTATGTATGCGCAAATGTTATTTAGACCTTTACGCCAGATTGCAGATAAGTTTAATCAATTGCAAATGGGAATTGTTTCTGGAGAACGCGTTTTTAAAGTTTTAGATACTGAAAGTAGTATTTCAAAACAAGGAACTGTAAAAGCAAACGCATTAGAAGGAAATATCGAATTTAAAAAAGTAACTTTTAGCTATGTAAAAGGAGAACCTGTTTTAAAAGGCATTTCTTTTGAAGTAAACAAAGGAGAAACAGTAGCTATTGTAGGCGCTACTGGCGCAGGAAAATCTACTATTATTAGTTTAATAAATCGTTTTTATGAAATTGACAGCGGAAGCATTTGTGTTGATGGAGTTTCTGTAGATGCCTATGAAATCCATTCATTAAGAAATCAGATTGCCATTGTTTTACAAGATGTGTTTTTATTTTCGGATTCTATTGCAAACAATATCACTTTAAAAAATACAACTATCTCTTTAGAAGAAGTTAAAAAAGCAGCGAAACAAATTGGAATTCATGAGTTTATTATGAGTTTACCAGACGGTTACCAATACAATGTAAAAGAACGAGGTGTTATGTTATCTTCTGGACAACGACAATTAATTGCTTTTTTACGTGCTTATGTAAGCAATCCTAGTATTCTAATTTTAGACGAAGCTACATCTTCTGTAGATACACATGCAGAGCAAATGATACAATATGCTACAGATACCATTACCAAAGGAAGAACGTCTATTGTAATTGCACATCGATTAGCAACCATTAAAAAAGCCGACAAAATTATTGTAATGGATAATGGTTTTATTGTAGAACAAGGAACACACAAAGATTTACTACAAAAAGAAAATGGGTATTATAAAAACCTCTACGACAAACAATTTGGAAAAGAAGTAGCTAATGGCTAATGAAAATTGAAAGATTGAAAGATTGAAAGATTGAAGAAAAGAGAATTGAGAACAGAGAGCAGAAAAAAAACTCAACGTACAAAATTAAAACTCCACAAACCTCTCAACTTCTAAACAAATAAACCCTTAAAAGAATTGAAAGATTAAAGAATTAAAGGATTTAAAATTCAACATTTAAAACTCAAAACCTCACAAACAATTACGCTTCTAAATCGTTACTTAGTTTTTCGTTTAAATCTTTATCATTTTTATAGAGTTGAAAACCGCCATCTTTTATATACGATATTTCTCCAGTTTCTTCAGAAACCAAAATACACAAAGCATCTGTTTTTTCTGTAATGCCAATAGCAGCCCTATGACGCAAACCAAAACGAGCGGGAATTTTTATACTATCAGAAACAGGCAAAACTACTCTGGTAGCTACCACATAATTGTCTCTAATAATAGTAGCACCATCATGTAACGGACTGTTTTTATAAAAAATACTTTGCAGCAAAGCATTGTTTACCAAAGCATTCATAGTATTCTCTTCATTAATTAAAAACTCTAAGTTATTAGTTTGCTCAATAACAATTAAAGCACCTGTTTTTGTTTTTGACAATTCTTTGCAAGCACCCAAAATAGTGTCCACATCAATTTCTGAATTAATTTCGGATTTTAGAAACTTTAACTGCTTTAACACACTCTTTTTAGAGGAGAAATTGGCAGAGCCAATCATTAATAAAAACTTTCTAATTTCTTGTTGAAATACAATAATTAAAGCAATAACACCACCTCCAATTAATTTTCCTAAAATATTACTTAGCATTTCCATGTGTAAAGCTTCTGTAATTTTCCAGATTAAGAA
The DNA here is from genome assembly GCA_965233795.1 of uncultured Polaribacter sp. GTDB lineage: Bacteria > Bacteroidota > Bacteroidia > Flavobacteriales > Flavobacteriaceae > Polaribacter. Next base: position 883,525 of record OZ247578.1, on the reverse strand, counting down.
GATAACCCCTATTCCTAAAAGTATATTAATAGCAACGGTTCCCTTTAACAATTTATAGACATAATACAATAATGTTGCTACCAACAAAATATCTAAAGCATCTAAAGGAGTAAAATCAATAAAATCGAACATAAACGAACTTGTCTGTTTGAGGTAAAAATACAATTTTTTTTAAGTGGAAAAACTCACAGTCTAAAAGTTTGTAGTATTAAAAATTTTAAATCTTGAATTTTTTTAGCTCTTCAATTAGTTCGGTTTTTAAAAATCTCTCAGTCATTTCGATAGAACGAGGTACGAGTGATGAGAAATCTTATTCTTTTATGAGATTCCTCACTACGTTCGGAATGACATAGAGACCAATTACCAAACAATAAAGCTAAAAACTAACAAACTTGCTCAACAGCTTTAATCCCTTTCTAAATCCGAGACTAAAACAGGATACTTATCTCTAATTGTTGTTATCTTTTTACGAAGCGCTTCATCTTTGTTTTTTGAATTTTTATATTCTTTCACTAAAACGGTATAACTCTTATGATACATTTTTTCAGAAAGCCTATTCCGTAAAAGAGCGTACGAACTATTAATATTATCCAGAACAGCAATATAGGTTTCATAAGTTGTTTGTCTATCTGTTTTAATAGAAATAAACGCCTTTGAAGGATGGTCTGATGACACAGGGATTTTAAAACCATTACACCAATCACAAGGCTGATTGTGCACATCCAATCCGCCTCCATTATCTATAAAATCAATCGCTATTTGTTTCAATTCAGAAAGGCTTATGACATTGCCTTCTACAAATAATTCATTATTCTTATTAATATCTATTTCCAAGATATTTTTATCTCTAATAACAATCTCTGTAGGCTTATTTTGTTTTGGAGGAATCTTACGGGCAATCCCTGAATCTACTTCTAGCGTTGTTGTTACCAAAAAAAAGATTAGTAATAAAAAGGCAATATCTGCCATAGAACCCGCATTAATTTCTGATACTTGTCTTCTGCTCATCATTAAAATTTTTAAGTTTATAAATCATCAATTTTTAAGCATTGAAACAAAAAAGATGCCGAAAAAAGAGAAGTTGAAAGCCGGAAAGTTTAAAGTTTTGAATGTTGAATTTTGAATTTTGAATTTTAAATCCTTTAATCTTTCAACACTTGACTCTGTTGGTAAGTTTATGTATTTAGAATTATGAAATTCATCAGGCTTTTCGAAATTTCAACAACCAGCAACTAGCAACTAGCAACTAGCAACGAACCTGTTCTACAATTTTAACGGCCTCTACAGCCTCTTTTACATCATGAACCCGTAAAATATTGGCGCCATTTAAAAGTGCAATTGTATTGGCGCTGGTGGTAGCATTTAAAGCTTCTTTTGCAGAAATATCAAGTGTTTTATACAACATCGATTTTCTAGAAACACCTGCTAAAATAGGAGCATCTAAATTTTTAAAAAGAGATAAGTTCTGAAGTAATTCAAAATTATGCGCAATTGTTTTTCCAAAACCAAAACCCACATCAATAATAACATCATGCACTTTTAATTGGTGTAATGTGTTTATCTGCTTTGCAAAAAAAGAAATAATTTCTTGGGTAACATCTGTGTATTCTGGGTCTTTTTGCATGTTCTGTGGTGTTCCCAACATATGCATTAAAATATAAGGCACTTGTAAACTAGCAACCGTTGCAAACATTTGAGAATCCATTTTTCCGCCAGAAATATCGTTGATAATTGCCGCTCCACGTTCAATTGTTTTTTTAGCAATTGTACTCCTAAAAGTATCTACAGAAATCATAATTTGAGGAAAATTCTGTAACAACAACTCAATAACAGGCAGTATTCTTTTGGTTTCTTCTTCTTCAGAAATATGTGTAGCATTAGGTCTTGAAGAATATCCACCAACATCTATAAAAGTAGCGCCTTCTTTTAGCATTTTTTCTGTTTGTAATAAAATATCGGCATCACTTTTATAATTGCCACCATCATAAAAAGAATCGGGTGTTATATTTAAAATACCCATGACTTTAGGTACTGAAAGATCGATAAGATGTCCTTTACAATTAATTGTCATTCCTAAGAAACTACTTTGTGAATTATAGATGAATTTTTTGGTGAAACATAAGCATTCATTTTAGCGAATAATTCGTCAACTGTTTCACCTACCAATAACATTTCTCTATTTTTCTGTTTTAGATATCCTTCTTTTACCATGGTATCTAATTGCAATAAAGTAGCATTGAAAAATCCATTTACGTTTAACAAACCAATTGGTTTTTGTTCAATATGCAATTGCCCTAAGGTTAAAACCTCAAACAATTCATCTAAAGTTCCAAATCCGCCTGGAAGTGCAATATAAGCATCTGCAAGTTTACTCATGTGTATTTTTCGTTCACTCATGGTTTTACAAACAATCATTTCTTCTACATTGGTATGTACTACCTCTTTATGTTTTAAAAACGTTGGAATTATACCAATTACTTTGCCTTTTTGCGCAAGTATTGTATCTGCTAAAACGCCCATCATTCCAATCTTTGCACCGCCGTAAACCAATGCTATAGTATTCGTAGCAAAGGCATTTCCAAGAGCTATTGCCGCTTCTTTATACATAGGATTAAACCCTAAACTAGACCCGCAAAAAACAACGATTTTTTTCATATAAGCACCTAAAATTTCATCGTAAAAATAAATGAAATGCTTTGAAGATTTACTATTTTTACACAAATTCTTTTAGAAAATCAACATGCAAAACACTTCAAAGCAATACGATGCAGTTATTGATACCTGTAGCAATTTATTTATTAAAAAAATGTCGGATTACGGAAGTGCGTGGCGTATTTTACGTTTACCATCTCTAACCGATCAGATTTTTATAAAAGCACAAAGAATACGTCAGCTACAAGAAAATGCAGTTCGAAAAGTAGATGAAGGTGAAAAAGCAGAATTTATTGGCATTATCAATTATTCGATTATGGCGCTTATTCAACTAGAAAAAGGCGTTGTAGAAACACCCGATTTAACAACAGAAGAAGCTACAGAATTGTATAAAAAACACATAAAGATTACCAAAGAATTAATGGAAAACAAAAACCATGATTATGGTGAAGCTTGGCGAGATATGCGCATTGCTTCCTTAACAGATTTAATTTTACAAAAGCTTTTACGTGTAAAACAAATAGAAGATAACAAAGGAAAAACATTGGTTTCTGAAGGCATTGATGCAAACTATCAAGACATGATTAATTATGCAGTTTTTGCAATGATTCATCTTGAAAGTGATAATAATGAATGATAAGTGATAAGTGATAAGTGATAAGTGATAAGTGAAAAATGATGAATGAAAACTAATTAAAAACAGAATAGCATTATGATTTTAAAATTTTTAGTCCAACTCTCTAGAATCTTTGTAGGTGCTATGTTTATTTTTTCGGGCTTTGTAAAACTGGTAGACCCCATTGGTTCTCAATACAAATTCCAAGAATATTTTAGCGAATCGGTCTTAAACTTAGAATTTTTAATTCCCTACACATTGCCCTTTTCTATTCTATTAATTCTTATAGAAATTACTTTAGGCGTTATGCTATTACTCGGTTATAAGTCAAAAGCAACGGTTTGGAGTTTGTTGGGCATTACCACTATTTTCTTATTTCTAACATGGTATTCTGCCTATTACAACAAAGTAACCGATTGTGGTTGTTTTGGCGATGCTTTAAAACTAAGTCCGTGGGAAACCTTTTATAAAAATATTGTTCTAATTGTACTCATTCTTTTATTGTTATTTAAAGTAAAAAACATTCAGAATATTTTCTCTGAAAAAATATCCAAAGCACTTACTATCCTTTCTTTATTTGGGTTTTTATATATTACATATCACGTATTAACACATTTGCCTATCATCGATTTTAGAGCCTATGCCATTGGTAAAAATATCCAAGAAGGAATGGAATATAAAGAAGATGGCGAATTGCCCCCTGTTCATGATTTTATGTTGGAGGATGCGCAAAACGATTTAACAGAAGAGATTTTAGCAACAAAAAAAGTGCTCTTAGTAATTGTTTATAATTTAGACAAAGCAGACAAAGATGGGTTTTCAGCAATACAAAAAACAGCACAGAAAGCAATTGAAAAAGGATATGAAGTCTATGGAGTTTCTGCTTCTTTTAGCGACGATTTAATTTTGGCGCAAAACAAATACAATCTGCCTTTTGATTTTCTTTTTTGTGACGAAACCACTTTAAAAACAATGATTAGAGCAAATCCAGGACTTATAATTTTAAACAAAGGAACTGTCGTAGATAAAAGAAACTGGACAGACGCTGACAAACTAAAATTATAATTATTGATTTTTTTAATTCTTTAATTTTTAAGTCATTGAATTTTTTAATCTTTTAATAAAAAACATGAAACAAGTCCTTTTTGTTTTTATTGGCGGTGGGTTTGGAAGTGCTTTGCGCTATCTTTTAAGTACCTTTTTAAACAAGTCTGCTACAAATGGTTTTCCATACGGAACATTTATAGTGAATATTTTAGGAAGTTTGTTTATAGGCATTATTTTAGGATATGCTGCTAAAAATCAAAATATTACAGCAAGTCATACCTTACTACTGGCTACAGGTTTCTGTGGCGGTTTTACCACTTTCTCAGCCTTTGCTTACGAAAACCATCTTTTTTTAAAATCGGGCGATTTTATGAATTTCGCCCTCTATACCATTGCAAGTTTTGCAATTGGTTTTTTAGCCATTTTTGCAGGTATGTATCTTGCAAAACTTATTTAACAAAACAAAACCCATGAACGAATTTGTACACTATAAAAGCGAAAATAACTACGCTATTATTACATTGAATAACGGAAAAGCAAATGCCATTTCTCACAAAGTTATTGAAGGTATTAACAAAGGGCTAGATACTGCCGAAAAAGATGATAAAATTGTGATTTTAACAGGACAACCTAGAATGTTTTCTGGTGGATACGATTTAAAGATTATGACTAAAAGCGTAGAGTCTGCAAAAGAACTGGTTACAAAAGGGTCTAAATTAGCACATAGGATGTTATCTTTTCCAAAGCCTATTATTGCTGCCTGTACAGGACATGCCATTGCCAAAGGAAGCTTTTTATTACTTTCTTGTGACTATAGAATTGGTGCAGAAGGTAATTTTAAAATTGGCTTAAACGAAGTCTTAATTGGTATGACCATGCATCATGCAGGTATTGAAATTGCCAAAGCCAGACTCTCTTCTGTATACTTAGAAAGAAGTGTAAACAATGCTGAAATTTACACTCCTAAAGAAGCTGTTACTGCCGGTTTCTTAGATACAATTGTTCCAGAAACCCATGTATTACCTGCTGCTATAAAAGCCGCTGAATTATTTTCTAATTTAAATAGCAAGGCACATGCAGCAACAAAGTTAAAAGTAAGAAAACCGTATTTAGATACCTTAGAAAAAGCCATTGCTTTAGATGCTAAGAGTACTATTTCGTTATCGTAATTAGGTATTCCTACTTTCTAGAAAACCGTAAAAAATAGCCTATTTTTGTAGCTTTAAATAACTTTTTATACTGAAAAAATGAGACAAAAAATCGTAGCTGGAAACTGGAAAATGAACAACACACAAGAAGAAACTGTGCAATTAATAAAAGCACTAAATGGTGCTATTGAGGGGCATTCTTTAGAGAATACTCGCGTTATGGTAGCACCTACTTTTGTAAACTTAACGAGTGCGCTTCAAGAAAGCAAATCTTCTGCTATAGAAGTGATTGCTCAGAATATGCATCAAGCTAAAAGTGGTGCATTTACAGGCGAGGTTTCCGCAACAATGTTAAAAAGCATTGGTATTGATACGGTTATTTTGGGGCATTCAGAAAGACGTTCTTACTTTGGAGAAACCGATGAACTTTTAGCGAAAAAAGTAAATGCCGCTTTAGAAAATAACCTAGAAACTATTTTTTGTTTTGGTGAAGTTATAGAAGAACGAAAATCGAACAATCATTTTACAGTTGTAGAAAATCAATTGAAAAACGCCTTGTTTCATTTAGAAGCAAGTGCATGGAAGCACATTGTATTGGCTTATGAACCTGTTTGGGCTATAGGAACTGGAGAAACCGCAAGTCCAGAACAAGCACAAGAAATGCATGCTTTTATTAGAAGTATCATCCAAAAACAATACAATACTGATGTTGCAAATGCTGTTTCTATCTTATATGGTGGAAGTGTAAAACCTGAAAATGCACAAGAAATTTTTTCGAAGCCCGATGTTGATGGTGGATTAATTGGTGGAGCTTCTTTAAAAGCAACAGATTTTACAGCAATTATTAACGCAATTTAAAGTGGCAAAAACCTGGCAAGAAAAATTCAATAGTACAAAACCTTTTTTAATAAAAACTATTGAAAAACGTTTTGCAGATTTACCTGCTGGCACAAAAATGTTGATTGCTACTCCAAAAATTATTGATGCATATATCAATGAGATTCCTTTGGGCATGGAAGTAGATTTAAAAACATTAAGAAAAGATATTGCTTTGACTCATTTTGCTGATAATGCCTGCCCTGTAACCACAGGAATTTTTCTTCGCGTAGTCTCAGAAATGGCCTTTGAAAAATATCAAAACAATGAAGATTTCTCAAAAATAACACCTTTTTGGAGGGTTATAAATCCGAAAATGCCTATTGCCAAAAAACTCCGTTGTGGCATTGATTTTATAAGGCAACAGAGAGAAAAAGAGCAGTTGAGTTTTTAATTTTTAATTTTTAATTTTTAATTGAATTTCAAAAAAACTGATGAATCAACAAATCGAAACGAATAAACTTATAAATAGATTAAAAGATTCAATGATTAAACAATTCAAAACTCAAAATTTAGCATTCAACATTTAAAAACTTTTAGACTTTTTAACTTTCAAACTTTATAACAACTCAACATTCATAATTAAAAATGGCAGATACTATTTACATTGCTTATCACTTTAAAATTGCTCCAAAAGAGCCCGCTACTGAGATTTTAATTGCAGAGTTAGGCACAATAGGTTTTGAAAGTTTTGTAGAAAATGAAAGTGGTGTAACAGCTTATATTCAAAAACCTGATTGGCATGCTACTATTTTAGCAGATATTTTTTGTTTGCAATCTGAAGAGTTTACCATTAGCTATACGCAAGAAGAAATAGCACAAACGAATTGGAATCAAGAATGGGAAAAAAATTTCACACCTATTCAAGTTGATAATTTAGTAAGTATTCGTGCTCCTTTTCACGAAAATCCAAATTTAACACACGACATTGTTATAGAACCTAAAATGAGTTTTGGAACGGGACATCACGAAACCACTCATATGATGATTCAACATTTATTAGCTCTTGAACTTCATAATAAAAAAGTTTTAGACATGGGGTGTGGCACAGGGATTTTAGCCATTTTTTCCGAAATGAAAGGCGCAAAACCTATTGATGCAATTGATATTGACAATTGGTGTTATTTAAATTCTTTAGAAAATGTAGCTCGTAATAATTGCAAACACATTCGTGTTTACGAAGGGGATGCTACTTTATTAGTCAACAAAAAATACGATGTAATTATTGCTAATATCAATAGAAATATCCTACTAAAAGACATGAACACATATACCAATTGTTTGTCTAAAAATGGTGTTTTATTACTCAGTGGTTTTTACAAAGAAGACATTCCTTTAATTGATAAAGAAGTTTCTAAATACGGCTTACAATTAGAAAAAACCATTGAAAGAAATAATTGGGTTGCTTTAAAGTATTGCAAAAAGTAATTTATTTTCTATTTTTATCAAATGAATACCAAAGAAAAAATACAGGAAGAAATTGCTATTCTAGAGCAAGAAGTTCACCAACATGAAATTGTGTTGCATAACGATGATGTAAACACTTTTGACCATGTAATTCATTCTTTAGTAACCGTTTGCGATCACACTACAGAGCAAGCAGAACAATGTGCTACTTTGGTACATTACAAAGGAAAATGTACTGTAAAATCTGGCGAGTACAAAGACTTAGAGCCTAGATGTTCCAAACTATTGCAATTAGGCTTATCTGCGGAACTTGTATAAGATGGAAAACGTTTTTAAATATTATAATTTTTCTTCTTTCTTTAAAGACACATCCAATACTTTTTCGGGAAATGAAATCTGTTTTACAGTACTAAATGAAACACATTTTTTACTCTTTGAAAAACAGAATGAAACCTATAATTTATATGTTTCAAAATATCAAAACAAAGAGGAAATAGGAAAAAAACCTCCTGAGATTGTAGAACTTTTGGTAGCCAACTATGACAAAAGTAATGCTGAACACCGAATTGCACTGAGAAGATATTTAGAATAATACTTACTAGTAATGCATCTACTACAAAACAATTTTATAAGCGCTACTTTTAAAACAAAAGGTGCTGAATTGGTAAGTCTAAAATCAGACGCTACAGAGTATGTTTGGCAAGCAGACCCTAAGGTTTGGGGCAAACACGCCCCTATTCTATTTCCTATTATTGGAAAATTAAAAGATGATGAATATACATACCATGAAAAAAAGTATGTCATGCAAAAGCATGGTTTTAGCAGACACAATAATTTTAAAGTTGTTGAAAAAACAGCGACTAGCATTCTATTTGAACAAAGAACAACACCTGCAATAAAAAAGACCTATCCTTTTGAATTTATTTTACAAGTAGGGTATCGTTTGTCAGAAAACTCTTTACAAACAGAATACCGAGTAAAAAACCCATCTAACAAAGAAGATTTATATTTTTCAATTGGTGCACACCCTGCTTTTAGTTGCCCTTTTGAAGCGGGACAAAAGCGCAGTGAATATCAATTAATTTTTGATAAAAAAGCAGCTCCTAAATCCCAGAGTATCGTAGACGGATTGTACACAAACAAAGAAGTACAACATTTTACAGAAGAGGGTATTTTAAGCTTACCTGATACTCTTTTCAATGATGACGCCTTAACTTTTAATCCCAATCCGTTTTCTAAAGTAACGTTTGTACATCAGCCTACACAAAAAAAATACCTAAGTGTTACTTTTAAAAACTATCCTTATTTAGGAATTTGGTCTATGAATAATGCTTCTCGTTTTATTTGTATTGAGCCTTGGCATGGCATTGCCGATGCAGTAAATACAAACAAAGAGTTTGCTAAAAAAGAAGGAATTATAAAACTACCTCCAAACGAAGAATTTTCTTGTGATTTTTTGATTGAAATACTGAATGATTAAAAAGAATTAAAAGATTGAAGAATTAAATAATTCAACATTCATCACTAAAAACGTTTTTCACTTATTTTGCCTTTCTAACTTTCAGACTTTCCAACTTTCTAGCTCACTCACTTTCTTTTAGGTCGTAATAAACCTTCTTGTGCAAAAGAAGCAATCAATTTTCCGTCTCGTGTAAAAATATTCCCCATTGCCAAGCCTCTTGCTCCGTAAGAATTGGGAGAATTGGCAGAAAGCAACATCCAATCATCAAAATCGAAATCTCTATAAAACCACATCGAATGGTCTAAACTAGCAGTTTGTAGGCTTCCTAGTTTTATTTTACTTCCATTCGGTTTTATAGCAGCAATTAAAATATTATAATCGGAAATATAAGACAGTATTTGTTGTTTTAATGCAAGGGAAATATTTTTTGAATCTCCTTTTAAACGAAACCAAACGTCTTCATTAGGCGGCAGATCTTCCATTTGTAAAGGATTGGGCGGCGTGGTAGGTTTAAATTCTACAGGGCGTTCAATACTTAAAAACGATTTTAATCCTTTGGGAATAAAAGCACCGTATTTGGCCACCATTTCACTCCAACTCAACAATTGTTCGGGTTGTTTAATTTCTTTATCAATTGCTACTTGATGCTCATAACCTTCTTGTTTTTTATGAAACGAAGCTGCTAAAATAAAGATAGTAGTTTCATTTTGCGTGGCTTTTACACGTCTTGTAGAAAAACTTCCACCATCTCTCACCTCTTCTACTTTATAAAGAATAGGAAGTGCTAAATTTCCAGGTTCTAAAAAATAAGAATGCAAAGAATGTAAAATCCGCTCTTCTGAAACAGTTCTATTGGCAGCGTTCAAAGCCTGTGCAATCACCTGTCCTCCAAATACATTTGGGCTACCAATGGATTCGCTAACACCTTTAAAAGTATGATTATCTATAGCCTCTAAATGCAAAAGGTTTACTAATTCGTGAATTGTTTTCATCTGTCTTTCTTATTTTTCTTTTATTGGTTATACTTCAACAAGTTCAGTACAGGTTGTAGCTTCCATATAGTCACTTTCTTGAGTATCGAAATCTCGTTATGGAAGTTTCATGTTTTTTTGATTTTAAACGGAAATTTTTGCTGAAAAGGTGTAGGTGCTATTTTTTGCAAAAACAGTTTTAATAGATGATTGGTCATCGATTTTTTATGTCGAACGTACATGGTTAAATTTTCTGGAACAGCCCCTACAGAACTTTTAATTTCACTTGCTGTTCTCCCAAAATTAACCGTTTTTAATTTTTTATCAATGGCAATATCAATATAATCGTATAACATTCTTTGGTAAATTGCATATTCTCTATTTAGCTGATAATCAATACCCACAAAATGAGCATCTAAAGAAGTATTGTTAACCATTCCAGACATAAAACCTACAATTTTATCTTCTAACCAATAGGTTTTTAAAATATAGACATCTCCTAATTTTTCTTTGAGTGTTTTGTAGGTTTCTAAGTTAAAATCTCCTAAATTAAAGTCGGCTTTAGAAGCTACTCTTTTATACAATGCTGTCATTTCTGGCAATTGCTCTTCAATATTTTTTAGGGTTACTTTTTCAATTTTTAAATCGGCACTTTGTTGCAAGGCTTTCTTGGCTTTTACACGAAATTTTGTTTTCATACTTGCTAAATAATCTTCAAAAGTTTGCCAGTTTTCTAAAAGATGTAACTGCATATTTGGCTCTGCCTTAAAAGCATAATAATGTGCTTCTTTTAAAGAGTGTGTAATCTTTAAAGAAGCATCTACAAAATCTTTTAGTAAAAAAATATTGACTTTCTTTTTTAAGTTTTGATTTGAGTTTACAAGTTGTAACACTCCTTTTGTCAATGCTTTTAAAACCTTTTTTTTATCTTGGTTAGGTTGTATAAAAATACCGTGTTCTCCACTCACAAAAGTATTTCCACATACAACTATTTTTATAGGTTCTTTTAAAGGGATAATACCGAGTTTACGCCCTATATTTTTTATTTTTCGAATTAATAGTTCTAAATCATTACGAATAGAATCTACTAAAAAATCAATGACTTGAAGACTTGCAAAGGCTATTGGATTTTGATGATCATCTACTAAGACAAGATAAAAAAAATGAATTTCAGGGTGATTTTTTTCTATAGAAATGAGATAGTCTGGATGAAAATAAATATGATTTGTGCAATTTAAAGACTCCCAAATTTGTATTGGAATCTCATGTACGGTATTATAAAATAAAATGTTTTTTGTATGACGACACCATTTTATCATGAATCATTTTTAGTATTGTAAAACTAACAATTCCTGTGGAAAGTATATAAAAGTTGCTGTTAATTTTTTAAACTCATTTAAACTTTTGGAGTTTAAGTAAAAATTAGAAGTCTTTTAGCAGATAGAAAAAGTTTAAACGAATTTTATACAAAAAAACGCTACAATTAATAAGCTCGCTTACTATTTCCTTCGTAAAAATTAATAAAAGCCTCGTTTACAACTCGATGTCCGCCATCTGTTGGATAATCTCCTGTAAAATACCAATCGCCTAAATTATCTGGACAGGCTATATGTAAGTTTTCTACAGATTGATAAATTACTTCCACCTCGGCGTTGATTTCTGAAGTTTTAAGCATTTGAGAAATTTTAGCAGAAATAGCTTCCGTTGTAAATGGCGCGTAAATCTCTTTTACATAATTGACAATCTCTGCATCTTCTTTACTTCGCTGAGCAATCGCTTTCTCATAAATTTGATCTACAATACCATACTGATTGGTTTCTTTTAACAATTCTAAAGCTGCTTTAAACGCAATAAAATCTCCTATTTTAGCCATATCAATACCATAACAATCTGGATAACGAATTTGTGGTGCAGAAGAAACTACAATAATTTTCTTAGGGTTTAAACGGTCTAAAATTTTGATAATACTTTTCTTTAAAGTTGTTCCACGTACAATACTATCGTCAATAATTACCATATTATCTGTAGGTTTTACAACGCCATAAGTAACATCATATACGTGGGCAACCAAATCGTCTCTACTGCTATCATCAGCAATGAAGGTTCTTAATTTTGCATCTTTAATTGCTATTTTTTCGAAGCGGGCTCTCTCTGATAAAATTTCTGTAACTTTTTCTGCTGATAAATTTCTATTTCCTGCTAATATCTTGGCTGTTTTTTGCTGATTTAAAATATCTTCTGCCGCTTCTTTCATTCCATAAAAAGAAGTCTCCGCAGTATTCGGTATAAATGAAAAAACGGTATTTGAAATATCGCTGTCAATTGCTTTTAAAATCTGAGGAAAAACTAATTTTCCTAATTCTTTTCGTTCTGTATAAATAGAAGCATCGCTACCTCTAGAGAAGTAAATTCGTTCAAAAGAACAGGCTTTATTAGCCCTTTGTTCTAAAATAGGCTGTATAGAAGTAGCACCACTTTTTTTGATAATTAAAGCAGCTCCTCTATCCAATTCTTTTACCGCTTCAATAGGAACATTAAATACAGTTTGAATAACAGGACGCTCAGAAGCTACCACAACAACTTCATCATCTTCATAAAAAAAAGCGGGTCTAATTCCTGAAGGATCTCTAAAAACAAATGCATCTCCATGGCCTAACAAACCTGCCATAGCATAGCCTCCATCCCAATTTTTAGAAGACCTTTTTAATACCTTTTGCAAATCTAAATGAGCTTCAATAAATGGTGAAGCATCTTTTTTATTAAACCCTTTTTCTTTGGCTTTTAAATACAAATTAGCAACTTCATCTTCTAAGAAGTGTCCAATTTTTTCCATCACCGTTACCGTATCTGTAAACTCTTTTGGATGCTGACCTAAATCTACCAATTCTTCTAATAATTGTGTAGCATTGGTCATGTTAAAATTTCCAGCAACAATTAAATTTTGATGCTTCCAATTACTCTGACGTAAAAAAGGATGTACGCTTTCTATACTATTCTTCCCAAAAGTTCCATAACGTACGTGTCCTAAAAACAGGTTTCCTAAATAAGGCATGTTTTCTTCTTGCCAAGCAACATCATCTTTCTTCTCAGGGTTTTTCTCTAAAACACCATTTAAACGCTCATTAATTTGTGCAAAAATATCTTGTATGGGTTGCGACTGGTTTGAACGAACTCTACTAATATATCTTGTACCTGGTTGCACATTAAATTTTACACTAGCAAAACCAGCACCATCCTGTCCACGATTATGCTGTTTTTCCATTAACAAATACATTTTATTAATTCCGTAAAACGCAGAACCGTATTTGTCTTTGTAAAACTGTAATGGTTTCTTTAATCGAACAAGTGCAATTCCACATTCGTGTTTCAAAGCGTCACTCATTTGTTTCCTTTTTTGTCATTCCTGCGAAAGCAGGAACCTGTTTATTATTATTTTTAATCTCTATCAAAAGATTCCTGCTTTCGCAGGAATGACAACGATTAAACACATTGTATTTTTATGATATTTCGATATCGAAATGTGTTAATTCTTTAAACAATTTTAGTCGGTTTGTTACTTCATTGTTTGTTAGTTGTTCCATACGCTGTGTTCCAAATTTCTCTACACAAAAAGAAGCTAAATTAGAACCGTATATAATGGCATTTTTCATGTTATTAAAAGAAATATCTTCTGTTTTTGCCAAATATCCACAAAATCCTCCCGCAAACGTATCGCCTGCACCTGTTGGATCAAAAACTTCTGCCAAAGGCAAAGCAGGTGCAAAAAACATGTTTCCTTCATTAAATAATAAAGCGCCGTGCTCCCCTTTTTTAATCACTACATATTTGGGACCCATGGCATGAATTTTCTTTGCGGCATTTACCAACGAATACTGCCCACTTAATTGCCTTGCTTCTTCATCGTTAATCGTAATTACATCAACACGTTTTAAAACCGTATGCAAATCAGCCAACGCAATATCCATCCAAAAATTCATCGTATCTAAAACAACTAATTTTGGACGCTCTTCCATCTGATCTAAAACAGAAGCTTGTGTTAATGGATGTAAATTTCCTAACATGACAATTCCTGCATCTTTAAAACTTTCAGGAACTACAGGTTTAAAATTTTCTAACACATTTAATTCTGTTACTAAAGTATCACGAGAGTTCATATCGTTATGATACTTTCCACTCCAAAAAAACGTTTTCCCTTCTTTTATAATTTCAATACCCGATGTATCAATTCCTCTAGAATTCATCATTGCTAAATAAGCATTCGGAAAATCTCCACCAACCACAGAAACCACTCCTGTTTTTACACCAAACTGAGAAGCTGCCAAACCTACAAAAGTTCCCGATCCTCCTAGTATTTTATCTGTTTTACCAAAAGGAGTTTCAATAGCATCAAAAGCAACCGTACCAACGGCTAATAGTTTACTCATTTTATTTATTTGTTATTCCTACTTTTTGCCTTCTCTAAAGGTAAATTTCAACAGGAATCTATCATTTAATATTCACTCTATTTCTATTGAGATTCCTACCTTCGCAGGAATGACAATCTAAATTTAATCTGTACTTTTGTATTAGAAAATACATATATAAATACGTAAGCAAAAATAGTTTTAAAAAATGACTATCAAAGAAATACAAGAAGAAATTATTGATGAGTTTTTACTATTTGATGATTGGATGGAACGTTATGAATACATCATTGATTTAGGAAAATCTCTACCCATAATTAATGACGCATATAAACAGGATGAAAATTTAATCAAAGGTTGCCAATCTAAAGTTTGGTTGTATTCGGAATTAGACAATGGTTTGATAAAATATACTGCAGATAGCGATGCTATTTTAACCAAAGGAATTGTAGCGATATTATTACGCGTATTTTCGAACCAAACAGCAACAGATATTTTAGCAGCAGACACTCATTTTATTGACGAAATTGGACTAAAAGAACATTTGAGTCCTACACGTGCTAATGGATTAGTTTCTATGATAAAACAAATAAAAATGTATGCCATTGCACAGCAAGTAAAGGCAACAAATTAAAACAACAAGAGTTATGACAGATAAGGAATTAGAAGAAATAGGAGATAAAATTGTACGGGTATTAAAAACCATTTACGACCCAGAAATTCCTGTTGACATTTATGAATTGGGACTGATTTATGATGTATTTGTGAATGAAGAAAACGATGCTAAAATTTTAATGACATTAACCTCTCCTAATTGTCCGGTTGCTGAAAGTTTACCTGTAGAAATAGAAGACAAAGTAAAAAGTTTAAAAGAAGTAAACACTTGTGAAGTTGAAATTACTTTCGATCCTACTTGGACACAAGACATGATGAGTGAAGAAGCAAAATTAGAACTAGGAATGTTGTAGTTGGCTGTTGGCTGTTGGCTGTTAAAAATTATAAGACCGCTTTTAAGTCAATATCTTAAACAAATAAACTTATAAACAAAATTCAAAGCTTTATAAATTTTTAGACTTTACAAACTTTCAAACCCATAAAATGAGCAAAGAAATTATTAATAGAGTTGCCAAAAGTCCTTTAATTACTTTTGACCTTGAACAATTATATCCAAAAGGCGATCGCATTGTTTTTGACATTAAAGATTGGTTGTATGAAGAACTCATTTTAAAAGAGAAAGATTTTAGAGACGCTGTAAAAAATCACGATTGGTCGCAATACCAAGATGCATTTGTGGCTTTAACTTGTTCTACAGATGCTATCATTCCATCTTGGGCTTTTATGTTAGTAAGTGCTGCTTTAGTGCCATTTGCTCAAAAGATAGTTGTGGGTGACTTAGAACTCTTAGAAACTGTTTTATTTGAAGACGTAATTCACCAATTAGATATTACTGAGTTTAAAAACAAACCTATCATTATAAAAGGCTGTACTAACAAAGCCATTCCTGCATCTGCTTACACATTTCTAATAAAAAAGTTACAACCTATTGCAAAATCACTACTCTTTGGTGAAGCTTGCTCTACCGTTCCATTATACAAGTCTAAAAAGTAATTCTATTATAAAATATTAATGAAAAAAAAGTACCTTCTTTTTGTTTTATTGATAACATCTTTTGCCGTTTCTCAAGAAAAAAAAGATACCATTTTTGGATGGAATGCAAAAGGTCAAATAGCATTTCTACTCAATCAATCTTCGTTTAGCAATTGGACTTCTGGAGGTGACAATGCGGTTGCTGTTAATATGAGTGTGAACTATGATTTTAATTATAAAAAAGAAAATCTAAACTGGGACAATAAAATAATTACAAGCTATGGACTTAGTTATACTACAAATCAAGGTTATAGAAAAACAAACGACAACTTTGAATACAATTCTTTATTAGGTTTAAAATCAAAAAACTACTGGTTCTTTTCTTTTTTCTTAAACTTTAAAACACAATACAGTCGTGGATATGATTATTCAAAGACGCCTAAAATAGCAACTTCAGACTTATTTTCTCCTGCGTATGTAAGTTTAGGCCCTGGAATGTTATGGAAAAAATCAGACAATCTTAGAATTAATATAGCACCTGCTACAACTCGTATTACAGTTGTTTCTGATGATTTTTCTGGGCAATATGGTGTTGAAGAAGGCAAAAATACCAATTTTGGATTAGGGTTTAATCTTTCTGCTTTTTATAAAACTTCTTTAATGCAAAATATTACTATGGAAAATATTGTAGCCTTATATGCCGATTATTTAAACAATCCCCAAAACATTGACATTGATTATAGAATGAATGTTGTTTTTATTATTAACAAATATATTTCTACCAATATTACTTTACATACTATTATAGATAACAATGCTTCTAGTAAGATTCAATTTAGAGAGCTTTTTGGTTTAGGAGTTAATTACCTTTTTTAAATAGAATATCCTTCTTTAGTTGTATTTTTGCATTGCTCCACCAACAAATTTAAAACATATAAAAATGAGAAAACTATCAATTACTTTTATCTTTACATTGCTGTTTAGCACATTGCATGCACAAACCGCAGAAGAATTAAAAAAAGAGCAAGCTCCTAAAAAAGCAACCATTGCAAAATTACAAGCAGAAGTAAATGCCTTACAAAGTAAAATTGATGCTTTGCCAGGCTGGAGAAAGGGCGCTTTTGGAACTATTGGAGGAAGCTTGTCTGGATTTAACAATTGGTATGCTAGAACAGCACCAAATGCTACTGCGGGAAATATTGGAATTACTGTAAACGGTTTTGCCAATTTAATTGAAGAAAATTATTTCTGGAGAAACTCCGTAACCATAAACTTAGGCTGGGTAAAACTAGATGATGAATCTAAAATAGGGGATGAAGATTTTGAAACGGCAACAGATGTTTTTACCATTACTTCTTTGTATGGTAAAAAACTAAATAAAAAGTGGGCAATTTCTGGGTTAGGAGAATACAGAACTACCTTAATTGATAACTTTAATAACCCTGGATTTTTAGACATTGGTGTAGGTATTACTTGGACACCCACTTCCAATCTAGTAGTGGTAATGCATCCTGCTAACTACAATATTATATTTTCTAGTTTAGACGACGTATACAGCTCTTCTCCTGGTGCAAAAATTGTAGCAGATTATACTGCGAAATATAAAAAGTTAAGTGTAAAGTCTAACCTATCTATGTTTCAAAGCTATGATTCTTCTGATTTATCTAACTGGACGTGGACCAATTCTTTAGGATATACTTTATGGAAGGGTATTGGTGTTGGTTTTGAATTTAGTTTACGAAGTAATAAACAAGAAGCACTAGGAAACGCATTATTATCAAATCCAAATGCTACTTTTAATACAATTGATAATAAAACACAATCGTACTGGTTGTTTGGAATCAATTACAACTTATAAGTTATAAATACTGTTATAAATTACAAAGAGTCTATCTAAAAAATAGACTCTTTTTTAGTTTGAAAAAAAATTTTGAATTAGCTCTAAACACACACAATAAATACTTCTAAAGGACATATTTTTTTGAGATATTAGCTAGATAGACCTGTTCTAAAAGATATTATTCGTATAAAAATTTATCTTCATTATTTTTCGAAAAATATTCTACTAATTCCCATTCAAAACCAGCACTGTCATAATAATAAATTCTTCTTCTAAACTTTTCGTTAGGAGTATCAATTCCTTTATTATACGCTGCTTTAATCAACTTTTTTTCAATATTATCGATATCGTTAACCACTAAACCTACATGATTAAAGCCATAATTAATATAGGTTTGATTTTGTTTTTTAGGGTTTGTATCTATAGGTACTTCTTGAAGTGCAAAATAAAATTGATGATTGCCAATATGCATCCATCTTTTATCATTTAATGGTTTGTCATCTTTCATTACTTTAAAATCTGGAGCAACAATTTGAAGAAAAGATACGGCAGCATCAATATCTGGGACTGTAATATTTACGTGTTCAATTTTTGTTATCATACTTCCTATTTTATTGCAATGTAGAAAATAGCAAGTATGGATTTAACCGAATATAATTGTAATTTTTGATGTTTGCATTTGTAATCTTTATTTGTGAGAATTAGTGTAATTCGTATCTTTTTATTTTTTAGGATACTTTTCTCTAATTTTATCCAAACAAAGATTATGAATACTTCCAATATGAGAATGTTGTTTCCCTAAATCTGGTTTGTAATTTCCTGCTTGTACTTGTGCGCCAATTTGTTGATAAGCTTCTCTAAAAGACATCCCTTGAACCACTAAATTATTTATACTATCTACCGTAAATAAGTATTGATATTTTTCATCACTCAAATCAATCTCTTTGATAAGTACTTGCTGAATTGAGTAATTAAAAATATCTAAAATATCTTTTACATCTTCAAAAGCGTTAATGCTATTTTCTTTTAACAGTTGAAAATCTCTATGGTAACCTGTTGGTAAATTATTAGTAATTAGCACCATTTCTGTGTGCAATGCTTGAATTTTATTGCACTTTCCACGAATTAATTCAAAAACATCTGGATTTTTCTTATGTGGCATAATACTGCTTCCAGTGGTTAATTCATCAGGGAAAGAAATAAAATCAAAATTCTGACTCATATACAAACAAACGTCCATTGAAAAACGTGCCATTGTGTTACAAAGTCCACCTAAAGCTGAAGCAATTGAACGTTCGCTTTTCCCTCTACTTAACTGTGCAGCAACTACATTGTATTTTAATGTAGCAAACGCTAACTCTTTCGTTGTTAATTCTCTATCTATAGGAAAAGAACTACCATAACCAGCAGCAGAACCCAAAGGGTTTTGATCTACAACTTTAGAAACAGCATTCAACATATGTACATCGTCAATTAACAATTCTGCATATGCAGAAAACCACAATCCGAATGAAGAAGGCATGGCAACTTGTAAATGCGTATAACCGGGAAGTAAGCTTTCTTTGTGAGTTTCAGCCAAATTTAAAAGTGTATCAAATAACGTTTTTACTTTGTTATTTACAATGGCTAAATTCTCTTTATAATACAATTGAAGCGCTACTAAAACCTGATCGTTTCTAGAACGTGCTGTATGAATTTTCTTACCTACTTCGCCTAGTTTACTCGTCAATTCCCATTCAATTTTAGAATGGACATCTTCAAAAGATGCTTCAATAATAAATGTCCCATTTTCAATATCTGAAGCTAATTCTTGCAATCCTTTTTTTAGGTCTTTTAGTTCCTCAGTAGTAATAACACCAATAGATGCGAGCATTTTTGCATGTGCTAAAGAAGCTTGCACATCATATTTTGCAATATGCATGTCAATTTCTCTATCGTTACCAACAGTAAAATTTTCTATTTGTTTGTCTATTGAAAATCCTTTATCCCACAGTTTCATAATTATACATTTTTGTCATTCCTGCGTAGGCAGGAATCTTATTATTTTTAGTGTTTATTTTCTTTAGATTCCTGCCTACGCAGGAATGACAGGCTTGTTAAACAATTACACGATTTAACAATTCCACATAAATTTCAATACCTTCTTCTATTTCATGTACATAAATAAATTCATCTGCTGTATGCGAACGAGTACTATCACCCGGACCTAGTTTTAAAGACGGACAACTTAATACTGATTGGTCTGACAGTGTTGGCGATCCATAAGTTTCTCTTCCTAAAGAAATCCCTGCTTTTACTAATGGATGATCTATTGGAATTGACGATGAATTTAATCGTAAACTACGTGGTTTTATACTTGTACACGGTGAACTTATCTTTAAAATATC
Organism: uncultured Polaribacter sp.; assembly: GCA_965233795.1. Taxonomy (GTDB): domain Bacteria; phylum Bacteroidota; class Bacteroidia; order Flavobacteriales; family Flavobacteriaceae; genus Polaribacter. Next base: position 863,129 of record OZ247578.1, on the reverse strand, counting down.
GGCAATTTCTTTATTTGTATATGCATCATTTACACGTACATCAATTACTAAATCTACTTCTGCTGGCACAGCATTGTGTTGTTTTCCTGCATTTATCTGAGTAACGGTTAGTTTTATATCTCCTAAAGCCTCAGAAGTTTTACTAAACTTAAAATCCTGAAACCATTGTAAAACTTTTATGGTATTATAAATTGCGTTATCCTCATTGGGATGCGCTGCATGGCTTGGTGTTCCTTTTACTTTTACATCAAAAACAACCAATCCTTTTTCTGCAATTGCCAAATTCATTAATGTAGGCTCTCCAACTATGGCAACATCAATTTTTGGAATAATAGAAAGCATAGAGTTCAATCCGTTTTCTCCACTACTCTCTTCTTCTGCGGAAGCCACTATTACCAGATTGTATTTTAAGTTTTCTTGAGAATAAAAATAGGTGAACGTTGCCAATAAAGACACCAAACAACCGCCAGCGTCATTACTTCCTAAACCATATAGTTTTCCGTCTTCTACAATGGCTTTAAACGGATCTTTTGTATATCCTTTATTCGGTTGAACAGTGTCGTGATGTGAATTTAGCAACAATGTTGGTTTGCTTTCGTCAAAATATTTATTCGTTGCCCAAACATTATTCTCTGTTCTTTTAAAAGGGATTTCATGGGTAACAAACCATTGCTCTATACAAATAGCCGTATGCTCTTCTTCAGAAGAAAATGAAGGAGTTTCAATTAAATTTTGAAGGAGTATAATCGCTTTGTTTGTGAGTTCTTTCTGTAACATTTTTTTATTTTTTTATGGTTGTAAATTTCGATTTTGAATGGGTTAGCATGGTGGTTTTTCCAATACAAACTTCAGCAACATTGTTTTGAATAGCGTAAAAACAATTGTTTAATTTTGGTAGCATGCCATCTGCAATAATTTTTTGATCCAACAAGAATTTGTATTTTTCTGTATTGATGTTTTGAATCACAGAATCGTTATTATTAACATCTTCTAAAACTCCATTTTTCTCGAAACAATAATACAGTGCTACTTTATATTGATTTGCAAAAGCAATGGCTAATTCTGCTGCAATAGTATCTGCATTGGTATTTAATAATTGTCCTTCTTCATTATGCGTAATGGCACAAAAAACAGGTGTAATCTTATTGTCTAACAACAATGCTACTGTTTTTGTGTTTACTTTTGTAACATCGCCTACAAAACCGTAATCAACTTCTTTTACAGGTCTTTTTACAGAAACAACAGTATTGCCATCTGCTCCAGAAAAACCCATAGCATTGCAATGTAAGCCTTGCAATTTTGCTACGATATCTTTGTTTATTTTTCCAGCATATACCATGGTAATAATGTCTAGCGTAGCTGTATCTGTAATACGCCTTCCTGCTACCATTTTTACGTCAACTTTCATTTTAGTGGCGAGTTCTGTTGCCAATTTTCCTCCACCATGCACCAATATTTTTGGCGATGGAATTCTCGAAAAATCATCTAAAAATTGCTGTAAGGCAAGTTCATCATTAATAATATTTCCTCCTATTTTAATAACTTTTAGTGTTTTCATATTTAGTCTATTTTAGACCTATTAGGTTTTAAAAACCTGACAGGTCTAGTAGTATTTTTTTCAATACAACTTGTGCGGCATAAGTTCTATTATCTGCTTGTTGTATTGCTACTGAATTTTCACTATCTAAAACAGCATCTTCTACAACCACATTTCTTCTTACAGGTAAACAATGCATAAATTTTGCGTTTCCTAACCTCTCCTTTGTCATCATCCAATCGGTATCAACTTTTAAAATTTCTCCATAATTTGCGTAACTGCTCCAGTTTTTCACGTACACAAAATCAGCATCCTTTAAAGCTTCCTCCTGATTGTAATTAATGGAAACTTCTTTAGTTATTTCAGGATTTAACTCATATCCTTTTGGATGCGTAATTGTAAAATCGACTTCCGATTTTTGCATCATTTCTACAAATGAATTGGCAACTGCTTGTGGCAATGGTTTTGGATGTGGTGCCCAGGACAGCACAATTTTTGGTTTCTTTTTTGTTTTTAATTCTTCAATAGTAATAGCATCTGTTAATGCTTGTAAAGGATGTGACGTAGCACTTTCCATATTTACAATGGGTACAGAAGCATATTTTACAAAACTATTGAGAACCCATTCAGCGTTGTCTTTTTGTTTATCAACCAAGGTTGGAAATGCTCTTACAGCAATAATATCTGCATACTGAGAAATTACTTGTGCGGCTTCTTTTACATGCTCGGAGGTATTCAAATTCATGATAGTACCGTCTTCAAATTCTAAATTCCAAGCATTGCTGATATTTAAAACCATTACTTCCATTCCCAAGTTTTTTGCCGCCTTTTCCGTACTCAATCTTGTTCTTAAACTCGCATTAAAAAATAACATAACCAATGTTTTATGCTTTCCTAATGTTGCATATTGAAATGGATCTTTCTTTAATTGAATTGCTTCTTGAATGAGTTCTGAAATATTTTCAATATCATTAATGGTAGTATATTTTTTCATCTTATTTTTTGACTTTTGGTTCTTAATTCTTAGTTCTTGATACTTAATACTCAATGCTCCAACTCCTTCATTAATGCTTCAAAAAAGACGTCAACATGTTTTTTCTGAATAGTTAAAGGCGGAAGTATTCTTAATAAATTTGGATTCTTAGCACTTCCTGTAAAAATATGATGCTTAAAAATTAAATTCTTTCTCATTTCAGCTATTGGAAAATCAAATTCTAACCCCAACATTAAACCTCTTCCTTTCACTGTTTTTAAATTAGGGATTTCGAGTGATTTTTGTAAAAAATAGGTTGAGACTTCTAAAGCATTTTCCATTAATTGCTCTTCCTTAATTACCTCTAAAACTGTTAAAGCAGCTTTACATGCTAAATGATTTCCGCCAAAAGTAGTGCCCAATAAACCGTAAGATGCTTTTATGGTTGGGTGAATTAAAATTCCACCAATAGGAAATCCATTTCCCATTCCTTTTGCCATAGAAATAATATCTGGTGTGATATTGTGTTTTTGAAAAGCAAAAAAATCGCCTGTTCTTCCAAAACCTGATTGTACTTCATCGGCAATAAATAACGTGTTGTACTTTTTACACAGTCTTTCTAAACCTTGGTAAAATTCTGTAGTGCCTTCATCCAAACCACCCACTCCCTGAATAATTTCTACAATAACCGCACAGGTTTTATTTTCTTTTAAAATAGCATTTGCAGAAAACAAATCGCCAAAATCAATAAAATCGACTTCTTGCTGTGCATTCATAGGCGCAATAATTTTTTTATTATCCGTGGCTACCACTGCTGCAGAAGTTCTCCCATGAAACGAATTTCTAATCGCTAAAATCTTCTTTTTTTCAGTGTGAAATGAAGCCAATTTCAAGGCATTTTCATTGGCTTCTGCTCCAGAATTGCATAAAAATAATTGATAGTCTTTACAGCCTGAAAGCTTCGTTAGTTGCGCTGCTAGTTTTTCTTGTAGTGGATTTTGAATAGAATTGCTATAGAATCCAATTTTGGAAACTTGATTGCTAATATTTTTCACATATTTAGGATGTGAATGCCCAATAGAAATAACGGCATGTCCGCCATATAAATCTAAATATTTCGTTCCTTTTTCATCAAAAACAACAACATCTTCTGCTTTTACAGGAGTAATATCAAATAAAGGGTAAACCTCGAACAAACTCATAATTGATTGGTTTTTATACTACTTATTTTATGGAACGATGCTACCATTCCTTGAATTAAAGAAGAGCTTAAACCTTTGTGTTCCATTTCGTTCAATCCTTCAATGGTACAACCTTTTGGCGTGGTAACTTTGTCTATTTCTTCTTCTGGATGATTCCCCGTGTTAATTAACAAATTAGCAGCTCCATCACACGTAAACATGGCTAATTTTTGTGCTTCTTTGGCATCAAAACCTAGCTGAATTGCCGCTTGCGTTGTAGCTCTTATCAATCGCATCCAAAAAGCAATTCCGCTAGCACAAACAACAGTTGCGGCCTGCATTTGACTTTCTGGAATAATCATAGAAGTTCCTAATCGATTAAAAATGGCTTCTGCAATTTTAATCCGCTCTGCTCCTTTTTCGTTACTACACAAACAAGTGACGGATTTACCAACCGCAATGGCTGTATTTGGCATTGCTCTTATTATAAATTGATCCTGACTCAAAATACTTTCAATTTTAGCAACAGAAAAGCCTGTAATGGTAGAAATTAAAACATGCTTTTCCGTTAAAAAGGGCTGTATTTCTTTTAAGATTCCTTCTAAATGTGCGGGTTGTACAGCAAATATAATAATGTCCGAGTTTTGAACTGCTTGCTGATTATCCGTTGTTATAGATACATTTTTATATCCTTCAAATTCTTGAATAGATCCTAAGGATCGTTTTGTTAAATACAAAGTGGTAATGGCATCGTTTATAATGAGTCCTTTTGCAATAGAACAGCCTAAATTTCCTGTTCCTATAATGGCTATTTTCATAATTTTCCTTTTTGTCATTCCTGCGAAGGCAGGAATCTGTTTATTATTAACTTTTTACTTACTTTAAGGTTCCTGCCTTCGCAGGAATGACATTATTAAAAGTAATTTGCTTTTAATTGTAACCCTGTTGTTTCTTCAAATCCATACATTAAATTCATATTCTGAATGGCTTGTCCTGAGGCTCCTTTTAATAGGTTATCTATGGTACTTGTGATTAGTAATTTATTACCGTGTTTTATCAGATGAAGAAAACACTTATTAGTATTTACTACTTGTTTCATGTGAATATCATTCTCTGAAACAAATGTAAACGCAGCGTCTTTGTAATAAACTTGGTACATTTTTTTAGCTTCTTCTAACGAACCTTCAAATTTTGTATAGGTTGTTGCAAAAATTCCTCTTGAGAAATTTCCTCTATTGGGCATAAAAACAACTTCGGAATCAAAATCGGGTTGTAATTGATGTACTGTTTGATTAATTTCTCCTAAGTGTTGGTGTGTAAATGCTTTATAATGAGAGAAATTATTATCTCTCCACGTAAAATGTGTTGTTGCAGATAAAGAAGTACCTGCACCTGTTGCACCTGTTGTAGCATTTATATGCACATCGTTGTGTAACAATCCATTTGCAGCCAAAGGCAATATTGCCAATTGTAAAGCGGTTGCAAAACAACCAGGATTTGCTAAATATTTTGCAGATTTAATTTTCTCTTTTTGTAGTTCTGGCAAACCGTATACAAACTCTTTTCCTTCAAAATCCTTATCAGCAATTAATCGAAAATCATTGCTTAAATCGATAATCTTTGTGTTGTCTGAAAAACGGTTATTTTGCAAAAAAGTCGTTGAATTTCCATGACCCAAACACAAGAATAATACATCAACATTTGTATTGATTTTACTAGAAAAACTAATTTCTGTAGTTCCCATTAAATCTTGATGTACTTTATAAATTTTGTTCCCTGCATTAGAAGTACTAAAAACAAAATTGATGTTTGTTTTTGGGTGATTCAACAACAATCTAATTAGCTCTCCTGCTGTGTAACCTGCACCTCCTATAATTCCTATTTCTAATGGTTTCATTATAATCTTGTTTCGTTTTTAGACCTGTCAGGTTTTAAAAACCTGACAGGTCTAAATATTATGAATTTACTTGTTGATATATTTTATTTTGATTTCCTAAAATTTTAATAAAGCCTTTTGCGTCTTCCGATGTCCATGCTTTATTCTCTTCACCATAAGTACCAAATTTAGCAGACATCAAATCATGATTGGAAAGAATTCCGTCTAAAGAAAAATGATAAGGTTTTAACGTAACAGTAACATCACCCGAAACATTCTTTTGAGCACTTTGTAAAAAAGCTTCTATATCTCTCATTACAGGGTCTAGATATTGACCTTCATGCAAATGCATTCCGTAAAAACTCGATACATATTCTTTGTGTTGTAGTTGCCATTTTGTTAAGGTGTGCTTCTCTAAAAGGTGGTGTGCTTTTATAGTAATTAAAGCTGCAGCAGCTTCAAAGCCAACTCTTCCTTTAATACCCACAATGGTATCGCCAACATGAATATCTCTTCCTATAGCAAATTTAGAAGCAATCTCATTTAGCTTTTCAATATTGAATTCAGGAGTATTTTTTTCACCATTAAGAGCAACGAACTCACCCCTTCTAAAACTCAATTTTATGCGCTCTTCGCCTTCTTTTCTAATTTGAGAAGGGTACGCAGCACCTGGCAATGGTTTTCCTGAAGTTAACGTTTCGGCTCCTCCAACACTGGTTCCCCAAAGCCCTTTATTTACAGAGTACTTTGCTTTTTCCCAAGACATATCAATTCCTTCAGATTTTAGATAATCAATCTCTTCTTGTCTTGTTAATTTTTGGTCTCTAATTGGCGTAATAATTTTAATGCTTGGTGCCAAGGTTTGAAAAATCATATCAAAACGTACCTGATCATTTCCTGCACCTGTACTTCCGTGAGCAATATATTCTGCTCCAATACTTTTTGCATATTCAACAATTTCTATAGCCTGAATAATTCTTTCAGCACTTACAGACAAAGGATATGTATTATTTTTCAAGACATTTCCAAAGATTAAATATTTTACTACTTTTTGATAGAAAGTAGCAACAGCATCAATGTTCTTATAGGTAGAAACCCCCATTTTATAAGCGTTACTTTCTATATGATTGATTTCTTCTTTTGTAAATCCACCAGTATTTACACTTACTGCATGTACATCGTATTCTTTTGATAAACTTACAGCACAATACGATGTATCCAATCCGCCACTATAAGCAATTACTAATTTTTTCATATTATTTGTTGAGTTGTTCATTTATTCTCTATTCTATTTCTCTATTTTCTTTTTTTCAAGTATAAACTCTGTTTAATTGCTTTTAATCGTTGAAAAACCTTTGGTTTTATGGCTTTGGAATCATCAGTCATTTTAGATGTAGGATCAAATAGCATTCCTGTACACAAACACATTTGTTGATTTGTTCTTTGTAAAACATCGTAATTTTTACAGGTTTGACAGCCTTTCCAAAAAGAAGCATCATCGGTTAATTCAGAAAAAGTAACAGGCTTATATCCTAAATTACTATTCATTTTCATAACCGCCAGACCCGTAGTAATACTAAATATTTTAGCCTTTGGAAACTTTGCTTTAGAATGATCAAAAACAACTTGTTTTATTTTTTTAGCCCAACCTTTTCCTCTATAATTTGGATGTACAATTAAACCAGAATTGGCAACAAACTTTCCGTGTCCCCAAGCTTCTATATAACAAAAACCTACAAAAGAATCTCCATCTAAAGCAATCACTGCATTGCCATCTTCCATTTTTTTAATAATGTAATCTGGTGTTCTTTTTGCAATTCCTGTTCCTCTTACGTTGGCAGATTCTGCAATGGTTTCGCAAATAATTTTTGCGTAATTATAATGTGTTTTATCAGCAATAACAATCTTCATTGTCTTGGTTTTTTTTGAGTTTTTACGAAAATATTTTTTTTGAAATTCGAACTGGACACACCTAAAGTTCTTAATAGAAATACACCCTTACGGGCGGCGGGGGAAAAAGCAACGTACGGGTAACACAATGTAGCTATTTGAAAAAATAGTTAGTTTTTGAAAGGACGCTATGAAATAAAATGTGAACAAATGATTAAAATAAAAAATTACGTAAATGAGTAGATTGCTAAGGAAGAATTAGCGACGGCGGTTGCGCAAGCGCAAACTGGGTATTGACGTACGTAATTTAATATTTGATAAAGTCATGCTTCAAAAGTAGTTGTTTTTTGTGTATCTAAATAACGAAATAACTATTTTTTAGTACGATTTATGGTTTTTCAAAAAAAAGAGGGGTGAAATTTTAAATTTAGTAATTTTTTACCCTCAAGAAGAAATAATCCTAAAAACTCCTTTAAAAATCAAAAACCTATCGGACATAAAATCCGATAGGTTTTTCTATATTCAATTAAAATCTGAGCAAAAACACTAAGATAAAGTCTTTCTGTTTTTCAATTATGCAGATTTTATCACTTTCATTGCTGTCATAGAAGCTCTTAAAGTGGCTCCTATTTTTTCTACAGGGTGATTTCTAATAATGGCGTTAATTCTAATTAATTCTTGATTATCAACACCATTTCCTGAACTAAAGGACTTCCCAATAACATTGGTTTTTACTGTTTTCATAAAGTCTGTTAGTAAAGGTTTACAAGCATGGTCAAACAAATAACAACCGTATTCTGCCGTATCAGAAATTACACGATTCATTTCATAAAGTTTTTTACGAGCAATGGTATTGGCAATTAATGGTGTTTCATGTAAAGATTCGTAGTATGCAGATGCATCTATAATCCCTGAATCGGTCATGGCTTCAAAAGCCAACTCAACACCTGCTCTTACAAAAGCAACTAATAAAGTTCCGTGATCGAAGTATTCTTGTTCTGGAATTTCTTGCGTTGTAATTTCTTGTTTTTCAAAAGCAGTTTCTCCTGTAGCCGCTCTCCAAGTTAATAAATTTTTATCGTCATTTGCCCAGTCTTCCATCATGGTTTTAGAGAAATGACCTGTCATAATATCGTCCATATGCTTTTGAAATAATGGACGCATAATATCTTTTAACTCTTCAGAAATTCTAAAAGCTTCTACTTTTGCAGGGTTCGACAATCTGTCCATCATATTGGTAATTCCTCCATGCTTTAAAGCTTCGGTTACGGTTTCCCAACCATACTGAATTAATTTGGCGGCATAACCCGCGTCAATTCCTTCTGCTACCATTTTATCAAAAGACAAAATAGCACCTGTTTGTAACAAACCACATAAAATGGTTTGCTCTCCCATTAAATCGCTTTTTACCTCAGCAACAAAAGAAGATTCTAATACACCTGCTCTATGTCCTCCTGTTGCAACCGCATACGCTTTTGCCTGCGCCCAACCTTTTCCTTCTGGATCATTTTCTGGGTGAACCGCTGTTAATGTTGGTACTCCAAATCCTCTTTTATATTCTTCTCTTACTTCAGAACCCGGACACTTTGGTGCTACCATAATTACGGTTAAGTCTTCACGAATTTTCATACCTTCTTCTACAATATTAAACCCATGAGAGTAGCTTAATGTTGCTCCTTTTTTCATCAAAGGCATAATTGTTTTTACCACATTTGTATGCTGTTTATCGGGTGTTAAATTAATAACCACATCTGCCGTTGGTAGTAACTCTTCATATGTTCCAACAGTAAAACCATTAGAGGTTGCATTTACATACGATTCTCTTTTTTGATCGATGGCTGCTTGTCTTAATGTATACGAAATATCCAATCCAGAATCTCTCATATTTAAACCTTGGTTTAAACCTTGTGCACCACAACCTACAATAACAATCTTTTTTCCAATTAATGCGTCTACGCCATCTTCAAATTCTGAAGCATCCATAAATCTACATTTTCCTAATTGTTCTAGTTTCTCTCTTAATGTTAATGTGTTAAAATAATTTGACATTTTACTTGTTTGTTTTTGTTGATGATTAGAGACTAGAAAATAGAGACCAGAATAAAGACTATTGATTTTTCTTTATTTCTATTTTCTATTTCCTTTTATCTTTTTTAGTTATTGTATGTTTTTAATAATGTTGAAATCTTCATTTCTTCTTTCGTAACAGCAATACGTCCTGAACGTGTGTATTGCATAATACCATAAACGCTTAATTGGTTGTGTAATGCTACAATCTCTTCTTTTTTTCCAGATTTTTCTAGCACAAAAAAATCTTTATTTACCGTAACAATTCTAGCATTGCTTTCTTTGATAATATTCTGAATTTGACGTTCTTCAAATAGCAATTCCGATTTAATTTTAAACAAACCTGAAACTTGATAAATAGTATCATCATCATCATGATAATATGCCTTAATAACTTCTACTTGCTTTTCTATTTGACCGATTATTTTTTGAATGCCAACTTCTGTCATATAAACAATAATCGTAAACTTAGAAACCCCTTCAATTTCTGATGGTGAAGTGTTTAAGCTCTCAATATTGATATGCCTTCTTTGGAAAATTGCTGAAATTCTATTCAGTAATCCAATATTATTTTCAGTATATATAGATACTGTGTATAATTGTTTTTCTGTACTCATCTTTTTATGATATTAGATATAAGATATTTAGATATTAGATTCTGTATTCTAATGACTCTAAATTCTAACTCACTTTTGTTCTAAACTTTTGTCACCTTCAACTTTCGACTTTTAACTTTTAAACTTACTACTATTCTAACCTTATATCTGAAACACTTGCTCCAGCAGGAATCATTGGAAATACATTGTCTTCTTTCTCTACACAAACTTCCAAGAAATACGCTTCTTTACTCTGCATCATTTCTGCAACAGCTTCTGCTAATTCTTCTCTTTTTGTAACTTTTCTTGCTTTGATATAATAGCCTTCTGCTATGGCTACAAAGTTGGGGTTTACCATTTCTGTAGATGCATATCGTTTGTCAAAAAACAATTGCTGCCACTGGCGTACCATTCCTAAAAAGTCGTTATTTAATACCACTACTTTTACGGCTGCTTTTTGCTGAAAAATAGTACCTAGTTCTTGTATGGTCATTTGGTAACCTCCATCACCAGAAATAGAAACTACTTCCCTTTCTGGAGCCGCCATTTTTGCGCCTATTGCTGCGGGTAAACCAAAGCCCATAGTACCCAATCCTCCAGAGGTTATATTGCTTTTTGTAATATTAAAGTCTGCATATCTACAAGCAATCATTTGATGCTGACCAACATCACTAACAATTGCAGCATTTCCTTTACTCTGAATATTGATTTCTTTTAAAACCTCACCCATTGTTAGGCCTTCTTTGGTAGGATGTATATCGTTCTTTATTATTTTTTCATATTCAATAGCATACAAATCTTTAAATTTTTGATGCCATGCGGTATGCTTGTTCTCATTAATGAACGGTAATAATAATGCTAAGCTTTCTTTTGCATCTCCTAAAACAGCAACGTCTGTTTGTACATTTTTATCAATTTCTGCAGGATCAATTTCAAAATGAATAATTTTTGCTTGTTTCGCATAGGTATCTAAAGTTCCTGTAACACGATCATCGAAACGCATTCCAATAGCAATTAAAACATCACATTCATTGGTTAATAAATTAGGAGCATAGTTTCCATGCATTCCTACCATTCCTACATTTAAAGGGTGAGAAGTAGGAATTGCCGAAGCTCCCAAAATAGTCCATGCTGCAGGAATTCCTGCCTTTTCTACAAGAGATTTTAATTGTTCTTCTGCTTCACTTAAAATGACTCCTTGCCCCCAAACAATCAATGGCTTTTTAGCTTCATTAATTAATTTTGCGGCTGCTTCTACAGCAGTCATTGCTGTTTTAGGTACTGGATTATAACTACGAACTTTTGTACATTTTTCATAAGAAAAATCAAATTCTTCTATTTGAGCATCTTTTGTTATATCTACCAAAACAGGGCCTGGTCTTCCGCTTTTTGCAATATAAAATGCCTTTGCCATTACTGCTGGAATATCTGAAGCTTTGGTTACTTGACAATTCCATTTGGTAACAGGCGTTGAAATTCCTACAATATCGGTTTCTTGAAATGCATCAGAACCTAATAAATGTGAAAAAACCTGACCCGTTATACACACCATAGGAGTAGAATCTATTTGCGCATCTGCAATTCCTGTAATTAAATTTGTTGCTCCTGGCCCTGAAGTTGCAATGGCTACACCCACTTTTCCAGAAATTCTTGCATATCCTTGAGCTGAATGCGTTGCTCCTTGTTCATGACGGGTTAACACATGATGAATTTTATCTTGATATTTATACAACTCATCATATACTGGCATAATGGCTCCGCCAGGATATCCGTAAATTATTTTTGCGTCTTCTTCAATTAAGCATCTTACAATTGCTTCGCTACCTGAAATACGTTCTGTAGCTTTTTTTGAAGTCTTTTTATTTTTTATGGCTTGTGTTTCCATATGATTCTTTTAGATTAGAGAAAAAGAGAATAGTATAAAGACTAGGTCCTCTTTATTCTTATTTCTTATTTTATTTTTCAAATCATGCATCAGTAACACAACCTTTACTCGCCGAGGCTACTGATTTAGCGTATTTATATAAAATTCCTTTTTTGTGTTTTAATGGGGGCGCAACCCAATTTGCTTTTCTTGCTGCTAATTCTTCATCAGAAATTAACACGTTTATAGAATTGTCTTCTGCACTAATTTTAATTTTATCACCTGTTTTTAACAATCCTATAGCGCCTCCAGATTGGGCTTCAGGAGTAATATGTCCAACCACAAAACCATGTGTTCCACCAGAAAAACGTCCGTCTGTAATTAAAGCCACAGATTTTCCTAAACCTGCTCCCATAATTAAGGATGTTGGTTTTAACATTTCTGGCATTCCTGGCCCTCCTTTAGGTCCGACATACCGAATGACGACTACATCGCCTTTTTCTACTTCTCCATTAGAGATTCCAGTATTTGCCGCTTGCTCACCATCATAAACCACTGCTTTTCCTTCAAATAACAAACCTTCGTTACCAGAAATTTTTGCAACAGCTCCTTCAGTAGCAAGGTTTCCATAAATTATTTGAATATTTCCTGATGATTTTAATGCTTTGTCTTTTGGGTAAATTACGTCTTGGTCTTCAAATTCCATGGCTTCAATATCCGCTAAATTCTCCGCTAATGTTTTGCCTGTAACTGTCATACAGTCTCCATGTAAATACCCATTGTCTAATAAATATTTCATAATTGCAGGCGTACCACCAACTCCATGAACATCTTCCATTAAGTATTTACCAGACGGTTTTAAGTCTGCAATTAAAGGTGTTCTATCGGAAACTTTTTGAAAATCTTCTAAAGTAAATTCAATATCTGCAGCATGTGCAATGGCTAAAAAGTGTAATACTGCGTTGGTAGAACCTCCCAAAGCATTTACCAATGCAATCGCATTTTCTAAAGATTTTTTAGAGATTATATCTAAAGGTTTTAAATCTAACTCTAATAAATTTTTAATTGCCAAAGCTGTTCTCTCTGCTTCAGAAGTTTTATTAGGATTTTCCGCAGGAATTGATGAATTATAAGGCAATGCAAATCCCATACATTCAATGGCAGAAGCCATTGTATTTGCTGTATACATACCTCCACAAGCTCCAGCTCCCGGAATGGCTCTTTTGATAATTTCTCTGTATTCTTCCTCTTCAATTTCTCCTGCTACTTTTTGCCCTAAAGCTTCAAATGCAGAAACAATATTTAATTTTTTTCCTTTGTAATTTCCAGAAGCAATGGTACCTCCATACATCATAATGGATGGACGATTCAATCGCAACATTGCTATCACAGCACCTGGCATATTTTTATCGCAACCTACTACAGATACTAAGGCATCATAGCTTTGTGCATTCATCACTGTTTCTATAGAATCTGCAATAATATCTCTAGAAGCTAACGAGTAATTCATCCCTGAAGTTCCCATAGAAATACCATCACTTACGCCAATCGTATTAAAGCCTAAGCCTACCATTTCTGCAATATTACATTCTACTTTTACTTCTGCTGCCAAATTGTTCAAATGCATATTACAAGGATTGCCATCGTATCCTGTACTGGCAATACCTACTTGTGCTTTTTGCATGTCTTCATCGGTTAAACCTACAGCATACAGCATGGCTTGTGAAGCGGGTTGAGACTCATCCTGTGTAAGTCTTTTACTATGTTTATTAATTTCCATATATAAACTGTTCAAGCTTATTTAAATTACTTTTTAATTTTTCTAAGAACGAATTTAATTGTTTCGTTATTTTCTATTTTTTAACTTTGGGTTTCTTCTTTAAATTCACGCCATTTGTTTAAAATTTAAAATACTGTAAATCAGAATTTTAATTATCTTTTATAACGATGTTCACGCTGCTAGATTTCACAACTTTTAAAAAGTTGTCAAATCTTCTATAAGCAAAAAGCCTTTCGTTATCGGAAAGGCTTTCTGTTATTTTATACATATATCTTTCCTATCAGTGCATATAAATTACAATGACAATAATAGCAATGATATTTAAAATCTGTGTTTTCATATTTCGAATGGTAAATGTATTCTTTTTTTAAATTACAAGGCTAAAAAAATAGCTATTTTTTCAAAACATTACAAGTCGCCCTTTTCTCTGTTTTCCTTTTTCTTTTCTCCGTTTTATCCTTAAATTTGCATACCTATTTAAAGCATCCCTAACGATGAAAAAAATTCTCAATATTTTCTACTCAACACGTGTCATGGCACTCCTATTTTTTCTATTTGCTGCAGCTATGGGTGTTGCTACTTTTATAGAAAATGATTTTGGAACACAAACGTCAAAAGCTTTGATATATAATGCTTGGTGGTTTGAAGCTATCATGGTTTTTTTTATCATTAATTTTTTTGGAAATATTTTTAGATACCGACTTCATAAAAAAGAAAAATGGCCTGTACTTATGTTCCATCTTTCTTTTTTATTAATCTTAATTGGCGCAGGGATTACTCGATATGTAGGTTATGAAGGAATTATGTTAATTAATGAAGGGGAAACTACGAATCAATTTTTATCGGAAACCACTTATTTAAATATGGTGGTAGACAATAATAAAGAGCAAAAAACAATTCACAAACCTTTATTATTAAGTGCTTGGGGAGAAAATAGCTGGGGTTATAAAAGCGATTTTAGGGGTAAAGAATACAGCATAACACTGGTAGATTATATTCCGTGGGCTGAAAAAAAATTCGTAACCGATGAAAATAGTTCAGCACATTTGTTCTTTGTAGAATCTTCAGAAGGAACAAGACATGAACATTGGATTAAAAAAGGCACACTGCAAAATATTCATGGAATTTTAGTAGGCTTTGAAACAAAAGATAAAAATGCAACGCTTAATTTCTTTAATGAGAAAGGTGTTCTAAAACTGCTTGCTAAAGAAAACGGAAACTGGTTACGAATGGCAGATAGAGAAGAAGGAGTTGTAACAAAAGATTCTGTACAAGACTTTCAATACTTATCCTTACACACAGTTGCAGGCTTACAATTTGTTGTACCTCGCCCTGCAGAAAAAGGCATCGTAAAAACAGTAAGTGGTCCTAAAGATGATAAAAAATTAGACGTTATTGCGCTACAAGTTACCGCAGGTGATAAAACTGAACGCATAGAGCTTTCTGGTGGAAAATTCAATTCACAAAATTCGAAAGAGTTTACATTAAATGGTTTAAACTTTAAAATGCTGTATGGTGCAAAAGTGCTAGAAACTCCATTTTCTATAAAGTTGAATGATTTTCAATTAGAAAAATATCCAGGCTCCGAAAACGCTGCTGCTTATGCAAGTGAAATTACAGTAGTAGACCCTAAAGAAACGTTTGATTATCGTATCTACATGAATCATATTTTAGATTACAAAGGCTATAAATTTTTCCAATCGAGTTACGATTTGTCTGGCGAAGTAGAACAAACCCACCTGTCTGTCAATCATGATTTTTGGGGAACACTCATCACCTACATTGGATATTCTTTATTGTATTTTGGGCTCATCTGTATTTTATTTGCGAAGCATACTCGTTTTGACTTCTTAAAAAAATCGTTGCAAAAAATCAAAAAGAAAAAAGGAGCGTTGTCTGTACTACTTACTTTTCTATTTGTAAGTGTTGGTGTTGCACAACATACACAACATCAGGCTCATTCAATTAGTGAAAAACAAATAGACTCTATTCTACAAGTCAGTTTAGTAGACATCAGGCATGCAGAAAATTTTAGCAAATTAGTAATTCAAGATGATGGACGGATGAAACCTGCACATACGTTTGCTTCTGAATTGGTGCGAAAAGTAAGTCAGACTGAAAAATTTAAAGGAATGCAACCCAGTCAGGTATTGCTTTCTATTATAGAAAACCCTCGTTTGTGGTTTGAGGTTCCTATTATTTATTTAGAGAAGGGAAATACACAAATTCGAGAAATTTTAGGGCTTGAAGCAACCGCTAAATATGCACGCTTATCTGATTTTTATGATGATAAAGGAGCTTCAAAAATTGACACCTATATTGCTGAAGCACAAAAGAAAAACATTCAAAATAAGTTTGAAAAAGATGTCATAAAAATTGGACGAAGAATTTGGTTATTTACTGCCGCCTTAAGCAAAAGCATATTACGAATTTATCCTGTTCCTAATGATGAAAACAACACATGGGCTTCTCAACTAGAAACTAGTAGTGCAAACTTTAAAGGCATCGATTCTGTTTTCGTACGCCAATCACTGCCTGTTTATATACAGCTATTACAGCAAGCAAAAAAGACGAACGATTATAGCGAAGCAACAAAAGTTTTAAATGGCATTAAAAACTTTCAAAAAAAATATGGCGCAGCTGTATACCCAACAGCAGAAAAAATAGCGTTAGAAATTACATACAACAAAGTGCAACCTTTTTTAAAACTCTCTAAGTATTACGGTTATGTGAGTTTATTTTTAATTGTGTTTGTGATTATTCAAATTTTCAACAACAAGAAAATAATCAACCACATTGTAAAAGGATTGATTGGGATTGTTATCCTATTATTCATATTTCATATTTTAGGTTTAGGTGCCAGGTGGTATATTAGCGGAAATGCACCTTGGAGCAATGCTTATGAGTCCATTATTTATGTAGCTTGGGCAACTATGTTATTCGGTTTAATTTTTGGAAGAAAGTCTTCTCTAACTATTACAGCCACCACTTTTTTAACAGCCATTATTTTAGCTTTTGCACATCAAAACTGGTTAGATCCAGAAATTGCCAACCTGCAACCCGTGTTAAATTCTTGGTGGTTATTAGTACACGTATCTATTATTGTAGCAAGTTATGGCCCTTTTTCATTGTCTATGATACTCGGAATTTTTGCATTGTTTCTTATTATTTTCACGAATCAAAAGAATAAGTCAAAAGTAGCCATACACCTAAAAGAACTCACGATTATTAATGAAATGTCTATGACTATTGGACTCATTATGTTAACCATTGGCAACTTTTTAGGCGGTATGTGGGCAAATGAAAGTTGGGGTCGTTATTGGGGTTGGGATCCTAAAGAAACTTGGGCATTAATTTCTATTATGGTCTATGCTTTTATTTTACACATGCGATTGATTCCTGGATTGCGAGGAAGATTCACATTCAATCTTTGGTCTATTATTGGATATGCAGCTATTATGATGACCTATTTTGGTGTAAATTTTTACCTATCAGGATTGCATTCTTATGCAAGCGGAGATCGTGTTATTACACCTAGTTCTGTGTATTACAGTATTGGTTTTGTAGCCATTACAGGAACATTGGCTTGGGTGCAATACAAAAAATATTATCAGAAGTAATTATTTTAGACCTGTCAGGTTTTAAAAACCTGACAGGTCTAAAAAATAGTTGAAAAGCTTGTCTTGAGGTATTGAAGAATTGAAAAGTCTGAAAAATGACGATTAAAAATTTATACTTCAACATTCAAAAATAATGTACTTTTGTTGGATTGTTAAAATCGAAAATAAATTATATAACATGAGTTCTTGTTTTGTTTAAAAATATCTATTTTCTCAATATTTATAGTTGATTAAAAAAACTTTTAAACTTAGAACTTTTAACCTTTAAACTACATTATGTTCAATAAAAATATAAAATTAGTACTGGCTGTTCTCATTACAGTTTGGGCTGTTTATGAATTTAGTCAAGGAAATATTATGAACGGAATTTCCATCCTATTATTAGCAGGGATTTTCGTTTTATTTTATTTTAAAAACGAATTTATACTGCTAGCTTTTTTACAATTGAGAAAACAAAATTTTGCAGGCACTCAAAAATGGTTGGGCTATATTAAAAATCCTGAAGCTGCTTTAACCAGAAAACAACAAGGCTATTATAATTATTTGCATGGTATTATGCTCTCGCAAACCAATATTACCCAAGCTGAAAAATATTTGCGAAAAGCGGTAAAACTAGGTTTGGCAATGAATCACGATTTGGCAATGGCAAAGTTACAATTAGCAGGAATTGCCATGACCAAAAGACGAAAACGAGAAGCTACTACGTTAATGACAGAAGCTAAAAAATTAGACAAGCACGGCATGTTAAAAGAGCAAATGAAAATGATGAAACAGCAGATGAAGAAGATTTAAGTTTCTTTCGATACTGTGCTGTTTTTAATTATCATTCCTGTAAAAGCAGGAATCTTGCTCTTTAAAACTAAAATTAGATTCCTGCCTTCGCAGGAATAACAGCTCTTTAAAAAAATAAAGTTGATCAACTGTGTAGCTTTTAACTTTAAGACTTTCTAACTTTACAACTTTTAAACTACATTCTTGCCTTATTTTATAGATGTCATATTGCCCATTCCTATTCAGAAAACGTTTACCTATTCAATTACTGAAGAGGAAGCTACATTCTTACAAAAAGGAATGCGTGTGGCGGTTTCTTTTGGAAAATCGAAAATCTATACCGCGCTTGTTTTTAACATCCATCAAAATGCTCCGCAAGCTTATGAAGCAAAAGAGATTCATCAAATCTTAGACAGTAAACCTATTGTAAACGAATTCCAATTAAACCATTGGCAATGGATTGCTAAGTATTACATGTGTGCTTTGGGAGATGTGTATAGAGCTGCTTTGCCTTCGGCATTTTTACTAGAAAGTGAAACAATTCTATATAAAAATGAAACTTTTTCTGATGAGACAGATTTATCAGACGAAGCTTTTTTAATTTTTGAAGCCTTACAACATCAATCGCAATTAACCATTCAACAAGTTATAGCTATTCTAGGCAAGAAAAAAGTATTGCCTATTATTCATGGAATGATTGAAAAATCGGCAATTATTGTTAAAGAAGAAATTTACGAGCAGTACAAGCCAAAATTGGTAAAATATGCTCGTTTGCACGCTAATTACAACACAAATAACGCTTTAGAAAAGTTACTCGAATCACTTTCTAGAGCAAAGAAACAACGAGAAGTAATTTTACAATTCTTTCAGTTAAAAACTACTAAAAAACCTATCAAAGTAAAAGATTTAGCAACGAAAGCAAATGCATCAACCACGATTATAAAAAGTTTGGTTGATAAAAATATTTTGGAAATATATCATATTCAAACCGATAGAATTCAATACAAAGGCGATACAAACCCTCTTAAAAAATTAAACCCTTTTCAAGAAACTGCCTTACAAGAAATAAAAACCTGCTTTCAGGAAAAAGAAGTTGCCTTGCTACACGGAATTACAAGTTCTGGAAAAACAGAGATTTATACACGATTGATTCAAGAGGTTTTAAACACAGGAAAACAAGTCTTATTTTTATTACCAGAAATTGCGTTAACGACACAAATTATTACGCGTTTACAACTGTATTTTGGAAACCAGATTTCGGTATTTCACTCGAAATATTCTATGAATGAACGTGTAGAAGTCTGGAACCATGTTTTAGAAGAACACCCTAAAGCGCAAATAATTTTAGGTGCTCGTTCGGCAATCTTTTTACCTTTTTCAAATTTAGGGTTGATTATTGTTGACGAAGAACACGAGACTTCATATAAGCAATTTGAGCCATCTCCACGTTATAATGCCCGCGATGCAGCTATTGTTTTAGCACACAAACACAAAGCAAAAATTCTATTAGGATCTGCAACACCCTCTTTAGAAAGCTACTTTAATGCACAGCAAAACAAATATGGTTTTGTAGCTTTAAATAGACGTTTTGGAAATGTTTTATTACCTAAAATAGAATTGATTGATATTAAAGAGAAACAACGAAAAAAGAAAATGTCTGGTCATTTTTCTGACCGTTTGCTCGAGATGATAAACGTTGCTTTAGAAGAAAAAGAGCAAATTATTTTATTTCAAAACAGGCGTGGATTCTCTCCTATTGTAGAATGCAAAACCTGTGGCGTTTCTCCACAATGCCCCAATTGCGATGTTAGTTTAACCTTCCATAAGTTTAAAAATGAATTACGCTGTCATTATTGTCATTACCAACGTGCCATGCCTACCCATTGTGGAGCTTGCGGAAGTAATACTTTAGAGCATAAAGGATTTGGAACGGAGCAAATTGAATTGGAATTAAAAGAATTATTTCCTGAGCATACAATCGGACGAATGGATTTAGATACCACTCGAGGAAAGCATGGTTATCAAAAAATCATTGGCGCTTTTGAAGTGCAAGAAATTGATATTTTAGTGGGCACACAAATGCTTTCTAAAGGATTAGACTTTAACAATGTTTCTTTGGTAGGAATTTTAAATGCAGATGGTTTGTTAAATTTTCCTGATTTTAGAGCACACGAACGCGCATATCAAATGATGGTACAAGTTTCAGGGAGATCGGGGCGTTCTAAAAAGCAAGGGAATGTAGCCATACAAACGTACAATCCGTATCATCAGATTTTACAACAAGTTTCTACAACAGATTATATAAAAATGTATGAAGAACAGCTACAAGAGCGTTGGCAATTTCAATATCCACCTTATTATAAGGTCATAAAAATTACTTTAAAGCACAGAGATTACAATAAAGTAAACGACGGAATAAACTGGCTTGCAAAAGCCTTGCAAAACATTTTTATGAAAAATATTTTAGGGCCTTCTGAGCCTGCTATTTCCAGAGTTCGAAATCAATATATTAAAAACTTAGTCATTAAAATTCCGCCTAAACAATCCCTTACAAAAACAAAAACGGCTATTGAAAGGATTAAAAATACTTTTGAAGCCGTCAACGAGTTTAGACCTATTCGGTTTATTATTGATGTAGATGCCTATTAGGCAAAATACTATTACCGCTGTATTAGTTTAAACAATTGTGTTTTTTGATCTTTTAAAACCAATTTATACACCGTTGTTTTTTTAGCTTCATTGGGTCTTCCCCAATTGTTAAATATTGTTGTTTTTAAATAAGTAGGTGCATATTTTTTATTTCCATAGTAAGTTAAATTTACCAACCATTCTCCTCCAACATCTCCGTCAATCACAAATTCTTTAGAGGCATATCCTTTTTGTTTTTCATCTAAAATAAGTTCGCTATTATCAGACAATGTATGTTCTATTTTATAAGCTTGTTTCTGTGGGTTGATAAACTCTAATGTAAACTCTGCTTCAGAGGTACTCCATTCAAAAACAATTCTTATATCATAGGTTTTCTCATCTGGCAAATTCGTTTTTGATAATTTACTAGTCAATGCTTCTGCTTCATGAGATAGAATTTCGCCAATGGCATTTTCTTCTATTGTAAAACCCTTTTTAAAATAATAATTATAGATATTTAATGCTTTTTTATATTGTTTTAGTTCTACATAAACATTGATTAAATCTCTATAAGACTGTGCATGCTTAGGGCGTAACTTTATAATTTTTTTATAAACAGCTAGCGCATTTTCGTACAGACTTTCTTGTTGGTATTTATAAGCAACTATTTTAAGTGCTTCTGGATTTGAACTCGAGTATGCTTCTAAATCTAATAAGATATTTTTATAATTTTCAAAATCGTTATATCTAGATTTAAAATAATCTGCAACATTGCTATGAAAATCGGATTTGTCTTGATGGGTTGCTAAAAATTCTTTGTACTTTTTATAAGCAAGATTGCTATCTGAAATGGCTTCTAATTCTAGAATATAATTTGGTTTTGGAGATGTTAACGCTTCAAAAGGAATAGCGTCTCCATCATAATACTCTTTATTAGTATATGGATTTTCTTTTGAATATACATCCTTAGCTGGGTCAAAAGTGGCCCCCTTAGTATTAATAATAATCGCACCACCTATTGCTTCAGACCCAAAACGATTTACACCTGCCAACGATCTTAAAACAGCTACTTCTTTAATATTTTCTATCAACAATGGCGGAGCATATTCATAAATCTGTCCATCTACTACCCAAATAGCGTACTTTACGGTTAATAAAGTTCCTGTGTTTCTTAATTTTGCAAACTCATTTCCGTACTCATCTACCACCAATTGAAAACTTGCAACCTTACCCTGCAATGCCCTTCCAATACTGGTAGCTGCTAAATTTAAATCTTCTCCACTAATATAACCTACAGAGTATCCTGCTGTTTTTGTATCTATATTAAAGCCTCCTGAGGAAATTTTTTTCGGTTTTTTAGCATACAATCCTACTTGTTCTTTTTTCTTTTTAGAAGTAATAACAACTTCATCCAAATCGTTGTCTGAAGCCCTCATTGCTATATTTAAGATTGTAGTAACATCTTCAATTAAGACTTCTATGGGTTTCATATTTAAGTGTGTAAACTGAAGAATATCTCCTTCTTTTGCACGTATTTTATACACTCCTCTAGCATTTGTACTCGTTCCCTTTTCTGTATTCTTAATCAAAATATTTACATTCGGTAATGGTGTATTATCATACGTAACAATTCCTGAAATCTCTTTTTCAGCAACATTTTGTGCTTGAAGAAAGATGGATAAGAATAAAAAAGTAAGTCCTGTAATTTTTTTCATTTTATACGTAGCTTTAATTGTGGTTAGCAATTGTTTATAATAGATTATAAAAGTATTTGAAATCCCTTTTTGAAAAAAAGTATTTCTATTAAACTTTTCTTAAAATGTTTTAAGAATTTCTACTTTTAGACGATACAATTTTATATCTGTTACAACTTTTTCTTAGAAATTATTTGGTAATCTAACTAACAGAAAAAAATTTAGTTCTCTTTAATAGCTAGTTGACTGTATTTTCCGCGAACTAAAAAACGTTTATCTTCTGTGTTTATTGTAAAATTACCATTGATATCTTTCTTTTTTAAATCTAATAATGAAAGCGTTATTGCAGGGTCGTTTTTGTACAATGGAGATTTATCACCTACCATATAAGTGAACTTTTCTTTTATATTGGGAAGTTGAATAATGGCATCTGAATAATTTAATAACAATTCAAATGTTTTAAAATCAGGGTGTATTTTGTGAACAGTTAGCTCTCCAAATTTATGAGTTATAAAGACGTTTTCATCAACATTTTCGATGGTTAAACCGGAAGAATTAGATTTGATATTTGTATTGGCAACCGACACAAAATTTGCATCGGTTACATTATTTAAAGAAAGATTATTCTTATTTAAGCTCTTAATATTTACAGGAGCAAAAGAAATACTTAAATCTCCTCCGTTTAACGCACTCGCATTAAAGGTACCATAAGAAACTTTCCCTGTAGCTTTTGTAGCCGGTAAGTTTAATTTACAATGCTTTGTGTTTAAATTAAAAGTAGCTTCTTTTGGAACTTTAATCACTAAACGTTTTTTTATCTTTATTTTTTTTCCATCTACCATTAAATTTCCTGAATGATTCTTGAAAATAAAGTGATTTCTTGCTTTTGCCATTTCTTTATGCGCCTTTGCCATTTCCTCTTTTATTTTCTTTTTATCTATTTTCTTATAGGCTTCTTTTACTTTTTTCAAAGAAGCTTCTACATTTTTTTTACTACTTTTTTTAAACTGTATCTTTATCTTTTCAAATTCTTTTTGCATTGCTGTTTTATTTTTTTCTAGCTTCTTTTTCATTTTTTTATACCTGTCCGATTTTTTAAACTTTTCCCATTCTTCTTTCGATTTTATAGTAATGTCATTCACACTGTCTTTCCACTGAAAAAAGTATTGTTCGCCCTTTTCTTCATACTTATCAAAATCAAATTCGATATCTTCCAATCCAATAACAAGCCCATCAAAATCCATCTCTGGAATTACTATAAACTCATTAACTTCAGGAAGCTCAATAAAATCTATTTCTGGAAACGAAGGAAAATGAATGCTATCAAAATCAGGGATTATTACTTCTGGAAAGCTAAAATCATGATCGCTATTAAAAATAAAAACATCATTATTAAATCCTTTTATAGATTGTCGTTTCGCAGTAATCTTTACTTTATTTTTATTTCCTAATGCTTCAAAATTCCAATCTTTAAAATATTCTTCTGCTTCTTTTTTAGACAGCCCTTCAAGCTCTATATAAGCTTCTACAACAACCTTATTCTTATTCCAAGTCTCTACATCAATGGTGGCGTTCTCTGCATTGATATCAACCTGTACATCCTTATTTACAGAAAATGTTTCCGTAAATTTTTTATCGTATTTTTGAGCACTTAACGCACTAATAAACAATAAATTAATACTAAAAAACAGTGTTTTATATAATTTGAGTTTCATCTGAGTTTGTTTTTTTGAGATTTTTTAATTGTTTTCTTAATCGTTTTAATAATTGCAATCGCAATTGTAAATTGCTTATAAGTGCTTCTATAGTTGCATCATTAATCCCTTTTTTATTGAGCTCTTGGGTTAATAATTTGTATTCTTTTGTGAGTTCTCCTATTTTACCTAAATAACCATCTAAGATTTCTTTATTTTCTTTTGTGATTTCAATCTGACTAATTTCTAAATTGATGTTGTTGATATAATAGGTTTCAATAGATTTTAATTCTGGTGATATAGTTCCTAGACTTAATTTTGATTTTTTTGCTTCTGTAATTGTATTTGGTTTGTCTGTAGTTTGAAAATAAAACCCAAAACTTATCAACAGTAAAATTGAAGCTGCAATAGAAAGCTTTTGAAACGTTTTAACTTTTGATTTTTTTGAATGCAATTCCTGGAATAACTTTTCTTTAAATTTATCTTCATGATGCATCGATAAATCTATATCTTCTTCCAAAAAATGGTCCCTTATTTTTCTATTTTTTTGCTGCATAACACCTTGCTTTTAATTGTTCTTTTACAAGTTTCTTTCCTCTTGCCAAATGAGTTCTTGAGGTGGTTTCTGTAATATGTAAAACTTCCGAAATCTCTTTGTGATCATATCCTTCTAATAAATACAACGATAAAACCAATCTGTATTTTTCTTTTAGTGTTTTTATAACGGTTACAATTTCTCGTACTAAAATTTCATCATCAAAATCCCAATGTTCATCGTCATCGATTGCAATAGTAAGCTCTTCGTGGAGGGTAACTACTTCTAATGTTTTACGTTTTAACTGATCGATACTCTGATTGATTACGATTTTTTTTAACCAAGCCCCAAAAGCAACTTCCCCTTTAAAAGAATGGATATTCTTAAATGCTTTTATAAAAGCATCTTGCATCACATCTTCTGCAATAAATTGGTCTTTTACATATCTATATGCTACCAAAAACATGGATTTACAATACAAATTATACAATTGCATTTGCGCTTTTGCATGGTTGTTTTTGCATTGATCAATAATAGATTGATGTAATTGCTTACTCGTATTCATTTATAATCTCTTATCTTATAGACGACACATTTTTTATTGCGTTGCATTTTATCTGATAATTATTTTTAAATTTACATAAAATCTTTTGCCGTACCGTTTATGATTCCAAAAGAGTCTTCTTCTCTACAAGAAAAAAAAGGGGTTTCTAAACCAGAAACAACTAGCAAACATGTTGCAAAAAAAATTAAAATTAATAGAGGCAAAGAAATTTCTGCAACAATATTTATCAAACATATTTTACAAGGTAATATTCCCTATTTAAGTAGAGCCATTACTTTGGTAGAAAGCACACAAGAAAAACATCAAGAAAAAGCCAATAAAATTTTAGAAGCTTGCCTACCCTACGCAAATAAATCGGTTAGAATAGGTATTACAGGGGTTCCTGGTGTAGGAAAAAGTACGTTTATTGAGACTTTTGGAAAGCACCTAACCGCACAAGGCAAAAAGGTGGCTGTATTGGCTGTAGATCCTAGTAGCTCTGTTCATAAAGGAAGTGTGTTAGGTGATAAAACAAGAATGGAATTATTGGTAACAGACAAAAATGCCTTTATAAGACCTTCTCCTGCAGGAAGTTCTTTAGGGGGTGTGGCTAGAAAAACACGGGAAACTATCTTACTTTGTGAAGCGGCAGGATTTGATACCATTATCATAGAAACGGTAGGCGTAGGACAAAGTGAAACAGCAGTACATGCTATGGTAGACTTTTTTTTATTGTTGAAAATTGCAGGCGCAGGAGACGAATTACAGGGTATAAAACGAGGTATCATAGAAATGGCAGATGCTATTGTTATTCATAAAGCAGACGGCGACAATCTTAAAAATGCAAAAATGGCAAAAGTCGCTTTTACAAAAGCGTTGCATTTATATCCGCCAAAAGAAAACGGATGGCAACCTAAAGTGCTCACTGCAAGCGCGCTAAAAAATACAGGGATTGATACCATTGAAAATTTAATTTCAGAATATATTGCGTTTAGCAAAAAAAAGCATTTCTTTCAGAGCAAAAGAGATCAACAAAACGAATATTGGTTATTAGCGAACATTGAAGAGGCTTTAAAAGAACAATTTTATAAAAACCCGAATATTAAAAAACAGTTGCCTTTAGAAATTGAAAAATTAAAGATAGGAGCAACTACACCTTTTTATGCTGCTGAAAAATTGTTAAATCTACTAAAAAAGTAGTAATATATTTTATTTTGGTTTTTTAAAAAAATATTTTTTTATACTAAATATTAGGAGTTTTAAAAGATTTACTCCCTTAAAACCAGCTTGTTATTTTTTAATCATTTGGATATCCAAAAAAAATCCCTTACGTTTGTTTCATCAAAAAAGAAATAAGTATTAAAAATCTGCTAGTTTAAAGATTGCTTCATTCCAGGTAATGCCCTAAAAAAGCACTTTTAAAAAATAAAGTATAAAGATTATTGATAATCAATAGGTTAAAAAAAGGATATAGCTTTCAAAACAGCAGTATCTTAGGTTCTTTGAAATTAGAAAATTTGTTAGCGCTTTTAAAAACTAGTTTTTGTAGTACATGCTGTCCTAAATTAGCACCTGAAATGCGAATCGACAACAACAATATACGTTTTAGGTCTTAAATAATAGTACTCTGCCCTAGATACATGTTCTGAAAATTCAAATTACTATCTTCTGGGTTGGTAATATAATCTGCAATAAAATCGCCTACTTTAGAAGTAGCAGCCGCAAAAGCATCTTTCTTTTTTAAATCTTGTGTAGTAATTCCTAAAGCTAACGATTTTTCTACAGCGGCTTCAATAGCTTTGGCTTCTTCATGCAGTCCTAAATGCGCCAACAACATGGCAGCAGATAAAATAGACGCTAAAGGATTGGCAATATCTTTTCCTTTTGCTTGCGGAAAAGAACCATGAATGGGCTCAAAAAGTGCGTTTTCAGTTCCTATAGAAGAAGAAGCTAGCAATCCTATAGAACCTCCTATAACACTTGCTTCATCACTAATAATATCTCCAAATAAATTCTCCGTTAAAATCACGTCAAATTGTTTTGGATTTAAAATAAGTTGCATGGCTGCATTGTCTACAAACAAAAAGTCTAGGGTAACATCTTCGTATGCTTTCGCAATTTCTGTAACTACTTTTCTCCACAAACGCGAAGTTTCCAATACATTGGCTTTGTCTACCAAAGTAAGTTTTTTTCTTCTTGTTTGTGCTTTTTGAAATGCCAAATGTGCAATTCTACTAATTTCATCTACAGAATAAGAACAACCATCAAAAGCTTTTGTTCCTGCTTCGTTCAACTTTTTTTCACCAAAATAAATACCACCTGTCAGTTCCCTAAAAATAGCAATATCGGTTCCAGCGATAATTTCTTTTTTTAAAGGTGAATTCTTAATTAACTGCTCGTAAGCTTTTACAGGTCTTACATTGCAAAACAAGCCCAACGCTTTTCGCAAACGCAACAAACCTTGTTCTGGTCTTACTTTTGCTTCAGGGTTGTTATCGTATTTAGGATCGCCAATAGCTCCAAATAAAATAGCATCCGATTTTTTACAAATAGCAATGGTTTCTTCTGGCAAGGGGTTTCCTATTGCATCAATAGTACAAGCCCCCATCTGGGCTTCTTTATAAATAAAAATATGATCGTAAACATCTGCAATAGCATCTAAAGCCTTTTTAGCTTGACTCGTTACTTCAGGACCTATTCCGTCTCCTGGAATTACAGCTATTGTAAATTTCATGTGTCTATTTTAGTTGTTTTTCATTGGTCACATGTAGCTTCCCTTTAGTCATTTTCTTAGGTATCGAAATCTCGTTATGGAAGTTTCATCCCTAAATTTTAAAACAGCGTAGGTGCATTGTAAATTCTGTTCTTTCCATTACGCCATTGCAATCTTAGAAGTTTTATTGACCACTTTCATAATAGCGTGAATATCTTCGTCTTTTACTTCTTTTTGCTGGTCTGCACATTGTAAAAAACTTTTATATGCCATATCTAACTGAACCTTTGTGAGCTCATATCCAATTTTTTTAGATCGATATGCCAAGGCAGCTCTTCCACTTCTTGCTGTTAAAACAATAGCACTTTCTGTAACCCCTACATCCGACGGATTCATAATTTCATAGGTTTCTCTATTTTTTATAACTCCATCTTGATGGATTCCCGAACTATGCGCAAAAGCATTTTCACCAACAATAGCTTTGTTGGGTTGCACCAACATCCCCATTTTTTCTCGAACCATCATACTTGTATCATACAAGAGTTTTGCATTGATATCTGTATGTAAATTTAGATAAGGATGTTGTTTTAAAATCATCACTACTTCTTCTAATGCAGTATTTCCTGCACGCTCTCCAATTCCGTTAATAGTACATTCTATTTGTCTTGCGCCATTTAGAACCCCCGCTATTGAATTGGCTGTTGCCAAACCTAAATCGTTATGGCAATGACAAGAAAGCACTACATTTTCAATACCTTTTACATGTTCTTTTAAATAGTTCATTTTGGCGCCATACTCCTCAGGCAAACAATAACCCGTTGTATCTGGAATGTTTAAAACTGTAGCACCCGCCTTAATAACCTCTTCACAAACTTTTGCTAGAAATGCATTGTCTGTTCTTCCTGCATCTTCTGCATAAAATTCAACATCGTTTACAAAAGATTTCGCATAAGAAACAGCCTCTATAGCTCTTTCTATAACTTTATCTTGTGTGCTATTAAATTTGTATTTTATATGCGATTCACTCGTACCAATTCCTGTATGAATTCTTGGCGTTTTTGCAAATTTTAAAGCTTCAGCAGCAACTTCTATATCTTTTTTAACAGCTCTTGTTAATCCGCAAACGGTAGCATTTTTAACCAATTTGGCAATTTCTTGTACCGAGTTAAAATCGCCCGGACTAGAAACAGGAAAACCCGCTTCAATAATATCTACCCCTAAAAAATCTAATCTTTCTGCAATGACTAATTTTTGTTTAGTATCTAATTTACACCCCGGAACTTGTTCTCCATCGCGAAGTGTAGTGTCGAAAATTTGAACTTTATTATCTTGCATAAAATTTTATAAAGATTATATTTACAATAAATCAAATGTATATATTGCCTTAGAATAACTGGGTAAACTATCATTTATGAATACGACATCTAATGATTTTTTTTAATTAATAAACAACTGATTACTAGATTTTTATGATAAAAAACATTACATCGGTCAATCAAGAAAAGAACGCTCTTTTTGTTTTGATAAAATCCTTGTCAAAATCAGAGAAAAGGCAGTTTAATCTTTACGTGGGTAGATTGGGAGGAAATGTAGATGCAAAATTCTTTTCATTGTTCAAGTTTTTAGAAAAATTAAAAGTCTATGATGAGAAGGTTATTTTAGAAAGTAATATTGTTACAAAACAACAATTATCGAATTTAAAAGCGCATTTATACAAACAAATTTTAATTAGCCTTCGGTTAAATCCTGCGCACAAAAATATCCGAATTCAGATTCGAGAACAACTAGACTTTGCCACTGTTTTGTATCAAAAAGGATTGTACAAACAAAGTTTAAAATTGTTAGAGAAAGCAAAAACATTGGCTTTAGAAAACGAAGAAAAAAACATTGCTTACGAAATTGTAGAATTAGAAAAAGTAATTGAAACACAGTACATTACTAGAAGTATTAGCTCTAGAGCAGACGAACTTTCTATACAAGCAAAAAACTTAAGTAAGCAAAACGTAATTGCCAGTAAACTTTCTAATTTATCATTACAATTGTATAGTCATTTACTTAAAAACGGCTATATAAGAAATAACAAAGAATTAGAATTTATTCAACAATATTTTAATGATAGACTTCCAAAATATGAATACGAAACTTTAGGTTTTAGAGAAAAGCTTTGGTTGTATAAATCGCATTTATGGTATAGTTTTTTAACTCAAGATTTTTTACAAAGCTACAAGTACGCTAACAAATGGGTGAATTTATTTCGTGAAAATAAAAAATTAATAACGCTACATCCTGTTTTTTATTTAAAAGGAAAAAACTACTTACTAGAAGCCTCTTTTTTTGTGAAAAAGATTTCAAAATTCAAACAAGAATTAAATTCTTTTGAACAAGAAATTGAGGAAAATAAAATTCCTTTAAACACCAATACAGAGCTGTTAATTTTTCAATATTACTATGCAAACAAACTACACCTTCACTTTTTAGAAGGAACTTTTAAGGAAGGTGAATACCTAATTGAAATTATTAATGATAAAATAAACTTCTATAAAAATAGACTCGATAGCCACTATATAGTAATGCTCTATTACAAAATTGCGTGTTTGTATTTTGGAATGGGTAAAAATGAGGATTGCATTGCGTATTTACAAAAAATAATTACTTCTAAAAATTTAGAATCGGCAGAAGATTTACAGTGTTTTGCGCGTGTTTTAAACTTAATTGCACATTATGAATGTGGGTTGGATTACGATTTTGAGAAACAGTTTATAGATACCTACAAATTTCTCCTAAAAATGGAAAACTTACAAGAAGTACAAAAAGAATTTATTACTTCTATTAAAGCATTGAGCGATGTATATCCGCACGAAATAAAAAAGGCTTTCAAAAAAATATACGATCGCCTAAAGAAATTTGAAAATCACCCTTATGAAAAAAGAGCTTTTTTATATTTAGACATTTTATCCTGGTTAGAAAGTAAGATTCAAAACAAACCCATTGCCCAAATTATTAAAGAAAAAAGAATTCACTCCTAATAATAATTGAAAATCACTATTTTTTTAGACCTTTTTTTAACAATAACACATTAATTAGCAAATCTTTCAAAAAAAATCGTCTGTAAAAGATAAAAATTAAATAATCATACTATTTTTGTGGAGTGAATTTATCAACAACAAATACAAACACTTCAAAAACCACTATTACGGTTCGTATTTCTATGGTAAATATTTTCCGCACAACAACTACAACCCTTTAAGGGTGTTATTTTTCACATATTTGCTTAGGTCATCATTATTTCGAAATCATCGAAATAACAATCAAAAAATATCATTATTGCCTTTTTACTTAAAAAAATGAAAGTATTAAAATTTGGAGGCTCTTCAGTAGCCAGCTCAGAAAACATCAAAAAAGTATTAAACATCGTTGCTAATACTTCTCAAAATCAAAAAGTTGCAGTAGTCGTTTCTGCCTTTGGAAAAACAACCAATGGTTTAATTGAATGCGCTACATTAGCATCAAAAAAAGACGACAACTATACAATAGTTTTACAAAAAATAGTAACACATCATTTAAATGTTATTAAAGAATTAATCCCTGTAAAAGAACAAGATGAAGTTATTAACTATGTAAAAGAGTTATTTAATCGTCTAGAAACTTTATACCAAGGCGCTTATTTATTGCAGGAATTAACACCAAAAACATTGGCAACTATTTCTGGATTTGGAGAATTACTATCTTCTTACATCATTGCAAAAGCAGCAAATACCCGTTTTACAACAAGTTATAAAGACAGTAGAGAATTGTTAATTGCTTCTGACGATTATCTAGGAGCACTTGTTAATTTTAAACTCACCAATAAAAACATACAAAACCATTTTAAACAAGATACTGCCAATGTAACTTTATTACCTGGTTTTGTAGCCAGAACTACTACTGGTGAAACCACCACTTTAGGGCGTGGTGGCTCTGATTATACAGCAGCTATTTTAGCTGCAGCTTTAGAAGCAGAAGAATTACAAATCTGGACAGACGTTAGTGGTATGTTTACAGCAAACCCCAGCATTGTAAAACAAGCTTTTGCAATTCCTCATATTTCTTATCATGAAGCTATGGAACTGTCTCATTTTGGCGCAAAAGTAATTTACCCACCAACGATTCAACCTGCCTTAAAAAAGGAAATTCCTATTGCCATTAAAAACACATTTCAGCCTGAAGATGCAGGTACATTCATCACAAAAGAGACTCATAGCAACAATCAGCCTGTAAAAGGAATTAGCCATATAGAAAATATTACACTCATTACTTTAGAAGGAAGTGGTATGGTAGGAATTCCTGGTTTTTCTAAACGATTGTTTGAAGCACTTTCTTTTCATCAGATTAACATTATACTCATTACGCAAGCCTCATCAGAACTATCTATTTGTATTGGAATCTCGGATGATGATGCTCAAAAAGCAAAAGAAGCAATTGATGAAACTTTCGAATTTGAAATTCACCAACAAAAAGTAAACCCTTTGGTTTTAGAACAAGGTTTATGCATTATTGCTTTGGTAGGCGATAATATGAAAAATCATCAAGGTTTAAGCGGACAAATGTTTAGTGCTTTAGGTAAAAACAATGTAAATATTAGAGCTATTGCACAAGGTTCTACAGAAAAAAACGTCTCTGCTGTAATTCGTAAAAGCGATGCAAAAAAAGCATTGAATACCTTACACGAACAATTTTTTGAAGAGAAAATAAAACAATTGCATTTATTTGTAACAGGTGTTGGAAATGTTGGCGAGCGCTTTTTAGCACAAATTCACCAACAAAAAGAATATCTTAAAAAACATTTAAAACTTAGAATTAAAGTCATTGGAATTTCCAATTCTAAAAAAATGTTTTTTGATGAAAACGGCATCGATTTAACACAATGGAAAGCGCATTTACAAAATGGTGAAGCTACTAGTTTAAATCTCTTTTTAGAACGCACAAAACAACTCAATGTTAGAAATAGTGTTTTTGTAGACAATACAGCAAACCAGCAAGTTTCAGAAATGTACGAACAATATTTGCGTCAAAATATTGGTGTGGTAACTTGCAATAAAATTGCCTGCGCTTCTCATTTAGACAATTATAAAACTTTAAAATCTGTCGCTAGAAAATACAACGCACCTTTCTTATTTGAAACCAATGTAGGTGCAGGCTTGCCTATTATTGACACCTTAAAGAACCTAATTGCTTCTGGCGATAGAGTTCATAAAATTCAAGCAGTTCTGTCGGGAAGCTTAAACTTTGTCTTTAATAATTTTAACGAAAAGGCTACCTTTCATGATATTGTTGCCAAAGCGCAAGAAGAAGGATATACAGAACCCGATCCAAAAATAGATTTAAGCGGAATTGATGTTGCAAGAAAAATTTTAATTTTAGCCAGAGAAAGCGGTTTCGATTTAGAATTGGAGGATATTGTAAATAACCCATTCTTACCAAAAGAGAGTTTAGAAACAGTTAATAATGAAGATTTTTACGCTTCTTTAACGAAGAACGAAACACATTTTCAAACCATTTATGATAATGCTGCTACTAAAAACTGTCGTTTAAAATATGTAGCCGAATTTGCAAATGGGAAAGCCAATGTTGGATTACAACATATTGAAGCAACCCACCCATTTTATAATTTAGAAGGAAGCGATAATATTGTCCTATTTTTTACAGACAGATATCCTGAAAACCCTCTCATTATTAAAGGTGCTGGTGCTGGTGCAGAAGTAACTGCTTCTGGTATCTTTGCAGATATTATTAGAATTGGGAATGTGTAAAATCAGTTGAAAAGTTCAAAGTCTGAAAGTTGTAAAGTTGACAAAATCTTCTTTTACTCCTTTTTAACTTTAAAAACTTTTTAACTTTTTAACTTTAAAATAATGAATAAAATAACAATTTTTGCTCCTGCAACGGTTGCGAATGTTTCTTGCGGATTTGATTCTTTAGGTTTTGCCGTAGACGCGGTTGGTGATAGAATGACCTTTACAAAAACAGCGAATAAAGGTGTAAAAATAACCGAAATTACAGGCGCAGATTTAACCTACGACATTGATAAAAATGCAGCAAGTGCTGTTGTTAAAAAAATGTTGAATGAAGCAGGTGCATATTTTGGCGTTGAACTTACGATTCATAAAGGGTTTTCTCCAGGAAGTGGTTTAGGAAGTTCTGCAGCAAGTGCTGCTGGTGCTGCCTTTGGTGCAAATCAATTGTTAGGAAATATTTTTTCTGAATTAGAACTCACAAAGTTTGCAATGTTTGGCGAAAAAGTTGCTTGTGGAACACCCATTGCAGACAATGTTTCTGCTGCTATCTACGGAGGTTTTGTATTGGTTAGAAGTTACGAACCCTTAGAAATTGTAAAACTACCCGTTCCAACAGCGTTAAGAGTAGTGGCTATTCATCCACAAATAGCCATAAAAACAAAAGATGCAAGAGATGTTTTGCCTACAAAAGTTCCGTTAAAAGACGCTGTTACACAATGGGCAAATCTAGGAGGTCTCATTAGCGGATTGTACACAGAGAATTACAATCTCATTAGCAATTCTTTAGTAGACATTATTGTAGAGCCTGCTCGAAAAAAATTCATTCCATTTTTCGACAACGCTAAAAATAATGCTCTTAAAGCAGGTGCTTTAGGTGCAGGAATCAGT
Organism: uncultured Polaribacter sp.; assembly: GCA_965233795.1. Taxonomy (GTDB): domain Bacteria; phylum Bacteroidota; class Bacteroidia; order Flavobacteriales; family Flavobacteriaceae; genus Polaribacter. Next base: position 828,504 of record OZ247578.1, on the reverse strand, counting down.
GGTTCTGGCCCTACCATTTTTGCACTTTGTAAAGGTGACGAAATTGCCGAAAAAGTAGCAAAAGAAATGATAAAAGTATATGAAAATACAGCAATTGATTGTAGCATTCATATTTCAAAAATAAATCAAGAAGGAATAAAAATACTGAGTACTAGTTGTTAGTTTTTAATTGTTGGTACTGCCATCAACTAAAAACCAAAAACCATCAACCAAATGAACTATTATAGCTTACACAAAAAATCACCAAACACTTCTTTTAAGAATGCGGTTATAAATGGACTTGCTCCTGATAGAGGTCTTTATTTTCCTGAAACTATTACACCGCTTTCAGAAGATTTCATAAAAAATATTTCTGACTATGCTAATGAAGAAATTGCCTTTAAAGTCATTGAACAGTTTGTAGGTGATGAAATTCCAAAAAAGGAGCTACAAGAGATTGTTAAAAAAACTGTTTCTTTTGATTTTCCTGTGGTAAAAATTGAAGAAAACATTGGTACACTAGAACTTTTTCACGGCCCCACCATGGCATTTAAAGATGTTGGCGCACGTTTTATGAGCGAATGTTTGGCCTATTTTAATCGTAATAACAAAGAAGAAGTTACTGTTTTAGTAGCCACTTCTGGAGATACTGGCGGTGCTGTAGCACGTGGCTTTTTAGACACAAAAGGGGTACAGGTTGTGATTTTATATCCGAGCGGAAAAGTAAGCAATATTCAAGAAAAGCAACTCACTACTTTGGGTAAAAATATTACCGCTTTAGAGGTTGATGGGGTTTTTGATGACTGTCAAGAAATGGTAAAAACCGCTTTTTTAGACACCGAAATACATCGAACTCTTACCTCTGCAAACTCCATTAATGTAGCACGTTGGTTGCCTCAAATGTTCTATTTTTTCTTTGCGTATAAACAATTACATAAACAACATAAAAATCTTGTTTTTTCTGTTCCTAGCGGAAACTTTGGAAATATTTGCGCAGGAGTTATGGCACATCAATTAGGATTGCCTGTAAAGCATTTTGTAGCTGCAACCAATATTAATGATACGGTTCCTAATTATTTAATTGATGGGAATTATCATCCAAAACCTTCCAAAGCAACTATTTCTAACGCTATGGATGTTGGAAATCCGAGTAATTTTATTCGCATTCAAGAAATATTCAACAACGATTTAACGGCTATAAAACAACTATTCTCATCCTATAGTTTTACAGACGATACCACAAAAAAAACCATGAAAGAAGTCTATGAAAATACAGGCTACATCTCAGATCCTCATGGAGCCGTTGGTTATTTAGGATTACAGAAATACGGACTTACAGAAAACGACTTTGGCGTATTTTTAGAAACAGCACATCCTGTAAAGTTTTTAGACGTGGTAGAAAGTACATTGCCTGTAAAAGTGGAAATTCCAGCACAAATTAAAAGTGTTTTAGGCAAAGAAAAAGTGGCACTCAAAATTGCAACTTATGAAGATTTAAAAGGGTATTTAAACGCTTAATAAAACCTTCTGTCGTTCTGAACGAAAGTGAAGAATCTTATCATTTAAACTAAAATTTTAAAAGATTCCTGCCTTCGCAGGAATGACAGAAGGTTTTATTTTTTAAGGTAATTGAACGAACTTTCAACTGTGCAAATCATCAAGCGCACTTTTTAAAGTATTAAACCGAAACTGAAAACCTGTTTTTTTGAGTTTTTCTGAAGACACTCTACTTCCTTTTAAGAGAATAATTGCCATTTCACCAAAAATCAATCGCAATAAAAAAGCAGGAACTCCTAGGGGTAAAAAAGTTCTTTGTATACTTTTTGCAAATGCTTTTGAAAAGGCTGTATTGGTTTGATGTTCTGGAGCTACGGCATTGTAAACGCCTTTCACTTTTTCATCGACAATTGCTTTGAGATACATCTCGCAAAGATCATCAATATGAATCCAAGGCATGTATTGTTTTCCAGAGCCTATGGGAGAAATTACAGGCGTTTTCATCTTTGCTAAAGCACCGCCACCTTTTGCTAAGACAATGCCTGTTCTTAAAATAACGGTTCTACAATGTTGCGATTGAAACTTAGTAACAGCTTGCTCCCAAAGTCTGCAAACCGTTCCTAAAAAATCATTTGCAGACGAATCTACTTCCGTAAAAATTTTAGAGGATGTAATGGCTCCATAAAATCCTATTCCCGAAGCAGAAATAAAAGATTCTAAAGAAGTATGATATTCATTTACTTTTTTAAAAAGCAACTGTATAGAAGCTACTCTACTCGTAATAATTTCTTGTTTCCTTTGGGTAGACCAACGTTTGTCTGCAATACCAGCGCCTGCCAAATGCACAATACTCGTTACATTTTCCAATGCCTTTTCATCAATATATTCCTTGGTAATATCCCATTGATATTCGTATGCTTCCGTAGGGTTTCTAGAAAGTACTGCTACCTCCATACCTTGTGCCTGCAACTTTTTTACCAGATGTCTTCCTACGAGACCTGTTCCTCCTGTGATTAAGACTTTTTTCAAATGTTGTTTCTTTATTTTTTTAATGGTATAACAAACTCGTTGAATTAAAAAACAGATTGATAATTTTTTAGGTTAAACGCATTAAAATAGATTTTCTTTTTTGGACACGAATTTCACTGATTCCCACTAAAAAATGAGTGAAACTCATTTAGATTTGTGAGAATTGAATAAAAATAATTTCACAAACAGAAAAATCTTTAGATTTTTCAATAAAATTAGTGTAAATCTGTGAAATTAGTGTATTATTTCTTTTTTAATGCGTTTAGCTTGATAATTTCCTCTAAGATACTATATTCTCTATTTTTATTCCTAAGTTTGCTAAGACTTTAACGTAAATTTTAGAAACTTATGGCATCCAATACCGTAACCACCATCTGGAAAGAAAATATGCAATTTGAAAGTGACAATCCTAGCGGACACAAACTACTGATAGACGCAGGAGCAGATCATGGAGGGAATGATGCAGGGTTAAGACCCAAAGCCATGATGTTGTCTTCTTTGGCAGGTTGTTCTGGACTGGATGTAATTTCTTTATTGAAAAAAATGCGTGTGGACGTTGCCGATTTTAAAATGGAAGTTACGGGAGAACTGACAGAAGAGCACCCAAAATATTATCATAAAGTAGATGTTGCTTATCATTTTTATGGAACAAAAATGGACGAAGCAAAAATTACAAAAGCCGTTAATTTATCTGTAGAACGCTATTGTGGTGTCATGGAAATGTTTCGCAGATTCGCAACCGTAAACACTACGATTCATATACATGATGAAACAATTAAATAATTGAAGAAAAAGAAAAAAGAGAAGAGAGATAAGATATTGGACTTTTAACATTTAAAATTCACAACTCAGCATTAACAATTCAACATTCATAATTTACCATTCGTAATTAAAAAAACCGCTATGCGTTGGACACTTAAAGAGAAACCAAATCCCGAAAAAGTACATCAATTAGCCAAAACGCTACATATTGATAAAACTTTGGCATCTATTTTATTGCAAAGAGGAATTGACTCTTTCGAAACTGCAAAAACCTTTTTTCGCCCATCTTTAGAAGATATACACAATCCGTTTCTTATGCAAGACATGGAACAGGCTGTGACAAGAATTGAAAAAGCCATTGCAAACAACGAAAATATTTTAGTCTATGGCGATTATGATGTAGACGGAACCACCGCAGTTTCTTTGGTGAGTTCTTATTTAAAAACAATACATCCGAATATTGCCACCTATATTCCCGATAGATACGCAGAAGGCTACGGAATCTCTTACCAAGGAATTGATTTTGCCAGCGACAATAATTTTTCATTAATTATTGCCTTAGATTGTGGTATTAAAGCGCTTGAAAAAGTAGCCTATGCAAGTTCAAAAAACATCGACTTTATTATTTGTGATCATCACAAGCCTGGCAAAGAAATTCCAAATGCCATTGCCGTTTTAAACCCCAAAAGACCAGATTGTAGCTATCCGTTTGATGAATTGTGTGGCTGTGGTGTAGGCTTTAAATTGATGCAAGCTTTGGGAGTAGCTAGAAATCAAACCATTGAGGATTTTCTACCCTATTTAGATTTGGTGGCTACCGCTATTGCAGCAGACATCGTTCCTATAAATGGCGAAAATAGAATGCTTGCCTACTTTGGATTGCAAGTGATAAATTCCAATCCAAGAAACGGCATCAAAGCCCTGTTGCAGCAAGTCAAAAAAAAGCAACTCACCATTACTGATGTGGTGTTTATCATTGCACCCAGAATTAATGCCGCAGGAAGAATAAAAAGCGGAAATGATGCAGTTGCATTATTAACAGAAATGGATTTTGAATCGGCAACTGAATTCGCAGCTTCCATAGAAAAATTAAATTCCGACCGAAAAGCACTCGATAAAAAAATAACCCAAGAAGCGATACAGCAAATACAAGACAACAACGAAGAAGAGCGTTTTACTACTGTAGTTTATGATGAAAATTGGCACAAAGGTGTAATTGGTATTGTGGCTTCTAGATTAACAGAAACCTACCACAGACCTACGCTAGTCTTTACAAAAAGCGGCGATACATTAGCGGCTTCTGCCCGTTCTGTAAGAGGCTTTGATGTATACAACGCCTTAGAAGCTTGTAGCGAGTTTATAGAGCAGTTTGGCGGACATAAATACGCCGCAGGGTTAACCTTATTGCCTGAGCATTACGAAAAATTTAAAGCAAAATTTGAAGAAGTAGTGCAAAATTCCATTGACAAAGATTTGTTAACTCCCGAAATCAGTATTGATGCCGAAATTGAACTTTCAGACATTACTCCTAAGTTTTTTAGAATTCTCCAGCAAATGGCGCCTTTTGGTCCGCAAAACAGAAAACCTGTATTTCTAACTACTGCAGTTCGAGATAATGGCTACGGAAAACAAGTAGGACAAGATGATTCGCATTTAAAATTAAACATTCTCTCAGGTGCCGATACAAAAACCTACAATGCCATTGGTTTTGGTTTGGGCAACAAATTAGCACACATACAGAACGATTTTAACATTGCCTATACCTTAGAGGAAAATGAATGGAATGGAGTAACATCCATACAACTATTGCTAAAAGACATACGTTAATTTGTTGTGTATTTTGTATATAAAACAGGAGTTAAGACACAAACAAAAAAGAGTTAAATTCACTTTAAAATACTCATAATCAATACCTTTTAAAAACATAAGAATTGAATTAATTCTATATATTTGTGTGTTGCCAACAATGCAAAACCGAAACTACCGAAAGTGAATAGATTTATAATAATAGTCTTAATAATATTTTCTTTTTCAAGTTGTCAGAATTATGAAAGCGAGAAATATATTAAAATGGAAAATGAAGCCATTAATGATATAATTCTTGAAATGACACAATTTGATGAAATGAAAGAACTGAATGAATATGGAAAACTTAAACTTTATGTCTTATCAAAATTAGATACAACAACAGCTTGGACAATAAAACCAACTGGATATGACATTGGTGCGAATGGAATTGATTATTCAAAAGAAAGAATTGAAAGAAACAAGAATAAATTTGAGGAAGATTTAAAACAATATGAATTTGAGAAAAAAATTTTCGTCGACTTAAAAAATGGAAAAATTAAAACTCGGAATTTGAATTATTCCTTTAAGAATGAAAATTTAAAGATTGAATTAATAAAAAAAGAGAAGATTGAAGCATTAGAAAGCTTTGAGACTAAAAAAAATGAATTTGGTTATTTATTCATTTCAAGAATAGTTTTTAATAGAAATTTCACGAAAGGTTATTTACATTTTGACTTTATTTGTGGAGTTGGTTGTGCTTGGGACAATAATATTGAAATTAAAAAAGTAAATGGAAAGTGGAAAATAACGGAATACTTTTCTGGAGGAATTGCCTAAAAAAAACACTGTTGGCGACATCGTATATAATTTATTGCTTGCTTCTTGCCTACTTGCGAAAGTCCTCGCGGACTTTCTTGGTTGGTAATTATTTACTAAATTAATTGCTTAAAACACGCAACAAACCATATATAATCACGTTGTGTTTCATACTGACCAGCCGCACATTTTAGCTCTTTTGGTTTTTGCCAACACTCAATTCCAATGCTAAAAACCAAAAGAGCTAAAATTTTCCAACGCTCGAATTGGACTTCAAATAAAATTTGTTACATTCGACCAAAATTAGACAAGTCTAAATTTGGTAAAATGACACTTGGGCAGAAAATTAAGGAATTAAGAGAATCAAAAGGAATGTTTCAAAGGCAGCTAGCTTCAATACTTGAAATCGGAGATGGTTTTTTAAGTAAAGTTGAAAGCGACCAAAAACCCTTAAAACGAGAACACTTAAAAACAATTAGTGAAACTTTCAATTGTTCGTTTTCAGAATTACAAGCTTTGTGGATTGGTTCAAAAGTTTACGATATAGTAAAAGACGAAAAAGAAGGAATGAATGCCTTAAAAGTTGCCGAAGAACAAATGAAATACGAAAAAAAATGAGTTTAGTAGAACTATACTCCCGAGAGAAAAGAAAGGAAAACGGAGTTTTTTATACTCCTGATTTTCTTTCTAATTATTTGTCAAAAAAAGTAATTCAATATCATTACTTAAAAAAAGACAATTATTCAATACTTGACCCTGCTTGTGGAGACAGTATTTTATTGAGAAGTTTTGCAGAACAAATTAAAAAGAATAATGCTACAAAGTTTATTGGACTTGATATAGATATAAATGCAATAAACAATTCCATTATAAAATTTTCAGAACTTGATTTTCAAAACTTTAATCATAGTTTCATCAAATGTGATGGTTTATTCCCTTACCCAGAATTGAATTCAAAAGATGGATGGAATAAATTAAAAGATAATCTTGAAATAAAAAATGATTTTGACATTGCATTAAGCAATCCACCTTGGGGAGCTGATTTAAGTAATTACACTTCGCAAATACTAAATTCAAATTTTAAATTAACCAAGGGTCAATTTGACATTTATAATTTATTTATTGAGGTTATTTTAAATAATCTAAACGACAATGGAACTTATGGATTAATATTACCTGATTCTATTTTTAGTCAAGAGCAAAGTTCTTTGAGGTGTTTATTGTCGAAAAACACAACAATAAATTTTATTGCCAGATTAGGAGAAAAAATCTTTCCAGAAATCAATAGAGCTTGTGTTGTAATTATTGGAAAAAATAAGATGCCAAAAAAGAATCACAAAGTTGATTGTTTTAGGTTATCAACAGCAAATAAGAAAAGAGTTATTTCTAATGAAGTCTCTCTTTTAGAAATAGACAATGAACTTTCACATAAAGTTTTACAATCTCGATTTTTAAAAAATGAAAAATGTGTTTTTGATATCGACTTAAAGGCTGATTCAAGAGAAACTTTTGACAAAATTCATCAAGGAAGTTTAAAGTTAAAAACATTTGTTAATAATACTAGAGGTGCTGAAATTTCTAAAAAAGGAATTGTTTGGCAATGCCATAAATGTAAAAATTGGACACCTGAACCTCGCTCAAAAGAGCCTAAATGTAAAAAGTGTAATACTCCTTTCGTTGAAGATATCATAAAAGAAAAAATAATTTTAAATCACAATGGTGTTGGAAATGTAAAAATCAAAGTAGGAGAAGATTTATACCGCTACACATCAAAATCAAAAAACTGGATTAATACTCAAAAAGAAGGAATCAACTATAAGAATCTATCTATATATCAAGGAAAAAAAATATTAGTTAGAAAAACAGGTATAGGAATAACAGCTAGTATTGATTATGAAAATTCTATTACAAATCAAGTTGTTTACATATTAAAGCTTAATCCTAAATACAAATCAAAAATTACTTTAGAGTTTATTCTTGCAGTGCTAAATTCAAGATTAATGACATATTATTTAATAAAAAAATATGGCGAGAATGAATGGAAAAGCCATCCTTATTTGACACAAACTATGCTTATAAACTTACCTTTTCCAAACATTAATTTTGAGTGTAAAAAAACATTATCGAAGATTAAAAACATATCATCTATCATTGAAAATGAAGTTACAAACTCAAATAATAAAAATATCTCAAAAGAAAATGACTTATTTATTGAAAAAAATATAGCGAGTTTCTACGGCTTAAATAACAATAACTATGAAACTATTTATGAAACCTTACATTCAGCTGACCAATTAATTCCAATTAAGAGGCTATTAGAATGTGACACCAAAGAAATTTTTCAATAAATGGGTTACAGGTACATTGGTTCTAAAGACAAGCTTTCAGATATAATAATATCAGAAATTCGTAGAATAAATAATAACACTGAAACAGTAATTGACTTAATGGCAGGCACTGGATTAATGTCTCTTGCACTCCGCGAAAACAATTTTAAAGTTGTCGCAAATGATGTAATGACTTATTCTTATCATCATTTACATTTACATTTACTATTATCAAAAGCCCCTGATTTTAATAAAATTTCGTCAATCGTTAATCATCAAAAGCTTCATAATAAAAAAAGTAATTACACCCTCATTCTTGACTATTTAAATAATGTTAAGCCCATAAAAGGCTACTTTTTTAATGAGTTTAGTCCTGAAGGAAATCCAATCAATGCAACAAAACCAAGAAAGTATTATACAGCAGAAAATGCTGCAAAAATTGATGCAATAAGAAAAGAAATTAAAAACCTAAAGAAGAAAAAGTTAATTACAGACATAGAACACTCTCTTTTATTACACGACCTTATTATGGCTAGTAATGACATTGCTAATATAGCAGGTACTTACGGTCATTATTTATCAAAGTTTGTAAAACGAGCTGAAAGTCCAATGTTACTGTATCAATCAAAATTTTCAAGCCTTGGAAGTACAGAAGGTCACCAAATTTTTAAAGGTTATGCAGAAGAAATAGCACCAAAATTAGTAGGCGATATTTGTTATATTGACCCTCCATATATCAAAAGACAATACGCAGCTAATTACCATATATTAGAAACTATAGCAAGAGAAGATGAGCCAGAAGCTATTGGAGAAAGTGGTTTAAGACCTTGGCGTGACCAATATTCAAATTTTTGTTCGAAAGTTAAAATTAGAGACTCTTTCGATGAAATAATAACAAATATTAATTGTCAAGATATCTTAATAAGTTATAGTGAAGATGGACTAATTCCTATATCTGATTTAATTTCATTTTTATCTAATTATGGTATTGTTTCAAAAAAGAATATAGAATACAAACGATTTAAAAGTAATGATAGCAAGAAAAAATCAACTTTACACGAATATATAATACATCTTAAAAAGAACTAGTTCTCTAAAGATTTTTGCACTGTTTCAAGATGTTGTGGTAACCAAGTTATTTCATACTCATCACCATTAATTGTGATTTTTAATTTGTTATCTACGATATTATTTAAATCTATTTCAGACACATCAGCGTAATGCAACATTCTATGAATCAATGGAGATATAACAATTGCGTTCGCATAAGAATCAGAACCGCTTTCCCCTAAAGGAATTAAATGATGAACTTCCGAATAAAGTTCTCCGTTTTTCTTTCTAAAAGTCATTGTTTCTCCTGTTATTTGGCATTTACCACCATACAACTTCTTTAACTCCTTAACTATTTTATTATTCCTTTTCCTTATTTTAAATATTCTTTCTTTAACTTCCGGAGCAACATCATCATCTTCTAAATTCGCCAGTTTAGGAGAGGTATCTTGACTTAATAAATCTTCTTCAACATCATCATCAGTTTTAATTTGATTTACAATTGTTTGAGCATTAAAGTAGAAAGGCCAATCTTTATTTTCTGTATCAAACAAGACTTTAGTTTCAACATCAATTTTACCAGATTCTTCTTCAAACAAAACCTTTAATTCATCATTAATATTCCAATTTTTTGGTATATCATTTTTCAAAAACCATCCAGCCCAATATTCTCGATCTGTAGTTTTAATTATGTAAATAACCAAGTTATCACTGTCAGGGTTATAATCTGGAGGAAATGAATTATTGGGATGCCAAGAAGCTATCCTTTTTCCACCTCTACTATGTTCTGGCAATTTTTGAGATGCAATACTAACTGATGCTGGTCTTCTTTGATAAATCCGAATATCTTCATTGACGGCTAATCCTAAACTTTGTATTTTAAAATCCCATTTTGGTCTATTACCAGCTCCTGTGGAAGTATGACCTCCTAAAAAAGAATACCATTCTTGTAAACCTATATTTGCAATTGGAAAATCTATATAAGATTGTCCTCCTCCACCTTGTTCTTCTCCTCCGACTTTATTTATGTGTCTATAATCGGCATAGGTCATTCTTCTAAAGACAATACTTTCTACTCTTTTTTCCATTCGAAAAGTTTTGTAATCTCTATATTTAAAGCTTTTGCAATCTTTTCAATAACAGTTATTGAAATATTTCTGTTGCCTTTCTCGATACTAGAGATATAAGTTCTATCAAGTTCCGCCAAATGAGCAAATGCTTCTTGAGACAAACCTTTCTCAAGCCTTAATTCTTTTACTTTTTGACCAAATTTGATTTTAATATTCATAATCACAAAGTTGAGTATATGTTGACAACTATACAACGGACAATAGTCTACACTAAAGCCATACACGTTTGCAATTCGCTGCAGTCACCACTCAACCCAAAATTGTAAAAGGGTATGGCTTTGCCAACGCAACAAACTGAACAGAAAAAAGTACGAAAACACAACAACGCATATAAAAAATAGCGGTTTAAGCGCTTAATCTAAAGTGATTTTCTTAAATTTAAAACCAGTACTAAACCGAAAAGTTAGTGTGTAAAAATCCGCTACGTTTCATACACAAATCCGTTAGTTAAAAAAACGATTTTGATTCGTATTTGATGTATATTTACACCAAAATATATAATTATGGCTCGACAAAGCATATCTTTCACACAACCAAATGAAGAATGGTTAAAATCACAAGTAGACAATCAAGAATATTCTAGTAAAAGTGAACTTGTCAATGATTTGATAAGACAAGCTAGAAAACAGCAAGTACAAATTGACTGGATTAGGGCAAAAATTGACAAAGCTGAAGAAAGTGGATTTACAAAAGATAGTAAAGAAGATATATTAAGACAATCGAAATCCTTACTTAATGACTAAATACAAATTAAGTAATGAAGCTAAAAATGACTTAATTAGAATTCATCAGTATGGTATTTCTAAATTTGGAATGGTTCAGGCTGACAAATACTTCAAAACTTTTTTTGAGTACTTTGACATAATAGCCGAGAGACCATATTCATTCGAATCTGTTGAATATATAAAGAAAGAATATAGAAGATGTCCTTGTGGAACAGATAGTATATATTACAGAATAAATGATGACATCGTTGAAATAATGACTATAATTGGCAAACAGAATTTGAACAATATCATTAATTAGAATATACTATTGCTAACACAGTGTATAAAATATCAATAATAAGTATTAAATCGAAAGGTTTGTATATTACAGAAAGTCTGCGAAATTTCAATTTGGTTTTTAAAATTTATACGTTAAAAAAATATATAAATTCGATTTTGTGTTAATACAAAATTTAGTGTGTTTTTGTACGCCAAGTTTCATACACAATTCCGTTAACCAAACCGGATAAAAAAAAATAATACAAACAGACGAAACAACTATTATAATCTTTACATTACAACTCTCTACAAAACTATATGAAACATAAAAGAACCTATAAAATTCCAATCGCTATTATCACATTGCTTGTTATTGGGTATTTGATAGCAGATGCTATCCTATTTGATGGCATACAGCCAAAGTACATCACTGAAAACGGTTTTCAAGGGAATTACTTTGTAAAAAAGACTACTCAGAATACAACTTGTATAATTTTAATAGGTGGCGGACAATGGGGCGATTACTGGGCGCAAAATTTTGCTAAAAAGGGAATGGCAGGCTTCTCATTACCCTACACAGGAAAAAAAGGATTGCCAAAATTACCCGAAGAAATTGAGTTGGAATACTTTGAAAACGCCATGAAATGGTTGAGAAATCAAAAAGAAATCAATCCTAATAAAATAGTGCTTATGGGAGCTTCTAGAAATGCAGAATTGGCATTGATACTTGCCGCAACATTTCCAGAAGTTGTTAGTGGCGTTGTTGCCTATGCACCCAGTGCTGTTTCTTGGCCCAATACAGTACTTCCCTATAATTCGGATATATTAAAGCCCAGTTGGAAATACAAAGGAATGGACATTCCCTATGTTCCTATGGATAAAATTGTTAGAAACGATTCAGACAGCATTCAAATGATTACCTATTGGAAAAAAGGATTAGCAAAAAAAGATTGGGTAACTAAAGCGGCTATTAAAGTGGAAAAAATTAAAGGCCCTATCCTACTCTTCTCTGGAAAAGAGGATGCGGTTTGGCCTTCATCAACAATGGCAGATAGCATTGCACAACGATTAAAAAAGAAAAAATTCGAATACTCTTTTCAGAATATAAAATATGAAAATGCTGGACATTTAATTTCAAATAAAGCCGTAATGAATTCAAATTATAGAACTGGAATTATAACTATTGATGGAAAGAAGTATACATACAAATTTGGTGGCACTAGTGAAGGAGATTTAAAAGCCCAAAAGGATGCTCAAATAAAACTCCTAGAGTTTCTAAAAAAGATATAAGCGTATTAGTATACATAGTAAAAAAAACTATTGCATGTATATAACTCCATAAGATTATATGTATCTTTAGAAGATTAAATTTCCTTAAAACAATATCTATGAAATCAATTACAAAATTGCACCTAAAAGTTTTTCTATTCACAGGAGTTACATACGGACTAATATTATTCTTATTAGACCTAATGAATAATAATGAGTTTGCATTATCTAAATTCTTATTCATGACACTCTTTTTTGGAATTACAATGTCTTTAACATTGGTCCCTCTCCACAAATACAGACTAAAAAAGATTGGAATTCAAGAAATTACAGATGAAAATTTAAAAGTAAACCAATCAAAAACTTTAAACTCTGAATTAAATACAGCAGCATTAATTGAAATACTTGCATCCGATCCAATCATCGGAAAAATGAAAATGATTGAAACTAAAAACGGAATACATTTAAAAACAGGAATAAGCTGGAAATCTTGGGGAGAAAATATTAAAATTACCCTAAAATCTGAACAAGACTCTCGTTTTGAATATGAAATCTCAAGTAGCCCTAAACTAAAAACAACCATCGTAGATTATGGTAAAAGTCTTGAAAATATAAAGCGAATAGAAAAATTAATAAAGAATCCTAACACGTTAAATAAAGAATAGTATTCTAAATGCTTTTCAACACTTCCATACAAATCCAAAATCAAGAAATTCACTTACCCATTTTAAAAGACAAAAAAGTGTCGTTGTTTTTAAAAAGGGAAGATAAAATCCACCCCTTTGTTTCTGGAAATAAGTATCGAAAACTTAAATACAATATTGAAAAAGCAAAACAACAGCAACAACAAACACTCCTAACCTTTGGCGGCGCCTTTTCGAATCATATTGTAGCAACAGCCGTTGCTGGAAAAATGAACGGATTTAAAACCATTGGCGTGATTCGAGGTGATGAATTGGCTAAAAACTTAGAAAGGACTTTGGCAAACAATGCTTCTTTAAGAGAAGCTCATAAAAATGGGATGGAGTTTTTATTTGTTGCTAGAGCAGACTATCAATTAAAAAAGACTCCTAGTTTTATTGCCAATCTAAAAACTCAATTTGGAGATTTCTATGTGATTCCCGAAGGTGGTACAAACAATTTAGCCATACAAGGTTGCGAAGAAATTTTAACACAAGAGGATGGAAATTTCAATTATATTTGTTGTGCTGTTGGAACTGGTGGAACCATTGCGGGATTAATAAACGCAAAAAAAACGCATCAAACGGTATTGGGTTTCCCTGCTTTAAAAGGTGATTTTTTAGAAAATGAAATCGTTCCTTTTTTAAAAACAACTAAAAATTGGAGTTTACAAACGGATTATCATTTTGGTGGTTATGCAAAAATTAATACGAAACTTATTGAATTTATCAATCAGTTTACTCAACAAACAGGGATTTTATTAGATCCTATTTATACAGGAAAAATGGTTTACGGTATTGTGGATTTGATACAACAAGATTTTTTTCCAGAAAACAGTAAAATTCTAGCCATTCATACAGGAGGCATTCAAGGAATTTCTGGAATCAATCAAAAATTGAAAAAACAAGGAAGAACAATAATCGAATTTTCTAATGAGTCAATGAATTAATGAATACTTCAATTTTTCAATCATTTAATCTTTTAATAGTAATTCATGAAATTTAATATCGGAATTTTATTTTTTACAGCATTATTTTTAATAGGCTGTGGATCTAACAAAAAAACGGTTCAAAAATCGAAGAAATCGCCAGGAACTGTCATTTTAGAACCCACTCCTAAAAAATTACCCTCGGTAAAACAAGCGCAACATATTAAAAAGTTAAATACGACTTCGCTTAATAAACACACGTTAAAATACATTCGAAAATACGCTCCAATTGCTGTGAATGAAATGCATCAGCATAAAATCCCTGCAAGTATTACTTTGGCACAGGGTATTTTAGAATCTGGAAATGGAAGAAGTAATTTGGCTTCTAAATCTAACAATCATTTTGGTATTAAATGCCATAAAGGATGGAAAGGACAACGGGTGTATCATGATGACGATGCAAAAGGAGAATGTTTTCGAAAATACAAATATGTAGAAACCTCTTACAAAGACCACTCGCTATTTCTATCGAAAAGAAGACGCTATGCTTTTTTATTTGAACTCAACAGAAAAGACTACAAAGCTTGGGCTAGAGGTTTAAAAAAAGCAGGCTATGCCACCGATAAAAAATACCCTAAAAAATTGATCAAAATCATCAAAGATTACAAACTGTATGCTTTTGACAAAATAAAGGCAAAAGATTTTAAAAAGTTTAAAAAAGAAAGTAAGAAAAAAACTACTAAAAAACCAAAGAGCAAGTATTATACTGTAAAAAAAGGAGATACCTTATATGCCATTGCAAAACGGTTTCGCACCACTGTAAAAGCGCTTAAAAAACTAAATGATTTAAAGGGAAACAACCTTTCTATTGGACAATCTTTACAAATACAATAAAAGTTCGCAAAGACCATAGCAAATCTTTACGAACTCTAACTCATCAAAGCAATCTTTACCACGAATAGTTTTTCTTTTTCGCTTGTTTTTTAATCGCTGTAATAAGCACCTTTTCTAATTCATTATCCTTATTGTCTTGTTGCTTTTTTGCAACATAAGCTCTTCTTTTTTTATCTAATTCTTGAATTTTAGCTTGAATTTCTTTCCTGTTTTTTGCCTGTTCTTTTACATAACTTTTAATCTCTTTTGACGTTTTTCCTTGTAAATCTTTTGGTAATTTTTGCTTTTCTATTTTAGCATAATTTACTTCTTCTTTCTCCTCTGCATCTACCAAATCCCACGTGGAGTTTTTATACAATCTAGAACTTTTACTAACCGCCCTTTTTACAACAACAACTTCATCTAAAGAAGCAGCATTACTATCTTGCATTGTTTGATTGTTATATTTTTCGCGCCCTTTATCACCATAATAAATATATGTCTTGTTCAGTTTTTTATTCAGAATAATAATTTGATTATCGTAAGGAGTTGCAACATGTACAATTTCTTTATCTTTATTAATGGTTATATAATCTCCGCCGCCTAAAAGTGCGCCATCTTTCCACATTCCAGAAATACCATTGTTATAATTTCCACAGAAAATAGTATTTACTACCACGTCTTTTTCTTTTGCATTGGCAACGGCATCTTTATAATTTACTTTTCCTTGCGTAAAAGGTTCGTTTCCTGCAATGAATAACAATCGTAAATCATTTTTGTTTTTACCCCAAGACAATTCATTTAACGAAGTTTGAATTGCCTGTCCACAAAACTCATTTCCTCCATTAGTCTTTAATGAAAATAGTTTTTCTGAAACCTCATCTAAATCGCTACTAAACTGTAGTACTTGCCTTATATAACCTTCTCTGGAAGATAAATTCGAATTTCCATATTCATACAAAGCAATTTCTAAATTGGGTTTTTGAATTCCATATTTAGCATACGACAATTCATTGACAATTTCCCACAATTGTGTTTTTGCTTGATTGATAAGTCCGTCCATACTATTACTAGTATCTAATAATAAAGCTACTTTAATCGTTTGTTTTTTTAAGGTCTCTTTTTCTAAGAAGGGCTTTGCAGAGACAAAAGTTGTACATACTAAAAAAGTAAGGATTGTAAATTTTAAGATTAATGATTTCATATTTTTATTTGATTTTAAATTTGGCATAAACAGAAGCTGTTATTTTTATTTTTTCAAACTGAACAACGCGTCCTACTTGAAAATTCAACACTTTTTCACGTGACTTGTATAGTGAATTTGATTTTGAAAAATTTGCGTAAGCGTATTCTTGTCCATTATGGGCATTTATTTCATTAATTTCTATCGGTTTTCCTGTTTTTTCCCCAATAGCAGATAACAAATAATCTGCTTTTTCTTTTGCTGCTTTAATTGCTGCAATTCTATTTTCTTTTCGCAAAGATTGAATATTGGAATGAGTTGCTTTGGTAATTCTAGCTTCCGAAATTTTTAATTTTTTAAATTGATCAAAGGTTTTTTTTAGTTTTTCTGCTCCGTTTACCTTTAAAGTATAATTGGCATGAGAGAGAATATCTTCTCGAAACCAACCTGTTTTAGATATTACAGCATTCACATCCGAAAAAGATAAGTTTTCTAAAGGAATACCAATTTCTTTTAAAACTCTCTTTAAACGATTTTCCAAAAACTCAAGAGATACTTTTTTTCCGCCTTCTACTCTTTCTTTAAGAGAAATATCAATATAAATTTCATTAGGAACAACTTCTCTTTCAGATTTCCCAATAACTTCTATAAAAGGAGTTTGGTTATTTTTTGTTACTACAGATTGACTAAAAATAGAGATTGTAAAAAGTAATAGAAAAGTGAAATTTAATTTTTTCATGTTGAATTGTTTTTAGGTGTTTTTTAACGCAGTAAAACTAGAGGCAACTTTTTTCTAAAAAAAATTAGAATGCGTAAAGTGGTTATTTGAATGCGTAAACAAAAACAATGATTGAGTAAACTAGGTAATTTTTCTATTTTTAGGCTGTTTACAGGCTGTTTCGCATTTTTTTGGCTGATTTTTTGTGCTTATGTTTACAACAATTAAAACCCTATATCCTATGAAATATCGAATCAAAATTCCAAAACCATGTCATGAAAATTGGCAACAAATGACCGCAGTAGAAAAAGGAAAATTTTGTAATAAGTGTAACAAAATCGTTTTCGATTTAACTACATTAACAGATAAACAGTTGATAAGCAAAATGAATCAAAAAGAGTCTATTTGTGGTAGAGTAAAAAGCAGTCAACTAAATAGACATATAGAAACTCCGTCTAAAAATAACTTTTCTGGTTTGGCAACGGCAGTAGCAGTAACAGCCAGTCTTTTGAGTACAGAACCCGTATTAT
Organism: uncultured Polaribacter sp.; assembly: GCA_965233795.1. Classification (GTDB taxonomy): domain Bacteria; phylum Bacteroidota; class Bacteroidia; order Flavobacteriales; family Flavobacteriaceae; genus Polaribacter. The sequence continues at coordinate 810,958 of OZ247578.1, read as the reverse complement.
CTCAAAAATATTCATTAAAACAAGGAGAAGTTGTTATCGTAGATTCTCCAAAAGATACTATTAAAAACAAAACAATAAAAGCATCAAACCTCAAAGTAATTAAAGGGAATATTAGTGATATAAATACTAATTTACCAGGGGTTTCTGTATTACTAAAAGGTACAACAATTAAAACTGAAACAGATTTTGATGGGAATTTTTCCTTAGAAGTTTCAAAAGATGCAAAAAAGAATACTATTTTAGTTATCTCTTATTTAGGTTATAAAACAATAACACTAGATATTTCTAAAATAAAACAACCTCTAAAAATAAACATGGAAGAAGACGACACAATGATGTTAGGTGAAGTTTCAGTTGTAGCAGGAATGGTTATTGTTGAAAAACCAACTCTTCTGCAAAGAATTGGAAGTGTTTTCAAAAAAAAAGAATTATAAAAAATAATATATGAGAAAATATTACCTTGTATTCTTTCTTCTTTTTTGAGTTTTCAAACAGTTTTTTCACAAGAAAAAATACTTCGAAAATCAAAAACCAATAAGGAACTTTCTCTAAAAGTTTCGGTAGTAGACAAAAAAACACAACAGATTATTAATAATGTAACTGTTGAAATCAATGGAGTTGCCTTTTTCTTTAATAACATAGAAGGGTTTTATAAAGTAAAAGCAAAGATAGGCGACGAGTTAAAAGTAACACACCCCGATTTTGAAACTGTTTACTACACCATTAATTCTAATGATGACATTAAAATTTTAGTAGAAGGCTATGAAGGAAATACTAAAAAAGAATCTTCATCGCAAGGGTGGTGGTCAAATTCCATTTCTAAAGATACTTACCTTCAATATTTAGACTCTGTAGAGTTTTATAAAAAAGAGAATATTGAAAAGAGCATTTCTTTTATAGAAAAAGCCTTAAAGAATAGTTATTCGAAAAATAGAAATGCTACTTCATATAAAACCTTGGCAGAAGTGTATGCCTATTGGAAACAATATGATTTAGCGATTCAGAATTATAAAATAGCACTACAAAACAAAGAAGATGAGTCTATAAAAATAGCGCTAGCGAATGCCTATTTTTTAGCCGAAAAGTTTTTAAAAAGCAAAGAAACTTATGAAGCGATTAACCTTAAAAAAATAAGCAGATATGAGCGAATTTTAGTCTATGAAGGATTAGGAGATGTTTTTGTAAACTTACAAGAATATAAGGCTGCAAAAAAACAGTATAATAAAGCTTTAACTCTTGCTAGAAAAAGAAAAATCACCTCAAAAATCACCGATTTAAACTCTAAATTAGGAGAAGTTTTTAACCTTGAAGGAAATATTCCGAAAGCAAATGCGAAATTCAAAAAATCATTGGATTTAGCTGCGAAAGAAGACAAAAAACGTTCTTTAGAAGAACAAGATAAAGTCGCTGATTTTTTAAATACCAACCGCCTTTTTGACGAGGAAATTGAATTGCGGAAAGAGAGTTTAAAAGAAATTGATTCCCTTGATAAAAATAGAATAGCTATTGGTGTAGAATTTGATAACAATCTTAAATCATATGGAAATACAAACGATATTGAAACTAAAAAAAATAAAACTATAAGGAAAAGAGACAGTATTCAATATTCTAACAAACTGAAATCAGCTGGCATTCGTTTAAAAAATAAGCTACCTGAAGAAAACAAAATAAACGCTCAAAAAATAAATTATAAAATAGGAAACGCCTATATTTTAAAAGAGGAATACAAAAAAGCCATTCCTTATTTAGAAAAAAGTATTTCAGATGCAGATGATAAAGAAGACCTCATTGTTCAAAAAGATGCTACTCGTAAATTATCGGAAGTATATGCCAGCGTGGGAGATTATGTAAATGCATTAAAAAGATATCGAGAGTATGTAGACTTAGTAGATCAAATCTATATTGAAAAAGAACAAGAAATCCAGCAAGCAGAACGGTTTGGAAGAAGAATTGCAGATAAACAAAATAGAATTGTAAGCCTAGAAAAAGACAAGCAGCTTTCCAAACAAAGTAACCAACGTCAAAAAATTATTATTTATGCGCTTATTAGCGGAATTGTATTGTTATGCTTTTTAGGGTATTTGCTTTATAGAAATAACAAACAACAACGCTTGGCAAATAATTTATTAGCTTTAAAATCGATGCGCTCGCAAATGAATCCGCATTTTATTTTTAATGCCTTAAATTCTGTCAACAGTTTTATTGCCGTAAATGATGAACGAAACGCCAATCGATATTTGTCGGAATTCTCTTCCTTAATGCGTGCTGTTTTAGAAAATTCTGATGAAAATTTTATTCCTTTAAGCAAAGAAATAGAACTATTAGAATTGTATGTAAAACTAGAACACAATCGTTTTAAAGACAAGTTTGAGTATACAATTTCTATTGATGAAAAAATTCCTTTAGACCAATATGCGATTCCACCTATGTTATTACAGCCCTATATAGAAAATGCCATTTGGCATGGGTTGCGTTATAAAAAAGAAAAAGGAGAATTAGCAATTACCATGAAAGAAAAAGATGATGCAAGTCTTTTTATTTGTATTCAAGACAATGGTATTGGTCGTAAACATTCCAACGCGCTAAAAACAAAAAACCAATTAAAACAAAAATCGAAAGGGATGAGTACTATTAAAAATCGAATTCGTATTTTAAATGATATGTACAAAGATGCTGTTACTGTTACTGTAGAAGACGTTTTTGAAAATGGTGAAGGGACAAAAGTGGAATTAATCCTAAAAAAGAAAAAAGGTTAATCCGTTGAAGGATTGAAAGATTGAAGATTGAAGATTGAAGATTGAAAAATTAAATCATTGAATAAAAAATGAAACTAAAAGCCATTCTTGTTGAAGACGAAGAAATTAGTAGAAATATTCTTAGAAATTATATTGCCAAATATTGTCCGAATGTCGAATTATTAGGTGAAGCTAGTAATATTGAAGAAGCTGCTATTTTAATTCAAAAGCACAGGTTAGATTTGGTTTTTTTAGATGTAGAAATGCCTTTTGGCAATGCTTTTGACTTGCTCGAAAAAGTAAAAGATAGAACGTTTGAAACTATTTTTGTAACCGCTTACGACCATTATGCTATAGAAGCCTTAAACAATGATGCCACTTATTATTTGCTAAAACCCATTTCTATTGATGAACTGATTAAAGGAGTTCATATTGTAACAGAAATCAAAAAGAAAGAAAACGAATTACAAAACAAGATACTTGCACCTAATTTTAACAAAACTTCTGAAAAAATAACGGTTCCTGTACAAGACGGATTTGAAGTGATTGACATCAACGATATTGTATTCTGTAAAGCTGATGACAATTACACGGAAATTCATTTTAAAAACTCTAAAAAGTTAGTAAGTAAAACCTTAAAACATTTTGAAACCTTGTTAAAAGACTACTCTTTTGCCAGAATTCATAAATCGTATCTGGTAAATGTAGCAAGTATTGTAAAATACAAAAAAGGAAAAGGCGGTAGTGTTTTGGTTTCTAACGGAAAAGAAATTTCAGTAGCTTCGTCTAAAAAAGCAAAACTCCTATCCTATTTCAAATGATGATTTTTGAAGTTACAAATTTAGAAAGCTTGTCCTAAGATACCAAAGAATCAAAAATGAGAAAATTTAAAGAAATATGAGAATTATAAAAACTGTAAACGGAAAAACACCTCAAATTCCAGAAGACTGTTATGTGGCAGAAAATGCGACCATTGTTGGAGAAGTTTCTCTAGGAAAAGAATGCAGTGTTTGGTTTAATGCTGTGATTAGAGGTGATGTTCATTTTATAAAAATTGGCAATAAAGTGAATATTCAAGACGGTGCTGTAATTCATGCCACGTATCAAAAATCACCCACCACTATTGGTAATAATGTTTCTATAGGGCACAATGCCATTGTACACGGATGTACTATTCAAGATAATGTTTTGGTAGGCATGGGAAGTATTATTATGGACGATTGTGTTATAGGAAGCAATGCTATTATTGCTGCGGGTGCTGTAGTCACGAAAAACACAAAAGTAGAAAGCGGCAGTATTTATGCAGGAATTCCAGCTAAAAAAGTGAAAGATATTTCTGCGGAATTAATCTCTGGTGAAATTGATAGAATTGCCAATAATTATGTAAAATATGCGAGTTGGTTTGAGGAGGCGTAGTTAGAAAGTTACAAGTTTGAAAGTCTGAAAGTTTATAAAGTTGGAAAGTCAAAAGGAGTTAATAATGTGCAAAAAAGCAAGCGAAGAATCAAAACTTAACATTTAAAACTCCTTTTGCCTTTCCAACTTTCGAACTTCCTTACTCTAATTCTCTTCCTTCTGCTCTTTGTGCTTTTTCATTTTTTTCTTCATTTTCTTCATCTTTTTACCTTTTCTAAACTTCTTCATTTTTTCAAACTTTGCAAACTGCTCATCGCTTAAAATTTCTTTCATCGCCTTTTTAAATGCAATCTGTTTGTCTAAACGAGCATTTTCCATTTCGTATCGCTCATCTGCGGTAGGTCTTTTTTTACGCTCTTTTGCTACTTTTCTTTTTTCTTTCATGGCTTTTTTATCCGAAATTTGAGCCGCTATTAAAGGCTTTACTTTACGTTGTTGCGCCTTAGTGAGATCTAATTTCAGTGTCATTTTTTTTACTGCCAAAGTAGTTTGTTGTTCTACTGACAAAGTTTCTCTCATATGTCCTTCTTTACCTCTTTGTGCATATGTAGAGGTTCCAAAAAGAAATACAACTGTTAAAATACTTACAAGTCTTTTCATGATTTAAAATTGTTTTTTTACATTATTTATTTTTCACTTCTAAGACTTTTAACGCTTGAAAAGGTTTAAATTTGAAAATCCTTTTAACAAATGATTAACATGTATTCTATAAAGAAATTTCTGTTCCTTGTCTGTTTTATTTCAATTGGCGGACTCTATGCACAAGAAAACGTAAAAGTAGATCTTAGCAGCCCTAATGCTAGTATTTATACACATTTGTACTTCTTACAATCCGATTCTTATGCTCCTGAAAAATCTGCAAAAACCATTCAAGGATTGTCTAAAGAAGAAGCAATTAAAAAAGCCATTAAAATTAAACGTTCTTTAGACGGAAAAGGATTGTTTGTAGATTTTAGCAAGATTCCTTCCAATCCTAATTACAACGATACTATTGAATATTCTCCTGTGTACAAATATATACTGTTCCCAGACAGAATGCCTTCTATTGCCGTAGAAAAAGTAGGCGGAAATTGGTTTTACACTTCAGAAACTGTAAATAGTATTGATGCTATTTATAATGAAATTTTCCCTTGGTATATTCAAAAAATTCAAGATAGTATTCCCAGTTTTGGGCATAAAAAAGTGTTTGGTATTGAGCTCTGGCAGTTTGCAGCACTGTTTGTATTGCTAATCATTACTTTTATTGTCTTTTTTATTGCTAAAAAAATCAACTTTTTTATCCTTCAAAAAATCCAATATACCATTACGCATACCAAAAACAATACAATTAATAAAAGTCTAAAGAAACTAGCACATCCTATTAGCTTATTAGTTGCCATTGCGTTGATTGACAAAGTTTTTCCTTCTTTACAGTTCTCTCTTGCTGTAAATACATGGGTGTTTTTAGCATTGAATATTGCCGTAACCATTTTTTGGATTTATGTTTTCTTAAAATTGGTAGAGTTGGTTACCCAATTGTATGCCGATTTTTCACAAAAAACAGCAGGAAAACTGGACGACCAACTAGCGCCTATTGTAAGAAATTTCTTAAAGGGTTTGGTTCTTTTTATTGGTCTTTTAAAATTACTCACTTTATTGGGTGTAGATACTGCAACTGTAATTGCAGGGGCTTCTATTGGTGGTTTGGCAGTCGCATTGGCATCACAAGACACGGTAAAAAACTTGATAGGTACTTTGATGATTTTCCTAGACAAACCTTTTCATATTGATGATTGGATTGAAGCTAGCGGATTTTCGGGAACTGTAGAAGAAGTAGGGTTTCGATCGACAAGAGTTAGAGCTGCAGACACTTCTATCTATCAAATTCCGAATAGTAAATTGGCAGAAATTACCATTAATAACAAAGGATTGCGTTTGTACAGACGTTACAACACCAATTTAGGGTTGCGCTATGATACTCCACCTGAATTGATTGAAGCTTTTGTAAAAGGGGTTCGAGAAATTATTATTGCACACCCAGAAACAAGATCGGAATCTTACAATGTAGAATTTACAGGTTTTGGAGATTCTGCGCTATTGATTATGGTAAATGTATATTTTAAATCTTTGGAATGGGGCGTAGAACAAAGCTCTAAACATAGATTGCATATTGCCATTGTAAAATTAGCAAAAGCCCTAGGTGTCGATTTTGCTTTTCCTTCTACAACAGTACTAATAGAACAATTTCCTGAGAAAAAATCTGTCGGTTTAAACTACAATACAAATTCAGAAAACATAGAGACTGCCATTGCAAAATCTATTGCAGATTTCTCTAATAAAAACACTTCTAAATCATGAAAATCTTAAAAATTGGGCTACGGACTCTTTTGGTACTCATCATTGCTTTTGTGCTCTTTTTCTTTTGGGCTTCCTCACCAAATTTAGAAGAAAGCGAATATGCTAAATTGATAACTCTAGAAAATGCTATCGCTCCAGAAAATGATTCTATTTTTAGCATTGTTACTTATAATATTGGATATTTAAGTGGTATGACCAATAATCTTTCGGTAGAGACCCCTAAAGAATTGTTTGATTCTAATTTAAACAAAGTACTTCAAGAAACTCAAACCACAAACCCAGACATCATTGCTTTTCAAGAAATCGATTACAATTCGTCTCGGTCTTATCATATAAATCAGCAAAATGAAATTGCCAAACTAGGGTATAATTATATTGCCAAAGCCATTAATTGGGACGAAACTTATGTTCCTTTTCCGTATTGGCCACCAAGTGTACATTTTGGAAAAATTATTTCTGGACAATCTATTGTAAGCAAGCACCCTTTAAAAAACCATGAGCGAATTGTTTTAGAACGTGTAGCTACTGCTCCTTTTTACGAAGACGCATTGTATTTAGAACGTTTAGCGCAAGTAGCAACCATAACTTTAAATAATAAAGATGTTATTCTTATAAATGTGCATTTAGAAGCGTTTGACAAACCCACACGTGTACGTCAGTTTGAAACTGTTTTAAAAATCTTTAATAGTTATAAAAAAAAGTACCCTACTATTTTATTAGGAGATTTTAATTCTTTAGCAACGGATACAGAAGGAATCATTCAAAAAATGTTTTCTTTAGAAGATGTAGGAAATGCTGCACTTAACGCTAAAAACTCTTTAAAAACATATCCTTCAGACAAACCTAAAGAACGAATTGACTATATATTTTACACGAAAAACACCATAGAATATATCAATGGAAACGTTTTAAATCAGTTTGGAGAAGCCTCCGATCATTTGCCTGTAGCCATGTCATTTCGATTGAAATAAGAAACCTTACAAAACAGTTTTTAAATGACCACATTTTCAGATTTAGATCTTTCTAAGCAATTACAATATGCAATTGACGATTTAGGATTTACCAATCCAACACCAATCCAACAAGAAGCCTTCTCTGTAGTTCGTTCTGGAAAAGATATGGTGGGAATTGCACAAACAGGAACAGGGAAAACCTTTGCCTATATGTTGCCCATTCTTAGAGATTTAAAATTTTTAAAAACACAATATCCGAGAGTTCTTATTTTAGTTCCTACTAGAGAACTAGTGTTACAAGTGGTGGAAGAAATTGAAAAGCTAGGAAAATACATCAATGTTCGAGTATTAGGTGTTTATGGCGGCACGAATATCAACACCCAAAAGCAAGCTATTGCGCAAGGAACAGATATTGTTGTAGCAACACCCGGACGTTTGTATGATCTAGCTTTAAGCAATGTGCTAAAACTAAAAACAATTCAAAAATTGGTTATTGATGAAGTGGATGTAATGCTAGATTTAGGTTTCCGATTTCAGCTTTTAAACATTTTTGATTTATTACCAAAGCGCAGACAAAACGTGCTGTTTTCTGCAACCATGACTGTAGATGTAGATCAGTTAATCAATGATTTTTTTAAAAATCCTCAAAAAATATCCATCGCTTTAAGTGGAACACCACTCGATAATATTGTCCAAGAAGCTTACAGTGTTCCTAATTTTTACACCAAAGTAAACCTTTTAAATAGTTTGCTTCGCGATAAACAAACTTTTCATAAAGTATTAATTTTTGTGGCTTTTAAGAGAAGTGCCGACTTATTATTTAAAGAAATGGAAGCGATTTTTGGCGCTGAAACCTGCGTGATTCATTCTAACAAAACTCAGAATTATAGAATTCGTTCTATCAAACAATTTGATGCGGGTAACAATCGAATTTTAATTGCTACCGATGTAATGGCAAGAGGTCTGGATTTTGAAAATGTAAGTCATGTTATTAATTTTGACACGCCTACTTTTCCTGAAAACTATATGCATAGAATTGGTAGAACAGGAAGGGCAGAAAAACAAGGAAAAGCAATTTTATTTTCTACAGAAAAAGAGCAAGAATTCAAAAAAGAAATTGAAAATTTAATGGAATATACAATTCCTTTAATAGCTTTACCAGAAAGTGTTGAAATTTCAAAGCAATTAACGGAAGATGAACGCCCTAAAGAAAATGAAGGTATTTCTAAAAATAGAACTCGATTAGAATATGTTCCTGGCCCTGCTTTTCATGAAAAAAGCGAGAAAAATAGTAAGGTAAATTTGGGTGGTTCTTATAGAAGAGAAATTGCAAAAAAGTATAAAAAACCCAAAACACGAGGCGATAAAAATTATAACAGACGTAATAAGAAGAAGTGAAAAAAATGAAAAGTGAAAAATGAAATTTAGTTGTAATGAATAATTATTTTAAATTTTAAATTCTTGAATACTTCAATTTTTTAATCATTTCATCTTTCAATAAAAACAACCCATGCACATTTTAACCGAACAAGAATTGCATAATTTAGCTATGAATACCGTAGGCAAGCGACTCGAGGAAATGGGTTATGAATTTGTTGCGATTAATAGTCAGTTAAAAAAACATCCACAATTTGTACTCTATAAAAAAGGAGAACCTACCATTTTTGTTTTGGTAAAAGCTACAAACAACATTCAAAGTCCAGCAACCTATGATACTATTTGGATGGAAACTTTTAAAAAACACGCAAAAAAACAAAATGCGAAAATATGGTTTGCAGGCATTGGTATTGCCAATTCAGAAAGTATAGAATTGCCTGTTTTTAAAGATCAACCGTATTATTTGGTATTTGATCATTTTGTGGAAGTTTTATAGAAACAGTATATTGCCTATTGAAATGAAAACACGCTCAATACACTTAACTTTCTTACTCTTTTTAAGCGCCGCTTTTACTTTTGCGCAAGAAGTAGCCATTTTAAAATACAATGGTGGTGGAGATTGGTATGCAAACCCAACTGCAGTTCCTAACCTCATTGAGTTTACAAATACAAATCATTATACAAAAATTAAAAAAAGACCACAAACTGTTGCTGTGGGGAGCAATGATATTTTTAGCTTTCCTATTGTTTTTTTAACAGGACATGGAAATGTTTATTTTTCTAAAGAAGAAGCTACCAATCTCAGAAATTACTTAATTTCTGGAGGATTTTTACATATTTCAGACAATTACGGACTCGATAAATTTATTCGGAAAGAAATCAAAAAAGTGTTTCCAACATTAGAGTTTCAAGAGATTCCTAAAAGTCATCCTATATATCAAACACCTTTTTCGTTTCCAGATGGATTGCCTAAAATTCATGAACACGATAAAAAAGCACCACAAGGTTTTGGTCTATTTTACAAAGGAAGATTGGTTTGTTTTTACGATTATGAATCTGACTTAAGCGATGGTTGGGAAGACTCCGTTATACATAACAATCCAAAAGCGGTAAGAGAAAAAGCCTTAAAAATGGGCGCAAATATTATTGTTTATGCTTTTAAAAACTAGTCCGCTTACAGATAATATCGATGCGCTAAAAATAAATTTTAGCACAGAATCTCTATGGATTCTAAACATCGCTCTTGCCATTATTATGTTTGGTGTTGCGCTAGGCATTCGCATAGACGATTTTAAACGTTTATTAAAAAAACCTAAAATTCTTTTAGTGGGTATTTTTTCTCAGTTTTTTTTACTCCCTGCGCTTACATTTGTTGCCATTCTCATCATAGAACCACATCCTAGTTTTGCTTTAGGAATGTTGTTAATTGCTGCTTGTCCGGGTGGAAATATTTCCAATTTTTTTAGTAAAATGGCAAAAGGAAATGCAGCTTTATCTGTAAGTTTAACCGCATTTGCTACTCTAATTTGTATTGTAATGACCCCTTTTAATTTACAATTTTGGGGGAACTTATACGAACCTACCAGTTTTATTTTAAAAGAAGTAGCTCTAGATCCGTATGAGTTATTAAAACTCGTTTCCTTAATTCTTGGAATTCCGTTAATTTTTGGAATGCTAGTAAAACATCATTATTCAAGCCTAGCTATAAAAATTGAAAAAGTTTTAAAACCTTTTTCTATGTTGGTTTTTATAGTTTTAATAGGAATTGCTTTTTCTCAGAATTTAGATATTTTTCTGAACTACATTCACCTTGTATTGTTTTTAGTGGTTTTTCATAATATATTTGCATTTATCATTGGTTTTTATACAGCCAAAATTTTTAAACTAAATAAAAAAGACACCAAAACGATTTCTATGGAAACAGGAATTCAGAATGGCGGATTGGGCTTACTGCTCATTTTTGGTTTTTTTGAAGGTTTAGGAGGCATGGCTTTATTAGCTGCTTTTTGGGGTGTTTGGGATATTTTTTCTGGAATGCTCTTAGCGATGTACTGGGGAAAGCAAGAAAATAAGGGATAAAAAAATGAAAAATTTACAATTACCTTTTCGATTCATGCGCTTTTATGTAAAATTAGGCTTGTTTTTTTACATGAAAAAAGTACGTGTGTATGGAAAAGAAAATATTCCTAAAAAAGGTGCTGTTTTATTTGCTGTAAATCATCCTAACGGACTCATTGATCCTTTGCTTGTAACCACTAACAATCCACGGACAAGTTATTTTTTAGTAAAAGCCGCGGCTTTTAAAAACCCAATCATAAAAAAATTATTAAATGCTTTAAATCTCATTGCTATCTATAGAATTAGAGATGGCATACAGCAACTTTCTAAGAACGAAGAAGTCTTTGAAAAATGCTTCAACATTTTTAAAAGAAAGCAAACTTTAATGATTTTTCCAGAAGGTAGCGATAATAGAAATAGAACTGTTAGACCTTTAAGCAAAGGCTTTACAAGAATTGTTTTTGGTGCTTTAGAGAAATATCCAGAGATACAATTAAAAGTAGTTCCCGTAGGAATTACGTATCAAAATGCTTCTGTGTTTCCTAGCAAAGCAGCAGTACATTATGGAATGCCTATCGATGCCAATGAAATTTACAGCAATAATATTCCTAGTAAATCCATTCGTATTTTAAAAGACTTAGTTACTGCACAATTAAAAACGTTATGTGTGCACATAGATAATGATGAGAATTATTCGAAAAAATTAACGAAACTAAACGATGCGCAAGTAGATTTTACAAAAATTAGGGCAGTACAATCTATGCTTACAAAAAATACCATTCCTAAAAAGAAAAAAGCACCTATACCCTATCTAAAGCCTTTGTTTTATTTAATTGTTTTAAACAGTCTTCCGCAATACCTTTTCTATAAAAAACAAGCTAAAAAGAATACAGAATTAGAATTTCAAGACACGTTTAGGTATACGCTTAACTTATTTTTATTTCCAATCTGTTATGCCATTCAGTCCTTAATTGTTGGATTCTTTTTTGGAAATAAAATAGCAGGTCTTTATTTTTTATGTTGTTTTTTCATTGTAGGGATTTATACAAAACTATCGCCTACTCCCACAGAATTGAGTTCTGAATAATTTGCTGAATTTTTGTGCGCATATCTTTTTCTGCCAATCCTCTATTCTCCATCGTAGGATACACTCTGTTCGATAAAAATACATACACAATACCACTTTCTGGATCTGCCCAAGCATACGTACCTGTAAAACCACTATGTCCAAAACTTGCTTCGGACACACAACCACAAGTTGCTTTTATCTCTGGATCTAATTGAGGCTTATCAAACCCTAAACCCCTACGAACTTTTTGAGCTTCAAAATACCGCTTGTTAAATTTCTGAATGGTTTGTGGCTTTAAATAGCGTTTTCCGCCATAATAACCTTTCTGTAAATAGAGTTGCATCATTTTAGCAACATCATTAGCATTCGCAAACAAACCTGCATGACCACCTACACCCCCTAACATAGCCGCACCCATATCGTGTACATAACCGTGCAACAACTGATTTCTATAATAGGTGTCTTTTTCTGTAGGAACGATTTCTTTTTTAGGAAATTTTGTTAAAGGAAGGTAGCTTGTTCTATAAGCGCCCAAGGGTTTATAAAACTGTTCATCTACCAAAATATTTAAGGATTTTTTATACTTTCTTTCGAGTCCTTTTTTAAGAATATAATACCCTAAATCGCTATATTTATAAGACAAACTATCTCTTTGATCTGCTTCTTTTATAAACTTATAAATAGAATCTCTATACGTATTTTTCAAATATAAATTCTCTGCAACTTTAATTTGATAGTGCTTGGATTTTTTAGAACGGTATAATGTTCTTAAATTTTCACCAGAAATACTGTCTTGCGTTTTTCTATAAAAAGGAATCCAAGCCTGTAAACCTCCATAATGCGAAAGAATTTCTTTTATAGTAAGCGTATCTTTATTAGAACCTTTTAACTCTGGCAAAAGCTTTTTTAAAGGTGATGATAATGACAGTTTTCCTTCTTCTTCAGCTTTCATAACCACAGGAAGCGATGCCAATATTTTTGTTAAAGATGCTACATCATAAACATCTGAATCTTTTACTTTTTTCTTTTTTTGATCGGTATGATATCCGAAACTCTTTTTATAAACTACTTTTCCGTAACGGGCTACCAAAACTTGTAATCCTGGAGCCATCTTTTCTTGCAAAATAGTATCTACTGTTTCATCTATCTTAGCAAGTATCTTTGAAGAAAGTTGCACATCTTCTGGAATTGAATAGCCCAACCTACTTAGTAAAGAAGTATGCAAACCCTCACCTTCAGTAAATTCATTGCCAATAGACACAGGTAATTTTCCCTTGCTTTTAATAGCTCCAAAAAGAAGTTGTGCAGAAAGTTCTTGTGCAATTTTACTGTTCTGATAAGACACAATAATGCCTTCAATATTTGCAAATGTTTGGACTTGCAATAAACTATACGGGCTTGCAAAAACATCTAAAATCACATTTTTAGTACGTGAAATTTCTTGTAACCAAACCAATTCTTTGTTAGTAAATTTATAGGATTTCCAAGGATGCGCATTCGATTTATGAAAACCTATAATAACCAAATCATAAGGTGCTATTTTCTGAATAATTTCGTTTAAATTTTTATCTGAAATCACATCCACTTTGGTATAATTTTGCAACATACTTACAAAATCATCTCCAGAGGCATCTCCTAGTTTTACATAGGCTATTTTTTGTTTTTCAAGATCTCGAATAGGAATATTTTCGTTTTCATTTTTAACAACGGTTAATGAATTTTCAACGAGTTTCCTGTGCAATACTTCATCTGCTACAGTATTCAAATCTGTTTGTAAGTTCTCTGTATCAATAGGTTTGTATTGGTATAAGCCTGCCCAATATTTTGCTTTTAATATTTTACGAACTGAGAAATTGATTCTTTCTTCTGTCAAGCTTCCTAATTTTAGTGCTTTTTTAAGCGCTGTAATGGTTGCGGGAACATCTTGCGGAATTAACAAAATATCATTTCCTGCTAAAATTGCAGCCACATCTATTGCCGCGGGTGTGGCATAATTTGCAGCACCTTTCATATTCAATCCGTCTGTAAAAATAAGTCCTAAAAAACCCAGTTCTTTTTGCAAAATATCTGTCACTACATTTTTAGACAATGAAGTTGGTAGTTTTTTATTAGGCTCTAAACTAGGAATACTTAAATGAGCAGTCATAACGCTTGTTACTCCTGCATCAAAAACTTTTTGATACGGATACAACTCTACAGTATCTAATCGTTGTCGGTCAAAATTTAAGGTGGGTAGTGTATGGTGTGAATCGGTTGCTGTATCGCCATGCCCTGGAAAATGTTTTGCATTTGCTAATACATTCTGGCTTTGCATTCCTTTGATAAAAGCAATGGCTTTTTGCGTAACATTCTCTTTATTTTCGCCAAAAGAACGATTGCCTATAATAGGGTTTTTGGGATTGATATTGATATCTACAACAGGTGCAAAATTAACATGGATTCCTAAGCGTTTGCAATGCTTTGCTAAATGCTCTCCAAATTGTTCTATCAATTGATTGTTTTGAACAGCACCTAAAGTCATGTTCCAAGGAAAACGATAAGTGTTTTTTAATCGCATGTCCAATCCCCATTCACCATCAAAACCAATCAATAATGGAATCTTAGAAAGCGCTTGGTATTTATTATTTAGAACCGCTTGTTTTTCTGGAGTCCCTTGCATAAAAATAAGATTGCCTACATGATATTTTTCAATCATTTCTACAATCATTTTTTCATGTTTTTCATCTTTATTAGAATAAGCTTGCACCATAAATAACTGTCCTATTTTTTCATCGATAGACATAGAATTTAAAAGGCTATCTACCCAAATTTTTTGAGCTGCTGTATCTTTTACCAAAAGCGGATCGATACTTTGTGCTTGCATTTTCAATACAAAAAGCGTCAGTGTAAAAAGTAATCCAATTTTTATGCGCATATTCTGATAAGTTGTTTTTTTTATTTAGAGTTAAGTCTTCAATAAAGAATTTCTTGAAATACTATTATTTAGATTCCAAAACAAGTTCGAGATAACAATTTCAAAGAAAACTCATTGGCTATTGTCCCGCGATTAAAAATCGTTGGTGCCAACTGTTATTTGCCGTCGTTTCCCAATCGCTTTCAAAAGCTTCTTTGGTTTGCACCATATTATTAAATACAATAGTGCTTGCATGTATTTTTCCGTCCTTTGCAAATTTTTGAAAATCAGACATTTTCACAATATTAATTCGGTTTTCATCTTTAAAAGAAATATTTAGTTTATTGGTAAAATCAACATCAAATTCCTTTTCCAATTGTTGTATAAAATGTACGGAAGCATCTATAGAACAACCCGAAACACTGTTAAAATTTTCATCTACTGCCAAGACTAAAAACTGGTTGTACTTTATTAAAAAAGAACCTTTTACATCGTCTCCATGACGTGTCCATTGCGCAACAAACTCTTTTGCTTTTGAAGTAATGATAGTCAGCTCTTCTGGAGTGAATTCTCTATCGGACTGATAGACCCAAACTCTGGCATTATTGGGTAAATTCTGATATTCTGTATACATTTTTGAATTCTGTAATTGTTGGTTTGTTTAGTAGTTTATGAGTTGATACATTTATTTGACTTCTAACTTTGGATCCTTCGATAACTCAGGACAAGCTTTACAACTCTAAAACTACTTAAAATTAAATTTTTGTTGCAAAGCAATTAGTTTCTCTTCATCTGTCATGGTTTCTTTGGGAGCAGACAAACGCTCTTTAATTTCTTTTAAAATCTTCTTTGTATACAATGGAAAATCTGCATTCTGAATCCATGCATAATAGCCCGGATTTTCTTTTAACACTTCAGCAACCGTTCTTCCTTTGTATTTTCCAAACGAAAAGATTTCTTCATCATGCTCATTCATTAAAATAAACCCTGCAAAATCGGCTCTTTTTCCGTGTGTAGAAAACTCACTGAGTGCTGCCACAGAGTTTTCAACATCATCATACTTTTCTAATTGCGCTAATAAAATTTCATAGGTAGCATTGGTATCTGCTTCTGCGCCGTGTGCCCCTTCTAATTCTTTTCCACAATAAAACTGATAGCCTGCACTTAATGTTCGTTGTTCTTTTTTGTGAAAAATCACCTGAACATCAATGGCTTTTCTATCGTTCATAGTAAAATCGAAACCCGCACGCATTAATTCTTCTGCCAAAAGAGGAATATCAAATCTGTTAGAATTAAAACCTGCTAAGTCACAATCTTCAATCATCGTATTAATTTCAGGAGCTAATTCTTTAAAAGTAGGCTCTGTAACCACTTTTTCATTGGTAATTCCATGAATTTCTGTAGCTTCTGCAGGAATTTCAATTTCTGGATTTACCAACCAAGTTTTAGACTCTTTATTACCGTTTGGAAATACTTTTAAAATAGATATTTCTACAATTTTATCTGTGGCAATACGAATTCCTGTTGTCTCTAAATCGAAAAAAACAATGGGTTTTATTAAGTTTAATTGCATGCTTAAATTTTATTAATACCATTTATCATTTAAAATCACCATAATAAAACGCTCTTTTTCCCTTTCTATTTCATTACAAAAAGAAACCATAAACTAAGGCTATGCTTTATTTTTCTAATTTATATAAAGAAAAAAATCATCATTTTCTTTTACAGTAATTTCAAACAATAACTGGTATAAAGGTAAAAAAATAGTTTTTTAAAAATTCTCTTTTAGAACTTAATTTTTAAACTCATTTAAAATTCGGAATTCATAATTTACAATCGTTTTTCTTCCAATATTTAAAAGGTTTTTTGCTTAAATTTGAATTGTAATACTCCACTTTTCCTGTAACCTCTTTTCCTAACCAGTGAGGTTTTTCAAAAATTTCAGACTCGTTTTGCAACTCTATTTCTGCAACAATTAAACCTTTATTATCTTCTAAAAACTCATCTACTTCAAATACATGGTTTCCTTTTTTAATAAGATATCGGTTTTTTTTAATCACTCCTTTTTCACATAACAAAAGTAATTGCTGCGCTTCTTGTAGAGGGATTTCTTTCTCCCACTCAAATCGAGAAGTTCCAGCAATATTTGATTTTCCTTTAATGGTTACATAGCCTTTATTTTCTGTAATTCGTATTCTTACTGTTCTATGCTTGTTTGAATTTAAAAAACCTTGTTGTATTGCATTCTTTTTTAAAGCTTCTTCCTTAAAAGATGTATCTTTCACTAAAAACTTTCGTTCTATTTCTAAAGGCATATTATAATTACTTATCATTTTCATAAACTCCAAATATAAAATCTGAAGGATTATTCTCTAAATAATTATCTTCTAATGAAAAAAGATGATTTAAAACCTTTTCTTTTTCTTGATTTAATTCGAAAAAATGATGAGAAATATCTCTTAAAGCACTCATTAATAGATTTCCTCCATAGGGTTTTTCAATAATTGTAGTATAATGCTTACGAATCGAAGGAACTATACTTGCAGAATCAACACACTCAGAAGGGTCTGCCATAATCATTCTTAAAACACCTACACCTCTATATTTATTTTTATGAAAATTACTTTTAAATCTTGTTCTAAAATTTTTTGGAATTGAAGTTATTGCCTCATTAATAGCAGTAATCTGACTTTTAGAAAACTGATGCCTTGTAGCACCTACAAACTCATTAATTATTAAATGCCCTTTAGGTTTTAAAGTACGCTTTATTATACCCGACAAAAAGGTATCTACCTTATCAAAATGATGCAACGAAGATTTAAAAAAAACAATATCAAAATCATTTTCTTTAAACTCTAAATTGTAAATATTTTTCGAAATAAATTTAATATTTGTTATATTTTTTTGTTGTGCTTTTTTTGCTGCAATCTGTAATAAATTTTCAGCAATATCTACACAAACTATCTCTTTAAATATATTAGAATGTTCGGCTAACTCTATTTCACGATTACAAATGCCTGAGCCCAATGAGAGAAGCTTTAATTGAGATTTGTTCTTTAAAAAACCATGAATTAAATATTGAACATAGTTTACATCTTTATCTCCAGAAATTAATATATTCCAACGCTCTCTAACTTTAGGAATTGACCAAAAATAAGATGAAATAAAAGAAGTATTATCAAAAGCGCTTTTTGTTCTCTTCTCCTTATTAAAAGTAAATTTTGAAAATAAAAAACCTCTACCTCTCTGTATTAACTTAAAATATGTGTCTATAAAGTCGTCTAGTGTAACTATTCTCATTTTTTTATTTAAGCAATTTTAATTATTCATTTACGTTGCTATTCTCTATGAGATATAAATATTAACGAATGTACATATTTTTAGTCTCATTATACTATAAAATAAATATCTTTGATTTATTAATTTCTTTTATGAAAAAAACTATTTTCTTACTATTTTTTTTATGTACAGCACTATTAAATGCACAAACTGATTATAGTAATTCTTGGGAAGACTTTTATTCTTACAACAATGTAAAAGACTTTATAAAAATAGAAGAAACCATTTATGCATTAACTGACAATGCCGTGTTTATCTATAACATAGATACAAAAGAAATTCAAAAATTATCTTCTATTCAAGGGCTTTCTGGAAAAACTACTACCGCTATTTATTATAGTAACACCTTTAAAAGATTAGTGATTGGATATGAAAACGGATTGGTTGAGGTTGTTGACGAAAATGGTGCTATATCGATTGCTCCAGATATTGTAAATTTTAATCAATCTGGAGAAAAAAGCATCAATCATATTTCTGGGCTTGGCAATAAACTCTATCTATCTACTCCTTTTGCTATTGTAGTATACGATATTGAAAACTTAGAGTTTGGAGACACCTATTTTATAGGAAATAACTCTACAGCAATTCGAATTTATGAAACTACTATCCTAAATAATAAGATATATGCCGCCACAGAAAGTGGGATTTTTACTGCTGATGTCTCGAATACAAATTTAATTGACTATACCAATTGGAATGCTAATTTTACGGGAACATCCTTTCAAAAAATTACTACATTTAATAATGAAATTTATACAGCTTCAAATAGTAATCTTTTTAAAGTTGAAGAGCCCAATCTTTCTTTAATTGAAAATTTTTCAGAAACTATTGTAGATTTAAACAGTTCATCATCACACCTTTCCGTGGCATTAAACCAACGTGTTATAGGCTTTGATAATTCAATGAATGTTACATTTACAAGCACCACAACTACAGCTTACAACTACACTCTAAACAATGCTTTTTTTGAAGAAGGTTTGTTATTTCTAGGAACAAAAGAATATGGAATTCTTTTTACCGATAATATAGGTGCTTCAGAGTTTGAAGAAATACACCCAGAAGGCCCATTGTCTAACGATGTATTTTCAATTACTACACAAAACCAACATCTTTGGGTAGTTTATGGCGGGTATAATGATATTTTTGGACCCATTTTTAAAAAACAAGGCTTTAGTCATTTTAATGGACAAAACTGGATAAACACACCTTACAATCCTGATTTTCCTGTAACCGATTTGGTAAGTGTTATTATTGACCCTAGCAACGAAAACAAAGTGTATATCTGTTCTTTTGGAGCTACAAACAACGTGAATTCGGTTTCTACAGGAGGTCTATTAGTTGTTGAAGATAATGTACCAACCAATTTTTACAATCATTTAAACAGTGATTTGGAAGATATTTTATCTACAAATCCCACTACCGTAACTATTCGAATAAGCAATGGTGTTTTTGATTTACAAGGGAATCTTTGGGTTACGAATCAAGAAGTAGATAAAAAAATTAAAAAATTATCTCCTAGTGGAGAATGGTCTGGTGTTGATTTAAGTGTTTTAGAAAGAAATTTTGCCCCTGGATTAAGTGATATTATTGTAGATAAAAACAATACTATTTGGGTAGGCACAAGAAGAAATGGTATTTATATTTATAATGAAAACGGGAATCGAAAAAAGTCTTTAATCACAAATGCAACACAAGGGGCTTTACCAGATCTACGTGTAAATGCGCTTGCTGTTGACAGTGCTAATAAGATTTGGATTGGCACATTGTCTGGTTTGGTAGTTTACAATAATGCAGGAGCTATTTTTGATAGCAATGCAGATACTACTCCCATTATTATTGAAGAAAATGGTGTTGGAGAACGGTTATTAGGAGATCAAAGCATTAACACTATTGCTGTAGATGGTGCAGATAATAAGTGGTTTGGAACTGATAGCGGAGGTGTTACTTATACAAATCCGAACGGAGATAGAACATTGGCGAACTTCAACACAGAAAACTCTCCTTTGCCTTCCAATAAAATTTTAAAAATTAAGGTAGATACCAGTACTGGAAAAGTTTTTTTTGCCACAAATAAAGGTATTGTTGCATACAATAGTGAAGTAGCTCCTTTTGGTACTAATTTAGGGGAAGTTTATGCGTATCCAAATCCTGCTTTAAAACAGCATCAAACAGTTACTATAGACGGAAGAAATGGCACTCATTTACCGAAAGGTACCAATGTAAAAATTTTAGATGTTGCCGGAAATTTAGTCCATGAAACTAATGTTGTTGAAGGGCAAGAGTTACAAGGAGGAAAAGTAGTTTGGAATAAAACAAATTTAGCAGGCAAAAAAGTAGCTTCTGGAATATACATTGTACTGCTTAGTAATGAAGATAATTCTGAAACTTCTACAACAAAAATTGCTATTGTAAACTAAAAGTAATGGCAATTATTACTACCAAAGCAATTGTACTCAACTCAATTAAATACAGTGATTCTAGCCTTATTGTAAAATGCTATACTTTAGAAAAAGGTGTAAAATCTTATTTAATTAGAGGTGTTTTAAAGAAAACTAAAAGACCTTTAAAAGTTGGGTATTTTCAACCTTTAACACAATTAAACATTGTTGCCAATCATAAAGAAAAATCGAACTTACACACTATAAAGGAAGTGCATGTTTTATACGCTTACACGTCTATACATTCAGATGTTGTAAAACAATCTATTCTATTATTTTTATCGGAAATATTAGCCACTGCAATTCAAGAGGAGGAAAAAAATTTAGGCTTGTATGAATATTTAGAAACTGCCTTTTTATGGTTAGACACACATACAAATGTGAGTAATTTCCACTTACTCTTTTTATTGAATTTAACCCGTTTTTTAGGTTTTTATCCAGATACATCTAAAAAAGATGCGTTAGGATTTCATTTAATTGAAGGTTGCTTTACAGATAAAATTGAAGGAAAAAATAGCATCACAGGAACCCATTTTTTAGCTTTTAAAAAGCTATTGGGCATAAATTTTGATGGGATAGAAAATGTTTTGCTAAACAAGAAAGAAAGACATGTTATTTTAGAAATTATAATTCAATATTTTAAATTACATTTGGACGGTTTTAGAAACCCAAAATCATTGCCCATTTTAGAAACTATTTTTCGTTAATGAAGCCTTTTATTTTTGCTATTTGCTGTTTTATAAATTGTATTGTTTTTAGTCAGAATGTAAAAATCTTAGACCAAAGAACAGGAAAAATAGTTAAAAATGTTACTATTTTCAACGCTGCTAAAACCATAACCCTTACAACAAATAACAAGGGAATCGTTGATGTTTCTTCTTTTAAAACAGCAGAAATTATATTTTTCTCTCATATTTCTTATGCCACTTTTCAAATAAAAAAATCAGATCTAAAAAAGCAAAATTTCATTGTATACCTTACCAAAGAGTCTGAAAAACTAGATGAGGTTATTCTATCTGTTTTTAAAAGCAGTGCTAAAACAAGTAGAATTGCCGAGCAAATAGCCATTGTGTCATCAAAAGACATTCAAAAAATTTCACCACAAACTTCCGCAGATTTGTTAGCTACAATACCGGGTATTAAAGTACAAAAGTCGCAATTTGGCGGTGGAAGTCCTGTTTTAAGAGGTATGGAATCTAACCGAGTTTTATTAGTTGTAGATGGAATACGATTGAACAATGCTATTTACAGAAAAGGACATTTACAAAATGCCATTACTATAGCACCTAACTTATTAGACAGAACAGAAGTAGTTTTTGGACCTTCCTCTGTAATTTATGGTTCGGATGCATTAGGCGGTGTGATTCACTATTATACCAAAACTCCAAAACTGTCTGAAGAACCCACCATAAAAAGCAACTTTTTTTCGAGATATTCTTCTGTAAATCAAGAAACAACAACAACAGTTTCTGCAGAACTTGGTTTTAAAAACTGGGCTTCTTTTACAAGTATTTCTTATAGTGATTTTGGCGACTTAACAATGGGAAAAAAACGTTCTCATGGTTTTGACAATTGGGGAAAGGTCTTTTATTTTTCTGAAAATACGAACAGCTATTATACAGAGAATCCTACACTAAATTCAGATGCAAATACTCAGAGAAATACAGGATACCAACAAACAGATGTGCTACAAAAATTCTTTGTACCGTTATCAAAAAAAATAGATGCAAAACTAAACATTCAATATTCTACTTCCTCAAACATTCCACGATTCGACCGTTTAAGTGAACTTACAGATTTAACAGATTCTAGCAGTTTAAAATTTGCAGAATGGTATTATGGCCCTCAAGAACGCCTTCTAATTTCTCCACAATTTTTAATTCATCCAGAAAAAAAATGGTTGGAAGAAGGCACTATTACATTTGCTTATCAACAAATAAAAGAAAGTAGAATTCAAAGAAAATTTGGAAGCTTTAACAGGTCTTATCGAGAGGAAGGTGTAGACATTTTTAGTGTAAATGGAGATTTTTCCGTCCCTCTAACCACAGCGAGAGATAGAATTTTAGGGTATGGTTTTGAATTTGCTTATAATGATGTTCAATCCAATGCCTATGGAAAAACAATTGCTGTTTCGGGAAATAATATTATTGGTTTTTCAGGAAGTTTTCCAATACAAAGTCGTTATCCAGATGGCAATAGCAATTACAGTAGCGCGGCAGTTTATATAGATTATAGGCAAGATATTAGTAGCACTTCTACACTAAACTCTGGTATTCGTTTTACCAATACACAATTGAATGCCACATGGATTGATCAAACTTTTATTAGTTTACCAAAAACGGCTATTCACTTAAGCAACTCTGCCATTACAGCAACTATTGGGTATGTGTATAAACCTAATAACACATGGCAATTAAACAGTGTTTTATCTTCTGGATTTCGTTCTCCTAATATTGATGATATTGGTAGAGTTAGAGAAAAAAACGGATTTGTAACGGTTCCTAATATTGATTTAAAACCAGAGTTTGCTTACAATGCAGAAATTGGAGTTCAAAAATATTTTAATGACAAACGGTTTCGAATTGGTGGTAACTTGTATTATACATTGTTAGACAATTATATTCAGCGTGATTCTTTTATATTAAATGGCAGCAATCAAGTATTATTTGATGGTGAATATGGAATTGCTGTTGCCAATCAAAATAAAGGAACTGCGTATATTACGGGTTATACAATAAGCTATCAAGGAAAAATAAATAACCGTTGGAAAACGGCTGGTTTTATTACTTATACAAAAGGTAACACTCGAGATACAAAAGAAGCCATGTCTTCGATTCCACCTTTGTTTGGTCAGTTTGAGATAAACTATAAAGAAGAACGATTTGAAATAGGAGCGAATTTCCGTTTTAACAGCAAAAAAGATATTGAAGATTTTAACTTTTCTGAGGGAATTGACAACCACGATTTAACACCAATTGTTTCAACCGATGCAACAAGTGATATAGAAAAATACTTCGGTTCTCCTAGTTGGGCTGTTTTTGGTATGAATGGAAATTACACTATTAATAGTCATTGGATTTTACAAACTCGTATCGACAATTTGTTCGACATTCATTATAGAGAGTTTGCTTCTGGAGTTTCTGCTCCTGGAAGAAATCTATCTGTGGCGGTAATTGCTAATTTTTAAATTTAATAATAAAAAAAATAACCTTTTTAAGGTTTAACCCCTAAAAAGGTTGAGTTATTATTTAAAACGAAAGGTTTATAAAATAATTATTGTAGTGACTTTTCAGTTATAGGTATCTTTACTAGGTGGTAAGGTTGTGTTACCACAGTATTAGCAAATGTGTTTATACTATATGAAATAGCTATACCTTCCTGATTTTCTATAATACCTGTAATTTCTAATTCAGAAGCACTTGGGTTTACTTCTCCAAAAACAGCTACAATAGTATATGTGTTAAAATTTATACCTGTTTCTATAAAATTATCCGAAACAGTATTATAAGAATCCATTTGAGTGACAATACTTTGCCAATCTGTTTGATTACTGATAATAAGGCTAGAACGTTCAATATTTTCAATTCCATTACCATATAAAGACCCTTTTCCTATGGTTACAAAGGTAATTTCTTTAGGGTACTCATCTTCTATATTATTTTCACTACATCCTATACCTACTAAAAGTAGTATAAAAATTAAAATTGTTTTTTTCATTGTTTATCTATTTTTAAAAGGTCTTTTAACCAAGTACTTTTACTTACATACTTAAACCAATTATCTTGAAAATTATATCCTTTACTTTTTAACTCTTCATAAAACCATTCCTGTCTTTTAAAAAAAATCATATTAATAAAATCAACATAACCCGCTTCTTTAAACCAAATTTTATTGATTCTTTTGATACTTTTCTCAATTGAAAATTCCCATTTTTTTTCATCAGAAAAATTATAAATATCTAAAATTCTTTTTTCTAGAAGGATTTTGATAACTTCTAAAACTTTTTTCTTTGTTTCCTGTTCAGACAATTTAGGATAATAGTCTTTAACATTCTGTATAAAATTGTATAAGTATTGAAAATCACAGGTACTTAAAACAATTATTTCTTGTAATTTATTTTTATCTGTCATAATCAATTAATAAATTTAAGTTCCCTTATTTTACTCCAAATAGCTGGAAAATTAAGATCGATATTTGCTACAAGACCTGGTGTATCTGAAAAGTCAAAATTTCTAAATGTAATATAATTTCCTTCACCCATATTTGCAACTTTCCTTATTCTTCCTCCTGATAAAGTTTCTGTAGTGACTGATATAGCATTTTGGGTAATTTTATTAAAAAGAGTTAAAGATTTTGCATATGTACTATTAGGAATTAACCTAATGTGGCTACCTGTTCCAGCTGTACCGAGTCTAGATAATTGTCTTACCATTTTATTAAGTCTTTCACCACGCAAAACCATCGCTAGAGGAATTCTAGAAAGTAATGGTAAAGCAACTCCAAGCGTAGCTTCTGTAAGTGCATATATGACAAAAGGAAAAGCGGCTTCTGCAAAAGGAACAACTACAGCATATAAATATTTTTCTACAAGGCTATGTACTTGGGTTCTTGTTAATTTATAAATATCATACACATCCCCTACAGTCATAGAGGTAAAGTCAGGAATTAAACTATCAATATAATCTGCAAAAAATTCATCTTCTGGGTTTCCAAATTCTCTTAAATGAGTAACCATTCTTTGTATTTCGGTTGTATAATTAACAACACTGCTACTTGAAGATAACAAAGGAGAAGAAAGAATGCTTATTAGTGAATTTAATGAATCAATAATATTTGGAGGAATCGTAGAAACTACATCATACATTTGTAAGTAGTTATAAACTTGCTCAATGCCTTCTGAATTTATATTATTACTTACCCAATCCATTTGCTGAGAACCATCCATTATAGATAGCTGTCGTATTATATAATCTTGTTGAATTTGTAATAATTGTGCTGCCGTAGGTGTATTATTTGGGCTTACATCTTCTCCATAACCATCGCAATTACCATTAGTAGCATCTATAGGGTCTCCATTAGGACAAAATGCAGCTTCTGTTACAGCAGAAACATCTACACAACTTCCTTGACAAATTTTTCGCCCATTTACATAAGCAGGTTCTACATAAGAATCACACTCTACTCTTGAAGTATACCCAATAAATTCTGAATATAAAAAAACAGCACCTAAATAATTACCATAGGCATCATATACATGTTGATACCAATCTCTGTAATGAGCTGTATAAATAGTTACACAAGGCTGATTACCACTTCTAGAGACAGTCATTTTAATTTTTTCTTTTTTATCAAAAGTATTTTTAGATTCAGCTATTGAGCTTTCATTTTCATAAATATATTTGCCAAAAAATTGTTGTCCTTCTTTATCATACAAATGAACCAAACCTTTATATCCTGTATTTTGATTAAAAGTTACTTCCGAAGTTAATAAACTAGTATTCTGCTCATCTTTTTCTTGAAAGAACTTTGCTAAATAAAAGACATAATTTCCATTTTCTTTTTCTAACACAATTATTTTGTACTTATGATAGTATTTTCTTGGGCTTATTTTATTAATAGTAACAGGATTGAAAAGCTCATTAACATATACAATAGGGAATTCGTAAAAATAAGTGTTTAGAGCTTCTGAAAATTGCTTTTCGGGGTTAGACCAATTTACTAAAAACTGATGTGGTAACAATTTTTTAAAGTCTTCACTATTAAACTGATTGCTGATTTCAAGAACAAGATTATCAGGTTGGTTAAAATCTAATGTTTCTTTTTCACAATTCCATAGTAAAAAAGATATTGTAAAAAGTAAAAATCCCTTTTTAAAAAAGTGAGTTGTTTTGTGTAGTTTTTTCATTTTCATGATTTTATAAAGTTAAAGTTAATATTCAATTTTTTGGAGGAATTGTGGCGATTTGCTTTTAAGGGATAAATAACAAACCACCACATAGCAAACCTATAACAAAAAAGAATACGTGTCAATACCCATAAATGGGTAAATTTAAAATATACCTGTTTTCAGGGATAGCATACCCATAAACAGGTATATAAAGCCATAAAAAACTGTATATCAATTGTTTAAAAAAACTAAAACAACCCCTAATAGACCACAAAAAACCTACAAAGAGTTTTAACTTAAGCTTAAAAAAATATAGCAACTTTATAAAAAAATTAAAATTACTACAAAAAAGAATTGTCAAAAGAAAAAGGCAATAATGAAAGCAGTCTATCTGTTTTTACAACCTCGCCTATTTCTCCCATAAACAAAACTTCAATAGGTGCTTTCTGATTAATTTCGTATTCAGACAAAGTTTGTCTACATGCCCCACAAGGCGCTACAGGTTTATCCACTTTGGTTTTTAAAGAGCTTGCCGTAATGGCTAATTTTTTAACTTTTATAGTAGAATAATCAGACGCCGCTTTCCAAATAGCAACACGCTCTGCACAGATTCCAGAAGGATACGCTGCATTTTCTTGATTATTCCCTAAAACAATTTGATTATTTTCTAACAATATAGCAGCACCAACATTAAACTTAGAATAGGGTGCATAGGCTTTTTCTCTTATTTCAATAGCTTTATTCATAAGCATTTTATCTTCAATAGAAAGCTCAGAAAAGTCTTTAAAAGTAGTTACAGAAATCTTTATTTCACTTTTTTTCATAAGCCTAACCTTATTGATTTTTAGATTTTAGGTTTATTCCTAAAATCTAAAAACAGCGTTTTATAATTGTTCATAAATACTGCCTAAATCAAAGGATAATGAAAAACGCAAAGAATTTTCTAGTGGATTATTTACATCTGAGGCATTCATTAAATACGATAAATCTATATTTAAAGCATTGGTTTTAAAACCTGCTCCCAACGTAAAATACTGTCGATTTCCTTTGGTTTCATTTTCATGAAAATACCCTGTTCTTAAAGCAAAAGCGGAATTGTAAAGGTATTCTACTCCTAAAGCATAAGTAAATTCTTTTAACTCTTCGCTAAATCCTCCTGGTGCATCGTTAAAAGAACTAAAAATACCTGAAACAAAACTTTGATCTTGTTCAGAACCATCTGGTTGCGGACTTGGAACTAGTAATTTTGTAAGTTCAAGTGTGGTTGTTACGCTATTATAATCGTCTAAAATAAATTCAAAGCCTCCCCCTAATTTCAAATTGGTTGGAATAAAATCTTCTTCACCTGGCACATAAGAAACTTTTGGACCTACATTAGCAATATTAAATCCAACTCTATAGCGTCCATCAAAAGTGCCATAATCTTTTTCTGAAGATTGATAAAATCCTGAAATATCTACACCAAAAGAATTTATGGGTTGTAAAGTAGAAACAGCATTCGTAAAAGAAAGATTAGAACGAATATATTTTAAAGACACTCCCATAGAAAAAGAAGGGCTTAACTTTAATGCATAGGTTCCAGAGATTGCCAATTCATTTGGATTGATAATTCCTGTTGAATTTCCACTATTGTCTGTTAATTCTATCTGACCTAAAGAAAAGTATTTAAAATCTACTCCCCAAGCATTGTTATCGCTATATCTATTAATATAAGAAGCACCTCCAATAAAAATATCATCGGTTAAATTACGTAACCAAGGCGCATAATTTACAGCAAAATACACTTGTCTAGAGCCAAAGGCAATTTTTGCAGGATTGTGAAACAGCGAATTTCCATCTGCTGTTGTGGCAACACCTACATCTCCCATAGCTCCTGCTCTTGCATCAGGTACAATTAATAAAAAAGGGGTTGCAGTAGTAATTCCACCTAATTGATCTACATTAATTGTAGTTTGTGCATTTAATTTAGCCGTTAACATGCTACACATTAACAAATAGAATGCTAGTTTTCTCATATTTTTAATTTTCAACATTTTGCAAATATCTAATTTTTATTGAAGTATGACTAATTTTTCATATTTCTCTGCAACTAAATT
The DNA here is from genome assembly GCA_965233795.1 of uncultured Polaribacter sp. GTDB lineage: Bacteria > Bacteroidota > Bacteroidia > Flavobacteriales > Flavobacteriaceae > Polaribacter. The sequence goes on along the minus strand of OZ247578.1, from coordinate 782,360 downwards.
ACTTGTAGTTGCCGTAACTTTTAATTTATATATATAAACTCCTTTTCCTATTTTATTTCCAAAATCATCCAATCCGTTCCATACAATCTCTCTTGATAAACTTCCTGTAGTTTGAATATTCTGATGGATTGTTTTAATTAATTTTCCTGATATTGTAAATATTTGAACTTGCACTTCTAATGGCTCGTTAGGTTTGTTATGCTGAAACCAAAATTCTGTATAATTTACAAAGGGATTCGGGTAATTTAAAACGTGTTCTAAATGCAAAATAGCATCTGTAACTACCACAAAACTTAACGTAGCTTCAGATGAATTATTGTAGGTATCCCAAGCTTTTATTTTTAAAGTATGATTTCCTACCGATAAATCTCTTAATTTATAAGTAACCTTTCCGTTTGTATAATCGTTTAATTCGGTTTCATAAAAATCATTTAGCACAATTGGATTGGCTTCATCTCCATCTAAAATAGCAACAATATCATGATCTACCGCTGTAATAGAAGTATTAATTCCACTAGCGTCTGAAAGATTGATAATTAAATTTGGCGAACTATTCGTATTGCCTCCATCTACAAAAGATTCATCATTTAAAAAGGTTTTCAACTCCGGACCTACAGTATCTTCAGGAGCATTTTCATCAATACCCCCAACAACAACATCAAAATTATAGCCTGCTCTGTCTGCAATACTATTCTCTGCATAAAAACTTAACTTTCCTTTTCCATAAGCTACTTTTATATCTTTTGGCACTACAAAATCAAAGCTAAAAACACCATTTTCTACGGTAGATTTCCCTCTAAACAATTTACTTTCTTGTGAATCAAAAGTAATTTCTATCCCAAAACCATCATTATCTAAAGTTTTTTTATCGATGGGCTTGTCAAAAACGGTGGTAGATAATGTACCATTAAAATCGTTTAAAATAGTATTTAAATTATTCGTTACAACCCCTTCAAAACGAACTTTAGATAATGCCTTTAAGGTATCTATAGATTGTGTAATATCTACACCATTCATTTTTGTGATTTTAACATTAGGTTGTGGAATAGCCAATTTCATAGCAGGGTCTCCAAAAGAATAAATAAAGAATTTTTGCTCTGAATTTGTAAATTGATTTTTTGCTTTTGCCAAAGATTCTGCAATGGTTAAATCTTCATCGTTAAATTCTAAAAGGGTTTTAATTAAATTTTCATTAAAAGCTTGCCCTGTACTTATATAGACTTCTCTTGTAGTAGTAATCATACTTGCTGCTCCTCCGTTTGCATTCCAAAACATCAATTCGCCGGCTGTGGTTCTATTGGGGTTGTCAAATCTAGAAAAATCGCAAGTTACTGTTATTAAAAGCGGTAGGGTTGTAGGGTTGTTAAGGTCTTGTATTTGTGTTTTTTCTAAAAACCGTTCTGCCGCAAAACCATCTTCACCTCCGTGTCCAAAGTAATCTAATACTAAGGTTCCAGATTCAATAGCATTGGTGATGGCTGTTTTTACATCGGGATAACGTTCTCCTCCAGAAGAGTTTTCTTGTACAAAAGAATCGGCATAAATTTTATTGACATTAAAAACAGGTTTATTTGCCTTTATAGAGTCTGCAATTTTTTCTACACCACTCTGAATAGAAATATCAAAATTGGCATCAATATCGTCGGCTAATAATGTAATAGTATTACGCCAATCTCCAATGGTTGAAGTATTGTAATACTTCAATATTTTATCTACCACTTCGGTTGCTTGTTGCAATGTTGACACAGGGATTCTACCGGTTGCAACATCAAGGGTATGAAACCTACTCATAGTTCCTTCATTAGCTTCTAACATGGCAAAATAATCGTCTGTAACAAATGAAGTTGCCAAATTAAAACTCTCAAAAGACTCATAAACAGGAACAACATTATTGTTGGAAGCTATTCTATCTTTATAATCGTAAGAGGCATCACCAAAAAAACAAACGTATTTTAATTTCTTCTCTTCTGAAGAATTTGTTTCATAAAGATATTTTATAAAATCTCGAATGGCTGTAATATCTTTAGATCCCGAAGCAAATTCATTATAAATTTCATCTAGCAGTACCACTTTTGTGGTTAAATTAGAATTTTCTTGATGGTAATTCGCTAATCTTTCTGCTTGAGAAAAAAGTGCCTCGTTTGTAATAACTAAATAATTAATATCTTTTTCTGCGTGTAAATTCTGATTGGTAACTTGGGGATTTTCTATAGTTTCTGGTATATAAAAATCAGATTGATTCACAATAATATATTCTCTTAAAACTCCGCCATTTGCTTTAAAACTAAAAGTACCATCACTTGATTGATTTGCTATGTTAGCAGGATTTATAGGATTTGTAACGTCCCATACTTGAAAAACATTACTTGCATTTTGCAATTGGTATGCTACAAGTCCAGAAATTGCTTGAGATTCGAAATTCCGAAAAGAAAATTGTTGGTCATTTACAATTAATTGTTTCTTCCCAGTAACTTCAATATAATCTAAATAAGCTTTCGCAGAAGGAATTCCTCCATTATTATAAGCTATAGAAATGGTAATATTCTCTGAAGAATTTAAAACGCTAGCTGTTTTTTCTGCTGTTACTGCTTTTGTTAAAGAACTGCTTGAAATCCCACTAAAGTTTAATGCAAACAAAGGTCCATTATTTACATTTACATTCATCGAAGAAGCTAAAGAAGACTGTGCAACAGCTCTTACTTTTACTGTAATTTGTTCATTAGAAACTGCATTCGGAAAAGGAATGTTAAAAAGCTGTGTGCTTTGTATATCAAAAGATTCTCCGAACCACTGATTCCCTGCGGCTAATAAATTAACCTCTTCTTTTTCATAAAAAATATAATCGTTAAACGATGTAAATTCAAAAGTGGCAACACCAGTTACCTCAGGCAAGGTTTGTATTCTTTTTCCATCAGTATTATTTACAGTAATAAAATAATACGCTTTATCTGAATAAATGTTTTGTTGATGCGCCACGGTTTCAGTTGTTGTATTTACAATCCAACTATGAGGGCCTTTCGCATAAAATAAAATATAATCGTTATCGTTAAAAACACCATCTACCTCCCCATCTACATAGATAGCATTTTCTTGTAAATCATCGTATCTAAAATCGCTATTTAATACGGGTAATAAATTACCTCCATTTCCATAAACATGAATCTTTCTAGGATCTAAATTTGTTGTAGCAATTCCTATCTGTTCTAGTAAATTCTTATCAATTTTAAAAACGCCTGTTGTATCTACAGAAAACTGATACCAATCTCCTTGAGAAAGCACGGAATTTGAAACTTGAGAAACCAACGGTTTCACAATAAAAAAGAGGAAAAATAATAGAATGTATTTTTTCATAATATTTCTCAAATAACGCAAATATTTAGAACATATTTTAAAGGTTTTTAAGAATAATTGTAATAAAGAAAAAAAGGTTGCGTTATAGCCTTTAATTAAGAACTACCGAAGCTATTTAATTTTTATGATTTACTTGTATAAAAATATAATTGTCGTAAATTGCGTCGTTAAATAAAAACACTATCAATTTTTATTAAAAAGATGAGAAACCTTTTAAAATTTTCATTTATTACTTTTTTAACAATTACTGTTTTAGTAAGTTGTAATAAAGTTACTAAAGTTAAATCTTCACTAACAGGCTGGAATTTTAATGACCCCAAATATGGAAACTATATTAAAGGAAAAACTTTTGAAGGACAGAAAGTTCCTGCAGGAATGGTTGTTATTGAAGGAGGAAGTTACACAATGGGACAAGTTCAAGACGATGTAATGTTCGATTGGAATACAAGTCCAAAGACCATGCATGTTCGTTCGTTCTATATGGATGAAACGGAAGTAACAAATTCAGAATACTTTTTATACTTACAAAATTTAAGAGATATTTTTCCTCCAACCGAGGAACAATACAAGCATATTTATAATGCAGCCTTGCCAGACACTTTAGTTTGGAGAAAAGGTCTAGGGAATACAGACTTACTTTCTGAAAGTTATTTACGTCATCCTGCTTATGATAACTATCCTGTAGTTGGTGTAAATTGGTTGCAAGCTAATCAATATTGTAGTTGGAGAACGAATGCTATTAATTTAAGAATACTAATTGAAAGAGGTCATGTAACTAATATTTTAGCAAATGACACGATTAGAAACTACTTTGATACCGATGTATTTTTATTAGATGCTGTAAAGTTATTTGAAGGAGATTCTACTATTTATAAAAAAGGAGTTCCTATTAGTAAAACAAAAAATAGCGTTGCCAAAAATTCTTTTAAAGGAGACGGTAGACCTATTACGAATTCTGACGGTATTTTAATTCAAAAATTTAGACTCCCTACAGAAGCAGAATGGGAATATGCAGCAAAAGCTAATATTGGAAATAGAGAATACAATACCATTAGAGGTAGAAACAAATATGCATGGAGTGAGAAATATACGCGAGATCAATCGAAACGTTACAGAGGTGACCAGTTGGCAAACTTCAAACAAGGAAAAGGAGATTATAGTGGAATTGCTGGGTGGAGTAGCGATGGTGCTGCTATTACCATTGCTGTAAAATCGTACCCTCCTAATGCTTTTGGATTGTATGATATGTCTGGAAATGTAGCAGAATGGGTAGCAGATGTTTACAGACCTATTATAGATGATAACGCAAACGACTTTAATTATTTTAGAGGAAATGTTTTTAAGAAAAAAGCCATTGGAAAAGACGGGCGTATTATTATTGTAGGTTCTGAAGAGGATACCGAATCAATTTATGATACTTTACAAAACGGAAAAATTGTAAATAAACAATTGCCGGGTACTGTTAAATATGAAAGTATTACGGAAGAAGATACCTACATGATAAATAATTACAATGCAGGAAATAATTCAAGTTTAAACGATGGAAGTAAAAATTCTTCTCGCTTTTATCAAGAAGAAGGAGATGTTACGTCTGCAATGTATAATTCTCCTGTAAGACAAGAAGAAGAAAGAGATAGTATTACAGGAAAAGTTACACGATCGTATGACTCTAAAAGAAGAACTACTCTAATTAGTGATAATACGAGAGTTTACAAAGGTGGATCTTGGAAAGACAGAGAATATTGGTTAGACCCTGCGCAAAGAAGATACATGTTAGAATACATGTCTACAGATTATATTGGATTTAGATGTGCTTCAGATATTGTAGGCTCTATTAGTAGTAGAAAAACACCAAAACACATAAGAAGATAAACTTTAAATATATTCTAAAAAGCCTCACTGTATTTTTTACAATGAGGCTTTTTATTTTTAGAATACTGAGAGCTTAACCGTGAACATAGAACAACTATACAAAATATATAACGATTCTTTTCTGATTGATACAGATACGCGTAAAATTAGAAAAAACAGTCTCTTTTTTGCTCTAAAAGGCCCCAATTTTAATGGAAATGAATTTGCTAAAACCGCATTAGAAAAAGGCGCTGCTTATTCTATTGTTGATGAAAAAAAATACCAAACCAACACAAACATTATCTATGTAGATAATGTTTTAAAAACGCTTCAAAAATTAGCAAATTACCACAGAAAACAACTCTCTATTCCAATAATAGCACTAACAGGTAGTAATGGAAAAACCACAACAAAAGAGTTGATATACACAGTTTTAAAACAAAAATTTAAAACAAGGGCAACTTTAGGAAATTTAAACAATCATATTGGCGTTCCATTAACACTATTGTCCATAAAAAAAGAAGATGAAATTGCCATCGTAGAAATGGGTGCCAATCACTTAAAAGAAATAGAATTCTTATGTACTATTGCAAACCCTGATTTTGGTTATATCACCAACTTTGGAAAAGCGCATTTAGAAGGATTTGGAGGAGTTGAAGGTGTAATTAAGGGGAAATCTGAACTTTACAACTATCTATTACAACATCATAAAACTGCATTTGTAAACGCTAAAGATGCTATTCAACTCGAAAAAACAGCGAATATCAATCGAATCCTTTTTAAAAAAGACATTCAATTTTTAGATGCCAATCCTTTTGTTAGAATTAACTATCAAAAAACGCAAATACAAACAAAGTTACTAGGTGCTTATAATTTTAACAATATTGCTGCTGCCATTACTATAGGTGCATATTTTGGAGTAGAACAAACTGCAATTAAAAACGCTATTGAAAACTATACTCCTACAAACAACAGATCACAAGTTATAAAGACAGCAAAGAATACTATTATTTTAGATGCTTACAATGCCAACCCTACAAGTATGCAAGTAGCACTAGAAAGTTTTAAGAATTTAGATGCGGAGAAAAAAATCTTAGTTTTAGGAGATATGTTTGAATTAGGAGCTGACAGCCTAAAAGAGCATCAAAATATTGTAAATACTGTAGAAAAATTAGGATTTAAACAAGCTATTTTTGTAGGTAATCATTTTGCAAAAGCAACCACAGAAAAATTACAATTTATAACTTTTGAAGAAGTCAAACAATACTTTGTAAAAAATACTACTGAGCAATACACTATTCTTATTAAGGGCTCTAGAGGCATGGCTTTAGAGCGCTTGCTAGAAGTTATTAATTGATATGTGCTTTGTGATATTCTAACAAATTATCAATAGGCCTTTGAATAACATCGGTAACTTTTAAATTATTTTTCTTTGCAATTTTCTCTAAAATATCTCTAAAATAAAAAGCAATAGAGCCAATAAAGTAAATAGGTGTTTCTGCAGTCTTTCCATACGGTAAAACCCTATATTTAAAAAATTCTTGAAAGCCTTTTTTAATAATTTTTTTAATGTATTTATCCTCTTTAAATTCAAACATAAATTTGGCAAAGGTTGCTAAATACATATTCGGATTCGGTTGTCTGTATAAGTTGTATTTTATAAAATCGGCATCTACATTAAACTGTTCGGTAAATTTTTCTGCAATACGCTTGGGCATTTTTTCATAATAAAAATCTCTAATCAATTGCTTTCCAAAATAGTTTCCACTTGCCTCATCCATCAAAGTATAACCCAAAGAAGGGGTTTTCATTTCCATGTTTTTACCATCAAAATAACAACTGTTAGAACCCGTTCCTAAAATACAAACCAAAGCAGGCTCTGTACCAGAAGCCGCATAAACAGCAGCTAAAGTATCTTCTGCAATAAAAATTTTAGCATTGATAAAAATAGCTTGCATCACTTCTTTTAAAATAGCTACAGGCTTTGGCGTTCCACAACCTGCTCCATAAAAATGAATTTCTTCTACATCTTCTTTAACATTGATGAGTTGAAACATATTGGTAATTCTATTCGAAAGCTCGTCTTGAGGTACTACAGCAGGATTTAAGCCTAAAGTTCGCACTCTAAAAACTTCATTTTTTTGCTTGTCTATCGCTATCCAATCTGCTTTGGTAGAACCACCGTCTGCAATTAAAATCATACTCGTCTATTTTTAAGAAGTTCAAATATATAACAAAACAACAAATGGTAATTTAAAAAAAACGGAATCGTTTTCGTGTTCAAAATACACACCCCTGACGTAATATGTCATTCTTAATTGATAACTTTACCAATAAACATCATGAATCATCTATCAAGATTACTAGCAATTCTTACACTACTAAAATCTAAAAGAATGATTACAGGAACAGCATTGGCTAAAAAGTTTGGGGTAAGTTTGAGAACCATTTACAGAGATATTCGAAAACTAGAAGCCTCTGGCGTTCCTATTATTACTGTTGAAGGAAAGGGATATCGTATTATGGATGGATATACAATTGCTCCTATTATGTTTAATGAAATGGAAGTAAATGCTTTGATTACAGCCGAACAATTGATTGCAAAAACAAATGACGATTCGCTCATTGAACATTTTCAACAAACTTTACAAAAAATAAAAGCTGTTTTTAAAAGTTCTTTACAATCACAGGGAGAACTTTTAGAGCGCAAAATGTTGGTTTTTAAAAACAACTCAGATGCTATAAAAACCACCTCTCTTTCTTATATACAAATGGCTATTGTAAATTTTAACGTTATTAAAATGCACTACAAAGCACCAAATAAAGAAATTACACACCGTAGTGTGGAGCCTTTAGCACTGTATAGTTATGAAGAAAAATGGATTGTAGTTGCATGGTGTCGCTTGCGAAAAGATTACAGAGCTTTTCGGTTGGATAGAATACAGCAGTTTAAAATTTTAGACGAAGTATTTGAGGATAGAAATTTCGATTTAAGAGATTATTTTATGTCGTGTCCAGAAATTGAATATGAGCCCTGACGCATTCTGTCAGTACTCACTTGTATATTTGTATCACTAATTAAAAACAATCATATTATGTCAACACAAGAAATCGCAAACAAATGGGCAGCATACTGCAACACAGGGCAATGGGAAAAAGCACAAGAAGAACTATATGCTAACCGTTGTATTAGCTTAGAAATGAAAGGTGCACAAGGTTTTCCAGAAAAAGTAGCGGGAATTGAAGCCATTAAAGAAAAAGGGAAATTGTGGGAGGAGATGGTAGAAGAATTTCACGGATTGGAAATTGAAGGCCCTATTGTAGCGGGCAATCATTTTTCTGCTTCTATGAAAATGGACATTACCCTAAAAGGAATGCCAAGAATGGTAAACGAAGAAATTGCAATCTTCCGAGTAGAAGATGGTAAAATAACCTTTGAACAGTTTTTTTATCCTTTGGAATAAAATAATATAAGTTCCTAATTCTATTGAGTTTGTCATTCCTGCGACCTGTGCTGAACTCGATTCAGTAAGGCAGGAATCTATTAAAATTGACACACTTAGATTCCTGCCTTCGCAGGAATGACAGAGAGTTAAAATTTTGATTTTCAATAGAATCAATCAAATATGGTTTTTATATCAAAAATAATGTAGGCTAAAAAATCTTGTTTTAAAGTTTGGTTATTTAATGGTATTTTTGGAGAAGGCAAATGCATAAAATAAATGCATATTTTCTCTTTATGGGATTATTACATATATTTTATGTACATATAAATAAGTTGGCAGTAATATTGATCAATCAAACCCAATTAGAAAATATTGAAAAACGAAAAGTACTTCTATTACGATAAAAAACACAAAACTGCATCTGAAAAAAGAGCGGAGTACTCTTATAAAATCAAAAATAAAATACTCGCTTTATTTTCAGGGAATAAATACCTAAAAAAGAAATTAAATGTAATTGACAGACATACTGAATTAAGGAATGAGAGAGAAACCCATTTATATCGGAATTACTACACAGATAAAATAATTTCAAAAAATCAACCTAAACATTATAAAAAACTAAAGTTAACATATATAAACTTTTTTGAAGCTATTGAGATAGATAAGTTTGACCAGTTTAAGAAAAGTCTTATTTCAAAATTCTCATCCAAACATTCTGGTTTTGGAAAAGAAATTAGATTTAAAGATGAATTGGTAAAAAAATTGTCAAAAATAAAAATTGATTTAGATTCCTCAGGATTTGGAAAACTAATCAGTTTAGATTTTAAAAAGATTAATAATTCTCGTTCAGATTATATTGACTTTTTAGCAATCTCTTACATCAAAACAAATGAATCATATTTCATTTTACATATCGATGTAAAGCCAAGCGAAAAGTTTAAAGAAGTTGCTTCAAAAATTTTGGAATCTTCAGAAACTAGTTTATCAACTCGACATTTTCACTCTTTTAAAAACATTTTAAAACATAGACTTTTTACCAGCTACACCTCTTTTAAAAGTAGTCTAATAAGAGAAAATGTAGACAATTTGATATCAGATTTACAGTTTCAAGTAAATGACAACATTTTAAAACCACTAAACGGCTATTTTTATTCATCAAAACTTTCTTCTCAAATCCCTAAAATAGAACATTACACAATAAAGGAATTAAAAAAGCATAAGGACAAAAACAGTTTATATTCATTTTTCAATTTTTCCAGTATTGTTCATTTTACTTCGAAAGACGAATTAGTAGATATCTATAGCAACAAAGAAAAAAATACAATTCATATAATAAAGGAGGAAGAACACGGAAAAAAAGAAAGAACAGGAAATGATTATACCGATTACGATCGCCTTGAAAGCTACTATTTAATAAAAAGCATGGCTTTTCCTTGTGTTTTTGACTCAATTCTAAACCGAGAATTTTCGAAGTTGAATCATATAAAAAGAAAGATGTACGATTTTTTAGAAAATACAAGTAAGTGGAAGTTTTACAAATATTTTTCATTATTTCATCAAAGTAGTAAATACCTTAATCTGAAAAAGAAAATAACTAAACTAAATCTAGTTACCAATAGGTATAGAAATGAATTTAATGATAGAGCTTTAAACTTTTTGATAAATCACAGTGATGATGTAAGTGAATACACCTATTCAAGTAAAAATCGACGAAAAATAAATGAATCTAATATTTTGGGTTTTTATAAAGAAAAATTTAAGAGTGATATTAAATATCTAGCCAAGAAAAAAGATGATATAAATATTGTATTCAAGAACATTGAAGAACTGAATAGTTACAGAACCAATTTCAGCTTGCAAATTGTTTCCTTAATTGTTGGTATCCTGGCATTCATTTTTGCTTTTGAAAAAGTTCGGGAATTTATATTATCATTATGGAATAAATAAAATACTACTGGCAACATCGGTAACCGTTGCACAACTCCATTTTAAATTTCAAAAGCAACTGTTTTTAAGCACTTTTAGTGGCTAAATTATTTCTAAACTATTGTAAAATGCTCTTTTTTTTGGTGGCTTAAAAATGCTATAAATGCTTTTTCGTAGCAATTTATTACAGTGAAAACAAAAGCGAATACTCCTGCTCGGCTTTTTGCTCTTTTTCTAGTAAATTTTAAGTATTTATTTAAATTCTTTAATGTAAAATCGTTTTTTCATCTGTTAAAAGTATTTATTTAACAGCAAATATCCTTAATTTCTGTGTCGCAGTAAATGTAACTATTCCACAAAGGAATTTATACTACTTTTGAGATAAACTGACGTTTGGTAGTAATACGAGAAAAATCCAAAAAGTTTCCATATAACTTAACTTTTTTATTATATTTGCCAAAGTAAAACGACAAAAGAGCTTAATGAAATTTGAAGTAGTATTTCTTGAACAGGCAATTGAATTTATGTCCAAATTAGACACGAAAGTTAAGAAGAAAATCTACTACAATTTAGATAAAGCGAAACTTGAAAATAACCCAAAATTGTTTAAGAAACTAACAGATGATATTTGGGAATTTAGAACGCTTTATAAAGGAATTCAATACAGACTATTTGCTTTTTGGGACAAAACTGACAAAAAAGAAACACTTGTTTTATCAACACACGGAATGATTAAAAAAGTGAGTAAAGTTCCAAAAGCGGAAATTGAGAAAGCATTGAAAATTAAAACGGAATATTTTGACCAATAAACTCAAAGTTATGGCAACAAAAAATAAGAAAATGAAAATGATGACACTTGACCAAATGAAAGATAAGGACATCGGAAAAGTTGGAACACCAGAACGAGACAAATATGAATTTGACTTACGAATGGAAGTACTTGGCGATATGATAAAATCTGTTCGTAAAGAACGAAAATTAACTCAAGAACAACTTGGAGAATTAATTGGAGTTCAAAAATCACAAATCTCTAAATTGGAACGAAATACAAGAAATGTAACTATCGAGACAATTTTAAAAGTATTTAAAGCATTAAAAGCGAATGTGAAATTTAGTATTGAGGTGAATGAATTTGATTTTAAAGTAGCATAAATACTACTGGCAACAATGGTAATCGTTGCACAACACTCCATTAGAACTACCCCTTTAAAGACTGAGAAAAAGGAATCCGATTGACAATACTTCTTCCTAAAGTAACTTCATCGGCATATTCCAATTCATCTCCTACAGCAATTCCTCTAGCAATGGTACTCGTCGTAATAGTATAGCCTTCTATTTGTTTGTAAATATAAAAGTTGGTGGTATCGCCTTCTATGGTAGAACTCAACGCAAAAATAATTTCTTTTACTTGTCCGTTTTTTACTTTCTCTATCAGAGAGTCAATTTCTAAATTTTGAGGACCAATCCCTTCAATAGGAGATATTTTTCCTCCCAAGACATGATACAAGCCTTGAAATTGCGCGGTACTTTCTATTGCCATTACATCTCTAATATCCTCTACAACACATACAATTTCGGGATTTCTTTTCGGATTGTTACAAATATCACACAACGGAGTATCTGAAATATTGTGACATTTTTGACAGGTTTGTATGTTGGTTCTTAAAGCCTGTAAAGCTTCTGTAAGGTACTTTGTATGTTCGGAAGGTTGCTTTAATAAATGCAAGACCAATCGCAATGAAGTTCGCTTTCCAATACCAGGCAAACGAGCCACTTCATTGACCGCATTTTCTAATAATTTTGATGAAAAATCCACAGTTGTAAAATTACAAATTATGAATGATGAATTGTAAATTTTAAATCTTTTAATTTTTCAATTCTTTAATAGTTTCCTAAATAGAAAACATCGTTTTTAGCTATTGACTCTTTTTTCTTTGCTCTATTTTCCCTTTTCTACTTTTCAACTTCCAACTTTTTAATTCTTCAATCTTTCAATAAATCCTATATTCGTAATGTACAAATTCGTAATTAACCTATGCAACCTATTTATATAGTCCTCGTAATTGCAAGTTACTTTAGCGTGCTTTTTCTTATTTCGTATTTTACAGGGAAATCTGCAAACAACACTACTTTTTTTAAAGCCAACAATGCATCTCCTTGGTATTTGGTAGCTTTTGGAATGATTGGCGCTTCACTTTCTGGGGTTACTTTTATTTCTGTTCCTGGCTGGGTAGAAGCGCAAAGCATGGGTTATATGCAAATGGTATTTGGGTATGTAGTGGGGTATGCCATCATCGGACTTATTTTGTTACCGCTTTACTATCGATTAAACTTAATTTCTATTTACACCTACTTACGAGATCGGTTCGGAAATTACTCCTATAAAACAGGTGCTGCTTTCTTTTTACTATCGAGAACTATTGGTGCTTCGTTCCGATTGTTTTTAGTTGCCAATGTATTACAGATTATTCTATTTGATGCCTATGGAATTCCATTTTGGGTAACGGTTTCCATTACTATTTTACTAATTTGGCTGTATACTTTTAAAGGGGGAATTAAAACGATTGTGTGGACAGATACCTTGCAAACTTTATTTATGTTAATTGCAGTAGGCGTTTGTATTTATACCATTTCTACGGAAATGAAAATCACCAATTTATTCGCTTATATTGCCGATAACGAACTTTCTAAAACCTTCTTTTTTGAGAATATAAAAGCTGGAAATTATTTTTGGAAACAGTTTTTTGCGGGGGCTTTTATTGCTGTGGTAATGACAGGACTAGACCAAGATATGATGCAAAAAAATCTAACCTGTAAATCGTTAAAAGACGCACAAAAGAACATGTTTTGGTTTACCATTGTATTGGTGATTGTCAACTTTTTCTTCTTGGCTTTAGGTGTTTTACTAACCGATTATGCTGCTGCAAATGGTATTGATGCACATAAAGATGAATTATTTCCCATCTTAGCAACACAAGGAAATTTAGGAATTGCAACTGCCCTATTCTTTTTATTAGGTTTAATTGCTGCGGCGTATTCTAGTGCCGATTCTGCCTTAACTTCCTTAACAACTTCTTTTAGCTTGGATATTTTGGAAATTGATAAAAAGAATATCCCTCAAGAACAAGAAAAAATTCGAAAGAAAATACATGTCGTTTTTTCTGTTGTTTTAATCGCAGTAATTTTAATATTTAAATACTTTATTGCTGATGAAAGTGTAATTGCAAAAATATTTACGTTTGCAGGATATACCTATGGCCCACTATTAGGTTTGTATGCTTTTGGTTTGTTTACGAAACTGAATGTAAAAGACAAAGCAGTGCCTTTTATTTGTCTCTTTGCTCCTGTACTAACGTTTTTAATCAATCATTTCGCTGTACAACTCTATCAATTTGACTTTGGTTTTTTTGTACTGATTGTAAATGGTTTGTTAACTTTTATAGGATTGCTTGCTTTTAAAAAGAGGAATTAGATCTTACCACATAGGTACATAGAAAACATAGCACGTACTGTCATTCCTGCGAAAGCAGGAATCTTGTTCTTTAAAACTAAAATTAGATTCCTGCTTTCGCAGGAATGACAGTAGTAACAGGAATGACAGTACTACTTGTAATACTACTGCTTATTAATTCTTTCGAAAAGTTTTCTTCTGAACACCAATTCCTTTTAAAGTGAGTGATTCCCATTGTTTTGGCAAATCGGTTTTTAATTCTACAATGCCTTTTTCGGTAATATCCAATCCGCCAATACCAAATAAAACCGCTTGTAGCATTCCGCCTGCTCCTGTGGCAAAATACGGATTGGTTCCTCCAGCAGTTTCTGCCAATACACCAAAAGGTGGCAATTCATTGGGCAAATAACTTTTTACAAAAAGTTCGTAGGCTTTTTCAGTTTTTCCCATTCTGGCATATAAAACCGATAAAATTGCACTCCCCATTGCTGGTCCATCAGCGGATAATCGGGGTTCATAATAAGCTAAATCTTTTAAAATGGCGTTCTTTTTTGTAACTACTTTTAAAGGATACGACAACAAATTTACATCTGCTTGTTTGATGGTAACTCCATTATAAGTTTCATTCTCTTTAGTGGTTCCGTCCGGGAATTTTAAAATAGGAATATTTTTTGCCACATGTCGCCAATCTGTATTGGGTTGTTTTCCTAATTTTTCAGCCGCTAAAGAAGCATATTCCAATACCGTTTTTACCATTCCATTGGTAAAGGCATTGTTATCGATATTCTCTTCCCATTCATTCGCACCAATTACATTATTAATTTCATACCTGCCTTTTCCTTTTCTTTCTACTCTACTCGCCCAAAAATCGGCAACTTCTTTCAACACAGGATATCCTCTTGTTGCTAACCAATCTTGGTCTTGTGTCACTTCAAAATATTTCCAAAAAGCCCAACCTACTGTGGCTGTAATATGCTGTTGAAAAGGACCTGTTAATGCCCAAACTGGCGTGTCTTCAGAACCGTCTTCCGCAGATTCCCACGGAAACATCACGCCGTCATATCCGTGTGCAAAAGCATTTTGCCTTGCCGCTTCTAAGCGTTCAAATCGGTATTCTAAAAGCGATTTTGCAATATCGGGTTGCAATGCTAGTAAAGATGGATACATCCACAATTCGGTATCCCAAAATACATGTCCGTTATAACCTAAACCCGACAATCCCATTGGCGATAGTGAATACGCAGTTCCTTTTCTAGCAAAAGAATACAAATGATACATCGCAGAACGTACTGCGCGTTGCGATTTTAAATCGCCTTCAATCACAATATCGCTTTTCCAAAGTTTTTCCCAAGCATTTACATGGGCTCTTTCTAATCGTTGAATGCCTTCTAATTTTGCAAAAATAGTGAGGCGTTCTGCTTCATTATGTGGATCGTTATTGTGTACCGAAGACATTGTACTTCCTACCAATGCAAAGCGATACGTTTCTCCAGCTTTGAGTTTCTTTTTAAACTTCATTAAATGCATATTATAATCCCAATCTTCATGAATCACTTTCGGTTGATGCCCATGTTTTTCTGGAAAAATAAACGAAGTTGATGTTGCTACTTTCTTTTTCCCGGGACTAAAAGCAACCGAAGACATTAATTCGATTAACACATGCGGTCTGTCGATTTCTGAATATAAATTACGGACATCCGAAAGGTGATTGGGTGCTTCTATGTAATTGATTGGAACAATCTCAACATCTGTATGTGCTTTAATTTCTACAATGCCCATTGCAGAAAAAGGCAAGTTTCGTAAAGACATCATTTCTTGTTTTACGCTTACTTTTTTACCCACATCAAACGTAGTAATCAGTGTTGCCTTTTTCATGTCAAGCGTTTGCTTGTAATTGGATATGGTCTTTGAAGAAATTCTGTGTTTATCAACTTCCAAATGCATATTCATATGGCTAAAGGTCTTTAGAATATTGCTTACCCTTCCTCTTTGATAATAATCGTAAACGCCATTTAAAATAACTTCATTTACTTTTAAAGGGTCTGGAGAAGATACCATACCCACCATTCCGTTTGCTACAGTAATTCCGTAATAATTATTGGAATTGATATTGAATGCTTCAATATGCCAAGGCGATTGAGAATAGTTTTGTGCTTGTAAAACGCCACATAGCAACAACGTAAAGAAAAGTTGAAAATGTTTCATTTTTTATAATTTTTAACGAGATTTATTTCTAATTTTTTTTGAAGATTCATGCAATTCATTTAATTCAAACAAATTTATAGGATCATCTTTATAAAATGTGATTTCCTCAATATCTTCTATTCTAAAAATAAGTTTACCTTCAACAAGTTCGTTATCGTATAATTCTAATAATTTATCATCATTTGAGAATCTAATATTAGATAATATAAATAACCCATTAGTATTTTCATTTTCGTCAATTTTATTAATTATGGATTTATTCATTTGACCATAATAAAAGTAGTCGGTTGTATCGGTTTTTGATATTGTATTTAATTCTAAATAAACCCATTGTTTTTCTTTAGGTTTTAATATATCCGTTCCAATATTACATGAAGTAAAATTCACTGTTATGATTATTATCAAAATTCTCAACAACAATGTTTTTTTATTTTTTTTATTCATTTAAGTCTTTGTTTATAATTTATTAATAAAACTAAAGTTACAATAATTGTTAACATCATCAAAAACAAAAAACTTGATTTTAAACTGAATGTATGCGAAATATATCCTAACAAAACAGGACCTAATAAAAAGCCAATAAATCCAATACCAGATACAAAAGAAATCCCCACAGAAGCTTTTACATTGGGTGTTTTTCCTGCAACGCGGAATACTTCTGGAATAATTACAGAGAGTCCTAAACCTACAATTCCAAATCCTAATAAAGTAATTTCAAAAACACTAAAAAGGATGCATCCATAACCTATACTTGCTAAAATACAACCGTAAAAGATAATTTTTAAAGAGCCTATTTTCTCACTAATTTTATCAGCAAAAAAACGTCCTAAAGTCATCATTATTGAAAAGAAAATAAACCCGAAACCAATAAAGTTCTTTTGTACAACTCCCACTACTTCCTTTAAATACAAAGCACTCCAATGCTCTATAGCACCTTCACTACTCATAATTACAAATGCTATAAAAGCAATGATAAATAACGGTTTTAAAACTTTAAAATCATATTCCTTTTTCTCTTTTGTTGTAGCTACTTCAACAATTTTATAGTAATGTTTTGCCAAAAAGATATTGGTAACAATCACAAACGTTACCATGAACAGCATATGATATGCAGGTTTTGTAAAAATGGACAATAAAAAACTTCCTAAACCAGCACCAATAGCGCCACCCAAACTAAAAAACCCGTGAGCCGCCGACATAAAGTTTTGCGAATCTTCTTTTTCAATTTCCGATACCAAAGCATTCATCGCTACATCTGTAGAGCCTACAAATATGCCTGCAACAAATAAAGAAGTACATAATAAAACATAGGAAGGCGCTACTAATGGAAAAATAAAAGATGTGGCAAATAGCACAATCCCAATAATACAATAACGTCCTAAACCTATTTTTCTTGTAATAAAAGGAACTAAGGGGAGAAATACTAAAATTCCCAACGCAAAACAAAATAAAGCAATGCCAATTTCGGAATCGTTTAATTGCAATTTTTCCTTAACATGCGGAATGTATAAAGCCCACGTACCAATAATAAAATTTAAAGATGCAAAAATCCACGCAACTGAAAAATACTTGAATTTTGATAAAATAATTTTGAGTGATTTCAACGTATTCGTGTTTTTTTATGAAAACTAGACCTGTCAGGTTTTAAAAACCTGACAGGTCTTTTTAAGTCTTTTTTAAAACAAACCATTCGGGTTTGTTAGTTTATTTAATTCTTTAATATACTTAGTATCTAACAATGACAATCCGTATTGATACGAAGCATTCATCCAACCAAAACCTTCTTGTGTAATATATTCAAAATCGGTTCCTACATTTCCGTATTCTGCAAAGACTTTATGAGAAGCAGCTAAAACATCGTATTTTTCGGGAATGGTTCCGTTATAATCTACGGCATTTTTGGTAATCATAAACAACCAACGATACACCAATTCTTGTACTTCATTTTGATAGCCATAATTTAGTAAACCTTTCCAGATTAGCATTTGATGCGGCGCCCAACCATTCGGATAATCCCATTGTCTTTGTGGTCTCTCTTCAGATATTTCTCCAACACATTTCTGAGTGCTTCCTGCTATCCCTCCTTCTTCTTTTAAAAGTGGAAGTATATTTCTTATCAAGACTTCAGCTTGTTCTTTAGATGCCATTTTTGACCATAAAGGGACAAAAGTTGTTGCGGCAATAAAGGAAGATTGTGTTTTCGTTTTAAAATTATAATCGACATACAACCCTTGTTGATTTCCTTGCTTTGTCATTCTTTCAGAAGCAGGAATCCATAAAAACTGATCGACCAACTCTTTTCTTTGCCTCGATTTATTGAACCAAAAAATACTTGTATATATTTTAGAGTGAACCGAAAATGCATCTTCAAAATACTCTTGAATTATTTCAGCAAAATCCATTTCGTATTTATACAACAATGCGTTTAATTCTACCAAATTTAAATCCGCACAATTGCCATCAATTCTATAGGAAGTATCATGCCCAGATTCTCTAACACTTCTATCGTGTACAAAATATTCGTCTAATTCTTTGTTTTGAATTTCTCCTGAATTGTATTTTGAAATATAGTTTTCAACAGTACTATTTATATCGTCTGCAAAAGGTTTTATGACAGCATCAAAATGTCCTTTTTCACATTCTGGCGGTATACCGATTCCTTCTGCAACATATCGATTCAACCCATTGTCGGTCAATCGCTTTCCTTTTACCATCCAAACGGTTTCATATTCTTTGATAGCAGTTTTTAAATGACTTTCTAACCAAGATTTATCTTCGGTAATTTCAAAAACTTCTCTGATAAGACTTGTATAAAAAGGGGGTTGTGTTCTTGTTAAATAATACGAACGATTTGCATTTAATATTTTACCATAGTTTTCTATTTCATATTGAAAGTTGTCTGCCATGGCTTTTGCTAGATGTACTTTTCCATCGAGTAGTAATCCAACGGATTCAAAATAACTATCCCAACCATACATTTCATTGAATCTTCCACCAGGAACAACAAACGGAACACCATTAACTTCTCCTTTTTGCTCTTCTAATTTTAGTGCTAAAATTCCAGGTTTTTCATTGATATTTTTTACAAATTCTGGTGAAATATATTCTGGTAATCGAATTGCTTCAATAGGCAATGATGTTGCTAATTGCTGATAATATTGCAATGCAAAATCATCTTGAAATGGAATGTAAATGGGTAATTTTTTGGCAGTTAATGTTTCGTTTTTGGTATCAGACAATAATTTTTCAATCCCATTTGCATCCATCGTTCTGGTTAAACCTTGCCAATAATAATCCTTAATCAATCTCGAAATTCGATCTGAGGGATTTTCTTCAATTTTTGATAGCGGTATTTCAGCAATTTCTTTGCCTTCATTTTTTGCAATGACTAATTCTTGTAATAAATTGGATAAATGATAGGTTCCTTTTACAAGATACTTCTCTCCTAAAGTAGACACAATTTCAAAAGCTTTTGGGCCTTTATCTTCTACGGTAATCTTTTTATCACCGTCCGTATCTTCTTGTTGTAATAAAGATTGTAAGGTGGATTTTATTTCTAAATGAAAGAGCATTTTATAGTACCGTTTGTTTGCTTGTCATTTTATACAAAAACCATATTGTAATAAGAATACCTGTAATTGGTATTAAAGAAAAATAAAAAGCTGTTGAACCATCATATTTTTCAAAAACATTTCCAGTAATTATTGAACCTGTTGTACCTCCTAAAGCTGAAAACACAACTATTAAACCTGCCATAGAACTATGCATATGTTTAGGCAAAGATGATAAAACTGTAGAATTTATTGTAGGATAAACTGGAGCTAAAAACAGACCAATTAAAGGCATTAAATAAACTGCCAAAGGCGCATTTGTCCAACTGAGCATTCCTTCAATTTCTGAATTATTTGTAAGTGGTAATACTACTAGGATTAAAGCTCCTGATGCTAATAAGCAAAACGTTAAAAGGGTTATCCATTTAATCTTTGTCAAAATAAACCCTCCTAAAAAACGTCCAATCATAAAGGCTCCACCTAAAACAGCTCCTGCTTGTACAGCCATACTTGCAGGTGCATTTATAATATCAGTATAAAAAGTTGGAAACCAAGTTTGAAAACTTTGCTCTATTAACACATATAGAAAAACGCTTATAATAAAAACAATAGTCAACGGTTTTATGATTAATAAAATCATTTCCTTAAAATCTTCAGAAAACTTACGCTTTTCAATTTTAGCTTGTGATTCATCTAGTTTAGAAATATATAATACGAAAAAAGCTAAAATAGATACAGCTCCCATAAACCAATATATATTCAGCCAGTTTGTAGATTTTGGGTTTACATCATCGATAAAGAGGCTAAAAATAATATTGCCTAATAATATACCTCCCATAAATACACCTTCTAAAGCACCCATAAAACTACCATGTTCTTTTTGGTTGTCTGTAATTAATCCAATAGTAGCAAAAACAGCTACTTTAATTAATGCAAAAGAAACACCAATCATTAAAAACAAAATTTTAAAATACCAAAAATCATTGGTGAATGGCGTGATAAAACAAAATATAGACACTAGAGCTAAACCCAGTAGCATTGATTTTTTTAAACCTATTTTAGGTAAAAAAGAGGCTAAAACAAAAGAAGCAATTGCAATGGGAATATCTTTAAACCCTTCTAACAAACTTGCATCAGATTTCGAAACATCCATACTTCTCTGTACTTGTAGTATTACTGTTCCAACACTATTTAGAAGAAATGCGAAAACAAAATAATTAAGAAATAGCGATATTTTTATACCTGTATGTTTCATGGATAGAAATTTAAATTTATTTTTAGATTTGACAACTTTTTAAAAGTTGTCAAATTTGCTCGCTACACTTGATTTTTGGAAATACAAATTTTCATTTGTTCTTTTCTAGAATCAAAAGCCAAAGTGTTAATTAGAAAGAATCTGTTCTTTTTTCAATGAACACTTTATCTTCTTTATAAGTCTCTGTAACTATTGTATAACTTGAAAGCCTATTATTTCCTGTTTTTTCGTATTCAATTTTAGTTAGAGCTTTATCGATTGTTCTTGTGTTTACCATAGGGAAATAATCTCCTCTTATTTCATGAATAGGAATTTCTTTAAACTCATTAAAAGAGATTATTTCATCTTCTTCTAAACTTTTAATTTCTGAAATTAGTGTCTCTAAAGACATTGGTTTTGGGTTTCTTCTAATTTTTTTATTATTTCTCATATCTTTTTATTATCCCTTTTTAGAATTTTCCTTCAAACGCATTGCTAAAACAGCAGCAATCCCAAAAAACACACCTGCAAACAACATCGCATTAATGGCATTATCATTTAACAGATATTTATAAATAGGTCCAAATGTTACCGTTTGTATAAACATTGGTATTACAATCATCATATTTAAAATGCCCATATACACACCTCTTCTGTCTTGCGGAACAATTTTAGAAACCATGGTATACGGTATTCCCATCATGGCTGCCCAACCAATTCCAAATAAAACCATGGGTGCTAAAACCAACATAGGATCGGTAATAAATGGAATGATAAATAAGGAAATTGCTGTCCCTACCAAACTTAGAGCATATATTTTTTTACCCCCAAAACGAAGTGTTAAAGGAACTAAAGCCAAGGCAACTAACATGGTAACAACATTGTAAGTAAAACTCATTTGTGCAGCTTGTGATGCGGCTTCTGAAGTAGTATATCCTAGTGTTTTTTTAAACAGGGGTGTTGTAAATTGCCAATAAATAAATAGGGCATACCACTGAAATAAATAAACCGCTCCTATTTTCCACATAAATTTTGGCATGTCTTTTACAGCACTTGCTATTTCTGTAAAAGGTTTAAAAAATCGTTTGCTAAAAGATAATGCTTTCACTTGATTGATTTCTTCTAGTTCTTCCTCTGTAGGTGGGATTTCAGGGGTTTTAAAAACCGACCATAGAATAGTGGTTAATGATAAAAAAGCACCTATATAAAAAGAATAATACAACCATTGTGGAATAACGCCTGCTGTTTCTACGGATTCTCCTCCAAACCAATATTGAAATAATACAATAGAACCATTAGCTAATAAAATACCTGCTCCCACAAATAAGCTTTGCATTTGATACCCTAAACTCAATTGTTTTTCTGGTAATTTATCGCCAACAAAAGCTCTGTAAGGCTCCATTGCCATATTATTCCCTACATCTAAAATCCATAATAAACCAACTGCAAACCATAAAACTGGACTGTGTGGAAAAGCAAATAAACAGAGACTACCTAATATAGCTCCTATTAAAAAATAGGGTTTACGCCTTCCCCAACGTGGCGACCATGTTTTATCTGACATTGCACCTATAATGGGCTGAACAATTAAACCTGTAACAGGTCCCGCAATATTTAAAATAGGCAACATATCTTCTGGTGCGCCTAAATATAAAAATATGGGGTTGATGGCGGTTTGTTGCAATCCAAAACTA
This sequence comes from uncultured Polaribacter sp., assembly GCA_965233795.1. Taxonomy (GTDB): domain Bacteria; phylum Bacteroidota; class Bacteroidia; order Flavobacteriales; family Flavobacteriaceae; genus Polaribacter. The sequence continues at coordinate 759,651 of OZ247578.1, read as the reverse complement.
TATTGAATTCCTAAGAATCCAACATTCATATTAAAAATTTGCCAAAAAGATAAGCTTGGTTTTTTTATTTCCATGGTTTATAATTTTATGATTACTGCTTGATATGGCAAAAGACTCACTGTATCTTTTTTAATATCTAATTGATGATAATTATTGATTAAAACGGCTACATTCTCATCTAAATCTGAGAATGTAAAATTGGATTCTTGTGCTGAAAAATTAAGGAGAATCAGCATTTTTTCATCTTCTAAAACACGTGTATACGCATATACTGTTTTGTGTTCTTTCTGTAATAATGTATAGGTTCCGTATACCAACACCAAATTGTTCTTTCTTAATGCAACCATTTTTATAAAATGGTGTAATACCGAATTTGGATCTTCTTCTTGTGTAGCAACATTTACAGTTTTATAGTTTTTATTGACAGGCAACCAAGGTGTTTCTTTTGAAAATCCTGAATTTCCCGAAGTATCCCATTGCATAGGTGTACGTCCATTATCTCTAGACAATAAGTTCATTTTTTTCAAATACAGTTCTAAATTTTCACCTTTCGATTGTGCATTTTTATATCCATTAATAGCGGCAATATCTCTATACTCTTCAATTTTAGTAAAACCGTTATTCGTCATTCCTAATTCATCTCCATAATACGTATACGGCGTGCCCTTCATACTTAAAATAAAAGTGTTCAGCATTTTGGCAGAAACATCTTTAAATTGAGGTGACGCATTCCCAAATCGATTCACCATTCTAGATTGATCGTGATTGGATAAATAAATAGAAATCCAACCTTTTTTATCAAAAGAAGTATCCCACTTTGTAAAGTTTTCTTTAATATCTATCAAAGAACATTTGTCTAATGTACTTACCAAGTCTGTACTCTCAAAATGATATGCCATTTGCAATTCTTCTCTATCTTCATCTACTAAATCGTGTGCGTCTTCTAAAGAACTTCCAACACCTTCAGAAACTGCAAAAACATCGTATTTACTCAATACTTCTCGGTTCATTTCTTTTAGATATTCATGTATGTATGGACCCATTCCGTGATATTTAATCACACTTGGCACATCTACATCATAGCCTTTTGGAAGTGGAGGAAAGCTTACATCTTTACTTACAAACTGAAACGCATCTAATCGAAATCCGTCTACACCTTTGTCTGCCCAAAACTTCATAATATCATATACCTCTTGTCTTACTTTTGGATTTTCCCAGTTTAAATCGGGTTGTTTTTGAGAAAAATAATGCAAATAATAAGCATCTGTTTGTGCGTCATATTTCCATGCTTCGCTTTTTTCATCAAAGAAGCTCCATCTATAATTTGGTTCTCCTTTTTCTGCGGGCCACCAATGGTAATAATCTCTGTACTTATTGTCTCTTGAACTACGAGATTGTTGAAACCATTCGTGTTCATCGGAACTATGATTTACTACAACATCCATGACAAATTTGATGTCTCTTTGATGCAAACCTGCTAACAATTCATCAAAATCTTCCATGGTTCCAAATTCTGCCATAATTGCACGATAATCGCTAATGTCATAACCATTATCATCGTTTGGCGATTCATAAATTGGATTTAACCAAACCATGGTTACGCCTAAACTTTTTATATAGTCTAACTTTTCTATAACACCTCTTAAATCTCCAACTCCGTTTCCTGAAGTATCTTTAAAACTTCTTGGGTAAATCTGGTAAACAACACCTTCTTTCCACCATTCTCTTTTTATTTTTGAATTGTTTTTCATAAAAATTATAGTTTAATTGATAATGTAAACTCCGTATAAATCAATTACTTTATTTTAATAGATTCCTGCTTTCGCAGGAATTGTACAAGTTGAACAAAACAATCTACGAACTTATATTACTTTTTAGATTGAACTCGCGTTAATTCTCTTTAATTGGCATATAAACCTCTGCCTTCCAGCGTAAAGCGTCACCTCCAAAGTTAGGATTGTTATAAAAAACTTCTACAGGTGTTTTTGAAACCTTTATATCATTTTCTTTGGCATATTCTAACAATCGATACCAAGCTCTGTCTGAAGTGATATAGTTTCCATTGTATATCGCTTTTAAAGCTTTTACACTTTTAGTTTGTTTGAATTGTATAAATTCATGATTGGGCAGTGAATCTTTTTTCACAATTGGAAAGCAAAAATTATAGGCAATACTATCGTTTTTCATATTCCAATCGGTAATTTCAAGAAAAGGAGTTCCATTAAATTTTATGTTATTATTGATTAAAACGCCACTTACTTCCGAATAATATTGCATCATCCCTCTTGCTTTGCTAATCTGAACGCCTTTTACAGGAACGTACGCACAGTAGGTTAATGGTGTTTTACTTTCTCCAACTACTTGCACCTTTATTTTTTTAAGGTGCTCTTGCAATTCTTTTACAAAATCCTTCACTGTTTTTTTAGTCCGCCTTTCAAAGTCTGTTGTAGAAAAGGGGACTGCAATTTTATTTTGAAAACTATGGTGTATATCTTTTACATACACTTTTACTTTTGTTAAAGAATCGTTGATGGGATGCGAGGTCCATTTATACGTAGCAATAGAATCTTCATGAAAACTAATCTTTTGTACAAGGTTATACAAATCTTCTTGTTCTAAAGGGTTTTCATTTTCTAAACTGCGATTCCATATTTTTAAAGATTGATTAATTGTTCCTGCAGTAGTTTTTACTTTAAAAGTTACTAAATAATCGTAGGGCTTTATAAATAGATACCATGCTAAAAGTCCTACCAACACAAAACTAATTAGAGCAACTGTTTTTTTCATTTTTTAAATTAATTCTTTATTAAGTTGTCATTCCTGCGAAGGCAGGAATCTATATTAAACCTAACTGATACTAATGAGATTCCTGCTTTCGCAGGAATGACAGAGTACTTACTTTCTTACCATCGTTAAATTGTCTGTTACCAAATCGCCAATTTTTCTTCCTTGCCCAACACCTACTTCTACAGCAGCTCTATAATGAATTCCTCCATACATTCTACTAATAGCAGCTTCATCGGCAGCAGTTTTAAAAGAAGAGAAAGAACGTATTGGCAATCCGTATGGAATTTCTGTATCATCATCAAAGGCAAAATTATTTCCAAAAATCGATGTTAAAACCCTAGATGCTGCGCCAGAAACCACAGAATGCCCACTTGTATATTCTGGAAACGGAGGTGTTTGCAAAATAGGTTTCCATTCATCATCAAAATAGGTATTAATTAAAGTTTCGGGGCGTACCAAATTACTTCGATACTTTTCATCCCAGCAACTTATAAAAGCATCCGCAATAGCTATAGAAGTTTTTGTATAGGCATATACTGTTTTATTAAAATCTGCATTTGACTTTTTAGTAGCAATCTTTGTAATTCCAATCCAATGCGCTCCTGGTGTAATTTTTTTAACCGCAAACATTAAATGTCCGCGTGTTACAGAAACATAGGGGTTACAATCCCAAAATTGGGCAATTTGTATTTCTTCAGAGGCATCTCCTTTTTGGGTAATTTCTAAACTAATGTCATATACTTCTTTCAATTCTTTGTAAAAATCCGACTTTTTATTCATCGAAAATTTTGGAGGTGGTACGGGTTTAAATTGTGCTGCTGAATCTAAGACAAAAGGACGAATTTTATTCCAATGAGGCTCTAAACCATCCATATAGGATGGTGGTGTAGGTTGCCATCTGCTTTCATCTTCTGCATCTACTCTAAACTTTGGCATGGTTCGAGTTTGTGCATAATTATCTTTGTTCATCCAATCTGTAATCGCTGCAACGACTTCTAATCCGTACGCTTTTGAATCGTTAAATTCTGAAGGGTTTTTAGCTTCCCAAACTTGGTATAAACTGTCTCTGTGCTTTTCTATTTTTTGTTCAGAAAAAATTAATTTTTTGCTTAAATCAATATGAGCAATTAATGCGGCAAGCAGATAGTTTATTTCTTTTCCTTGTTTAGGTTTTGGAATTCCTCCAAAATGACTAATTTGATTTCTTAATGAATTGTACGTTGTATCATTCTGTGCAATAATCTCATACGCTGCAATATTTGGGTACGCAAAGACTCTACTGGCTACAGGCGGAGAAAAAATATCGTGTATCATTACTTCCACTACTTTATCTACAGATGTATGAAAATCATCTGTAGTAATAACTATTGGTTCTGCGTCTTTACATGATGATATAGAAAGCAACAGTGTTATTATAAGTATTATTTTATATGGTTTCATCTGTCTGTATTATTTAAAATATAATAAAATTAATTACTGAGTGTCATTTCGACGATTGGAGAAATCTCGCACTATCAATTTAATATCATTCGCGGGATTTCTCCTCATTCTTCGTTCGAAATGACATTCTAAATTAACAATTACTTTGTTTAACCTACCGTTCTATCATTGTTTTCTAATCTATTAATTGATATACTTGTGCATTATCATTATTAACAGTTACTAATAAATATCGTTTTCCTTTTAAGGTAATTGTATGTAATTTTTTAATTACTTTCTGGCTAAAATCAAGCCCAATTTGATTTCCCAAAATAGTATTTTTATCATCGTAAATCAACGCACCTGGAAAAGAATCAAATCTTCCATGATACGGACTTACACCAAAATAATTTCCGGCAACTAGCACTTCTTTTTGTCCATCAGCATTAAAATCGTCTTTTAAAAAGGAAGTGGTTGGTGATAGTTGTAATTCATTCTGAAAAGGTACAAATGTAAATGCATCATTTTCGTTTTTTAAATACCCAGAGGCTACTGTATGTACTTCCAAAATAGTAACTTTCTTTAAAACAGATTTGTCGAAAATAGCATCGATTGGTTTCCCTGCAAAGCTTTTATACGTTGTAAATTTCTTTCGTAGACTTACTATCTGACTTGCCAATTCGTCTAGTCCTAAAATTGGATAATAATCGCCGTCTTTATAATTGCACACAATTGTTTCTGTACTTCCATTGCCATCAAAATCAGCATAATACATGCGTAATGGATGTTTTGTTGACGCTTTAAATTTTGAATTTGTCCCCCAGTTTCCTAGTAGATAATCGGTATCTCCATCTTTATCTATATCAAAAGAGATTATTTGCTGCCATAATCCATTTAAGTCTGCATTTATTTTCTCTTCTTCTATAAAATTGCCATTGGTGTTTTTAAAGAATTTGGGCGACATCCATTCTCCTACCAAAATAAGATCTACAAGACCATCTGTATTATAGTCTTCCCAAAGAGCATCGGTAATCATTCCTACATTTTGAAAAGGTTGGTTTTCCAAAATTGAAAATGTTCCGTTCTCATTTTCTAAAATATATGAATTGGGCATGGCTCCAAAATCGTTAGAAACTATATTACTTCCAATAAAAATATCTACATCGCCATCTTGGTCATAATCATGTGCTTTAATTACGGATGCATTCTCAAAATAAGCAGGCAATTTTTGCTTTTCAAAACCTGTATCATTTTGCGCATAATAACTATCTAACAAAGGTTTCATTTTATTGTAAAAATCTGCTCCGCCTGTTCCTACAAACAAATCATTTTTAGCATCGTTATTCAAATTGACAATCAATGCAACTACATCTTCGTTAATAGAATCTTTTGCTATCTCAGCTATCTTTTTTTCTACATAAGTGGTATCCGCTTGAAAAAATATTTTTGCAGGTTTGTATTTAGAACCTCCAAAATAAATATCTTCTTTACCATCGTTGTTCAAATCTCCTACAGCGGTTGCAGGCCCTTTATCTGAAAGTTGATACGGAATTAATTTTTGACGATTAAAATCGGTGTAATTGTCTTCTACATGGGTAAAATCAATTCCTAAATTATTAGCTACTTCTTTAAATAACGGTTTTACTTTTTTCTTTAAAACGCTAACATCAAAGGGTTTTGTGTTTTCTGGACTGATAATTAATTGTTGATTAACAGCAACATCTTTTAGGGTTTGGTACGTTTTATTAGGCCAAACAATTCTTAGCGAATCGATTTTTTGAATATCTCCAACTCCAAAATGTACTATCGGCTCTGAAGAAGCTTGAAAACCTCTTACCGTATACAATTCTTTGTATTGTAATTTTCCTTGATGATAGGCATACACTTTTGTACCAATACCAAAAGTATTGGGTGCAGGATGCTTTAATTTTAGTTTTAAATAATTGGCTTTTTCATTGGTTTGATTGATATACAAAGCAACTTTTTCATGCAAATTACTTACTACCAAATCCAAATCACCATCGTTGTCTAAATCGCCCATTGCCGTTGCTCCAGAAACCGTTTTTTTATTGGAAATCCAAGTAGCCGATTTGTCCTTAAAAACTAAATTTTCAGTTCCTTTAAAAATATAATTGTGTGCTTTTCCAGAAGGCATCATTTCTAAAGCTTCTTGATCGACCAATTTTGTATGGTCTATTTTTTTTTGAATTTGCTCATTAGAAATAAACTTGATAAAATCTAAATCGTTCGGACGTTTTGGAATGCCGTTAGAAATAAACAAATCTTGCTCTCCATCCTGATTAAAATCTGCAAACAAACTACTCCAACTCCAATCGGTTGCAGCAACACCGCTTAACAAAGCGGTTTCTAAATAGTTGCCATTTTGCTGATTTACGTACAGCATATTTCTAGTAAACTGATAATGATAGCCGTATTTCTGTGTTCGTAATTTTTGGACTTGAACATTGTCATCGCCTTCCGAGGTTTTTAAAGTAACCTCATCTTCTGGAAGCATGTCTAAAGAAATAATGTCTGGCAAACCATCGTGATTGATATCCGCTACATCATTCCCCATAGAAAACCGAGAAGTATGTCCGAAATATTCTTTTAACTTGTCCGAAAAAGTTCCATCGCCATTGTTAATATAGTAGTAATCGTCTTCATGAAAATCGTTTCCTACATAAATATCAGGGTAACCATCTTGATTAAAATCTGCTACAGAAATTCCTAATCCGTAACCATTAATTCCTCCAAAAATACCTGCTTTTTCACTAACATCTGTAAAAGTTCCACCATCATTTCTGAGTAATTTATCTCCTGTTTGTCCGTTTCGTTTGTAACGTAAATCGGCTTTCCCAAAAGATTCTTGTGTGTGAATAGCATGATTTAACAAATACATATCTAAATCGCCATCCAAATCGAAATCTAAAAATGCCGCAGAAGAACTATACGAATCAAAATCGAGTTTGTATTTTTCTGCACTTTCTGTAAAAGTTTCATCGCCATTATTGATATACAATTCATTGTAACCAAAAAATCCATTAACACCCACCACAGCACACACGTAAATATCTAGTAAACCATCGCCGTTTACATCACCCATTACGGCACCTGTATTCCAAGAACTGTTTCCTGCCACTTTTGCTTTCTGTGTGATGTCTTCAAACTGCAAATTACCTTTGTTGATATACAATTTGTTTTTTACTTGATTTCCAGAAAGAAAAATATCTAACAAACCGTCATTATTCATATCACCCAAAGCAACACCACCGCCATTGTAGTAGTATAAGTAATCGAGAATATTTACATCATTGGAAGGTGTAAGCGTGTTTTGAAAAATCAATCCAGTTTCTTGAGAAGGTGGATTTTTAAATAACAATTCTTCTTGATTACATGCTGTAATCAACAATCCCAAAACGAAAAGAAATCCTTTTTTAATCATTGATTAGAAATAATTTTGGCGCCTCATTATTTATCGCTGCAAGTACATATCTTTTTCCTTTTTTGTCTTTAAGCGTTTTTAAATGTTTTACTTCGTTTTTCACTAAAAACCCAGAAGTATTGTAATCTTGCCATGTAAAATTTAAGTTACCATCACCTAATAGAACCGAACCATAATTGGCATCTAAACGAGAAAATTGTGGTTTAAATTCATAATTATTTCCTGCCATTACAATGTCTAGATTACCATCTTTATTGATGTCTGCACACACAATTCCGCACACACAAGAAAATTGGACTCTATTAGGCAGGGCTTTTGTGGTAAAATTTCCATCGCCATTATTAATAGCAATGAGTGTTGTTGAAACGGCACTCTTTTTTACAATAGATTTCTCAAAAACAGGTTTCGGAAACAATTCATCAATCGATTTTTTTGCATATTCCGAAGCTTTTAAATTTTGTTTTTTCAAAGAAACCAATTGTGCTGTCAATTCTTTTTTCATGTGAATGGGATAATCTTTTCCATCTTGATGTTTGGTGAGAATCTGTTCAATGGTTCCATTATTATCAAAATCATTCATCCACATTTTTAGAGGATTTTCTGGTGATGGTTGATGCATCGTATTGTTCCCTTGGTTTCCAAGTACAAAATCTATATCGCCATCCTTATCTAAATCGGCAGCTTCTACCACATTCCACATACCGTGTAAACTGTCTAATGATGTTTGTTGTTTGATAAGTCTTCGTCCGTTATTTTTATAAATTTTTGGTGTGTCCCACTCAGAAACCGTTACCAAATCTTTTTTTCCATCTTTATCAATATCTACCCAAATGGCATTGGTAATCATTCCTGCATTCTTAACATCGTAGGCTACTTTTTCTGTGGTATCTTCAAAAGTACCATCGCCATTATTTTCTAAAAATTGATGTGTAGGATTGATCCCATAAGTTCCTACAACACTTCTTGCACCTACAAAAACATCCATATCTCCATCGCTATCAAAATCATACGGAGCTAATACTGCAATATTTTTTCTTAAAGGTGGTAAACTTTCTTTTGCTAATTCAAAATTCCCTTTCCCATTATTCAAATACAAACGTACTTTATAATTATTTTCTTCACCTACTTCGTTACCTCCTGCTCCAATCATTAAATCTAGGCTTCCATCGCCATTGGCATCGAAAAAAGAAGCCGCAGTATCTTCAAAAGAGGCATCTTTTATAAAGGCTTTTTGAAATGATTTTCGAAGTTTACCATTGCCTAAATGAAGGTATAAAATACCTGATTGATTCTTTGCGCCACCAATATAAAAATCGTCGTTTCCATCATTATTTACATCGCCAACTGCCAATGCAGGTCCTTCTTGTGAAAGCATTTTGGTAATCAAACCTTCATAATCAAAATCGGAATAACTATTTTCTTGGTGTTTTTCGAGTTTGTTTTTTTGAACTTCTGTAAATAGTGTTTGCTGTTTTTTCGGCTGAAAAGGTTTTTGAACACCTGTAGCTTCTACTTGTTTTAAAGTTAAGGTTGTGTTTACCGTAAGATTAGTTAATTTTTGAGTGGCATTATCTGGCCAGATAACTCGTAATGAATCAATGGCTGTTGTGTTGCCCAATCCTATAGTCATCACATAATCCATAGAAGATTGAAAACCTCTTGACGGAATTTGTTCTTGTACATAGATTTTGTTGTCATAATATAATTTTACAGTGCTTCCAATGGCAAACTTATTTGTTTTTATACCTTCTAATTTAATTTTTATATGATTGTTATTGGTAAGAGAATCTGTATTATTCTGATAAACAAAAGGGTGCATATTTACATTATTTACCACCAAATCTAAATCGCCATCATTGTCTAAATCGCCATAAGCAACTCCGTTTGATAAACTCGGAATTTCAAAACCCCATTCTTTATTGGCATTTTTAAAAGTAATATCACCATTGTTTTTAAATGCATAATTGGGTTGTGGTCGTATGGGCATTTTGTTAATGATAGAATCAATGGCTTGTTTTTTACCTGTTAATGCCATTTTTTGAATGATTTCATTGGCAAAAAAATCGACAAAGTCCAAATCAGTTAAATCGTGATTAACACCATTGGTTACAAAAATATCTCTGTAGCCATCGTTATCCATATCAAACAATAAACCCGCCCAACTCCAGTCGGTTTTGGCAACACCACTAAAATAAGCAACTTCTGAAAAGGTATTGTTTCCGTTATTTAATTGTAATGTATTCTGAATGTATTGCTGAGAAAAATCTTTGCTTTGTTTTAATTTAAATACATTATAGCCTTCAAATTCCATCACAGATTTTACACGCTGATCTGCTTCTGGCAACATATCGGTAATAAAAACATCGGCATTTCCATCGTTATTAATATCTGCAATATCCACGCCCATTGCAGACAAACTTAAATGCGATATCCAGTTTTTAATATCTTCTGTAAAGGTACCATCTTGATTGTTGAGATATAGATAATCGCGTTCATAAAAATCGTTGGAAATGTAAATATCTGGATACAAGTCTCCGTTGATATCGGTTACCATTACACCCAATCCAAATCCGATTAAGCTACCATAAATACCAGCTTCTTCACTTACATCTACAAATTTTCCATTGTCATTTCTCAATAACATATCTCCAACACCTCTAAATATTGCGGGGACATTTTCCCAATCTTGGGCTCTTTTGTCTCTTTGTTCTGCATACCCCAAACTACTTACAGGAATATTACTGTTATTTAAGATATACGCATCTAAATCGCCATCTTTATCATAATCAAAAAAAGAAGCGTGGGTAGAAAATCCTGTTTTTGCCAAATTATATTCGGCTGCTTTTTCAGTAAAAGTTAAATCGCCATTATTAATATACAAATCATTATCATGGTTATTCCCTTTCATATTTCCAGCATTACTCACATAAATATCTAGCAATCCATCGTTATTAATGTCAACCATAACAACCCCTGTAGACCAAGGTTTATTTCCTTCAATTCCTGCTTTTTTAGAAATATCTTCAAATTGTAAGTTGCCTTTATTTAAGTACAATTTATTGGCTACCATGTTTCCTGTTAGGTAGATATCTGCCAAACCATCGTTGTTAACATCTCCTATGGCAACACCGCCTCCATTGTAAAAATTTCTGTATTTAAAAACATTAAAATTCTTTTGGTTTTTAACTGTATTTACAAAATCAATTCCTATTTCTTTGGCATCTAACAAACGAAATAATGTTTGGGTCTCTTTCGAAAATTTTTCTTCTGAATCTTTCTGACAAGAAATAATAATGAAACCAAGAAATACTACTAAAATAAGTCTTTGTAATAGAATTTGTCTACTCATTTATTTACTTTTAAAAAAATAGGTTTGTTGTTATTTATAGAAATAATATAGTACATATTGTTTTTAATCTTTATTTGTTCAATACTTCTAGCTTCCCCAGAAACATCGAAATTTTGATTTAATTTTTCATCAAAAAAACCTTTTTGATTGTTGATTAAAATAAGACCGTGAGAGGCGTCTAATTTACCTAATTGTGTGCTAATATGATAATTATTTCCTACTAAAAATACATCTGTAAATCCGTCATTATTAAAATCATCTAAGGCAATATCATTTATAGAAGAAACCTGACTCATAAAAGGTAATACATGCTTTTTAAAGGTATTGTTTCCTAGATTTTCAAAATAACAACTCGCCAATTCAAAAGTGTACTTTTTAGCGGCTTCTTTTATTTTATTTTTTGGCAATAAATCGCTAAAATCAGCTTGTGCAAAATCTTTATAGGATAAATATTTTTTATTTAAAAATGGGAGTTGTTTTACCAATTCGTCTTTAGAAGCAAACGGTGTTTCTTCTCCTTGATAAAAATAGGTAACAATAGGATCTATAGTTCCATTAGTATCAAAATCATTACTATACAACGTAATAGGTTCTTTAAAAGTTGCTTTTAATCGTGTATTTAAGCCCCAATTTCCAACTATAAAATCGACATCTCCATCTTTATCAAAATCAGTTGCCTTCATTGTATTCCACCAACCATTGGTAACTTCTAAATTATTTTGTTTTTGTAGTGTCAACTTTTTTCCATCATTTATAAACACCGATATTGGCATCCAATGCCCTACTAAAATTGCATCTAAGAATATATCGTTATTCAAATCTATCCAAACAATGTCTTGTACATTTCCGATATTTTGAAATTCAGAACTCCATGCGAGAGTATTCTCTGTAAAATTTCCTTTTCCATCATTTTCAAAAATATATTGTTTGGGTGTTTTTCCAAATTCCCATGGAACAAGATTTGAAGTAATTGAAACATCTAAATCACCATCATTATCGATGTCAACTGCTTTTACCGTAGATGCATTCATTTCTATATTTTTAAATTGACTTGCATCTTCTATAAGAGTTCCGTTTTTATTGATGTATAATTTGAGTTGTAATGGTTTTCCTTTTTTAAATTCATTCCCTCCATTTACGACTAAAAGGTCTATAAATTCATCGCCGTTTGCATCAAAAAAAATAGCATCTATACTTTCATCTATACTATTTTTTTCAAAAATTTCTTCTTGTTCAGATACAAACCCTCCTTCTTTATGTTGTGTAAAAAGCTGGCTTGCTTGCGATTTTCCTCCAGTAATAAAGATATCTTCTAAACCATCATTATTCACATCAGAAACTGCTATATCCGGACCTAGGTTAGTGCTTGCATACGGAATTAAAGGATCTCTATTAAATTCTAAAGATTGTCCGTCTTTGTGTTTGAAATTTAAAATGGAGTCCGTATTGACAAGAAAAGATAATTGTTTTTTATGTGATGGATAAGCATACATTTTGGTTGCGTTTGTAATATCAACCTCAATTTCTTGATTGGCTTTTATGTTTTTTAAGGTTTCAAATTGATGATTAGACCAAATTATATGTAAGGAATCTAGTTCTTTATTGGTTCCTAAACCTAAGTGAATTTTAGGTTCTACAGAAGACAAATAGCCTTTGGTAGTATAATTTTCCTCTGTAATAATTTCATTTCCATAAAATGCTTTTACTGTTGTACCTATTCCAAAAACATTTGTAATACTTCCTTTAAATTTTATTTTTAAATAGTTATTCTGATGAGCTTTATTAGAAGTATTTTCTAAAACATAGGCTTCTTCATTAATATTATTAATCACCAAATCTAAATCGCCATCGTTATCTAAATCTACTGAAACACCTCCATTACTATAGGAAGTAGTATTAGAAGTCCATTGTTGTGTTACATTACTAAAAGTATTGTCGTGGTTATTTTTGTAGAAATAATTTTTAACTTTCTTTTGAGGAATTTGCTTAGACAGTTCTAAATTTCTTTCTGATTTTTCTGTTGCCAATTGTTTTTGAATGGCTTCATTGGATATAAAATTGATATAATCCATATCATTGGTTGCCCCTAATATTCCATTGGTTATATAAACATCTTTAAAACCATCATTATCGTAATCACCAACGATTGGGCTCCATGACCATTCTGTTGCTGCAATTCCGCTTATATAAGCCGTTTCGCTAAATGTTCCGTTACCATTATTATAGTGCAACGTGTTTTGCATAAATTGTGGTGAATATCCGTTTTTCAAGTAATATTCATACGTTTGATATGGGAATTCTAATCCTGAGGTTTTATATGTTTTTAGATTCTCTGGCAACATATCTAAAGAGATAATATCTAAGTATTCATCGTTATTTAAATCTGATATTGTATTTCCCATAGAAAAATGAGATGTGTGTCCTAATTTTGTTTTATCAGTAGAAATAATTTCTTTAAAAGTTTTGTCTTTTTGATTGATATATACATAATCATTTTCAAAAAAGTCATTTCCCACATAGATGTCTGGATATCCGTCATGATTCAAATCGCCCACAGATGCGCCTAATCCGTATCCTATTTTTCCTTGAAAAATTCCAGTTTCTTCGGAAACATCTACAAACTGACCGTTTCTGTTTTCAAAAAATAGATCGCCAGATAGTACATGAAATTTTTCTCGTAAGTTTCCTTTTCCGTAATTGCTATTCGGGTGTTGAGAATGATTTAATAAAAATAAGTCTAAATCGCCATCTCTATCATAATCAAGAAAAGAAGCTTGTGTTGCATAAGAAACAATATCTAAACCATAAAGAGTGGCACTCTCTTTAAATGTAGGAAACCCATTTTTATTGACACCTTGATTAACGTACAATAAATTTTCTCCTTTAACGGTGTTGTGTTTTCCAATTTTACAGATATAAATATCTAACCATCCGTCATTATTTATATCTACTATTGTAACTCCTGTGGTCCAAGGAGTTTCATTTTGAATTAAAGATGTTGATGTAATATCTTGAAAAGTAAGATTGCCTAAATTTAGATAGATTTTATCTTCAGATTGGTTTCCTACAAAATACAAGTCTGACAATCCATCGTTATTAAAATCGGCAGCAGCAACCCCTGCACCATTATAATAATATAGATAGTTTAAAATATTTAAATCTTTAGTACTTGTTAGTTTATTTTGAAAATTTATATGAGTTTTATGACTCTTTAAAGAAACAAACAAAGGTTTTTCGTACTTACAAGATAAAAGCAAAAACAGCACACATAAAAGAAGCCCTTTCATAATTTATGTATCATATTCGGCATAAACATTTTGGTTCTACTGCGAATTTAATGGGTACTCATAAAACTCTGTTATATGTCATTCCTGCGAAAGCAGGAATCTCTTCACTTACGTCCAATGATTAATTAGATTCCTGCCTTCGCAGGAATGACATTCATTTTTAAATTCCACTAAATTCGTGGTAGAACTAACATTTTTTACAAACCCGTTGTGCATTTTTACAAGATTCACTCGAACTGACACTCAGAAGAAAATTATTTTAAATTTAAAAATAACATAACGGAGTCTATAAATAATTAAAGAGGGTAAAAATACCCTCTTTAATTTTAAATATCAATAATAAAGATACTATTTAGTATCCAGGATTCTGTACTAAACCAGGGTTCGAAATTAAAGCGACTACTGGTATAGGGAATAAATTCTTATCTGTATTTCCTACCGCAGAAGCATCTTTATGTTCCCAGTTTTTTGTATACTGACCAAAACGAAGTAAATCATTACGTCTAAAGAACTCCATATACAACTCTCTACCTCTTTCATCTATCATATCATCTAAACTAACAGCTCCTAAAGCAGTTGCTCCTCTTAATGTTCTTAATTCATTTACTTCAGTTAAAGCTCCTCCGCTATCACCATTTCTTAACATGGCTTCAGCTCTCATTAAGTGTGCGTCTGCAAATCTGAACATGATTTCGTGACTTCTAAAAGATGCTGAACCACTTCCATCAAACGGGTGATATTTAATCATACGAATTGCTTGTGTTTCAGAACTATTTGTTAAACTAAATTCTCTAGTAAACACTAACGGATTACCCGCTCTATCTTGTAATGCAGTTCCATCAGCAGCATATTGCTGTCCAATCAAAAATCCGTATCCAATACCAAAGTTATCTGTATTGTTTGCGTTGGTAGCATCAGGTACCCAACCTCTTCTTTCTTCTTGACCATCACCTACATAATTTGAGTTTGGATCTCCTTCAAATAAGTCATAATATTCCGCTAAAGTGGAGAAACCATTCCAACCTCCACCACCATTGTC
This sequence comes from uncultured Polaribacter sp., assembly GCA_965233795.1. Lineage (GTDB taxonomy): Bacteria > Bacteroidota > Bacteroidia > Flavobacteriales > Flavobacteriaceae > Polaribacter. The sequence continues at coordinate 744,328 of OZ247578.1, read as the reverse complement.
TGGTGATACAATGTTATAATGCATTCCGTTCCAAATTCTATTTCCAATTCCTATTTCACCGTACAATACAGTTTCTGTATCTACACTTGGTAAAAATAAATCGAAATATCCTGCTTGTAATGCAAAACCACTAGCTTCAATAGCATCTACAGCACTAATCACTTCTGCATAATTAGGCGCTGTACCTGTATAGCGTTCACTATTTAAAATTAATTTTGCTTTTAAAAAGTTTGCCGCTGCTTTAGAAGCACCTTTTGTAGCTGCACTAGGTCCCATTTCTGGAAGACTTGCAATGGCTTCGTTTAAATCGTTTAAGATAAAAGCATATGCTTCTGAAGCTGATAAAACCGCAGGTGTTACGTCTATGGCATCTGTTGCTTCTCTAAAAGGATTTTGACCCCACATATCTAATACAAAGAACATGTTAAATGCTCTTAAAAACTTTGCTTCTGCTACTTCTTGTGCAGTAGCATTGCTTAAAGGGTGTATAATTTCTGTAGCTCTTAAAACCTTTTCATTTAATTGGTTCCAAGTAGTTAGTAAAAATCCATGGTCTTTTTTCCACGTATGATTGTGTAAAGAACGCCATAATCCATTATCTCCCCAGTCACTACCTCTCGTAGGAATTACGTGCTCGTCGGTAGTAACAGAGTTCAAGGCAAAGAAGTTTGCTTGATCTCCTAACATACCCCACGTTTGTCCGTATAAAGCAACCAGTGATTCTGAAGAACTTTCTACTCCTGCAAAAGCATCACTCGGAGTTAATAGAGAATCTGTTTCCTCTATTTCTAAATCTGTACATGCACTAAATGCAATTATCGAAAAAAGTGATAACGCATATATTTTAATGTTAAATTGTTTTTTCATTGTTATGTTTTTTTTAAAATTTAGCGTTGATTCCAAAAGTAATCGTTGTTGGATTTGGATACGCTCCATAATCCATACCTATAGATGGTAAAGCTCCTCCTGTTGCAGAACTAACTTCTGGGTCTAACCCTGAATAATCTGTAATTAGGAATAAGTTTTGACCTGTTAAAGATAACACCATCGATTTAAAGACTCCTTCTCCTGACAAAGGCATGTCATAAGAGAAAGATAAGGTTTGTAGACGTATAAAATCTCCCTTTTCTAAAAATCTAGTAGACGCAGCTGCCGAAGCACCTAAATCTTCTCCACTTGTTAACGTCTCTTGTAATACGTTTCTAGAGGTATTAAAAGCACCTGCTGTAAAGAAGGCATTGGCTGTATTGTTATATACATAATGACCAAACTGACCATTAAAATAAGCCGACATAGAGAATCTTTTATAACTCAAATTTGTAGATAAACCTCCTGTTAAATTTGGTAAAGCACTTTTACCTACAAAACTTTTATCTGCGCTTTCAATAGGTTGACCAGAAGCATCAAATCCATCAAACTCTAATAAGTAGTATGAGAACATAGGCTGTCCTTCTTGTAATTTCATTGCAAAAGCTCCTGTTAATCCAGGACCATTTACATCTGCAAATTCATATTCTCCTATTAAAGATTCTACCATATTGTCATTGTAAGCTACATTAAAGTTAGCAGACCAGTTAAAATCTTCCGACTGAACTAAATCGTATCCTAAAGAAAATTCTACCCCTTGGTTTACAATTTTAGAACCTTCTAAGTTTTTAAATTGTGTTGCCGTTAAAGCAGGTTGCGCATTATTTATTAAGAATAGTAAATCTTTGGTTTCTTTTCTATATACATCAATACTTCCTGATAAACGATCGTTATTAAATCCGAAATCAAAACCTCCTGCATACTGCAAAGTAGATTCCCATTTTAAATTAGAACGTGCATCTGAAATAGTTTGCAATCCGCTATTTAATAATATTTCTCCAGCATCGTTAGGTCCTAATCCTCCCCATCGAGATCTTCTTAAATAGTTTCCATATCCTAAACCTTCTTGATTCCCTGTTAAACCTGCACTCAAACGCAACTTTAAAGTAGAAACATTACCGTCTTTTAAGAAATCCTCTTCATGGAGTTTCCAAGCAAAGGCTCCAGAAGGGAAATACCCATATTTATTATCTGTAGCAAATCTTGAAGAACCGTCTGCTCTTACTGTAGCAGTAAAAAGATACTTATCTGCTATCGTATAATTTACTCTTCCAAAAAAGGATTGTATTTCATCTGTATTATCATAAGTATCTACAGCCAAAGATTTTATTGCTGTCTTATTAAAAGTAGACGTAACTACTTCTTGCACAGCACTTGGAAATAAACGATTCACTGTAATCCCAGAAAGGTTTGGTGCATACGCAAATTGTTGATACTGACCCGAAATTTGACCTCCAATACCTTTTACAATATTTTTCATGTCATCGCCCATTTGATCTAAATCTCTAGATGAAAAACCCCATGCTGAAGCATTCACTCCAGAGCTTCTAAAACTTTGGTAAGAAAAACCTGCTAAGGCTTCTAATTTTGAATTTTCAAACTCTTTGTTATAAGCTAATGTTGCTTCTAGAAGCTCATTATTAACATCTAACTCGTTAAATCCTCCTCTACCATTTCCTGTAACACCTCCTCCAATAGCATTCGCTTGTGCAGAACTTACAGAAAAATTATCAGAATCCGACTTATCAATACCTACAGTAACTTTTGCTTTTAATTCTGAAGTTAAATCATACGATAAAGACAAGTTTGCTAAATATCTATTGGTTTTTGTTTTTCCTTGAGAATATGCCAATAAATTTGCTGGGTTTATTAAACCTCCTGTTTCAGAAAAATCTGGATCATTTGGCCAAGTAGGGTTTGCAGAGAAAGCAGCTCCTAAAATATCTCCTTGGAAGCCTGCACTTCCTGCAACCGGTGCTAAGTTATCATTCACTCGAGAAATAGACCCTTGTAAGTTTACTTTTAACTTATCATTTAAAAAACGATGATTTACGTTAATTCTACCTGTTAATCTCTCTAAGTCAGAAGTCTCAACAATTCCGTATTGATTTCCATATCCTAAAGTGGCTACATACGAACCATTATCATGTGCTTTAGAATAGCTTAAATTTTGATTGTGAGAAGTAGACGTTCTAAAAATAACATCTTGCCAATCTGTAGAAGATCCTGCGTTACTTGCCGCATCAATGGTAAGACTGTTTGTTCTCCTTGCTGCTAAAAACTGGCTAGCACTTAAAAGATTGTAAGTTTCTCTTGGTTTAGAACTACTCAAATCTACTTGATACGTAAATTGACCTTCTCTAGATTTACCAGATTTTGTAGTAATAATTACTACTCCATTCGCACCTCTAGAACCATAAATAGCCGTTGCTGAAGCATCTTTTAAAATACTAATACTTTCAATATCACTAGGATTTAAAAAGTTCAATGGATTCTTCGCTGGATTTGTTCCTAATCCTGGAACATTTCCACTAGCCGTAGTTGCATTTCCAGATAATGGAATTCCATCTACTACAAATAACGGGTTGTTATTAGAACGTACTGAATTTGTACCTCTAATACGAATGTTAATACCTGCTCCAGGCTCTCCACTTGTATTAGATATCTGCACCCCTGCAGTTTTACCTTGTATTAGCTGTTCTGCCGAAGCTATAATCCCTTTGTTAAAGTCTTCTGCCTTTACAGATGTTACTGCACCAGTAGCATCTTTAACAGTAGTAGAACCGTAACCAATAACCACTACTTCATCTAACGAAGTTGCATCTTGCGATAAGGTTACATTAATTACAGATGCCGAACCTACCGTTCTTTCTTCTGTTTTATACCCTAAGTAACTAAAGACTAAAACATCGCCTTCACTTGCGCTTATTGTATAATTTCCATCAAAATCTGTTTGAGACCCCGTAGAAGTACCTTTTACATTAATACTAACTCCTGGTAAAACGCCATCGGCATCCGAAACAGTACCCGTAATGGTTTGTCCATACATAATACTACCTACTAGAAAAAGCGCAGGCAATATCATTTTTTTAAATAAACTACTTTTCATTTAGTTTTAAAGTTTAAAAGTTAAAATTGAATTGATTTAATTAATATTTTCTTTATTGTCATTTTAACAAATAGTTAATAAACAATTAACAAATTAACATTTTTTTATGCTCATAAAAAAGAATATGAGAAAAAATGCACGAAAACGTTTTCGCTAGTTTCATCTTAATCGACTGAAAAACAAACGCATAAAGCTCTTTTTAAAGTTCTCTTATCCATATGTTTCTATAACTCACACCACTGTTATCATAATGGTCTTGCAACTTAATAGGTGCTTTTCCATGCAAGCTATTTCTAGGCCAACCTATGTACTCTGTAGTACCTTTAATTTTAAAATGATCTTGAATTAAAACACCATTGTGCAGTACTGTAATAGTTGCTTGTTTTAACAAATTTCCTTTTATATCGAACTCTGGAGCGTGATAAATAATATCGTACGTGTTCCAATCACCTGTTTCTGAGGATGCCATTGCCAATGGAATAGCTTGCTTGTAAACAGAACCTACTTGTCCGTTTACATAGGTGTCGTTATTGTTATTATCTAACACTTGCACCTCATATCTATTCTGAAGAAATACACCGCTATTGCTTCTATTTTGTCCGTTTGCCCTAATTTCTTTTGAGGAACGCCATTCTATATGCAATTGTACAGATTCAAAATTTCTTTTAGTTTGAATGTCTCCTGTTTTATCTTTTACGGTCATACTCCCATCTTTATTCAATACCCATTTTACAGCTGTAGAATCCTTTGAAGAAATCCATTCATCAAAATTTTTCCCATTAAAAAGTACAATGGCATCGGAAGGAATTCCATTTTTATTAACTGAAACTATTGGTGGCTTTGGTTCCCAAATTTCGGTTTGTTCAGGTTTTGTAGGCGCCTCTTTTTTTTGATTGGTTTGCTGAATGTTATTTTCTTTTTTTACATTTTCTTGACAAGAAAATAAGATTGTTAAACAACTAAACGCTAGTAAATATTTTTTCATTTCTATAATAAATCTAAAATTCGTAAATCGTAATTCTTAATTGAATTTATATTCCTAAAATTCTTCTTAATTCGTTTTCATCTGAATTTCCACCACCAGCAAAATCATCAAAACGTTTTGTAGTTGTTTCAATAATATGATTTTTAATAAAATCGACTCCTTCTTTAGCGCCTTGTTCTGGGCTTTTAATAATACATTCCCATTCTAAAACTGCCCAAACATCGCAACCATACTCTGTTAGTTTAGAAAATACTTTTTTAAAATTTACCTGACCGTCTCCTGGAGAACGATAGCGTCCTGCCCTACTTTTCCAATCGTTGTATCCACCAAAAACTCCTTTTTTTCCTGTTGGGTTAAATTCAGCATCTTTTACATGAAATGCTTTTATAAATTGGTGGTAATGATCTATATATTTTATATAATCTAACTGCTGTAACACAAAATGGGATGGGTCGTACAAAATATTTACAGCTTTGTGATTTCCTGTTGCTTCTAAAAAACGTTCAAAAGTATCGCCGTCATGAATATCTTCTACCGGATGCACTTCATAACAAACGGCTACATCATTTTCTTCAAAAGTATTTAGTATCGGCAACCATCGGTTTGCCAACTCTTTAAATCCTGTTTCCACGAGACCTTTCGGTTGTTGCGGCCATGGATGCATCATGGGCCAAAGCAAAGATCCTGAAAAAGTAGCATGTGTTTTTAGCCCCAATCTTCTACTTGCAATTCCAGCTTTTTTCATTTGATCAATTGCCCACAAAGTGCGTTCTTTTGGTTTTCCTTGCAACGCTTTTGGCACAAAGACATCAAACATAATATCATGTGCAGCATGTACTGCTACTAGTTGTCCTTGAATATGTGTTGAAAGCTCAGTTATTTCTAATCCGTATGAATTTATTTTCCCTTTAAATTCATCGCAATAGGTCTGACTTTCTGCTGCAATATCTAAGTCGATAATACTTTTATCTAATGTGGGAATTTGTATTCCTTTATAACCTAATTCTGAAGCCCATTTACATAAACCTTCTAAGGAATTAAAAGGAGGTTTATCGTCCATAAACTGTGCTAAAAATACAGCAGGTCCTTTTATTGTTTTCATTGTTTATTAAAAAATTAAAAGATTGAAAGATTGAATCATTAAAGAATTGAAAAATTACAATTCATAATTCTCATCAATAGGAATCCAAATATTGCCTTTTTGATGAGATGCTACCGCTTTTTCAATAAAACTCATACCCCTTACACCATCTAAAATGGTTGGAAATTCTCCCTGATTATAAGGCTCTTTACGGATGGCTTTCGCAACTCCTTTATAGATATTTCCCATAGCATCAAAAATTCCTTCTGGATGCCCTGGTGGTAATTTTGTTCCGTCTAAAGACAATGGAGAATTATAAGAATGCCCTGGTTTTAAAACTTGTAAAGGTTTTCCATCTTCCATAAGGTATAAATAATTAGGGTTTTCTTGCTCCCATTTCAAGCCTGCCTTATCACCGTATACTTTTACCACAAAGCTATTTTCTTCGCCAGTGGCAATCTGACTGGCGCAAATAACTCCTTTCACATTATTTGTACAACGAAGTAAAACCGTGCCATCAACATCCATAATATTGTCGGGGTATACATGATTTAAGTCTGCCAAAATAGTCTCAATTTTTACTCCAGAAACAAATTCTAACATGTCAAAAGCATGCGTCCCAATGTCGCCAATACAACAACTTATTCCTGACTTCTCTGGATTTAAACGCCAAGTCGTTTTTCGCATTTCAACATCATGAATAATAGGATTAATCCAACCTTGATAATACTGTGCATCTATTTTTTGAATTTTTCCTAGTTCTCCATGCAACACCATTTCTCGCATTTGGCGAATCATAGGATATCCCGTATAGGTATAGGTTACTGCAAAAACAGTTTGCTTTTTTTGTGAGATTGTGTACAGTTCTCTTGCTTCCTGATAAGTTGTTGTTAAAGGTTTCTCGCAAATGACATGAAATCCGTTTTCCAACAATTTCTTTGCCATTGGAAAGTGTAAAAAATTAGGTGTTAAAACAGAAACTACTTGTATTCTTTCCGAAACGGGTAGTTTTAACTCTTCCACTATAAATGTATCAAAATCTATATAAACTCTGTTTGTTGACAATCCTATTTTATTGGCAAAACCTATATTTTCTTCCCAATTGGGATTAAAAACACCGCCAATAATTTGATAACGATCATACATTGAGGAAGCCACACGATGCAAGACCCCTATTAAAGAATCGCCACCACCACCTAAAATTCCTAATCTTATTTTACTACTCATTAACTTCTATTTTTTCATTTTTAAATGCAACTAGAAAGAATATAAATACGACTCCAGATATTATAGCCGGAATTGTCCATATATCTAACCAATTATGACCATCAGTTATGATGTTTGAATCAGTGATATAACCAGCCAACCTGAAACCAACTAACATTCCTAGACCATAAGTTGCTAGAGTAATTAAGCCTTGTGCAGAGCTCTTAAACTTTTCTCCCGCTTTATAATCAGTATAAATTTGACCAGAAACAAAGAAAAAATCATAACAAATACCATGCAATATAATACCAAAAATAAGCATCCAAGTACTTTCACCAGCATCGCCATAAGCAAATAGTAAATACCTAATAACCCAAGCTAACATTCCAACAAGTAATGTCATTTTAATTCCATATCGTTTTAAAAATAATGGTAATAATATCATAAAAAATACTTCAGACATTTGCCCAAAAGTCATTTTACCAGCAGCTTTTTCCATACCAATTTCATTTAAGAATTGATTTGCATGTTGGTAATAAAAAGCCAAAGGAATGCAGATTAAAATTGATGCAATAAAAAAAATTAAATACCTCTTATCCTTTAACATTGCAATGGCATCAAGACCTAAAATATCTCTAAGTTTTATTTTTTCATTTTTGTCTGCAGTTGGTGGAGTATTTGGAAGCGCAAAACTAAAAACACCTAATATAGCTGCTGCACCAGAAGCCATAATAAAAGTATATTTCAATACATTTTGAGATTCCCAAGATAAATAAGCAATTACTAAACCAGCAACAATCCAACCTGCAGTTCCAAAAACACGTATCCAAGCAAAAACTTTATTGTCAGTTAGCTGCCTGAAAGCTACAGAGTTTACTAAAGCTAAAGTAGGCATATATAATATCATATATATTAATATGTAAGGATAAAAGTTTTCAAAATCACTAGAGTTTCCAGCCATATAAAGTAAAGCTGCACCAAGTAGATGTAAAATGCCAAGTATTTTTTGTGCAGAAAAATATCGGTCAGCGATTAATCCGATTATAAAAGGTGCAACGATTGCGCCTATTGATTGAGTTTCGTATGCCATAGCCATTTGAGAACCTGAAGCACTAAAAGTATTAGCTAAAAAAGTTCCCATAGTAACAAACCAAGCTCCCCAAATAAAAAACTCAAGGAACATCATAATCGATAATTTTGTAAATGTGATTGGTTTCATTAATTCGTTTTTTTAATATTAATTAGCAGATTTTAATAATAGATCTTTAATAGCGATAATACCTTCTTTTTCAGACAACCGATCTCCTTCGTATTCTACACCTACAAAACCTGTGTAACCTGCTTCTTTTACAATTTTTAGAATTCTTGGAAAGTCCAAAGTAGTTTCATTTCCATTTTTATCAAAATCATATGCCTTTGCACTTACCGCCTTTGCAGCAGGCATCATCAATTCAATTCCTTTATATTTATCTGGATATTCTTCTATGCATTCCCCCCACTTTGCGCCGTCTTTACGTTTTACACACCAATTTCCAAAATCTGGTAGTGTGCCACAATTTGGCATATTTACTTCATTAATAGCAACCATTAATTTATCTACATCTGAAGACAACCAGCCATGATTTTCGCACAATACATTGATGTTTTTTGTAGCAGCATAGGAAGATAATTTTTTAAGTCCGTCTACCACAGCAGTTTTCCAAATTTCAGCATCATTTGTACCAAAGGTATTCACACGAATTGAGTGACATCCTAATTTTGCAGCAGCATCAATCCATTTCTTATGATTTTCAACCGCCGTATTTCTTACTTCTTCACTTGGGTCAGCTAAATCGCCTTCGCCATCAATCATAATCAACACATTTTGCATTCCGTATTTTTTACTTAATGTATTCAAAGAATCAATCACAACATCAAAACCTAGTTTTTCTATTTGTTTTGCATACAAATGATTTACATATTCCAAACCTTCAAAGCCCATTTCTTTAGACATTTCGGCAAATTTAAAAGCATCTACACCTTCATCATTAAAAGCTCTATGTAAAGACCATTGTGCTAAAGACAATTTAAAGAAGGGAATTTCTTTTTCTACAGTATTTACTAACGTTTTTTTTGCTTCTTTTTTACAGCTATACGCTAGAGAAACTGCAATTATTAACGCAAAAAATTTAGCTGTTTTTAGAGTGAATTTTAATTTCATTGTCTGGTTGTTTTTAAATTATAAAAAGGAAAAGTATAAAATTGAATATATAATTATGTCTACAATTATTCAGTGAAAAATTTTAAACAAATTGAAATGACTTTTTCCTGTACATAACAGGTGTACATTTTTCTTGTTTTTTAAACATTGTTGCAAAATATTGACTTGTAGAAAAACCGCACAAATATGCCACATCAGAAATACTTAAATCCGACTGATTTCTCAACATACGTTTTGACATTTCTATACGCTTTAACATTAAGTATTTCATAGGCGTTAAATTTGTTAACTGTTTGCAATGATGGGTAAAACGTGTTAAACCAACACCTGAAGATTCTGCCATTTTTTCAACGGTCCAATTTTCGGATAAATTTATTTCTAACTCCTTTAAAAACAGCTTTACACTTCTAGAGCTATTGGTTAACTCTTCATTTAAAGAGACTTCATCTACAACTAACAAATCTAAAAGCAGCAATAATAAATTATTAACCAATAATCGAATTCTTGAAGACTTATCTCTTTCACTATCAGCATCTAAAACTTTTCCTATTTTTTGAAAACACTCCCGAATTTTCTTATCGGCTTTCCAACAAACTTTCTCATTCTGCCTTAAAATGGTTGTTAATTTTTCTAAATCTTTTGGAGCGAGTATAATCCAATCCGGCCAGGTCCAATTTTGATGAGGTCTTCTTACATTTAAATCTAAAATAAGCCAATAAAACTTACCCATTCCAATGGTTGGATTTCCCACTTTATGAATTTCCCAAGGTCTTGTAATTGTTAAGCTATTGGGCTGCAATTCCATTTGCTTATCTTGCTGCCCATAAGGCATTGTTCCAGACTCTAAAAAATGAATTTCTATACCCTCATTTCTATGCCAATTTAATCCCCAATCTTGTGGTGTATTTGCATCCCAATAACCAATACTATTAATCCCTAAAGTATCTTCTGTTAAACGGTTTCCAGGATAGGTATACCTTGCCAAAGCATTAAATTTCAATTTATTTCTTTTTACAGCATCAATTAAAGGCAAACAAGTATCTGCATAATACTCTGTTTCACCAACTTTAAAAGGGGTTATATTTTGTATATTTAATTTCACTGAAAAATATTGAACATTATAAAAGTGCAAAATAATTAATATTGGCTTATAAATACTTAAATTTACTTACTTTTAATTTTTCAATATCACAATTAAATGGTAGTAAAAGCTATAAATAATGAATAATAACAACAAAAATATGGAGAATCATCAATACGATGCCATTGTAGTGGGCACAGGAATTTCTGGCGGTTGGGCTGCAAAAGAACTTTGTGAAAATGGCTTAAAAACATTAGTTTTAGAAAGAGGAAGAATGGTAAAACATGTTGAAGATTACACAACAGCTCATTTAGATCCTTGGGATTTACCTAATGGCGGAAAACCTTCAAAAGAAATATTAGAGCGCAAACCCAAACAAAATAGAACAGGATATACAACACATGCTGCTCGTGAACACTTTTTTGTAGACGATACAAAACACCCTTACAATGAGGATAGACGTTTTGACTGGATACGTGGATATCATGTTGGTGGACGTTCTTTAATGTGGGGGAGACAGAGTTACCGATTAAGTGATGTTGATTTTGAAGCGAATAAAAAAGATGGAATCGCAGTAGATTGGCCTGTTCGCTATAAAGATATCGAACCTTGGTATGACAAAGTGGAAGAATATATAGGAGTTAGTGGTCAGAATTTAGGATTGAAACATTTTCCTGACCAGAAGTTATTAAAACCTATGAACTTAAATTGTGTTGAAGAAGACTTGCAAGGAAAGATTGCAGAAAACTTCGACGATGGACGCGTTTTAACGATTGGAAGAACTGCGCATATTACAGAAGGTACAAAAGAAGGCATGGGAAGAAGCACTTGTCAATACAGAAATAGATGCATGAGAGGTTGTCCATTTGGAGCATATTTTAGCAGTAATTCTTCTACATTACCCGCTGCAGATGCCACAGGAAACATGACCTTAAGACCAAATTCTATTGTACATGAAGTAATTTACGACGATGCAACAAAACAAGCAACAGGAGTTCGTGTAATCGATGCTGAAACCAAAAAAACACATGTTTTTAAAGCAAAAGTTATCTTTTTGTGTGCATCTGCAATAGCATCAGCTTCAATATTATTACAATCTAAATCGGAACGTTTTCCAAACGGATTGGGAAATGATAGCGGTGAATTAGGACACAACATTATGGATCATCACTTTCATGTAGGAGCCTCTGCAGTTGTTGAAGGCTTTGATGATAAATACGTAAAAGGAAGAAGACCTAATGGAATTTACATTCCACGATTTAGAAATTTGGGAGGTAAAACAAATACAAAAAAGTTTAAAAGAGGCTACGGGTATCAAGGAGGCGCTGGCAGAGGTGATACTTCTGAAATGGTTGCAGAATTAAAATACGGACCAAAACTAGCTGAAGAAATTTTAAAACCTGGACAATGGAGAATGAATTTGTTAGCTTTTGGTGAAACCTTGCCAGACCATAAAAACAGAATGTATTTAGATTATGATAAAAAAGATGAATGGGGTTTACCTACTATCACCTTTGATGCAGATTTTGGCGAGAATGAATTTGAAATGCGTAAAGACATGCAAGAACAAGCTAAAAAAATGCTAGAAGCTGCTGGTTATAAAAATGTCCGAGGATATGATAATGGCGGTAAAGCAATGGGATTAGGAATTCATGAAATGGGAACCGCAAGAATGGGAAGAAATCCTAAAACTTCTGTTCTTAACGAATACAATCAAGTACATGCTTGTAAAAATGTATATGTTACAGATGGTGCATTTATGACTTCCTCTGGTTGTCAGAACCCATCTCTTACCTATATGGCATTTACAGCAAGAGCTGCCAATCACGCAGCAAAACAATTAAAAAAGAACGCTTAAAACAATATCAAATGAAACGTAGAGAAGCATTAAAAAATATAGGACTGGCTGCTGGTTTTGCAGTGGCAGCACCAAGCTTTTTAAGCATATTACAAAGTTGCACAAATGAGCCTACTTGGATTCCCAAGTATTTAACCGCAGATGAAAAAACGGTATTAACAAACTTAGCAGATATTATTTTACCAAAAACAGCAACAACCCCTTCGGCTTCAGAAGTAAATGTTCCTCAGTTTATAGATACATATATTTATGAAGTTATAGAAGATGAAGATCAACAATTGATAAGAGCATCTTTTAACAAAATAATTACTGAGTTAAAGCCCAATGAAACGGCATCTATTAACAAAGTAACCACAGCACAATACACAGCACTTTTAGACAAATACCTGCTTTTAAAAGGAGAAATTGACGAAGAAAGAAAAGCAAATCCAGAAGCACAAGTAATGACAAATTCAGAATTTTTAGGTCAACTAAAATGGATGACTATTGAAGCTTACAGAACTTCTGAACAAGTAGGTGAAAATATCTTAATGTATGACCCTATTCCAACAGCTTACTATTGTGGAGATTTGCAAGAAATTTCTGGAGGAAAAGCTTCTTCTTTGTAGTGAAGAATGTTGAATTATAAATGTTGAATTTCTTGGAAACTAAAACAACGTTATGCAATGTTATTCTGGAAGTGAATTATTTACCGCAGAACACCAGCAAAGAATTTTAAAAAGACTTGAAAAACTAGAAAGCGAGCTGCACAAAAAAGTATCGGACCTAGATAAGTTTTGGGGTTTAATTGGGGATGCAGACGTAGCTATTCGAAAATTTGGTAAAAATGCAAAACCTATTGTAGATAGAATTAAAGAAATGCAGATATTGTTTGGAGAACACAAGCCAATGCAAAAGAATTACCTACTGCTTCTTCGATTCCTTTCTTAAACAAAAAAGAACCGTCATAAAGCCTCGCAAAGAAGAAAACTTTTACACTTTCAACTTTTTAACTTCCAAACTCTATTCCACAATAAACTTCCCTTTCATCATAGCAAAATGTGCAGGAAAACTGCAAATAAAATCATACGTTCCTGCTTCAGGAGCAGTAAATTCTATCGTAGTTGTTTCACCTCCACCAATCATTTTTGTATGTGCAACCACTTCTGTGGTTCCTTCAGGAATATAATCATTCTCTTTTGAAGCTGCTGCTTTTTTAGCAAACTCAGAAACTTTTACATCTTTTTGTAAAATTACTACATTATGCCCCATTACTCTTTTGTCTAATTTTCCTGTATGCGTTAGAGTAAGCTTTACTTTTTGACCCGCTTTCACTGTCATTTTTCGGATATTAAACTTCATAATATCACTCGATGTCATTAAAATATTAGCAACACCATCTGCATCTACAACAACATTTGTTTGCGAAATACTTGTTGATTTTTCGTTTTTCACAGACTCTACAGAGACACTTTTTATAGTAGTTTCTTTTTTATCTTTTCCACAACTTACAAATAACGATACGCTAATAATAGCAAGTAAAACATGTTTCATTTTATCTAATTTTAGAAACACAAAAATAAATAAAATATTAGCGAATTAATAGTTTTCTGAAGGCAAATTAACTACAACTATTTTATTTGTTTCCTAGTTCTTTTTAAGTTAATTTCGTGGATATCAAAAAAATTTAAAAATGGAAATCATCATAAAAATAGCCATTGGATGTATTGCCTGTATGCATTGTTATATATTATGGTTTGAAATGTTTGCTTGGGAAACCACTGGCAGGAAAGTTTTTAGAAATTTTCCAAAAGAACTATTTGGGAAAACAAAAAAAATGGCAGCAAATCAAGGATTGTATAATGGTTTTTTGGCTGCAGGGCTTTTTTGGACATTTTTTATTCACACAAAAGAATGGAATACAAACGTCTCATTATTCTTCTTAAGCTGTGTGGCTATTGCAGGAATTTATGGCGCACTAACTGCCGCTAAAAAAATATTCTTTGTGCAGGCATTTCCAGCATTAATTACAATAGTTTTAATATTAATTAATAATTACATTTTTTACTGAAATGTCTAACGATTTAAGTAATTATAGAAAATCCTATCAAAAGCAAGCACTTTTAGAAAGCAATTGTCCTAAAAACCCTTTTGATTTATTTAAAGAATGGTTTCTCAATGCAGATGCATCTAAATTAATAGAAGAACCTAACGCTATGACCATTGCTTCTATTGGTTTAGACGGGCTTCCTAAAAACAGAGTGGTATTACTTAAAAAATATACAGAAGAAGGGTTCGTTTTTTTTACCAATTACAATTCCGAAAAAGGAAAAGCAATGGCTAAAAACGACGGCGTTTGTTTGTCTTTTTTTTGGGACCATCTAGAACAACAAATTATTATCAAAGGAAAAGCAGAAAAACTAACAGAAGAAGCTTCTGACAGATATTTTTCGTCTCGTCCAAATGGAAGCAAGCTAGGTGCTTGGGCTTCCGAACAAAGTAAAGTTGTTCTGAACAGAGAAACACTAGAAAAAACATTACATGAGCTAGAGAAAAAATACAAAAACAAAGAAATACCAAGACCAAAATACTGGGGAGGCTATCTTGTAAAACCAATTTCCATAGAATTTTGGCAAGGAAGACCGAATAGAATGCACGATCGAATACTATATACTTTGCAAAAAGATTTTTCTTGGAAATTAGAACGTTTATCACCTTAATTTTTATCTTTACAACTCTACTATAGAAATGAAAATACTATATATTGTAAGACACGCTAAATCTTCTTGGAAATACAAAAGCGTTAAAGATATAGACAGACCTCTAAAAGAAAGAGGTATTAAAGACGCACATTTAATGTCAAAATTTCTAGCAAAAAATACGAATCGCCCAGACGTTTTTGTTTCGAGCAGTGCAAATAGAGCCCTACATACAGCAACTATTTTTTGTGAAAACTTTAAATACCCAATCTCTAATCTAAATATTAAAAAACAATTGTATAGTTTTAGTGATGGATACTTAGTAAAAACTGTAAAAGCATTAGACGATGGTTTTAACTCTGCAATTATTTTTAGTCACGATCACGGAATCAACAGTTTTGTAAACGACTATGGAAACAAACCCATTGCTCATGTTTCTACATGTGGTATTATTGCCATTGAATTTAAAGAAAAACATTGGAAAAATATTAAAAAAGGAAAAACTGTTTTGGTAGAATTTCCTAAAAATCATAAATAAAATTTCTTCTGTTGGAAATAAAAAAATACGCCGCTATAGATATTGGTTCTAACGCCATTAGACTTTTAATTGCCAATGTTATTGTAGCCAAAGACAAAGAACCTCAATTTAAAAAATCGTCTTTAGTCCGTGTTCCTATTCGTTTAGGTGCAGATGTTTTTGTTGACGGACAAATTAGTAAAGACAATATTCAAAGAATGGTTGATGCTATACAGTCTTTTAAACTATTAATGAAAATACACGACGTTGAAAAATACAAAGCCTGTGCAACTTCCGCTATGCGAGAAGCGGAAAATGGCAAAGAAGTTGTTAAGGAAATTTTAAAACAAACAGCTATTAAAATTGACATTATTGGAGGTAAAGAAGAAGCTGCTATTATTTCATCAACAGACTTAAAACAATTACTAAAAAGTGACGCTTCTTATTTATATGTAGACGTTGGTGGTGGAAGTACAGAGTTTACCATTTTTTCGAAAGGAAAAATCGTAAATTCTAAATCTTTTAAAATGGGAACTGTACGACTTTTAAACAATAAAAAAAGCGTAAACAAAGAGATTTTCAAAGAAGTAGAAATTTGGATTAAGAACAATACAAACAGTTTTAAACAAATTGCGCTTATTGGATCTGGCGGAAACATTAACAAACTCTTTAAAATGTCTGGAAGAACCGAAGGAAAACCTATTTCCTATATTTATTTGAACGCACAATATCAATTCTTAAAAAAGATGAGTTACTCGGAGCGCGTTTCTGAATTAAGTTTAAATCCAGACAGAGCTGATGTAATTATCCCTGCTACAAAAATTTACTTATCTGCAATGAAATGGAGTGGTGCTAGAAAAATTTATGTTCCAAAAATAGGTTTGGCAGACGGAATTATAAAAAGTTTGCATTTTAATCAAATCTAAAATTAGATTTCAAACACGCTTACTTTTTAATACTTTTGAATAATTTTATTTGAACCTACTATTTCTCTACTTAGAAAAACATGAAAACAAAAATATTTGCTGTTGCATTCTTAATATTAGCCTCAACAACAATTGGGCAAAATTTATTACAGAACCCAAAACAAAACAAATGCTATGTAGGTAGTAGAACACCTGACGTATGGCAAAAAGAAACAGTTACTATAGAAACAATTCCTGAGCACACAAAAATAATTGCGCATCCTGCAACCTACAGAGTAGAAAAAGAGAGAATTTTAATTAAAGAAGCTAGTGAAGAATATATTGTAATTCCTGCAGTATGGCAAGAACGAAAAGTTACATACATCTCTAAAGAAAGAACCCAAAAAACCGAGGCTATTGCACCTAAATTTTATATAAAAAATGACGAATTAGAACTAAAAACAGCCTCTGATAAGTGGGAGCTAAAAGAAAAAAAAGCAAACTGTAAGGAAGAAAACTGCAAATACTGGAAATACAAATTAAATCCTTCAAAATCTATTTCAATACCCATAAAAGAATTAAGGACAAATGGAACAACCATTAGTAAAGAAGTTAAGGAAGAACGAAATACTTATACTGAAAAAGTAATGATTAGTCCTGCAAGAATAGAAACTGTATATGTCCCAGAAGAATATACAACTATTGAAAAAACCGTTTTATCTACTGATGCTTGGCAAGAAGAAGTGTATGTACCAGCTACATACAAAACCATAACCAAAGAAATATTAGTACGTAAGGGAGGCTTAACCAATTGGAAGGAAATTGAATGCGAAAAGATAGATTACCAAATAACTCCCATCTACTGGGATTTAAACAGCTCTCTATTAAAACCAGAAGCACAAGCAATTATCGACTCAGAATTGCTAAATATTTTAGACGATACTTCTATTTTTATTGAGATTGAATCTCACGCAGATTCTAGGGGTGCTAAAGAGACAAATTTAGAATTGTCTAAGAATCGAGCTCAAGTTGTTGTTAATTATTTAATTTCTAAAGGAATTCAAGAGGACCAATTCAATAGCAAAGGCTTAGGAGAAACTCAGTTATTAAACAAGTGCTCCGATGACATTCCTTGTAGTGAAGAAGAGCATAAAGCGAATCGAAGGAGTACTTTTAGAATTGTAAATTAGAAATACCTGAATAAAAAAGTTTAAATGGATTTAATGTAAGAGTTAATATGTGCTATGATAGATTGATGAAATAATTCCTCTTGACGATTTAAAAAAGTGGTTTCTATTTCTAAATAACTGATATTTTTTAATTGTTCAGACAATCGCACAAAATCTTTTTCTGTAGTAAGTATCATTTTCTTATGCGATTGCATACCTTCAAACGTTTTGGTAATCTTACGAATCTCTACATCTGAAAAATGATGATGATCTGAAAATTTTAAATGTTTATATCGGATATTCTTTCCACTTAAAAATTGCAACATTGGTCTTGGGTTGGCAATTCCTGTAATCAAAAGAATTTCAAAATCTACACAATCTTGCAAATCTATATTTAAAAAACCTTTTACCTTTTCTGAATAGGAAATAGTCGTAAAAAGTACCAATTGGTTTTTTACAGGGTTTATTTTTTGAATAATTCTCTGCTGTGTCGTTTGACTCAAATCTTCTGGACATTTTGTAACTACAATAACATTTGCACGTTTTGCTCCACGCCTACTCTCTCTTAAATTGCCTACTGGCAATAAAAAATCATCTACAAACAAATTCGCATAACTCGTTAATAAAATATAAAAACTTGCCCGTAATTTTCGATGTTGAAAAGCATCATCTAATAAAACAATATTAGGTGTATGAATATTTATTAATTGTTGAATGCCATGCACTCGATTTTCATCAACAGCAACATGTACATTCTTAAATTTTTGATAGAACTGCAAAGGCTCATCTCCTACTTCCAACGCAGTAATATTTTTATCAACCTCTAAAAAACCCTTTGTTTTTCTTTTATAGCCTCTACTCAAAACAGCTACTCTGTAAGTATCTTTTAAAAGACGAACTAAATATTCTATTTGCGGTGTTTTTCCGGTACCTCCAACACTTAAATTTCCAACAACAATAGTAGGAATAGAAAAAGAAGTAGATGTTAGTATTTGTTTGTCAAACAAAAAATTACGAAACCAAGTAATTAAATAATAAAGAGCGGCAAACGGAAATAATAAAAATCGAATTCGGTTCATTCATGTAAAAATACATTAAAAATGTTAACTTTGAGTTTTAGATTTATCTCGAAAACAAGCAAAAAACAATTCCTAAAATTTACATCTAAAATGAAGATAAAAGACATTTCAAATGCCATAGAAGAATTAGCGCCACTACAACATGCAGAAAACTTTGACAATGTAGGCTTGCTTGTAGGCGATTATAATATGGAAGTTTCGGGTATTTTAGTAACATTAGACACCTTAGAAGAAACGATTGAAGAAGCCATTGCAAAAAATTGTAATTTAATTGTAAGCTTTCACCCCATTATTTTTAGTGGTTTAAAAAAGTTAAATGGGAATAGTTATGTAGAACGTACTGTTTTAAAAGCTATTAAAAACAATATTGCTATTTACGCAACCCATACCGCTTTAGACAACAGTTACCAAGGAGTTTCTGCAAAAATTTGTGAAGTTTTAGGGTTAGAAAATCAGAGAATATTAATTCCAAAAGAAGGAATTGAAACCGTAAATACTAACAATAAAGCTTCCCAAGAAATAGGCATGGGCATGATTGCTGAATTACCTACAGCATTAAGCGAAGAAGATTTTCTGTTATTTTTAAAGAAAACTATGAAAACAGCTTGTGTAAGACATTCCAAATACATTCATAAAAAAATTAAAAAAGTAGCTGTTTTAGGAGGTTCTGGAAGTTTTGCCATTTCCAACGCAATAAATTCAAAAGCAGACGCTTATGTAAGTGCAGATTTTAAATATCACGACTTTTTTAAGGCCGAAAACAGCATTTTATTAGCAGATATTGGACACTACGAAAGTGAGCAGTTTACAAAAAACCTTCTCGTTGAGTTTCTTACAAAAAAATTCACTAATTTTGCAGTCATTTTATCAGAAAAAAGTACAAATCCAATTTATTATTTATAAACATGGCAAAGAAGAAAGAAGTTACGGTTGAAGAGAAATTAAGAGCTGTTTACGATTTACAATTAATTGATTCTAGAATTGATGAAATTACAAATGTACAAGGAGAATTACCATTAGAAGTTGAAGATTTAGAAGACCAAGTTGCTGGTTTAAACACTAGAATTTCTAACTTTGGAGAAGATATTTCTAATTTAGAAACAGATATAAAAAACAAAAAATTAGAGATTGAGCAATCTAAAGCTTTAATGAAAAAGTACGAAGAACAACAAAAGAAAGTACGTAATAATAGAGAGTTTGATTCTTTATCAAAAGAGATAGAATATCAAGATTTAGAAATTCAACTAGCCGAGAAAAAAATTGGATCGCTTGAATTTAAGATTGGGCAAAAAAATGAGGCTATTAATAATACAAAAGAAAAATTAGAAAAGTACGAAACGCATTTAAAACATAAGAAAGCAGAGTTAGATGCTATCTTAAAAGAAACTGAAAAGGAACAAAACTTACTAAAGGAAAAATCTGAAGAATACTCAAAATCTATCGATGATAATTTGCTAAACGCATATCGTAGAATTAGAGCAAAAGTAAAAAACGGACTTGCAGTGGTTTCTATTGAAAGAGGTGCTTCTGGTGGATCTTTCTTTACAATTCCGCCTCAAGTACAATTAGAGATTGCCAACAGAAAAAAAATCACCATTGATGAGTATAGTGGACGTATTTTAGTAGATGCTGCTTTAGCGGAAGAAGAAAAACAAAAAATAGACAACTTATTTGCTTAATTATTAAGAATTAAGTTATAACATACAAAACCTCAACTTAAGTTGAGGTTTTTTTAGTACTAAATTTAAAAACTGTTTATTACTTCTGGTTTTTGTTAGTATGTTTCTATTGTAATTCCTTTCTCATTTTAGTAGTTTTGTGTGCTTAAAATCAAAATAATGAGCACTACAAAAACTATTAAATCTGCATTAATTTCCGTTTTTCATAAAGAAGGCTTAGCTCCTATTGTAAAAAAATTAAATGAATTAAATGTTACTATTTATTCTACAGGTGGCACTGAAAAATTTATTACAAATTTAGGAATTCCTGTAATTCCCGTAGATGAAGTGACTTCGTATCCTTCTATTTTAGGCGGACGTGTAAAAACATTGCATCCCAAAGTATTTGGTGGAATTTTAAATAGACAAGACAACGAAAGTGATATTTCGGAATTAGCTAAATATGAAATTCCTCAAATAGATTTAGTTATTGTAGATCTATATCCTTTTGAAAAAACAGTTGCTTCTGGAGCCTCTGAGCAAGATATCGTAGAAAAAATTGATATTGGAGGAATTTCTTTAATTAGAGCTGCTGCTAAAAATTTTAAAGATACTTTTACAATCTCTTCTATGGATCAATACGAGAGTTTTTTAACCTTACTCTCAGAAAAAAATGGAGAAACAACAATTTACGACAGAAAAAAATACGCTGCAAAATCATTTCATATTTCATCGCATTACGATACTGCAATCTTTAATTACTTTAATGAAGACGAGATTGTTTTTAAAGCAAGTGAACCTACTTCTAAAACACTACGTTACGGTGAAAACCCGCATCAAAAAGGATATTTCTTTGGAGATTTAGAAGCCATGTTTAACAAATTACATGGAAAAGAGTTAAGCTATAATAATCTATTAGACGTAGATGCTGCCGTAGTTTTAATGAATGAATTTATTGGAGAAGCACCTACCTTTGCTGTTTTAAAACACAATAATGCTTGTGGTTTTGCACAAAGAGAGACTATAAAACAAGCGTACCTAGATGCATTAGCAGGAGACCCTGTTTCTGCTTTTGGTGGTGTTTTAATTGCTAATACTACTATTGATAAAGCAACAGCAGAGGAAATTCACAAACTATTTTGCGAGGTAGTCATTGCTCCTTCTTATAACGAAGATGCTCTTGAAATCTTAACACAAAAGAAAAACCGAATTATTTTAATTCAAAAAGAAGTTGAGCTACCTACACAAATTGTGCGAACTGCTTTAAACGGACTTTTAGTACAAGATAAAGATAACGTTACAGATACTCTTAAAAACGTATCCTACCCAACAAATAATAAACCTTCTGAAAATGAATTAGAAGATTTATTATTTGCTTCAAAACTCTGTAAACACACAAAATCTAACACTATTGTTTTAGCAAAAAACAAACAATTACTAGCTAGTGGAACTGGACAAACAAGTAGAGTTGACGCGTTAAATCAAGCCATTGAAAAAGCAAGAAAATTCGGATTTGATTTAAACAATGCTGTAATGGCTAGTGATGCTTTTTTTCCTTTTCCAGATTGCGTAGAAATTGCAGATAAAGCAGGGATTAAAAGTGTAATACAACCAGGTGGCTCCATTAAAGATGAATTAAGCATTAACTATTGCAACACACATAATTTAGCAATGGTAATGACGGGAATACGTCATTTTAAACATTAATTTTTTTAATGCAATTTGAACACATAATTTTAGTAAATTTGTAAGATTACACACACTTTTAAATAAAGAATCTTTTATGGGCTTTTTCGATTTTATGACGGAAGATATTGCTATCGATTTAGGTACCGCTAATACACTTATTATCCACAATGGAAAAGTTGTGATTGATAGCCCGTCTATTGTTGCAAGAAATCGAACAACAGGTAAGATTATTGCTATTGGTAAAGAAGCCAATTTGATGCAAGGAAAAACACATGAAAACATCAAAACCATACGACCTTTAAAAGATGGAGTAATTGCAGATTTTCAAGCTTCTGAAGAAATGATTAAGGAATTCATCAAACAAATTCCTTCAATTAAAAAAAGACTATTCCCTCCTGCTTTGCGAATGGTTATCTGTATTCCTTCTGGAATTACAGAAGTTGAAAGACGTGCTGTACAAGATTCTGCACGCCATATGAATGCCAAAGAAATTTATCTCATATACGAACCCATGGCAGCCGCAATTGGCGTTGGTATTGATATTATGGAACCTAGAGGAAATATGATTATTGATATTGGTGGAGGAACTACAGAAATTGCTGTAATTGCTTTAGCAGGTATTGTTTGTGATCAATCTGTAAAAGTTGCAGGAGATTTATTTACCAATGATATTATGTATTATATGCGTACACAATATAATTTACATGTTGGTGAAGCTACTGCAGAAAAAATAAAAATCACAATTGGTGCCGCTACAGAAGATTTAGAAACTCCTCCGGATGACATGTCTGTTCAAGGTAGAGATTTATTAAGTGGAAAACCCAAGCAAGTACAAGTTTCTTACAGGGAAGTTGCAAAAGCTTTAGATAAATCTATTCTAAGAATTGAAGATGCGGTTATAGAAACACTCTCTAAAACACCTCCAGAATTGGCGGCAGATATCTACAATACAGGAATTTATTTAGCAGGTGGAGGCTCTATGCTTCGTGGTTTAGACAAACGTTTATCTAGAAAAACAGATTTACCTGTATATGTAGCCGAAGACCCTTTAAGAGCTGTTGTAAGAGGAACAGGAATTGCACTTAAAGAAATAGAAAAATATAAAAATGTTTTAATGAAATAATCTCATTCATTTTTAAAAATGCAACAAATTATTTTTTTTATTCAGAAGTATAAATATTTTCTGTTTTTTTTGTTGTTAGAATCCATTGCTATTTTTCTTATTATAAACAATAATAATTTCCACAAAAGTAAATTTGTAAACTCTTCGAATCAAATTGTTGGCGGTTTTTATAAAAAAACTTCCCAAATTTCAGATTATTTTCATCTAAAACAGCAAAACACATTATTGGTTGATGAAAATACGAAACTTAAAAATCAGTTAGCCTACCTTAATTCAAAAACAGATACAATTTTTAATACTACAATTATTGATTCTGTTGAACATCATCAAAAATACAGCTATATAAACGGAAAAATAATTAATAACAATTACCATAAAACTTCTAACTTTATTACAATTAATAAAGGAGAAAAAGAAGGTGTTACGGTAGAAATGGGCGTAATAAACAGCAAGGGAATTATTGGTATTACAGACGATACCTCCAAAAATTATGCAAGAGTGCAATCTATTTTAAACAAAAACAGTAAAATAAATGCTCGTTTAAAAAACAGCAATTACTTTGGTTCGTTAAGTTGGAATGCAAAAGATTACAATATTGTTCAATTAACAGATATTCCCAAGCAGGCAAGTATACAAATCGGAGACACTATTATAACAGGAGGAAAATCTACTATTTTCCCTGAAGGAATTTTAATAGGAACCGTATTAAATATTAATAAAAGAAATACAGCTGCTAATTCTATAAACATAAAACTCTTTAACGACATGAGTAATATTAAAAACATCTATGTAATAAAGAGTTTGGATAAGATAGAAATAAAAACTTTAGAAAATAATTTCAATGAATAAACGTCTGTCTTTATTTTTATTGTTTTTCTTCTTACTTTTTATACAGGTATTTATTTTAAACAATATTTTCCTTTTAGGAGATATCAATCCGTATTTATACATTGTTTTTGTTTTCTTATATCCAATAAAAAAAGAACGTTTTTTATTTTTATTTATCTGCTTTTTATTAGGGCTATTTATAGATTTTTTCTCAGATTCTGGGGGAATTCACGCCTTTGCAACCCTGTTTATTGCGTATATTAGAGTATTCTTTATTAGAGTATTTTTCAAAAAAACAGCTATCGATTTTCCTTTTTTTAACCTACAAGAAGAATCTTTTGGAAAAGTTTTTAATTACACTGTAATTTTAACACTCACACATCATTTCCTTTTATTTTCTTTTGCTAACTTTAGTTTTCAAAATAGTACTACTGTAATTACAAACACAATATTATCTGGTGTTTTCACATTAATACTATTCTTTTTAGGTACTTTTATTTTTAGAAAAAAGAAATAATTTACAGAAGTGAAAAGACATTTTTTATTATACTTCTTAATATCCGTTGTAGGAATTATTCTTATCGGTAGGCTTTTTCAATTGCAAGTCTTAAAAGGTAATTCCAACGATCCCCTGCATAATTCTGCAATAAAAATTGAGTTTGATTATCCTGAACGAGGCTATATTTACGACAGAAACAACAAACTCTTGGTAGCCAATCAACTTTCATATGATGTTATGATAGTTCCCAATCAAGTGGAGTCGTTAGATACCTTAGAGTTTTGTTCTTTATTAAAAATTAGTAAAAAAGATTTTATAAAACGATACGAAAAAGCAAAAAACTACGCTCCTTGGCTAGCTTCTGTTTTCTTAAAACAATTATCTAAAAGCGATTTTGCTTTTCTTCAAGAAAAACTTCACAAGTACAAAGGTTTTTCTATTCAAAAAAGAGTTATCAGAAAATACCCTATAAAATCGGCAGCAAATATTGTAGGCTATATAAGTGAGGTAGATGAAAATATTGTAAAGAAAAAACGGTATTACCAACCAGGAGAACTTATTGGTTATTGGGGAATAGAAAAAGAATACGAAGAAACATTACGCGGTAAAAAAGGTAAAAAATTATTTAGCAGAAATCGTTTCAATAAAATTACTGGCTCTTACAAAGAAGGTATTTATGATACAGTTGCTATTAATGGAAAAGACCTCACATTAACTATAGATACAGAGTTACAACAATACGGAGAAAAACTAATGACTGGAAAACGCGGAGGCATTGTAGCTATAGAACCTTCAACTGGAGAAATTTTAGCTTTAATAACAGCTCCTTCGTACGACCCAAATATGATGGTAGGTAGAAAAAGAGCTAAAAATTCGACAATGCTTTTTGGAGATAAAATTTCTAAACCTACGTTTGACAGAGCCTTAGCAGCACAATATGCTCCTGGTTCTCCTTTTAAAATAATGAATGCCCTTATTGGCTTACAAGAAAATGTAATTGATTTGGAAACTCATTTCTTTTGTTACGAAGGATATCGATATGGAAGAAAAAAAGATGAGTTTATGGGGTGCCATTGCGGAATTATTGGAAAGCCTATCCGTTTAAAAACTGCCATTTCAAAATCTTGTAATAGTTATTTTTCAAACACATACAAACGTATCATAGAAAAAGGAGTGTCTTCTTCTAAAGGAGTTGATAAATGGAATGAGCATGTAAAAAGTTTTGGACTAGGAAATTATTTAGGATACGATTTACCTGCCGGACAGAAAGGTAGAGTTCCCGATGGAAAATTCTATGACAAACGTATCAATTATAAATGGAATGCCGCTTCTATAATATCAAATGCTATTGGACAAGGAGATATAGAAACAACACCTATTCAGCTTGCAAATTTTACAGCAGCGATTGCTAACAAAGGATTCTTTTACACACCACATATTGTCAAAAGAATAAATGGAACACCTATCACAAATAAAAAATATACAATCCCTAAAAAAACGAGTATTGAAGCAATGCATTTTGAACCTGTTATAGAGGCCATGCATGAAGTTTTTAAAACAGGAACAGGAAAATATAGTCGTGTAAAAGGAATTGATATTTGTGGAAAAACAGGAACTGTAGAAAATTTTATACGTATTAACGGGGAAAAAGTTGCCTTACCAGATCATTCTATTTTAGTTGCATTTGCTCCAAAAGAAAATCCAAAAATAGCCCTAGCTGTTTTTGTAGAAAACGGAGGTTATGGTTCTGTAATTGCAGCACCCATTGCCAGTTTACTAATTGAGAAATACTTAAAGAATACTATTTCTAGAAAATGGGTAGAAAGTAATATTCTATCCAAAAGTCTTGAAGAAGTTTACCAGCAACAGATTCAAAAAAAAGAAGTTATTGAGACAGGAACAAAATAATATATTTCACAGAATAGATTGGATTTTAGTTATTCTATTCGTTGTACTGGTGGGGTTTGGGTGGATAAACATCTATGCGGCTTCTTATACAAATGAAAGCGCACAGTCTTTTGATTTGTCCTCTAAATATGGAAAGCAACTATTACGAATTATATTTAGTATTCCGCTCATTATTATTACGCTCTTTTTTAATGCAAAGTTTTACGAAAGATATGCCAGTATTCTATATGTAATCTCTCTATTTTTTTTACTATTACTTTTTCCTTTTGGAAAAGAAATTAAAGGAGCCACTTCATGGTTTGTATTTAGTGGAATAAGTTTACAACCATCAGAATTTGCAAAAGCATTAACAGCCTTAGCAATTGCTAAATTATTAAGTGATCGAAACTATAATTTAAGTTTAGTAAAAAATCAAATAAAAGCATTTATTATCATTTTTGTCCCTGCTGTTTTAATTGTATTACAAGGAGATGCTGGATCTGCATTAATTTATTTAGCTTTTTTCTTCGTTTTAAATAGAGAAGGCTTAACACTTAATTATATCTTATTGGGTACATTAGCCATTGTTTTATTTATACTTACCATCTATTTTAATTTAACAATTGTGTTAACTACTACATACCTTATTATTTCACTATTGGTTGGTTACTTAATTTACAAAGGCAAACAACAGTTTATTCGCTTTAATTGGCATAAAATTTTAGGACTTTATTTAGTTTTTGGACTTTTTATTTCTGGCGTAGAATTTACCTATAACAATATACTACAGCAACACCAAAAAAATCGTTTTGACATTTTACTAGGAAAAAAAATAGACTATAAAGGTCTTGGTTACAATACGTATCAATCAGAACTAACAATCAGTTCTGGTGGTGTTTTAGGAAAGGGATTTTTACAAGGAGATAGAACTCGAGGAGGTTTTGTACCAGAACAGCATACAGATTATATTTTTAGTACTGTTGGAGAAGAATGGGGATTTTTAGGAAGCAGTTTTGTTATTATTTTATTTATGCTTCTTTTATATAGAATTATCTACTTAGCTGAAACACATACAAATAAATTTGGAAGAATTTATGGCTATGGCGTAGCTTCTGTGCTCTTTTTTCATGTAGTTGTAAATATAGGGATGGTTATTGGCTTATTACCTACAGTAGGAATTCCATTACCTTTTTTTAGTTATGGAGGTTCTTCTCTTTGGGGTTTTACCATATTACTTTTTGTCTTTATAAGATTAGATGCCCACAAAAGTTACGATTGGTAATTAATAAAGGTGAAAATTTTACATAAAAAAAACGTCTCAATAAATTGAAACGTTTCTATATTCTATATATGTGTTATAAAAATTATAACGCTGCTACGTGCTTTGTTAATTTAGACTTTAAATTAGCCGCTTTATTTTTGTGAATAATATTGTTTTTCGCTAATTTATCTAACATAGAAACTACTTTAGTTAACATTCCTTCAGCTTCTTTCTTGTCTTCAGCTGCTCGTAAATCTCTAACAGCATTACGCGTAGTCTTGTGCTGATACTTATTACGTAACCTTTTTGTTTCGTTGCTTCTAATTCTTTTTAATGCTGACTTATGATTTGCCATAATACTTTATTTTAGTTTTAAATGAAAACTTTGTAGTCCGTACGGGAATCGAACCCGTGTTACCAGGATGAAAACCTGGCGTCCTAACCCCTAGACGAACGGACCAAAACAATCTAGTAATATCCAGAATGCGGATGCAAATATACAACGTTTTTAAAATTCTACAATCTTTTTTTAAAAAAGTTAATATGCCTTCGCAAACAAAACTTTTCTAGTAGATTTTTTACCCGAAAAAACACAACTTCCAATCTCCTCTTTTGCATCATTAGGAATACATCGAATGGTAGCTTTTGTAAGTTCTTTAATTTTTTCTTCCGTCTCAATAGTGCCATCCCAATGTGCAGAAACAAAACCACCTTTATTTGCTATAACATCTTTAAATTCTTCAAATGTATTCACTTCAGTAGTATATTTATCTCTATAAGAAACTGCTTTTTGAAATAGATTTTCTTGAATTTCTTCTAATAAGTTTGTTACAAAACTTACAATACTGTCTTGTGAAACAGTTTGCTTTTCAAGAGTGTCTCTTCTGGCAACTTCAACGCTATTATTTTCTAAATCTCTTTGACCAATCGCTATTCTTACAGGAACTCCCTTAAGTTCATATTCTGCAAATTTTGCACCAGGTCTAAACGTATCGAGATTGTCAAACTTTATAGAAACTCCTTTTTTGCGAAATTCTTTTACCAGTTCATCAACTTTGCTTGAAATTGCAGCTAGTTGTTCTTCACTTTTATATATAGGAATCACTACCACTTGAATTGGAGCTAGTTTTGGAGGCAATACCAAACCAAAATCATCAGAATGTGTCATAATCAATCCACCTATCAAACGCGTAGAAACACCCCAAGAAGTTGCCCAAACATGTTCTTGTTTCCCTTCTTTAGACATAAATTTCACATCAAATGCCTTTGCAAAATTCTGTCCTAGAAAATGAGAAGTTCCTGCTTGTAAGGCTTTTCCATCTTGCATTAAAGCTTCTATAGTAAAAGTATCTAAAGCACCCGCAAAACGCTCGCTTTCAGATTTCGAACCTTGTATTACAGGCATTGCCATAAAATCTTCTGCAAAATCAGCATATACTTTTTGCATTTGTTTTGCTTCCGCTATGGCTTCGTTTTCTGTAGTATGCGCTGTATGTCCTTCTTGCCATAAAAATTCAGCCGTTCTTAAAAACAACCGAGTTCTCATTTCCCAACGAACAACATTTGCCCATTGATTAATTAATAAAGGTAAATCTCTATACGACTGAATCCAACCTCTATAGGTATTCCAAATAATAGCTTCAGACGTAGGTCTTACCACTAATTCTTCTTCTAATTTTGCTTCAGGATCTACACGTAGTTTTCCTGCTTTATCAGGGTCGTTTTGTAATCTATAATGAGTAACTACAGCACATTCTTTAGCAAATCCTTCTGCATTTTTTTCTTCAGCTTCAAATAAGCTTTTAGGAACAAATAATGGAAAATAGGCATTTTCATGCCCTGTTTCTTTAAACATAGTGTCTAATGCAGCTTGCATTTTTTCCCAGATAGCATACCCATAAGGTTTAATAACCATACAACCCCTAACCGCTGAGTTTTCGGCTAAATCTGCTTTTACAACTAATTCATTATACCATTTAGAATAATCTTCTTCTCGTTTTGTTAACTTCTTACCCATAATTAAAAGTTTGGCACAAATATTGTTATTTTTATCATAGATTTGACTGTGCTTATTAAAAGTTAGTGCAAAACTAAGGTAAAATCACCGAATTTGCTTGCATTTTGTCAAATCAAATAACACAAAAAGTATTCATTAGTAAACACATCAATTATGAAACTACATTACACTCTTTCAAAAACAAATCAATTTGTAATGCTATCAATAGCAAGTTTTCTTTTAATTTCTTGTGGAACATACCAAAGTGCTTACAGCAATGACGGTATTTACGATGATGAAAATGAAGTAAGACAGAGAGAGGTAGTAGTTGTAAATCAACAAGAATACAAAAAGCAAGACAACGATTACTTTACCAGAGAGATTGAGCGTTTAGATAATTTAAATGGAACCGATATTCTAACAGATATTGAAAACTATAAGTCTTTAGACAGTATTGATGATGTTGACATAGAAGAAGAAATTGAAGAAAGAGACAATCGTTTAAGTTATAATGAAAATGAACCATGGGGTTATGATAACGAAAACGTTGTTATCTATGTAAATCTAGGGTTTAATAACCGTTGGAATTATTGGAATAATTGGGGGTGGAATAACTGGGGATGGAATCGTTGGAATTACTGGAATCCTTACTGGCACAATGTAGGCTGGAATAATTGGGCTTGGAATCCTTATTGGAATAATTGGGGGTGGAACCGTTGGAGGGGATACAATCCTTATTACAACCCTTACAGATATTATAATAGAGGATACAGAAATCAAAGAAGAATGGCTTATAACAATGCTTACAGAAGAGGTGTTACAAGCAGAAGAAATTCTTCCGTAAGAAACAATAGAAGAACAAATTATACTACAAGAAACAACTCTTCTACTTCCTATAATAAAAGACGTGTTAAAAGAAACGCATCAACAACAAGAAATAGCAATACGAGAAGAAGAAGTTCTAACGCAGTACAAAACAACACAAGAAGAAATTCAACAAGAACACGAAATTCAAATAGTAATTCTTCTTCAAGAAGGCAAAATTATTCTTCCTCACGAAGCAGTTCTCGTCCTTCATATAGTAGAGGTAGTTCTTCAGGAAGAAGTTCTTCAAGCAGGTCTAGCGGTGGTAGCAGAAGAAGAAACTAACTTACAAGATTTTACAAAATATACGTTCTAAACTTAAAAGAATGAGTACTTCTCTATGAAGGTTTCATAGGAGTATTTAATAATAAAAACAAATAGCATTTTTATAGATGAAACAAATTTTAATGATAGCGATATGTATCGCAGGGACTTTTACATCGTATTCTCAATCTTTGGGATACCAAGATTTGGCAATTTTATTTTCTGAAAACGATCATTACGGTACTGCTAGGTTTACGGCAATGGGTACTGCATTTGGAGCTGTTGGAGGAGATATTTCGGGAATTAATATTAATCCTGCTGGAATCGCCGTATATAAGAATAGTTTATTTTCTGGAACGTTTAATTCTAGAGAAACAAATATTGCTACCAATTATTATGGGAACAGTATAGGCAATCAAAATGAGTATTTTAACATTCCACAAGCAGGCGCTGTTTTAGTTTTTGACACGTATGATAATTCCGATTGGAGTAAAGTTGTTTTTGGGGTAAATTATAGAATTAAAAAAGATTTTAATAATTATTTCTTAGCTAGAGGGAATAGTGGAATCCCAACTTTTACAGAGTTTCCTTTAGATGAAAACACAACACCTATTTATTACAATAATTCGGAAGAGCAAAGTTTTAACAACACATACAATGGAGAAATTAGTGAATTTAGTGCAGGTATTGCCGCTGTTCATGATAACAAATTACATGTTGGAATCGCTTTAAATACGTATGATTTAACTTTTAGTCAAAGAGCTACACTAACAGAGTTTAATAATGATGGAAATGGAAATAATTTAGACGCAACGTTTTATCAAGAAAATACAACTCTTGGAAGTGCTTTTTCTTTAAATATGGGGTTTATTTACAAAGCAAATCGATATTTTAGATTTGGTTTGGCATACCAATCCCCTACCTGGTTTACAGAAATTAGTGAAGAAACCAATATTGTAGATAACGACGGATTCTTTGGCGATACAGAAATTACAGTTAGTAATGATACTGCCATATACGCAAATACAGCTGGCAATTATTTTCCTATTCAAAGTTTTTTATACAAATTAAAAACACCTAGTAAACTAACGGCTAGTACTGCCTTTATTTTTGGAAAATCAGGATTAATAAGCTTTGATTACACTAGGAAAAATCACCAAAACATGAGATTATCGAATGGAGATTTTTCATCAGAAAATCAATTTTTTCAAAATGAATTGAAAAACACCAACACTTTTAATGTAGGTACAGAATGGCGATTTGGGAGAATGAGTGTTAGAGGCGGGTATCAATACGAAGAAAACCCTTATCAAGATGCTTTAGAAACCGATCATTTAAAAAGATACTCTTTTGGTGGTGGGTATCATTTTGGTGATTTTAAAATTGATTTTTCTTACAGTGATGCTAGTCAAACAAGTGCGTACAATTTTTATGCACAATTTAACAATATCAATGCCGCAGATTTGAATATAGATAACCGCATTTTTACGACTACGGTTACTTTAAATTTATAGGCTAATCAAAATTATTTCCGTGTTTTACACAGCTTCATAGTTCGATTTTAAAATCTTTCTATTTTGAATCTTTTTATCGGTAAAAAACTACTTTTTTTGACGTAATTTTGTAACTCATTTTTCAGTTAGAAAACAATTATGAGCGCAACTCAAATTACCATACAAGAAACCAATAACAATACCATTTTAAAGTTTGTAAGCAATCAGGTTTTAATCAATGGTGGAAGTTATGAATTTACAAACATAGACGACGCTAAAAATTCTCCCTTAGCACAACAATTATTTTATTTGCCTTTTGTTAAAAAGGTATTTATTACTGCTAATTTTATTGCTATTCAACGTTTTGATATTGTAGCATGGGAAGATGTACAAGAAGAAGTTAGAGCGCAAATTGAAGTATATTTAAACAATGGGAATGCTGTTGTAAATACCATTCTTTCTTCTGCCAAAAAAGAAGCCATTGAAGTGTATGCCGAAGTTACTCCCAATCCTTCTGTGATGAAATTTGGCACAAACAAATCGTTAACCACA
The DNA here is from genome assembly GCA_965233795.1 of uncultured Polaribacter sp. Taxonomy (GTDB): domain Bacteria; phylum Bacteroidota; class Bacteroidia; order Flavobacteriales; family Flavobacteriaceae; genus Polaribacter. The sequence continues at coordinate 711,479 of OZ247578.1, read as the reverse complement.
ACCCATGTTGAATATAAGAATATCGATGAAGCCAGCACATCATCACCATTAGCACAAGCAATTTTTACCTTCCCTTTTGTAAAAGAAGTCTTTATTTCTGACAATTATATTTCTATTACCAAATATGAAATGGTAGCGTGGGATGAAGTATATCCGGAAGTAAGAACATTTATTAGAGAATATTTACAAGAAGGGAAAACTATTATCAAAGAAATTCCAAAGCAAGAGAAAATAAAGACTAAAAAAACAGAAACTTCTAATACCGAATTAGGAGAAACTTCTCAAAAAATTGTAGAAATTCTAGACGAATATATAAAGCCAGCTGTGGCTTCTGATGGCGGAAATATTGCTTTTCAAGCCTATAATGAAGAAAATAAAACAGTTCATGTAATTTTACAAGGCGCATGTAGTGGCTGCCCATCTTCTACAATTACTTTAAAAAACGGTATTGAAACCATGTTAAAAGAAATGTTACCCAATCAAATTAATGAAGTTATTGCTATTAATGGATAATTTTAACTATCAACTAACTGCTAATAACCAACAGCGAAAAGGTATCCAATGATAAAACCATACAAAAATTCGAGTTTAGGAAAAAAAGAGCAAGTGGCAAAAATGTTTGATACCATCTCTAAAAATTACGACGGACTAAATCGTGTTATTTCTTTAGGAATTGATGTAAAATGGCGCAAAAAAGTAGTGCAAATTGTTGGCAAAAACCACCCAAAACAAATTTTAGACATTGCCACTGGAACAGGAGATTTAGCATTGATGATGGCGAAATTAAATCCCAATAAAATTGTGGGTTTAGATATCTCTAGTGGAATGTTAGCTGTTGGAAAAGATAAAATAGCAAAAGCTAATTTATCAGAAAAAATAGAAATGATAGTGGGCGACTCTGAAGATATGCCTTTTAAAGATCATACTTTCGATGCAATTACAGTTTCTTTTGGTGTTCGTAATTTTGCCAACTTAGAAAAAGGAATTCAAGAAATTGCTAGAGTTTTAAAACCTACTGGAGTTTTAGTTATTTTAGAAACCTCAAACCCTACAAAATTTCCTTTTAAACAAGGCTATAAGTTATACACCAATATGATACTTCCAATCATTGGAAAATTATTTTCTAAAGATAAAGTAGCCTATTCTTATTTATCGGAATCTGCAAATTCTTTTCCCTTTGGAACAGCATTTGGCAATATTTTAGAAAAAAATGGGTTTACCAATACAACATACAAACCTGTAACATTTGGAGTTGCTACCATTTATACCGCAAGAAAATAAAAATGACTAAAAATAGTATTGTTATTGTTTTTCTATTTTGGGCTTCTGTAATGAGTTATGCTCAGGAAACAAAGATAGATTACTTGCCTAGTTTCGATAAAAGAAAGCTACATTATGGGTTTTATTTAGGATTGAATCAAAACGACTTTAAAATTAATTATAGAGAAACCTCTATTGAAAATGTAGGAATAGAAAGTCAACCTAGTTTAGGATTTAATGTAGGATTAATTGCAGATCTTCGTTTGCATAAAAATTTAAACTTACGTTTTGAACCAGGATTAGCTAGTAACACTAAAAAACTCTATTTTAATCATTTAACTACCAAAAGAGATAGCGTTAGAGAAGTAGGCTCTACGTATTTGCACATCCCAGTATTGTTAAAATTTAGTACAGATAGGCTAAATAATGTAAGACCTTATGTGTTAGCGGGTATTTCTTACGATTATAATTTTTCTAGTAATGAAGCCAATCAGGATGACAATGCTAGTGGCGAATTTAGAATGAAAACACACAATTTTATGTATGAAGTAGGTATAGGAATTGATATTTATTTATACTTCTTTAAATTTTCTCCTTCTATTAGAGGTGTTTTTGCTATTAACAACGAAATAAAATACGACAATGATGCAAATAGTGCATGGACAGCTCCTGTAAACTATTTTGGAACGCGTGGACTCTTTTTAACATTAGCGTTTGAGTAATATTCTTCAAGAATTAAAAATTTAGTTGAAACTTTTACTCAATTAAAAAAATAAAATTATTAACTAATTACATCTTTTGCAACCAAGATTTTATTGACACTTCACTAGTAATAATATTTTTTAATTCAGAAATTTGCACACGATTTTGTTCCATAGTATCTCTATGACGAATGGTCACTGAATTGTCTTCTAAAGTGTCGTGGTCTACAGTAATACAAAAAGGAGTTCCTGCCGCATCTTGTCTTCTATATCGCTTACCAACAGCGTCTTTTTCATCATAAAACACATTGAAATCCCATTTTAAATCTTCTATTATTTTACGAGCTACTTCTGGCAATCCATCTCTCTTGATTAGAGGTAAAACTGCGGCTTTAAAAGGTGCTAAAACTGCTGGTAATTTTAAAACGGTTCTTGTTGTTCCGTTTTCTAAAGTTTCTTCTTGTAACGAGTTTGAAAAAACAGCTAAAAACATTCTGTCTAAACCAATAGAAGTTTCCACCACATAAGGCACATAACTCTTATTTTCTTCGTGGTCGAAATATTGTAATTTCTTTCCAGAATATTCTTCATGTGCTTTTAAATCGAAATCAGTTCTAGAGTGAATCCCTTCTAATTCTTTAAATCCAAATGGAAAATTAAATTCAATGTCTGCCGCAGCATCTGCATAATGTGCTAATTTTTCGTGGTCATGAAAACGATAATTCTCTTTACCCATACCCAAAGACAAATGCCATTTTAAACGCGTTTCTTTCCATTGCTCATACCATTCTTTTTGAGTTCCTGGTTTTACAAAAAATTGCATTTCCATTTGTTCAAACTCACGCATTCTAAAAATAAACTGTCTTGCTACAATTTCATTCCTAAATGCTTTTCCTGTTTGTGCAATTCCAAAAGGAATTTTCATTCTACCTGTTTTTTGCACATTTAAGAAGTTTACAAAAATACCTTGTGCAGTTTCTGGACGTAAATACAAATCCATAGCAGTTTCTGCTGAAGCACCTAATTTGGTGCCAAACATTAAATTGAACTGCTTTACATCTGTCCAATTTTTAGAACCTGTTGCTGGATCCGCAATTTCTAATTCTTCAATTAATGCTTTTACATCAGCTAAATCTTCATTTTCTAAAGATTTCCCCATTCTAGCCAAAATGGTATTGATTTTTTCTTGATACCCTAAAACTCTTCCATTCGTAGCAAGAAATTCTTCTTTATTAAAAGTATCACCAAAACGTTTTGCAGCTTTAGCAACCTCTTTATTTATTTTTCCTTCAATTTTAGCACAATAATCTTCAATTAAAACATCTGCTCTATAGCGTTTTTTAGAATCTTTATTATCTATTAATGGGTCATTAAAGGCATCTACATGACCAGAAGCTTTCCAAGTAGTTGGATGCATTAAAATCGACGCATCTATTCCAACAATATTATCGTGCATTTGCACCATGGCTTTCCACCAATATTCTCTAATATTTTTCTTTAACTCAACTCCATTTTGAGCATAATCGTACACTGCGCTTAATCCATCATATATTTCACTTGATTGAAATACATAACCGTATTCTTTTGCATGCGATAGTACTTTCTTAAATTGTTCTTCTTGTTTTGCCATGGCGCAAAAATAATTTATTTATATGAATTTTTTAGGTATCTTCAGTGCAAAATTACACTTAAAAAATGCTATCCCTAAAAGGTCTTATTACTATATTTTACCCTCAACTATGTGTTGCTTGTCAAAAACAATTAATACCCACAGAAGAAATTTTATGCACACTTTGCAGACATGATTTACCTATAATCCCTATTAAAAACTTTAAAAAAAATACAATTACAACTATTTTTTATGGAAGAATTCCCATTGAAAAAGCAATTTCTTTTCTTTCTTTTAGAAAAGAAGGAAAGGTGAAAAAACTCATCCATGAATTAAAATATAATGACAATGAAAAAATAGGTGTCTTTATAGGAAATTGGTTTGGAAAAATAATAAAAGAAAGCAATGCTTTTAGTGATATCAATTATATTGTACCAGTGCCATTGCACGCTGAAAAGTTAAAAAAAAGAGGTTATAATCAGCTTGATAAATTTGGCGAACAGTTAAGTTTCATACTCGAAAAACCTTACATTAAGAATATTCTAACAAAGGTTTCCGCTACAAAAACGCAAACCTTTAAATCGCGCTTCGAACGTTTAAATAAACTTCATATTGAGTTCCTTTTATCTAATTCAACCTTTTTTAAAAATAAACACATTTTATTAATCGATGATGTAATTACAACGGGGGCAACTTTAGAAGCTTGCTGCAAAGAGTTGTTAAAAACAAAAAACATTAAAATAAGTATTGCAACTATAGCGTTTACTGATTAAAACAGGTTATTTTTAATGTGTGCAAAATGAAAAATAAATTGTTTATTTGTACAAAATCTATTATCTGTGAGACCTCTTTTTTTCGTTATTTTTCTAATACTTTTTTATAGTTGTGCAAGAGTTGGAAGTCCAGAAGGTGGTCCAAAAGATGAAACCCCTCCCTTAATGGTAACTGCTAATCCGCCTTATGAAAGCATTAATTTTGATAAAAAAAGTATTAAGATTTATTTTAATGAGTATATCAAGTTAAAAGATTTAAATAAGCAATTAGTTGTTTCACCTCCCTTAAAAAATCCACCCTCTATTACACCACAAGGAACTCCAAGTAAATTTATAGAAATTAAAATTTTAGATACCTTGCTTTTAAATACAACCTATACATTTAACTTTGGAAACTCGGTACAGGATAATAATGAATCTAACGAGTTAGAAAAATTTAAATATGTTTTCTCTACTGGAAATTATATAGATTCTTTATATTTTTCTGGAAATGTAAAAGATGCTTTTCTAAACAAACCTCCTAAAAACACCAATGTTTTATTGTATAAGATAGACAGTACTTATACAGACTCTATTGTTTACAAGAGAAAGCCTAATTACGTTACAAGTACTTCAGATAGTACAAATTTCGATTTTTCAAACCTTCAGAAAGGAAAATATTTTTTAATCGCTTTAAGAGAAAATAATAGCGATTATTTATTTAACTCTAAAACAGATAAAATTGGTTTTCTTTTAGATACTATTTTTCTTCCTAAAGACAGTATTTTAGAAAAACCATTAGAACTTTTTAAAGAAGAAACTACTTATAATTTTAAAAAAGCCAAAGAAGTTGCAAAAGGACATATTATTTTTGGTTATGAAGGAAATGGAGAAAACCTAGAAATAAATCTGTTATCATCTACAAGCAAAGACTTTAAAAGTATTATTAAATTTGAACCTAATAAAGACACTTTAAACTTGTGGTTTTCTCCTGTAGAAAAAGATTCTTTAGTTTTTAAAGTAAGTAATAAAGATAAGATTGATACCGTTACTGTAAAATTAAGAAAAAAGCAAATTGACTCTTTATTGATAAGTTCTCCAATAAAAGGAACTTTGCATCTTAGAGATACTTTCTTTTTAGAGTCAAACAATCCAATTACACATATAGATACTAGTAAAATTAGTTTATTAGATAAAGATTCTATTGCTATTGATTTTCGAAGTGTTTTATCTGAAAAAAGGAATATTATGCAATTGATTTTTGATAAACAACCTATTCAAAACTATAATTTTACAGTTTTACCAGAAGCCTTTTTAGATATTTATTCACAAGGAAACGACTCTTTGCAATACAATATAAGGACAAAAGAAATTGAGGATTATGGACAAATAACCTTAAATATTGACAATAAAACTTCTTCAAACGTAATTATTGACCTTCTTGATGAAAAGGAAAATATTGTAGAACGTAAACTCATTAAAACAGCACAGGAAATATTAGTTTTTAAATTATTAGAGCCTAAAAAATATGTTATTAGAGGTATTATAGATAAAAACAAAAACAACAAATGGGATACTGGGAACTTCTTAAATAAAATACTCCCAGAAAAAATAGTTTATTTTAAAAAACTAATCGATGTTAGACCAAATTATTATATGAATGAAAGCTTCGAGATAAACCGTTAATTTTTTTTTTGATGAAAACAATTTTAATATCTTTACAATTACAAATAATTTGAAATTTTGAAACCCCCATACTTTTTAATACTACTTTTCGGGATTCTTTTTTGGGTAAAAGCAAATGGTCAACATATTACGAATGACATTGGTTTTTTTACTGGTAATACAACCATTCTTTCAGATTATGGTGCTAAAGGAGATTTTGAAAGCTTGTTTAGCGGTGCTGGTGTATCTTTTTCTGTTGTTCATTATATGCACTTTTTCAATATTAGCAACCGATGGAACTCCTCGGGCAGCGGAACTTTCAATAATTTAATGGTTAAAACAGAAGCCACTTTTTTTAGCACACAATTAGAACATACAGGTAAATGGGTCGATCCTTCTAAAACTAGTCTTACTGCAAATCAATTAAGAGCAATGAAAGGCTCTGTAAGTATTATAAATATTGGACTTCAATTAGAGTACTATATGCGAGACCTTGAAAGTTTTATCACGCCATATTCCGATATGAATTTAAATCCTTATATTACTTTTGGTGTAAATTATGCTCTCTACAGTAATACTTTAGAATACGATGAAACCTTAGGGTTACCCACAAAGTATACACTCCCAAATGCTTTAGATATTGGTTCTGGATCTGCTTTAAACTTTACGATTGGCATTGGGACACGTTATAATTTAACTGAAAAAATTGACCTAGCAGCACAATTTCAAGCTCAAATTTTCTTAACAGATGGACTTGACGGAATACAGCCAGATGTTGTTGAAAATCAAAGCAATGATTTTATAACAATTTTTCAGGTTGGTATTATTTATAATCTAAACTTCAACCAACCTCTTTTTAGCTTCTTCTAAGAAGCTATACTATTAGTCTACTAAAATAATAACTTTATTATCGTTTAATTCTAAAGTACCAGAATTAATAGCTAAGGTCAGAATTTTATCATCATCTTTTAACGGTACTAAATGACCTGTTAAATCATTTAATTCTAAATGTTCTTTCGTATGAACATGAACCTTCACTTGTCCTTTTTTAAGGACAGAAACAACAGGTGCATGGTTATCTAACATCTGAAATTCTCCAGAAACTCCTGGAACTAATACAGAATCAACTTCTGAAGAAAATAAAATAGCCTCAGGTGTTACAATTTCTAAATACATAATTTTATGCTTTAAGGGAATTCTTAGGCTTCTGCCAACATTTTTTCTCCTGCATCAATTGCATCTTGAATAGAACCTCTTAAATTAAATGCCGCTTCAGGATATTTATCTAATTCTCCATTCATAATCATATTAAATCCTTTAATAGTATCTTTAATATCTACTAAGACTCCTGGAATACCTGTAAATTGTTCAGCAACATGAAAGGGCTGAGATAAGAAACGTTGTACACGACGTGCTCTGTGAACCACCAATTTATCTTCTTCAGACAGTTCCTCCATTCCTAAAATGGCAATAATGTCTTGTAATTCTTTATAACGTTGTAATAATTCTTTTACATTTGTTGCGGTATTATAATGTTCTTCTCCTAAAATTTCTGCTGATAAAATTCTAGATGTAGAATCTAAAGGATCTACAGCTGGGTAAATACCTAATTCTGCAATCTTACGAGACAATACAGTGGTTGCATCTAAATGCGCAAAAGTAGTTGCAGGTGCAGGATCTGTTAAATCATCTGCAGGAACATATACTGCTTGAACGGAAGTAATCGAGCCTTTTTTAGTAGAAGTAATACGTTCTTGCATAGCTCCCATTTCAGTTGCTAAAGTAGGTTGATACCCCACAGCTGAAGGCATACGACCTAATAATGCAGAAACTTCTGAACCTGCTTGTGTAAAACGAAAAATATTATCTACAAAGAATAATACATCTTTCCCTTGTCCGTCTCCAGCTCCATCACGAAAATATTCTGCAATTGTTAAACCTGATAATGCAACACGTGCACGTGCACCAGGAGGCTCATTCATCTGTCCAAAAACAAAAGTAGCTTTAGAATCTTTCATTCCTGCTTTGTCAACTTTTGCCAAATCCCATCCTCCTTCTTCCATAGAATGCATAAAATCATCACCATATTTAATAATACCTGACTCTAGCATTTCTCTCAACAAATCATTTCCTTCTCTTGTTCTTTCTCCAACACCAGCAAACACAGACAAACCTCCATGTCCTTTCGCAATATTATTAATTAATTCTTGAATTAAAACGGTTTTTCCTACTCCTGCTCCACCAAATAAACCAATCTTTCCACCTTTTGCATAAGGCTCAATCAAATCAATTACTTTAATTCCCGTAAATAAAACTTCTGTAGAAACAGACAAGTCTTCAAATTTAGGAGCAGATTTATGAATAGACAATCCATCCTTACCTTCTTTTGGCAAATCTCCAAGTCCATCAATTGCATTTCCTGTAACATTAAACAAACGCCCATAGATATCATTTCCTATTGGCATTTGAATAGGAGCACCTGTAGCAATTACTTCTTGGCCTCTTTGTAAGCCATCAGTCGCATCCATAGAAATAGTACGAACTGTATCTTCTCCAATATGTTGTTGTACTTCTAAAACTAAAGCAGAGCCATCACTTTTTTTAATTTCTAACGAATCATAAATTTTTGGAAGTTCTGAATTCTTAGTGTCAAATTCAACATCAATTACTGGACCGATAACTTGGGAAACTTTACCTGTTATTGTAGACATTATTTTATCTATATTAAAGTTATTTATTAATTGTAATATATTTCATTTTCAGCGACGCAAAGGTATATCATTTCACTTAAAATTAAAAGAATTGTTTTACAAAAAACAAACTATAAATTCATAAAAAAAACCTTATCATTTTGATAAGGTTTTTTTTATGAATTTATCTAAGTATTAGTTAGAAATTTTTCAGTTACTATTTTTCATTTGTAACTCTAATTTCAACTCTTCTGTTTTTAGCTCTACCAGCTCTTGTTTTATTATCTGCAATAGGATTGTCTTCTCCAAATCCTTTAGATGATAATCTAGAAGCGTCTACACCTTTAGAAACTAAATAAGCTTGAACAGCATCTGCTCTTTTTTGTGAAAGCTTTTGATTTGTAGAAGCTTTTCCTGAACTATCTGTATAGCCTTCAACTGCAAATTTAGCTTTTGGAAACTTATTCATAGTTTCTACAATTCCATCTAATTGTTTTGTTACTCCTCTTTTGAATGAAGAACGACCAGAATTAAATAAAATCTGTTTAGCAAAGGCTCCAATAGTTTCTTTAGCTACTTCAGTAATTACTGGCTCTGGACAACCATCGTTAGACGCAGGACCTGCTTCATTAACACATTTGTCGTCTTTATCTAAGACACCGTCACCATCTGTATCTGGCCAAGGGCAGCCTGCATTTGCAGAAGGACCTGCAACAGTAGGACATTTATCGTCTTTATCAATAACACTGTCACCATCTGTATCTGGACAACCGTTATTTGCTTTTGTTCCTTTTGTATTAGGACACATATCATCTTTATCTGCAATACCGTCTGCATCTGCGTCTGGACAACCATTTAAGGTAGCTAAACCAGCAACATTAGGACATGCATCATCTGAATCTTTGATTCCATCGCCATCGGCATCTGGACAACCATTAAATTCTTTCAAACCAGCAACTTCAGGACATGCATCATCTTTATCATATACCCCATCTGAATCTGTATCTTTACCACCAAATTTAACTACAAGTCCTATAGAGTGTTGTGAATGATCCGACACCTTGTCTGCAAATTGCTTTTTACCTCCTGACTGAAAGTTTAAACCTACATTGTCATTAAACCAAGTATTGAAACCAACACCTATGTTTAAAACTCCTTCTCCTGAATTATCAACTGAAGTATATCCTCCACCTAAATAAACATAAGGATCAAACCAAGATGTTTGTCCAAACAAATTGTTTAAATCGTATTTTAAATTTGCATCAATAGAGTAGTAAGTGAAATTTGAATCATTCTTCTCTGAAATAGTTTCTATTTTATTTAATGACCCTGCAAGTTGCAATGTAAATCCATCCTCTAAATATCTTTCTGCAGAAATTCTAGAAATAGAAGGTAATACATTCCAATCTGCCGTACCTAAATAATCATTTACATCTGTACTAAATTCGTTATGTGTTCTGATGTCTACAGCATTTACACCAAATCCTACTGCCCAAGGATTGTTAGAATCCTGTGCACTTACGCTTACAATTGTTGCTAAAGTAAACAAAGCTGCCACAGCTAATTTTAATCGTCTCATTATTAAGTTTTTAAATTAAAGTTCGTTATATGATTTGCAAAAATAAGTTCTTATAACGTATTTGCAAAGACAAATCTACAAAAACTTAAGTAAACTTTAAAAAAATGTGTTTGTTTTTTCAAACAAGCACTAATAAAAATAAATTAAGTGTAATCTAAATTTCTTCTAAAAACAAAAACTGATTCAAGTATAAAACTATTTTTTTCACAACATTATAATTCATTGATTCTAAAACCTCTTGATATTTTAAAATCTGTTCTTGATGCTTTTTTAATGGCTTTCCTGTCTTATAATCAATAATAACAACCTCATTGTTTTTAGTAAACACCAACCTATCAGGAATAACAATTTCTCCATTTAAAGCAACTATTTCTCTTTCATTAAAAACAAAAACCTCTTTTGAGTAATATTGGGCAAGCTCAGAATGATTGACAATTTGGTGTATCATTTTTTCAATCATTTGTTTTTTATCTTTATTAAAAAGCCCTTGCTGGTAATATTGACTTAAAACTTTATTCACATCTTCTTTATAGATAATTTTAGCCATAACTTCATGAACCAAATTCCCAAATTCAATAGCTTCTTCTTGTTGTGTATTCCACACTTTAGAAAAGTTTGCTAACATATAAATATTATGCTCTTTCCAAGTTGTACTTATAAATGCTTTCTGAATTTCTGTTTGAATATTCTTTTGAATTTCTTTTTCAAAAGGAGTCACTCTTTTAGCATTCCCAAAAATATAATCCGAAACCTCAGAACTCCAAAACCCTTGTTCTTTTAAATAATCGATAAATATTCCTGAATAAAAACGAGTGTTTTCTTCTCCTTTTTTAGAAATATTTTTTTCTGTTATAATATAAAGTTGCTCCACCGAACGAGTTAAAGCAACATACAATAGGTTAAAGTTATCTAATTCTAACTCTTCTTTTTGCTCTTTATAAATTTGCAAACCTTTTTCATTTATATAACTCAACTCTTTATGAAATGGAATTTGCAATTCATCAAAGCCATTAAATACATCTTCGGACAAACCGCTAAACCAAACTTTCGGATTTACTTGACGATATATATCTAAATCATACGGAAAAATAACCACAGGAAATTCTAAACCTTTCGATTTATGAATCGTCATTATTTGAACTGCATTAGAAGTTTCTGATGTAACAATACTTAAACTATCTTTTTTATCATTCCAAAAATCTAAAAACTCTTGAACACTTGCTCCCTTTTTTTGCTGCTCTAAAATAACATCTAAGAAAAACTGAACGTACGCATCTGAAGTAATTAAGAGTTTAAAATCTCTCACAATAGCTTCCACTTTTTCATAAAATGGTAATTGATAAAATGATTGTAACTTAAAAGAAGTACCATAATTTAATAGACTCATAAACAATTTGGCTTTTGACTGATGTATCAAACCGCTTATAAAAGTATGCTTATCTTCTTTTACACTTAAGTGATGATATAAAAAGTAAAGAGTTTCTAATAGAACTTCTTTATCTTCTGGATGCTGAATAACCTTTAAAACATTTACTATAAATTGTACTTTAATACTGTTCTCTAGCAATAATGTTTCCGATGATACAATTGGAATTTTGTTTTCAGACAAATAATTAGCAACAGCAACGCCATCTTTCTTCTTCCGAACCAACACACAAACATCACCTAAAGAAAAACCTACATCTAAATGATTGATGATTTCTAAAACTTTTTTCGGATACTTTAACGCATTTTCTTCTTTATCTTTAATCTTTTCCAAAAAAGACAAAGAGACAAATCCGCCTTTTTTGGCAGTTTCTTTTTGGTGATTTCCATCAAAAAATAATTTTTGATACGTTTTGTTTTGTAAAAAACGAGACAAATGCTGGAAGAACTGATTATTAAATTGAATAATTTCTGAATAGCTTCTATAATTCGTTTCAAGATTCTTCACCTCTTTCTTACTGTAAAAAGGATTGACTTCTTCTTCGTTCCCTAAACCAATAAATTGAGATGCTTTTCCGCCACGCCATCTATAAATTGCTTGCTTTGCATCGCCTACCAATAGTAAATTGCTGTTTTCTTGCGCCAAAGCATTTTCAATCAACGGAATTAAATTTTGCCATTGTAAAACAGAAGTATCTTGCATTTCATCAATAAAGTAATCCGTAAATTTTTGCCCAATTCTCTCATAAATAAAAGGTGCCGGTTGCTCTTTAATATGATCTGAAATAAGCTGATTGAATTCTGCATTTAAACGAATGTTTCCTTCTTCTTTTAAATTATTCAATTCTGAATTTACATGGTTTAAAACAGCTAAAGGCACCACACTTTTTAAGGCGAACTTACACATCAAAAATTGCCGATACAAGACTTCAGATTCTTTATACAACAAAAGTAATTCTGGCAAAATAGATTCAATCGTTATTTTTACTTCTTCTGATTTCGACTTTGCATAAAAAACGTTTTCTTCTATACGTTCTTTCAATGTACTCGCTTCAAAAAATTTTGCTTTTTCTGGAGTTTTAGACAATGCTAAAAAATGATTTGGCAACATAGAACGATAAAAATCATTGTACTGCAAATCGTTTTTCTCAATCAATTCAATTGCGGTATTCCCTATTTCTATAAATTGCTTTTTAAGCTCTTTTTGTTGTGTTCGTAATTTTGCTTTTAAAACTGCAAAATCTGACAACTTTTTATCTGCTAATTTTCGAAAATGCTCAGTATCGTTTTCATGTAATAGAATTTTAGAAAACTCTTTTAACTCCATAGAAATATCCCAAGAAGTATCATCATCTGTTTTTTCTAAAGAAAAACCTACTAGCAACTTTGTAATATCTGTATCAACTCCTATTTTAGAAATGAGCACATCAACAGCTTCATTTAATAAAGAAACCGCATCCATTTCTACTTCAAAATTTAGCGACAAACCTAAATCAAAAGCAAAATTTTTAATGATTTTATGTGTAAAACTATCAATTGTAATGATAGAAAAAGCGGCATAATTTTGAAGAATCGCATCTAAAATCTTTACACTTCTATCTTGAATCGTTTTTTTATCAAGTATCGTTTCTTCTAAAATTCCTAATAAATAATGATTTTCTTTGCCTTCACAAAACATTTGCAAGTTTTCCAATACACGAGCCTTCATTTCTGCGGCCGCCTTATTGGTAAATGTAATTGCTAAAATTTTTTGAAATCGAAAAACATCAGAAGATTGCACTAAAACCTTTAAATACTCCTTTACTAATGTAAATGTTTTTCCACTTCCTGCAGAAGCATTATATACTTGAAAAGATGAAGATTGTTGCACAGATTAATTTTGCACCAAATTAATTATTTTTTTAATTCTTTAATCAATAGCGTCCTAAACGTTTTTAACTCTTAATAGTTGTATTTGATTATCAATGATTTATCTTTGAATAAAGCTGTAGAAGTTTTGGGATTTTTTTCAATTAATTCTTCTGTAGTAAAATATTTTTCCCTTTCATTTTCGCACCTCCAAATAAAATCTTTATTATTTGAACTCGTCCAATTAAAAGAAGGATAGTATCTATTGATGAAATCTTCATTTTTTTTATCTAAACATTTAAAGAACAAATAACATTTATATGAATAAAATTGAATTGTAAAAATTTTTTCTTCCTTTTGATCTTTTTTATAAATAACATCAAAAAGTTTATATTCATTATCTTCACAAATTAAAACTGGAGATTCCTTTTTCAATATATCTTCTTTAAAAGAAAAAATTTTACTTATCTCTTCATCTATTTTTTCTTTTAATTCATTATAAGTATAATGTCTTTTCTCTTCTTCTAGATTTTTCCCTTCTAAATAATCTCTTTCAAGCTGTTCTAATAATATTTTCATTTTAATAGATTTTAACTATTATTGATAATGTCAAATATAATAAACATTTATGAAAAATAGTTAAAATCTATTAAAAAATATTAACAATAACTATAATCAATGTGAAAACTCAAAATTTAGCATTCAAAATTTCAACATTAAATCCTCTCACTTTTAAACTACCCTAACCCAACATCCAAACTCATCATCACAATAAAACCACCAATAAAACCTAAGGTTGCAATATCTGTGTATTTATCTCTCTGAGTTTCTGGAATCACCTCTTCTACCACTACAAAAATCATAGCACCCGCAGCAAATGCCAATGCGTATGGTAAAATAGGTGTAAAAAAAGCAACGGCAACCGCACCTAAAACTGCTGCTATTGGCTCTACAATTGCTGAAAGCTGACCATACCAAAAACTTTTTAACCGACTAACACCTTGTCGTCTTAAAGGCATTGCTACCGCAAATCCTTCTGGAAAGTTCTGAATTCCGATTCCAATTGCTAAAGAAATTGCGGCAATAATCATTTCTGTTTGCTCAACTCCTACTAATGTGGAAGCTGCTCCAAATAAAACACCAACTGCCAAGCCTTCCGGGATATTATGCAACGTTATTGCCAAGACTAACAACGTTGTTTTATGCCAGCTTGTTTTAACACCTTCTGCTTCATTCTCTTTAAAATTGATATGTAAATGCGGCAACCATTTATCCATTCCAAATAACGCCAAAGCTCCTAATGCAAAACCAATTGCAGACGGAAAAACTTTCGCAAACCCTTCTCCAGGACTATTATCTATAGCTGGCGCCAACAAACTCCAAAAACTTGCCGCCACCATAACACCGCCTGTAAAACCTAACATGCCGTCTAAAACAGCGCGATTCATTTTCTTAAAAAAGAACACCAAAGCAGCTCCTAAAGCTGTTAATCCCCAAGTAAAAAGAGAAGCATATAAAGCTGCCCAAATTGGATTTTCTTTTGCAAATGCAACTAATTGATCAAATGTACTCATTGTAATTTTCTATTGATTAGAATGTATTTTTTGTAGGTATAAATTGTTGGCAATTTTTTGAGAGATTGATAGTTCTTTACCCGAAACTTCAATCAACAAAGAATCATCAAAAGATTCTTTTTCCAATACTGTAATTTTCTGTCCTAATTTAATTGCTTGCTTGTCTAAAAAACGTAAAAATTCCGATGAAGAATCAATAACCCCAACACAAACCCCTTTTTCTCCAATTGCAAATGAAGACAATAGGCTTTTTTCTATCACGTTCAAATTTCCTTCTTTATCCGGAATAGGATCTCCATGTGGATCTTGTTTTGGAAAACCCAAAAAAGCATCCAATTCATCCGTTAATTTTTTTGATTGAATATGCTCTAACTGTTCTGCAACTTCATGCACTTCGTCCCAAGAAAAATTTAATTTTTCTACTAAAAAAACCTCCCAAAGACGATGTTTTCGAACAATATTTGCAGCAGTTTTTTTACCAAAATTAGTTAAAGTAACTCCTTGGTACTTTTTATAAATCAATACTTTTTTTTCAGAAAGTTTTTGAATCATATCCGTTACTGAAGAAGCTTTTGTTTGCAGTTTTTTTGCAATAGCATTTGTAGAAATTCCTTTGGTAGAAACCTCATCTAAATGATACATTGCTTTTAAATAATTCTCTTCAGATTGCGTAAACATGATCTTAGTTTGAAAGTTGAAAGTTTGAAAGTTCCTAGTTAGTTTGGCTAAAAGTAACATTAGAAGAAACCTATTAACTTCAACAAAATGTATATATCTTATTTATTTTAGAGGCAAATATAAGTTTTTTAGTTATATAAATAAATTTTTAGCTTAGGCTAAAAATTTATTTATATTTGCAAAAACAAATACAAAAAATCGTTTCTATTTGCACTTTAAACATACATAATGAAACTTCCATAACAATATTTTGATATACAGAGAAATGACTATATGGAAGCTACATGTGACCAAAAAAAAATAATATAGACGCATGAAACTAAAAATTTATGTTCTTTTAATCGCCTTAGTTAGTGCAACTAAAATTTTAGCTCAAAAAAATGCTATTTCTGGGAAAATTTTAGCAAGCGGAGAAGCTTTGCCTTATGCAAATGTTTATTTAAAAAACACCAACATTGGAACCTCTACAAATGAAAATGGTTTTTATGAAATAAAAAACATTCCTAACGGAACATATACGATTATCATTAGCAATATTGGTTTTGAAACAAAAGCTATAAAAATTTCATTCTCTGGAAATAAAAAAATCATTCGAAATTTCACTTTAAATGAAAGTAATTCTTTAGATGAAATTGTTATTTCTGGAACGTTAAAACCGGTAACAAAAGCAAACAGCCCTGTTCCTGTAGAAATTTATAGCAAAACTTTTTTTAAGAAAAATCCAACACCCTCTATTTTTGAATCCATGCAAAATGTAAACGGTGTTAGACCCCAATTAAATTGTAATGTTTGCAACACGGGAGATATTCATATCAACGGTTTAGAAGGCCCTTACACCTTTGTTTTAATTGACGGAATGCCTATTGTAAGCGGACTTTCTACGGTGTATGGTTTAACGGGAATTCCGCAAGCACTCATAGAAAGAGTGGAAGTTGTAAAAGGTCCTGCGGCTACTTTGTACGGTTCTGAAGCTGTTGGCGGAATCATTAATATCATCACCAAAAAACCTACAAATACACCTGTTTTATCAACCGATATGCTGTCTAGTTGTTGGGGAGAAATCAACACAGATATTGGTTTGCGTTATCAATTGTCAGAAAAAATACAAGCTTTATTAGGCGTCAATTATTTTAATTACCAACAGCGAATTGACAATAATAATGACGGTTTTACAGATTTAACACTTCAAAATAGAATTTCTATTTTCAATAAATTCAATATCGAACGAAAAAGCAACAAAGTTTTTACCATTGCGAGTAGATATGTGTATGAAGATCGTTGGGGAGGTGAACTAGATTGGGAACGAAAATACAGAGGCACTGACATCAAATATGGCGAGAGTATTTATACAAACCGATGGGAAACTTTTGGAACGTATCAATTACCCACTTCAGAAAACATTAATTTTCAGTTTAGTGCCAACGGACATTATCAGGATTCTTTTTACGGAACAGATGCCTATAACGCAACACAACTAATTGGTTTTGGTCAGTTTATATATAACAAACAGATTGCAAAAAAGCACGATATTTTAGTAGGAATTGCCTACAGATATACTTTTTACGACGACAATACTTTTGCAACTTTTGAGAATGACGGAATTACAAACAAACCTTCTACAACACATTTGCCAGGTGTTTTTTTACAAGATGAAATTGCTTTAAACGCTCAAAATAAATTGCTTTTAGGCGCACGATGGGATTATAATAGTTTGCACGGAAGTATTTTTTCGCCAAGAATGAATTACAAATGGAATTCTAAAGACCAATCAAATATTTTTAGAGTAAGCGTTGGTAATGGGTTCAGAATTGCAAATATATTTACAGAAGACCATGCAGCTTTAACGGGCGCAAGAGAAGTTGAATTTGAAGGCAATTTGAATCCTGAAACTTCATGGAATGTAAATTTAAATTATGTAAAAAAAATAACTACTGAAAACGCTTTTGTTACTTTAGACGCAAGTGCGTTTTACACGTATTTTAACAACAGAATTTTACCCGATTATGAAACCGATTCTAACAAAATTATCTATGCAAATCTAGAAGGACATGCTGTTTCTAAAGGTGTTTCTTTCAATACTGATATTCTATTTACAAACGGATTAGCTATAAACGCAGGTGCCACATTGATGGATGTTTCCATTACAGAAAATGGCATTACAACCCAACAATTATTAACCGAAAGCTTTAGCGGTGTTTGGTCTATTTCTTATAAATTCAGGAATAATTTTACCATAGATTATACTGGAAACATTTATGGCCCCATGCGTTTGCCTTTGCTAGGTGAAAATGATCCTAGAGCTGCATATTCGCCTTGGTTTAGCATACAAAACATTCAGTTAACAAAGAAGTTTACAAATCCTTGGGAAGTTTATGGAGGTATAAAAAATCTGTTGAATTTTACGCCTTCGGCAAATAGTATTAACAATGCTAGTAATCCTTTTGATGTTGGAATTGATACGGAAAAAAATCCAGAATTAGCATTTGACCCAAGTTATGTATATGCTTCCAATCAAGGAATTCGACTATTTTTAGGCGTTCGATATATTGTTTTTTAAAGGATACGAAATGAGTAAATATATTTTCTTTATTGTTTTTTTAAAATGTTTTGCAATACAATCGCAAGATAAAAGTCTTACTGCGTATTCTTTTAAAGAAGTAGAAAAGTTACAAAAGCAACATGCAAAACCTATGGTGGTTTTTATCTATTCAGATTGGTGTAAGTTTTGCCACGGAATGGAACAAAATACATTTCAAAATAAAGAAGTCATTCAAATACTCAATAAAAAATTCTATTTCGTAAAACTCAATGCAGAACAAAAAGAAGCAATCACTTTTTTAGGAAAAACTTTTCAATACAAACCTTCTGGAAACAAGACTGGGATTCATGAATTGGCAGAAGAATTAGCCTTAAAAAAAGGAAAAATCAGCTATCCCACAACTATCATTTTAAATAAAAAATTTGAAATTGATGTACAATTAGACAGTTATGTAAAAAGTAAACGGTTTGCTACAATTTTAAAAAAGTACTTGGAAAATCGCTAAAAAAGCAGGGGTTATAAGCTAATAGTATAGAGATTCCTGCATTCGCAGGAATGACAGTAAAAACACAGGAATGTAAATACAGGAATGACATTCGTTTTCCAAGAAAACAAATAACAAATCTGCTATCCATGAAAATCTTACAGCTCTAAATAGATTATCTTTGCCAAAAATTTATAACGTTGTTAGAAAAAACGATTGTAAACAAATATGAAAATTCTGCTAAAATTGAGCAGATTTTAACACAGTTACAACAGGATAAAAACCATTTTAAAATTTCTAATTTGGTGGGTTCGTCGTTGTCTTTTGTCATTGCTGAAACCTTTAAAAAAGCTGAAAAACCTTTTCTTTTTATTTGTAATGACAAAGAAGAAGCGGCATATTATCTAAATGATTTAGAACAACTTTTAAGCGATAAAAACGTGTTTTTTTATCCAGGCTCTTACAGAAGACCTTATGAAATTGAAGAAACGGACAACGCCAATGTATTGTTGCGATCGGAAGTTTTAAATCGAATCAACTCTCGAAAAAAACCAACTGTAATTGTTACGTATCCAACGGCACTGTTTGAAAAAGTGGTTACCAAAAAAGAACTGGAAAAAAACACTTTAAAAATAAGTGTTGGCGAAGATATATCGCCAGATTTTGTAAATGAAGTTTTATTTGAATACCATTTTAATCGCGTTGATTTTGTAACCGAACCTGGCGAGTTTTCTGTTCGTGGTGGTATTATAGATGTCTTTTCTTTTTCAAACAACGAACCGTATAGAATTGAGTTTTTTGGTGATGAAATTGAAAGTATTAGAACCTTTGACATAGAAACACAACTTTCTAAAGAAAAACGAACCAAAGTTGCCATCATTCCAAATATTGAAAACAAAACTCTCCAAGAACACAGAGAAAGTTTTTTAGAATATATTACTGATAAAACGGTTGTTTTTACAAAAAATGTAGATTTAATTGCAGGCAGTTTAGATACGTTTTTTGAAAAAGCTTCTGCTGCATTTGCAGATTTATCTACAGAAATTAAACACGCAACACCTTCTGAATTATTTTGTGATGGAGCGTTTATAAAAAAACAGTTAGAGGAGTTTACTTCATGTCAATTCACCTCCCAAAAGAACCCCGAAAGGGTTTCAAACCCTTTCGGGGATACTATTCAATTCAACACAAAACCACAACCTTCTTTTAATAAACAATTCGATTTATTAATTAAAGATCTGAATGCATATTCAGAAAAAGGTTTTACCAATTATATTTTCTGCGCAAACGAACAACAAGCAAAACGATTTCATGATATTTTTGAAGCCAGCACTGAGCAAGAGCGAAGTGGCGCAGCACAAAAAGTTACTTATGAAACACTTGTATTTCCAATTCATCAGGGATTTATAGATCTCGATGAAAAAATTGTTTGCTATACCGATCATCAAATTTTTGAGCGCTATCATAAGTTCCGATTAAAAAATGGCTACGCAAAAAAACAAGCCATTACATTAAAGGAAATCAACAATCTAGAAATTGGCGATTATGTAACGCATATGGATCATGGAATTGGAAAGTTTGGCGGCTTACAAAAAATTGATGTCGAAGGTAAAAAACAAGAAGCCATTAAATTAATGTATGGAGATAGAGATATTTTATATGTAAGCATTCACTCTTTACATAAAATTTCTAAATTCAACGGAAAAGATGGTAAAGCTCCAAAAATCTACAAATTAGGTTCTGGTGCTTGGAAAAAAATAAAACAAAAAACCAAAGCAAGGGTTAAACATATTGCGTTTAATTTAATTCAATTATACGCCAAAAGAAAACTGCAAAAAGGACATCAATTTGGTCCAGATACACATATGCAACACGAATTGGAAGGCAGTTTTATCTATGAAGATACGCCAGATCAATTTACAGCAACGCAAGAAGTAAAAACCGACATGGAAAAGGAACAACCCATGGATCGTTTGGTGTGTGGCGATGTTGGTTTTGGAAAAACAGAAATTGCTATAAGAGCTGCTTTTAAAGCGGTTGATAATGGAAAACAAGTCGCTATTTTAGTACCTACCACTATTTTGGCTTTTCAGCATTTTAAAACCTTTTCGGAACGTTTGAAAAATTTTCCTGTTACGGTAGATTATTTGAATCGTTTTAGAACTACAAAACAAAAAAATGAAGTCATTGAAAACCTTGCAAACGGAAGTGTAGATATTGTTATTGGTACACATCAACTCACCAATAAAAAAATCAATTTTAAAGATTTAGGTTTGTTAATTATTGATGAAGAACAAAAATTTGGTGTTGCCGTAAAAGACAAACTAAAAACCATTAAAGAAAATGTAGATACGCTTACATTAACCGCAACTCCAATTCCAAGAACTTTGCAGTTTAGTTTAATGGCAGCAAGAGATTTGTCTGTTATAAAAACGCCGCCGCCTAATAGACATCCTATAGAAACTAGCGTTATTCGTTTTAATGAAGAAGTAATTAGAGATGCTGTTGCTTATGAGATTTCTCGTGGCGGACAAGTATTTTTTATTCATAATAGAATAGAAAATATTAAAGAAGTTGCTGGTCTTTTACAACGTTTGCTGCCCAATGCTAAAATTGGTGTTGGACATGGACAAATGGAAGGTAAAAAACTGGAAGAATTGATGTTGCAGTTTATGAATAATGAATTTGATGTATTAGTTTCCACAACTATTGTAGAAAGTGGCTTGGATGTTTCCAACGCCAATACTATTTTTATTAATAATGCCAATAATTTTGGCGTCTCGGATTTACATCAAATGCGAGGAAGAGTTGGAAGATCTAACAAAAAAGCATTTTGTTATTTTATTACGCCGCCGTATCATATGATGACAGATGATGCTAGAAAACGACTAGAAGCTTTGGTATTATTTTCTGATTTGGGAAGCGGAATTAATATTGCCATGAAAGATTTAGAAATTCGTGGCGCAGGAGATTTATTAGGCGGAGAACAAAGCGGTTTTATCAATGATATTGGTTTTGACACCTATCAAAAAATATTGCAAGAAGCTATTGAAGAGTTAAAAGAAAGCGAATTTAAAGAGCTTTATAAAACGCCAAAAACGAAAAAAGAATATGTAAAAGAGGTTGTTATTGATACCGATTTCGAGATCTTATTTCCTGATGATTATATCAATTCCATTACTGAAAGATTGAATCAGTATAACGAATTATCTACCTTAAAAAAGGAAAGTGAACTTTTACAATTTGAAACTCGATTGATAGATCGTTTTGGAGAAATTCCTTTGCAAGTTGTTGATTTGTTAGACAGTGTTCGTATCAAATGGTTGGCAAAAAAGTTGGGATTCGAAAAAGTAATTTTAAAACAAAAAAGAATGATTGGGTATTTTATTTCCGATCAGCAAAGTGAATTTTATCAAACAAATGCTTTTACAAAGACATTAAGTTATGTACAGCAAAACCCTAAAACTTGTGTGATGAAAGAAAAACAGACCAAAAACGGATTGCGTCTTTTAATTACATTTATACGAATTGATTCTGTAAAAACAGCGTTAGAAATTTTGCAAAGAATATAATTTTAAAACTTGTCATTCCTGCGAAAGCAGGAATCTCTGTATAAAAAGAGATTAACTTTAATAAGATTCCTGCTTTCGCAGGAATGACAGAAATAATGGAAAACACACCTATAAAAAATCTTTCAGGACTATTACTGGCTACTTTGTTTATAAGTACTTCCAGTGTTTTAGGCAGATATATTGCTATGCCAACGGAAGTAATTATTTGGTTTCGCTCGTTTTTAGCAATGTTTTTTTTATATGGATTCTGTAAGTACAAAAAAATAGATTTACACATAGGTCATAAAAAAGAATACACCATTTTTTTTATCAGTGCTGTATTTATGGCTGCACATTGGATTACTTATTTTTACGCTTTAAAGTTCTCTAATGTAGCACTTGGCGTATTGTCTTTATATACCTTTCCTATTATTACCGCCTTGTTAGAGCCTTTGTTTTTAAAGGTAAAATTTAATCCGATTCATATTCTTTTGGGGATTTTAGTATTGGCAGGATTGTATATACTTTCTCCAGAGTTTAATATTGAAAACAAAGAAGTGCAAGGAATTCTTTTTGGTATATTTTCTGCTTTTTGTTATGCCATTAGAATTTTAATTCTAAAGCAACAAGTTACAGTTACCAATTATAACGGAACCATGCTAATGTTCTACCAAACCTTATTGATTAGTATTTTATTGCTTCCTGTATTGTTTTTTATGGATCTTTCTGGTTTAGAAACTCAATATCCATATGTTATTTTATTAGCACTACTAACCACTGCTATTGGACACAGTTTAATGTTACACGCATTAAAGTTCTTTTCTGCAACTACCACAAGTATTATTAGTAGCTTACAACCTGTTTTGGGAATTCTTTTAGCCTTCTTTTTTTTAAATGAAACTCCCAATACAAATACATTTTTAGGAGGTTCTTTAATTCTATTAACCGTTGTTATTGAAAGTATTCGTTCTCAGAAAAAATAATCTTTTTAAATACATTATTGAAAACTTACATTTTCATAATTCCGTTTTACAAAATCCAACGCAGTTTCTAGAATTTCACCCATATTTTTACACTTTTTAAATTCGATATCGTGCGTAAAATCATGAATTTCGATTTTTAATTGTTGGATATTTTTATCAATAGAAATTGAATCCTGTTTCATACAGGCAATCAATTCAATAATTCTATCATAAGAACTTAACATTCGCTTTGCAACAATAGAACGTTCTTCCAACTTGTATTGCTGTATAGAAGTTTCTTGTAACTTTTCGCCTACAAGAGTTACCATTTTATTATTCTCTTTAAAAAACTGAGGATAATACACTTTAAATTTTCCTTCAAAAGATTGTTGGTCAAAATCAATAGCTCTAATCTTATAAACAATATGATCAAAATCGTGTGTAGGCACAATTACATAATTGTAAGAACGCATATCGCCTAGCAAACGAATCATACAACGTTCGTTAAATTTTACAAACTCTTTGGCTATTTGCGATTTTTCAGATTCGGAACATTTTGGCAAAAACTCTTTGATAAAATCATCACCAGGAATTCCCGCAATATGCTCTTCAATTAAGGTGTCTTTATACACTAAAAAATTTAAATTATAAGGCGATAAAATATGCTCTAATTCTAAACCATAAATTCTAGAAGCATCGGTCTTTTTTACATAAAAATAGGTGTAATTGTCGTTTAAAATATTTCGAACTTTTATGCGAAAGGGTTTCGAATTTCCAAACGTACAATAATCAATCGCATCAATATTTAAGTATTGAATTGTATCTTCGTTTCCATTAGAATGCAAAATTGTATATACTTTTTTCAGACTTAAATCAATTTCCTTTCTATCAAGATCAGAATAGTAAGTTCGTACCCAAAGCGTATCTTTCTCATTAGCATCGTAAACAACAACGCAACCTTGAAAGCGCAATAAATCTTCATAAAAAATAGGGATTTTACTATTTCTGCTATGCTCTATTAAATATTGATTAAGCCTTTTATTTACTGAGAATGCAGGCTTTTTTTGAGACATTAATTTTTCTTCCATGGAACTGTAAAATGTACTCAAAGATAGTTTTAAAGTTTTACTGAACCGTAAATAATTTTCCCGGTAAGGGTTTTAAAATATTTTTTAATTCTAATTGCAATAGCATAGGCGCCAATTTAAAAATAGGAATATTACATTGCAAAGCAATTACATCGAGCAACTGAGGCTCGGATTTTAACAAAAAATCATAGACTTTTTGTTCATTGGAATCTAACTCAATAAATAATTGTTGTTGCTTGGATTTTGTTTTTTGCACATCCCAATTTAAAGTTTGTATCACATCTTTTGCAGAAGTTAGCAGAGCTGCCTTGTTATTTTTAATTAACTCATTGCATCCTTTACTAAATAAATCTGTAGCTTTTCCGGGAACAGCAAACACTTCTTTATTGTAAGAATTGGCAATGTCTGCAGTTACCAAAGAACCTCCTTTTTTAGCAGATTCTATAATAATAGTTGCCTCAGAAATTCCTGCAACAATTCTGTTTCGTTTTAGAAAATTTTCTCTTAACGGAGTTTCATCATGCCAAAATTCCGTAATAAATCCGCCATTTTTATGCATTTGATGTATATATTTTTTATGGTTTTTTGGATATACATCTTCTAAACCATGTGCCAAAACACCAATTGTTTGCAAATTATTTTTGATAGCCGCTTTATGAGCACAAATATCAACTCCATATGCAAATCCGCTCACAATAATTGGATTATAAATTGCTAATTCTTCTATGAATTGATTGCAAAAATCACGTCCATAAGTCGTCATATTTCTGGTTCCTACAATAGAAATAATTCGTTTGTTTTGAAGATTTATATTTCCATCTTTAAAAAATAAAATAGGGGCGTCTACACAATGCAAAAGGTTTTTAGGATATCCTTCTTCTAAAAAATAAGAATACAGAATCTTATTTTTAGAAATATAATGCAGCTCTTTCTCTGCATGTTTAATGTTCTTTGTATCTAATAAATGTTGAACTACATAGTTTCCAATACCATTTATTTTTTGAAGAACATGTTTCTTTTCTTTAAAAATTTGTTCTACCGAACCTGTAGCTATAATTAATTTTTTTGCTAGAATATCTCCAATTGCTTTTGCTTTTTGGAGGCGTAAAATGGCGAGTAATTTTTCTTCTTTCAACACAATAATTTAGGTTTAAAAGTAAGAAAATTATTGTTAATAATTTTATAGAGAGACAACGAATTGATTTCTAAAAAATTTTATCTTTGTAGAGATGATTTTAGCCAACTATATTCACGATTTATTACACCGATACGATTGTGTAATTGTACCCAACTTTGGAGGATTTGTTACCAACAAAATTGGTGCAAAAATAAATAGCAAATCTCATACTTTTTACCCACCTACCAAACAAGTTACTTTTAATGCTCATTTAAAACACAACGATGGTTTGTTGGCAAACTATATTGTAGCTACCGAAAAAATTACTTTTGAAAAAGCTACCGAAAAAATTACATCTGCTGTACATACTTGGCAACAAAAATTAAAGTCAGAAGTTGTTATCGTTAAAAATGTAGGTAGTTTTTCTTTGAATGAAAAACAACAAATTATTTTCAATCCAAAAACTACTGTAAATTATCTTACAGACGCTTTTGGCTTGAACACATTTAATGCGAATGCGATACAGAGAAATCAACAAAAAATAGTTCCTCTAATTCCTGCTAAGAAATCCAATGTGCCTGTGTTTTTAAAATATGCATCGGCAGCAGTTATTTTTATAGCATTATCTCTTGTAGGATGGAATGTTAACGAACAACACCAGCAGGAAAGATTCTATGCAGAACAAACAAAAGCAATAGAACAAAAAATACAAAATGCTACTTTTGTAATTTCAAACCCTTTACCAACAATCGAATTAAATGTTATAAAAGGAACTCCAAAAGGATATCATATCATTGCAGGAGCTTTTCGTTTTCCAGAAAATGCAACTAAAAAAGTAAAACAACTTAAGGCAAAAGGATTTAACGCAGAAATTTTAGGATTGAATAAATGGGGACTAACACAAGTTGCCTTTAAAAGTTACGCTACCAGAAAAGAAGCATATCTTGGTTTGGCAAAAATTAGAAAAACAGTAGCAAAAGATGCTTGGTTACTCGTAAAAGAAATCTAATGTCTCCAAAAACTCCTAAGGAATCCTTAACCATACTTACCGATTTAGTTTTACCTGCAGAAACCAATTATTTAGACAATCTTTTTGGTGGTGAGTTATTAGCGAGAATGGATAGAGCTTGTAGCATTTCTGCACGAAGACATTCTAATAGAATTGTGGTTACCGCTTCTGTAAACCATGTTGCTTTTAATAAAGCTGTACCTGTTGGAAGTGTTGTTTCTATTGAAGCTAAAGTTTCTAGAGCATTTACCTCTTCAATGGAAGTTTATGTAGATGTTTGGACGGAAGACAGACAATCTGGTGTTAAAACAAAAGTAAACGAAGGCATTTACACTTTTGTTGCTGTAGATGAAACAGGAAAACCCGTAGAAATTCCTCAAATCATTCCAGAAACCGATTTGGAAAAAGAGCGTTTTAAAAGCGCTTTAAGAAGAAAACAATTAAGTTTAATCTTAGCAGGAAAAATGAATCCTTCTGATGCTACGGAGATTAAAGCTTTATTCTCTTCATAATTTTTTATCTCTAATTTTTATTACGGTTTTAATATCCAAAGAGATGGATTTAGACGCTTGGTGTTTTGAAACAGTACAAAAACCAAAGTGGTTTTTCCTGTAATTTTATCTGTAAAAATTTGCCCTAAAGACTGTCCTGTAGTTACCTCATCTCCTGTTTTTACAAAAACAGTTGCTAGATTATTATAAGCAGAAATATAATTTCCATGTTGTACTAAAACCGACTTCTTCCCTTCTGAAGCCAATTGAACCGCTAATATTTTTCCATTAAAAATACATTCTGCATTGCTCCCTTTTTCAGTAGCAATATGTAAACCTGTACTATTTACTGTAATTCCTGAAATTGTAGGATGCCGTTGTTTTCCAAATTTTCTAGTAATCAAACCTTTTTTAACAGGCCAAGGTAATTTTCCTTTATTTGCAGAAAATTTTGCTGCTAAAGCTTTTGCTTCTGGACTCAAAATAAAACCCTTTGATTTTTTTGTTCCTTTCTTTTTGTTTGCCCTTGCAATAGCTTCTTTAATTAACTTCTCTATTTTAAGTGCAATTTCTCGCTCTTCCTTTTGTTTTTTCTGTAATGCTGTTTTATACTTTCGTTCGTCTTTTTTAATTTTAGCAATCAAGCTTTCTTGCGTTTTTTTGTCTGTCTCAATATTCTCTTTTGCTATTTTTTCTACCTCAATTAAAGTGTCTTTCTGTTGTTTTTGATACGTTAAAGAATCGTTTAATTTTTGAACAATTTTTGTTTGCATTACAATTTCTTCTCCTTGTTTTTTTCTGAAAGAAGTATACTGCTTCATATATTGAAAGCGTTTGTAGGCTTGATAAAAATTCTGAGAGGAAAGCACAAATAGCATTCTGCTTTGTTGCGATTTACTTTTGTATGATTTAAAAATCATTGCCGCATAATCTGCTTTTAAAGCTTTTAGTTTCTGATCTAACTTTTCTAACTTTTTTTCAGCGACCTGTATTTCTTTCAATAAAAGATT
Organism: uncultured Polaribacter sp.; assembly: GCA_965233795.1. Classification (GTDB taxonomy): domain Bacteria; phylum Bacteroidota; class Bacteroidia; order Flavobacteriales; family Flavobacteriaceae; genus Polaribacter. Next base: position 683,447 of record OZ247578.1, on the reverse strand, counting down.
TGCCTCTAAATTAATAACTTCTATAAATTTTGTTCTTACTGTTATTTTCTGATTCAAATCTTTTAAATCTTCTAGCGCATTTTTTGCTGTTTTTTGAGTTTCAAAAAGTAGGGTATTGACTTTGCGAATCTCAGATTTTAATTTTTTACGTTGATTTTCTAACTGCTTTCTAGTCTGACCAAAAGCGGTTATGCCCATCAACAAGAACAAACAAAAAAATAAACTCCATTTTTTTTTCATCATTGTACTTCAATACGTTTGTAACCTCCAGGAACTCGATATGAAAAATCTAAATTCTCATTAAAATCGATTTGTTTTACATCCATAAAAAGATGGGTGAAATTGTTGTTTTGAGTCGCTTTTAAATGAACCTTTTTAGGAAATAGCGCACCCTCTTTTTCTACATAAGACTTGTACACAACCTGCAATGCTTTCTTTTCAGAAATACTGCTTATACTTTGTGCGTCTAACTTGTAATGTTGTGGGTTTACTTTAAAATTTAAATAAAAGAGTTTAGATTGTTTTTTAGGTGTTAGCACATACGCTTTTTCAATAATTGTTGCCAAGTATTTTTGTGCTTTTAAATTGTAAACAGCCTCTCCTAAAAGGAGGCTTTGCAATTGATTAAAATTAATTTTAGTACCCAATAATTTTTCTAACATATCAAAACTCCCTTCAAAATACCGTTTTTCTAAAGGTGAATAATAAGAAAATGTACTCGGTGTAATCTTCGCTTTAAAAACAGTAATAAACTTAGTGCCTTTTAACCAAATAATACTGTCTTTTAGTATTCTAAGTTTTACCGAAAAACGATGTTGCTCCTTTGCGTCTTTATACTGTACACCTAATTTGGCGGCTACAGTATTCTTATTAAAATGAGCAAGCGTATGTCTTTTAGCAATTCTTTTTGCCGACATCTTTTTAATAGTAGTAATTGCAGCAACCTGTTTTGTTGTTTTACAAGCTGTAAAAACTAAAAAAACAAGAATTGTAATGTATTTTAGGAATTTCATTATTTTACCGCTAATTGTTTAGCTCGCATTTTATATTTTTCTGCTTCTTTTGTATTTCCTGTTTTTTCATACGAAATTGCCATTTCTTTATAAAAATGAGCTTCCATCTTATTTTCAATTACAAAATCGACTCCATCATTTAAAACTAGCAACGCTTTTTTATACAGTTTCTTATGATTGAGTGCCTTTGCATGCATTAAATAGACCAAAGGTTGAGCAGGAAAAAGTGAAAGCCCTTTTTCACTGTATTTTAATAAATTTTCTTGGTCGTCTTCTTTCAAGGCATTTTGCAATACATTTTTTAAAGAACTGAATGTTTTTTTCTCTTCGAATTCTCGAATCCAATTTAGAGTAGAAACTACAACTTTTTTTGCGGTTATTAATTTTTCTCGTTCTTCTAAACGTTGTTGTAAACGTTGTTGTAAACGTTTTAATTTTCCTGATAAATTACCTTCACTTCTTAAATTCTCCAACAAAGAAACAGCTCCTTCAATATCGTTGTTTTGTAAATACAAATACACTAAAGCCTCTCTTCTTTTAGGATGTTTTTTAATGATTTTTTGTTGGGTTTTAATAGCATCTCCGTAATTTCTGTCCTTCTTATAGATTTTTACCAAATGCAATAACATCCATAAGTTTTTAGGATCTTTTTCAAGCGCGCTATCCAAGTATCTTTTTGCCTCTAACGTTTTATTAATGAAATAATAATTTTTAGAAAACTCAAAAAGAACAGAAACTTCATCAGGTAATAGTGCATTGCAATTTTCTAAATTTACAATGGCTTGCCGGTAATTTGTAATTGCTTTTTCTGAAAGAGCTTTAAAAAAGTATTGTTGAAATTGCAGTTGCTTTTCTTCGTCAATATCTTTTATTGGTGGAATACTATCTTGTGAATGAATTGTTATAGAACAGAGAAAAAAGAAAAAAGAGAAAAGAAAAGAGATGCCTTTAAACAGAATTTCCAATCCCTGCTCTCTTCTCTTCTCTTGCTTCTTACTTCTTACAATCATTTACGTAAGCTCTGTATAATCTCCAATACTTACAGAAGTATAATTTCCATTATATTTTGCATGGTTTCCAATCATGGCATTGTTCAAATTTGCATTAGCAATAACAACACTTGTTTGTATTAGAGAGTTTTTAATGGTAGAATTCTCTACCAAACTATTTTCCCCAATAGAAACAAAAGGACCAACTTTACTGTTTTTTAAAACCACATTTTCACCAATATAACAAGGTTGTATTATCTCTGAATTTTCTAAAACCACATCTTCAGCAACCAAATTATTGCCTTGTTCTTGTTCAAAACCTAATATTTGCGTATTGGTATCTACAGTAGGATCTTTTTTACCACAATCCATCCATACGTCTACCTTTCCTGGAATAAATTTAGCGCCTTGCTGTTTTAAAGCTTCTAGGACCTCTGTGAGTTGAAATTCTCCAGAAGGGCGAATATCATTGTCTATCAAATACTTAATTTCTTCTCGTAACTTATCGCCGTCTTTCAAGTAATAAATACCAATAATTGCCAAATCAGAAATAAACTCTTGAGGTTTTTCAACAAAATCGGTAATATGACCATCTTGCAATTTTACGACACCAAAAGGACGAGGATCTTCTACTTGTTTTACCCAAATAGCTCCGTCTGCATTAGCATCTAAAGTAAAATCGGCTTTAAACAAAGTATCGGCAAATGCTACTACACAAGGGCCGCTTAAAGATGCTGCTGCACAATAAATAGCATGGGCTGTTCCTAAAGCTTCTTCTTGTACATAAACACTTCCTTTTGCTCCTAATTCTTTGGCAATAGCGAGTAATTTTTCTTGTGTATTTGTAGGAAAACCTTTGGCTACAGGCCCAATGATAAAAGCAATCTCATCTATAGGCTGATTTACAACCGATGCAATATCTTCTACCAATCTTTGTACAATGGGTTTTCCGGCAATTATTGTTAGTGGCTTAGGAACGGTTAATGTATGTGGTCTTAAACGAGACCCAATTCCTGCCATGGGGACGATAATTTTCATGTGTCTATATTATTTATTCTTATTGGTCACATGTAACTTCCATATAGTCATTTTCTTGGATATCGAAAACTCGTCATGAAAGTTTCATATTTTATTTTCTATAATTTAACTTGCAAGATACTATTAATTGATTGATTGAAAAAGTAGATTTTTATAGAAATCTAACAACCAATTACATTAAAGTTCTAAAACTTACTCCATCCTACAAACTCCCTCAATTCAATAACTAAAAATCAATAAAAAATTGACGTTTTGCCGTATCTTTGTAAAAATTTTTTACATGCAAAAACGCTTTCCTTCCATTGTAAAAATCACATTAATTTCTGTGTATCTTATTTTCTTAGCAGGTGCTATTGTGCGTATGACAGGTTCTGGAATGGGCTGTCCAGATTGGCCAAAATGCTTTGGTTATTACATTCCTCCTACTTCGGAAAAAGAAATTACATGGCAACCTAATAAGGATTATGAAAAGGGTATGATTATTATAAAAGATGAAGTTTTATTTGTTGCAGAAAAAAATTTAAAAACAACACAAAACTTCAATAAAAGTAATTGGGAAGCTTATACAAAACACGATTATTCAAAGTTCAACAAATACCATACTTGGACGGAATATATCAACCGATTGGTTTCGGTGCTTTCTGGTTTTGTTTTTCTATTTTTAATTGTAGGTGCTGTAAAATTTTGGAAAGAAAATAAAAAGGTTGTCTACCTTTCTTTTGGCGCATTTTTTCTGATGCTTTTTGAAGCTTGGCTAGGAAAAACAGTTGTAGATACCAATTTAACACCTACTATTATTACCATTCACATGGTGGTTGGGTTAATAATTATTGCCTTGCTTATGCAACTACTTTTTATTGTAAGCCCTTCTAATAAAAAATTAAAAAGAACAACTTCTAGCGCTCTTTTCAACAAACTTATTATTATCTCTGTTATTTTTTCATTAATACAAATTGCTATGGGTACACAAGTACGACAATTTATTGATGAACAGGTAAAACTCTTTGGTTTTGAGCATAAAAATTACAGCTTACTAAATCCTAGTTTTAAGTTCTATTTCCATCGATCTTTTACCATTGCTATTGTATTGGTAAATCTAGGTTTGTTCTATTTAAATCAAGTCAAAAATTTAGGGTATTCCTTAATCAACTGGATTGTTTTTCTAATATTTTTAGAAAGTATTACAGGAATTCTTATGTATTACGCTGAGTTTCCAATAGGTACACAGGCCATTCATTTATTGGCAGGTGCAATTTTATTTGGCTTGCAATTTTATTTATGGTTGCAGTATAAAAGACTTAGAAACTAGCAGTTAGAATTTAGCTATTTGCAATTTTCTACTTCCAACTTCGAACTTCAAACCTCAAACTTCTCCACTACATTATTTCCATACCAAGGTTTCCATCAGTTTTACAATGTCTTTTTTCACATAATCTACCGCAGGAAAAATAGAATCGTAATTAGGTTTTGCATAAAAATACAAAGCTCCCTTTATAAAATGACGCACACTATCTGTAGCGTGAAACTGAATCTGTGATGCGGAATTTCCCGTAATCTCATAGATACTTCCATAAACTTTTGCATTTAGATTTTCAAAATCTTTAGAAGAAATACTCGCTGCTTTTACTGTATGTTTAAAAACGAGTTTTTCGGATTCTACTAGCAACTCTTCTAAATTATCATCAATTTCCCTATACGTAAGATCAATAGAGGCTTTTAAATTAGGGTAATGAATCTTTAACCAATTATTTTTAGCTTCTTTTGCAATGGCTTCCGAAGAAATTTGAAAAGAATAAGGTCTTTTTATAGGCAATTCCTTGTAGGTGTTTTTTGCGTAATCTAAACTTAGATAACCCTTAGGTTTTGGCAAGGTTTCGTTTCCACAAGCAATACATCCTAAAAGGAAGAAGAGTATAAAAATATTACGCATGGTTTCTAGTAACCTTTATTTGTTTTACACGTTTTCTATCTACTGCTTCAATAACAAACGTATAGTTTTGAAATTTTATTTTGGCTCCTTTTTTAGGAATCTTTCCTGAAATTTCTAAAACAAAGCCTGCTAAAGTTTCCGATTCTCCTTTAGCTTCTTCAAAAAAAGCCTCGTTTTCATCTTCTAAAACTTTACGAAAATCTTTAATACTTGTTTTCCCTTCAAAAATGTAATTGTTAATATCTATTTTAGAATACGATAAATCATTATCATCAAACTCATCGTTAATATCCCCTACAATTTCCTCTATAACATCTTCTAAAGTTACAATTCCGCTTGTTCCTCCATATTCATCCGCTACAATAGCCAAATGGTTTTTCTTTTCTTGAAACTCACTTAATAGATCGTCTAGTTTCTTATTCTCGGGCACAAAAAAAGGTTCGCGTAATAAACTTTGCCATTTAAAATCTTTTTTTCCTAAATGTGCTAACAAATCTTTTGCATACAAAACCCCTACAACAGTATCTATATTTTCTTTGTAAACAGGGTTTCTAGAATAACCATTCTTTAAAATTTTCTTTAAAACCTCTTCGTAGGATTCTTCATAAGAAAGCGCAAAAATATCTATACGAGGTTTCATAATTTGTACCGTTTCTGTATTTCCAAAACTTACAATACCTTCTAATATCTTTTGTTCATCTTTTGTGGTAGCACCCTCTGAGGTTAATTCTAATGCTTGCGACAATCGTTCTACAGATAAATTATTTTTTTTGCTACCCAACTTATTTTCAACAACCCCTGTTAAATTGATTAACGGAAAACTTAAAGGTGTTAAAAACGTATTTAGAAAACCAACAGGTCTTGCCATAAATAAAGAAAATTTTAATGAATTTCTTGAAGCGTATACTTTAGGCAAGACTTCTCCAAAAAGTAAAATTAAAAAAGTAACACAAACTACTTCTATCAAAAAACGAAGAGAAAACTGCGTAATATAAATATCTATAGTATAGGAGAAATCATTAAAAATTCTTTCTGACAAAGAGGTAAACAAGAGCACAATTAAAATATTGATAAAATTATTTGTAATCAATATTGTTGCTAATAGTTTCTTTGGTTTTTCTAGTAGTTTTTCAACGGCATTTTTTTCTTTTCCATTTTTTGAAAGCCCATTAATATCGGTTTGAGAAAGTGAAAAAAATGCCACTTCAGTTCCTGAAATTAGAGCAGAAGAAATCAATAATAATAAAAGAACTACTACATAAATAGAAGTTAAAAACGGTAATAAATAAACGAGTAAATGTATAGTACTAGGATCTGAATCCAATTTTTAAAATTTAAGTGAATTAAAAAGGTAAATCATCATTTTCTTCCTGTATTGCTGTTTTTGTTTCGGGTGTTGGGGAAGTACTTACAACGGGAGTGGCTTTAGAAACATCAGTGTTCTTTTTTGTAGACAAAAAAGTCATTTCTAATACATGAATTTCTGTACTGTAACGTTTTATTCCATCTTGTTCCCATTGGCGTGTTTTAATTTTCCCTTCACAATATACTTTATCACCTTTGGTTAAATATTTTTCACAAATTTCCGCCAATTTATTTCTAACCACAATATTGTGCCATTCTGTAGTAACTACCTTTTCTCCAGTTTGCTTATTTGTATAACTTTCATTGGTAGCAATAGGAAAACGCCCTATAGAATTTCCACCATCAAAATAATGCATTTTTACTTCGTCTCCTAAGTGTCCTATTAATATTGCTTTGTTTATGGTTCCTGCCACAGCTTGTAAATTTATATATCAAAAATACTAAAAAAAGTGTGAAATATCGTGTATGAAGTGCAAAGTATTAAGTTAGGTTGTTAGCTGTAAGCGATGGATTTGAATTTTAAATATTTCATTTTTTAATAATCTAATGTTGAATTAAAGTTGCTTTGCAAACTTTCCACTTTTAACTTCAAACCTTGTATTTAATACTTTGTACTTCCTATTTTGTGTATGCTTCTAAAAAATTAGCAATTAAGACCGGAACAGGAAATTCTTTTACTGATTCCCAAGTAGTGTTGACACCATTCGCTATACTCGTTTTTACAATCCAAAATTGCGTATGTAAATGCTGATGTGATAATTTGTGAACAATCTTTTTTGAATTGAATAACGAAATTGTAGTGCTTTTTGGAAACAAATTAGAGAATATCTCTGAGGCAACAACTTCTTTTTGATGGAGTTCTTTTTCGCTTTCTATCAAAGGAAACTGATACAAGCCTTGCCAAATACCTTTTCCTTCCCTTTTATTTAAAATAGTTTCATGGCGATCTGTAACCACCACTAAAAAATTAAAATAACGATTTTTTATTTTTACCTTTTTCTCTTTTACAGGCAATTCTTTGATACTTTTTTCCTTATAAGCCATACAGCTACTTACAAACGGACACGTTTCACACAAGGGGTTTTGAGGTTTGCAATGCAATGCACCAAAATCCATAATAGCTTGATTGAATGTTCCAGGCTGTGTAACGTCAATTAACGTCTGTGCCAATGCTTTAAATTCTTTAATTCCTGCAGAAGAATTAATTGGAGTTTTAATGCCAAAATAACGAGCTAAAACCCGATACACATTTCCATCTACTACAGCAGTAGGTTCGTCAAAACAAATCGAAGCAATTGCAGAAGCTGTATAATCGCCTATTCCTTTTAATTTTAACAACTCTTTATAAGTATCTGGAAATTGTCCATTTAATTCATTTGCCACGAATTTTGCTGTAAAATGCAAATTTCTAGCACGGGAGTAATACCCCAAACCTTGCCACATTTTTAATACAGTACTTTCTTCTGCTTTTGCAAGGTCTAAAACTGTTGGAAATGCTTCTTTAAATTTAAGATAATATGATAAGCCTTGTGCAACTCTAGTTTGTTGTAACATAATTTCTGACAACCAAATATAATATGGATTGGTAGTTGTACGCCAAGGCAGTACTCTATTGTTTTGTAAATACCAGTAAATTAAGGATTTAGAAAAACTCATATCTCAATATTAATTTTGTAAAATTACACTATAATCTTTAGATTATTTTATAGATATATTTTTTAGGAATAGATTAATTACCATATATTTGCATCCGAATTTTTGAAATTTAACCCTTTAAAAAAAGAACATGACAAAAGCAGATATCGTATCAAAAATATCGGAAAAATCAGGAATGGAAAAAGCAGATGTTTTGGCTGTAGTTGAATCATTTATGACAGAAGTTAAAGGCGCTTTAGAAACTGGAAACAATGTTTATTTAAGAGGCTTTGGAAGTTTTATTATTAAAACAAGAGCTGAAAAAACAGGAAGAAACATTTCTAAAAACACAACGATTAAAATACCTGCTCACAACATCCCTGCTTTTAAGCCCGCAAAGAGTTTCTCTGAGAGTGTAAAAAGTAAAGTGTTAGTAAAATAAGCTAAATAGTTAACCAAAAACTGGAAACGGTTTTAAAAATAGTAGACAATTATGCCAAGTGGTAAAAAACGGAAGAGAGCAAAAATCTCTACCCACAAAAGAAAAAAAAGAGCGAGAGCAAATAGACACAAGAAAAAGTAATTTAAGACACTTTATAGTGTTTTAAAACGTTCATTGACATTGAGGTATATTACCTCGCATGGTATTATTAAAATACCTGTTTAATTTTAATCCATCTGCACAATTTATGTGTGGTATAAACCCCTTCAGTATGAAAACAGAATTAATAATTCGTTCCAATTCATCTGATATTGATTTTGCTTTATTAAGAGATGGAAAACTTATTGAATTAAACAAAGAGACAAACGATAATAAATTTTCTGTTGGCGATATCTTTTTAGCCAAAGTAGGAAAAATATTAACGGGCTTAAATGCTGCTTTTGTAAATGTAGGCTATCCAAAAGATGGCTTTTTACATTATCATGATTTAGGCGCAAAAGTAAACTCTTTAAATGTATTCATTAAGAAAGTAAGCACAGGTAAGTATAAAGAATTCACTTTAAAAAACTTCCGATTTAAGGAAGAAATTAACAAAAACGGAAGCATTAATGATGTTCTTAAAACTGGACAAAATTTATTAGTGCAAATTGTAAAAGAACCTATATCTACAAAAGGACCAAGAATAAGTTCCGACCTGTCTATTGCAGGTAGATTTTTGGTTTTAGTTCCTTTTTCTGATAGAATATCGGTGTCTCAAAAAATAGAAGACCCCAAAGAAAAGGAACGATTAAAAAGATTAGCAAAAAGCATTAGACCAAAAGGGTTTGGTGTTATTTTAAGAACTGTTGCTAAAGATAAAAAAGTAGCAGAATTAGATAAAGATCTACAAAACTCTTTAGACCGTTGGAAAAAAATGTGTAAGCAAATTGCCAATACAAATACACCAACAAAAATATTGAGTGAGTTAAACAGAGCATCCTCTATTTTAAGAGATGTAATGAATGATTCTTTTACACGCATTGTAACCAATGACGAAATTTTACAAGTAGAAATTAAAGAATATCTTCAGGAAATTTATCCTGAAAAAGAGAAAATTGTAAAATTGCATACCTCTGATGTACCTATTTTTGAAAAATATGGTATAGAACGCCAAATAAAAACATCTTTTGGTAAAACAGTTTCTATGAGCAGAGGTGCTTATTTAGTGATAGAACACACGGAAGCACTCCATGTTATAGATGTAAATAGCGGAAATCGTTCTAACAAAGCAGGCTCTCAAGAAGACACTGCTTTAGAGGTAAATTTAATTTCTGCAACGGAGATTGCACGCCAGCTACAACTAAGAGATATGGGCGGAATTATTGTGGTTGATTTTATTGACATGCACAAAGCTGAAAATAGAAACAAACTCTATCAGCATTTAAAAGAGCAAATGTCTTTAGATAGAACAAAACACAAAATTCTACCACCAAGTAAATTTGGACTTGTACAAATAACACGTCAGAGGGTTAGACCCGAATTGAATATTAAAACAAAAGAAGCCAATCCTAATAAAAATGGAGAAGTAGAAGCTCCAATTGTTTTAATAGACAAAATAGAATCGGATTTAGAAAAATTTATTTCAAATCCTAAAAACAAAAAGATCAATTTAAACGTTCATCCGTTTATTGCATCTTATTTAACAAAAGGAATACTATCTATCCGTTTTAGATGGTATTTCAAATACAAAAAGTGGATTAAAATTACTCCAAGAGATGCTTACACCTATTTACATTATAAGTTTTTTATAAAACGTAAATAAAGCAATAATTTTTTATCAAAAACCCCCGCAATGTCTACATTGCGGGGGTTTGTTTTTTATACTAGTTTGCAATTACCTTAATGGTATCTAATTCAAAAGTTCCATCAAAGTTTTCATGACCACTTCCTGTATATTTAAAAGCAATGTAAATATTGCCTGTATAATCCGACAGATTCAAATAACTTGAATGAATCCAACTGCTATAATCATCTGAGTCTTTTACAATGTTTGCAGGCAATGCATACCACGTTGCCATACCAATACTTGCTTCTTCTCCATTCCAATCTGAAGAAATAAGCACCTCTAAATCGCTTCCATCGGCAAAACTATTAGACGTTTCAAAAGACAAAAAAGCTTCGTTTACGGTATTCAAATTAATGACAGGAGAAATTAACCAAGCAATTGTTTGATCATTGCCAGAGCTATACGATCCTATTTTTGCAGCCCTGCTTCCACTATCTTCATCTATATAAGAACGCCATAATTTTGTACCTGCTTCTTTGTAGTTTGTCCAACTAAAAATATCAATAGCTCCAGAAGTTGTTTCAAAATCTTCTTCTAATAGCACTATGGGATAGTCTTCAATAGCTAATAAATTACAAAGACTACCGCTCATCTGAACATCGCTAGTTGTATTAATTACCAATACAAAATTATCTCCATGATATGTCTTGGTAACAATCCCTGAAATAGCACCGCTGCCACTAGGTAAAATTTCATTCTTAAAAAGAGCATAAGTACTGGTTTCTAAAATAAAATTAGTATAATCAAATCCTTCACAAGATTGCATGATTCTTTGAGTATCAAAATCGTCTATTTGGTCTACATAGGGCTTCCCATTCAATTCTGGTAAAAAATGAACATCGTTAACTGCAACAAACAAACCAATATGCGATTTATTAATCGCAGCAAAAGTAAGCGACAAAGGTGTGATTGTTTCGGTATTATGAGATCGAAAAAGATGTGTTTGTATTTGGTTTTCGGTAAGCATTACTACTTCATTACCTTCTAATTTTCCGCCAATAACAGTAACGCCATCTCCCAAAAGCATCTCACCAATGTACAAATCTTTTAAATGAATATAAACTTCTCTTCCTATATTAAACCGATTGTAAGAATTGGTTAGATTGAGCGCTATTTTAATTCCTCCGGTTGGATTTTTTGGATGGTCTTGCAAGTAAAATTCTTTAAAAAAATTTCCTGTTTGATCGGAAGAAACTACATATCCTTTTAATACTTGATTGCTTGTAATTTGAAAAGGGTTACTTCCTGAAGTAAATTGATTTTTTAATTCTGCAATCGTAATAAATGTCCAATTAGAACTTGTTTCAAGACTGTCTAATATTTTTTCTAAAGCATTATTCTCTTCTAACCCAATATCAGGAATTGTAAAAACATCATCATTTATACAGGAAAAAAGACCCATCATAAATAGTAAAACACTGGTGATTTTTATCGTTTTCATCTGTCTATATTATTTGCTTTTATCGGTCAAATGTAGCTTCCATTTAGTCATTTCACTGTGTATCGAAATCTCGTTATGGAAGTTTCATTTTTTATTTTTTTTAGATACTATACTGTATATTTAGAAAGTAGGTAGTTCCTTTTCCGTACCAATATTTATTGCCAAAAAGCGGTATTGGATTGCTCCAATCGTCTCGTAAAGTTCTATAATTCGCATTTCTACTTTGTTCAAAACCTCCTGTTTTATAAACAGCTCCTAAAATATTCTGAATACTTCCAAAAACCCCTACATAAGAGTTTCCAAACTTATACGATTTACCAACAACAAAGTTTAAGGTCATATAGTCCCCAAATCTTTCTTGTTGTAGCAGTGTTCTTGCCAATGTAGCATCATAATCGTTAAAAGTAAGTCCGTCTGTATCTAAACGAAAATTTTCCGTTCTATTTAAAGGAGCAATATTAATATAAGTATCTCCAAAAAAGTTCGCATTCAATCCCATCCACCAATAGTCTGGATCTCTATACTCTAATCCAACACTATAGGCTTTTTGTGGTCCGTTTGCCAGTTTGTAATCTTTTAAATAAGTTATCTTTTTAAACGTAAAAGCATTTGAAAAACTATCTGAAGTAAGTGTTAAATCAGGGTTGTTATTGTAGATATATTGCCCTAAATTTCCTGCTAAATTCAACTGTAAAGAAGGAGTAATTTTAAACTCTAGACCAAACTCTACTCCCAAATGTTTTGTGTTTACTTTTGTTAAAACTTCTTGAACAAAAGCACTATTTTCTGTGCCGTTCTCCGAAATTCCATCTGCATAAAAAAAAGCAATTTTAGTAGCGTCTTTTAGGGCTGTATAATAGCCTGTAATTTTTGCGTTTAAAAATGTTCCTCTTCCTATATAACTCATATCTGTTGTCAAAATTTTTTCACTTTTTAAATCACTAACAATCGAATTGCTTTCTCTTGGATTTGTAAACGTATTTTGAAGACTTGGCGGCTTGTTTAAAAACCCAGCATTGAAATTCAGAAAATGACGCCCCGTTATTTTATAGGTGCCTCCTGCTTTAAAACTTGCCGTAGTAAATAGCATTTTTTCTGAATTTCCAAATGACAAATTCCCTAAAAAACTACCATTTTCATACAAACCCTCTCTTTGATAGCTGATTTTTGAAGCATTGAATGCAAGAAAGAAATCAATTTTTCTATATTGAAACTGAGCCTGTAAAAAAGTATTTATCTGAGAAGCAAATAGTTTATAATTGTATTGAAATTTATCGTGTAAGTACACTATTCTATTCGGATTTTTCAAATCGTTTTGTTGCGCTTCCGGAGTATCTCCGTATTTGTCAAAATCTAAATAGCCTTTTGCGCCTAATAAGTCAATAACTTTTGCATAATTTTGGGATTGAAATTTCTTTATCGCTAATTTCCCATTCAATGTAATTTGATTATTGAATCTTTTAGACAAAATAGTATTTACTACGAGTTGATTTTCATCATTTCTATCTTCAGCAACACTGTATGCCGCATTAATATTGGCTTTTGCATTGGTAATATTGGCATCATAAATAGCATTCCAATTTAACTGTCCGTCATTTTTAAAATTTTGAGTGATTTCATACGCCATTTCCAAATCGTTTTTTGCAACAGCATAACTGGGTAGTTTTTGATAATATGTTGGACTAGGATTGGAAGCAAAAGTATACGTTAGCCTACTATTTCCGATACTGCCAAACTGATAACTAATGTTTGTTTGAATCGTTGTTTTTTCATTGAATTGCCAATCGTAATTAAATAATAGAATAGGTTCTTTTATGGTTTTTATTCTTGAATTTCGTTGCGTTGCATTTTGATTTCCCCAATATTCATTATATCGAATTCCTTTTAAATTAAAAACTTCTTGTGTATTTGGAGATACTTTTCCTCGTTTGTTTGGTGCGTAGATAAAGGCAAAATTAAAATAGTGATTGTTGTTTATCTTTTTATCAACTGCTGTAAAAAAAGAAACTGCATCATAGGAAGAGGCTCTATTAAAACCCTCTTTAGCTATTCTTTTACTCACAGAAAAAGCATATGCCCAATTGTTCTTTAAAACACCCGAAGCATAGGTTGCTAAAAATCGATTTGTATAAGTTCTATTAGCTAAAGTATATGTTAATTTAGTCCCTGCAATTTGTTTTGAAGGTTGAATATTTATATGAGTAGCTCCTAAAACACCTCCAAAAGCAGCATCAGAAGGGTTCAATCCATTTGTGAATTTTTGATTTCTAGTAACATGATTCAATCCGCCCCAATTTGTCCATTGTGGTTTTCCATTCGTAAATTTATTGAAAGCAATGCCATTTAGTAAAACCGTTGCATTTTCGGATCCCAAGCCTCTTCTATTAAAAAAAGAAGAGCTAAATTGAAACGCCACAGTTCTTAAAAAAATATCTTTAGAAGCTTGCAATAACCCAGAAGTAGTATCTGTATAACTTTCATCAGCATTCAATTCATCATCTGTAATAACAATGCTACTTTCATCCAAATTTATAGCAATTTTCTTATGCAAATAAATAGTTCCTAAATCGATAGAAGTATTCAATAATTCGATAGGGTATTTTTGTGTTTCATAACCCAAAAGACGTACTATTAAAAGGTAATTTCCGTTAGGAATAAAGCTTAAAATAAAAGCACCATTTATATCTGTAAACGATTGTAAATTATTGTTTTCTACACTGATAATAACACCTTGAAGTGGCTTCTCTGAGTCTGCAGATTTTACAATTCCTTGAATAGTATTTTGTGAAAAAGTGCTTAAAGTGATGAATAGGAAAAAAGATAGCAATTGTTTTTTCATAGTTTTTTTTCAAAAGTAATAAAAAAATATATGCGAAACAAAATTGACTTGCATAAAAAATATCTTAAAATAATTGTATTATTGTAGGAGTATTAATTCACTATCTATTTTTTAATTGTTTTTTTTTAAACGTCTTTTAAGGCTTTTTTTTCTCGTAAGTTTTTGTGCAAGCGCACAGGAACTGCCTCCTATAAATACGTATTCTCCAAAAGAATACGGTGCAGAAAGTCAGAATTGGTCCATCTCTCAAGCTGATAATAAATTTATATATGTAGCTAATAATAAAGGACTACTAGAATTTAACGGCGAAAATTGGAAACTATATGCTACGCCCAATGAAACCATTATGCGCTCTGTAAAAGCTTTTAAAGAAGTAATTTATACAGGTTTCTATATGGATTTTGGATTTTGGTCTAAAACTCCTTTTGGAAGTTTAACCTACACTTCTATTAGTAAAGATTTAAAGATTCCGTTATTAGAAGATGAAAATTTCTGGAATATTATAGAATTAGATGGATGGATGCTATTTCAATCTTTGCAAAGAATTTACTTATATAATATAAAGACACAGGCATATAAAATAATCCCTTCTAGCTCTAAAATTGTAAAAATGGTAAAAGTAAATGATACTATTTACTTTCAAAAACAAGGGATTGGTGTTTTTAAAATTGAAAATGGAGAAGCTGTTTTGGTTTCAAATCATGCTATTCTAAAAAACAACGACCTTGTAAATATTTACTTAAAAGACAAAAAATTAGTATTCCTAACACAAGAAAAAGGTTTTTTTATACTTGATAACAACCAATTGTTTTTATGGGACATTCCTGCAAATAAAAAAATTCAAAACAACTCTGTTTATAGTAGCATTCAATTAAAAAATGGCGATTATGTTTTAGGAACCATTGCCAATGGTTTTATACACCTTACTAAAGACGGTATTTTAAATTACCATATCGCACAAAATAACGGATTGAGCAACAACACTGTTTTAGCCATTTTTGAAGATACCCACCAAAACATTTGGCTTGCCTTAGACAATGGAATTAACAGCATTAATATGTCATCTGCTTTTAGGGTATACACCAATAAAAGTGGTTCTCTAGGTACCGTTTACACATCTATTATAGACAACGGAATTATCTATTTAGGAACCAACCAAGGATTGTTTTACAAACCTGAAAATGCTAACACCGATTTTACCTTTATAGAAAATACACAAGGACAAGTTTGGCGTTTGTTAAAAATAGGCAATGAAATTTTTTGCGGTCATAACACCGGAACTTTTATTATTAAAGAGAATCAAGCTACAAAAATTGCGAATGTACCAGGTACTTGGGACATAAAATTTTTAAGTAGAAATCGTTATTTACAAGGAAATTATGATGGATTGTATGTTTTAGAAAAGATTAAGGGTACATGGAATCTAAGAAATAAAATAGAAGGTTTTGATATTTCTAGTCGGTTTTTTGAAGTTGAAAATTCCAATACAATTTTTGTAAATCACGAATACAAAGGTGTCTTTAAACTGAAAGTAAATGACAACCATAATAAAGTAACCTCTATTGAAAAAGTAGCCTCTGTTAAAAAAGGAATTCATTCTAGTATCCTTAAGTACCAAGATAAAATTCTATACGCATCTAAAAAAGGCGTGTATACTTATAATAAAACAAAAGATGAATTTTTAAAAGACACCATTTTAAGCTCGTTTTACTCAGAAAATACCTATTCTTCTGGACGATTAATTTACAACGCCTATAGCAATCTTCTTTGGGGATTTTCTAAAGGGAATTTACATTATGTTTCTGCTGGAAAACTAAGCAATACTCCTACCCTGAATGCCATTTCTATATCAAATAGTTTGGATTTGGGTGCTACTGGTTTTGAAAACATTGCACATATAAAAGATCAAAAATATTTGATTGGAAGTTCTAACGGTTATAATATTGTTAATCTTGATAATATTATAAAATCTAGCCCATTTACTGTCTTTTTAAATTCGGTTAAAAACGGAATTCCTAATGAAACCCTTTTTGATATTGCCTTGGATAAAAAAGGAAACTTTAACAACAATCAAAATCATATAGAATTTTCTTTTAATGTCCCTAACTATCATCGGTTTTCTGTTACAGAGTATCAATATCAATTAGTAGGGCATAATAACACATGGAGTAAATGGTCTAAAGATTCTAAAGTTTTCTTTGAAAATTTACCAAGCGGAGATTTCACTTTTAAAGTAAAAGCAAAAATAGAGAATCGTTATAGTGAGAATATTGCTTCTTTTAACTTTTCAATTCATAAAAAGTGGTATTGGTCTCACGCAATGATTGCGCTGTATGTTTTAACCATCGTATTACTTTCTTTATTTACACATATCAATTATAAACGATATTACAAAAGACAACAAGAAAAATTGTTAGAAAAAACACAAAAAGATTTAGAACTAAAAGAATTAGAAACGCAGCAAGAAATGATGCGTTTAAGAAATGAAAAACTAAGAAGTGATATTCAGAGTAAAAACAAGGAATTAGC
The DNA here is from genome assembly GCA_965233795.1 of uncultured Polaribacter sp. Taxonomy (GTDB): domain Bacteria; phylum Bacteroidota; class Bacteroidia; order Flavobacteriales; family Flavobacteriaceae; genus Polaribacter. Next base: position 666,401 of record OZ247578.1, on the reverse strand, counting down.
AACTTCTACAATGAGTATTATAAAAAAGAATGAGTTTTTAAATACATTAAAAAAAGAACTACAAAATAGTGATGCGCAAAATATTAAGAAAGTATTGACTATCATTGATAAAAATCTAAACAATACAGACGATTGGAAAATGTTTCAAGAAGCCTTTAACAACGCCGACAAAGATTTCTTGAAAAAAATAAAAAAAATACACCCTACATTAACCCCTAATGATTTAAGACTATGCGCTTACCTTAGATTAAATCTATCTTCAAAAGAAATTGCACCTTTGTTAAACATCTCTCCAAGAAGTGTGGAAGTAAAAAGATATCGCTTGCGAAAAAAGATGAATTTAGCCCATGAGTCTAGCTTAACAAATTATATCTTGGAAATTTAACACCGATACAGACACTTCAAAAGACTATACATAAACACAACATTGTTGTATTGTTCTCTTTTTATTGATTTAGCAGCAACGGCAGAAAACACACTAAATTACTAGGTTTTTAATAAAATTTTTAGTTGTTTTTTGCAATGTATGTTTTTTGTAGCGTGTTTTTTTGACAAATTAACAAGGATAAGAAGTAACTTTATACAAAATATTTAAACATCGTTTTATGAGAAAAATTGTCCTACTTTTTATGTTGGTTTTCGGAGCATTCAATATACATGCACAAAGCTATACAGTAAAAGGAGTTGTTACAGATTTAAGTACAGGAGAAACACTTCCTGGTGTAAATGTAATTGTAAAAGATTCCTCTAATGGAACTATTACAGATTTTGATGGAAACTATCAAATTACAAATGTAGCTAAGAACAGCGTTTTAGTTTTTAGTTATTTAGGCTATCAAACCAAAGAAGTAACAGTTACTAGCGAAAGCCTAGATGTTGCCTTAGAAGAAAGCGCAGAATCTTTAGATGAAATTGTAGTAGTAGGTTATGGAAGCCAACGAAAAGAATTAGTTTCTGGTTCTTTCTCTTCTTTAAATGCAGAAAAAATTGCAGAAACAAATCCTACAAGAATAGAAGAAGCTTTAACAGGAAGTGCTGCAGGAGTTCAGGTAACTGCAAATTCAGGATCTCCAGGATCTTCTTTAAACATTAGAATACGTGGTATTACTACGAATGGAAATAATTCACCTTTAGTAATTGTGGATGGTGTAAATATTGGTTCTGATTTAAGTGTGATTGACCCTAATGACATTGAGAAAATGGACATTATTAAAGATGCCAGTTCTGCTATTTATGGAGTACAAGCAGCCAATGGTGTCATTTTAATCACCACAAAATCTGGTAAAAAAAATAGAGCTACAAAATTTGCATACAACTCTTATTATTCCATTCAAGAAGCTTCTAATCAGTTAGACTTAATGAATGCTACAGAATACGCCGTATACGTAAACGAAACGGAAATTGCAGATGGAAACTCCATTCCATATCCAAACCTAGGTAATTACGGATTTGGTACAGATTGGCAAAAAGAATTGTTTACACAATCTCCCATTACAAATCATACATTTAGTGCTAGTGGTGGTTCAGAAACAATTACCTATAGTACCAGTGCAAGTATTTTTCAACAAGACGGTATTATTAGTCCTGAAAAATCGAACTTTAATAGAATTACGCTTCGAAACAATTTAGGAATTGATTTAACCGACAAATTAAAATTAAGTACCTTTTTATTATATACAAATATCAATAGAAAAACAATCCCTGAAAATGGTAGAGGATCTGCATTGTACCATGCCTTAAACGCATCTCCTTTAACTCCTGTCTACGACGGAACAGACGGAACAGGGCCTTCTAGAGGTTTCTCATATATTGGAAGTGAGCAAGGTATTGAAATCATCAACCCATTAGCTTTAATTAACAATACCTATAACGAAACAAAAGTAAATCGTTTTACAGGAAAAATAGAATTAGCTTATACTATTCTAGAAGACTTAAAAGTCACTTCAAGATATAATTTTAATTATGCAGATGTCGTGAATAGAAATTACAACCCTTTAGTTTATTACGGTCCTAACAAGGTAAATAATAATGTAAATATTGACGCAAACAATCAGTTTGTCACAGATACGAATGGGAATGGTATTACAGACTTATATAGTACAGTAGGCGAAAACAATCAAAATTACTTCGATTATACTTGGGAAACATTTATCGACTATAAAAAATCGTTTGAAAATCATAACTTCAATCTCTTATTAGGTTCTGCATTACAAAGTGTACAGTTTTATGGGGCTTACGGTTCAGGTTCTTTAGTAGGTATAGACAACTGGGACAATGCCTATCTATCGAATACCCAAAATATTTATGATGAACATATTGTAACCTCACTAGACGATGATGGAAATATTGTTGTTGACAATCAAACGGTACAGAGAAATCAAACGGCTGCTACAGGCATTAATGAAACAAGACAGTTTTCTGTTTTTGGAAGAGTACAATACGATTATGATGGAAAATATTTATTGTCTGCCATGGTAAGAAGAGATGCTTCTACCTTTTTTGGGCCAAATAATCGTATAGGGTATTTTCCTTCAGTTTCATTAGGCTGGATTACTACCAAAGAAGACTTTTTCGATAGTGAAACCATTAATAACTTGAAAATTAGAGGAAGTTGGGGGATTACCGGTAGTGATAAAATACAAGATCCAGATACAGGAAATACGTACCGATGGATTGGTAATTTACAAGGAGCTGGGGCAGAAGCAACCTATCCGTTTGGAAATGTTATTTCTAATGGAAATGCCCAAGGACAATTAGCAAACCCTGATTTACAATGGGAAACCAATGAACAAATCAATATCGGTTTTGATGTTTCTTTTTTAGACAACCTATTCGATATAACCTTCGATTACTATACTAAAACTACGCGCGACTTATTATTAGTGCCTGAAGTTTCTGGGTTGTTAGGAGCTACTGCTGGAGGAAGTGGTGCGCCAGTAGCGAATGCAGGAACTATTGAAAATAAAGGGATTGATCTTAGCATTAATTTTAATAAAGAAATTACCGATGATTTTAAACTCGCTGCAGGATTGAATATTACTACAGTTAAAAATAAAACTATTGAAGTAAATAACGCCGCAGGTTTTATTCCTAGTGGAGATTTTGGTTTAGGTCAAAATACCTCTAGATTTCAAACAGGATTGCCCATAGGAGCTTTTTATGGTTTACAAACCGATGGTGTTTTTCAAAACCAAGCAGAAATTGATGCGCATGCTACACAAGCAGGTGCACAACCTGGAGATCTTCGCTTTGTAGATGGTGATGGCGATGGTGTGGTTGAATTTGGAAGTGAAGACGACCTTACCATGCTTGGAAACCCAATTCCAGATATGACCATAGGATTCAATTTAAATCTGGATTACAAAGGATTTGACTTCTCTACTTCCTTATACGCTTCTATTGGAAACGAAGCTGTAAGAAGTTACGAACGCTTTTTAACCTATAGCAATAAATCTAGATTGTATTTAGACAGATGGACAGGTGAAGGAACTTCTAATACTACACCAAGAGCCTCTACAAATGCTTCAAATAACTATTTGTTCTCTGATTTCTTTGTAGAAGATGCTTCTTTTTTAAGAATACAAAACGTACAGTTAGGCTATTCAATTCCTAGCGCCGCTTTAGAAAAGATAAAGATGGATAAAATACGATTGTATATTTCTACGAATAATTTATACACATTTACAAAGTATAGCGGATACAACCCCGATGTTTCTAATGCAAACCCTACTGCAGCAGGAGTTGATTTAGGGCAGTACCCACAAACACGTACCTATACCTTGGGAATTAATGTTTCATTTTAAAACACATCATGATGAAGAATAACCTATTATATATAACAACAATCCTATTCACACTATTCGCCGTGAATTCTTGTGACGATTACTTAGACATTACACCAGAAGGTCAGCAAAATTCTGAAAACTTTTTTAACAATCCTCAAGATTACCAAGATGCTTTAGTAGGTGTGTACGATTTATTAAACACAACTGCTTTAAATAACATTTTAGGAGAAATTGCCTCAGACAATACCTTTTGCGGTGGAGAAAGTGCTACCGATGTATTAGAATGGCAACAGATAGACGATATGATTCATACACCAGACAACGGTGCACTGAGAAGTATTTGGGGATGGATGTATGCAGGTATTGGTAGAGCCAATTATATTGTAGAGTTTCAAGACAAAATAGATTTTGAAGGAAAACAACAAATCTTAGCAGAGAATTTATTCTTAAGATCTTATTATTACTTTGAATTGGTAAAATTCTTTGGAGATGTACCATTATTTACGGCAGGAAGAATTAGTGTTGCAGAAACACAGACAATTGATAGAACTCCTAAAGCAGAAGTTTATGCAAAAATTGAAGCCGATTTAGCAGGTAGTCTAGAAAACTTACCTTGGACTCAAAACCAAAAAGGAAGAGTTACCAGAGGTGCTGCTTGGGCTTTATTAGGGAAAATTTATTTATACCAAAATAAATATGATGAAGCAGCAGATGCTTTTAATAAAGTAATTGTATCAGGACAATATCAGTTGGTTTCTAACTTTTCTACCGTCTTTTTAAACAATAATGAAAATAATGTAGAATCCGTTTTTGAAGTACAATATTCAGGTGCCCAAGAAGGTGCTGGTTTTGGATGCTTCCAATGTTTAGAAGGAAATTTTGCCGTAGGTTTTATGGGACCTCGTTTTAGAAGTGGCGATTACACACCCTATGCATCAGGGTTTAGCTTTAATGTTCCTGTACAAGAATTGGTAGATGCTTACAGTACTGATGATACTAGAAAAGAAGCTACTATTTTTGACATTGATGCGTTTGTAGCTACCAAACCAGATGTTACATACAATGAAGGAAATGAGCACACTGGGTATTTCAATAAAAAATACATCCCGTATGCAGCAGACAATGTACTTCCAGACCAAAACATTAATAGAAGTAATAATTACAGAGCTATTCGTTATGCAGACGTATTGTTAATGGCGGCAGAAGCCAATTTGCAAGCAACTGTTCAAAAAGACGACCCTCAAACATTATTAGATCAAATTAGAGATAGAGCTTTTGGGGATACAGATCATAGAATTACAGCAACATTAGAAAATGTTCTCGCTGAAAGAAGATTAGAATTGGCAGGAGAAGGACATCGCTTCTTCGATCAAGTAAGAACAGGAAAAACAAGTACAATTTCAGGTTTTACAACCAACAAAAATGAAATATTCCCTATTCCTAGAATAGAAATAGAACTTGCTGGAAATCGTTGGATACAAAATCAAGGATATTAAAATATACTATTATGAAAAAAATAAAAATAATATATAAAGCACTACTTGTACTTATTTTAATAAGTGCTTGTAAAGACGAGAATAATTTAGATTTTCTAAATGATATTCCTTTACCTACCAACGTAGGTGCTAATTTTGGAATTACACAAGACAACTCTGGTTTGGTAACCATTACACCCTATGCAGAAGGTGCTACTTCTTTTGATATTTTATATGGAGATGGTACTACAGAAGCTGCTAATGTACCACAAGGACAAAGTACAGAAAACACCTATGCAGAAGGTTCATACCAAGTAAAAGTAACTGCTTACAATGTAAAAGGAGAAAGTACAGAAATTACACAAGATCTTGTAGTTTCTTTTAAAGCTCCAGAAAATTTATCTGTAACTATAGAGAATGACGCTGCTATTTCTAAGCAAGTAAATATTACTACTACCGCAGATTTTGCAACAACCTATGAATTCCACTCTGGAGAACCCGGTGTAGATCAGCCAGTAGCGACTGCAAATATTGGAGAAACAATAAATTACCAATACACTACAGCCGGAACTTATACAGTAAAAGTAATCGCAAAAGGGGGTGCTATTGAAACTACAGAATATACAGAAGATTTTGAAGTAACAGAAATTTTAGCGCCTTTAACCAAGGCACCGTCACCTCCCTCTAGAAACAGTACTGATGTTATTTCTATGTATAGTGAAGCTTATCTACAAACTACTGTAGACTCTTATACAACAGATTGGTCTAATGTTACTTTACAAGAAGAAGTAACCATAGAATCAAATCAAACATTGGTATATAGAGAATTAGCTTTCGCAGGGATTATCACGGAGTCATCTCCTATAAACGCAGCTGCTATGGAATTTGTACATATAGACGTCTGGAGTAGTGATATAAATGATTTTAAATTAAAATTTGTAGACTTTAATGGAACTGGATATAATGGAGGGATTGATAATATTGAATATGAAGTAACAAAAACATTAGACACACAAGGTGCATGGATTTCGTACAACATACCATTATCTGAGTTTATTGATGTTCCTTTTACAGATATTAACCAAATTGTGGTTTCCGCAGACCCTGTAGGAACTGTTTTTATAGATAACTTTTATTTCTATAGAGCCCCAACTACAACGCCTGGAGGTGGAGTAACCCCTATTACTTTTGAAACAGAATATACCCTAGACCAATTTGATGGTGGTGGAACGCAAGTGATTGCAAACCCAGATACTAACGGAAATACTTCTGCCAATGTATTAGAATTGGTAAAAGGTTCTGGACAACCATGGGCGGGTTCTAAAATAACCGTTCCAACTCCTTTCTCTTTTGCAAGTTCTACTACAGTAACTATGAAAGTATGGTCGCCAAGAGTAGGCTTAAACCTTTTAGCAAAGTTTGAGAACGAAGTACCTTGGCCAGATGTTACAGCAACGGCAGATGTGATAGCAACAACTACAGTAGCAAATGCTTGGGAAGAATTAACATTTGATTTTTCAGGAATTGATGAATCTATAACTTGGTACAACTTGGTATTGATTATGGACAATGGTACACAAGGAGACGGCACCGCCAATTACACTATCTATTTGGATGATATTTCTACCAACCCTGTACTCGATTTTGAACCTGGTTTTTCACTAGATCAATTTGATGGTGGTGGAACACAAGTGATTGCAAATCCAGATACCAACGGAAATACTTCTGCCAATGTATTAGAATTGGTAAAAGGTAGCGGGCAACCATGGGCAGGTTCTAAAATAACCGTTCCAACTCCTTTTACATTTTCAGGAACAACACTTAAAATGAAAGTATGGTCGCCAAGAACGGGGCTAAACTTATTGGCAAAATTTGAGAATGATGTGCCTTGGCCAGATGTTACAGCCACTGCAGAAATTACAGAGACTACAACCTTAGCAAACGGTTGGCAAGAATTAAGTTTTGATTTTACAGGAATAGATATGTCTATAGATTGGTACAATTTAGTATTGATTATGGATAATGGAACACAAGGTGATGGTACGGCAAACTATACCATTTATGTAGATGACATTACAATAGAATAAATTTTTAAAATGAAAAAAATGAAAAAAATAAAATCGATCCTAACAATTGTACTCTTTGCACAAGTTGTTCTTTTTACAAGTTGTGAAGAAAACAAATATGAAGTTGGAAAACTTGTAGCGCCCTCAAACTTAAACGTTACTGTAGAAATTGTAGGTCAAGATACAGAAAATCCTAATGGAGACGGAACAGGTGCTGTTATTTTTACAGCAACTTCAGACAATGAGATTAATTACCAGTTTAACTTTGGAGACGGAAACGAAGCAGTAAGTCCAACAGGAATTATTGAACATCGTTTTACCTCTAAAGTAGGTGTACATACATACAATGTAATTGTAAATGCTACAGGAACTGCAGGTTTAGGAACAAGTACAAACCTAGAGGTTACTGTTTTCAATTCTTTTAAAGATGAAATTGCTGAAAACCTACTAAGTGGTACTAGTGTTGGCGATAGTAAAAAATGGTATTGGCAAGCAGACAAAGCAGTACATGTTGGTTTAGGACCTGTAACTGACGATTATGGAAATGGCGAGTTTTCTTACGAAGCTTGGTGGAATGGTATACAGCCTTGGGATGATGAAAAATCTTGTATGTACGACAATGAGTTTGTGTTTACAAGAACAGCAGACGGAATTACTTTTGAACAAACCGTAGGTCCTGCTTTTGTTCCTGGAGCCTATGCAGGTGACTTAGGTGTTGCTGGAGATACTTGTCATGATGAAACTGTTGCTACCAGTATGTTTGGTGTAAAAAATGTTTCATTTGCACCTTCTACTTCAAAAGCAGCTACCGAAGGATCTTATAATGAAGTTCCTTATTGGGGAACAAGTTTTACAATTTCTGATGATGGCTTTATGGGATGGCTAGTAGGAGCTAGTACATATGACATTATCTCTTTAACAGAAACTGAAATGCATGTAAGAATCATTCAAGCAGGTGGTGGTTTTGCATGGTATCAAAAATTCACAAGCGAAAAACCTGTAGAAGGGGGCGGAGGATCTGGCTCTACATTTACAGACTTAGTATGGGAAGACAACTTTGATACAGATGGTACACCAGATGCTACCAAATGGACCTATGACCTTGGAGCAGGTGGATGGGGTAACGGAGAATCACAAACCTATACAAGCGATGCTACTAATGTAAAAGTAGAAGGAGGTTCTCTAATTATTACCGCAAGAAAAGATGGAACAGATTATACTTCTGCAAGATTAAAATCAGAAGGTTTATACCAATTCAAATATGGTAAAGTAGAAGTAAGAGCAAAACTACCCGCTTCAGGAGGTACTTGGCCTGCTATCTGGATGTTAGGTGCTAACTTCTCTTCCATTGGATGGCCACGTTGTGGAGAAATAGATATTATGGAGCAAACAGGTGCCGATAAAAATACAGTATTGGGTACAACACACTGGTTTAATACTGCTGGAGGATCTAATGCCAGTTATGGTGAAACTACTGCCATTACCAATGCTGCTACCGAATTTCATATCTACTCACTAGAATGGACTGAAACTTCCTTAAAAATATTCTTAGACGGTGTGCAATATTATGAATTAACAAACAATGCAGACTTACCTTTTAATGAAGACTTTTTCTTAATTCTAAACGTAGCACTAGGAGGTAGCTTAGGAGGAGTTATTGATGCTGGCTTCACAGAAGACACCATGGAGATTGATTATGTAAGAGTATATCAATAAAAACAAGTATTATAATGCAAAACCTGTCAGGTTTTAAAACCTGACAGGTTTCTATTTTGGACAGAAACATATAAATGAAAAATACAGACCAAATTTATATAGGGAATAACTTATCTTCTTTAAATGAAGAAACATCGAAAGGAGAACAAGTTTCTATTAATAACGAAGCCTTTTACAAAATATCTAATGTAGATACACTACGTCCTTTTTTTATGACGATTGTTAGCAATTCTAATCATTGGATGTTTATTGCTAGTAATGGAGGTATCTCCGCTGGTAGAAAAAACAGTAATACCGCTTTGTTTCCGTATTATACAGATGATAAGATTACAGAATCTATAGAAACTACTGGAGCAAAAACAGTTCTTAAAGTTCAAAAAGACAATAAAACTCTTTTGTGGGAACCTTTTTCTTCTATGCACAAAGGGGTCTATGCAATTTCCAGAAACTTGTATAAAAACATTTATGGGAATAAAGTAATTTTTGAAGAACTCAATCACGATTTAAATTTGGTATACACATACGAATGGAATTCTAGCGATGTATATGGGTTTGTAAGAAAAGTAACACTTACTAATAACAACCAATCAAATGTAAAAGTAAGTGTCTTAGACGGGCTTCAAAATATATTACCTTATGGTGTTGAAGAAGACTTACAAAAAGCAAGTAGCAACCTAGTAGATGCCTATAAAAGGAGTGAATTAATTGCCGAAGCAGGTTTAGGAATCTTTGCTTTAAGTGCTATTATTGTAGACAAAGCAGAACCTAGCGAAGCCTTAAAATCGAATATTGTTTGGTCTTCAGGAATAGAAAATCCAACCTATTTATTATCCTCTTTACAATTAGATAATTTTAGAACTAGCAACAATCCTTTACAACAAGAAACAGATATAAAGGCAGCAAGAGGCGCTTACTTTATCAATTTTGATTGTGAACTAGCTTCCAATACCGAAAAACAATGGCAGATTGTTGCCAATGTAAATCAATCAATTACCAACATTCAGCAAGTAAAAGAAACCATTCTAAATGAGAAAAACATTCAGAATCTTTTAAAAACAGATATTGATGCTGGCACCAAGCAATTAATTCAACTAGTTGGTGCATCGGACGGAATTCAAGAAACAGAAGATTCTCTAAGAAGTATTCGTCATTTTTCTAACACGATGTTTAACATTATGCGTGGTGGAATTTTTGATGATAATTACACTATAGAGAAAGATGATTTTATAAATTACATCTCCAAAGCAAATACAGAAGTAGCTCAAAAAAAAGCAAGAACTTTGGCAGATTTACCAGCTACTTTTTCACTCAATCACATAAAAGACATTGCTATTAAAGACGATGATAAAGATTTTAAACGATTGTGTATTGAATACTTACCCTTAAAATTTAGTAGAAGACACGGAGATCCTAGTAGGCCTTGGAACAAATTCTCTATTAACACCAAAAGTGAAATAGACGGTTCTAAAATTTTAGACTACGAAGGAAACTGGAGAGATATTTTTCAAAATTGGGAAGCTTTAGCACATTCATATCCTGAATTTATTGAAGGAATGATTCATAAGTTTTTAAATGCTACTACTTTTGATGGTTACAATCCATATCGTGTTACTAAAGGTGGTTTTGATTGGGAAACTATAGAACCCGATAATCCTTGGGCTTATATTGGTTATTGGGGAGACCATCAAATTATTTATCTATTAAAATTCTTAGAATTCATAGAAAAGCACTACCCAAATAAGTTGAATACCTATTTTAATGACAACTTATTTGTCTATGCAAATGTTCCTTATAAAATTAAAAGCTATGAAGACATTTTAAAGGACTCTAAAAATACCATAGATTTCGATTTTAAAGAAGAAGAAAAAATTCAAGAAAGAAGAAATCAGTTAGGTGTTGATGGTGCTTTAGTAAGAGATCAAAACAATACCATTTATAAAGTAAACTTTATAGAAAAAATCTTAGCTACCGTATTAGCAAAGATGTCTAATTTTATTCCAGAAGGTGGTATTTGGATGAATACACAACGCCCAGAATGGAATGATGCCAATAATGCTTTGGTAGGAAATGGGGTGTCTATGGTTACACTCTACTATTTAAGAAGGTTTTTAAACTTTTTTAAAGGAATTCTTTTAAAAACAGAACTAAAAAATAGTACTATTTCAAAAGAATTAGCACTGTTTTTCAATCAAATCCATCAAGTATTAGAAAGTAATACAGCATTACTATCGAATCCTATTTCTGATACCCATAGAAAAACTGTTTTAGACGGTTTGGGGAACGCTGGAAGTACATATAGAAATACTATTTATAACAATGGTTTTTCTAATACTACAGAAAATGTAAGCAAAAAAAGTTTATTGGAATTTGTAACGGTTTCTCTCGCTTTTTTAGAACATTCTATTGATGCCAATAAACGAGAAGATAATTTATACCACGCTTATAATTTAATGACTGTTGAATCTTCTAAAGAAGTTTCTATTGGGTATTTACCAGAAATGTTAGAAGGTCAGGTTGCAGTTTTAAGTTCGGGCTATTTATCTACCAATGAATCTATAACTCTTTTAGACAGTTTAAAAAATAGTGCCTTATTTAGACCCGATCAGTACAGCTATATTCTATATCCAAATAAGGAATTACCAAGTTTTGTAAATAGAAATAACATTCCTGAAACTGCCATTAAAAAATCGAAATTACTAAAAGAATTAGAGAAACAAGGAAACACACAAATCATAGAAAAAGATTGTTTAGGAAACTACCACTTTAATGGTAATTTTAATAATGTAGACAGTTTAAAAGCAGCTTTAAAAGCACTACCTACAAAGTATCTATCGTTAGTAAACGAGGAAGCTCCTATCCTATTTGGAATTTTTGAAGATGTATTTAATCACAAAGCATTTACAGGAAGGTCAGGTACTTTTTACGGATATGAAGGCTTAGGTTCTATCTACTGGCACATGGTTTCTAAACTTTTATTGGCCGTGCAAGAAGTAACTTTACAAGCCATTAATGAAAATAAAGAAGATGCACTGATAGGAAAATTATTTGACCATTATTTTGAAATTAATGAGGGAATTGGGGTTAATAAATCTCCAAAATTATACGGCGCTTTTCCAATAGATGCGTATTCACACACTCCTTATACAAAAGGGGCACAACAACCAGGAATGACCGGTCAAGTAAAAGAAGATGTTTTAAGTAGATTTGGAGAGTTAGGTGTTTTTGTAAAAAATGGCGCTCTTCAGTTTAACCCTAGTTTATTACGCAAAGAAGAATTTTTAACAACACCTCAAACCTTCTCCTATATTGATGTAAATCAAGAAGAAGCTTCTGTAACCTTAGACAAAGGTTCTTTAGGCTTTACCTATTGTCAAGTACCTATTATTTACAAGCAATCAAACACAAAACAAATTGAAGTTGTCTTTAAAAATGGAAACTCTCTTAAAATAGAAAACTCCAATTTAGACATTGCTACCAGTAAAACAGTTTTTCAAAGAACAGGTGAAATAAACAGTATTATTGTTTCAGTTATTAAATAGTTATGAAATACTCAAAACATTTCGCTTTTCAAATTTTTAACTTTTTAATAATTGCAACATTCTTTTCTTGTTCTAAAAGTAAAGAAACGGTAATGAATCTTACAAATAAAACTGCTGTTGAAATACTAGGAAACCCAGAATATTTAGCCATTTCTTACGGAGGTTACCGAGCAAAAACACGCGATATACAACCTACAATAAAAGAACTAAAAGATGATATGAAAATATTGTCTGCTATGGGTATTAAACTATTACGAACCTATAACGTACACTTTCAACAAGCAGAAAACTTACTAAAAGCAATTCAAGAATTAAAAAAAGAGGATCGCAATTTTGAAATGTATGTAATGTTAGGCGCTTGGATTGATTGTAAAGATGCTTTCAATTGGGAAGACGAAGGCCCAAATCATGAAGGAGAAAACCCAAGAAACAGTACAGAAATCGCCACTGCTGTTCAATTAGCAAACACCTACCCAGACATTGTTAAAATCATCGCTGTAGGAAATGAAGCTATGGTAAAATGGGCTACAGCTTATTATGTACAACCGCATGTAATTTTAAAGTGGGTGAATCATCTACAAAGTCTAAAAAAATCAGCAAAGCTCCCCAAAGATTTGTGGATTACGAGTTCCGATGATTTTGCTTCTTGGGGCGGCGGTGGAAAAGAATACCACACCAAAGATTTAGAAAAATTAATCAAAGCGGTAGATTATGTATCTATGCATACCTATCCGTACCATAATTCACATTACAATCCAGAATATTGGAAAGTACCAGAAAAAGAAAATAAGCTGTCTGACATTGAAAAAGTTAATGCTGCAATGTCTCGTGCTTTAGAATTTGCAAAAACACAATACAAAAATGTATCAAACTATGTGAAAAAGATTGATAGCACCAAACAAATTCATATTGGAGAAACAGGTTGGGCAACTATTTCTGATGGATTTTATGGAGCAACGGGTTCTAGAGCTACAGACGAATATAAGCAAGGTTTATATTATAAACATTTGCGTGAATGGACAACCAAAGAAAACATTTCTTGCTTCTATTTTGAGGCTTTTGATGAACAATGGAAAGATGCAAAGAACCCTCAAGGTTCAGAAAACCATTTCGGATTGATAAACTTAAAAGGACAAGCCAAATATCCAATTTGGGAACTTGTAGATAAAGGTGTATTTAAAGGATTAAAAAGAGACGAACAAACAATTACCAAAACATACAATGGCAATTTAGAAGCTTTAATGAAACATGTTTTAGTTCCTAATACAGATTATAAAAGGTAGTTTAGTTTAGACCTGTCAGGTTTTGAAAACCTGACAGGTCTATAAATAATAATAAAATGAGAAATTTTTTATATCTAATTATTGCTTTTTTAGTTTCATGTGAAGCCAAAATAGCCAATGATGTCGTAACTGTTTCTAAAAGAGAAATTTTAGTCAATAACGAACCCTATACAATCAAAGGAATTTGTTACCATCCTGTACCCAAAGGAAGTAATCAAAGAGATTTTAAGACGATAGATGAAGACTTAGTTTTAATGCAAGAAGCGGGCATCAATACCATTCGGGTATATGCTCCTATCGATAATAGCGTAATCCTAGATAAAATTCACAATGCAGGCATCAAAGTTATTATTGGTTTTGGCTACAACCAAAAGGGAAAATACGATATCCTATCAGGAACTTTTATTGATTATGTAAACAAATACAAAAACCACAAAGCCATTTTACTATGGGAGTTAGGCAATGAGTATAATTACCATCCAGAATGGTTTGACGGAAACCTCAATAATTGGTACAGCGCTATGAATAATGCTGCAGAACAAATTCATCAAAACGATGCAAATCATCCTGTAACTACAGCACACGGAGATTTACCAACAAAAGAAGTAGTATCCGCTTGCCCTAATATTGATGTTTGGGGAATGAATGTATATCGATGGGATGTACCTGCAAGTATTTTTAAAGAATGGAAAACCATTAGCAATAAGCCCATGTACCTCTCAGAAACTGGAGGCGATAGTTATATGACCATTGCAAAAGCAGGATATGAAAAAGGCGAAAATCAAAAAGCACAAGCCGATGCAAATGCCAATATTTTAAAAGAAATTTTTGAGAACAAAGATATTTGTGTGGGTGTTACACTTTTCTCGTTTACAGATGGTTGGTGGAAAGCTGGTAATAATAACACCCAAGATATTGGCGGTTGGGCACCAAACAGTAGCGGTGTTCCTTATGACGGTGCTCCTAACGAAGAGTATTGGGGTATTGTAGATATTGATAGAAATAAAAAGCAAACTTTTGAAGTGGTAAAAGTTGCTTATAAAAATGTAAAATAATTCCAGAATGATGTATAAAAAATTTGTTTTTATAATGATAATCATGTTCATATTGACTTCTTGTCATACAGAAAGCTCATTCGATGCGGTTATCTACGAAACTTCAGCAAGTGGAAATAAGCTCACTAAAATTAGCTCAAACGCTTCAGTTAATACAAAAGAACAGACAAGTTTCATAAAAATAAACCCTGAAGAAAAATTCCAAACGATTACGGGTTTTGGAGGCTCTTTTACAGAATCCTCTGCGTATTTACTAAATCGATTGAGTACTAAAAATCGCACAAAAATATTAGAAGCTTATTTTGGGAATAGCGGTGCTAGATATTCTTTAACAAGAACACATATCAATTCGTGCGATTTTTCGCTAAGTAACTATTCCTATGCACCTGTTGCGGACGATATGGAATTAAAACATTTTTCTATCAAAGAGGATAAAGACGATATCATTCCAATGATTAAAGATGCCATGGCTATTTCACAAGATGGATTTAAAATTATTGCATCGCCTTGGACAGCATCGCCTTGGATGAAAGACAATAACAAATGGGTAGGCGGAAAATTATTGCCAAAATATTACGATACTTGGGCGCTGTTCTTTTCTAAATATTTAGATGCTTACAAAGCAGAAGGAATCGATATTTGGGGACTTACCGTAGAAAACGAACCTTTAGGAAATGGAAACAATTGGGAAAGTATGCATTTTTCTGCCCAAGAAATGACTCATTTTGTACAAAACTATTTAGGTCCAAAATTGGAAGCTGATGGAAAAAGGGAAGTAAAAATATTAGGGTATGATCAAAATAGAGATCATTTAAAAGATTGGGCAGATGTAATGTATAAAAATGAAGCATCTTCAAAATATTTTGATGGAATCGCCATTCATTGGTATAGAAGTACAAATAAAGTATTTCCTGAAACACTTCAATATGCACATAACAAAAATCCAAATAAACATTTAATTCAATCTGAAGCTTGTATAGATTCTGAAGTACCAAAATGGGAAAATGACGCTTGGTATTGGTCTAAAGAAGCTACCGATTGGGGATGGGACTGGGCATCAGAAGAAAACAAGCATTTACACCCAAAATATGCACCAGTAAACAGATATGCACGTGATATTATTGGATGTCTTAATAACGGAGTAGATGGTTGGGTAGACTGGAACATGGTTTTAGATACCCAAGGAGGACCCAATTGGTTTCAAAATTGGTGTGTTGCTCCCGTTATTGTAGACCCAGAAAAAGATGCTGTTTATTTTACACCTCTTTACTATACATTAAGTCATTTTAGCAAATATATAAGACCCAATGCCGTACGAATTGGTTTTAAAAACTCTGATGATTCCTTACAGGTTACTGCGGCTCAAAACCCAGATAATTCTATTACTGTAATAATTTTTAATGAAGAAAAAAAAGCTAAAAAATTCAAACTCTCTTTAGGTGAAAAATCTATTGATATAGATATAAACGAACAAGCCATACAAACGGTAGTAATACCAAATTAAAATAAAAATTATGTCAAAAAATAATACCGTGCCTTTTGGACAAAAAATAGCTTTTGGCTTTGGAATGTTAGCCAACCAAATGTTTCCGGCAGCAATTAGCATCTTTATTGTAGTATTGGTACAAAGTTTAGGTTTTCCTGGATGGATGTGGGGAGTAGTCTCCTTAGCTCCAAGGCTTTTTGATGCTATTACAGATCCAATTATGGGCTTTATATCAGACAACACAAAATCCAAATGGGGAAGAAGAAAGCAATATGTTTTCTTAGGTTCAATTATTATGGGAATTTCCTTTATCATTATGTGGCAATTGCATAAAGAGAACACTATGGATTATAATTTTGTCTATTTTTTATTATGGTCGTTGGTGTTTTATTTAGGGCTTACTATTTTTAGTGTGCCTTATGTAGCTATGGGTTATGAAATGAGTGACGATTTTCATGAACGTACAAACATTATGGCGGTAGCTCAATTTATTGGACAATGGGCTTGGGTAATTGCGCCTTGGTTTTGGGTAATTATGGATAATCAAAACTTTTTTGAATCTAGTGAAATAGCCGTTAGAGAATTGGCGATTTGGGTAGGTTTAATTTGTATGCTTTTTGCAATGGCTCCCGCACTTTTTATCAAAGGGAAATCAACTTTAAATGAAAAATACGAAAGCATTACTTTTAAAAATATTCTAAATAATTTACATACCATTTTTGTAGTTAACTTTAAAGAAGCCTTTAAAATAAAAGAGTTTAAAAAATTATGTATTGCAACATTTTTAGTTTTTAATGCTTTTAATACTGTTGCCGCTTTTACATACTTTATTATTGTTTACTATTTATTTAATGGTGTTACAGGACCTGATGGTGCTTGGTGGTGGCCAACATTGTTTGGAAGTGTTGGCGCTTTAGTAACTACTTTCCTAGTAATTCCTATAGTAACTAAGATGTCTAAAAAAATGGGTAAAAAGAATGCTTTTATGCTTTCTCAATCTATTTCTATTCTTGGATATATTATGCTGTGGTTTTTATTTATTCCCGGGAAACCCTATCTATTCTTGTTCGCCTTGCCTTTTTTCTCATTTGGTATAGGAGGCTTATTTACTTTAATGATGTCTATGACAGCAGATGTAATTGATTTAGATGAATTAAGAACAGGTAAAAGACGCGAAGGTATTTTTGGCGCTATTTATTGGTGGATGGTAAAGTTTGGTTTTGGAATTGCGGGCGGATTAACAGGTGTTATTTTTTCTATCATAGGTTTTGAATCTGGAGCTGCAACTCAAACCGAAGAAGCTTTATTAGGATTACGATTATTCTTTTCTGGATTGCCCATTTTAGGAACATTATTCGCAATGTATATTATGCGTAGTTACGATCTTACTGAAGATAGATGTGCAAAAGTAAGTGCGGAATTAGAGAAAAGAGAGTCGCTAAATTTATAAAAGAATAGAAGTTTAGACAACTTTTTAAAAGTTGTCTAAACTTACAATTGTTTACTATTCAATTTAATATTGAGTTCTGTAAGTTGTACCCCATCAATAAAAGCAGGAGCATCAATCATTACATCACGTCCTGCATTATTTTTTGGAAAAGCTATAAAATCTCTAATGGTTTCTTGTCCGCCTAAAATAGCCACCAATCTATCCAATCCAAAGGCAATTCCTCCATGTGGCGGTGCTCCGTATTCAAAAGCATCCATTAAAAACCCAAATTGCGCTTTGGCTTCGGCTTCTGAAAAACCTAAATGCTTCAACATGGTGGCTTGTATTTTTTTATCGTGAATTCTTATCGATCCTCCTCCAATTTCATTTCCATTCAATACCAAATCGTATGCATTGGCTTTTACATCACCGGGTGCTGTTTCTAGCAATTCTAATTGCCCTGCTTTTGGAGAAGTAAACGGATGGTGCATGGCATGATAATGCCCTGTTTCTTCATCCAATTCTAATAATGGAAAATCAATAACCCAAAGTGGTGCAAATACTTTAGGATCTCTTAAGCCTAAACGCTCTGCTAGCTCCATACGTAACGCACTTAATTGCGCTCTTACTTTATGAGTATTCCCCGATAAAATACATATTAAATCACCCGCTTTTGCGCCTGTTTTCTCTGCCCATTTTGCTAAATCATCCTGAGTATAAAATTTATCTACAGAAGACTTAAAAGTACCGTCTTCATTACATTTTACATACACCATTCCTAAAGCACCAACTTGAGGTCTTCGTACCCAATCAATTAATTTATCAATTTCTTTTCTTGTATAGGAAGCTGCTCCAGGAACTGCAATTCCAACCACCAATTCAGCTTCATTAAACACTTTAAAATCTTTGTGTTGGGTTACCTCGTTTAGCTCGCCAAACTCCATTCCAAAACGAATATCAGGTTTGTCATTTCCGTACAAACGCATGGCATCATCAAATAACATTCTTGGAAACTTATCTACAGTAACTCCATTAATTTCTTTTAGTAAATGACGTGTGAGCCCTTCAAAAATAGTTAAAATATCTTCCTGCTCTACAAATGCCATTTCGCAGTCTATTTGTGTAAATTCTGGCTGACGATCGGCACGTAAATCTTCATCTCTAAAACATTTTACAATCTGAAAATACTTGTCCATTCCTCCTACCATCAACAACTGTTTAAAGGTTTGAGGCGATTGTGGCAAGGCGTAAAACTGACCTTCATTCATTCTACTAGGTACTACAAAATCACGTGCTCCTTCAGGTGTAGATTTAATTAAATAAGGGGTTTCTACTTCTATAAATTGTTGCTCCGATAAATATTTTCTGACTTCCATAGCCACTTTATGACGGAAAATAAGATTGTCTTTTACAGGATTTCTTCGAATGTCTAAATACCGGTATTTCATTCGAATGTCCTCGCCACCATCCGTTTCATCTTCAATAGTAAAAGGTGGAAGTTTCGCACTATTTAAAATGGTAAGATTCGTTACCAAAACTTCTATAGCACCTGTTGGAATTTTTGTGTTTTTAGATTCCCTTTCAATAACCGTTCCTGAAACCTGAATCACAAACTCTCTTCCCAACGATTTTGCACGCTCCATAATCTCTTTATCTGTGCGCTCTTCGTCAAAAATTAATTGCGTAATACCATAACGATCTCTTACATCTACCCAAATTAAAAAACCCTTATCTCTCGATTTCTGTACCCAACCCGATAAGGTAACTTCTGTACCAATATGTGAAGCTCTTAACTCGCCACAAGAATAATTCCTATACATTTTTATCTATTAAATATCCTGCGAAATTAAGCATTTTGAAAAGAATAATACTTTTTAATATTTTTTGAATCTAAAGCGCATCTTATCCCTTTTTAGAAACGATTTCTATACACTTTTTTACTTTCTTAAAATCGGTAATTGCTTGTTTTGTTTCCTCAAAATGAGACAAACTCTGCATAGAAATTTTAGGTTTTTCAATAGTTTTTTAAAAAGAAGTTGCTACGCTGCTCTTTTGAAAGCAATAGTTTTTTTAACCTATTGATTTTCAATAATATTGATACACTATTTTCTAAAAGCGCTTTTTTAGGACATTACCAATTCTCTGTTATTTTAACATAAGTAGAATCATTAAAATTTCTTAAAACCCACCTTGAAATTCTTTTTAATTCTGTAGAATCTGCTTTCCTATTATTAAATATCTTTTCTGTAATTTCTAAAACAAAAGAATCTTTAACATTACATAAGTAAGAAAAGTAAGGGCCTTCTAGACTACTGTATTCTTCGTAATCTTTAAGAACTATTTCTCTATTTAACTCTCTGGTTTTTTGAATATACTTTTCTATTTGAGGAAAAATACTTTCTAAATTCTTATCAAAAGAAAACATCTCGCGAAGTTTTGACTCAAATCTAGGTTTTTTTTCATCATAAGTTTCATAAGCATAATGAATATCCCCTTCAAACACTTTGTTTTTAGAGGATATATAAACTTCATAAGGAACAACAGTATCAGTAGCTTGTGATTTAGTATATAAGATTAATAATTGTTTTGGTGTTAAAGAATCTTTTGATTTTAAAAGTTCTTTTTTTACTACTAAAACTTTTGCTTTTGTATTTTTCTCTTTTTTTATCTGCTTGTTATCGTTACACTCATAGATAAAAAACAAAAAACATATAAATGCAATAAAATTTATTTTTTTCATATAATATTTATTTTATGATAAATCAATCATGCTGATACTTCCTTTTTCCTTTTCCTTCCAACCAATCATTATATAGTTTTTCAGCTTGTTTATTTAACCCTTGAAACATTTTGTGTTCTTCTTCAGTTATGCCTTCATACTTATTACCATTTTTTATAACTTTTCGATTTTCAATAATTTTTACACTTCATTTTCTAAAAGCGCTTTTTTAGGACACTACCGGGTTAGATATAATGTTCTGTAAAACTCTCTTCCTTCTTGAACCTCATTATAAAAAACATCTATTTTTTCTTTTTTACTAAGTTTTTCTAAATACATTGCATTTTTAATTGTTCGCTTATAATTATCCTTATCTTTTGGAAAAAGGTAAAATGAGGGAGGGGTCAAATCTAGTTCATCATTGAAAAATTCTAATTTATCATAATCTGATTTAGATTGAATGTTTTTGCATGAAAGTGGTATAGCTAAAATTAAATCATATTTAGAAAAGTCAATAAATGAAGTAATCAATTTAAAGACAAATATACTAGAAGGAATCCATTCACTCTTATTATTGAAATCATTATCAATTTCATCAATATGAAGGTCTTTAAATTCATTCCATGATTTCTGCTCAATAACTTTATTTACCCAACTTTTTAATATTTCTAATATTTTGTGTTTTTTATTTTGGTAATTTCCATCCATTTTGACTTAATATTTTAATTTCTTTACTTGTTAAAACTTTTCCACCGTGCTTCCACGCTGCATCATAAATGTAGCTTATCTTTTTATTCGCATCATTGTTAAACTGTACCTCAATCGGCAAGTTTAAATGATTGTATTTGATACTCGTAATGTTCTTGTTTTTATCGGCAGTAAGGTTTCCGTTGGCGTCATAGCTATAATCATTCCCAACGGTGTTTCCGTCTTTAAAACCAAAGGTGGTATTTGCCGCATCAGTCACACTTTGCAATTGATTGCCATTATCGTAAACATAACTTAAATTGTCCATGAGTCCAAAAGTGCTTGCTTCTGAGTTGGTGTGTCCGTTTCTTGAGAGTTGTAGGATGTTTCCGTTATATATTTTAAATAGTTGCATAGCTTTTTCAAAGATAAAAAAAATACGCATTTTCTTTTATTTTAAAGAAAATGCTTTTTTATAACATTCTTATTATCAGCTTCTTAAACACTAAAATTTAACAAAGTTGTGGGTGTTTTGTACCTATTTTTTCAGGTGCTATTTTAGGACACCATGCCATACAAAACCTAGTTTTTAAAAGCCTTAACAAGTTTTCTAATTTCAAAGAACCTAAGATACTACCCTTTTAAAAACAACAACTATCTTTTAACTTATTGATTTTCAATGATTTTTACACTTCATTTTCTAAAAGTGCTATTTTAGGACATTACCGTTTTTTCAGGTGCTATTTTAGGACAGCATGTACTACAAAACCTAGTTTTTAAAAGCCTTAACAAGTTTTCTAATTTCAAAGAACCTAAGATACTAGCCTTTTAAAAACAATAACTATCTTTTAACTTATTGATTTTCAATAATTTTTACACTTCATTTTCTAAAAGTGCTATTTTAGGACATTACCCAATTTTTATATCCAAAAAGAACTGTATGGAGGAATGCCCCAAATATAAAGCCTTTTTTAAAAACAGGCAAATGTATTCTGGAATCATAGAAATAATCTCTAAAAAAATTACTGCTGTCCGATAAAAGACGTAGGACCGCTACGCTTTTAGATGTAAGAATCAAGACTTTATTGTAGCTAGCTGATAATCAAAAAAATATTTTATTTGACTTTTACTAAACAATATAAAAAAGAGTCCATTCTTAAAACGAAGGTCTCCACATAACAAAATACTGCGATGTCTTTATTTTAAAAAGATGCTTATTCCTTCCCTTATTTTTTATCGGACAGCAATGAAAAAAACAACACTTCTTAAATAAAAATATTTTCAAAGCCTTATCTTCGTTCTTCTGAATTCTAAAGACAGTTATCTAATGAGTAGATCTTTAAAAAACTATTTCTTCATCGGCCTCAAAGGAATGGCTATGGGAGCAGCAGATGTAGTACCCGGAGTTTCTGGGGGTACCATTGCATTTATATCTGGCATTTATGAAGAACTCTTAAATGCTATTAGCAGTATCAATATAAATGTACTCAAAACATTAAAAAAACAAGGGTTTAAAGCAGCTTGGCAACAAATTAATGGCAACTTTTTATTGGCGCTTTTTATAGGAATTTTTTGTAGTATTATTTCCTTAGCAAAAGCCATTAAATGGTTGTTAGCAACACACCCTGTTTTGTTATGGGCCTTCTTTTTTGGATTGGTTTTAGCAAGCGTACTTTACGTAGCCAAACAAATTAATAAATGGAATTTTAAAATTGTGGTGGTAATTCTTTTAGGGGCTATTGCAGGATATGCCATTACTATTTTTCCGCCTTTGGTAAGCGAAGAAGTAAACTACTTATTTCTCCTTTTAGCAGGAGCTATTGCAGCTTGCGCTATGATTTTACCCGGAATTTCTGGAGCTTACATCTTATTATTGCTAGGGGCTTACAGCACCGTTATGGAAGCCATTGCCAATAAAGACCTTAAAATTATTGCCAGTATAGGCGTGGGTGCTGTTTTGGGTTTAATTGTCTTTTCAAAAGGGTTAAAATGGTTGTTCTCTCATTATAAAAATTACACATTAGCAGCGTTAACAGGTATTATGATGGGGTCTCTTAACAAAATATGGCCTTGGAAACTTACGGTAAGTACCTATATAAATTCCCATGGAAAAGAAAAAGCACTGTTAGAACAAAGTATTTCACCCTTTTCGTATGATGGAGATGCACAACTCCTTTTTGCCATAGGATTGGCTTTGATAGGTTTTGGTTTGATTTTTTTAATGGAAAGAATCGCAATCAAAAAATAGAATTGCTACAAACACGTATAAAAACTCTTGAAACAACAACGAACACTCTTAGAAAAAGCAACCCTATTTTTTAAAGGATTACTCATGGGAGCTGCCAACAAAGTACCCGGAGTGTCTGGAGGTACTGTGTCTTTTGTATTGGGTTTTTACGAAGAGTTAATTTACTCGTTTCAAAAAATAAATTACAAGGCTTTTCAACTATTAATTCGAGGAAGATTTCAAAGTTTTTTTGCTTATACCAATGCGCAATTCCTAACATTAATACTATTTGGTAGCATGTTTAGCTACTTTAGTGTTTCGCTAGTACTCGACTATTTTTTACAAAACTATGAACTGTACGTATGGAGTTGGTTTTTTGGAATGATACTCGGATCTGTTATTTATATGAGCAAAGATTTTGGCGATTGGAATTTAAAAAACGGCATTTCTTTAATCCTCGGCATTGGCATTGGCATTGGCATTACTTTTTTAACATCGGGCAGAGAAAACGACAATCTTTGGTTTGTGTTTTTATGCGGAATTATTGGAGTTTCTGGAATGACATTGCCCGGACTTTCAGGTTCTTTTATATTGATTCTATTAGGAAACTACGTACTGCTCTTGGTAGATGCTGTAAACGTTTTATCGAATGTTATTGGAAATTTGTTTTATGGAAACTTTGCAGTACTCAACGATCCTATAAAGATAAAATACCTAAAAATAATTACTGTTTTTACAGCGGGTTCTGCTTTTGGATTGGTAGCCATCTCACATGTATTAGGCTATGTATTAAAACGTTGGCATCAAATAGTAACCGCAATTATTATTGGCTTTATAACAGGTTCTTTAGGTATTGTTTGGCCTTGGAAAACAAAAATATATCTACAAGATCAAGGGGAGTTTTTACGCAACCAGAATGGCGATAAAATCATACAAAATTACCAACGATACCTCCCCGATTTCTCTACAAAAGAAACATGGGTGTCGTTCTTTTTTATCATTTTGGGCATTGCCCTTATTTTATACATCGATTTTTATGGAAAAAAAAGAAAAACAGCATCATAACAAAGTATTTGGTTTATTAGGAAAAAATATTTCCTACTCTTTCTCTAAAGGATATTTTAAAGAAAAATTTGAAAAAGAAGGACTAGAAAATCATGAATATGTGAATTTCGACATTCCAAATTTTGAAGATTTTTCGAAACTAATTCACAACCATAAAAATGAACTCTGTGGAATGAATGTAACCATTCCGTATAAAGAAAATGTTTTTAATTATTTAAACAATCTAGATGCCGTTGCTCAAGAAATAGGTGCCGTAAATACCATTAAATTTACAAAAGAAGGCAATTTAAAAGGATACAATACCGATGCATACGGATTTAAAAATGCCTTAGAACCATTGCTAAAAAAGCACCATAAAAAAGCGTTAATCTTAGGAACAGGAGGTGCTTCTAAAGCCATTGCCTATGCACTAAAAGAACTGGATATCGACTATAAATTTGTCTCTCGAAATCCTAAAAACAAAAAACAAACGAGCTACAAAGAGCTTTCTGAAAAAGTTCTAAACACATACCTTGTTATTATCAATTGTACGCCTATAGGAACATTTCCAGCAATAAACGAATCTCCAGATATTCCGTATCAATATATCTCAGAAAAACACCTACTCTTCGATTTAATCTACAATCCCACAGAAACCGCTTTCCTAAAACAAGGAAAAAAAAATGGTGCTACCATAAAAAATGGCTTAGAGATGCTTGCATTACAAGCTGAAAAGTCTTGGGAAATTTGGCACCAATAAATAAAACAACTTTTCTTAAAATAGATTGTTTTGCTGTTTTGTAAGACATCACTACCTTTATAGACTAAAAAAAACCATTGGAACTTTAAACATTGTAGATATGTTAGCAAATAGTGAAGAAAACGAAAAAACAAAAAACCCAGAACATACAAAGGAAGGCAAAGTAGTAAATGAAGCTGAAACAAAGGAAGAAACTCTTGAAACTACTCCCGAAAAACAACCTATAAAAGTTGCTGAGGAAGAGGGAAAAACAGCCACTTCAAAAACTATTGAAAATACTGAAGTAACAAAAGAAGTCTCAAAAGAACCTGAAGTAGAAAAGGAAGAAAAGGTGGTGGTGAATTATGACGAAATGACCTTAGAAAAGCTAGTTGAAGCACTACAAGAGGTACTTAAAAATCCTGTCCATGAAATAAAAAAAGAAGTAGAGGGTATTAAAAGCGCTTTTAATCAAAAATTTGGCTCTTTATTAGCCGAGAAAAAAGCCGCATTTTTAGCGGAAGGAGGAAATACAATTGATTTTCATTTTTCTAGCCCAATAAAAACAAGCTATAATAAACTTTTAAGCACTTATAAAGAAAAACGCAACGCCTATTACGGCGCATTAGAATTAGCGCAAAAAAAGAATTTAGAAAAACGTCTAGAAGTTATAGAAGCACTAAAAGAATTGATTAAAAATGCAGATAGTGCTACCATGTATAAAAACTTTAAAGAGTTAGAAAGCACTTGGAAAGCAATTGGTGCTGTTCCTAAAAGTAAATACAACGATACTTGGAAAATTTATTACCATCACGTAGAGCGTTTCTATGATTTATTGCATTTGAATAATGATTTAAGAGAATTAGATTTTAAACACAATTTAGAAGCCAAATTAAAAATTATAGCAAGAGCAGAAGAACTTGTTGAGAAAAGCGATGTAAATGTTGCTTTTAAAGAGTTACAACAACTACACAAGGTTTGGAAAGAAGACATTGGTCCCGTAGGAAGAGAATATAGAGAAGATATTTGGAAAAAGTTTAGTACTGCCACGAAAAAAATTCACGACAAAAGACATGATTATTTTCGATCTTTAGATTCAAAACACGAAGAAACCATTGCTACTAAATTAGCTATTATTGCAAAAATTGAAGCTTATGACACTTCTCAAAATAAAACACACAACGATTGGCAAAGAAGCTTTATAGATGTAGAAAAAATAAAAGAAGAGTACTTTAAAACACCTAAATTGCCTTATGCGAAAAGCGAGAAAGTTTGGCAAAAATTTAAACAAGCAACTAAAAAGTTTAATCACGAAAAAAATGCTTTTTACAAGCAAGAAAAAAACGTACAAAAAGAAAATTTACAAAAAAAGCAGGCTTTAATTGAAATTGCGGAAAGTGTAAAAGACAGTGAAGATTGGGAAGTTGCCACCAATATTGTAAAAAAAATTCAAGCAGACTGGAAAAAAATAGGACACGTTCCTAGAAAATTCTCAGACGAAACTTGGAAACGTTTTAAAGATGCTTGTAACCACTATTTTCATAGGTTACACGAAAAAAAGAACACCATAAACAAAGAGCAACAAGCTTTTATTGAAGAAAAAACAACTTTTTTAGAAAACCTAAATAAATTAGAAAACCCTCCTTTAGAAAAAGTTAAAGAATTGATGAGGGAATGGAGGAAATTAGGTCGTTTGCCAAAAAATGCTCGCAATTTAGATACTGAATTCAACAAAAAAATAAACACATTTTTAGAAGCATTGTCTATAGACAGACAAGAAATGAAAATGTTGAAATTCTCAAATATTATTGACGGATATCTTGCAGATGAAAACGTTCAAAAACTAGACGCAGAAAAAACATTTGTTAGAAAGAAAATTGATGAAGTTGAAAAAGAATTACAACAATTAGAAAATAATCTAAGTTTTTTCTCTAATTCTGATGAAAACAATCCGCTTCTACAAAATGTTAGAGAAAATGTAGCAAACTTTAAAGAAGAATTAGAAATTTGGAAATTAAAACTAGCCTATCTTAAAAAGTTAGCATACTAAACTTGCATAAAATCTTCTAAAAATATTTTTTTCAAGTAGAAAACAACTTCTTTAGCATTTTCTTTTGTAAAAATAATGGGTGGTTTTATTTTAATGACATTATGGTTTGGCCCATCAGAACTCATTAAAATTCCGTAATCTTTCATTCTATTTACCAAGTACTTTGTTTGGTTGGGCAAAGGGTTTTTAGAAGCATCTACCAATTCGAAACCTAAAAACAAACCCTCACCACGAACACTGCCAATACTAGGAAACTCTTTAGCTAATGCTATTAATTCGCTTTTTAAATAACTCCCTACTCTTAAGACATTTTCTTGGAGTTTTTCACTTTTTACAGTTTGCAAAACTGCTGTTCCTACAGCACAAGAAACAGGATTCCCGCCAAACGTATTAAAATATTCCATTCCGTTGGCAAATTTATTGGCAACCTCTTGCGTACAAACTACGGCAGCCAAAGGGTGTCCGTTTCCCAAAGGTTTTCCAATCGTTACAATATCCGGTACAACATTATGCAATTGAAATCCCCAAAAAGTTTTTCCCATTCTACCGCAACCTGTTTGTACTTCATCAGAAATACACAATCCGCCTGCTGCTCTAACATAAGCATAGGCTTTTGATAAAAACCCTTTGGGCAATACTATTTGTCCGCCACAAGAAATAATAGGCTCTACAATAAATGCAGCAACTTTTCTTCCCTTTGCATGTATGTTTTCAATTTGCTGTTTTACTTCTTCAGCGTATTTTTCTCCTGCTTTTTCTCCTGAATATTTTCCTCTAAAAGTATCTGGCAACGAAAATATATGTGTGTATTCTGGAGCGCCTTCACCTCCTTTTCCATCAAATTTATAGGAAGAAATGTCTACACATAGATTAGTGTTTCCGTGATAACCAAATTCCGAAGCAACAATGTCTTTTGCCTGTGTATTGGTTTTTGCCATTCTAATAGCGAGTTCGTTTGCTTCGCTTCCAGAGTTTACAAAATGGACTACATTTAATGTGGGCGGTAATGTTTCTATGAGTTCTTGTGCCAATACATTAATATTTTCGTACAGATAACGAGAATTGGTATTTAGAAGCGCCATTTGTTCTTGTCCTGCTTTTACCACTTTGTAATTTTCATGCCCCACATGCGCTACATTATTTACAGTGTCTAAGTACTTTTTACCTGTTGCATCCATGAGATATTGTCCTGCGCCACGCACCATTTTTATAGGCGTATTGTATTGCAAAGACATGCCTTTTCCTAAATGTTGTTTTCTGTAGGCTATTAGATTTTTGTCTTCAACCGTTTTTTGCTGTTCAAAAGCTTTTAACTGAAATAACAAATTAGGATTTGGACAAACACTTTTCCAAACAGCAAGCTGGCTAAAATAGGTTACACCAGGAAAATCATTTTTATAATCGAACAGTGATAAAAGTATTTGAAAATGCAAATGAGGCACCCAATTTCCATTTTCTGGATAATTGCCTAATTCCGCTATTTTTTCTCCTTTTTCAATGCAATCTCCTACAGCGTATTTTGTAGCACTTGCTACGGATAAATGTCCGTACAAAGTAAAAAAATCTAATGATTCTTCTTGATGTTTTAAAACAACCAATCCGCCATATTCTTTATCTCCTGCATCATTTGTAGCCATCACTACTTCGCCTTTAAAAAGTGCATGAACGGGTGTTTTTTCGGGCAACCAAAAATCAGTTCCCAAATGAATGGTTCTGCTTTCACGCCCTTTATTTCCTATTTTATCATATGCAGTAGATGTATAAATAGGGCGCGGTTCTAAATAGCCACCTGCAATTATTTTAGAGGGAATCTCTTTTTGAAGTTGATTCAATTTAAACTGAAAAACATCTAAATTATTAAACTCCTTTTCGTGTCCAATCCATGTACTAGCAACACTTAAATCGATTAAATGAATCTCTTTTTTATGAGTTTCTGGAAATAAATCGGCAACGCTATATGTATTTTTTAGGGCGAACTTTTCAAAGGCTTCTTGATTGGGATGTGCTGTATATCCGCAGACATTTCTAAAAGAATAATATGCAAATTCTGGATGCACTTTTTGCCATTTTTTTAAAAGTTCCCACGCTGGTTTTTCGCTAATTAACAAATAGGTGTTTTCAGGTTCTTTTATCTTGTTCATTGCCGACTTGGTTACTGAAATTACCAATCGCATGGCAATAGCAATATATAAATGTAGGAGTTCTTCTTCTTGCAGCGGAAAAGAATGATGATACCCTTTAACAATAGGCAAAGCAGCCGCTAAAGGGTCGTTTTGATGCATCATTGCATAGGCAGAAGTAATGGCAACATCATTTATAATTTGTGTGTAAATAGCATCTCCGTAATCGATAATTGCTTTTACTTTAGGTTCGAATAAATCTTCTGAAACAATACTATTGTTATCGTTGGCATCATTGTGTACAATACTTTTTCGAAGCTGTGTATAAGTGCTTTGAAATTCTTTAAACTGTTGTTGAAAAAAACATAAAAGCGCTTTTTCTTCCGAAGAAAATAAATGAAGATAATTTGCTGTCCATAACGACTGTGCCACATCCCAATCGAAAGTACGATGTGCCTCTTCATGATGAAATTTTTGCAAAGCATGCGTTAACAAACCGCATTGTTTTCCTAGACTAAAACGCAAATCGTCCAATTGAGGATTTACACTACTCCAAACCCTACCGGGAATCCATGTTAGCAAACGTACTTTTCTTAAATTCCCGTTTGAATCCTTAATTTCAGAAATTGCGTTTCCTTTTTTATCCTTAATTATTCTAGGCGCAACAAAATCTTGCTCATTATCTTCAATAAATTGCAGTAATTTTTGTTGAAAATCTAAATATTTTTCATCTTCATAAACTCGAGATATTTTTAAAATATACTGTACTTTTTCGGCTACTTTTATTTTAAAATTAAAGTCGATTTCTCCGGGCAGTTCAGTTGCTTTTCCTTTGATATTAAAAAGTTGACACAGAATTTCTTCTGCTTCTGAAATTGTTGTTTTTATAATGTCATTATTCATTTTTTTAATGTTCATTTTATTGAACCCTTTCAAGGTGTAAAACCCTAAAAGGGTTCTTACATTTTTTAATCATTCTGTAAAAGCATTATTAAGATGTGCCGCACTCCAACTAAAATTAATAGAAAATAATACGGTA
Source organism: uncultured Polaribacter sp. (assembly GCA_965233795.1). GTDB lineage: Bacteria > Bacteroidota > Bacteroidia > Flavobacteriales > Flavobacteriaceae > Polaribacter. The sequence goes on along the minus strand of OZ247578.1, from coordinate 635,942 downwards.
AGAGTAAATTTATGATTTTTAGAACAATAAAAAAAGCCCTAACAAAAATGTTAAGGCTTCTAAATATTGTTTTTTAAAAAGATTACTTTTTAAATTTTGAGTATTTGTTTTTAAATTTATCAATACGTCCTGCCGTATCAACTAATTTAGACTTACCAGTGTAAAATGGATGAGAAGTTCTAGAAATCTCTAATTTTACTAAAGGATACTCAACTCCATCTACGTCTAAAGTTTCTTTTGTATTTGCTGTAGAACGTGTTAAAAATACATCTCCGTTAGACATATCTTTAAAAGCAATCATTCTGTAATTTTCTGGATGTATACCTTTTTTCATGTTGTTGTAATTAATAGTATTTTATACTTATTTTCTATAAAAGACTAAAATTGGTAAGGTTTTAGCCTGTAAACCCTAAAAAACACCATGGTTTTTAGAGTGGGCAAATTTAACTATATTTTTTTATTTACAAATAAATAAATTGTTTTTATTTGTATAAAAATACCATTCATGAAGCATTCCGTTCTTTTTAGCACTTTTTTAGCAATATTCCTTCTTTTTATTTCTTGCGATAAAGTGTATCATTTCTCTTTAGAAACTCCTAAGAAAACAATATTAGGAAAAGAGATTTCCATCAGTTTACAAGAGAAAAACAATTACCCTATAGATTCTGTACAGTTTTTTATTAATAGCAAATTAATTTCAAACAATAACAATACTCTTCTTGTGAATACAACATCTTTAGGCGTTGGAAAACACCTAGTTTCTGCTTTGGTATTTTACCCTGGAAAGACAAAAAAAATGAACAACTCTTTTGAGGTTTTAGCGCCCAAAGCACCTAAAATATATACTTATAAAATTATAAACTCATATCCACACGACACCAAAGCCTACACACAAGGATTAGAGTACCACAAGGGTTTCTTATACGAAAGTACGGGTAGAAATGGTGAATCGTCTATTAGAAAAGTAGCTATAAAAACTGGAAAAGTTTTACAAAAAACAATGATTGATAGCAAATATTTTGGTGAAGGCATTACTATTTTTAGTGACAAACTATACGGTCTTACTTGGAAAGCTAAAAAAGGATTTATATACGATGTAAAAACCTTAAAAAAAGAAGGTGAATTTGCCTATAAACAAAGTAAAGAAGGTTGGGGTTTTACACATAATGATACTGAGTTGATAAAATCTGACGGTACACATAAAATTTGGTTTTTAGACCCAGAAACTCAGAAAGAAAAACGTTTTATTCAAGCCTATCACCACAAAGGAAAAGTAGACAAATTAAATGAATTGGAATTGATAGAGGGTAAAATTTACGCCAATTATTGGCAAAAACCTACCATAGCTATTATTGATTCTAAAACAGGTACTGTAGAAGGGTTGGTAAATTTAAAAGGTCTTAAAAAAGAAATGGAAAAAACGCAAAAATTAGTAGACCAAGATATGGTTTTAAACGGAATTGCTTACGATGCAGAACACAATAGGTTGTTTGTAACAGGAAAATATTGGGCAAAATTATTTGAAATTGAATTGGTTGAAAAATAGCGATAAAGCAATCAACTTTATAAACACATCATACTAATTGCAAGATTTAAAAGTTATACTTTTATACAAAATACATTCATGAAATCTTTTTTCTCAATACTTATTGCCGTCGTTCTTATTTCTATAAGTAGCTGTAGGAAAGACTTTAGCAGCATTCCAAGTATTGGAGCATTACAATTTTCTAAAGACACCGTTTTTTTGGATACCATTTTTACCAATATTGGCTCTGCTACCTATAATTTAAAAGTTTACAACAGAAGCAATAACGATATTTTTATACCTAACATACAGTTAGAAAGAGGTACTTCTTCAGGTTATCGACTAAATGTAGATGGCATTGCTGGAAAAAGTTTTGAAAATATTGAGATTCTTGCCAAAGACAGTATTTTTCTTTTTGTTGAGACTACTGTAGACATTAATACCATAACAAATCCGTTGTATACAGATCGTATTTTATTCGATACTGGAGAGCAACAACAGGATGTAGATTTGGTAACCTTAGTACAAGATGCTCAGTTTATTTTTCCGGGTAAAGATGCCATTTCTATGAAAATTGATAGTTTAACTTTGGATGGAAACCCTACCACCATTAAAGGTCGTTTTTTGGAAGATTCCGAACTTACTTTTTCCAATACAAGACCTGTTGTTGTATATGGATATGCCGCAGTTCCAGCAAACAAAATATTAACCATTGATGCAGGAACAAAAATTCATTTTCATAGCAATTCTGGATTAATTATAGACAAAAATGCTAGTCTAAAAGTAAATGGTACTGCTACAGAGAAAGTAGTTTTTGAAGGAGATCGATTAGAACATAGCTTTCGTAATATTGCAGGGCAATGGGGCACAATTTGGCTACGAGCAGGAAGTAAAGAAAATGAAATTCGGCATGCACAAATTAAAAACGGCGTTATTGGAATGCTTGTAGATTCTATACCGAATACTGCTATACCCACACTAAAAATAGAAAATACTGAAATTTACAACCATACCAACTACGGAATTTTAGGAAGAGAAACGTTTATTGAAGGAAATAATATAATTATTGGAAATGCAGGACAAGCTTCTTTGGCAGCTACTGTTGGCGGAAATTACAACTTTACACATGCTACATTTGCAAATTATTGGTCTAACAGCTTACGTCCTTTACCTACTGTACTTGTTAATAATTTCTTTACTTATACAGATGAAAACGGGCAAGAAATTACAGAAACTCGAGATTTAATTGCTGCTAACTTTACCAATTGTATCGTCGAAGGAAATAATAATATTGAATTTATTTTAGATAAAGTAGACGGTAGTTTATTTAACTATACCATTAAAAACTGTCTTATTAAATTTAATGATATCAACGATACTTTTATTGATAATACTGAATTAGATTTTACGGATACTTCGCACTATTTAGACAATATTTTGAATGGAGAACCTCATTTTAAAACTCCCTTTTTTAACGATTTTCGCATTGGCGAAAACAATAGTGGTATCAACAAAGCAGACGCTACCTCAGCAAACCTCTTTCCTTTTGATATTTTAGGAATTAACAGAACTTCTGCGCCAGATATAGGCGCTTATCAACATATTATTTTTGAATAATAAAAAGACCTGACGGGTTTTAAACCTAACAAGTCTACTTTATTTTAAAACTACGTAAGTTCGATTATCATTTATTTTTCTAATAAAACCGGATCTCATTACTGCCTTTCGTCTTCGCTCAAGATAAACTTTGGCAGAAATCTAAAAAATGTTGTTTTTCTCTATTTTAATTCTTTATCACTTTTCCGTCTTTCATAACAAAAACAACATTTTCCATTGTTGTAATATTTTTTGTAGGATCGTCATTTACCGCAATAATATCTGCTAAAAAACCTTTTTTTAACTGACCCAATTCATTTTCCATTCCTAAAATAGCCGCATTGGTAACAGTAGCAGATTGAATCGCTTCCATAGCAGGCATTCCCACTTCTACCATATAGCAAAATTCTTTTCCGTTTTGTCCGTGTGGAAAAACACCTGCATCGGTACCAAAAGCGATTTTAACCCCTTTTTTATAAGCATTTTTAAAAGTATTCTGGATTTTTGGGCCAATTTCTAAGGCTTTCGGGACAATAATTTCAGGGAAAAAACCTTTGATTTTTGCATTTTTTTCTACTTCTTTTCCTGCCGTAATGGTAGGCACATAATACGTTCCGTATTTTTTCATCAACTCCATCGTTTCAGTGCTCATTAAAGTTCCATGTTCTATGGTGGTTACCCCGCCAATTACAGCTCTTTGCATTCCTTCGTCTCCATGTGCGTGTGCGGCTATAGTCATCCCGTAATCCTTAGCCGTTTCACAAATGGCTTTAATCTCCTCTAAAGTAAACTGTGGATTTTGTCCGTTTTTAGCCACACTTAAAACACCGCCTGTTGCGGTAATTTTTATGACATCTGCACCATCTTTATAACGTTGTCTTACTGCCTTTCTAGCATCAGCCACACTATTTACTACACCTTCTTTAGGCCCTGGATTTCCCATCAAATCCTTTTTCATTCCATTGGTAGGATCTGCATGCCCCCCTGTAGTTCCAATCGCTTTTCCTGCAGTAAAAATTCGTGGCCCTTGTACATAACCATTGGCAATAGCATTTCGTAAAGAAATATTAACTCCTGTTCCTCCTAAATCTCTTACAGATGTAAAACCTGCATTCAATGTTATTTTTGCAAAAGTGGTAGCTCTTAATGCAATATCAGCCTCATTTTTTGTAAAACGATCGATGTACGCATTTTTATCGTATTCACTTTCAATATGCACATGCATATCAATCAAACCCGGTAATACTACTTTATCTTTTAAATCAATGGTTTTGGCAGTTTTACTTTTAGGCTGTACATAACCACTCAGTACGTTTACGATTTTATTTTTAGAAACCACCAAGGTTTGCTTTGTTTTTATTTTTCCTGATTTTGTATCAATTAATTTTCCACATAAAATATAAGTTTCTTGTGCAAAAAGACTTGTAACACTTACAAACAAAGCAATAAAAAATAAGGTTTTCTTCATGGTATCAAAAATTTAAGTTTCTAAATGTATTGCTTTTTTTGTGATTCATCAAAATTGTCTTGTAAAAGCAAAAATAAAATTGCATTTTTGAAAAACTAACTAAATTAAAAACTATGGAAATTATTTCAGGAAGTATTTCAAAAACAAATCGGATTAAATATTTTGGGAAAGGGTCAGAATTTGCTCTTATCTATTTTAAAAACATCATTTTAACAGTGTTAACTTTAGGATTGTATTATCCTTGGGCAAAAGTAGAAATACTCAATTACCATTACCAAACTTCAGAATTAGACGGTGCGCGTTTTCAATTTCACGCTACAGGCATAGAAGTTTTTAAAGGGTTTATAAAAGTATATGTGATGGTTATTCTCCTCTATGCTTTTTTAATCTACGGAATGCAAACACAAAATGAAACGTTTACTATTACTGCAATTCTCGTATTTTATTCATTTTTAATTTTTCTAATTCCGTTAGCCATTCACGGCACTGTACGCTATCGCTCTTCTAGAAGTTCTTGGAAAGGTATTCATTTTAAATATTTGGGAGATAGAATGGAGATTTTTTGGCTTTTTTTAAAAGGCGTTTTATTAACTGTTTTAACATTAGGGATTTACAGCGCCTGGTTTCAGGTAGATTTGCGTCGTTATATTTTTAGCCATTTACGTTTTGGCAATCTTTCTTTTAATTTTAAAGGAAAAGGTGGAGACTTATTTTGGATTAATTTTAAACTTGCACTGCTGATATACCCAACTCTAGGAATTTATTCGTTTTGGTACTATAGAAATTTATGGAGATTTTATGTGGAAAACACTACCATCAAACAAAATGAGAAAGAAGTTCCATTAAAATTTAATATGAGTCCTGGTGATATTTTTGAATTGATTGTTGTTAACTTTTTTATTATATTCTTTACGCTAGGAATTGGGACTCCTTGGGTAGCTGTTAGAACCTTAAAATTCTTTTTTAGATATACTGAAATAGATGGTGAAATTGACACAAATTCCATTCAACAAGTAAATTATGATAATTATGATGATGCCGCTGGTGATGATTATTTAGACTTTTTAGATATTGATTTATTATAAGTATGGAGTTTCACGTAAATTTTTACGATGGAAAGTCATCTAAAAACCATAAAGCAACCTTAAAAGTTTCCTCTTCTAATTGGAGTATCTCTTATTTAGATGATTCTAAATCTCTTATTGTTTTAAATTGGAGTATTTATTCCATTAAGAAATCTACAGTTTACACTAGTGGATGGGTATCATTTACCTATGGAAATGAGTTTCCTTTTCAAAAAATAGAATCTGATGATGCACAGTTTATAACATACATCAATACTGCTGAACATAAAAACTTAAAGAACAAAACAGATGTTTTTCTGCATAGTATTTCACGCAAATCTTTAGCTTCACTTATTGTTTTACTTTTTGGAATTACCGCAGGCATGTACCTTTTTGTAATTCCTACTGTTGCTACAAACTTTGCTTCAACCATGAGTAAAAAAAATGTCATTAGTTTTGGCGATTATGTTTTTAGGGTATTGTCTACGGATTTAGATATTGATGAAGATAAAACAGAAAAATTGCAAGATTTAGTAGATGCCTTAGAAATTAACAGTGAGTTTCCTACACAAGTATATGTTGCTAATAGCAAAATTGTGAATGCTTTTGCGGTATCTGGTGGAAAATTTGTGATTTTTTCTTCTTTATTAGAAAAAATGGAGCGCAAAGAACAATTAATTGCACTTATTGGGCATGAAATTTCGCATATTGAAAATAGACATCCGTTAAAAAGTGTTGCACGTAACCTATCTGGCGCTATTTTTCTTTCTGTTTTATTTTCAGATGTAAGTGGAGTTACTTCAATTTTAGCAGAAAATGCGCATTTGTTTTCACAGCTTTCTTATACCAGAGATTTAGAAAAAGAAGCCGATATTTTTGGTATGGAATTGATGCGAAAAAATCAATTGGATTTACACGGAATGCCTGAACTTTTTAAAATTTTACAAGAAGAAAGTTTATTTGACGTTCCTACCTATTTAAGTAGCCACCCTATGCTAAAAGATCGAATTTCATATACTGAAGAAATTGCAAACAAACAGAAGAACCCTGCTGAAAATAAAATATTAGAAGAAAAATGGGATCTTTTAAAACAATCTTTATCTAAAAAAGAAAACTCTAAAAAACCAGAAAATAATATAGATGCGTAAAAATATCGTCATTACAGGAACAAGTAGAGGCATTGGCTTTGCATTGGCAAAACAGTTTGCAGAAGCAGGCTACAATGTTTTGGCATTGTCTAGAAACACAAAACCTTTAGAAGATTTTGCTCATAAAAACATTACTCCTTTAGCGGTTGATTTGTCCATAGAAAATGACCTCAAAAAAGCGGTTGATTTTATAGCAACTGAGTGGCAACAGGTAGATATTGTAATCAATAACGCAGGAAAACTCATCAACAAACCTTTCACATCATTAACTTCGGATGATTTTTTATCGGTGTATCAAGTGAATGTTTTTGCAGTAGCTTCTTTAACAAAACAACTGCTTCCCTTTTTAACAAAAGGAAGTCATGTAGTAACCATTAGTAGTATGGGTGGTATTCAAGGGAGTATGAAATTTTCAGGACTGGCAGCGTACAGTTCTGCAAAAGGCGCTGTAATTACCTTATCTGAAGTGTTGGCAGAAGAATTTAAAGAGCAGCAAATTGCGTTTAATGTATTGGCAATTGGCGCTGTACAAACAGAAATGTTAGCAGAAGCTTTTCCGGGTTATAAAGCACCGCTTTCTGCGAAAGAAATGGCAGATTATATTTTTAATTTTGCATTAACAGGAAATAAATTTTATAACGGAAAAGTATTGCAAGTTTCTAGTAGTACGCCTTAAACATAAAAAATAAGTAACCTGACAACAAGCCATTCATATCAAAAACACATTCCTGAAAAGGCGATTCCAATAGTAGGATATTTAATTGATCAACATAATTTTAGTTTAAAAATTGTAAATCAACGGCAAACAAAACATGGTGATTTTAGACAATTACCCAATGGGAAATTTCAAATTACAGTAAACAACAATTTAAATAAAGAGCAGTTTTTACTAACCCTAATTCATGAAATTGCACATCATGTAACCTATCAAAAATTTGGACGCGTAAAACCTCATGGAAAAGAGTGGAAAACCGTTTTTCAACATTTGATGTTGCCTTTTTTACAACCTGAAATTTATTCGAAAGAAATACTACCTTTACTTGCGAATTATTTAAAAAATCCAAAAGCAAGTACCGATGCAGATGCTCGTTTATCTTTAGCTTTACGTAAAAATATTTCAGAATCGGGAAAGAGTTTTATCTTTACAATTCCTTTTGGAAGTTTTTTTGAATTTAAAAACAATCGATATAAAAGAGGAAAAAAAAGAAGAACACGTTATGAATGTGTGCAAATAAAAACGCAAAAAGTGTATCTTTTTAATGCAAATGCAGAAGTGATATTGATAAAAGAACCTTCTGTTTAATTTATAAGTATGAACCCCCAAATTATAATCTTCAAATGAACAACAATTATTACGCAGTAATTATGGCAGGTGGTGTAGGCTCCAGATTTTGGCCTGTAAGCACCCAAGAGTTTCCAAAACAATTTCATGATATGTTGGGAACAGGACAGTCTTTAATTCAACGCACTTTCGATAGAATTAATGCCTTAATGCCTTCCGAAAACATTTTGATTGCCACCAATGAACGGTACGAAAAACTGGTTTTAGAGCAGTTGCCAAAATCTACAAAAAAGCAATTGTTATTAGAACCCACCATGCGAAATACAGCTCCTTGTATTTTGTATGCTGCCTTAAAAATATATGAAGAAAACAAAGACGGTGTAATGTTGGTTGCTCCTTCCGATCATTGGATTGACAATGAGCCTGAATTCATTAGAAATATAGAAACATCTTTACAAGCCTGTGCCAAAGAAGATATTTTAATGACATTAGGAATTCAACCAAATTCCCCAAATACAGGCTATGGATATATTCAGTTTTCGGAAGATAGTTCTGAAATAAAAAAGGTGAAAAAATTTACCGAAAAACCCAATTTAGAAACCGCAAAACAATTTTTAGAAAGCGGTGATTATTTATGGAATGCAGGAATTTTTGTATGGTCTGTAAAAAGTATTATCAAAGCTTTTGAAGCTTCTTTACCAGAAATGTTAGCATTATTTACTGCTGAAGAAAATGTATATAACTCCGATTTAGAAAGTGATTTTATTGCAACTAATTATCCGAAAGCAGAAAATATTTCTATTGATTTTGGTATTATGGAACGTGCAAAAAATGTACATGTTTTACCTGTAGAATTTGGTTGGAACGATTTAGGTACTTGGGGTTCTTTATATCAAAAACTAGAAAAAGACGCACAACAAAATGCTACTGTGGGGGCAACTCCAATTTTTAGAGATGCCAATGGCAATATGATAAAAACACAAAATGGAAAACGTGTAGTTATACAAGGACTACAAGATTATATTGTGGTAGAAAAAGAAGATGTGCTTTTAATTTGCCCTAAAAAAGACGAGCAAGATATTAAACAAATTGTAGCAAATGTAAAAGATACGTTTGGCGATACTTTTGTTTGATAAAATAACTCTAGCAATAAAACTATCATTCCTGCAAAGGCAGGAACCTGACAGTTATTAGTCGAAATTAAAATAGATTCTTGCCTTCAGAGGAGTTGTATAAGTTAACTAATTCGAGGACAATTTTGGTTAAATTTTCTAAGACTTAGTTATCCCTTTTTATAAACAAGGTATCTAAAGCCATTTCCGATTGTAACCATGTTCTAAGTTCAGCTTCTTTACGATTTACAATACTGTCTTGCAAATTAGTATTCCATTGAATTGTGGCTAAAGGAATGGTGTCTATTTTTATAAAATCTTTAGACGACAATTGATTTGCAAAACTAATTTGAAGAATTTCATTATATCTAATTTTTGCATCTTTGGCAATTCTACTAAAGGCAATCACTTTTTCATCGTTGTCTAAAGCATTCTGCTCTATCCTTGCATTCAAATCAGAGATTGTCGTATTTAATTCCTCTATTTGTTTTTGTAAGCCTGCAATAATATTTTTGCTTTCTTGTAACTCTTGTCTTTTTTCTTGATATGCTGTAGTAATCAATTCGAAACTTTTAGTATCACTTCCTTTAATTTTAATTTTTACATCTGTTAAATTAGAATATCTAGGATCATTGGTTAATTGATTTTGCAACATATTTTCTTCTGCTTCGCTAACTTCATTAAAGAAATTTAACTGCAATACTTTTGCATTCTCATCAAAAGAAGTATCTAGTAATTGATATTTGACATTGGATTTGATTTCATTATTGATATATTTTTTTAATTGCGCTTCTACTCTACTTTGATTTAAGGCTGTAATAAATGTATATATCGCAGGAATCATCACCAACAAACCCACAATTGTTGCAACCGTTGCGTATCTTTTTCGTCTTGCTGCATTTGCATATTTATGCATGGGAAAGCGCAATAGTTTTAGCACCAAAAAGGTAGCTAGTGCAATAAATATTGTATTAATGGTAAATAAAAATAAGGCTCCAAGTGCATACCAAAAGCCAATAGATTCTCCCAATGCCCACTTTGCCAATCCAAAACCTACTGTACATAAGGGTGGCATTAAAGCCGTAGCAATAGCAACACCAAAAATTACAGAAGCCACAGTTCCCTTTTTCGTTCTTGCTACCATGAGTGCCAATCCGCCAAAAAAGGCAATTAACACATCTCTAATATCTGGTTTCGTTCTTCCTAAAAGTTCCGAAGTATCTTCGTCTGCACCAGGAAAAATATAAAAATAAATAAACGATGCCAATACACTTAAAACAATCATCGTCGCTAAACTTGTTGCCGATTTTTTAAATATATTGATATCGTTAATTGCAAACGCACTTCCAATTCCCAAGATAGGCCCCATTAGTGGCGAAATTAACATGGCACCAATAACCACAGCTGTTGAATCTGCATTTAATCCGATAGAAGCCACAAAAATGGCAAAAATTAAAATCCAAGCAGTAGCTCCCTTTAGAGGAATATCTGCTTTAATTGCCTCAATAGTAGCTTGATAATCTGTATCGTCTCGAAAATCTAAAAGCTCTATTAAAAACTTTTTAATACTTTGAAAAAGTCCTTTTGCTTCTTTCTGTATTTCTTGTTTCGATTGTTCTACTGCTTCCTCTTTAGCACTATTTTCTTCCATTGTATTCGTTTTTAATTGAGAACTGGAGAAAGATACAAAAAAGAATTCTTTAGCTATTTTTTATTTTTATCTTGCTTCCATTAAAAGCAACCCTATTGAAAAGAGTGATTATTTCGGTGAGTAATGATTTGTCTACAGACCAACGTGTTTCTAAAATATGTGAAACATTAGTAGCTCTAAATTATGAAGTACTTTTAATTGGCAGACGTTTAAAAAACAGTTTTCCTATTCAAAGAAATTATACTACAAAAAGAATTCGATTACTCTTTAATAAAGGTTTTTTGTTCTATGGAGAATTTAATCTTCGACTGTTTTTTATCTTACTTTTTTCAAAAAAAGATATTTTACTTTCGAATGATTTAGACACGCTATTGCCTAACTTTTTAGCAAGCAAATTACAGCGTAAAAAATTAGTTTATGACAGTCATGAATTGTTCACAGAAATTCCCGAGTTGGTACACAGACCTTTTGTAAAAAAAGTGTGGTTAACTATTGAGGAATGGATTTTTCCAAAATTAAAAAACGTCTATACTGTAAGCCCTAAAATAGCAGAGATTTATACTCATAAATATGGTGTTCATGTAGACATTATTAGAAATCTACCTACAAAAAAACAATTAGAAAAAGGAAGTTTTCCTTTCTCAACAGAAGGTCAAAAAATAATTCTTTATCAAGGAGCTATAAATTTAGGTAGAGGTTTAGAGTTAATGATAAAAACCATGCCTTTTTTAGAGAATTACCTATTTGTAATTATTGGTGATGGCGATATTACTGAGGACTTAAAAGACTTTGTTGCAAAAAAGAACCTTACTGAGAAAGTAAAATTCTTAGGAAAAGTGCTTCCAGAAAAACTACATAGCTTCACTTCATTAGCGTCTATAGGCATTAGTTTTGAGGAAGATTTAGGATTGAATTATAGATATGCGCTTCCTAATAAAATCTTCGATTATATTCAGGCGGAAATCCCTATATTGGTTTCTGACTTACCAGAAATGAAAAAAATAATTTTAGACTATCAAGTAGGTGAAATTATAAAAAGTAGAACTCCAGAAAAAATAGCAAATCAGATAAAAACAATACTAAAAAAAGATTTTTCATCTTCTCTAAAAATAGCAAAAGCAGCATTAACTTGGGAATATGAAAAACAAAAACTAACAGCTATTTTTAAGGCTCTAAAATAATTATTTTTTGTACTGGTGAGGGTTTTCCCTAATTCCTTTCTTAAAAACCTTACGAATCATAGACCTACATGTATTCTCTAATTGTAAAATAATATCTTTCACTTTCTCTGTAGGTCTACCTCTAAATGTAGTAACATGAAACCTATCTGATGAATGTAAGGGCGTTTCAGAAAAATAGTAATTAGAAACACAACACCTAACTTTATCGGCTAGCACCTTGTTAACCGAATGCCAAGATTCTTGATGTGTTGCCATAACCACCAATCTATTAAACTTGGAAACAATGGTTGTAGGGCGCTGTTTTAATCCGTTTTGCCATAGTTCTAAATTCCCTCCATCTTTCAATTCCCAATTGGGAGTTGCATAATATAGTAAGTTTAAAACACGCCATTGATTTCTATCCTTATCATGAGAGTTGTCTAAATGAGGATTTAAAAAATTAGCCTTCTTCATTAAAGAAAGCCCTCCCGCATATAGAGATTTATCTGGTAAAATATTTGTGAGCTTACAGATTTCAGAAATCATTTGAACAACACGATCATCCTGAAAGGCATAAATTACCTCTTCTAAGAGTGAATGAAATCGATTCATTTGATAAGCAATATATTTATGCTCTTTTAAGTTTTTTCGTTGAACAGTTTCTTCAATTTTAGGAAATTGATTGTAAATTTCAAGTGCTAATTTTTGAGGCAATACATCATCTATATAAAAAAAACCGATAGAATTTCCTTTACTTAAGAAATCTTCCTGTAGTTTTATCTTATGTTGCTCTAGTTTTTGTATAATTTCTGAAGCAATTTCCTCTCTAGTATGCATTCAACACCTTTCATAAATTATTAGGTAAAAATATTAATTTTTAAACTTTATTTTTGCGTCTTATGAATAAAAGATTACATATTGTTTCTTTTGACGTTCCTTATCCTGCAAATTACGGTGGTGTTATTGATGTTTTTTATAAAATAAAAGCATTGTCTAAATTAGGTGTTGAAATTTATTTACATGCTTTTAATTATGGCAAAGAAGAACAGAAAGAACTCAATAAATATTGCAAGCAAGTTCTTTATTATCAACGAAATTCTTTCTTTAAGAGTTTCATTTCTAAAACTCCTTTTATTGTAAAAAGCAGAGGTAATAAACAGTTAGTTCATAATTTAAAAGAAATACCTGAGCCTATTTTATTTGACGGATTACACACTACCTATGTTCTTAATTTAGATGAGTTTAAAAATCAAAAAACCTATGTAAGAGCACATAATATAGAGCATCATTTTTATGAAGGTTTAAAAAAAAGTGAAAAGAATATTTTTAAAAAAATATTTTATCGATTAGAGACTTCTAAACTAAAAAAGTATGAGCAAATTTTAAAAAATGTGGATGGAGTTTTTTCTATCTCTCCGTATGAGCAGACATATTTCTTAAAAAAATATGGAAATAAATCGCACTATATTCCTGTATTTCATCAATCAGAAATCAAAACATATTCAGCCCCCAAAGGGAAAAATATTCTTTTTCATGGAAACCTTTTAGTCTCAGAAAACAAAAGCGCTGCTATTTTTTTAATTGAAGTATATAAAAATTCTTCTTTTGATTTAGTAATTGCGAGTAATTATAAAAGTAAGAGGATTTCTAAAAAAATTAACAAGCATAAAAATATTCATTTCACTAAAATTAATAGTCAACAAGAATTAAATCAGCTATTTAAAAACGCACATATTAACGTTTTACCTACGTTTCAGCAAACAGGTATTAAGTTAAAACTATTAAATGCTTTACACAAAGGAAGATTTATTATTGCAAACGATTATATGGTTAAAGATACTGGTCTAGAATCGCTAACAGAAAGAGCAAACACTAAAGAAGAGTTCTTAAATAGCTCTAAAAAATTATTCGAATTAGAATTTACGGAGGTGTACATGAAGCAAAGAACTAAAGTTTTAGAAAATTTTCATCCAAAAACGAGTGCTAAAAAAATGATTGATAAAATATTTAATTAGCAGCTTGTTGTGCTACTTCAAACAACTCACCACCTTCACACTTTATCGTTTTTTGTTTAAATTTTACAATCAGTGCATAATCGTGTGTTGCCATTAAGATTGTTTTTCCGCTTTGATGAATTTCATTAAGCAACTCCATAACCTCTAACGATGTTTTTGGGTCTAAATTCCCTGTAGGCTCGTCTGCCAAAATAAGTTCAGGGTCATTTAATAAGGCACGTGCAATGGCTACACGTTGTTGTTCTCCTCCCGAAAGTTCAAATGGCTTCTTATAATGAGCTGTTTTTAAGGCTACTTTTTCTAAAACTTCATAGATTTTTGCTTCCATCATTTTTTTGTCTTTCCAACCTGTTGCTTTTAAAACAAATAATAGGTTGTCAAAAACAGTTCTATCATTCAGCAATTTAAAATCTTGAAAAACAATGCCTATTTTTCTGCGTAAAAACGGAATCTCCTTTTCTTTTAACTTTGCCAAATCAAAGCCAACAACAGCACCTTTACCATGTTGCAGCTGTAAATCTCCATATAAGGTTTTCATCAAACTACTTTTACCACTTCCTGTTTTACCAATTAGATATAAAAAATCACCTTTAGTAAGCGTTAAATTTACTTTAGACAACACCAAACTATCTTGCTGATAAATGTCTGCGTTTTCTAATTGTAATACGGGATGTACCATAAAAATGTTCGTTTCTACAAACATAGAAGTTTCTAGCGATTTTTTAATAAGAATTAAGAACAATTCTTACTTTTGATATTTAATAGTAAGTGAATTTTTAATATTTTATCCAACAAAATAAAAAAATGTTCGTTATCTGTTTAAAATATGTGAATCAAGTATATGAAGTTTCTTTTTCTTAAAAAATATTTTTTATTCGCTTTTTGTTGCTGTTGTTTCCTAACAAATACTTTTGCGCAACAAACAGAAATTGATGCCAATACCTTAGCGCAATACAATCATGCTCAAAAATTATACTTGAACAAAGCATACGCTGCTGCACAAAAATCATTTGCAGAAGTTGCCAAAACTGCACCTCATAGCACGAATCTAAAAGCAGATGCTAGTTTTTTTGATGCCATGTGCGATATTAAATTAAACAAAGTAGGTGCCGATAAAAAAGTATTAAAATTTGTAGAAGAAAACCCTAATAGCAATAAAAAAAATAAAGCATATTTACATGTTGGGAATTACTATTTTGCGAATAAAAAAGCAGCATACGCTTTAAAATGGTATACAAAAGTAGATGAAGAAATTTTAGCTCTAGAGAACAGAAAAGAATTGAATTTTAAAATGGGATATGCTTTGTTGGCTACTGACAATTTAATGCCTGCCAGAAAGCGCTTTCTTCCTTTATTAAACGATTCCAAATATGGAAACGATGCCAGATATTACTATGGGTATATTGCTTATAAACAAGAAGATTATGATATTGCTGAAGCTACTTTAGAAGAAATTGCCGAAAAAGGGTCGCGTGCTATTGAAGTAACCTATTTTTTATTAGACATCAGTTTTAAATCGGGGCGTTTTGAACGTTGTATTGAAGTAGGCAAAAAACTCTTGCCAAAAGCAAAAAGACAACAAAAATCTGACATCTCTAAAATTATAGGTGAAAGCTATTTTAATTTAGAACAATACAAAGAAGCCATTCCATATTTAAAAGCCTACAAAGGAAAAAGAGGAAAGTGGAACAACACAGATTATTATCAATTAGGATATATCTATTATCAGCAAAAAGATTATGAAAATGCTATCAAATACTTCAATAAAATTATAGATCAGGAAAATAATGTTTCTCAGAATGCTTATTACAATTTAGGCGAATGTTACTTAAACTTAAAAAGGAAATCTGAAGCATTAAACGCGTTTAAGAGCGCTAGTGAAATGGACTTTAATGCAAAAGTAAAAGAAGATGCAATGCTCAATTATGCAAAATTGAGTTATGAAGAAGGAAACCCTTATAAAAGTGTTGCACAGGTTTTACAAGATTATTTAAAAACCTACCCTAAATCTTCTCATTACAATGAAATTAATGCTTTAATTGTAACTTCATTCTTACACCAACAAGACTACCAAGGTGCGTTAGATTATTTAGCTAAGAAAAAATCGAAAGAAAACAACGCTTTTACCTATGAAGTTTCTTTGTACAGAGGAATGCAATTGTTTAATGAAAAAAAATATACAAAAGCACTTCCTTATTTTATAGAAGGTAAAAATTCGTACGAAATAGAAATTGAATTAAAATCGAGTTACTGGAAAGCAGAAACCGACTATTTGTTAGGCAATTACACAAAGGCGGTAGATGAGTTTTTAGCTTTTAAAAAACGAAAAGACCCCATGTTAAAAAACATGGAAGAATTTTATGCCATAGACTACCATATAGGATATACCTACTTTAAATTAAAAGATTACAAAAACGGGGCTCTTTATTTTGACGAATACATTCAATTAAATCGTGAAGAAAGTGGTTTAAAAGGCGATGCTATTATCCGTTTAGGAGATTGTTTCTTTGCCGAAAAGGAGTATCAAAAAGCCATTAACAGCTATCAAAAAATTATAGACGAAGGAGAATCGGGAGCCGATTATGCACAATATCAAATGGCTATGAGTTATGGCTTTTTAGGAGACAATTCTAAAAAAACAACTTCTTTAAAAGAGGTTATTAATGTGTACGAAAAATCTTCTCTAAAAGACGATGCTTTATTTCAGCTAGGAAATACGTACGCCGATTTAAAAGAAAATACAGAAGCACACAAGGCTTACAAAAGATTGATTAATAAATACCCTAAAAGCGGCTATGTTCCCAGAGCTTTGTTAAGAGACGGATTGTTATTTTACAATGACAATGAATATCAAAAATCCATTGCCACCTATAAACAAATTGCAAAAAAATATCCAAATACTAGAGAAGCAAAAGAAGCGGTTGCCAATGCTAAAAATGTATATGTAGATATGGAAAATGTAGATGGGTATACAGATTGGGTACAATCATTATCATTTATAAGTTTAACAGATGATGAAGTAGACAACACACTGTATGAAGCCGCTCAGAACAAGTTTTTAGAAGACAATACCAAAAAAGCCATTGCAGGTTTTACAAAATATTTGAAACGTTTTCCAGAAGGAATTCATCATTTAAAAGCACACTTTTACTTGGCAAAGTTATATTTAAAAACAGCCGATGAAGAAAATGCAACAATACATTACGAGTATGTTGTTAATGAAGAATTAAGTGAATACAGTGAAGAAGCCTTAACAAAATTAGCAGAAATCTATTTAGAAAAAGAAGATTGGAAAAAAGCCATGCCACTATTGGTTCGACTAGAACAAGAAGCTAATTTTGCGCAAAATATTTTATTTTCGCAAAGTAATTTAATGAAAGGTTATTATGAAAAAGAAGATTATGAAAAAGCGGTTACTTATGCAGAAACTGTACTTACAAAAAATAAAATTGGCGAAACTATTGAAGCAGATGCAAAGCTGATTATTGCCCGCGCTGCTCTTAAAACAGGTGATTTACAAACTGCCGAAGAATTTTATATGACTGTAGAAAGAGAAGCAACAGGCGAAGTAAAAGCAGAGGCTTTATACTACAATGCCTTTTTTCAGCATAAAAATAAAGAATATGACGTTTCTAATAAAACCATACAAAACTTAACGGCTAATTATTCTGCTTACAAATATTGGGGTGCAAAAGCATTGGTATTAATGGCAAATAATTACCATAGTTTAAAAGAAACCTACCAAGCAACTTATATTTTAGAAAGTGTTATTAAAAATTTTACAAACTATGAAGATGTAATTGCAGAAGCAAAAACCAAACTCACTAAAATAAAAAAAGAAGAAGCAAAAACAAATAATTCTGTAACGCCACAAAACAAATGAAACGAACATTCATAAATTTTAAAAAAATATTCACAAAGGGAATGTTTAAAATTTTTAATGAGAGAACGAAGTGGTTACACACGTTCTCAATTTTATAATGAATTTAATATTAATAAATTATCAAAATTTAAACGTGTGAAAAAATTAATTGTTTTATTAGGGTTCTTTTTGAGTTGCGTACTCGTAAATGCACAAAAGAAAACAAATACTAAAAAAGAAAAAGACAGTTTAAAACCAACCACAATTAATGTAATTACCTCCTATACTCCTACACTTTCCGATGCTTACAAAGCTCGTAAAAATCCCGTTATAAAACTGAGTAAGAAAAGTGAGAAGCAACAATTACAATACACCATTTTTTCTGCACCTGTAGCCTCTACTTTTATTCCTAAAAGTGGCGTAGTAAAAGGCATTGATGTAGGTATCAAAGAGCGCTTGTATAATAATTATATAGCGGCAGGTTTTGGAAATAATACCACACCTTTTTTCGAATTCTTTTTACGAAAAAGCAGACGCTTTAAGCATGATTTTGGTGTGTATGGAAAATATCTCTCTTCGGAAAATAGTATTACAGATACGCCTTTAAACAGTAATTTTTCAAATCTAAATGCAGGTGCGTATTACCAAAAAAAAGCACATTATTTTGATTGGAGAATTGGTTTTAATGCCATAAAAAACGAATACAATTGGTATGGTTTGCCAAATCTTCCGTTTACAACAGACATTACCAATAATATTGATGCGAAACAAAGCTATACTGGTTTTGAACTAACAGGCGCACTTATTTTTGAAGACTCCTACATTCAAGACATACAAACATCGATAGCACTTTATAGGGATGCCTTTACAAGTAATGAGTTTTTATTGCTTTTAAACCCTAATTTTCAATTCCCTCTAAAACGATTTGGACGAAATTTTAACGATTTACAACTCGCAACTTCTGTAGAAATTTTAAAAGGAGATTTTAACAAAAATTACGCGGATGTAAACCCAGCAAGCTACAATACTTTTACTGCAAGAGTACATCCATTTTATAAATTTACGTGGAAAGACTTTGTAGTGAAAGCAGGTGTAAAAGGAGCTATTTCTATAGATGCTGAAAATAGTGCTAATAATTTATTTATGTATCCAGATGTAGAAATTCTATATCCAATAGTAAAGGATTATGCGAGTATTTTTGTAGGTGCTACAGGAAATTTAACAACCAATACGTATCAAAATTTAACAACACAGAACCCTTATGCTTCTCCTACTCTTTTTATCACACAAACCCACGAAAAACAAAACTTTTTTGGTGGATTGAAAGGGAAATTATCTCCAGATATTGGGTTTCATTTAAAAGGAACGTATAAAACAGAAGAAGACAAAATACTATGGGTTAGAAATAACTCTAAATCAGACGGAACAATTTCTATTTCTAATGATATTCCTTTAGAAAACTATGAATACGGAAACTCTTTTAGTGTAGTTTATGACGACGTTACCACACTTACTATTTTTAGTGAGTTAGAAGTAGATGTTACCAAAAGACTTGCAACAGGTTTTAATGCTCAGTTTCATACTTATACACCAACCCACCAAGCGGAAGCATGGAATTTACCTACGTTAGAAGCCTCTCTTTTTGTAAAATACAAAACCAACACTTGGTATGCAGGCATTGATGGGTTCTTTGTTGGTGAACGAAAAGACAGGACATACAACGGCATCTATCCCGCTACAATTGACGGAGCGCAAACTTTAGAAGCCTATATAGACTTAAATGCCAACGGAGGCTATCATTTTAACGATAAATTTTCTGTATTTCTAAAACTCAATAACATCTTAAACACAGAATACCAACGTTTCGCTAATTTTACCGTACAAGGCTTTCAGGTTTTAGGTGGACTTACCTATAAGTTTGATTTTTAAAATCGATATTGCACCTTAAAAAGTACATACCTTGGCAATAGCTGATATTGAGTTGTAGAAGTTCCTAAGTCGCTCACCGTATTTTCTGTAAAATTTTTTGTATTGAATAAATTTTTTCCGGACAGCGATAATATAATTTTATTTTTTTTGAGGGTGTAATTTGCTGTAAAATCCGCAAAATAATAGGCGTTATTTTCTGAATTTACACTACCAAACACATATTCTTCTGTTTGTATATCTACATTAAATGTATCATTAAAAACAAATGAAAAGTCTAAAAAAGAAGTTCTATTAGTAAAAATTGTATTAAAAGCAGTTTCTACTTTATTAGTAGCCCATTTTGTACCAAAATGATAATTAAAAATCCCTCGAAATCCAGAACGTAATTCGAAACCATAATTATAATTGTGAACCGTAATATCTCTTAGAATTGTGTTGACTTCATTTTTATAATTGGATTTAGAATACCCTAAATTAATTTTTAAATTTGAAGAAATGACTTTAAAATAACGATCTATTTCTGTAAAGGCAGTCAGCATTTCTCTATCTTTAAACAACTTTTTAGAAGATTGTGAGTAGTTTTGTGTTAAAATTGCTTCTGAAGAAAAGAAATCGTGATTCTTTGTATAGGAAATAAAAGTATTGGCAAAAAATTTACTGCCCCAATCTCCTAATTGATAATGAAATGTAAGTGTTTCTTTATCTAACTGATTAAAAGTTCCTGTTCCCTTAGAAAAGGAACGAAAGCCTTGCAATACATAATTATTGTACACATCTAAAATAGTTGCATTTGTTGTAGCATAAGCATACGAAGAAGTTATTTTATTAGCTTTGTTAATTTCCCAATTCAGTCCAATTTTTGGATTGACAAAAAACGGTGATTGTTGCTCATTTTTGTGTTGCAATTGATTAAAAAGCTGATGCGCTTCTAATCGCCCAATAAATGCCACTTTTTTAAATTTTAAACGATATTTTGCTTTTACATAGATATCATTTGTTATATAATTTGTATTGTTTTGATAATTAGTAGGACTTTCTATAATTATGTTGTTCTCTTTCAGTAAAAAAGAAGTGGTTAATTCATCTTTACGGAACTCATTTCCAAGCTGGATTTCTACCAAATCTCCATCCTTTTTTCGATCTAACCAATGCGCTTCTAACCCTACAAATTGTATCTTATTTTCACTCAGTTGATTTACTGCATCAGTAACAGTACCTGAAAATAAATCTTCATAAAAAAACTGATTGATGGTGTAGGTTTGCGGTGTCTTTTCAGCAATATATCTACTTGTTAATAAAAATGCTTTTTTAGGAGTTACTTTGTGTGTGTAGGCTATTTTTTGGTCGAACAATGTATTTTTATTGTCTAAACTTTCAATAGTAGCATTGCTATTAAAAATTAAATTGCTACTACTGTTTAGGTGTTGTCGATTGTATTTGGTAATTGCGGCAATTGTTTTTGTTTTAGAAATGTCATATAAGAAATCTAATTTACCAAAACCCACAAAATTCCTTTTTCGTAAAGTAAAATCTTCTGTATTGGTAAAACTTGTACTATTTGTTTTTATTATATCAATGCTATTTCTAAAGAAATCATTTTCATCCCAATTAAAAAAACCTAATGTTTTTATTTTTAATTTTTTATTCGGGTTAAATATGGCATTTAAAGAAAGTAATTCCGCATTGTTAAAATTAGTTCTAGATGCTTTAAAATTAGGCGTATATGTACTTAAATTTAATAAAGTATGTACACTTTGGTTATCTCCAATACTAGCGGGTTCATTAAATCGAAAAGGCTTTATCAAATGCCAAATGTCTCCTGTAGCATCAGCTCCTATATTGTTTAGGTTAGTTAAAAAATAGTATTTATTTTTTTTACCAAAATTCATCAAGTTTCCTTGTACACTGTATCTATTTTCAGCACCCAAACCATACCCTAAGGTAGTATTTCCAAACCATACTCTTTTTGCATCTTCTTTTAAGACTAAGTTCAGTGCAATTTTATCGCTATTTTCTATCCCTTTTAATAATTTATTGTTAGAGTATTTTTTTAAAATCTCCACTTTTTCTATGGGATCGGAAGGCATATTCTTGGACAAAATTTTATAACCTCTTTCAAAAAAATCATCACCATCTACCATCAATTTTTCTATTTCTTGGTTGCCTATTTTTATATCACCTTCTGGGCTTACATTCAATCCTGGTATGTTTTTTAACAAATCTTCTACTACCTGTTCATTCCCTTTTAAAAAAGAACTCGCTTTAAAGGTTATAGTGTCTTTTTTTATTTGAATGGGGTTTTCCGATTGAATAATTACTTCCTCCAACTCAAAAGGAGTTTCTTTTAAAATAATGTTTTTAAGAATAGTTTTTTGAGGAGAGATACTGTCTATCTGAAAAGGAAAAACCTCTTTTTTAAAAGACATAGCGCTTACATGGAGGACAAAAGGACCAGTTTTGTCTATGTTTATGGCATACTTACCTTGTGTATCTGAATACACATAGGAAAGAATATTGTTGGTATCGCTTTTAGGTGTTATAAAAATATTGACTAACGGAATGGCATTGTTCAGACTGTCTTTTACCGTACCTTTTACAAGAGTTTGTGCTTTTACAGTAAAAATATTACTTAGAAAACACATCCCAAAAAAAACAGTTCTGTAAAACATTCAATCTATTCTTGTTGAAAATTAAATTCTTTTTCTAAAAATTCTCCAGTAGTTTTAATCTCTACCTTTACATTTCTTGGAAATTTTGCTTGTAATTTTTTCATCAAATCATCTACAAGTTCAGATTGATTTTTCGCATGTTCTTTTAACGTAATTTGTTTTCCCTCTTTAAAAACAGTATCATAATCGAATAGACGAGGTTTCTTATTTGTTTTTATCGATTTTAAATAAAAATGCACTTTTTTTGTAGCATCATAGGCTTCAACAATTAAACCCGAGAGTCCGTTTAATTTCCAAGGTCCAATGGGTAAAGGAATTTTTGGAGTATACCAAACTATATACATCCTTCCTCTAAACGCTCCTATGGCTTTGTTGCACGTAAAATTGCCAATAACTTTTGTTTCTTTTTGCAATTTCCATGCTATCTGTGTTCTTTTTTCTTTTAAAACATGAGGATTTTTAAAATGCAAAAACCGTGAAGTAATTGTATCTGTAAGAAAATTTACATGATTAATTGTACCAATACTGTCTGTAACAACAATTTCAAACTTATAATTTCCTTCATCATCTGCTTCCAATTCAGACTCACTACTTTCTGTGTTGTTCCAATGAAAATAAGAGTTGTTATTTTTATAATATAATGTAGGGTTGTGCTTTTTAGAGGTATTCAAATTTAAGAGTAGCTGATATTCTATAAGCAACTCTTTTTTATTTTGAGAAAAAGAATAGGTTACACATAACACGAAGAATAAAATCCAATATTTTTTCATTAATAATTTATTTTTTATTTCTAACAAGTATATCATTATAATTTAACTCCATTCTAATTGGAGGTGTAATTTTTGACTTAGAACCTCTTTTTTTTTCCATGGCATAAAACTCTTTAATCATTTCTTTTTCTCTTTCTTTTCTTTCTTTTTCAGCAATAAGAAGTTCTTTAGTTTTAAAAGACGGATTCAAACCCTTTATTTTCTTTTTAGAAGGGAACAATATCTTCTTAAAATTAAAAATAATCAACTGCTTATCATCATGCGCTTGTAAAATTAAACCTGGTAAGCCCCCTAATTTCCAAGGACCAAAACTAGAAGGAATAGAAGGGGCGTACCAAGCAATATAATTCCTACCTCTAAAATTTGTAGTGGCTTTATGGCATAAGATTCCTCCTATTTTTTTCTTTTCTCTTTTTAAAACCCAATTAATTTTTGGAATTCTTTCTTTTATATAAGATTCTCTACTTAAGTTGTATAATGAGTCTTTTTGTGTATCGGTAAAGAATAGATAATAATGCGTATCGGCTAATTGTGTGGTAATAGTGCCGTCATTGTCTATTTGCTGAATGGTTTCATCCTTATTTTGATAAATATATTCAGCACGATTTTTGTCAAACTTTAAAGATGCATAATAAGGATGGTGACTTATCATTTTTACATACATATCATATTGAACTTCCCCTGTTTTTTGAGAAAACATAGAAGTGTATAAACATAAAGTGATTAGCAAACTGATTGTTTTCATTGAATAAATTTATGCTAATAATTTATATCATCATAATTTAACTCAATACTCTCTTTTGTATGTATCACTCTTCTCCTATCTCTCTTTTCTCGTGCTGCAAACTTTTTCATAAGAGAGATATATGCTTTTTTTTGAAAATTAATAAACGCTGTATCACGTTTTACCTTTCGCAAAGTTTCATCAAGGACAATTTTCTTATAATTGTAAGGGATAGTAATATTTATTGCTGTAAAATGGACTGCCTTGGCAGCATCTGAAATCTCTAAAATCAATCCTGGAAGACCACCAAATTTCCAAGGCCCGTAAGGCACGGGTATTGAAGGAGCATACCAAGCCGTATAATCTCTACCTCTAAAATGGGTCGTAGCTTTTAAGCAAGGAATATTTTGTACTTTCTTTTTTTGAGATAATAACTTCCATTTTAATTTTGGGACAGGTTCGTATAAATAAAAATCTATTTCTTCATCTTTTTTATCAAGAAAATGCGTTTTAAGAAAAAGTGTATCTGTTTTTTTGTTTACAAAAATATAAGAATCTGATGTATCTACTTCTACAGTGTTAATAGCATTTCCTTCTTGGCTAATTTCATACGATTTTTCTTTGTTGGTAATTACTTTGTATTGAGAAGATGTACTAGAAAAATACAAACTAGCTTTAAAATCTTGAGAAAACATGGTGAAATCATAAACAACAGCACCTTTTTTAATAGACTGAGCGTATAAATTAAAACTACAGCATAAAAAAATGTAAAAGATATGTTTCATAATAAAATAAATGGTTTAAAATTGATTATAGAAAATATATAGATTCCAAAAAAAAGAAAACTTTTCCCAAGAAGGAAAAGTTTTCAGTTAATTACTTAAAGTAACCACCACTTATGCTACATGCCTTTTTAGCTTTAGCACGTAACATAGCTACTACTTCGCTTGATTGACTACACTGAACTCTTTCTTGTCTTTCTGTGCAAGTCTTTCCTTCTGAATTTGTATAAGAAGAAGAAATATAAATCTCACAAAAAGCAATAATTTCATCTGTAAGAATACTTTCTAAATAATACGTTTCTGCCTCTTTTGCAGAATCAAAAAAGAGAATAATACTCTCTTCTGTATTATAACCATCTGTATAAGTAAGTTTCATAGTTATTTTTCTAGTATTCTTTTTGCCTTCAACAGTATCAAATTTATTTACTGCAAATACACTCGTTGTAAATACAACAGCTAATACTAAAATGATTTTTTTCATTGTTTTCATTATTTAAATTTAATTCATTATTTGTTTGTACCGAAATGTAGTTTACATTTCGTAAAAACCTCATGACAATATGCCAAGTACAGTATCCTAAAAACAAAAAAGAATGCAAGCTTTTTTTTTAAAACATTCCTTTTCTTTCGTTAGCTAACATTTTTTAAAGAAAAGTAGCTTTCTTTTCTCTAAAACATTTTCAAATTTAAGTAAATAAAATTACTATGCAAAAAAAATATGCTTTTTTTATTTTTTATATGTACTATTGCTTTTTAATGAAAAAAATACAATTAAGAAAGAACCCCATTTACAAACAACGAAATATTTTCTATCCCATTTTCCTCTAAATCATTGATAAATGCAGAACCTATAATAGCACCATTTGCATATTTGCAAGCTGTACGAAATGTTTTTGCATCCGAAATTCCAAAACCAATAATCAATTTACTTTGTAAGTTCATTTTTTGAATACGGTTAAAATATGCAATTTGCTCTTCAGAAATTTCACCTTTTGCGCCTGTAATAGCAGAAGAAGCCACCATATATATAAACGATTTGGTATAGCTATCTATCTTTCGAATACGTGCTGTTGAAGTTTTAGGAGTAATTAAAAACACATTATTGATTCCGTAGCTAGCAAACAATTTCTCATAATGATTTTCATATTCTACCATGGGCAAATCGGGAATAATAATGGTATCAATTCCACATGCTTTTAGTTTTTTACAAAAATTGTGTTCGCCGTATTTTAATAACTGATTTAAGTATCCCATAAGCACTAAAGGCGTATGATTGGTCTCTTTAATCTTCATTAATTGTTCGAAAACAACGTCTAAATTCATTCCATTTTTCAAGGCTTTTTGACTGCTATTCTGAATGGTAGTTCCGTCTGCTAAAGGATCTGAATATGGCAAACCAACTTCAATAAAATCGACACCAGAATTCCCTAACGCTTCAATAATTTTAGTAGTATCGTCCAATTTAGGAAAACCCGCCGTAAAATAAATCGACAATAAATTTTCGTTTTTATTTTGAAATAGTTGAGTTAATTGATTCATAATTCTATTCGGTTTTTCTATTTGCATTCACTTGTGTTAAAATACCATCCCATAAGAGAATCCTTTGTTGTAGGGATTTTTTCGCAACCTCTAATACTTCGTTCCATTTTTTAACATCGCCACCACACAACTCAGAAATCATTTTAAAGGCTAAAGGACCATGATTATCTCCATCTAATTCTATATGACGTTGTAAATAATACTTTAATTTACCATAAAGTTTAGCTCCTTCTAATTCTTCTGCTTGTGTTATAATTTGTAAGAACATGTCTGGAATGACATCTTCTCTACCAAATGTAAATGCCGCCGCAATTTTATGTACTTCCTTGGTTTCAATTACTTGAAAAGTATACTGAACAAAATTTTGTACAAATACAGGTATGCTTTTGTTCTTTAATGCTTTCTCTATACTTTCATCTTTTTGAACTTCTTGCAGAAAAACGTCTATTAAAGAACTACTTGCTCCTATTTGTTGCATGGCTTCTACATACATTTCAAAATGGCTTTGATAAACTCCTTCTTCATTAACATCACTCTCTTCTTCACGTACAATATCATTGATAAGCCTAACTAAATCGCTGTTCTTTTTTGGAAACCAAGGGGTAGAAATACATGTTAACTGACTTTGCAATGCTTTTAAAAGCGACATAAAATCCCAAACAGAAAAAACATGATGTTCCATAAACACTTGAACATCCTCTATTGAGAACAATTTTTTATATAACGAATGAGTTTTTAATTGTGTCCTTAAAGAAAATATTTCGTTTTGTATGTATGCTATTTTGGGGTTCATAATACTTTACGCTTCTAAATGTTTGATATAGGTTTCTAAATCTTTATCTCCTCTTCCTGACAAATTAATTACCACAACTTGATTTTTTTCTAGTTGCATTTTTGGTAAAACAGCCAAAGCATGTGCGGTTTCTAAAGCGGGAATAATACCTTCTATTTTTGTCAATTCATAAGCCGCTGTTAAAGCTTCTTTATCGGTTGCATTCATAAATACAGCTCGTTTTGTTTCGTATAAAAAAGCGTGTAAAGGGCCTACTCCTGGATAATCTAATCCTGCAGAAATAGAATAGGGCTCTACAATTTGTCCATATTCGTCTTGCATTAAAATAGTTTTACTTCCGTGTATTACACCTACTTCTCCTAATTGAGAAGTTGCTGCACTTTCACCAGAATGCACACCCAATCCTGCTGCTTCTACAGCAATTAAATCTACAGTTGAATCTTCTAAATAATGATAAAAAGCACCCGCTGCATTACTTCCACCACCAACACAAGCAATAATGGTATCTGGATTTTCTTTGCCTGTTTGTGCTTTTAGTTGCCATTTCATTTCTTCTGAAATTACAGCTTGTAAACGCGCTACCATATCTGGATAAGGTGCGGGACCTACTACAGAACCAATTAAATAATAGGTTTCTGGATGCTGAATCCAATAACGAATAGCTTCATTAGTAGCATCTTTTAAAGTTTTGCTTCCGCTTGTAGCTGCCACTACTTTTGCCCCTAACATTTTCATTCTAGCCACGTTAGGTGCTTGCCGAACAATATCTTTTTCACCCATAAAAACCGTACAATCTAAGCCCATTAAAGCACACACTGTTGCCGTTGCCACACCGTGTTGTCCTGCTCCTGTTTCTGCAATGATCTTTGTTTTGCCTAATTGCTTTGCTATTAAAATCTGACCAATAGTATTGTTTACCTTATGTGCGCCTGTATGATTTAAATCTTCTCGTTTTAAATAAATATGCGCTTGGTATTTTTCCGATAATCGTTTTGCATAATACAAAGGCGTTGGCCGACCTACGTAATCTTTCAACAAGGCTTTGTACTCTTTTTGAAAAGCTTCGGATTCAATAATTTGAATATAATTATCTTCTAACTCTTTTACATTTGGATATAACAGCTCTGGAATAAATGCTCCTCCAAATTGTCCGTAATACCCTTCTTCTGTGGGTTGAAATTTTGATTTTATCATGATTTATTTTCTTCTGTGATTTTACACGGAGACCTGTCAGGTTTTAAAAACCTGACAGGTCTTTTTAAACGTTTCTATCTCTTCTATAGATTTTAATCCAGGTTGAATTTCAAACTTACTATTTACATCCAATACTTTACAATGTTGAGATTCCTGCCTACGCAGGAATGACAAAACATTATCTGTATTTTCCAATCCAATTCCTCCGCTCAAAAAATAAGGCTTTTCTAAAGGATACTTTTCTAAAAGTCTCCAATCGAACTGAATACCATTTCCACCACGTTCCTTTCCTTTGGTGTCGAATAAAAAATAGTCTACGTAGTTTTCAAAAGGCTTTAATTGCTCAAAGTCAAAATGAGTCCCTACAGAAAAAACTTTGATAATTTCTATTGTATGCTGAACTTGATTCAGCATCTCATTATGAAATTTCTGGTTTTGCTGGAAATGACTTCGCAATTCTTTACAAAACGCGACACTTTCATCTCCATGTAATTGCACTGCTTGCAAGTCAAACTTTTTTATTTTTTCAATAACCTCATCCATCGTTGCATTTACAAAAACACCTACTTTCTTTATTGATTTTGGAAGTTTTGGAACAATTCCTTCAAAATTTCTTTTTGATTTTTCATAGAAAATAAAACCCAAATAATCGGGTTTTAAAGCAGCAACTGCTTCAATATTTTCTAGATATTTCATTCCACAAACTTTTAGTTTCATGCTTTCTGTCATTCCTGCAAAGGCAGGAATCTATTTTTTATTATTTCTCTGTTTGTTTGAGATTCCTGCTTTCACAGGAATGACGAATATTATATTATACTTCTAACTTTTCAACTTTATAAACTTTATTACTTTCAAACTCATTACCTTATCAAGCTAATAAACTCCTCACAAGCCAAACCTGGATTCTCTTCCTTCATAAAAGTTTCACCTACTAAAAACCCTTTAAAATTATATTCTTTTAAGCCTGTAATAATTCTTGGATCGGAAATACCACTTTCCGAAACCTTAATACAACTATCTGGAATTTTACTTGCCAATGAAATAGAATGTTCTAAATCCACTTCAAAAGTTTTTAAATTTCGATTGTTGATTCCAATAATCTTGTTATTCAAATCTATCTTATCCAAATCTTCTTGTGTATGCACTTCGTATAAAACTTCCAAACCTAAATCATTTGCCAATTGCCCATAATTTTTAATTTCTTCTTTGGTTAAACAAGCAGCAATTAATAAAATAACATCTGCACCAATGGCTTTTGCTTCTACAATCTGAAATCCGTCAACAATAAAATCTTTTCGTAAAATAGGACGTACTGTATTTACAACTCTTGCTTCCATTAAATCGGCAATAGAACCTCCAAAAAAAGAAGTATCTGTTAAAACAGATTGCGCTGCTACATTGGCATCTAAATACCCTTGTGTTACTGCTGTTACAGTTGCACTATCATTAATAATTCCTTTGGAAGGCGATTGTCTTTTAAACTCTGCAATAATACCTGTACTTCCTTTTTCTAACAACGATTGTTTTAAAGAAATAACTGTTCTTTTAAAATTAGGACTTTCTACCAATTTCTTCACAGGAACTTCTGCCTTAATTTTGGCAATTTCCTTCTTTTTAAATGCGATTATTTTATCTAGTATTGTCATATAATTAATTTACTCAAACATTGTTTCGCTTTTCCTCCCAACAAAGAACTTTTCGCTTCCTCAAAGGCAGCCTCAAAAGACTTTGCATTGTCTACTATTTTTAGTGCAAATGCAGCATTGGTTAACACCACATTGTTTTGTGCCTCTGTACCATTTCCATCCAAAATAGTTTTAAATATTTTAGCGGCGTCTGCTACTGAAGTTCCTCCAAATATTTCGGATTGTGCAATACTTTTTTGTCCAATATCTTCTGGGTAAATAACTTGCTCTCCGCTTCTAGTAAACAACTTAAAACCACCTGTTAATGAAATTTCATCATACCCATCTAAAGCATGTACAATTCCGTAATTGGTTTCTTCTTCTTGCAAAATATAATGATATAAGCGCGCTATTTCCAAATTAAAAGTTCCCAACAACTGGTTTTGCGGCGAACTAGGATTTACTAAAGGCCCCAGCATATTAAAAAAGGTCTTTAATTTCAAAGCCTTTCTTGTGGGACCAACAGCCTTCATAGCTGGATGAAATTTTGGCGCATGTAAAAAGCAAATATTTGCTTTCTCTAAATGTTTTTTTAAAGTACCTTCATCATTGGTAAATTCATAACCAAAACTCTCTAACATATCGGAAGAACCCGATTGCGAAGAAACACTGTAATTTCCGTGCTTTGCTACTTTTTGTCCAGTACCTGCTACCACGAAAGAAGTTAATGTAGAAATGTTAAATGTATCTTTCCCATCGCCACCAGTTCCTACAATATCAATGGTATTATACTCAGAAAAATCGACTTTAATCGACAATTCTTTTAAAGCATCTCTGAACCCTGAAAGTTCATCAACCGTAATAGGTCGCATCATAAAAACAGTTAGAAAAGAGGCTAAGTGCGCATCGTTGTATTTCTCTGCAGCAATGTCCATTAAAATCTGTTTTGCTTCTGATTTTGATAACCTTTTGTGTTGGTATAGTTTGTTTAATATAGATTTCATATCGTTTGTCATTCCTGCGAAAGCAGGAATCTATTTTCTTTGTTTTACTTTATTTTATAAGATTCCTGCCAAAGTTTATCTTGAGCGAAGACGAAAGACAGGAATGACAGAATCTTTATTTAATTTTATAGCTACAAAGCTTTTCAATTACTTTACTTGAAAAGTAAATCTCATTAAAAACTTTATAAACTTTCAACGCTTTCACTTTCCAACTTCTTTAATAAAATTCGCTACAATTTGTTCGCCAACTTCTGTTAAAATAGATTCTGGATGAAATTGAACTGCTGCGATGTTAAACTCTTTATGCTGAATTGCCATAATACCGCCTTCTTCATCAATAGCTGTAATTTCTAATTGATTTGGTAAATGGTCCTTAGAAGCAATCCAAGAATGATAACGAGCCGCTAAAAAGGTTTCTGGAATGCCTTTAAAAATAATACTAGAAGGATCAGTGACCCTCATTTCTGTAGCAACTCCATGATAAACCTCATCCATATTGATGATTTCTCCGCCAAAAACTTCTACAATAGCTTGCAATCCCAAGCAAACTCCAAAAATGGGCTTTTTACCTGCATACCTAGCAATCACCTCTTTCAAAATACCTGCTTCGTCTGGAACTCCTGGCCCTGGAGATAGCATGATTATATCATAAGAATCAATAGCTTCAATACTGATTTCATCGTTTCTAAAAACGGTAGGAATTTTTCCCGTTATCTTTTCTACCATGTGTACCAAATTGTAGGTAAACGAATCGTAATTATCTAATAATAGTATGTCCATTCTTTTAGTTCTTAAAGTTTGAAAGTTGAAAAGTTTCTAAAGTCGTTTTGCTCTAAAAACTTTCCAACTTTAGAAACTTTCTTACTTTTTAACTTATATATTTTCTGCCAACAGCAAGGCTTTTTTTAACGCTGCTAGTTTATTATTTACTTCTTGGGTTTCTTTTTCTTCATCGGAATGAATAACAATTCCTGCACCTGCTTGAGAGTACAACACATTATTTTTACTCACAAAAGATCGAATAGCAATGGCCAAATTTACAGAACCGTCTAAACCAATAATACCAACTGCACCACCATAAAATCCACGAGATTGATTCTCATATTTATCAATCAATTGCATGGCTTTGTATTTGGGTGCACCGCTTAGTGTTCCTGCAGGAAAGGTATCGCCTACAATTTCTATAGGATCTCCTTTTATTTTTCCTTGAACGGTAGAAACCAAATGAATTACATGACTAAAATACTGCACCTCTTTAAAAACTTCAACGGTAACATTATCGGCATGTTTGCTTAAATCGTTCCTCGCCAAGTCTACCAACATTACATGCTCTGCAGTTTCTTTTCTATCTTCAGATAATTTTTTGCCCAATTTCATATCTTTTGCCATATCACCAGTTCTTCGAAAAGTTCCTGCAATAGGATTGATAGTTGCTTTGCCTGCAGTAATTTTAATTTGAGCTTCTGGTGACGAACCCATTAATTTAAAAGAACCATAATCGAAATAAAACAAATATGGCGAAGGATTTATAGAGCGTAAAGCTCTGTAGACATTGAATTCATCACCCTTAAATTCTTGTTGAAACTGACGTGATAATACCAATTGAAATACATCTCCTCGTTTGCAATGTGCTTTTGCCTTTGTTACATATTCTTTAAAGTCTTCATTGGTGCAATTAGAAGTTTCAGCACCAACAATCTCAAATTTCTGGGTATTAAATGTTTGCGCTTCTATAATCGTTTCTATTTCTGAAAGTCTTGAATCTACTCCATTTTCTAAATTCTCAATCAAAATCATTTCATCATTAAAATGGTTGATAGCAATGATAAATCGATAAAAACTGTATTGCATTTCTGGAATTGCAGAAGGTGCTTTTTTTGTTTTAAACTGAATATTTTCAAAATACTGAACACTATCAAATGTAGTATAACCATACAATCCGTTAAAAGATTTTAACTCCGATGGGCAATCTAAATCAATCGTATTTCGAAACGCATCAAACAATTCATAAAAGTTCTTATTGATGGTTTTTTTTGATATTTCTTTCCCTTTATCAGTTATAGAAAAAGTATTCCCTGCTGCTTTCATAGAAATAATAGGTGCTATACAAATAAAAGAAAAGCTCTCTTCTTTACTATGATAATCGGAACTTTCCAGCAATAACGTATTCGCATAAGCATCTCTAAAGCGTAAGTACAAACCTACAGGCGTTACTGTATCTGAAATTTTTTTGACAGAAATTGTTTTAAATGTTGTTTTCTTCATGTGTCTATTCAGCTTACTTCAGTTTCTTAATTATACTGAACTTATTTCAGCATAAAAAAAGGCTTATCGTGAGATAAGCCTTTCATATATATTATTCATATAGGTTTGTTCTCACTTATTGATTAAGAGAGTTCCACCACCATATATTTTGTTTTGTAATCATTGAGCAACAAATGTAGAAAGGGTTTTTTATTTGAACAAATTTTAGATGATTTATTTTCACTTCATGAAATACAAAAAAATTTTAAACAATTTCTTTATCAAATGAATTACAATTACACACTAAATTTATTTTTTTTGTTTCATATTAAAACTATTTTCTTTATTTTATTTATAAAAACAATTATAAATTGCTTTTTTGCAACTTCAAATGTTTGATTTGATTTTTACTGAATTAATGCAAGCACCAATAATTTATAGCCATAATAAATTGTTGGTGCCTTTCATTGTATTCTTCTTTAACTGATAACAAAACTTTTGTAGTTTTGCGGGTCGAAATCTAAAAATAAAAGAATGGATAAAATTATGACTGTAGACATATTGTCTAGTATTAAAGGAGCTGAGTCATCAGCATCTGTGAATCAATTATTTGATGTCATTAAAAATGCAAATACAGCAACTCATAATTCTTTTAACAATCACAATAACGCACTGTCTTTAAATGATTTAAGAAGCGACGAAGTAATTCATAGTTCTGAAATTGAAAAACAAATTATTCTAGAAAACTTTCCCAAAGAAAAAAATGGCTACTTGGTAGTCTCTAAAGTAATAGAAGAATAATTTTTAAACTGTGAATTGCGAATTTTCATTTACACAATTCAACATATAAACGATTACACGATTCAAAAATGGAATCTCAGATACATAAAATCCATCGACAACTGATAAATCAAGAAATTACCTGTACAGAATTGGTACAGGAAAAATTATACTTATTAAAGTCGAACACCCATAACACCGTCAATTCACTGTTGAATAAAAGCGCTTTAGAACTCGCCGAAAAAGTTGATGTTAAAATTAAAACCGGAATAGAAATTGGCTTGTTAGAAGGAATTCCTTTTGGAATTAAAGATGTGTACATGTTACAAGGAACCTATACAACTGCAAGTTCTAATTTATTAAAAAATTACAAATCTGCATATACGGCAACAGCCATTCAAAAGTTATTAGACGCAGGTGCCATTCCTTTGGTAAAAGAAAATTGCGATAGTTTCGGTCATGGTTCATCTTCAGAAAACACCATTTTTGGAGCTGTAAAAAATGCCATAAATCCAGCTTTAGTTGGTGGTGGTTCTAGTGGTGGCTCTGCGGTAAACGTTGCCAAAGAATATACTATTTTTTCAATTGGCGGAGACACAGGAGGTTCTATTCGTCAACCAGCAGGATATAATAAAGTGTATGGATTGAAACCAACGTATGGAAGAATTTCACGTTATGGATTAATGGCATATGCATCTTCTACAGATTGTGTAGGCCCCATTGCAAAATCTATTGAGGATGTTAGAATTGTTCTAAACACAATGAGTGATAAAGATATAAAAGATCAAACCACATATCAGTCAGAGAATATTGCAGCATCCGCTATTTTAAATGCTGACGAAATAAAAACAGTGGGGTATTTTAAAAATTTTATTGAAAGCGATGCTATTGATCCGCAAATAAAATCAGACTTTTTAACATCAATAGAAAAAATAAAAGCCAAGGGAATTAAGGTAAAAGAATTAGATTTCTTTGCATCAGATACTTTAGTTGCTACCTATTATACCTTAGCCATGGCAGAAACAGCCTCTAACTTATCTCGATTGGATGGTACAAATTATGGGCAAAGAATTGAAGGAAATAATTTAAAAGACTCCTATTCAATTACGCGTTCAGAAAACTTCTCTGAAGAAACAAAACGTAGAATTGTTGGTGGAAATCAAGTGTTATCGCAAGGGTTTTCTGATGAAATTTATTTAAAAGGGTTAAATTTAAGAGACCAAATTTCAAATAATTTTGAGAAAGACTTTAAAGAAGTTGATATTATTGTATCTCCTGTAACTCCTGCAAATCCTCCTAAAATTGGAGATAGCTTAAAAGACCCTTTAGCCATGTATTTATCGGATGCTTATACGGTTGGTTTTAGTTTAGGTCAATTACCAACATTAACCATTCCTCAAGGAACAGCAACAGGCTTACAAATTACCGCTGCAAAAAATAACGACGAACTTGTTTTGAAGTTTGGAACCTTCTTAAAAGACACACTATAATGGAACTAGAACAATTAAATGAGTTATTAAAAACTCACGAATTAGAGCTAGTTATTGGGCTAGAAACACATGTCCGTTTAAATACAAAAACAAAATTATTTTGTTCTTGTGCAAATCAAGAAATAGCACAACCCAACCAGAATATATGTGCTGTTTGTACAGGGCAAATGGGCGTTTTACCCTCTATTAATAAAGAAGCAATTAACAAAGCTATTTACTTTGGAAAAGCAGTGGGTTCTTCTTTTTCAAATGAAATTATTTCTTGGGATAGAAAACATTATGAATACCCAGACAATCCAAAGAATATTCAGATTACACAGTTTCATCATCCTGTAATTCCAGACGGACAAGTTTCTTGTTTTAGAAATGACGGTTCTCAATTTACAGTAGATTTAACACAAGTTCACATCGAAGAAGATGCTGCAAAATTACTTCATGAAAAGAATATTTCTTTGGTAGATTTTAACAAAGCAGGTGTTCCGTTAATCGAAATTGTAACAGCACCTTGTGTTCGTCATATTGAAGATGCTTCAATCTATGCACAATACATTCAAAGAATTGTTCAGAATTTAAAAATTTCTGAGGCAAACTTGGAAAAAGGAGAGTTCAAATCGGATGTTTCTGTTTCTTTGAGAAAGAAAGGCAGTACAGAACTGAATCCTCGTACAGAAATCAAAAACTTAAATTCTTTTAAGTTTATGGTAGATGCTTTAAAGGAGGAAATTGAAAAACAACTAAATTATTATATAGAGAATAATAAATTTAGACCCGATCAAACTACGGTTTTATGGGATGCAGATTTAAAGCAAACCAAAACCATGCGTAAAAAGGAGTTTGAAGCAGATTACCGATTTATTTCTGAGCCCGATTTACCGTTTGTAAAAATCAAACAAGTTGTAGAAAGTATTGATGTTGATATGAGTGCTTTGCCTTTTGCTGTTGAATCTATTTTAATCGAAGGCGGTGTTTTACCTCAAGACGCAAAATTTTTTACTGCAGATGCTTTACGTTCGGAAACTTTTGTAGCCATTAATACTATAATTAACGACGCTTCTTTTGTAGCAAAAACATTAACAAATAATATAAAGCCAGAAGCGTATACGAGTATTGAAAACATTGGTGATTTAAGTGCAATTTTCTCTTTATTAAAAGAAGATAAGATAACGGCTGTTTTAGCTCAAAACGCAATTAAATCGTTGTTAGCAGATTCAAAATTCGATTATACTGCTTATTTTAAAGCGAATACAATTTCAGAATCTCAGATTCAAAAAGCTATTCAGAAAGTAATTACAGAAAATGAAGGGATTGCAAACGATATTAAAGCTGGAAACCAAGGAAAAGCAGGAATTCTTGTAGGAAAAGTAATGGCTATTATTGGCAAAGGAGCTTCTGGTAAAGTTATTAGAGAAGGAATTTTGGAACAAGTTTCTAAAGTTGAAAGTTTAAAGGTTTCTAAAGTTGATCAGCAACAAACTAGAAACCATAAACTAGAAACTAGAAACCAAGAAGAAGAGGTTCTTCCTGAAGTTCCGATTATCATAAAAGAGGAATATAGAACACATAAGATTTCTCAAATCTCAGAAGATTCTATTCGAGAAAAAGTAACTTTATCGGGCTGGGTTTCAAGTGTGCGTGATCACGGCGAGTTAATTTTTATTGATTTACGTGATTCAAGCAATGAGATTTTCCAAGTGCGTTTAAGCAGAGAAACATTCCCTAATTTAGACGAACTGGTAAAACTAAAACCAGAATCTGTTATTATGGTTACTGGTAGTGTTGTACAAAGAAATCCAGATGATTACAATGCTAGTTTACGAACGGGTAAAATTGAATTAGAAACCGCTAGTTTAGAAATACTAAATCTGTCTAAAACGCTTCCTTTCGAAATAAAAAGAGCCACAAAATCGAACGAAAGCATTCGTTTTCAGTAT
The DNA here is from genome assembly GCA_965233795.1 of uncultured Polaribacter sp. GTDB lineage: Bacteria > Bacteroidota > Bacteroidia > Flavobacteriales > Flavobacteriaceae > Polaribacter. Next base: position 598,585 of record OZ247578.1, on the reverse strand, counting down.
AAGTTTTTAGACCATAGAAATGATGCTGTTCGAAGAACTCTTATAAATCGTCATAAGGTAATTAAGCTATTGCGAGATCTTTTAGACGAAGAAGAATTTTTAGAAATTGAAACGCCTATTTTAACTGCCGGAACCGATGAAGGAGCTAGAGAGTTTATTGTTCCAACAAGAAGGCAATCGGGTTCTTTTTACACATTACCGCAAGCGCCACAACAGTTTAAACAAATGTTAATGGTTGGTGGGTTCGAAAAATATTTTCAAATTGCGCGTTGTTTTAGAGATGAAGACTCTAGAGGAGATCGTCAACCAGAATTTACACAATTAGATCTTGAAATGGCATATGCAAGTATGCAGCAAATTATCGATTTAAATACGCGATTATTTAATACAATTGTGAAAAAGGTGTATGGTAAAAAATGGATTTTACATCCTTTTGAAGTAATTACCTACAAAGATGCTATGGACAAATACGGTTGTGATAGACCCGATTTACGTTATGGCTTACAAATGCAAGACATTACAGATATTGTAAAGGATACTACTTTTCAGGTTTTTAGCAAACCTATTGATGAAGGCGGCATTGTAAAATGTATAAAAGTCTCTGCTAAAGAGCAAGGAAACAAACGGATGTCTAAAGGTCAGATTGAAAATTTAACTGCCATTGCACAGCAAAATGGATTGGGCGGTTTGGCGTATATTATTGTAAATGAAGACCATTTACAATCACCAATTATTAAATTTTTAGGGGAAGAAATTGCAACTAATATCATAAAAAGGACGGATGCTAAAGTGGGTGATATTGTATTTTTCTCTGCGGCCGATTATGCAACTGCTAATAAGGCTTTAGATGCAGTTCGTCAAGAAATGGGGCGCATTTTAAAACTCATCAATCCTAAAGAATTAAGACCTGCTTGGGTGATAGATTTTCCAATGTTTGAAAAGACCGATGAAGGTAGATGGACTTTTACACACAATCCTTTTTCTATGCCCGCTATTTACGATTTAGAGAAACACATGAATGGCAAGGAAGATGAGATTGGAACTATTATTGCCCAACAATACGATTTAATCTTAAACGGTTATGAAATTGGCGGAGGTTCTGTACGTGCACACAAAGCAGAAATTTTAGAAGCCACCTATAAAAATATGGGGTACAATAAGTCAGCAATGCTAAAAAGTGTGGGAACCATGTACAAAGCTTTTCAATACGGAGCACCTCCACACGGGGGAATTGCATGGGGTATAGACCGATTAATGATGATTTTAGAAAAGAAAACTTCTATTAGAGAAGTTATGGCTTTTCCAAAAACAGGAACTTCTGAAGATTTGTTGTTTAATGCACCTTCTATTTTACCAGATAAAAAAGTGGAGGAAATGAATGTTAAGGTTATTAAGTAGTCTTATTCTTTCACTTGCTCCCTATTTGCTATACTGCCGAAAGTATCATGCCTTTTAAGGTTTCTTCTTCGGTTAGAACATTCTCTATTTGAAAACCATTTTTGGGTTCTTTTTCAACTTTAATTTGTTCTTTATGTTCTGAAGTAGTCCTCTTTGGTTTTTTGTTTTTGACATTAATTTTATTTTAAGTTTATAAATATATAAACTCGCTTCTTACTGTCGTGTCAAATGTAGTACTTCTAATTATGTAACGGTTACCATTGTTACCCAACGTTTTTTATTTTCGTCTTTTTATTTGCATATTTACAAATAATTATACAAATTTGCAATATATTAAATTCATAATTATGTCAGATTGGAATGATAAAGTCAAACGTTTATTGAAGTCAGAATTGGTTCGTAGAGGAATTTCAAATTCAGACTTAGTAAGTATGCTAGAACACATAGGAATTGAAGAAACCAAATCAAGTATCGATAGTAAAATCAGTCGAGGTACTTTTAGTGCATCATTCTTTTTACAATGCCTGACCGTAATTGGTTGTGAAAAAATAGAAATCGAAGAATACGAAAATCAATTATCAATAGCTGCTGAATCACAAGCAGATTATAACTTAAAAAAATAATAAAAATGCCGAAAGTTAAATTTATAGATTTATTTGCAGGACTTGGTGGAATACGATTGGGTTTTGAAAAATCATTTACGGAATTAGGTTTTGAAACAGAATGTGTAATGACATCTGAAATTAAACCTTATGCGGTTAAAACATTATCTAAAAATTTTAATCACGATTATTTCGTAGGCGATATTTTCAAGGTTCAAAACGAGCAAATTCCCGACTTTGATTTTTTACTAGGTGGTTTTCCGTGTCAAGCATTTAGTGCTGCTGGAAATCGTCACGGATTTGCCGAAACAAGAGGAACATTATTTTTTGAAATTGAACGAATTTTAAAGGATAAAAGCCCATACGGTTTTATACTTGAAAATGTTGAAGGACTTGTTAAACACGATTTGGAAGACAAAAAAGACAAAATAGGAAGAACCTTATCCACTATTTTATATAAGTTAAAAGATGAATTAGGTTATAATGTTTCTTGGAAAGTATTAGATTCTATAGACTTTGGTTTACCACAATCTCGCAAAAGAATTTTTATTGTAGGTACGAAAGATGAAAAGGCTAATCTAGATGTTAACTCAAAAAAGTTTAAAACTTTGAAAACTATTTTAGAAAATGGTTTAGAAACAATCAATTCCGATTTCACAGAAAAGCTTTTTAATCATTTCGAAATGGAAGACTTATATGGTAAGTCCATTAAAGATAAGAGAGGTGGAAATAATAATATACATAGCTGGGATATTGGTATTAAAGGTGAAGTATCTGACGAACAGATTATTTTATTGAATAAACTATTTAAGGAAAGGCGGAAAAAACATTGGGCTGAAAAAATTGGTATCGATTGGATGGATGGAATGGCGTTAACTTTAGACCAAATCTCAACATTTCATAAAAATGAAAAACTTAAAAATATATTGGATGATTTAGTTGTAAAAGGATATTTAAGATTTGAACACCCAAAAAAAATAGTGCGAGAAAAAACTGAAAATGGTGATAAGAAATATCGTGTTTATGATGAGACAAAGCCTAAAGGCTACAATATAGTAACTGGAAAATTGAGTTTTGAAATTAATAAAATATTAGATCCAAATGATATTGCACCTACTCTTGTTGCTACTGACGTTTCACGTTTAGCAGTTCCAGACAACGGTGGTTTACGAAGATTAACAATAAGAGAAGGACTACGGTTATTTGGTTATCCCGAATGGTATGAAATTCCAGTAAAAGAAACTGAAGCTTTTGATTTATTAGGTAATACAGTTGCTGTTCCAGTTGTAGAGCACGTATCTAAAAAACTTGCGGAAATACTATCTTCTTCTGAATATCTTGATATATTAAAAAATAAAGAAGAAGTAGTTTTAATGAATTAAATTAGTTTAATAGTGTTCATCGAGAATACCATTAAGTAAGTGAATATTGCTTTGGTTTAAAACGAAATCACTTGCATCATATATTCTATGCAAGTCATTTTGTCTCCCAACCCAACCTAAACCATCTACATAATTTACCATAATTATTTTATTATGTCGATTGTTTGCATTGTAACGCATCAATATTCCATATAGCTCGACTAATTGGTCAGCTCGTTTTGATTGACTACTTCCTGTTGTGATGTTATAAACAGATTCAATAAGTATGGTTGGGGCATTTACACTTGGTATAATAAAATCCAAATTTTTTGCCAGTAATTGAAATTCTTTTTGGGTTTCATAGATTAAATCAGTATTTACAGTATTTTTATAATTATCTAAATGCTTTTTTATTAATTTTTTCTCAACGTAATCTCCTACTTGATTAGAGTATTTTCCTTGTATTTCATTATCATTTAAAATTCTTTCAACATAACTAAACTGACTCAAATCGTTAATAAATGCTTGATCGTTCAATTTGAAATTTCTCATATAATATAGAGGCATTTCTCTCCCAATTCTTGAGTTACGGGAATTAATGAAGAAATCAATCAATAAAGCTTTGAATTCTTGATTTGAGACTAATGCTCTGCTAATTTGACCAACATTCCATTCAGACCTAAATTCTTGATTGAAAAATTTAAATCTAACTAACGAAACTACTCTTTTTAACCTTTCTTCTGAAAGACCGATAACAGAAATAAATGCTTTTAATTTTGTTAGTGCTGTAATTCCATTTGTATCCGTTGTCAAAAACACTGTTAAATCATAACTATTTGAAAATGAAGCGCAATTATTATTTATTAATTGGGTTAGCGGAATAATAGTACCAAGGAAAGAATTATCAAAATCATCATCTAACATAAACGACATACTATTTTTCCAGTCTTCAAATGATAATTTATCCATAAATATTTTTTCTTAAAAACACGTATTTTTCTATATGTTTAGTAACACACAAATATACACAATAAAGAAAACCGTTTGTATTGATTATCTCAAAATCAATAAACGCAGTCGGTATATAGTGTTAAAAGATAAATTTAACTATATGTTTTATAAACAATTATCTTACTTTCTCCCCATTTACAAAAGTTGACAGTACTTGTGTTTTTGGAATTTCAGTACCGACAACGGTCATAATATCTTGACTTAAAATGGTAAAGTCTGCAAATTTTCCTGCTTCAATGCTTCCTTTTTCTTCTTCTTCAAAATTAGCATATGCCGCCCACAGTGTCATGCCTTTTAAAGTTTCTTCTCGGCTTAGAGCATTCTCCATTTGAAAACCATTTACGGGATAATTGTCCAAATCTTTTCGAATTGTAGCCGCATAAAATGTTAAAAATGGATTTACTTTTTCTACGGGAAAATCGGTACCCAAGGCTACTTTCCCATAAGTTTTTAACAATTCTTTAAAGGCATATGCACCTTGCATACGCTCTTTCCCTACACGATCTTCTGCCCAATACATATCGGAAGTAGCATGTGTAGGCTGAATGGATGGTAGTACATTTTCAAAATAATCGAAATCTTCTGGCGAAACAATTTGTGCATGCTCTATTCGCCAACGTCTGTCTTTCTGACCTTCTAATGTCTCTTTATAGGTTTTTAAAATCCAGTAATTGGTAGAATCGCCTATCGCATGGGTATTCATTTGGTAATCAGAAGCGGCAATCCTTTTCGCAACTTCTTGATATCTTTCTGGAGCATAAATCATCGCTCCAAAATGATTGTCTCGATCGCTATACGATTTTTTCATGGCTGCACCACGAGAACCTAAAGCGCCATCGCCATATACTTTAAAAGAACGAATGTTTAAACGTGGCGTTTTTAAAATGCCTTTTTCTAAATAATAATCTAAGTGTTCATCACTTAAAGAAACCATTCCATAGACACGTATTTTTAAGCGTTTTGCTTGTTGTAAGCTATCAATGAGTTCTAAGGTTTCTCTAGAAAGACCCGCATCGTCTACAGTAGTTAATCCATAACTAAAGGCAATTTTTTCAGCAGCTAACAAGGCTTTTATTTGTTCGGATTTGGTAGGCGCAGGAATTTTTATAAAATCCATGGCATTGTCAATCAAAACCCCTGTGAGTTTACCATTCTGTTTCAAAAATTCTCCACCGGAAACTGTAGTATCTTCTGAAATTCCAGAAAGATTTATCGCAGCTTGATTTACTAAAAATGCATGTCCGTCTACTCGTGTAATTGCCACAGGTGTCGTAGGAAATAATGAATCTAATTTTTCTTTTGTTGGGAATTCCTTGACTTCCCAATCGTTCTGATCCCAACCTCTTCCTGTAATAAAAGACAGGTTGTTTTCTTTTTGAAAAGCGACTAATTTCTCTAAAACTTCCTCATAGCTTTTTGTACCTCTTAGATTTACTTTTTGCTGTTGCAAACCCAATCCGTAAAAATGACAATGTGCATCAATCAAACCCGGAACAATGGTTTTCCCTTTGGCATCAATAGTGTTTTTAGCCGTATATTTTATTAGGATTTCATTAGTAAATCCTACAGCTACAACCTTTCCGTCTTTAATAGCAAAACTTTCTGCTTTCTCAAAAGCGTCATTTACTGTATAAATGTTTGCATTAGTAACAATAGTGTCCACTTCTATTTGTTTACAGGAAACAAATAGCGTTGTAAAAAGAAAAATTAAGAATATTTTTTTCATGTGATTCGTTTAATTTGATTTTTAAATCTTTCAATCCTTTAATTCTTGATTCACGAGTAAACATATATAACCCATGCAAAAAACATGAGAATGAATTGTAAAGGAATGCGAACAAATGCTAGTTTTTTAGAACCAATTGCTGGTTTTATCTTGGTAGCATCCCAAATATGAATAGGTAAAAAAAGCACCATCAATATAAAAATTCCAATAGCCGCATACGATAGTGTTTCACCAAAAAGAAGTCCCAATCCCAATAAAAACTCAATCACTCCAACAACGTAATTGACCGTTAATTTTGGTAAAAAATTAGGAATAAAGTGATTAAAAAAACGAGGTTTTGCAAAATGCATATACCCTGCATACATAAAAAACAAGGCAAATACAATGCGGAGAATCAATGCAAAAACTTCCATTTTTTTTACTGCTTCACTGGTGAATTGGCATATAAATATTTATCCATTAAATATAAAATACTTGCCATAGAAGCACTTCCCAAAGCAAGCTCTCGTTTGTTTACTTTGTCAAAAGTATCAATACTCGTATGGTGGTAATCGAAATAACGCTGACTATCGGGTCTATAGCCCACTAAAGTAACAGTTTCATCTCGTAACGGAGAAATATCGGCACCACTTCCACCCTTTTCAATATCGTGCAAGCCATAAGGCGCTAATAATTTTTTCCAACTTTGTAATTTTGCCGTATTCTTATCATTAGCATCAATAGAAAAACCACGAGGTGTATGTCCGCCTGCATCCGATTCCAATCCGCCAATATGCGTTTCGTTATTTAATTTTGCCAATTCCGCATATTTTTTAGCACCTCTTGTACCGTTTTCTTCGTTCATAAAAAAGACCACACGCAAAGTATTTTTAGGTTTGATATTGTTCTTTTTATACAAATAGGCAACTTCTAAAGATTGCACAATTCCTGTTCCATCATCGTGTGCACCATCACCCAAATCCCAAGAATCTAAATGACCACCAACTACCATAATATTTTCAGGGGTTTCCGAGCCAGTAATCTGACCCACTACATTAAAAGAAGGAGCGTCTGGTAACGTTTCACAATTTTGTTTCAAATAGAATTTTAAGGTTGGATTGGTCTTTAAATCGGCACTTAATATATTGGCAGCTCTAGAGCTAATTGCCGCCGCAGGGATGTATTGACTTTCAGGTAAATCGCCATAACTCATAGTTCCTGTATGTGGGTAATCGTCTACACCATTGGTCATAGAGCGTACAATAACACCTTTTGCTCCATATTTTCCAGCAACGGTTGCACCTCGTACACGTTGCCCAACACAGCCTCCATAAGCTCTAAAAGTATTGATGAGTGTATTGTCGAAAGGACGATTAAAAAACACGATTTTGCCTCGTAGCTTTTCACCCAGTGCTTCTGCTTCTTTTAAACTCTGTACTTCTATTACTTCTGCGCTAATTCCTTTTTTAGGAGTTGCTATTGAAAAGCCCAAAGCACAAACAGGTACATTTTTTTGAATCCCGTTAACAGTATAATTGGCAACTTCTTTTTCGCCGCGTACCCAATGTGGCACCATAACAGGCTGTAACCAAACCGAATCTAATCCAACTTCTTTCATCAATTGTTCTCCCCAAACTACTGCTTGTGCTGCTTCTGGAGAACCCGATAAGCGTCCGCCAATAGTACTGGTTAAATCTTCTAACCATTCATACGATTTTCCATTGGTAAGTGCTGTATTAAACAGTCCTTTAATATTGGTAGAATCTAATTTTTCTTCCGAAGATAATTGGTTTGTAGCAATTGAAGATTCCTTTTTTGGAGTACACGAAAAAAATAACGTCAATAAAAAGGTAAAAGAAATAAGTTTTTTCATTAGATAGTTTGATTTAATTGGTTGCTAAATTTACGTAAAAAAAGGAGAAGAGGAAAAAGTTAAAATGAATGATTTATAAGAGGCGAATAACGGTAATAAGTTCCTATTCACAGGCGTTTTTAAACTTAAAACTTTTAAACTTTACAAACCCTATTCTTTCTTAGAAAAATTTATCTTTGCTGGGCATAAAAAGAACCCATGACATTAATAAAATCCATTTCAGGAATACGAGGAACTATTGGCGGAAAAACAGCCGACAATCTAACACCTATAGACACGGTAAAGTTTGCTTCGGCATACGGTACATTTATTAAAAGTAAAAACAAAGGAAAAGAAAATATTACCATTGTTGTAGGAAGAGACGCACGTATTTCTGGAGAAATGATTAGCAATTTGGTAAGCAACACCTTAATAGGCTTAGGAATTCATGTAATTGATTTAGGACTCTCTACCACGCCTACAGTTGAAGTTGCTGTTCCTTTAGAAAAAGCTGAGGGTGGTATTATTTTAACAGCAAGCCATAATCCAAAACAATGGAATGCCTTAAAACTACTAAATGAAAAAGGCGAATTTTTAAACGGCGCAGACGGAGAACGTATTTTAGAGTTGGCAGCAAAAGAAGCTTTTGTATTTGCAGAAGTAGATAATTTGGGTAGCTATACAAAAAACGATACATACATTGAAAAACATATTGATGAAGTCTTAAAATTAGACTTGGTAAATGTAGATGCTATTAAAAAAGCCAATTTTAAAGTGGTGGTAGACGCAGTAAATTCTACAGGCGGAATTGCTATTCCTGCGTTGTTAAAAAGATTAAATGTTAATTGTATAGAATTATACTGTACTCCTAATGGGCAATTTCCACACAATCCAGAACCTTTAAAAGAGCATTTAACCGATATTTCTAATTTGGTTGTTCAAGAAAAGGCAGATTTGGGTATTGTGGTAGACCCCGATGTAGATCGTTTGGCTTTGATTTGCGAAGATGGTTCTATGTTTGGCGAAGAATACACTTTAGTTGCTTGTGCAGATTATGTGTTAGGAAAACTAGGTGATGGAAACACTGTTTCTAATTTATCTTCTTCAAGAGCTTTAAGAGATATTACCGAAAAACATGGTGGAAATTATACAGCAAGTGCCGTTGGAGAGGTAAATGTAGTACAAATGATGAAAGATACAAATGCCATAATTGGTGGAGAAGGCAATGGAGGTATCATCTATCCTGCATCTCATTACGGAAGAGATTCTTTAGTAGGTGTTGCTTTGTTTTTATCGCATTTAGCAGAACAAAATGTCTCTTGTAAAACTTTAAGAAATAGTTATCCGAATTACTTTATGAGTAAAAATAAAATTCAATTAACCCCAAAAATTGATGTAGATGCTATTTTAGAGCGTATGGCTTTAAAGTATAAAAATGAAGCAGTGAACACCATCGATGGTGTAAAAATAGATTTTGAAAACGAATGGATTCATTTGCGAAAATCAAATACCGAACCTATCATTAGAATTTACACAGAAAGCGCTTCGCAAAAGGCAGCAGATGATTTGGCACTAAAATGTATTGAAGAAATCAAAGAACTTATTGCTTAGAAATCTTGAAAAAACAAACACTTCTGCTCATCTTTTTAGTTAGTAGTTTATCTATAGCTCAAGAAGTAACTCCTAAAAAATCAAAAAGTCCAAATAAAGGTAAATTCTTTGTATACTGGGGTTGGAATTGGGCAGACTACTCCAATTCGGACATTCGTTTTAAAGGAGCTAATTACGATTTTACTTTATCGGATGTAGCTGCAAAAGACAAACCTTCTAAATTTTCACTAAACGACCATCTAAATCCAAGACGTGTTACCATTCCGCAAAATAATTATAGAATTGGCTATTTTTTTAAAGAAAACTACACGGTTTCTATAGGTGTAGATCATATGAAATATATAATGATTGCCAATCAAGACGTAATTATTAATGGAAATATTGCTGTTGGCAATGCGATGTATGACGGTACATATACAAATGAAACCATTCAATTAACCGAAGATTTTTTACAGTTTGAACATACCGACGGTTTAAATTATATAAATATAGAACTCAAACGATTCGATGAAATTAGTGATTGGCTAGGCATTGATTTAGAAGATATAGAATTAAATCTTACAGAAGGTTTGGGCATAGGAGTATTATTCCCTAGAACGAACACCTCTCTTTTTGGGCAAGAAAGACATGACGATTTTCATATTTCTGGATGGGGAATCTCTGCTGGAGCTGGTGTGAATATCACTTTTCACAAACACTTCTTTATTCAATTAGATTATAAGATTGGATATATTGACATGCCCGACGTAAAAACAACTTTAAACACAGTAGATTTTGCCTCTCAAAGTTTTTTCTTTTTTGAGAATACTTTTGTTTTAGGTTGGAAATTCAGTCTTTTTTAAATACGTTTGTTTATGAATTCTTTAGAACAGTATTTTCAACAATTTAGGAAACATATCATAGGGATTGATCAAACTTTTGAATCGCCTTACGGAATGCAAAAACTACTGTATACGGATTGGACTGCAAGTGGAAGATTGTACCGCCCAATAGAAGACAAACTCACTAATGAATTGGGACCTTTTGTAGCCAATACACATACAGAAACTACTACTTCTGGTGCCTCAATGACTTTAGCATATCATGAAGCGCGAAATATTATTAAGCGCCATGTAAATGCAAATGAGAATGATGTTTTAATTACAGAAGGCTCTGGAATGACAGGTGTTGTGAATAAATTTCAACGGATTTTAGGTTTAAAAGTGACTGAAAATTTAAAAGAACACACAACCATTCCTACAGATTTAAAACCCATTGTGTTTATCTCACACATGGAGCATCATTCTAACCAAACTTCCTGGATAGAAACCATTGCAGACGTTGTGGTAATTCCTTGTAATCATGCAGGTTTAATTTGTTTAGATAGCTTTGAAAAATGCATTCAAAAACATCAAGACAGACCTATTAAAATTGCATCGATTACTTCTTGTTCTAATGTTACAGGAATTAAAACAGAATACCATAAAGTAGCGCAGTTAATTCATAAATACAACGGATTGTGTTTTGTAGATTTTGCTTGTTGTGCCCCTTATGTAGACATTAACATGCATCCAGAAGTAGCTGATGAATATTTAGATGCTATTTTCTTTTCTCCTCATAAATTTTTAGGAGGACCTGGCAGCTCTGGTGTACTTATTTTTAATAAAAAATTATATAAAAATATGGTTCCCGACAATCCAGGAGGCGGAACTGTAAGCTATACAAACCCTTGGGGCGAACATGATTATTTTGATGATGTAGAGACAAGAGAAGATGGTGGAACTCCTGCTTTTTTACAAACTATTAAAATTGCGTTGGCAGTTCAGTTGAAAGAAAAAATGGGAACTGAATCTATTAAAAAACGGGAGGATGAAATCAACTCAAAAGTATTTAAAGCGCTTGAAGCAATTCCCAATGTAAAAATTTTAGCTCCAAACCACCAGAAAAGATTGAGTATTTTTTCTTTCTATCTAGAAAATATACATTTTAATTTGGTTGTAAAATTATTGAATGATAGATATGGCATTCAATCTCGTGGAGGATGTTCTTGTGCGGGTACATACGGGCATTTTTTATTGAATGTAGACCAAGAAACTTCACACAGAATCAAAAACGAAATTCTTGAAGGTTGCAGCACTGAAAAACCAGGTTGGATACGCGTTTCTTTTCACCCAACTACTACGAATGATGAAGTAGCTTTCTTCTGTAAATCTATTACAGAGTTGGCTGAAAATATTGACGAATGGGCAAAGGACTATCGTTACAATCCAACAAAAAATGATTATGAACACATTCATGTAATACCTGTAGAAAAACAAATGGTAAAAGAATGGTTTGCTTCTGAGTAACTAAATTTTATTGGAGTGTCATTCCTACTTTCTCAAAAATGATAGAACTTTAGGCTTTAGAAACCCTTGAATTTTGACTTTTTAACCACTCTTCATATTTATCTTTATGCTTAAAACGTTTGTGAGACCACAAATAAAATTCGGGCTGGTCTCTAATAGCATCTTCTGTGATTTTTAAGTATTTGTCTGTGATTTGATAATCTTCAAAATCTTTAGGCGTATCTGTTATCAATTCAAAAACAACCTCAAAATAGCCTCTTTTTATCTTTTTTACAGTATAATTTACGACAGCTAAGTCAAACTTTTTAGACAACATTTCTGCACCTGTATGAATAGGCACTTTTACACCCATAAATTCTGCCCAATAATGGGTTTTATGGACTTGAGGAGATTGATCACTCAATAAAAGGTAAAGTCCTTGTTTTTTATTCGCAATATTTTCTTTGATACCTCTTGTAATTTCTGATGTTTTATAACCAATAAAGCCAAATTTCTCTCTAGAGGTTCTCACCACTTTCTCAAAATATTTATTTTGCAATTTCGTATATGCTCCAAAGCAAGTAATTCCCGACTTTAAGACCAAAGGAATTGAATACGACCATTCCCAATTTGCTTGATGTGCTCCTACCAAAGCAATGTTCTTACCTTGTTTAGCAATTGTATCGATAACTTCAGGATTTTTATAGGTATATCGTTTAGAAATTTGTTTTTCGCTAATAGAAAATGCCTTCATACTTTCCATAAAAACATCGGTAAAATGTTTAAAGAATTTCTTAGAAATACACTTTAACTCAGCATCTGATTTTTCCGGAAAAGCCATTTTAAGATTATTGAAAACTACTTTTTTACGATATCCAATTACGTAATAAAAAAGAAAATAAAACAAATCCGAGAGTATGTACAAAACTCTCATAGGAAATCTTGAAATAACCCAGATAATAGGATACGTTAAAACAAATGCTAAAAACGCCATTGTATTTTTTATTTAAATACAAATATCGGATTAAAATTTAGAAAATCATGAGATGTAGTTCGAGGATTTTGGTATGTTTGTTATTACCAAATATTTATTTTCAATATTAAAAATATGCATCAGATTGTTTTAGGAATTATTATCGTTACCGTTTTAACCTCTATAAAAGGTTTTAAAGACTATGCTTTTTTTGAACGTTATAAATTTCAAGTCATAAAAATCTTAAATGGCGATAAAATAAGAATGCTTTCTTCCGGGTTTTTACATGCAGATTGGATGCATTTGGGTTTTAACATGTATGCTTTGTATTTATTTGGTGATATTGTTGTAGGAAGTTTAGGAACTATTTCTTTTCTTATCATTTACTTTGGAAGTCTATTAACCGGAAGTTTGTACTCCTTATCATTTCACAAAAAAGAACCCTACTACAGTGCTATTGGTGCATCAGGTGCTGTTTCTGGAATTGTGTATTCAGCAATTTTATTATATCCAGAAATGACTTTAATGATGTTTCCACTACCAATTCCAATTCCAGCGTATATTTTTGGAGTTGGTTACTTACTCTATTCTATTTATGGAATGAAAAAACAGCTAGGAAATATTGGACATTCAGCACATTTAGGCGGTGCTGTTGGTGGTTTTGTATTAACATTATTATTGTTTCCTGAATTATTCTTAGAGCGTCAGTTGCTCATTTTACTATTAGCCATTCCTATTGTTTTGGTTTTTATTTTTGGAGATAAACTAAGGCAATAAAAAAATATTGAACAAAAAAAGACCTCACAATTATGTGAAGTCTCTTGAGCGAAAGACCAGGTTCATCTCACTTTCATTCGATATAAACTTCTCACCTTTCTTTTGAAATATAAAAAATTTAGTGCAAAAAAAAGACCTCATGATTAGATGAAGTCTTTTGAGCGAAAGACCAGGTTCGAACTGGCGACATTCAGCTTGGAAGGCTGACGCTCTACCAACTGAGCTACTTTCGCTGGTAAAATAATGGCAAATATAAACTCATTTTTGATTACACCCTATTATTTTTTAAATAAAAAATCAATAAAATTCTTTGTCTTCTCGAAGTACTTTTAAAAAATGAAAACCATAAATAGAATACCCTTCATTGTAATAAAATTTATGCGACTTTGGATTGTTTACATAGGTGTTTAATTCAATGGCTTCACAACCTTTTCCTTGCACATAGTTGTCTATCCAATTAAAAAATTGCTTTCCCAAATTCTTACTCCTATATGTCTCATCAATAATTACATGATCAGGTTCTACGGTTTTTCCAATATAATGTCTTGTAGAATACCATAAACCCGTAATTCCAACCAAAGTGTCGCTTACAAACAAACCAATACATTCGTAATTAGGAAGGCTTGCCATTTCTATAACACGTTCTTCTAAAAGTTTTATTGGAGTTTTTGTATTGAGTTTTCTCAATAATGGAAGAATTTGTAAAATCTCTTTCTGTGGTATTTTCCGAATATGAATATTCATATAAATTATATATTTAATCGAAAAGAATTCCTCGAGAGGCTAGCCTCGGGGCTTCCTTTGAAAATGTAATTCCCGAGTATTCGAGAATCTAAATCATAGAATTTCGATTTTTGCGCTTGAAGGGCAAAATCAAACGAGTGAAACCTGTGCTGAGTTTACCGAAGTATACCTCTATGGCTCTACCTCGAAGATAGTTCGTTTCAAGAAATTCTTTATTTTCCAGCCCATGGTGTTCCAAAAACACCTACACTTAACTCTGCCCAAATTAAAAATAAAATAAGCATAAAAGTAAAAATCACGATTCGTTTTTTTGTAGTCAATTTAGACTTCATCAAATATTTTGCATAAAGGTATAAAAAAACGCCACCTTTTGGGTGACGTTTTTGCTATTGTGCTCCTCCTCTAGGGCTCGAACCTAGGACCCTCTGATTAACAGTCAGATGCTCTAACCAACTGAGCTAAGGAGGAGTGTAAAACACTAATTTATGTTTTGCGAGTGCGAAGATACTGCTTTTTAAAAAACTACCAAATTCTTTTCTAAAAAAGAACAAAAATTTCCACTGATTAAAATATTGAAATATGTTCCTCTTTTTACTAAAAATTGTATTTTTGTTTAAATTAATTAATCTACAGATACCGTAGTAACTTAAATGGATAAATTCTCGTTTTTAAACGCAGCACACACAGGCTATATTGCAGATTTATACGATCAATATTTACAAAACCCTGATACCGTAGAACCTAGTTGGAAAAGTTTTTTTCAAGGATATGACTTAGCCAACGAAAATTACACACTTACAGACAATGAAATTTCTAATGAAATTCCAGAAGAAGTTAAAAAAGAATTTCTAGTTGTAGACTTAATTAATGGCTATAGAACACGAGGGCATTTATTTACAAAAACAAACCCTGTTAGAGACAGAAGGCAGTATGAGCCATCGCTTTCTATAGAAAATTTTGGGCTTACCAAAGAAGACTTAAATAAAACATTTAACGCTGGAGAAATTTTAGGAATTGGTCCTAAAAAACTGTCAGACATCATCAATCACTTAGAACGTATTTACTGCGATTCTATTGGAATTGAATACATGTACATGCGCAATCCAGAAAAATTAAAATGGTGGCAAAACCGATTGAACAGAAACGGAAATCATCCTAATTATTCTGTAGATGCAAAAAAATACATCTTATCAAAATTAAATCAAGCCGTAACTTTTGAAAGTTTCCTGCAAACAAAATATGTTGGACAAAAACGTTTTTCTTTAGAAGGCGGAGAAGCTTTAATCCCAGGAATTAGTGTTGCATTAAGAGACGCTTCAGAAAAATATGGCGTGGAAGAATGTGTTTTAGGAATGGCACACCGTGGTCGTTTAAACACTTTAGTCAATATATTTAAAAAACCTGTTAGAGATTTATTTAGTGAATTTGAAGGAAAAGACTTTGAAGACGAAAATATTGATGGAGATGTAAAGTATCATTTAGGTTTAACCCTAAGTAAAACTTATAGAGACGGAAAGCAAATTAAAATGAATTTGGTACCCAATCCGTCGCATTTAGAAACCGTTGCTGCAGTTGCCGAAGGAATTACAAGAGCAAAAATAGATAGAAAATACAGTGGAGACGAAAGTAAAATACTACCCATTGTTGTACATGGAGATGCTGCCATTGCAGGACAAGGAATTGCCTACGAAGTAACTCAAATGTCTAAATTAAACGGCTATAAAACAGGCGGAACCATTCATATTGTAGTAAATAATCAGATAGGATTTACAACCAATTATCTAGATGCTCGTTCTAGCACCTATTGTACAGATGTTGCAAAAGTTACTTTATCACCTGTATTGCATGTAAATGCAGATGATACAGAAGCCGTTTGTCATGCTATGGAAATGGCATTAGAGTTTCGAATGAAATTTAAAACGGACGTTTTTATTGATTTATTAGGATACCGAAAATACGGCCATAATGAAGGTGATGAACCTCGTTTTACACAGCCTAAATTATACAAAGCTATTGCAAAGCATAAAAATGTAAAAGATATTTATGCCGAACAATTAATTAATGAAAACTCTATAGACACTAATTACTTAAGTCAAATTACAAAAGAATTTAAGCAATTATTAGAAATAGAATTTAACGAAGCCAAAAAAGTAAAAACCTCTAAAGTTAGAGAGTTTATGGAATCTACTTGGAAAGGTTTTGAGCGTCAGCAATTAGAAGCAATGCTGCTTCCTGAGAACACAACATATTCGGTTGACAAATTAAAAAATATTGCAAAAATAGTTTCCACCGTTCCAGAAAACGTAAAGTTTGTACGAAAAGCTGAACGTATTTTACAAGGAAGAGCTAAGATGGTTTTTGAAACCAATACCTTAGATTGGGGAATGGCGGAAAACTTAGCTTATGGTAGCTTACTCGAAGAAGGTTTTCATGTTCGTATCTCTGGACAAGATGTAGAAAGAGGCACTTTTTCACATAGACATGCCATTTTAAGAGATGAAGTTTCTGAAGACCGTATCAACTTACTAAACACCAATCCAAACAACAAAGGGAAAATGACGATTTATAATTCGTTATTATCCGAATACGGAGTCTTAGGTTTTGATTACGGTTATGCCATGGCAAACCCAAACACCTTAACCATTTGGGAAGCACAGTTTGGAGATTTTTCTAACGGGGCGCAGATTATGTTCGATCAATATATTTCTGCCGCAGAAGACAAGTGGAAAATGCAAAACGGAATTGTAGTTTTATTACCGCATGGATATGAAGGGCAAGGTTCTGAACATTCTTCTGCAAGAATAGAGCGTTATTTACAATTGTGTGCAGAAGACAATATGACGGTTGCCAATTGTACAACGCCTAGTAATTTTTACCACTTGTTACGTAGACAAATGAAACGGAATTACAGAAAACCATTGATTGTTTTTACTCCCAAGAGTTTATTACGCCATCCCAAAGCTGTAAGCCCTATTGAGGATTTAGCAAACGGGGAGTTCCAAGAAGTAATTGATGATACTCTAAATCCTAAAAATGTAAAAAAACTTGTTTTCTGTATGGGTAAATTCTATTATGATTTATTAGCAGAACGTGAGATTTTAGAAAGAGACGATGTTGCTTTGGTAAGAATTGAACAATTGTTTCCATTACACTTAGAAAAAATACAACAAGTTATTGATAGATACCCTCATGTAGAAAATTATATTTGGGCGCAAGAAGAACCCAGAAATATGGGCGCTTGGAGTTTTTTACTAGAACGTTTAGATTTGGTAAAATTAAATGTACGTTCTCGTAAATATTATGCGGTTCCAGCAGCCGGATCTAGCACGCGTTTTAAGAAACGTCATAAAGCAGTAATTGATAGTGTTTTTACGAAATAGTTCAATCTCTTAATAAATAATTTTATGAATAAATTAAAAAAAAAGTGGTTCATTATTCTACAAGGTTTGCTTTTTGCATCTGCAGGAGTATCGATAATTTCAAATGACCTAAATGCACTTTATGTATCTACATTATTAACTTTAAGTTCTGTAATGGGAATTTTATTTTTATTATTCAACTTAAAACAAAAAACGTTTCGACTTTTTAAAAGAATGCTAATCATCGAAATAGCTTTGTCTATAATTGCCGCTATTGCCTTTAATAACTGGGGAGACAGTATTGGAAATTTTGTTTTTATTTTTGGTTTATTCAGTTTATTTTTCGGACTTATCCCTTTCCTTTTCTTGTTTCAAAATACATCATCAGGGTTAAGTTTAAGTTTTAAGAAAGGAAAATACAGGATTATTGGAGGTGCTATTTCAGGGGTTTTTGGTTCTTATTTGATTTTTGCTTCAGAAATTGTAGATCCAACAGAAATAATAAATTATGTAGGAGCCGCTATAATTATTATAGGGTTTTCAATAATTTTTGATTTTATAATAAGTTTAAAAATAGTACATAAAAAAGCAGCGCATAACAACTAAAAATGAAGTCGTTTATATTTTTTGGATTGAAGCGAAAATTAGAAATTTTTAGTTCTGTTGAAGACTTTTTTAAGTTGAACAGCAATGCTACGGAAGGAGAAAAAGATAAAACAGGGTTGAAAACAACAATTTTTAGCAAATTGAGAAAGTTTAAACGAATTCAATATATAGAAATCTAAAAAACAATTAAATAGACATGATTTTAGAAATGAAAGTTCCTTCACCAGGAGAATCCATTACAGAAGTAGAAATTGCAACTTGGTTAGTTGAAGACGGAGACTATGTAGAAAAAGATCAACCTATTGCAGAAGTCGATTCAGACAAAGCCACCTTAGAGTTGCCTGCAGAAGAAAGCGGAGTTGTTACTTTAAAAGCAGAAGAAGGTGATGCTGTTGAAGTAGGTGCTGTTGTTTGTTTGATTGATATGGATGCTGAAAAACCAGCTGGAAGTAATTCAAGCAGTAGTGAACAGTCAGAGCCTTCAGCTATTAGCGAGCAACCAAAAGCTAAAAGCGAACAACCAAAAGTTGAAACCTACGCTACAGGAACAGCTTCTCCAGCAGCAAAGAAAGTACTCGCAGAAAAAGGAATCGATGCTAGTACGGTAAAAGGAACAGGAAAAGATGGGCGCATCACTAAAGACGACGCAGTAAAAGCAGTACCCGCAATGGGAGTAACTTTAGGCAAACGCGGAACCGAACGCAAAAAAATGTCTATGCTTCGTAGAAAAGTAGCAGAACGTTTGGTAGCTGTAAAAAATGATACAGCGATGTTAACTACTTTTAATGAAGTAAACATGCAACCTATTTTTGATTTGCGTGCACAATACAAAGAAGATTTTAAAGCAAAACATGGTGTTGGTTTAGGCTTTATGAGTTTCTTTACTTTAGCAGTTGTAAGGGCTTTAAAAATGTATCCAGATGTAAACTCTATGATTGATGGAGATTTTCAAATAAAAAACGACTTTCAAGATATTTCTATTGCGGTTTCTGGTCCTAAAGGACTCATGGTTCCTGTTATTAGAAATGCAGAAAACTTATCTTTTAGAGGTGTAGAAAGTGAAGTAAAACGTTTGGCATTGCGCGCTAGAGACGGACAAATTACGGTAGATGAAATGACAGGTGGAACTTTTACCATTACCAATGGTGGTGTTTTTGGTTCTATGTTGTCTACACCCATTATCAACCCGCCGCAAAGTGGAATTTTAGGCATGCACAATATTGTAAACAGACCTATGGCGGTTAATGGCGAAGTAGTCATTCAACCTATTATGTATGTGGCTTTATCTTATGATCATAGAATTATTGACGGACGTGAATCTGTTGGTTTCTTAGTGGCTGTAAAAGAAGCGTTGGAAAACCCTATTGAATTATTAATGGAAAACGATATAAAAGGCGCTTTAGAAATGTAGTTTTTAAAGAATTAAGACTTTTAGAATTAAGAAATAACCCTTAAAAAATCCTAAGCATTTTGCTTGGGATTTTTTATGAAATAATTTTTGATTGATTATCTTGCATCAAAAAATAAAAATGCCTAAAAATCCTGAACTAGAACTCGCTCTTAATTTTATCGAAAAAACGGATAGAAACCTTTTTATTACAGGAAAAGCAGGTACGGGAAAAACTACCTTTCTCCATAAAATCAAAAACGAATCTTTAAAAAGAATGGTGGTGGTAGCTCCAACAGGAGTAGCTGCCATCAATGCAAAAGGAGTTACTATTCATTCCTTTTTTCAATTACCTTTTGGTCCCATCATGCCAAATATACATCCAAAAAAATCAGACATTCAGCGAAAGTTCAGCAAAACAAAAATCGATATTATCAAATCGCTAGACCTCGTTATTATCGATGAAATTAGTATGGTAAGAGCCGATGTGTTAGACGGAATTGACCAAGTTTTAAAACGATATAAAAACAAAAATAAGGTGTTTGGAGGCGCGCAAGTGGTGATGATTGGTGATTTGCAACAACTATCGCCCGTTGTAAAACCTCAAGAATGGGATTTATTACGCGCACATTACAGTACTGTTTATTTTTTTAGCAGTATTGCTTTTCAACAAGCCAATGCAATTGCCATTGAATTGAAATATATTTATCGACAAAAAAATGAAAACTTCATTACGATTCTAAATGAAATTAGAAACGATACTTTGTCAGAAAAATCTGCTGCTATTTTAAATGAACGTTACAATCCAACTTTTTCTCCAACCGAAAAAGACGGTTATATTACCTTAACAACGCATAATAAAAGAGCCCATTTAATTAACGATTCAGAATTACATAAACTAAAAAATAAAAGCTATTTTTTTGATGCTGAAATTTCTGGAAAGTTCAACGAAAATTCATATCCGAATTCCGAAAAATTAGAATTAAAAGTAGGAGCACAAGTAATGTTTATTAAAAATGATTCTTCACCAGAAAAAAGGTATTTCAATGGAAAAATCGGAATCATTACAGGAATTTCCAAAGAAACAGTTACTGTACAATGTGCTAATGAGATTGATGAAATTGTTACCGAAAGAGAAGTATGGGATAATCTAACGTATTCCATTAACGAAGAAACAAAAGAATTAAAAGAAGACATTGTAGGTTCTTTCTCTCAAATCCCATTGCGTTTGGCTTGGGCAATTACCATTCATAAAAGTCAGGGGCTTACTTTTGAAAAAGCTATTATAGATGCAGAAGCTTCTTTTGCTCACGGACAAACCTATGTAGCGTTGAGTAGATGCACTTCTCTGGAAGGAATTGTACTAAAAACTCCTATAAAAAGTAGTGCTATTATCAACGATACTACTGTAGATTCTTTTCATAAAGAAGTGGCAGAAAAAATCCCAGATGCAAAAACGTTAAAAGCCTCAGAAAAAATATACCATCTAAACTTAATAGAAGAACTGTTTCATTATCAATCGTTCTTATACCCTACAACTCGATTAATTGACATCTTTTACAAAAACAAAACAAGTCTAACAGGAACGATTATAGAACCTTTACAAAAACTGAAAGATGAGGGTATTGTTCAATTAATGAAAGTAAGTCATAGTTTTAAGTTACAATTACAACAATTGGCAGCAGATGCTAACAGTATAGAAAAAGATGTAATTATTCAAGAACGCTTTAAAAAAGCAGTTGCCTATTTTTTAAATGAAACAGAAAAAAACATCAAACAACCTTTAGAAGCCATTATTTTTTCTACAGATAATACTGCTATAAAAAAGGATATTGAAAAACAACTAAAAACTATTGAAGAACTTTTACAAATAAAAACCTATTGTTTTAAAGCTTTAACAGATGAGTTTAGTGCTAGAAATTATTTAAAAATTAGAGCAAAAGCCGTTTTACAAGATCCTGTAAAAAAGAAAAAGAAACTAAAAGATACTTCTATAAATGCTGGTTTAAAGGAAAGCTTGAGAGCTTTAAGAAATGAATTTGCACTCTCTGAAGACATTCCTCATTTTCAAGTTTTTACTCAAAAAACATTGTTAGAAATTTGCGAAGAATTGCCTACAACAACCAAAGCTTTGTTAGCAATTAAAGGTATTGGAAAATCACGAGTTGAAAAATATGGTATGGAAATTTTAAACTGCGTTTCAACATATCTCAAAAAACAAAAAAAGAAAGCTGAAGCAACCGATGCAGATGGAAACAAAATTCCGAGCAAACAAATCTCTTTAAATCTCTTTATTAAAGAAGGACTTTCTATTGCTGAAATTGCTAAAAAACGATCATTGGCGATTAGTACTATTGAAAGCCATTTAGCAAGTTTTATTCCTACTGGAGAAATTGATATTTTAGAACTAATCGACAAAAATAAATTCAAAACCTTAAAGAAAGTCATTTTAAAAACTGATTTTAAAGACTTAAAAGAACTAAAAAGCAAACTAGACGATTCTTTTTCTTACGCCGAAATAAAAATGATGTTGTCCTTTTTAGAGTCAGAATCTCAATAGAACACAAGATTTCTGTTAAATTCTAAGATACAAAATGAAAAAAACGTAATTTTGTTTTGCTTTTAATGAAACGCAACTTAAAACTGTATCATGCAATACAAAAGAATACTTTTAAAATTAAGCGGAGAAGCTTTAATGGGAGATCGACCTTATGGAATTGATCCTATCCGCCTTAAAGAATACGCCAAAGAAATTAACGAAGTCTTAAAAACAGGTGTAGAAATTGCCATTGTAATTGGAGGTGGAAATATTTTTAGAGGCGTTGCTGGTGCTAGTAATGGTATGGATCGAGTGCAAGGAGATCATATGGGAATGTTAGCTACCTGTATTAACGGGCTAGCGCTACAGAGTGCTTTAGAAGATGAAGGAATTCATACACGTTTGCAAACTGCTATAGAAATTAAAGAAATTGCAGAACCCTATATTAAAAGAAGAGCCAATCGTCATTTAGAAAAAGGGCGTGTGGTTATTTTTGGAGGCGGAACAGGAAACCCTTATTTCACTACAGATACTGCTGCCGTTTTAAGAGCCATTGAAATACATGCAGATGCTATTTTAAAAGGAACTCGTGTAGATGGTGTTTACACTGCAGATCCAGAAAAAGATGCATCCGCTGTAAAATACGACAATATCACTTTTAAAGATGTGATTAGTAAAGGGTTAAAAGTTATGGATATGACTGCCTTTACCTTAAGTGAAGAAAATAAGTTGCCTATCATTATTTTTGATATGAACAAAAAAGGGAATTTGCAAAAATTAATTGCTGGAGAAAAAATAGGGACACTTGTAAATCATTAATCATAAAAATCTCTGAAGATGAACGAAGAAATTGAATTTATTATCGACACGGCAAAAGAGCAAATGGAAAATGCTATTTCGCATTTAATAAAAGAATTAAAAAGTATTAGAGCAGGAAAAGCTACACCTTCCATGTTATCCAATGTAATGGTAGATTATTATGGCGCACAAACCCCTTTAAGTCAGGTTGCCAACGTAAACACTCCCGATGCTAGAACCATTAGCATTCAACCTTGGGAAAAAAATATGTTGCAAGAAATAGAAAAAGCCATACAAATTGCCAATCTTGGATTTAACCCAATGAACAATGGTGATGTAATTATGATTAACGTACCACCGCTAACTGAAGAGCGCCGTAGAGACTTAGCAAAACAAGCAAAAGCAATTACTGAAGATGCCAAAGTAGGTATTAGAAATGCTAGAAAAGAAGCGAACAACGATGTTAAAAAAACCGATATCTCTGACGATTTAAAAAAGAATTCTGAAGATGATATTCAAAAGTTAACCGATGCATACGTAAAGCAAACAGAAGAATTATTTGCTACAAAAGAAAAAGAAATAATGACTGTTTAATTTTTTTTACCAAATAATTATAGCTCTTTCTTGTAACAATAGCAGTTATTATTTAAAATAGATTCATGAATTTTTGGACAAAAGCCGCAAGAATAATTCTAAGAAACAGGTATTTAGTTTTAATCTTGATTGCTGGCTTTACCGCTTTTTTGGTAAATCAAGCACAGTATATGAAATTCTCATATACAGAAGCCAACCTATTACCAGAAAATCATGAAGCCAATATAGAATATCAAAAATTTTTAGAGATTTTTGGAGAAGAAGGCAACCTAATTATACTTGGCGTTCAGGATAGTACCATTTTTACTCCTAAGAAATTAAATGCTTGGAACGATTTAGCAGAATCTTTTAATGCCTACGAAAAAGAAGTGGAATTTACCATTTCTATTGCCGACATTCAAAAGTTAAAAGTTAATAGAAAAGAAAGAAAGTTTGTTTTAGAACCATTATTTAAAAACAATCCTAAAACAAAAAAAGAAGTTCTAAAGATAAAAAAGCAACTTTTTGAAAAACTTCCTTTTTATGACCACCTGCTTTATAATAAAGACACAGAAACCATACAAACGGCTATTTATCTAAAGAAGGAAATTATAAATACGCCTACAAGGAGAAATTTTATTCAAAAAGTCTTAGTTCCAAAAATTGAAGCTTTTGAAAAAGCGCAAAATATAGACGTTCGCACCTCCGGAATGCCATATATTAGAACTTTAAACGCGCAAAACATCCAAGATGAAATTAGC
Source organism: uncultured Polaribacter sp. (assembly GCA_965233795.1). GTDB lineage: Bacteria > Bacteroidota > Bacteroidia > Flavobacteriales > Flavobacteriaceae > Polaribacter. The sequence goes on along the minus strand of OZ247578.1, from coordinate 574,222 downwards.
CTTTTTGTAGGAGGCGCTTTGTTAATTACAGCCGTTATTTTCTTCTTTTTCTTCCGTTCTTATAGGGCTACTTTTATTACATTATTAGTAGTACTTATAGGCGTTACTTGGGCTTTTGGTTTTATTGGATTGTTAGGCTATGAAATTACTGTTTTAACCGCTTTAATTCCTCCTTTAATTATTGTTATAGGTGTGCCTAACGCTGTATTTTTAATCAATAAATATCAACAAGAAGTAAAAAAGCACGGAAATCAAGCCAAGTCATTGCAACGTGTCATTTCCAAAATTGGAAACGCTACTTTAATGACCAATCTTACAACAGCTTCTGGTTTTGCTACTTTTATTTTTGTAAAAAGTGAATTGCTAAGAGAGTTTGGTATTTTGGCTTCCATCAATATTATTAGCATCTTTATTTTAGCGCTACTCATTATTCCTATTCTATATAGTTTTATGCCACTTCCCAAAAAGAAACATCTCAATCACTTAGAAAAAAGATGGATTGAAAATGTGGTAGATTGGATGGAGAAAATGGTTAGAGAAAAACGTATTGCCATTTATATCGCAACCCTTATTACTATTATTTTTGGAATTATTGGCGTGTATCAAATTAAAGTTTCGGGTAGTTTAATTGAAGATATGCCTAAAGGAATGCAATTTTATAAAGACATAAAATTCTTCGAAAACCAGTTTGGTGGCATTATGCCTTTAGAAATTTTAATAGATACAAAAAAAGAGAAAGGCGTCATGAAATTATCCACTTTAAAGAAGATGGAGAAAATTAATGAAGTCATTGAATTATTCCCAGAACTATCAAAGCCCGTTTCTGTTGTAAACCTAGTAAAATACTCTAAGCAAGCTTATTACAAAGGAAATCCTAAATACTATCAACTCCCTACAAGTCAAGAACAAAGTTACATTTTTGCGTACACAAAAAATTCTAATAGCAATGCAGAAATGTTACAAAGCTTTGTAGATTCTACAGGAAGATATGCTAGAATGACCACCTTTATGAAAGATATTGGAACAGAAAAAATGGATCTGATCCAAAATCAACTTAAAAAAGTAATTGATAAAGAATTCCCAAAAGAAAAATATAGTATTTCTTTAACAGGAAAAGCATTAATTTTTACGAAGGGCACAAATTATCTAATTAATAACTTAGTCATTTCACTTTCGCTTGCCATCTTTTTAATTTCACTATTTATGGCGTGGATGTTTCGTTCGTATCAAATGATTTTAATTTCTATTATCCCCAATATGCTACCTTTGCTAATTACAGCAGGATTGATGGGTGTTTTTGGAATCCCTATAAAACCTTCTACAATTTTAGTTTTTAGTATTGCTTTTGGAATTTCTGTAGATGATACGATTCATTTTTTAGCAAAATACCGACAAGAATTAATTGCAAATAAATGGAAAATTAAACCTTCTGTATATGCTGCTTTACGCGAAACAGGTGTTAGTATGTTTTACACCTCTATTGTATTATTTTTTGGCTTTTTAGTATTTACAATTTCTAGTTTTGGCGGTACTATTGCATTGGGCGGATTGGTTTCTATTACATTACTTTTAGCAATGGTTTCTAATTTACTACTATTACCATCTATGTTGCTTACTTTTGAAAAGAAAATAGCCAATAAACAAGTCTTTAAAAAACCTTCTATTCGAATTTTACCTCCTAAAGAAGAAAAGCAGTCGTTATAATTTCTAAGAATTGTCAAAGTAATAAACACTTTATTGGTTAGGATGTATTGCTCATTTTACCTCAAAAAAGTATATTTGCTTTATCACTAAAAAAATAAAGAAAGACAGATGAAAGTAAGTAGTATTTCCAAGTTATTACAATCAGATATTTTTTTACAAGAGGTATATATAAAAGGGTGGGTTAGAAGTTTTAGAAGCAATCGATTTATTGCCTTAAACGATGGCTCTACATTAAACAATATGCAGTGTGTTATCGATTTTGAAAACATTGATGAAACTACCTTAAAAAGAATTACAACGGGTGCTGCATTGGCTATAAAAGGAACACTTGTAGAGAGTCAAGGAAAAGGACAAAGTGTAGAAATTCAAGTTGATACCTTAGAAGTTTTAGGCGATTCCAATCCTGATGAATATCCTATTCAACCTAAAAAACATAGTTTTGAGTTTTTAAGAGAGCATGCACATCTACGTGTAAGAACCAATACTTTTAGCGCTGTAATGAGAGTTCGGTCTGCGCTTTCTTTTGGTGTTCACAAATATTTTCAAGAAAACGGATTTAACTACGTAAATACACCTATTATAACAGGTTCTGATGCTGAGGGAGCAGGAGAAATGTTTCGAGTAACACAGTTTGAACCTAACAAAGCACCACTTAATGAGAGTGGCGACATTGATTATACTCAAGACTTTTTTGGAAAAGAAACCAACTTAACAGTTTCTGGGCAATTAGAAGCCGAAACCTATGCAATGGGTTTAGGAAAAGTATACACGTTTGGCCCTACATTTAGAGCTGAAAATTCGAATACAACACGTCATTTAGCAGAGTTTTGGATGATTGAACCTGAAGTTGCTTTTAATGATTTAGATGCAAATATGGATTTGTCTGAAGACTTTATAAAATCTGTTTTACAATATGTTCTAGAAAATTGCAAAGACGATTTAATTTTTTTAGACCAACGTTTAACCCAAGAAGAAAAAACAAAACCACAAGCGCAACGTAGCGAAATGAGTTTGTTAGAAAAATTACATTTTGTAGTAGACAATAATTTTAAAAGGGTTAGCTATACCGAAGCCATTGATATTCTTAGAAATTGCAAACCCAATAAAAAGAAAAAATTCCAATATCTTATTAACGAATGGGGAGCCGATTTACAGTCTGAGCACGAACGATTTTTAGTAGAAAAACACTTTAAATGCCCTGTAATTTTATTTGACTATCCAGCAACTATTAAAGCTTTTTATATGCGTTTAAATGACGATGGTAAGACGGTAAGAGCCATGGATGTTTTATTTCCTGGTATTGGAGAAATTGTTGGCGGAAGTCAACGAGAAGAACGTTACGATGTATTGTTAGAAAAAATAAAAACAATGGGTATTGACGAAAAAGAACTTTCTTGGTATTTAGACTTAAGAAAGTTTGGAACGGCCGTACATTCAGGATTTGGATTAGGTTTTGAAAGATTGGTTTTATTTGCAACTGGCATGGGAAATATTAGAGACGTTATTCCGTTTCCAAGAACACCACAAAATGCAGCATTTTAAAACCATAACAATACTTTTTGTATCTTTAAAAATATGCTGAAACAGAGTTTACAATATAAATTATTACAAAAACTATCTCCTCAACAAATTCAGTTGATGAAATTAATTCAATTGCCTACACAAGCTTTTGAAGAACGTTTACAACAAGAAATTGAAGAAAATCCAGCATTAGATTCTGGAAAAGAGATAAACGATGAAGATGAAAGCTTATCTAATGAAAATGAATTTGATGATACGGGTACAGATAAAATAGAAGCAGAAGATATTAATATTGATGATTATTTAAGTGATGATGAAATTCCTAGCTATAAAACACAAGCCAATAATTATAGTGCAGATGATGAGGAAAAACACATTCCGTATGCCGCAGGAATCACCTTTCATCAATCTCTAATACAACAATTAAACACTTTTATTATTACGGATGAAGAACGTGCCATTGCAGAATTTTTAGTAGGTAGTATAGATGATAGCGGTTATATTAGACGAGAAGTTATTGATCTTGTAGATGATTTGGCTTTTACAATGAATGTTTTTACAACAGAAGAAACTGTTGTAAAAGTATTAACAGAAGTCGTTCAAAAATTAGACCCTATAGGTGTTGGTGCTACAAACTTACAAGAATGTTTGTTAATTCAATTAAAATCGAAATCAGCAAATAAAAAAAGGGCGTTGGCTATTCGAATTTTAGAAGAAGCCTTTGATCATTTCGCAAAGAAACATTATACAAAGTTGATTGAAAAATTTGGTGTTTCTGAAGATGAATTAAAAGAAATAAATTCAGAAATTGCCAAATTAAATCCAAAGCCTGGAGGCTCGTATGCTGGAAATAATAAAATCACAGAACAAATTGTACCCGATTTTACTATTAGAATTGTTGAAGGAACATTAGAGTTGACTTTAAATGGCAGAAATGCTCCTGAGTTACATGTTTCTCGTGAATATCAAAACATGCTGAAAGGCTATCAAGAATCTAAAGAAAAAAGTAAGTCTCAAAAAGATGCTGTTTTTTTTATCAAGCAAAAGTTAGATGCTGCAAAGTGGTTTATTGACGCCATCAAACAACGTCAACAAACCTTATTGGTTACCATGAATTGTATTCTAAAATATCAGCACGATTATTTTTTAACCGGTGATGAGCGCAAGCTAAAACCTATGATTTTAAAAGATATTGCCGACCAAATACAAATGGATATTTCTACCGTTTCTAGGGTTGCAAATAGTAAATATGTGGCTACACCTTACGGAACAAAATTAATTAAGGAGTTCTTTTCTGAATCTATGAAAAACGATCAGGGAGAAGATGTTTCTACTCGTGAAATCAAAAAAATTCTAGAAACATTAATTAGCGAAGAAGACAAAAAAAAGCCCTTAACAGACGAAAAACTTTCGAAACTTTTAAAAGAAAAAGGCTACCCCATTGCTAGAAGGACTATTGCAAAGTATAGAGAACAATTAGACATTCCTGTAGCCAGATTACGAAAAGAGATTTAAGTGAAATTTGAAAGACTTAGTTTTTAATATCAATGTTTTTAATATCATTATTATATGTGGAATAGTACAAGGGTTTATATTTAGTCTGATTGTATTATTAAACCCCAAGTATAAGTCAAAATCTAACTTATACTTATCTCTTTTAATTATATTTATTTCACTAAACAATCTATACTATTGGGTTATAGATGTTGGATATACAAAAAATATAGATTATTACGATAGTTTTTATATCCCTTGGAATCTTTTAATTGTTCCAATGTACTTTTATTTTGTAATTACTTATTTAAAAGTGGGAAAAATAAAATATGTTTTTTTAGCCCCTTTCTTTATCAGTCTATTATTTCACTTATCTATATTAATACATAAATTATTCTTTGAAAAAAGTTTTAAAATAGATGTAGAAGACTTAAACATTTTTTATTACAGTGAGGAATATTTTTCAGTAATATTTACGGTTTTTGTTATTTACAAAACACTTCGATTTATAAAAAAATATACTGATGAAAATAAAAATTACAAGAAAAAAGATATTGTAATAAACACTAAATGGTTAAAAGAATTACTTTTTTTTGGAATATGCATATGTGTATTATGGTTTTTTCTTACTCTTTATAGTCAATATTATAAAACAGGTCAATTAAATATTTTTGGAAAATACTTTTTATGGATAAGTCTTTCTTTTTTAATGTATTGGCTTGGATATGCGGGGGTTTATTATAATGGTATCTTTAATCAGAGAAAAGATATTAGAAAAAGCCTTTTAACTAATAAACCTAAACTAATTATTAGTAGTAATCCAAAAATAGATGAAATTAAAAACATCATTATTCAAGAAAAACTCTTTTTAAACCCAAACTTAAATCTAGTATCAATTTCTGAAAAATTTAACTTAAACGAAAGCTATTTCTCATCTCTTTTTAATCAAAACTCTACAATTAATTTTCCTGTTTATATTAATAAATTAAGAATAGAAGAAGCTAAAAAATTACTTAAAAATAACGAATACAAAAAATACACATTAACATCTGTTGCTTTAGAAGCAGGGTTTAATTCTAAGTCGGCTTTTTATAAATCTTTTAAAAAAGAAGTTGGATGCACGCCAACAGAATTTAAAAAAAGAAATTTGTCCTAGTTTTTTAGAATATAAAATATCGAGACAAAAGAAAAATAGTCTGATTGTATTTTTGATTAAATTTTTAATCTTAAAACTATACAATCATGAAAATGAAAAAAAACCAATTCAAAAAGTATGTACAATTAACAATGCTATTCTTTGGAATTACCTTATTTTTATTTAATTGTGAAAAAGAAGATGAATTTCAAGACCTTAGTTTACCTCAATCAAATGTAAAAACATACCCTATTGCCAAAGAGAATATACCTGATATTGTTAATTATATCAATGTTAATAAAAAATCTAAAGGTGATTTTTCTTGTGGAACGATAGATTACACTACTATTTTTACCACTATTGATAGCTTAGAAGTACAAACTTACTCTTTCCCTTTTGATATAGAAGACGGTGATGATGATTCTAATACTTTTTACAACTTTGTAGTGAGAACTTCACCAGACCAAACTTATCGTTCTTTTGTATTTAAATATACTCCTAGTAATGATTATAAAAGAGGAGTAAATCATTTTGATTATTTTAATGGTTCTTTAAAAATCTACGATTACGATACTTTTTGTAATACTGAAAGTACTCAAGGAAGAACTGATGACGAGAGCCCTTGTCCAACCAATCAAATTACTATTTACGGTTCTGGAAGCGGTTCTAATTCTGCTCCTAACAGTGGCGGTAATGGTACTGAAAACGATGGTGCTAATTACAACAGTGGTAGCAATACAACAGGTTCTGGAAGTACAGCCATTGGCTATGTGGGTAGTAGTAGTTCTCCTTGTACCGTAACTATTATGACATCTTGTAGTTCGGGAGGTACAACGCCTCATTCAAGAAAATCGTGTGGTTCAAATACAGGTGTTCCTTATGCAGAAATTAATTGTGCACCAAATTACAACAGAACAGACGACCCTTGTGGACAAGCAGAAGATTTTTCGGGTGCTGCCAGTATCAATACAGGAAGAATTTTAAAAAACATCAAAGAGCGTTTAACAATGACTTCGGAGAGAATAGCTTGGTTAAACAACTCTGAAAATAATGTGGAGATTAATGCCTTAGCAAATTTTTTAGAGGATAATAATTGGTCTGAGGAGGCGATTGCTGAAGCTGAGGAAGTGATTGATGCTTGGGTAGATAATACTTGGGTAGAAGATGTTGAATTATTTGACGATGTTCAAGGGCCTGAAATTACAGATATAACAGATTATTTAAAATGCTTTGATACAACAAAAAAAGCTGAAATAACTCTTTATGTTGACCAGCCCACAGCAAATTCAAGTGATACATGGTCTGGTTGGCCAAGCTCTCCCGAAGTAGGACATACATTTATTGGAATTAAACAAGATTCTATAACTAGACTAGTAGGATTTTACCCAGCAGTAGCTGTAAACCCTTTTTCTAGCCCTTCTTCAAGTTCTTCATTGAATGATAATAGTAATCACACTTTTGATGTGAGCATTACTACAGAAGCAACTGCTTCTCAACTTCAGAATATTGTCACAAATATTGAAAACTTTAATTCAACTTACAATTTAAACACTTATAATTGTACTAACTTTGGAATTGACATTGTAAACAATACAAGTTTAAATATCCCTAACACTAGCGGTAATTGGCCTGGTGGCGGCGGAAGTAATCCTGGAAATTTAGGTCAAGATATTAGAAACATGACCCTAAGCAGTGGAACAACTAGAAACAATAGTGGAGGTACTTCTCCTTCAAATAATGGAACCTGTAATTAATTATGAAAGACATAGTAAAAATATTAATGGTAGTAATTATTACTTCCTGTAGTCAGGAAAAAGAGATTTTAATTACTAATAATAGCGTAGGGAATTTCGCACTAAATCAAAAATTAAATGTTTCTTTTGATAAAAACATTTTTGATATCACCACAAATTCAGAAAAACGAATTACTTCAATTACAGTAAAATCAGAAAAGTATAAAACCTCTGAAGGATTTGGTGTAGGAAGTCATTTTAAAGACATAAAAAAAATTTCAAAAGGAGAATCTGAAGAAATAAAAGTCTCTAAAAGAAATGTAGTTATTGGAAGTTATGGAGATGTGATAACACACAATAATATTACTTTTTTAGATATTAATAAAGACAAAATTGTAGACTTTGTGTTAATTAAAGAGTACAAATAAGAATTAGTTATCCCTAAAAGTCTTGATGAATATAAAAACATTGGGGCTTTTTAAAATATTAAATTTTATCTTTAGGGATATGAAATTTCAAAAAAGCATTTCCATTCTTTTACACCCTATTGTAATTCCTACAATAGGTAGCTTACTCTATTTTTTACTAATTCCACATCGCATTCATAAAAGTCAACAATTTATTGTTTTGGGTGTTATTTTTATAGCTACTTATTTAACCCCTCTATTAGTTTTACTCGTTTTAAAAAGTATAAAAACAATTCATTCTTTTGAATTAAGCACCATTAAAGAGCGTAAAATACCTTTATTTTTAATGGTACTTTTATTCCTATTTTTAGGAAGTAAGCTCTCTGAAATTTCTATACTTAGAGACTTTGGAATTTTATTTTCTGGCGCTTCTTATGCACTTATTGTTGTCTATTTTCTTTTTATATTAAGATTAAAAACCAGTTTACACCTCTTATCAATGGGAATGCTTGTAGGTTTTTTTCTTGTTTTAGCAATTCTTTATTCAATTTCACTGCTCCCTCTTATTATTCTTTTTATACTATTATCGGGTATACTCGCAAGTGCTCGATTAATTTTAAAAGCGCATACACCCAAAGAAGTCTATTTAGGTTTTTTTCTAGGAATTACAAGTCAGTTTTTAGCCTTTTATTTTGAATTGATGTAATAATTATTTTTTTGGAAGTCATTTTTGCGAAGACAGGAATAACAGAATAAAAACACTTTCAAACTAGGCTATAAAAGATAAAAGACAAGTCCGAATTTTAAAATTTTAGTGGCTATTTTTTCTTCCCCAATAAATGCATTCTTTAAAATAGGAGTCAATCCATAATACACATAAACATTAAAAAGATCATATCCAGCAGAGAGACTCAATCCATATTGCCACTGATTAAAAAATACCGAATTCTTTAAAGATATCGATGTGGTTGGTTCTTCATAACTAAATGTATTTAGAAAATTATAGGAAATTCTGAAACCGGTGTGTATTCTCCAAAAGCTATATTTATTGGCAGTTGACGTACGCCATCTAAATTGTATTGGAAATTCTATATTATGAATAGAGAGTCTATTAGATGTAATTGAATTATCAACACTAAAAATAGTTTCATTATTTAACTCTGCTACTTTTAATTTGTGATTAAACGAATCAAACCCATACCCCACACCTAAAGCAAATGCGAGTGTTCCTTTTTTATTTAACGATATATCTTTTAAAAACCCTGTAGAAACCCCATAAGAAAAATTACTCTTACCTACTGTTTGTGGTTGGTTATAAAATTGATTGTAAGATATCTGTAAATAAATTTGATCTTCTGCATAACGATCTCCCAATTGTAAAGAATCTTTTTGCGCAAGTGTTGTAAATTGAATCCCTAAAAAAAGTAATAGAAAATACTTTTTCATTGTTTATCTTATAATTTTATGGGTTTTAAAAATACGTTTTTTTACAAAAAAAGGGTAATTCAATTGAATTACCCTCTCTATTATTTCTTAGAAATGTACTTCTAATTATCCGCGCCTTTTTGAGTAGATAAACTCATTTTTAAGGCATTTACATCTCTCAATTTTAATCGAATATCTGTAAGTGTTCCTACACTAGACTCCTTATCTGCTTTTATAGATGTAGTCATGTAAGGAATTTGTTCTTCAGGAACATCTTCTCTTTCTTTTAGTATAAAAGAGGGTACTTGATCTGGAGAAGCTATTTTATCATTCAATTGAATTCTATTATAACCTGTTCCATATTTTTCATCTTTTGCCTTACCAATATAGATAGTACTCACCAAACTTTTATGCTCTAGTTTCTTAATTTCAGCAGCAGCAGGTAATCTTGGCGCTTCTATTCTTAAGTCGGTTTCTCTCATAGTAGTAGTTACCATAAAGAAAAACAACAACATAAAAACAATATCTGGTAACGATGCTGTATTTACAGCAGGCATCCCTTTTTTCTTCTTTTTAAATTTAGACATAATAGCTTAATTTTAAAAATTAATTTGATGAAGTAGGTTCAGCATCCGAAAGAATTTGAGGATAACTATTTCTAATATCTTCTACTTTTTTCTTTAATGCTTCATCCTGTTCTTTATTCTTTTTGTCGTCTTTATAGAGTTTTTCCAATTCTGTAAAAGTCATATTATAACGTTGTTTACACAATCTATTCCTTAGTTCTCTATAAGCTTTTAAGAGTTCATCTTGTACAACAATATACGTGCCGTATTCAGTTCCTCTATCACTCTGAACAGAAATAATAGCTTTGTTAGGGTGATCCGAAGAAGATTCACTTTGTTCTCCCTGACAATAGTCACATTTTGTTCCTGGTGTACCATCTAAACCTGGTTTCCCTACACCTCCACCATTATCAATAAACTTTATAGCGGCTTCTTTAAGGTCTTTAATTTCCATTCTTTCGCCTTCTACCAACAGTTCATTATTTCTGTTGATATTTACCTCAAAAATATTTTTTTGTTTGATAATAGGCGGTACATAATCTGGTGGCGGTTTTTCAGATAGTTTTTTAGAAACACCTGAATCTACATTCATTGTAGTAGTTACTAAGAAAAAAATCAATAGTAAGAAGGCAATATCTGCCATAGAACCTGCATTAATTTCTGGAGTTTCTCTTCTTGCCATAGTTTATGATTTTACAAGTCCTTTTAATAAATCTACAACAAAACCTATAGAAGCAATACCTCCTAAGATAACGCTAAACCAAATTCCTGTACCAACCCATTGGTTGATTGGAGAACCTTCTTGACCTCCATCTTTAAGAATTTCTCCTTGCGCATCTGTAACAGCGTTACTATCTGCAGTAAAGTAAGAAATAGTTAAAAGTACTCCTAAAAACACTAAACTTAGTATTGTTTTCTTTAAATTCTCAGGGTTTTTAACCATCCCCAATAAAGAAGCTATTAAAGCTACCGCAATAGCCGCATATAATAAGTATTGCGAAAAAGAAATTAACGGACTTACTACGCTATTCTGAACTGCTACGTCTGTTTCTACAGCTTCTCCAGCCATAAAAAGTCGTATAAAAAACACACCTCCAATTACTGCTAAAACAGCAATTAAAATGCTTAAATATTTTGATAATTTATCGTCTTTCATCCTAAAAACTATTTTTTATATTTCACTAAAATATCAATCAATGAAATAGAAGCATCTTCCATATTATTTACAATACTGTCTACTTTAGACACAATATAATTGTAAAAAATCTGCAAAATAATAGCTACTATTAAACCAAATACTGTTGTTAATAAGGCTACTTTAATACCTACAGCTACTACGGCTGGAGAAATATCATTGGCCACAGCAATGGCATCAAAAGCTCCAATCATTCCAATTACAGTCCCCATAAAACCTAGCATCGGTGCCAAGGCAATGAATAAAGACAACCAAGAAATGTTTTTCTCTAACAATCCCATTTGAACGCCTCCGTATCCTATAACCGCTTTTTCAGCCGCTTCAACACCTTCATCTACTCTATCTAATCCTTGATAAAAAATAGAAGCAACAGGTCCTTTAGAATTTCTACAAAGTTCTTTAGCAGCTTCTACACCACCAGAACTTAAGGCATCTTCTACACCAGCTATTAATTTTTTAGTATTGGTAGTTGCCATATTCAAATAAATAATTCTTTCTATAGCAATTGCCAGCCCTAAAATTAAAGCAACCAATACAATTCCCATAAACCCAGGATCTCCTTCAATAAAACGCTGTTTTAAAATTTGGTGAAAGGTTTCCTCTTTTGCAGCTTCTTGTGCAAAGGTTGACTGAATAGCTCCAAAAAACATAAATCCTGTAACGGATAGGATATTTACTACTTTTTTCATCTTTGTTATAATTAATTAAATTTTAATAGTTAAGGTGTTTGTTAATATCTGTTTCACATAAAAAATAAAATAGCTTTTTTAAATTTCTTTAATTGTTAGAATGAACAAAAGTCTACTTTAATTTATTGAAGTGGCAAGTAACAAAAAAATGTTGACCCTTTAAAAAAAAAGTTGAAAATATTTGTGTTTTTTTAATAAGTATTTTGTTTAATCTTTGTCAAAAAATAACTATTTCAAACTTTTTTTTACAATTCTCGTAATTTATCTTTGAGACATCTCTCCTCGTAAAGGCTTTTCAAAAAGCATACCAAAACGTTTTTGTGGTATTTCCTCTCCTAATAGATACATTAATTTTGCTATTGCAGATTCTGTTGTAATATCTTTTCCGTCTATAACTCCTATATCTTTCAATTGCATACTTGTTTCATAATGCCCTAAAAGAACACTACCTCCAATACACTGTGTAACATCAACAATTTTAATGTCGTTTGCAATTGCTTTTGCGATTAATTTTAAAAACCATGATTGTGTTGGCGCATTTCCTGAACCATAAGTTTCTAAAACGACTCCTTTTAAATTGGGAATATTTAAGATACTTGCTACAACACCTTCTGTAATTCCTGGAAATAGTTTTAAGATAGCAATATTTGTTTCTAATTTTTTCCTAACTATTAGCTGTTCCCCTCTTTTTTTAGGTTTGTATATGTACGAATCATTAATACTTAAATGAACGCCGCTTTCTGCCAAAGGCGGATAGTTTAAAGAGTTAAATGCTTTAAATTGTTCTGCACTTATCTTAGTAGTTCTATTAGCTCTGTACAATTTATATTCAAAATACAAACAAACTTCAGAAATTACTGGAATTCCATTTTTTTGTGAAGCTGCAATTTCTATCGAAGTAATTAGATTTTCTTTTGCATCTGTTCTTAAATCTCCTATGGGCAATTGAGAGCCTGTAAAAACAATAGGTTTTTCCAAATTTTCAAACATAAAACTAACTACAGAAGATGTGTAGGACATCGTATCTGAACCTGTTAGGACAACAAAGCCATCAAAATCTGTATAATTATTCTCAATAATTTCTACCAGTTTACTGTAATAAATTGTATTCATGTTTGAAGAATCTATAGGCTCCTCAAAAGCAATGGTTTTAATATCACAATGCAACTGTTGTAATTCAGGGATGTTTTTTAAAATTTTATCAAAATCAAAAGGTTTTAATGCATTGGTTTTGTAATCTTTTATCATACCAATAGTTCCCCCTGTGTACACAAGTAATATTTTGGGTCTTGTCATTTTGTCATTATTAAACATCCAATCATGTTGTATTTTGTTCTAAAAAGCGACACTATTCAATTTTTTATAGTAAAAAAAAGATTGGAATACTTTATGTTGTAAATTTATCAAACAAAAATGAAATAAATTTTAAAAACAATTATTATGATAGAATTTTATGTGTTAATTGGTATTATTTCTTTAATAAGCTGGGGAATTAGCAATACACTAAAAAGAAAATTTAAACAGTATTCAAAAGTTCAATTACGCAACGGAATGAGCGGTGCTGAAATTGCAGAGAAAATGTTGGCAGACCATGGTATTAGAGATGTAAAAGTAATTTCTACTGCGGGTATGTTGACAGATCATTACAATCCTAAAAATAAGACTGTAAATCTAAGTGAAGGAGTTTACAATCAAAGAAATGCAGCAGCTGCGGCTATTGCTGCTCACGAAGTAGGGCATGCAGTACAACATGCACAAGCTTATGAATGGTTATCACTTCGTTCTAAATTAGTTCCTGTAGTAAGTATTTCTTCTCAATTTTCTCAATGGCTAGTTATTGGGGGGCTTATTTTAGGTGCAGCAGCAAATCAGGCTGGAATTGGTTTTTACATTGCTATTACAGGCTTAGTATTTATGGGGTTAGCTACACTTTTTAGTTTTATAACATTACCCGTAGAATACGATGCTAGTAATAAAGCACTGGCTTGGTTGAAAAATAAAAACATAGTTTCGCAACAAGAGTTTGTAGGCTCTAAAGATGCTTTAAAATGGGCTGCTAGAACTTATTTGGTTGCCGCTTTAGGTTCTTTAGCAATGTTACTATATTGGGGGTTACAAATTTTAGGAAGCAGAGATTAACCATCATAAAAATTAAAAAGCGCCATACTAAACATAGTTGGCGCTTTTTAATTTTGTAAAATGATTTTATTTTAATTTCTTTTTAACGGCTACTTCTTCGTAAGCTTCAATCGTATCTCCTTGTTGAATATCATTGTATCCTTTAATCTGAATTCCACAATCATACCCTTTTGCAACCTCTTTTACATCATCTTTAAAACGTTTTAAAGCTTCTAAAGTTCCTGTATGTACAACAATTCCATCTCTAATAATTCGGATAAGAGAATTTCTAAAAATCTTTCCACTCATTACCATACAACCTGCAATGTTTCCTACTTTAGAAATTTTGTAAATTTCTCTAATTTCTACATTTCCTGTAATCTCTTCTTTCATATCTGGAGACAACAAGCCTTCCATAGCGTCTTTTAAGTCGCCAATAGCATCATATATAATAGAATAAGTTCTAATATCTACTTCTTCTTTATCTGCTATATTTCTTGCATTTCCTTGCGGACGAACGTTAAATCCTACAATAATAGCATCAGAAGCCGAAGCCAATAACACATCAGATTCTGTAATGGCTCCAACGCCTTTGTGTAAAATGTTTACTTGTATTTCTTCGGTAGATAATTTTTGGAAAGAATCTGTTAATGCCTCTACAGAACCATCTACATCTCCTTTCAAAATAATATTTAACTCTTTAAAATCTCCTAAAGCAATTCTACGTCCAATCTCATCTAAAGTTAACGTTTTCTGAGTTCTTACAGATTGCTCTCTTTGTAACTGAGAACGTTTTGTAGCTATTTGTTTTGCCTCACGCTCATCTTCAAATACATTAAACTTATCACCTGCTTGTGGCGCACCATCTAATCCTAAAATAGAAACAGGTGTAGATGGTCCTGCTTGTTTTAAAGAATTTCCTTTGTCATCAAACATAGCTCTTACCTTTCCACTATGTTTTCCTGCAAGTAAGTAATCTCCTATTTTTAATGTTCCTGTTTGTACTAAAATTGTAGAAACATATCCTCTACCTTTATCTAAAGCAGCTTCTACAACAGCTCCAACAGCATTTCTATTTGGATTTGCTTTTAGTTCTAAAACTTCTGCTTCTAGTAATACTTTTTCTAAAAGTTCATCAATTCCTTCACCTGTTTTTGCAGAGATGTCTTGCGATTGTATTTTACCACCCCAATCTTCTACCAACAAGTTCATTGCTGCTAGTTGTGTTTTTACATTATCTGGATTTGCATTGGGTTTATCAATCTTATTAATTGCAAATATGATAGGAACTCCCGCTGCTTGCGCATGAGAAATTGCCTCTTTTGTTTGTGGCATAATATCATCATCTGCTGCGGCAACAATAATCACTAAATCTGTTACTTGCGCACCACGCGCACGCATTGCTGTAAAGGCTTCGTGACCCGGTGTGTCTAAAAATGCTATTTTCTCATCGCCTACATTTACGGCATACGCACCAATATGTTGCGTAATTCCTCCTGATTCTCCATCAATTACATTTGCTTTACGAATATAATCTAACAAAGAAGTTTTTCCATGATCTACATGTCCCATAACTGTAATTATAGGAGCTCGTTTTTCTAAATCTTCTTCTTTGTCTTCAACCTCTTCTAATCCTTCTTCTATTTCTGCGCTAACAAATTCTACAGTATGGTTAAACTCCTCTGCAACAATGGTTAATGTCTCTGCATCTAATCGTTGATTCATGGTTACCATCATTCCCAACATCATACAGGAAGAAATAATGTTTGTTACAGGCACATTCATCATGGTTGCAATTTCACTAACAGTAACAAATTCTGTTACTTTTAATATTTTACTATCTAATGCTTGTGCTTCCATTTCCGCATCAGATTGTTCTCTGTGCGCCTCTCTTTTATTTCTACGGTATTTTGCACCCTTCCCTTTAGAAGATTTCCCTTGTAGTTTTTCTAAAGTTTCTCTAATTTGCTTTTGGATTTCTGCTTCTGTAGGTTCTTCTTTTTGAACCGCTGGTCTAGCACCTCTTGCTCCTGGCTTACCGTTTGAAAACCTACGATTTCCTTGATTGGATCTACTTCCAGTATTATTTGGTCTAGCACCACCAACAGGTTTGCTAATTCTTTTACGTTTCTTTTTTGAATCGTTTGAAGTATTGGCGCCTTTCTTATCTTCTGGTTTTTTCTTTTTAGTTCTTTCAAACTGTTTTAAATCAATTGTTTTTCCAACAACTTTAGGGCCATCTAATTTTTTATATTGCGTTTTTAATGTTTCTGAAACTATTTCTTTTGAACCTTCTTCTTTTTCAGATTCAGTAGAACTTTCTGTTGCTTTTTCTACAGAATTATTTTCTTCCGTTTTAGATTCTTTTTGTTCGGTTGTAGAAACTATTTTTTCTGCAGGTTTTGATTCAGAAGAACTCTCTGCAGGTTTTGATTTTTCAGCTACAGGGGCTTCTACTTTTTTAGACTTTTCAATATCTATTTTACCTACAGTTTTAATCTCTAACTTTTCTGCTTTCGCTTTTAGAATTTCTTTTTTCTCTTCTTCTTCAAGTCTTTTCTTTTCTAACTTTGCTTCTAGCTCTAAACGAATAGCCTCTTTTTCCTTTCTTTTTTCTTCACTTACTTCTTTAGAAGCTGCTTTTTTACTAGCATCTGTTTGATAGCCATCAAGTAATAATTGATATACCTCACCAGATATTTTAGTAGTAGGTCTAGCTTCAATCTCGTGTCCGTTTTTTGCTAGATATTCGACAGCTCTATCTAAAGAGATGTTTAATTCTCGTAACACTTTATTAAGCCTCATTGTTTTGCCTTCAGACATATAGTATATTTTATCTGTGTATTTTGTAAAAATATCTTTTTACTTTCTTTTAGCGTTTATTATTCCTCAAATTCTTCTTTAAGGATGCGTTGTACATCTATAATCGTTTCTTCTTCTAAATCGGTTCTTTTTACCAATTCTTCTAGACCAGTTTCTAATACTCCTTTTGCAGTATCAATTCCAATCTTTTTAAACTCTTCAATAATCCAAGATTCTATTTCATCACTAAACTCTGTCAATTCTACATCTTCTTCTTCAACACCTTCTCTTTGTACATCTATTTCATATCCTGTTAACTCACTTGCCAAACGAATGTTTACACCGCCTTTACCAATAGCCTTAGAAACTTCTTCTGGTTTTAAAAAGACATTAACACGTCCTTTTTTACCATTTTTTTCTTCCTCAAATAATTCAATTTCCATAGAAACAATTTTAGCAGGATTTAAAGCTCTCGCAATAAATAATTGTTCGTTTTTGGTATAATTGATTACGTCGATGTTTTCATTTCCTAATTCACGTACAATTCCGTGAATTCTAGAACCTTTCATTCCCACACATGCTCCTACAGGGTCTATTCTATCATCATAAGAATCTACAGCAACTTTTGCTTTTTCTCCAGGGATTCTTGCTACACCTTCTACGGTAATTAACCCATCAAAAACTTCAGGAATTTCTTGTTCAAATAATTTATTTAAGAAATTAGGCGAAGTCCTAGACAATAAAATTACAGGTTTATTTCCTCGTAACTCTACCGCTTTAATCACTCCTCTTACAGAATCTCCTTTTCTAAAAAAGTCGGAACGAATTTGTTCAGACTTTGGCAAAACCAATTCATTTCCATCATCATCTAATAAAATAATAGCATTATGACGAATATGGTGTACTTCTGCACTGTATAGCTCTCCTTCTAAATCTTTAAAATGTTTAAAGATGTTTGTACTATCGTGTTCAAAAATTTTAGACACTAAATTTTGTCGTAATGCCAAAATAGCTCTTCTTCCTAAATCGATTAATTTTACTTCTTCTGAAACATCTTCACCTATTTCAAAATCAGGTTCAATTTTTTTTGCTTCAGACAATTCTATTTCTTCATTATCATCTTCAGACATTCCATCTGCAACAACAACTCTATTTCTCCAAATTTCTAAATCTCCTTTATCTGGATTGATAATGATATCAAAGTTTTCATCAGAACCAAATTTACGTTTCAAAGCCGCTCTAAAAACTTCTTCTAAAATAGACATTAATGTTACTCTGTCTATACTCTTATTATCTTTAAATTCTGAAAACGAATCAATTAATGCTATATTTTCCATACTATATTTCTACTTAAAATACAATCTTCACTTTTGCTTGTTTAATCTCTTTATATAAAATAGTTGCTGTTTTTTCTACAGTAACTTTTCCTTTTCCAATAGGTTTTGGCTCTCTTGCTTTCCAACGCAAAGTAATAGAATCTCCCTCTACTGCTGTTAGTATACCCTCAAAAGAATCTTCTGCAGTTGTTACACTTAATATTCTATTTATATTTTTAAGGTATTGCCTTTTTACTTTTAGAGGCTGTGAAATATCTGGTGAGGTAACTTCTAAAGAAAAATCTTCTTCTTCTCTATCTAAATTATGCTCTACATTACGACTAATTCGTATAATTTCTTGTAAAGAAACACCTGTATCTCCATCTACCTCTACAAAAATCTTATTATTTGGCAAAAACGACAGGTCTATTAAAAAAAGTGATTTATTCTCCTCTAATGCCTCATGCACCAAATCTTTCACCAAGGTTTTATCCATCTTAAAATATAAAAAGAGGGGACATATGTCCCCTTCATTTTTTTCTTAACAGGTGCAAATATAGGAAGATGTTTACGAATAAGCAAGTTGTTTATTCTTAATTCGACTTCCTTAGAGAACCTGTAATAAAATTACCTATAAACAAAAAAGACCATCTAAATAGATCGTCTTTTTATTTTTGTTAACCTAATGTAACTCTTTTAAAACCTACAACAGAAACATCGCCGTATGTTTTTACATACGCTGCAACAGATTTCTTTTCATCTTTAATAAAGTTCTGATCTAGCAAACATTGTTCTTGATCTAAAGTTGTATTATCTGCAATAAATCGCTCCATTTTTCCTGGCAAAATTCTATCCCAAATTTGCTCTGGCTTTCCTTCTGCTTTTAGAGTAGCTTTTGCCTCTTCTTCAGCATTTGCAATTACTTCATCCGTTAATTGAGATCTAGAAATAAATTGAGGAACATTCTTCAATGTTTTTCCCAATCTTCCTAATTCAATGTTATCTTTTTCTATTGCTGCAATTCTCGCTTCAGTTTCAGAAGCAACGTATGCTGCATCAAAATCTTTATACGATAACGTAGTAGCACCCATAGAAGCAACTTGCATTGCTAAATCTTTGGTTAATGTTTCTGCATTTTCTACTTTAGAAGACAATCCTACAACAGCAGCAATTTTACCGCCATGGGTGTAAGAACCTAAATAAGGTGCTTCAATTTTTTCGAAAGCAGTAATATCTATCTTTTCGCCAATCACACCTGTTTGCTCAATTAACTTATCAGCAACGGTCATTCCATTAAAATCTGCTTGTAAAAAAGTTTCTTTATCTGAACAGTTTAATGCAATATCCACAAATTGAGTGGCCAATTCTTTAAAGGAATCATTTTTAGCTACAAAGTCCGTTTCACATGCTAAAACAATAGCAACAGCTTCTGTATTTGTATCGTTAATTTTTGATACTGCCAAACCTTCATTAGACTCACGATCAGCTCTTTTAGCAGCTACTTTTTGACCTTTTTTACGTAAAACTTCAATTGCTTTATCAAAGTTTCCTTCAGCTTCTACCAACGCCTTTTTACAGTCCATCATTCCAGCACCTGTAGCTTCTCTTAAGTTTTTTACGTCTGCAGCGGTTATTTTAACCATTTCTTAATTCTTTATATATTGATACGTTAACCTTGTTTAAAAGGCAACCTATCAATGATTACACATTAATTTTATCTTACTTTTCTTCTTTTGTAGCTTCGTCTGTTTTTTCTGCTTTTGCTTCAACAGCTTCAACTTTTTCCTCAACTACAACCTCAGCTTTAGGAGTCTCTTTCTTTACTTCTGCTTTCGCTTCTTTATCGTTCTTTCTGTTTGATAAACCTTCTGCAATTGCATCAACCACATGTCCTAATACTTTTTCTATAGACTTAGACGCATCATCATTCGATGGAATTACATAGTCTACAGCTCTTGGGTCAGAATTTGTATCTACCATTGCAAAAATTGGAATGTTTAATTTCTGAGCTTCTGAAATGGCAATGTGTTCTTTCTTAATATCTACTACGAATAAAGCTCCTGGTAAACGAGTCATATCAGCAATAGAACCTAAATTCTTTTCTAATTTTTCTCTTTGACGGTTAATTTGTAATCGCTCTCTTTTTGACAAAGCGTTAAAAGACCCATCTTGCTTCATTCTATCAATGGTAGCCATCTTCTTAACAGCTTTTCTAATAGTAACAAAGTTTGTTAACATACCACCCGGCCATCTTTCAGTGATGTAAGGCATGTTTACAGATTTTGCTTTTTCAGAAACAATATCTTTTGCTTGTTTTTTAGTAGCTACAAATAAGATTTTACGTCCAGAGTTTGCTATTTTTTGCAAAGCTGCTGCCGTTTCATCTATTTTTGCCGCTGTCTTATACAAATCTATGATGTGTACACCATTGCGTTCTGTATAAATATAAGGAGCCATATTTGGATTCCACTTTCTAGTTAAGTGTCCAAAATGCACTCCGCTGTCTAATAATTCTTTAATGTCTACTTTCGCCATTTTCTAAATGTGTTTACGTTCTTGTTTTTGTAGCAATAATTAAGTAGTCTTTTTTTAGAGTCTTAACTATTTAGATGCTAAACTTGTTTAATATTAATTGTTTTTAAAGTTTGTAAAGTTGAAAAATTCATAAAGTAAATTGTAAAAAACAGAAAGACTAAGCTGACAACTTTAAATACTTTAAGTGCTTTTTCACTTTCAAAACCCGCGCTGTTAACGTTTCGAGAATTGGAATTTCTTACGTGCTTTCTTCTGACCAAATTTCTTACGCTCTACCATTCTTGGATCACGTGTTAATAAGCCTTCTGGTTTTAAAATAGCTCTATTTTCTGGGTCAATTGCTACCAACGCTCTGGTAATTGCCAAACGAATAGCTTCTGCCTGACCTGTAACTCCACCTCCAAATACATTTACTTTAATATCAAAAGACGTTAAATTGTCTGTTAACATTAAAGGTTGTTGCACCTTATATTGTAATGTTGGTGTTGTAAAATAATTTTTATATTCTTTTTTATTGATAGTGATTGCGCCTTTACCTTCAGAAAGATAAATACGAGCAACGGCAGTTTTTCTTCTACCTATTTTGTGTACAGTCTCCATATTTATTTACGATCGTTAAGGGTTATACTTGTAGGGTTTTGAGCGTTGTGTTTGTGCTCTGCTCCAGCATATACATGTAAATTTCTGTATAAAGCGGCTCCTAACTTATTTTTAGGTAACATTCCTTTTACTGCTTTTTCAACAAGTCTTGTAGGATCTTTGTCAAACATTTCTGTTGCAGTAAGCGATCTTTGTCCTCCTGGATAGCCTGTATGACGAATATAAGATTTGTCCGTCCATTTCTTTCCAGTTAAATTAATTTTCTCTGCGTTGATAACCACAACATTATCTCCACAATCTACATGAGGAGTATAATTTACCTTGTGCTTGCCTCTAATTAGCTTTGCTATTTCAGAAGCTAGACGACCCAACGTTTGCCCGTCTGCATCAACTAAAACCCACTCCTTGTTTGCGGTAGCTTTGTTTGCTGATACTGTTTTGTAACTCAATGTGTTCATAATTACACGATTTAGTTTTTGTTCGTTAATACTTAATTTGTTCCTTTAAAAAGGACTGCAAAAATAGTACTATTTTTTTGATTGACAAACTCTGTTTTACAATATTTTACACATCAAAAAAAGGGTGTTTTGAAGTCGAACAATTAACATTCCATTAAGAAAATAAGCGTGTACTTTTGAAATAGGAATTCTTGTAATTTCTATTCGTTTTTCAAGCAACATATTTATATGAAAACCTCTATATTCTTTAGTTATCTTTTTTTAAGTTGTACTCTCATTTGTTTTTCGCAACAAAACAATCAAATCATAAAAAAGATCTACACTACAAAAAGTATTTCTCAAGAAATTACAATAGACGGACTTTTAGATGATGATGCTTGGAATGCCGTAGATTGGGGCACCAATTTTATAGAAAATGATCCGGACGAAAACACAGCACCTACCTACCAAACAAAGTTTAAAATTGTATACGACGCCAAGTACTTATACATTGCTGTAAAGGCATTAGATGAAGCTCCAGAAGACATTACAAAACGACTCTCTAGACGAGATGGTTTTGCAGGAGATCGTGTAAATATTGTAATTGATAGTTACCACGATAAAAGAACAGCATTTGTTTTTACAACTACCGCTGCAGGTGTAAAAGGAGACGAAATTGCTACACAGAATGGAAATAATTTTGATGACAGTTGGAATCCTATTTGGTATACAAAAGCAGCTATAGATGAAGAAGGATGGACTGCAGAAATGAAAATCCCTTTTAGTCAATTGCGCTTTGGAAATAATCAAGAGCAAATTTGGGGTTTAAATGTTGTGCGCAATATTTTTAGAAAAAACGAACGTTCTCTATGGCAAAGAGTTCCTAATACCGCTGCGGGATTTATTAGTGAATCTGGTGAGTTGCATGGACTTCTCAATTTAAAATCGCAAAAGCAATTAGAAATACAACCTTTTACCGTCTTACAATACGACAATTACAAGGCAGAAACAGGAAATCCATTTAAAGACGGAAGCGACTTTAAATTGAATGGTGGCTTAGATGCCAAAATAGGAATTACCAACGATTTAACATTAGACTTAACAATCAACCCCGATTTTGGACAAGTAGAAGCTGACCCTGGAAATTTTGCTTTGGACGGATTTCAAGTTTTTCTACAAGAACAGCGTCCGTTTTTTGTAGAAAATAAAAACATTTTCGATTTTCGATTTGCCAATGGAAGAGACAACGTTTTTTATAGCAGACGTATTGGTAGAAGTCCACAAGCAAGTGCTTCTTATACAAGTGAAGAATTTGCAGACATTCCTATTAATACCACAATTTTAGGTGCTGCAAAATTCTCTGGAAAAACAAAAGATGGCTGGTCTATGGGGCTTTTAGAAAGTGTTACTTCAAGCGAATATGCAACAATTCAAGAAACAGACGGAAACAAAAGAGAACAATTAATAGAGCCTTTAACCAATTACCTTGTAGCAAGGGCTCAAAAAGATTTTAACAATAGAAACTCGTACATTGGAGGTATTTTTACCGCCGTAAACAGAAGTTTAAATACAATTAACACCCTTCATAAAGCAGCTTATTCTGGAGGAATAGATTTTAGACACAGTTGGCACAATAGAGATTATTTTATTCAGGGAAATCTTATTGCTAGTCATGTAAAAGGAAGTAAAGAAGCCATAGAAGCTACACAAACTACTTTACGACACCTCTTTCAAAGAGTAGATGCAGGTCATGTTTCCGTAGACCCAAATAGAACTTCGTTAACTGGAACTGGCGGACGTTTTTATGGTGGGAAAAGCGGCGGAGGAAATTGGAGATATCGATTAGGAATGAATTGGAGATCTCCGGAACTAGAATTAAATGATGTTGGTTTTTTAAGACAAACCGATGAAATAAGGCAATTTGCCAATATAGAATACCTATGGCAAAAGCCTACAGAAATTTACAGAGGTGCTCGTGCACAATTATCTCAGTTTACAACCTACGATTTTGATGGGAACTACAATCGAATTCAATACAATTTAGAAGGTTTTATCAATTGGAAAAATAATTGGTGGACAGAAATAGGCTTTGGACATAAACCTAGAATCTTTATAAATACTTTTTTAAGAGGTGGCCCTAGATGGCGTTTTTCTGATGAAAATTTTGCATTCCTTTTCTTTGGCTCCGATCAAAGTAAGAATTTTAACTTCACCATTGGCTACGTAAATAGCGCTGCAAAACAAGGAAATTTCTCTTTTATCAGACATGTTTTTCGTTTAAATTATCAACCTTTCGATGCCTTTAGTTTGGCGTTAAGCACAGAGTTTGAAAAAAACCCGAACAAAACACAATGGGTAACTGCCACCAGTTTTGGAAGCACAACACGCTATATTTTAGGAGAAATTGACAATCAAAATTGGTCTACAACATTACGATTAAATTATAGTATTAATCCTAATTTATCGATTCAATATTACGGACAACCTTTTATTTCTAGAGGAACTTATAAAAACTTCAATTTTGTAAACAATGCGGCAGCAGAAGATTTGAATAACCGTGTAACTTGGTACAACAACAATCAAATTACTACTGATGAAGATTCTTATATAGTTGATGAAAATAGAGATGGTGTAACGGATTACAGTTTTGGGAATCCTGACTTTTCTTTTGTACAATTTCGATCGAATCTTGTTATTCGTTGGGAATACATTCCTGGTTCGGAATTATTTCTAGTATGGTCTCAAGGTATTACAGGGTTTGGCGACCCTAAAGATACGCTCTCTAGAAGTTTGGACAATCAAATTTTAAACAGCCGCTTAAACAATACTTTTTTACTAAAAGCTACCTATCGATTTTTATAAAATAGCACAAAGTCAATTAAAAAGAATTAATAGCGAAGTAAACCTTTAACTAGAAATTTTTAAATTTTCAACGCTATTAAAAGTCAGCACCAACTTTAAACGACATCAACTTCCTAGATATTGGATGTGTAATCTGAATAGACTCTGCATGCAAGTGCAAACGAGAAGATTTTTTACCATACAAATCATCGCCAACAATAGGAATATTTAAGCCTAAAGAATGTGCTGCATGCACTCTTAATTGATGTGTTCTTCCTGTAATTGGATAAAAATAAACTTTGGTTTTATTGCCAACGCGTTCCAATACCTTCCATTTTGTTTTGGCAGGTTTCCCATGCTCAAAACACACTAATTGCCTAGGTCTATCTTCTAAATCTACACGCAAAGGCAAATTAACTTCTCCTTCGTCTTCTTTTAGAATTCCATCCAACAAAGCAACATATCGTTTTTTAACAGCACGTTTTATAAACTGCTTTTGTAGCAATTTATTTGCTTCTTTTGTTTTTGACAACACTAAAACCCCCGAAGTTGACATATCTAAGCGATGTACAATTAAAGGTCCTGTAGCGGCTGGAAATTGCTTTTTTATTTGTGTATACACTGAATCTTTAATTTCTTTGCCAGGAACCGATAAAAACTCTGTAGGTTTATTCAAAACAATAAGAACATCATCTTCGTAAACAATATTTAAGGGTTCAGGGTTTTCAGTATTTTGTAATAAGGGGTTTTCATCCATAGCAATCCCTGCTAACATATGAGTTAAAATAGGCTTGCATCTACCCTGACAAGCGGGATAAAAATTCTTGTGTTTTCTAATGGCGGAATTTGGCGATTTCCCCCACCAAAACTCTGCCATAGCAATGGGTTTTAAATTGTTTTGAAACGCATATTGCAATAGTTTTGGCGCAGCGCATTCTCCAGAACCTGCTGGTGGTTTTATAGTTGGCGATGCAAAAATTTCGGATAAACCTTTTACATTTCCTTGTTGATTTAAAAACTGATATTTACTAAATAGGGTTTGTTGTAAAATTATTGACTTTTGTCTCCTTTCTTCTTTTAAATTTTCTAATTCATTACTAAAAACAGACAATGTTGTTGCTTTCTTTGCAACTTTATTTTCCCAATGTTCAATTAATTCTCGTTCGTAAAACTGATCATTAAAACTCTCTTGCTGTAGTTTTTGTAAAAATATTTCTAGTTCGTTTTTAGTTAACTTTTTCTCTAGTTCTTTTTTACGCTCTTTTCGTGTTTTTTTTGCAAGCTTTATCTTTTGTCTTTGTACTTTTAAATCTGCTGCTGCCAGTTTAGATTCCTCCTCAAAAGCCCATTTTGCTTCTAAAAAATCTTTGCTTTTTTCTAAGGTTTCAATTTTTTTACTAATTGCATTCAATTCCTTTTCGCCTTTTATATAAAAGCTCCCTTGGGTTCTCATATTAAAAACAGGCGGTACAAATTGAATTGGTAAACTTTTATCTGCTAATTTTCCAGAAAAGGCGGTTAAATAGCCAAATTCTTTTTGTTGGTTTTGCACCACCAAAACACCAAACATTTTTCCAATAGCAGTTGCGGCATCTTCTTTTTTCAATCCAAAATTATGCTCAAAATCAGTTTGACTTTTTAAATACGCTTGTAATTCTTCTGCGGCAAGCACACATAAAGGGTGTGGTTCGTAATAAAAAGGAAAGGTAAATTTCTTTGGAATTGAAAAACTATCTATTTCTGATTTAAAATAGTGAAAATGTGGTGTTTTTGTTTTTTTATTTGACAAAATACTATTGAAATGAATTAAGTTTTTTTTGAAACAAATTTAATTCAAAGATAGCACGCATAATTACAATTTCTATAGCCCATTTACACTTTTCCATTCCCATAATTTTTTGGGATGTTCATTGTTGTTTGGATAATGCTTTTTCACAAAATCAAATTGCTTAAATGTGAGCAAAACAATTGCGCCACCATTATCACACATTATAGGATAAAATCTATTTTTACTATGCTGGTTTTCTAGTTCGGCATTGAGCATTTTTATAAAATTTACATATGAAATTCCCCAATCAAGATTAGAAAAAGCACCATCAAATGCCACATATTCAATTCCATTCAACTCAATAGTATGTTTCCATTTATTTTGATTTTGCTCACTCTTTTCGTTGGTAAAATTTAACTTCAGTCCAAGTTTTTCGAAAGTAGGTTTAACACTCGTTAAGTATTCTGTTAATCCACCAATCTCAAAAAGCGCTTCACAATCTATCCAATGATAACGATTATCCATAAAATTCAAGGTTTCCCCTCTCATTGGTCCTTGAAAGAAATTAAGGTTCATATATGACTTTTCAAAGCCAATTTTTACTTTTTCCAGTTCCGATGAATCAGTTAAGTTAAAGAAATCCAATTTTTCCAATTGAGCTATAATTTCTTTTCCCGATAATTTTTCTACAGTTTTAGATTCGTTTTTTTTAGAATGAATATCAACTTTTAATTTTCTTTTTTGAGAGTTACAACTCAACAATCCAATAAAAAATAGAAATATTAGTTTTCGCATAATGTTTTTACAGAACATACTTATATATGATTGATTAATTATATGATTTAGGTACTAAATTATTAGGTATTTCAAAAAAGCATTTATACACCGCTCCGCAAAGTCTCCCGACTTTGAGGCATAATAACTTATATGTTATACGGCATCAAAATTCATCTTAATACTGGTCATATTTCATTACATTATTTAGATTTTTAACATCTACTTTTGGTATTTCTACAGTATTCACATTCAACAAACCATTTCCTGTTACATAATTACTAGCACTAGAATAAATATATTGAGATGCTTTTTCTATAACTCCTGCTCTTACAGGGTTTAGGTGAATGTAATCTACTCCACATAAATTTTTCTGAATAGATTTCTTCTGCATGATTACCATATTGCCAAAACTGATAGTTTTTATTTCTACCATGTGTTGCTGTCGCTTTTTTAAACCTTTCCAACATCCATTCTCTTCTACTTTCTGGCATTGTTTGTATTTTCTCTAAAATAGTTTTGGCTGTAAACTTTTTAAAATCTCTTACTAAATCTGATAACTTACCTTCTTTTGATTGAATAATTAGATGTATATGATTACTCATTACTACATATCCATAAAGTATCATTCCTTTATTTTTAATACAATACTCTAAGCTATCAATAATACAATCTCTATATATTTTTCTTGTAAATACATCTACCCAATCTACAACTGTGGCAGTAATAAAATGTATTTTGCTTTGATTTCTTATAATGTATCCTTCTTTCATTTCAATTTATTATTGTTCCTCAAAGTCGGGAGACTTTGCGGAGCGGTACGGTTTTTTTATACATAAACGACACCATTCTCGTTAGGCTTATTTTTATTAGTTAATTCAATTAATTTTTTATTCTGTTTTTTGGTTATTTTTATTGGGACTAAACTATATTCAGCATTGTTACCGTCATTATCACTACAATAGCCTGTGTATAGCCAAATTTCTCTAAAGCTACTTTTATCTGTCATTTTCTCAATAGCTTTAAAAACCTCGAAAAAATCTGAAATTTCATATTTTAAGGTTCTGTTATCAATCAAAAGAACCGTCTTACCTTTCTCTTTATGTTTTTTTGATTCTTTCTTTGAGATAGCAACACTCATTAAATTTTCAAGATTTTTCTCAATGTAATTCGAGTTACTCAAAAAGATATTTGAATAATTGCCTTTAAATGGGTTTTCCACAATATCTTTTTTCGAGTGCCTTCCTTCCAAAAGGTTCTCAATTAGATTAGTCATTTTTTCTGTTGGGAAGAATGAGTTTAATTTTATCAATTCGTGAATTGGTAGTTTCTCTTCGTTACTTTTTATAACTAACCTTTCTTCTCGTTTCATTTTTTCAAAAGAGAAATCATCATCTGCAATTGCAGTTATTTCTACATTAAATTCCTCTTTCTCGCTTGTTTCAATTTTAAAGTCCCAAGGGTCGTCACGTGAAATAATATTAAGTCCCATCGGTTTGTCAGTAAATACTTTAACTTGATGCTTTAAATAATGCATACAAATCAAATATTCTCGAAAACTAGGGTCAGGTACATCAAGAAATATTCGTTCGTAAATAGCTCCATCTCTTTCAATCAAATTGTAAGGTTTAAAATTGTGTTTATCATTCATTTCACAATTTGGATGAAAACTACTTTTTTTGATATTCATTAATTCTCGATTTTTGTTCAAATTGTACCTAACTCATTTATATACTTAACTTTTATCAGCATCTAAAACTGTTTAGATAGAATATACTTCTATTTTATTCATAAAAATTAATGCGCCTCTAACCAATTATCACCAAGTCCAATTTCTACATCCAAAGGAACCGCCATTTTAAAAGCATTTTCCATTTCTTGTTGAATCAAAGGTTGTATCATTTCTAGCTCGTCTTTAAGCACATCAAACACCAGTTCGTCATGCACTTGCAACAACATTTTCGATTGGATGTTTTCTTGTTCAAATCGTTTGTAAATATTGATCATTGCCAATTTAATAATGTCTGCCGCAGACCCTTGAATAGGTGCATTTACGGCATTTCTTTCTGCTGCGCCACGCACAATGGCATTCTGAGAATTAATATCTTTTAAATAACGTCTTCTTCCTAATACGGTTTCTACATACCCATTTTCTCTTGCAAAATCGACTTGCGCTGCCATATAACTTCGTAACTTCGGATAGGTTTCATAATAAGTATCAATCAAGGCTTTGGCTTCTTTTCTAGACAAATCGGTTTGATTGCTCAATCCAAAAGCAGAAACACCGTAGATAATTCCAAAATTTACCGTTTTTGCGTTGCTTCTTTGCTCGCGAGTTACCTCATCAATAGGAACATTAAAAACTTTTGCGGCAGTAGAAGCATGAATATCTTCACCGTTTTTAAATGCCTCAATCATGGTTTCTTCTTCGCTTAACGCTGCAATAATTCGCAATTCAATCTGACTGTAATCTGCCGCTAGCAATACATGGTTTTTATCTCTTGGCACAAAGGCTTTTCTCACTTGTCGTCCTCGTTCAGTTCGAATGGGAATATTTTGTAAATTAGGGTTGTTAGAACTCAATCTTCCTGTTGCCGCAACAGCTTGCGCATACACCGTATGAATGCGTTGTGTTTTAGGATTTAGCTCATTGGGCAAAGCATCTACATAGGTGCTTTGTAATTTTTTATACTGACGGTATGCTAAAATATCTTGAATAATTTGATGGTCTTTTGCCAAATAAGAAAGTACGTCTTCTGCAGTAGAATATTGCCCTGTTTTCGTTTTCTTTGGCTTGTCTACCAATTTCATGTTTTCAAACAACACAACACCTAATTGTTTGGGCGACCCAATATTAAATTCTTCGCCAGCTTGTTTGTAAATACTGGTTTCTAAGTTGCTAATATCTTTTGTTAACGCCACCGAAAGTTCTTTTAAAAAACCTCCGTTTAAATTAATGCCTTCTATTTCCATCGCTGTTAAAACACTTACCAAAGGTAATTCTACTTCAGTAAATAATTTGGTTAAGTTACCACTTGCTAGTTCCTTGGTAAAATGTTCTTTTAATTGTAAGGTAATATCTGCATCTTCTACAGCGTATTCCGTTTGCTCTTCAACAGGCACTACACGCATAGACAATTGATTCTTTCCTTTTTTACCAATGAGTTCTGTAATAGAAACCGGTTGGTAATTTAGATAGGTTTCCGCCAAAATATCCATATTATGTCGCATATCTGGATTGATTAAATAATGCGCAATCATCGTGTCAAACAACTTCCCTTTTACAGGCATTTGATAATTTGAGAGCACTTTGATATCGTACTTTAAATTGTGCCCTACTTTTTCAATAGTATCATCTTCAAAAAACAAACGAAATTCTTCTAAAATACTTTTAGTTTCTTCTTGATTTTCTGGAAAAGAAACATAATACCCTTTTCCAATTTCAAAAGAAAAAGCAATACCAATAAGTTCCACTTCTAAAGCTTTTAAACCTGTAGTTTCGGTATCAAAACAAACCGATTTTTGTTGCATCAGTTTTTGAATTAATAATTTTCTAGAAAACGGTGTATTTACATGCTGATAAAAATGTGTGGTATTTTTAATGGTTTTAAAACCGTTTTCAACTTCAGTTTCAGAAACATTTCCTGTACCTGGCGTAGCAAACAAATCGAATTGACCATTATTTGTTTTTGCCTTTTGAGTTTTAAGTGTTGGTGTTGAATTTTCTGTTGAAGGAGTTACCGGAGTATTATTTTCTTCTGGAGTAGCAAATGTTTTTAGAAAATTGTCCGTCAACCTTCTAAATTCTAGTTCGTCGAATATTTCTTTGGTGGCATTCGTATTTGGCGCGCACATTTCAAAGTTTGCTTCATTAAATTCTACAGGAACATCTAATAGAATAGTAGCCAATTCTTTAGAAAGCAATCCTAATTCTTTATTCGCTTCTACCTTCTCTTTCATTTTTCCTTTTAAATCTGCCGTATTTTCTAACAAGTTTTCCATAGAACCATACGCCGCTAAAAACTTTTTGGCTGTTTTTTCGCCTACACCTGGTAATCCTGGAATATTATCTACAGAATCGCCCATCATTCCTAAAAAATCAATCACTTGTTCAGGTCTTTCTACGCCAAATTTCTCTTGTACTTCTGGAATTCCCCACGTTTCATATCCACCACCAAAACGAGGTCGGTACATAAAAATATTTTCAGAAACCAACTGCGCAAAATCTTTATCGGGAGTTACCATAAATGTTTGATAACCTTCCTTTTCTGCCTTTTTAGCCAAAGTTCCAATAATATCATCCGCTTCAAAACCTTCTTTTACAATAACAGGAATGTTCATAGCCTCCAAAATCTTTTCAATATACGGAACGGCAATTTTTATAGCTTCTGGGGTTTCTTGTCTGTTAGCTTTATATTCTGGAAAAACTTCTGTTCGGGCAACACTTCCACCACGATCAAAACAAACCGCTAAATAATCAGGTCTTTCCCGTTTAATAACGTCTAGCAAAGAATTAGTAAACCCCAAAATAGCGGAAGTATCCATCCCTTTCGAATTAATTCTTGGGTTTTTAATAAAGGCATAATAGCCTCTAAAAATTAATGCGAATGCGTCTAGTAAAAAAAGTCGTTTTTGATTTGCCATTTTTGTTTGTCCTTATAAATGCTAAAACTACAAAACTTTAACAGTATCTTAAAACAGAATACCTATTTAACTTTATCTTTGTTACGTTCTTAAAATAATATTTTATGCCTCGTTGGGTACTCCCTCTAATTATTATGTCGTTTCTAATTCTTTTATTAGAAATCTACGCTTTTCAAGCCATCAAAACAATTACAAAAAACAAAAGCATAAGATGGTTTTGGCTTTTAATGGGCATACTTGTGTATCTCAACTTTTTCTATGTTGTTTTTACAACTTCTCGATCTGCAGGACAAACCAAACAATTTCAATGGGCTTTAGGAATGTTGCTAACCATTCTATTGCCTAAAGTATGTATGGTTGTTGTTTTATTGGGCGAAGATATCGTACGGTGGGTTCAAAAATTAATTGCTGTTGTCTCTCAAAAAGAGATAAAGACATTGCCTAGCAGAAGGGTTTTTATTTCTCAGATTGCATTAGGTTTGGCTGCGATTCCGTTTGCTTCTTTTATTTATGGCATTATCAAAGGAAAACACAATTACAAGGTTTTAAAATACAAATTGTCTTTTAAAGATTTACCTGCTGCTTTTGATGGATTTACCATTACACAAATTTCTGATATTCACTCTGGGAGTTTTACCAATACCGAAAAAATACAATATGGTGTTGATTTGATTAACGAACAACAATCTGACATGATTCTTTTTACAGGCGATTTGGTAAATAATAAAGCCGAAGAAATGGAAAACTGGATTGCAATGTTTGGCGCATTGAAGGCAGATTACGGAAAATTTTCTGTATTGGGAAACCATGATTATGGCGATTATACAAAATGGAAAACAAAAGATGATAAAGCTGCCAACTTTAAAGCTGTAAAAGACTTACACCCTAAAATTGGTTTTGAATTGTTGCTAGATGAACATCGATTTATAGAAAAGAACGGAGAAAAAATTGCCTTGGTGGGTGTAGAAAACTGGGGGAAAGGGTTTAACCAAGCAGGAGATTTAGAAAAAGCTAGTATTGGATTGCAAAAAGAAGATTTTAAAATTTTAATGAGTCACGATCCTAGTCATTGGGAATATGTGGTTAAAAAAGACCCCATGAATTATCAGTTAACTTTAAGCGGACATACGCATGGATTACAGTTTGGTATTGAAATTCCTGGCTTTATAAAATGGAGTCCTTCTAAATATGTGTATAAACAATGGGCTGGTTTGTATGAAGAATTGGGAAGATACATTAATGTAAATCGTGGTTTTGGGTATCATGCATTTCCTGGTAGAGTTGGAATCTGGCCTGAAATAACGGTTATTGAATTGAAAAAAGCCTGATAATTAATAGATTAAAATAGAAGTATTATATTTGTAACTATAAATATATTTACAAGTACATTTTTTTGCCCCTATAACAACAGTGTATTATGACAAAATTTGGCGAATTAATTAATATTGAAAAACCCGTTTTAATAGATTTTTATTTTGATTGGGACGAAGTGGAAAACAACTTAGACACTCTAAAAGATGTTGCTGCGGCTTTAGGTGACAAAGCGAAAGTGATAAAAATTGACATTAAAAAGAATGAACCCTTAGCAGAAGCTCTTCGTGTAAAAGGGAATCCTACTTTTATGATTTATAAGAAAGGCGAAATGAAATGGCGTCAAACAGGAGAACAGGACGCCAATACTTTAATTGGCTTGGTGCAGCAATACGTTTAGTATAGTTGAAAAGTTTTATATTTAAGTCACGCTAATTAGCACAAGACATATTTATAAAGTGACAATAACTTTATTCAATCGCTTTAAAAACATACCCTTTTTCGGAAAAATAACGCAATACTTTAGGTAGTGTAAATACTAAATTCTTTCTAGCCTTTATACTGTCATGAAAAACAATAATGCTTCCATTTTTTGTATTTTTTAAAACATTTTGTAAGCATTGTTCTTTTGAAATAGTAGCGTCAAAATCGGCACTCAACACATCCCACATTATAATTTTATAGCCTTTTCTTTGAATTGCTTTCGCCTGACTTCTTTTGATTTTCCCGTAAGGAGGACGGAATAATTTTGGTTGAAAAGTTGGAAAGTTATACAGTTGAAAAGTTCTTTCTGCCTTAGAAACATTTGTTAAATAATTCTTTGTTTGAGTTTTCCAACCATTCAAATGATTATAAGTGTGGTTGCCAACAGCATGCTTTTCAGTAATAATCCTGTTAAAAATAGTGGAATTTTTTTCAACATTTTCTCCAATACAAAAAAAGGTAGCTTTTGCATTCACTTTTTTCAGTTCGTCCAAAACAAACTCTGTTACTTCAGGAATGGGACCATCATCAAAAGTAAGGTAGATTTCTTTCTTTATCGTTTTAAAACGCCATCGATAGTTCGAAAATAGTTGATCAAAAAAGGTAGGCGTTCTCGTTAAGTAGAAAGACATTTTAATACTGAAACGAATTACAATTTAAGGGGATCGCTTACAGGAACTTCTTCATCGGGAATTAAATATTCAAACAAATTCACATGATTTATAAAATCGTCTTGTAATTGTTCTAAATATGTAGAATCATCGAATTGTTCTACTTGCCCTAATATAGTACGATACATGTACAAGTTTACATCAATATTATCAAAAATAATCTCAATATCTTCTTCTTTGTACGTACTGTAATGTTTGAGTCGCTGTTGAAAAATATCAATAAGTGTTTCTGCCGTACTTCTTGCTTTCTCAGTATTGCCTAATTGGTAATACATTTCTGGATATCCCATAGAAATACTATAATGTCCAAAATCTTTAATCGGCATTTTTTCTAGCGATAAATCCAACACTTCTTCTGCAGTAATAGTATCTCCTTCCATTGAGAAAACCCCAGAAAGACGCATTAAATTATTCCGAAGAGAAATAACATTTCGTTTGCTTTGTTCGTCTAAATAAATTTTTCCATTATTAATGGTTTTCCAATTTAATTTCTGAATGTTAGCAAGCATTTTCTCTGGGTTAATTCTTCCCATGTCAAACATCGACTTGTCTTTGTTAGGTGTTTTTATAGGAACTAATTTATAGGCTAAACCGTCTAGCTGTAAGTAGTCTTTTAGCCATATATACTCTTCATCTGCATTAGCGCCTCCTGTAAAATAGAGTGGTCTTTTCCAATCGAAATTTGCTAAAATATCGAGCATTAAAATTCGATTTTTACCAATTCCTCTATCATCAATGGTAATGTCTATATAATCTACTATTTTATCGGCATCTTTTTGTGCTACAATCCCATATTTTAAAGCGTTTTTCTTATTTACAGGAATTCGAATTTTATTGGTAGGATAAATTTTTTCACGCACATCTCCTTCTGTATAATAAGTGATATCGTTATTGCTGCCTATCCATTTCATAAAATAATCAATAGAAATAATGGTATCCTTAAATTGCGGCATCGGAACATAATAAGCAACATCTAAAGTCCCATATTTGTATTGATCGTGTTTTAATTGGGAAGGAATTGGAGCGGCTTTGTAACTGGCTCTTTTCATCTGGTCGATATACCAATCGGTAGCAAACAAACTGGTGTTTACAATCTTTATATCGGTTCTTACTTCTTCTACTTCTTGTAAATACCAAAGCGGAAAGGTATCGTTGTCTCCAATGGTAAATAAAATGGCATTTTCATCGCAACTTTCTAAATAGGCTTGCGCGTTTAACAATGCTGTATATCGGTCTCCTCTATCATGATCATCCCAATTTTCAGAAGCCATTAAAGCTGGGACTGCTAGTAAAGAAACTATAGAAACAGCAATAGCAACTGTCTTTTTATTGGCAAAACTCTTTAAATATTCATATAAGGCTAAGACACCAAAGCCAATCCAAATAGCAAAAATATAGAACGAACCTACTACAGCATAATCTCTTTCTCTAGGCTCAAAAGGTTTTGGATTGGTATAAAATATAATGGCAAAACCTGTAAAGGCAAAGAATAAAAAGAGTGCATAAAAATTCTCTTGATCCCATTTTATTTGAAATAACAAGCCAATCAACCCTAAAATGAGTGGCAAGAAGTAATACGTGTTTCTTCCTTTGTTATTTTTTACATCATCGGGTAATTTTTGCTGAGAACCTAAACGCATTTCATCCACAAAATCGATTCCGCTTAACCAATTTCCGTTTTCTGCATCTAAATTTCCTTGCATATCATTTTGCTTTCCTACAAAATTCCACATAAAATAACGCCCGTACATATAACCAAACTGAAACTGAAACATAAATTTTAAATTCTCTCCAAATGTAGGTCTCCGTTTGCTATTTGGTGGGATGCCCGCAATAGCCTTATAATGCTTTGCAGAAGCAGGATTTACCATTCTAGGAATAAAGCCTTTGTGTTTGCTAGAATAGTTTGGCAATACATTTTTGTATTTATTTACAATGACGTATTTTCCATTTTTCTTTTCATATTTGGGTTTGTCGTCTCTATATGGATTTTCTGCATCTTGAGAACCATCATTCGAATAATAGGTATCGTAAAACACATTCGCATCACCATATTGTTCTCTTTCGTAATACGCTAATAATTCTCTAGCGCTGGAAGGGTCGTTTTCGTTTACAGTAGTATTCGCATTGGCTCTAATGGGCAACATCATCCAAGAAGAAAAACCAATCATAATAAATAAGACAGATAAGATTAATGTATTTGCTGTTACTTTTTGATGCTTTCGTGTGTAATTTAATCCGAAATAAAACAAACCGATTAAGATAAGTGCCGCAATAATACTTCCAGAATTATAGGGCAAGCCTACAGAATTGATAAAAAATAATTCTGAAACACTAAAGAACTTTAAGGTAAAAGGGAATAAGAATTTAAATACGAATGCCAATACAAACACGGAAACTATAGTAGCAATTGCCGTAGTTTTTAGGGTGATTTCTGTATACGTTTTAAAGAAATACAATAACACAATTGCAGGAATTACCAATAAAGACAAAATGTGTACTCCAAAAGAAAGTCCTACTACAAAACTAATGAGCACTAACCATTTATTTCCTCTTGATGTGTGAAGTTCGCTTTCCCATTTTAACCCCAACCAAAATAATAACGCCATTAAAAAAGACGACATTGCATATACCTCTCCTTCTACGGCACTAAACCAAAAACTATCTGAAAATGTATAGGCCAAAGAACCTACGAAACCGCTTCCTAAAATAGCAATGTGTTTTTCTGAAGTAATTTCACCTATTTTAACTGCTAATTTTTTTGCCAAATTGGTAATGGTCCAAAATAGGAACAAAATGGTAAATGCGCTTGCTAGTGCCGACATGAAGTTTACCATTTTAGCAATCTGAGTTACATCATTCGTAAACATCGCAAAAAAAGCACCTAGCATTTGAAACAAAGGAGCTCCTGGCGGATGTCCTACTTGTAATTTTACAGAAGTAGCAATATATTCTCCACAATCCCAAGAACTTACTGTAGGTTCCAACGTTAGTGTATAGGTAATTAATGCGATAACGAATGCAACCCATCCTAAGATGATGTTCCATTTTTGAAAACGTAATGAATTCATACGATTGATTAACAATTATGCGAGCGAATTTACTAATTTAATATGATAAAAAGTACTACTGGGTTATTTTTAAGGCTTGTAAATGCTCCTAAAATTTTGTTAACGCTTCTAAAATATGGGTATAAAAAAAGAGAATTTTATTTAAAAAATTCTCTTAATTAATCAACCAAACTTATATGAAAAAGAGGAACTACCCTCTAAACTTACTTCAAAGATACCAGCAATATAAGTGTCGTTATATTAAAAAAAGACAAAGAGGTTATTGCTAAATGTAAACAACATAAATCTATCGATAAAAGGTAATACATACCCCAATAAAGAGTTTCCATATCAACCTGTTGTCATTTTAATAAAACACACAACGTGCCATATTATTTTTCTTTAATCAAATAAACATACACAGGATAATGATCACTATAACCGCCTAGATAATTTCCGTATGAAAAGCTTCGAAAAGGGTAATTTTTATAAACTCCCTTTTGATTGGTTAAAAAAGGTTTATTAAAAATCTTTGATTGAAATAATTTATAAGAAGAAAAATCTTGGGCGTCTTTTGCCACAAAAGAAGTGGTGCATAATATTTGATCGAATAAATGCACTCGATCTCTATAACCTAAAGTGCTATACCCTTGCTTGAATAAATTTTCATACGGATTGTAAATATCTTCAGGTTCTAAGTTTTCTTTTTTAGATTTTGTCAGCAATACTTTTTTAAAGCTATTATTGATGGGATTATCATTAAAATCACCCATAATTAAAATTTTAGCAAGTGCGTTTTCTTCTTTAATTTGATGAATAATTTGCCTGGTTTGCGCTGCCGATTTTTCTCTCAATATATTTGTTTTTGACACGCCTCCTCTTCTTGAAGGCCAATGATTTACAATGAGATGAATGATTTCATCATCTAAATATCCTGAAACTAGTAGTTGATCTCTCGTATATATCTTTTTATCATCTCTGTACAATTTTGGATGAAAGGCTTGATGGTATAATGGTTTAAAATATCTTTGTTGATATAACAATGCTACATCGATACCTCTTCTGTCCGGACTGTTGTAATGTGCAATTCCGTATCCATATTTTTTTAAATAATCCGATTTTACAAGGTCTTCCAACACATCTCTATTTTCAACCTCTGCAAGACCAATAATAACAGGACTTGTTTTTGTTTTCTCAAATCCTATTTGTGAAATTACTTTTGCCAACTTGTCTATTTTATCCCAATACACTTTAGACTTGTTAATTTTAAGCCCCATTATAGGACTCGCTTCATCATTTGTATTGGGATTGTTTATTGTGTCAAACAAGTTTTCTACATTGTAAAAAGCAAC
Organism: uncultured Polaribacter sp.; assembly: GCA_965233795.1. Taxonomy (GTDB): domain Bacteria; phylum Bacteroidota; class Bacteroidia; order Flavobacteriales; family Flavobacteriaceae; genus Polaribacter. The sequence continues at coordinate 535,651 of OZ247578.1, read as the reverse complement.
GGTTCTTATAGTAAACTCTCTGGTGTTTTTTTGAGTATATCCGTAAAAGATAAATAAAAAAGTAAGTCCTAAAAAGAAATAGTGTTTTTTCATTTAGTGCAATTTATATAAAATGAGTTGAGTACGAATTTAGTAAAGTTTATTGGGTATTAGCAATAACTTAGTAAAAAGGTGTGCAAATATGAGACTCGTTTAGAGTTTTGACAACTTTTGAAAAATTGTCAAAACTGTTTAAAAGAAATCAGCTTTGTATTCCCAAAACTTCATAAAAAACAATACAAAATAAGCGCCAGCAACTAAAAACTTAATAGTTGTAGAAGCTAAAAAGCCTAAAATGGCGCCGTAAGATGCTTTTAATGCTCTATTTTTATCTTTATTATCGTATAATAATTCTCCAATATAAGCTCCTAAAAATGCGCCTAATAAAAATCCAAAAGGAATGGGAATTAAAAAGAGCCCTACAAACAATCCAATAGTAGTACCGTATACCCCGTATTTTGTACCTCCAAATTTTTTAGTTCCCATGGCGGGAATAAAATAATCGAGTACCCAAATAGCAAAAGCTATAACAAGCGTAATTCCTAAAAATGTCCAATTCATAGGAATTACTTTTGTAAAGTGTAATAATAACAAGCCTACCCAACTTGTTAAAGGACCTGGCAAAATGGGTAAAAAAGCACCTATAATGCCTAAACACATACATAAAAATCCGAGTATTGCTAAAAAAACATCCATGCTTATTTTGTTATTATCCTATAACGAATTTACAAAAGGTTTGTTACACTATTCTAAAATGTGGTATTTTGCATAAAAATTTATTTTATGAAACAATTTATTTTAGTTATTCTAACAATTGTAATTTCTCTTTCTATAAATGCTCAAGAAACAGAAAAAAGCGAGTCTTTCGTAGTCATAGAAGAAGTTCCTGTTTTTCCGGGATGTAAGGGTACTAATGAAGAATTAAAAATGTGTTTTAGTAAAAATATTCAAAGACATTTTGCTACAAAATTCGATCTTGATTTAGCTAATAAATTAAACTTAAAACCAGGTAAAATTAAAGTACTCATAAGTTTTAAAATTAACAAAGACGGTTTTATAGAAAATATAAATGTAAAAGCTCCTCATCAAAAAATAATAGAAGAGTGTATTAAGATAATGTCATTATTACCTAAAATGATTCCAGGAAAACAAAAAGGTAAAAACGTTGCTGTAAAGTATGCAATTCCTTTTACAATGTTTATTGAAGAGACAAGACAACAAAGAAAAGAAAGAAAAAGAAGAGAACGACTAGAGAGAAAAAAGAAAAGAAAAAATTAATAACTATTTAGAACTATTTTAATGGGTTTTCGGGTTTTTACTTTTTTAACAATCCTATTATTTTGCACTTCGTGCGACTATTTTTCATTTCGAAAAGAGCGTGTAGAAACCCCAATAGATAGTATTGTTGATTTTTCTTCTGTAAATAGTTTTCCGTCTTTTAAGGTTTGTGATTCTCTAATAGAAGTAACTAAAAAAGAGACTTGTTTTAGAAATACCATCCACCAAAAAATTGGAGAAGAACTTTCAAAGTATACAATAAAAGTAAAAAATGCCATTGATGAAACTGTCATAGTAAAACTACAAATTAGCGAAAAAGGAAAGATTCAATTTATAAAAAAAGAAAGTACTGTTAACATTGAAAAAGAACTTCCTCAATTAGACAGTATTTTAAAAGTTAGCATTGCTAAATTGCCTAACATCTATCCTGCTATTAAACAAGGAATTCCTGTAACTACAGAATACTCTTTACCGATTCGAATACAACTAGAAGATTAGCTGTTAGCTGTTAGCTGTTAGCTGTTAGCTGTTAGCTGTTAGCTGTTAGCTGTTAGCTGAAATTCAAAAATTCCAATTCAATAAACAGGCTCAACGAATAAACTTCTCAACAAATTACAAAGATTTGAGGCTTTATAAGTTTTTATAACTAAAAACCTCTAATTCAACATTTTCCAGAGTTTATCTTTCAATTCTTGCAAACCTATTTGTGCTACAGAAGAAATAAAAATAGCTTCCAAGTCTTTGGGTAGATCTGCTTTTATTTCTATTTTTAACTCCTCATCTAATAAATCGGTTTTAGAAATAGCTAACAATCGTTGTTTATCTAACAGTTCTGGATTGTGCTTTTTAAGTTCATTCAATAAAACATCATATTCTTTATTGATGTCATCGCTATCCGCAGGAATTAAAAATAAGAGTGTTGAATTTCTTTCAATATGTCGTAGAAATCGATGTCCCAACCCTTTTCCTTCAGATGCTCCTTCAATAATTCCAGGAATATCTGCCATTACAAAGGTTTGATGATTTCTGTGCTCTACAATTCCTAAATTGGGTTTTAATGTGGTAAAAGCATAGTCGGCTATTTTGGGTTTGGCTGCGGTTAAAACAGACAACAATGTAGATTTTCCTGCATTTGGAAAGCCTACCAAACCTACATCTGCCAATAGTTTTAATTCTAAACGAAACCAACCTTCAACACCGTCCATTCCGGGTTGTGCATATCTAGGAGTTTGGTTTGTTGGCGATTTAAAATGCCAGTTTCCCAAGCCGCCTTTTCCTCCTTTCAATAAAATAACTTCTTTTCCGTCTTCTGTAATTTCTAAAAGGATTTTATCGGTATCGGCATCTCTTACAATGGTTCCTAACGGAACATCTACATACACATCTTTTCCGTCAGATCCTGTACTTCTACTTTTACTTCCTGCGCCACCATGTTCTGCTCTAAAATGTCGTTTAAATTTTAGATGAAATAGTGTCCACATATTTTTATTACCTCGCAGAATAATATGACCTCCGCGCCCGCCATCTCCACCATCAGGACCGCCTTTTGTAATATACTTCTCTCTATGTAAATGCATAGAACCTTGCCCTCCTTTACCAGAGGTTGCATATACTTTTATGTAATCAACGAAATTTCCTTCGGTCATATTTTCATTATTGTCATTCCTGCAAAAGCAGGAATCTCCTTGTTAGAAATAGCATTATTATGAATAAGGTTCCTGCTTTCGCAGGAATGACAGCCTTTTAAAGCCTGTCTAACACTTCTGATAATCTTTCTGTAATTTCTGCTACTGCACCTACGCCATCAACTCCGTAATAACTTCCTTGTGCTTGATAAAATTCTTTTAAAATAGCTGTTTTTGTATTGTATTCATTAAAGCGATTGCGAATCTTACTCTCATCTGTATCGTCTGATCTACCGCTTGTTTTTCCTCTTTCTAACAAACGTGCTACTAACAAATCTTCAGGAACTTCTAAAGCCACCATTCCATTAATTCTTTCGCCTTTTTCAGCTAAAAAAGTATCCAATGCTTCGGCTTGTGATTGCGTTCTTGGAAACCCATCAAAAATAAATCCGTTCGCATCTGAATTTTTATCAACCTCTGCTTTTAGCATATCTATGGTAACCTCATCAGGGACTAAATCTCCTGCATCAATAAAGGTTTTTGCGAGTACGCCTAATGCTGTTTTATTTTTAATATTGTACCGAAACACATCGCCTGTAGAGATGTGTATCAAATTATATTTTTCTTTTAAAATACTAGCTTGTGTTCCTTTTCCTGCTCCTGGAGGTCCAAATAATACAATGTTTGTCATTTTGGGTGTGGGTGTTAATTGATATATTGCTTTTTTATTTCTGCCTAATCCGTTGTAATCGAGTCCATAACCTACAATAAACTTGTCTTCAATGCTTTTTCCTATGTAAGCGATGGGCAATTCTTTTTTAAATACGTCAGGTTTAAAAAATAGCGTAACTACTTGTAAACTTTTTACGTTTTTGCCTTTAAATGTATTGTAAATTTCTTGTAATGTTGCTCCTGTATCTATAATATCTTCTAAAATGATTACAGTTCTATTGGTGATATCTTCATCAATACCTATTAACTCTTTTACGTTTCCTGTTGAAGCTGTTCCTTCATAAGAAGCTAGTTTTACAAATGAGATTTCGCAATCTCCATCAAAAGCTCTTATAAAGTCCGACATAAACAAAAAACAACCATTTAAAATCCCAAGAAATAAAGGCACTTCTCCTTTTGGCAAATCTGCTTTTACTTGTTTGGCTAGATTTTTTACAATATGCTGAATTTCCTCTTTAGAGATAAAAGGTTTAAAATATAAATCGTGAAGTTGTATAAGTTGCATTATTTATAGCCGATTCTTTTAGGTGCTTTTGAGTCTGTTTTTGGATCTAATAAATATCGTAATGCGGTAAATACTTCTGCAAATTGTGCATCATATTTAGATTCTAAATTCTCTATTCTTTCTGATATTTCTGAATACTGCAATGCCATTTTTCTTAATTGAACAAAAGCTCGCATAATTTCTATATTAACTTGCACTGCTTTTTTACTTCTTAGAATTCCTGCCAACATTGCAACTCCTTGTTCTGTAAAGGCTAAAGGCAGTTTTCTTCTTCCTCCCCAACTTGAAGTCGCAATTTGCGACTTCAAGTTTGTCCATTCAGTATCATTCAATTGAAACATAAAATCTGAAGGGAAACGATCTTTATTTCTTTTTACTTGTTCATTAAGTCGTTTAACCTCCACTTCATATAATACTGCCAAATGAATGTCTAGCATTACACGAAATCCTCTTATTTCAAAAATAGTATTCTGTATTGTTTCTAATTCCATCGCTAATTTTTTTATTGTACAAAGATAATTGCATTTTATGAAAGCAAAAACCGTTTTCTTATAAGATACCAAAAACAGGTTCAGTATAAGAAAACGGTTTTTTATTTTATAAATGAATAATTCTTATTTCTTCTTTTCTTCTTTTTTAGAAGTATCATACATAATAGGTGTTGCCACAAATAATGACGAATACGTTCCTACCACAACTCCTACAATTAATGCAAACATAAATCCTCTAATAGAATCTCCTCCAAAAATAAAGATGGCTAACATTACTAATAAGGTTGTTAATGATGTATTAATGGTTCTTCCTAGAGTAGAACTTAAGGCTTTGTCTACCACTTCGCTATATTTCCATTTTGTATGAATTCCTGCAAATTCTCTAATTCTATCAAAGATAACCACGGTATCATTCAAAGAATATCCTACTACCGTTAAAATAGCGGCAATAAAAGATTGTCCGATTTCCATATCAAATGGCATAAATTTATATAAAATAGAGAAGATTCCTAGTACGATTAAAACATCATGGAATACCGCAACTACAGCACCCAAACTAAACGATATTTTTCTAAAACGCAATAGAATATACAAGAATACTACTAATAAAGAACCAATAACAGCCCATAGTGCAGAAGTTTTAATATCGTCTGCAATCGTAGGCTCTACTTTTATATAACTCATAATAGCATTTCCTCCGTCTTTTTCAAAACCAGGTTTAAAGCTTTCATAAGTAGTCCCTTCTGTTAAATACGGTTTTAATCCTGTAAATAAAGCATTTTGAACTTCTTCATCTACACCTAAACCTTCCTCTTCAATTTTATAAACTGTGGTTATTTTTAATTGCTCGTCAGAACCGTAAGTTTTTACTTCTGGTGCAGTACCAAAAGTTTCTTTTAAAGTTGTTGCCACATCTGTAGCATTTACAGGTTGTTCAAAACGAACAACATAAGAACGACCTCCTTTAAAATCGACTCCTTGTTTTAATCCTACTGAAAATATAGAAGCAATTCCTGCTACAATAATAACGCCTGAAATTACATAAGCAATGCTACGCTTTTTCAAAAATTCTATATTGATATTTTGAAACCAGTTTTTAGACAACGAAGTATTGAACGTTAAATTCGCATTTTTCGCTAAAGCTCCATCAATTAATATTCTTGTAATAAAAATTGCAGTAAATAAAGAGGTTGCAATACCAATCATTAAAGTTAAAGCAAATCCTTTAATAGGTCCTGTTCCAAAAACATATAAAATAATACCTGTTAATAAGGTAGTAATATTAGCATCTATAATTGCTGACAAAGCTCCTTTGATACTAAATCCTTCTGCTACAGATTGTTTTAAACCTTTCTTTTTAGACAAACCTTCTTTAATTCTTTCAAAGATAATTACGTTGGCGTCTACAGACATACCAATGGTTAGAATAATCCCTGCGATACCTGGCAAAGTTAATACTGCATTAAAAGAGGCTAAAATTCCAAAAATGAATAAGATATTTACTGCCAAGGCAACATCTGCAAAAGCACCTGCTTTTCCGTAGTAAATAATCATCCAAATTAACACCAATAGAATTGCCAATCCGAAAGAATTTAAACTTTGATCAATAGATTCTTGCCCTAAAGAAGGTCCTACCACCTCAGACTGAATAATTCTTGCTGCTGCTGGTAATTTCCCTGCTTTTAAAACCGTAGCAATGTCTTCTGCTTCTGCTACCGTCATACTTCCACCAGAGATAGAAGTTCTACCACCTAATATTGGGTCATTAACTGAAGGCGCTGTATATACATAATCGTCTAACACAACTGCAATAAACTTCCCTTGATTATCTGTAGTCATTTTTGCCCATTGCTTTGTTCCAGAACTATTCATGGTCATGCTTACCTCTGGTTTGTTCAATTGGCTATATACTTGTGCCGCATCTGCAATTACATCTCCTTCAATCGTAGGCGTATCGGTTCTGTTCGATTTTATAGCATATAAATTAATAATTGCTGAATCATCAAAATCATCAGATGCATTTTCTAATTTTGTAGGTGCATACGACTTATAGTCCCAAAGGAATTTCACATACTTTAAATTATTAGGCAATAACTGTCTAACTTCTTTATTCGCTAGCAATTCATTTACTTTTGCAGTATCTCTTACTCTAGCATACGCTACTAAAGAACTTATTTGTTGCTGATTTCTTGCCCCATTAACATTCAAATAAGTAAATAAACTTTTTTGTTTTACCGCAGTAGAATCTGCTGTTTCACCTAATAAATTATCAATATCGTCTGTGGCTGTCGTATCTTTTTCTTGTGTTACATCCGTATCATCCTTTAAAAGTTCTGTAACTTTCTGATTGGCAGCAAAGAAAAAACTCTGTACTTCTGCATTGGTATAAACTTCCCAAAACTGTAATTTTGCCGTACTTGTTAATAGTTTTTTAACACGATCGATGTCTTTTGCTCCCGGCAATTCTATCTGAATTCTTCCTGAATTTCCAATACGCTGAATGTTGGGCTGTGTAACTCCAAACTTATCGATTCTGCTTCGTAAAACTTCAAAAGCTGTATTAATAGAGCTGTTGATTTCTTCTTGTAAAATAGGCTTTACTTCTTCATTAGTTTTCTCGAAATTGATGCCTTTTTCTGATAGCGCTTTTGTTCCAAAAATACCTGGATCACTTAATAAAATTGTACCGTTACTTTCTGCTTCAAATGCTGCAAAAAATAAGTTTAAATACGTATCATTACTTTCTCTTTGTGCAATATCTGCATTTTCAAGAGCTTTGTTAAATACAATACTTTTAGACTCATTCGATAAAGCCACCAAAATATCTTTTACAGAAACTTGCAAAATGGCATTGATTCCACCTTTTAAATCAAGACCCAAATTCATTTCTTTGTCCTTGATGTTGTTATAAGTATGTTGCTCAAATAAATAATCAACTACTTCTTTATTGGCAATGCTATCTAAATACTTTCTTTCTAAAGTAGCTTTCTCTCTTGCATCATTGTCTACCGAATTTATGTTTGCATACGCCTTTGCATCATCTTCTACCTTTCCAGCAAAAAATGTAAATGATAGTTGGTATAAACTCACCAATCCAAAAAGGATTGCGAATAATTTTATAAGTCCTTTGTTCTGCATCTTGTTCTTTTTATAATCTTCATTGTTTTAAAAACGTGCAAATATAGTATTTCAAAGAAGAGTAAGCAATAATTTTAGTGGATTTATATTCTTGAATATTCCTGCTGTTTTTTATCTAAAAGGCTAGTTTTTAATACGTTTTATTTTTACAAAGCGAAAACAATTCTATTTCAGGGTAGAGATAATGGCTATAAATTGCTTCTTTTTTCGTGTTCTTTTAAAAAGAAAATCCTTAAAAACTTTAATTTTTAAGGATTTTAGATAGTAATATGATTCTTACTTTTAATCAATGCTTGGCGGTTTTGGCATTTCCATTTCAGAATAGCCTTCAGGTATTGCCAAACTGAATTTGGCATCGGCAACTTTTTCTTCTCTAACATCTGTTACTTCCATTATAATTTTCATAAGTATCCCTCCTTGATTTACTTCTGTTTCTAAATACATGGGGTAGCCTTTAAATTGATCTCCTAGTAAAATAGTATTCTGTGTTGGCGCTTTAATTTTATTGGTAGCATACATCGTTAATGTAAGCGTTACCCCGTCTTTTTTAATGCTAATATCATAGCCTTTACAAAGGTAATTTAAAATCATTTTTGAGTCGCCTTTTTCTGTAATTGTGATGTTTTTTAAATCCTCTTCAGAAACTTTAATATCCTCCTTTGTGTATTTTTTACCCAACATTGGATTGCTTAACAATGACAGCATTTTTTTTGCATCGCCATCAATAATCATTGTATTGTCACCAGCCATGGGGTTTTTCATTTCTGTACACGATTTATTCCCTTTAAAATAAGTAGTGGTATTCATATCTCCCATCATCGCTAGTTGGGCATTTACTTGTGCATTCTCACTAGACATGGTTAATTTTGTGAATATTACTCCCTCTTCTATTTGCTTTTGAGAAAATGTACCGATGCTAACACTTAGCAATACTAATAAAATAATTTTTTTCATTTGTTTTCTGATTTAATAGGATTAATGCTGCTTACAATTCTAATAATTTATTAGTAGCTTTTACACCTGTAACAGACGCTTGCATTGCTGCTGTTTCTTTATCATTCAATTCAATCTCAACAATTTTTTCGATACCGTTTTTACCTAGAACAACGGGCACTCCAATACACAAATCGTCAAATCCATATTCACCACTTAACAAGGTAGAACATGGAAATATTTTCTGTTGGTTACAAGCAATTGCTTGTACCAATCCAGAAACAGCTGCTCCTGGTGCATACCATGCAGAAGTTCCCAACAAACCTGTTAATGTAGCACCTCCTACTTTGGTATCTTGTAAAACTTGTTCTAATCTTTCTTCAGAAATAAATTCAGAAGCAGGTACAGAATTTCTTGTTGCCAGTCTTGTTAAAGGTACCATTCCTTTGTCTGAATGTCCGCCAATCACCATTCCATCCACATCAGAAATAGGAGCTTCTAAAGCTTCTGCCAATCGATATTTAAAACGAGCTGAATCTAAAGCACCACCCATTCCAATAATTCTATTCTTTGGTAAACCTGTAGTTTTATGTACCAAATAAGTCATGGTATCCATTGGATTAGAAACTACTATAATAATAGTATTTGGAGAGTGCGCTATTAAGCTAGATGAAACTGTTTTTACAATCCCTGCATTAATTCCAATTAATTCTTCACGAGTCATTCCTGGTTTACGAGGAATTCCAGATGTAATTACACAAATATCTGAATCTGCAGTTTTTGCATAATCGTTTGTAGAACCTGTAATTTTTGTATCAAATCCGTTTAAAGAAGCTGTTTGCATTAAATCCATTGCTTTCCCTTCTGCGTAGCCTTCTTTAATGTCTAGCAAAACAACTTCTGAAGCAAAGTTTTTAATAGCAATGTACTCTGCACAACTTGCTCCTACTGCACCAGCACCTACAACTGTAATTTTCATATGTATCTATTTTATATTGAATTATAATTTTTAAAGCTCCGCAAAAATAAGGCAAATTATTGAAAAGCAAACCAATACCTAAAACAAAAAAGACGTTTAAAAAACGTCTTTTTTGTTTTTATATGGAAGTGATTTTAGCTTATAAAAAACTAAATGCAATTCCTGTAGAAAAAGTATTGTATTCTTGTAAGGTATAATCTGCAAAAATTTTAAAGAAACCTAAACTTAACCTAACTCCTACAGTAGTTCTAAAACCACTCGCATCTGTTTCTAAATTTAAAGGATCTGTTACGGTTTCCATTAATGTAGGTGCTAAAGGATTTCCTGTTTGGTACTCTAAGTCATAGTTTCCTAACATTTTAAAAGTAGAGCTACCACTGCTATACCCTAAACCTCCGTATACATTTATAATAGGAAAATTTAACGATGCTATGGCTTGCACCGTATAAGAATTTAATTTTAATTCTAATTGCTGATCTTCATTGTCAAAGCCATAATTTGATTTCAAATTGGTAAATGCTCCCATTAAAGATACATGTAAAGGCAATTTATCTAAAGGCCCAAACCAACTTGTAATTTCTTTTTTTAGTCCTAAACCAAATAGTTCTCCTGTTGATTTATCGTTCCCTACTTTAGGCACTAAACGTAACATGACTTCAAACTTACCAGGCAACCCTAAGTTAAACTGAAGGTTTGCTGTAGGAACTGAATTGAAAGGTACATCTTCTAATGCACCATCTGGCAATTTAAAAGAAGCTGTAACTGCTTGCCCTTGTATTGTTGTAGAAACATTTACACTGGGTGCATCTATAGATCCAAATGCTGTAGGAGCGTTAGTAGCGTTTGCATTTGCAGGAGTAATTGTTGTTAATCCTAAATTTGCTAAATTATACATTTCATCTTCTGAAGGAGCCATGGAAAAATTGAGTCCAAATGACAAATCAAACCCCAACATTTTATGCACTTTTGCCGTATGATACCAACCACTATTTGAACCATAAATTAATCCTTTAGAAACAGGATTTAAATAGGCATTTGCTATTTTTTCTGCATCTGCTGCGCTTCCCAAAAGAATCGATTCAAAACTATCATCTTGAGCTTTTACACTTACAGAGAAAATAAATACACTTAAAAATATTAGAAAATACTTCTTCATTATTATAAAATTTAATTGATGCTTTTAAGCATTGTTATACGGGCAAAAGTACATAAAATTTCATTTTCCTTTTCAAACAAACTAAAAACACCGTGTTTTTCCTTATTATATAAAAAGAAAAAGCCTCAATTTAAATTGAGGCTAGGATGTTATTTTTATTTATGTTGCATTACACATCAATATTTGCATACTTTGCATTACGCTCAATAAAGTCTCTACGAGGTGGCACCTCGTCGCCCATTAACATAGAAAAAACCCTATCTGCTTCTGTTAAATTATCAATGGTTACTTGTCGTAATGTTCTAAATTCAGGGTTCATGGTAGTATCCCAAAGTTGAACAGCATTCATCTCTCCCAAACCTTTGTAACGCTGGATATTAACACCTCCACCCATTTTCTGAGCAATCAAATCACGCTGATTGTCGTCCCAAGCATACTCTTTTTTCTGCCCTTTTTTCACCAAATATAAAGGAGGTGTAGCAATATAAATATATCCTTGCTCTATCATTTCTTTCATATATCTAAAGAAGAACGTAAGAATTAGAGTAGCAATATGAGAACCATCTACATCGGCATCACACATAATTACTACTTTATGATAACGCACCTTACTCAAGTTTAACGCTCTAGGATCTTCTTCTGTTCCTATAGAAACTCCTAACGCCGTAAACATATTCTTAATTTCTTCATTTTCAAAAACCTTGTGTTGCATGGCTTTTTCCACGTTCAAAATTTTTCCACGAAGCGGAAGAATTGCTTGAAAATTACGGTCTCTTCCTTGTTTTGCTGTTCCACCTGCAGAATCTCCCTCAACTAAAAATATTTCACATTGTGCTGGATCTGTTTCGGAACAATCAGATAGTTTTCCAGGCAAACCTCCAATACTCATTACAGTTTTTCGCTGTACCATTTCGCGTGCTTTCCGTGCGGCATGACGTGCTTGCGCAGCTAATATTACCTTTTGAACAATGGTTTTTGCATCGTTTGGGTTTTCTTCCAAGTAATCTGTCAACATTTCGGAAACTGCTTGTGAAACCGCAGAGGTTACTTCTCTATTTCCTAATTTGGTTTTTGTTTGTCCTTCAAACTGTGGCTCTGCAACTTTTACCGAAATAATAGCCGTTAATCCTTCACGAAAATCATCTCCAGAGATTTCGAACTTTACATTTTTAAGCAGACCTGAATTTTCAGCATACTTTTTTAAAGTTCCTGTTAATCCTCGTCTAAAACCCGATAAATGTGTTCCTCCTTCATGCGTATTGATATTATTTACATAAGAATGTAAATTCTCTGAATACGAAGTATTGTATACCATGGCAACTTCTACAGGAATGTCGTTTTTCTCGCCTTCCATAGAGATAACACCCGCTGTTAATTGCTCTCGTGTACTATCTAAGTATTTGATAAATTCTGGTAATCCTTCTGTACTGTGAAAGGTTTCTGAAATATCCTTGCCTTCATCGTCTTGATTTCTTTTGTCTGTTAAAGTAATCGTAATGCCTTTATTCAAATAAGATAATTCACGTAAACGTGCTGCTAAAGTATCGTAATTATATTCTGTGGTTTGAGCAAAAATAGATTTGTCTGGTAAAAAGGTAACTATAGTTCCTGTAAAATCAGTCTCTCCAATGGTTTTTACAGGATACAAGGTCTTCCCTCTTTCATACTCTTGCTGCCAAATTTTTCCTTCTTTATGAACGGTTGCTGTTAAATGGTCTGATAATGCATTTACACAAGAAACTCCAACTCCGTGCAATCCTCCAGAAACCTTATAAGAATCTTTATCGAACTTTCCTCCTGCACCAATCTTTGTCATAACCACTTGCAAAGCAGAAACTCCTTCTTTTTTATGAATTCCAACAGGAATACCACGTCCGTTGTCTTTTGTGGTAATGGAATTGTCTTCATTAATAATCACATCAATAGTATCACAATGTCCTGCCAATGCTTCATCAATAGAATTATCAACTACCTCATAAACAAGATGGTGCAATCCTCTAACACCTACATCTCCAATATACATAGACGGACGCATTCTAACATGCTCCATTCCTTCTAACGCCTGAATACTGGAAGCGTCATAATTGTGTTTTTTTTCTTCGCTCATTTTCTAAATAAAATTAAAATTATCAGTTACAAATTTAAAATTTCAAAGCTTGTTTCTAAAGGCTTTTTCTTTTTTAAAAAGACTTTTGTTAACATTTGTTGATTACTAAAAAAGGGCTTAAAACACTTAAAAACAATCTTAAAATAGATTTTTAGATTTTTTAATCTCATCAAAAATTCAAAAAAAATAAAAAAGCGATTAAAAGGGCTATTTTTTTAATAGAAAAAAAGGAATGTCTTTCTTACCTTAGCCCTATGGACAACAATCTATCGCTTCAAATACAAACGCTACCAAATACACCAGGAGTTTATCAGTATTTAGATAAAGAAGAAGTAGTCATTTATGTTGGTAAGGCTAAGAATTTAAAAAAGCGTGTTGCTTCTTATTTCAACAAACATCAGGAAAATGCCAAGACTCGTATTTTGGTACGTAAGATTGTAAACATAAAACATATTGTTGTAGATACCGAATCGGACGCTTTGCTATTGGAAAACAATCTCATAAAAAAATACCAGCCTCGTTATAATATTTTATTAAAAGACGACAAAACCTATCCTTGGATTTGTATTAAAAAAGAGCGATTCCCTAAAGTTTTTATGACCCGAAGGGTAATTAAAGATGGCTCGGAATATTTTGGTCCGTACACCAATATAAAAACGGTAAGAGTACTCTTAGATTTAATACGAGAACTGTACCCTTTACGTACTTGTAAATATGATTTAAGTACTCAAAAAATCAATCAGAAAAAATACAAAGTTTGTTTAGAATATCATTTAGGAAACTGCAAAGGTGCTTGTGAAAACTTACAGGAAGAACAGGAGTATTTAGAAGACATTAAAGCAATTCGGAATATTATTAAAGGAAATTTCAAAGAGAGTTTGGCGAAATTTCATACAATTATGCAACAATATGCCGAAGACTTAGCTTTTGAAAAAGCACAAAAAGTAAAAGAAAAAGTAGCATTATTAAGCAATTACCAATCAAAATCTACCATTGTAAATCCATCTATAAACAATGTAGATGTGTTTTCTATTATTTCTGACGAAACACATGCCTATGCCAACTTTTTTAAGATTGCTAACGGCGCTATTATTCAATCGCACACTGCAGAAATTAAAAAGAAATTAGAAGAAACCAATAAAGAAATCTTAGAACTTTTTATTGTTGAAATCAGACAGCGATTCCATTCTATTGCACCAGAAATTTATGTGCCTTTTCAGGTAGACGTAGGTGAAAAAATAAAAGTTACAGTTCCTAAATTGGGTGATAAAAAACGGATTGTAGAACTCTCTGAACGAAATGCAAAATACTACCGTCAAGAGCAGTTGAAACAAATAAAAATTGTAGATCCTGATAGACATGTAAAACGGATTATGACACAAATGCAAAAAGATTTGCGTTTGCAATCGGAACCTCGTCATATAGAGTGTTTTGACAATTCTAATATTCAAGGCACACATCCTGTAGCAGCTTGTGTGGTTTTTAGAGATGGCAAACCTAGCAAAAAAGAATACCGTCATTACAATATAAAAACAGTAGTAGGACCAGATGATTTTGCTTCCATGGAAGAAGTGGTTTTTAGGCGTTACAAAAGATTGCTTTCTGAAGACGAGCCATTACCACAATTAATTATTATTGATGGAGGAAAAGGACAACTTTCATCGGCTTTAAAAAGCCTAGATATTTTAGGTTTACGAGGTAAAATTGCCATTGTTGGTATTGCCAAACGCTTAGAAGAAATTTATTACCCAGAAGACCCTATACCATTGTATTTGGATAAAAAATCAGAATCTTTAAAAATCATTCAATTTTTACGAAATGAAGCGCATCGATTTGGAATTACATTTCACAGAAATAAACGGAGTAAAAGCGCTATCCAATCTGAACTAGAGGAAATACCAAGCATTGGAAAACAAACCATTACCACATTATTGCGTACATTTAAATCGGCAAAGCGTGTAAAAGGAGCTTCTTTTGAAGAATTAACAACTGCAATAGGAAAAACACGAGCCCAAAAAGTATTTACCTTTTATCAAGAAAAATCAAATAATGAAGAATAAGATATTTATACTGTTTCTATACTTCCCAATAATATTTTTTGCTCAAGAAACTCCACCAAAAGTAGGTTTAGTTTTAAGCGGCGGTGGCGCAAAAGGACTTGCACATATTGGCGTATTAAAGGAAATTGAAAAAGCAGGTATTGAATTAGATTATATTGGCGGCACCAGCATGGGAGCCATTATCGGTGGCCTTTTTGCTGCTGGTTATACTGCTTCAGAATTGGAAGAAATTGCATTAAAAACGGATTTCTTAACTATACTGCAAGATATAAATCCTAGAGCGTCTAAGCCTTTTTTTGAAAAAGAAAACGAGGGAAAATATATTTTAAGTATTCCTGTAGTAAAAGGAAAAATAGAACTCCCAAAAGGGTTTTCAAAAGGACAAAATATACTTAACTTATTAACAGAATTGTTGACTCCAGTAACAGAAATAAATAATTTTTCTAAACTTCCTATTCCCTTTTTTTGTATCGCTACCGATGCTTCCACAGGAAATCAAGTGGTCTTAGAAAAAGGAAGTTTACCTATGTCTTTAAGAGCTAGCGGATCTTTTCCTACCCTTCTAAATCCAATTGAAATTGAAAATCAATTATTAATAGATGGGGGAATTGCCAACAACTTCCCAGCAGACCTTATGAAAACTAAAGGAATAGATATTGTGATAGGTTCTGACGTACAAAATCCTCTACTTACAAAAGATAAATTAATATCTGTTAATGCTATTTTAAATCAAGTAGTACAATACAAAATGCATGAAAAAAGTAATAAAAACAAAGAATTTGTAGATGTTTACATAAAACAAAACCTTGAAAATTATAGTGTTTTAGACTTTAAAAAAACTAAAGAAATTTTAAAAGTAGGACATAAAACTGCTCTAAAGTTCAAGGCTATTTTTCAAGAAATTTCAAAAAAACAGAAAACAAAGAAAAGAGTAATCTCTATAAAGCCAAGAAATAAAAAACATCATATTAAAGAAATTATTATAGATGGTTTAAAACGTTATACGAGAGCTTATGTTTTAGGAAAGTTAAACATTCGTTTGGGAGACATCGTATCTGAAAAAGAAATTACTAAAAAAGTTACTACTCTTTCCGCAACCCAAAACTATGATATCATACAGTATAGTATAAAAGATAAAGGAGAAGGAACACAACTACACTTTAGGTTAAAAGAAAGTAAACAAAAAACACTTTTAAAGTTTGGACTGCATTACGACCTTATTTATAAAACAGGAATCTTAATAAACTTAAGTCGTAAGAATTTATTTTTTAAAAACGATGTTTTTTCTGGAGATATTATTTTAGGAGATAACCCTAGGTACAATTTAAATTATTTTATAGATAATGGTTTTTATATTAGTTTTGGATTTCAGTCTCGATATAATGACTTTAGGAGAGATACAAAATTTGATGACATTCTAGATTCAGAAACTACTATCAGTAAAATAGATTTCACATATAAAGACTTTACCAATGCCTTGTTTTTACAAACCACTTTTAATAGAAAATTTGCCTTAGGTATTGGAGCTGAACTAAAACATTTAGAAATTAGTACACAAACACTCTCGGATTCAAATAACGAGCCTATTACTTTTGAAAAAAGCAATTTTATAAACCCATATGCATATCTAAAATTAGACACCTACAATCAAAAATTTTTACCAACTAAAGGTTTTTTTACAGATATCACTTTTAAATGGTACGCTTGGTCTTATAAAAATACTTCACTAAATAATTTTTTAGGGTTGAGTCCGCAATTTCAACCTTTTACACAGTTACAAGGAACTTTAGGTTTTGCAACACCTATAACGAATAAGTTTTCGTTTCAGCTTGTTACTGAAAGTGGTTTTAACTCAAATGTAACGGACGATTTTAGTTCGTTCGATTTTATTTTAGGAGGCTATAATCAAAATTACATCAATACTATTGTTCCTTTTTATGGATATGATTTTGCCGATTTAGTAGGAAGCTCTTTTTTAAAGTCTGAATTTCATCTTAGACATGAATTTTTAAAAAATCATTATGCTGTATTTATTGCAAATTATGCACGTGTAACAGAGAACGTTTTAAAAGATTTTGATCTTTTTAAAGATACAAAATCTGGCTATGCTTTAGGATATAGTTTAAAAACCCAACTAGGACCTTTAGAACTTAAATACAGTTGGTCTCCAGATAACAATAGAAATTATGTGTTGTTCAATTTAGGGTTTTGGTTTTAAATCTATAAAACTGTTCTCGAATTTAACCTTTACAGAATTGGCATAATTTTATCAAAACGTAAAAACAGCTCTAAAACTCTCTTTAAAATACTTCCAATTTCAGGAAACACTTTATTCTTATTGTGTTCGTTAAAAAACCACAAAAAATATTTGCAGTATTAAAAGATTCAATTAAATTTGCCAACCGTAACATTGGCCTATGGTGTAATTGGTAACACACCGGTTTTTGGTACCGACATTCAAGGTTCGAGTCCTTGTAGGCCAACAAAAAAATCGTATTGTATTTCAATACGATTTTTTTTTGTGTTTTTCTTTAAACAGTTGCTCTACTAGCTTAGATTGTTTATGATAAAAAACACTTTCAGTCTTGATCCAAAAATATTCTTTGTATAAACAAAAAAACCGAAACAATACTGTTTCGGTTTTTGTACTCAAGGCGGGACTTGAACCCGCACGGACTAATGTCCATTGGATTTTAAGTCCAACGTGTCTACCAATTCCACCACTTGAGCATTGGTATATTTAAAATAGAGCGAAAGACGGGATTTGAACCCGCGACCCCCACCTTGGCAAGGTGATGCTCTACCCCTGAGCTACTTTCGCGTACTCATTATTTTAATGAACTAGTTGATACTCTTACAAGCTACATTTTTACAAAATCTTTAAGAGCGGTGCAAATATACCAAGATTTGCCAACCGTGCAAATACTTTTTGATTTTTTTAATACGCTTTGTGGTATTATTTTATAAAAAAGACGGTGGTTACACAATTATGAAATATCTTTGTCAAGATTTATATTTTAGATGAATTCTACAGCGATTACAAATCATAAAACCACAACAAAATCGGTCTGGTTAGACTTTAAACAACTTACTAAAGTTGGACTGTCTTTAAGCGTTGTTTTTTCTTCCGTTGCTGGGTATCTATTAGCAACCGAGAGTATTAATTACACAACTCTCCTTTTATTAATTGTTGGTGGTTATTTAATGGTAGGCGCTTCCAATGCTTTTAATCAAATTATAGAAAAAGACACGGATGCTTTAATGAGTAGAACGATGAACAGACCATTGCCTACTGGGAGAATGAGTGTTCAACAAGCTTTTATAATTGCGGTTTTATTTACCCTCGTTGGTATTGGTATTTTATATACCATCAATCCTAAAAGTGCTTTGTTTGGTGCTATTTCTATATTTCTATACACCTGCGCATATACGCCTTTAAAAGCGGTTTCACCTTTAGCCGTTTTTGTAGGAGCATTTCCAGGCGCTATTCCGTTTATGTTAGGCTGGGTTGCTGCTACCAATAAATTTGGAATCGAAGCTGGTTTTTTATTCTTAATTCAGTTTTTCTGGCAATTCCCACATTTTTGGGCTATTGGATGGTTGCAATTTGAAGAATACAAAAAAGCAGGATTCTACATGCTCCCTATGAACAAAAAAAACACAGGTGCTATTAAGCAAATCATTTTTTACACATTAATAATGATTTGCGTTTCTATAATACCCGTTTTAAGAGTTACAGGTAAATTTTATATCTACCCACTTACTGCCGTTATTGTAGCATTACTAGGGTGTATTATGCTCTACTATAGCCTTCAATTATACAAATCTAAATCGAACACAGACGCCAGAAAACTAATGCTATCGAGTGTTTTGTACATTACCGTTGTTCAAATTGTATACGTAATTGATAATTTTTTACATGAATCATGATAAATAAAGAAACTTTACAAGAGGAATTGTCTGTAGCCAAAAAGAAATCTGCAAAACCTATGTTATGGATTTCCATGATTAGCATGGTTATGTTCTTTGCCGGGCTAACAAGTGCTTACGTAATTAGTATGAAAAGAGATGACTGGGTAAGTTTCGAACTACCTAATGCTTTTTATATCAGTACTTTTTTAATAATATTAAGTAGTGTAAGTTTGTTTTTATCGCAACAGTTCTTAAAAAAAGATCGCAGACAACTATCACTTATTCTAGTCTTAATAACACTTTTTTTAGGAATAGGATTTGTATGGCAACAATATATTGGATTCAAAGAATTAGAAGCTACAGGATTGTATTTTACAGGACCTGAAAGTACCGTGTCAACTTCTTTTATTATTGGTATTACATTTATGCACGTTTTACACCTGTTAGCAGGGCTCATTGTGCTTTTTGTTGTAATTTATAACCATTTTAAATACAAGTACAAACCAAATGATTTATTAGGGTTTGAATTGGGTGCTATCTTCTGGCATTTCGTAGATGTATTATGGATTTATTTATTTTTGTTTTTCTATTTTATTAGATGATGAAAATTGATTAATTTTGACAGATTTTTTAAGACAACAACTAACAGAAAATATATATGGAAGCAAATATTGCTGTACCCTCTGAAAAAAAACAAACTTGGAATGGCGGTGGCGTAAAACCATTTGGTGCAAGCTATGGTAAAATGATGATGTGGTTTTTTATTGTTTCTGATGCCTTAACATTCTCTGGCTTCTTAGCTGCATACGGTTTAACTCGTTTTAAATTTATAGATTCTTGGCCCATTGCAGATGAAGTATTTACTCACTTTCCTGGATTACACGGCATACATGCACCTATGTATTATGTAGCGTTAATGACCTTTATTTTAATTGTTTCTTCTGTAACAATGGTATTAGCAGTAGATGCAGGACATCAAATGAAGCAAAAAAAGGTAGCTTGGTACATGTTAGCAACAATTATTTTTGGGATGATTTTTGTAGGTTCTCAAGCTTGGGAATGGAAAAATTTTATCAATGGTTCTTATGGCGCTGTAAAAACTACCGATGGTAAAATTTTACAATTTGTAAAAGACGGACATCAAATTGCATTGTCTGATTTTGTTGTTGGAGAAAGAGGCGATGAAAGAGTAGAACATACTCGAAAAAACGGACTTTGGTTTGAAAGTGAAACTAGTATTTCTCAATATTCCATTGCACAAGTGGTAAATTCTTACAATGCAAACCCTGCTATACAAGTAAGAACAGAATTACTTACAGACCAAAAACAAAAAACAATTCTCTCTAGAGAAGATGGAGCTGCTGCATTGGCAAAAACAAAATTAGTGGTAGAAGGTGCAAACCTAAAAGTAAACGAATACGGAAATGCCATCTTTGCAGATTTCTTCTTCTTTATTACAGGATTTCACGGATTTCATGTATTCTCTGGAATCATCATTAATATTATCATTTTCTTTAATGTAATTATAGGAACTTACGAACGTAGAGGACATTATGAAATGGTAGAAAAGGTAGGATTGTACTGGCACTTTGTAGACTTAGTTTGGGTATTTGTATTTACCTTTTTCTACTTAGTTTAATATAAAAAAGCTCCTCTAGGTATAACCTTGAGGTTTCTGTTAAATTTATCATTCCTGCGAAAGCAGGAATCTAAAAATAAAAAGCATATAAAAATGGCACACGCTCACGAGTCAAATACAAAAAGAATTTGGGTAGTTTTATTAATTTTAACTGCTATTACAACTGTAGAGGTATGGTTGGGTATTGTAAAGTTTGATTTTCTACACCTTTCAAATTTCTTGGGAACAAGTTACTTAAATTGGATTTTTATCATTTTAACCATTGCAAAAGCGTACTATATTACTTGGGCGTTTATGCACATGGAAGGAGAAAAAAAATGGTTTAGACGTGCTGTAGTTTGGACAGCAGTTTTCTTAATCTGCTTTTTAGTAACCTTACTTTTAATTGAAGGAGATTATTTACACTCTACATTGGCACCTCTTGTAAGATGGTAATTTAAAAATATATGAGGTGGTTTTAACCACCTTTTTTTATACAATACGATGATTCAAAAGAAAAATAAATTTGTTTTGATTGCACTTTTTATAGTGCCCCTAATTTTTTACCTATTTATATCTTCCGGAATTAATAATTTTGCAAAGCTAGATGTCCTTACACCAAATGTAATAGATATTTCAGGGATTGATAGTTCCAAAAAAGTAACATTTAAGAACAATATTTCTGTCGTTTGCTTTTTAGGAAAAGATTCCCAAAGTGTAAAAGGAAGTTTCTTTAATTTGAATCAAAAAATATACAAACCCTTTTACGATTTTTTAGATTTTCAAATTGTAGCTATTTATCCAAAATCTGAAAAAGAGAATGTTGAAAAATTAAAAAAAGAACTCGGTGCATTTACCAATATGGTAAAATGGAAGTTTGTAGCTGCTTCTAAAGAAGAAATTCAAGTATTGTTTGAGAGTTTTAAAACAGAAAACAGTAGCTTAAATGATAATTTATACAGTTCCAACGCTTTTATTATTGATAAAAAAGGGAATTTAAGAGGGCGATTGTCTGACGAAAAAAGTCTAAACGGAAAACTATTTGGTTACAATATGCAATCTGTTTCAGAGTTGAACAGTAAAATGAAAGACGATGTAAAAGTACTATTGGCAGAATACCGCTTAGCTTTAAAAAAGAACAATGCCGACAGAGAAATTTAAACCATGCAAAAAAACTATTCATATATTGGCATTTCTTTTATCATTTTAATATTTGGTATTTATGCCATTCCAAAAATTGTAAACCGTTTTCAAAAAGCAGATTT
The DNA here is from genome assembly GCA_965233795.1 of uncultured Polaribacter sp. Classification (GTDB taxonomy): domain Bacteria; phylum Bacteroidota; class Bacteroidia; order Flavobacteriales; family Flavobacteriaceae; genus Polaribacter. The sequence goes on along the minus strand of OZ247578.1, from coordinate 513,813 downwards.
AGTTACTTTTAAAAAAGCCCCTGCATTTGAGTTTATAAATCAAGATGGAAAAACTATTACCAACAAAGATTTTGAAGGCAAGGTATACGTAGTAGAATTCTTTTTTACCACGTGTCCTACAATTTGCCCCATTATGAATCGTGAAATGCTAACCCTACAAAATAAGTTTTTTGGAAATCCAAATTTTGGCATTGCATCTATATCCATTACACCAGAAATAGATACCCCAGAAGTTCTAAAGACATATGCAAAAGACCATGGAATTACTCATAAAAACTGGCATTTACTAACAGGTAAAACAGACCAAACCGTATATGATTTAGCCAATATAGGATTTAAGTTGTACGCGGGCAAAGGCAATGAAAATCATGGCGGATTTGAGCATTCTGGTTTATTTGCTTTGGTAGACAAAGAAGGAAATATTCGATCTAGAAAAGACGCTCACGGAAATCCAATTTTATATTATAGAGCTATTGAAGAACAAGGATTTCCAAACCAAATACCAGCATTAAAAGAAGATATAAAACTCCTACTCAATGAATAATTCAACTCAAGAGAAAAAATACAAAAAGATTATTACAATTTTATCTGTTGCAATTCCATTAGCCGTTGCAGCTTTATTTGCAATCAAACTACCAAATGTTGAACCTTTAACATTTTTACCTCCTATTTATGCAACTATAAACGGAATTACAGCCGTATTGTTAATTGGTGCTGTTATAGCAATTAAAAAAGGCAATAAAGCATTGCACGAAAAATTAAACATGGCTGCTATTGTTTGCTCTGTACTTTTTCTATTGATGTACATTGGGTATCATATTACCTCTAACTCTACCCCATTTGGCGGAGAAGGCTTTATAAAATATGTGTACTATTTTATTTTAATCTCTCATATTCTTTTATCAATTACTATTATTCCTCTTGTTTTAATCACTTTAATGAGAGCAAAACTAAGTGATTTTCCTGCGCACAAAAAAATAGCAAAAATTACCTTCCCATTATGGTTATATGTAGCCATTACAGGGGTTGTTGTCTATATTATGATTTCTCCATACTATGCATAAAAAGAAGATTCGCCTGCTACTCTTTTTTGGGCTAATCATAACACCCTACCAATTACGGGCGCAATGTGCTATGTGTAAGGCGGTTGTTGAAAACGGAAATCAATCTATGGCAGAAGGTATTAACTCTGGCATTACTTATTTAATGGTATTTCCATACTTATTAGTAGGCATCATTGTTTTTTTTATGTATCGATATAAAAAAAATCTTAAAAATTAACATTTTCATAAGAGATAAATGGTGTAACAAAGTCTACTTTTATTCGTCTTAACAAAGTATTCATAAAATCGACTAACAAGAATTAAAATCACTATGACCAAAAATATTCTATTAATTGCTAGCTTATTTTCAATTACTTTCAGTTACGCCCAAAAGAAATGGACATTAAAAGAGTGTGTAGATCAGGCTTTAGCAAAAAATATTTCTATTCAACAGAATAAACTCAACTTAGAGCTTTCTAAAAAAGATGTTGAAATTTCAAAAGGTAATTTTTTGCCAAATTTGAATGCTTCAAATAGCAATAGTTTAAATTTTGGTTCTACATTCGACCCTGTAAGTCAAGACAGGGTCTCCTCTACTACTTTTGGATCTTCATTTGGTCTAAACACCTCTATTACTGTTTTTAATGGATTTAGAAATACAAACACCTATAAACAAGCACAATTAGGTGTAAACTCTAGCCAGTATGATTTAGAAAAAATGGAAAACGATATTTCTTTAGCTGTAGTAAATGGCTATCTAAATGTCTTATTTGCAAAAGAAAACTTAAATGTTGCCAAAGTACAATATGAAATTAGTAAAAAACAAGTAGAAGCTGTAAAAAACAGATTTGAAGCAGGTGTTGTAGCCAAAGGAGAATTACTAAACATTCAATCTACCGTGGCTACCAATTTACAAAGTGTCATTACACAAGAAAACGCCTTAAACATTGCGTTGTTAAATTTAGCACAAAGCATACAAGTCCCTGTTGAAGGTTTTGATGTTGCTCCAATAGTATTAGAAAACCCTTCCACAACATTGGCATACAATAGTGCAAGTATTGTTTATGATAAAGCATTGTATACTATGCCAGAAATTAAACGAGCAAATCTTGCCATAGAAAACGCAGATTTAGGAATAGAAATAGCAAAATCTGCTTATATTCCTACAATAACAGGTTCGGCAAACATAAATTCAAATTACGGACATCGATTTAATTTAGTATCACCAGGAAGCTTTAATGAATACTTTTTAAAACAGGTTTTAAAAGACAATCTAGGATATGGCTTAGGACTAAGTTTAAATGTACCTATATTTAACCGTTTTCAAACAAAAAACAACGTTGCAAAATCGAAAATCAACAAAGAAATTTCTCAAACAAGACTAGAAAACGAAAAAATACAACTAAGACAAACCATAGAGCAAGCTTTTTTAGATTCGAAAGCAGCTGCCAAAACCTATGAGGCAGCACAAATTTCTTTAGCGGCTCAAAAAGAAGCGTTTAAAAATGCACAAGAACGATATAATTTTGGTGCGATGACTTTGTTTGATTTTGATCAAGTAAGAAATCGTTTGGTAAACGCAGAAGGTGCTTTAATTAGAGCAAAATACGATTATGTTTTTAAAACTAAAGTATTGCAATTCTACTATGGTGATTTACGATTAGATGAATAATACTCAAATTATTCAGAACACCATTGCATTTGTAAAAGATACTTTAAAAAATGCGGAAGGTGGACATGATTTTTTTCATATAGAACGTGTTTATAAAAATGCAATAGCCATTGCAAAACAAGAAAAAGTAAATCTATTTATTGTATCTCTAGGAGCTTTATTGCACGACATTGCCGATGCTAAATTTTATAATGGCGATGAAACGATTGGTCCTAAAAAAGCAAGAATCTTTTTAGAAAGCCAGCAAGTAGAAAAGAATATTATTTTACATGTAGAGAATATTGTAAAACATATTTCTTATAAAGGCGGAAATTTTAAGCAACCTTTTACGTCTCCAGAACTAAATGTAGTGCAAGACGCAGATCGGTTAGATGCTATTGGTGCTATTGGAATTGCACGTTGTTTTAATTATGGTGGTTTTAAAAACAGGCAACTCTACAATCCAGAAATACCTCCTAATTTAAAAATGGATAAAGAAACTTATAAAAAATCTACAGCACCAACCATCAATCATTTTTATGAAAAATTACTCCTCTTAAAAGGTAAAATGAATACCAAAACAGGACATCAAATGGCAATAGAAAGACATGCTTATATGGAAGGATTTTTAAAGCAGTTTTATGCTGAGTGGAACGGTAAAAAATAATATTCAATTAATATTTTTCTTTTACCACTTCCAAAGCCGTTAATTTATGTTCTAAAACAGATAATTCTTCTGCATTTTGTATAATTTGCTCTACCGTTAAATCCTTACTAGAATTGATAAAATCTATAATTTCTTTGCTTTTAAAAGTGTAATATTCAATGGCTTTATTTAATTTATCTTCCATAATTTTATTATTGAATTTTGTTTGATAGAAATCTTTTTTAATCGATTAAAAATTTGCTTTTCTTTTTTCTAAAAATGCGGTGGTTCCTTCTTTAAAATCTGCGGTACCAAAACAAGCCCCAAACAATTCAATTTCCGTCTCAAAACCATTTACACCTTCTTTAAAGTTGGCATTTACTGCTGAAATCGCTTTCCCAATAGCAACAGGGGAATTTCTCGAAATTTTCTCTGCTAATTTTTCTGCCAAAGGCATTAGTTCTTCTAAAGAAACTACATAATTTACCAATCCGTATTGTTGTGCTTCTTCAGCATTCATCATACTCGCCGTTACTATCAATTCCATTGCTTTTCCTTTACCAACTAATTGTGGCAAACGTTGTGTACCTCCATAACCAGGAATTACTCCTAAAGAAACTTCTGGCAATCCCATTTTGGCATTGTCTGAAGCAATTCTAAAATGACACGCCATGGCTAGCTCCAATCCGCCACCCAAAGCAAATCCATTAATGGCAGCAATCACAGGAGTTTTTAAATTCTCTATAAAATCGAACAATAATGCTTGTCCTTTTGCAGCCAATTGCCCGCCATTTTCAACAGAGAAATTGGCAAATTCAGCAATATCTGCCCCTGCCACAAATGCTTTGGAATCGCTTCCTGTAAGAATAATACTACGAATAGTAGCATCCTCTTCATACATAGAGAAGGCATCGTGCAATTCTAAAATAGTTGCTTTGTTTAAAGCATTCAATTTTTTAGGTCGGTTTATAGTAATATATCCTATACCATTGGTTTCTGTAACAATTAAATTTTTAAAACTCATACGATTTATAATTTTGGTAAAACAACTGTAAAAACAGTTCCTATATTTTCTTCCGAAGTAAAAGAAATAGTTCCGTTATACGCTTCAATAATATTTTTTATGATGGGCAATCCTAATCCCATTCCGCTTGATTTGGTGGTGAATTTTGGTTCAAAAATAAACTCCTGTACAGCTTTTTTAATGCCTTTTCCATTGTCTGAAACTCGAATTTCTATCTGTTTTGTTTTAGAAACTACTTGCACTTCTATTTTTGGATTCTCTTTATCTTCAATGGCTTGAATGGCATTTTTAACCAAATTCGTAACAATCCGTATCAATTGTGTTTTGTCTAAATTGGCATACAATTCTTTCTCTTCTGAAATATAATTGATAAAATCTTCGTTAAAAATATCCAATGCCAATTTTACAACGCTTATAATTTCTACTTTTTCTTTTTTCTGTTTAGGCATTTTTGCAAAATCGGAAAAAGCAGAGGCAATAGAACTCATCACATCTATTTGCTGAATTAAAGTTTGGCTATATTCCGCTAATTTCTCCTTACTTTTTGGATCTGTAGGATTGAATCGTTGTTCAAAGCTCTGCACAGACAAACGCATTGGTGTTAATGGATTTTTAATTTCGTGCGCCACTTGTTTTGCCATTTCTCGCCAAGCCTGTTCTCGTTCGCTTTTTGCTAATTTTACCGCACTTTCTTGCAACTCATCAATCATTCTATTATAGGCTTCTACCAAGGTATTAATTTCCTTACTTGCCGTTTCTAAAATAATTTTTTCATTGCGTTTGTTCAAACGTGTTTGCTCCATTTTATCCGATACTTTTTTAATAGATCGGGTAATATAACTCGATAAAAAATACGCCAAAGAAATGGCTACCAAAAACATAAGTACATACACCAAACTTAAGCGATACATAAACTCTTTTAATTCTTTTTCTTGCTCTGAATTGTCTTGTGAAAATTGCAGTTCTAAAACACCAATTCGCTTGAATTGAAAATCGGTGATATAGGTAAAAGAAGATTGATAGGTATTTCCGTTTTTAGAACTTGTTTTTAAAATTTTATGATTAGAATTGTTTGCTAGTTCTTGTAAAACAGCATCCGAAAGTGGTGGTTTTTCTAACTTTTCAAAAGCATTTTCTATGGATGATTTTAATAACATTCCATCCATATTATACATAGAAATATGGACATTGTGTATAGAAGAAATCTCATATACTTTTTCTTGAAAAATCCTAGGTAAATCTTGCGTAGTTACAGACAGATTGGTGTTGCGTTTTAATTCTAACGAAATATTTTGCTTTGTAGCTTCTTCCTTTCTTCCAAAACGCTGAATGTTGTATTCTTTGGTCTGCTCGTCATACTGATAAATGGTTACTGTAACAATTAAAATAGAGGTCAACAATACCAGTAAAATCATGGACAAGAAAATCCGGATGCGTAGCGATGTATTTTTTATAGAGAACACTTTTTAAGGGAGTTGTTTTGTTTTCATAGTTAATAAATCGTCTAATTTGCCATCGTTGTCCCAATCGTATTTGCTTTTTGCCAAAAAACCTTCTTTTGTCTTTGTAATATGATAGCTTACCTCCATATTTCTATGATCGTAAAAAAAAGCAACGTACAAAGAATCTCCTATAATTTTCCATGTTCCTTCGGAAGGATTCACTTTTTCGCCTTTCTTATTTAAAAACCAAGCTAAAAACGTACCATCTTTATGGTATTTCGATTGTGCAATGAATTCGGTATCATTATCAAAACTATCTTCAAAAACCTGCAAAGAATCGGATTGCTGATAGGTAGGCATTTCAATTTTTAAATAGGTAGTTTGCCAAGAGTTTACCATATAATCCTGTAATATATTTTTGGGCTGACAGCTACCAAAAAACAAGGCAACAATGGCTATAAATACTCGAGTGAAATACTGCATCTTTCATTAGAATGAGGTAGCAAGATACTCAAATAAATGAGGTATGGCAAACCCTGTAATCAAATTACATTCTTTAATACATTTTAGTATTAAGCATAAGATTCCTGCCTTCGCAAGAATGACAAATTTCCAAATTACCCCACAATATTCACAATCTTACCAGGTACTACAATCACTTTTTTAGGCGTTCTCCCCGCCAATTGTTTTTGGGTTTTTTCGTGTGCCATCACTGTTTTTTCAATGTCTTCTTTCGATAAATCTAACGGTAATTCTAGTGTAAATTTCATTTTCCCATTAAAAGAAATAGGATAATTTTTTACGCTCTCTACCAAATGCTTTGCTTCAAAAACAGGAAAAGGAGCTGTTGCAATGGATGTTGTATGTCCTAGTTGTTCCCACAGTTCTTCGGAAATATGAGGCGCGTACGGCGACAATAAAATTAGCAAAGGTTCTAAAATAGCGCGTTTGTTGCATTTCTGAGCCGTGAACTCATTTACAGCAATCATAAAAGTAGAAACCGAAGTATTAAACGAAAAATTCTCAATGTCTTCTCCTACTTTTTTAATGGTTTTGTGTAATGTTTTTAATTCCTCTTTGGTAGGCTCGGCATCCGAAACTGAAAATTGTGCTCCGTTGTAAAACAGTTTCCACAATTTCTTTAAGAAAGAATGTACTCCAGAAATTCCCGAAGTTTTCCAAGGTTTGGCTTGTTCTAAAGGTCCTAAAAACATTTCAAACAAACGTAAACTATCTGCACCATATTCCTCACAAATAGCATCGGGATTCACAACATTGTATTTGGATTTGGACATTTTTTCGACTTCACGATGACAAAGAAAATTACCATCCTCTTCTGTAAAAAATTTGGCACTAGTAAATTCGTCTCTCCATTTTTTTAACTTCTCTAAATCAACTACTTCATCATTAATCAAACAGTTAACATCTATATGAATTGACCTAAATTTAAGCTCTTTCATTTGCTCTTCTGTAGCTCCTTTCTGAATCAAGAAATTATTAACCCTTGAAATATTATCACTTTCCACAGAGTCTTTATGAAAAATCTTTGATGAAATATACGTATTCGGAATTTGTTTATTATCAATAACCACCTCATACACAAAAGCACTCGTACCCAAAATCATTCCTTGATTAATCAGTTTTTTAGCAAACTCATCTACAGGAAGCAATCCTCTATCAAATAAGAATTTTTGCCAAAAACGAGCGTATAACAAATGTCCGGTTGCGTGTTCCGAACCCCCAATATACAAGTCCACTTCTTTCCAATAATCCACCGCTTCTTTGCTTACAAATTCGCCTTGGTTATTCGAATCCATATAACGGTTAAAATACCAAGAGCTTCCTGCCCAACCGGGCATGGTGTTGAGTTCTAATGGGTAGATTTCGTTATGAGATTTCTCGTCATTTGTTTGAGACCCTTCGGCTTCGCTCAGGGTGACAGATTCATTTTTGTCATGCTGAACTTGTTTCAGCATCTCATTCGATACCACTTTATGATTCTTAGCATCCCAAGCCCAAACCTCAGCCCTTCCCAGCGGCGGGTCGCCGCCTTCCGTAGGCAAGTATTTTTCAACTTCGGGCAATACAATGGGCAAATGTTTTGGAGCTATCATTTGTGGCAATCCGTCTTTATAATACACAGGAAAAGGCTCTCCCCAATAGCGTTGTCTACTAAACACAGCATCTCGCAAACGATAATTGATTTTCCCTTTTCCAAAGCCTTGTTTTTCCAATTCATAAATCGCTAATTTCAACGCTTTTTTATAGGTCAAACCACTTAAAAAATCGGAATTTGCAATCACAGTACCTTCTTTATCGACATGTGCTTTTTCAGAAATATCTACGTCTTTAAAAATATTGGGGATTTCGATGCCAAAATGCTTTGCAAAATCATAATCGCGCTGATCGCCACAAGGCACTGCCATCACTGCCCCTGTTCCGTAATTTGCTAGTACATAATCGCCAATCCAAATCGGAATTTTTTCTCCCGTAAACGGATGCAAAGCATACGCACCTGTAAATACTCCAGAAATGGTTTTTACATCTGCCATTCGTTCCCTTTCAGAACGTTTTGCTGTTGCGGCAATATAAGTATCTACGGCTTCTTTTTGTGCCGCTGTTGTAATTTCTGAAACCAGTTCATGTTCCGGTGCAAGTGTCATAAAAGAAACCCCAAAAATGGTATCGGGTCGTGTTGTGAAAACTTCTATGGTTTTTGGTTTTTGGTTTTTGGTTTTTGGTGATTCAACCTCAAATAAAACAGAAGCTCCTTGTGAGCGCCCAATCCAGTTGGTTTGCGCATCTTTTAGAGGCTGTGGCCAATCGATAGTATTCAATCCGTCTAACAAACGTTGCGCATAGGCAGAGATTCGCATAGACCATTGGGTCATTTTTTTGCGCACTACAGGATGTCCGCCACGTTCGGAAACACCGTTTACAATTTCATCATTTGCCAATACAGTTCCTAAAGCAGGACACCAATTCACTTCGGTATCCGACAAATACGTCAATCGATATTGCAATAAAATTTCTTGCTGTTTTATGGTTGAAAACCCATTCCAATCATCTGCAGAAAAAACAGGGATTTCTTCATCGCAAACTGCTTGTACAGTTGCATTTCCTTCTTTTTCAAATAATGCTATAAGGATTGCAATATCTTCCGCTTTGTCGGTTTTTGTATTGTACCACGAGTTAAAAAGTTGTATAAAAATCCACTGCGTCCATTTGTAATAATCGGGATTGGAAGTACGTACTTCACGAGACCAATCGAAAGAGAAACCAATTTTGTCTAATTGTCTTCTGTAGGTTTTAATATTTGCCTCAGTAGTTTTTGCAGGATGCTGCCCTGTTTGAATGGCATATTGCTCGGCAGGCAGTCCAAAAGAATCATAGCCTTGCGGATGCAATACGTTAAATCCTTTATGACGTTTGTAACGTGCATAAATATCGGAAGCAATATACCCTAAAGGATGTCCAACATGTAAGCCTGCTCCAGAAGGATATGGAAACATATCTAAGACATAATATTTTGGTTTTTGAGAATGATTTTCGGCTTTAAAAGTTTGGTTTTTCGCCCAATATTGTTGCCATTTTTCTTCAATTTCTTGATAATTGTACTGCATGAATCGCTTCTTTAAATAAGGGACAAATTTACGTTTATTCTCTAAAAGAATAGGCGTAAATTTTTGACATAAGAAAGCCGTCTAAAAAATAATTTCTAGACGGCTTCCTATACTTTTTAAATATCGTATATAAATTATTGAATAGGCACAGAAATCCTAAGATTTCCCCAACCCATATGAAAGGTCATATCATCGCCAAATGCCATAGAAAAGGCTTCTAAGTTTTCTTTATTTGTAGTAACAGGCACGGTAACTCTTGCTACATCTTCTTCTTGCTTATAAAAATAAGACCCCCAAACATTGCTAGCACTGCTTAAAATAACCGTCCATTCTTGTTTTCCTGGAATCGTAAATAACGAATAGGTGCCTGCTTTTACTTTTTTACCTCCAAAAGTAAGGTCTTTGTAAAATGTAATTTCAGCGGCTTCATTAGCACCTGTTCTCCATACTTTTCCTGCGGGAGCTAACGCACTTACATCGCGTCCTTTTAATTGTGGTCTGCTATACACCACTTTTACCACTTTATCGGATATTTTATAACTCGTTGGAAAAGAAGTAGCATCCATAGGACTTTTATCTAAACCTTTAAAATTTTGAGCAACAATTTGATTTGTAGTTGTAAAAGCAACAAAAAATAATACTGCTGCAATAATTGATTTTTTCATGAGATTGATTTTAATTATTAATTTCTAGTAGTCTATAAAGATAAGATTCCTTACAATTGTTTGTTCGGTACTAAATGTTAAATTTTTGGTTATTTTTAATTATGAACAGCCACAATCTGTTGAGCAACCTTTTTTATTTTTAGCAGGGAAGAAAAACTTTTTGACTAAAAAAACAACCGCAGAAACAACCAATATATACGCAATAATTTCTTGCATTAACTTAAAATTTGATAGACAATAAACGAAGATATATATGCCAAAAACCCCATGCCAAATAATTGGATTAAAGGCCATTTCCATGTTTTTGTTTCTCGTTTTACAATGGCTAAGGTTGCCATACACTGCATGGCAAAGGCATAGAAAACCAACAACGATATTCCTACTGGGAAATTAAATCTTTTGGTTCCAGAAGGGGTCAATTCAGCATTCATTTTTTGTTTAATCGTGGCTACATCTTCATCTTCATTTCCAACACTATAAATAGTTGCCAAAGTTCCTATAAAAACTTCTCTTGCGGCAAAAGAAGTTATCAAAGCAATTCCTATTTTCCAATCATAACCCAAAGGTTTTATTGCAGGTTCTATGGTTTTCCCCATAATACCAATATAAGAATGTTCTAATTGCAATGCCGCTACTTTTTGCGCTATTTCGTCTGTAGGTAATTGTTGATTTTCAACATTCTCTGTTACTTTATTTTCTATATCTTTAAAAGATGTTGGCCCGTGTGACGCTAAGAACCATAAAACAATAGAAATTGCTAAAATAATTTTACCAGCATCTAAAACAAACGATTTTGTTTTTTCTAACACTTCAAAAGCTACATTTTTTAAAGAGGGTAATTTATAATTAGGCATTTCTACTACAAAAAATGAAGTGCTTTTTACTTTTAGTGTTTTATGCAAAATAAATGCGGCTAAAATGGCAGTTGCAAAACCTAATGCGTACAACAAGAGCAGTGCAAATCCTTGCATGCCTAAAAAACCAAAAATTTGTTTGTTTGGAATGATTAACGAAATAATAATTACATATACGGGCAAACGTGCAGAACAGGTGGTAAAAGGAGTTACCAAAATAGTAATCAAGCGTTCTTTCCAGCTCGAAATATTCCTAGTGGCCATCACTGCAGGAATGGCACAAGCGGTTCCTGAAATTAAAGGAATAATACTCTTTCCATTCATTCCAAAACGACGCATAATTTTATCCATCAAGAAAACAACACGACTCATATAACCAGTTTCTTCTAAAATGGCAATAAATAAAAATAGAATGGCAATTTGTGGTATAAAAATAAGGACTCCTCCAATACCCGGAATAATTCCGTCGGTAATTAAATCGGATAAAACACCTTCTCCTAACTGACTTTTTAAGAAAGAACTTAAATCGGCAAACGTAGTGTCTATCAAATCCATAGGTAAGGTAGACCAATCAAAAATAGATTGAAAAATTAACAATAGAATTCCAAAGAACAATACATATCCAAAAATTTTATGTGTAAATATTTTGTCTAATTTACTTCGTAAATCGGTAGCTTTGGTTTTATCTACCAGGTATGTTTTCTTAAGAATTTTATTAATTTCTTGGTAACGGTAAATCGTTTCTTTATGTTGATAGCGTTTTAGTTTTGAAGTATCTTTATGAAACGCTAATAACTGTTCTTTTTGTGCTTTAGAAATAGTGTCTGGAAAACTCTTTTGGGTAACCATTAGCCACAATTCGTATAAAGAATGTTTCGGACTAATTTCTTTGAGGCGATCAAAATAATCAGGGTCAATTTTATGATTTACAGAACACAATGGTGATGCTTTTGCGGCAACATGGCATTTTATAATAGCTTCTTTAACGGCTTCTATTCCCTCGTTCTTTCGTGCACTAACAAGAACCACTTCGGTATTCAACTCTTTTTGTAGTGCTAGCAAATTAATAGTAATCCCTTTTCGTTGCATTTGGTCTACCATATTGATAACCAAAATAGTAGGGATTTCTAAATCTTTAATCTGAGAAAACAGCAACAAATTTCGTTTTAAATTCTCTGCATCTGCAATCACCAAAATAACATCTGGAGATTCTTTAATGTCTTTTTGCAACAATGAAGTAAGTACAATACTTTCATCCAAAGAGGTAGGATTAATACTATAAGTACCTGGCAAATCAATAACGGTAGCCGTATGATTTTTAGACAATTTACTAATACCTTCCTTCTTATCTACAGTAACTCCTGGGTAGTTCCCTACTTTTTGATTGAGTCCTGTAAGTTGATTAAATAATGAAGTTTTACCTGTATTGGGATTTCCTATTAAGGCAACTTTAATATGCTGTTTAGATGCCATCGATTACCCTTTGATAATTTGAATTTGAGAAGCCGTTTCTGTCCGTATTGCTAAATGACTGCCGTTTACACAAATATACAATGGGTCTTTTAAAGGAGCCATTTGCACCAACTGAACTTCTGCGCCCGGAAGGCAACCCATTTCTAACAATTTTAATGGAATTTTATCTAAAGTTACCTCAGAAATATACCCCACTTCTCCAACACGTAATGATGCAATTGTACTCAAAAGAATAAAAAATTTGGACTGCAAATATAACAAATTAGAATCATTCTAAACAATTTAAGGCAAGTGTTTTTTATTTATTTATTGGTAAAAATGGAGTGTTATAGTTTCTAAAAAAAGAATTCATTTTTAGACTTTAAAAAGTATACCAACATTCCAACAGAATGTGTATATTTACTGACGAGTGATATACGGACTTATTTTTTTTATTTGTCTGATAATCAATTTATAAACAAGCAAAGATTTTTGAATTTAATAGCGAATAGATTTTACACAAAACGCAGTTAAATTTCAAACCTTTATATAATAAATACTTACATGGGATGTAGTAGTTGTGCTACTGGTAAAGATGGAGTACCCAAAGGTTGTAAAAGCAATGGAAATTGTGCTACTGGAGGTTGCGAAAAATTATCGGTATTTGATTGGCTGTCGAATATGGCATTGCCAAATGGCGAACAAAAATTTAACATTTTTGAAGTCCGATTTAAAAACGGAAGAAAGCATTTTTTTAAAAACACAGAAAACCTGTCGTTATCTCTAGGAGATATTGTTGCTGTAGAAAGTTCTTCAGGGCATGATGTTGGTGTTGTTTCTTTATCAGGAGAATTGGTTAAAGTTCAAATGAAAAAGAAAAAAATAGCGGCAGACCATGAGAGCATTCTTAAAATTTACAGAAAAGCATCTCAAAGAGATATTGATGTTTGGGAAACAGCAAGAAACAAAGAATTAGATACACAACGAAAAGGAAGAGAAATTATTAATCGCTTAGGCTTGCAAATGAAACTCTCTGATGTAGAATATCAAGGAGACGGAAATAAAGCTACGTTTTATTATACCGCAGATGCTAGAGTAGATTTTAGAATGTTGATTCGAGAATTGGCAAGTACATTTTCTATCCGAGTAGAAATGAAACAAGTAGGCTCTAGGCAAGAAGCAGCTCGTTTGGGTGGTATTGGGTCTTGTGGTAGAGAGTTGTGCTGTTCTACATGGCTTACAGACTTTAGGAAAGTAAGTACCTCAGCAGCACGTTATCAACAACTGTCTTTAAATCCTTTAAAATTAGCAGGACAGTGCGGAAAATTAAAATGCTGTTTAAATTTTGAATTAGACACTTACTTAGATGCTTTAAAACCATTTCCAAAACAAGAAATCATTTTAAAAACAGAAAAAGGAACTGCTTCTTTTGTGAAAATGGATATTTTTAAAAAAGAACTTTGGTACACATACACAGAAGAGCGGTTTAAGTGGTTTAAATTAAATTTAGAGCAAGTTTTAGAAATTATTGAACTGAATAAAAAAGGTGAAAAATCGATTTCTTTAGAAGAATATGAATCTGAAATAGCAATAACACCAAAAGTAAGTTTTGAAAATGTAGTTGGGCAAGATAGTTTAACACGCTTTGACGCTCCTAAAAGAAGTAAAAGACGAAGAAATAACAGAAATAAAAAACGCAAACCCGTTGCCGCAAATACGCAACAGCAAGAGAAAAAGAAAGCTACTCAGCAAACAAAAGGAAAAAACGCACAAAAAAGAAAACCCAATCATAAGAGACGAAACAACAACTCTAATGAAAACGCGAAATCAAAAAAATAATATACTCAAAGCCTTTATATTGCTCATAAGTTTTATTTCTTGTGATTCAAAAGGTGTTTTTAATACCTATACAGCAATGCCTAATAACCTGTGGACTCAAAAAGAACCGGTGCATTTTGAATTTGCCATAGAGGATACAATTTCTAAAAATAATTTGTTTATTACACTAAGAAATAATCAAGATTATAAATACAGTAATTTGTATTTAACTGCAACCTTGAATTTTCCAAATGGTAGAAAAATTATTGATACTTTACAGTATGAAATGACAGATAAGACAGGGAAATTTTTAGGTACAGGAATTTCAGAAATCAAAGACAACAAACTATTTTACAAAGAAAACGTAAGATTTCCTATTTCAGGCACTTTTTCAATTGATATCCATCAAGCCATGCGAAAAATTGGAGAAGTTGAGGGAATAGAAGCACTAGAAGGAATTACAGATGTAGGCTTTAAAATTGAAAAAATTGAATAAAATGACAAAAAAGAAAGTTAGAAATTACAAAAAGTTAATCCGCCTTTTTTGGATGGCAACTCTTGGAGGTTTTTCAATAATCATACTTTTATTTGTTGGAGCATCTTGGGGGCTTTTTGGAGATTTACCCACTTTTGAAGAGTTAGAAAATCCGGAAAATAATTTGGCTACAGAAGTAATTTCCGCTGATGGAAAAACACTAGGTAAATATGCAAAAGAAAACAGAACCCCTATTTCTTATAAAGAGTTACCCAGCAACCTAGTCAATGCCTTAGTGGCTACAGAAGATGAGCGTTTTTATGAACACAGTGGTATTGATTTTAGAGGAACTGCAAGGGCTATTGTAAATCTTGGACGAAAAGGAGGTGCAAGTACCATTACGCAACAATTGGCTAAAAACCTATTTACAAAAAGAGCTGCCAGAAATAATTTACTAAGGTTAAAACAAAAATTAAAAGAATGGATTGTTACTGTAAAATTAGAACGTCAATACACAAAGCAAGAAATTATTGCCATGTATTTAAACACACAGGGGTTTCTATTTAATGCGATTGGTATTCGTTCTGCTGCAAGAATTTATTTTGGAAAAGAACCGCACGAATTAAAAATAGAAGAATCGGCTATTTTGGTAGCCATGTTAAAAAACCCAAGACAGTACAATCCTAATAGAGAAGTCTCTAAAAAGAAATCTTTCAATAGAAGAAATGTGGTTTTTTTACAAATGGCAAGAAATGGGTTTATCACTGAAAAAGAAAAAGATTCATTACAAAAACTACCTTTAAAAATTAACTTCACTCCAGAAAGTCATAACGACGGTTATGCTACTTATTTTAGAGAATATTTACGTAAATTTTTAGAAAATTGGTTGGATAAAAACCCAAAAACAAATGGAGAAAAATACAACCTATACAGAGACGGTTTAAAAGTATTTGTAACCTTAGATTCTAAAATGCAACAATATGGAGAAGAAGCTGTAAAAGAACATATAAAAAACTTACAATCGTATTTCAACAAAGAACAGAAATACAATGAAACAGCTCCTTTTTACGATTTAGAAGACGAACAAATTGCTACTATTTTAGAACGTGCTAAAAAGAATTCTGATCGCTATAAACGAATGAAATATGCTAAAAAATCGAAAAAAGAAATCGATTCGATTTTTGATGTAAAAACAAAAATGAAAGTATTTTCATGGAATGGAGAAATAGATACCATTATGTCTCCAAACGATTCTATTAAATATTACAAGTATTTCTTACACTCAGGGCTTATTTCTATAGAGCCACAAACAGGGCATGTAAAAGCTTGGGTAGGTGGCATTGACCATAAGTATTTTAAATACGATCATGTAAAAAAAGGAAAACGACAAGTGGGCTCTACCTTTAAACCCTTTGTGTATGCAACCGCTATTAATCAATTAAAACTATCTCCTTGCGATACATATCCTATATCTCCGTACACCATTCCTAGAGGAAAATATGGACTTTTAGAAGCTTGGACACCTCGTAATTCTGGAAAAAAATATGGCGGTGAAATGAGCTTAAAAATGGCATTGGGAAAATCAGTAAATACCATGTCTGCAAGATTAATAGACATGGTTTCTCCTCAAAATGTGGTTCGTTTTGCTAAAAGAGCAGGAATTGAAAATAGAATCCCTATAAACCCTTCCATTGCTTTAGGGGCCGTAGAACTTACATTAATGGAAATGACGAGCGCTTATGCTACTTTTGCTAACAAAGGTTTGCGCGCAACACCCATGATGATTTCTAGAATTGAAGATAAAAATGGAACTGTTTTAGCAGAATTTACTACAAAAACATCTGAGGTAATGAATGAAAAAGCGGCCTATGTAGTGATTGATTTACTAAAAGGGGTTACACTAGCAGGTTCTGGAGTTCGTTTAAGAACCTCAGACCACGTTAATAAAGATGCTATTACAGGTTTTCCATATGAATTTACAAATCCTATTGCGGGAAAAACAGGCACCACACAAAATCATACAGATGGATGGTTTATGGGTGTTGTTCCAAATCTTGCGACAGGTGTTTGGACAGGTGGTGAAGACAATGCCATACACTTTAAAGGTATTGGAAACGGACAAGGTGCCACCATGTCTTTACCAACTTGGGCTTTATTTATGCAAAAATGTTACGCAGATGAAAGCTTAAATATTAGTCAGGAAGATTTTGAAAAACCTGAATTCTTAACCACCAATTTAGATTGCGACAAGAAAGAGGAAGAAGAAATAGAAAAGAAAAAAATAATAGAAGAAGAAACCGATTTTTAATTCTTATTCCCTAAAATAAAGCCCATGATTGACAAAAGAGTAGCCAATGCAACAGAAGCCTTAACGGGTATAGAAAGTGGCATGACCTTAATGTTAGGAGGTTTTGGCTTATGCGGAATTCCAGAGAATGCCATTAGCGAATTGGTAAAACAAAAAGTAAAAAACCTTACTTGTATTTCTAACAATGCTGGTGTAGATAATTTTGGATTGGGTTTATTACTACAACAAAAACAAATCAAAAAAATGATTTCTTCCTATGTTGGCGAAAATGATGAATTTGAACGTCAAATGCTTTCTGGAGAATTAGAAGTAGAATTGATTCCGCAAGGAACACTAGCAGAACGTTGTAGAGCAACAGGTGCAGGAATCCCCGCTTTTTATACACCTGCGGGTTACGGAACCGAAGTTGCTGAAGGAAAAGAAACACGAGAGTTTAACGGAAAAATGTATGTACTAGAACACGCTTTTGATGCACAATTTGCTTTTGTAAAAGCATGGAAAGGAGATGCCGCTGGAAATTTAATCTTTAAAGGAACTGCCAGAAATTTTAATCCTATGATGGCAATGGCAGGAAAAATAACCGTTGCCGAAGTGGAAGAATTGGTAGCCGTTGGAGAATTAGACCCCAATCAAATTCATATTCCTGGCATTTTTGTACAACGAATTTTTGAAGGAAAAAACTATGAAAAGAGAATTGAGCAAAGAACTGTAACTCCTAAATCTTTGTAAAAATGAGCCTCACAAAAGAACAAATAGCACAAAGAATTGCACAGGAATTACAAGACAAATGGTATGTAAATTTAGGAATTGGAATTCCTACTTTAGTTGCCAATTACATTCCAAAAGGAATTGCCGTAGAATTTCAATCGGAAAATGGATTGTTGGGTATGGGTCCTTTTCCTACAGAAGGCACAGAGGATGCGGACTTAATTAATGCAGGAAAACAAACGGTTACTATTTTAGAAGGAGGCTCTTTATTTGACTCTGCCATGAGTTTTGCCATGATTCGAGGGCAACATGTGCAACTCACCGTTTTAGGCGCTATGGAAGTGGCTGAAAATGGAGATATTGCCAATTGGAAAATTCCTAAAAGAATGGTAAAAGGCATGGGCGGTGCTATGGATTTAGTGGCTTCTGCCGATAATATTATTGTTGCCATGATGCATACCAACAAACGTGGCGAGTCAAAACTTTTAAAACGCTGTTCTTTACCGCTTACAGGAGTTGGTTGCGTTACCAAAGTAGTTACCAATTTAGCCGTCTTAGAAATTAAAAACAATGCATTTTACCTGCTAGAGAGAGCCCCAGGTGTTTCTATAGAAACCATACAGGAAGCTACTGCAGGAACTTTAATTATTGAAGGTGAAGTACCTGAAATGAAATTATAGATTACTATGAATAGTAAATTTATCAGATTTTTAATTATTATTAATGGACTTATCATTCCTATTGTTATGGGAATTTTATTATTTCAATTAACTAAAGAGTTTTTTCCTAAAAAAAATAATGAAGGAATAATTATTGGAGAAAAATTACAAAAAGCAAAAAAAGATAGTGTTGCTCTACAAGGTCTTACATATTATTCAGAGCCAGAGAAACTGTATAACTCAACAAATTTTTATTTACCTATTTCATTAAAAGACTATGAAAAAGAAAAAGAATTAGATGAAGTTATTTCAGTTGCAAATGATATTGGAGATACTTTTTTAAATTTAGTAAATGTTATTTTTCTTGACAAAGATTATCAAGTTATAGGTTCTTTATTGGATAAAAAAGCTTCTATTTCAAAAATCTATGCTAGAGGAAAATACTACTCTTATAAAAATGATAAAATTGATGAAACAGTTAAAAATATTGGCTATTTAATTGGATTTGAAGATTCAAACAGGGATCAAAAATTAAACTCTCTAGACAACCATGATTTATATATTAGTGACTTAAATGGTAAAAAATTAACCCAAGTTACTAAAAATATTGATATACAACAATTTGAGTTTATCAATTCAAATTCTCAAATACTTATATTTTATACTAAAAGAGAAAACATAAGAGAAGAACATAAAAAGCGAGAATTTGCTATTTATACAATTTCTTCTGGTACATTTTTAAATTTATCTAGTTTAAACAATGAGTTAGATAAATTAGAAAAGATTATACTTAATTAAAATGAAAATCATTTCCTACAACGTAAACGGTATTAGAGCGGCTTTAAAAAAAGGTTTTATAGATTGGTTGCAGCAAGCCAATCCAGATGTATTGTGTATTCAAGAAACCAAAGCACATAAAGAACAATTAGATGTTAACCTTTTTGAAGAAGCAGGGTATCCGTATCATTATTGGTTTTCTGCACAGAAAAAAGGCTATTCGAGTGTGGCTATCTTTTGTAAGAAAAAACCAAATCATATTGAATACGGTACAGGTATTGAAACGATGGA
This sequence comes from uncultured Polaribacter sp., assembly GCA_965233795.1. Taxonomy (GTDB): domain Bacteria; phylum Bacteroidota; class Bacteroidia; order Flavobacteriales; family Flavobacteriaceae; genus Polaribacter. Next base: position 494,377 of record OZ247578.1, on the reverse strand, counting down.
CTTTGAAGGTAGAAATTTACGAGTAGATTTTGATGCTGTTTCTGTTATGAGCATGTACTTACCATCGGGGACCAATGATGCCAGATTGAATTTTAAATTTAATTATATGGATGAAATACTCGCATACCTTTTAGAATTAAGAAAAACGATTCCTAATTTGGTAGTTTGTGGCGATTATAATATTTGTCATGAACCCATCGATATTCACAACCCTAAAATGAAAGGGGTTTCAGGTTTTTTACCTGAAGAAAGAGCTTGGTTAAGTACATTTATTAATAATGGATTTATCGACAGCTTTCGGTATTTGAATCCAGAAAAACAAGAATATTCTTGGTGGAGTTATAGAGCCAATGCTAGAGCAAACAATAAAGGTTGGCGTTTAGATTACGCCATGGTATCTGAACCTTTAAAAGAGCGTATTTCTAGAGCGTATATTTTACCCGAAGCAAAACATTCCGATCATTGCCCTATTGCAGTAGAATTAGATTTTTAAAATTTCTTGTTTTTTATATAAAAAAACAAAAATGGAATGTTATTTGTTACAATGAAAAAGTCAATCAAAAAACAATAGGCTAACACTATTATTAAATTATACTACCCATGAAAAAACACATACTAGTACTTATTATTATTTTTATAGGGGTTTCCTGTGCAAATAATGACTCTTTTGTTTTACAAAACTCTATAGGAAAAGATAACAGACTTCTTGTTGTAATGAGTGGAAGTAATTGGGTTGGTGATGTAGGTACAGAATTAAAAAGTTTTCTAGGAGAACCTATGATAGGTTTACCACAACCAGAACCTCAACTTACACTTTCTCAAGTAGCACCCAATGGTTTTTCTAAAATGATGAAAATCAGTAGAAATATTTTAGTAGTTGAAGAAAGTGATACCGAGAATTTTGCCATCACTCATAATAAATATGCGCAACCTCAAACCATTGTCTATCTTACTGCAAAAGATAAAAAAGGATTATTAGCACAACTTAAAAAACACAATACTGAAATTTTACAGATATTCAAGTCTTCGGATATTGAAGTTGTACAAAAACGTTTTGCCTCAAAAAGAATAGACGATTCCAAATACAAAACACTACAAAACTTAAATATATCGCTCACCATTCCTGAAAATTTTAGAACGGTAGACGATACTGGAGAATTTTTATGGTTACGATATCATCTAAAAAGCGGTATTGCAAGAGGTGCAGGAAGTAATAATCTTTTAGTATATACATTGCCTTTAACGTATCAAGATAAAGTTACATCACAAATTGGTATGATACGAGATTCTATTGGGCAACGGTACATTCCGGGCTCTAAAGAAGATATGTATATGATTACTGAAAAAGCGTATACACCACAAACAATTGATACTGAAATTAAAGGGCTACAAAGTTTTGAGACCAGAGGAAAATGGGAAGTGAAAAACGATTTTATGGCGGGTCCTTTTTTAAATTATACCATTGTAGATAAAGCACACAATCGATTGTTAGTTATAGAAGGGTTTACCTATGCACCTTCTGTAAACAAACGCGACTTTGTTTTTGAATTAGAAGCTATTGCAAAATCTTTACAAATTAAAGAAACGTCTTCATAAAACATAACATTTTGTAAATGAGTTGATTATTTCCTACATTTGAAGTTAATCAAAACAATTTTATATCATGGAAATGAACTTTTTAACCTATGCTCTAGCAGCATTAGTCCCACTAGTTATGGGATTTATTTGGTACGGTCCTTTATTTGGAAATGCTTGGATGCAACAAATGGGTTTCACCAAAGAATCTTTGGAAGGCGCAAATATGGCGGTTATTTTTATACTAAGCTATGTGTTTAGTTTTATAATTGCATTTTTTCTACTTCCTATGGTAATTCACCAAATGGGTGTTTATTCTACTCTAGCTGGAGAACCTGGATTCACAGAAAATACGGGAGCAGCTTATACTTATTTTCAAGACTTTGTTACAACCTATGGAGATCGTTTTAGAACCTTTAAGCATGGAGCTTTTCATGGAGCTTTAGCAGGGGCTTTTATTGTACTTCCTATTTTAGCAATACAAGCCATGTTTGAAAGAAAAACAACAAAATACATTGCCATTAATGCAGGCTATTGGATTCTATGTTTAGCAATTATGGGCGGTATTGTTTGTCAATGGGGATTCTAATACCTTTTCATCTTAAAACTATCTAAAATAGTGTATCGAGAATCTTATACTCATTTTGATTCTCGATACTTTTTTAGTAAACTCGTTTAAAACTTCTTCCCTGCTACCACAATTACAATTTCACCTTTTGGTGGTTTTTGTGTATAATAAGCTAAAACCTCAGAAACAGTTCCTCTAACAGTCTCTTCAAAAATTTTTGTCAATTCTCGAGACACAGATACTTGCCTATTTTCTCCAAAATATTCCATAAAATTTTTTAACGTCTTCAAAAGTTTGTGAGGCGATTCATAAAAAATCATGGTGCGTGTTTCTTCAGCCAATTGTAACAGTAAAGTTTGTCGCCCTTTTTTTACAGGTAAAAATCCTTCAAAAACAAATTTATGATTGGGCAAACCAGAATTTACCAAGGCAGGTACAAAAGCTGTTGCACCTGGCAAACACGCTACTTCAATCTTATTTTCTATACATGCTCTTGTTAATAAAAATCCAGGATCTGAAATAGCAGGTGTGCCAGCATCCGAAATTAAAGCCGCCGTTTCTCCATTCTTTAAACGATTGATAATTCCTTCAATAGACGTATGTTCATTATGCATATGATGACTATACATAGGCGTTGTAATCTGAAAGTGTTTCAGTAACTTTCCACTGGTACGTGTATCTTCTGCTAAAATAAAATCGACTTCCTTTAAAACTGTAATTGCTCTAAAAGTCATATCTTCTAAATTACCAATAGGCGTAGGTACTAAGTGTAATTTCGACATGCTAAATAGTTTCAAAGTTTGTTACCGTAAGCGGTGTTACTATATCTCCTGTATGCTGAATTTGCAAAGGTTCAAATAACAATACATGTACTTCTTCTTCTGCAATGGGTTTATGCGCTACTCCTTTTGGAATCACATACATTTCCCCTTCATTTAAAGTAACTTTCTTATCTCGAAACTCAATCATAAGTGTTCCTTTACACACCAAAAACAACTCATCTTCATGCGCATGCGTATGCCAAACAAACGCTCCTTTTAACTTTGCCAACAACACCTGTTGCCCGTTTAACTCTGCTATTTTCTTAGGCGTCCAATATTCCGAAAAAAGAGCAAATTTATCTTTGAGATTGATAGGGTTCATAACTACAAATTTATAAAGAATTTGACTAGGATTTAGAAAGTTCTAAAAACAAAAAAAGCGTCCCGTTTCGGGGAAGCTTTCCATTGGTTAACAAAACCATGACACTTTTTACGAAAGTGCCAAAACAACACAAATAATGTTGCTCTTATTAAAAACAACAAGTCAAATATATAACGTTTATTTAAAACCACCATATTTTTAAGTCAAAATTGCGCAACTCCCTTTAATAGATTGGTGTAACTCTTTAATAGGTTGTATCTTTGTAACCTTTGTTAAATATTTTGAAATATCACAACAGCATGCAGTTATCAGAGCAAGAACTTGTACGACGAGAAAAACGCTTAAGACTACAAGAATTAGGAATCAATCCTTATCCGGCAGATTTATATCCTTTAAATACCAATTCGAAAGAAATAAAGGAAGGCTTTGTTGAAGGAAAAGAGGTTGTGATTGCAGGTAGATTAATGGCAATTAACATTCAAGGAAAAGCTTCTTTTGCACAATTGCAAGATAGTGAAGGAAGAATACAAGTCTATTTTAACAGAGACGAAATTTGTCCTGATGAAGACAAAAGCAAATACAATGATATCTTTAAAAAGTTAATAGATTTAGGCGATTTTATAGGAATTGAAGGAAAATTATTTACCACAAAGGTAGGTGAAAAAACAGTAGGTGTAAAAAACTTTACAATCCTAAGTAAAACATTAAAACCCCTGCCAATCCCTAAAGAAAAAGAAGGAATTGTGTACGATGCTTTTACAGATCCAGAATTACGATACAGACAACGTTATGCAGATTTGGTGGTAAATCCACATGTAAAAGAAGTCTTTATCAAAAGAACAAAACTCTTTAATGCCATGCGTAGTTTCTTTAACGATGCTGGTTATTTTGAAGTAGAGACGCCCATATTACAACCCATTGCTGGTGGTGCCGCAGCAAGACCTTTTATAACGCATCACAATTCTTTAGACATTCCTTTGTATATGAGAATTGCCAACGAATTGTATTTAAAAAGATTAATTGTTGGCGGATTTGATGGTGTGTATGAGTTTTCTAAAAACTTCCGTAACGAAGGAATGGATAGAACCCATAATCCTGAATTTACAGCTATGGAAATCTATGTTGCTTACAAGGATTATAACTGGATGATGGATTTTGCAGAGCAATTATTAGAGCATTGTGCTATTGCAGTAAACGGAACTTCTAAAGCCACTTTTGGCGAACATGAAATAGATTTTAAAGCGCCCTATGCAAGAGTTACCATGGCAGATTCTATTAAATATTTTACAGGTTTTGACATTACTGGAAAAACAGAAGATGAAATTAGATTGGCAGCAAAAGAAATGAATATTCCTGTGGATGAAACCATGGGAAAAGGAAAGTTAATTGATGAAATCTTTGGTGAAAAATGTGAAGGGAATTACATCCAACCTACTTTTATTACAGATTACCCAAAAGAAATGAGCCCGCTGTGTAAAGAACATAGAAACAATCCAGAACTTACCGAACGTTTTGAATTGATGGTTTGTGGAAAAGAAATTGCCAATGCCTATTCTGAATTAAACGATCCTATTGACCAAAGAGAACGTTTTGAAGCACAATTAAAATTAGCGGCAAAAGGAGATGATGAAGCTTCAGAATTTATTGATGAAGACTTTTTACGTGCTTTGGAATACGGAATGCCGCCAACTTCTGGAATGGGAATTGGAATGGACAGACTCATTATGTTTTTAACCAACAATCAATCCATACAAGAAGTTTTATTTTTCCCACAGATGCGTCCAGAGCGGCGAGTCGCAGCAGATATTCTATTATCTGACGATGAAAAAGCACTCTTAGCATTGATAGAAAAAGTGCAAAAAATAGATCTAAATGAATTAAAAATTCAATCTGGATTGAGTAACAAAAAATGGGATAAAACTATTAAAGGCTTAACAAAAAAAGGTACTGCTAAAGTTTCTAAAACAGATGAAGGCTTGTTTGTTGAAGTTATTTAAAATTTAACAGCTTTGACAACTTTTAAAAAGTTGTCAAAGCTACATATACCAATATTTAAGAAAAAGTACTTATTTCTTCCTCAACTATTTCCCATTGAGACATTAGAGTATCTACTTCCTTCTTTTTTGCTTTGTAATTTTCAAAAAAGTTAGGCGCGCTAGAAACTTCTTCATAATTTTCTGCTAATGCTAAGTCTATTTTGGAAATTTCGATTTCTAAATCTGAAATTTGAGTTTCAATATTAGACAATTTATTTTGTAATTTTTTAAATGCTTTTTCTTGTTCTTTAGAACGTTGATGATTTTCTTTTTTACTCGAATTTTTATCAACCTTTACAACCGTTCTTTTTTCAGCTTCTCGTAGATTTTCTATTTTGTGCTGTTCTAAGAAGTAATCAATATCTCCTAAATACTCTTTTATTACTTTGTCTTTAAATCCATAAACAGTAGTGGTTAACCCTTGCAAGAAATCTCTATCATGCGAAACTACAATTAGAGTCCCATTAAATTTTTGCAGTGCAGTTTTTAAAACATTTTTTGAGGCAATGTCTAAATGATTGGTAGGTTCATCCATAATTAAGACATTAAATGGCGACAGTAATAATTTACACAATGCCAACCTATTTCTTTCTCCACCAGACAAGACTTTTGCTTTTTTATCTACAGCATCTCCGCCAAATAAGAAGGCTCCTAACATATCTCTAACACGCATTCTGTTAGTATCATTGGCTGCGTCTTCCATAATTTCTAAGACGGTTTTTTCTGGCGGTAAATGTTCGGATTGATTTTGAGCAAAATACCCAATTTGCACATTATGCCCCAGTTTTAAATTCCCTTCAAACGGAATTTCGCCAACCATCATCTTTGCCAAGGTAGATTTTCCTTGTCCGTTTTGACCAACAAATGCAATTTTACTATTTCTTTCAATCAGTAAATCTACATTTTCTAAAACGTGGTTATCTCCATAACTTTTACTTAAGTTTTCAGCTTCCACAATTATTTTACCGGGATCTTTAGAAATCGCAAAACGTACGTTCATAGTAGCATTATCGTCTTGATCTACCTCTATGCGCTCTACTTTATCTAGCTGTTTCATCAACGATTGCGCCATAGATGCCTTACTTGCTTTCGCCTTAAATTTATCTATTAACTGTTGTTTTTGCTTAATTTCTCTTTCTTGATTTTTTTGCGCTTGTAACTTTTTTTCTTTAATCTCTCCTCGTAATAATAAGAATTGAGAATACGGTTTTTTATAATCGTAAATTTGCCCGAGTGAAATTTCTATGGTTCTATTGGTTACATTGTCTAAGAACATTTTATCGTGAGACACTAATACAATAGCTCCTGCATACGATTTTAAAAAGTTTTCTAGCCAAATAATGGATTCAATATCTAAATGGTTGGTTGGCTCATCTAACAATAAAATATCATTGTTTTGCAGGAGTAATTTTGCCAATTCTATACGCATTCGCCATCCTCCAGAAAATGTATCGGTTAGTTTGTTAAAATCTTCTCTTTGAAATCCTAAACCCTGTAAAATTTTTTCGGTATCTCCTTGATAGTTATAACCTCCTAATAATTCATAACGTTCGGTAAGCTCAGTTAAATCTATAATTAACTGACTATATGCTTCACTTTCATAATCGGTTCTAGTGGCTAATTGATGATTAATTTTGTCTAGCTTTTGTTCAATCTCTTTAATTTCTACAAAGGCTTGATATGCCTCCTCTAAAATGGTTCTTCCTGCTACAAAATCGATATCTTGCCTTAAAAAACCCATTTGAATGTCTTTATCAAAAGCCATGGTTCCTCCACTAGTTTCAATATCTTTCGACAATACTTTTAAAAGGGTAGATTTCCCTGCGCCATTTTTACCAATTAAGCCAATTCTATCTCCTTTATTGAGTTTAAAAGTAATGCCAGAAAACAAGTCTGAACCCGCAAAACTGACCGTTAAATTATGTACGTTTAACATTAAAATTTTGTAATTTTGATTTGCAAATTTACTTAAAAAACCAACGCATCAATGGTTAAAAAAGGAGCGAAATTATATAGTATTTTAAAAGGCAAATGTCCAAGGTGCCAAGAAGGTGATTTTTTTAAATTCCCTTTTAGTTACTTTCCTAATAAAATAATTAAACTGCATAAAAACTGCAATCATTGTCATCTAAAATATATGTTAGAGCCTTCTTTTTATTATGGTGCTATGTATGTAAATTATGGGATTACAGTAGGGCTTTCTATTGTAGTCTTTTTAATTTCTAAACTTGTTTTTAAGCTTAGTTTATTAGAATGCTTTACCGCAATTATTATTGCTTTATTTGTTTTAGCTCCCGTTAACTTACGTTTGTCTAGAATTCTTTGGATAAATATGTTTGTTGATTACAAGAAATTATCCAAAAAAGAATTGTAGCATTTTAATGGAATCGTTTGATATCAATTTCTTGATCTAATAATTCTCCTTTTTCTAAGTGATTAAAAAGATTTTTTGCTACAGTAGGTGCAATCATAACACCACGAGTACCTAAACCATTTAATATTGCCAATTGTGGAAAAACTGGGTGAAGCCCTACTAAAGGTCTCCGATCTCTAACTGTGGGTCTTATACCTGCTGTTTGATCTACAATAGTATAAGGAACATCAATTACTTTTTTAAGTTTTTCAACTAATTCTAGCCTACCTTCTTCTGTAGGTTCTGAAGTTTTATCATCCCAATTAAAAGTAGCACCTACTTTATAATGACAATTTCCTAGAGGCAAAACAAACAAAGTAGATTTTACTAAAAAATCAATATTTAATTTTGGAGCATGAATGGTAATTAATTCCCCTTTTACTTCATTCAATGGTAAATAATTGAAGAATCGGTTTTTTTTCACCCCAAAACCCTCACAAAACACAATTCTTTTTGCTTGAATATTGTTATAACAGACCTTATTTTCTTCTAGTTTTACATTTTCATAATTGAATTCTTCAAAAAGAATCTTCTGTTTTTTTATAAGGTACTCTCGATAGGTAGTGATTAATTTTTTTGTATCTATTCTCCCTCCTTGTTCAACTTCTCCAAAACCAAAATTGGCAATAATTCCTGCTATATTCTCATCTATAATTTCTGGTTTTAAGTAATCGAAGATTTTAGGTTTATCTCTTGCTAAAAACCAATTATTTTGATCTTCAATAGATTTAAAAACTTTCCGAATTTTAAGTTTTACATCGAATTTTTGATGCAACTTTTCTTCTAAGTTCTCGTAAAAAGGAAGTGCAACTTTTAATTGTTTCTTGGCTTGCCAAACAGGTGTAAACCTTTTTAAAATAACAGGATTGTAAACACCTCCTGCAACCAAAGAAGACGTTTGAGAATTGTTTTCAAAAACAACAAAGGATTTATTTGCATGTGTTAGTTCTTCTACAAATGCAAGCCCTGCAAGTCCTAATCCTACAATAATATAATCTACTTTCATCTGTCTATATTATTTGTTTTTATTGGTCAGATGTAGCTTCCATTTAGTCAATTCTAATGTACATCGAAATTTCGTTATGGAAGTTTCATATAAGTATTTAAAAACTATCTTTTTTAAACTAATCGTTGTTGTTATTGGTTATTCACCTATCTGTCATCTACTATTATAACAAAAAAGCATTTGCTTAGGGCAAATGCTTTTTAATATTGTTTGTATGTAGAAATTAATAGTTCCACATATCTATTTCTTTATTTCGAATATTTTCTTTAATCCTATCGGCTTCCAATAGTTGAAATAAAGAATTTCCTCTAACATATTCTCTTATAGAACGGTTTCCGTACATATTCTGCTCCCGAACAATAACAGCATTAAATCTACGAGCATTCAACAAGTGATCAAATGAAATAGGGTCTGATCCATTTTTAGGATTAAACACTTTTGCATTGTGTAAAAGCTCTCTTGCCGAAGGTAAAAATACCCAAAACAACTCGTACAACTCATCATCTTCTATATCATCTACACCTAATGTTTTTACATCGGGTCCCATAGGTGCTAAAGCAAGTAACCTGTATTTTAATTCTCCTTGACGCTTATCGAAATACCACATACCTTTAATCATATAACCTGTAATACGTTCGGTTTTAATCTTAAAAGTATCTATATAACCTCCATCGTCACGAATATTAATTAGTTTAGATTCTATTTCTTCTCTTGTTATTTTAGAATTAAAAAAAGAATCTTCATAAACTTCTTTAATTTTTCCTTTTCGAATCCCTTTTAATAAGGTATCAAATAAAGAACGTCTCCCAGAAGATATGTTTGTAGTATCAATAGGGAAATAATAAGGAAGATTAATCTTTTGGTTTAAATCAATAAATTCCCAAACTACTTTAGACCATAAAATATCTCTATCTGCAACATACTCATAAGGAAGTGGTTTATTGACATCAACAGCTAACTCCTGTTCAGATTTCACACCTATATCTTCAACTTCTTTTGCATTTAATAAATTAGATTGCGCATTAGCATACCCAACAATTAAGCATAGAAAAAGAGATAGATAATAGTTCCTTGTCATACGTTCTAATTTTTAGATTAGTTGGTTATTTCAATACTTACAGGAAGTACTTTTTTAAGTTTGTAATTTGATTTCCCTACAATACTTGCTTTTACATCAAAAATAGTAATTACATCTCCTCTACGAGCTTTTTGTAAAACTTTCTTTGCTTGTGCATTAAATTGAGTACCTTTTACAACTACCGTAAGCTGACCAGGTACTTTTACTGAAAATTGATTCACTTTTAACTTTAAATCAAATACAAAATCTGGCAAACCAGCCTCTATAGGGGTTCTTCCTAAACTTGATTTAGGCATTTTTACAATCCCATACTGACCCCTTGCACTTGCTTGCGCAGCAGGAATGTCTTTAATTCTGAATTTTTTAGGGGTATTAATAGTCTTTCCAGAACTTAATTTTGCAGAAACGTTAATAGTAACTTCATTTCCTTTTCCCGGACTCATAATATATTTACCAACACCCGCTCTTGTCAACTTGCTAGTGCCAGAAACTCTAGGCGTAATATTGTTATCTCCAACACCTGGTACAGAAATAGAAATAGGATTTTCTAATCCTCGGTACACAACATTCATTTTATCTGCAGATACAATAGCGTCATTGGGTTCTGCGATTACAGAATATTTACTTTCAAAAGGAATACTTTCTGGTTTACCGTCTTGCATAAATGTAATTGAACCCTTAATATCTCTTTCTCCTACATTTCCTGCTGGCATATTAAGAATTACCTGTCCATCTTTTACATCTTTAGTTACATCTCTTCCGTTTAGCATTACTTTACTAGGAACAATCGTTGCATCATAACGACCTAAAACCACTTGACCTGTAACTTTTTCTCCAGCAAAATATGCGCTTTTTTCTAGAGATACGATTCCTTGGTAATTAGAAGCGGTTAACTTACTATCTTGCTCTAATTGACCTCCTAACAAAGCATTTAAGATATCACTTTCTGTGTTTCTAATCTTCGCTTGTAATTGTGTAAAGTTTGTTAAAGAAGCTACCATTGGAAAACCTTCATAGTGGTATTTTAACCAAGGTTTTTTAACCCCTTCTTTATCAATTTCATCGTCTGTTTTAAATCTTTTTTCTACATCTGATTTAATACTAGGATAAGCGTTACCTAGCTGAGAGATAACCGTACTTCTATAGGTATTAATATTGTTTACAAAAGCATCACCTTCTTTGGTAAACTTATCGCCTTTAAAAAAGAGTACATCTAAAAACTCTGTTTTATCCATAGACTCATAAGCTTTTTTGTCCTCTAAATCTGCCAACATCTTTGTTTTAATACCTTCTATATAATCATATAGTTTTGTAGAGGCTCCTTTTATTACAGTCGCTTTTTGCAATAAAGGTCCAAATTTCTCTTTTTGATCTTGAGCTTTGGTTTTTAAGCCATCATAAGCGCTATTATTTTTTAAAGCGGTAGATTTATTACTTTCCACTAGCTCTTCATTCATAAAACCAAATGCAGATAGTACCTCTTTACTCATATTTAATGCTAACATTGCAACAAATACAAGGTACATCATACCGATCATTTTCTGCCTTGGTGTTTCTTTAGCTCCTGCCATAATTAATTAGTTTTTTAAGTTATACAATAATTAATTTGTACTAATTAATTTTTTGACATTGCAGACAACATACCTCCATATACTCCATTTAATGAAGATAAGTTGGTAGATAAAGACTGCATTTGCTCTTTTAATATTTCTGAATTTTCTAAAACCGCATTATTTAAAGCTGTTTGTTTGTTTGCGTTTTCCATTTGCACTTGATACAATCCGTTTAAAGACTCCATATGCGCAGCGGCTAAAGAAACTTGATCTGTATATTTATTGGTAGCTGATACACTTTCTCCTACGGCTGATAAACCTTTTGCAACACCTGAAAGATCTTGAATACTCTGACTTAAACCAGACATTAAATCTGAATCTAAATTAGCTTCTTTTAAAAGATTGTCAATTTTTTGAGATAGCATTCCGCTTTCACTAGAAGCTTCTGCTTCTTCATCTTTTAATTCTGGATATACCTTTGCCCAGTCTAACTCTTCTTCTGGAGTTTCAAAAGCAGACATCGCAAAAATACCTGCCTCTACTAGTAGACCAATGGTTAACATTACTCCTCCTGTAATAGGACCTATAGATAAATGTTGAATTTTAAATAGTGCTCCAAGGATTACTACTGCTGCTCCTAGTCCGTAGACCATAGCTGTTATTTTTTTCTTTCTTGATGATTGTGCCATAATTTTAATTTTTAATAGGGGATTTAGTTAATATATTTATTGTGTTAATTTAATTTCTTATTTATTGTGGTTTTTTACCAATAAAATTCTGTACAGTTCTAAAGCCGATATAACTTCTAGCAGTATCTGCATATTCGTAATCTCTAGAACTAACTTCTAAAAAATATGCTACATCTTTCCAAGAACCACCTCGAATAATTTTCTTTTTATTTTTTAAATCTTCAACATTAGGATTCATTGTGGAACCCATATAGTAAGAAGAGGAATTATAAGATGTATTTGTCCATTCAGACACATTGCCTGCCATGTTATACAAACCATAGTCATTTGCATTAAATGATTCTGCTTCCATAGTGTAAAGAGCTCCATCTACAGCATAATTACCTCTAACAGGTTTAAAGTTTGCTAAGAAACAACCTCTATCTGTAAGTGTACTAGGACCTCCCCAAGGATATTTAGCAAATTCTAAACCTCCTCTGGCTGCAAATTCCCATTCTGCTTCTGTAGGCAACCTGAAACTAGGAACGCTTGTAGGATTTTTTATATTTCTTAAATAGTCGTTTTTCTTTTTGGTTCTCCAATTACAAAAAGCACGTGCTTGATTCCAATTAACACCCACTACAGGATAATCGCCATATGCTTGATGATAAAAATAATCTTGATGCATTGGATCATTGTATGAATAATTAAAATCTTTTACCCAAACTGTAGTATCTGGATATATATAGAGGATTTCTTTTTTGATAAAATCTTTTTTATCTCCGCCTTTTTTAATGGCAGCACCTTTATTAATCCAAGAATATTTATATTTTAATATTTTTGTTTTAAAAGTTCTTAGCCCATCTACAGATTCTTCCATTTTAATATGTAAAGAATCCATTACCTCTACGTAGTCTACATCTGGATATTCTGATTTTTCCCAAATAATTTCTTTAGACCAATCCAAGGCTCTTAAAGCTTCAATATTATAATAATTTTCAAGCATGTATTTATCATAAGGAGTTGCATTGGCGGTATCTACACTCGCATATGCATAATCTTGAATTCCACCAGTAGGTTCTGAAGAGGTACCATCTTCATTAGGAATAGCTCCCGAAGCCACTAAATCGGCTTGTTGTGCCAATCTAGTTCTTACAATAGAATCTCTTACCCAATAAACAAAAGACTTATACTCACTATTTGTTATTTCAGTTTCATCCATAAAGAAAGGTATTACGGTAACGGTTCTTGTAGGTGCATTTAATGTACCTACAATATTCTCATCCTGTTTACCCATGGTAAAAGAACCTCCAGGAACCAATGTCATTCCTGCTGGTTTTTCAGCAAACCACTTTTTCTTAAATTTTACTCCTACTAATTCACCTCTATCATTAGAGCCACAAGCATAAATAAGTATAATTAGTAAAGCGTATAATAAATTTCTTTTCATTCTATATAATGTCTTCTTTCAGAAAGGCGGTAAAATTATTCTTTTTTTGACAAAAAAACAATGTTTCCACGATTTTTTAATTTCTTATTAATTTATACCATTTTCTTCATGCCCTTATACCACCTCTGTGGTATAATTTGAGCCGATGAATCCAAGTAATCTTGATAAGTACATGGTATTAACGTATGTCTTTTATATTTAGTATTTGATAAAATATTTACTTCCATCCACCATCTTCCCGTTTTATTACTCTTGTAAAAGTTAATAGCATCATCGTTCTCAAATAATACTGTAAACTTTTGAAACTTATCTTTTGTGCCAAAAGGATAATCTTTTGCTCTATGATTTACCCCTTCTATAAAATACCAAATCATCTGTGCTACTAAATGAGCTGTTATATAATTATTATCGTACTTGGAATTGTATTCATAAATTCCAAATGACGAAACTTTATCGCTAATTCCAGCATAACGTGCAATTGCACAGGCATCTTCTCCGTAAAATCCATTTGGAGATGCATTCTTATTTGCAGGAGCGTCGCTCTGGCGAATGGCTCCAATATCTATAGAGACTATATCGGAATCTCTTAAAACAGGTTCAATAACTTCTACGTTTTTAAGCTCTCCTAATCGATACGTATCAAAAAATAAACTTTCTAATAAATCTATCTCTTCTTGTGAGTTAAAATAGGTTTGATAGCCAATATTGCTGTAGTTAAACAAATTATTAGGTTGCTGCATTATGATCTTACTTAAATAAGACCTTGAGGTTAATTCGTCTTCTAAAGTTCCTAAATCAAATCGACTATCAACAACTGCAATATTAACAGATTGTTCAAGGGTATCATAAGCTTTATAATTCGAAAATGTAATGTCTTGTCCACCTCCTATAATTATTGGAATAGTATTTTGTTTTAAGAGAGAAGTCACTGTTTCTTTCACAGCAAAATAAGTATCTTCAATAGTATTCCCTTTTCTAATAGTTCCTAAATCTGCAATTTCTGTATGCCAATTACCACGGAAAAGCGAATACAATTGTCTTCTTATATAGCTTAAGTTTTCGCCACATCCCAAATTATCTTTAGAATTTCTATCTTCTTCAACACCAAAAATCGCAATTTGAGCATTACTTACGTCGGGAAAACCATTTTGTTCCGTGTAAATCTTGAAAGTATTTCCTAAAGTTTGATTGGATTGCAACAAAGACTGCAACAAAACCGAATCTTTTATGGGGGTTAAGAAATCGAGGTTCATTTTAAATATAATGTATAATTTACTTACGGATTAATATTAAATCTTGGTAAATTTTCTAGCAAGATATAAATTTATTACTTCTTACAAAAGTAGATAAGTCATATGTGATATAATTTAACATAAAGTTAAAAAGCTTTTTTCTAAAGATAAAACAGCCTAATTAAACGTTAAATCACTTATATATAAGGTTTTATTAAAAGTTTTTTCGATTACTTCTTTTTTGTTTTCTTCCTTTTTGGGGTTTTGGCTTCAATCATTTTAATAGCCTCTTTTTTTGTTAATTTTTCTATTTGAGTTGTTTTTGGAAGCTCTATTTTAATTTTTCCTTTTAAAACATGGAATCTTCCCCAACGCGCCTTTTCTACTCGAATTCCTTCATCTTCCCAATTATGAATAACTTTGTCTATTTCTTTTTGCTTTTTAATTTCAATCAATTCGGAAATATCATCAAAAGTTAAATTATCAAAATCATACTTTTTATTTACATTGATAAAAAGTCCATTCCATTTTATAAAAGGCCCAAAACGCCCTACTCCTTTTTGCACAGGTAAATTATCATATTCAGCAATAGGTGCATCTGCTTTTTGTTTGGCAATAATTAATGCTATTGCTCTTTCTAAATCAACTTGCATAGGGTTTTCTCCCTTATCTAAAGAAACAAATAGCTTCCCAAATCTAATATAAGGACCAAACCTTCCATTAGAAACAATCACCTCTTCCTGCTCATAGGTTCCTAAACTCTTAGGCAACAAGAATAAATCTAATGCCTCTTGTAACGTAATGGTGCTTAAATTTTGATCGGTTTGCAAGCTTGCAAATTGCTTTTCTTCATCTTCTGGAGCTCCAATTTGTGCAATAGGTCCAAATTTCCCTAATCGAACCAAGATTGTTTTTCCAGATACAGGATGCTTTCCTAAAATTCGCTCACCACTCTCTCTTTCAGCATTTTCAGAAACATCTTTTACCATGACATGAAAATCATTGTAAAAATTTTCAATCATCGAAGTCCAATTTTCATTTCCTTCAGCAATAGCATCAAAAGAGGCTTCTACTTTTGCTGTAAATCCAAAATCTAAAATATTAGAAAAATTAGCCACTAAAAAATCGTTTACAATGTTTCCAATATCTGTGGGAACTAATTTTCCTTTATTAGAACCTGTTCTTTCTGTTAAAGAATTATGATGTACGGTACTTTCTTTTAAAATAATTTGTTCGTATGTTCTATCTACTCCTTCTAAAGTTCCTTTTTCTATGTAACCTCTTCGTTGTACTGTAGAAATCGTAGGTGCATATGTAGACGGGCGTCCTATACCCAACTCTTCTAATTGTTTTACTAAGGAAGCTTCTGTAAAACGATATGGCGGACTCGAAAAACGTTGTGTTGCGGTAATAGAATTATACGATATTAACTCTCCTACTTGTAGGTTTGGTAACATTCCTGCTTGCTCTTCTTCATCATTATCTACACCTTCTAGATATACTTTTAAAAACCCTTCAAACTTTATAATTTCTCCATTGGATGTGAAATTTTTTTCGTTTTCAGAGTTTTGTATCTTCACATTTGTTCTTTCTAATTGTGCATCACTCATTTGTGAAGCCAACGTTCTTTTCCAAATTAAATCATACAAACGGTCTTGATCGTATTCAACATCTATAGTATGCTGTTTCATATTGGTTGGGCGGATAGCTTCGTGTGCTTCTTGTGCGCCTTTTGCTTTTGTCTTAAAAGTCCTCTGTTTGCTATATTCAGCACCGTAATAATTGGTAATTTCCTCTTCAGCAGCATTTCTTGCATCTACAGAAAGATTTACACTATCGGTTCTCATATAAGTAATGAAACCCGCTTCGTACAAACGCTGTGCAACTTGCATTGTTTTTGCAACAGGAAACCCTAATTTTCTAGAAGCTTCTTGCTGTAATGTTGAGGTTGTAAAAGGAGGTGCTGGCGATTTTTTTGCTGGTTTCTTTTGTAAATCCGCAATTGAAAAATTAGCATCTGCTACTTCCTTTAAAAAATCTTCCGCAGCTTCTCTAGAATCAAAACTCTTAGGAATACTTGCCTTAAATTTTTTACCCTTACTATTTAAAAACTGGGCAACAACCTTATAAGAACTCGTAGTTTTAAAAGATTGAATGCTACGTTCTCTTTCTACAATTAATCGCACCGCTACAGATTGTACTCTTCCTGCAGACAATCCACCCTTGACCTTACGCCATAATACAGGTGAAAGCTCATAACCTACCAAACGATCTAGTACTCTACGCGCTTGTTGCGCATTTACCATACTATAATTAATGTCTCTTGGATTTTCTACTGCTTTTAAAATGGCTTTTTTAGTAATTTCATGAAAAACAATACGTTTCGTATTTTCGTCAACCAGTTGTAATTGCTCTTTTAAGTGCCAAGCAATAGCTTCTCCTTCTCTATCTTCATCACTTGCTAACCAAACTGTGTCCATCTTCTTGGCTAAAGATTTAAGTTTTTTAACAACTGCTTTTTTATCGTCTGAAACAATGTATTTGGGCTGAAATGTTTTCTCAACATCAATCCCTAACTCTTTAGAAGGTAAATCTGCAATATGTCCAAAACTAGACTCAACTTGAAAATCTTTTCCCAAAAATTTTTCAATCGTTTTTGCCTTTGCTGGCGACTCTACAATTACTAAATTCTTTGCCATAAATCTTGTTTTAAAGTGCTAATAGAACACTTTTGTATCTGTTTATTTGGTTGGCAAAAGTAGGAAGTTTTTTGATATTAAAAATTTAAAGCCCCATTTTTAAGGAATTTTAACATGCTTAACGCATCGTATTTTTGTGACAATTTGTCATAAAAATACATTTTTGGTTGTATCTTTGTCCTTTTAGAGATATATGCAACAAACTGAAAAAATTATAGATGAAAAAGTACAAGGCAAAGCACTTGTTACTAAAAATAAAAAAGAAAATACAAAGAAACTCTTTATAGAAAGTTACGGTTGTCAAATGAATATGAACGACAGTGAAATTGTAGCAGCTATCTTAGATAAAGAAGGATTTAATACTACTCAAATTTTAGAAGAAGCCGATTTAGTTTTGGTAAACACTTGCTCTATCCGAGAAAAAGCAGAAACTACCGTTCGAAATCGTCTTAAAAAATACAATGCCGTAAAAAAAGTAAATCCAACCATGAAAGTGGGAGTTTTAGGATGTATGGCAGAACGTCTGAAAGAAAAATTTTTAGAAGAAGAAAAAATTGTGGATTTAGTAGTTGGTCCAGATGCATATAGAGATTTACCAAATTTAATTGAAGAAATAGAAGCGGGTAGAGATGCTGTAAATGTAATTCTATCGAAAGATGAAACCTATGGAGACGTTTCTCCTGTACGCTTAAATTCGAATGGTGTTGCTGCTTTTGTATCGATTACAAGAGGTTGCGACAACATGTGTACTTTTTGTGTGGTTCCTTTTACAAGAGGGAGAGAAAGAAGTAGAGATCCACAAAGTATTATTGAAGAAATTCGTTCAATGGTTCAGAAAAACTTTAAAGAGATTACCCTGTTAGGACAAAATGTAGATAGTTATTTATGGTACGGAGGCGGATTGAAAAAAGATTTTAAAAAAGCTACAGAAATAGCACAAGCTACTGCTGTTGATTTTGCACAATTACTAGACATGTGTGCTACAGAGTTTCCAAAAACACGTTTCCGTTTTTCTACCTCAAATCCGCAAGACATGAGTATTGATGTTATTTATACCATGGCAAAACATAAAAATATTTGTAAATACATTCACCTTCCTGTGCAAAGTGGTAGCAATGCCATGCTAAAAGCAATGAATCGCCAACATACTAGAGAAGAATATAAAAAACTAGTGGATACCATTTTTAAAATTATTCCAGAAATGGCACTCTCACAAGATATGATTGTTGGGTTTTGCGGCGAAACAGAAGAAGATCATCAAGATACCTTAGAGCTTATGGAATATGTAAAGTACGATTTTGGTTTTATGTTTGCCTATTCTGAAAGACCAGGTACTTTAGCGGCAAAAAAAATGAAAGATGATATCCCATTTGAGGTAAAGAAAAGGCGTTTGCAAGAAGTGATTGACTTACAACAAAAACACAGTTTATACAGAACACAACAGCACCTTGGAAAAATAGAGGAAGTTTTAATTGAAGGTACTTCTAAAAAAAATCCGAACCAATGGAAAGGTAGAAATACCCAAAATACGGTAATTGTCTTTCCAAAAGAACACTATAAATTGGGTGATTTTGTAAATGTAAAAGTAGAAAATTGTACTTCCGCTACCTTAATAGGAATGGCTGTTGGATATTCAGATAATAATTAAATTCTAAGTTACAAAGTCTCAAGGTTAAAAGTTGTAAAGTTCTAACATAATATAGAACTTTCTAACTTATTAACTTTCAACTTTTAAACTCTATAAAATGGAAAACTTACAAGCTATAAAACAACGCTTTGGCATTATTGGAAACGATGTACAACTCAATCGTGCGCTAGAAAAAGCCGTTCGCGTTTCACCTACAGATATTTCTGTTTTGGTAACTGGAGAAAGTGGTGTAGGAAAAGAAAGTATTCCAAAAATCATCCATCAATTATCACATAGAAAACATGCAAAATACATTGCTGTAAACTGCGGAGCTATTCCTGAAGGAACTATTGATAGTGAGTTATTTGGACATGAAAAAGGTGCTTTTACAGGCGCAACATCAGATAGAAAAGGCTACTTTGAAGTTGCAGATGGCGGTACTATTTTTTTGGATGAAGTGGGTGAATTGCCTTTAACTACACAAGTACGTTTGCTGCGGGTTTTAGAAAATGGCGAATTTATAAAAGTAGGGGCTTCAAAAGTTTTAAAAACCAATGTAAGAATTGTAGCAGCAACCAACCTAAACATGTCAGAAGCGATTGCTAAAGAACGTTTTAGAGAGGATTTGTATTACAGACTAAGTACTGTAGAAATTCATTTACCTGCTTTGCGAGAACGCAATGAAGATGTGTTTTTATTATTTCGAAAATTTGCCTCTGATTTTGCACAAAAATATAGAATGCCTACCATTCGGTTGGATGAAAATGCTACGCAATTAGTGATGAACTACCGTTTTCCAGGAAACATTCGACAATTAAGAAACTTGGCAGAACAAATTTCTGTGATTGAAGAAAATAGAATCATTACTCCAGAAACTTTAGCGCGTTACCTTCCAAACAATACAGGAAATCTCCCTGCTGTAATTGGTAAAAAAAGTGAGAATGATTTTTCTACTGAACGAGACATCATGTACAAAATTTTGTTTGACATGCGGAACGACATTAACGATCTAAAAAAACTAACTTTAGACTTAATGGAGAACGGAAATACGGCGCAAGTAGGAGAAGAAAATCATCATTTAATTCAAAAAATATACAAAGAACAGCAACAAAGTAATGTAGAAGTTGTACAATTGCCACCACGCAATACAGAAACAGAAAGAACCTACGATTATATAGAACCTACACAAGAAGATGAAAGTTTATCTTTACACGAGAAAGAAGTAGAAATGATTAAAAAGGCACTCGAAAAAAATAAAAACAAACGAAAATTAGCCGCCAAAGAATTGGGCATTTCGGAACGAACTTTGTACCGAAAAATTAAACAGTATGATTTATGAAAAAAGCATTCTATATATTTTTAGCAAGCTTCACCCTATTTACAGGTTGTAAATTCTATTCTTTTACAGGTGGAAATACAGGAGATGCAAAAACAATTCAAGTTGATTTCTTTCCCAATCAAGCTTCTTTAATAGAACCTAGTTTAAGCCAGACTTTTACCAATGATTTGCAAGATTTATTTACACGTCAAACCAATTTAACTTTGGTAGATTCGGGTGGCGACTTACATTTTGAAGGAGAAATTACAGGCTATAGAGTAAATCCTATGAGCGCTACCTCTCAGCAAACGGCTGCACAAAATAGACTAACCATCACTGTAAATGTGCGCTATTTCAATCGTTTAAAAGAAGAAGACAACTTTGAAAAACCTTTTTCTTTTTACTCAGATTTTGATGCCAACGCACAATTAGCGGGTAGTGTCTTAGAAGCTGCAATTACTGAAATTTTAGAAAGAATTACACAAGATATTTTTAACGCATCGGTAGCTAAATGGTAAGTTCTACATACATTATATTGTTACAAAATCCGAAAACGTTACAAACACAACAAATACCGGAGCTGAAAGATATTCTTGAAGAATTTCCTTATTTTCAATCGGCAAGAGCCTTGTACCTAAAAGGTTTAAAAGACCAAGACAGTTTTAAATACAACAACGAATTAAAGGTAACTGCCGCACACACCGTAGATAGAACCATCCTTTTTCATTTTATAAGCTCTCTCGTTTTTAATGACAAAGAAGATGTCTCTATAAAAACTGAAAATACATCTAAAAAAGATAGCATACCTCTTTCTTTAGGAAAACCTTTAACTTTTTCATCTAACGAAAAGCATTCTTTTAATGAATGGTTACAGTTATCATTAAAAAAACCTATTGTAAGAACTTTTGAAAAAATTGAACAAAAACATACCGAAAAAGAACAAATTATCAATCGTTTTATACAGAGCAATCCAAAAATTGTTCCTGTAGAAAAAAACAAACCTGTTGCTATCAAAGTTTCAGAAAACACCTCAGAAACTTTTTTAATGACCGAAACCTTGGCAAAGGTCTATTTAGAGCAGAAAAAGTATAAAAATGCCATCCAAGCATACACAATTTTAAGTTTGAAATATCCAGAAAAAAGTAGTTTCTTTGCAGACCAAATTAACCGAATTAGAATTTTAGAAAAAACAAAATTATGAGTTATACAGCATTTTTAATCCTAATTTTGATTGTTGCAATTGCATTAATCTTAATTGTAATGGTTCAAAACCCTAAAGGAGGCGGATTGTCTTCTTCTTTTGGTGGCGGTGGCGCACAATCTTTAGGCGGTGTACAAAATACCAATAACTTTTTAGATAGAACTACTTGGACGTTAGCTATTGCCATGTTTGCCTTAATATTATTAGCAAATTTTGCAATTCCAAGAAAAACAGATACTAATTTTCAGTTGAATGATACTTTAGAAAATGTAGAATCAACTCCTATAGAAGAAACAACACCAACAACTACAAACGATAGTATTTAGTTTCTGGAACAACCTTAATTAAAATGCCAACGAAAATGACACGTTGGCATTTTTTTTATAATCAATTCACAAAAAAAAGAACGAGTTAGAAAAAATGTCAGAGAAACCAAATTGGCATTATTTCTGACCATTGAGAAACCGTAAAATTTTAAACAACTAAATAATTAATACAAATGGGATTAAACATTAAACCTTTGGCAGACAGAGTGCTTGTAGAGCCTGCTGCCGCAGAAACGAAGACAGCTTCTGGATTAATTATACCAGATAATGCAAAGGAAAAACCACAAAAAGGAACTGTTGTAGCTATTGGTACAGGAACAAAAGACGAACCTTTAACTGTAAAAGTAGGTGACACTGTATTGTACGGAAAATATGCAGGAACGGAACTAAAACTAGAAGGAACCGATTATTTAATAATGCGCGAAAGTGATATTTTAGCGATTGTATAAATAATTATTCGCTTTTGGCTTTTGGTCATTAGCAAAACTCAAAATAAAATTTATGTTAACTCATTTTAGCTAAAGGCAAATTGCTGATAGCTAAAAACAAAATTTAAAACATGGCAAAAGATATAAAATTTGATATTGAAGCACGCGACGGTTTAAAACGTGGTGTAGATGCATTAGCGAATGCAGTAAAAGTAACCTTAGGCCCTAAAGGAAGAAATGTAATTATTTCAAAATCTTTTGGAGCACCTTCAGTAACCAAAGACGGGGTTTCTGTAGCAAAAGAGGTAGAGCTAGAAAATGAATTGGAAAACATGGGAGCGCAAATGGTAAAAGAAGTAGCTTCCAAAACTAATGATTTAGCAGGAGATGGAACTACAACCGCTACTGTATTAGCGCAAGCTATTGTAAAAGAAGGATTAAAAAACGTAGCTGCGGGTGCTAATCCAATGGATTTAAAAAGAGGGATTGACAAAGCTGTAGATGCAATTGTAACCGATTTAGAAAAGCAAGCAAAAAAAGTAGGAAATTCTTCCGATAAAATTCAGCAAGTAGCTGCTATTTCTGCTAATAACGATAATACTATTGGCGATTTAATTGCTACCGCTTTTAATAAAGTAGGCAAAGAAGGAGTTATTACTGTAGAAGAAGCCAAAGGAATGGAAACCTATGTGGATGTTGTAGAAGGAATGCAATTTGACCGTGGGTATTTGTCGCCTTATTTTGTAACCGATGCAGATAAGATGATTGCAGATTTAGAAAATCCTTACATTTTATTATTCGACAAAAAGATTTCTAATTTACAAGAAATACTCCCTATCTTAGAACCTGTTGCACAATCTGGAAAGCCTTTATTAATTATTGCAGAGGATGTAGACGGACAAGCATTGGCTACTTTGGTAGTGAATAAATTACGTGGTGGATTAAAAATTGCCGCTGTAAAAGCACCTGGATTTGGAGATCGAAGAAAAGCGATGTTAGAAGACATTGCTATTCTAACCGGTGGTACTGTAATCTCTGAAGAAAGAGGTTTCTCTCTAGAAAATGCTACTTTAGATTTATTAGGAACTGCAGAAACCGTAACAATTGACAAAGACAATACAACCATTGTAAATGGTGCTGGTGATGCAAAAGCAATAAAAGCTAGAGTACAACAAATAAAAAATCAAGTTACAACAACTACTTCCGATTACGACAAAGAAAAGCTACAAGAGCGTTTGGCAAAATTAGCAGGCGGTGTAGCTGTATTATATGTAGGAGCTGCTTCTGAAGTAGAAATGAAAGAAAAGAAAGACAGAGTAGATGATGCATTACATGCAACCCGTGCTGCTGTAGAAGAAGGTATTGTTGCTGGTGGTGGTGTTGCTTTGGTAAGAGCAAAGAAAACCTTAGAAAAACTTACTACTGAGAACCTAGATGAAACTACAGGTGTCCAAATTGTAAACAAAGCTATTGAAGCACCTTTAAGAACCATTGTAGAAAACGCAGGCGGAGAAGGTTCTGTTGTAATTAACAAAGTCTTAGAAGGTAAAAAAGGTTTTGGATATGATGCTAAATCTGACCAGTATGTTGATATGTTAGAAACAGGAATCATAGATCCTAAGAAAGTAACACGTGTTGCACTAGAAAATGCAGCTTCTGTTGCAGGAATGATTTTGACTACAGAATGTGCTTTAATCGACATTAAAGAGGATGCTCCTGCTGCTGGTGGCGGAATGCCTCCAATGGGTGGTGGAATGCCTGGTATGATGTAAAATTAGAATATTTTATAATACGTAAAAAACCATCTAGCAATCCTAGATGGTTTTCTTTTTACAATTCCTTTTTCTAAGTTTAGAAGAATTTATTTTTTCAATACCTTTTTAATCCCAATTCCTTGATTCGTAATAAATTTTACAAAATAGACTCCTTTTGATAAGTCCATTAAATCAATACTAGAAGAATTACCTTGTATGCTTTGTACTTCTTTTCCCATCATAGTATATACCTGAATTTTTTTAATTTCAAATCCTGAATTTAATTCTATAAAAAGAGTTTCAGATACTGGATTTGGATATACTGTAATGGCTTTTGTTATCAAAACATCTTCCACACTTGCAGTAGCTTCTGTAATTGTAAAATTAGCACCTACGTATGTTACTGTATAATTGGTTCCTGGTGTTAAAGTACCAACTAAAATGGCATATGTTCCTGCAGTTTCTCCTGCTTGTCTTTCTAAAGTTCCTGTAAATGTATCACTACCAACCAAACTTCCGCTAGTAATTTGATAAGTCAATGCTGGATCCGCTTCTCCAACTACTTTTGTTTTTGCATCCGCAGTTACGGTTAAGCCTGCTTTTGTAATCGTAAAATCAGCTGTTACAAAACTAACTGTATAATTTGAATCTGCTGCCGCCGATGGTGTAATCGTATACGTGCCTGCATCCTCCCCAATCGCTCTAGAAATGCTTACTCCAGTATCTAAATCAGATTCCGTATCTGAATTTACAAAACCTGTAATTGTGTAAGTTAATGTAGCATCTGTTGCTCCGTACACTTTCGTTTGTCCTGAATCTGCCGTTACCGTTAAGCCTGCTTGTGTAATCGTAAAGTCTGCTGTTACAAAACTAACTGTATAATTTGAATCTGCTGCCGCCGATGGTGTAATCGTATACGTGCCTACATCCTCCCCAATCGCTCTAGAAATGCTTACTCCAGTATCCAAATCAGATTCCGTATCTGAATTTACAAAACCTGTAATTGTGTAAGTTAATGTAGCATCTGTTGCTCCGTACACTTTCATTTGTCCTGAATCTGCTGTTACCGTTAAACCTGCTTGTGTAATCGTAAAGTCTGCTGTTACAAAACTAACTGTATAATTTGAATCTGCTGCCGATGAAGGTGTAATCGTATACGTGCCTGCATCCTCTCCACTAGCTCTAGAAATGCTTACTCCAGTATCCAAATCAGATTCCGTATCTGAATTTACAAAACCTGTAATTGTGTAGGTTAATGTAGAATCCGATGTACCATAGACTTTCGTTTGTCCTGCATCTGCAGTTACCGTTAAACCTGCTTGTGTAATCGTAAAATCAGCTGTTACAAAACTAACTGTATAATTTGAATCTGCTGCCGATGAAGGTGTAATCGTATACGTTCCTACATCTTCTCCACTAGCTCTAGAAATGCTTACTCCAGTATCTAAATCAGATTCCGTATCTGAATTTACAAAACCTGTAATTGTGTAAGTTAATGTAGCATCTGTTGCTCCGTACACTTTCATTTGTCCTGAATCTGCTGTTACCGTTAAACCTGCTTGTGTAATCGTAAAGTCTGCTGTTACAAAACTAACTGTATAATTTGAATCTGCTGCCGATGAAGGTGTAATCGTATACGTGCCTGCATCCTCTCCACTAGCTCTAGAAATGCTTACTCCAGTATCCAAATCAGATTCCGTATCTGAATTTACAAAACCTGTAATTGTGTAGGTTAATGTAGAATCCGATGTACCATAGACTTTCGTTTGTCCTGCATCTGCAGTTACCGTTAAACCTGCTTGTGTAATCGTAAAATCAGCTGTTACAAAACTAACTGTATAATTTGAATCTGCTGCCGATGAAGGTGTAATCGTATACGTTCCTACATCTTCTCCACTAGCTCTAGAAATGCTTACTCCAGTATCTAAATCAGATTCCGTATCTGAATTTACAAAACCTGTAATTGTGTAAGTTAATGTAGAATCCGATGTACCATAGACTTTCGTTTGTCCTGCATCTGCCGTTACCGTTAATCCCGCTTGTGTAATCGTAAAATCAGCTGTTACAAAACTAACTGTATAATTTGAATCTGCTGCCGATGAAGGTGTAATCGTATACGTGCCTACATCCTCTCCACTAGCTCTAGAAATGCTTACTCCAGTATCTAAATCAGATTCCGTATCTGAATTTACAAAACCTGTAATTGTATAAGTTAATGTAGAATCTGTTGCTCCGTATACTTTCGTTTGTCCTGAATCCGCCGTTACCGTTAAACCTGCTTGTGTAATACTCAATGTAATATCTTTTGTACCAGACGCATATATTCCGTCTGCTGCTTGTGTTGCTCTAATTGTTATAGAACCTACATCTCCTAAAGTTACTGTTGCATTATTTGTACCGCTTAACGATGTTCCTGTTATATTAGCACCTTCAATGGAATAGGTAATTGTACCGCCAGAATTTGAGCTTGCTGCCAAATTAAAATTGGTGTCACCATAAGTTTTAGAAATATTATCAAAAGTAATCGTTGGTGGTGTTAAAGCTGAAGTTGTAAATGTTTGTACAGCACCATAACTAGTTCCTTCACTATTAATAGCGTATGCATTAAAAGAGTACTGGGTTCCTGGAGACAGTCCTGTAATACTTTCAGAGAAAGCACCTGTTCCTATTCCATTTGAATCTTTAGTAACTCCCGTTCCTGAGATTTGTGGATTGGCATTTGTTGCTGTTTCCGAATACACAATACCTCTTTCTGTAACTGTAGCTCCACCGTCTGCAGTAACATTTCCTGCCAAAGTAGCTTCTGTTGTATTTATTGAGCTTGCAGCTGTGGTTGTTACCGTTGGCGCTGTGCTTGAAGAAAAAATGGTTACTCCTGCTTCTGGTACAGAAACATTATCTACTGTAGTGAATTCTGCTGTAGAACTAAAGTCAGTACATACTCTTACACTTAATTTACTAGCACCCGCTGCAATATTGTTTATACTTACAGTTCCAGAACCCGTATTATCTATAGGAAAGTCTACTGTGTTATCTCCTCCTCCATATTGATTGGCAATTTGTATCCAAGCACCTTCATCAATACTATATTCAACATCTATAAATTCTGTAGAATCATGCCCTGTCCAAGTTAAATCAACAGAAATACTTACAGCACCAGCTACTGCAGAAATATCTAAAACTGGAGACTCCCAACAGATTTCTTCATCTATATCATTAAACTCTAATACTCCAGATGGGGTGGTTTTTACATAATCATTCGAAAAAAGAAGACTTAAATCTCCATTAATTTGCCAATCTACACCTGAAAAATCGTGACTTGCACAAGAAGTTGGTGTATTATCTGAACAACTTCCCGAAAGAATTCCTTTATCGGGTACGGAAAACGTTTCAAGATACTGACTGTAGGTATTGCTTACATTAAAGAATAAGAAAAGTACGAATAAGTATATTTTTACGCGCGTACTAATTTTTGTAATTTTTTTCATATTTATTATAAGTTTGTTTGGATTACTAATATTAAGAAAACACTTTTTATAAAAGCATTAAAAGTAGATGGCTTGTTAAGCTATCTACTTTTAAAATATAAGAATAAGTGATTAGTTTCTAGAAGGATAAAGACCATCTATACAGATAATATAATTGACACCTAAACTAGGTTGTAAATTGTTAAAAGGCATATTCTGACCTGTTTGACCTACGTTTACATTTCCATCAGTTATCAGAACGTTTACAGGTGCTGAAAAAGGTTTTAAAGTTGTATCTGAATTTTCAGTACTGTATAGGTTAAGTTCATCATTATTTTTTTGAACTTCCCCTAAAGATAAGATTACGTTAGCACCAGGCTCAGTAGTATTCCCTGTTTCAGTACTCGCAGGAATAGATATCTCAGTTTTACCAGTTGCTTGTATCCCAGTAACAGTAGCAGCATGAGTGTGAGCAGGTAAATTTGCTGTATATAAACTTGTTGTTTCTAATCCAAAAATAGCTCCCTCAGGAACTACACTTAGCCCTTTACTTCTACCATCTCCTGCACCTACAACTACTCTTGCTCTTAAATCTGGTAATCCAAATGTAGTTCTACCGTCTCCTCCGTAGATTGTTCCAATAATTGAAAAAAGTGCTTGATTTGTAGAAATATCAAGTAGTTGCCCTGCACAAAATGCCCATTTTCTTGGCGCAAAATTTCCTGCAAAAATTCGGATTTCTCCTAAATATCCATCTTCCATAATTTGTGATTTTTAAAGTTTGTATGTATTTTAGTTAACCGAAAACAAACAACTTTTGAAAACACACAAAATGCATAAGTTGCTTATTTACAACTCAAATTTGATGATTTTAGAGATACACTTTTTAAAATAAGGCTTAAGCGTTACCTATTTTGGTATAAGTGATTGCATTTTAGGTATAAAAACAAATAGCATTATTTGTCAATCGCAATTTTTAAGAAGTAAAATCCTTGCTTTTAAAAACGTTCTTAATTAAAAGGTTTTTATTTTTATAATGCAAATACTCAATTGGAATTCGCAACAATTTCTGAAGCTGTATACAAATTTCCTCCTGCAATACTATTTACAAAAGAAATAAGATCTTTTTTAGAAGTTACATTCGCATCAAAAACAACAGTAGCAATGCTATCTGCAAAAACAACCTTAGCATCAGTAACTCCTTTCTTTTTAGAAAGTTTAGATTGAATGGTTTTTGCACAGCCAATCTCACAAGTCATACCAGAAACCGCTAAAGATACTGTTTCCATTTTTGCCACTATAGCTACTTCTTTTGTAGTTGTATTAAGAGAATCTTTACAAGCAAGAGTAAATAAAATTACAATTGCAAATGAAAATAGATATTGATAATTCTTCATTTGATTTGACTATTTATAAATCAGACAAATTTATAAATATTGGTGCTATTATCTACGAAATTATCGGACTTTTGTAAGACTTTAACAAGCTAATCATGAATAAGCAACAGCAAAAGTGGCTCTATTTAATCTTACTTTCTTTTGTTTGGGGTAGCTCTTTTATTTTAATGAAAAAAGCATTGGTTGGCGTAACACCTATTCAATTAGGTGCTTTGCGAATGTTTATTACAGCCATTTTTTTATTGTTAATTGGTTTTAAAAGTATTGGAAGAATTCAAAAAAAACATTGGAAGTTTATTGGAATTACAGCTGCCTTAGGTACTTTTTTCCCAGGCTTTTTATTTGCTTATGCTGTAAACTTTATAGATAGTGCTATTGTTTCTATTCTAAATTCTTTTACCCCTTTTAACACCTTTATTTTTGGAGCTTTGGTCTTTGGATTTGGTTTTAAAAAAAAGCAATTTATTGGGATTTTAGTAGGTTTGGCAGGCACACTTATTCTCATCTTAAACGGCGCAGAGCAACATCCAGAGCAAAATTATTGGTATGCTCTATTAATTATTATTGCCTCTGTTGGCTACGCTTTTAATGTAAACATTGTAAAAAAGTATTTATCAAATTTAGATGCCTTGGCAATTACAACAGGAAACTTTTTATTATTGTTGATTCCTGCTATTATTGTTTTAAGTTTTACCGATTTTTTCTCAGATTTTCAACTCAACAATTCCTCTATAAATGCGTTGGGATATATTTCAATTTTATCGGTTGTAGGAACAGGTATTGCCAAAGTATTATTTAATAAGTTGGTTCATATTTCTACACCTGTTTTTTCATCGTCGGTAACGTATTTAATTCCTATTATAGCGGTTATCTGGGGAATTATTGATGGAGAAGAACTGAGTTCGAT
Source organism: uncultured Polaribacter sp. (assembly GCA_965233795.1). Classification (GTDB taxonomy): domain Bacteria; phylum Bacteroidota; class Bacteroidia; order Flavobacteriales; family Flavobacteriaceae; genus Polaribacter. Next base: position 464,531 of record OZ247578.1, on the reverse strand, counting down.
TCAGGTTTTTGCAGGAACTATTATTCTTTTAGGAGTGTATTTGGTAAATAAAGCAAAATAACCATATTTAGGAAGAAAGAAAAGAAAGCATAGAAAAAAGAAACAAGAGCATTGCGTGTCTGTTTCTTTTTTCTATACTCTTGTTTCTATTCTCTATTTTAAAATTTATTTAAAATCGTCATCAGAAACATCTTCATTAATTTTAATTTCAGATGTTTTAAATTCTAAATCCATTGGTCCCATTTTTTGAGACATTGTGTGTGGAAATTTAACTCCATTAACTTCTTTATAATCTTTATACAAAGTAGGTACTTTTATTTCTTTTCCATCAGGACCTTTTACCGTCTTTACAGATTTCACTTTCAACCCAGAAGTCATGTCATAAAAAATCTCTTCATCTTCAAAAATAATTACATAGGCATTTTTTCCGTCAAGAGGTTCTATTCTTGATAAAGTTCCGTTTTTATAAGCAACATCTGCAAAAGGAGCAGTTCCTTTTTTTGCTTTCTCTAGTTCTTCACCTGTCATTTCTGTTCTTCGCCCTTGCGCTTCATTATATCCTTTTTCACCATCAAATCTTCTCTTCTGTAAGGTTTGCCCCATTCCAGTAACTTCTATTGAAGATTTATTTTTTGAAGCACTTTTTGAAACCAATGTAAGCGAAATTCCTTGTACAGAACCCGTAGCTGTTGTTTTTAAAGACGTAATAGCTGCTACTTTATCTTTTCCTCCTATGGCTTCAAAATAAGCATCTACAACGGTTGCTGTTGTAATTCCTTCAGGAATTGGCAAACTCATTGCGGGTTTTTCTGTTGGATTTCCGTACACATCAAAATAATTGATTTTATAATCGCCTTGCTCCAAATTCTTTAAAACCTCAATGCCTTTTCCTGTAATAATAATTCTTGCTTTATCGCCTCTAAAGTATTTGATGGCAGCATTCTGAACATCGTCTAAAGTTACAGCATTGATATTTTTTATATAATTCGCATAAAAATCTTCTGGCAAATTATAACGAGCTATATTTAAAGCAAAACGAGCAGCTGTTGTAGGTTTCTGAACGTCCATTACAAAACTACCAATGTATTTTTCTTTTACATTTTTCAACTCTTCTGCAGAAACTTTTTGATAACGAATTCTATTAATTTCTTTCTGAATTTCCACCACAGAGCTATCGGTTACTACATTTCGAACACTTGCAGTAGCTCTAAAAGTTGCCGCATGTCTACTTTGTCGAACACTCGAATAAGAACCATACGTATAGCCTTTATCTTCTCGTAAATTCATAAACAAACGAGCAGTACCACCACCGCCTAAAATTTGATTGGCTAATAAGGCCGCATAATAATCTTTGTCGCCTAGTTTTAAATCGATATTATTTACCACAGCAATTTCAGATTGCACAGCATTAGACATATTTATAAAATCGATTTCTGTAGTAGCAACATTTACTGGTTTTGGCACATTATTTTCAGGAATTGTTCCTTTTGTCCAATCGCTAAATAATTTTGTAACTAGTTTTTTAGTTTCCTTTGGATTAATGTCTCCTACAATCACCAAATACGCATTATTAGGTTTGTAATACGTATTAAAATTATTTTTCACATCTTCTAAAGTTAAATTATTTACAGTTTCTTTTGTTGTAAACTCTCCAAAAGGATGTTTTTTTCCATACGTTAAAGCATCTTCTACACGTCTTGCAATAGCCGTTACACTTTTCTCGCTAGATTTTAATCCGTCTAAAGTAACTTTTACTTCTTTATCAAATTCTTCTTGTGTAAACTGAGAGTTTTTAACCCCGTCTGCCATCAATCCTAAAACTTCGGAAAAATACCTTTTTAAAGAAGCTGCATAAGCACCTGATCCATAAAAATTAACGTTGGCTCCTAAGTAATCTACTTGTTCGTTAAAATCATCTTTGCTAATGGTTGTAGTACCTCTTCCTAGAAGGCTTCCCATCATGTTAGAAAGTCCAGCTTTTTCGCCTTCAAAAACAGGCTTATTGTCAATCGTTAAATTCGCAGAAGCTCTTGGTAATTTATGGTTTTCTACTAGAATTACTTTTAATCCGTTAGACAAAGTAAAGGTTTCTGCCTTGCCTAATTTTACCACAGGATCGGGTCCTGGCTTTGGCATTTTACTTCTATCTATTTGTGCGTTTACAGCAAAAGATACGATTACAGTTGCTACTAACGATAAAATTTTTGTTTTCATGAGTTTGTTTTTATTATTTTTCAAAGGGCTCATGCAACATCTACTTTAAGCTTTTGGCTATGTGACTATAAATTAGTTGTAGATGTTTCATAATATATACTATCTTTTGATTTATTTTTTCTCTGGAAGATATTCCAAGATTAATCGTTGATTTGGATTTAAATATTTTTTGGCTACAGCTCTTATTTCTTCTCTAGTAATAGATCTGTAAATATCGTTTTCTGTATTGATTAAATTGGTATCTCCAAACAATACATTATAACGTGCCAAAGAATTTGCAATGCCTTCTACACTAGAATTCGCATTCACAAAATTGTTTTCAAATTTATTTTGAATTTTTTGATAGGCTTTTTCAGAAATTAAATCCGTCTGAATTTTCACAACTTCTTCATCAATTTCCTTTACCAAATCTTCCAAAGTATTTCCCCCCAAAGGCAAACCATATAAAATATAGGTTCCGTAATCTTCTTGGCTCAAATTAATGGCTCCTGCTTGCAATGCCATTTTCTTAGTATCTACTAATTTTTTATACAACACAGAACTTCTTCCATCGCTTAAATAGGTAGAAATCATATCTAAAACTCTAGAATCTCTTGTTTTCATAGAAGGTGTTCTATAGGCTGTAATAAGTGCTGGAATTTGAATGTTTGGGTCGTATGCTTTTGCATTGATTTGTGTTGTAATAGGATCTTCTTTTGGAAAGTTTCTAACAATATCTTTACCTCTTGGAATCGTTCCAAAATAATCTTGCACCATTTTTTTTGTCGCATTGATATCAATATCGCCTGCAACTACTAAAGTAGCGTTGTTAGGTACATAGAATTTTTTATTGAACGCTAAAAACTCTTCTAAAGTAGCAGCGTCTAAATGCGCCATTTTACCAATAGTAGTCCCTTTGTAAGGATGCTTTTTAAACATATGCATTTTCACATTTTCTAAAAACCTACTGTAAGGCTGATTGTCGACACGCAATCTCTTTTCCTCTTTAACTACCTCATTTTGGGTATCTACACCGCCTTGCTTAATAATTGGATGTAATAATCTTTCCGATTCCATCCATAAACCTAGTTCTAATTTGTTTGATGGAAATACCTCATAATAATATGTTCTATCATCTGTAGTGTTTGCATTATTTCTTCCTCCATTAGAAGAAACTATTTTAAACCATTCTCCTTTTCCAATGTTCTCTGTTCCTTCAAATAATAAATGCTCAAAGAAGTGTGCCATTCCAGTTCTATCAGGTTGTTCATCTTTTGCGCCTACATGATACATCACTGAAGTAGTTACTACAGGAGCAGAATTGTCTTGGTGTAAAATAACGTGCATACCGTTATCTAAATCATATTCTTCAAATTCAACTTTTTGCGCATTTATAGAAAATGCAACCAAAAGAAGAGTTGTAAGAAATAAAGTACTTTTTTTCATTGATTTTTATTTAATTAATAATTTTGATTGTAAACTTGACGTTGCTTCATAAAGTTTGTTACATACTAGACAAATATCAAGTAGTAATTTTTCAAAAATAAAACTATCTAAGCAAATAATTGACATTATTCGATGTAGATTTTAGCCCGTTTATTTTTGAACACTACTGTTGCTAGTCTTTAAAAAATATGTATATTTGCACCCGCATTTTAGCTAAGTAAAGTGCTAATTAATTAGATAAGCTCATAAAAACAAACGTATGTACGCAATTGTAGAGATAGCAGGGCAGCAGTTTAAAGTAGCAAAAGACCAAAAAGTTTACGTTCACCGTTTACAAGAAGCAGAAGGTTCTAAAGTAACCTTTAACAATGTAATGCTTTTAGACAACAAAGGAACTGTAACTATTGGCGCCCCAGCTATAGAAGGAGCCGAAGTAACGGCCAAAATTTTAAAACACCTTAAAGGTGACAAAGTAATCGTTTTTAAGAAAAAACGTAGAAAAGGTTACAAAAAGAAAAATGGACATCGTCAGTATTTAAGCGAGATTGTTATTGAATCTATCGCAGCATCTGGCGCTAAAAAAACTGCTCCAAAAGCTAAAAAAGAGGAAGCACCTAAAAAAGCAGTAGCAAAAGCTGCTCCGGCAAAGGTTGCTACTCCTAAAAAGGAAAGCAAAGAAGAAGCTTCTAAAGATTTGAGTTCTATGACTGTTGCAGAATTAAAAGCATTGGCAAAAGAACAAGGTCTTTCTGGGTATACTTCTTTAAAGAAAGCAGAATTAATTGCGGCATTAACTAAATAATAATTTTAAAACCTTTATATCATGGCACATAAAAAAGGAGTCGGTAGTTCGAAGAATGGTAGAGAATCAGAATCGAAACGTCTAGGTGTAAAAATATTTGGAGGACAAGCTGCTATTGCAGGAAACATTATTGTTCGTCAAAGAGGAACAACACACAACCCAGGTGAAAACGTTTATATGGGGAAAGATCATACTTTACACGCAAGAGTAGATGGTGTTGTAACATTTCAAAAGAAAAAAGACAATAGATCGTATGTTTCTGTTGTTCCTTTTGAAGCTTAGAAACGAAAACCATTTTAAATTATAAAAGACTTTCTGTATAGAAAGTCTTTTTTTATGGAATCAATTATTTTAATCTTTAACGCTAATTTCCTTACTAGCCAAGAGTTAAGTTCTTAAAATAATTGTATATTTGCCGCTTCAATGAAAAATTCATTGAGTACATAAGAATCATTTAAATAATATTGGCATGTATTTAACTAAAGAAATTAAAGAAGGTCTCTTCGAAAAACACGGTAAAGGAAAAAACGATACTGGATCTGCAGAAGGACAAATTGCATTGTTTACACACAGAATTAACCATTTAACAGAGCACTTAAAAAATAATCGTAAAGATTTTAATACAGAGCGTTCTCTAGTACGAATGGTAGGAAAACGTAGAAGTTTGTTAGACTATCTTAAGAAGATAGATATCACAAGATATCGTGCAATTATTAAAGAATTAGGAATTAGAAAATAATTCTAACTAAAAGAGGTGCTTCATTTAAAAGCGCCTCTTTTTTATAAAAACTATTTGTATTTCATTCCCATAAATTTATTCGTATTTGAATAAATGGGAATTTTAAATTTCTTAAAAGACTAACAAACTTTAAAGAAAATAAAAAGCTCGAAATTAGTAACCCTAGTTTTGATTTTCCATTGGAACAACACACAACACAACAAAACAAACATTTTAAAAATTTAGAATTAATTATTTATGATTCCAAAAGTATTTAGAGAGGTCATAGACCTTGGAGATGGAAGAACCATCTCATTAGAAACCGGTAAGCTAGCAAAACAAGCACACGGTTCTGTTGTTGTTCAAATGGGAAAAGCGATGCTATTATGTACTGTAGTTTCTAACTACAAACAAAGCGATGTAGACTTTTTACCGTTAACCGTAGATTATAGAGAAAAATTTGCTTCTGCAGGACGTTATCCTGGCGGATTCTTTAAAAGAGAAGCAAGACCTAGTGATGGTGAAGTATTAACCATGCGTTTAGTAGACCGTGTTTTACGTCCGTTATTCCCAAAAGATTACCATGCAGAAACACAAGTTATGATTCAGTTAATGTCTCATGATGAAGAGGTAATGCCAGATGCTTTAGCAGGTTTAGCTGCTTCTACAGTAATTCAATTGAGCGATATTCCTTTTGAAACTCCTATTTCTGAAGCACGTGTTGCTAGAGTAAACGGAGAATTTATTATCAACCCAAATAGAGCGCAATTAGCAGAATCTGATATTGATATGATGATTGGTGCTTCTGCAGATTCTGTAATGATGGTTGAAGGAGAAATGGATGAAATTTCTGAAGAAGAAATGGCAGACGCTATTAAATTTGCACATGAAGCCATTAAAGTACAATGTGCTGCTCAAGTTCGTTTGGCAGAAGCTTTTGGAAAAAAGGAAACTCGTGAATATGAGGGCGAAAGAGAAGACGAAGCATTGGCTGAAAAAATTCATGGAATGGCGTACGATAGAGTATACGCTATTGCAAAAGCAGGGTCTTCTAAACAAGAAAGAAGTGCTGCATTTTCTGAAATAAAAGAAGAAATTATAGCGAGTTTTTCTGAAGAAGAATTGGCAGACTTTGGAGACTTAGTAAGCAAATATTATAGAAAAGCAGAAAAATCAGCCATTAGAGAACTTACTTTATCTGAAGGATTACGTTTAGACGGAAGACAAACCACAGATATTAGACCAATTTGGTGTGAAGTAGATTATTTACCTTCTACACACGGTTCTTCTATTTTTACACGTGGAGAAACACAAGCATTAGCTACGGTAACTTTAGGAACTTCTAGAGAAGCAAACAAAATAGATATGCCTTCTTATGAAGGAGAGGAAACTTTTTATTTACACTACAACTTCCCTCCTTTTTGTACGGGTGAAGCAAGACCTTTAAGAGGAACTTCTCGTAGAGAAGTAGGACACGGAAATTTAGCACAACGTGCTTTAAAAGGAATGATTCCAGAAGATTGTCCTTATACCGTAAGAGTTGTTTCTGAAGTATTAGAATCTAACGGTTCTTCTTCTATGGCAACTGTTTGTTCTGGAACAATGGCGTTAATGGATGCTGGAGTTCAATTAAAAAAACCTGTTTCTGGTATTGCAATGGGATTAATTTCTGATGGCGATCGTTATGCTGTTTTGTCTGATATTTTAGGTGATGAAGATCACTTAGGAGATATGGATTTTAAAGTTACGGGAACAGAAGATGGGATTACGGCTTGTCAAATGGACATTAAGGTAAAAGGATTGTCGTATGAGATTTTAGTAAATGCTTTAAAACAAGCTCGTGATGGTCGTTTACATATTTTATCGAAGTTAACAGATACAATTGCTGCACCGAATGCAGATGTAAAACCACACTCTCCAAAAATGGTGACTAGAACAATTCCAAATGAATTTATTGGTGCGTTAATTGGCCCTGGAGGAAAAGTAATTCAAGAATTACAAAAAGAAACAGGTTGTACTATTGTTATTAATGAAGACCCTGTAACAGAAGAGGGTATTGTTGAAATTTTAGGAACAAATCAAGAAGGTATTGATGCTGTTTTAGCAAAAATAGATTCGCTTTTATTTAAACCAGAAGTTGGTAATACATACCAAGTAAAAGTAATTAAAATGTTAGATTTTGGTGCTGTTGTAGAATATATGGATGCTCCAGGAAACGAAGTATTATTACACGTAAGCGAATTGGCTTGGGAACGTACCGAAAACGTAAGTGATGTTGTAAATATGGGCGATATTTTTGATGTGAAGTACTTTGGTTTAGACCCAAGAACACGCAAAGAAAAAGTTTCTCGTAAAGCCTTGTTAGAAAAGCCTGAAGGCTATGTAGCAAGACCACCAAGAGACAACAACAGAAGTGGAGGTCGCGACAATCGTGGGAGAGACAACCGCAATAGAGATAAAAAACCAAGAGAAAGAAGAGATTAATCTTCTTATAAATACTAAAAAAAGCCTCAATCATTTATAAATGATTGAGGCTTTTTAATTAATTTTATTCTGCCTAGCGCTTACGCTACGTCTAATTATTCAGTGACTGAGCTCTTTGTGAAAATTTGACTACCTTATGCTACGTCTAATTGTTCAGTGCTTCAGCTCTTTGTGAAAATTTGACTACGCTTACACTACGTCTAATTGTTCAGTGCTTCAGCTCTTTATGAAAATTTGACTACGCTTACGCTACGTCTAATTGTTCAGTGCTTCAGCCCCTCCTACAATTTCTAAAATTTCGTTGGTAATGGCTGCTTGACGAGCTTTGTTATAAGTCAATAACAACTCGTCTCTTAAATCTTTAGCATTGTCTGTTGCCTTATGCATAGCCGTCATTCTAGCACCGTGCTCTGAAGCATAAGAATCTCTTACAGATTTATACAACTGAGTTTTTAAAGACTTCGGAATTAATGCTAATATAATTTCTTCTTTTGAAGGCTCAAAAATATAATCTACACTAGACACTACAGCGCCTTCTACAGGTTGAATTGGCAAAAATTGTTCTATCGTTGGAATCTGAGTTGCTGCATTTTTAAATTGGTTATATACCAATTCTATGCGGTCATAACTTCCAGCAACATACAAATTCATTAATTTTTCTGCTATTTCAGAAATGGTTTCAAAAGTTAAATCATCAAAAACATCATTTCTGTTTTCAATAATCGTGTATTCTTTAGATAAAATATCATTTCCTTTTTTACCAATCGTTAAGATGTCAACAGTACTATCTTGGTAGTTCTCTTTTATGTGTTTTAGTGTTTCTTTAATTACTGAAGAATTAAAACCTCCACACAAACCTCTATTTGAAGTAACAACCACTAACAATACTTTATGAGCATCTCTTTGTTCTGAATACACACCTCCTACATCTCCATCTAAAGCTGCACTTAAATTTTGTAACAACTCCGTTAATTTTGCTGAATATGGACGCATTGCCGTAATAGCATCTTGCGCTTTTTTCAACTTCGCAGCAGAAACCATTTTCATGGCACTGGTAATCTGCATCGTAGAACCAATAGAGGTTATTCTGTTACGTATTTCTTTTAAGTTTGCCATATTTTAGTGATTAGTGGTTAGCAATTAGTTGCTAGCACTAAATACTAACAACTATATACTAGTTCCTAATTTAATATTTACTAGAGATTTCTTTCGCTGCTGCTTCTAAAGTGGTAATAACTTCGTCTGTTAATTTTCCAGATTTTAAAACATCTAATGTATCTCTATGTTTTGTATTTAAATACAAAATGTAATCTTTTTCAAACTCCTTTACCTTTTCTACAGGAACATCTTTTAATAAGTTTTTAGAACCTGCATAAATAATGGCGATTTGATCTTCTACTGAAAAAGGATCGTTCTGTGCTTGCTTTAAAATTTCAACATTACGTTGCCCTTTTGAAATCACACTCATTGTAGCAGCATCTAAATCAGAGCCAAATTTTGCGAAAGCTTCTAACTCACGAAACTGCGCTTGGTCTAATTTTAAAGTTCCCGATACTTTTTTCATCGATTTAATTTGGGCATTTCCTCCCACACGAGATACAGAAATCCCTACATTAATTGCTGGACGAACTCCTGAGTTAAATAAATCGGATTCTAAGAAAATCTGACCATCTGTAATAGAAATTACATTGGTTGGAATATACGCAGAAACGTCTCCTGCTTGTGTTTCAATAATTGGCAATGCTGTTAAAGAACCTCCACCTTTTACAATTCCTTTTAAAGAATCTGGTAAATCGTTCATTTCACTGGCAATTTTATCGTCATTAATCACTTTTGCAGAACGTTCTAATAATCTAGAGTGTAAGTAAAATACATCTCCTGGATATGCCTCACGTCCTGGAGGTCTTCTTAATAATAATGAAACTTCACGATAAGCAACGGCTTGTTTTGATAAATCGTCATAAATAATTAAAGCAGGTCTTCCAGAATCTCTAAAGTATTCTCCAATTGCTGCTCCAGCGAAAGGTGCATATACTTGCATCGCTGCAGGATCTGATGCATTGGCTGCAACAATAGTTGTATACGCTAAAGCACCTCTTTCTTCTAGCATATTTGCAATGGCTGCAACGGTAGAAGCTTTCTGACCAATAGCTACATAAATACAATATACAGGCGCACCCGCATCGTAAAATTCTTTCTGATTTAAAATAGTATCGATAGCAACAGTAGATTTTCCTGTTTGACGGTCTCCAATAATCAATTCACGTTGTCCACGTCCTACAGGAATCATGGCGTCAATAGATTTAATACCTGTTTGTAAAGGTTCTGTTACAGGTTCACGATAAATAACCCCTGGAGCTTTACGCTCTAAAGGCATTTCGTAAGTTTCGCCTTCAATAGGACCTTTACCATCTATTGGATTTCCTAAGGTATCTACAACTCTCCCTACAACTCCTTCTCCTGCTTTTAAAGAGGCAATACGTTCTGTTCTTTTTACTACAGAACCTTCTCTAATAGAGGTAGAAGCTCCTAATAATACAACCCCAACATTATCTTCTTCTAAGTTTAATACAATGCCTTCTAATCCGCTTTCAAATGCTACCAATTCTCCATATTGCACATTAGACAAACCGTATACACGAGCAATACCATCTCCTACTTGTAAAACGGTACCTACTTCGTTTAAAGAAGCTTTTGCTTCAAAATTTGTTAACTGTTGTTTTAAAATTGCTGATACTTCAGCGGGTTTAATTGTTGCCATCTATTTTAATATTAGATTTTAGATATAAAAAGTGAAAAGGAAATTACTTTATACCTTTACTATTTTACTTTTAATTTTTTTATATTTTTGGAATATAATGACTGTTGTCAAACTCTTTTCGTAATTCATTTAAATGATTAGAGATACTTGCATCGTATTGTACATCTCCAACACGCAATACAAATCCGCCTAAAATAGCTGGATTCACTACGTTTTCTATACTTGCCTTGTTTCCTGTTAATTCAATAACTTTTGCCAATACTTTTTCCTCAAGGTCTTTTGTTAAAGGAATTGCCGTGGTAACTTTAGCAATATCCATATTTTTCAAATAATCGTATATAACAGTATATTGCGTTGCAATAGACGCCAATATAGGCATACGTTTATTTTCTTCTAATAAATTGAATAACCCTAAACTAATTGCATTTACTTGATTAGAAAACAACGCATCTAAAACTTTCTTTTTTTCTGACGCTTTAATCACAGGGCTTTGCAACATAATTTCTAAATCATCATTTTCAGAAATAGTTGTCGCAATTAACAACATATTGTCGTTTAATTCCGATTCTTTACCTGCTTCTTTTGCTAAGTTTAATATTGCTTTCGCATATCGTAATGCTGATCTTGTTTCCTTCATGAAAAAATTATTTTAACGTAACTTCTTCTAGCATTCCTGCTACGAGTTTTAATTGATCGTCTTTGGCTTCTAACTCTTTTTTTAGCACCGATTCTGCAATACCAATAGACAAATCTGCTACTTGTTTTTTTAATTCGGCTAAAGCAGCTTGTTTTTCTTGTTCAATAGAAGTTTGTGCGTTTTCAATTAATTTGCTAGTAACTTCTTTTGCTTCCTCCTTTGCCTCATTAATAATAGCATCTTTCATATCTCTTGCTTCTTTTAACAAAGCGTCTCTTTCTGCTCTTGCTTCTTTTAATAATTTTTCATTATCAGATTGCAAGTTTTGCATTTCTTTCTTTGCTTTCTCGGCAGAGGCTAATGCATCTTTAATACCTTCCTCTCTATCGTTAATAGCATTTAAAATAGGTTTCCATGCTAACTTTTTTAACAATAAAAAAAGTAAAACAAATAAAGCTGTTTGTACGATAAACAATCCAAATGAAAACTCTCCTAATAACTTATCCATTGTGTTAATTTTAATACATTAAAATAGAAACCGTAACCAACCGTTACGGTTTCTATGATGTTTTAATTATACCGCAAATAATGCAGCAAATCCAATACCTTCAATAAGCGCCGCTGCAATTAGCATTGCTGTTTGAATTTTTCCGTATGCTTCTGGCTGACGCGCAATAGCTTCCATTGCAGAACCACCGATTCTACCAATACCTAAACCTACTCCGATAACCACTAATCCTGCACCTACGATAGCTGGAATTTCCATAATATATATTAATTTAAATTAAACATTCTTTCTTTAATGCGCTTCATCATGCTCATGCTCTTCAACAGCAAAACCAAAATATAACGCAGACAACATGGTAAATATGTATGCTTGTAATAATGCAACTAAAACTTCAATTAGTGAAATTGCAAAAGCTAAAACAAAAGATAAACTTCCACCTAACCAAGACTTAAAAATAAAAATTAACCCTACTAAACTCATCAATACAATATGTCCTGCCTGCATGTTTGCATACAAACGTATTAATAATGAAAAGGGCTTAATAATAACTCCTAACAATTCTATAGGTGCTAAAATAATTTTCATGGGAACGGGTACACCAGGCATCCAAAAAATATGGGCCCAATAATCTTTCTTAGCTGTAAAGTTTGTGATTAGAAAGGTTAACAATGCCAACGAAAATGTAATGGCAATGTTCCCGGTTACATTAACTCCTAAAGGAGTTAATCCAAAAATATTTAAAAACCAAATAAAGAAAAACACGGTTAACAAGAAAGGCATATATCTTGCGTAGTTTTTTTCTCCAATATTTGGAATGGCAATATCGTCTCTAATATACAATATAATAGGCTCAAAAAATCTTCCTGCTCCTTTAGCAATTCCTTTATTCTTTCCGTATGATTTTGCCAAACTCGTAAATAACCATAACATTAATAATGCTGTAATAATAATCATTACAACACTTTTTGTGATTGAAAAGTCTATTGGCTTTATATTGGTAGCATGATGATCTGCATCATAAGTAATGGTTCCTACATTATCTGTTTTAACAATTTGTCCGTGATAGATTTTATAGAAGTTTCCTTTACTCTCTGCAACTGTTGTTTCATGATGAAATTTTGAAGACGAAAAAATATGCAATCCATCATCCCATAAAATTACAGGCAAAGGAAAACCTACATGCTGTTTTACACCATTCTCATCCGTATAAGAAGTAATACCAAAATCATGAGAATCTTTCAAGTGATGTTGAATAAATTCTTTTATTTCTTCTTTTGTTCCTTTTGCTCCGTCTTTTTTACCTTTCTTTTCACTATCGAATGCAGTCACCGAAAGTGTGACAAACATGAGGAGCATTGTTAGTATTTTTACGAATAATTTTCTTTGCATAAGATGCAGATAAAAGTGTTTCTAAAATCGCTGCAAAGGTAGGTCTTTATCTGAAAATCAAAAAATTATTTTATCTTTTATTTTTTGAGATTTTGTAAAACTTTTTGAGGTGAAGTTATTCCATTTTATTTAGCAATCGAGCCATATAAAAAACCTCTATAAACAAACAGAAAAAGTAAGGTGTGAAAAATGTAAAAAACTCTGCGCTTGAAATTTCTCCATCGACTTTATAAGGGGCATAAAAAAGCATAAAAAACAGCATGAACTTTAAAAAACTTCCAAAAACAAAGACAAAACCTAGTTGATTTTTAAGTCGTTCTTTCAACTTTAAGAATAAGGCATAAATTGCAATTGCTAAAGATATATTCATCAAATATGCAAGCATAATTTGATGCTCAAACAATGGCAATACCAATAATTTTAAAATGAAAATATGCACAAAAAAAACAACAATTAAAACAGAGAATAGTACTCTTAGAAAGGTAAAAAAATGAGGCTTCATTATTGATGAAATCTTTTTATTTGTTGCAAAACAGCATATAAAGAAATTGCAACTCCTAAAAGAGTTGCAATAATAAGATATGTTTTATTACCAGCATTATAATTTTGGTCTAACCATTTTCCGAACAAAACAAAAAGAAAAATGGTTGCTCCCATCTGAAAAGCTATTCCAGTAAGGATTAAAACATCTTTAACAGGTTTTCTAGGAGGCTTTTTGCTTGTCACTCTGTTTTAGTTCTTTTACAGCACCTTTCATTTCTATCTTGGCATTAAAAACAGCCCCAGGTTCTACAGATAATTTTCCAATAACCAACTCGCCATTAATATTTGCAGTTCCTTTAATAGCCAATGTGTTGTGTACTTGTAATTTTCCAATGAATTTACCTTCTATATCTGCATTTGCAGATTCCACATCGCCTTTTACAAGACCTTCTGAACCAATAATTACTTTCCCTTTGGTTACTAAAGACCCATCTAAGGTACCATCGATTCTAAAATCGCCCTCAGATTGTACACTACCCACAATAGTGGTATTCTTTGCTAGAACATTTATTTCCATTATTTTCTCTGTTTTTAGTTTTTTTTCTTTACTAAACATTGTCTATTCTTTTTGTAATCGCGCTACAATAGTTGCGGCTTCTTCTCCTTCTTCTGTTTCTGCATATACAAATGCTACATATTCCATTGCCAATCGGAATTGCTTTTTAGCTTTGTATTTTCCTATTGCATAGGCTTTTAAAAGTTCAAATTTAGAAATTAAAACTGAATTCTCAATGCTTTCTAAGTTTTCATTAAATTTAAAACGCAGTTCCTTGTACTTTCCTTCTTTATACAAGTTGTAAAATTGCTGATATAAAACAACCGATTGATCTACAGATTTTTCTTCTTCCAAACGCTTATTAGGAAATTTTATCATCTCTGCAAAATTGGTTTGCGGATACCCCGTTAAAACAATATCGCTATGAAACTTTTCTTTGGATGTGTTTTTTAAATCCTTATAAATTTGATACAAGTAATAATGTGCAGATAATTTTAAATTTTCTTTTGGATTTGTTGCTAATAATCTTTCTAAACGCGCAATAGCCAATGGCGGATTTTTAAATTGTTCTTTGTAGATTAATCCAAGTTCAAACAAAGCTTCGTTTCTTTCTACTTGTAAACTATCTATTTTTTGAGGTGCTGTTGGAACGCCATCTAAATACGTTGCAAGTTGATATTCTTCGGGAATACTTTCTTCCTTTTCGGTAGTTTTTACATCAGCAGCATTAAAGGATGTGTTAGAAGACCAGCGCCAATTGTCTTCTAAAACTCTATCGCCCCAAGCTTTTTTAAATTCAGCACTCCCAAATTTTGTAGACTTCGGATTGTAAAAATACCACTTACCTTTATTTTTTGCTTGTATAAAACCTCCTCCAATAGCGTTGTTAAATGCTTGTGTATTTAACTGCTGTTGTGCTTTTTCTTCGGCTGCTTTTTTAAGTTCATCTATATAATTTTCAAAAAATAGCTTTCGTTCTTCTTCAGTCATTGTTGCAATGGTAAGAATGCTGTCGTTTTGCTTTACAATTTCCTCAAATTGAATAAGTGAAGCCAAACTCTTGTACTTTCTTTTTACCCTTCTAATTCTTACATGAAATTTATCTTCTGTATTTTCTGCAACTTGTAAAACGCTATCATAATAAGCACTTGCTAGAATATAATTAGACCGATTAAAGTTTAAATTCCCTAATCTTTCGTAGGTAAATGTTTTTTGTTTATCGCTCCCATTTTTTGACCGAAGCGATATATTATAATTGTGTATTGCTGCTTCAATACTATCGTTATTTTCCTCTAAAACTGCTACTTGATAATACAACTTATCTAAATAAGGTCTGTTATCTCGATTCTTTATCAACTCTTGTAAGTAAGGTATTAATGCTAAAGAATCGGCATCTTGCAAACTGTTTTTTACCAGCTCAATATGCGCATGAATCCTATATTTATAAGGCGCTTTTTTATAATTAATTAGATCGCTAAAAACCTCTACTGCAGAATCTTTTTTATTTTCTAAACCGTACAATTGTCCTAAAATAAAAAGATTTCTTGCTGTTTGGTCTTTATTATAAGCAGTTATTGTTGCTTTTTTTAAAGATTCGATAGCATGCTGAATACTGTCTATCTTTAAATAAGCCATTGCCAAAGCCGTATGGGCTTGTTCTTCTATTTCGTAAGGCAGTACTTCTATTCCATCTGTCTGTACTAATAACTTTAGCGATTCTATAGCAAACTCTTCATTGTCGTTTCGAATGTTTGCTTTGGCTCTCCAAACCTTTGTTTCGTTAATTAAACTTGCTTCTGGGTAATTTGCTATTACATAATTAAAAGCCTCTATGGCAGGGATAAACCGTTGCGAATAATACCTTGCTTTTCCCAACAGAAAGTAAGCATCATCTATTTGACGGTTTCGTTGTTTTCCATCAATATTCATGGTATGCTTTTGAATGGTTTTAACCGCCTTTTGCTCTGCTTTATCAAATGGGGTAAGTTGTTCTTCGGAATCTGCTTCTGCATCAAATCCTGCGCCTACTTTACCTAAACGAAGATTATTCTCATCTTCAAACTTTAAAGGTTCAACAGGCAATAATTCCCAATAATCATCTTTGTATTTTTCATTAATAGCGGTAATTCCTTTTTGAAATGCTTCTTTTCCATTAAAAAGGATGTTGTATTTTGAAGTAGTTGCATGAAAATTTCTGTTTAGAAATTTATTTTTTCGTGTAGAACAGGAAAAAATAAGGATGCATATCGCAAAAGAAAATAGAAATTGATATTTATGACTCATTAAAAACAAAATTCTTTTTTACAACTATTTTCACGAGAAAATATTGCCAATAGAGCGGGTAAAAATAGGAATAAAATAAGCAATCGACTATTTAGGATGAAAAATAGCTTTCTAATTCTTGTAAAGTTTGTGTAGAGGTTTTAATATCTTTTACTAACAGTCCTTTGTCTAGAACCACAATACGTTCGCAAACTTCTGTAACATGACTTAGATCGTGACTAGAAACTAACAATGTAATTTGCCTATCTTCTGTAATGGTCTTCAGTATTTTTTTCAATCGAATTTGCGTAGTAGGATCTAAATTCGCAAAAGGTTCATCTAAAACAATCACTTGCGGATTTCCCATAAAAGCAGCCACAATCCCTACCTTTTTTTGGTTTCCTTTGCTTAAATCTCGTAAGTATTTTTTCTTTCCTAAGATTTCATCATTAAAAAACTCGCTAAACTGGTCTAAAAATGATTGTACATCGGCTTTATTCATTCTTCTTAAATCGGCAATAAAATCGAAATACTCTTCGGGTGTTAAGTAACCAATTAGAAAAGTTTCATCGATAAAAGAACCTGTAAATGTTTTCCATGCTTCACTTTTAGCAACTACCACATTGTTATTGGAAATTTCTCCTGTAGTTGGTCTTATTAAATCTAATAAAATGTTAAACAACGTCGTTTTTCCAGCACCATTATTCCCTACCAACCCAAATGTTTGTCCGGTTGGAATCTCTAAGGAATCGATACTTAATACTTGTACTTTTCCGTATTTTTTTGAAATTTTATTGATTGCAATCATACCTGTTTTCTTTAAAGTTTTTATAATTACGCTTCTTTACCAAAAGCGTTAATCATAGCATATTTATCTTGAATATATTTTTTCTCTATTATATTCATAAAGTAATTTTTACACACGAGTGCTATCACTCCAATTACAGCAACTGCTATAAAGCCCCAATAATACCCTGCAAATTTATCAAACACCCAAAAAACCAACATCGGGAATAACATTAAGGGTATAATAATGATAAACTGAGTAGCACTTGTACCCTGCGTATTTCCAAAACCTCCTTTTGTTAGGTCTATTTTTTTTCTGTTAAACGACCCTGCATATAATAGAAAGAGAGAATTAAATCCGATGTTAAAAATCGCTCCACAGGTAATCATTAAAAATATTTTTGTTCCAAAATACAAATAAGGAATACTTAACACATACAATAGAGCAGTCATTACCACCATTAAAACCCATTTGGATTCTAAAAATTTCCGATATCGAAAACTCTGACTCATCAGCATTTTATAATGTGCACTATCCCAAGCAGGAATAAACTGACCATAATTTAACGCAAAACCTCCTGATATAAATAAGGATGCAAACATTAACATTGCTGGCATTTTTTGATAGGTTTCTTGTGTAAAAAAAATTAATCCATAAAAAAGAAATAAGAACGACATTAAAAAGACTGTTTTTGTTCTTTTATTCCTCCAAATTAAACGAATATCATTTTTAATAAAAGGAGCTACATCTCCTAGTTTATTTGCCCAAGATAAGTCTGCTGTTTCAGCTTCTCGAGTTTTAACGCTAATAGCATCATCTAAATAAACACTGTTTCTTAGTTGTTTGTAGTTTATATAATATAAAAGGATTGCTATGAATAAAGGCACGAGGGCGAATAATTGATTGACAACAATAGCATCAAATACTTGTTGACTATATATGGAAACATCAAAATTGGTAAACTTTTCTAGGCTTATAAAACTTACAAGTAAGATGGCTATAAAAGCAAAAACTGCATTATTTTTATTCACTAAAAAATTCAAGAAATTTATAGCTTGTATGCTAAAAACCATAGCAAATAACCAAGCTAATACTCCTGTTGTATTATAATCTTGAGTAATTAAAACTACCGCAAACGGCACATAGAAAAACAGCGATAAAAAATTGAATCCAGAAAAAGCAGATTTACCGAGAAGATAATGTACAAGTGTCTCTTTTTTTATGGATAAAATTAATAACGGTTTAATATTCATCACTGGTAATTTTTGCATCAAATAGCGAAAAATTAAATCCCCTAAAATTGCATATACTAAAAATGAGTTTACGAGTTGTAATGGATCTTGTTCTGGATATAATTTCTTTAAAAAAAAGTATCCGCCAATTCCTATACTTAAAAAAGATAGTATCATATACAAAACAAAAAAACCCATGATTATTTTTAGAGCCAATCCTTTTTGCCAATAAGAAGAACGGAAATATTGTTTCCATTCTAATTGTAAAAAACGTAGTACCATATCCTTATTTTTTAAATCGATGTATCAGTAGCAAAAATTTTAATTTGTTACAAAAAAATGCTTCTTTTGTTTTCTAGCAATTGAACTGCTTTAAACAAAAACAGTATCGGCAAATTTTTCTTTTACCTCTTCAAAAACGGTAAAAATATCTTTAGGATTATCTAAGGTTACCATTTTTAAACGGTATTCTTTAAAATGGGGAATTCCTTTAAAATAATTAGTGTAATGTCTTCTGGTTTCTACCACACCCAAACGTTCGCCCTTCCAATCAATTGCCATTTGTAAATGTCGTTTTGCCATGGCTGCTCGTTCTACAATATTGGGTGGCGGTAAATGTTCTCCTGTTTTAAAAAAGTGTTTTACTTCTTTAAAAAACCAAGGATAACCAATAGAGGCTCTTCCAATCATAGCACCGTCCAAACCAAACTTATCACGCATTTCCATGGCTCTTTCAGGCGTATTTACATCACCATTTCCAAAAACAGGAATGTGCATTCTAGGGTTGTTTTTTACTTCGGCAATAGGAATCCAATTGGCATTTCCTTTGTACATCTGCGCACGGGTTCTTCCATGAATGGCAATGGCTTTACAACCCACATCTTGTAAACGCTCTGCAACCTCAACTATTTTTATAGAACTTTCGTCCCAACCCAAACGTGTTTTTACAGTGATTGGTAAATTCGTATGCTTCACCATTTCGGAAGTCAATTTTACCATCAAATCAATATCTTTTAAAATCCCCGCACCTGCGCCTTTTGAAACGACTTTTTTTACAGGGCAACCAAAATTGATATCAATAATATCGGGTTTTGTTTTTTCTACAATTTCTACAGAACGCAACATGGAGTCTAAATTGGCGCCAAAAATTTGAATTCCAACTGGACGCTCTTTTTCGTAAATATCTAGTTTCATCACACTTTTTGCCGCATCACGAATCAATCCTTCCGAAGAAATAAATTCTGTGTATACCACATCAGCGCCATTTTCTTTGCACAAAGCTCTAAATGGTGGATCTGAAACATCTTCCATAGGTGCTAATAAAAGCGGAAAATCTGGAAGTTCTATATTGCCTATTTTTACCAAATTAGTTTCAAGTTTGAAAGTTCTAAATTAAAAAGTTTCAATTCATTGAAAAAACAACAAGTATTTCCTTATAAATTGATACTAATTATTTGGTGAAATTAAGACTTTCTTTTGAAGCACCCAAAGTCCGTAAAATCCTAAAAACAGTTCTGCAAACGTTCCAAAAACATATCCAAAAGTAGGAAGTCCGTCTATAAAAAGACTAACAAGTCTTCCAAATCCTAATCCCAACATAAAAATTATATTCGTAATTGATGCTATTTTAAAATAGTTTGGTTTGAATATCCCTACAATCCAAAGTGCAGAAAAACCCAAGTATAAACCCATAACTGCTTTAAAGAAATTATGTTCATCAATTGTATTTGGATGTATATCAAATTGAAAACTAGGATTGAACCCGTAAAGAAATGCTACAGGAATTACAATACAGACAGAAATGATTAAGTGTATTTTGGAAATAAAAAAGTTGTTGTGGAACATAAATGTTCGATCGTTTTTTAGCTACGATTTTAAATATCTTTTTCTTCTACCTTTTTTGATAAAACCTTTAAAATACCCTTACTACATTAAACCCAAAAGAAACATCGTTCAACCAATTTCCTGTTGCTTTTGCTAAAAATGCAGAATCATTACTTCCGCGTGCATTGGTAAACAAGAGTTGAAATACATGTCCGCCTGTTTCAATATCCAATCCAATTGTTAAAGGGTCTTTATAAGTAGCATTATCTTCTCTACTAAAATTTAAGGCATAGTCTGCATTGATACTTACACGTTTGCTTACTTTTAAACGACCTCCTAAACCTAATGCAAACTGATTGTGTGTATTTCCCGCAGTAAAATTAATATCTTGTAAATTTTGACGAATATAAATAGGTGCAACCTGTAAAGACAGTTTTTCTGAAACTCTTCTAGAGGCTAAAAACTGAAGTGTATAACTCATTCTATCTCCAAATTCTAAAAAGGGATATTGTGCTTCGTCTAGTTGAGAATTTATATCTGCACTACCATAAGCAACAATGTTTAGTGGAAATTTATTGGATTGCTTTGCTACAGCAACTTTTAAGGTTCCAGAATAGGTTTTTTCGAAAGAATCTCTACTTAAACTTAGTTGTACACCTTCCCAAAAACTATATGCCAATTGAATTTTTGTATTGGCATTGTCCAATCCAAAAAAATCATCGATTCCTCCAGAAACAGCACCAAAACGATGCGACACAATTAAATATAAATCGCCTTTTGCAGCAATTTTTGTAGATTGTAAATTCCCTATCTGCATAGCTTTAAATGCAGGTAAATCAAATTGTATTTGGTTGGAAGTTTCTTTATCTAATTCGTCTAACAAATCGTCTTGTGCTTGTGTAGAAAACAAGGTGAAAAAAGCAATTATAACTGCTAAAAAATGATTTTTTATGATTGTATTTATTTTAAAATGCATCGATTTAGTTTTAGTTCATTTAATAAATCATCATAGCCTATCAATCGTCCTTTTAATTTTATAGACTGATTAAGTTCCAATTCAGAAAAAGACACGTCTTCTCTAAACTGACAATAGATGGCATTGTTTAAGGTAATTCCTTTTTCTCCTTTGGAAGTAATAATGCCCGATAACTCAACTACTTTGTTGTTCCACAAAGTGAAATCTTCTACTACTTTAGCCATCAAATCCTCGGAAGTCCCCGAAAAATCAACCGTTAATTCTTCAATAGTTGTATGGGGTTTATAAGCGTACTTATAAGCAGAATAAGCACCAATAAGTACGAAGATTAAAATGATTAAAACCCATTTACTTTTTTTCGACAAGCTCATAGTTTAAGGTTATTTGAATGGATTCCGCAATTTTTTTACGTACAACACTAGGAATTTCAATCTCAAAATCTTGTGGTTTTACAGAAAAGCTAGCAGTAAAATATATTTTCTCTCCAGTCATTTTTATTTTTGCGATTGTTTCAATTTTCTTTTTTACACCTCTTACAGTTAAAGTACCATTTAAAGAAAACTCTTTTTTTTCTTCAATATCATTAAGACTAAAATCTTTTAATTTACCTCTAAAAATAGCCTTTGGGTACTTGTCTGAGTCCATATAATTTTCATTAAAATGCTCTTGCATTAATGCTACTTTAAATTGAAATGCAGAGACAAATAATTGCGAAGCCACATCGCCTGAATTGGATACTAAAATTACTGTAGTACTATTATTTTTAGCTTCCACAGGTTCAAAAGCAGCTACAGAAGCTTTAAATTCGGTTATTCCTGTACGAGTAAAATACTTTTGTGCATTCATGGATTGAAACACCAGTACAAAAAAGAAAAGCAGGATTTTTTTCATGGTAAATATATTTTTAAACGTTGCATCTATTGTTTAGTTTTCTAAAAAGCCATCTGCTTTCCATTTATCTATAACAGCTCTAATCTCAGGAGACAATAACCCTCCTTGTGGCATTGGATTTGAAACGTCATTCATACGAAGAATTAAATTTCTCGTCTCAGCAGCATCTCTTACTTGATTGTAATTTGTTAAAGGTAAAAAATTAGCAACTCCACTACTTGAATGACAGGCTATACAATTAGTGTCAATAATAGTTTTTACATCATTTATATAAGTAATTGTATTTTCAGGCGTCTCTACAAGCGGAATTTCTGTGGTTGTACAACTACTAAAAACAAAAAAACAAAAGATGGTAAATGTTATATATTTCATATTGCGATAATTAGTTTGTGGTAAAAACCGATTTAATTTTATTAAAATATAAAAATGCTTTCATAAAGAGTCGTACTAAGAATGGATGTCTTTCAAAGATATAAATTTAAAATAAGTATACAACTACAAAATTCACATCATAAAAGGGCTAAAAGACTCTTGTATTAAGAGTTCTTTTATATGTTTATATAAATTTTCAAATGAAAAAAATTAGGTACTTTTACGCTCTAAAGTTGTAGCCTTAAAAGACGAATGAAGAATATTAGAAACTTTTGCATTATTGCCCACATAGACCATGGTAAAAGCACCCTAGCAGACAGATTGTTAGACTATACAGGTTCTGTAACCGATCGTGAAAAACAAGATCAATTGTTAGACAATATGGATTTGGAACGTGAACGTGGTATTACCATAAAATCGCACGCCATTCAAATGGATTTTGTACACAAAGGTGAACCTTATATTTTAAACTTAATTGATACGCCTGGGCATGTAGATTTCTCTTATGAAGTTTCTCGTTCTATTGCTGCCTGTGAAGGGGCACTATTAATTGTAGATGCGGCACAAAGTATACAGGCACAAACTATTTCTAATTTGTATTTGGCTTTAGAAAACGATTTGGAAATTATTCCTGTGCTAAACAAAGTAGATTTACCCAGTGCAAACCCCGAAGAAGTAACCGATGATATTGTAGATTTATTAGGTTGTGATGCCGAAGAAGTGATTCATGCTAGTGGGAAAACAGGTTTTGGTGTTGATACTATTTTAGAAGCTATTATCGATAGAATTCCTGCGCCAAAAGGAAACCCTGAGGCTCCTTTACAAGCCTTAATTTTTGATTCTGTATACAATTCCTATCGTGGAATCGAAACGTATTTTCGGGTTTTAAATGGTGAAATTAAAAAAGGACAGCGCATTAAATTTATGGCAACCAATAAAGAGTATTTTGCTGACGAAGTAGGTACTTTAAAATTGAATCAGGTTGTAAAAAAATCGGTAAAAACGGGTGATGTAGGGTATTTAATCACAGGAATTAAAACGGCCAAAGAAGTAAAAGTTGGAGATACCATTACCGATGCTGCAAATCCTACTACAGAAATTATTGATGGTTTTGAGGATGTAAAACCTATGGTTTTTGCAGGAATCTATCCTGTAGATACAGAAGACTATGAAGAACTGCGTTATTCTATGGAAAAATTGCAATTGAATGATGCTTCTTTGGTTTTTCAACCCGAAAGCTCTGCAGCTTTAGGCTTTGGTTTTCGTTGTGGTTTCTTAGGAATGTTGCACATGGAAATTATTCAAGAACGTTTAGAACGCGAGTTTAATATGACGGTAATTACTACTGTTCCCAACGTTTCATATCATGCTTTTAGTAAAAAAGAACCAAACGATATTATTTTATTAAACAATCCTTCAGATTTACCAGACCCTTCCAGATTGGATAGAGTTGAAGAGCCTTACATTAAAGCATCTATTATTACAAAAGCAGATTTTGTTGGACAAGTAATGAGTTTGTGTATTGAAAAACGTGGTGAAATTACCAATCAGACTTATTTAACTACACAACGTGTAGAACTGACTTTTGACATGCCTTTGGCTGAAATTGTCTTTGATTTTTACGATCGATTAAAAACGGTTTCTAAAGGATATGCTTCTTTTGATTATCACCCAATAGGAATGAAAACTTCAAAATTAGTACGGGTAGATATTTTATTAAACGGACAACCTGTAGATGCACTTTCTGCGTTATTGCATGCAGACAATGCCTACACGATTGGTAAAAAAATTGTGGAAAAACTAAAAACATTGATTCCAAGACAACAGTTTGATATTCCTATTCAGGCTGCTATTGGAGCAAAAATAATTGCCCGAGAAACCACAAAAGCTTTGCGTAAAGATGTTACTGCCAAATGTTATGGTGGAGATATTTCTAGAAAACGAAAACTGTTAGAAAAGCAGAAAAAAGGAAAAAAGAGAATGCGACAAGTTGGAAATGTAGAAATTCCACAAGAAGCATTTATGGCTGTTTTAAAGTTGAATGATTGATTTTTAGATTACTGAATTATTAGACTGTTTTTAGATTTTTAGAAAAGTAAAAGTCGTTAAAATTCTAATTTCTTTAAAAACAGTAATTTTTTAATAACTTGTAAAAGTTAAAATGTATTCCATATCTTTTTTGAGAAAAGCATGTACAAATATAAAAATTCACTAAAAAACATAATATTTGGTGAATTAAATCACCAAAAAACAATATATTTGGTGAATTAAAACATGTTTTTATGTTAAACAGACTTTTAAAAACAACTATTGAAGCTAAATTTAACAAAGGAAAAGCCATTGTTTTAGTAGGACCAAGACAGGTTGGAAAAACAACTTTAATAAAATCCATACTACATAAAAAGCCCTATTTATTTTTAGATGGCGATGATGCTTCGGTAAGAGAAGTTCTTAACGCACCAAACACAGAACAGTTAAAAGCTATTATAGGCAAACATACTTTTGTTTTTATAGATGAGGCACAACGTATTAAAAATATTGGATTAACACTAAAAATAATAACAGATCAATTTAAAAAAGTACAGCTTTTAGTAAGTGGTTCTTCGGCTTTTGAAATTAAAAATTTAACAAACGAGCCTCTTACTGGAAGAAAATGGCAATATAATTTGTATCCTATTTCTTGGCAAGAATTTGAGTTTCATAGTTCTTATTTAACAGCTTTTCAACAATTAGAACATCGGCTTATTTATGGTATGTATCCAGATGTAATAACAAATTTAGGCGAAGAAGTAGAAATCTTAAAAACACTTACCGATAGTTATTTATACAAAGATATTTTAGCATTTAATACAATTAAGAAACCAGAGGTTTTAGAAAAATTATTACAGGCTTTAGCCTATCAAATGGGGCAAGAGGTAAGCTATAATGAGTTATCTCAACTTTTGGGAATTGATAAAAATACGGTGAGTAGTTACATAGATATTTTAGAGAATAATTATGTTATTTTTAAACTCCCTAGTTTTAGTAGGAACTTAAGAAATGAAATTAAGCGCAATAAAAAAATTTATTTTTACGATAATGGTATGAGGAATGCCATTATTGGAGATTTTAGAAACTTTGAAAACCGTCAAGATAAAGGTGCATTATGGGAAAATTTTTTAATTAGTGAACGTTTAAAAATGAATGTTTACAATCGTCGTTTTGTTCAGAATTATTTTTGGCGAACTACTGCGCAACAAGAAATAGACTATATAGAAACTTTACACGATACTATTGTGGCTTATGAATTTAAGTGGAAACACAAATTAAAAGTAAAAATTCCCAAAACTTTTGAAAAAACATACAATATTAAAGTTCGTATAGTGGATACAACCAATTTTCATTCGTTTCTCAATGCTCCAAACACATTATAGAACAATAATACTGCTTTAACTTCCTCTAACTATCGTCTCTAATTCTATTTTGCTCGTCGTTGTTTCTGTCTCTACTCGATTTTTTCTTGCCAAATTTAGATCCAAAACTATACACCAATCGCAATTGAATATTCTGACGAGAGCCATTGCTTTCAACAGCTGCTGTACCATTTCCATAATCTATATTTCCTACAAAACCTCTGTTCAACATTTTGTTAAAACCAAGATTTACTTTTAGCTTGTCATCTAAAAACTTTTTAGCAAAAGAGAAATCCAATTCTGCCAACCAATCTACTTCTATCTGACCTTCTAAAGCACCTGTTCCATAATTTCCACTCAGTTCAAAATTTACATTCCAAGGCAATTCATAACTGGCTTGTACAAACCAGTATAAATTCCATTGGTTTAAATCTACATTAAATGTGGAAGATTGATAATCTGTATGGGTAACAATAAAGCCTGTATATCCGTCTAATCCTTTTACAAAATTTAAAGGACCAAAAAGTCTAAAATTCCAATTGGCATTGTTTTCTACGTTTACTTCTTGTTGTCTTATTTGAGCTGTTGCATTATCTTGTTGTATCAACTGAAAGATTACATCTTCTGTTTCGCTATAACCAATCGTAAAAAAAGGCTGCCCGTCAAAAGTGAGGTTAAATTGATAATTATTGGTATATGCAGGAGTTAAATTAGGGTTTCCTTGTCCTGCAGAAAAAGGGTCTAAAAAAGTTTGAAACGCATTTAAACTATTGTAAGAAGGTCTTTGAATTCGGTAACTATAAGACAAACTAGCTCCCAAATTTTCTGTTAATTTTCTACTAATAGAAGCACTTGGAAAAAGCTTTTGAATCGGTCTTTTTCGAACTTCCTCTATAGGTTCACCATCTTTTGTGAAAATTGACGTTCCGTCAGTATTACTATCTTC
This sequence comes from uncultured Polaribacter sp., assembly GCA_965233795.1. GTDB lineage: Bacteria > Bacteroidota > Bacteroidia > Flavobacteriales > Flavobacteriaceae > Polaribacter. The sequence continues at coordinate 437,872 of OZ247578.1, read as the reverse complement.
ATAACGTAAACCTCCAGAAAAAGACCATTTGCCTTTTGTAGCATTAATTTTAGAATACAACGCAAAAATGGTTTCATCAATTAAAAAACGACTGCTTTCAGCAATATCCAATTCAAAATTGGTATTGGTAATGTCATGGGCAAAAGATTGCAAATCATTGTCTGTATTTACATCTGCATATCGTGTTCCCATACTCCATTTCAAATTCTCTGAAAATGTTTTGGTGTAATCTAATTTATACGTTTTAATAGTGTATGTACCATCCTGAATATATCTTCTATCCGTAAAATCAATGGTACTTCCTGCAACCTCGTATAAGGTATTGGTATTATCGTTCGTAAAATCTACATAATTAAAATCTAGTACTAACTTATCGGTTTCCGATTTGTATTCGTAATAAGGATTCAAATTAAAGTTGTTTCGGTCTCTATCAAAACTGTTTTCTGAAAATAATGTATTTGTATTCGTGGCATCAGAAATAATAGTTTTACTACTGGCAATTCTTGTAGACGTTCTGCTGTTCCAACGACCTCCAATTCCTATAGAATGCTTGTCTGATAAATAATAATCTATATTTCCGCTTACACTAAAATTATTAGGATCGTAAGGCTCTCTAGTGGTTTGATCATAGGTTTCATTGCCTACAGTTCTCACTAAAAATAAATCTTCTCTCCATGTAGGTTGTGAATGTCGAATGCTTGTTTGCCAATTGAGTTTGTTTTTATAACTAGCAATAGAAGCTCCTGTGCCATATTCAAAACCTTCATCTTCTCCTACCCAAGCATTGACACTTCCGTGTATTCCCAAACGAATATTTTTCTTTAAAATAATATCTATAATAGCCCCAGAACCCGAAGCTTCATATTCTGCACCAGGTTGCTCAATCACTTCTATCTTAGCAATATTATCGGCAGGAAAATCTCTTAATAGAGTTTGCACATCCATGTACTCTGTAGTTTTTCCATTAATTAAAATGCGAACCCCTCTATTCCCAGCAATAGAAATTCCATTATTCGTTATCAAAACACCAGGTACTTTTCGCATTACATCTTGTAAACTGGTATTTACCATATCCGATTTTTCTAAGTCAACCACCAACTTTTCTGCGGTTTGTTTAATCACAGGGCGTTTACTTTTTACCACAACTTCATTCAAAGTTTGGGTTTCTTCTTCCAAAACTACATCTAGTATTTTATTAGAGTTTAATACAAAGTCTTTAATTTTTTGAGTTTTAAACCCTAACATAGAAATTTCTAACCAATAGGTTGCTCCTTCTATATTGACAAGTTCATAATATCCTTCTTCATTGGTAACAACACCCGTTATTGGGCTTTTCTCACCCGCTTTGTATAATACTACGTTTGCAAAAGGAAGCAACTCCTTATTGGTGTCTGTAATTTTACCAGATATTTGATGTTGACCAAATGCAAAAGTGCTTGCTAAAAAGTAAAAAATTCCAATGGTAATTTTTAATTTCATTTCTCCCGTTTTAATAATGTATGTTTTATAGACTATTCGTTTCCATTATTTGTTACGCATTTAAGATTTTTTAACAAATAATTATAAAATAAAGACGTCAGGATGTTAAAAAAGGTTGCTTACAAAAGGAATATGAGTTTCAGAAATATAATGAGGAAGTATTTGCGCAGTTAACACACGAATTCTATATTTGCAATCCATTTACGGGATGTGGCGCAGTCCGGTTAGCGTACACGGCTGGGGGTCGTGTGGTCGCAGGTTCGAATCCTGTCATCCCGACTTTTTTAAACTATATTTTTAAAAACTTTTGCGTAAAAACTGCTTTCGAATTTGTAAGTTTTAAAATATAAACCCCTTTTTTATAAGTAGAAAAATTGTGCTTTGTTACAGTATTTGTTACTGTAAATTCTTCTACTTTTTGCCCTAATAAAGAATAAATAGTCGCTTTTGTTCCTTTAAAACTCAATGGTATCTGAAGTGTTAGCTCGCTTTTTACGGGATTTGGAGAAATTCTAATTTTTTTTTCATTAGAAATATCTATTGTTGAAGCCGTAGGTTCTTGATAAATTCTTACATAATCTATTTCCATTGCACTTTCCGTAAAAGAAGGATCAATACTAGGTTCTATAGCAATGTTTAACAACATGTATTGGTCGGCATCATAAGGCCAAGTGTCTGCATTTTTAGTCTCAGGATTATAGGTATAGTGTTCAATACCATCTACAGTAAACACCATTTTTTCCGAAGACCATTCCAATGCATAAACATGAAACTGACTAGAAACAGTAGAAATAACTCTACCTCCATGATTCACTGTTGCTCCGTGACTCGATGGTGTGTGCATGGCACTTTGTACATAATTTTGATTGCGCCCCCAATGCTCCATAATGTCTATTTCTCCACAAGCAGGCCAACTAGTAGTACCATAGGTATCTGTCCAATACGCACCTGTTTCTATAATATTTTTTCCTAGCATCCAAATGGCAGGCCAAGTACCTGAACCCGTAGGTAATTTAGCACGAACCTCTACACGTCCATAAGTAAAAGCAAATTTAGAATTCAAGCGTGCAGAAGTATATTGTTTGGTATGTCCTTGATCGGTAAAACTCTCTTTTTTTGCAACAAGGTGTAAAGATCCATTATTTACATACGAATTATCTTCTCTATTGGTATAATGTTGAATCTCACCATTGTACCAACTGCCTCCCGCTGGAAGCTGTGTCTGATGAAACCATTTATCTGTATCAATAGCACCCGTTCCATCAAACTCGTCAGACCAAACTAAATTGGTAAATACGTTGGTTGTAGTAGTCCCTACAGTACCATCGTATAAAAAATCGTCTATATACGCTGTTACTTGGTCATTGTTGTTCTCTCCATTTACTTGTAATAACACTCTATTAAAATCGGTTCTATTTGTAGGAGCTACAGAACTTGGATCTAAATTGATGTAGGTATCATCTTTAAAATTAAATGTAACTGTCTGCCATTGATCTAAAACAATGGGTTTTATAATTTCACTTTGGGTACTCCATGGTTGTCCTAAAGTACGATCTTGTAGTTTTAAAGAAATTTGTTTGGCTTGATTTGTCGTGAGATCACTAGACGACATATAAATCTTTAAAGAAAAGGTATAGTTCTCAGATAAGTCGAAATTGGCAGGAGTATCAAAACCTACGTTGGCATATTGCCCTCCAATATCTTCATACTTCAATACTTTATTAGAAGTATTTATTCCTGTTTTATAAGGATTTGCATAATCTATATCAAATTCACAATCATCTCCATACCAACTGGTAATGGTACCATTACCCTCAAAGTCATCTTCCACAGTTGTTTGAGCATTTAGAAAAAAAGTACAGGTTAAAAAAAGGAAAAAGAAGAGAGTCCGCATCTAAGAATTCTATTTTAATTAAAAATGAGTTCAAAATTAAATGTTTATTTCGTCTCTACGAAAAAAAACACCCCTACATAAACAATACTACTGAAAACTATCGGTGTTTTTATCGTATCCATACGGACAGTGTTTGCAACCACTTTTACAGCAATGTCCTCTTTTTAAATGGTATTTTTCTGTAAAAACCCGGTATCCTTCTTCATTCCAATAATAATCGTCTTGTTCTAACGGTATTTTTTTAGAATACATAAAAGATTTTTGAACTTATTTCTCTTTATTTGGAGGATACTCACTCAGAATTTTTTGTACAAACTCTTTAATTCGAGCTTCTTTTTTTGCGCGATTTGCCATTTTCAATGCTCCCGAACCTACTCCTTGCCATATTAGTTCTTTTTTATTTGTATCGATGATATCTATAAATAAAGTTCCTTCTGTTTGCTGTGATACCTGTACATTGTTAAAACCATTTCCAAAAGCCCAAGGACCATAACCCCAACCCCAGTTCCAACCAAAATTATTATTTTGATTGATATTTACTTTTTGTCTAGATTTCGTAAAAATACTGATTAACATGTCTGGAGAAGAAGATTTTGTAAACCCTTTTGCTAACATTTCCGATTCAATGGCGCGTAAAATTCGTTTCTTGTCTAGGTCGGAAATAGCTGCTTTGTCGATGCCCTTTTTGTAAAAAGCAAACGTCTTGTATTGCTTAAAATTGGTAGTGGTATCATAATCTGAAAGCACCTTTACAGAAGTACAAGAAGCAAGGATAAATAAAAAAGAGAGAAAAGGTAGTTTAGATAATTTCATGATACATAGTTTAATAATTAATATTCCATAAAAAGAGTTTGAAAAACAGAAAGTACTTCACCTCTTTTTACTTTTCATTTAAAAGCACATCATCCACGAAATTAGGCAAAGTCACTTGCAGGTTTTTTGTAGTCTTCATGGCACGTTTAATTGCAAAAATAGCAGAAGAATTTCTTGCCCAACTTCTTCTTGCAATGCCATTATTTACATCCCAAAATAACATAGACTTTAAACGTTTAGATGCGGCTTTAGACCCATCAAGAAGCATGCCGAAACCTCCATTAATTACCTCTCCCCAGCCAACACCACCACCATTATGGATAGAAACCCAAGTAGCGCCTCTAAAACTATCTCCTATCACATTGTGTATGGCCATGTCTGCTGTAAACTGCGACCCATCATAAATATTAGAAGTTTCTCTATACGGAGAATCTGTACCAGAAACATCGTGATGATCGCGTCCTAAAATTACAGGACCTATCTCTCCAGCTTTAATAGCCTTGTTAAATGCTTTTGCTATTTTAATACGCCCTTCTGCATCGGCGTATAAAATTCTCGCTTGCGAACCTACTACCAAATCGTTCTCTTGCGCGCCTTTTATCCATTGGATATTGTCTGCCATCTGTTGCTGAATTTCCTCAGGAGCTTCTTTTTTAATCTTCTCTAAAACTTTACAAGCAATGGCATCGGTTTTTGCTAAATCTTCTGAGCTTCCAGAGGCACAAACCCATCGAAAAGGACCAAAACCGTAATCGAAACACATAGGTCCCATAATATCTTGCACATAACTTGGATAAGCGAATGCTTCACCTTGCTTTTTTAACGCATTTAAGCTACAAGGATTTCCATTGACATCTTTATAAATGGCTGCACCTGCTCTACTTGCTTCCAATAAGAAAGCATTTCCATAATCAAAAAAATAGGTGCCTTTTGCTGTATGTTTATTAATGGCTTTGGTATGTCGTCTTAAAGTCTCTTGTACTTTTTCTTTAAATAGTTCGGGGTCATTTGACATCATTTGATTAGCCTCTTCAAAAGAGATTCCTACAGGATAATAACCTCCTGCCCAAGGATTGTGCAACGAAGTTTGATCGGAACCTATATCGATGGTTATATTTTCAACATCAAATTGTTCCCATACCTCTACTACATTTCCTAAGTAGGCAATAGAAACCGTTTCTTTGTCTTCTTTTGCTTTTTTTACACGGGCAACTAAAGCATCTATATCTGTTAGCATTTCATCAATCCAACCTTGTTCCAAACGTACGTTTGCAATTTTAGGATTTACCTCTGCACAAACGGTAATACAGCCTGCAATATTTCCAGCTTTGGGTTGTGCGCCACTCATGCCTCCCAAACCTGCAGTAACAAATAAATTTCCTTTGGGTGATTTTTTTATTTTGCGAAAGGCATTTAATACCGTAATTGTTGTGCCATGTACAATACCTTGCGGACCAATATACATATAACTTCCTGCGGTCATTTGTCCGTATTGTGAAACTCCTAAAGCATTCATTTTCTCCCAATCATCGGGTTTGGAATAGTTAGGAATGGTCATTCCATTGGTAATCACTACTCTGGGTGCATTTTTATGGGAAGGAAACAAACCCATCGGATGTCCAGAATACATAACTAAAGTCTGCTTTTCGGTCATTTTAGACAAGTATTGCATCGTTAAAAGATACTGTGCCCAGTTCTGAAAAACTGCGCCATTACCTCCATAAGTAATCAATTCTTCTGGATGTTGCGCTACAGCATTGTCTAGATTATTCTGAATCATTAACATAATAGCTTTTGCCTGCTCGCATTTCCCTGGATATTCGTCAATACTTCTTGCAACTATTTTATAATCGGGCTTAAAACGATGCATATAAATACGGCCAAAATCTTCCAACTCTTTTTTAAATTCTATGGCTAAAATTTTATGATGCTTTTTATCGAAATAACGCAAAGCGTTTCTTAAAGCTAATTTTTTTTCTTCTTCCGATAAAATTGCCTTTCTCTTGGGTGCGTGATTTATAGCAGTATCATATTTTTTAAGAGGTGGCAATTTTTTTGGAATCCCTTGCTGAATTTGTTCTTTAAAAGTCATGTGAATCTTTTTAAGTTAAGAAAGAAAAATAATCGTCTTATTATCATACACCATTACTTTACGATGTATGTGCAAGTTAATAGCTCTAGACAAAACTATTTTTTCTAAATCTCTTCCTTTTAAAATAAAATCTTTGATGGTATGAATATGAGAAACTCGGGTAATGTCTTGTTCTATAATGGGACCTTCGTCTAAAGCTTCGGTAACATAATGACTGGTAGCTCCTATAATTTTAACACCACGTTGGTAGGCGGAATGATACGGTTTTGCTCCTGGAAAAGCAGGTAAAAAAGAATGATGAATATTAATGATTTGGTTTTGATAGTGGGCAATTAAATTTTCTGAAATAATTTGCATATACCTTGCCAACACAATAAAATCGATTTTATACTCTTCCAATAATTTTAGTTGCGCTGCTTCGGCTTCTTGTTTGGTTTCTTTGGTTACTTTAATACAATAGTAGGGAATACCAAACTGTTTGGCAATGACTTCTAAATCTGGATGATTGCTTATAATTAAAGGAATGTCTACATGCAATTCTTGCGTGCTATATCTACTTAAAATGTCATAGAGACAATGTGAATACTTAGAGACAAAAATTGCCATTCTAGGTTTTATATTGGCGTTATGGAGTTGCCAGTTCATTTCAAACAGACTTCCAATACTGGTGTTAAAATCGTCACGAAAAGCAGGAATTGAAAAGTTATCTTCTAAAAATTCACATTCTAAACGCATAAAAAAGAGGTTGTCTACACCATCTACATGTTGGTCTATATAAACAATATTTCCATTTTTTTGATGGATAAAATTGGTTACAGAAGCAATAATTCCTTTGCGGTCGTTACAATTGATAAGGATGATGATACGTTGCATACTTTTTATTGAATTGTTTAACAGTGTTTTTAACTTCTCTAAGTGAAATCAAAACTACTAAAAAGTGTTTAGAATGTAATTAAATACTTTGTTTATCTTAACTGTAAGATAAAACTAGAAAACCTCAATTACATGCTATTTTAATGTAATTGAGGTTATTTCTTTTTCTAACGATTCCCCACTAAGTTAAAACTTAATTTTATTGTTTTTTTTAATCTTTAATTTTTATAGCTTAATTATTTTTTTATTTTCAACTGAAATTTCAGAACCTTCTAGTAACATTACTGAATTAGGTTTTATATCGTTCAAAAAGCGAAAATCCTTTCCATAATTAGCTTCAAAATCAATAGAAATAGTATAATCTTTTATTGGGTAATACTTCCACTTTGGGTGTCTTACTTCATATTCTGTAGTTTCTACTTCATTTATTTTTGAATACCCCCAATAATGTTCCGCAATAAATTCAGTTTCGCTATTTTTTATTATTTTTTCTGAGCCTTTCCCAGAAATCACTTGTATAAAGTTATAGTTACTATTTAATGTCCATGAGTATTTTATCTCATTATTTTTATTGCCTTCTTTCCATTTATGAGACATCGGCAAGCTTACATAGTTTTCTTTATATATTGTATTTGCAACAAAAGTTAATGCAGGTTTAGGTACAATTTCTTTTATAAAAACAACACCTCTTTTTATTTCATTATTTAGTTTTCTTTTTACATAAAACCGTAGGTTGACTTCTTCAAAATTCTTGTGAAAAGGAATTTTAATCCCAAGTAATTTTGTATTTAAAAACATAAAACCTACTAAACTAACATAACATTTCTCTTGAAAAAAGTCAAGTTCTGTTCCTGCTGGAAGATATTTGTTTAAAATCTTTGGATTAATTTCATAGTTAATCATTATTAACTTCCGCCATTCTGCTTTTAAAAAACTCATTTTATTGTTTTTTAATTTGTAGATTATTTTCCTTACTCGCTTTTCTACCTTTCAAGAAAAACAAAATAAATAAAATCATTACAACCCCTAAATAAATAGAAAATCCTCCTATTTTTTCGCTTAATGTTTCTACTAAATCTTTATAATCTATAAGTTGATGAATTTTAATAATTCTCAAGGCAAAGCCAATATTTAAAAGGTAAAAACCTATTTTAAAAAGTGTATTGGTTGCTGTTGCAATTTCTATTTTTTGATTAAAAATATCCAGCATAAAGATTCTACTATTTTTAAATAGATATTGAGAAACTAAAGTTGTTAATCCAATACTAATTGGTAAATAAATGATGTACGCGATTAATTCTAATGTATTATTCATGATTTTTGATTTTTAAAATGTTTGTGAATTAAATAAAGAGTATAAATATTTATAAAATGTAATGAAGCAATAATTAATAATATATAGCTTAATCTACTACTGATTTCAATAATTACTTCAACCCAAGTATATATATTTCTTAAGGTTTGTAAACTCCAAATGACTAAACCAATATTCATTAGATAGTAAGCAATTCTTAGTAGTTTATTTACTCCATTTCCAAATTTTACTTCTTTTGGAAAATAATTTAAAATGTAAATTCCTCCATTTTTATAGCATACGTTTCCAACATAAATCACAATTGAACTTGACAACAAAATGTAAAATATATATGTCAATTGACTCATCCTATTCTATTTTTAAAAAGTTCAATGAAATAGGTAAAGTAAAATGATAAAAGAATGGGTATCGTAAATAAAATATAAATTACAATAGAGAAACGATTATTCATTTTAAAATGGGCCAAAAAATACCATATCAAAAAATAGAAAATAACTACAAAAAGATAAATCAAAACATTTTTTTTGAGGGATTTATTTAACCTATTCCATGTAATCAAAGGAACAAACGAACAAGCTACTTGGAAAATTCCAAGAAAAAAAGCAATCCAAAGTGAATAATATAAAAAATCATTATTCACCATAGAACTTAATAAGCAAGTTGTAAAAACAAGCATACTTAACTTATTAATAAAAGCTATAATTTTAATCGTATATTTCATAGTTTCAGAAATTATTGAAAGTTTATATTCAAATTTTTTTACTTTTTAATCATTTTTGTAAAATTAGACAATAGCCAGTGTTCATCTGCCTTTATAGCTCTGTCTAAAATTCCGTTTACAGTAGTGGTTACAGAAGACAAATCGCTTAATACTTTCTTAAATTGCTGTGCTTCTTCCGATGCATCTTCTACTTCCTGTAATTCTTCTAGAATTCTTAAAACAGGCTCAATTTCTCTTTTCTTACGCTCTTTGGTAATCTGTTTAAATAATTCCCAGATATCTTTATCGGCAACAAAAAATTCTTTTCGCTCTCCTACTACAAACTCTTTTCTTACAATTCCCCAATCAATTAAAGCTCTTACATTCATATTTACATTTCCTCTAGAAATTTGAAGCGATTCCATAATTGCTTCCGCAGAAAGAGGTTCTGTAGCAACTAATAACAAAGCATGTACTTGTGCCATTGTTTTGTTAATTCCCCAACTTGTTGCCAAACTTCCCCAAGTGTGAATGTATTTTAATTTTGCATCTTCTAAATTCATACAGCAAATATATAAAATATTTTTAAACTTTCAATAATTATTGAAAAATAAATAATTTAATTGTGTTCTAAGCGTTTTGAAATTTATAAGCCTTGCTTTTTTAAGGAGCTGATGTTTCACAAACTGAATATTGTTTTCTTATTATTTATTAGATAATTACAATTAAGTCTTGGTTCTTGATTCTATTAGCGTAGCGATCTCATATCTTTAGAGAACGTGTTTAAAATACCTTATTTATGATATCGAACTCACATTATTTAAGATAATTCCGAATTCCATAACTCGCCAAAACGCCTTCACCTGTTGCCGCTGCTACTTGAGCAATGGCGCCTTCTCTACAATCTCCCGCAGCAAAAATTCCCTCCTCAGAGGTTTCTGCCAATCCTCTTGTTTTAATAAATCCTCTTTCATCAAGTTCCACAAGGTTTTTAAAGGATGTTGTATTTGGAATGAGGCCAATAAATATAAAAGCACCATCTGCTTCTAAGTTACTTTCTTCTCCAGTTGTATTGTCAACAACTTTTAGGCTTTTAAAAAGTCCTTTTGCATCTGCAACAAATTCAATGGCTTTTTTATTCATAAAGGTTGAAATATTGTTGATGGTTTTTAATTTTTCTACATAGGTTTCGGAAGCTGAAAATTCAGTAGAACGATGCACTATCTTAACGCTTCTACAAAAACCTGCTAAAAAGATTCCTTCTTCTAAAGCAGAATTTCCACCACCAATTACAATAATATCTTTGTCTCTGTAAAAAGCACCGTCACAAGTGGCACAAAAATGAACTCCAGAACCAATCAATGTTTCTTCGTTGGGAATGCCTAATTTTCGATAGGTAGAACCCGTAGAAAGTACAATGCTTTTTCCTAAATAAGAATTGCTTTTTGTAGTAATAGAAAACAATCCTTTTTCTTTGGTAATATGGGTAACTTCTTCTCCTGTTTTTATTTGAGCTCCGTAAGTTTTTGCTTGCTCTTCCATTTTTTCCATCAATTTAGGGCCAGAAATAGATTGAAATCCTGGATAGTTTTCAATTTTTTCTGTTAAAAAAGCATTTCCGCCTATGGTTGACTTTTCTAAAATTAAAGAGTCAAAACGATCTCTTTGTGCATAAATAGAAGTTGTTAAACCTGCTGCACCGCCACCAATAATAACAGTATCAAAAATTTTAGTTTCTTTTTCAATATTAATAGAAAGTAATGTTGTTAATGTTGAATTATCGGGATTTGTATAGGGTACATTATCGATTAAAATGGTAGGGATAATTCTTTTGCCTTTGTTAATTTTTTCTACTTTTTTAGTCGCCCATTCGTGCTTATCAACATCAATAAATTGGAAATTGATACGGTTATTTTTTAAAAAACTTTTTGCTCTTACACAATCCGGGCACCAATCTGCACCATATAATTGCACGCGTCCTGCCTCATTAATTCCTAAAATAGACGCCAGCAATGAATTGTCGGGATTTGTATATGATTTTTCATTGATGATAAACGTAGGAATAATCCTTTTCCCATGATTAATTTTTTCTACTCGAATAGTAGCTGCTTTGTCTAAGTCTACATCAATAAAAGTATATTGAATATTGTTTTCTTCTAAAAAACTTTTTGCTCTTCTGCAATCTGGACACCAATCTGCGCCGTAAAGTAATATTGTATTCATTGTTATCTATTCTAAATTTAATTTGTCTAAGTATAAAAGAACACCGTTCTTTTGCGTTTTGTTAGACGCTATCAATTAGCATAAATTACAATAGAGATATCCTGTAACGCTTTATCACGCTACAGGATTATTTTTAGAAATATATTTACTATTCAGTCTTAGAAATATTGTTCTCTAAATTCACATCTGCCATTAGCCCAGAAGTATCAATGGTTGCAGATTGTACTTTTTTAGAGGTGTTAAAAGAATAGGTAGGGTTTGCCCAAGACCAATCTTTTAAAATAGTAGCTGCTGTGGGTTTATTGCCTCGCATCATGGCTAATGGAATGTAAAAGTTTTCTTTTGTACCATCAACATATACAACTTCAATATCAATAGGCATTGGCATTGCTCCAGTGCGTTCTAAAGAAATCGTATTGCCTTCCATAGATTTTATTCCGTAATCTATGGTATGCGTAGTTTGAGTCCACTCGTTTAAATACCAATCCAGTTCTAAACCCGATACTTTTTCTGCACTCCTTTTTATATCATTGGGTGTTGGGTGCTTAAAACGAAAGTCGGCAAAGTATTTTTTTAATGTTTTGGCTACATTTTCCTTTCCAATGACGTACTCTAACTGAGCTAAGAAAATAGCTCCTTTGCTATAACTTCCTACGCCATAAGCGGTATTGGTGTGGTATCGATCTGCATGCGTAGAAAGAGGTTCTTCTATTTTATTGGCTACTACATAATTGTAATTTCTGTAAGCACCTGTATGAGGGTTTTCTTTTCCCTCCTTCAAAATTTCATTTTCCGCTTTGTTAGAAATATAGCTTGTAAAACCTTCGTCCATCCAAGGATGTTTACTTTCGTTGGTTGCCAATAAAAATTGAAACCACGTATGCGCTAATTCGTGTGCTGTAACACCAAATAAACTTCCAAATTTTCGTTGCCCTGTAATTAAGGTTGACATGGCATATTCCATTCCGCCGTCGCCTCCTTGAATTACAGCGTATTGCTTATAAGGATATTGCCCAATATGTTCGCTAAAATAGTTCATTAACTCGGCTGTTTTAGGCTGTAACTCTTTCCAGTTTTTTAAATAGGTAGCTTCTAGATTTTTTTTGTAGAAAAAATGCAAGTCAATGCCATTTTCCATTTTTAAAATATCGTGGGTATAATCCGGATCTGCTGCCCAAGTAAAGTCGTGCACTTTCGGTGCTTTAAAACGCCAAGTTAATTTATTGCCTTTTGGTAAATTTAACGGTTTGCTTTTGTCTTCATAACCATGCCCAATTTCTTGAGGGTTCTGCAAATATCCTGTACCTCCAACCACATATTTTTTGTCGATATGCAATGTTACATCAAAATTTCCCCAAACCCCATGAAATTCTCTTCCTACATAAGAAGGTGTATGCCAACCTTCAAAATCGTATTCTGCTAATTTTGGATACCACTGTGTCATAGAAAGTGCTACCCCTTCTTTATTGTTTCTTCCAGAACGTCTAATTTGCACAGGTACTTGCCCTTCAAAAACCATATCAAAAGTAACAGCTTCTCCGGGTAAAATGGGTTTTTCCAAAGCAACTTCTAAAATAGTGCCTTCTGTTTTATGAGAAATTTTTATACCGTTCTGTTGTAAAGAAAGCACCTTCATATAGCCTATTTCCGAAGGAGTTAGTTTGCTAATTCTATCTTGCACTCTTCTGTCTGGATCTTGGATGGTTCTTGAACGAATATCCATATCGGAACCTGGTTGAAACGCATTAAAATACAGGTGATAGAATACTTTATCTAACACATCAGGAGAATTGTTGGTGTACACCAATTTTTGTGTGCCTTTGTATTGATAATTATTCACATTCATATCAATATCCATGGTATAATCTGCATGCTGTTGCCAATAGGTAGATGAATGAATGATTGTTTTTTTCTTAACCACATGTTTTGTTTGATGACAAGAAATCAATAAAACCGCGAATGCTAGAAATAGAATTGTTTTTTTCATGAGGATGTTTTTATAAAAAAGTTGGTTTGAAAGTATGATTCTTCACTTCGTTCAGAATGACAAAATGTTTAGCTTTTACCTACCATTCACCATAACATCAGCCATTTTTAATGCATTGTAGGCATTTACAACACGTCCTGTAACTGATAGTTCTGAAAAAGGTACTTTTTCTCCTGTTGGATTTTCTCTAGATTGTGAGCCTGGTTTAATCACCTCTAAATCAATCAATGTTCCCGAATTCATCAGAATATGTTTTACCTGACTAGCGGTTAGTTTTGGGTAGTAGGAACGAATTAGCGCTGCAACGCCAGCGGTAGCAGGTGCTGCCATAGAGGTTCCACTAAATTTTTGGTATTCACTTTCTGGCGTTGTCGAGTAGATTTGAACACCAGGCGCAAAAATATCGACATTTATTTTTCCGTAATTCGAAAAAGAAGCGGGTAAGTTCTCGTTATAGTTTGCACTCATAGCACCAATGCTAATAAGGTTGTCAGAAATTTCTGTTTTTAAATCTTTGGAATCGTTTGGAAATGTTTTTTCAACATCAATGTTGTTTCCATCATTTCCTGCTGCATTTACAATCAGTACATCTTTAGAAGCCGCATACTGGATGGCTTCATACACCCATTCTTTCTTAGGAGAAAAACCTTTTCCAAAACTGGTGTTAATCACTTTTGCGCCATTGTCTACAGCATACCGAATGCCTAAAGCCACGTCCTTATCGTATTCATCGCCATCAGGAACGGCTCTTACCGCCATAATTTTTATATTGTTGGCAACACCATTTATTCCTTTACCGTTGTTTCTAGAAGCTCCAATAATTCCAGATACATGCGTTCCATGTGCTTCGTCTTTTATAGAATGTCCTGTTTTACCATCGCCATAAAACGTTTTCTCCATCGTGTTTGGGTCGTCCCCTAAAACCGTTCTGTAGTCTTTTTTTAGTGCTTCACCACTCGATAAGCTGGTGGCATCTTTTACTAATTTTGTAAGTTCGTCTTTGGCTTGTTGTAAAGAATTCAACCCAAAACCATACATTTGATTGGCAACCGCAATACTTTGCTGTAAGTTTGCATCTTCTGTTGTAATGGCAGCTACCTCTTCTTGCGTATAGTCAGTTTTGTTTAAATGCTTAGAAATGGCTTCATCCGATCCTGTAACAGCTTGTAAAATTTGTCCGTACCGCATTTTATTGGTCTTTGCACCTTCTACTCTTTTATCATAGAGTGCCTTGGCTTCTTTTACAGTTTCTTCATCTGTAATAGAAGGGTCTTTTACAATACGTTGGTATTCTAAGTTTTCTTTGTAAATAGGTCCTAAAAAGTTCCATCCGTTGATATCATCTACATAACCATTCTTGTCATCATCAATACCATTGCCTGCAATTTCTTTGGTATTTACCCATGCTACATCTTTTAAATCTTCATGTTGCAAGTCGGTTCCAGAATCTACCACGCCTACAATAACTTCTACCCCTTTTTTGCCTTTTAAGAATTCATAGGCTTTTGCAGTACTCATTCCCGGAATAGAATCTGTAGCCAAATCGGCATGTTGCCAAGATTCACTTTCTTCTTTTGTTAAGGGTGCTTTCTTAGCCGTAGCATTTACAAGAACTGTAGAGGGTTCTGGTACGGGAATTGTTGCAATAGATTTACAACTAGCAAGTACAGCGATACTTGTAAGGGTATAAAAAATAGGTTTTAAAATCTTCATAATTTGTTTGTTCTTAATTAAATATGTCTGTAAATGTATAACTTTCTTTAAATCGAACTCCTTTTTCTGTGTGTTTTACGGTACAAATTTCATGACTCGCATCGTGTTCTAGAAAAAGATAGTAGTTTTTATCGGCAGCTTCCTGTAAAAAATTTGTTTTTTCTTGAATGGTAAGCAATGGGCGCGTATCATATCCCATTACATAAGGAATAGGAATGTGCCCAACAGTAGGCAATAGATCTGCCATAAATACAATTGTTTTATCTTGGTAATGTATTTTGGGAAGCATTTGTTTTTCTGTGTGTCCATCCATCCACAAAATATCAAACCCTAGTTCATTGGAAGCATTTTTATGGATAAAGTGGAGCTGTCCGCTTTCTTGAATTGGAAAAATATTTTCTTTTAAAAAAGAAGCTTTCTCTCTGGGATTGGGTACTGTTGCCCATTGCCAATGGTCTTGATTCGACCAAAATTTTGCGTTTTTAAAAGCGGGTTCATAGCCTGTTTTATTTCGATTCCATTGAATAGCACCGCCACAATGATCGAAATGCAAATGTGTTAAAAAAACATCGGTAATATCGTCTCTATGAAATCCGTATTTTGCTAGAGAAGTGTCTAAAGAGAAATCCCCAAAGAGATCGTAATATCCAAAAAATTTATCGGATTGTTTGTTCCCCATCCCTGTGTCTATCAGAATTAAACGATTGTCATCTTCAATTAGCAATGCTCGCATTGCCATATCAATCATATTATTAGCATCTGCGGGATTTGTTTTTTGCCAAATGGTTTTAGGAACTACGCCAAACATAGCGCCACCGTCTAACTTAAAATTACCTGTTTCTATAGGGTATATTTTCATCAAAGGCAAATATGCATAAAAAAGTGGGTTTTTCTGTTAAATAAAACAAAAAATGGGGCTTTTTATAAAAGCTACAATGTGTAGTTTTTGTAATTGATTTATATTTTTTGAAGCTGAAAATATAGAAATATATTTTCGTTTACTTGTTTGTTTCAAAAAATATTCCTGCGTTTGTTACAATAAAAAAGAATAGGTAGTGTCCTAAATTAGCACCTACAAAACAGCTACAAATTTGTTAAAATTTCAAAAAACCTTAATCATAACAACAATTTGTTTAACTTTATCACCGTTGCGCAAAGTTCCCCAACTTAGCCAAGTTATTAAAAAGAATGTAAAAAGATACTGAATCCAATTCAGCATCATAAATAAAAAAGCTATGCCTTATTACCACGCTATAGACAGTTTAGAATTTAGACTAGATACCAAAGGGTATCGTGATGTTTTTAGAAAAGCAGTAGATAAAAAAGACCTAAAAAAAGTAACCGCCATTTTAGGAAAGTTAAG
This sequence comes from uncultured Polaribacter sp., assembly GCA_965233795.1. Classification (GTDB taxonomy): domain Bacteria; phylum Bacteroidota; class Bacteroidia; order Flavobacteriales; family Flavobacteriaceae; genus Polaribacter. The sequence continues at coordinate 421,420 of OZ247578.1, read as the reverse complement.
CTATACAGAAGAAGAGCAAGAAGCTATTAAAATTGTGTATGTAGATTATTTTGCAGGAAGATTATAGGTTTAAAATTTAAAAAGTAGCATATGAAAAAAGTAAAATAATTTGTGTTTAATACTTTCATTTTCATGTTGTTAGCCACTGGTTCTTAGGAATCGGTGGTTTTTTATGCAATGAACTGGTTTCAACGTTTTCAATTTGCTAAACAACCCGATTGTTTTAGTTTCTTAAAATGAACTCGTTTAAACTTTTTGGATTTAAGCGAAAATTAGAAGTTTTTAGCTCTGTTGAAGGCTTTTTTAAGTTGCATAGCAGCGCTACGGAAGGAGAAAAAGACAAAAACAGGGCTGAAAACAGCAATTTTTTAGCAACTTGAAAAAGTTTAAATGAGTTCAATAAAAAGAGAAAAATAAAAAACGCATCGAATATCGATGCGTTTTGTTGAGGTGTCGAGCGGATTCGAACCGCTGTAGATGGTGTTGCAGACCACTGCCTAGCCACTCGGCCACGACACCTTAAAAATTTTCTTGAAGCTTGCTTCAAAACCTTTGAAGGTGTTCTTCCCAAGAAATTGGGAAACTATCCTAATTTAGGACTGCAAATTTAAGTAAAATTATGTGGGAAGCAAGACTTTTTTAGAGAAGTCGCTTACCCTTTTCGTTTTTTTGTAAGCACAATCACAACCTCTTCTACATTGCCGCCAATAGGCGGATTGAGTTTTGCTACAGCAACCGTGGCTTTTTTAATGAGAACTAGCTCTTTAAAAAAACGATTTAAAATTCGTGCTGCTACCGTTTCCAATAATTTCGAACGAATTGCCATTTCCTCCTTTACAATACGATTGAGGTGTACATAATCTACAGTATCTGCTAATACATCGGTTTTGGAAGACTTTTTTAAATCGGTTTTTACAGTAACATCAACCCTGTATTCAGAACCAATTTTTGCTTCCTCGTCAAGACAACCATGATAGGCATATACTTTAATATTGTTTACACGAATAATTCCCATCGTATTTATTTTATGATTTGGATGTGGTTTCAACCTTCTCCCACATTTTATCAGAATTTAATTGAAAAGATCCCAAATGTTCAAAACTGCACTCTTCTGGAGCAATGATCGATAAAAAGGCAACTTCTTTTGCATTGTTGTACAAGTGATACGTTTCTCCAACAATAGGTTCAAAATTAAATGTAGCATTGTACACCAAATCGTTGTATTGAAACTTTTCCATCAGTGCTTCATACTGCTTTTTTACTTCCTCAAACTTTGTTTTAAACTGTTTGTTTACGCGTTGTACCCCGTCATTTCGCCATGTTGCCGTATGCAATGGTTTAATGGCAGGAGCACTAGCGCTTGTTCCGTAAGGTTTTAAAGCGGCATCATACTGTTGCGTTTCTTCGTTAAAGACAACTAAATCGGGTTTTTTCAAAAGCTAAAAAGTTAGATGACAAAAATACAGTAAAAACCAATGTTTCAATAATTTTATGCAAGAAATAAATGTCCGTTCAGGTCAACTATTTTATGTAATTTTACGCTTTCATTTTTAGAGAAAAGCAATGTCAGAAGAAACAAAATCATTGAATTTTTTAGAACAAATTATAGAAGAAGATTTGGCAAACGGAATGCCGAAAGAAGACTTACGATTTCGATTTCCACCAGAACCAAACGGGTATTTACACATTGGACACACCAAAGCCATTGGCATTAGTTTTGGTTTGGGTGAAAAATACAACGCGCCTGTAAATCTTCGTTTTGACGATACAAATCCTGATAAAGAAGAACAAGAATATGTAGATGCCATTAAAGAAGACATTGCTTGGCTGGGGTATAAATGGGCCAATGAATTGTACTCTTCAGACTATTTTCAGCAATTGTACGATTGGGCTATTTTAATGATTAAAGATGGAAAAGCCTATGTAGATAGTCAAACTTCTGAAGCCATGCGAATTCAAAAAGGAACGCCTACAGAAGCAGGAACCAACAGCCCTTTTAGAAATAGAAGCATTGAAGAAAATATAACCTTGTTTGAGAATATGAAACAAGGAAAATACAAAGAGGGAGAACATGTTTTAAGAGCAAAAATAGATATGGCAAGCCCCAACATGCTATTAAGAGACCCTTTGATGTACAGAATTTTATACAAAAGTCATCATAGAACAGGCAATAATTGGTGTATATACCCTATGTATGATTGGACGCATGGAGAAAGCGATTATTTAGAGCAAATTTCGCATTCTTTGTGTTCTTTAGAATTTAAACCACACAGAGATTTGTACAACTGGTTTCGAGATCATGTCTATGAGTTCAGCAAAAATGAATATCCAAATATTCCAAAACAACGCGAGTTTTCTCGTTTGAATTTAAGCTATACCATTATGAGCAAGCGAAAGCTCTTAAAATTGGTAGCACAAAACATTGTTACAGGCTGGGACGACCCTAGAATGCCTACAATTTCTGGATTGCGACGAAGAGGATACACACCCAATGCCATTCGTAATTTTATAGAAACCGTAGGAGTTTCTAAAAGAGAAAACGTGATTGATGTTGCACTCTTGGAGTTTAAAATTCGTGAAGATTTAAACAAAACAGCCCCTAGAGTTATGGGTGTTTTAGATCCTGTAAAAATAATTATTACGAATTACCCAGAAAACAAAGTAGAAATTTTAGACGCCAATTATAATGATTATGAAGAAGGCTTTGGAAGCAGAGAAGTTCCTTTTTCTAAAGAAATTTATATTGAGCGAGAAGACTTTAGAGAAGAAGCCAATAAAAAGTTTTTTAGATTAAAATTAGGAAAAGAAGTCAGATTGAAAAATGCTTACATCATTAAAGCAGAGTCTTGTGTAAAAGATGCGGATGGAAATATTACGGAAATTCATTGTACATACGACCCATTAAGTAAATCTGGCAGTGGTACCGAAGAAAGTTTACGAAAAGTAAAAGGAACACTGCATTGGGTTTCTATTGCGCACGCTGTAAAAGCAGAAGTAAGAGCGTATGACCGATTGTTCTTAGAGGAAGCGCCCGATGCCCATAAAGAGAAAGATTTTATGGAATTTTTAAATCCAAATTCTTTAGAAATCATTACGGCATTTGTAGAACCTAGTTTGCAAACTGCAACAATAGGAGAAACTTTTCAATTTCAAAGATTAGGGTATTTTACGGTAGATAAAGACAGTACAACTAGCAAACAGGTATTTAATAAAACGGTAGGTTTGCGTGACAATTGGACAAGTAAGAACTCGTAATAAACTTGTGCACAAACTTTGTTCTTTAGAGATAAAAAATAAAATTATCTATTTTTTATAAAAACACTTATTATTTTACAAATTTCGTAAATTGCAAATCAAATACCGTTTAAAATTTACGAATGAAACAACCAACTCCTTACAAACCTACTTATAAAGTAAGAATTGTAACTGCCGCTTCTCTTTTTGACGGACATGATGCCGCCATTAATATTATGCGGAGAATGATGCAAGCTACAGGTGTAGAAGTAATTCATTTAGGGCACGATAGAAGTGTAGAAGAAGTAGTAAACTGTGCCATACAAGAAGATGCCAATGCTATTGCTATGACTTCTTATCAAGGCGGACATAACGAGTATTTTACATACATGTATGATTTGTTGCAAGAAAAAAACGCAACACATATTAAAATTTTTGGCGGTGGCGGTGGCGTTATTTTACCCAAAGAGATTGAAACGTTAATGGCATACGGAATTACCCGAATTTATTCGCCAGACGACGGTAGAAAACTAGGCTTGCAAGGCATGATTAACGATTTGGTAAAAAAATCCGACTTTCCCATAGGGAATATCCTAGATCATGAGCTTTCTCAAATAACAAAGCAAAATACAGGAAGTATTGCTCGATTGATTTCTTCGGCAGAAAATTTCCCAGAAATTGCCGCAAAAAGTTTAGCGATTATCCGCGAAAAAAATACGCATACAAACATTCCCGTATTGGGAATTACAGGAACAGGCGGCGCCGGAAAATCTTCTCTGGTAGACGAGTTGGTACGTCGTTTTTTAATCGATTTTCCTCAAAAAACTATCGGAATTATCTCGGTAGATCCTTCCAAACGAAAAACAGGCGGTGCGTTGTTGGGCGATCGAATTCGAATGAATGCCATTCACAATTCACGTGTTTATATGCGCTCTTTGGCAACTCGCCAATCCAATTTGGCATTGTCTAAATACGTACAAGAGGCTATTGAAATTTTAAAATATGCCGCATACGACTTTATCATTTTAGAGACGTCAGGAATTGGACAATCCGATACCGAAATTATTGAACATTCTGATACTTCTTTGTATGTAATGACACCCGAGTTTGGTGCGGCTACACAATTGGAAAAAATTGATATGTTGGATTTTGCAGACATTGTTGCCATTAATAAATTCGACAAACGAGGGGCTTTAGATGCGGTACGCGATGTAAAAAAACAATACATGCGCAATCATAATTTATGGGACGTTCCTCAAGATCATTTGCCTGTTTTTGGCACCATTGCTTCGCAGTTTAATGACCCTGGAATGAACACGCTCTACAAAAAAATTATGGAAAAAATTGTTGAAAAAACAGGTGCAGACTTTCCTTCTTCTTTTGAAACAAGCAAACAGCTTTCCGAAAAAATATTTGTGATTCCGCCTAAAAGAATTCGTTACCTCTCCGAAATTGCCGATACGAATAGAAATTATGATGAAAAAGTAAATCAGCAGGTACACATTGCCGAAAAGCTATATGGCATTTATCAGACCATCCTTTCTGTTATTGAAGATGAAACAGCAACGTCATTGCTAGAAACGAAGCAATCCTTTATAAATAAATCCGGAATTAATGAAGATGAGATTTTCCGACAAGCTCAAAATAAAAAATCGAATTTCATTCCAACAGAAGGAGAAACAACTGACGAGGAAACCCAAACATTCTTCTTAAAACTACTATGCAATCAATTTGAAAAAGTAAAACTGAATTTAGACCCATACAACTGGGAAATTATCATGAATTGGCAAGAAAAAATTCAGAAATACAAAAAGCCTGTTTATTCGTTTAAAGTAAGAGATAAAGAAATTAATATAGAAACACATAGCGAGTCTTTATCGCACACAAAAATTCCCAAAATTGCATTGCCAAAATACCAAGCTTGGGGAGCTATCTTGCGTTGGAGCTTACAAGAAAATGTTCCTGGGGAATTTCCTTTTACCGCAGGCTTGTATCCTTTTAAAAGAACGGGCGAAGACCCTACCAGAATGTTTGCAGGCGAAGGCGGACCAGAAAGAACCAACAGACGCTTTCATTATGTAAGTCTGGGCATGGACGCCAAACGTTTGTCTACCGCTTTCGATTCGGTAACCTTGTATGGAAACGATCCTGACCACAGACCTGATATTTATGGAAAAATAGGAAACGCAGGGGTTTCTATCTGTTGTTTAGACGATGCTAAAAAATTGTATTCTGGATTCGATTTAAGTGATGTAATGACTTCGGTTTCCATGACCATTAACGGCCCTGCTCCTATGCTGCTAGGCTTTTTTCTAAATGCGGCGATTGACCAAAATTGTGAAAAATACATTCGAAAAAATGGCTTGGAAAAAGAGGTAGAAGCGGTGTTAAAAGAACGGTATGACAAGCACAATTTACAAAGACCTCAATACCAAGGAAGTTTGCCCGAAGGCAACAATGGTTTGGGCTTGTTATTATTAGGAATCACAGGAGATTTGGTATTGCCTGCAAAAGTGTATCAAGAAATTAAAGAACAAACCTTAGCCCAAGTTAGAGGAACGGTGCAGGCAGATATTTTAAAAGAAGATCAGGCGCAAAATACCTGTATTTTTTCTACAGAATTTGCCTTGCGATTGATGGGCGATGTTCAGGAATACTTTATTGAAAAAAATGTTCGGAACTTCTATTCGGTGTCTATTTCGGGATATCATATTGCAGAAGCGGGTGCCAATCCTATTACGCAACTGGCATTTACCTTGGCAAACGGATTTACCTATGTAGAGTATTATTTGTCTAGAGGCATGGACATTAATCGGTTTGGTCCTAATTTATCATTTTTCTTTTCCAATGGTATCGATCCAGAATATGCAGTCATTGGTAGAGTGGCACGTAAAATATGGGCAAAAGCGTTAAAATATAAATACGGAGCCAATACAAGAGCGCAAATGTTAAAATATCATATTCAAACTTCTGGTCGTTCTTTGCACGCACAAGAAATTGATTTTAACGATATTAGAACCACACTCCAAGCCCTGTATGCTATTTACGACAATTGCAATTCCTTGCATACCAATGCTTATGACGAAGCCATTACTACGCCTACAGAAGATTCGGTACGACGCGCCATGGCAATTCAGCTCATTATTAATAAAGAATTGGGGCTTACAAAAAATGAAAATCCCATACAAGGGGCTTTTATTATTGAAGAACTCACCAACTTGGTAGAAGCAGCGGTATTACAAGAATTTGATAGGATTACAGAACGAGGCGGTGTTTTAGGAGCCATGGAAACCATGTATCAGCGTTCTAAAATACAAGAAGAAAGTTTGTATTATGAAACCCTAAAACACAATGGCGATTTTCCAATTATTGGAGTGAATACTTTTTTAAGCGCCAAAGGATCGCCTACAATACAACCTCCTGAGGTGATTAGAGCCACCGAAATAGAAAAGCAATTTCAGATAGTTACCAAAGAAAATCTTCACAAAGCAAATGCTAAAAAAGTTACGGAACAATTGCAACTTCTACAAGAAGCTGCTACTAAAAACAGCAATCTTTTTAGGCAATTGATGGAGGCTAGCAAAGTGTGCTCTTTAGGGCAAATGACCAAGGCTTTGTTTGCTGTTGGCGGACAGTACCGACGGAATATGTAGAAAAAATATTTCTACCCTTTGTTATTAAAAAGTGCATCTTTTTTATATCTTTTCTGTCTATATAGTAGGAATATTAAAATAACAACAGATTATGAAACATAAAAATCAATGTAATTGTAATTGTAAATCTTGTAAAAACGGACAATGTGCAAATTGCACCTGTGAAAGTTGTTCTTGCGCTAATTGCAATTGTTAATCTATGATGACACAGCAAATTTGGCATCTTTACAGATCCGATTTAAAACAATTTATCATCAGCAAAGTAAAAGATATTGCTATTGCTGATGATATTTTGCAAGATACTTTTATTAAAATTCATACAAAACTACATACGCTTAAAGACATTGCCAAGTTAAAATCTTGGTGTTTTACCATTGCTCGAAATTCCATTTTAGATTATTGGAAGTCTACAAATCAAACTTTTGAGATTGCAAATTTTGAAGCGGAAACAATACTTGAAGAAAACTTTCATACAGAAAAAGATTGTTTGCAAGGAATTCTAAAAAACTTACCAAAAAAATATAAAGAACCTTTGTTTTTATCGGACATCAAAGGATTAAAACAACAAGAGGTTGCCAAAAAATTAGACCAAAGTTTATCAACAACAAAATCTCAAATTCAGCGAGCAAGAAAACTCATTGCAAAAGGATTTATGGATTGTTGTGGTTTTGTACTTAATGAAGAAGGAAAACTCGTTGGTGAAGTACAAGAAAAAGAAGATTGCAAAGTGTGTGGTTAATGTGAGTTGTAAAGTTATAAAGTTGAAAGTTTAAAAGTTGCAAAGACTGAAAAGTCCTTGAGTTTGTAATTATTAAATCTTGTAATGGGTTTAGAAGTTTATTTATTTAAATATACTGTTAAAAATAAAACTTGAATTTCCAACAACCAACAACAGTTAGCCAATAACGAACAACTAATTACTAATTCCTTGATCTTTTCGTTTCGCTACATATAAATCGGCAATGGTTGGATTTTTTGGACATGATTTTATTTTTTCCAATTCTTGATCCGTAGTTACAAACCCTGTTTGCAACACTTTAAAATACACGCCGCACATTGTGGTATTCCAAAATTGCTTTACAATTTTCATATCGTTAAACCGAACGCCTAATTTTAGACACGGATTTCTTTGTTTTGTTACTTCTAAAATAGCATCACCTATTTTAAATGTATCACCTACATGTGTGTGTGTTTCTTCTAAATCGTCGATGGTTAAATTCTCTCCAAACATCCCCATTTGCCAATCTAAATTTGGGTATAGTGCTTTCCAGTACGCATAATGTTTTAAAGAGTATCCATAAATGGCTTGGTCAATTCCTCCATGATGTTCTCTATCGCAAATGCTATCGCCTCTTGTAGCTTCTACATCTAAGAAAATAGGTTGTTGTACAGGAAATTTAAAAATTCCTGTGGTCACTGTTTTTCCTTTCCAATCAATTACTTTTTTTTCTCCAATATTGGTGCTAATAATTTTCATTTTTTATCGTATTAAAAACCCTTCTAAAACATCCGCTATTTTTCGATGATCTGATAACTGCGGAATTTTATTTTGTCCGCCAAACTTTCCTATCGACTTCATATACTCGTGAAATCCTCCTTTCTTTACTTTCCGAATAATTAAAGGGCGCAATACCTTTCCTTGAATCAAATCGAAATAATACACATTTTGTTGCTGCATAGCGTTCTCTATTTTCTGTGCAAACGCTACTACATCTTCAGGAGCATTGTCAAACTCTATAAACCACTCGTGATAGGGCAATCCGCTAGTTGGATTTACTTGTGGGGCTACTGTAAATTCACTTACACTAATCTTTGTTCCTAAAATAGCCTCTTTTAAAGCCGTTTCTACTTCCTTACCGATAACATGCTCGCCAAAAGCAGAAATAAAATGTTTAATTCTTCCCGTTACTTTAATTCGGTAGGGTTTTGTAGATGTAAACATTACGGTATCGCCAATATTATAGCCCCAAAGTCCGGCATTGGTATTTAGAATCAGCACATAATTAACGCCTATTTGTACTTCTTTTAGACAAATTCTAGTGGGATTGTCATTAAAAAATTCATTTGCAGGAATAAACTCGTAAAAAATGCCACTGTTCAATTGCAACAACATGCCTTCTTCTGTTTGCGAATCTTGGTAAGCAATAAATCCCTCAGAAGCAGGATACAGTTCTATATAGTCAATCTTTTTTCCAATCAAAGCTTCGAATTTATTCTTATAGGGTTCAAAATTAACTCCTCCATAAATAAAGAAGTTAAAATTGGGAAAAATTTCAGCAACTGTTTTGCCTGTTTTTGATTTTAATTTTTCAAAATACATTTGTACCCAAGACGGAATACCACTAATTACAGTCATGTTTTCTGTAAGAGTTTCTTCTACGATAGCATTTACTTTAGTTTCCCAATCTTCAATGCAATTGGTTTCCCAGCTAGGCAATCTGTTTTTTAACAAATATTGGGGTACATAATGGGCTACAATACCGCTTAGTCTACCCAGTTTTACACCATTTTTATCTTCTAAAACAGGACTTCCTTGTAAAAAAATCATTTTTCCATTTACAAAACTAGCATCTTCTTTTTCAGCAATATAAAACAACAAAGCGTTTCTTGCTGCTTTGATATGTGTGGGCATCGATGCTTTGGTAATGGGAATGTATTTTGCACCCGAAGTAGTTCCAGAAGTTTTCGCAAAATAGAGTGGTTTTCCTTTCCAAAGCACATTACTTTCTCCTGCAACTACTCTATCTACATAGGGTTTTAAACCCTCGTAATCTGTAACTTTTACACGTTGTTTAAAATCGTAGTAAGTTTTTATATTTTTAAAATCGTGGTCTTTGCCAAAAGCCGTATTTTTTGCTTGCTGAATGAGTTTTTGAAGTACTTTTTCTTGAGTTTTATAAGGTTGATTTGCCCATTTGTAAACACGCTTTCGAACTTTTTTGGCAAAAGGAATGGCTAAAAACGATTTCAAACTCATTTATCTAAAATCTATATAGTTTAAAGGGTTTACAGGATACCCATTGCTCCAAAGTTCGAAGTGCAAATGCGGGCCTGTTGTTAATTCTCCTGTAGATCCTACATTGGCAATTACCTCTCCAGATTTTACAAAATCGCCCTGTGATTTTAATAAACTCCCATTGTGTTTGTACACAGAAATATATCTATTGGGGTGTTGTATGGTAATTACATATCCGGTTTCTGCGGTCCATTCTGCTAAGATTACAGTACCTTCTGCAATGGCCTTTACTGGTGTTCCTGTTTTTGCGGTAATGTCTACTGCAAAATGCTTGTTATTAGCATTAAATTCTTGTGTTAAACTCCCAGAAATAGGTGCGAAAAAAACAATTTTTACCGTATTTTTAGTATTGTCGATAAGCGGAAAACGATCATTATTGTCTATTCTTTCTCTAAACAGAGAGTCTTTTTTTGTGGCACTTAATTTTCGTTCATCCACCACCAATCTAGTGGCTTCATTTCTAAAAGAATCTATAACTTCTACTTTAAAATCGCCTGTTAAAACAGGTCTTAAAGCATTTGTATATTTTTCTAAGATTGCCAATTTGGTTTTTAAAGAATCTGCTTCAAAAATAAGTGTGGCTGTTTTTCTTTTTAGTTGTGTAGAAGAATAACCAGGAATATATTCTTTTATAGGGGTAAAAGCAATAAGAATGGCGGTAACTACGATTAACAAAATGGAAAAAACACTGCTTAAAACAAAAACATTTAAACGAGATAATTTTAATGAAAAACGCTCTTCAAACGTATGCTCATTTAAAACTACCAATCTGTATTTATCAGTAAGTTTTTGTTTTAGTTTTCCTTTTTTTTTATCCTTTTTTGCCACAGAAAAAATTATTACTAGACAAATATACAACGAATAAAGAAGTAAACTTATTTCTTATAAAAATTCATTTCATCTATATATTGCCAAACGGTATCTGGTAATAAGGCTTGTACATTTTTTTTTGTTTGAATTCCCTTGCGAATCATGGATGAGGAAATTGTAACTACTGGCGCATCTATTAAATGTACTTTTGGGTGTTTGTAAAACTGGTTTTCTTTTTCTTGAGAAATTCTTGGATATACATACACATTATAATCTTCTAAAATTGCTTCATAGTTTTTCCATTTATGAAAACTTTTCAAATTATCTTCACCCATAATAAGGCTAAAATTTAGATTCGGGTAGGTGTCTGCAACGTGTGCTAAAGTATGTACTGTATAGTTGGGTTGTGGTAATTGAAATTCTACGTTGGATGGCTTTATTTTAGGATAATTTTCTGTAGCTCTGTAGACCAATTCTAATCGATGGTGATTGTCTAGCAAGGTGTTCTTTTTTTTTAGCGGATTGTGTGGTGTCACTACCATCCAAACCTCATCTAAATCTGAATATTCCACCATGTGATTGGCAATAATTAAATGCCCTACATGAATGGGATTAAAGGTGCCAAAATACAATCCTATTTTACTCATATCTTTTGACTAGAAATAAGAGGAAAGACCTATTTTAAGTCTTATATAGTTTCTTTTCTCTACTCTTGTTTCTAATTTCTTATTTCTTGTTTTTTGTTTCTAAAAAACCCTTTACCAAATCTTCTGTTTCTTTTAAAGCAGTCTCTAAATCGTAATTTTTAATAATAACATCGAATTGAGGCGCTGTTGCTAATTCTACAGAGGCTTTTGCCACCCGCATATTAATTTTATCTTCACTTTCTGTTTGTCGTTTTTTTAAACGTCTTTTCAGTTCGTCTACACTTGGTGGTTTTACAAAAACTGCCAAGGTTTCTTTTGGGAATTTCTTTTTTATTCTTAACCCCCCTACCACATCAATATCAAAAATAACGTGCTTCTTTTTTGCCCAAATTCTTTCTACTTCTGTTTTTAAAGTTCCATAGAAATTATCTCTGTACACCTCTTCCCACTCTAAAAATTCATCATTCTTTATTTTATTCTTAAATTCTTTTAAGGAAATAAAGTAATACTCTTTTCCTTCTTTCTCTTCACCTCTGGGAGCTCTTGATGTTGCAGAAATAGAAAACGCTAACCCCAGTTTTTCTTGCGCTAGTAAGTGCTTCACAATGGTTGTTTTTCCGGAACCAGAAGGTGCTGAAAACACAAATAATTTTCCTTTAAAATCTGACATATAATTTATGAAATGCGATGCTAAAGCACGTTTAAAATTTGTTCTTTTATTTGTTCCAATTCATTTTTCATTTGAATAACTGCTTTTTGCATGGGTGCAAAATTCGCTTTAGAACCTGTTGTATTAATTTCTCTTCCCATTTCTTGAATGATAAATCCTAATTTTTTACCATTGGATTGATCGCTATCCAACTCTTGTAAAAAATAGTCTAGATGATTTGCCAAACGCACCTTTTCTTCATTAATATCTAACTTTTCTAAGTAATAAATGAGTTCTTGCTCAAAACGATTTTCATCAACCGTAACTTGTAGATCTGCAATGGCTTTTTGCAAACGTTCTTTTACATGTGCTATTCTAGCACTGTCTAAAGTTTTTACTTCTTCTAAGTATTTTTTAATATTTACAATTCGTTCTTTAAAATCAATTTCTAAAGAAGCTGCTTCATCAATTCTATATTGAACAATTTCTTTTAACGCTTCTGTTATAGAAGCATCAATAGCATTCCATTCTTCTGCATCTAACTCTGCACGCTCTGTTTTTAAAGCATCTGGCATTTTTATAGCCATTTTTAACAATTCAACAGCCGCTGGTTTTTCTGCCAAAATATCTTGTAATTGGGCTATGTAATTATCTACAACCCCCTTGTTTACCCTTGTTTGTGTTTCGTCCGCCGTCATTTCTACAGTAATAGAAAAATCTACTTTTCCACGTACTAAACTACGTGCCAATTTTTTACGAACGTCTAGTTCTTTTTCTTTGTAATAGGAAGGAATTCGAACGTATAAATCGAGGGTTTTGCTATTGAGTGATTTAATTTCTATCGTCACTTTTTTAGTGGGTAATTGCAAGACAGCCTTACCATAACCTGTCATAGATTGAATCATAAAAAGAGGTTTAATGAAGCGCAAATATACACAATTATTAAGGCTTCCTATTTTAAAACACTACAACATCTTGTAGCAAAAGAACGCAAAAAACAAAGGGCATTCCTATAAGAAAAGCAAGAATACTATTCTGTAATAATTTGGATTTTAAGGTTTCTAACCAATTAGCAATGGCAATAGCAATAGGGAAAAAAGTAACCATTAATTCGCTGCCATTTCTTTCTCTTAAAAGAATTAAAAACACAAAAGAAATAAGAAGATGTATCGATAATAAAAATGCTTGTTTCCTATAATTTCCACTAATATTAAACGCCTTAGATGTTTTAACAAGGAATGCCATTGCGGTAATACATGCAACAATAAGAATTGGAATCCATAAAGAAGTGGTGTAATATATTTCAAAATTATAGTTCGTATACCAGTAAAAAAGCTGACTAAAGCTTTGCAATTTATCTGTATAAAAACAATAGCAATAATAAAAAAACACAGCAATTATAGCTCCTAATAAAGGGAGTAATAGAGTTCTAATGGTTATCTGTTGAAAGAAATAAAGTGCGCTGTACACTAGAAAAACAAAAACAATTGAAAAAGGCTCTATAATAAATAAAATTCCAAGTAAAAGACCTGCATTAAAAGTTTTTTCTGCAAAAGGAGTCTTTCGTTTTAAACTGTATACATATCTGTAAAAAAATAATAATAATGTACTGAAAATCAATTGATTAAAATCGTAAAGTGTTCTTGGAGATATTCCAATAATAGCCACAAAGATTAAAAGCGCATACGAGTTGTCTAATGTTAGTCTATTTTTAGAAATGATAAAACTAAAAAGAAAGAACAGTATTAAAAATAAAGGAAGTAATCCTATTAATTTTAGTGTAAAAGAAAGCGAAAAATCATCGCCTGAAAAGTGATGGAGCATTCCTGCAAAAAAATACAATACAAACAACCCAAAAATGATGATAAAATTTATAGGTTTAGATTTTGATAAAAAATTGGCTAGCATGGTTTGTTTTTATATTTTTGCAACGTAAATATACTATAGTTATGATTGCAAACAATATTTTTAGACTCATCGGAGATCTTTTTCAGTGGTTATTTAGCATTTCTTTTGACGTACTACGTTTAAATGATTTAAACTGGTGGGTATCCAATGTAGTAAATTGGTTGTTTCTATTGGTATTCCTTTGTCTATTGTACTACTGGATGAAAGAATCTTACCGTTTTAAAAAAGAAGGAACCGAAGACGTAGCTTAATCTTACATCTTTGGGAAGTAAAAACAAGTTAAAACGTTTTCGGGAAAATGAAACATTTCCAAACGTTATTCAACCTACAAGAGAAGAAGTAGTTCATCATTTTTCTTATAAAGGAAAATGGCATTCTTTTTTTAAAAATAAGAATCCTATTATTTTAGAGTTAGGCTGTGGAAAAGGCGAATACACCCTTGCACTAGCAAAACAAAATCCTCATAAAAACTATATTGGTATTGATATTAAAGGCGCTCGTTTTTGGCGAGGTGCTAAAACTGCTATTGAAAATAAGATGTCTAACGTAGCTTTTGTAAGAACACAAATAGAACTGATTGATTTTATTTTTGGAGAGAATGAAGTGGATGAGATTTGGATTACTTTTCCGGATCCTCAAATAAAATACAAACGTACAAAGCACCGAATGACAAACACTTCTTTCTTAAAAAAGTATTATAGCGTTTTAAAAAAGCAAGGATTGATGCATCTAAAAACAGATAGCGAATTTATGCATGGTTATACTTTAGGGGTGTTGCATGGCGAAAATCATGAAGTTGTATATGCAAACCACGATGTTTATAAAAATGGAGGGGCTCCGGAAGAAGTTACCAACATACAAACCTTTTATGAGTCGCAATATTTAGAAAAAGAGAAAGCCATTACCTATATTCAGTTTCGATTGAAATATTAACGCTTTAATTGCAAAGTTTATAAAGTTCAAAAGTTTGTGAAATTCAACAACCTTTTCAAAGTCTTAAAAAACGTACTATATTCATAACGTGAAAAAATCGGATAATTTTTTTGAGAAAGTTTATCAAGTTGCTCGTTTAATTCCATACGGAAGAGTAACAAGTTATGGAGAAATTGCCAAATACTTAGGTGCTGCGCGTTCGGCAAGAATGGTAGGTTGGGCAATGAACAATGCGCACGGACAAGAAGAAGAAGTTCCCGCTCATAGAGTGGTTAATAGAAAAGGCTTGCTAACTGGCAAGCACCATTTTGAAGGCACTAATCTCATGCAGCAATTGCTAGAAAACGAAGGAATTGTTGTGATTGAAAATCAAATTCAAGATTTTGAAAAAGTGCTGTGGATTCCTTCTAAGGAGTTGTAAAAAAACGCTAGCAAACTTTTAACTCAGAACTTTTTAACTTTAAAACTGCATAAAATGTATATTTGCAATTTAGAATCAATTTAAAGAAACGAATGTCGTTCACAAAACAAGATATTTACAAGGCTTTAGAAACTATTTCTGCGCCAGGAGAAGGAAAAAATCTCATAGAAAATAAAAACATTACCAACATAGTGACTTTTGGTAATGAAGTGATTATCGATACTACCATTGGAAATCCTACTCTACAAGCAAAAAAGAAACTAGAGTTAGAAATCACAAAAACAATTCATACACACATTGATACAGGAATTGATGTAAAAGTGAATATAAAAACGGTAGCACCTGCACCCAAAGAAAATCCAAATCTAATTAGAGGAAAGGAAATTCCGAACATTCAAAATATCATTGCCATTGCCTCAGGAAAAGGAGGGGTTGGAAAATCTACCATTACAGCAAACACCGCTATTTCTTTAGCAAAAATGGGTTTCAAAGTAGGTGTATTAGATGCCGATGTGTACGGACCATCCATGCATTTAATGTTTGATGTAGCTTTAGAAAAACCATTGTCTGTAAATGTAGATGGACGTTCTAAAATGAAACCCATAGAAAACTATGGTGTAAAATTATTATCGTTAGGTTTTTTTACCAATCCTAATGAAGCCGTTATTTGGCGAGGGCCGATGGCATCCAAAGCCTTAAATCAACTTATTTTTGATGCCGATTGGGGAACACTCGATTTTTTACTCATTGATTTACCACCAGGTACAGGAGATATTCACTTATCTATTGTACAAGCTTTGCCCATTAATGGAGCTGTGGTAGTAAGTACTCCACAAAATATTGCACTCGCAGATGCTAAAAAAGGGGTTGCCATGTTTCAACAAAAAAGTATTAAAGTTCCCGTGTTGGGCATTGTAGAAAACATGTCTTATTTTACTCCTGAAGAATTGCCAAATAACAAATATTATATTTTTGGAAAAGATGGCGCAAAAAACCTAGCAGAAGACATCGACACACAATTTTTAGGAGAAGTTCCCTTAGTACAAAGTATTCGAGAAGCAGGTGATGTAGGACATCCTGTAGCGCTACAAGAAAACACGCCCTTAGAAAAAGCCTTTACAGAAATTACACAAGAAATGGTTGCACAACTTTTAAAAAGAAATGCTAATTTGCCACCCACAGAAGTTGTTAGAATTACAACAATGAGTGGATGTAGCACAAAATAATTTCGCAGATGACACTACAAGAAACACAAAATAACGTTGAAAAAGCCTTAGATGAAATTCGTCCGTTTTTACAAAGCGACGGTGGAAATATTAAGCTTTTATCTATAGAAGACAAGACCGTAAAAGTACAATTACAAGGAGCTTGTATAGGTTGTTCTGTAAATCAGATGACCTTAAAAAATGGCGTAGAAGCTACCATTAAAAAGTATGCTCCAGAAATTCAAGATGTTATTAATGTTGAATAATGAGTAGATGATTGCAACAGATATTCTGATTATTGGCGCAGGACCTACAGGTTTATTTACCGTTTTTGAAGCAGGTTTATTAAAATTGCGTTGCCATTTAATAGATGCTTTGCCACAAGTTGGCGGACAATGTTCAGAGATTTATCCTAAAAAACCAATTTATGATATTCCTGCCTATCCCGAAATTTTAGCGGGCGATTTAACCGATAAATTGATGGAACAAATTAAACAATTTGAACCTACTTTTACTTTAGGAGAACGCGCAGAAACTATTGAAAAACAAGAAGACGAAACTTTTATTGTAACCACCAATAAAGGTACAAAGCACCAAGCAAAAGTAGTAGCTATTGCAGGCGGGTTGGGAAGTTTTGAACCCAGAAAGCCACCCATTCCAAACATTGCTAATTTTGAAGAGAAAGGTGTCGAATATATGATTCGTGAGCCTGAAATGTACAGAAATAAAAGAGTAGTGATTTCTGGCGGAGGAGATTCCGCCTTAGATTGGGCTATTTTTTTAACGGATGTGGCAGCATCTGTAACGCTCATTCATAGAAGAAACGAATTTAGAGGCGCTTTAGATTCTGTAGAAAAAGTACAGGCATTAAAAGATGCCGGTAAAATACAACTCATCACACCTGCAGAGGTAAAAGGAATTCTTGGAGACACAAAAGTAACGGGGGTTTCTGTAGTTCAAAATGGAGAAGCTCCTTTTACTTTAGAAACCGACCATTTTATTCCGCTATTTGGTTTATCTCCAAAGTTAGGCCCTATTGCCAATTGGGGATTAGAAATTGAAAAAAATGCCATTAAAGTAAACAACGCTTTAGACTATCAAACCAATATTCCAGGCATTTATGCCATTGGCGATGTAAATACGTATCCAGGGAAATTAAAACTCATTTTATGCGGTTTTCATGAAGCCACTTTAATGTGTCAGAGTGCCTATAAAAGAATTTTTCCCAATAAAAAATATGTCATGAAATATACCACCGTAAGCGGTATAGAAGGTTTTGACGGTTCTAAAAAAGAAGCACCCAAGGCAGTGGTTAAAAAGATCAGTTAACAAATTAGGCGTTAATCCTTTTATTCTTTTCTGTATATTTGTAAGGCAAACAACCACAATAAGATGCATTTAGATTTATTATTGGACTTAAGACTTCTTGCAAAACGCAACCCTGAATGATTGTTTTTTCTACTTTGAGATTCCTGTCTATGCAGGAATAACAGAAAAACAATTATTAATAGATTCCCATTTTCACGGGAATGATAAAATAAAAACATGCCTTTTTATCATACACTTGGGAAAATTCCACCCAAACGTCATACACAATTTCGGAAAGAAGATGGTTCTTTGTATTCCGAACAACTATTTGGAACGATTGGTTTTGACGGAATGTCTACCAATTCTTATCACGAACAAAGACCTACACAAGTAAAAGCCATTCAAAAACAATACACTATTGCGCCAAAAGTTGCCAAAGCTAATAATATACAATCGTATCGTTTTAGAGGATTTCAAGTTCCTGCAGAGAGTGATTACTTAGAAAGTAGAAAAATAGTTTTAACCAACTCCGATTGCAATATTATTTTGGCAGCACCAAAACAATCTACCAAAGACTATTTTTATAAAAACACAGATGCAGACGAAGTTATTTTTATCCATAAGGGAACAGGAAAACTAAGAACGCATTTAGGAAATCTCGATTTTAAATACGGAGATTATTTAGTGATTCCACGTGGAATTATTTACAAACTAGATTTTGACACAGAAGACAATCGATTATTTATTGTAGAAAGTTATCATCCAGTATACACTCCAAAACGCTATAGAAATTGGTTTGGTCAATTGTTAGAACATGCACCCTTTTGTGAACGCGACCTTAGAAGACCACAAGAATTGGAAACCTATAATGAAACAGGCGATTTTCTAATCAAAGTAAAAAAACAAGATGAAATTATAGAAATGATCTACGCTTCACATCCTTTTGATGTTGTGGGATACGACGGATATAATTTTCCGTATGCCTTTTCTATTCACGATTTTGAACCCATTACAGGGCGCATTCATCAACCGCCACCTGTACACCAAACTTTTGAAACCAAGGCCTTTGTAATCTGTAGTTTTGTACCTCGTTTGTACGATTATCATCCGCAATCCATTCCTGCGCCTTACAATCATAGCAATATAGATTCTGATGAGGTGCTGTATTACGTAGCGGGCGATTTTATGAGTAGAAATGATATTGACGCCGGACATATTTCTTTGCATCCAGCAGGAATTCCGCACGGTCCACATCCAGGTACTACAGAAAAAAGCATTGGAAAAACAAAAACAGAAGAATTAGCTGTTATGGTAGACACTTTTAAACCACTAAAAGTAACGGAAGAAGCGATGAAAATTGCCGATGAGAGTTATTATAAATCTTGGTTGGAATAAGATTATTACTTACTGTCATTCCTGCGAAAGCAGGAATCTCATCATAAAAACTAAAATCATAAAAAAATACATTTTTGCTGAAATTTGTCTTGAATGATAGACGAAAAGCATGAATGACAAATAAAAAGATATGTCAAATAAAATAAAATCAGTAAACTACGGTTTAGAAAAAATATTTGAAGGAGCACAAGACTTCCTTCCTTTGCTAGGAACAGATTATGTAGAATTCTATGTGGGTAATGCAAAACAGGCTGCGCATTTTTATAAAACAGCATTCGGATTTCAATCGTATGCATATCGCGGATTAGAAACAGGTTCAACAGACTCTGTAAGTTATGTATTAAGTCAGGATAAAATTAAACTCGTTTTAACAACACCCTTACATAGCAAATCAAAAATTAACGACCATATTGTAAAACATGGTGATGGTGTTAAAGTAATTGCACTTTGGGTAGAAGACGCTAAAAAAGCCTATAAAGAAACTACGTCAAGAGGTGCAAAATCGTATTTAAAACCGACTGTTGAAACCGATGAGCACGGAGAAGTTGTAAAAGCAGGAATTTACACTTATGGAGAAACAGTTCATATGTTTATTGAACGAAAAAACTATAACGGCGTTTTTTTACCAGGTTTTGAAAAATGGGAATCCGATTATAATCCGCCAATAGCAGGATTAAAATATATAGATCACATGGTAGGAAATGTTGGTTGGAATCAAATGGACGTTTGGGTAAAATGGTATGAAGAGGTAATGGGATTTGAAAATTTTTTATCGTTTGATGACAAGCAAATTCACACAGAATACTCGGCTTTAATGAGTAAAGTTATGTCTAACGGAAACGGACGCATTAAATTTCCAATCAACGAACCGGCAGAAGGGAAAAAACGTTCTCAAATAGAAGAATATTTAGATTTTTATGAAGGCGCAGGCGTACAACATATTGCTGTAGCTACAGATGATATTGTAAAAACGGTAAGTCAGTTAAAACAAAATGGTGTTGAATTTTTATCTACTCCGCCAGAAGAATACTACAAAGCAGTTCCGGGAAGATTAGAAGAGTTTAGTCACGAATTAAGAGAGGACATCGAAAAACTAAAAGGTTTAGGAATTATGATAGATGCCGATGAAGAGGGTTATTTATTACAAATTTTTACCAAACCTGTAGAAGACAGACCTACCTTATTTTTTGAAATTATTCAGCGAATGGGTGCCAGAGGTTTTGGCGCAGGAAACTTTAAAGCCTTATTTGAATCTATAGAAAGAGAACAAGAAAAAAGAGGAACCCTTTAATAAAGATATTAGAGGAGAGAAAAAAGAAGAGAGATTCTCACCATCTTTTCTCTTTTTTCTCTGCTCTTTTTTTATCTAAAATCAACACATGAAACTTCTATAACGAGATTTCGATACACCGCGGAATGACTAAATGGAAGCTACATCTGACCAATAAAAGCAAATAATATAGACAGATGAAAAAAGATGATATTTTAAAAGCGATAGAAAAAAAATACGAAAAACTAGGCGTTCCTTTAGATGCCATGTTAGAAGGCTTGCTTTGGAGTAGACCTATTACCTATTGGGACTATATTCAAGCGGATGCTTTGTTAGGACTGCAAACACCCAGAACCAATCAACCTGATGAAATGGTATTTATTATGTATCATCAAGTAAATGAATTGTTGTTTAAAATGGTGCTTTGGGAAATAGACCAAGTAGCAAAATCTGAAAAAATTACTCCTGAAAAATTTTCGATGCACCTGCTAAGAATTAGTAATTATTTTGACATTTTAAGTAATTCTTTTGAAGTGATGGGAAGCGGTATGGAAAAAGAGCAATACTTAAAGTTTAGAAATACGCTAACACCTGCAAGTGGTTTTCAAAGTGCTCAGTATAGGAAAATAGAATTTGCCTCTACAGAACTTATTAATTTAATTGATCCGCGCTTTAGAGAAACTATTGATAGAAATACACCTTTTAAGCATGCTTACGACCATTTGTATTGGCAAGCCGCAGGAAAAAACCACATGACCGGTGAAAAATCAACCTTAATACAGCTTTTTGATAAAAAATACATGGGTGATTTTATCGATTTTATGGAAGATTACAATACCTGTAATTTGTCTAAAAAATTTCAACAACTACCCAAAGAAGCCCAACAAAATAAAGCTTTGATAAAAGCCATGCGTCATTACGATTATACAGTAAATGTAAAATGGGTATTGGCACATTACAATGCCGCAGGAAAATATCTAGGCGGTAAAGAAAAAGAATTAGAAGCTACTGGTGGTAGTAGTTGGCGAAAATATTTACATCCAAAATACCAACGCAGAATTTTTTATCCTTATTTATGGTCTGAAGAAGAGCTTAAAAATTGGGGAAATTTTTAAGCTTTTTTTAAAACTTGGAACGGTCATTGTCATTCCTTTTTTATAAGTTTGACATTCAAGAAAATTACTACATGGAAATTACAACCTGTACTGAAACCTGTTGAAGTATAACCAATGAAAAACAATCTTCTATTTATTTTTATCATGGCTTTTACTACGCTAAGTTTTGGGCAAGAGCAACCTAGGGCTTTTAAAGGAGGTGAATGGCTACGTTATAAAATGAGTTACAGTGGTTGGATGCGTGCAGGAAGTGCTATTTTAGAAATAGAAGAGACCGAATTAAACGGCAAAAAAGTATTGCATTCTAAAGGTACAGGATGGACTTCTGGAATGATTAAATGGTTCTTTAAAGTAGATGATGTTTATCAATCTTATTTCGATAAAGATTCTGTAAAACCTTATGTATTCAAACGAAAAATTGATGAAGGTGGTTATAAAAAAGACCGACAAGTAACGTTCAATTATACTACAAATGAAGCGTATGTTCAGGATTTTATAAAACAAAAAGACACTACCATTGCCGTAAATAGAATACAAGATATGCTATCTTCTTTTTATTATTTACGAAACAAAGACGTTCGGAATTTTAAAATTGGCGATGAAATAGCTATTGACATGTTTTTAGACAATCAGATTTATCGTTTTAAACTTCGTTTTTTAGGAAAAGATACGCTAAAAACGAAATTTGGAAAAGTAAAAACATTAAAATTTAGACCCATTGTACAATCGGGACGGATTTTTAAAGCAGAAGAAAGTGTTACCATTTGGGTAACTGCGGATAACAATAAAATTCCTGTAAAAATGGAAGCTTCTCTAGCGGTAGGGTCTTTACGAGCAGATTTAGAAGCTTACAAAGGATTGGCAAATTCTTTTAAAATCATATTCGATTAAATTGTATTTTTGGAAATTGATTTTTAACTTATAAAATTCGGTTTCTTGAAAAAATTACTCCTTGCCATTCTTGTTTTTTCTTGCTTATTTTCATGTAAAAAAGAAGAAGAAAAAATAAGCATTCCTAAAAAACCCGTTCCAAAAGTCATCAAAAAATTTGGCTATATTTTTAATGATTATAAAGTTATTAATGACACCATTAAAAATGGAGAAAGTTTTGGAATTATTTTAGACAGGCATCATGTTTTTTATCCCAAAATCAATAAAATTGCGGCTACTATTAAAAATACTTTTGATGTAAGGCGTATTAGAGCAGGGAAACCATACACTATTTTAGCGGCAAAAGATTCTACAGAAAAAGCACAAGTTTTTATCTACAAACACAATAAAATAGAAGCAACAATTATCAACTTTGCCGATTCTACCATTACAGCATATCAATATAAAAAACCCATTGCTATTGTAGAAAAAGAAGTTTCTGGAAAAATATTTTCGAGCCTTTCTCAAACTATGGATAGCTTGCATTTACAACCTACTTTAACCAATACAATTGCCGATATTTACTCTTGGACTCTCGATTTTTACAAATTACAAAAGGGAGATACATTTAAGTTTATTTATGAAGAAAAATACATTAACGATTCTATTTCTGTAGGATATGGAAATGTAAAAGCAGTAGTGTTTAAACATAAAAACAAAGAGCTATACGCTTTTCGTTATTTGGCAGATAGCATTAAAGGAATTACAGAATATTACGATGAGGAAGGAGATTTGTTGCGTCGTCAGTTTTTAAAATCACCTATAAAATTTCAATACAGAATCTCTTCTCGATACAATTTAAAAAGAAGAATTGCTCATTATGGCAATAGAGTAAAACCTCATCGAGGAACTGATTTTGCAGCAAAAGTAGGTACTCCAATTATGGCTACAGCAAGTGGAACTGTTATAGAATCTAAGCGTAGAGGCGGTAATGGTAATTATGTAAAAATTAAACACAACAAAACCTATTCTACACAATACTTACATATGAAACGTAGAAAAGTAAAAGCGGGTCAATATGTAAAACAAGGCGATATTATTGGGTGGGTAGGCATGACAGGTAGCACAAGCGGTCCACATGTATGTTATCGCTTTTGGAAAAACGGTAGAGAAGTAGACCCGTTTAAGCAAAAATTACCTCCAGCAAAACCCTTACAGAAAAAAATAAAAACCCATTATTTAGAATATATCAAGCCTTTAAAAAATCAGCTAGATAACATTCAATTACAAGATCAAATCATCATAGCATATACAGATATTGCTAAATAGCAACCTTATACAAATGGCATTAAAGAGCATCAACCCTACAAAAACAGCCGCTTGGCAAAAATTATCAAATCATTTTACCGAAATTCAACATACAAATATTCAAAAACTATTTTTAGACGATAAAAATAGAAAAGAAAATTTCTCGATTGTATGGGAAGATTTGTCTATCGATTTTTCTAAAAATAGTATTACCCAAGAAACTATTAACCTCTTGGTAGAATTGGCAGAAGAAGTTGATTTAAAAGACGCTATTGAAAAACAATTTTCTGGAGACATTATTAACGAAACTGAAAATAGAGCTGTTTTGCATACGGCTTTAAGAAGCAATAGCGCTGAAACTATTCTTATTGATGGGAAAGATATAAAACCCAAAATAACATCGGCTTTAACTAAAATAAAAACCTTTACAGAACAAGTGATTTCTGGAAATTGGAAAGGTTATACAGGAAAACAAATTACAGATGTTGTTAACATTGGTATTGGCGGCTCTGATTTAGGTCCTGATATGGTAGTAGAAGCTTTGCAGTTTTATAAAAATCATCTACAAACTCATTTTGTTTCTAATATAGATGGCGACCATGTTTCAGAAATTCTTAAAAAATTAAATCCAGAAACTACCTTATTTGTAATTGTTTCTAAAACATTTACAACACAAGAAACCATTACCAATGCCAATACGATTAGAAATTGGTTTTTACAATTTGCTTCAGAAAAAGATATTGCCAATCATTTTGTTGCAGTATCTACAAACTTAGAAGCCGTTACTGATTTTGGTATTGACACAAATAATATCTTTCCGATGTGGAACTGGGTTGGCGGACGTTTTTCTTTGTGGTCTTCTGTAGGAATTTCTATTGCATTAGCTGTTGGTTTTAAAAATTTTAAATTGCTTTTAAACGGTGCAGAAAGTATGGACATGCATTTTAAAAAAACCGATTTTAAAGAAAATATTCCTGTAATTCTAGCCTTATTAAGTATTTGGTACAATAATTTTTACAAAGCAGAAACAGAAGCTATTTTGCCGTATTCGCAATACTTAACAAAATTAGCCCCTTATCTGCAACAAGCCATTATGGAAAGTAATGGAAAAGGTGTTGATAGAAATGGAGACGTTATCGATAATTATGAAACAGGAACTATTATTTGGGGAAGTACTGGAACCAATATGCAGCATGCTTTTATGCAATTGGTACATCAAGGAACAAAATTAATTCCTACCGATTTTATTGGTTACAAAGAATCTTTGTACGGACTTACAGATCATCATAAAAAATTAATGGCAAATTACCATGCACAAATGGATGCTTTGGCTTTTGGAAAAACAAAAGAAGCTGTGCATTTAGAATTAAAAACCGCAGGCAATAGTCATCAAATTTCACAATTACTCCCTTACAAAGTTTTTGAAGGAAACAGACCTAGTAATGCACTCTTATTCGAAAAATTAACCCCTAGCTCTTTAGGAAAATTAATTGCGCTATACGAGCACAAAATATTTGTACAAGGAATTATTTGGAATATTTATAGTTACGATCAATTTGGAGTAGAATTAGGAAAAGAACTTGCTAAAAAATTACTAAGTAAATAACTAGTAATCAATTAAATCCCTAAACAATTTGTTAACAAGTCTGTTAATATTTATCCTGTTAAAAAACAGTTAAAAAGTATTGATTTTAACTAAATTGCAGTGCATTAATTTTTAATTGTTAATATAACCTTAAGTTAACAATACAAATTTTAAAAAATAACAACTTTGCAAAACTTTAAACTAATTCAAATTTAAACAATGAAACAAATTAAAAACGGGCTATTTTTAGCACTATTCTTTGTGAGTTCTATGATAGTAGGACAAACAACCCTTTCAGGTACTGTTGTAGATGAAACCAACGAACCTTTACCTGGAGCTAGTGTTGTAGTAAAAGGAACTTCTAACGGAACTTCTACAGATTTCGATGGAAAATTTACTTTAGATGCAGCATCAAGTACTGGAACACTTGTAATCACTTATATAGGTTACAAAACAAAAGAAGTTGAATTTTCTGGAGGAAACGTTGGAACTATTCAGTTAGTTTCTAATAATGTTTTAGATGAAATCATAATTACTTCTGGAGTTATCGATGTTGCAAAAGTAAGAGAAACACCTGTTGCTGTATCAACAATTACTCCTGCCGAAATTGCTTTAAAGGTTGGAAACCAAGAATTTCCTGAAATCATGAACAAAACACCAGGGGTTTATGCTACCAAGCAAGGTGGTGGATATGGTGATTCTAGAATTTCCTTAAGAGGTTTTGACCAAAGAAACACTTCTTTCCTTATCAATGGACAACCTGTAAATGATATGGAAAACGGATGGGTATATTGGTCTAACTGGCAAGGTTTAACAGATGTTGCTTCTGGTATACAAATACAAAGAGGTTTAGGAGCTTCTAAATTAGCTGTACCGTCTGTAGGAGGAACCGTTTCTATTTTTACAAAAGCAGCTGAAAGAGAAAAAGGAGGTTCTTTTTCTCAATCATTAGGAAATGATGGATATACAAAAACTACTGTAAGTTATAATACAGGAACCAATGATAAAGGATGGGCAAGTTCTTTCTTATTAAGTAAATGGGCTGGAGATGGTTATGTAGACAATACAAGTGGTGAAGGATATACCTACTTTTTTGCTGTTGGATATAATCCTGAAGACTCTAATCATGCTTTTAACTTCTCTTTATTAGGAGCAGGGCAATGGCACCACCAAAGAGATGTATGGGTTTCTATTAGAGATTACGAAAACTTTGGTAGTGAAGGTATAGATCCTCGTTGGAATAGTAATGGAGGTACTCTTAACGGAGAAGAATACAGTATGAGAAGAAACTTTTACAACAAACCATTAGCTACATTTAACTGGGATTGGGAAATTTCAGACAATGTTACACTAGCAACTTCTTTTTATGGTTCTGCTGGTCGTGGTGGAGGAACAGGTCCAAGAGGTCAAAACTGGAGAGATGGAGATGTAGATATTTTACCTTTCCGTAAAGATTTAACAGAGCATTACTTAGAAAATGGAAGAGGAACAAGAAACGCAGATGGAACAATTAATTTTGATGCTATCGTAGCGCATAATATTAGTACCACAAGTGCTTATACAGGAGCTATCTCAGATTTTAATGGACAACGAATTGGCTCTAATGGTTTTAGTGACGATGGTGTAAATAGAGCTACCTTAATTAGAAGAGCTTCTATGAATTCTCATGATTGGATAGGTGCTATCTCTAACTTAGAAATCGAAGCTGATAAATTTACGTATTCTATTGGTGTAGACTTAAGAAGTTATAAAGGATATCATTATCGTGTGTTGAATGATTTATTAGGTTTAGATGGTTACTATTCTACAGGAAATGATAATTCTGGAGGCCAAATTATTAATACAACCATAAAGGCTTCGCCTTTTAATGATACAGGATTAAATGGTCCAAAAATTAACTATTACAACATCGGTGTTGTAGGATGGCAAGGAGTTAACGGTATGATTGAATACAATGACGAAAGTAAAATCACAGCTGTTTTACAAGCAGGTTATTCTAACCAATCTTTCCAAAGAGAAGATTATTTTGCACAACCAGCACAACCTATCTCTGATACGAAAAACATTGGTGGTGGCTACATAAAAGGAGGAGCGAACTACAACTTTAATGATAATTCAAACATCTTCTTTAATACAGGATTTATATCTCGTCAACCTCAATTTGATGCCGTTTTCCCTAATTTTGGGAATACTATTAATCCAGATTTACAAAACGAAGAAATTACTTCTTTTGAATTAGGTTACGGATATATTTCTGACAACTTTAAATTAAACGTAAATGCTTATTCTACAAACTGGGGAAATCGTTTTGAATCTCGTGGGTTTACAACAGATACTGGTCAAGATGGTACCGCTCAGTTTAAAAACATCGACGTAGTACACAATGGTATTGAAATTGAAACATCTTACAGTGTAAATGACAATTTTAATTTAAAAGGAATGTTGTCTATGGGAGATTGGAAATATACTAAAAACTTTGAGGCGGAATTATTTGACGATAACCAACAGCAAATAGGTACTGGAGTATTATATACAAAAGATGCAAAAGTAGGAGATGCAGCTCAGTTTGTAGCTTATTTTGAAGCAGATTATAGACTTAATAAGTTTAACTTTGATTTAGGATATAGATTTGTAGATGGACTCTATGCTGATTATTCTATTGTAGACTCAGATTTTACCTCTCCTGATAATCAAGGAGCTTTAAAATTACCTTCTTATGGATTGGTAGACTTTGGAACAACGTATAGATTTGACTTATTGAAAGGCGATGCTTCTTTTAGATTAAACATAAACAACCTTTTTGATACACTATACATTGCAGAATCTAACTCTAATATTCATGCAAGTGCAACTTCTGAAACTTGGAAAGGAATTGACACAAACAACTATGTTTGGTTTGGTTTTGGAAGAACTTGGAATTTGAGTTTTAGATACAATTTCTAATTTAAAAACTTAGAAAATAATTTAAAAACCGCCTTTTAGGCGGTTTTTTTATGCCTAAAATCAGTACTTTTACAACTATAATAAAAACCTCCATTACAATGAAAGAAATACATTCTTACTGGGCATACATTGTTTTACTATTGATACTGTTTTCAGTTGTAAATGCTATAAACGGATTTCTTAAAAAAAGAACCTACACAGACAAAGATTTACGCATTGGACTGTTTACATTAATCGTATCTCATATACAATTATTAATTGGTTTGGGATGGTATTTTATGTCTCCTTGGTACAAAGCGCTTAAAGACAATGGTGGAGAGGTAATGAAAGATAGTGCATCAAGATTATTAGCCATAGAACATCCAATTACCATGGTTCTTGCTATTGTATTTATTACCATAGGATGGTCTAAACACAAAAAGAAAACAGAAAGTCTTTCGAAATTTAAAACCATTGCTATTTTTTACGGAATTGCACTACTTCTAATTTTATCTAGAATTCCTTGGAGTAATTGGTTTGCTTAAAACGTGAAAAATGATAAAATAGATTCCTGCCTACACAGGAATGACAAAGTCTAAAAAAACCTAAAATCATCGTTAACGCGACCATAACTAGAAACTAAGCATCGATAAAAATATTCCTGCTTTCGTAGGAATGACAAACTATAAAGCACTTCGTGAAAATTTTAAGCTACTTTTTCTCCTCTCTTTTTGCTATTGTGTTTTATACTTTATTACTTGTATTTCACCCATTACAATGGATTGGTCTGAATTTATTTGGTTATAAAGGGCATAAGTTTGTGGTAGATTACATGAATTGGTTTTTAATAAAATCGTTACTTTTTGTTGGCATACGAGTTTCGCTAGATCAACAACATGAACTTCCAAAAAACACTTCATTTATTTTTGTGTCAAACCATCAAAGTATGTTTGATATTCCTCCAATTATTTGGTTTTTCAAAAAATACCATCCAAAATTTGTTTCTAAAAAAGAATTGGGAAAAGGCATTCCCAGTATTTCCTACAATCTTAGAAATGGCGGAGCGGCACTTATTGATAGAAAAGACCCCAAACAGTCTTTATCAACCTTAGCTCGTTTTGCTAAAAACATTCATAAAAATAATTGGTCTGCCGTTATTTTTCCGGAAGGAACAAGAAGTAAAAACGGAAAATTAAAAAAATTCTCACCTAACGGAATTAAAATATTAGCCAAATACAATCCCGACGCTTTTATAGTTCCTTTGACCATTAATAACTCCTGGAAAGTATTTAAGTATGGAAAATTCCCAGTAGGTCTTGGAAGTCCTATAAAAATAAAAATGCATGCTCCCATAAAAATAAGCGAAATGCCTTTTGAAAATCTTTTAGAAAAAGTTCATGCAGCCATTCAAAACGATATTATCTAATCTACCAATATGAATTTAAAAAACATTAGAAAAGAAGTAATGCAAACACTGGAAAAAAACATCGACAGTTTTGTAGATCAATTTTTAATTCCTGCGGAAAAAATATGGCAACCCACAGATTTTTTACCCAACTCTCAAAAAGAAACTTTTATAGATGAAGTAAAAGAGATACAGGAACTTTCTAAAGAATTAAGTGATGATTTTTGGGTAGTTTTAGTAGGTGATACCATTACAGAAGAAGCCTTACCCACTTACGAATCTTGGTTATTAGATATTGATGGAGTCCATCAAAACCCAGATAATGGCTGGGCAAAATGGATTCGTGCATGGACGGCTGAAGAAAATAGACATGGAGATACTTTAAACAAGTACTTGTATTTATCTGGAAGAGTAAATATGCGTGAAGTAGAAATTACTACGCAACATTTAATTACAGATGGTTTTGATATTGGAACGGCTTCAGATCCTTATAAGAACTTTGTATATACCAGTTTTCAGGAACTAGCTACCTATATTTCTCATAATAATGTGGCTAAAATTGCCCGTAAAAAAGGACACAAAGCACTGGCAAAAATGTCTAAAATTATTGCTGGAGATGAAATGCGCCATCACATTGCTTATACAGAATTTGTAAAACAGATTTTTAAAATAGATCCTAGTGAAATGATGTTGGCTTTTCAACACATGATGAAACACAAAATAGTAATGCCTGCATTGCATTTAAGGGATTCTTTTGGAACAAAAGGAAATTTGTTTGACCAATTTTCTACAGTAGCTCAAAGGATTGGCGTATATACAGGTTTTGATTATGTAGACATTATTAAAAAACTAAATACTGCTTGGGAGATTGATAAAATAACCGGATTGTCTGAAGAAGCAGAAAAAGCACGCGATTTTTTACTAAAACTTCCTGAAAGAATGTATCGAATTACAGAGCGAATTGTAATTCCAGAAACAAAATATGAATTTAAATGGATGAATCCTATTTAATACTATTTAATACTATTTACCATTTGAAATTACTGGTATAACTTTAAATAGCTTCAACAACTTTTTAAAAGTTGTTGAAGCTATTCTTATATAATTCTAAAACAAATGCTACTAAATTGACAACAAAATAGTATAAAAAAATTGTTTTTACTAACTAAGCGTTGCTGTTAAGTTTATTGAAAACTCAATGTCGAAAGACATATCTCCTGCATCAGACAACGCACTTCCTGAAAACTGAATGGTTACTTCCGCATCATTTAATAAAATATTCTGTAACTGGCTAATTAAAGATGCATCTGTAATCTCAAAAACAGTTCCTGCTGTTGCAGCATTTGATACATTGATATCTACTTCAGAAGTATACACAACATCATTAATTTTCAATGTAATAGATGCAATTCCATCTGTATTCCCTATAAAATTTTTAACTTTATAAGAAAGTGCATCTACAGTAATTGAAGACGCATCACCTATATTGGTAATAGCATCTGCGATAGTTACTGAAGAACTATCTTCAAAAGTGGTAGCTGTACCATTAGTTTTAGCAATAGTAATACTTGTAGATTTTGTAATTTGACTACTTGCGGTTATTTCTACAGCATCTTCATTGCTAATACACGATGTAAACGCCATTAAGAAAATTATACATAAAGCAATTACTTTTTTCATGGGTTTCTATTTTAAAAGGGTTAAAATTATGCTCAAAGATACTCTATTAGAACGGTTTACCTATGAGTTTATTTTTTGTCGTAATACAATTTCTACCTTACATGTTTCTGGGCAACTTTTTCTAACTCATCATACCAATGTTGACCAAATTTACGAACCAATGCCTGCTTTACAAATTTATAAATAGGAACTTGTAGTTCTTTTCCTAAAGAACAAGCATCATCACAAACTTTCCATTTGTGATAATTTACTGCAGAAAATTCGCTATACTCTTTTACTCTAATAGGATATAAATGA
This sequence comes from uncultured Polaribacter sp., assembly GCA_965233795.1. Lineage (GTDB taxonomy): Bacteria > Bacteroidota > Bacteroidia > Flavobacteriales > Flavobacteriaceae > Polaribacter. The sequence goes on along the minus strand of OZ247578.1, from coordinate 389,789 downwards.
CAGGAAATAGGTTTTTTCCAACTAATTTCCCCCAAATTATACGCCTCTTCAATGGCGCAAAGTGCTGTATTCTTTTCATCGAAAGTTACATAAACACAATCTGCATGATTGATTAAAGGTGTTTCTAACTCTCCAAAATCACTTTTCACCCAAGTTCCTTCTTTCTCTATAACATCAATAGACTCTTTACGCAATAAAGGCTTCACTTTGGGGTAAATCTCTTCTAAAATACTTGTCTCTTCAACAGTTAAGGGTGCGCCAGCTTCACCATCTACACAGCAAGCACCTTTACATGCAGACAAGTTACATACAAAGTCTTTTTCTATAATTTCTTCAGAAACAAGGGTTTTTCCTAATTGAAACATCCCACAAAAATACAGTTATTTTTAAAGATTAATTTACCTTAAATAGGTTAAGTTTTCTAATTTTGCTCCTTGTAAAAACAATTCATTATGAATCTTGATTTCAATTTTAAACAAATAGTTACCGCTTTTATGGTTTTATTTGCTGTAATAGACATTATTGGAAATATTCCAATTATTATAGATTTACGGAAAAAAGCAGGACATATTCAATCTGAGAAAGCGGCTGTAATTGCTGGACTCATTATGATTATTTTCTTATTTCTTGGAGAAAGTTTACTAAGCTTAATAGGAATTGATGTTAACTCTTTTGCTGTTGCAGGTGCTTTTATTTTATTTTTTATAGCTTTAGAAATGATTCTTGGAATTACTTTGTATAAAGAAGAAGAAAGCAATGCCATTACAGCTTCTGTATTTCCTTTGGCTTTTCCACTAATTGCAGGCCCGGGAAGCTTAACAACCTTACTCTCTTTACGAGCAGAGTTTGCTATAGAAAACATTATTACTGCGGTTCTTTTAAATGTTATTTTTATTTATATAGTCTTAAAAACATCTTCAAAAATTGAGCGTATTATTGGCCCTAATGGCATCCAAATTATCCGTAAAATATTTGGTGTGGTATTATTAGCAATTGCTGTAAAATTATTTGCCGCAAATATAAAAGAGCTTTTTTAATCGATGAATTTTGATATCTTAATTGTTGGCGGTGGTGTTGCAGGAATGCAATGTGCATTGGTATTAGGTTCTGCTACAGAGAAACCATTTGCAGTAGATAAAAGAATAGGAATCGTTATGCATCAAAAAGCATCACATTTACAAAATGCACTGTTTAATAATGTCTTGGGATTACCGCCTAAAACACTGGGAAGTGATTTATTAGCCTTAGGAAGAAAACAATTGTCAAACTTATATCCAACAATACAACAAATAGAAGAAGAGAAAGTAATATCGATTATTGAAATTGATAGGGGATTTAAAGTTATCACAAACAAAAAAAATTATACAAGTAAAAAAGTAGTGGTTGCCTTAAATTATGCAAAACCTTTTTTAATAGAAGGCTTAGAAAGATATATAGAACCTCATCAAAGAAACATGCCTGCAAAAGATAGAATTCAATTAAAAAACAACCATTTTCTTATCAAAGAAGGATTGTATTGTTGTGGTACCATTGCAGGACTTAGGAGTCAGTTTGCTATTGCCGCAGGAAGTGGTGCGAGTGTTGCAACCGATATTTTAACTTTGTGGAATAATAATAAACATACAAAAGTGCACGATAAAGCTTAACGATATTTATCGTGTTATACCATTTCTGATGTTAAATTACACATAAGAAAAATGATGAGTTTTTGCGTTAGAGAAAAAAGAAAAATCAGTTATAGCAGTGGTTACAACTTATTTTTATTTTGAAATATAACGCGAAAAGACGCATTTTAATTGAGTCATTTAATGTTGGAAATGGTATTAGTATCAATGAGGGTTTTTAGTACCATTGAAAACATACCATTTGTTTTTAAAAACTTCACCCAACCTTTCTTTTCTATTTTCCGAAAGGTATTTCCAGCCTCTATTTTTTAAAATTTTTTCTGAATACAGATTACAATCACATTTCATATTATCCGCTTCTACCATAGCAACTAACTGATTTCCTATTCCTTGATATTGATAGTTGGGATGGACATAAAGATAGTCTAGCAATTTTAGGGTATAGACTACAAATCCTACAAGTTCCTTTTCCTGTATACAAACTAAAGTGTTGTCTATAAGTTCGCTCCAATTCGGTTTGGATTCTTTCCAAATATCTAATTGTTTTTTCGTGTAAACTTTACAGTTTTCTATACTTTTTAATCTAACAAGTTCTAAAGAATCAATATCATTGATATCTGCTTTTCGATATGAAAAAGTGGTCTTAGAGTTTGTTTTCATAGGTCAGATGTAGCTTCCATATAGTCATTTCTTGTGTGTCGAAATCTAGCTACGGAAGTTTCATTTTTTAATAAAAACCTATTCTACCGTAACTGCTTTTGCTAAATTTCTTGGTTGATCTACGTTTTTATCTAACATTAAAGCAATATGGTAAGATAATAACTGAAAAGGAATGGTGGTTAAAAGTGGTGTAAATGCTTCTTCTGTATCGGGAATTTCAATTACATGATCTGCAATTTCTTTTACTGTAGTATCACCTTCCGTTACAATAGCAATAATTTTTCCGCTTCTAGATTTAATTTCTTGAATGTTACTCACTACTTTTTCGTAATGCCCTTTATTCGTTGCAATTACAAAAATAGGCATATTCTCGTCAATCAAAGCAATAGGTCCATGTTTCATCTCTGCTGCAGGATATCCCTCTGCATGGATATAGGAAATCTCTTTTAATTTTAATGCGCCTTCTAAAGCTACAGGAAAATTAAACCCTCTTCCCAAATACAAACAATTTTTAGCATCCTTATAAACGGTTGCAATTTCTTTTACTTTTTCGTCTATTTCTAATAGCTTTTCAACTTTGGCAGGAATCAATTGCATTTTTTGAAGATAATCATGAAATGCCGTTTTTGATAAAGTGCCTTTTGCTTTTGCCAGTTTTAAAGCAATTAAAGAAAGTAACGTAATTTGTGTTGTAAACGCTTTTGTAGAAGCAACGCCAATTTCTGGACCTGCATGGGTATAAGCACCTGCATGAGTTTCTCTAGCAATAGAAGAACCTACAACATTACAAATGCCAAAAACAAAAGCTCCTTTTGCTTTTGCCAATTTAATTGCTGCTAAAGTATCTGCCGTTTCTCCAGATTGAGAAATTGCAATAACAACATCTTTTGAAGTAATAATGGGGTTTCTATATCTAAATTCTGAAGCGTATTCTACCTCTACAGGTATTCTTGCCATATCTTCAAAGAGATATTCTCCTACCAAACCTGCATGCCAAGAAGTTCCACAAGCTACTATAATAATTCTATCGGCATTTAAAAAACGTTCTAAATGATCATCAATACCAGACATTCTAATAATTCCTTCATCTGGCAGCATTCTTCCTCTGTAGGTATCTCTAATGGCTTTTGGTTGTTCGTGAATTTCTTTGAGCATAAAATAATCATAACCTCCTTTTTCTATCTGATCTAAGCTCATTTTAAGTTCTTCTATAGTGGCATCTACCAAAGTATCATCCATTATCTTACGAACTTTCACATTTTTTCCAACCTTAATAATTGCTAATTCCTCATCGTCTAAATAAATAACATTTTTTGTGTATTCTAAGAAAGGTGAAGCATCTGAAGCAACAAAAAACTCACTATTTTCTTCTCCAATTCCAATAGCAATTGGACTTCCTAAACGAGCAACTACCAATTCGTTAGGTCTTGTTTTGTCGAAAACCGTAATGGCATAAGCACCAATAACATTAGTTAATGCTAATTGTACTGCTTTTCCTAACTTACATTTTTCTTTCTTTTTTACTTCTTCGATAAGATTTATTAAAACTTCGGTATCTGTATCGCTCTGAAAAGTATAACCCCGTTTTATAAGTTCTTGCTTTAAAGTATCATAGTTCTCTATGATACCATTATGAACAATTACTAAATCTTTAGATTCAGAAAAGTGAGGGTGAGAGTTTACATCATTTGGAACACCATGTGTTGCCCAACGTGTATGTCCAATTCCTATCTTCCCCTGTTTTAATTGAGTATTTTTATTTGTAATTTCTTCTAAATCAACAACTTTTCCTTTGGTCTTAGACAAATACATTGCTGTACCATCATACAACATAATTCCTGCACTATCGTACCCACGATATTCCAGCCTTTTTAAACCATTAATTACAATCGGATATGCATCTCTATGTCCTATATAACCTGTAATTCCACACATACAATTTTATTTTTCTACAGAATACGATATTTTTAATTGTGCTCTTCGCGTTCCATTTGACGACAAATGATTTAGAAGTGTAACCATTCTGGGGTTCCAATTATAGTTTTCTATAATAGTATCTGCTAACGAAGAAGCTAAATCTGTTGAATTGTAAACCTTTAATCCTAAAACAGGATTGTAATCAGAGTCTCCACTTAACAAATCAGAAACATAATCTGTAATTCTAAAATTATATTTATCTGGTTTTTTCTCGCTTGTTCGTTCTCTAAAACCACCAAATGCAGAAGGACCTTCAGATAACATGTCTTTAATTTGACTAGGATTTGAGTCTCCATTTTCATCAAAACCATTTTTGTATAAAAACAAACGAGAAGGCGTATTAATCGTATCAAACTCAACAATGTCTTGGTCTACATATAATGTTAACGAAGCATCATTTATCAACCAATTTTTAGCTCTTAAATCGTCTAAACCATCTTTAAAAATAGCAATATTTGCCATGCTTCCTGCTGTACCTTGTACAACAAAATTATCTGTTCCATTTAGTGGTGTACCAGACATTTTATATAGACTATTCGTAATTCCCCCCAAAACAAATGAATTGTTTCGCTTGGAAATACTAATTACCGTATCGGTAGCTGTAGAAAGTACTGTATTGGTATAATAGACTTCTATAGAAGGAGTTGTATTTCCTGAAAAATCTAAAGGGATTACAGAGCCATTGTCTCCTGTAACTTCTAAAATAACACCTCTAAAATAATTGTTAAATGCGTCTTGAGAATCGAATTCTGCACTTTCATATTTGTCCATAAATTCCTGAAACTTTGCTTTTTTCAAAGGAATTCTAGCAAAAGGCACTCTGTTTAAAATTAGTATGGTATCTTTTATGATAGAATCTTTAACGCCTAAAACGCCATAATCAGCTTGCGGTTTTGCTCTTCTAGTTGCATAAAAAACAGTATCTTTTTCATTCGGCAAAAATTGGTAATTAAATTCTTCGTTTAATGGAATACCTGTTTCTTTAGCATAAAACCCATCTATTTCTAAATCGGATTGATAACTATTTAAATCTGCGGGACTATCTGGATTTAAAGAACTTAAATAGGTGCTTGTCTCGTAAATATTAAGGTTAAAAGGTATCGTCACATCTCCTATAATAGAATCTAAAGAATAATCTGAAGTAGTTCCAGAAGCAAGCGTAGCTTGGTAAGGAATTCGTAAAATAACAGTATCTAATTCTGTGTGGATATAGCTAGTGTCTTTTGCTTGATCTGTTAGGTGATTTACAGTCCATGTTGGAGAAATTGTTAATTGAGAAACAATAGAAGCTTCAATTTTTTCATAATTGGAATTGTTATAAACTCCTAATAAATATTCTCCTAAAATTGCGCCTGACAATCTTAATCCATCTCCCCGAACTCTATCTATAGAAACAGGTGTAATTTCAACTTCTAAAATAGTATCGTTTGTACTAAATTTAGAGTTATCAATAATAGAACTTCCAATGTCTCTAAAATCTTCTTCACAAGATATAACCCCAGAAAAAACAACCAATAGTGCTCCTAAAAAACAAATTCTTTTTATAAAAATTTTCACTCTAAAATGGATTATTCAGCAGAAATTAATTCTGCATAAAAGTTTAAATACGATTCTTTTAAATCTTCTGATTGAAAAGCCAACACAGGCTTTTCTTGCGCTTCAACAAAAGTGGTTAGTTCGTCTGAAAAATTTTCGCTTCCATAAATAATTGCATCTGAGTTTTCAATAGCGCTTTTTAAAATATTAGTATGGTTAGGAGTTGCAATTGTTGTTAATTTTTCTTCTTCAACTTTGTCAAAGCGTATTTTATCGATTAACGTTGGATTTAATGTGTCTTCAAATCCGTTGTTATAAATAGAAGTAACTATTTTACTTTCCGTAAAGAGTGGTTCTTCTTTGTAATATTCTTTTAGATAAAGTGGTAGTAAAGAAGCCATCCAACCATGCACATGGATAATATCTGGAGCCCAATTTAGTTTTTTTACCGTTTCTACAACACCCTTTGCAAAGAAAATAGCACGCTCATCATTATCGTCAAACAATTTATCGTCTTCATCTGTAAACAAAGATTTTCTTTTAAAATACTCATCGTTATCTATAAAATAAACTTGCATTCGCTCTTTTGGAATAGAAGCTACTTTAATAATTAGAGGCATATCAATATCGTTGATGATTAAATTTACCCCTGAAAGCCGTATTACTTCGTGCAATTGATGTCTTCTCTCATTAATAACGCCAAAACGAGGCATAAAAATTCGTGTTTGAATTCCTTTAGAGTGTGAATTTTTTGCAACGTTAAAAGCAGTTGATGCTAATTCTGTTTCTGGCAAGTAAGGTATCACTTCCGATGAAACATACAATATTCTCTTGTCTTTCATTAAATCATCCTTTTATTGAAGAGTGCAAAAATACGAATTAATATGCAAATTTCATGTTAAAATGCTAAGTTTGCCAACCATTAACAGTTTTAACGTTATGCAAGTTTTTAAAACAAAGACAGAAGTACAATCTTATGGTTCTAAAATAAATTGCAAAGGTTTTACCATTGGTTTTGTTCCTACAATGGGTGCTTTGCATGAAGGGCATTTGTCTTTAATTAAAAAAGCAAAAGCTAAAAATGATATTGTTGTGGCAAGTATTTTTGTAAACCCTACACAGTTTAACAACACAACAGATTTAGAAAAGTATCCTAAAACAATTCAAAAAGATATTGCTCTTTTAGAAAGTGTAGCATGTGACGTTTTATTTTACCCAACGGTAAATGAGATTTATGCAAATGCAATTACTTCTGAAAACTTTAATTTTGGTAGTTTAGGAAATGTTATGGAGGGTGCTTTTAGAGAAGGGCATTTTAATGGTGTTGCCACCATTGTAAAAAGATTGTTTGAAATTATAAAACCCACGCATGCTTATTTTGGAGAAAAAGATTTTCAGCAATTAAAAATCATAAAAAACTTAGTCTCTCAGCATAAAATTCCTGTTAAAGTAATAGGTTGCCCTATTTTTAGAGAAAAAGATGGTTTGGCAATGAGTTCTAGAAATCAATTGTTATCTGAAGAAAATAGAGTTGCTGCTCCATTTATTTATAAAACGCTAAAAAAAGTAAAAAAGAAATTTAAAACAGAAGAAATTGCTAAAATTAATACATGGGTAATACAAAAATTTAACAACCACCCTCATTTAAAATTAGAATATTTTACGATTGCTAATGCTAAAACCTTAGAAGAGGTTTCAGAGAAAAAAACGGCAAAAAAGCACCGTGCATTTATTGCTGTCTTTGCTGGTAAAATTCGTTTAATAGACACCTTAAAATTATAGTTATCTATCTCTTTTACAAAGTTAAAAAATAGTATTTTTGCCGCATGTTAGTACAAGTAGTAAAATCTAAAATCCATAGAGTTAAAGTAACAGGTGCGGATTTGAATTATATAGGAAGTATTACCATTGATGAAGATTTAATGGATGCGGCCAATATTATAGAAGGCGAACGAGTTCAAATTGTAAACAACAATAATGGAGAGCGTTTAGAAACTTATGCAATTCCTGGCCCGCGTAAAAGTGGAGAAATTACTTTAAACGGTGCTGCTGCCAGAAGAGTTGCTGTGGGCGATACTCTTATTTTAATTGTCTATGCGTTTATGGAATTAGAAATAGCAAAAAACTTTAAACCTGCTTTGGTGTTTCCAAACGAAAAAGACAATACACTTACCTAATTTTGAATTTCAAAAAAATTTTAAAGATTATAATACCTCTTCTTTTAGGAGGTTTTTTAGTAGGGTATTCTTTAACAATTATTTCTCCAAAGGAATTGGCAGAATATTTTAAAGACGCCAATTATTGGTGGATTACTTTAGGATTGTTTTTTGGAATTTTAAGCCACTTATCTCGGGCTTACCGTTGGAAATATCTTTTAGAGCCTATGGGCTACAAACCCAAATTTATAAATAGTACGTTGGCTGTTTTAATTGCCTATTTAGTAAATCTTTTATTACCAAGAGCAGGTGAAGTTTCTAGAGCTGCAATTATGGCTAATTATGAGAAAATCCCTTTTGAAAAAGGATTCGGAACTATTGTGGCAGAACGAATTGCAGATATGCTTATGATGTTAGTTATTGTAGGGATTACACTGTTTATTCAGTTCGATTTTATTTTTGAATTATTGACAAAAGATTTTAATCCAACAAAAACAGTTCTTTTGATTTTAGGAGGTGTTGGAGGGTTCATTTTTATCCTGTTTTATATTAAAAAAGGAACTTCAAAAATTGCATTAAAAATAAAAGCTTTTTTACTAGGGTTAAAAGAAGGTACCATGAGCATTTTTAAAATGAAACACAAAGGAGCCTTTATTTTTCATACGGTTTTTATCTGGTGCATGTATATTGCAATGTTTTGGGCAACCATTCCTGCTGTTAACGGGTTAGAAGTCCCTATTGGAGGAATTCTCATAGGATTTATTGCCGGAGGGTTTTCTATTGCTGCTACCAATGGTGGTTTGGGTTTATATCCGGTTGCTGTTGCAGGCGCTTTGGCGTTGTTTAACATTGATACTGTTGCGGGTAGTGCTTTTGGTTGGATTATGTGGACAGCACAAACTGCAATGATTGTTGTTTTTGGCGGATTGGCTTTTTTACTACTTCCTGTCTATAATAGGAATAGAAATTAGAGAGGTTAAGACCTCCACTCTTTTATTTTTTTATCATTTAAGATATACTTCTTATACTTTCCGTCTCTATACCTGTAATAAATAAACAAGGGCATCAGTATAAAAGATAAAAACAAAACACCTGTCCCCATAACAATGGGTGCTTTTACATGGTCTGCTTTTAATAAAAAAGCACCCACACACATCCAAAGAATAAAAATGATAAATAAAACTTTTAAGGCTATTTTCATAGTAAAATTTAGTTACTGAACTCGTTTAAACTTTTCCAAAATATCTGTGCCTAAATACACATCGTTCTTATTGTAGTACCAAGCTCTATTTTTAGGCATTTTTATGCCATTAATAATTTCTGTTCCTGTTAACAAAATGTATTCTCCGTCGTTTTGAGATTCATCTTTAAAAAACTGATATACTTCCATAGCATACGTTTTAGGATTAAAATAAAAGTACCACGTATCTTTTCCTATCGATGCTTCATAGGTTGCTTTTACCACTAAATAAGTTTTTCCTTTAAATTTTCTACGAGCAACTTTTTCATGAATAATGGTCCCCTTGTCTTTTAATTTCATTGGTAAGCCATACAAATATGTATAATAGTCTTTGTACATCCGAGCTCTTTTACAACTCAATTTATATTGCTTTTTTAAGGTTTCTGACAGATTTTGATTTCCATTAAAACTAATTGAACAAGTATCTTTTTGTAGGGTATATTCCGTAACAATAGTATCTCTTTTGGCGCGTACATAAAAATATTCTTTTGGAATATCAATATCTATTTTACTAATTCTATCGAAGTTTTTCGGCGTTTTCATCGTTACCCATAAAGTACCCTTAAACGTTTCCCAATGATTCTTTGGATCGTGATACTGAATCGATTTTTCTAAAACTTTTATACCACTATCTTCTTGTGCAAAAGAGTAAAATGATACTATTAATAAAATAAAAACAAGTTTTATTTTCATCTGTCTATATTATTTATTTTTACTTGTGCTGAATTTATTTCAGTACAGGTTGTAGCTTCCATTTAATCATTCCGTTGTGTATCGAAATCTCTTTATGGAAGTTTCATGCTTCTTTGTTTTACAATACCTAAAGAAAGTGCTATTTAACCCAATACTATTTCTTTTTGATATAAAGTTCTTACGACTCAAAAGTACCTAATTTTTTTGATTTTAATTTTTAGAAAAACTTCTTAAAAAATAAAGTAACTTCTAAGTTAATACGAATTAAAAACATTGAGAACCCTTTCTTTTTCTAATATTTTTTAACGTAATTTGACAAATTATTAATTCAATCGTTTGAAAGATTTCTCTTGTATTTTAATGCTATTAATTTGTTTCTCTTGTAAAAATCCTCAAGAAGAACAAATAACAACAACGCAAAAACCTTTGTTAAGTATTGTTAAAAAACATCCATTCCCCGCAACCATAAAAAATCGTTACACAAAGCATATCGATTCTTGGGAAGAGTATCAATCTTTGAAAAGCTTTCTAGAAAGGTATGTAACAATTTCTCCTAACGATGCTTTAAACAATGCTTTGGAATTAAAATTATTTGTAGAAGGTATAAAATCTACTTCAAGACCTAAAGTATTAAATATTGATTCGTTTAATGCTAGAGTCAATTTGCTTTACAATGAAGTACTTCGATTGGCAGATATGACCTATATTTCTGCCATTACTCCTAAAGAAGTAAACGAGCAAGTAGCGAAAGTTTTAGCGGCGTATGCTGCTGTAAATAGGAAGGTAAATGCAATTTATGCTCGTAAAGATTTTGAAAATTCTGTTGAAATGAATACTTCTTTTATAGGCATAGATACTAGTAAAATAGACCGCTTCTCTATAAAGTCGATAAAAATTATTGATGAAGATTTACAACTAGAAAAAAAACCAAAAAAAAGAAGCCGTAAAAAATTAAAACAACCACTCAATAAAAAACAATAGCAAGTCTCTTTTATGCAAAAAATAACTCCAATACTAGTATTTCTTGTTCTTTTTATCCAGTGTTCATCTCCCAAGAAACGAAATCCAACGCAAATACGTACCCTAAAAGAGACTACAAATACAATTATAGACAATTGGCATTTGGCAGCCACAGAAGCACATTATAAAAACTATTTTAATGCTATGGATACGGTTGCTGTATTTATAGGAACAGATGCTTCCGAAAATTGGACAAAATCTGAGTTTCAAAAATTTTGCAAACCTTATTTCGACAAAGGAAAAGCTTGGGATTTTAAAGTTTTAGAACGAAACACCTATGTAAGCAACTACGGAAATACCGTCTGGTTTGATGAACTTTTGCAAACTTGGATGGGTACTTGTAGAGGCTCTGGTGTGTTAGAAAAAACAAACAATCATTGGAAAATTAAACACTATGTTTTATCGCTTACCATTCCTAATGACGATATAAATGCAGTGATAAAGGCTACCCAAAAAAACGATTCTATTTTTCTTAACAATAGATTAAAATCTCAAAAAAAAGAAAATTAATATCCCTCCTCTAAAGAATAGTCGTCTTTATTTTTTTCCAAATCTTCAGCAATAAAAATCCTGAAATAACAATGGTAAATGTAAGACTTATGGCATAGGTGTAATTGCCATAAATATAGTAACCTGTGGCAAATATGGCACTGTATATAAGTATCATGGCTAAAATCATGGCAAGAATACCAGACGGAACTGTCCATGGTTGCGTATCACTTACCAATTCTTGATGTTCATTCCGTGCTTCATCAATTACTTTTTTCCAACCCAAACCTCCTGGTTGAATTTTTTTATAGAAATGGAATAATGTCGCATTGGTTTCTGGTTTTGTAAGATAGGTAACCGCTATCCAAATAATAGAAGTTAATAAAACTACCATCGGAAATTTTGCATATGCCGGTAGTACCCCTGTTACTCCTATTCCTAGTGCGTTCTTATGTGTAAACAAAAATTCTCCAATTGCTGTAAAACTAAATAGGTAAGAAATAATTGCCGAAGAAAACATGGCAGAAATTTCGCTCCAAGCATTAATTCGCCACCAAAACCATCGTAGTATAAAAATAAGACCTGTTCCGGCACCAAACATTAAAATAAATTTAAAAATTTGCATCGCGTCTTGTAAGTACAAAGCCAAAACAGCACTTAAAACCATCAACAAAACTGTAGAAATTCTTCCAATACGCACTAATTTTTTCTCTGAAGCATTGGGATTGATTTGTTGTTTGTAAAAATCGTTTACGATATAAGAAGACCCCCAATTTAAGTGTGTAGAAATAGTACTCATATAAGCAGCTCCTAAAGACGCCAATACCAACCCTAACAAGCCGCTAGGCAATTTTGTAAGCATTGCAGAATATGCCAAATCGTGCCCTAATTTATCTGCTGTAATGCTAGGAAAAGCTTCTTGAATACTGGCAATATCTGGAAATACAACTAAAGATGCTAAAGCTACTAAAATCCAAGGCCAAGGACGCAAAGCATAATGCATGATGTTGAAAAAGAACGTAGCGCCCATGGCATGATTTTCATCTTTTGCCGCCAACATTCGTTGTGCAATATAGCCACCGCCGCCAGGTTCTGCTCCAGGATACCAAGAACTCCACCATTGTACCGCTAAAGGAATAATCAATACCGTAATAAGCATTTCTGTATTGCTAAAATCTGGTAAAATAGCCATTTTATCTACCACGTTTGGGTGTGTTATTAGGTTTTCTACACCGCCAACTTCGGGTAAATTTACACAAAAATAAGCTGCGCCTATAGCACCAATCATAGCCACAAAGAACAATAGAAAATCGGTATAAACAACCCCTTTAAAACCTCCTAAAGCACTAAAAAAAACTGTAATAAATCCAGCAATTACAACCGTTTGCCAAGGCGCTAATCCCAACATAACTCCGCCAATTTTTATCGCTGCTAAAGTAACGCCAGACATGGCAAGTACATTAAAAATAACGCCTAAATAAATAGACCGAAATCCTCTTAAAAATTTTGCAGGTTTTCCTCCATATCGCAATTCGTAAAACTCAATATCTGTATGTACATTCGATTTCCTCCAAAGTTTGGCGTAGACAAAAACAGTAAGTAAACCTGTAATTAAAAACGCCCACCATTCCCAATTTCCAGAAACACCGTTTTCTCTTACCAAATTGGTTACAAAGTTTGGTGTATCTGTAGAAAAAGTAGTGGCTACCATAGAAACACCCAGTAACCACCAAGGCATATTTCTTCCTGACAAAAAAAACTCCGTGGTATTTTTTCCAGATTTTTTAGCCACCCAAATACCTATAAACAGTGTTGTTACAAAAAAAGAAATAATAATAAAATAATCTAAAGTACTTAAGGCTATCATTTTTTATGTTAGAGTTTGATTTCTACTTATTGAACTCGTTTTAACTTTTTGGATTTAGAAAGTGATGGTAACTTTTCAACTTTCAGACTTTTTAACTTTTTAACTTTTTAACAACATTACACATCACAAATTAAAAAGGAATCTTTTAAAGACTGAATTTTATTAGTAGCAAGCGGAATAAATTCTTGCGCTACATAACCTTTATAGCCTGTTTCTAAAATGGCACGCATAATTGCAGGATAATAGAGTTCTTGGGTATTGTCAATTTCATTTCTCCCAGGAACACCTGCCGTATGATAATGCCCAAAATACTGATGGCAATTTCGAATCGTTCTAATAATATCTCCTTCCTGAATTTGCATATGATAAATATCGTATAACAGTTTAAAATTTTCAGAATTCAATGCCTTGCACAAAGCAACTCCCCATTCAGAAGAATCGCACATATAACCTGGGTGATCTATTTGATTAAATAGTTCCATTTGAATAACAACTCCATACTTCTCTGCAATTGGAATAATCTTAGAAAGTCCTTTTACACAATTTTGCAACCCCACTTCATCGTTCATGCCTTCTCTATTGCCACTAAAACAAATTAAGTTTTTATATCCTGCCTTAGCAACTTTCGGAATCATTTTAGAGTAATTGTCTATCAATTGCGCATGGTATTTAGGGTTATTCCAACCCTTTGTTAAACTTATTTCTGCACCGTTACACATAGAACAGTCAATATTATATTTTTTAAGCAAAGGCCAATCCTTAGGACCTACTAAATCAATGGCTTTTACTCCTATTGTATTCAATTCTTGTAAAAAATCTTCTAAGGGAAAGTCTCCAAAACACCATTGGCAAACACTATGGTGAATGTTGTTTTTTAAGATAAAATCCTCTTTTTGAAAAGTAGGTTTCTCTAACCCTTTCTTACAGGAAATGAGTAAAAGACTAGAGAGTGCGGTGGTTTCTATAAATTTTCTGCGTTTCATTGGAAAATAGGGTGATTTATCGTGACTTGTTGTGCAGATTGCATTTTAAAATTCGCTTTTTACAATATTCTACTTTGCTAAAAGTAGCAATATTATTTTTTGCCGCTGTTAAAAATTACAATTTTTATACAATTTAAAGAATATTTCAAGCAAGTTGAATGACGTTTCTTTTGCAATATCAATGAAAACAAAAAAAGAGCTCTCCTAAGAGAACTCCTTTCCATTAATCAAATCTATACAATCGTTTTAGTTTTCGAACTACACTTCAAAAGTAATTTAAAAACCAACTAAACAACAGTATAAAACGTCTATGCAATAATTACTATAGACAAATTACCTAAATGTTTAGACAAAAAAAAGAGCCCTAATGAGGAAAGGCTCTTAATTTAATGAAAACAATTTATCTAGAATTTAAGGGGCTTTTTTAAATTATATTAACGGGGTACTTAGTTTAGTACGAACTTTTTTATACTTCCTTACAAAAAAACAATAAAGATGATAGAATTCATAAAAAGGCATTTAAGGAAACCTTTGTAGAACTGATTAAAATGACTAATTTTGCACTCACTTTTTTAAGAATTAGAGATTTATAGAAATGAATATTACAAAAGAAGACATAGACGCATTAAATGCTATTGTAAAGGTTACCATTACGGAAGAAGATTACCAACCGAAAGTAACAAAGGTGTTGAATGATTACCGTAAAAAAGCAGATATTCCTGGTTTTAGGAAAGGATATGTGCCTATGGGAATGGTAAAAAAACAGTATGGAAAATCTATAATGATAGATGAAGTAAACAAACTGTTACAAGAATCTTTAAATAAATTCTTAACCGATGAGAAATTAGATATTTTAGGAAATCCTTTACCAAAAATTGATGAGAGTTTCTCTTGGGATACCCCTACGCTTTCTTTTGATTTTGAAATAGGATTGGCTCCTCAATTCGAAGTTAATTTAACCGCTAAAAAGAAAGTTACGCAATACAATATTGTTGCAGAAGATAGCCTAATTGATAAAGAGGTAGAAAACTTACAATCTAGATATGGAAAAATGTCTGCAGTTGATGCTGTTTCTGAAACCTCTAAAGTTACAGGAACATTCTCAAATGGGGAAGACATTGATAAAAAATCGACCATTGATGTTAAAGATTTAAAAGGAAAAACAAACTTAAAATTATTTTTAGGAGCTAAAATTGGCGATACCATTGCTCTAAAGACAAAA
This sequence comes from uncultured Polaribacter sp., assembly GCA_965233795.1. Lineage (GTDB taxonomy): Bacteria > Bacteroidota > Bacteroidia > Flavobacteriales > Flavobacteriaceae > Polaribacter. The sequence continues at coordinate 374,321 of OZ247578.1, read as the reverse complement.
GGCTTGTTTACAGATGATACAAAACTGCAAAATGCTTTAGGCTTAGACCTAGAAACTGCGAAAGGATTAAATAGTAAGGTAGACTTTAGCATTGAAGAAATTACGGAAATAGAATTGGCAGATTTAGACCAAGAGTTATTTACAAAATTATTTACAGACGGAAGCGTTACTACTGCCACAGAATTAAGAGAGAAGATTAAAGAAGACGCAGAAAAGCAATTTCAAACACAAGCAGATCAGCAATTATTAAATGCAATAACTGAGTATTTAGTAGACAATACAAAATTTGATTTGCCTTCAGAATTCTTAACAAAATGGTTAGCTACTGCTGGCGAAAAAGAACTTTCTTTAGAACAAGCCGCAGAAGAATATACAAAATCTGAAAAAGGACTGCGTTACCAATTAATCGAAGGAAAGATTATGAAGGATAACGATATTAAATTGGACTATGAAGAATTGGTAAACTATGCGAAAGGATTTATAAAATCTCAAATGGCGCAATTTGGCAACATGAATCCAGAAGAAAAAGAATTGGATGATATTGCTGGTAGAATTTTAGCAAATCAAGACGAAGCTAAAAAACTACAAGACCAATTAGTTAGTCAAAAGTTAATTACTTTTTACAAAGAAAACATGACTTTTAAAACTAAAAAAGTTACGTACGAAGAATTTGTAAAAGAAGTTTATAAATAAAATATATTCTGAACCTTCTGCTGAATTTCATTCAGTATTGTTTTTAGAATATTATCATCACTAAAAACCTGAATAATATATTCAGGTTTTTTTAGCATTCTACAGGAATTATTTATTCATAGAATAGTTCTTATATTTACCGTTGAAACTTATAAAAAATACTTACACATGGATTACGGAAAGGAATTCGAAAAATATGCCACAAAACATCATGGAATTAGCAGTACATATTATGGTAAAATAACGAGTAGTTTAACACCTTATATTATGGAAGAACGCCAGATGAACATTACACAAATGGATGTTTTTTCGCGTTTAATGATGGATAGAATTATTTTTTTAGGAACAGGTATTAACGACCAAGTTGCCAATGTCATTCAAGCGCAATTGTTGTTTTTAGAAAGTGTAGATGCCTCTAAAGACATTTCTATTTATATCAATTCTCCGGGCGGAGGCGTATATGCAGGTTTAGGTATTTACGATACCATGCAGTTTATAAAACCCGATGTTGCTACAATTTGTACAGGAATGGCAGCTTCTATGGGAGCTGTTTTAATGTGTGCAGGAGAAAAAGGGAAACGATCTGCCTTACCGCATTCAAGAATCATGATTCACCAACCTTTAGGGGGGGCACAAGGGCAAGCATCCGATATAGAAATTACAACACGCGAAATTCTAAAATTAAAAGACGAATTGTATGCAATTATTGCCAATCATTCTGGGCAAACTGTAAAAAAAGTACATAAAGATTCTGATAGAGATTATTGGATGAAAGCAGAAGAAGCAAAAGCATACGGGATGATTGATGAAATTTTAAAAAGAAAATAAAAAGTAATTAGTAACTAGTAAGTTAGTAATTGGTTGAATTGTAAAAAGTAAGAAATTCTTGCAAGCTAATTCCTAGTTAACTAATCACTAAAACCTGAAATAAATGTCCAAAGAAGAAAATTTAGAATGCTCGTTTTGCGGTCGTAAAAAAACCGAAACCGATTTATTAATTGCAGGAATGGACGCTCATATCTGTGATAAATGTATTGAGCAAGCACACGGAATCGTAGAGGAAGAAATCAAAGAAACAAAAACCATTGATTTAACGGAAGACCTAACGCTTAAAAAGCCGCTCCAAATTAAAGAATTTTTAGACCAATATATTATTGGACAAGACCAAACCAAAAAAGGAATGGCAGTTGCGGTTTACAATCATTACAAAAGACTTTTACAAAAACAAGATGATGAAGACCATGTAGAAATAGAAAAAAGCAATATTGTTTTGGTAGGTGAAACTGGTACAGGAAAAACCTTAATTGCTAGAACTATTGCTAGAATGTTAAATGTTCCTTTTTCTATTGTAGATGCTACGGTTTTAACCCAAGCAGGTTATGTAGGAGAAGATGTAGAAAGTATTTTAAGTCGTTTATTACAAGCCGCAGATTACGACGTAGAAAAAGCAGAAAGAGGTATTGTTTTTATTGATGAAATAGACAAAATAGCACGTAAAGGAGACAACCCTTCTATTACCAGAGATGTTTCTGGTGAAGGCGTACAACAAGCCTTGCTAAAATTATTAGAAGGATCTATTGTAAATGTGGCGCCAAAAGGAGGAAGAAAACACCCTGATCAAAAATTCATAGAAGTAAATACCAAAGATATTTTATTTATTGCTGGCGGTGCTTTTTCTGGAATTGATAAAGTTATTAGCAAACGTTTAAACATGCAAGCTGTAGGTTTTAGCGCTTCTTTAGATGATGATCAAATTAATGAAGAAAACTTATTGCAATATATTATTCCTTCGGATTTAAAAGAATTTGGATTGATTCCAGAAATTATTGGTCGATTGCCTGTACTAAGTTATATGAATCCATTAGATGCAAAAACCTTGCGTGCAATTTTAACGGAACCTAAAAATTCGCTCATTAAGCAATATAAAAAGTTGTTTTCTATGGATGATGTTGCGTTTGACATAGATGAAAAAGCCTTACAATATATTGTAGATAAAGCCGTAGAATACAAATTAGGCGCAAGGGGATTACGCTCTTTATGTGAAGCTATTTTTACAGACGCTATGTTTGAATTGCCAAGTTCTAATAAAACAACATTTAACGTCACTAAAAAATACGCTGAAGCAAAACTAACAAAGACTACCCTTAAAAAATTAAGAGCTGCCTCTTAAAATTAAGAGAGACCTGTCAGGTTTTTAAAACCTAGCAGGTCTATAACTCAAGAATAATGATTTCTAGAAGTACCATAGACCGTGTTTTTGAATCTGCCCGAGTAGAAGAGGTTATTGGTGAATTTGTTCAGTTAAAAAAAGCAGGAAGTAACTTTAAAGGATTGAGTCCGTTTACAGACGAAAAAACCCCTTCTTTTATGGTGTCTCCAGTAAAACAAATTTGGAAAGATTTTAGTACTGGAAAAGGCGGAAATGCGATTTCTTTTTTAATGGAACACGAACATTATTCGTACCCAGAAGCTATTAGATATTTAGCAAAAAAATACAACATAGCCATTGAAGAAACGGAGCAATCCGATGAAGAAAAAGAAAAAGTAAACGAACGTGAAAGTATGTTTTTGGTTTCTAGTTTTGCCAAAGATTATTTTTGCGATGTTCTAAAAAATACACAACTAGGAAAAGCCATTGGCGGATCTTATTTTAAAGAGCGTGGTTTTAGAAACGATATTATTGAAAAGTTTGATTTAGGATATTGTTTAGATGAATGGGATGCTTTTACCAATGCGGCACTTAGCAAAGGATACGATTTAAAATATTTAGCGGCTACAGGATTAACTATTGTAAAAGAGACTTTGTCTAACGGCAAAGGAAACAAACAATTCGATCGTTTTAAAGGGCGTGTAATGTTTCCTATTCATTCAATGTCTGGTCGTATTTTGGGTTTTGGCGGACGTATTTTAACCAACGATAAAAAAGCTGCAAAATACCTCAACTCACCAGAAAGTGACATTTATCATAAGAGTAAAAGTTTATACGGAATTTATCAAGCTAAAAAAGAAATTGCCAAGCAAGACAATTGCTACTTGGTAGAAGGTTATACAGATGTTATTTCGTTTCATCAATCAGCTATAGAAAATGTTGTTGCTTCTTCAGGAACCGCTTTAACAGCCGATCAAATTCGATTGATTAACAGGCTCACCAAAAACATTACAGTTCTTTTTGATGGTGATGCAGCAGGAATTAGAGCTTCTATTCGCGGAATCGACCTTATTTTAGAACAAGGGATGAATGTAAAGGTAGTGCAATTTCCTGACGGAGAAGATCCAGACAGTTTTGCAAAATCGCATTCAGATGCCGAATTAAAAACCTATTTAGAAGAATCTGCACAAGATTTCATCAATTTTAAAGTCTCTTTATTATTAAAAGACACTAAAAACGACCCTATAAAAAAAGCAGGGTTGATTAGGGATATTGTTACCAGTATTTCTAAAATTCCAGATAGCATTCAGCGAGAAGTTTATGTGCAAGAATGTGCCCGGATTATGGATATCTCTGAACGAGTTTTATTTAGCGAGTTGGCACAACTTTTATCTAAAAAAACAAAAGAAGAAAAGAAAAGCTATCCAACACAAGAGGCACCATCAACCAACTTAACACAAGTATCACAAGAACAAGTTAAAGAAATAGATACACTCTTTTTATTAGAAAAAGAGATTATTCGGATTTTACTTTTATACGGAAATGAAGAAGTCTCTTTTGTTGATTTTATTGAAGAAGAAAATGAAAATGGGATCACAAAAATCGTAGAAGAAAAATACAGCAATACCATTTCTAAAGAATTGTATTTAAACTTACAAGAAGACGAAATTGAGTTTACCAACCCTGTCTTTCAGTTTATTTATTACGAAATGATTCATCAATTAAATCAATCTGAAAAAATTGCTATCGATTCTTTTATTACCCACCAAAACCAGGATATTGCTACCATAGTAACCGCTATTTTAATGGATGATGAAAAGTACTTTTTAAGCAACTGGGAACGAAAAAATATTTATGTTACAGAAGCTGTTGAAATCTTACCAAAACTGGTTACAGATGCTATTCTAAACCTTAGAAGAGTCTTGATAAAGAAAAAAATAGACACCTTAATTCAAGAGAATTCTAAAAATAAAAATGCTATAGATTTACAATTAATCATGGATTATACAAGTTTAAGAATGCGTTTGTATACCAAATTAAAAAGAGTAGTCTAATCCTTATTTAAAAAAGGGGTTTTCACCCTCTTCTTTCAGTATATTTCCTTTTTAAAATCTTTTTTTATAATACATCTTTGTACTGAACCTTATAAAACAAGGTAGGCTTTTTTATGATTTAATTGTCTTAATAAAAAACATACTCTTTATTGTAAGTTTTCTTTGATAAAAGAGTCTGTTTAGTAAAAGTGTTATAAAATTTAAAAAGTTATAAAAATCAAATTCATTATGAAAACAGTAGTAAGTATTTTAAAAACAGTTTTTCTGCTTATTCAAATTCCCCTAGCGATCTCTAATGGCTCTAAAAGAAGAATCTACATTCAAATAAAAAAAAGAATCCATTTCTTGTTTTTTTAAACAACAAATTTTAAATTTGCAGTAATTATTGTTACATCAAAAAGTAAAAGTATTTGTTTATGAAAAAATTACTACACCTTTTAAAAGTCATTTTATTATTTGTTCAAATTCCTTTAGCGCTCTCTAATGGTTCTAAAAGAAGGATGTATGTAGAAATAAAAAAAAGAATGGTAAGTTTAAACTTATTTTAAACTATCTGGAATTTCACAAACGGGTATGGGCAGCATTTTATGCTGATTCCTAGTGTTTAGATGCGTATAAATTTGATAAACTTCTTTTTCTCTACCAGAAAAGTCAGTTATTTTTTTACCTAAATTTTGCATTTGCATTGCCCATTCTAATTCATCATAAGAAGCGCCTATTTGATCTTCATCGGTTCTGCTATCTCCAAACAAACCGTCTGTAGGAGCTGCCTTTTGAATAGCCTCTGAAATTTGTAAATAATGTGCCAATGCGTACACTTCAGATTTCATTAAATCCGCTATAGGGCTTACATCTACGCCTCCATCACCATACTTTGTATAAAATCCTACTCCAAAATCTTCTACTTTATTTCCAGTTCCAGCAACCAAGGCATCATGCAATCCTGCCAAATAATATAACGTAGTCATCCGTAATCTAGCTCTTGTATTTGCCAAAGACAAATCTACTTTGGCAACATCCTTCATAGAAGGAACGCTACTTTTAAATGTTTCGAAAGTGTCCGAAAGGTTTACCTGACCACTTTGAACATTCGAAAAACGATGTTTTAAATCTTTAATATGTTCTTGCGCTCTTGAAACTTGATTTTGCTCTTGATGAATGGGCATTTCTACACACAATACAGGCAATCCTGTTTTTGCACATAAAGTAGAAGTAACTGCAGAATCTATACCTCCCGAAACTCCCACAACAAATCCTTTTACATGGGCAGTTTCAGCATACGCTTTTAACCAGTTTACAATATGTTTCGTTACTTTTTCAGTATTCATTGAAAAACTATTTTAGTATTTTTGACGTTCGTTATTTATACCCAGCTAAGATACAAAACATGGCGAAAGTTTTTTTATCATTTTTAATATGCGTCCTTCTTTTTACATCTTGTAACAATGAAGAAAAACAGTTGATAGATGTTTCTCATATCAATGTTGATTTCTCTGTAAAAAGATTTGATATTGACTTTTATAAGGCTACTCAACAAACGTTACCAAAACTCAAAAAAGAATATCCTTTATTGTTTCCTGCTCAAACTCCAGATAATATTTGGATTTCAAAAATAAATGACAAAGACGAACAAGAATTGTTTGACGAAACACAAAAGGTTTATGCTGATTTTTCAAAGGTAAAAGGACAATTAAAAAACATATTTCAGCATGTAAAATATTACAATCCTAAGTTTAAAGTACCCAATGTTATTACACTATTAACCAACATTGATTATAACAATCGAATTGTATACGCAGATAATTTACTGTTAATTTCCTTAGATGCGTATTTAGGTAAAGAGCATCCTTTTTATGGCAGTTATCCAAAATATGTCAAACAAAACAACCACAAAGAACATATTGTTGTAGATGTTGCCAATACAATTATAGAGCGTCAAATACAACCTGTAAAAGACCAACGATTTATTAGTAAAATTGTTCAAGAAGGTAAAAAAGGGTATGTAAGAGATTTGTATTTACCGCTTCTTTCAGAAAAAGAAAAATGGGGTTATGCGGAAGAAAAATTAGCTTGGGCAAAGGCAAACGAAGAACAAATTTGGAAATATTTTATAGAAAATCAATTGTTATATAGTTCAGATTTAGCATTGGACAAACGCTTTATAGATATAGGGCCGTTTTCTAAATTTTATTTATCGCAAGACAATTTATCACCAAGTAGAATTGGCTCTTGGATGGGTACACAAATTGTAAATGCTTATATGAAAAACAATACTGTATCTTTACAAGAATTACTACAAATAGACCCTTCAGAATTATTTAAAAAATCAAAATACAAACCCAAAAGATAATGGCAGTAAAACATACTTCAGAAATAAAATTTAAAGTTGGTTTAGATGAAAATAAAGTTCCCGAAGAAATTTCTTGGACAGCAGCAGATGGCGGTATTGAAAATGAATCTTCTAAAGCGATTATGATTTCTGTTTGGGATCATTTACAAAAAGACACCTTACGTATGGATTTATGGACGAAAGAAATGCCTGTTGATGAGATGAAACAGTTTTTTCACCAAACATTAACCGCGATGGCAAGTACTTTTGAACGGGCTACCAATGATGAAAAAATGGCGGCAACCATGCGTGATTTTTGTGAGTATTTTGCTGAAAAATTAGAATTAAAAAAGAGTTAATGCAACCTTATTGTATTCAGAATTTTTAGATAATCTTCTTCGTTTGCTACAAAATCCAATTCAGAAATATCAATAATTAAGGTGTTCAAATTCGGTTGCGTCTTTATAAAATTGATATACCCTTCATGAATTTTTTCTAAGTATTGAGACTCAATATTTTGCTCATAATCTCTTCCTCGTTTTTTAATATTCTCTAGCAATCTATCTGTATTTTGATATAAATAAACATACAAATCTGGTTTTGTAATGTCTTTATACAATACATCAAACATTTTTCTATACAAAGCATATTCATCTTTAACCAAAGTAACTTGCGCAAAAATGAGCGATTTAAAAATATAATAATCCGAAACAATACAGTTTTTAAACAAATCGAATTGCGCCAAATCGTCCATTAATTGTTGATATCGATCTGCTAAAAAACTCATTTCTAAAGGGAAAGCATAACGCTCTTTGTCTTGGTAAAACTTTGGTAAAAACGGATTTTCAGCAAAACGTTCTAAAACAATTTTTGTATTGAATTGATGGGAAATTCGTTTGGCTAAAGATGTTTTTCCAGAACCAATATTTCCTTCAATAGCTATATAGTTGTATTTCTCTGTAATGGAAATTGGACGTTTTAATTTTTCAGGAAATAGAGAAATAGTAGCACTATCGGAACAATCTTCTAAACATTCTTGGATGCTTTTTTTCTGTAGAGGATGCCTTACTTCTTTGGCGATTTCTGCTAAAGGCACTAAAACAAATTTACGCGTTAACATTCTAGGATGTGGAATCTGTAATTGTTTAGAAAGAATAATTTCATCTTCAAACAGTAGGATATCTAAATCAATAGGTCTGTCTGTATAGTTTTTTGTTTCTTTTCTTTCTCTTCCTAAGGCTGTTTCTATTTCTAGCAAAAGAGTCATTACTTTTTCTGCCGATAAATAGGTGGCGACTTTAGCGCATGTATTTAAAAAATCATGACTGTCAAATCCCCAAGAAGGTGTTTTATAAACAGGAGCAATTTTTAGCACATCACCTATCCTTTTTCCAATAAAATCAATTGCTTTTTGTAGGTTTTGAATTTTATTTCCTTGATTTGTGCCAAGCGATATATATGTAATCTGTTGTGCTTTCATTGGAGTTTACAAAGATATGATTATTAAATTCTTGAGTTTTTAGAGTAGCTAAAAATATGATTAATTATAAATAGAGTTATTAAACTATTTTTCGATTTCACAATTATTTAAAGACTTTTATAAATCTATATTGACTCCATTGTTTTTAAATATAATTCAAATATTTCTAGCATTTTTTTATTTTGTTTTTTTCTCAATCTAATAAGTTTCAAACCAGCCATTTCAAAAATATAATCTTTCATTTTATCTTTTTCAATTTGCTTTGGTTTATCGTGCCAACTACTATCTAACTCTATAAATAATTCAGGAATAAATGTTTCTTTATTAACCACACATAAATCCAATGTAGATTTGAGAAAGAATGTCTGATGTTTTGAATCTAAAAATTTATTAACTTTAAAATTAATAATTGTTGATAATGCAACATTTGGGTATATGATTTTATCAGGAAATATTTTCAAAGAAGCTTTATACAATTCATACTCTGGTGGAGAATTAAAAATTGATTTTGAGAAGTTTAATCTATCATTCTTGCCAATTTTAATGTCAAGATTTGCAGAAAGTATAGTTTTTTCAATTACTCTATCTATTTGACTTTCTTTATTAATTAGATATTCATTCGCTTTTTTATTACCTTCCAAATGTTTAGCATACTCTTCGGAAGGGAATTTCTCAAATAAATATTCTGCAATTTTTTTAATACAAGAACTAGAAAGAACTAAAGTTTTATTTTTTTGATTTAACTGAAAAATTCTAGCTAGAACAATCGAAGCAGAATCATTTTTAGAATTATCAATATTTTTTATTTCTTCAACTAAATTGTTTTCAAAAATTGAAAAAATTGGGTCATCACGAAGTTCTAAGCAATTTTTTTCATCAGAAAGAATTAAATTAAGCTCATTCCAATCTTGAATTTGTAAACACTTTAAGCATTTTTCTGTTATATTCATATATGTCAATTAAACATATAAATATATAACAAAACCTATAACTCTATTTAAACGCATTCAATCCTGTAATATCCAATCCTGTGATGAGCAAATGAATGTCATGGGTTCCTTCATAGGTAATTACGCTTTCTAAATTCATAGAATGGCGCATGATGGAATATTCACCAGAAATTCCCATACCGCCTAACATTTGCCTAGCTTCTCTAGCAATATTAATTGCCATTTCTACATTATTTCTTTTTGCCATAGAAATTTGTGCAGAAGTTGCTTTGTCTTCATTTCGTAAAACCCCCAAACGCCAAGCCAATAATTGTGCTTTGGTAATTTCGGTAATCATTTCTGCTAACTTTTTTTGTTGTAATTGAAACTGCCCAATGGGCTTGCCAAATTGCATGCGTTCTTTACTGTATCGCAAAGCAGTATCATAACAATCCATTGCAGCGCCAATAGCACCCCAAGCAATTCCGTATCTTGCTGAATCTAAACACCCTAAAGGGGCGCCTAATCCAGATTTATTTGGTAATAAATTTTCTTTAGGCACTTTTACATTATCAAAAGTTAATTCTCCAGTAGAAGAAGCTCTTAAAGACCATTTATTATGCGTTTCTGGTGTAGAAAAACCTTCCATTCCCCGCTCTACAATCAATCCGTGAATTCGATTATTTTCATCTTTTGCCCATACCACAGCAACTTGTGCAAAAGGCGCGTTGGAAATCCACATTTTAGCACCATTTAACAAATAATGGTCGCCCATATCTTTAAATTTGGTCTCCATTCCGCCAGGATTAGAACCATGATTAGGCTCTGTTAATCCAAAACAACCCATCCACTCTCCAGAAGCCAGTTTCGGCAAATATTTTTTACGTTGTGCTTCATTTCCATATTTGTAAATAGGATACATCACTAAAGAAGATTGTACAGAAGCCGTAGAACGAACACCAGAATCTCCACGTTCAATCTCTTGCATAATTAGTCCGTAAGAAATTTGATCTAATCCTGCACCGCCATATTCCTCAGGAATATAAGGTCCAAAAGCGCCAATTTCTGCCAAACCACCAATAATTTGTTCAGGAAAGGCTGCACGTTGTGCATAATCTTCAATGATTGGAGAGACAGCACGTTTTACCCACTCACGAGAAGCATCTCTTACTAATTTATGCTCTTCAGAAAGTAAATCATCTATCTGATAATAATCTGGGGCTTGGAATACATCTGGTTTCATCTGTCTATATAATTTGTTTTTTATTTGTCAGACCTGCCTGTCGGCAAACAGGTGCAACTTCCATAAAGTCATTCTTCTGTGTATAGAAATTTAGTTGTGGAAATTTCATACAAATACTTTTATAAAAAATTTTAACAAATTTATTAATTATTGTTTAATTTTTAACAAAAATCATATTGAAATTCTTCATTTTTAGAGACTAAAAATAGGGAACTTTTTTAAAGATAGCGACTAGAAATCCTTAAAAAGTTATCCTTTTCTAGTAAGTTTGTAATTATGAGAATGACCTTTGGCAAGGAAGAACGATTAAAAAGTAAAAAATTAATAGAAAAACTTTATAAAGATGGAACATCTATAAAGGCTTTTCCTTTAAGAATGGTATATGTGCAATCAGCACATACTTCTAAATTTCCTTGTCAGGTTGCAGTTTCTGTACCAAAACGAAATTTTAAATTGGCCGTAGAGAGAAATCGTATTAAAAGATTGCTACGCGAAACGTATCGCTTGCAAAAGCAGATTGTTTATGACGAATTAAAAGAACCCTATATTTTTATGATTTCTTATATTGGAAAAGAAGAATGGAAATACGAAGAGATTTATAAAAAAATGGAAAAATTATTAACCTTATTCATTCGTGAAGTAAAAAAATAAAAAGCATAAATTCTATAATTCTACAACTGTATAATTGTTGAATGGTAAATCGTAAGAGCTTATGAAACCATACTATTTTAAAAAGAAAACCGTCTTTATTTTATTCATTGGATTGGTATTTATATCATTTTCATTTCAATCGAAATTTTTCGAAATCGCCAAACAATTAGAAATCTATACAACCTTGTTTAAAGAATTAAACATGTACTATGTAGATGAAATAAACCCTGCAGAACTCACCACAAAAGCCATAAAAAATACGCTAAAAGATTTAGACCCTTATACAAATTATTACAACGAACAAGATGTAGAGGATGCTAAAATTGCTAGAGAAGGAGAATATGGTGGTATTGGAGTTGCTGTAAAATACGACAATAGAGGAATTACAATTGCTGAAATTTACAAAGGGTATACTGCCGATAAAGCGGGCTTACTTGTAGGAGATGTGATTACAAAAATTGATGGACAATCTTTACAAAACATGAAAAGAGAGCAGCTTTCTTTATTTTTAAAAGGAACGCCAAACAGTTCTTTTTCAGCAGAAGTAACAAGGCAAGGAAAAACAATAGCAAAACAATTAACAAGAGAAAAAGTAACTGTAAATCCGGTTCCGTTTTACAAAATGATTGATGAAAAAATAGGGTATATTACTTTAACTCGGTTTAATGAGAAAGCCTCTTCTGAAGTAAAGAAAGCTTTTAGAGCTTTAAAAAAAGAAGGTATGAAAGAACTTATTTTCGATTTACGAAATAATCCTGGTGGTTCGTTATTAGAAGCCATTCGAATTTCGAATTTTTTCTTGCCTAAAGAAAGTGTTATTGTAAGCACAAAAGCAAAAATAAAAAAATGGAGTGCTACTTATAAAGCTACCAACAAAGCATTAGATTTAGAGATTCCTATTGTAGTTTTGGTGAACGGATCTTCTGCTTCTGCTTCAGAAATTGTAAGTGGTGCCTTGCAAGATTATGATAGAGCGGTTATTATGGGCAAACGTTCTTTTGGAAAAGGCCTGGTACAACGCTACAGAGAATTAACCTACGGAACACAGCTAAAAGTAACCATTTCTAAATATTATACGCCTAGCGGAAGGTGCATTCAAGAATTAGATTATGCAAATAGAGATGAAAACGGAAACGTTCCTAAATTTTCTGACAGTGGCGTGAATACATTTACAACAAAAAACGGAAGAACTGTTTTTGATGGCGGTGGTATTTTACCCGATATAGAAGTATCTTATACAAAGCCAACAACTGAAACAAAAACGCTATTGCAATCGAATGCAATCTTTAATTTTGCAACCGACTTTTATTATAAAAACCCTAGCATAGCCAAAGCATCTGATTTTACATTTTCTAACACTGATTTTAAAGAATTTCAACGATACTTAAAAACAGACACAACTTTTGTTACCAAACCAGAAAAACTATTTACAAAAGCATATGGTTCTTTAGAAAAAGAAAAATTAGTTACTAAAGAATATTTTCAGCTCAAAGAAAAATTAAAAGCTCATAAGATTACTGAAATTTCTAAAAACAAAGATTTTATAAAAATTAAATTAAAAGAAGAAATTTTAAAAAGGTATTATTATAAAGAAGGGTTTTATAAAAACCATCTAAAAAATGATATTGTTATTTCCGAAGCCCTTAAATTATTAAAAAATAAAAAACAATATCAGCAAACCATAAATCCAAAGTAATTGATTTATAATGCTTAACTTTGCTCGGTAAAAAGAAAAATGACTGCACATAAAAATACTCATAGAACCAGAGCACAAGAATCTACAAACGCCATAGAAAAATTATATATTTCTATGCGTCATTTATTTACCAGAGGCTTTTACAAACCCATGGGCGTTTCTGGAGAAACTTTACGAAAATCTTTGTTATTGTTGCGCCCAGAAATTTACGGTTCTATTGCGGAAGAACAAGTAGAATTAAACGGTTTAATCTATGTTATTGAACGCTTACCAGAAGGAATTGAAGAATGTAGATATATCAATTTAACTACTAATGAAGGGTATTCAGAACTCCATTTTAAATCAATTATTCCACCTAAAAGAAGAAGAAATTGCTACAGAATTGATAAAGATCAAATGAATATAGAAATTACAAGAGGACGGTCTGAAATCTATGATATTTTAACACATTTGACTTTTCTGTTTATAGAATCGCATAAAATAAAAGAACGTGTTGTTCTTAATGAAGAAGGAAATTGTACTAGAGAATGGGAAAATCTTCAAAGTATTGTGCTCTATCAAAAAAAGATAACTGAAAAAGAGAGAGCAATTACCTTAGTGCATTTATCTACTATTTTAGGAAGAACCTATCAAGAAGTGTTAAGTACCTATAATGCATTTTCTACAGACGAAAATCCAAACCGATTTTTTGAAATTATCTATTGGTTAGGAAAATTAGCCATCAATGAATCGTATCAAAATCAAAAAAGAGTCATCCATTTTACGGCAAGTTTAGTCGAAGAAATTGGACATCACATTTATGGAGAAATTTGGGCAAATACGATTAAAAAAACATTATTAGAAAACAACCTATTAGAAAGACCTATTCATATTATCAGTGCAAATATGCACAGTGTTTTAAATACCATTTATGCAGAAGCTGCATTACCAAAAGAAGCTAAAACGAACAAGGGTTTTGAATTGTTTGAATTATTAAGTGATGAAAATAGCAAAGAATATCAAACAGCAGTAAAAAATTATGCCTCTAAAAATGGGTTGATTTATTTAAAAGACACTTCTGGAACCAATATTAATGTACAAATTATAGATACTGGTAAAATAAATCTTGATACAACAACGTTTACAAAAAAACACTCCGTAAAAGAAGACCCTGTTTTAATTGTTATGGACTATGCATTTGGAGAACAAGCATACGAAACCATGGACGAATTATTAAAGCCCTATCAAACACATGACACAAACACGCGCCTAAATGTAGCTTCTATATCTATTATGGGAAAAGCAGGTATTTTAGAAGGGAAAAAAGGAGATATTATGATTCCTTCTGCGCATATTTTTGAAGGTACTGCAGACAATTATCCTTTTAAAAATGAACTTTCTAAAAAAGACTTAGAAGGATTTGGTGTACATGTTTTTGACGGTGCTATGGTTTCCGTTTTAGGAACTTCTTTACAAAATAAAGACCTTTTAAAATTCTTTCACGATTCTACATGGAATGTTATTGGATTAGAAATGGAAGGCGCACACTATCAAAAAGCCATTCAATCTGCCTCTAAAATAAGAGGAAACATTTCAGAAAACGTAAAAGTAAGATATGCATATTATGCTTCGGACAATCCTTTAGAAACAGGAGCAACATTAGCTTCTGGGGGTTTGGGAATGACAGGAGTTACACCCACCTATGCCATTACTCAAAAAATATTGGAACAAATTTTTTAAAAATTTCAAAAGATTATAAAAACAATATAATAAATCATTATGTCAACAAAAGCAAACAATAACGAAGAAGAAGTAGATTTAGGTTCTCTATTTTTAATTATTGGGAAAGGGTTTTCAAACCTCTTTAACTTTGTAGGAAAGATATTGAAAGGCGTTTTTCATTTTCTTATCTCTATTTTATTATTCTTTAAATTCAATGCAAAAAAAATTATAATTGCTGGAATTATAGGAGGCCTTTTAGGTTCTTTTATAGAATTCAAATCTGACAAAAAATTTGGCTCAGATTTATTATTGCAACCTAATTTTAATAGTGCTAGACAATTGTATAATAATATCAATTATTATAATGATCTTGTAAAACAAAAAGATACTGCTTTACTCGCAAAAACATTTAATCTTTCTAAACAAGATGCTGCTTCTTTAAAAAAGTTCACCATTTTTCCAGTCAAAACCGAAAATGATATTTTAACGTCTTATAATAAATTGGTATTATCGGTAGATACACTAACCGTTCAAAGCTATTCTTTTGAACAATTTAAAAATATGTTTACAGAGTATGATTATAAGATACAACAAGTCCATGTAGAAGCAACAAAATCAAATGTGTTTAGGGATTTAGAATCTGTAATTCTTAAAGCAATTACAAACAATAATTATTTTAATAGAGTAAAAACATTAACGAATGAGAACTTAAATCGAACAGATTCTTTATTACGAAAAAATTTGATTGAATTAGATACCTTACAGAAGGTATATAAAGAGGTTTTATTAGCAGAAGCAAAAAAAGAGACTCAAGGCACTAATATAGATTTAGGAGGGCAAAAAAAAACCTCTAAAGAATTGGAATTATTTGGAACCTACAGCATTATTAACAACGAATTGAAAAAGATAAATGAAGACCTTTCTGAAAAATCAGAAGTAATTAATGTAATTGCTAGTTTTCAAACGATTGGATATGAAATAAAAAACATTGAAAAGAATTATATTTTTTTAATAGGATTATTCGCCATTACAATGATGATTCTTTTTCTTTTATTAAGAAATCTTAACAGTTTTTTAAATCAATATAAAAAATAAAAAACACTCATATAAAATATACTACTAAAATGAAGAAAGTTGCTTTAGTAACTGGTATTACAGGACAAGATGGAACGTATTTAACAGAGTTTCTTTTAGAGAAAGGGTACGAAGTTCATGGAATAAAAAGAAGAGCCTCTAGTTTTAATACACAACGAATTGATCATTTGTATGAAGATCCCCATGTAGAAGACAGAAAATTATTTTTACACTATGGTGACATGACTGACACTTCTAATTTAATTCGAATTATTCAAGAAGTCAAGCCCGATGAAATTTATAATTTGGCTGCCATGAGTCATGTACATGTTTCTTTTGAAACTCCAGAATATACCGCTAATGTAGATGCTATGGGTACATTACGTCTATTAGAGGCTATTCGTATTTTAAACCTAGAGAAAAAAACAAAAATTTATCAAGCTTCTACTTCAGAATTGTACGGAAAAGTGCAAGAAGTTCCTCAAACAGAGAAAACACCTTTTTACCCTAGAAGCCCTTACGGAGTTGCAAAAATATATGCCTATTGGATTACGATAAACTATAGAGAAGCTTATAATTTATTTGCTTGCAATGGTATTTTATTTAACCATGAATCGCCTTTAAGAGGAGAAACTTTTGTGACTAGAAAAATTACAAGAGCTACGTCTAAAATAGCCTTAGGATTACAAGAAAAAATATATTTAGGAAATTTAGATGCGAAGAGAGACTGGGGGCATGCAAAAGATTATGTAAGAATGATGTGGATGATTTTACAAGCAGATACACCCGAAGATTGGGTAATTGCTACAGGAAAGACAACTACTGTAAGGGATTTTGTGAAAATGGCTTTTTTAGAAGTAGGGATTACCTTAGAGTTTAAAGGAGAAGGCAAAGAGGAAAAAGGGTATGTCTCATCTTGTAATAATTCCGATTTTAATTTAGAAATAGGAAAAGAAGTTGTTTGTGTAGATCCTCACTATTACAGGCCTACAGAGGTAGATTTATTAATTGGCGATGCCACAAAAGCAAAAGAAAAATTAGGTTGGATCCCAGAATATAGTTTACAAGAATTAGTAAAGGAGATGATGGCAAATGATTTACAATTAATGAGAAAAGAATTGTACCTAAAAGATGGTGGTCACAATATTTTAAACAACTATGAATAAAGAAGATAAAATATTTATTGCAGGTCATAGAGGCTTAGTGGGTAGTGCCATACTTAAAAACTTACAACAAAAAGGATATGCAAATATTGTTACTCGAACCCATAAGGAACTCGACTTAACCAACCAAAAAGAAACAGCTAATTTTTTCGAAAAAGAAAAACCGCAATACGTGTTTTTAGCTGCTGCAAAAGTAGGTGGTATTGAAGCTAATAATACTTATAGAGCGGATTTTATTTATCACAATTTGATGATTCAAAATAATGTGATACATCAAAGTTATGTATATGGTGTTGAAAAATTATTATTTCTAGGAAGCACCTGTATTTACCCAAAAACTGCTATGCAACCTATTAAAGAAAACGCTCTCTTAACAAATACATTAGAATATACAAATGAACCGTATGCCATTGCTAAAATTGCAGGTATTAAAATGTGCGAGAGTTATAACATTCAGTATGATACCAATTTTTTATCGGTAATGCCAACCAATCTGTATGGTCCTAATGACAATTTCGATTTAGAAAAATCGCATGTTTTACCTGCTTTAATTCGAAAAATTCATTTAGCAAAATTACTACAAGAAGGACAAAAAGAAGCTGTGATAAAAGATTTACAAATAACCTCTTTCAATAAATCTTTTGATATTTTATCAAAATATGGAATTACCAAAAATACGGTAGAAATATGGGGATCTGGAAAACCAAAACGTGAGTTTTTATGGTCGGAAGATATGGCGGATGCTTCCGTCTTTGTCATGGAAAACGTGAATTTTAAAGATTTAACCGCAAATCAAAAGGAGATTCGAAATACGCATATCAATATTGGTACTGGAATCGATATTTCTATCAAAGAATTGGCTGAGTTAATAAAAAAAATAGTAGGATATAAAGGTGGTTTTGTATTCAATACTGAAAAGCCTGATGGAACGCTACGTAAAGTTACGGATGTTTCTAAATTAAAGAAATTGGGATGGGAATATAAAGTTGAGTTGGAAGATGGAATTCGTAAAATGTATGAGTGGTATTTAAATATTTAGATGATTTGATCAAATGGAAGCCGTTTTATAAAACTATTGTATTTGAGAATTATTTTTATTTGTTGATAATTCAAGGATGCAACTTTATTATCCCCTTAGTTACATTCCCTTATCTTGTTAGAGTATTAGGGACTAATAATTATGGGATTGTTATGATGGCTCACTCTTTAGCTATTTTTCTTGGAATTTTTGTTGATTTTGGGTTTAATATTAGTGCTACTAGAGAAGTATCTATATTAAAAAAGAAAAAGAAAAATCTTTCAGAGTATTTTTGGAATATTTTTTCTATTAAAGGACTGTTACTTTTTTTTGCGTTTTTAACGTTATTAATTTTGTGTTTTACTATTGAAAGATTTTTTATTAATAAAATAGTTTATCTATTCAGTTTTGGTATTGTAATAGGGCAAAATTTATTTCCTACTTGGTTTTTTCAAGGAATTGAAAAAATGAGAGTTATAACTTTTATTAACCTAACAGCTAAGCTTATTTTTACAATTTTTATATTTCTTTTTATCAAAGAAGAATCAGATTATAAATTAGTGCCTGTTTTTAATAGTTTTGGGTTTATTATATCTGGAACTATAGGGTTTATAATAAGTTTAAAATATATCAATTATAAAAAACCAAACTTTAATCAAATTATAAAAATAATTAAAGAAAGTTTTAGTTTGTTTTTTTCTAATATTGTTGTAAGCCTTTATACTTCATTAAATACACTAATATTAGGATTGTTTACAACAGACTCGTTAGCTGGAATCTATGCAAGTATGGAGAAGCTAATAATAGCAATAAAAAGTATTTATCTACCTTTATATCAGGCGATTTTTCCTAATATTTCAATTAAAGAAAAAAAACATATTGTTTTTATAATCAATAAGTTAAAAACCCCTGTTTTAATATCTGGATTCATTATTATGACTTTAACTTTTACCTTTTCTGAGTCTATTTTACATTTAGTTTTTAATAATGAACTTATAACAGGTTATTATCCTGTACTACAGATTTTAGCTTCTATAGCATTATTCTCTTCTACAAATATGTTATTTGTTACTTTATTTTTACCAGCTGTTAAAGAATATAATAAAAGGTTAAAAATATTAATTATTGGAGGTAGTGTAAATCTTTCTCTTGTTTTATTTCTGATAAAACCTTACTCAATATATGGAGTAGCAATTTCTGCAAGTTTTACAGAATTATTTATTTTAATTTTGGCATATATTAGTTTTAACAATTTTAGTAAAAAAATTATTCCATGAAGCGACTAACTATATTGCAATCAATTACACCCGATTATAGGAAAATTTTTTTTGAAAATATAAGAAATGAATTAGGAAGTAAATTTGAATTATACTCTGGAAACTCTTATTTTGAAAAATCCCTAAAAGATGATGAAACAATTCAAAAAGTTAAGGTTAAAAACTTATTCTTATTTGGGAAGGTATTGATTCAAAGTCATTTTACGGAATTAATTTTTAAAGAAGGAATTGTTATAGTTGAAATGAACCCTAGAATTCTAACTAATTGGTTTATCTTAATTGGTAGAAAAATATTAGGTAAAAAAGTTTATTTGTGGGGGCATGCTTGGCCAAGAAATGGCAAAAACTCTAAAACAGAAAGAATAAGAAAGATAATGAAAGTTCTTGGAAATAAAATAATTGTTTACACCAAGCAACAAAAACAAGAATTACAGCAGCAGCTACCAAATAAAAGTATTGAAGTCGCATCGAATGCAGTTATTAATTCTTCAGAAATGTCAACTAATAATGATACAGAAAAAATAAATAATATCATTTACGTAGGAAGACTCACTAAATTGAAGAAAATCATGTTTTTAGTGAAATCTTTCCATAGTATAATGACAAAACTTCCTAAGAACTGTTGTTTAATTATTGCTGGTTCTGGAGAAGAACATGAAAAATTATTGTCTTATATACTTGAGAATAAACTTACTGAAAAAGTTTTATTAAAAGGTCATGTATCTGATTATAAAGAATTGAAAAACCTTTATTTCAGTTCTCTGCTAAGTGTTTCTTCTGGTTACGTAGGACTTTCTATTACTCAAAGCTTCGGTTTCGGAGTTCCAATGTTAGTATCTAAAACTGAAAATCATTCACCAGAAATAGAAGCCTTTGAAGAAAACGTGAATGGTTTATTTTTCACCACTAACGATATAACATCTTGCGGAGAAAAAATATTATCTTTTTTTGAAAACAAAGAAAAATGGGTAGGTAAAAGAGATTTAATTACTAAAGCCTGTAAAGAAAACTACTCTACCGAAGCAATGTCAAATACATTTATCAAACTCGTTTTATAAAAATTAATCTTCTATATAATAAGGCTTTGACTCAATACTAACATATATGCAAAAGTTAATATTAACATTATTTATAGTTGAGTTTATTTTAATTATATTAATATTTCTAGCTCTTTTTTTTAAAGAGGGTCTAAACTTTAAAGTAGGTATTTCTTTTGGACTGCTTTTTTTTGTTTTCTTACCTGTATGGGTGATGATTTTTACAGGAAAAATACCGCTTACAAGAGCAGGTTTTGGGGGTACAGATTTAGTAGATATGATTTTAAAAGATAATATTCAAGCAGCTTTTATATTGTTAGCTTTTATATTTTCTATCATCACTTATTTATATTTTCCAAAATTAAAATATAAAGGAAAAAAAGGTGTGCAAATTAAACCAACAATAAAAAGTTATTTAGCTGTCTATATTCTCGGAATGTTAATAATTTTTGTTGGGTCTGGTTTATTAAAAGGAGGAGATTGGTACGAAAACAGACATAATTTTTTTATATCCTCTGGGGCTTTTGCCGTGTTATTAGCCTTTGTTCTAAATTCATCGAAAATTTTAATTATTGCTTCTCTTTTTCATAAATGGATAAATAAACAATATAGTTTTATAAAATTTGTCTTTTTAATCGTACCTTTTGTGGCTTTAGATATGTTCTTTACAGGCAATAGAATATATTTATTTTGTACTGCAATAACAATTGGACTTATTTTACTAAGAAGGTTTCCAAGTTATATAATCGTATTTTCCCCCATTATCTTACCAGTGGTTTTTATTCTTGGATATTTTGCTTCTATTTTTAAACACATGAGAGGGCCTCTTTTTGCTCAAGGACTACCCACAATTCCAATTTTTATGGCTTCTCTATTTAGAGCTATTTCTCTAGAACCGCCGAAACCTTCAATGTTCTTTTTAGAGATTTCAGAATCCATAAATGTTAATGTAATGTTTGAAATTTTTAATAAATACGATAATTTCTTATATGGAACAACATATTTAAAACCTTTATTTTTTTACTTGCCTAGATCAATTTGGCTATCAAAACCCGAAAGTATTACAGTTATTGCAGCTAAGGAGTACGGTGGGGCTTCATTAGTAACTACTATAATGGGTGAAATGTATATGAACTTTTATCTATTTGGAATAATATTACTTCCTATATTTTTATTAATACTAGATTATTTATTAACTAGAGCTTTAAAAAACTTTGGAGCTATTTCCGGGGTTATTTTATTTATAATTGGAATATTAATTTTTAGAATGCCGTTCTCAGATGAATTATTAGTTTTCTTCTTCCTTTGGATAATATTAAAAATCAATGTTTGGTTTGGAAAATATAAATTTAAAATAAATATTTAATGAGAATAGCTAAATCTAAGATAACTAAACAAAATATTTTCAGTTCCTTGATTTTATTTTTCTCTATATTTCCTTTACTACCAAATAAAATTAAAGGACTTCCAATAATTTTATTACTAATAAGTAGCTTTTTTTTCTTTGATAAAAAGAAAATAGAATGGAAATGGTTTTTTATAAATAATTCTTTATACATATTATTCTTATTATCTTTAATGATAGGGGATTCTATTGGGAAAAATGCATTGAATAATTTAGAAACATGTCTATCAATACTAGTTATCCCTCTTATATTTCATGTTTTTAATCCTAACTTTAGAATAAATAGAGAATTATTTTTTACTTTTTTGAAAGGTTTTATATTAAGCTCATCTTTATTTGCATTAATTATTTTTTTATATGTTTTTTTGGATGAGAATACATTTTATTATGATAATTGGTATACAAATAAAGCAAGAACATTAATAGAAAAAATTCCTTTAATCAATCAACATCCAATCTATGCATCTATATTTAGTGCTGTTGGAATTATTTTTGGTTTAGAATTGTATAGGCAAAGAAAAAATAAATCTATACTTGAAACGAATATGATATATGGTTCTATATTAATCAATAGTTTATTTTTACTGTTTATTTTGAGTAAAGGAGTTATAATTTCTTTATTTATCGTCTTAATCATTTTCGTTTTTTTTCAATTCAAATCAACTAAAAAAAGGTTCATATTTCTTACAATATTAATTCTTTCTGTTTTATCTCTATTTCTTTTTAATAGAAGAATGAAAGAACTTTTTACTATTGAAACATATACTCAAATTAACACCAATTATTCTAACGGAATTAGAATTAAAGCATATCAGTGTAGTTTAAAATTGGCTGAAGAAAAATTGTTATTAGGTTATGGTGTAGGAAACTCTCAAACAGCATTAAATAATTGTTATAAAAACATTGATGACACCCTTTTACTTAGGCAATACAATTCTCATAATCAATATTTAGACATTTTATTAAAAACGGGGATTATTGGGCTTATAGTATTTATTAGTTTTTTAATTTTTAATTTTCGAAAAGCAGTTAAATTTAGAAATGAGCTCTTAATATTACTAATCATTTTTTTTTGTATAAATTTTATAACAGAGAATATATTACTTAGACAATCGGGGGTTATTTTATTTTACCTAATATTAATAGTTTTTAGTAAAATAAGAATGAATAAAAATATTTAGAATGCTTTTGAAAACTTACTTAAGTTTTACCCTAATATAGAAAAATAGATGAATAAAATTTTACTGATAGGACCATTTCCAAAACCCATTTCTGGTGTTTCTTTAGCTAATCAAGTAGTAAAAGAATTATTAGGTAAGAATGCATTATTTAAAGTGAGAACCATAAACACTTCACTTACTTCTTTTAAAGAAGATATTGGTGAGTTTTCTCTTCAGAAATTTTTGTTTTATTTAAAAATAAATTTAAAATTTTATAAAATATTTTATCATCAAACGATATATATAACTCCAGGGCAAACCTTTTTTGGAGTGCTTAAATATGGGGTTTTTATTTGTTTGGGCGCGTTATTAAAAAAAGAAATGATTATTCATGTTCATGGAAATTATTTAGGAACCCAGTACCATTTATTATCAGGAATCAAAAAAAAAATTTTTCATTTTCTTATTTCTAAATTTAGGAAAGGAATTGTACTTTCAGACTCCTTAAAACCAAATCTTCAACCTTTCTTAAATGCTAAAAAAATATTTTCATTGCCTAATTTTGCACAAGAATATTTAATTTCTGAAGAGGATATCCTAAATACTAGCGAATTAAGAATTATTTATTTAAGTAATCTAATGAAAGAAAAAGGAATTCTATCACTTTTAGATGCATTACAAATAATAGAGAAAAAGGAAATAAAGTATTTCGCTAGAATTGCAGGGAATATTGATGAAAACTCTTCAGAAGAAATTAAAAATAAATTAAATAATTTAAATAATACAACTTACATTGGTACTGTTGAAGGAAATGAAAAAAAAGAATTGTTAAATTGGGGAAATATTTTTGTGCTACCAACTTATTATAAAATGGAGGGACAGCCTATCGCTTTATTAGAAGCAATGCTTACAAGTAATATAATTATTACAACCAATCATGCAGGTATTTTAGATATTTGTTCAGAAAAAAATGGATTCATTGTACCTAAAAAATCTCCTATTGAAATAGCGAAAATATTAGAATATTTAGCAATGCATATACATGAACTTAAAGATACGATGCTATATAACTCTCGCTACGCTAAAAATAATTTTAAACCAAAAGACTTTATTAATAAATTAGCCGAAATTTTGAAAAAGTAAAAAATATATGAATTCAAAAAATTTAAATGTAGATATTACAAAAGGAATTGCTATTATTCTTGTAATAATAGGTCATAGCGGAATGTTTTTATTCATTAAAGATAAAGTGTTTTTAAACACTTTTATTTACTCTTTTCATATGCCGTTATTTTTTATTGTCTCTGGTTTTTTTATGAAAGATAAAATGACTTTTTTAAAGACAATTAAGAGATTGTTAATTCCTTTCTTATTAGCTAGCATTTTTTGGGTTTTTATTGCTTCATTTTTAGTTCAATTACCCACTTTTTTTAGGAGTCAAGAACTTTATCCGTATAGCTACGATTTTATTAAACAATTTAAACTCTTTATGAAATCTATTATTTTTGCAACAAGAGTTGATATAAAAGGAACAGGATTATGGTTCTTAATTGCATTATTTGTATCTAGACTTTTTTGGTTTTTATTTCAAGTTTTATTAAAAATAAAAGTAACTTTATATTATATAGGAATTGTTCTAATACTAAACCTACTCTTATACAAATATTTAACTTTAAGCGAAGTATATTACTACTGGATGTGGCCTCAATCAATTTTGGCATATTTCTTTATGATATCAGGAAATTATTTTAATGAGAAAAATAGTATTAAAAAATTTACATATTTTGATGTTTTTATATTAGCAATTATTTCATGTTTTATTATTCTTTGGAACGGAAGAATAGATATGTCAATTTTTAGGTTTAATAATTATATAGCCTTTATTTTTAGTTCTTTTATAGCATTCATAACAATTTATAAACTAACATTTCTTATTGAAAAAAAATCTAATATAATTACAAAGTTTTTAGCTTGGTCAGGAAGAAATAGTTTAAATATATTTCTTTTTCATCCGTTTTTATTGGCAATTTGCTCATATATTTTAATAGCTAATTTCAATATAAAAGATGTTTACAGTAGAGTTGATTGTTATATTCTTATATGTTTTATAATTTTTTCTTCAGTTTATGCTTATTCAAATTTCAAAAGATTTATTAAATAATAAATAAACTTTGTTAAATAATATAAAAATTTTATATATAATGTATCAACAACTAAACACCTTCAAACTCCCAAAAAACTTTAGAGGAAAAAACCCTTTTATTGTACAAATTTGGTGGCTTGTACAGTCGATATTGTTTAAAACATCACCACAATTTATGTATGGTTGGAGACGATTTTTACTTCGTTTATTTGGTGCGAAAATTGGAAAAAAAGTCATTATAAGACCTAATGTAACCATAACTTATCCTTGGAAAATAACTATTGGAGATTATAGTTGGGTTGGCGATAATGTTACTTTGTATAGTTTAGGAGAAATAGAAATAGGACAGAATGTAGTAATTTCTCAAAAATCTTACCTCTGTACAGGATCACACGATTATACAAAATTAGATTTCCCAATTTATCAAAATAAAATCACAATCCATAATGAATGTTGGATTGCAACCGATGTATATATTGCACCAGGAATTAATATTGGCAAAGGAACTGTTGTAGGAGCAAGAAGTAGTGTATTTAAAGATTTGCCAAAAAATAAAATATGCATAGGATCTCCTGCTAAAATAATAAGAGATAGAATTAATGAATAGCGATAAAAAAAGAATTCTAATTCTTTCCCCTTTTTTTTATCCAGAACCTATTTCAACTGGAAAATTCAATACTGATTTAGCTTTAAAACTAGCCGAAAAAGGTCATAAAGTAACTGTTTTATGCTCGCACCCATTCTACCCAAATTGGAAACCTAAAAAAAGTAGTGAACAACTAGAAAATATAACCATTATAAGAGGAGGGAAAAACATTAAATATTCTAATAAAACAGTTATTAGAAGATTTATTTTAGAATTTTGGTATATGCTCTTCATTATAAAAAGAATAAAAAGATATCAAAAAAATATTGACATTATCATTCCTGTGTTCCCGCCAAGTTTAGCCTTTTATACAGTGCTTCCATTTTTAAAAAAGCAAATTAAAAAAATAGGAATGGTGCATGATTTACAACAAGTCTACTCGTCAAATAAAAAAGGTTTTTTTAACAAACTGATAAGCTTCTTTATATATAAAGTGGAAAGAAAATGTTTTAATTCTTGTAATAAACTAATTTTTCTATCTGAAGAAATGAAACAAGAAGCTAAAAACACTTATAAGCTTAACAGTAATAAATTAGAAGTTCAGTATCCTTTTGTAACAATTTCAAAAAATAAAACAGAAGATTTAAAAGAACTTTTAAATTCAAACCATATTCATATTGTTTATTCCGGAGCATTAGGCGAGAAACAAAAT
The DNA here is from genome assembly GCA_965233795.1 of uncultured Polaribacter sp. Taxonomy (GTDB): domain Bacteria; phylum Bacteroidota; class Bacteroidia; order Flavobacteriales; family Flavobacteriaceae; genus Polaribacter. The sequence goes on along the minus strand of OZ247578.1, from coordinate 347,821 downwards.
CCTAGTGGATTGTATGAAGCCTTTAATTATGCTTCTCAGAATATAAAAAATTCAGAATTTCATTTTTTTTCACAAGGATCTATTTTTGAAACTTTAAAAAGTAAAAATAAAAACGCAAAAATAAAGTTTCATAGTTTGGTTCCTAAAAAAAATATAGAAGAATTATACTATAGAAGTACTGTTCAAATAGTTCCTCAATTACCCAATACTTCTAAAGGATCTCTACCTTCAAAGTTACCTAATTTACTAGCATCAGGTTGTCAAATATTAGTAATTACAGATAGCAATAGCGAAATTGAAAATTTATTTAAAGAATATTCTATATCCACAGTTATTAATTCTTGGGATAAAAAAGATATTACTAAATCATTAATGAAAATTACTAACAAAGTCTCAAATACAAACATTCAAAAAAAGATTGCATCTCAATTATTTAGTCTTGACAGAATGATGGATAGAATTTTAAATTAAAACAACTTATCTTTGTGTAAAAGATATAGATTGAAAAAAAGATTCTCCCCCTTTATAAAACCATTACAATTATTAATTGATATTTTAATAATTATAGGGACAATTTATTTTATTCCTGACAGCAACTATTTAAATGCCACTTTCCTTATCTATATTAGCTTTTTTTGGATTGTATCAACAGCGTTAACAGGGTTTTACAAAACCTATCGCTTTACAACCGTTTTTAGAATATTTACCCTACTCATAAAACAATCTTTATTATTTGTTTTAGGATACTTTACATATTTTGGTATTCTTAGTGAAGGCATTGTTATTAATAATCAAGCTTTAATACTTTACACAATTATTATTTCCGTCAGTATCTTTAAATTTATAAGTTTTTATATTCTTCAAAAATATAGATCGCTAGGTAAAAACTTCAGGACAGTTGTAGTTTTAGGGCAAGATGACACATCCAAAAGCATTATTAAATTATTTAAAAATAAAAAGAGTTTAGGATATAAGTACATTGGTTTTTTCTCTAACACTAAAGAAGGCAAGAAAGAGTATTTAGGAAAGATTAATGACAGTATTGATTATATTATAGAAAACCAAATAGACGAAGTATATTGTTCTTTAGTGGATTTAAATAAGGACGAAGTTAAACAAATTAAAAAGTTAGCAAATCAAAAAAGCATCGTTATAAAATTAATTCCTAATTCTAGCGAGTTATATAGTAAAAATCAAAGTGTAGAATTCTATAATGATACCTTAATGGTATTAAATGTTAAAAAACTTCCTTTCGATTTTTTAGAGAATCAGTATACTAAAAGAATTTTTGATATTATCTTTTCATTATTAATTTGTTTATTCATTTTGTCTTGGTTAGTTCCTATTCTTTGGGTTTTAATGAAATTAGATTCTAAAGGGCCTTTAATTTTTAAACAAAAAAGAGAGGGTATTAACGGAGAACAATTTGTTTGCTATAAGTTTAGATCTATGAAATTTAATGCTTTTCCTGCTGAAATTCATGCAACTAAAAACGATAAAAGAGTTACTAAATTAGGTGGTTTTTTAAGAAAGACAAGTATTGATGAGCTCCCTCAGTTTTTAAATGTTTTACAAGGATATATGAGCGTTGTAGGACCAAGACCTCACCTACGAAGTCTATCAAAAGATTACCAAAAAGAAGTAGATAATTATATTGAGCGTCATCAAGTAAAACCAGGTATTACTGGCTTGGCACAGGTAAGTGGTTACCGAGGTGAAGTTAAAGAAAGGAAAGACATTAAAAACAGAGTACGTTTGGATATTTTTTATATTGAAAACTGGTCATTTTTTCTAGACATTAAAATTATATTTCAAACCGTTTTTAATGTTGTAAACGGAGAAGAAAAAGCCTATTAAATAATGCTCACAGCTTCTATCGTTCTTTATAAAGAAAATTACAACACTCTTAAAAAAACAATAGATAGTCTTTTAAATACTCCTATAAAAAAACGGATTTATTTAATTGATAACTCGCCAAATGATAACTTAAGAAATCAATATATCCATGAAGAAATCATTTATATTTTTATAGGCAAAAATATTGGTTTTGGTTCTGGACATAATTTAATCTTAGAGAAAATTAAACAAAAGTCTGATTTTCATTTAGTTTTAAATCCAGACGTCACATTTATCCCTACAGTAATTCCTAGTTTAATTCAACAGCTTCAAAAAGAACCAGGAGTTGCCTTAATTGCTCCAAAAGTGTTATTATCTGATGGAAAGCAACAACATACATGTAGAAAATATCCCTCTATTTTAGGTATGGTATTCAGAAGAATAGGGGTTTTTAAAAAATATACTCTTCAAAGAACATATCAAAACTTAGATTTGAATAGTTCTTTTTATCCTGAATTTATACATGGTTGTTTCTTACTATTCAAAACAACAGATTTATTAACTTTAAAAGGTTTTGACGAACGTTATTTTTTATATATGGAAGATGCTGATATTTGTAAAAAAGTAGATGCTTTAGGTAAAAATAAATTGTATTATCCTAAAGAAAGCATTGTACATATTCATAGGAAAGGCTCTTCAAAAAGTGTTCGTTTATTCTTAACACATCTCTTTTCTGCTATTAAATATTTTTTAAAGTGGGGAGTTTAATTTCCTGCAAAAATTGGAATATCTTTGTCGAAAATAATTTATATAATTCATGAATATTCTAATCATAGGTTCTGGAGGAAGAGAACATGCCTTTGCATACAAACTTAGTCAAAGTAAAAAAGTAAATGAACTTTTTGTAGCACCAGGAAATGCAGGTACTCATACAATTGCAACGAATGTTTCTATTAATGTAACCGACTTTAAAGCAATCAAAACACTTGTTTTAGAAAAGAGAATAGAAATGGTAGTTGTAGGCCCAGAAGTTCCTTTAGTAGCAGGTATCCATGATTTCTTTTTAGCAGACGAAGCCTTAAAAAACATTGCAGTGATTGGTCCTAAAAAAGATGGCGCTTTATTAGAAGGGAGCAAAGATTTTTCGAAGCAATTTATGCAAAAACATGGAATTCCTACAGCTCGTTATCAATCTTTTACAAAAGAAAACCTCACTGAAGGTTTTTCCTTTTTAGAAACTTTAGAAGCTCCTTATGTGTTAAAAGCAGACGGGCTAGCAGCAGGAAAAGGAGTGCTTATTTTAGAATCTTTAGAAGAAGCCAAAACGGCATTGGAAGAAATGGTATCTCATCAGAAATTTGGCGAAGCCTCTTCAACAGTCGTTATTGAAGAATTTTTAAAAGGAATTGAATTGTCAGTTTTTGTTCTAACAGATGGTAAAAGTTATAAGGTTTTACCTTCAGCAAAAGATTACAAACGTATTGGTGAAGGTGATAAAGGATTAAATACAGGCGGAATGGGTGCTATTTCTCCAGTACCTTTTGCCAATAAAGATTTTATTGAAAAGGTTGAAGAGCAAGTAGTGAAACCTACCATTGAAGGGCTTCGAAAAGACGGAACTGATTATAGAGGTTTTATTTTTATTGGTTTGATGAACGATAACGGGAATCCGTCTGTAGTAGAATATAATGTACGTATGGGCGACCCAGAAACGGAAGCTGTATTGCCAAGAATTGAATCGGATTTATTTGATTTATTTGAAGGTGTAGCTACACAAACCTTACATGAGAAATCATTTGCTGTCACAGAAAAAACAGCGACTACAGTCATGATTGTTTCCGGAGGTTATCCTGAAAGTTACGAGAAAAACAAAGTCATTTCTGGACTTGAAAACATCACAACATCTATGGTATTTCACGCAGGAACCAAATTAGAGGGAGACACCGTAAAAACCAATGGTGGTAGAGTACTAGCCATTACTTCTTTTGGAGATTCTATAGAAGAAGCACTTCAAAAATCGTATCAAAGTATCCAAAACATTCAGTTCGAAAAAATGAATTACCGAAAAGATATTGGTTTCGATTTAACTTAAATGATGAGATTCCTGTTTCACAGGAATGACAATAATGGAAAAAAAAGTAATTGTTGCGCCTTTAAATTGGGGATTAGGACATGCTTCTCGTTGTATTCCTATCGTTCATTTACTTATAAAAAACAATTTCACACCTATTATTGCTTCTGATGGAAAAGCCTTGGTTTTTCTTCAAAAGGAGTTTCCTGAATTAACTTTTTTAGAACTGCCCTCCTACTCAATTTCTTACGGAAAACATTTAAAATGGCGATTGTTTTTACAACTTCCCAAATTTTTTTCGGCAGTAAAAAAAGAAAGAAAAACAATTGCAAATTTTCTTAAAAAAGAAAAGAATATTGTAGGTATTATTTCCGATAACCGTTTTGGAGTTCGAAGCACAAAAGTAACTTCTGTTTACATTACACATCAATTACAAGTACTTTCAGGCTTTACTACTTTTTTCACAAGTAAAGTTCACCAATCTATTATCAAAAAATTTGATGAATGTTGGATTCCAGATACACCTAATAATGAATTTTCAGGAAAATTATCACAGACAAAAAACAAGCATATTAAAAAGAAATACATCGGTGTTTTAAGTCGGTTTAAAAAAGAAAATATCCCTATCACTACAGATATATTAATCATATTATCAGGTCCAGAACCCAATCGAACACAACTCGAAAATCGCCTTGTAGAAACCTTTAAAAACACCTCGCAAAATATTGTTTTAGTACAAGGAAAAATAGAAGACGGACAAAAGAAAACGTTTAAAAACAATATTTGTATCTATAATTTTTTACTTTCTAAAGAATTAGAAAAACGCATCAATGCCTCAAAAATAGTTCTTTGTAGATCGGGATATTCCTCTATAATGGATGTAGCTGTATTGCACAAAAAAGTGTTTTTTATTCCTACAAAATATCAAACAGAACAAGAATATTTAGCAAAACATCTCAAAAAAAGACAATTAGCTCCTTTTACGAACTTAAAAGATTTTACCTTAAAAAAATTAGAAGAAATTGAAAATTACAAGGGATTGAAAGCAGAAAAAACAGCACTCAACGCAGATTTATTTCGCCTTTTCCATCGTAAATGAAAATTCGGAACCTTCACCAAAAACAGTTTTTAAAAATATGTTTTGATTGTGTGCTTCTACGATATGTTTTACAATAGATAACCCCAAGCCAGAACCTCCTTGATCTCTAGATCTACTTTGATCTACACGATAAAAACGTTCAAATAATCGTGGAATGTGTTCTTGATGAATGCCTTCTCCATTATCTATTACTTTCACTATAAATTTTTTATGGTCATAGGTATCTATTCCTACTGTAGTTATTCCATTGGGCTTACCATATTTTATAGAGTTTACCACTAAATTAATAAGTACTTGTTCTATTTTTTCTATGTCTCCTTTTACAAAAACAGGAAACTCATAAATACGATCAAATTGCAGTGTAATATTTCTTTTTTTAGCCCTCATTTCAAACAAATCAAACACATTCTGAATCAATTCAAGCATATTAAAGTTTTCAATATTCATTTTTATGCCATGTGTTTCTAGTTTCGCAATCATATCTAAGTCTTTTATAATTGCTGTGAGTCTTTCTACTCCTTTATTAGCCCTATCTAAATATTTTGTTCTAATTTGTTTGTCTTCGGCAGCGCCTTCAATCAAAGTTAAAATATAACCTTGTACGGTAAAAAGAGGTGTTTTTAACTCATGTGCTACATTTCCCAAAAAATCTTGACGAAAAGAATCTCTTTCAGTTAAAGATTGTATTTCTAATCGTTTGCCCTCTACAAAATCTTTTACTTTTTCAGAAAGTTTTTCAATATCGGTGGTTACCGTTTTTTTATTAAAGTCGCCGATATCAAGAATTGAAATTTCATCATAGATTTTTTTAACACGTTTGTAAATAAATTTTTCAGTTCTATATTGAATAATAAAAAAGGCACTTAAAAATAAGACCATTGTAAAAATGACTAAAACACCTACTCCTAAGGTTTTAAAAAACAGGAAATACGAAACAGTAATTGCTAGAACTGCAATAATGGTTAGATAAAAAGAGGATGAAAGTGCGTAAGAATAGGTTTTTTTTAACTTCATAAAGTTAATACGGTTATTTTAAGCGTCTAAAACAAATTTATATCCTACTCCTTTTACAGTTTTAAAATGATGATCGCCTATTTTTTCTCTCAGCTTTCGAATATGTACATCAATGGTTCGTCCGCCAACAACCACCTCATTTCCCCAAACTTTGTCTAGAATAATTTCTCGTTTGAAAACTTTATCGGGTTTTGATGTTAATAACGATAATAATTCAAACTCTTTTCTTGGTAAAACAATTTTTTCACCTGCTTTAAAAACAACGTATTCTTCTCTATTAATTACAATATTTCCTATTGTGGTAGTTGCCTCAGATGCTTCTTCATTACTGCTTTTTAACCTTCTTAATAAAGATTTTACTTTACTCACCAATACTTTAGGTTTTACGGGCTTCGTAATATAGTCATCTGCACCTACATCAAACCCTGCCACTTGTGAATAATCTTCTGATCGAGCTGTTAAAAAAGCAATAATTACATGTTCTAAGCTTTTAATCGCTCTTATTTTTTCGCAAGCCTCGATACCATCCATTTCTGGCATCATAATGTCTAACAAAATTAAATGAGGATTTATTTTTTTAGCTTTTTTTACCGCTTCAACACCATTTGAAGCTGTAAAAACCTGATAACCGTTCGATTTTAAATTGTATCCAACAATTTCTAGAATATCGGGCTCATCATCTACTAACAAAATTTTAATGTCTGTATTACTCATATCTTTTTAAGATTGTTCTCTCAAAAATAATCATTAAAACTGAAATGAAATCTTTCTAGCATTTTAATTTACATCCTTAACAATTGCTTAAAGTTTAGATAACTTAAATTATGAAGTTTTTGAAATTTATTTTAAAGTTTCATAAAAAAGTTTATATTTGAAAAACTAAAAAATTAAATTATGAAAAAGAATTACACACTTACCCTTGTATTCACTGTATTATTTACTTCATTTACCTACTCTCAAATTGTAATTAATGAGATTGATGCAGATCAAGATGGTACTGATAATGCAGAATTTATTGAGCTTTTATGGACGCCTAACACTTCTTTAGACGGTTACGTTGTTGTACTATTTAATGGAAGTGATGATAAAAGCTATGCTTCTTACGATTTAGATGGATTTACCACAGACGCTAATGGGTTCTTTATGTTAGCAAGTAGTGAAATTTACAATGCTGCTACAGACCTTGCACTAAGCACTTTACAAAATGGTGCTGATGCTGTAGCCGTATATCAAGAAGATGCTTCTTCATTTCCGAATGATACGGAAATTACTACTGATAATCTAATTGATGTGGTTATTTATGACACAGGGCAAAGTGATGATAGCGTTTTACTATCGGGCTTTGGAGAAACCGTACAGTATAATGAAAACATAAATAGTGCAAAAACTACGGAATCTATCCAAAGAAAAGATGATGGTACATATGAAGTAAAAAGCCCTACTTTTAGAACTGCTAATTTTGCTACCGCTGCTACAAATGAATATACCATAAAGGGATTTAAAGTTTATCCAAATCCTGTAATTGGTGAAAAAATTACAATTTCCACAACAAGTACTGGTCAAAAAAAAGTAACACTATTTAATGTGTTAGGAAAAAAGATATACTCAAAAATATTTACTGAAAATAGCACTTCAATAGATATCTCTGCAATGCAAAAAGGGATTTATATTGTACGAATTATCGAAGGTGAAAAAATAATGACACAAAAACTAGTCATTCAGAAATGAATCTAAAAATTAACTTTAAAAATATTTTATTTTTAGATATCGAAACTGTGCCAGAATATGCCTATTGGGAAGATGTTCCAGAAGAAATACAAACACTATTCAATGATAAAACAGCGTATCAAAGAGATGCAGAAACACCCTTAGAAGTATTTTATGCTCGAGCTGGAATTTGGGCAGAGTTCGGCAAAATTATTTGTATTTCTGTGGGGTATTTTGTAGAAACAACCACTGAAAAACAGTTGAGAGTTACCTCGTTTTCTGGTGATGATGAACACAAAATCTTAACAAATTTTAAAACGCTTTTAGATACGCATTTTAACAAACAACAACATCTTTTGTGTGCCCATAACGGAAAAGAATTTGATTTCCCTTTTCTAGCGCGTAGAATGATTATCCATCAAATAACATTGCCTAAAAAATTAAATCTCTTTGGTAAAAAACCTTGGCAAGTACCTCATTTAGACACGCTAGAATTATGGAAGTTTGGCGATTATAAGCACTATTCTTCTTTAAAATTATTAACGGGTATTCTAGGGATTCCTTCACCAAAGGACGATATTAACGGTAGCGAAGTAGCGCAGGTATACTACCAAGAAAAAAACCTTGATAGAATTGTAGCGTATTGCGAAAAAGACACCATTGCTGTAGCGCAAATCCTATTGCGTTTTAATAATGAACCGCTTTTACAAGAAAGTGATATTGTACGTGTTTAGTTTTATTAGGTACTGTCATTCCTTAGAAGGCAGGAATGACAATATAATTTTATTACTCTTCCAATTTCATAGAGAGTTCTAGCCAACGTTCTTCTTTGATTTCCAAATCGGAAATAATTTGTTGAAGTGCTACCGATTTTTCTTCGATATCTTCTGGTAGAATTTCATTGTTTACAAACTGATTTTCTATTTGATTTTTTTTGTTTTGTAGCCTTTCAATAGCCTTCTCTAAACCTCCGTATTCTCTTTTTTCATCAAAAGTTAAGGGGTTTTTAGCACTTGTTTTCACCTGCTTTTCTACATTCTTTTTTTCTATAAGTACTTTAGGTTTCGAACTTTCATAACTTCTAAAATCGGAATAATTTCCTGGGAAATTCTCCACAACGCCATCGCCTCTAAAAACAAATAAGGCATCTACAATTTTATCCATAAAATAACGATCGTGAGAAACTACTAATAAGTTGCCTGGAAAATCTAGCAAAAAATTTTCTAGCACATTTAAAGTCACTACGTCTAAATCATTTGTAGGTTCATCTAAAATTAAAAAATTAGGATTTTGAATTAATACTGCGCATAAATACAAACGTTTTTGCTCGCCACCACTTAATTTTTCAACAAAATCATATTGCTTTTTTTTATCAAATAAAAAGCGTTCTAATAATTGTGATGCCGATATTTTTTTGCCTTTACTTAACGGAATATATTCACCAAACTCTTTTACAACTTCAATAACCTTTTGACCTTCTTTAATTTGAATTCCTGCTTGTGTATAATAGCCGTATTTTACGGTTTCTCCCAAAACTACCTTGCCTGCATCTACTTCCGATTTTTGTGTAATTACATTTAAAAAAGACGATTTTCCTGTACCGTTTTTACCAATAATTCCAATGCGTTCTCCGCGTTTAAAAACATAATCGAAACCTTTTAAAATAGTGGTCTCTCCAAAAGATTTATGCACCTTGTGTAGCTCTAAAATTTTGCTTCCCAAACGCTCCATGTTAATTTCTAGCTGAACAACATGGTCTTTTCTTCGTTGTTTTGCTTTTTCTTTGATTTCATAGAAATCATCAATTCTAGATTTCGATTTTGTAGTTCTTGCTTTCGGTTGCTTCCGCATCCAATCCAGCTCTTTTTTGAACAAACTTTTCGCCTTTCCTAAAGTAACCTGTTCTAAGGTAATTCGCTCCTCTTTTTTCTCTAAATAATAAGAATAATTTCCTTTGTATTTGTAGAGTTTTCCATGATCTAATTCTATAATTTCGTTGCAAACACGCTCTAAAAAGTAGCGATCGTGCGTTACCATAAACAGCGTGATTTTTTCTTTGGCAAAAAAAGCTTCTAACCATTCAATCATTTCTAAATCTAAATGATTCGTAGGTTCGTCTAAAATCAGCAAATCGGGTTTACTAATTAAAACCATGGCAAGAGAAAGTCGCTTTCTTTGTCCTCCAGAAAGCATCGAAATCTTTAAAGACAAATCATGCAATTTTAATTTCGATAAAATCTGTTTGTACTGCGTTTCAAAATCCCAAGCATTGTGCTGCTCCATCAATTCAAAGGCTTTTTGATAGGCTTCTGAATCATCGGGGTTTTTTAGGGCTTCTTCATATTGTTTTACAATGGATAAGATTTTATTTTCTGTAGAAAAGATAGTTTCTTCAATGGTTAAATTCAAATTCAAATCCATTTGCTGGGCTAAATAGGCAATTTGAATTCCTTTTCTACTTACTACTTGTCCTGTATCTGAAGTATCTAAACCCGCAATAATATTTAAGATAGAAGTTTTTCCACTCCCATTTTTGGCGACAAAAGCAATTTTTTGATCCTTATTAATTCCAAAAGAAAGGTCTTTAAACAAGACACGTTCTCCATACGATTTGGAAATATTTTCTACAGAGATATAATTCATGAATTCTTTTTGGGATTTGACAACTTTTAAAAGTTGTCAAATCAGATAGGTGTTTTTTATCCAAGTAAAAAACTTAACTTATTTTTCCGCCATTGGCAACTGATTGTTCAGGCTCTAAAAAAGAAAGTTTTCCATCGGGTGTATCGGTCATTAAAATCATACCCTCACTTTCAATGCCTTTTATTTTTCTGGGAGCTAAATTACACAAAACTGTTACTTGCTGTCCAATGATTTCTTCTGGTGAAAAACTTTCTGCAATGCCAGATACAATGGTTCTTACATCAATGCCTACATCAACTTTTAATTGCAATAACTTTTTTGTTTTGGGTACTTTTATCGCCTCCAAAATAGTACCAATACGCATATCTAACTTTGTAAAGTCCTCAAAATCGATGGTCTCTTTTTGAGGTTCAACAGTTGCATTTATAGACTCATTTTCTTTTTTAGTAGCTGCTAACTTTTCCAATTGCGCTGTAATTTGTTCGTCTTCAATTTTAGAAAACAACAAAGAAGCCTTATTAATTATATGTCCTTCTGGAAGCAATATTTCTTTTTCTGCTACGTCGTTCCATGCCAAAGATTTCTCACTGTCGTTCGAACTGACATTTAAAATATTTTTAAGTTTATTAGTAGTAAAAGGCAGAAAAGGTTCCGATAAAATTGCCAAACCTGTAGCAATCTGTAATGCCACAAATAAAATTGTTTTTACACGTTCTTCATCTTCTTTAATGACTTTCCAAGGTTCTTCATCGGCTAAATATTTATTTCCCAAACGTGCCAAGTTCATGAGTTCTTGAGAAGCCTCTCTAAATCGGTAACGTTCTATCGATTTTGATATACTTGCTGGAAATTCTTTTAATGTATCTAAGGTTGCTTCATCTATTTCTGTAAAATCATTTGGTGTAGGAACAATGCCTTCGAAATATTTATGTGTTAATACCACCACACGATTGATGAAATTTCCAAAAATAGCCACCAACTCATTGTTGTTTTTCGCCTGAAAATCTTTCCAAGTAAAATCGTTGTCTTTGTTTTCTGGTGCATTTGCAGTTAAGGTATAACGCAATACATCTTGCTGATTAGGAAAAGCTTCTAAATATTCGTGCAACCAAACTGCCCAATTTTTAGAAGTAGATAGCTTATTACCTTCTAAATTTAAGAATTCATTGGCTGGTACATTTTCTGGCAAAATATAATTGCCATGTGCTTTTAACATCGACGGAAAAATTAGACAGTGAAAAACAATATTGTCTTTTCCAATAAAATGCACCAATTTGGTGTTGTCTTTTTTCCAATAATCTTCCCAGTTTTTCCCTGTTTTCTCTGCCCATTCTTTAGTTGCAGAAATATAACCAATAGGTGCATCAAACCACACATACAAAACTTTTCCTTCGGCATCTTTTAAGGGCACAGGAATTCCCCAATCCAAATCTCTTGTAACTGCTCTTGGGCGTAAGCCATCGTCAATCCAAGATTTACATTGTCCTAATACGTTAGATTTCCAATCTGATTTATGACCTTCTAAAATCCATTTTCTTAAAAAGTCTTCATGTTTATCTAAAGGTAAAAACCAGTGTTTGGTTTCTTTAATTGTGGGAACATTTCCTGTTATCGCAGATTTTGGGTTAATTAAATCGGTAGCATTATGACTCGTTCCACAGTTTTCGCACTGATCTCCATAACTCTCTTCAAAACCACATTTCGGACAAGTTCCTACCACAAAACGATCGGCCAAAAATTGTTGCGCTTCAGCATCATATAATTGTGCGGTTACCTCCTCTATAAATTCACCTTTATTGTATAATTCTGTAAAGAATTCTGAAGCTGTTTTATGATGAATTTCCGCAGAAGTTCTAGAATAATTATCGAAAGAAATTCCAAATTCTTGAAAAGACTTTTTAATGATTTCATGGTATTTATCAATAATGACTTGCGGAGAAACACCCTCTTTTTTTGCACGCATCGGAATGGCAACACCATGTTCATCCGAGCCACAGATGTAAATAACATCTCGTCCTTTTAATCGTAAATAACGTGCATAAATATCTGCGGGAACATACACCCCTGCTAAATGCCCAATATGAATAGGTCCGTTTGTATAAGGTAAAGCAGCAGTAATCGTATATCTTTTGGGTGTATCCATTGCGGTTTCTAAATTTGGTGTGGCATCATTTTAGGCAAGCAAAAGTACAAAAAAGTCATCAGAAGCTATTTTTTTAACCCGCTGAAAATAGATACATTTACCAAAAGTGTTTTTATGTACAGAAAAAAAAAGAAACCTTTCTATTGTTTATTCCTTTTACTAATTTCTTTTAACGGATTTATGCAAGAAAAATCGAAACCCATTCCTTCTAAAACTATGGAAATAAAGCAACCTCCTTTACTTAAAAAAGGCGATACGATTGCTATTTTAGCACCTGCAGGGATTTTAAAAAATAAGGAAGCCGTTATTGAAAAAGCAACAACAATTGCCAAAAGTTGGGGATTGCATGTGGTTTTAGGAAAACATCTATTTACACAAAACAATCATTTTGCAGGAACAGATGCACAACGAACAGAAGACTTTCAAAAAGCATTAGACAATCAAACTATTAAAGCTATTTGGACAGCAAGAGGGGGTTATGGAAGTGTACGGATTTTAGACAAATTGGATTTTACAATGTTTAAAAAACATCCTAAATGGATTATTGGTTATTCAGATATTACTGCATTTCACAGTCATATTCACAACTTAGGTTTTGCTAGTTTACATGCTACAATGCCCATTAATTTTGAAACAGAGAAAGATATTTCAATCACTTTAGAAACCTTAAAGAACGCTTTGTTTGGTGGTCCTTTTGGGTATAAAATCCCTGCTTCTGAGTATAATAGATTAGGTACAACAAGTGGTGTATTGGTAGGTGGAAACCTCTCAATTTTAGCTTCTATGTTAAGCTCTAAAAGTGAAATTTCAACAGATCATAAAATTTTATTTATTGAAGAAATAGGAGAATACAAATACAGCATCGATAGAATGTTGCAAAGTTTAAAAAGAGCAGGGTATTTTGAAAATTGCAAAGGACTGATTGTTGGCGATATTTCCAATATTAAAACAAACAATCCTACTTGGGGAACTTCTGTAGAAGAACTCATATTAGATGTGGTAAAGGAATATCATTTTCCTGTTATTTTTGATTTTCCCGCAGGTCATGAACCCATTAACAAAGCAATCGTTTTTGGTAGAAAAGTGGTCCTTATTGCAGAAAAAAAATCCTCTAAAATTATTTTTGAATGAATTTTATAAAGGATGCTATTGCTGATTTTTCTTCCTTTATATGGGGAATTCCTTTATTAATTTTATTAATCGGCGGCGGAATTTATTTACTCATTCGTTCTCAATTCTTACCCTTTCGTTTTTTTGGGCATGCCATTCAGATTTTAAGAGGAAAATACGACAATCCAGAAGATGCAGGTGAAATTTCTCATTTTCAAGCACTTACTACAGCGCTTTCTGCAACTGTAGGTATGGGAAATATAGCAGGTGTTGCGGTTGCCATTGCTCTAGGTGGTCCGGGGGCAGTCTTTTGGATGTGGATAAGCGCTATTATTGGGATGTCTACAAAATTCTTTACGGCAACTTTAGCCATTTTATATCGTGGAAAAGATAGTGAAGGCAACCTACAAGGTGGCCCTATGTACTTTATTATGGAAGGTTTAGGAAAACATTGGAAACCCTTTGCCATTTTTTTTAGTATTTGTGGATTGGTTGGCGCGCTACCTGTTTTCAATGTAAATCAACTTACACAAGCTATCAATGACATTGTATTGGTTCCCAACGGCATCGCAAAAAGTTTTGTGTCTGATCTAACTGTTGGAATTGTTTTAGTGAGTATTACCTCGATTGTTATTTTAGGCGGATTGGATAGAATTAGCAAAGTGGCTTCTAAATTAGTCCCCGCAATGGTGGTTTTATATTTTGTATTGATTCTCTTTATTTTAGGAGTCAATATCGAAGTCGTACCTAGATACCTTAAACTTATTTTTACGGATGCATTTTCTGCAAATTTTATAAAAGGAGATGCACTCTTTGGAGGTGCTTTGGGAAGTCTCATTATTTTAGGAATTAAAAGAGGAGCATTTTCTAATGAAGCAGGTGTGGGTACAGCTCCTATGGCGCATGGTGCTGCAAAAACATCAGAACCTGTAAGAGAAGGCTTGGTAGCGATGCTGGGACCTTTTATAGATACCATTGTGGTATGTACATTAACCGCTTTGGCAATTTTAGTCACTGGTGTTTGGCAAACCTCTGATGCCAATGGTGTAAGTTTAACAGCTGCTGCTTTTTCTAGCGCAATGCCTGCAATTGGAAAATATCTATTACTAATTTGCATTGCTGTTTTTAGTATTTCGTCATTATTTTCTTATTCCTATTACGGCACAAAATGTATGTCGTTTTTACTAGGAGCAGATAAGAAACATTACTACAATTATTTTTATATTCTGAGTATTATCATAGGAGCAACAACTACCTTAGATATGATGATTAATTTGATTGATAGTTTTTTTGCACTCATGGCAATTCCTACAATGCTTACTACCATTGTACTAGCTCCTAAAGTTTTAAAAGAAACTAAAAAATATATTGAAAAATTAAGACTGTGATTTCGATTTAAGAAAATAATATAAGTTCCTAATTGTATTTGTCATTCCTGCGAAAGCAGGAATCTATTAAAATTGAAACACTTAGATTCCTGCTTTCGCAGGAATGACATTTACTTTCAAAGTAAAAAATTAAGCGATTAGTAACCAAAATGTTTTACATCGAATTTACGTTTAAGCACTTTTCAACTTTAAATTAAATAAAAAAATGGCTATACATAACGAACTTGGTAAAAAAGGAGAACAATTAGCGGTAGATTACTTACTAGAAAAAGGCTATAAAATTCTAGAAAAAAACTATCGTTATTTAAAAGCAGAAGTAGATATTATTGCACAACAAGAAAACACCTTAGCTGTTGTAGAAGTAAAAACGAGATCTTCTGATGTGTTTGGAAATCCACAAGATTTTGTAAATCCTAAAAAAATAAAATTATTAGTAAGTGCTATTGATGCGTATGTTACTTCAAAAGATTTAGAGGTAGAGGTTCGATTTGATATTATTGCTATTTTAAAAGAAGAAAATGAGTTTAAAATAGAACATTTAGAAGATGCTTTTTTGCATTTTTAATGCATGTTATATGTATAAAAATTTGATTTTCACCATTTTAAATAATAATTTTTAAAAAACCGCTGTCATTCCTGCGAAGGCAGGAATTGTACAAGTTACCTTAATTCAACTTTTCAATTAAAGCTTTTAACGCTTCTAATTTTTCTGGCTTTGCAATAATTTTTTTATCAGCGTTCAATACAAAATAACTTGGTGTACTATAAATCTGATAGATTCTTGCTGTTTCATTATCCCATTTACCAAGACCCAAAGCATGGTGCCAACCTTTTAAAGGGGTTGTAAATTTTTCCCACTTTGTCGCTTCGGTTTCCATCCCAAATGCAACTACTTTTACAAGGGAATTGTTTTTTGTAAAATCATACAATTTGGGGACTTCTCTTGTGCAATGCGGACAACCTGTACTCCAAAACACCAATACATAATATTTTGCATCATCTAACTCTAAAAGGGCTTTTTGTCCTTCTTTATCAGTCCATGAGAAATCAGGAGCTATACGCCCTACTTCAGCGGCTAAATTTGCGAGAATAGAAGCCCTAAATTCTTTATTTTGATACGCAATTGGCAACTTATTAAAATGATTTTCTAAAAGGTAATCTACCAAAATCACGTTTTTAAGACCCGCAAATTGATGAATAAATAATTCTATAATATTTTTTTTAAGTTCGGTACTTGTTGCTTTTTCTAAAATAGTATTCATTGCTTTTTCATACAATATTTGCTGAGTTTTCTCATCCTCAGAGATATTTGTATAAAAAACATATTGATTGAGTTTGTCAATAAAAAAAGCAGCATTTACCAATGTTTCATTTTCAAAATCAATCGCATCAAAAAAGTGAGAAACCGTACTATTAAAATAATCTTTGGCGTTTGTGATGATTTTTGGTGAATTGTACTGAAAATGCGCTTTTATAAACTGCGCTACAAACATTCCCTCACTACTACTTTTTAAAAAAGAGACTTTTGTTTTTTCTATCGCTAATAAGGCTTTTTTATATCCTCTTTCTGTTTGTTCTGTAGGAGCTTGTAAATAGCTTAACTGTAGAGAATCTATTTCTTTTTGTTGCTGCAAAAAAGTATTTAAAAACTGTTGATACGCTTTATTTTCTTTTGATTTTTCAAAACGAAGTGAAGTACTAGACTTTGATTTTTCTAAATGAAAAACAACATCTTCTTTGTGAAAGAAAAAGTCTACAAATCCATTATTTTTAGTATCGTAAATAAGACGGTAACTTCCTGAAGAAGCATCGGCAGGCAATTGAAAATTAAAAACGCCTTCTTGCAAAGATGTGTTTTGTACAAAAGCCAACTTCATGGCTTCTACTTTATATAACAATGCATATTCTAATTTTTTGTCAGATTTTAATGTTCCGCCAATTGTATACTGTGCTTGTGCAACAAAAGAAGGAAGTAAAAAAAGGAAAACAAGTTTTTTTGAAAAAGATAGCATATTGTTTTTATATGGAATTTCTCAAAATTACTATTTCTAAATTAAAAATAGCTACATTGGTATTAAAATTACATACGATGAATTTTACAAATAAGGTTATTTGGATTACAGGTGCTTCTTCTGGAATAGGGAAAGCATTGGCGATAGAATTAGCCCGTAGAAATGCAAAATTAATTTTATCTTCTCGTAGAAAAGAAACTTTAGAAGCTGTAAAAAAAGTTTGTAAAAATCCAGCATGGGTAAAAATAATTCCCTTAGATTTAGAAGATTATAACACTTTTGATATAAAAGTTAGCGAAACTTTTTCTTGCTTTGGAACGATTGATATTTTAGTAAATAATGGCGGAATTAGTCAACGTTCTCTAGTAAAAGATACTCAAATTGCTGTGGACAAACGCATTTTAGAAATCAATTATATAGGAACTGTTGCGCTTACCAAAGCTGTTTTGCCTTATTTTATTAAAAACGGAAAAGGACATTTTGTAACCACTACAAGTATTGTTGGGAAGATTGGAACGCCTTTGCGTTCTAGTTATGCGGCTTCTAAACATGCGTTGCATGGTTTTTTTGATAGTTTACGTGCAGAACATCACAAAGATAATATTGCAGTTACTTTAGTTTGTCCTGGTTTTGTAAATACCAATGTTTCCATCAATGCTTTAACAGGTGATGGAACACCTCAAGAAAAAATGGATACCGCTACCCAAAACGGAATTGCTCCTTCAAAATTCGCAACACTCATGGCAAAGGCAATCCACAAGAAAAAAGAGGAAGTTTATATTGGAGGGTTCAAAGAAAAATTAGCCGTTTTTGTAAAAAGATTCTTTCCTAAATTGCTTTCAAAAATGATTCGAAAGTTATCTGTTACTTAAAAAAGTCAATAACGTCAAAATAACTCACAATCGCTTCTTTCATTAATACCGTTTGTTCGCCTGCTTTTAGATTGGGCAATTCTGTAAGTACTTTGTAATGTGGCCAACCGTCTTCATCAAAATAATCAAACTCATAATAACCATAAGGTTCTAAGAGCTTACAAATGGCAATGTGCATTAAGTTTACTTTTTCATCTTTTTTAAAGCGCCTATGCCCTTGTCCTAATTCCTGAACACCAATCAAATAGATAATTCCATCTACATTTAATTCTTCACCGTCTGCAAAATCTGCTGTTAGTTTGGCTACTAAAAAATCCCATTTCTCTTTTAAATCTGTGTTTTTTTGCATGACCTGTTTTAAAAGTGTAAAGATACAAACGGACAATGATTACTGTATGGAACATTTTGTATTTTTGTAAAGATGGAGCACTTTCCAAAAAAACTCTTAGAAAAATTAGAAAAACGAAAAGTTGACCATGCTTTTCGTTCTTTACAAAAGCCTTTAAATACTATCGACTTTTCTTCGAATGATTATTTGGGTTTTGCAAAATCTACTGCAATTTTTGAGAAAGTACATCAATTCCTAAAAAACAACCATCTTATTGCGAATGGGGCAACAGGATCTCGATTGCTTTCTGGAAATTCTGATTTGTACGAGGAAGTTGAAAAAGACATTTGTACATTTCATCAATCCGAAGCCGCTCTAATTTTTAACTCAGGGTACAATGCCAATTTGGGTTTTTTTGGAGCCATTCCACAACGTGGAGATATTGTTTTGTATGACGAATTTATCCACGCTTCTATTAGAGACGGCATTCAGTTATGCAAAGCAAAAGGGTATAAATTTCAGCACAATGATGTAAACAATTTGAATGAGATGCTGAAACGAGTTCAGCATGACAAAAATGAAATCTATGTAGTTACAGAAGCCGTATTTTCTATGGATGGAGATACGCCCGATATACTTGCTATGGCAAAACTTTGTGAAAAATACCGAGCACATTTTGTGGTAGACGAAGCGCATTCCTTAGGTGTTTTTGGAAAACAAGGCTGTGGAAAAATACAAACATTAGGTATAGAAAATAGTGTTTTTGCAAGAATTGTAACTTTCGGGAAAGCATTAGGATGCCATGGTGCTGCTATTTTAGGGAGTAAAAATCTAAAAAATTATTTAGTCAATTTTTCTAGAAGTTTTATCTACACAACAGCACTTCCTCCACACGCTTTAGCTACGATAAAAATGGGGTATAAAACGCTCGAAAATACTTCTAATCAAAAACAATTGCAAGAGAACATTGCCTTTTTTAATGAAGAAATAAACCGATTGAAGTTAGCTTCTTTTTTTATAAAAAGCACCTCTGCAATTCATTGTTGTATTATTCCCAATGAGAAAAATATACATCAGATTGCTAAAACCTTACAAGAAAAAGGATTCGAAATAAAACCTATTCTATCTCCTACCGTTTCTAAAGGTGAAGAACGGTTGCGCTTTTGTTTACACAATTACAATTCTAAGGAAGAAATTACACTTGTTTTGGAGTTGTTGTGTACTTTTGTGAAAGATCAATAAATTTAAAATCGTCACCCTGAACTTGTTTCAGGGTCACATAACGCTAAGGAATGAAAAAGAGCTATATCTATATATTGACAAATAAATATAGAACAACCTTTTATATTGGAGTGACAGCCAATTTAGAAAAAAGATTATATGAGCATTATGAAGAAACTGCTTCTTTATTTACCAAAAAATATAATGTAAAAGATTTGATCTATTTTGAAGAATTTTTAGATATTAATCTAGCAATTGCAAGAGAAAAACAATTAAAAAATTGGCACAAAGAATGGAAATTGAATTTAATTAAGAAATTAAACCCTAGATTAAAAACCTTAGATTACTAATAATATTAAGATGCGATGCTGAAACAAGTTCAGCATGACGATAGAACGAAAATATGAACTCTAAAAAATACTTCATTACTGGCATTTCTACCGAAGTAGGAAAAACCATTGTTTCGGCTATTTTAGTAGAAGCTTTAGAAGCCGATTATTGGAAACCTATACAAGCAGGCGATTTGGATAATTCTGATACCTATAAAGTTGAAAAATTGATTTCTAATTCCAAATCGGTATTTCATAAAAATAGTTATGCTTTGCAAACACCTATGAGTCCGCATGCCGCTGCTGCAATTGATAATATTGACATTGAATTGACTAAAATCACGCCTCCTAAAACAAACAATCATTTAGTTGTTGAAGGTGCTGGAGGACTCTTAGTTCCTTTAAACGATACGGATACTATTTTAGACATCATCCCTCCAGATTATACCGTAATTGTAGTATCTCGTCACTATTTGGGGAGCATCAATCACACACTACTAACCGTAAAATTATTACAAGAAAAAGGGTTTGATGTTGCGCTTATTTTTAGTGGAAATGAGCACCCTTCTACAGAAGAAATCATCAAAAAAATGACCGGTGTACCTGTTCTTGGACGTATAGATGAAGAACCTTATTTTGATAAAAATGTAGTGAAAGATTATGCAGAAAAATTTCAACAAATAGTATGATGCTACAAGAACGCGATAAAAAACACCTTTGGCATCCACTAACGCAACATAAAACACATCCTGAAACACTGGCAATTATCAGAGCAAAAGGATGTATTTTAACAGATGAAAATGGCAATGAATATATTGATGCCATTGCTTCGTGGTATACTGCTATGTACGGACATTGTAATGAGTACATCACAAATAGAGTTTCTAACCAAATGCAACAATTAGATCAGGTAGTTTTTAGTGGGTTTACACACCAACCTGCTATTGAATTATCAGAAAAACTCATTGAAATTTTACCTGAAAATCAGCAAAAGATTTTCTTTTCAGACAATGGTTCTTCTGCTGTGGAAATTGGAATTAAAATGGCGCTGCAATATCATTTTAATAAAGGTGAAAAAAGAAGCACGTTAGTCGCTTTTGAAGACGGTTTTCATGGCGATACTTTTGGTGCGATGAGTGTTTCTGGCTTATCGGTATACAACGGTCCGTTTGAAGATTTTTTCTTAGACGTACAACGAATTCCTACTCCTAATGGAGAAAACCACGATGCAATTTTACAACAACTAGAAATACTTGTAAAAATATATGAAATAGCGGGATTTGTCTACGAGCCTTTGGTACAAGGTGCAGCCGCTATGAAAATGCACAACGTCGAAGGCTTAGATCGTATTTTATCCTTTTTTAAACAACATCAAATTATTACAGTTGCCGATGAGGTAATGACAGGATTTGGAAAGACAGGAAAATACTTTGCTTCAGAATACATGCATGAAAAACCTGATATTATTTGTTTAAGCAAGGCACTAACCGCAGGGCTTTTACCCATGGCAATTACAAGTTGCTCTCAAGAAATTTATGATGCTTTTTATAGCGATGATATCAAAAAAGGTTTGTTTCACGGACATACCTATTCTGCGAACCCGTTGGCATGTACGGCAGCTTTGGCAGGAATTGAATTGTTGACTTCATCAGAAATACAAGAAAACATACAGCAGATTGTAGCTTCGCATGAAGCCTTTGATAAACGAATTCAAAACCATCCCAAAGTAAAATCTACTCGGCAAAAAGGGATAATTTATGCCCTAGATTTGGATGTCCAAATGGAACGATATGGGAATTTACGCGATCAATTGTTCGATTTTTTTATGAATAAAGGTGTGTTTTTACGACCGCTAGGAAATACTATTTATATTCAAGCTCCGTATGTAATTACACCTGAACAATTGGAAAAAGTGTATACCGCTATTGAGCAAGTGTTAGAAGAAGTTTGACAACTTTTGAAAAGTTGTCAAATCTTTAAACAATCATTAAACAATGTTTTACATTTGTAAGCATTACCTAAAATAAAAGACTTGTTTCAACCTATTTCCATTACCGCCATATCTTCTATTTCCGCTTTAGGAAATAATGAAACCTCTATTTGGAAAAGATATAAAAGCAAGCAACATTCTATTTCTAAAACAGCATTTGAAAATTTTACTGCTTGGGTAGCAAAAATATCCGAAGAAGATCAAAAAGAAATCGTTGCTTTAAAAACAGCATCTTTAAAATACAAAAACTTAGACAACACCGTTTTATATGCAATTTTAGTAGCTAGAAAGGCTTGTTTAAAAGCGGGTTGGAAAGTAGGTGACGATTTTGGAATTAACATAGGATCTTCAAGAGGCGCTACAGCTCTTTTTGAAAAGCACCACACTGCTTTTTTAAAAACTCAAAAAACCGCTATTTTAAGTTCACCAACTACTACTTTGGGAAATATTTCTTCTTGGGTTGCGCATGATTTACAAACAAAAGGTCCAGAAATTTCGCATTCTATCACCTGCTCTACCGCCTTACATGCTGTTTTAAATGGTATTGCTTGGATACAAGCAGGACTCTCCGATAAATTTTTAGTTGGCGGAAGTGAAGCGCCTTTAACTGATTTTACCATCGCACAAATGCAAGCCCTAAAAGTTTATACTGAATGCAATGAAGTATCCCATGAATGCGATGAAGTATCGTACCCTTGTCGCGCACTCGATTTCAAAAAGAAAAAAAACACCATGGTTCTTGGTGAAGGTGCTGCAGTAAGCTGTTTAGAAAAAGGCATACAACAAAACAGATTAGCGCTTATTACAGGAATAGGTTATGCAACAGAAATTTTAGAACATCATACTTCCATTTCTACCGAAGCTCAATGTTTTCAAAGATCCATGAAAATGGCTTTGGGATTCACTTCTCCTGATGAAATTGATGCTATTGTGATGCACGCACCAGGTACGTTAAAAGGAGATTTTTCGGAATATAATGCCATTCAAAAAGTGTTTTTTAACAAAATTCCTTTTTTAACTACTAACAAATGGAAATTAGGACATACGTTTGGTACTTCAGGAATGTTAAGTTTAGAATTAGCCTTACTCATGCTAAAATACCAAGAAGTAATTCCAGTTCCTTTTGCGGAAAAACAATCACCACCCAAAGAACTTAAAAAAATATTGGTAAATGCTGTTGGTTTTGGTGGAAATGCGGTATCAATACTCATTGAAAAATAAAAATTTTCCTTAATTTTAACTTTCTTCAATCAATTACAAAGGATGATAAAAAACCTTTCTCTAAGCCTGCTATTACTTCTTTTAAGTTGCTCTAAAAAAAACGATTTAGAAAACGCTTTAAGCTCTAAACATCCTAAAATAAAAACAGTTGTAGACAAGATTCAACAACATGAAATACAAATACTATTCTCTGAAGTACTAGAAAAAAACAATACGATTTCTTTTAAAGAGGCTTCTTTTCAAGTAAATGATAGCAACTATTTTTATCCTGCGAGTTCTGTAAAATTTCCGATTGCCATTTTAGCGTTAGAAAAAATGAATCAACAAAAAAAGATTGATAGAAATACACTGTTTTTAGTGGAAGGCGATTCTATAAAAACAACCATCGCTAAAGAAATTAAAAAGATTTTTGCCGTAAGCGATAACGATGCTTATAATCGTTTGTTTGAATATATAGGAAAAGACGATATCAATAGGTTGCTTCATCATAAAGGAATTTCTGCTCGAATCTCACACAGATTGTCTGTTGCAAATTCAGGGGCTTTAAAAACTAAAAAACTCACATTTTATAAAAATGATAGCCTCATTTATGAAACCAAATCTGTTGTAAATGATTCCATACAATCTCTAAAACTAAACCGTTTACAAAAAGGCATTGGATATACCGTTGGTGATAGCTTGGTAAAAACGCCCATGGACTTCTCTAAAAAAAATTATTTGCCTCTTACTTCCTTACATGAAATGATGAAGCGTATATTTTTCCCACAACTTTATGCTAAAAAACAACAATTTCATTTGTCTAAAGAAGATCGAGAGTTTCTAATCAACACCATGAAAATACTCCCCAAAGAAGTAGGTTATAATGTGGATGAGTATTATGATAGTTACGTAAAATTCTTTTTGTTTGGTGATACTAAAGAGTCGATGCCCAATCATATAGAAATCTTCAATAAAGTAGGTTATGCTTATGGTTATTTAACCGACTGTGCATATATCATCAACAAAAAATCCAATAAAAAATATATTATTACTGCTACGATTCATGTAAATAAAAATCAAATATATAACGATGGTATCTATGAATATGAAACCATTGGCATTCCTTTTTTAGCACAATTGGGAAGAGAATTGGTGAATTAAAAGTGTTTTTATTTTAAGAATATAACTATTTTTGAATCGTAAAATCAACGCAAATTTATGAGCGCAAAACATAACTGGACACAAGAAGAGATTCTAGCCATCTATAACAAACCCTTAATGGAATTGCTATACGAAGCAGCTACCATTCATAGAAAACACCACGACCCAAATACGGTTCAGGTTTCTACTTTACTTTCTATTAAAACAGGTGGTTGCCCAGAAGATTGCGGCTATTGTCCGCAAGCAGCAAGATATCATACAGATATCGAAGGGAATGATTTAATGACGGTTCCGCATGTAAAAGCGCAAGCCTTACGTGCAAAAGCTTCAGGAAGCTCTAGAGTTTGTATGGGTGCAGCTTGGAGAAACGTAAAAGACGGGCCAGAATTTGACCAAGTTTTAGAAATGGTGAGAACCATTAATAAGCTCGACATGGAAGTTTGCTGTACTTTGGGAATGATTACCGAAAATCAGGCGCAACGTCTGGCAGAAGCGGGTCTGTACGCATATAATCACAATCTAGACTCCTCAGAAGAATATTATAAAGAAGTGATTTCTACCAGAGGTTATCAAGACCGTTTGGATACGATTGACAATGTTAGAAAAACCAATGTAACGGTTTGTTCTGGCGGAATTATTGGTATGGGAGAAAAAGCGGAAGACAGAGCAGGCATGTTAGTAGCGCTAGCAACATTAAATCCACAACCCGAATCTGTGCCTATCAACGCCTTAGTAGCGGTTGATGGAACTCCTTTAGAAGATCAAAAACCTGTAGCTATTTGGGATATGATTCGTATGGTAGCTACCACGCGTATTGTAATGCCTCAAACCCAAGTACGTTTATCTGCGGGAAGAACAGATATGAGTAGAGAAGGACAAGCCCTATGCTTTTTTGCGGGAGCAAATTCTATTTTTGCGGGGGATAAATTGTTAACTACTCCTAATCCAGATGTTAATGAAGACATGAAAATGTTTGAATTATTAGGGTTAAACCCACAAAAACCTTTTGTAAAAAAATCGCAACCAGAAACAGTAGAAGCTAAAAACTCGAAATACGAATCGTTGGGAGAAAAACCCAAATGGACACGACCCGATCATACCATTGAACGTAACGAAGAAGCGAAACAGAAAGGGAAAATGACGAAGGTTTCATAAAAACCAACGTCATCCTGAACTTGTTTCAGGATCTCTCTAACCCAAACACAAACAATGAAAACTACCGCATTCATCACAGGCGCAACATCAGGAATTGGAGAAGCCACCGCAAAACTATTTGCAAAGAATGGTATTCGATTGATTCTTTGTGGAAGAAAAACAGCAAAATTAAAAGCGCTTCAAGCAGCATTAAGTTCTTTGGTAGAAGTAACTATTTTAACTTTTGATGTAGGAAAAAGAGAGGAGGTTCAAAAAGCAATTGACAGCCTACCAAAAGACTTTCAACACATTGATATTCTCATTAATAATGCGGGAAATGCACACGGTTTAGACCCCATTCAAAATGGAAGTTTAGACGACTGGGATGCCATGATTGATAGCAATATAAAAGGATTGCTCTATGTTTCTAAAGCGATTATTCCGCAAATGGTTGCAAGAAATAGCGGCTTTATTGTAAATATTGGCTCTACTGCTGGTAAAGAAGTCTATCCGAATGGAAATGTGTATTGTGCCACAAAATCGGCTGTAAATGCATTGAATAAAGCCATGCGAATGGATATGAATAAGCATGGAGTTCGCGTTGCTGGAATTCACCCGGGAATGGTACATACTGCTTTTTCAGAAGTTAGATTTAAAGGAGATGAGGAGAAATCAAAAATTCCTTATCAAGGATACCAACCTCTACTTGCCGAAGATATTGCCGATATCATTCATTTTGTAATTACAAGACCTTATCATGTAAATATTGAAGATTTAGTAGTTTTTCCAACAGCACAAGCGAGTGCTACGATTATTGATAAAAAGTAAGTGTATTTTTTATTCTGAAGCAAACGAAGAATCTATTTTTTTAACCACATAGGAACATAGAAAACATAGGCTATGTGGAACTATGTTCGTATCTGGTATCTTTTATAAAAAATATAAACTGGAATCTATTTCGGAATCTAAACATAGCCAATATATAATGATAATTTTGACTACGTCAACATCATTTTCGCCTTTTCAACTGCCGCTACCAATACATCAATCTCCTCTTTGGTATTGTAAAAAGCAAAAGAAGCCCGTACGGTTCCAGGTATTTTATAAAAATCCATAATGGGTTGTGCACAATGATGTCCTGTTCTTACTGCAACGCCTAGTTTGTCTAAAATAGTTCCTATATCATACGGATGAATGCCTTCTATATTAAAAGAAATTACCGAAGTTTTCTTTTCTGAAGTTCCGTAAATCTTTAATCCGTCTATTTTTAATAATTCTTGTGTTGCGTAATCTAGCAATTCATTTTCATAGGCAGAAATTTGGTCGAAACCTATCGCATGCATATAATCTAAAGCAACCCCAAAAGCAATTCCACCACAAATATTAGGTGTTCCTGCTTCAAATTTATGAGGCAAACCTGCATAGGTTGTTTTTTCAAACGTCACGGTATCTATCATTTCACCACCGCCTTGATAGGGCGGTAATTTTTCTAACCATATTTCTTTTCCGTATAAGATTCCAACGCCCGTTGGCCCACATATTTTATGCGCAGAAGCTACGTAAAAATCAACATCCAAAGCTTGTACATCGGGTTGTATGTGCGGACATGCTTGTGCGCCATCAATTAAGACTGCTGCCTGTACTTTATGCGCCGCATCAATCATTTCTTCAATAGGGTTTATCGTTCCTAAAGCGTTCGAAATATGATTACAAAATACCAACTTTGTCTTTTTATTTAACAAACTGTAATACACATCCATTTGTAAAGTGCCCTCTTCATTCATAGGAATCACTTTTAAAATAGCACCTGTTTTTTCGCACAACATTTGCCAAGGCACAATATTAGAATGATGCTCTAATGCAGAAATAATTACTTCGTCTCCTTTTTGTAAAAGCTGTGAAAATCCCGAAGCAACAATATTAATACTGTGTGTAGTTCCAGCAGTAAAAATAATTTCGTGAGCCTTCTCAGCGTTAAAATGTTGCTGAATTTTAATTCGAGCTTCTTCGTATTTATCGGTGGCTTCCTGACTTAAAGTATGCACACCTCTATGAATATTGGCATTGTAACTACTGTAATAATCTACAATGGCATCCATAACAACTTGCGGTGTTTGCGAAGTAGCCGCATTGTCTAAATACACCAACGGTTTTCCGTTTACAGTACGTTGTAAAATAGGAAAGTCTGCTCTAATTTTTTCTACAGGAAACATGATTCTATGCTTAAATTACAAAGGTAGTAGATGTAAATTAAAAGACATGATAAAATTGGTATATTTGGCATATAACTAACCAAACTTTATGTATTTTATGAAGGCAACTACCCTCTTTACACTTTTATTCCTAGCAGTTTTTACGGGATTCTCTCAAAAAAACGATGCAAAAATCAACCAACTATCTAGCGAAGTAGAACCTAAAGTTATTGAATGGCGGAGACATCTTCATCAAAATCCTGAACTTTCTAATCGCGAATTTGAAACTGCAAAGTACATTGCAGCACATTTAAAAAGTTTGGGGATTGAAGTACAAACAGGTGTTGCCTTTACAGGAGTTGTAGGGATTTTAAAAGGAAAAAAGCCCGGAAAAGTAGTAGCACTAAGAGCCGATATGGATGCGTTGCCTGTAACAGAGCGAAATGATTTGCCTTTTAAATCTAACGTAACGGCTACCTATAACGGAAAAGAAACAGGCGTGATGCATGCTTGCGGACACGATTCTCACGTGGCTATTTTAATGGGTGTTGCGGAAGTGCTTTCTAAAATGAAACACAAAATAAAAGGCACGGTAAAATTTATTTTTCAACCTGCTGAGGAAGGCGCACCTAAAGGTGAAGAAGGCGGTGCTGAATTGATGGTAAAAGAGGGTGTTTTAACCAACCCCGATGTAGATGCTATTTTTGGATTGCATATTAGCGCTGGTTTTGATGTGGGAACTATTAGCTATAAATCGGGCGGAATTATGGCAGCTTCCCAATCCTACCAAATAGATGTTTTGGGAAAACAAGCGCACGGTTCTAGACCTTGGCATGGTGTAGATCCTATTGTTACTTCAGCACAAATTATCAACGGACTACAAACTATTATTAGTCGTGAATCGGAACTCACAAAAGAAGGAGCAGTAATTACGGTTGGAATGATCAATGCTGGAATTCGTAGCAATATTATTCCTGAAAATGCGCGTATTGTTGGAACGATTAGAACTTTAGATTACGATATGCAGGCTTTCATTAATAAAAGAATGAAAGAAATGGTGCCTGCCATTGCACAAGCCCATAGAGCTACGGCAAGTATAGAAATAGACAAAGGGTATCCGATTACGTTTAACGACCCACAATTAACCGCTACCATGTTACCCACTTTACAACGTATTGCCGGGAAAAATCAGGTAAAAGAGATTGATGCCATTACTGGTGCAGAAGACTTTTCTTTTTTCCAACAAAAAGTACCCGGATTGTATTTCTTTTTAGGAGGAAAACCTCTGGATGTAAAACCCGAAGATGCCGCAGGACATCATACACCTGATTTTATGCTCGATGAAAGTGGTTTTGTTTTGGGAGTAAAAACCTTGAGTAGTTTGGCATTGGATTATTTGGGGAAAAAGTAATAAACAAAAACCCCGAAAGGGTTTGAAACCCTTTCGGGGTTAACCGAATTTTATAAAAAATATCTACAAATCAAACCCAATATTTACCTTTAGTTTATTGGCAATGAGTTTGGTAATTCTGTTTTTTACCTCGGGTATTTTTACACTTTCTAACACCGTATTGGCAAAAGCATACATGAGCAAAGCCTTCGCTTCTTTTTGTGGAATTCCACGTTGTTGCATATAAAACAACGCATTCTCGTCCAATTGTCCAATCGTACAACCGTGTGAACATTTTACATCGTCTGCAAAAATCTCTAATTGAGGTTTGGCATTCATCGTAGCTTTATCGCTTACCAATACGTTGTTATTTTGCTGATAGGCATTGGTTTTTTGTGCTTCTTTTTCAACGATTACTTTCCCGTTAAAAACACCGGTCGCACGCTCGTCATAGATGCCTTTATAATCTTGGTGACTTTCGCAATTGGGTTCTATATGATGTACCAAGGTATGATGGTCTACGTGTTGCTTGCCTTCAAGAATGGTAATTCCTTTTAAAATAGAGTCGATATGCTCGCCTCGTTGGTAAAAATTTAAATTATTTCTAGTGATATTTCCGCCAAATGAGAATGTATGTACAGAAACGACACTGTTCGACTTTTGCTCTACATAGGTGTTGTCTACCAAAGAAGCCGTAACCGCATCATTCTGAATCTTATAAAAATCGACTGTAGCATCTTTTGCGGCAAAAATTTCGGTAACCACATTGGATAATGTAGGGTGAGATGTCAAACTTTGATGACGTTCAATAATCTGCACATGTGCATTCTGCTCAGCAACAATTAAATTTCTAGGTTGTACCAAGGTTGCTGCTTCTGAACCTGTGGTAAAATTGATGATTTGAATGGGTTTTTCTACCTCTACATTTCTAGGAATATAGATATAAGCTCCTTCATTTACAAAAGCTGTATTTAAAGAGGTTAAATGGTCTTGCTTGGCAATTTTATTAAAGTAATTTTCAATAATAGGTTTGTATTTTCTTTTTTCTAAGGCAGAAGACATCAAACACACATCAAACTTGTCGTGAGTAGTTTCCGATAAAAATGAACTGTATTTCCCATCTATAAAAACAATTTTATAAGAGTCGATATCGTGAATAAAATATTTTTTAACATCGGCAAGAACTACTGCAACTTCCTTATCTGGGAAAATGCTGTAATCATTCTTTAACAAAGCATTTAACGAAGTATATTTCCATGCCTCTAATTGCTTGGTAGGAAATCCTAAAGCTTCAAAATTTTGTAAGGCTTTTGAGCGGATTTCGTGAATATCTGAATGAATATTTACCTTGTTTTCAAACGCCAAATACGACGATACGAGTTTTTCTTTTAATTCCATTTTCCTATTTCTGTCATTCCTGCGAAGGCAGGAATCTCATTATTTTTACTTTTTGCTTATTATTTAGATTCCTGTATTACTGAATCAAGTTCAGCACAGGCAACAAGAATGACAAAAAGTATCACTTTTAAACTTTATATACTTTTAAACTAAACGAGTTCCTGCTTTATCCAATCGTACCCTTTTGCTTCCAATTCTAAAGCTAGTGATGCATCTCCTGTTTTTACAATTTTTCCATCGTACAATACATGTACAAAATCTGGAACAATATAATCTAGCAAACGCTGGTAATGTGTAATTACAACAACGGCATTGTCTTTCGATTTTAGTTTGTTTACACCATTAGCAACAATACGCAAGGCATCAATATCTAATCCAGAATCGGTTTCATCTAAGATTGCTAGTTTTGGATCTAACATTGCCATTTGAAAGATTTCGTTTCGTTTTTTCTCACCTCCAGAAAAGCCTTCGTTCAACGAACGTGATAAGAACTTTCTATCGATTTCTAACAACTCCGATTTTTCACGAATTTTTTGCAACATTTCCTTGGCAGGCATTTCTTCTAAACCTTGTGCTTTTCTAGATTCGTTAATCGCAGTTTTGATAAAATTAGTTACCGTAACTCCTGGGATTTCTACAGGATATTGAAAAGACATAAAAACACCATTGTGCGCCCTTTCTTCTGGAGCTAACTCGCTAATATCTTCACCTTCTAATTCAATAGTTCCTTCGGTAACTTCGTACTCTTCCTTTCCTGCAACAATATTGGCTAGCGTACTCTTTCCTGCACCATTAGGTCCCATAATTGCGTGTACTTCTCCTGCATTAATTTGTAAATTCAAGCCTTTTAGGATGTCTTTATCTTCAATATTGGCGTGTAAATTTTCTATTTTTAACATCATTCTATTTGTTTGTAAAGTTGAAAGTTGTAAAGTTCAACTCTTGAAATACAACCTTTTCACTTTATATATTTTCAAATCTTTACTTTATAAACTTTTTACTTTCTTACTTTATATACTTATTTATTTTTTAATATTTTTTCTAGTTTTTTATATGCGATGGGGGAATGCTGAATAATGACTTCTGCGTTTTTCTCTTTGGCAAAGGCTTCAAATTTTTCCATACTTTCTAAAGTTTGTTGTACATTATAATTGAAAGAAGGGACTCCTTTGTTTGTTCTATTTTCTTCAAAATGATACAAATCTCCCGTTAATAAAATGGGGTTTTCTAGCCCCAAATTTACATATAAAACTTGATGCCCGATGGTATGTCCTGGCATATATTTGATAACCACAGTTCCGTCGCCAAAAACATCGTAATCACCATTTAATTTTTTCACATTCGTTAAGGCACTTAACATTGGATTTTTTGTTTTTACCGTATCTCCTGCTACGGTATTGTACTCGTTTTCTTGCACCAACCAAGTGGCATCTTTTAGATAATTTGCATGCCCAACATGATCGAAATGCGAATGTGATAATGCAATATATGTAAAGTCTTCAATCTTAAAACCAATGGTTTTTAATTGATTTACTAACGAATCGGGTCTTTGAATCGTATATACTCCACTTGGGTCTGTAAACGGTTTTTCTACCACCAAACTCTCTGGCAAACCTGCATCCCACATGAGATTTCCTTTGGGATGAGAAACAACATAATACACATCTGTAAATTGCTTGGTCTGACCTGTATACGTAGTATCTTGAGAAAAAACTTCTAGTTTATTCACCAAAATAGAACCGCCAACTAATTGGTGTAGTTTTACTTTGGCTTTTGTTGATGATTGAGCTTTTTTTTCTGATTTTTTACAGCTTGCCAATGTAATGCTGATACAAAAAAGGAATACTATTTTTTTCATTTTATAATTTTTAGACCTGTCAGGTTTTTAAAACCTGACAGGTCTAACTAGATTTATTTTTTAACCTACCGAACCTTCCAAACTAATTTCCAATAACTTCTGTGCTTCTACGGCAAATTCCATGGGTAATTTATTCAATACTTCTTTGCTAAATCCGTTTACGATTAATGCAATGGCTTTCTCGGTATCAATTCCGCGTTGATTGCAATAAAACAATTGATCTTCTCCAATTTTACTGGTGGTAGCTTCGTGTTCTATTTGTGCAGATTTGTTTTTGGTTTCGATATATGGAAAAGTGTGTGCACCACATTCATTTCCCATTAATAAGGAATCACATTGCGAAAAATTACGGGCATTTTCTGCTCTAGAATTGATTTGAACCAATCCTCTATATGAGTTTTGTGATTTTCCTGCAGAAATTCCTTTTGAAATAATCGTTGATTTGGTATTCTTTCCTAAGTGAATCATCTTGGTTCCCGTATCGGCTTGCTGAAAATTATTTGTTACAGCAATCGAATAAAATTCTCCTACAGAATTGTTCCCTTTTAAAATACAACTTGGGTATTTCCACGTTACTGCAGAACCTGTTTCTACTTGTGTCCAAGAAATTTTTGCATTCGTTTCACACAAACCTCTTTTGGTTACAAAGTTATAAACGCCTCCTTTTCCTTCTGCATTTCCAGGAAACCAGTTTTGTACAGTAGAGTATTTAATTTCTGCATCGTCTAAAGCAATAAGTTCTACTACGGCAGCGTGCAACTGATTTTCATCTCTACTTGGAGCTGTACACCCTTCTAAATAAGAAACGTAACTTCCTTTGTCTGCAACAACCAAAGTTCTTTCAAACTGACCTGTTCCGCCTTCGTTAATTCTAAAATAAGTAGATAATTCCATCGGGCATTTTACACCTTTTGGAATGTAACAGAACGATCCGTCAGAGAAAACAGCTGAATTTAACGCCGCATAAAAATTATCGGTGGTTGGTACTACCGTTCCTAAATATTTCTTCACCAATTCTGGATGTTCTTGAATGGCTTCTGAAATAGGCATAAAAATGATGCCCTTTTCTGCTAATGTTTCTTTAAAAGTAGTAGCTACTGATACAGAATCCATCACAATATCTACAGCAACATTGGCTAATTTTTTTTGTTCATCTAAAGAGATTCCCAAACGTTTAAAAGTGTCTAATAATTCTGGATCTACTTCGTCTAAGCTATTTAATTTTGGCTTTTCTTTAGGTGCAGAGTAATAAGCAATTTCTTGAAATTTTGGCTTTTCATACTGTACGTTTGCCCATTCGGGTTCTTCCATTTTCTCCCACACACGAAAAGCTTCCAAACGCCAATCGGTCATCCATTGTGGCTCGTTTTTCTTTTTAGAAATCGCAATTACCACCTCTTCGTTGAGTCCTTTTGCAAAAGTTTCACTTTCTATATCTGTATAAAAACCATACTCGTACTCTTTGGTTTTTAGTTCTTCTCTTAAATCGTCTTCGGTGTACTTACTCATAAGTTAATTAGTTGTAAAGTTTGAAAGTTAAAAGTTTATAAAGTTGTGTTTAAATATTTTATTAAACCACTTATTAATTTTGAAACTTCATTTGTTTTTAACTTTAATTCTTCAAACTCGTTTTTATTTACATATTTTATATCGAAAGCTAAATATAACTGAGAACGAACTTCGCCTGCTGATGCTTTAGCAATGTATAAAAATCGAATAAACTCTTTTGTTGTTTGTCTTTCAAACCCTTCTGCAATATTTGATGAAATTGAAACAGAAGCTCTTCTTATCTGATCTTTGAATCCAAAATCTTTAAAGAATAAATCATTTGAATTAGTTAATTTATATATTATTAAATTTAACTCTCTCGCCTTTTGCCAAGAGATAATCTCTTCAAAATTGTTAAACTTTCCCATAGCTTTTTCATTCTTTTTACCTTACAATTTTATTCATTTTTGAAACTTTTTAACCTTCAACTTTACAACTTTACAACTATAAAGAGAAAGATTCTCCACACCCACAAGTTCTATTGGCATTAGGGTTGTTAAATACAAATCCTTTTCCGTTTAATCCGCCAGAGTATTCTAAAGTAGTTCCTACTAGATATAAAAAACTCTTTTTGTCGACCACGATTCGCACGTCATTTTCTTCAAAAACTTTGTCGTTTTCTTGTTGCTCTTTATCGAAAGTCAGATCGTATGATAATCCTGAACACCCGCCACTTTTTACACCTACTCTCACAAAATCTTTTGATGCGTCAAAACCGTCATCGTTCATTAATTCTATGACTTTCTTCTTTGCTGTGTCTGAAACTTTTATCATAATTTTAAATAGATTAAATCTAAATTGGAAGCAAATATACGACATCTGTCGTTTTTCACCATAGAAGAAACATCATATTCAATAATGATAGGGTTTGAAAAACTTATAATTTTAATCGAAAAGAATTCCTAGAGGATATTTCGTTTCAAGAAATCTCTTATTGAACTCGTTTAAACTTTTTGGATTTAAGCGAAAATTAGAGGTTTTTAGTTCTGTTGAAGGCTTTTTTAAGTTGCATAGCAACGCTACGGAAGGAGAAAAAGACAAAAACAGAGCTGAAAACAGCAATTTTTTAGCAAATTGAAAAAGTTTAAACGAGTTCATTAAGATTTGTGAGATTTGACAACTTTTAAAAAGTTGTCAAATCTAAAATTATTCACTAAAATTAGGATTATTGATAAAATCAGTATCAGAAAGTGATAACAAAAAGGCTTTTAAATCTAATTTTTCTTGTGCTGATAAGTTAACTCCGCCTTCATTCACTTTTTTCATTAAAGGGTCAATTGTAGGTGAATTTTGCAATCCTTCTGAATAATGATTAATGACCTCTTCCAAGGTAGTAAAACGACCGTCGTGCATATATGGCGCCGTAAAAGCTAAGTTTCTTAATGAGGGCGTCTTAAATTTGCCGTTATCATTTGGGTCGCCAGTTACAGCACCCAAACCTAAGTCTGTAAAAATAGCGTCTAAGCCATTGTTGTGAAAATTGTTATCTGTCCAAAGTGGATTGTTATTACTTCCATGACAATGAAAACAATCGCCTTTGGCTTCGTCCATAAAAATGTTAAAACCATTTTGCTCTGCTGCTGTTAAATTTACTTCTCCTCGCAAGTATTTGTCGAATTTAGAATTGCTAGAAATCAGCGTTCTTTCAAATTGTGCAAAGGCTCTTACAACCAATATTGAATCTATAGTGGCATTGCCAAAAGCTTTTGCAAACAAATCGGGATATACAGGATGCTCTTGTAATTTTATAGCAACATCCTTCCAATTGCTATGCATTTCTAAAGGGTTTCTAACAGGTTCAAAGGCTTGATTTTCGAGTCCAAAAGCACTTCCGTCCCAATTAAAACGCTCGTTAAAAGTCCACGCCAAGTTAAATAACGGCATTGCATTTCTTGTTCCAAAATTACCATCAACACCATCGCTAAAAGCCGTCGTATCTGAAAATGATTTTTGCGGAAAATGACAACTTGCACAAGATTGTGCATTGTCTTTTGATAAAATTCGATCAAAAAACAGCTTTTTGCCCAAGGCAACACCTTCTTCTGTTAACGGATTGTTTGATGGAATTAAAGGAGCAATTAATTTTTCTTGAAAAAGTGTTGGAATTTCTAAAGTATATGGAATAGGTGTGTATATGTCTTCTTCTTTGGATGAACAATGAATAAATAACAAACAAAAAAATAAAAAAAAACTGTTTATTCTCATAAAATACTATAGAAAAATGATGAGATTCTTCACTACGTTCAGAATGACGCTTCTAAATATCTAATTTTCTGAATCTTGTACAGAAAAAACTGCTTTACCATTGGCACTTATTTGTTTTTGTGCTTCAAAATTTCCCATTAAACTTTCAAAAAGTGTATTTAAATCCCAAGTATTTGGGTTTTTAAACCACTCGGATAGATCTGCTTGTACCTCTACTGTGGTCTCATTGTTAATCGTAACCTCGCCTAAATTTACCTCAAAAGAGGTGTCTTCTGTTTTATTTTCTATAGTATCTACAGCACTAATGGCATGAAAATTAAATCCTGTTTCTTCATTGTCTGCATTGATATATTTACCATCAAATTGCATATAATGATACCCTCCATTTAACATTGGTGGAACATCAAAAGATGCCGTGTTTAAATCTGTATAAACACCATCTATATTGTCCGTTTCATCAAACCCGAAGGTAAAAGTTACCTTAGAATAAGTTCCTGCTGGAATTTTATCGGACAGTGTAAATAGCAAATTTTCATTGTTCGTTACATCTACCAAATTATAATCTGTAGTAACAATAGTCTCTTGATTCTGGTTGTAAAAAGTAACTTTAGAAACTAAATAACGCAATCTTTCTATACTGAGTTGCTGTCCGCTTTCATTGGTGAACTTAATGTCATTAAAATCTGCATTGGTTACCGTTGTTCCTTCCCAGTTATGTGTAAAATTTAAAGAAAAGCTTACTTTATTTCTTTCCAAATCGTTGTCTTCGCTACAAGAGAGAAAAAGCAAACAAAAACTAATTAAGATTCCTATTTTTTTCATCGGTCTATATTATTTGTTTTTATCGGTCAGATGTAGCTTCCATTTAGTCATTCCACTGTGTATCGAAATCTCGTTATGGAAGTTTCATTTTTCTTTATTTTAATTTTACGATGAGTGCATCTGTAAATCCTTTGTTTTCAAGAATATCTCCATCGGTACTGCTACTTTCTCCCACAGCTATAACTGCTCCATTGCTTAGTTGAACAGCATCATAAACAAAGTCTATTTGTGAGCCCCCAACAGTCCTTTGCCATTCTAACGCACCATTGGCAGCTACTTTTAAAATCCATGCATCATTCTGACCTTGATTGGTGGTTACATCTCCATCTAAACTTCGAGAACTTCCCGCAATTAGGAATCCGTTGTCTTGTGTTTTAGTTATAGAACGAGCAACATCAAAACTAGTTCCACCAAAAGATTTTTCCCAAATTAGTGTCCCTTCCGAAGAGATTTTTAGCATCCATAAATCTGCTGCACCGTTGTTTGAACTTACATCTGTATCACTACTTCTGGTATCTCCTACAATAATAAAATTTCCATCATTGGAAGGGATAATAGCTCTTGCTTCATCTATTTCGGTACCTCCAAAAGATTTTTCCCACAAAATTTCTCCTGTACTTGCTATTTTTAAAGCCCAAAAATCATAGGTGCCTTTATTGTTTGCAATATCTACATCATCACTGTCTGAAGAACCTATAATTATATACCCATTATCAACTGTTTTTGCAATTCCATAAGCTGTATCGGTAAAAGAGCCTCCATAGTATTTTGTCCATTCTGTATTTCCTGTAGCATCTAATTTTAAAGCCCAAATATCTCCGCCTGCATGTCTCTGACTTATTCTTGAATTGCCTTCACCTCCAGAGGCAGAAACGTCTAAAACTCCTGTAATTAAATACCCGTTATCATTGGTTTCTATCATCGTATTTCCATAATCGTTGCCTGCATAGCCAAAAGATTTTTGCCAAATCAAATTTCCCAAAGCATCTAATTTTATCAGCCAAAAATCTTGCGCACCCGCATTGGTAGAAGCATCTCCATCTGCACTATTTGCGTATCCTAAAACTGCAAATCCACCATCGGAAGTTGCAATAATATCATTCGCTCTATCATCTTCTGTACCGCCAAAAGTTCTACTCCATTCTAGTATATCTTCCGATGAAAATTTTAATACCCAAAAATCAAAATTCTCACTAGATTTATCCGTAATATCATGGTCTATACTTTGTGAATATCCTGCTACAGCATAACCGCCATCATTTGTATTTACAACAGCATGACCCGCATCGTTTTTAGAACCTCCATAGGTTTTTATACTAGCTACTTCTCCTGTACTATTTGTTGGAATTACAATACTATTTTCTTTAGAACAAGAAATAGAAAGGGATAAAAACCCCAAAAATAGAATGCGTTTTATCATTGTTTAAGTACCACTCTTTCGGATAATAAAAAACCCACTATTGATATCGCTCACAATAATATTTCCACTAGAAAAATAAGGATACACATTCCAAACACCGTTAAAAGCTGCATTGTCATTTTCTGGATAGGTATCAAAGAATCCTACTTCATTCATGTTTTTATTTTCGATATCTGAAATGTCAATCATACGAACACCTGCAGTGTAATTTGCTTGATAATAGGTATTATCTTTTACATATCCGTTATGATCAATGGCAGTGGTATTGCCAATATACTCGGTATGCAATACAGGATTGTCTAAATCTATAAAATCAAAAACTAAAGCTCTTGTATTGCCTCCAAAATCGCGTTCATCCAATTCATCCCCCAAAATAAAATAGTTTAAATCTTCTGTAAACCATCCTTGGTGCGTATATCCAATATTAGAGTAGCTTATTTTTGATATCTGAGTTGGGTTTGTTCTGTCTGTAATGTCTACAATAACTACTTCATTTTCATTACTCCCTATGTAGATTTCTTTTCCTGTGTAATCCGTATCAGGTCCATTATACGTAAGTACTTGCGCATCATGGGAATAAGCATCGTTAGCATATCCTCCTGCTGCTGTAGGATTTAGAGGATCTTGAATATTTACAAAATGAGGACCTCCGCTAAACGTTGGTGTGCCAACGGCATATGCAAAACCTTTAGATTCATTAATAACAATATTATGAGCGCGTCCAAATTCTGTATAACGAGCATCTGCTGTAAATTCTTCTGGCGCATTGGTTACATTTCTAAGTCTGGTTAAGTCAAATACTTGCATGCCATGGTCTGCAGCTTCACTTACCACAAACGCATAGTTGTTATATACCTTTACGTCTCGCCAACTACTATTTACCGTAGCGGTTGGTAAAGTTCCTAAGTTTATGGGAGCTACAGGGTCTGAAATATCAATAAAATTAACCCCTGCACTTGTACACATTAAGGCGTATTCTTTTGAAGTTGTAGGGTCTGTCCAACCCCAACAGTCATTGCCTCTAATTCCAACACCTCCTAAATCCTCTAAAGGGATATGAGCTAATAAATCGTAGTCGTTACACGGATAATCGCCTGCAAAACCATTTTCACATTTTTCTAAAGGAACGATTGCAGAAACATCTCCATTATCGACGAGTTGAGAATCTTCAAAAACATCTTCTTTAGAACACCCTAGAATACTTAAAAACAATAAAAAACGAATTGATTTTTTAAACATATAGTCCCATTTTTAATTTTATTTTAAAATAAGCTTTCGGGTAATCTTGCTATTTATTTTTAAAATATAAATTCCCTTGGCAAAGTTTTCTGTTGGTAAAACGTATTGTTGCGTATTTATATTTTTTAAAGAAAAAACTTTTTGTCCTAATAAGGTATATAGCTCTATAGTATTTAGACGATAATTTTGTGAAGATTTTACAATAGGGTTGTTTTTTGCCGGATTCGGATATATTGAAAATGCTCCTTCTAAAGAAACCTCTTGCGTACTTAAGGTGCCACTTTTTCGAACTACAAAAAGTCCGCGTTCTATATCGTTAATAATAATATTTCCACTAGCAAAATAAGGGTAGACACTCCATGCGCCATTAAAAGCAGTATTATTATTGTCTGGGTAGGTATCAAAATAACCCACTTCAGAAATTGCTGTTGCGTTATTTCCAGAACTAATATTAGAAATATCCAGCACACGCATTCCTGCTCTATAGTTTGCCATAAAATATTGATTTCCTTTTACATACCCATTATGATCTATTGCCGCTGTTGGCCCAGAATAGGTTGAAGAGAGTGTAGGATTGTCTAAGTCTAAAAAATCAAAAACTAAAGTTCTGCTATTCATTCCAAAATCTTGTTCATCTGT
The DNA here is from genome assembly GCA_965233795.1 of uncultured Polaribacter sp. Lineage (GTDB taxonomy): Bacteria > Bacteroidota > Bacteroidia > Flavobacteriales > Flavobacteriaceae > Polaribacter. The sequence continues at coordinate 307,852 of OZ247578.1, read as the reverse complement.
TTCATCTCCTAGAATAAAATAACGTTGGTCTTCTGTAAACCATCCTTGGTGTGTATAGCCAAGTTGCGAATAGCTAATCTCTGCTAATTTTAGCACGTTATTTTTATCGGTTACGTCTAAAATAGAAACCTTTGTTTCATTACTCCCAATGTAAATCTCTTTTCCTGTATGGTCTGTATCGGGTCCTGCATAGGTAACTACTTGCGCATCATGAGAGTAGCCTTCTGCTTTATAATGTTGAATTTTTACAGGATTTAATGGATTTGAAATATCTACAAAAATAGGACCTCCATCAAAAATTCGCTGTCCGTTAGAATCTTGACATCCTACCAAGTAAGCAACTGCTTTATCCTCGTTAATAACAATATTATGGCAACTCCCTAAATCATCCGTATTATAAATAGCATCTGCAGAAAAATTTTGTGGAGAAACAACATTTCTTAATTTGGTTAAATCAAAAACTTGCATCCCATGTGCGCCTACATTATCTGCCACAATAAATGCATAATTATTATACACTTTAACATCTCGCCAATAATTGTTTCCTGCATTAGAATCTAATCGCCCTAAAAAAACAGGGTTTATTGGATCTGAAACATCTACAAAAGCGGTGCTATTAGTCATTGCTGCAATAGCATATTCTTTACCTGTTGTAGCATCTGTCCAACCCCAAATATCACTTCCTTCTGGTGTGCCGTTTGTATTTGCCAAAACACTCACGGGCATATGACTCATTAAATCATAATCATTGCAAGGATATATGCCTGCAAAACCACTTGTACAAGGTGTTTGCGCATTTAAAAAGGATATTGAAAATATTAAAAAGAGAGCGGCAGTAAGTTGTTTTTTAATCATTTTACAAATACTTTTATACTGTTACGAAGATACTATATTTAGTAAAATCTAAAATCAAAGCCCCCCAGCTTTAATTAAAGTTCCCCATTTTTTATCTACTGTAGTTATCTCCAGTAAAAAACACCTTGCAAGTGTAAGTATATATTATTACAACTATGTTGTAAAAAAACCTACTTAAACTTAATACATTAACATTATAATAACTTTTTATTGTGCTTATCTTTGCGTCATGTTAACAGATAAAAATCAACAAAAAACTTCCTTATCGGAATTGGGTGAATTTGGACTCATCAATCACATTACCCAACATTTTAGCACCTATCATAATGACACAATAAAAGCTGTAGGAGACGATGCAGCCGTATTAGATGCAAATGAAAAACAGCGTTTAATTACCACCGATTTACTGATAGAAGGTGTTCATTTCGATTTAAGCTATATGCCTTTAAAACACTTAGGTTATAAGGCTGTTGTTGTAAACCTATCGGACGTATATGCTATGAACGGAACTGCCGAACAAATTACCGTTTCTATTGCTGTTTCTAACCGTTTTCCTTTAGAGGCTATTGAAGAATTGTACGCAGGCATTCAATTAGCTTGTAATACCTATAAAATAGACTTAATAGGCGGTGACACTACTTCTTCTACCAAGGGGATTCTAATTTCTGTTACCGCTATTGGAACAGCAGAAAAAGAAGCTATTGTTTATAGAAATGGTGCTAAAGAAACCGATTTAATAGTGGTTTCTGGTGATTTAGGAGGTGCTTATTTAGGATTACAAATTTTAGAGCGAGAAAAAGAAGTATTTAAGGTAAACCCCAACAATCAGCCTGATTTGGATGCGTACTCGTATTTGATTGAACGACAATTAAAGCCCGAGGCACGAAAAGATGTAGTTGGATTGTTAAAAGAGTTAAATGTAAAACCCACAGCAATGATTGATATTTCTGATGGTTTGTCTTCGGAAATCATGCACATTTGCTCACAATCTAAAGTAGGTTGTAAAATCTACGAAGAAAAATTGCCTTTAGATCCACAAGTAATTACTGCTTGTGAGGAATTTCAGTTAGATGCTACCATGGTTGCTTTAAGTGGTGGAGAAGATTATGAGCTTTTGTTTACCATTCCTATCAACGATTTTGATAAAATAAAAGGAAACCCAAACTTTTCTGTAATAGGACATATTACAGGGGAAAATGAAGGATTAAAATTAGTTACTAGAGCCAATCAAGAGCTAGAGTTAAAAGCACAAGGTTGGAATGCTTTAAAAAACGGTGATTAAGTAAAGAAGTTTATTGTAAATTCTTTAACAAGATTGATATTGACTATACTAAACTCTGAATAGACAAAGCACCTGAAGGGCATTTCTTTACTTGAGCTATTACTCTTTCTTTAGAAGCGTTTTCGGGTTGAATCCAAGGGCGGTCTTTTGGCTTAAATACTTCTGGAAGTTGTCTAGCGCAAAAGGCTGCATGAATGCATTTTTCTTGCTTCCAAACTACTTCAATATCTTCTTTTTTATATTTCTTCATGCTATAATTATTGATTAAAATTTTTAGAATATGCTTGTAAAGATAGTATTTTTAGAATGTAGAAAAATTCTTTTTTAATCGCTAACTTTTTAAAAAAGTTTTTAAACAAGCTATTGTTTCCTCTTTATTTTCAATATGAGTCATATGTCCACCAGACAACACAACGATTTCAGAATTGGTCTTTTGTGCTTCTTTTCGTAACGTTTCAAGAGTTAAAATAGGGTCTTTTTCTCCAACAATTAATAGTTTTTTAAAGTTATTTTGTTGTAAAATAGCATTTCTATTCTTGCGGACTTTCATTCCTTCTTGCATGGCAATATAACCTTGTAAAGGAGTTCTTAAGGCTTCTCTTTTTACAGTTTCAATTTCATCCTGAAACTTTTCAATATTTTCTTGATAGAACAAATTTGAAACCGATAATACTACCATGCTTTTCAAGTTCTTTTGAACCATTTTATTAGCGCGGACTCTTAGTTGTTTTCGTTCTTCTGAATCTTCATTAGACGTAGAATTTAACAAACAGATTCCTTTCACTTTTTGTGCATATTTTTCTGCAAATGCCAAAGCAACATAACCCCCTAAAGAATGTCCTACCAAATACACACGTCGGATTTTTAATTGCTGCAGAATAATATGAATGCTTTCTGCCAACAATTCCATAGTGTGCACATAGCCAATGCAAGGCGTATTTCCATGTCCTGGTAAATCTATACAGACGACCCTGTTTTTTTTGGATAGTTCTTTACCAATAACATTCCACATGGTTGAATTTTCTAAAAACCCGTGAATTAAAACTACAACACTACCTTTGCCGGTATCTGTGTAATAAATAGGGATGTTCCGAAAACTAATAGAATTTTGCATATTCCAAAAATACATGTCTTATGGCAAATTTATCATCCAAATACTTTAAAAGTGGTATGTTTGTAAGCAAATTTTTAAAAGCTCTTTGTTAAATTACTATTCATATCCTCATAAAAACGCTAAAAGCTGGGTAACTTTTGTGCATGGCGCAGGAGGCAGCAGTTCTATTTGGTTTAAGCAAATTAGAGATTTTAAAGAACACTTTAACGTGTTAGTGTTAGATTTGCGTGGGCATGGGAATAGCAAACCTACTTTAAAAGATAGTTTTAACACCAAATATACTTTTGACGCTATTACAAACGATATTGTAGAAGTTTTAGAGCATTTAAAAATTAAAAGTGCTCATTTTGTAGGTATTTCTTTAGGAACTATTTTGATACGAAATCTAGCTGAAAGAAAACCAGCCATGGTAAAAAGCATGATTATGGGCGGCGCTATTATCAAATTAAATTTTCGTTCTCAACTTTTAATGCGCATTGGAATTCTCTTTAAATCGGTAGTCCCATATATGTTCTTATACCAATTGTTTGCATTTATTATTATGCCGAAAAAGAACCATAAAAAATCGCGATTGCTATTTGTAAGAGAAGCCAAAAAATTATATCAAAAAGAATTTTTAAAGTGGTTTAAACTCACTTCGGAAATCAATCCTTTATTGCGTTTTTTTAGAGCAAAAGACATTAAAATTCCTACCCTATATGTCATGGGAGAAGAAGACTATTTGTTTTTACCTTCCATTAAAAATATTGTTCAAAAACACAAAACATCCTCATTATTTGTGATTGAAAAATGCGGACATGTGGTAAATATAGAACAACCAAAAGTGTTTAATACACAAACCTTAAAATTTCTAAATTCCTTGGAAATTGTGTAGTAAACACTGCTGTATTAAATACTTATTTTTAAAAACCTTATTCCTTCTTTTTTGAAGAACTCTTTTTCATCGCTTCACCAATCTGATTGCTTGCTGTAAAACTAGCTACCATATCGTTTAACATCTGACTTCCTGCTTGTGGAGAGTTTGGCAATAAAATTAAGTTACTATTGGTTTCTTGTCCGATAGATTGTAAAGTATCGTAATGTTGCGTAACTACAATTAGTGCGGAAGCTTCTTGTGAATTAATCCCTACTTTATTTAAAACCTCTACAGACTCTTCCAATCCGCGGGCAATTTCTCTTCGCTGATCGGCAATTCCTTGTCCTTGCAAACGCTTGCTTTCTGCCTCTGCTTTTGCGCGTTCTACAATTAAAATACGCTGTGCATCTCCTTCATACTGTGCAGCCACTTTCTCTCTTTCAGAAGCATTAATTCTATTCATGGCTTCTTTTACTTGTGCATCGGGATCGATATCTGTTACTAAGGTTTTTATAATGTCATAACCGTACGTCATCATCGCATCGTTCAATTCAGATTTTACAGCAATGGCAATATCATCTTTCTTTACAAAGACATCATCTAACTTCATTTTTGGCACCTCGGCACGTACCACATCAAAAACATAGGAAGTAATTTGATCGTGCGGATAATCTAATTTATAAAAGGCATCGTACACCTTATCTTTTATAACTTTAAACTGTACAGAAACTTTTAATTTTACAAAAACATCGTCTTTGGTTTTGGTTTCAACAATTACATCTAATTGTTGGATTTTTAGACTTAATCTTCCCGCAATTCTCTGTACTCCAGGAAACTTTAATTGAATCCCTGAATGACGAATACTACTAAATTTTCCAAAAGTTTCAATAATAGCAGCTGTTTGTTGTTTTACAGTAAATACTGCCAAGGTAATTAAAATTACAGATGGAATAAGGTAAGGTAAAAATTGAAATAATGTCTCCATAGTTTATTATTTTATAAGTTTATTTTTCAGTAAATATAGGCATTTTATAATGAGGCTCTTTTTCAAAAAAGAAAAATGAGTGTTTTTTTATTTCAAACGCACTGCCGTTCCGTATGCCAAAACTTCTGAGGTAGTTTGCATCACCATAGAAGTAGTTAAGCGCACATTAACAACAGCATCTGCACCCATTTTTTGAGCATCGGCAGTCATTCTAGCAATGGCTTGATCTCTCGATTGAGACAATAATTTTGTATACTCGTCAATTTCTCCACCCACAATACTTTTTAAACCTGCAAAGAGATCTCGTCCAATATTTCTTGCTCGAACAGCACTTCCCTTAGCAATACCTAAAACTTCTTTAATTTCTTTATCAGGAACGTTTTCTGTGGTGGAAACAATCATATTTTTTGGATTTTTTTAGTCTGAATTTCTTTTGTTAGACGCAATCTTTTTGAATTGTTACATTTTTTTAAATTAGAAAAATAAAAAAGACTCAAAAGCTTTTAATCCTCTAATTTCTATGAACTTCGAATATTATAACTTTTTATTATACTTAATCCATTTTTTATATTGCTTTGTAGAAAGTAAACTCTTCATAGCAGTATCTAATTTTTTATCTTCTTGTTTCACTATTTCGGAAATTGGTTTTAAGTTTTCAATCATCTTTTTTTGAACCTTTGGATGATTCGAAAAGTCACCACTTTTCATTGCTGCCTTCTGAAAATTATCAACCATCTCTTTAGTACTTTTCAGTAAAAAACTATTAATTCTAGTAATTTCTTTAATAGATTTATTGTAGTTCATCAATATTTTTGAAAACTCCTTTCCTTCTTGAGAAGACAATTTTACTTTGGATTTTTTTGCTGCTTTTGCAATATTATAAGTATAAATACCTACATATCTTTCTATATTAAAGTCAGGTTCTTGCGCTTTTTGCGGAGTTTGAATTCTTTGTCTTTGACGTTGTCTTTGTCCCGTTCCATAACCGTATTGCGCTTCTGCTGTAAAAGCACAGCTTAAAATTAAAAATAAAATTATTTTTTGCATAATTAGAGTTTTTTTATTGCGTTTTCAAGCCTTTTAATGGTTGCTGTTTTACCAATCATTTCCATAATATCAAACAAATGAGGGCCTTTTAAAGCACCCACTAAACTCAATCGAAGTGGCTGCATTACTTTACCAAAACCTATTTCTTTTTTGGTAATCCATTCTTTTACTATGGTTTCTATGTGTGCAGATAAAAAATCTTGAATATCTCCAAGAACAATCATCAATTCTTGTAGAATTGCAGACGTTCCCTCTTTCCAGTTTTTTCTAGATGCTTTTTCATCGTAGGTGGTTGGATTTACAAAAAAGAAATTAGACAGTTCCCAAAAGTCTTCTACAAAAACAGCACGTTCTTTCACAAGTGAAATTACTTTTTCAATATAATTTTTATCTTTTTCAATACCTTTTTCTTTTAAAAGAGGCATATATAAATTAGTCAAAAAAGCATCCGATTTGGTTTGCATATATTGTTGGTTGTACCACGTTGCTTTCTCTGGACTAAATTTAGCGCCCGATTTACTGACTCTTTTTAAATCAAACGCTTTCACCAATTCCTCTAAAGAAAATATTTCTTGTTCAGTGCCTGGATTCCATCCCAAAAAAGCCAACATATTTATAAAGGCATCTGCAAAATAACCGTCTTCTTTATAGCCTCTAGAAATATCGCCTGTTTCTTGGTTGGTGTATGCTAAAGGAAAGACAGGAAATCCTAATTGATCGCCATCACGTTTGCTAAGTTTTCCTTTACCTACAGGTTTTAAAATTAAGGGTAAGTGGGCAAATTTTGGTACTTCCCAATCAAAAGCACGATACAATAAAACATGCAAAGGCATAGAGGGCAACCACTCTTCTCCACGAATTACATGGGAGATTTGCATCAAATGGTCATCTACAATATTTGCCAAGTGATAGGTAGGCATTCCGTCTGATTTAAACAACACTTTATCGTCTAGTGTATTGGTATCAATAGAAATGGTTCCACGTATTTCGTCCTCCATGAATAGTGTTTCATCTTGTGGCGTTTTAAAACGAATCACATAGTTTTCGCCATTCGTAATTTTTTCTTGCACCTCTTCGGCAGATAAGACCAAAGAATTTATCAAACGTCCTTTGGCTCTGTTATGCCAATTATAAATAAAGATTTTTCCTTTTTCTTCGTGATCTTTTCTATGAAAATTAAGCTGTTCGGAAGTATCAAAAGCATAATATGCCCAACCTTTTTCAATAAGAATGTCTGCGTATTTTTTATAGATATCTTTTCGTTGAGATTGACGATAAGGCCCAAATTTTTCATTTCTTCCTAGTCCTTCATCAAAAGGAATGTTACACCAATCTAAAGCATCTACAATATACTGTTCTGCATTGGCAACATACCGTGTTTGATCGGTATCTTCTATTCGTAAGATAAATGTGCCGTTATACTTTTTAGCAAATAAATAGTTGTATAAAGCTGTTCTTACACCTCCAATGTGTAAAGGGCCTGTAGGGCTTGGCGCAAAACGAACACGAACGTTAGATTCCATTTTTTCTATCTTTTGAATGCCGCAAAGATACTTTTTCTAAAAAGAGAAAGAAAAAAGATTATGAAGATATTTTTAAAATAAAAACAATCTGAAATAATCTAAATCTTTAATTTGAAAACCAGAATATTTTATATATTTGGACAATATTTGTCTAAACTAATTATGACCAATGAAAACATTAGGCGACATTTTAAAATGTGCGAGAGAAGAAAAAGGTTTAATCCTTAGAAAAGTTGCTGCTAAAGTAGATATTGATCAATCTCTAATCAGTAAATTCGAAAAAAGCGAAAGAAAACCAACAATGGAACAAATTGTAAGACTTGCAAAATTTTACGGACTTTCTGAAAACAAACTAATCATAAATTGGTATTCTGAAAAAATTGCAGAAGAATTAAAATATACAGAATCTACTTCCGAAATTCTAAAAGTAGCAGAAGAAAAAATCAACTATTATAAAGCTCTAGGAAATGGGAAATAAGAAAATGAAAGTTGCAGAATTATTTGCAGGAGTTGGAGGGTTTCGTCTTGGACTTGAAAAAAGCAATTACGAAGTAGTTTGGAGTAATCAATGGGAACCTTCAACTAAGATGCAACACGCTTCAAAAGTTTATGAAGCACGTTTTGGTGAACAAAATCACTCTAATGAAGATATTCACAAAATTGTAACTAGAAATGTAGAAGAAATTCCAGATCACGACTTGTTAGTTGGCGGGTTTCCTTGTCAAGATTATTCTGTAGCAACAACATTACAAAATTCAAAAGGGTTAAAAGGAAAAAAAGGAGTTCTTTGGTGGTCAATTCACCAAATTTTGGAAAACAAAAAAAACAAGCCAAAATACTTGTTTTTAGAAAATGTTGATAGGCTTTTAAAATCACCAGCAAAACAAAGAGGTCGTGATTTTGCAGTTATGTTACAAAGTTTGAATGATTTAGATTATGCCGTAGAATGGCGAGTTATAAATGCTGCAGAATATGGAATGCCTCAAAGAAGAAGAAGGGTGTTTTTTATTGGTTATCATAAATCTACAGAGATTTACAAAAGACTTCAAAAATCTAAAAAAATAAATTGGCTCATAGAAGAAGGAACTATTGCAAATGCTTTTCCTGTAACTAAAACAAGTTTAATTGAAGAAATTGAACTAAAAGGAAATTTGGTTGAAATAACCGATAATTTTAATAAAAACGGAAAATTATCACCTTTTCAAAATACAGGTTTGCTTATAAAAGGTAAGGTTTTTACAACTAAAACAACGCCAGATTATGATGGTAATAAAATTGTTTTAGGAGATGTTTTACAAAATGGAGAAGTAACATCTGATTTTTTTATTGATGAAAACGATAAGTCAAAATGGGAATATTTAAAAGGAGCAAAAAAAGAAAAAAGAACAACAAAAGAAGGATTTGTATACAACTATAGTGAAGGAGGAATGATTTATCCTGATGCTTTAGATAATGCTTCACGAACAATTATAACAGGAGAAGGTGGGAAATCTCCTTCAAGGTTTAAACACGTTGTCCTTTCAGATAGAGGCTTACGAAGATTAACACCAGTTGAACTAGAAAGATTAAATATGTTTCCAGATAACCATACTAAGGTAGATGGAATAACAGATACGAAAAGAGCATTTTTTATGGGAAATGCTTTAGTGGTTGGGGTAATTGAGAAAATAGGAAAAGAATTATATAAAAACATAGCAAATGGACAAGAGAAGTAATAGAGTACAACCAATAAGACTTTCACCTGAATTTTTCCCTTTAGATATTCACAAGTCAATGTTTATTAATGATCTAACTATAACAATTCCTTCTTATTATGTAAAAAGTTGGGAACAGGAAATAATTGATAGTCATGATAAAAACAACTATAAATGGGAAGTAGAGATAGACTATGAAAGTCCTAAAGATTTGAATAGAATTAAACATAAATTTAAAGCTATTTTATGGCTATCATTTATAAAAAACAGAAATAAACAAAGTAGTTACCGTATTAAATGGAGTAAAGATTTCGCGGTACAACTTGCTAAAGATTATCCAAAAAGTTTCGTTAGATCTTTAGAGTTTCATATTGGAGATGAGTATTATAAAGAGCAAAAATTCACAGAATATGATATTGGTGGCTTTAAAGAACAAGTTCAAGTAAAAGTTAACTGGGAAAAAGGAAAACCACAAGTTCGTATTAAGGAATATTTTAAAGTTAGAGAAGAGTCTCAAGGTTTTCCAAATATTTTCAGAGAATTAAGTTCATATCTAATTGCCGATTATTTACTTAGTGATGAAAAAGAAATTCTAAGAAGAATACAATTAGGAGATTGGAAACCAAGAAATGAATTAAAAAAAGAGTTAAATGAAAATAACATTTACCTTCTGCTAAACAGAGAAAAGCAAGAATTATATATTGGTGAAACTAAAAAAACATTATCTCAAAGATACCCTGAAGGTCAAAAACATCACTCTTTTGATGAATGGACAGAGTATTCTATCATTCAACTTCCTCCTGAAACTTCTGACCATACAAGGTTATTAATAGAAAGGATTTTAATTGCTTTTGGAACAAAATTATTTCAAAATAATTTAAGTTCTGAAAAACCTGTTATACAAAATGAACATGGACTAAGGCTAATGAATAAAAAGAAGTAAATACGATGTCTTTACGTGGTTTATTCTAACTCATGCGATATAAAAAGTATTGGAGCAATTTTTTTTAACAGATAAGCACATAGAAAACATAGAAATAAAAATGATTACCAGAGCGTTATGTGAACTATGTTTCTATGAGGTTTCTCCTAAAAAGTTTCTAAAACTTCTGATACACCCCCAATGTTAACGCAGGGCTTTGTGCCACATTGTTTCCAAAAAAAGCACCGCCAAAGCCGCCTGTAATTCCAAATTTTTCTTTGATTTCAAAAATAGATTTCAAGCCAAAAGCACCATATTCTTGGTTGTTTACATACAATGCCGTAGCAAGATTTGAAGCAGGTAATACCACATTTCCGTTTTCAAAAGATTTTACAATATCTATAAAACCTACCAACCAAATATTTTTAGCAATTTTTTTACCATATTCGCCACCTATTTTAAAATTAGAACTGTAATTATTGCTTCGAATATTTGCGCCAATAAATCCTTGAAAATAAGATTTTTCCAACCCTTTTCCTATCAAAAATAAAGGGGTAATTGTCCATGCGTCATAACCCGTTCTAATTCCTGTATCAATATCAAAACTCCCTGTATTAGCTTCCACCCCCAATTGTCCTGAAATGATCCAATCTTTCTTAGAAAAATTGTGTTTTAGACTTACCTCTATATTCCCCAAAGAAGCTTCTTTATTTGTAAACTCTGGGCAAGGTGCCACCAAACAAGGATTCACTAAGTTTTTATGAACAATACGCTTGTAAGGAATACTCACTAAAATACTGGTATGATCTGTAATTCCGTATTCTCCGTAAAATTGTAAAGTATTGTCTATTAAATTTCCTGCAATCTCATAATTTGGGTTTCCGTAAACGCTATTATAACTAGGAATCGTGGTAAATGAAATTTGCGTGTATGCCTTTCCTTTTTCTTGTGTCCAAGGGCTTTGAGCAAAGGAAGCGATTGTTGTTAAAAAAAACAGAAAAGTTATTAATTTTTTCATTTTTAAAAGTCTTGTTTTTATTTTTATAAACCCTTAGTAGAAATGGGTATTAAATACTTACAAATAATTTTCTGTAAATGAAGAGAAAGCTCTTTAAAAATAGTACTTTTATCCATTAAACTATGGACACGTATAAAAGCATACAAAAGAAATTAGCGCAGTTTTCTAAAAAATACTACACAAACCAACTCTTAAAAGGAGCTATCTTCTTTTTCTCTTTGGGTTTTATATATCTCTTTTGCATTCTGTTTATTGAACATTTTTTATGGTTACAACCTACTGCCAGAACAGGGCTATTTGTCCTATTTATTTTGGTAGAATTGTTTCTATTAGTTCGTTTTATAGCCATTCCTTTTTCTAAATTGATAGGATTGCGAAATGGGATTTCCTTAGAACAAGCCTCCAAAATTATTGGAAACCATTTCCCAGAAGTTCAAGACAAATTACTAAACGTATTACAATTAAAACAGTACAATGAGCAATCCGACCTACTTATAGCAAGTATTCAGCAAAAAGCAAACGAATTACAACCCATTCCGTTTGTAAAAGCCATTAATTTTAAAGAAAACATTCACTATTTAAAATATGCATTGATTCCTATTTGTATTTGGGGCATTATTTTGTTTATGGGCATTCATAAAGAAATTACAAATAGCTTTCAACGTGTGGTAGATTATAAAACAGCCTACAGTCCGCCAGCACCTTTTGCCTTTTCTGTTGAAAATAAAAGTTTGTATGTAGTTCAAGGAAAACCCATTACCATTAAACTAAAAACAACTGGAAAAGTAACTCCTGAAACCGTAAAAATATTCTTTAAAAATCAACAATATTACCTCCAAAACAATGGAAATAGCACCTTTCAATACACTTTTTTGGAAGTAAATAAATCCATTCCTTTTTATGTAGAAGCCAACGGAATTCGTTCTCAAAATTATACCGTTCAAGTAATTCCCGCGCCTACCATTCAGGATGTATCTATGCAATTGCAATATCCAGCATATATTGGCAAAAAAAATGAATGGATAAAAAGTACGGGAAATGTTACCGCCCCACAAGGAACCCAAATTACATGGAATGTAAAAACAAATCAGACAAAAACAGTTGACTTTATCAGCGCTGAAAAAAGAACCTCTTTTAAGGAAAAAGCAAGCAACAATTTTGTGTTTTCAAAACGAATTATACGTCCTATTAATTATCAAATAAAATCTTCCAATAATAATTTAAGAGATTATGAAAGCCTGCCCTTTTCTATCAATATAATTAAAGACGAATTTCCAAGCATTACTATACAATCTACTATGGATAGTATTTCGTATGGAAAGGCACAATTTGCAGGACAGATTTCCGATGATTACGGAATTCGAAGTCTACAAATTGTCTATTATAATGATGAAAATCCAACACTTCAAAAAATAGTGAACTTACCCGTAAACAAGGAAAATATTCAAACTTTTTATTATGAATTTCCTGATAATTTGGAGTTAGAAACAGGAATCAATTACAATTTCTTTTTTCAAGTTTTTGATAATGATGCTGTAAATGGTTCTAAAAAAGAAACCAGTAAAACCTTTCGTTATCGTAAAAAAACGACTCAAGAAATTGACCAACAACTTTTACAAGAACAAAAAGAAACCATTCAAAATTTAGAAACAACCCTTCAAAAACAAGAAAAAGAGAAAAAGGCACTCCAAAAAATGCAATTCGATTTGCAAAACAAAAAGAAAATGCAGTGGAATGACAAAAAAAAGGTACAAGATTTTGTAAAGAGACAAGAACAGTATCAAAAAATGATGCAGCGACAAACCGAAAAATTGCAAGAAAATTTTGAAGATAAAAAAGAAAAAGAACCGTCTCTTCAAGAGAAAAAAGAAGCTTTAAAAAATAGAATTGCAGAATTAAAAAAACTAGACAAACAAGAAAAGCTATTGAAAGAGATTCAGAAAATGGCTGAAAAACTGAACAAAGAGGATTTGCTAAAAAAAGCAAAAGAACTTGCGCAACAAAATAAACAACAAGAACGCAGTTTAAAACGTATTTTAGAATTGACAAAACGTTTTTATGTAGAGCAAAAAACAATGCAAATTGCAGAGAAGCTAGAAAACTTAGCCAAAAAACAAGAAGATTTACAACAAAAAAACGATTCGGTTTTAGCTCCTCAGAAAGAAATTAAAAAAGCGTTTTCAGAAATTGAAAAAGAACTAGAAGAATTGGCAAAGGAAAATGAAAAACTAAAAGAGCCTATGGAATTGCCAGATACAGAAGATGAAAAAGAAGAAATTAATACCGAACTTAATGAAACAGAAAAATCTTTAGAAGAAAAAAATACCTCAAAAGCAAAACAGCAACAGAAAAAAGCAGGAAAGAAAATGAGAGGTATGAGTGCTAAAATGAAAAGTGCTATGGCTGCTATGCAAGGACAATCTATAGAGGAAAATATGGACGACTTGCGGAAAATTTTAGAAAACTTGGTTACTTTTTCTTTCCAACAAGAAAATTTAATGAATGGATTTGAATCTATTGCTGTTGGACATCCAGACTTTGGAAAAAAATTAAAAAAACAAAACGAGATTAAAACCTACTTCGAGCATATAGATGACAGTTTGTATGTGTTGTCTATGCGTGTACCCTCGCTCTCTACAAAAATTAAAGAAAACCTATCGTCTGCACATTATAATTTAGAGCAATCTTTAGAAAACTTTTCTGAAAATCGATTTTCAAACGGAGTGTCTAATCAACGATACGTAATGACGGCCGCCAATAGCTTAGCCGATTATTTAAGTAATATCTTAAATAACATGAAAAACTCAATGTCTATGAACCCCGGGCAAGGAAAGAAAAGTGATTTTAATTTACCAGACTTAATACAAAAACAAAAAGGGTTGGGAGAAAAAATGGAAAAGGGAATGCAAAAAGAAAGCGGCAAAGAAAAAGGAGAGAAAGGAGAAAAAAAATCAGGAGACCAAGGAGGAAAAGAAGGAGAAGGTAAAGAGCAAGGAAAATCGGGAAAAGGAAACAAAGAAGGAAACTCTGGAGAAAAAAAGAGAAACGGTGAAAATGAAGATTTAAATGGTGAGTTGTATCAAATTTACAAAGAACAAAGTCAACTTAGACAAGCTTTACAAGAAGCTATAAAAGGCAGTGAAAAGGCAGGAAAAGGAAATGCGGCGGCAAAGAAAGTTTTAAAAACAATGGAAGAATTAGAGCAAGAAATTTTAGAAAAAGGATTTAACGGAGGCACTTTACGAAAGATGCAATTGCTAAATTATGAATTGTTAAAATTAGACAAAGCAGCCTTACAACAAGGAAAAGAAAAACAACGAAAAGCCACCACAAATACAGAAAACTATGAAAAAAGAAAAGGCAAAGCACTACAGTTTAAAAAGCAGTTTTACAACCGAACCGAAATTTTAAACAGACAATCGCTACCTTTGCAGGAAAATTACAAAAAAAAGGTACAAGAATATTTTAAAAAAAATTAACCTCATGAAAAAAATCATCACACTTCTTATTATTTTTTTATGTAGCCAAGCAATTTTGGCAACTGAAATTATTAACAACCAAATTACACTTCCAAAACATTACAAAACAGAAAACACCTTTTCTGGAGATTTATCAGAAACAAGTTCGTTTCATTTAATTTTTACGAAGAATAAAAAAACTAAAAAATTTGAAGTTTTCTCTTATTTATTTGATGGTGAAAAGATAGATAAATTACCTTCTTTTATTAATGAAAAATCTTACAGTGTTGTTTCTTTTCACCAAAAAAATAACATTCTATCTTTATTGTTAAGCTATAAAATAAAAAAAGAATCTTTTGTAAAGAGAATTGATTTTAATCTTATTACTAAAGATAAAACAGAACAGCAACCTTTTAAAAACGATGATTTTCTAAACTCTATTCGACAAAAAGATACATCCATTTTAATTTATAAAAATGATGACTCTTTTAAAATCGTATCTTATATTGGCAATTCAACACCTACTAGTAAGGAGTTAAAATTCAAAGGAAAAAAAGACAAGCTTAAAAAATTCTTTAAAGATAAAAGTGTTTCTTCTGTAAAAACAGACGAATTTGTAGCCAATGGATCAACGAGCGATGTTAGAGTTTATTTTGAGAATAACACCTTATTTTTCACAAAAGATACTGAAGATCCTTTTCAGATAAATGTTGTAGGAATCGACCTAAATAATAAAAGAACAAATGTTACCCAAGTACTAAAGTTTGATTTAAACAGGCCTAATTTGACTCCAAATTTTGTAACATTTAAAAATGCTAGCGAGAAGAAATTTAAAAAAGCAACTTCTTTTTTATCTAATAATAAATTGTTTCAATTAGCACTTTCTAAAGACACAGGAATCATTAATATATCCGATATAAATACAGGTACTTCTTTAAATACAATTATATTAAATGAAACCCTTACTTCTAAAGCGAAAGGAAACCCGGATTTTAAGGATATTACAAGTTTTTTAAAAAAAGCAGGTAAAAATCGGTACAAAGCTACCATAACAGCAAATAAAACAAAAACCGATAAAATAAGAGTTCGTATAGATTATGTAGATATTGCCTACAACTATAATTACGATTGGTGGTGGCATCATCAACAATTTATCTGGCAACAACAACAGCACCAAATGTTTATTCAGCAACAAGTGCGAAGTATACCTACAGGATTTGGACCAAGACAACCCAATAACGATATTTATCCTTTTGTTTTCTCTGAGAAAAAACGCTTTTTTGAATTGGTTTTAGACGCTAATGGGCAATTATTAGATGAAGATTTACCTGAAAGTTTTTATAAAGAAATTGATAAGAAAGAATATATTGATAAACTAGAAGATATAAAAGGATATTCAATGCAATCTAGTTGTTTTTTAACAGATAGCTTTAGATTTATTGCTTACAATAAAAAAATGAAAAAGTTTGTTATACAAACCAATTCAATAGACTAAAATGATTTCATTTCATTACGAAAACACCCAAAAATTAGAAAATGAAGCAATAGCTTCTAAATGGATAGAAAACATTATTTTTGCGCACGGTTTTGAAATTGGAGAAGTCAATTATATTTTTTGTAATGATGCGTATTTGCTAAAATTAAATAAAGAGTTTTTACAGCATGATACCTTTACGGATATTATTAGTTTCGACAATACATTGGGAAAACTCATTGGGGGAGATATCTTTATTTCTGTGGAACGGGTTCAAGAAAACGCTGTAAAGTATAAAGAATCCTTTTTCAATGAAATTCATAGAGTATTGATTCATGGAGTTTTACACTTTATGGGTTATAAAGACAAAACTGAAGAGGAAAAAAAAGAAATGCGAAAAAAAGAAAATGAATGTCTAAACAAAATAAATAACTGATAATCAATTGATTATATTGTTTCACGTGAAACCGTTTTCAAAATGAGTCTATTTACAACAGTATATGATGTTATTGTAGTTGGAGGCGGTCACGCAGGTAGCGAAGCCGCTGCAGCTAGTGCTAATATGGGCGCTCATACTTTATTAATTACCACCAACTTACAAAACATTGCACAAATGAGTTGTAACCCAGCAATGGGTGGTATTGCCAAAGGACAAATTATTCGTGAGATTGATGCATTAGGTGGTTATAGCGCTATTGTTACAGACAAAACCGCCATTCAGTTTAAGATGCTTAACAAATCTAAGGGACCAGCAATGTGGAGTCCAAGAGCGCAATCAGATCGTATGCAATTTGCCGAAACCTGGAGAAATTTATTAGAGCAAACAGAAAATGTAGATTTTTACCAAGACATGGTAAACGGACTCTTGTTTGATGGCAATAAAATTATTGGTGTAAAAACAGCGCTAGGATTACAAATTAAAGCAAAAACGGTAATCATTACCGCAGGAACTTTTTTAAACGGACTCATTCATATTGGTGAAAAAACATTTGGTGGTGGAAGAGCAGGAGAAGGAGCCTCTACAGGAATTACAGAAGATTTGGTAAAAATGGGGTTTGAATCTGGAAGAATGAAAACAGGAACCCCTCCAAGAGTGGATGGAAGATCATTAGATTATTCTAAAATGATTGAACAACCTGGAGACGAAAACCCTGAAAAGTTTTCATATTTACCACATATAAAACCGCTACAAAAACAACGCTCTTGTTACTTAACACATACCAATATTGATGTGCATAACTTGTTGCGTTCGGGGTTTGATAGATCGCCAATGTTTAACGGAAGAATACAATCTACCGGGCCAAGATATTGCCCTTCAATTGAAGATAAAATAGATCGTTTTGCCAGCAAAGAAAGGCATCAAATTTTTGTAGAGCCCGAAGGATGGAACACGGTAGAAATCTATGTAAACGGATTTTCTACTTCCATGCCAGAAGACATTCAAGATAAAGCCATTCGGTCTATAGCCGGATTTGAAAATGTAAAGTTTTTACGATATGGTTATGCCATAGAATACGATTATTTCCCTCCTACACAGCTAACGCATTCTTTAGAAACAAAATTGATAGAAAATTTATTTTTTGCGGGTCAAATAAACGGAACAACAGGATATGAAGAAGCCGCTGCACAAGGTTTAATGGCAGGAGTAAATGCTGCTTTAAAAACACAAGAAAAAACGCCTTTTATCTTAAAAAGAAACGAAGCCTATATTGGCGTTTTAATCGATGATTTAATTACGAAAGGAACAGAAGAACCCTATAGAATGTTTACTTCTAGGGCGGAATACAGAACTTTATTACGACAAGATAATGCCGATTTACGATTAACACCTCTTAGTTACAAATTAGGATTGGCTTCTAAAGAACGTTTTGATTTAGTTGTACTGAAAAAAGAAAAAACTTCAAAACTGATTCATTTTATCGAAAATTTGAGTATTAAAAAAGAAATCTTAAACCGTATTTTAGGAGCAAAAGATTTAGCTCTTGTCAATCAATCTATGAAAATGGTAAAAGTATTAGCAAGACCACAATTGTCTTTTTCAGATTTTGTAGAGGTTGAAAAATTAGACGCCTTTATAACTGAAAATGAAATTGAAAAAGAAGTAATTGAACAAGCAGAAATACACATAAAATATGCTGGCTATATAGAAAAAGAAAAGAACAATGCAGACAAATTAAACCGATTAGAAAATCTTTCAATTCCTTCAAATTTCAATTACAACAAAGTAAAGTCTTTGTCTTTTGAAGCAAGAGAAAAATTAATAAAAATACAACCAGTAACCATTTCTCAGGCAAGTAGAATAAGCGGCGTATCCCCAAGCGACGTATCTATTCTATTAGTTCATATGGGAAGATAAAAAACAAAATGTTCCACATGGAACTTTAAAAACATTTTAATTATGGGGGACTACAAAATACTTCACAAAAATTTAAAACCTTTTTTAAACTGTAAAGACTATATTGTTTCAGGGGAGAGTTATGAGGTAATGATTAACGAAATGCATGAAATGCTAGTAACATCTCCTGTTCCTTTAAGTCTAGAAGAATACTACAATAGCGATTGCTATATTTCTCACACAGATTCCAGAAAAAATCTTTTAGACAAAGTTTATTATTTTGTAAGAAAACGTACGCTTAAAGAAAAACTAAACCTATTAAATTCTTTCCCTGTAAAAAAGAAAAAGGTTTTAGATATTGGAGCAGGAACAGGCGAATTTTTAGCAATCTGTAAAAACAATAATTGGAAAGTGGCTGGTGTTGAACCCAATTTTAGTGCAAGAAAAGAAGCTGCAACCAAAAAAATAGAACTAGAAAGAGATATCAGTTCGTTTAAAGGAAAACGTTTTGATGTAATTACTTTATGGCATGTTTTAGAACATATTCCAAATCTTATGGAATATATAGAAACATTAAAATCTTTATTAAAAAAGGATGGTAGATTAATAATTGCCGTTCCTAATTATAAAAGCTACGACGCAAATTATTATGGCGAATCTTGGGCAGCTTACGATGTGCCAAGGCATTTATGGCATTTTTCTCAAGGAGCAATTCAAAAGCTATTTTTAAAATATAAATTAAAAGTAGAAAAAACGTTACCTATGAAATTTGATGCGTATTATGTTGCTATGCTAAGTGAAAAATACAAAACAGGAAAAAGAAATCTTTTAAAATCTTTTTGGATAGGTTTTCGATCAAATTTAAAGGCCAGAAAAACAACAGAGTATTCTTCGCTAATCTATGTGTTAGAAAACTGCTAAAAGGAAAATAAAGGCGCTCTACTTAAAAAACACATCAAATAGAAGTTATCTGTTGCTCAAAAAAATAAACTCACTTAAAGGTGCTTAAAATCGATTTGTTTTAATAGTTAAAATCGATTTGTTTTAATGGTTTTAATAATTTTTAGCTATGCAATAAAAAAACGCCGAAAACGGTGAGTATAAAATAAACTGCTAAACTCATTGCACCTGCATAATCTTTTGCCAATCGTTGCCCGATTAATAAAAAAAGCAAAGTAATTCCACAAATTTCTACGCCAAGTAATGCTATTTTTGTAGCTCCTATTGTTGCCAATTGATAAACACCAATACTCATTAAAATTCCTGCAAGAATTTCCAATACTAAAATAGTGCCTAACAAAAGAGGGACTCTCGACTTTAAAGGTGAGTTTTTAAAATGTTCTTTTACAAAAGAAACATTGCCTTTCCAATCAGTTAACTTATCGATTCCTGATTGTAAAAAAGTAATAATTAAAAAAAGTAGGATTAATATTTCTGCTGGGTGATTTGATAATAGATTCATAAAGGGTATTTTTTAAAACCAAGGTTTTTTATTTAATTGATAGGTATACAAAAACTCTTCATCTGATTTTGTTAGATAAATAATTCCTTCTATTAAACCAATAATTTCAGGCACAACACCACAAGTAAAAAGAGTAAGGACTAGCATAATAATTCCTTCTTTATTATATCCTAAAATAAACTTATGAATTCCAAAAACCCCTAAAAGAATCCCTAAAACACCTGTTACTACTCTTTTGCTTTCTTGATTTGGAATGGTATTTCCATTTTCATCAACTATATTCATTTGATTTTATTTTCAGTAAATTTATAAAAATGCTGCGTCTTTGGGTTCCCAAAGTTCAATTTTATTCCCGTCCAAGTCTAAAATCCAACCAAACTTTCCGTATTCATACTCTTCAATTTTATCGAGCACAGTAACACCCTTTTCTTTTAATTCCTCTAAAAGTTCTACTAAATTCTCTACGCGGTAATTAAACATAAAATCTTTTTTTGAAGGTTTAAAATGGTTGGTATCTTTAGCAAACGGGCTCCATTGTGTAGATGCTTTTTCACCCTTATTATCTTTCCACCAAAAGGTACAACCCCAATTATCGGTATTAAAACCTAAATTGTTTTTATACCATTCTTTTGTAGCGTTAGTATCTTCTGTCTTAAAAAACACTCCGCCTATACCTGTAACCTTACCTTTTTTCTTCATTTTTTTAATTTTATATTCGCTTCGTATATTTTAATCCATTGATTTACAGTAATTTTAACACATAATTCCCCAATTAATTTATAGGGGATTTCATCTATTTTTTTAAATCGAATACAACTTTTTCCCATATCTAATTTTCTTTTAGAATACTTCGGATATTCCAAAACAAACCAATCTAGCAATTTTGAATCGGCATAAATTCCAGAGTGATACAAGGCTATAAAATTCTTCTGAGAAGCAATATTTATAAAAGGTAAAGGTAGCTTTGGATTGCAATGATATCCTGGTGGGTATTTTGTGTGTGGAACTACATAACCAATCATTCCATAACTCAAACATTCCTCAAAACCTACAGGCAAATTTTCTTTAATCGTAGATTGTAACTTTTTAATTGCTTCTTGTCGTTCTTGTGGTAACTGAGAAACATAATTGGATACAGAAGTTGCTTTGTATTGCATAGAGACTGTTTTATGTCTAGCAATTTAAGAAAATTTTTGTTTTATTTTGTCTACAATGGTTTGCGCTAATTTTTGGTGACTTTCAACAGTCCAACCAGCAACGTGTGGCGATAAAATTACATTTTCAGCCTCTAGTAAATACCTAAAATCATTAGGAAGATTCTCTCTAGAAAATAAATTTTCAAAGGAAGATTTTTCATACTCTAAAACATCCAATCCTGCCCCTAAAATACGCCCAGATTTTAAGCCCGAAATCAAATCTTTAGTCACCACTGCTTTTCCCCTAGCCGTGTTTAACAACCAAAAAGGTTTTTGAAATTTTGCAATAAAAGAAGCATCAATCATTTTTATGGTAAGTGCTGTTTCTGGTGTATGAATACTTAAAATAACTGCTTTTTCTTGAATCTCTTTTAATGAAACTTGTTTACAATTTTCATCACCAACATTGGGTTTTATATCATAACAAAGCACCTTTACATCAAATCCTTGTAATTTTTTTGCGAAAGCTTTTCCCATATTTCCATAGCCAATAAGTCCTACTGTTTTTCCATCTAGCTCAGTACCTCTATTCGCTTCACGCAACCATTTTCCATTTCGTATTTCTTTGTCTGCTTTATTTAATTTATTAAAAAGAGACAATAATAAACCCAAAGTATGCTCTCCAACAGCATTGCTATTTCCTTCAGGAGCAGCAATTAATTCAATTCCTTTCTCTTTTGCATAATCACAATCAATATTTTCAAGCCCTGCTCCTACTCTAGCAATAAATTGTAAACCTGTTGCTTTATCTAAAAAAGATTTATCGATAGAAAATCGGCTACGAATAACAATACCGTTATACAAATGAATCTTATTTTCTATAACTTCTTTTGAGGAAGTATAATCTTCATCGTTTTGAAATCCAACCAATGTTAACTGTTGTATTAATAGAGGGTGATTTGTATCTAAATGAAGTATTCTCATTATTGGATTTTTAGGTGGCTAGAAATCTACCTAATACTGCTCATCTTCATTAGGAAAGTCAACACTTTTTACATCTGTAATATATCCTTTAAAAGCAGTTGTCATATCTGCATATAAATCTAAATACCTACGTAAAAACCGAGGGTGAAATTCATGGGTCATTCCTAACATATCATGCGTCACTAAAACTTGCCCATCAACACCGCTTCCTGCACCAATTCCAATCACAGGAATGGTTAAATTCTCAGCAACTTTTTGAGCTAATTTAGCGGGAACCTTTTCTAAAACCAATGCAAAGCAACCTAACTCTTCTAACAATTTGGCATCACTTAGTAATTTTTCTGCTTCGGCTTCTTCTTTTGCTCTTACGGTATACGTACCAAACTTATAAATAGATTGTGGAGTTAAGCCCAAATGCCCCATTACAGGAATTCCTGCTGTTAGAATTCTAGAAATGGATTCTTTTATTTCACTTCCTCCTTCTAATTTTACAGAATGTGCTCCCGATTCTTTCATAATTCGAATCGCAGAGTCTAAGGCGTTTTTAGAATTTCCTTGGTAAGCACCAAAAGGCAAATCTACCACCACTAAAGAACGTTCTACAGCCCTAATTACAGAACTTGCATGATAAATCATTTGATCTAAAGTAATCGGTAATGTGGTTTCATGACCTGCCATTACATTAGAAGCAGAATCTCCTACTAAAATAACATCAACTCCAGCGCCGTCTACAATTTTTGCCATCGTATAATCATAGGCTGTTAACATAGAAATTTTTTCGTTGTTAGACTTCATTTCTACTAAAGACTTTACCGTAATTCTTTTGTACTGTTTTTTAGCTACAGACATGTTTTTTTAATTTAGTTTGTGGTAAAAATAGTAAATAATACAGTTTGAAGAGTGAAAACTTTGAAAGTTAAAAAGTTTCATAATAAACTCGTTTACACTTTTTCAATTCGCTAAAAAATCGCTTTAAATGTGTCGTATATAATGTTATTATACTATTTTTAAAATTCGTTTACAACAAATTTATACGTATGCAAAGAATCGTTTTCCTTTTCTTGTTATTTAATTTTTGCATAAATGCGCAAATAAAAACTCCAGAAGATGCTGTTAAAAAAGTAATTACTACATTTTTTGAAGGGCTGCATAACGGCGATAGTACCCTTATTAAAAAAACAATACACCCTGAGATTAAAATTCAAACTACATTTACCAATAAAAAAGGTGAAAAACTATTGCGTACACAAACAAAAGAGGCATTATTAAAAGGGATTTCTAGTAAAAAAACAACCGATATCTATTTTGAAAAACTACTTTCGTATACGATTAAAATTGACGGCAACTTAGCGTCTGTTTGGACTCCATATGAGTTTTATTTTAACGAAAAATTTAGCCATTGTGGTGCCAATTCTTTTCAGCTTTTTAATGATGGTACAGCGTGGAAAATTATCTTCTTAGTAGATATGAGACGAAGACAAACTTGTGTTGCTTTAAAAGACAAAAAATAGTCTATATTTACTTTTTTTAGAAAACACAGTGCAAAAAATAGCAACACACACATTATCTCCAGATTTATGGGTAGAAAACTACGCAGACTACCTGTATAACTACACGATTGTAAGAGTAAATGATGAAGACCTCTCAAAAGATTTAGTCCAAGAAACTTTTTTTGCAGGTTTAAAATCTGCTAAAAACTTTCAAGGAAAAGCTTCAGAAAGAACTTGGTTGGTATCCATTTTAAAAAGAAAAATAATTGACCATTACCGCAAAATAAATTCTAAAAAAGGACAAGCAGAAGTTAGAATGCCCTTTTATCAAGATGGAGAAAAAGAAGGAAACTGGTTAGAAGAACGCGTACCTCAAAACTGGGATAACGCTTCTGAAAAAGATATAGAAAACCAAGAGTTAAAAGATCAACTTAGCTCTTGTATTGATAAATTACCCGAAAAATACGCAATGGTTTTTAAGATGAAAACCATACAAGAATTCGAGACAGAAGAAATTTGTAAGGAGCTAGACATTTCGTCGTCAAACCTGTGGGTTATTATCCATAGAGCAAGAGTTCAGCTAAGAAAATGTATGGAAGATAATTGGTTTAATAATTAAAAAAATGAGTAAAAAACGTTCTTTTTGGAGAATTACGTGTAATGATGCCGCATTAATTTGTAATAAAAGTCAGTATAAAGAATCTAGCTTTTTAGAAAAAGTAAAATTAAATTTACACATTATATCTTGTAAGGCATGTAAACAGTTTGTAAAACAAAATAGTTTACTCTCTAAAATATGTAAGCAACAAGCCACTCTTTGCAAAGAAGATCATTTTAAAATGAGTTTTGAAGATAAAGAAGCGCTAAAAGAAGAATTAAAAAATGCTAGTCTGTAAGATTATAAAACGCTAAAAAATGTTTTTATTTTCTGAAAAAATTGATACTTATATTGTACGTAACTCCCAGCAAGAGCCTGAAATTTTAAAAACTCTAAGTAAAGAAACTTGGCAAAAAGTATTAAATCCAAGAATGATTAGTGGCGCTTATCAAGGAAGAGTACTTTCCATGATTTCTAAATTAATACAACCTAAAAATATTTTAGAAATTGGTACATTTACAGGCTACTCTGCTATTTGCTTAGCAGAAGGAATCTCAAAAAATGGCATCCTTCATACTATTGATAAAAACGAAGAATTGGTAGATCTTCAAAAAAAATATTTTAAAAAAGCAGGAGTTGAAAATCAAATAATACAGCACACAGGAAATGCTTTAGAGATTATTCCTTCTATTAAGGAAAAATTTGATTTAGTTTTTATAGACGCAGATAAAACAAATTATACAAACTATTTTCATCTGATTATAGAAAAAATGAACAAAGGAGCGATTATTCTCTCAGACAATGTTCTTTGGTTTGGAAAGGTTGCAGAAAAAGCAGATTCAAAAGACGTAGATACCATAGCGCTACAAAAATACAATCAGTTATTAAATTCAGATGTTAGAATTGAATCCATTCTACTTCCTATAAGAGATGGATTAACCATAAGTAGAGTAAAATAGCAACTACATATTCCGTTTTATAGGACCTGTAAAATCGTCTATGTTGTCTTTTATATCTGTTACTTCTTTTTGAATGTCTTTTGCTACGCTTGTATCAATACCTTGATTTTTTGCACTGTCATTTATTTCTCTTTTAATATCATTTGTAGCATCTTTTACCTGACGAATGCCTTTTCCCAAGCCACGAGCCAATTCAGGAATTTTATCGGTGCCAAAAACTAAGACCACTATTAATAAAACTACTATTATTTCTGGGCCACTAATAAATAAATGAAGTGTGTTCATACGCCTGCAAAGATAAAAAAGAAGATTGAGAGTAATGATGCTATTTTTAAATATTCACAAAGCGTTATTTAACAACAAAACCAAAATACTTTTATCTTTTTCTAAAATTGAAATCAATTATAAATTTTTAATCCCTAAGATAGAAGGCTATTAATTTTATTTTTAATATAATTGTGGTAGAAAATTTTGATGTTTTTCATGTCGCAAAATAATATACAAAAAGCCTTATTTATACTGTGTTTTGTTCTCTTCTACGCTGGAACTTCTATAAAGGCAACAAATAAAAATCTTGATAAAAATAACACTGAAAGCATTAAAATTGATGCTAAAAAAGAAAAAACCACATTAAAAAAACCTCTTTTTGCTTCAACATCAATAAAAAACCCGGAAAAACTATTATTAATTCGTCAAACAACCCCATATTTTCCAAACCTATCAGCAACGCCTAAATGGGCAAAAAAGCATTTAAATTCTCATAAAGGCATCAAAAGTATTCTAAAAGCTGCTACTAATGGAATAGATCTATACACAATAGAAACAATTTTGAACGAAAAGTATGTAAAAGGAGCTGTATGGAATCAGAATAGTCCCCAATTTTCAGCAAGGTATGTTTTGGGAGTACAAGCATCATTATACTATTTAGGCTGTGGAGAAGAGTTTGGAAAAATTCTATGGAGTAATAAAAGCAGAAAAGCATTAAAAAAATTCCAAAAATTGTGGAATCTAGAAAATAAAGATAGAATTGAAGCAAAAATTGTAGATGCTTTAGATGAAGATGGTTTTATTGGTAGACAAACGATACTTAGATTGTTAGAAACTCTAAAGTTTACAGGAAATAAAATAGAAAATAAAAACTATTTAGAACCTGTAGAAATAGCTTTCTTTGACCCATTCGATATTACACAATATAAAAAGGAAGAAGCCGAAATTAAAGAAATAAAAAAACGAGGAATTATTAAAATTTTCGCAAAGAGTTCTAAAGAAAACCCTATAGATGCTGTAAATAAAATATTAGCAAAGGCAAAAGTAGAGAAGGCAAAAATAGAGGCAAGAAGTGAAAAAGAAAAGGAAGAAGCTGCAAGAAGTGAAAAGGAAAGAAGAGATGAGGCTAAAAGAATAATGGCAGAAAAAATTAAAAGAGAAAAAGAAGAAGTTGCAAAAAGAGAAAAAGCCTTGAGAATTGCCGCAGAAAAGGTCGAAAAAGAAAGAATTGAGGCAGAAAGAAGAGCGGCGCAAAAAGAAAAAGCCGACAGAATTGAAGCGCAAAAAAGAGCAGAGGAAAGAGCAGAAGCTGCAAGAATTGCCGCTGAAAAAGCCGAAAAAGAAAGAATTGAGGCAGAAAGAAGAGCGGCGCAAAAAGCAGAAGAAGATAGAATTAAAGCATTAAAAAGAGCAGAGGAAAGAGCAGAAGCAGCTAGGATTGCCGCTGAAAAAGCTGAAAAAGAAAGAATTGAGGCAGAAAGAAGATCGGCGCAAAAAGAAAAAGCCGACAGAATTGAAGCGCAAAAAAGAGCAGAGGAAAGAGCAGAAGCTGCAAGAATTGCCGCTGAAAAAGCCGAAAAAGAAAGAATTGAGGCAGAAAGAAGAGCGGCGCAAAAAGAAAAAGCCGACAGAATTGAAGCGCAAAAAAGAGCAGAGGAAAGAGCAGAAGCTGCAAGAATTGCCGCTGAAAAAGCTGAAAAAGAAAGAATTGAGGCAGAAAGAAGAGCGGCGCAAAAAGAAAAAGCCGACAGAATTGAAGCGCAAAAAAGAGCAGAGGAAAGAGCAGAAGCTGCAAGAATTGCCGCTGAAAAAGCTGAAAAAGAAAGAATTGAGGCAGAAAGAAGAGCGGCGCAAAAAGAAAAAGCCGACAGAATTGAAGCGCAAAAAAGAGCAGAGGAAAGAGCAGAAGCTGCAAGAATTGCCGCTGAAAAAGCCGAAAAAGAAAGAATTGAGGCAGAAAGAAGAGCGGTGGAAAAAGCAAAAGCAGATAGAATTGAAGCACGAAGAATTGCCGCTGAAAAAGAGAGACTTGCTAAAATTGAGGCTACAAGAAAAGCGGAAGCAGCTAGAATTGCTGCGCAAAAAGCAGAAGAGGAAAGAATTAAAGCGCAAAAAAGAGCTTCCGAAAAAGCAAAGGCAGCTAGAATTGCTGCCGAAAAAGCTGAAAAAGAAAGAATTGAAGCTGCAAAAATAGCGGCAGAAAAAAGAAAAAAAGAAAGGGTTGAAACAGAAAGAAGAGCAGCAGAGAAGAAAGCTGCAGAGAAAAAAGCAGCATTAGAAAGAGCGAAAGCAACCAAACTAAAAGCAGCAGAAAAAGCTGCGAAAGCAGCAAAAGCAAATGCCGAAAAAAGAGCTGCAGCAATAAAAATGGCAAAAGCAAAAGAAGATGCTAAAAGGGCTGCTATCGAAAAATTTAGAAAAGCAAAAGAAGACGCTGAAAAAGCAAGAAAAGAAAAGTTAAGAGCAAAACAAGAAGCAAAAAGAGCTGCTGTTAAAAAATTCAATATAAAAAATGAAGAAACAGAAAAAGCTAAAAAAGAAGCATTAAAAGAAAAACAAAAACAAATAAAAGAAGAAAGAGAAAAAACTCAAGAAGAGAAAAAAAATTCTGAAGAAGAAAAGCTCAAAAAACTAAAAGAAAAACAAGAAAATATTAAAAAAGAAAGAGACGCTATTAAAAATAAAAGTGCAAAGGAAGAAGCAGAAAAGTTAAAAGCCCTTAAAGAAAAGCAAGAAAAAGCTAAAAAAGAGATAGAAGAACTAAAAGCAGCAAAAGAAAAAGCAGCAAAAGAAAAATTAAAAGCAATTAAACAAAAACAAGAAAAAGCAAGAAAAGAAATAGAAAAACTAAAAGCAGCAAAAGCAAAAGCGGAAGAAGAAAAGCTTAAAAAATTAAAAGAGAAACAAGAGAAAACGAGAAAAGACAGAGAAAAAAAGCAAAACAACTAAATTCGAAAAAACGAATATTTATTGATTTTTTCCTCTTAATCTCTTTTTAATTTCTCGCCTAAAAAGTTATTACGCATTAATTTCTAAGTTGAAAAATTTAAATCATTTATAATGAGTGATCTTGTTTTGTACTTTAAAATGGGTTTACACCATGTACTAGATTTTAGTGCTTACGACCATATTCTCTTTCTTATAGTCTTAGCCATCGTTTTTAATTTTTCTGAATGGAAAAAAGTAGCTTGGTTAATTACTTTTTTTACTATTGGACATTCTATAACTTTAGCTTTAGCAGCGTATGGTGTTTTAAAAACACGAATTGATATTATTGAATTTTTAATTCCGCTTACCATTTTTATTACAGGTATTGTAAACATTTTAAGAGCTAAAAGATCTTCTTTAGGAAAAGAAAATATCAACCTAATTTTTGCTTTATTTTTTGGCTTAATTCACGGGTTGGGCTTCTCTAACTATTTTAGATTAATGGTAGGTAGGAGCGAAAATAAATTCTTCCCATTATTAGAATTCGCATTGGGAATAGAAGCTGCCCAGTTAATAATTGTATTTGGTATTTTAGTTTTAGGAGCAATCTTTCAAAATTTCTTAAAAGTGTCTAAAAGAGATTGGGTGTTGGTAATTTCTTCTATCGTTATTGGATTTGCCATAGATATGATGTTGGAACGTATGTTTTGGTAAATAATTAACGCAACACTTCTTTTCATTTCTCTAAATATTTTTACATTCGCTTTATGGATAAAAAACAATTAAAATTTGATGCTGCTTACTTAAAAATGGCTTTTGAATGGGGCAAATTATCCCATTGTAAAAGAAAACAAGTAGGCGCTTTAATTGTAAAAGATAGAATGATTATTTCTGATGGATTTAATGGAACTCCTTCTGGATTTGATAATTGTTGTGAAGATAATAACGGTGCTACAAAATGGGAAGTCTTACATGCAGAAGCTAACGCTATTTTAAAGGTAGCTGCATCTACACAATCTTGTAAAGACGCAACCCTATACATTACCTTATCGCCTTGCAAGCAATGTAGCAAGCTTATTCATCAAGCAGGTATTAAACGGGTAGTATATGCAAATGCCTATAAAGATAACTCTGGACTAAAATTTCTAGAAAAAGCAGGCATTCAATTGCATTATTTAAAAATTAATTAAAAGAGAACTGTTTTTCTTCAACTTTAAGCAACGTCTAACTTTATAGAATTTCATGCACACAAACAAGCTTCCTATTTATTTCGCTATCGCCATCATTTTTGGTGTTTTAATTGGTGCTTTCTTTAACGGAGGTAATAGTTTATCATTTACCAAAAGCTCTTCAAACGAAGAAAAAATTAAACGTTTGATTCATTTTATTGAAAAAGACTACGTAGACAATGTAAATACAGATGGTATTTTAGATGAAGCCATTACACAAATGTTAGGTAAATTAGATCCGCATTCTGTATATATTCCCAAAGAAAACCTACAAACAATTACCGAAAACATGCAAGGAAATTTTGTAGGAATAGGGGTTCAATTTAGAATGATTGGCGACACTATTACCGTAATGGAACCCATAAAAGGAGGGCCTAGTATTAAAGCTGGTATTCAATCTGGGGATAGAATTTTAATGGCAAATAAAGACACATTATTTGGTAAAAATTTAGTGAGCGGAGTTGTTCCCAATTATTTAAAAGGAAAAGCAGGTACTAAGGTGGCTTTACATGTATATCGAAAGAGTAACGATTCTCTTTTTACCGTAGCTATTACTCGAGGAAAAGTAAATATTAAAAGCGTAGACATTGCCTATATGCTCAACGATTCTCTGGGCTATATAAAATTAGATAGATTCGCTAGAAATACTTATAAAGAGTTTAAAAGCAGCTTAGACGAGTTGCTAGAAAAAGGAATGAAAAATTTAGTATTAGATCTTCGAGGGAATGGCGGCGGATTTATAGATATTGCCAATAAAATTGTAGATGAATTTTTAGAAGCAGACAAACTAATCGTCTTCACAAAAAACAACAAAGAAAAAATTGTAAAAGCCTATACAACAGACGAAGGAAGTTTTAAAAAAGGCGGATTGTATGTTTTAATTGATGAAAACTCTGCGTCAGCTTCCGAAATTGTAGCAGGTGCTTTGCAAGATAATGATAGAGGTATTACGGTTGGACGCCGTTCTTTTGGAAAAGGTCTGGTACAAGAAGAAATGGATTTAGGGGATGGTTCTGCAGTTCGATTAACTACGGCAAGATATTATACACCCACAGGAAGATCAATTCAAAAACCCTATGTAAAAGGCGAGAAGAAAAAGTATTTGAGTGAATCCTTATTTCGAGAGCAAAATGGCGAATTAAGCTATAAAGATAGTATTCCTATTGTAGACTCTTTGCAATATAAAACACCTAAAGGAAAAGTGGTATATGGCGGAGGCGGTATTATCCCCGATGTTTTTGTGCCAATTGATACTACAGGATATCTATCTAACTATTATTTTAACCGACTGAATAATTTTGCATTTACCTATGTAGACAATCATAGAAAACAGCTAGCTAAAAAATGGAAACTCGAAGGCTTTATGACAAACTTTGATGCTGAAAGTACTGTTTTTAACGAATTTTTATCAGACATCAAAGATACCAACCCATCTTATTTAGTGAAAAAAAGCCTACAGAAATACCTAAAAACAAGTATTGCTAGAGAAATTTTTGGAGATATTGGTTTGTATAAAATGTTACATAAAGACGATACAATGCTACAAAAGGTTTTAGAGTTGGAAACTAGCAATTAAAAATGTTACTTTGTAGGAATGATTCACATAAACGCATCCAACGGTAAAAAAATTTATTTTGCTTCCGATCAACATTTAGGAGCTCCTACTTTAGAAGCCAGCTTACCTCGCGAAAAAAAATTTGTGGTATGGTTAGATAGCATTGAAAAAAATGCCGAAGCCCTCTTTTTGTTAGGTGATTTGTTCGATTTTTGGTTCGAATACAAAACGGTAGTTCCCAAAGGGTTTGTGCGTGTTTTAGGAAAATTAGCAAGGATACGCGATAAAGGAATACCCATCTATTTTTTTGTAGGAAATCACGATTTATGGATGCGCGATTATTTTGAAAAAGAACTGAACATTCCTGTATATCACAAACCACAAGAATTTACACTGAACAACAAAAAGTTTCTAATTGGTCATGGAGACGGCTTAGGTCCGCACGACAAAGGATATAAACGTATGAAAAAAATGTTTACTTTTCCTTTTTTCAAATGGCTGTTTCGATGGTTGCACCCAGATATTGGTGTAAAATTAGGACAATACCTATCCGTAAAAAACAAATTAATTTCTGGCGATGAAGATGCAAAGTTTTTAGGTGAAGAAAATGAATGGTTAGTACAATATTGTAAAAGAAAACTCACAGAAAAACACTACGATTATTTTGTGTTCGGACACAGACATTTGCCTTTAAATATTCAATTACAAGAAAATAGTTGCTATATCAACTTAGGCGATTGGATTCAGTATTTTACGTATGGTTGTTTGGAACAGGAAACATTGACGTTAGAAACGTTTTCTTGAGTTTTATAAATTTATTTTAAAGTAAACCAACCTTTTTTAGCTTAACTATTTTCAACTTTAAACCGCATAAACCCCTTATCTTTAACCAAATTTTAACAAGCTAAAATTACGAATAGTGTAGTTTTGTTTTTCGAAAAAAAATAATAACTTTTTTTAATCAGTTAGCAATGGACGTAGATATTAGAGCTATTAATGAAAAAATAGAAAGAGAAAGTGCCTTTATAGACATCCTTACTTCAGAAATGAATAAGGTAATTGTAGGGCAAAAAGAAATGATTGAGCGCCTTTTAATAGGCTTATTAGGAAACGGTCATATTCTCTTAGAAGGTGTGCCTGGTTTAGCAAAAACCTTAGCTATTAACACCTTGTCTAAAGCCGTACAAGGAAGCTTTAGCAGAATACAATTTACACCCGATTTATTACCCGCGGATGTTGTAGGAACGATGATTTTTAATATGAAAGAGAATGATTTTTCAATTAAAAAAGGACCTATTTTCGCCAATTTTGTCTTAGCAGACGAAATTAACAGAGCCCCTGCAAAAGTGCAATCGGCATTGTTAGAAGCCATGCAAGAGCGGCAAATTACCATTGGAGACGAAACCTTTAAATTACAAGAACCTTTCTTGGTAATGGCTACACAAAATCCTGTAGAACAAGAAGGAACCTATCCTTTACCAGAAGCACAGGTAGATCGTTTTATGCTAAAAGTGGTGATTGACTACCCAAAAATTGAACATGAACAACTTATCCTACGTCAGAATTTAAGTGGCGGATTTGCCACTGTAAATCCAGTAATTGCAATTGATGAAATTATCAAAGCAAGAGCGGCTGTAGATGAAGTATATATGGACGAAAAAATTGAGAAATATATTTTAGATATTGTCTTTGCAACACGTTATCCAGAAAAGTACAACTTGTCGCAACTCAAACCATTGATTGGTTTTGGAGCATCGCCTCGTGGAAGCATTAGCTTGGCAAAAGCGGCAAAATGTTACGCGTTTATCAAACGAAGAGGTTATGTAATTCCAGAAGATGTAAGAGCCATTGTATACGATGTATTACGTCATAGAATTGGTATTACTTATGAAGCCGAAGCCGAAAACGTTTCTTCCATAGACATTATCAACTCCATTATTAATGAAGTAGAAGTTCCTTAATTAGCCTCTAGCTATTAGCTTTTAGCAATTCGCTAAAAGCTAAAGACTAAAATCAAAAGCTTTTATATGGATACCAAAGAATTACTTAAGAAAGTTCGGAAAATAGAGATTAAAACTCGTCGTTTGTCCGATCATATTTTTGGAGGAGAATACCATTCTTCTTTCAAAGGTAGAGGTATGACCTTTTCTGAAGTACGTCAGTATCAATTTGGAGACGATGTAAGAGCTATCGATTGGAATGTAACCGCACGGTATAACGAACCGTATATTAAGGTTTTTGAAGAAGAACGAGAACTCACCATGATGTTAATGGTAGACGTTTCAGGTTCCGAATCTTTTGGAACTGCCAATCAGTTTAAAAAAGATACCCTTACAGAAATTGCAGCAACTTTGGCTTTTTCTGCAACGCAAAACAATGATAAAGTGGGTTTAATTCTCTTTTCTGATACTGTAGAATTGTTTATTCCTCCTAAAAAAGGGAAAAGCCACGTGCTTAGAATTATTAGAGAATTACTAGAATTTTCACCTAAAAGCAAACAAACAGATATTGCTGCAGCGTTTAAGTTTTTATCGAATGTAATGAAGAAAAAAGCCATTGTATTTATGCTTTCGGATTTTATGGACGATGATTATGAAAAAACACTAAAAATTGTAGGTGGAAAACACGATATTACTGGGATTCGAATCTATGACAAACACGACGAGGAAATTCCTAATTTAGGAATGGTACCTATGCTAGATGCAGAAACAGGAAATATTCAATTAATAAATACCTCCTCAAAAAAAGTGAGGATGAATTACCATGCAAATGCCTTGCGTTTGCTAGATTATTATAAAAATACATTTAAAAGAAGTGGCGCAGGAACTATTAATATTGCCGTAGAAGAAAGTTATGTAAAAAAACTATTGGGCTATTTTAAACACAAAGGAAAATAAAATGAACCTGTCATTCCTGCATAGGCAGGAATCTGTAAAATGCGTACAAGAGGTTCTTGATAGAGTTTATCTTGAGTGAAGACGAAAGACGGGAATGACAATTTTGAACACAAAATGAAAAAACATATATACTACATACTCTTATTCATCACGTCACTTGGGTTTTCGCAAGTAGAAGTAACAACGGATACCACAAATATTCGTATTGGAGAGCAGTTTGAATATAAAATTTCTGTGGATGAAACTCAAAATGTCATCATTCCAAAACTAGAAAACCTACAAGGCTTTGAAATTATCAAAGAAGATAAAATAGATACCGTAAAAAACCGACTCATAAAAAAATATCTTTTAACAGGATTTGATAGTGGTGCTTTTTACATTCCACAGCAACAAATTTTCATTAGAAATCAGGCATATTTAACCGATTCATTATTGATACATGTGGCTACTGTGCCCGTAGATACAACAAAGGTAAAGCAGTTCCCAATAAAAGCTATTAAAAGCGAGCCCTATATTTTCGACGATTTTAAACCCTATCTGTGGTGGGTAGCTTTAGGTGTATTAATTATAGGTCTTATTCTCTATTTCGTACTCAAGAAAAAGAAAGAAGAAGTTATTGAAGAGATTGTTCCTGCATTGCCTCCTTTTGAGGAAGCCATGGAAAAATTACAAGAATTAGATAAAAAATTACTGTGGCAAAACAATCGAGTAAAAGCCTATTATAGCGAATTAACCGAGATTGTTCGTGGATATATTGAGCGAGAATTGAACATTCCTGCACTGGAAAATACCACAGATGAAATTATGGATATGTTACAAGAATTGTATCGTTCCAATGAAATTGTAACCTCAAAAGAAACAGTTCAAAAGTTAAAGGAATTATTGAGAGAAGCAGATTTAGTGAAGTTTGCAAAGTCAAAACCCTTATCGGATGAAATAGAAGAAGACAGAAAAGATGTAGAAGAAATTGTAAACAAATTAAAACCAAAACCTGTTGTTGAAGATGATGAATTGGAATAATTTTGAGTTTCATAGCCCTGGTTTTCTATGGCTACTAACTATCGTCCCTTTGTTGGCGATTTGGTATTTTTTTACAAGAAAAAAACAATCGGCTCTTTTAACCATTTCTAGTGTAAAAGGGTTTGGAAAAAAGAAGAGTATTTTATCAACATTAAAATCGTTTTTACCTCTTTTTCGTCTCATTGCTTTCACTTTTTTTATTGTGGCGCTAGCAAGACCTAGAAATGTTTCTGTGAGTAAAAGAACCAAAAGTAACAAAGGAATTGATATTGTTATGGCAATTGACGTATCGGCAAGTATGTTGGCACGAGACTTAAAACCAAACCGACTAGAGGCGCTTAAAAAAGTAGCCATTGACTTTGTAAATAGAAGGCCTAATGACAGAATTGGAATTGTAGTATATGCGGGTGAAAGTTTTACACAAACCCCTATTACAAGTGATAAAGGAATTGTAAAAAGAACCATTTCTCAATTAAAATGGGGGCAATTAGACGGCGGAACGGCTATTGGAATGGGGTTGGGTTCTGCTGTAAACCGATTGAAAGAAAGTGAGGCAAAAAGCAAAGTAATTATTCTACTAACAGACGGTGTAAATAATTCGGGTTTTGTAGACCCAAAAACCGCTACAGAATTGGCAAAAGGATTGGGTATAAAAGTATATACCATTGGTATTGGCACCAATGGAATGGCAGATTTTCCGTGGAGTAAAGACCCAAGAACAGGAGAATTACAATTTAGAAAGCAACAAGTAGAAATTGATGAAGACTTGCTAAAACATATTGCCAACGAAACCGCTGGAAAATATTTTAGAGCTACAAATAATACAAGCTTAAAAGCAATTTATAATGAAATAGACAAACTCGAAAAAACAAAAATAGAAGAATTTAAGTATTACAATTATCAAGAAAAATACCGTCTTTTGGTCTTTATTGGTCTTGGTTTTTTAATCCTAGAATTTGTTTTGAAAAATACGTTGTTTAAGAGTTTTATATGACGGCAGTTGTAAAGTAAAAAAGCACAAAGTTGTAAAGTTCTTTGCGGGACAACTTTCAAACTTTTTAACTTTCAACTTTTTAACTAAAAAAGAATGTACAAAATAGAAGAACCTATATATTTTTATCTATTTGCAATTATTCCCGTAATAGTTGTTGTATTTCTATTGGTTTTATGGTGGAAAAAAAGCACACAGCGGAAATTTTCTAACCCTGAATTATTAGAAAAATTAGCCCCTAACAGTTCTACTTTTAAATCGGTTTTAAAATTGATTTTTCTTGTGTTAGGAATTTCGTTTTTAGTGTTGGCATTGGTCAACCCAAAAATGGGTGTAAAATTAAAAACCGTAAAAAGGCAAGGAGTAGATGTTGTTTTTGCTTTAGACGTTTCTAGAAGTATGTTGGCAGAAGATATTGCACCAAACCGATTGGAAAAATCGAAACAAATTATTTCGAAAATTATAGATAAATTGGGAAGCGATCGTGTGGGTGTTATTATTTATGCAGGAAACTCCTATCCATTATTGCCCATTACCACCGATCATGCGGCGGCAAAAATGTTTTTACAAAACGCCAATCCCGATTTAGTTTCTAGTCAGGGAACCGCTATTAGTGAAGCCCTAGAATTGGCAAAAACCTATTATAATAATGATGAACAAACCAATCGTTTTTTAATTATTATTTCCGATGGTGAAGATCATCAAGAAGAAACCAAACAAATAGCCCAAAACCTTTCTAACGAAGGTGTTAAGGTATACACCATTGGTGTGGGAACAGAAAAAGGAGGATTAATTCCGTTAAAACTAAACGGTTCTTTAATTGGCTATAAAAAAGACAACAAAGGAGAAGCTGTAAATACACAACGTAAAGCTAGCGTTTTACAAGGTATTGCAGATGCTGCAAACGGACAATATATTGATGGAAATAAAACCGAAAAACCTGTAAAAGCAATTGCAGAGATCATTGAAAAAGCAGAAAAAAATGAATTTGAAACCAAACAATTTTCAGATTATAAAGATCAGTTTCAATGGTTTCTAGGTATTGGTATCTTATTTTTGCTCATTGATATTTTCTTGTTAGAAAAGAAAACAAAATGGTTAAAAGAAATCGATTTATTTAACGAAAATAAGAAATAACATGAAGCACACACTTCTTATTTTATGCATCCTCTTTTCATCAACAATAATGATGGCACAGCAAGACACCATTGCTGCGCAAAGAAGCGCTAGAAAGTTATTGCGAGAAGGAAACGAGCTATACAAACAACAAAAATACACAGATGCCTCTGTAGCCTATAAAAAAGCACTAGAAAAAAATAGCACCTATAAAAACGCTAGTTACAACCTAGGAAATGCTTTGTACCAAGAAAAGAATTACAAAGAGGCAATTCCGCAATACGAATTAACCGCAAAAACCAGTAAAGACAAACTTGAAAAAGCAGCAGCTTACCATAATATTGGCAATGCCATGATGGAACAGAAGCAATACCAACCCGCAGTAGATGCTTATAAAAATGCGTTGAGAAATGACCCAAACGATGATGAAACTCGCTATAATTTAGCAGTTGCACAAAAAGCCTTAGAAAAACAAAAAAATAAGGATAAAAACAAAGACGGAAAAGACCAAAACAATAAAGACAAGAAGGAGAATAAAGATAAAAAAGACCAAAATAAGGACAAAAAAGACGGAAAAGACAAAGACAAAGACAAAAAAAAGGATAAAAAGGACGATAAAAAAGACGGAGATAAAAATAAGGACAAGAATAAAGATCCTAAAAAAAATGACAAAAAAGATGAAAAGCAACAGCCTAAGCCGCAGCAAGGAAAAATGTCTCCACAACAAATAAAGCAATTACTAGAAAGTTTAAATAACGAGGAAAAGAAAACACAAAAGAAAATGAATGTTAAAAAAGCAAAAGGCAAAAAAATAAAACAAGAAAAAGATTGGTAACATAATGATGAATGTCAAATTCTTAATGATAAGTTTTCCGTTTTTGAATGATTTAATTTTTGAATCTTTGAATCTCTAAAATGAAACTTCCATAACGAGATTTTGATATACATCGGAATGAATAAATGGAAACTACACCTGTCTGCCGACAGGCAGATCTGACCAGTAAAAAATAATATAGACAGATGAAACTGCAAAAAATATACATAGTATTCTTTTTTACACTTTTAATCACAAGTGTTTTTGCGCAAGAAACCGTATTGTCTACAACGGTTAGCAAAAATAAATTGGGTTTAAATCAAAGACTTCGTGTACAGTTTTCTATCAACCAACAAGGAGCGGACAATTTTAGCCCTCCAAATTTCAAAGACTTTAAAATTGTTGGCGGCCCTAGCCAATCTATCAATCAATCTTGGATTAATGGCAAAGCCAGTTTTTCTCAATCCTATGCCTATACCATTCAGCCAAAACGCAAAGGAGAACTTGTAATTCCGCCTGCAAGTATAGAAATTGACGGAAAAATAATCCGTTCGAAACCTGTAAAAGTTATTGTATTAGATCCTGTAGAGATTCCAAAAGACCCAAACGACCCCAATTATATTGCAGAACAAAACATTCATTTAGTGGCAGAGGTTTCTAAAACAAGGCCCTATGTAGGCGAAGGAATTTATGTAGAATACAAGTTGTATGTAAGTCCAAACATTAGTGTTCACGATTATTCACTTACAGAATCTCCTCAATACAATGGCTTCTGGAATCAAGATATAAAAATTAATGGACTACAAGTAAGAAAAGGAAAATACAATGGCGAAGAATACCGATATGTGGTGTTAAAAAGAGCCTTATTAATTCCTACAAAAACAGGAAAACTAAGCATCGATCCTATAAAAATGGATATTGTAATTGGTGTGCCTACTGGTCGTATAGATTTCTTTGGAAATTCTATTTCAAAAAATATTCAAAGAGAATTTGCATCGCCTAAAAAAATAATTCTACCTAAAGAATTACCGCTAGAGGGAAAGCCTGATAATTTTAACGGTGCTGTAGGAGATTTTAATTTTGCGGTTACTGCCAGTAAAGAACTCTTAAAAGCGAACGAAACATCGCAAATAAAAGTAAAGGTTACAGGAAAAGGAAATTTAAAATTATTTGAAATTCCTACGATAAAAACACCTCCAGAATTAGAATCATATACACCAGAACACAAAGAAAAAGTAGCCATTACTACTACGGGAATTAAAGGGTCTGTCTCAGATCAATATACGGTAGTACCTCAATTTAAGGGAAAATATAAAATTCCAAATGTTTCTTTTTCGTATTTCAATCCAAAAGAAGAAAAATATTATACCTTATTGTCTGAAGATTTGTTTATTGATGTTTTAGAAGGAAAAGCAATTGCATCTAATTCTGATACAAATTCAAAAGAAAAACAACGTATTGTTTTAACGGGCGAAAACTTTCGGTATATTCAAACAAAAAGCAGTTTTTCTCCTTTAAAAACGAATCATTTCTTTCCTTCAAACTTATTTTATATACTCTTGTTTTTACCGTGGATAGCCATTCCTATTGGTATTTTTATTGCAAAGAAAAATGAAGCAAGGAATAAAGACATTATTGGAAATAAACAGCGAAAAGCAGACCGATTGGCTAAAAAATACTTATCTGATGCTGCAAAACAATTGGGTAAAAAAGAATTATTCTATGAAGCTTTAGAAAAAGCATTGCACAATTATTTAAAAGCAAAATTACGGATTGAAACTACGGATATTAGTAGTGAGAAAATTACAGAAATTTTAAAAGAAAAAAACATCGATACCAACACAATTCATCTTTTTATTGACGTTTTAAAAGAATGTGATTTTGCTAGATTTACTCCTAGCACTAACGTGGCAATGAAAGATGAATATGAGAAAGCAAAACAGTTAATTACGGAACTCGATAAACAATTTTAATATGAAGAAATATCTTTTTTTACTATTAATAATTGCAAGCAATCTAAAAGCACAATCAGTAGACGAGTTGTTTATTTCTGCAAACAACTTATACAAAGAAGGAGATTATGCTAGAGCAATAGAAATGTACAAAGCCATTGAGGCTAAAGAGAATGTTTCATCGGCATTGTATTATAATTTAGGAAATTGTTATTACAAGCTAAATAAAGTAGCTGCTACTATTTACAATTATGAAAAAGCATTGCTTTTAGATCCTTTAAATGAAGATGCTGCTACGAATTTAATCTTTGCAAAACGGTTAACATTAGACAATATTGAAGAACTCCCTAAAACATTTCTACAAAAATTTAATGAAAATGTATTGCAAAAACTCTCTTATAATGCTTGGGCAGGTATTGCTATTACCTTTTCCTTTTTAGGAACACTCTTTTTCTTATTGTTTTATTTTTCGCGAATTTCTTCAAAAAAGAGAAGTTATTTTATATTGAGTACGTTGAGTTTTTTATGTTTAATTGTAAGTGTTTTTATCACAATCAATCAGCATAATATCAAAAAAAATACGGTAGAAGCTATTATTTTTGCCGAGAGCGCTATTGTAAAAAATGCACCAACATTAAACTCTGAAGCTATTTTTACACTACATGAAGGCACAAAAGTGAATGTATTGGATGGTGTAGACAATTGGAAAAAAATTAAACTTGCAGATGGTAAAACGGGTTGGATGAATGCAGAAGAACTAAAAGTGTTTACGTTATTTTAAAGCAAGTTCAATATAAATTTTTCTGATAATCAATTAGTCCATTCTTTTTCTAATAAAAAAGAATGTCATTCCTGCGAAAGCAGGAATCTGTTGAAAAAAGTGTTTAGATTCCTGCTTTCGCAGGAATGACATAAAAATATAATGATTTGATTTTCAACTGAATGACTTCAAACACATGCTGTTCGTTATATCAAACTCACGTTATTTTAATTTTTATTTAACAATCATAAATGCTTTTTTGTTATTATATTTACGCCTCTTAAACTAAGATATTCTATAATGCAAAGGTTATTTACTGCTGTTTTTTTATCCTGTACATTGTTACTTTCGGTAATAACAACTTCTTTGCTTACCCTATTAAATGAATCGCATGATATCTGTTTAATTGAAAAATCTGGAGAAGGAGAAGAAGAGAATAAAGAAAGTATTGAAGATGTAGAAACTAAAATTTTTTATAGCTATGAAAAAGTAATATCAAAATTTACTGTCAAAAAAATAGCTGACTTAAGGTATTACCAAAAAAAATACAATTCGCTATCTAAAGAGCTTTTTTCTCCACCGCCAGAATTGGGGGTAACTCTTTAATTTATATCACTTTTTAAAAAAATTATTAATAATGCTTCCTTATTCTATTGGGAAGTTTCAAAATATGTATTATGTTTAAAACGATTAAAAACGACTTACCCGCAAGTATTGTCGTGTTTTTTGTGGCATTGCCTTTATGTTTAGGTATTGCCTTAGCTAGTGGCGCACCCTTGTTTTCTGGTTTAATTGCTGGAATTATTGGAGGTATTGTAGTAGGAGCTTTAAGTGGCTCTAAAATAGGTGTTAGTGGACCTGCAGCAGGATTAGCTGCTATTGTATTGTTAGCCATTCAAGATTTAGGTTTTGAAAACTTCTTAGTAGCAGTTGTATTAGCTGGTATCATTCAAATCATCTTTGGCATTTTAAGATTAGGGATTATTGGATATTTCTTTCCATCATCTGTAATTAAAGGAATGTTAACAGGTATTGGAATTATTATCATTTTAAAACAAGTTCCTTTCTTCTTTGGAATGAGTAAAAATCCTACAGGAGACTTTTCTTTTCTTCAGTTTGATTGGAACAATTTAATTTCTGGATTGTTAAATTCCTTAAATGCATTGTTTAGTGGAAACATAAGTATGGGAGCAACAGTAGTTGGTTTTATCGCTATTGGTATCTTACTTTTATGGTCTAACATCCTATCCAAAAAAGGTAAAATATTTCAATTAATTCAAGGACCCTTAGTAGCAGTTGTTGTGGGTATTGTTTTTTATATTCTTACCAAAGATAGTTCGTTAAACCTAGTAGAAAGTCAGCTTGTGTCTGTTCCTGTACCCGATAGTATTGATAGCTTTTTAGGGCAATTTAATTTTCCAAATTTCGAAGTAATTGCAAATGGAAATGTATTGCTTACAGCATTTACAATAGCTCTTGTAGCTTCTTTAGAAACATTGCTTTGTGTAGAAGCTACAGATAAATTAGATCCTCATAAAAATGTGACTCCAACCAACAGAGAATTGTTTGCACAAGGAACAGGAAACATTATTTCTGGTTTAATTGGTGGATTGCCAATTACACAAGTTATTGTAAGAAGTTCTGCTAATATTCAATCTGGTGGTAGATCAAAAGCATCTGCCGTAATTCATGGATTCTTTTTATTAATTTCGGTTTTATTAATTCCAACATTATTGAATAAAATTCCTTTGTCTGTTTTAGCAGCAGTATTATTTATTGTAGGATTCAAGTTGGCAAAACCATCATTATTTGTATCGATGTACAAGCTAGGATGGAAGCAATTTATTCCATTTATGGCTACTGTGCTTCCAATGGTAATCACAGGGGATTTATTATTAGGTATTGGCTTAGGGCTTGCAGTAGGAATTGTAGTTATTTTAATTAAAAGTTTCCAAAATTCATATTTCTTACACAAAGAAGGAGGAGATGTAAATGACGGAAAAATGAAAATGACTTTAGCCGAAGAGGTTACTTTCTTTAACAAAGCAGCAATTTTAAAAGAACTAGATAATTTACCAGAAAACTCTTTCTTGGAATTAGATGTCAGAAAAACTCGATATTTAGACAATGATATTATTGAAATTTTAGAAGACTTTGCTCACAAAGCAAAAGATAGAAATATTACTATAAAATTAGTTTCTGAAAGAGGTATTGTAGAAAATCCGCCTAGTTATATAGAGTTTTTTCAATTAAGACCTAAAACAGTATAATTAAAACACATAAAAATATAAAACAAATGAAAGCACATACAAAAGAAACACAAGCAACCATTACGCCTAATAAGGCAATAGAATTATTAAAAGAAGGAAATGCAAGATTTCAAACACATAAAGAAGTTGAAAGAGACTTATTAGACCAAGTAAAAGATACAAGTACAGGGCAATTTCCATTTGCAACTGTTTTAAGTTGTATCGATTCTAGAGTTTCTTCGGAACTGATTTTTGACCAAGGAATTGGCGACATTTTTAGTGTTCGTATTGCAGGAAACTTTGTAAATGAAGATATTTTAGGAAGCATGGAATTTGCTTGTAAACTAGCAGGCACTAAAGTAATTGTAGTTCTTGGACACACGGCATGTGGCGCTGTAAAAGGGGCTTGCGACGATGCAAAATTAGGAAACTTAACCGCATTGATTAGCAAAATTAAACCCGCTGTAAATGCTGTAACAGAACCTACCGACCCAAGTTTAAGAAACTCTGGGAATATTGATTTTGTAAACACTGTAGCACAGAAAAACGTACATCTTACAATAGATGCAATTAGAACTGAAAGCCCTGTTTTAAAAGAAATGGAAGACGAAGGTGCTATTAAAATTGTTGGAGCAATGTATGACATCAAAGATGGTTCTGTAAGTTTTTACGATGCATAATATAAAAATGAAAAAATTCCTTTTTATATGTACATGTATGCTAATTCCCCTAAAAATGAACAGCCAAGAAGCTGGACTGGGGAATTGGCTTATTTATATTGGAAATAAGCAATTAAATGCAAAATGGAATTTGCATCACGAAGTTCAATATAGAAATTACAATGCTATTGGAGATTTAGAACAATTCTTATTGAGAACAGGGTTAGGATATAATCTAGGTGATAAGAGTAATATTTTACTTGGTTACGGTTATATTAATGGCGAAAACTATATTGGTGATACTTCAGAAAAAAGAACAAGTCATGAACACCGTATTTATCAGCAATTCATTACCAAGCAAAAGGTAGGAAAACTCAATTTGCAACACCGATATCGTTTTGAACAGCGTTTTTTAAAAGACGATTTTAAAACACGGTTTCGATACTTTTTAGGGTTAAGTTTACCTTTTAAGAAATCTAATTATTACCTGTCTGCTTACAATGAAATATTTTTAAACGGACAGTCTTCTGTATTTGATAGAAATCGAATTTATGGCGGATTAGGCTATCAAATAAAAAAGAATTGGAAAATAGAGTTGGGGTATATGAATCAGGTGTTTGAAAGTTCTGGAAGAGATCAAATTAATATCATTACCTTTTTATCTTTTTAACCAGGAAAAAAGGAACTTATTTAAAATTAAAGCACGTGAAAAATCTATTTAAAAACCTTAAAGGAGACGCTTTTGGTGGAATTACTGCAGGAATTGTTGCTCTGCCTTTAGCGTTGGCATTTGGAGTGTCTTCTGGTTTAGGACCAGGAGCAGGACTTTATGGTGGTATTTTTATCAGTTTTTTTGCCGCGCTTT
The DNA here is from genome assembly GCA_965233795.1 of uncultured Polaribacter sp. Lineage (GTDB taxonomy): Bacteria > Bacteroidota > Bacteroidia > Flavobacteriales > Flavobacteriaceae > Polaribacter. Next base: position 263,358 of record OZ247578.1, on the reverse strand, counting down.
TTGGAGGAACAAACACACAAATTTCTGGACCAACAGCACCTATGACCGCAGTAAGTATGGTGGTTATTGCCGGAATTATTGCTGCAAATGATGGCGATGTTTCCAAAGCCTTACCTGCTATTTTAACCGTATTTCTACTTGCGGGTTTGCTTCAAATAGGAATAGGTTTCATAGGTTTGGGAAGGTATATCCGTTATATTCCATATCCTGTAGTCTCTGGTTTTATGACTGCCATAGGAGTTATTATTTTAATCACTCAAATAGCTCCTGCTTTGGGGTACTATGCCAAAGAAGATGCCGATTTTGTAAGTAGGTTTGAATCTAAAGTAGAAGATACTGCCTTACAAAGACACCTCAAGGATTTAAGAAATAATAAGGAAACAAAAGTACTAGCACTTGAAGAATATAAAAACACGGTTCAATATGGAGAAAACCTCTCTAAAGAAGAACGGCTCAAAGAGGCTAAAACACTAGCAGGAAAAGAAGCTTCTGGTGCTTTAGGCGCAATGAAAGTATTGCCTCGTGCAATTAAAAACACCAACCTACTAGAATTGTTTTTGGCACTTGGAACAATTCTAATTATTTATGGGTTTAAACGGATTACCACAAAAATTCCAAGCACGCTTGTTGCACTAGTGGTTGTTACAGGAGTTGCTGTAGGGTTTAACTTAGATTACCGCCCTATTGAAGAAATTCCATCAGGATTTCCAATGCCTAACCTAGAGATTTTTACTGCTTTTAAGCTCAGCAGTATTACACCCTATATTTTTACCGCAATTACCTTGGCTATGTTGGGTGCTATAGATTCTTTACTTACTAGCATTGTAGCAGATAACATGACCAAAACCAAACATAAGCCTAATAAAGAACTCGTAGGGCAAGGTATCGGAAATAGTATTGCTGCCATTTTTGGAGGAATTCCTGGAGCGGGTGCTACTATTAGAACCGTAGTAAATATTAATTCTGGAGGAAAAACAAAACTCTCTGGAATGATTGCCGGAATTATGTTATTGATAATTATGCTAGGTTTAAGTCCGGTAGCGTCTAAAATTCCAGCAGCGGTTTTGGCAGGAATTTTAATTACAGTAGGTATTGGAGTGATGGATTATAAAGGTTTAAAAGCCATTCCTAATTTGCCAAAAGACCTTCAATTTGGTCCTGTAAAATTAAGCTCTGAAGTACTTATTATGTTGGTTGTTTTAATTCTTTCTACGTTTTGGAATTTGGTGTATGCTGTAGGAATTGGATTGGTGATTGCTTCATTAATGTTTATGAAAAAAATTGGCGATCTCACAGGAAAAAACTCTTATGTAAAATCCTTAAAAAAAGAAGAAGCATGGGAAGATGAAGCAAACTTTCCAGAAGAATTGATAGAAAGTGTTTATATCAAACACATCAACGGTCCTTTATTTTTTGGATCAACAAACGATTTTCAATCATTAAGTCAGGAAATCCCTGCAACGGCTTCTTGTATTGTTATCCGAATGGATAAAATGCATTACATAGACCAATCTGGGTTATATGTTTTAGAAGACATGCTGTTCGAACTCATTAAAAAAGGAAAAAAAGTGCTTTTTGTTGCGGTTCAAAAACAGCCGCAATTAATGATGGAACGTATTGATATTATTCCCGATTTAGTTTCGCACAACCATCTTTTTCCAAATTTTGACAGCTGTTTAAACAGCGTAAAAGAATTTGTATAAAGTTTAATTTCAATAAATAAAAAAGGATTAAGGAGCCGGATTCGGAATCAATGCATGAACAGCATTAATTTCTGCAATCACTTCGTCTGACAAATCAATATCAATGCTTCCAATATTTTCTTTCAACTGCGCCATTTTTGTTGCCCCAATAATATTACTAGTTACAAAAGGAAGTTGATTTACAAAGGCTAAAGACATTTCCGTTAAAGTCATGCCATGCTTTTCGGCAATTACTTTGTATTTCTTTACCGCTTCTAAAGAACTATCGCCCATATAACGAGTAATAAAACGCGGAAATAAATTTCCTCTTGAACCTGTTGGCGATGCTCCATCAATATATTTTCCTGTTAAAACACCTTGTGCCAAAGGAGAATAGGCAAGTAAACCAATGTCTTCTCGTAGAGAAACTTCAGACATTCCGTATTCATATCCTCTGTGAATTAAAGAATACGAATTCTGAACGGTAACAGGTCTTGGTAAGCTGTGGTCTTTTGCTGTTTGTAAATATTGTAATGTTCCCCAAGGAGTTTCGTTAGAAAGCCCTATTTGGCGAATCGTTCCTGCTTTTACAAAATCGTTTAATGCTTCTAAAATTTCTAAATGATTTTCTGCTTCTTTTGAAGCCAATTCATAAGGGTAATCTCGTACGCCAAAACAATTTACACCACGCGATGGCCAGTGTAATTGATACAAATCTAAATAATCGGTTTGCAATCTTTTTAAGCTCCCTTCAACCGCTTCTTTAATAGCCCTCTTGCTAAAACCATCTTTTCTAATATGTGCTGTATAATCTCCTGCTCCGGCAATCTTAGACGCCAAAACTACCTTTTCTCTATTGCCCGTTTTTTGAAACCAATTCCCAATAATTCTTTCGGTATCTGCATAGGTTTGTGGAGTTGCAGGAACAGGATATAACTCTGCTGTATCAAAAAAATTGACTCCTTGCGCTAACGCATAATCCATTTGCTCAAAAGCTTCTTTTTGGGTGTTCTGATTTCCCCAAGTCATAGTTCCTAAACATATTTTAGAAACTTTTATATCGGTGTTGGGTAGTTTGGTATATTTCATTTCTTATGTGTAATCGTTGATTTGTTTAGGGGTTTAACGGTTGATATTTCTGTCATTCCTGCGAAGGCAGGAATCTCATCAATTTTCGTTCAATTTCAAAAGATTCCTGCCTTACTGAATCGAGTTCAGCACAGGTCGCAGGAATGACAAAACGCATTATTTCAATATCGCTTCAATACCTGGTAAGGTTTTTCCTTCCAACATTTCTAACATGGCACCACCGCCTGTAGAAACATAACTTACTTTCTCTGCAAAACCAAATTGTTTTACAGCCGCTACAGAATCTCCTCCGCCCACTAAGGAAAAGGCGCCGTTTTTAGTAGCATTATCAATAGAATTTCCAAGGGCAATGGTACCCTTTGCAAACGATTCCATTTCAAAAACACCCAAAGGACCATTCCATAAAATGGTTTTACATTGGTTCACAACTTCATGGAAAATTTCGCGAGACTTTGGTCCGGCATCTACACCTTCCCAGCCTTCAGGAATGTTGTTAATATCACAAATCTGTGTGTTGGCATCATTGCTAAAATCATCTGCTGCAACCACATCTACAGGAATATGCACTTGTACGCCTTTCTCTTTGGCTTGTTTTAAAATAGCTAATGCCAACTCCATTTTATCATCTTCACAAATAGAGTTTCCTATGTTTCCGCCTTGTGCTTTTATAAAAGTAAAACTCATTCCACCACCAATAATTAAGTGGTCTACTTTGTCTAAAATATTTTCAATAACGGTAATCTTAGAAGATACTTTTGCGCCTCCTAAAATGGCCAAAACAGGTTTTTCGGAATTGTTTAAAACCTTATCAATACTTTCTATTTCTCTTGCCAATAAGTTTCCAAAACATTTATTTTCTGGGAAGAATTGTGCAATAATTGTAGTAGAAGCATGCGCTCTGTGTGCTGTTCCAAAGGCATCATTTATATAAATATCTCCAAAATTAGCAAGTTGTTTGGCAAAATTAACGTCGCCTTTTTTCTCTTCTTCATAAAAGCGAAGGTTTTCTAATAACAACACTTCTCCTGCTTCTAAATTAGCAACTGCTGTGGCTACTTTATCACCAATACAATCGGCTACAAATTGTACTTGCACACCTAAAATTTCTGTTGCTTTTGAGACAATATGACGCAAAGAATATTTTTCTTCTACACCTTTGGGTCTTCCTAAATGCGACATCAAAATACAACTTCCACCACCTTCTAAAACATCAATAATGGTAGATTTTGCAGCTTGTATTCTAGTAGCATCAGTTACGTTAAAGTGTTCATCTAACGGTACGTTAAAATCGACACGAATGAGTGCTTTTTTGTTTTCGAAATTAAAATTGTTAAGTGTTTGCATTGTACATTTTTATTTCTCACAAAAATACTTTTTTATTTATGGTTTCTAAAATAGAGAACTCAAAAATTAAGATATCGTTTGCGTAGGGTCTTTATAAAACTCTAAAATTATCTTTGTCTTCTAAAAACCCCAATTTTTTTCGGGTTTTTTCTTGCACTGTTTTGTCTAAAATACAAGTAACAATTCCTGCTTGCGAATCTGGCAAACTACCAAGTAGTTCTCCTAAGTAATTTAGAATTAAAGAATTGCCAGAATAGGTATATCCATTTGCATCTGTTCCTATTCTGTTTACACCCAATACATAGCTCATATTTTCAATAGCACGTGCTTTTAATAAGGTATTCCAGGCTTCAATTCTAGGTGTTGGCCAACTTGCCATATACAACAACAGGTCGTAATCTTCCGTATTTCTAGACCAAACCGGAAAACGCAGGTCGTAACAAATAAGCGGACAAATTTTCCAGCCTTTAAAGTCAACTATTAATCTTTGAGTTCCCGCAGTATATACTTTCTCTTCTCCTGCCAACGTAAACAAATGTTTTTTATCGTAGGTGTCTATTTTTCCCGAAGGATGTACAAAAAGTAACCGATTGTAATAACCATTATTTTCTTGAATGACCAAACTTCCTGTAACCGCGCAATTTTTTTCTTGGGCAATGGTTTGCATCCAAGAAACGGTAGAGCCATCCATAGTTTCAGCAACTTTAGAAGGGTACATGGTAAATCCTGTGGTAAACATTTCGGGAAGTACAATTAAATCGACAGATCTTGTAATTTTATCAATACTTTTTTGAAAGTTCTCTCTGTTTTTTTGAGCGTTTTCCCAAACCAAATCAGATTGAATTCCAACAACAGTCAATGTACTTTGCATGCTCGTTCTTTTTAAAAACAAACCTATAAAATAATTGCTAGTTTTTGTACCTTGTCTGCTAATTTTACCGAAAATTCGTTGATTCGTTGATTCGTTGATTCGTTGATTCGTTGATTCGTTTAACTTTTAACTTTTAACTTTCAAACTTTTTAACTTTTTAACCCTTATATGCAATCTTTTATTTCTGAGACTTTAGAAGACATTTTAAAAACTACCAAATCTTTTGAAAATGCGGTGTTTATTTTGCCTTCTCAACGTGCAGGGGTTTTTGTAAAAAAGCAATTAAAAGAGCTTATTTCGGCAGGTTTTTTACCTGAAATTATTACCATTGAAGAATTTATAACAGGTGTTTCTGAAATAAAAAAAGCAGATACCATTCCGCTATTATTTCATTTTTATAGCCTTTACAAACAAGAAGAAACAGCACCCGATTCTTTTGATACATTTTCTTCTTGGGCTTTTACCGTTTTACAAGATTTTAATGAAATAGACCAACATTTAATTCCCGCAAAAGACCTTTTTATCTATGTAAGAGATATTGAGCGTTTGCGAAAATGGTCTGTAAAAGGCACTTTTAAAGAAACGGAACTGATAAAAAATCACACAGCTTTTCTAGAAAGATTAGATGTCTATTATCATCTTTTTTATACTTTTTTAGTCGAAAATGGCATGGGTTATCAAGGACTGATGTATAGAGAAGCAACAAAAAAAATTGAGGGTTTTATTGAGAAAAATACGGATAAAAAATTCTTTTTTATAGGTTTTAATGCCCTAAACAAAGCCGAAGCGTTTTTGTTTGAAAAAATGCTGTCTGCTAAAAATACCGACGTGTATTGGGATATCGATCAAACTTTTTTTGAAAGCAATCATCAAGCAGGAAAGTTTATTCGAAAATATACTTCCGAATGGAAATACTATCATAAAAACACCATAAAAACCATTGCCAATAACTTTTCGTCAGCTAAAAATATTGAACTCATTGGGATTTCTAAAAATGTCACCCAAATGAAAAAAGCAGGTGAAATTCTAGGGGAATTGCCTAATCATAACAACACCGCTTTGGTATTGGCAGATGAAAGTTTATTGCCGGTTACTTTAAATTCGTTGCCACAAAATGTACGTGCGGTAAATATTACCATGGGTTATCCGCTAAAAGATATTCCTACCACACAATTGTTTTTTTCCATTTTTAAACTGTTCTTAACACAAGAAAAATTACAGCAGAAAACGAAGCATTTGTTTTATCATAAAGATGTGGTTCGGTTTTTTAAAGACGCGGCAATTGTTGGATTTTTATCTGAAAAAAACACTCCTATTTCTAGCGAAATCACCCAAAATATTGTCGATGAAAATTTGTTGTTTCTCTCAGAAGAAACCATCGTTCGGTTTTTTAAAAATACCGAAACCCAAATTGCTACCATATTGGGCAATCTTTTTAAACCCTATGATACTGTTAGCAATTTTTTAGATCGAATTTTAAACCTTATTCAACTTTTAAAAGAAACCGCAAATCCATTAGAGAAAGAATATTTGTTTCGGTTTTTTACGTTGTTTACCCAATTACAAAGCTATCAAAATGAGTTTTCTTATTTCCAAGACCTCAAAACGGTGCAACAATTCTTACAACAATTAATGGGTGCTGAAAGTCTCTCTTTTCAGGGCGAACCACTACAAGGATTGCAATTAATGGGAATGTTAGAAACCCGTGTATTGGATTTTGAAAACGTGATTATTACGAGTGTGAATGAAGGAGTTTTACCCAATAAAAATTTACAAAACTCTTTTATTCCGTTTGATGTAAAAGTAGCATTTGGTTTGCCAACCTACAGAGAAAAAGATGCTATTTTTTCGTATCACTTTTTTAGATTGTTGCAACGTGCAAAAAATGTGTATTTGCTATACAATACAGCACACGATGTTTTTGGAAATGGCGAAAAAAGTCGTTTTCTTTTACAATTAGAACAATTAAAAAAGGACTTTTCTGAAAAGGTTGTCATCCCCAAATTGATAACCGAGCAACCGCAAGAAAAAGAAATTCTAAAAAACGAAGCTATTTTAGAAAGTTTAAAAAGGCTTGCTGAAAAAGGATTTTCTCCGTCTGCCATTACCAATTATTTGTACAATCCTATCCGTTTTTACAAACAGAAAATTCTAAAAATTAACGAATTCGAAGAAGTAAAAGAAACCATTGCTGCCAATACAATGGGAACAGTAATTCACGATACCTTAGATGCTTTGTACACGCCTTTTAAAGGCGTATTTCTTACTGCCAAAGATGTAAAAGGCATGCAAAAAAAGGCAAAAGACTTGGTGACTTTCTACTTTGCCAAACATTTTAAAAACGGCAATGTTACCACAGGTAAAAACCGACTCATTTTTGAGGTTGCCAATAGATTTGTTGCCAACTTTTTACGGCAAGAAGAAAGCTTGTTAAAAGACCCCAACAATCAGTTAAAGATTATAGCTACAGAACAACAATTAAGTACAGAGATTGCTGTAGAAGGCATTCCGTTTCCCATTAAAATTGGCGGCATTGTAGATCGGGTAGACGAATTAAATGGTGTCTTACGAATTATCGATTACAAAACCGGAATGGTAAGCCATAGCCAGTTAAAACTTCCTAATTTTTTAACCATTCGGGAAGAGAAATACCACAAAGCCATACAAGTATTGCTCTATGCTTTTTTATACACACAAAACTACACATTAACACAGGCTTTAGAAACAGGCATTTACTCGTTTAAAAACTTACAAAGTGGATTTTTAAAGGTGAATTTTTCTACAAAAAGAAATGTAGAAGATACTTTAATTACCCAAGCGCGTTTAACCGATTTTATGGCAGAATTAAAAAAGGTGTTTTTGGAAATTTATGATCTAGAAGTGCCTTTTATAGAGCCTTTGGGGTTGGTATATTAAAAATCATTCTTTTATTTAAGCATCTTTTTTTCATTTTTAAGAATTTTTAAGTTATCACCCATAATCTTTAGTGTCTGGCTAAAACCTTGTTTTTTTGCTATCCCAATAGACTTCTTATACATCTTTTCTGCACCGTCTAAATCGCCTCGGGTTTGAAAAACAATCCCTAAATTCCCATAATCAGATGCCATGCCTTGTAACCGACCTAAATTTTCATTGATCTCAAGAGACTTCTTATACATCTTTTCTGCGCCGTCTAAATCGCCTCGGGTTTGAAAAACAATCCCTAAATTCCCATATTGACTTGCCATGCCTTGTAACCGACCTAAATTTTCATTGATCTCAAGAGACTTCTTATACATCTTTTCTGCACCGTCTAAATCGCCTCGGATTTGAAAAACAATCCCTAAATTCCCATAATCAGATGCCATGCCTTGTAACCGACCTAAATTTTCATTGATCTCAAGAGACTTCTTATACATCTTTTCTGCGCCGTCTAAATCGCCTCGGGTTTTAAGAACAATCCCTAAATTCCCATATTGACTTGCCATGCCTTCTAACCGACCTAAATTTTCTTCTATTTCAAGAGATTTTTTATACATCTTTTCTGCACCGTCTAAATCGCCTCGGGTTTTAAGAACAATCCCTAAATTCCCATATTGACTTGCCATGCCTTCTAACCAACCTAACTTTTCGTTAATCTCAAGAGACTTCTTATACATCTTTTCTGCACCGTCTAAATCGCCTCGGGTTTTAAGAACAATCCCTAAATTCCCATATTGACTTGCCATGCCTTCTAACCAACCTAAATTTTCATTGATCTCAAGAGACTTCTTATACATCTTTTCTGCGCCGTCTAAATCGCCTCGGGTTTGAAGAACAATCCCTAAATTCCCATATTGACTTGCCATCCCTTCTAATCGACCTAAATTTTCTTCTATTTCAAGAGACTTCTTATACATCTTTTCTGCACCGTCTAAATCGCCTCGGGTTTTAAGAACAATCCCTAAATTCCCATAATCAGATGCCATACCTTCTAACCGACCTAACTTTTCGTCGATCTCAAGAGATTTTTTATACATCTTTTCTGCGCCGTCTAAATCGCCTCGGGTTTGAAGAACAATCCCTAAATTCCCATAATCAGATGCCATACCTTCTAACCGACCTAACTTTTCGTCGATCTCAAGAGATTTTTTATACATCTTTTCTGCGCCGTCTAAATCGCCTCGGGTTTGAAGAATGTTACCAATTAAAGAATGAGCAACTGCAATGGTTTTTATGTCTTTTCTCTTTTCCGAAACTTCTTTTGCTTTTTCAGCAAGTACAAGGGCTTGGTCTAATCTTCCAATACGTTTTAAAAATTGAGCATAATTTAAGAGTTGAAAAGATTTTGGTTCTTCAATTATAGCTTTAGAAAATACTACCTCTGCTTCTGTTAATTGACCTGATTTTGCTAATTCCCAAGCATCATCTATCATAGTATCTTTTTGCTCCAAAGAAATTTCCTTATCAATTTCTTCTGTTTTTGTTAGTGCTGTTATTTTCTGAAAGGAATTTTCTGAAACTTCAACTTTTTCATTATTGCGAAGCCATTCCGATAAATGTTTACGTAATAAATTTTTAAACTCTTCTACATCAAAAAAAGAACTATATAGTAAGGTTCTTTTAGATTCTAACTCTTTTTTAAAATCTATAACTTTTTGTAACTCTTTGCCTGGGTCTGCCAATTGTTGGGGGGAAACGGCTTTAAAAAGACAAATTAATTGTTTCATTGGCAAATTTTTATCTTTAAAACATTCTTTCGCAATCAAAAACTCTTCTTCAGTTCCAGAAGTTGCTTTGTGTCCATTTGTTCCTGGATTAGACCCCCAACGATTATGCAAGAGTAAAATGAAGTAATCGCATTCTTTTAATTCTTCATTAATTAAACTTTGAGGTCTTCCCATACCAGAAAGTGTTTCTTCCCAACCCACTCCTTTAAAAATTACTCCTCTAGGATTTGCTTCATTTATATTATAATCATTAATCAGCGAAATAAATGCTTCTCTTTCTTTTTCTAAACCGCTTGGAGAAGCTATAAATATTTTATATCCTGTTAAATCAAATGGCATACTCTTAAGATTTTTTTAATACTAAAAATTAAAGTTTTGCTATATGTTAAATGTATATATAAAAATAGCGCGTTACAATACCCATTTATGGGGTTTTTACAAAAAGGCAAATTACAGGTGTTTTCTGTTTTTTGAATCATTTTGAAAACAAATTATCTTTTTTAGTAAATGTATTTACACATTTTAATTGAAGTTTGTCTATAAAAACAGAAGTAAGAACATTTTTTTGCTGTTGTTCCTGCGACTTGTACTGAACTCGATTCAGTAAGGTAGGAATCTATTTTAATTTTAACCAATAATTGTGAGATTCCTTCACTGTGTTCGGAATGACGAATAAAACAGGTAATGACAGGTGTTATTGCCTTCCATTCAATACCAACAAAGGAATGGTGGTATAAAATTCTTTTTTAAGGATCGTGTTTTTTTCCCATAACTTTTTAAAGAAGCCTCTTTTTCGTCTAAAAACACATAATAAATCGGGTTGAATAGCTTCTAACTTTTCCAAAACGCCTTGATAAGTAGTGGCATTTTCTGTGGTTGTAAAGCTTGTTTTTAAAGCGGATAATTTTGGGTCTAAAATTAAATCTTCCGCAGTATAATTGGGTGTTTTTACCAACAACAAATGCACCCCAACATTCATTTTTTCTTTGAGATACTGCAAAGGCTTTAAAGCCTCTTTTTGTTGCACAATACCCGATTTAAAAGCAGTTAACACAGAAGTAAATGGCGTAAAGGTGTATTGAATAGGCACTATTAAAACAGGAATCTCTGTTTGTTTTACAATGCTTCCTGTTGTTTTTCCTAAGAAAACTTCTTCCTTTATAGAGTTGCTTTTTGCGCCTGTAATAATCAAGTCAATGTTCAACTCTTTATCAATTGCTTCTACGCTATTTACCACATTTCCTTTTGCCGAAATTAACTGAATTTCCACATTTTTTGTGTCTACTGCATTCACCATCGCTCGCAAATACAAATTGGTTTCACGCGCTACAATTTCGTCGATATTTATAATGGTTCCTGCTTTGGTTTGCACATTATAAGCTCTAAAAACAAAAACTTTGGCTTGTACAGATGCTGCAAAATCAATTGCGTACTGCAAGGTGTTTGCTGCGTTTTCTGTGGAACCGATGGGAACTAAAATATGTTGCATAAATAAAGAATTAAAGAGTTGCAAAGATACTTCTTTTTAGGATTCTCTTCATTGTGTTTTTCAAAACTGGAAATACGTTTCCCAAGATGTCTGCTCGAATGGTTTCTAGAAACGAGAAATTGTATTGAAAATTCATTTAGGTTCTTGTTTCAAGAACGAAGTGTACCTTTGTCAATTAATTCTTGTTTTTGAAAACCGATATTCGTTTTAAAAGTATTCACAAATTGGCAGTTCCGGCTTTAATTGCTGGAATTGCAGAACCGCTGCTCTCTATTACCGATACGGCAATTGTTGGAAATATAGACAACAACGCCACCGAAAGTTTAGCGGCTGTAGGCATTGTAGGGGCTTTTATTTCTATGTTGGTTTGGGTATTCGGACAAATTAGGAGTGTTATTTCTTCCATTGTTTCTCAGTATTTAGGTGCCCAAAAATTAGACGATATCAAGCCCTTGCCTGCACAAATTATGTTGGTTGTAGCGCTAAGTAGTTTGGTAATTTTAGCCATTTCTTATCCCTTTGCAAAACAAATTTTTGAATTTTATAATGCCTCAGGAATCATTTTAGACTATTGTGTCGATTATTTTAGAATCCGAATTTTTGGATTGCCTTTTTCCTTGTTTGTCTTTGCTGTTTTTGGAACTTTTAGGGGTTTACAAAATACGTTTTATCCGATGTTAATTGCCCTTTTTGGCGCTACTTTAAATATTGTATTAGATTGGGTTCTTGTGTATGGAGTTTCAGGGATTATCCCTGCAATGCATATTCAAGGGGCTGGGTATGCAAGCGTTATTGCACAAATTTCTATGGCACTATTAGCCTCTTTTTTACTGTTGAAAAAAACACCGATTTCGTTAAAAATAACGCTTCCTTTTCACAAAGAAATGAAACGATCTATTGGCATGGTGTTTCATTTGTTTGTAAGAACTGTTTCTTTAAATATTGCCCTGTATTTTGGAACTTCTTATGCAACATCTTATGGAAGCAATTATATTGCTGCCTATACAATTGGACTTAATTTATGGTTTTTAGGGGCTTTTATTATTGATGGTTATTCTAGTGTAGGAAATATTTTATCTGGAAAATTATTGGGCGGAAAAGAATATGGTACTCTTTTAAAATTAAGCAATGTATTGTCTAAATACGGAATGCTTACAGGAATAATAATGATGACTTTAGGTTTTCTTTTCTACAAAGAAATAGGGGTGTTGTTTACAAAAGAAGATGCTGTTTTACAAGAGTTTTATGCGGTTTTTTGGTTAGTACTTATTATGCAACCCTTGTGTGCGCTTACCTTTGTTTTTGATGCCTTCTTTAAAGGTATGGGAGAAATGAAATATTTAAGAAATGTATTGCTAATAACTACTTTTTTTGTTTTTATTCCGTCGTTATTCATCTTAGATGCCTTTGATTATAAATTGCATGCTATTTGGATGACATTTTTGCTTTGGATTTTTGCAAGAGGATTGCCTTTGATTATTAAATTTAGAAGAAAATTTTTACCGCTTCGCCAAAAAAACTAACTTTACCCAGTATTCATTTTTTATGAGCCATCAATCACAAAACGGAAGTTTAGAAATTAGCATTCACAATAAGATTGCAACTTTTACATTTCAACATCCTGCAAGCAACTCTTTTCCTAGCGCATTATTAACGCAGTTAACAAATGCTTTTGATACCATTTCTAAAAATGACGATGTACATCTTGTTGTTTTAAAATCAGAAGGAAATGGTGCTTTTTGCGCAGGTGCTTCTTTTCATGAATTAATTAGCGTTGATGGTTTAGAGGAAGGAACTGCTTTTTTCTCTGGGTTTGCCAACGTAATTAATGCCATGCGAACCTGTTCTAAATTAATTATAGGACGCGTACAAGGAAAAGCGGTAGGCGGTGGTGTAGGCTTAATTGCGGCTTGCGATTACGTTTTTGCAAGCGAAACAGCAGCTATTAAATTATCGGAGTTAACCATTGGTATTGGTCCTTTTGTTATTGAACCTGCTGTCACTAGAAAAATAGGGTTGCCTGCATTTTCTGAATTGAGTTTAGCGGCTTCTGAATGGAAAAGTGCTGCTTGGGCAAAAGAAAAAGGGTTGTATGCAAAAACATTAAAAACAATAGAAAGATTAGATGAAGAGGTAAGTACTTTTACAAAAAATTTAAGTACTTACAATTCGGAGGCTTTAAAAGAGATGAAAGCTATTTTGTGGAAAGAAACCAATCATTGGAATACACTGCTTCTTGAAAGGGCTGAAATTTCAGGAAAATTAGTCCTTTCTGATTTTACAAAAAAAGCCTTAGAAAAATTTAAAAAATAAGAAATGAGCACCATTAGAATTACCAAACAATTCAATTTTGAAACAGGACATGCTTTGTATGGTTATGACGGAAAATGTAAAAATGTACACGGACATAGTTACAAACTTTCAGTAACCGTTGTTGGAAGTCCAATTACGGATACTTCGCATGTAAAATACGGAATGGTAATTGACTTTTCTGATTTGAAAAAAATTGTTACCGAAGAGATTGTAGATGTTTTTGATCATGCTACGGTGTTTAATAAAAATACACCCCATGTAGAATTGGCAAGAGAATTGGAAAAACGAGGACATCATGTTATTTTGGTAGACTATCAGCCAACCAGCGAAATGATGGTGATTGATTTTGCTAAAAAAATTAAAAATCGATTGCCAAAAAATATTCAATTACACGCTATTAAATTGCAAGAGACTGATAGTAGTTTTGCAGAGTGGTTTGCGGAAGATAATGAAGTAATAAATTAAGGTAAGTCGATATAAATCTTTATGGTTATCGGTTATTTTTCTAATAAAAACGAACCGTCATTCCTGCCATTCCTTATGTGGAACTCACGTTAAATTAATGGCATAATATTATTTGCCGTTAAAGACATTCATCGTATTTGCCAAGCCTGCTATTCCAAAAGAAACAACAGCTTTGGCTGCCAATGGAACTTTTTCTATTAATTGGCTTTCTTCTTCTTTTGTCCATTGCCCTAAAACAAATTCAACTTGTCTGCCTTTCGAATAATTACCACCCACACCAAATCGAAAACGAGGATATTGCTGTGTATTTAGTTTTTCTTGAATGTCTTTTAAACCGTTATGTCCGCCAGCACTTCCTTTGGCTTTTAATCGAATCGTTCCAAAATCGATGTGTACATCATCCGTAACAATTAAGGTGTTTTCTACTGCTATTTTTTCTTTGGTCATCCAATATTTTACAGCCTTTCCGCTTAAATTCATATAGGTACTCGGTTTTAACAGAAAAAACGTTTTCCCTTTGGTTCTAAATGTAGCAATATCACCTAACTTTTGGGTTTCAAAAGAAACATCATGGTTATTAGCTACTTCATCAACTATCTGAAAACCAATATTATGCCGCGTATTTTTATAATCGTTTCCTATATTTCCTAAGCCAACAATTAAGAATTTCTTCATTTTTATACGTATTCAGCGTTTCTAAATTACAATGATATGGTTAAATAATGGTACTAAAATACAATTCTATTGGAATATGTTTGCTGTAAAATAAAAAAGCACCACAATATTTGTAGTGCTTTTTAAAAATTTGTTTGTGTTTTTTATTCTGCTGCAGGTGCTGCTTCAGTAGCTGCTGCTTCAACTTCTTCCGTTTCTTCTTCAACGGTAGCATTACGAGACGTTCTTACTTGTACTACAACCGTATTGTCTGGGTGTAAAAAAGTACATCCGTTGCTCTCTATATCTGTAACAAAAAGTTTGCTTCCTATTTTTAAACCAGAAATGTCTGCATTAAAAAAGTCTGGTAAATTTCCAGGCAAAGCTCTTACTCTTAATTTACGTTTTGGAAAACGCAAAGAACCTCCGTTTAGTACTCCTGGAGACGTTCCTACTAATTTTACAGGAATATTCATGGTTACCTCCTTATCGTCAAATAACTGATAAAAATCTACATGTAAGATTTTGTCAGAAACGGGATGAAATTGAATGTCTTGCAAAATAGCGGCAAATGTTTGTCCATCAACGTCAATCGTTGCTGTATATACATTTGGAGTGTACACTAAATTTTTAAACGCTTTTTCTTCTGCTGAAAAATGAACTGCGGTGTCTCCTCCGTATAATACGCAAGGTACCTGTCCAGCATTACGTAAG
Organism: uncultured Polaribacter sp.; assembly: GCA_965233795.1. Taxonomy (GTDB): domain Bacteria; phylum Bacteroidota; class Bacteroidia; order Flavobacteriales; family Flavobacteriaceae; genus Polaribacter. The sequence goes on along the minus strand of OZ247578.1, from coordinate 248,049 downwards.
GCTTTCGTTGCCGATTTGCCCACGCTTTCTCTTTTAGATCCTTTAATTGTAATTGATTTCATTACTTGTTTGTGTTTGTATTTATTTACATTAAAAATTGTCCACTAATCGATGTGTTATCCTGTACTTTACGCATAACATCAGCGAATAAGGGCGCGCAAGTTACAACTTTTATTTTAGATGTCTTCTTTTTTAATGGAATTGTATCGGATACGATTAACTCTGTTAAACTAGAGTTCTCTATCTTATCATAAGCGTTGCCCGATAAAATAGGATGTGTACAAATGGCACGAACACTTTTTGCACCTCTTTCCATCATTAAATTTGCCGCATGTGCCAACGTACCTCCTGTATCTATCATGTCGTCTACTAAAATTACATTCTTTCCTACTACATCACCAATTAGTTCCATCGTAGAAATTACATTGGCTTTTTTACGTTGCTTGTAACAAATAACAACATCGGAATGTAAATATTTAGAATACGCATAGGCTCTTTTAGAACCTCCCATATCTGGAGAAGCAATGGTTAAATTGTCTAAGTTTAATTCTTTGATGTAAGACATAAAAATAGTAGATGCAAATAAGTGGTCTACAGGTTTTTCAAAAAACCCTTGAATTTGATCTGCGTGCAAATCCATCGTCATAATTCTAGTAGCACCTGCAGCTTGTAATAGATTCGCAACTAACTTTGCCCCAATAGCCACTCTTGGTTGGTCTTTTCTATCTTGCCTTGCCCATCCAAAATAAGGCATTACTGCAGTAATATGTCTTGCAGAAGCTCTTTTAGCAGCATCTAACATTAACAACATCTCCATTAAATTGTCTGCAGATGGAAAAGTAGAACCAATAATAAAAACCCTTCTTCCTCTTACAGACTCTTCAAAAGCAGGTTGAAATTCTCCATCACTAAAATAAGTAGTTTTTACTTTTCCTAATGTTGCTCCGTATTCTTTTGCAATTTGTTCTGCTAAGGCTGTACTTTGTCTGCAAGCAAAAAGTTTGGGTGTAAGTTGGTTTAATGCCATTGTGTTGTTGTGGGTTTTTGTTTTGTCAATAGAAAAACAAAAATAGAATTTATTTTAGGAGTTTGAAATGAATTTTAAAGATTAAAACTAAAAATATTTAGTAGCTTTGCAGTCATATTTTAAATTGCTCGAGCGACGGAACTGGTAGACCTGTCTGCCGACAGGCAGGCGCGCTAAAGAAAAAGAAGATGTTTTATGTTTATGCTATTTCTAGTTTGGCACATAATTATATTTATGTTGGAATGACCAAAAATATAGAAAACAGAATTAAAAGACATAACGACGGTAGAGAAAGAACTACAAAGTTTTACAAACCTTTTGAGTTAATTTACTTGGAAGTGTGCTATACAAGACCAGAGGCAAGGGTTCGAGAAAAATATTGGAAATCTGGAATTGGTAAAGAAAAATTACGAAATTTGCGAGATTCTAACGAAATGCTCGAGTGGCGGAACTGGTAGACGCGCTGGATTCAAAATCCAGTTTCTTCGGAAGTGTGGGTTCGATTCCCACCTCGAGTACCATAAAAGCGAAGGTTTAAAACCTTCGCTTTTTCTTTTTATGACCATCCTTTTTAAATTTGTGAAAAATAAATGTTAAAAATTTTAACGTTTTTAAAACAATTATAAGCATCTAATTATAAGTGTTTTATGTGCTTAAAAAGAAAAAAAATTGAAGTAAATTATTATCGGGAGGTACGGTGAAGGCTGTTTTTAGTTGTCTTTATAGTATATTTAATGAAAATATTTACTATGAATTTAATAAACAGAAGTAAAGTGATGGTTTTATTTTACTTCTTTAACATCATCAGTATTTCGTCTTTTGCAAGGCTTAATGTAGAGGAGTTTAAAGAGGTAAAGATAGACACTTCCTATATTTCTGAAAATGCTTATAAAAATGCAAAGTCAATCATTGATTGGTTTTCAAAAAGAAAAGATACTGTTTTAAAAAATCATGTTTTAAAAGATGTAGCAATAAGTTACGCCTATTTAAACATGCCTGAAAAGGCAACAGAATATGCAGAAAAGTATATTAAAAAAACGCACACTACAGAAATCTTAAAAAAAGATGCTTTTGTAAATATTAAAGACTCTGAGAAATATAAATTACTAGCAAAAAAATACCTGCCAGAGTTTAATGGGTGGATTGTCTTTTTCTTTGCTTCTGGATTAATTGGTCTTTTTTTATCGGTCGTTTTAAATTTAAGAAAAAAGGGAGATACCATTGCTAATTTATTAATTAGCGCCTTTATCTTTTTTCATTCTGTTTTTATGATTCATTTATGTTTGTTTCTGTCAAAAACAAATTTTCTTTTTCCAAATTCACTATACGTTTCAACTTCTTTTTCGTTTTTATATGGCCCTTTGCTTTATTTCTATTTTAAAAGAATTTCTGAAGAATATAAATTTAAAGTTAAGGACCTCATTCATGTGCTTCCATCTGTATTGTTATTCTTGTACTTTCTTCCTATCTATTTATTAGATACAGATCAAAAATTACACTTATTGTATAATAGAGATGATATTTTGCACTCTGTTTTAACTTCTGTAGTAATTCTAAAAAATATTTCACTGGTATTTTATGCGTACTTAATCTTCAAAATTTATAAAAGAAATGTAAAACAAAAAGAAGGTCAACATATTGAAATATTAAATTGGCAAAGAAATATGATGATTATGAATATTGTTTATGTGGTTTTTTATCTAATCTACGGAATTGCATTGATAAGCATTGTTATGGTAAATATTCTTATTTATCCTCAAATATTCTGTATGGCGATGATTATTTTATATGTTGGCGGAATCGCTTTTATTCAACCAAAAGTGTTTAGTAAACAATATATTTTTAGTCCTTTTAAAAGAAAGTATATAAAATCTGGGTTAACAACTAATTTTTCTATAGAGCTAAAAGAGCAACTTATTTATTTACTTAATAATGATAAAATATACAAAGAACCTGATTTAACTTTAGAGGTACTTTCTGAAAGATTAGATACAACAAGACACAATACTTCTCAAGTAATTAATGAGCATTTTAATATGAATTTTTTTACGCTTATTAATAAATTTAGAATAACAGAAGCTTTAGAAATATTAAAAAGTGACTTTAACAACAACCTTAAAATTATTGATGTTGCTTATGATGTTGGTTTTAACAACAAAGTAACCTTCAATAAGGCTTTTAAAGCCGAAACAGGCAAGACTCCTAGCCAACACCTTCAAGACATTAGAAAGCGTGTTATTACTTAAGGTAAAAATAGCGGAAACATTTATCGGAAAAGTTAGCTTTTATGGGGATTGCCTGTAAAAGTGTGTTTTAACATTTTTTTTGCAATGTATTTGAATTAATGAGTACGGCATTGTAAACTTATTTTTAAAATCCATTAAACTTTACTTCATTTAAAAGTACTTTTTATTAATGCCTGCTCTTTTTCACATACGTCTTTTTAATTCAAATGTTTAACTAAAATCAACTTTATGAAAGTAAAAAAAACGCTACTTTTAATGTGCTTATTTATAAGTTCATTTTTATTAGCACAGCAAAAAACAATTTCTGGAATTGTTAAAGATTCTTCAGGTGTTTTACCCGGTGTAAGTGTTATTATTAAAGGCACAGAAACAGGAGTAGAAACCGATTTTAACGGACAATACTCTATTAAAGCCAAAACAGGAGATATTCTAGTTTTTAGATATCTTGGTTATACAAGTGTTGAAAAAACTGTTGTAACATCTAATACGATTAATGTTACTTTAGTAGAAAGTGGGGAAGTGCTTGATGAAATTATTATTACAGGGGTCGCTGGTGCTACCAGTAGAAAAAAACTATCTGTTACTGTAAACTCCATTAATTCAGAGGAATTAGAAAACAGCCCTACATCGTCCGCAGCAAGTATCTTACAAGGTAAGGTAGCTGGGGTAACCGTAACTAATTTTGGACAACCTGGTGCTGGTGCAACTATTCAATTAAGAGGTGCCACAAATTTATTTGGAGGTCAGAGTCCTTTAATTCTAGTAGATGGAGTAATTGTTGAAGGTGGTATTCAAGATTTAAATCCTGATGATATTGCCTCTTTCGAAATTGTAAAAGGTGCTTCCGCTTCTGCTTTGTATGGGTCTAGAGCCGGTAATGGTGTTATTGTAGTTACCAGTAAAAGAGGGAAAAAAGGAGTAGGTCCTCAAGTAACATTAAGATCTGATACAGGATTTTCAAAGTTAATCAATAAAATAAACCTTAGTAAATCTCATCAATACGATTTGGCAAGTGATTTTGCCTCACATGCAGGTGTTTATACAGCTTATGATGGTGTTACATATGCAAATGATTATAATGGTGTGGGATCTGTAGGTGTATTGTCTGGCTCTAGAACAGAATCTGCAGATGGCTACAATGACAATCCTTATGGTGTTTACTATGACAATCAGGATTTATTTTACAAAGCAGGATTTGATCAAACTTTATACACATCGGTCTCAAACGCTTCAGAGAATAGCAATGTGTTTTTCTCTGCGGAAAGAACACAAAACGAAGGTATTTTTAAAGAAGTAGGGGGGTATGAAAGATATGGCGTGCGTTTAAATGCAGATTTTAAAATTAATGATTGGCTAAAACTTTCTGCAAGTAACAACTTTATTCGTTCTAACAATGAAACTCCCGGAGGAACACTTGATAATGTTTTGTTTGACCTTGTATTACAAGACCCTGACGTAAATTTAAATGCTGTAAACCCTGATGGACAACCGTATTATTATTTACCAAATAATTGGGCTCAAAACGTATCAAACCCAATATATCCTCTAGCAAATAACAGAGAGCTTTCTAAAAGGTTTCGATTTTTAGGGGGGTATAACCTAAATATAAAGTTTACAGATTGGTTAAATTTAGATTCGGAGTATAGTATTGAAACTACAAGTTATATTAACGATGATTATGAGCCTAAAACCACGTATACAACAAGTAGTGATACTCCTTATGGTTTTAACTATAGCGATGGTAGTTTCTCTAAAGAAACTTCAACAAGAGTGTCACAAAAGGCACAGTTTACCTTAAACTTTGCAAAAACTTTTGGAGAATTAAATGTTAAAGGAAAGCTAAGCTACTTGGCTGAAGACTTTCATTACGAATATTTTTATGGTTTCGGGAACAATTTACTATATGACGGAATTGTTTCTTTAGACAATTTTAATAGCGACGATGTTTCTTCTAGTTCAGACGCTACAGATGAACGTGCTCAAAATGCATTTGCCATTTTAGGCTTAGACTATAAAGACCGATATATTTTTGATGCCATGTACAGAATCGACAGATCTTCTTTATTTGGTGAAGAAAACAGACAAAACAATTACTATAGAGTTTCTGGTGCGTATCGAATTTCTAAAGATTTAGAAATCGATAAAATTCAAGAATTAAAAGTTCATGCTGCCTATGGTACTGCTGGGCAAAGGCCTGGTTTTAATTGGCAATACGATCAAGTAGAAATCGAAAACGGTGTTCTTTCAACTGATAGAACAAAAGCAAATCCAAATTTAAAACCTTCTACAACCACAGAATTAGAAGTGGGGCTTAATGCTAGTTTTTTAGATCGCTTTAATTTTGAAGGTGTCTACTCTAAAGCAAAAACAGAAGACCAATTTATGCTCGTAGATATTTTTGCGCCTGCAAATTCTGGAGCAAACAAGCAATGGCAGAATGTAGGTACAGTAGAGTTTAACACTTTAGAATTAAGCCTAAATACACAAATCATAAAAAAAGAAAAGCTAAACTGGGATGTAGGAATACGATTTGAAAAAACCACAAATGAAATTACTGAATTAACGGTTGATCCTATCACTGTAGGTCCAAATAATGGACAATTATTTAGAATAAAAGAAGGGGAAGAGTTTGGTGCAATGTATGGAAGAGACTTTGTAAGAACTTTAGAACAAATGGAGAATCAGCTTCCTGATGGTTCAACAATAGCAGACTATGTTGTAAACTCAGATGGCGTTGTTGTTTTAGCAGGCACAGAAGGAACTTTAGATGAAGTTCCTATTATATTAAGAGATGCTGATGGAGAAATTGCTTTTAATAAAATAGGGGCGCAAACACCTGATTTTAGAATGGGAATAACTTCAAACCTCAAGTTTAATAACTTTAATTTTTACATGTTGTGGGATTGGCAAAATGGAGGAGACATCTATAACAGACAAGGACAATGGTTAACAAGAGATAACCGAAGCGCAATTGTAGATCAAGCAGGAAAAGCAGAAGGCACTAAAAAAGTATACGATTATTATCAAGGTTTGTACGACACTAACAACACAAATGCCTTTTGGGTAGAAGATGGTTCGTACGTAAAGTTAAGAGAGGTTTCTCTTTTTTATACCATCACAAGCGAAAAACTGAAAAACATTTCTGAAGGCTTTTTTAAATCTATAAGATTAGGTGTAACAGGTAGAAACCTATTAACATTTACAGATTATTCTGGATGGGACCCAGAAGTTCAAAGATATGATGCTGACACTCAGAATTATTATGCTGTAGATTTTGGAGTATATCCGAATCCTATTTCCTTTAATGTGAGTGTACAAGTTAAATTTTAAAAACAACAACAATGAAAAACATAAAATATATTTTTATAGGAATACTAACTTCAATGTTCTTATCGTGTGATTTAGACACCGATTTAGAAGTTGTAAATAGAGAAAACCCTTCTAGTGGCAAACTAGGCACGGAAGATACGGCAAATGGTATCTTTCAAAATTGGTATGTGGCTGTTAATAATTATAGCAGTCCTGCTTTAGCTTTGGCAACAATGTCAGATAACCTGTCTTGTTCTTGGGGTAATGCAGGTATGAGAGATATGTCTAGTGAACCTAGAATTGCCTGGGATAACAACTCTACATACGGGAGTTCTTTTGTTACAGAAACTTACTTTAATTCAATGTACTCTATATTATCTGATTCTAACAGTCTTATAACAATTCTTGAAGCAGGAAATACAGGGTTTAGCGATGATGATTTGGTAGAATCATTAGCTAGATTTGGTCAAGCAGCAGCAATTGGCTCATTAGCTCAGATTTTTGATAAGGTATATGTATTTGACGAAAACGGAACCTTAAATGATGGTTTAGGGTTTCCTTTTGCAGAAGCAATGGATATTGCTATCGAAAAATTAGATTTGGCAATTGCCGCTGCAGATAGAGGCAATTTTACTTTACCTTCTCAAGTAAACGGCGTAACATTATCAAGCGCGCAATGGAGTCAATTCTTAAATTCTTATGGCGCTAGATTGTTAGCAACAAGTCCTAGAAATAGCACGCAAAAAGCAGCTTTAGATTGGACAAAAATTTTGAATTACGCCAATAACGGCCTAACTTATGACTTTAAAGTTCAAAGTGACGGGTGGAATACTTGGATTTCTGAATGGCCTGTTTATGCGGGTTTTACAGGTTGGGTAATGGTTGATTTATACACCATTAACTTAATGTCTCCTGATTATCCTGATTACTGGCCAGAGGAGGAAAATAGTTTACCTCCTGCAACTTCAGACGATGCTAGATTAGTATCTGACTTCCAATATGTAGCGTCTCCTTGGTTAATTTCATCAAGAGGAAAATATCATTTTTCTTCTTATGCTTTAGGAAGATATGATGCTTTTCCAAGCGGAGGTTATATAGATTTTCAAAATGAATATTTACAGGCAGAAAATGAATTATACAAAGCAGAAGCCTTAATGAGAACTGGTAATATTGCAGAAGCTGCTGCAGTAATTAATGCAAGTTCAAGAGTTTTAAGAGGTGGTTTAGCACCAGTTGCTGCTGTTGAAAGTGATGTTGCCGATGCGATTCATTACGAAAGATTTGTAGAATTAATAGGTACAGGTATGGGGCTGCCTTTTTATGAAATGAGAGGTCTTGATCTTTTACAAGTAGGAACTCCTTTACATTTTCCTGTTCCAGGAGCCGCTTTAGATGCCAATAAAGAAGAATATTACACTTTTGGAGGTACCACAGGTATTGCAGGAGTTGATTATTCTAATGGAGGTTGGAGATAATTAAATAGAGAGCACCCCAATAAAGAAAAGAAAAAGAGGCTGTAAGAAAAAGTGTCATTTAAAATGAAAGCTTTTCTAGCAGTCTCTTTTCTATAGCTATCTTCCTTATATTTGTCACATGTTTTTCAGTCAAATTATAGGTCAAGAACACATTAAAAAACACTTACGGGTTGCTACAGAAAAAGGTAGAATTCCGCATGCACAACTTTTTGTTGGAAAAGAGGGTTCTGGAACCTTACCTATGGCAATCGCCTACGCACGTCTTTTGCTCTGTTCGTTTTCTGAAAATACTGAAGCTTGCGAGGTGAAATGTGATAAACTACAACACCCCGATTTGCATTTTGCGTTCCCAGTAGCTACCAATCAACAGGTTAAGAAACACCCTATTAGCAATTTGTTTTTAAACGATTGGCGCACTTTTTTAAAAGAACAACCTTACGGAAGTTTGTTTCGTTGGTTGCAATACATTGGAGTAGAAAATAAACAAGGAAACATTGGGGTTGATGAAGCACAAGACATTGTAAAAAAACTACAACTAAAATCATATGAAGGAGGTTTTAAGGTAATGATTATTTGGATGGCAGAAAAAATGAACACCGCTGCCGCAAATAAATTGCTAAAATTAATTGAAGAACCCCCTAATAAAACAGTATTTTTATTGGTTACAGAAAGTGAAGAACAAATTTTAAACACCATAAAATCTCGCTGTCAATCTTTATATTTTCCGCCATTAAGTGAACAAGATATTGCCACAGCGTTAATTTCTAAAGAAGGTGTTTCTGAATCAAAAGCGATAAAAATTGCCCATCAAGTAGGTGGTAACTACAACAAAGCTATTCAATTACTGCAAGACAACTCTAATGATATTATTTTTGAAAAATGGTTTGTAAGTTGGGTTCGTAGTGCTTTTAAGGCAAAAGGAAACCCTGCTGTAGTAAAGGATTTAACCTCATGGTCTGATACCATTGCAAAAAGCGGTAGAGAAACTCAAAAACAATTTTTAACCTATTGTTTGCAGTTTTTTAGGCAAAGTTTACTACTAAATTATAAGTCTAATGCATTGGTGTTTTTAGAAACAAAAACCGGTTTTGACTTGTCTAAATTTGCGCCTTTTGTGCATAGTGGAAATATTTTAGATATTGAAAAAACACTGAATGATGCCATCTATCATATTGAAAGAAATGGAAATGCTAAAATTATTTTGTTAGATATTTCTCTAAAATTAACCCGTTTTTTGCATCAAAAAGAGGGTAAATGAATAATAGATAATTGGAGAATTAAATGATTGAAAGGTTAAAAGCAAACCATAAAAAAACCGAAGTAAATTACTTCGGTTATTTATTTTAAAAGAAAAAATTCTTTTATTTTTCTTCTTTATTTTCTTCTACTTCTTTTGTTTCTTCTTTTGCAGCGTTTTTAAATTCTTTTATTCCACTTCCTAAACCTTTCATTAGTTCTGGAATTTTACGTCCTCCAAACAATAGTAAAACCACCACAATAATAATGATAACTTGTGGCATTCCAATCATTCCGAATAAAATAGTAGATGTATACATGTTTATTTATTTTTTATCGATACAAAGATACAAAAGGTTTTAGTATGGTTTTTAATCTCTTTTCTGAATAATACCGCCAATTACCTTTTTATTTTCAATAAGTTTTGTGTTGCCTTTATAAAAAATAGAGCCTCCAAAACTTACTTGAGCATTTAAAGTAGAACCCGCAAAAACTTCTGCTTTTGCGCCTGTTCCTGCTTTTACATTCGAATTTTCTTTTACTTTTAAATCAAAACCATTGTAAATTCCGTATAAATCTGTATTTACATTTTGTGTTGTTGCGGTTCCTGTTAGTTTTACAATACCTCCAGAAATGGCCTTTACTTTTAACACTTTTACATCAACAACCAAATTAATAAATGCTCTTTCTTGAGACTTTACTTCTAATTGTTCTTGTTTTACTTTTTTTCCTGTAATGGTTGCACCTTCATTAGCATCAATAGTAATAATAGCTGTATTGTAATATAATTTTACCAACACTTCTCCATTTGCAGCATTATTTTCTGGTTTTAGAGAAAAAGGTAAATAAATTTTTAAGGTATTATCTACGTTTTTAATTTTTACTTTACTGGCTTTTTCTCCTGAAATTTCTAATTTTTGATCTTTTGATTTTATCAACTCTAATGTTATTCCATTATATACTTTAAGAATTGTAAAATCTCCTACATTTTTAGAAATCGTTTCTTGTGCCGTAGTGGTAAAACCAAATAACCATAATGCTAAAAATAATATTTTTTTCATCTTCTTTTTAATTTTTATCAAACATAAATTATTTATGTTCAAAATCAAAGATACCAATTCAATAGATACTTTTTAAAAACTTTAACAATGAACTCGTTTAAATTTTTTCAATTTGCTAAAAAATTGCTGTTTTTGCTTAAAACTAAAAAAATTAAACAAGTCCAATATATAATTATTTAATACCCTTCTTCAATCAATAAAAAATCCAGTTGTTTTCTTTCTAAATCTGTATTTTTTACTTTAATAACAACCTCATCTCCTAACTGGTAAACTTTTTTAGTAGACTGACCACAAATTGCATACTGCCCTTCATCAAAAACAAAGTAATCGCTTTTTATATCTCTAATTCTTACCATTCCTTCGCATTTATTTTCTATTATTTCAACATAAATTCCCCACTCAGTAACTCCAGAAATAACTCCTTTAAACTCTTCATCTAAATGATTTTTCATAAACTTTACTTGCATGTATTTTATAGAATCTCTTTCTGCTTTGCTTGCCAGCTCTTCCATTTTTGAAGCATGCTTACATTGCTCTTCGTAGGCTTCTGATTTTGGACTCTCTCCGCCATCTAAATAATGTTGTAACAATCTATGTGTCATTACATCTGGATAACGTCGAATAGGGGATGTAAAATGACTGTAATAATCAAAAGCCAAACCATAATGCCCTATATTCTGAGTAGTATACGATGCTTTAGACATGGTTCTTATTGCCAAAGTTTCTATCATGTTTGCTTCTGCTTTTCCTTGTACATCTTTTAATAAAGTATTTAAGGAATCTGTGGTAGTAGCTTTGTTTTCTGTATTAATTTTATAGCCAAATTTGCTAATAATATTTTGCAAAGACGCTAATTTTTCGTCATTCGGTTCGTCATGAACTCTATATACAAAGGTTTTATTGGTTGCTTTCTTTTTAGAAAGCCCTATAAATTCTGCTACTTTTTTATTAGCCAACAACATAAATTCCTCAATTAATTTATTAGCATCTTTTGCTTCTTTAAAAAATACATTAATGGGATTTGCTTTTTCATCTAAATTAAACTTTACTTCAACTCTATCAAAAGAAATAGCTCCTTGTTTCATTCTTTTTTTCCGTAAAATTTTAGCAAGTTCATCTAATTTTAAAATTGCAGTTACAAGTTCTGGAGCTACTGAATATGCTTCACCTGTAATTGAAATTTCCTTAGAAATTGTAGTTAATAAATTTGAGGTTCCTGCTTCCGCAGGAATAACAGTTTTAGAATTGTTTTGAGTCTTAACTCTTGTTTCTTGTTTTTGATTCCTTTTTTCATTCGTTTCTATTAAGTATTGCGCTTCTTCATACGCAAAACGCGCATCAGAATACGTAACTGTTCTACCAAACCATTGATTTACAATATTTGCTTTTTTATCGAGTTCAAAAACAGCAGAAAAAGTTAATTTTTCTTCCTGAGGTCTTAAAGAACAAACACTATTCGATAATATTTCTGGCAACATAGGTACTACTCTATCTACCAAATACACAGAAGTTGCTCTATCAAAAGCTTCTTTATCTAAAATACTTTTTGGTTCTAAATAATGTGAAACATCTGCAATATGAATTCCTATTTCATAATTACCATTTTCTAAAACAGTAAAAGACAAAGCATCGTCAAAATCTTTAGCATCTTTTGGATCTATAGTAAAAGTTAAATCGGCACGCATATCGCGTCTTTTAGCAATCTCTTTTTTTGTGATTTCTGTGGGTATTTTTTCTGCTGCTTGTGCCACAATTTCTGGAAATTCAAAAGGCAAACCATATTCTAATAAAATACTGTGAATCTCTGTATTGTGTTCTCCTGGTTTTCCTAAAATCTGTGTAATTTTTCCAAACGGGTTTTTAGAATTTTGTGGCCAATCTAGCATTTTTACCAAGACTTTATCGCCATCTTTTGCACCATTTAGTTTGCTTTCAGAAACAAAAAAATCGGCATAGGTTTTAAAATCATCTGGAATTACAAAACCAAAATTTTTATTCATTTGTAAAACTCCTACAAATTCGGTTTTAGAGCGTTCCAAAACTTCTACAATATCTGCTTCTAATTTTTTAACACCTCGTTTAGAATATACATACGCTTTTACAGTATCTCCTTGTAAACCTTTGTTAATATTTACGGAAGGAATAAAAATATCTACTTCAAAATCATCACAAATAAAATAACCATTTCCACTACTTGTAAGATCTAAAACTCCTACATGGTATTGTTTTTCTATAGCTATTTGAAACTTACCTCTATCAGTTTCTTTTATCTTTTTAGCAGCTTTTAACTCTCCTAATTTTTTAATTACTTGATTTCTACCATGACTATCTACAATACCCATTTTAGCAGTAATTTGTTTGTAATTATAAGATTTATTAGTGTTTTCTTTTAATACTTTAAAAATATTTTGTGTTAAATTTTTAATGATTCTTCCTTTCTTTTTATAGATTTTCTTCTTTCTTGACATTTATGTTATTTCTTTTTAAATACAATACAAAATGCATTTTGTATTTTAGTAAATTAATTATTTTGTATGATAAATTCGTGGTATGTAGTTGTAAATCCTATGGCTGGAAATTCCAAATTCGAAAAAAAATGGTTTCAAATAAAACAGTTACTTACCGAAAATTATATCGATTTCTTTTATGATTTTACTCAGTATTCCAAACATGAAGTAGAATTAGTAAAAAACGCTATTAAAAAAGGATTTAGAAATATCATTTCCGTTGGTGGAGATGGCACACTACATCATGTAGTTAATGGAATAATGACGCAAAGATATGTAAAAACTTCTAATATAACAGTAGGTGTACTACCAATAGGAACTGGAAACGATTGGATAAAAACATATACTATTCCTAAAAATTTAGAAAAAGCTATTACAATCATTAAAAAAAACAAAACCTGTTTACAAGATATTGGACTTTTAAAATTAAAAGAAAATACTACTAGGTATTTTAACAATGTAGCAGGTATTGGCTATGATGGATATGTAGTTTACAAACTAAAAAAATTAAAAAAGTTAGGTGCTATTACTTATTTATTAAGTGGTTTGTATGGATTGTTATTTTATAAAAAAACAGTATTTACAGTGTTATTAAACAATCAAAAAATAAAGACTACCTCTTTAATGACTTTATTTGGAATTTGTAAATTTTCTGGCGGAGGAATGCAATTAACAAAAGATATAAATCCTTCTGATGGTTTATTAGATATTACCATTGCTAAAAATTTAAGTTTTATAGACTTAATTAAAAATATTAAAAAACTCTATAACGGTACTATTGTAGATCATAAAAAAGTAAGTACCTATAAAACAACTACTATTACTGTAATTCCTGAAAAAGATAACACTCCTTTTATAGAAGCAGACGGAGAATTAATAGGAACAGGGTCTGTAACTGTAAAAATTATTCCAAAAGCCATTCGTTTTGTAATTTCTTAAAAAAATCTTAAAAAAAATGTAACGTTTGTTAAATTCATGCGTCTTTAGGATAGTATCACGATTTACAAATGAAGAACTTACGTAAAATAATTGCCTTGTTTATTGCTATATTTATAGTGGGTGTACTTATTACTGTTTTTTCTGTAAATAAAACATTAGACAAAAAAGTACCTACAGAAACCATAATTGTTTCAAACGATTCCTTAGAAACTTCTAAGTCTAGTATTTAACTCCACAACTTTTTGACATGACTCTTGTCATTCCTGCGAAGGCAGGAATCTAAAAATATAAAAAAGTACTTATCAACATTTATATTATATATAAATTTATTTATTTAAAATTTTAAAAAAGATTATTGTTTATAATAGTTTGTGAATAGTTACTATAAAATTATATGATAAAATTTTGATTTCTGATTTATTAAAAACAACCAACATTTTATTTACTTTTTAAAGTGTTATAAATCAGTAAATTTTTTAGAGTTTTTAACAATTATAAATATAGTTATGAACTAAAAAAAATGAATATTTTTTTAGATTTTATTGTCGATAAATACACTTTTTTATGTTTATAAAATGATATGAAATTTATATAATAAAATTTGCTTTTTAAAAACAAACTCTTGTATTGTAATAATTAATTTAAAAACAAAATAAAGTTTTTATTTTTTAAGATTCTTTGTTAACAAATACTAAACATGAAATTAACAATGAACTTTTTTAAACGAGTTTATTGTAAAGATTTTTTAATCGAAAATAATTATTTAAAGTAAAGTCTCAAGAATAGTTATTTTCAATTTTTCAATCGTTTAGTTCTTCAATCTTTTAATTGTATTTTTGTAACCCTAACCAATATTTTATATCGTAATGACAATCGCCATTGGAAATGATCACGCAGGTACCGAGTACAAATTTGAAATCATTAAAAAACTAGAAAATTTAGGACATGAAGTTTTAAATTTTGGAACAGACACCAATGCAAGTATGGACTATCCAGATGCCATTCATCCTACTGCAAATGCAGTAACTTCTGGAAAAGCAACATTTGGTATTATTTTGTGTGGTAGCGGAAACGGTGCTCAAATGACAGCAAACAAACATCAAGGAATACGAGCAGCATTGTGCTGGAATAACGAATTAGTTGCTTTAACACGTCAACATAACAATGCAAATATATTAACCATTCCTGCTCGTTTTGTTTCTTTACAACAAGCGTTAGGTTTTGTAGACGTATTTTTAAATACTGATTTTGAAGGAGGAAGACATCAAAATAGAGTTGCTAAAATAGCGTGTAGTTGATGAATTTTATTGTAAAAACCTTTGAAGAGTTAACAAAACTAGAACTCTATAAAATTTTACAATTGCGCGCAGAAGTTTTTGTGGTAGAACAAGATTGTGTGTATCAAGATGTAGACGGAAAAGATGAAAAAGCATTGCATGTTTTCGGTTTGAAAAATAATGATATTGTTGCATACACGCGTATTTTTAAACCAGGAGATTATTTTGATAAAGCTAGTATAGGAAGAGTTGTTGTAAAAGCAACACAACGTAAATTTGGTTACGGACACGATTTAATAAAAGCTTCTATAAAAGCTATTGAAGATTTTTATAACGAAACAGCAATTGTAATTTCTGCACAAGTATATCTTAAAAAATTCTATGAAAGCCATCAATTTGTACAAGTAGGAAGATCGTACTTAGAAGATGGTATTCCGCATATTAAAATGATTAAAAGTAATTAGCTATTAGTAGTTATATATTAATTTTCAATACAATTTGTCATTCCTGCGTAGGCAGGAATCTTTTTAATTTATCTCTATTTTCATGAGATTCCTGCCTACGCAGGAATGACAAAATACGTTATTATAACCCCTAATTTACTTCTTCACCAACATCCGCTTAATTTCATTCAATTTCATTAAGGCTTCAATAGGAGTAAGCGTATCAATATTTGTAGCCAATATTTCTTCACGTAAATCTTCTAACAAAGGATCATCTAACTGAAAAAAGCTCAGTTGCATATCTTCATGTTGTACTTCCTTTAAAGTTTCTTTTACCTCGTTGTGTGTATGATTTTTTTCTAGCTGTTCTAAAATTTTATGCGCTCTATGAATTACTCTGTTAGGCATACCCGCTAATTTTGCAACGTGAATTCCAAAACTATGATTACTACCCCCTGCTACTAATTTTCGAAGAAAAATAATGGTATCTTTTAATTCTTTTACAGCAACATTAAAATTTTTAATACGCTCAAAAGTACTGGTCATTTCATTCAATTCATGATAATGTGTAGCAAATAAAGTCTTGGGTTTTGTAGGATGTTCGTGTAAATACTCTGTAATAGCCCAAGCAATAGAAATCCCGTCATAGGTAGAAGTTCCGCGTCCAATTTCATCCAATAAAACCAAACTTCTTTCCGAAACATTGTTTAGAATAGAAGCTGTTTCATTCATTTCTACCATAAAAGTAGATTCGCCCATAGAAATATTATCACTAGCACCAACACGTGTAAATATTTTATCTACAATCCCAATTTTAGCATTTTGTGCAGGTACATAACTTCCTATTTGCGCCAACAAAACAATGAGTGCAGTCTGACGTAAAATGGCGGATTTCCCCGACATATTTGGTCCTGTAATCATAATAATTTGTTGCTGATTTCTATTCAAAACTACATCATTGGCAATATATTCTTCGCTTACAGGCAATTGTTTTTCAATCACAGGATGTCGCCCATTCTTAATTTCCAAATCGGTGCTTTCATCTAAAATAGGACACACATAATTATGATCTATAGCCAATTTTGCAAAAGACAACAAGCAATCTAAAGCTGCAATTTGCTGTGCATTTTTTTGAATAGGCATTACAAATAGGATGCTAAATTGAATCAATTCCGAAAAGAGTTGCTGCTCTAATACCTGAATTTTTTCTTCAGCACCTAAAATTTTACTTTCATACTCTTTAAGTTCTTCTGTAATATAACGTTCTGCATTTACCAACGTTTGTTTCCGAATCCACTCCTCAGGAACCTTGTCTTTATGTGTATTTCGTACCTCAATATAATAGCCAAAAACGTTGTTAAAAGCAATCTTTAAACTAGGAATACCAGAAGCCTCTGTTTCTCTTGCCAACAAATCGTCTAAATACTGTTTTCCAGAAGTAGCAATAGCCCTTAAATCGTCCAATTCTTTAGAAACACCATTTGCAATGGCATTTCCTTTGGCAATATTTACAGGCGCATCTGCTACTAAAACATTATTTATTTTTGCAATAAAATCGGTACAATCTTCCAATTCTTTTCCAAGACCTTGTACCGTTTTATTCGTACTTTTTAAAGAGGCTTCTTTAATAGGTAAAATGGCTTGTAAAGAATCTTTTAACAAGACCATTTCTCTGGGAGAAATTTTTCCTGTAGCCACTTTAGAAATCAGGCGTTCTAAATCGCTAATTTGTTTTAATTGGTATTGAACAGTCTCAAAATAAGCCTCTGAATGGATAAAAAACTTCACCAATTCGTGTCGTTTTTGAATAGCTTCCAACTCTTTTAAAGGGAGTGCTAACCAACGTTTTAACAACCTTCCGCCCATAGGCGAAATGGTTTTGTCTATTACATGTAAAAGCGTTACTGCATTTACAGAATTGGCATTGTACAATTCTAAATTCCGAACTGTAAATCGGTCCATCCAAACATAACGATCTTCGGCAATTCTAGCAATAGATTGTATATGCGCTAATTTATGGTGTTGTGTTTCCGATAAATAATACAGTACCGCACCTGCGGCTACAATCCCTTCTTCTAAATGAGCAATTCCAAAACCTTTTAGGTTTTTACTTTTAAAATGATTCGACAATTGTTCGTTGCCATAGTCTTTTTGAAAAACCCAATCTTCTAAATAAAACACACAAAAACGATCGGCAAACAGTTCTAAAAAACGTTGTTTGTATTGTTTTTGCACCAGAATTTCACTGGGATTAAAATTTTGTAACAACTTGTCTAAGGTATCTTCATTGCCTTGCGCTACTAAAAATTCTCCTGTAGAAACATCTAAAAACGAAACACCTAGGTGTTTTTTTCCAAAATGAATTGCCGCTAAAAAATTGTTGGTTTTGGCATGTAAAATATCATCATTTAAAGCAACACCCGGGGTAACCAATTCTGTAACACCACGTTTTACAATGGTTTTGGTCATTTTAGGATTCTCTAACTGATCGCAAATTGCCACACGCATTCCTGCTTTTACCAGTTTGGGCAAATAGGTATTTAAAGAATGATGTGGAAACCCAGCCAAGGCAGTTTCGGTTTCGCTACCCGCACCTCTTTTGGTGAGTACAATTCCTAAAACCGAAGCTGCTTTTTTAGCATCCTCGCCAAAAGTTTCGTAAAAATCGCCCACTCTAAACAACAACATCGCATCGGGGTATTTTGCTTTAATCCCATTGTATTGCTGCATTAAAGGGGTTACTTTTTTAGCCGTTGCTTTTGCCAAGTTTTTAAAATTTTGGGTTAGATTTGCGAAGTTACGAAATTGGTTTTTAGTTTTTGGGCGCTAGTTTTTAGTCAGTCAATAGCCAATAACCAATAGCCAATAACTGAAACATGAAAAAACTAAAAAACAGCGAGCTCAACAGAATGAGCGTTGCCCAATTTAAAGAAGCTGAAAAAACACCCATTATTGTGGTGCTAGACAATATTCGTAGTTTGTCTAATATTGGTTCTGTGTTTAGAACAAGCGATGCTTTTTTAATTGAAAAAATATACCTCTGTGGCATTACCGCAACACCGCCCAACAAAGAAATACATAAAACGGCTTTGGGTGCTACTGAATCCGTTGCTTGGGAATATGTGGAGGATACGCTAACGCTTATTGAAAGATTTAAAGATTTAAAAATTAAAATAGTAGCGGTTGAGCAGGTAAAAGACAGTACTTTTTTACAGAATTTTACCCCTACACCACATCAAAAATATGCGGTTGTATTGGGTAATGAAGTAAAAGGAGTACAGCAAAATGTAGTATCTGCGGCAGATTTGTGTATAGAAATACCACAACAAGGCACTAAACACTCCTTAAATATCTCTGTGAGTTGCGGCGTAGTTTTATGGCACTTGTTTCAAAAAATGATGTGATTTTTTTGTAGTGTTAAAAAAATATACTATTTTGCCCTTGTATATCCCTCTTTTAATATACAAATGCTATACATTAATTAATTTTTAAAACCCCAAAACTATGGAAAACAGTGAGTTAGAAGAGTTCGCTATGAACTTGTACCCAGACAACAACAACATTGACGGAGACCAAACCGGAGACGGTGAAGACTTAGAAGACGAAGATGATGACGGCCCTGGAGACAGTGGTGAAAAAGGAAAAGGAAAAGATAAAGGAAAAGATAGAGAAGACGAAGGTTAATCTTTTTTAGCGTTATGGAAAAAACACATTGAATATTCAATGTGTTTTTTATTTTTGGTTGTTTTTTGTGATTCCTGCGTATGCAGGAATATAAATCTAATTTTTTACAGACTCCTGCCTACGTAGGAATTACACCCTCTTTTAAACTCTACTAAATTTGTGGTAGCACCTTTTTTTATGTTTCTAAAAATTCTTTTTTTTCTTTTTCTTTTAACGTCTTCTTTAGGATTTTCACAACATAAAAAAACAACACTACTTAAAGATTCTATTAATTATTATTTGCAAAAAGCAGAATTACAAACACCTATTTTTTATTTAAGAAAGGCAGTGATTTTAGCACAAAAAAGTCAGATAGATTCTTTAATTTTAAAGTCAAATAGTAAATATGGAATGGAAAGCTATTATGAAAAAGATACCTTAGGCTTGTTTATTGCTCAAAAAAACTTATTCAAACTTTATCTTAGAACCAAAGATTCTATAGCACTGGCAAAACATTTACGATATAAAGGGTTGATTTGTTATCTAAAACTTGATCCTACATGTTATTTTTCCTATTATCAACAATCTAAAGATATTTCTTTAAAATTGAAAGACTCTTTAGAGGTTGGAAAACGATTAACATATATGGCTATGATACAAAAAGATGTAAAAGATTATTTGGGTAGTGAAATTACAACCATAGAAGCATTAAAATATATAGAACCTTTAAATAATAATAAGTACTTAGGAATTTTATATAATAATCTAGGGATTATACTAAGTGAAACAAATAGAAATCAAGAAGCTCGAAAATATTATAAATGGTCTAATAACATCGATCAAAAAAGTTCTAATAAAAAAATCCGAGAAGAATCCTATTTAACATTACTAAATAACCTTGCGTTTTCATATAGAACCGAAGAAAAATTTGAAAAAGCCATTGCTTTTATAAAAGAGGGTCTGGCTTTTGATAGCATTGCAATAAAATATCCTATAGATTATGAAATCTTGTTGGAGAACCTTTCCAACAATCAATTAATGTTGGGGAATAAAAAAGAAGCTTTTATTGGGTATCAAAAAGTGTTAAAATTAAGAGAAGCACGTAAAGATATTTACGACCTAAGTATTTCGCATTCATTATTAGCGGGTTACTATATAAGGGATAAAAATAATGCGAAGGCAATTT
The DNA here is from genome assembly GCA_965233795.1 of uncultured Polaribacter sp. Taxonomy (GTDB): domain Bacteria; phylum Bacteroidota; class Bacteroidia; order Flavobacteriales; family Flavobacteriaceae; genus Polaribacter. Next base: position 227,680 of record OZ247578.1, on the reverse strand, counting down.
ATCATGCAAACAAAGGCTTAGTCCTTGCTAAAAAATCTAGGAATACGAGTAGAATTTTAAGTAATTTATCTTATTTAGGGAAATTAACCGAAGGAAAAAAAGCAAAAGCCTATTTTGAAGAATATATTCTTTTAAATGATAGCCTCTTTACCAGAGAACGCAACCTAAAAAACCAATTTGCAAAAGTCCGTTATGAGACTGAGAAAAAAGACAAAGAAAACCACCAATTAAAAGAAGAAAATACCCAAAAGCAATTACAGATTTCCAAAGAGCGTCAGCAGAAACTCATTGCAATTTTATTGGCAGGCATGAGTTTGTTAACCATTGGTTTTGGTGCGTATTTGGTTAGAAACCGTAGAAAGCAATTGCTGTTTCAAGCCCAATTAAAAAGTGTGGAAGCGCGCGAAAAAGAACGCCAACAGATTGCCAAAACTCTGCACGATGAAGTAGCAGGAGATTTGCGTATGCTCCACCAGCGTTTGGCAAAAAATACCCAAAATGAAGAAGCACAAAAATTAGATATTATTAAAGAGAATGTTCGCAATTTATCGCATAGATTAAGCAGTGTGCATTTTAAAGAGGTTTCTTTTAAAAACCAAATGATTAACTTAGCGGGCGATTGTTTTGAAAATAATTTTAGTGTTTTTATTCAGAATTTAGATGCCATCGATTGGAAAGCCATTGATGAAAGTATTAAAAGAGTCTTGTATTTAAGCTGTAGAGAGAGCGTGCAAAACACTCAAAAATACGCAGAAACATCTAAAATACACTTGGTGTTTTCGCAAGTAAAAAAAGAAATTTTGCTTACTATTAAAGACGAAGGAAAAGGGTTTGATATTGCCAAAGCGCCCAATGGTATTGGCTTAAAAAACATGAAAGAACGTGTAGAAGATTTACAAGGAACTTTTGCTATAGAAAGCGAAGAAAATAGAGGAACCACCATCAATATAAGAATCCCCATCAATGGAAAAGCCGCCTATTAAAATTTTAATTGTTGACGATCACCCCTTGTTAGTACAAGGCATTAAAGCTTCTTTGCAAGAAGCAGGCTATGAAAATACAACCACTACAGATACTTGCGACAAAGCTTTTGAGCTTTTAAAAACACACCGAAATACAGATCCTTTTCAAGTGCTGTTTACCGATTTAAGTTTCGACAATACCACTGCGGAAACACACTTAGATAGTGGCGAAGCCTTAATTAGGGCCTTAAAAGAAAACTTTTTAAAAGTAAAAAAGGTGGTACTTACAGGACACTCAGAAACTAATAGAGTGTACAGCGTAATTAAAAATCTAGACCCAGATGCTTATCTTTTAAAAGGAAAAAGCGAAGCCAAAGAGCTCGATTTTGCGATTTCCAAAATTATGAAAAATGAAAAGTATTATACGCATGAGATTCACCACAAACTAATGCGACGGAAAGTAGTGTCTGTGCAAATGGATGAAACGGCTATTCAAATATTAAAAGAATTGCCAAAGCATGTAAAAGTGGCTAATTTGGAAGGAATCATAAAAAAAGGAGGTGTATTTATAAAAAAAAGAGCCATTGAATCTAAAATTAAAGAACTTCGCGAAAAGTTAGATGCAGTAACTAATTTAGATTTGGTTTTAAAAGCCAAAGAGTTGGGGATTATTGATTAGCGATACATTTTTTGTATATAAAAACGCTAAAACAATAGCTTCTTTAGGCAAACCACAATTCAAAAAACAAAAATATATTTACACAAAAAATATGCTTTTTTGCGGAAATGCGCATTTTTAGCTGCGCAATTATACATATAAAATTTTTTTAAAGGCTATACTTTTGACCCAGGGCTAGTCTAGCTTACTAGCTCCCCAAGGGGATAATTGTGTATTTGCTTTTATTAGTAAATACAGAAATGAAAAGGAGAATGGCCTCTCAACTTTATTGTTGAGGGGTTTCTTTTTGGGATTATTTTAAAAGTCAACGTCATTTCAAACACAGTGAGAAATCTTTTAAAAGGATTCTACAAGTTGGTTTTTACAAAAAAGAAAATATATTTACACAAAAAATATGCTTTTTTGCGGAAATGCGCATTTTTAGCTGCGCAATTATACATATAAAAGTTGTTCAATGCAAGTACATTTGTCATGTGTTTGTAACGAACCAACCATAGGGATGATTGTTTTATTTGAATTAAGAACAAAGAAAGAGTAGAAGGGCCTCTCAATTATTGAGAGGTTTTTTTATGCGCTTATCCGTCATTTCGAACGCAGTGAGAAATCTGCTGACTCTTTTTTAAAAGTTTCTCTATTATTTTCTAAAAGATTTCTCACTGCGTTCGAAATGACACTTCGTTTTTAAAAATCAAAATACAAGTAACTGACCTGAGCCCAAAAGAGTTTGTATGGGAAGTAAGTAATTTTCAACAAATTTAGCACCCAATGTCTAACACCTAATCCTAGTAACTAGTCCCTAATTTTAAATTCCTAAAATAAGACGGGCAATCATAAAATAAATTAAGATTCCAAAAATGTCGTTGCTTGTGGTAATAAAAGGGCCTGTAGCAATGGCAGGATCAATGCCTCTTTTGTCTAAAAATAACGGAATAAACGTACCAATGATTCCGGCAACTACAATGACAATAACCAAAGAAACAGAGATGGCAACAGCGGTTAGCAAATCGTCTTTCCAAAACCAAACGGAAACTAAGAGAAAGAGTGCTAATAAAATACCGTTTAGAGTCGCTAATAACATTTCTTTTATCAAACGATTGTTAATACTTCCTTTGATATCGTCATTTGCCAAACCTTGTACAATAATTGCGGAAGATTGTACACCCACATTGCCCGCCATCGCGGCAATTAACGGTGTAAAAAAGAACAAAATGGCATATTCGCTAATCATTTTATCAAAGTTTTCCATAATTGCTGCGGCACCAATTCCGCCCAACAAACCTAAAAACAACCAAGGCAAACGTGCGCGGGTTAACTGTATAATACTATCGCCCGAATCTACGTCTTGTGTTAAACCTGCGGCTAATTGATAATCTTTATCGGCTTCTTCTTTTAAAACATCTACAATATCATCAATGGTAATTCTTCCTACCAAAACACGGTTTTCATCTACTACAGGAATGGCTTCTAAATCGTATTTTGCCATAATTTTTGCTACCTCTTCATCGTCTTCATTTACGCTTACAAAATCTACTTTGGGCTTTAAGATGTCGGCTATTTTTTGATCGGACTTGGCAATAATTAAATCTTTTAAAGACAAACGACCTACCAATTTATCTTGTTTGTCTACCACATAAATAGAATGTACACGGGTTACTTCTTTTGCTTGTCCTCTTATTCTTCTCATACAACCCGCAACGGTCCATGTTTCATAGACTTTTACCAGTTCTTTTGCCATTAAAGCTCCTGCAGTATTTTCTTCGTAAGAAAGTAATTCTTTAAGATCGGCAACCAATTCATCATCTTCTAAGGCAGAGATAACACGCTTTTGTCGTTCTTCAGAAAGTTCACCAATAATATCCGCAGCATCATCGGTGTCCATTTCTTCTACCTCTTCTGCAATTTCTTTGGCAGAGAGATTTTCCAGAATTTTTTCACGAATGTCTTCGTCTAATTCGGTTAAAATTTCTGAAGTTTTTTCGCTATCTAAGAGTTTGATGATGTAGATGGCTTCTTCAAAAGTAACTTCTTCTAAAACCTCAGCAATATCTGCATAATGTACATCCGAGAACAAAGTGCTAAGTGCGGCATCATTTTTAGAAAGGATGTGTGTGCTTAGCGTGTTAAGAAGTTCGTTTGTAAGTTCAAATGCCATGACTTGCTATTTTTTGGGTCAATTCAAAAAATTCTTCTACAGATAACTGTTCGGGTCGTTTGGCAAATATAGGGGCTTCTTTTAAAGTTTCCGAAAGTTGGAAGCTTTTTAAGCTACTTCGCAACATTTTTCTTCGTTGGTTAAATGCTGTTTTTACCACTCTAAAGAATAGTTTTTCATCTACAGGAAGTGTATATTCTTTTTTTCTGACCAGTCTAATAACACCAGACTCTACTTTTGGTGGCGGATTAAAAACGTTTGGCGGAACGGTAAATAAATAGGTTACCTCAAAAAATGCCTGTGTGAGTACCGATAAGATTCCGTAGATTTTACTGCCTTCTTTTTCCGCAATTCTTTGAGCAACCTCTTTTTGAAACATCCCTGCAAATTCGGGTACAACATCTCTATATTCTATGGCTTTAAAAACAATCTGACTAGAAATATTATACGGAAAATTTCCAATAATAGCTACTTGTTGTCCTTGAAAAAAGTTGCGGAGGTTTTGTTTTAAAAAATCGCCTTGTACAATGTTAAATTTTTCTTTGGAAGTATTTAAAGCAACATGCTCTAAAGGAAAAGATTCTTTTAAATAGTGTACAGACTCTGTATCGAGTTCCATTACGGTAAGCAAATACTCTTTTTGTAAGAGGTATTGTGTTAAAACACCCATACCCGGACCAATCTCTAAGACATGCGTATAATGGGTTTCTTGTAAAGCATTGGCAATCTTTTGAGCAATAACCGTATCGGTTAAAAAATGCTGTCCTAGATGTTTTTTTGCCTTTACGCTCATAAGAAAGAAGTTTCAAACAGCCACAAAGATAGGGTTTAATTTTTGGCATAAAACTTGACTTGTAGTTGCCTTTTAAAATTAAAAAGCTAGTATATGAGATTCTATTTTTTACAGGGAATATTTATTTTTTGTCTTGTTTTTTCTAGTGTTGCACAAGAAGGAAAATTAGAAACAGCACAAGAACGTTTAAACCAAAGTGCTTCTAATGATTCTTCTAAATCAGGCTCTAAAAGAAACAGTTCTTCTAATGAGGAGCCAAGTGTTTTTGGAACTTTATTTGGAGAGATTTTTCTTTGTGCATTTTATTATGCTGCATATGGTCTTTTTATAGAGATTAACCCAGAAAGTTCTATGCATGATGCTGAAATAAGTACCTATCCATACAAAGAACATCAATATGGAAATTTTATTTATACAGATTCTACAAATTATGCAATTGCAAGATATGATATTTCGAATCGCTTTTTAATTGAAAGTAAACATTTATATGGAACGCATTTAAATGCAAACCTTCGCTTTTTACAACGTATGGGTTTTGAGGTAGCGTATGTACATCTTTTGGAGAAATTACCCAACAAAACGGTTTCTTTTACAATGTTTTCTGCGATGTTAAATTATTATCGAGTCCGTACGCAAAAGTTCGATTTTTCTTATGGTGTAGGGTTTACACACGTAGGAAAAGGTGTTCATAAAACAGGGTTTTCTTATGGATTTTCGGCAGAGTGGTTTCTAAAAAAACCAATGAGTATATCGGCATCTTATAAAAAAACATTTATCAACCAAGAGCGTATTGAAAACATCACAACAAGTTTAAAATACCATGTAAAGAACTATAACTTTTCTACAGGATATACCTATTTTAATTTGGCAGGGATGTCTATACAGGCATTTTCATTAGGGATTGGTATTTCTTTGTGATGTTTTTACAAAACTTTTAGGCATAAAAAAACCCACTTCTTCGAGAGGTGGGAAAATTGCTATGAAAAAGAAAAGAATAACACTTTCGTGTTATCTAGGTACAAATATACATCAAAAAAACAAATGACAAAATAAAAAATAAGAAAAAATGCACTTTTTTTTATGTTATTTTCAAAAAGCATCCGTAAAGAAGCCTTTTTTATAAGGTTTTCTTATAGTATTTCGATTTGTAATTTTTGTTTTCCTTGTTTGCATATAGGTTATAACTAAACCCTTTATGAATGGCATAGGCGCCAGTTTCTCCTTGTTTATTAACTGCAATATAGCCTACTTGAAAATTTTTAAAATTGCTATTGGGCTTGTTTACAATTCTTCTAATGGCTTCTTCACAGGCTTCTTGCGGACTTTTCCCTTGTCGCATTAATTCTACAATTAAAAAGCTTCCTACGGTTTTTAATACTTCTTCTCCTAAACCTGTTGCCGATGCACCACCAATTTCATTATCGATAAACAAACCACCACCAATAATAGGAGAATCTCCAACTCTGCCCGCCATTTTATAGGCTAAGCCACTTGTAGTACAAGCACCAGAAATGTTTCCTTTTTTATCAATTGCCAACATGCCAATAGTATCGTGATTTTCAATATTGATAATAGGTTTGTATTCCGATGTTACTTTCCAAGCTTCCCATGCTTTTTTAGAAGCTTCGGTCAATAAATTTTCTCTTTTAAAACCTTTTGAAACCGCAAACTGTTCTGCTCCATCTGCTATCAACATTACATGGGGCGTATCTTCCATTACTTTTCTGGCAACAGAGATAACATGTTTGATATTTTTAACACCTAAAACAGCGCCATAATCGCCTTTTTCATCCATAATGCAAGCATCTAACGTTACATTTCCGTCTCTATCTGGCAAACCGCCTTTTCCTACAGATTGCCCTTTTTCATTGGCTTCTTCAATTCTACAACCTTGTTCTACGGCTTCTAAAGCGGAATTGCCTTTTTCTAAAACTTTTGCTGCGGTTTCTACTGCCAAAGGTGTATTCCAAGTAGCAATTACGAGAGGCTTTATGGGGTTTGAAATAACAGGAGCGCTATCTTTCTCTTTTGAATTGGAATTACAGCTTAGTACCGTTGATGAAACTGCCACCAAACCTAAACTTGTTGTGGATGCTTTTTTGATAAAATTTCTACGTTTCATGAGGTTATTTTTTTAATTTAATTAAAATGTTTTTTATGGAGCTGTCATTCCTGCGAAGGCAGGAATCTGTTTATTATTTATTCTTATCTATTTTTGAGATTCCTGCCTTCGCAGGAATGACAGGGTTTTATTCTATCTGAATTTCATCTACAAACAACCAACTTCTTCCGTCGTGTTTATAACCCAAATGCCATTCTGGAAGTTTGCCTAATTTTTTTGCGACGATTTTTATATATCTAAAGCCTTTTCCTAAACTTTTCATTTTTATCCTTTTTATTTCAACACTTTCAGACTGTATTTCGGATTCAATTATTTGACTTCCATTCGGATAAGCTTGAAAATTTACTCCATCATTAGATACAAAAAAACTAACTTTTGTTGGGTAAAAAATCCAAGAACGTTGATCTTGTAAAAATCCGACAGAAATTTCACTAATTTCTTTTTCACTCCCTAAATCTACAACAGCAATCAAATCGGTATCATTATATCCTTGCCATGTTCCTGTTCTAAAATCTTCTGTACCAAGAATTCCATCAATCAAAGCATTTTGCCCGCCAGCATTGTATTGATTGGCATATTTGGTTTTTAAATCAATTTTTACATTCGGATCAATCTTATAGAAATCCGTTCTAATTGTAGCGCTTTTTATATTTCCTTTTTGCGCATATACAGAAAGGTTCATGAACTTGTCTATGGTAAAAGGTTTTTTGTATTTTTTAAAACCTCCCTTATACCCTAGTCGATAATATATCGTTGCTTTTTTATCTACATTTTCCAGTACAATTTCTGTACTCCCTTTAAAAGCGGTTTCTCCTTTGGCAATAAAAGGAGCAGGAACAATGAGGTGTTCATTAATTTTTGTAGCCGGAATAAAGACATCTTTTGTTCCCCAATTGCTAGGGTTGTTAGTCATTTTAAAAACCAAATTCCCGCCCTTTAGAATATCTTGATGGTTGATGTAGGAATACGCATATTCTTCACCATTTAATGTTACCGATTGGATGTATTTATTTTCTTTAGAGTTGTTTTTTGCTTCTACCGTAAAATGCTTTCCATTTTCTAAATTGATGGTTGCTTTTTTAAACAATGGGCTTCCAATAATATACTGATTAGACCCAGGTGTTACAGGGTAAAAACCTAAAGAAGAAAAAATATACCAAGCACTCATTTGTCCGCAGTCTTCATTTCCAGAAATGCCGTCTGGCGAATTGGTGTACAACTCGGTTAAAATCTGACGTACTTTTTCTTGTGTTTTATGCGGTTTGTTTATAAAATTATACAAATATGCCATATGATGACTGGGTTCGTTTCCGTGTGCATATTGTCCAATTAAACCCGTAATATCTACTTGATGTCGTCCCGAAGTTTTAGCTTCTGCAATAAACAATTTATCTAACTGATTTTCGAGTTGTTTTTTTCCGCCTAACAAATCGATAAACCCAGAAATATCTTGTGGTACATAAAAGCTGTATTGCCAAGCATTGGCTTCTGTATAATTAAAGTTTACTTCGTACGGATCAAAAGGTGCAAACCATGTATTTCTAAAACGACCCCGCATAAATTGAGATGTAGGGTCAAACATATTTTTATAATACTGCGCTCTTTCAGTATACATTTTATAATCCTTTTCGTTTCCTAAGTCTTTCGCCATTTGTGCAATCGTCCAATCGTCATAGGCATATTCTAAAGTTTTAGAAACCGACTCACTTTCTTTTTCTACGGGAATAAATCCGAAGTTTTTATACGAATCTAAACCCAATTTATTGCGAGTTGCAGAATGTATCATTGCTTTCATTGCCTTATTGGTATCATAATCTCTGATACCTTTTAAATAGGCATCTGCAATAACGGGAACGGCGTGATAACCAATCATACAACCAGTATAATTGGCTGATAAATCCCAAATGGGCATAATGCCGCCTTCATCATATTTTGCTAAAAAAGTATTGATAAAATCATTAGTTCTTTCTTGTTCTATAATCGTATACAAAGGATGTGCAGCCCTGTATGTATCCCAAAGAGAAAACACCGTGTAATAGTCAAAGTCTTTGGTTTCATGAATTTTTAAATCCATCCCTCTGTAGCGTCCGTCTACATCTTGATATAAATTTGGAGCAATCATTGTGTGATACATAGCAGTGTAAAAATTGACTTTATTATCTTCATCTGTATCTTCTACAACAATTTTTTCCAATTGTTGTTCCCAAGTTTGTTGCGCTTCTTTTTTAACCTCAGCAAAGGATTTATTGCCAATTTCTTGCGTTAAATTCTTTTTTGCACCCGCTTTATCAACCGCAGAAATCCCTATTTTTATAAATACAGGTTCGTTCTTTGGATTGATAAACCGCAATGCTATTTTTTGTGCGCTAGCCATTCCCTTTTTTGGTGGCGATTGCAAAACGTCTGTAAACGGATGTGATGTTTTTAGATAGAAAAATAAACGCTGATCTTTTGCCCACGCTTCAGAAAAACGGTATCCACTAATTTCTGTTTCCGAAATTCTTTCAATTTTTGCATCCAATACTTTATCTCGATGTAATAAATCTAAAATGACAAACTGATTTTCTGAGTCTGGAAATTTATATTGATGGATGCCACTTCGTTTAGAAACCGTTAATTCCACATCAATATTGGTGTCGTCTAATAAAACTTTGTAAAATCCAGGCGTTGCAATTTCATTTTTATGAGAAAATTGCGATTTATAACCTTCTTTTCCGTCAGCACCATTATGAAAAATTTGCCTGTTTGTGGGCATTAATAAAACATCGCCATAATCGGAAACACCCGTTCCACTTAAATGCGTGTGCGAAAAACCATAAATTTCATTATCGGAATAATGATATCCGGAGCATCCGTCCCATCCATCTAAACGTGTATCTGGACTTAATTGCATCATTCCAAAAGGTAGGGTTGCGCCAGGATAGGTATGACCATGACCGCCCGTTCCAATAAAAGGATTTACAAGATCAATCCGTTTTTGCTCCTTTTTTACAATGGTTATGTCGTGTTTTTGTTGACAAGAAAAGAAGAGCAAAGGAAAGAGGAACAGTTGCCACAAAACAGCTTTTTTCATATTGAACTTGTTTAGTTTTCTGTTTTTTTAGGATAAAATTGATTGATGAGTTTTAATTCGGTTCTAAAAGCAAGCATTTTATCGCCAAACCTCTGAATTCCCTCATTTCTTAATTTGGGGGCATCAAAAGTGTAATAGTCGTCCAAATCTTTTCTTGTTTTTGCAGTATATTGAATAGAATAGGTAGTTCCGCCCATCTCCTCTTCCACCAAAACTTCTGTAAATTTTGCCGAAGCAAATTTGCCTGTAGCTAAAACATCGTAAATGTGATTGTTCATCCAAACAAGCCATTCTTGTTGAATGCTTTTGTCTATATTAATCGTTACGTTATAAATGTACATTGATTGTCTGTTTTTAATAATTATGCTTTTTTGGGGTGGTTTCACACACTATATTTTCTATGTTTTTTTTCGAATTGTTGAGTCTTGTTTATATTACTGATTATGTTATTTTAATAATAGTTCAGTTGTACTGTGTCTTTTTTACCACATAGAAGCATAGTTCCACATAGCACTATGTTTTCTATATTTCTAATTGTGTTTAGAAAAACAAAACAAATACTCCTTGTAAAACTATAGGAATTGAAATTAGGAAACAAATATTTCGGCTTGGTTTCATAAAAAAGATGCATTTGTTTGTGTATTTTAGGGCTTCTTAAAAAAGAAAAAAGAGATGATTTCTGTAGAGAAAGCCTTAGACATTGTATTGAATACCTCGAAAGATTTGGGAACAGAAGCGATTCCTTTTATAAGCTCTGTAGGAAGAATTTTAAAGGAAGATATCTACGCCGATAGAGATTTTCCTCCTTTTGATAGAGTAATGATGGACGGTATTGCCATTGATTTTGAAGCTTTTGAAAAAGGACAAAGAACCTTTGGTATTGAAGGTGTTCAAGCTGCAGGCAGTGTGCAAATGACTTTACAAAAATCCGATAATTGTTTGGAAGTGATGACAGGTGCGATGTTGCCTAAAAACACCAATGCAGTCATCCGTTATGAAGATGTAAAGATTGAAAACGGAATAGCATCTGTTTATATAGACGAAATAAAATTCCGACAAAATATTCATACCCAAGGAAAAGACAAAGAAAAAGGAGCCTTGTTAATCTCTGAAAACACCCAAATTTCTGCTGCGGAAATAGGCGTATTGGCAACGGTTGGGAAACAATTTGTAAAAGTTGCCAAAACCCCAAAAGTGATGATTATTTCTACAGGAAATGAATTGGTTGCTGTTGCTAAAAACCCGCTGCCACATCAAATTAGAAGAAGCAATGTATATACCTTGGTTTCTTTGTTAGAGCGGTTGAAAATTTCATCAGAAACAGCACACCTTCCCGATGATAAATCGGTTTTAAGAACAACTATAAAAAGATTTTTAAAGGAGTATGATGTGTTGCTTTTTAGCGGAGCAGTGAGCAAAGGAAAGTACGATTATTTACCAGAAGTTTTAGAAGAATTGGGTGTTCAAAAAAAGTTTCATAAAGTAGCCCAAAGACCTGGAAAACCATTTTTTTATGGAAAAACAACCGCTTGTACTGTTTTTGCTTTTCCTGGAAACCCCGTTTCTACCTTTGTAAATTGTTTGGTGTATTTTTATCCTTGGTATTACACATCAGTGGGATTAAAACCGAAAACTGAAACGGCTATTTTAGGAGAAGATGTTACTTTTAAACCGAATTTAACTTGTTTTTTGCAAGTACGTTTAGAAAGTAAATACGGACATTTAGTTGCCTTTCCTATTACAGGAAATGGTTCTGGAGATTTGGCAAGTTTAACAAATACAGATGCGTTTATTGCCTTGCCACAAGAACAAACAACGTTTAAAAAGGGAGCAACTTTTCTAGTAATCAAATATCGTGATTGTTGGGGTTGAGTATTTCGTTTTGAATGCTTAGCTTAATGTGCTGTCAGTTCGAGTGAATTTCAGTTATTTTTCTAATAAACCCGACTGTCATTCCTGCGAAGGCAGGAATCTGTTTGTGATTTATCGAATTATCTTTTGAGATTCCTGCCTTCGCAGGAATGACAGTAAATTTTGAACATCAATAAAAGTTATACTTTTAAAAGAAGACCCTTAGTGTTGGTTTTTTATACTGAGTTTACAAATATGGAAATAAGAATTAAAACAGAAAAACAATTAAAAAAATGGTTGAAGGTTAAAAAAGAGGCATTGGTTAATAATGAGTTTGAAAAACTTCCTAATTTAGCAAAGAAGAAGTTTTTAACGATTCTCGTTACAAGCTCATAAAAAGCGGAACGTATCGAACGGGTAGTTTCCAATAAAAAGAGAACTAAAAACTATTTAAAAGTGTCCAATTTTTCACATATCAACAAAAAGAATCAACCTAAAATGGTGGCTGTTTCTAACAAAGAGATTACTCAAAGAACAGCTCTTGCCAAAGCCACGATGTTTTTGGGAAAAGAAGTGGTTTCCCATTTTTCAAATGATGAATTAATCACTAAAAAAGGACCTGTCTTTCAGACGGCTATTATCGCGGGAATTCAGGCAGTAAAAAAAACATCGGAGCTAATTCCTATGTGTCACCCGTTGCTGATTGATGCTGTAGCTATTGATATTCAAATTGTTGATGCTGAACATGTGGAAGTCTTTTGTAAAGTAAACGTAGCAGGAAAAACAGGCGTGGAAATGGAAGCCTTAACAGGTGCCAATATTGCTTGCTTAACCCTTTATGATATGTGCAAAAGTATTTCTCAAAAGATGACAATTAAAGAGGTGAAATTGATTGAAAAAACAGGTGGAAAAACCGATATTCATAACGACTAAGATGCATCAAAAACACACAAATTTACAAAGGAGAAGCAACGGTAATTTTGCGCCTCATGAAATTGCTATTCTGGGTGCAAAATGTAGTGTCATTTTAAATTTAGTACAGCAAGTTGCTAAAAAATTACCCAATTATAAACTAGCATATTTTGATGCTTCGCATGAGAAAAATGTTGGTAAAAATAGCTTATCTGAATTTGTTTTTCACCCCGAAGGAAATCTACAAATTGGTACTTCAAAAAAAATAAATACTTACGAACAGCGGATTTTATTTTCTCAGTATGATTTGGTTTTTATCAATGGAAATCACTACCAAGGCACACAGCAGATTCTTATTTTAGATGAAGAAAAAGAAGCGTCTGTTTTTAAAAGAATCGATCAACTTCAAAATATTCAATGTATTGTAAAACTCACAGAAGAGACGCCTTTGTTTGGGTTTTTACATGAAAAATATCCAAAGATTCAAGAGACCGTTTGTTATACAATTGATGAGGTTGATAAAATTACGCATCATATAGAAAGTCTTATTCAAGAAAAAATGCCGCCTGTAAAAGGGTTGGTACTTGTTGGAGGGAAGAGTACGCGAATGGGAACAGACAAATCGGAACTCAATTATTTTGGAAAACCACAAAGAGCCTATGCAAAAGATCTTTTAGAAGAAAACGGATTAGAAACTTATTTTTCTGTGGCTAATTCTTCAGAAAATCCAAGAGAAATTCACGATACTTTTTTAAACTTAGGGGCTTTTGGCGGGATTTGTTCTGCTTTTCAAAAAGACCCAAATGCAGCGCTGTTAGTTTTAGCAACCGATGTTCCTTTTGTAGATACGTCTTTGATAAAACAATTATTAGAAAGAAGAAATCCTTCTAAAATAGCCACAGCCATCAAAGGCAAAAACAAGGAGTTTCCAGAGCCTTTAATTACCATTTACGAACCCAAAGCCTACCCTATTTTATTGCAATATTTAGCGCAAGGCTATTCGTGTACTCGGAAAATGCTTATCAATAATGATGTTGAAATTTTAGAAGTAGACGATGCTTTTATTAAAAATATCAATACAAAAGCAGCATTTGAATGGGCTAAAAAAGAACTGTCAAAAGCGAAGGAGTAAAAATGAGAAATCCAACAGCAAAAGATTTTTTCCAACGACAAACAACCCTTTCTGAAGTAAGTGAAAAAGGACAACAACAACTACAAAACGCAAGTGTTTTGGTAGTGGGTTGTGGTGGTTTGGGAGGTACTATTGCGGTACATTTGGCAACAAGCGGAATTGGTAATTTGCACCTAGTAGATTTTGATACGGTTGCTATTTCTAATTTACACCGACAAGTTTTTTATACTTTAGAAGATATTGGTAAATCCAAAGCAAGAACTTTAACCCATTTTATACAAAAAAGAGTGCCTTTTACAACGGTCACTTTTTCGGAGAAAGCCATTTCTAAAGAAACTGTTTTAGAAGCCATTTCAACGGTAGATATTGTGGTAGATGCTACGGATAGTTTGCCTACAAAATACCTATTAAATGATGCTTGTGTATTACAAAACAAACCCTTGGTGTATGGTTCTTTGTACAAATTTGATGGCTATGTAGCTAGCTTTAATATGCTAGAAAAAGATGGAACCTATAGTGCTAATTTAAGAGATGCTTTTCCAGAAATGGCAACGAATATTCCTACTTGTGAAGAAGCAGGAACTTTAAATGCTATTGTAAGCACCATTGCTTCTTTGCAGGTAAATGAAGTTTTAAAACAGGTTCTTGGACTTGGAAAATCGATGATAAATTCTTTATTGATTTATGATAGCTTGCAGAACAAGCAGTTAACAATTGCGTTAAAAAAAACAGTTTCTAAAAAAGAAATTGCAGTGATTTTTGAACAAGAAAACTATTTTGATGCTCGATGTGTGCCTCAAAACTCCGATTGGTTAATTTCTGCACAGGTTTTAAAAAAGAAGTTGGAGGTTCAAAACGCTCAACTTAAAATAATTTCTGTGATTGAAGACAAAACCTTCACATATCCTTTTACAATTCATCAAAAAACAACACTGGCAGCCTTACACGATTTTGTTGTTGAAAAGAATACAGAATATATCATGGTTTGTAAAAAAGGAATTACGAGTTATAGTGCCACAGAACTTTTAAAGGGAAAATTCCCAGAAGCTTCTGTTTTTAGTTTACAAGGAGGTCTTTTAAATTATGATGATATTATTCCTGCAAAAGCAGGAATCTCAAACAGGCAAACAAGTAATAAAAAATAGATTCCTGCCTACGCAGGAATGACAAAAAAACAAGAATTCAAATTAAAACCGGTATTTTACCAATGAAGATTCACATTTCCAAAGAAATCTCACTCCAAAGTATCACACCAAAAGATTGTGAGCAATTGTATTGTTTAATGGTAGCAATTTACCCAACAGCCTATCAATATTTTTGGAAAGATGTAGGAACTTGGTATGTGGATTCTCAGTACTCGGAATTGCAGATAAAAAAAGAGTTGTTAGCAACCAATGCCGAGTATTATTTTGTGCTATTTAAAGGAGAAACTATTGGAAACTTTAGAATTGTTTGGGATGAAAAATTAGCAGGAATTTCTGAAGAGAAACAAGTGAAATTACATCGTATTTACTTGCATCAAAATACACAAGGAAAAGGCATTGGAAAAGCACTTCTTTCTTGGCTAGAAGAAAAAGCGATTGCAAAAGGGTACACAATGATTTGGTTGGATGCGATGGATGAAAAACCACAAACCTTTGCTTTTTATAAAAGGTTGGGCTATCAATATCATTCGCATGAGTATTTACCTTTTGAATTGATGTACGACTCTTATCGAAAAATGAGTCAGCTTTATAAAAATATATCGCCTTTTATTTAGAGAAAATTTTTACTAGCCATAAGATTAAATATAGCCCAATACCAGAACCAGCGAATAAAACGGCTAAAACAAAAGCAATTCTAATATTGGATGTTTTCCAGCCTAGTTTTACACTAAGCCATTCAGAGACTCCTAAAATCATATTTTTAAAGTTGAGTTGGTTTTTTTAAATGAGTAATTTTTACTGTGGTTTTGTTGTAAAACTAAAATTAGCACTTGTTTTTCCACCATTACCATCAGAAGCAACTACACTACCCGAATAACTGGTTGCAGGAGACAATCCACTAAAGGAAAACGTTAGTGTAGAGATATTAGAAGCTTCTTCAGAATCTCCTAAAATTACAGTATAGCTTACCGTATCTCCATCTGGATCTGTAGTGGCAACCCAGTTAATAGTTGCGGAATTTGCATTAATATTGCTCGCAGAAACAGCAAATGTGTAGGGAGGAGAATTTGTTTCGGTAGTCGTGTCATCGCTTTCTCCACAAGCAAAAAATAACGATGCTGTTATGATAAGAAATGAAACTATTTTGAGTGATGATTTCATAAGATTGAAATAAGTAATTTTATAATTTATGAGACGTAAATATCGTAAAAAACAAACAACTTTCTAAAGATTAAACTCCTGTACTTCCAAAACCTCCAGCACCTCTATCGGTTTCTTCTAAAATAGTAACTTCTTTCCATGTAACTCGTTCGTGTTTTGCAATGACTAATTGTGCAATACGTTCGCCATCTTGAATAACAAAGGCTTCGTTAGAAAGGTTGATTAAAATAACACCTATTTCACCTCTATAATCGGCATCTACAGTGCCAGGAGCATTTAAAACGGTAATTCCTTTTTTTGCCGCCAATCCACTTCTAGGACGTACTTGGGCTTCAAAACCCACAGGCAACGCCATGTACAAGCCTGTTTTAACAATAACTCTTTCTAAAGGTTGTAAGGTAATAGGTTCTAAAATATTGGCACGTAAATCCATTCCTGCTGCACCTGCTGTTTCATAAGTTGGTGTTGCGTGTTTTGATTTGTTAATAAGTTTTACGGTCATGTTTTTTGTTTTTCTATTCTTTTAGTTTATATAGTTTCTGCTTCTATTCAATCACTTTAGATTTCTAGGCGTAAATCGAACTTCTTATGCCTATATTTTATTTTTTTCAATTTTTTAATAATAATTTTTTTAATTCAGTTCTTTCATTAAAGTAAATACCTGCTAAAAATAGCACAATGAATACAAAAGAAACAAAATTATTTCCTCTGAAAACAAAATAAGAAAGACTAGAAAATAGGATTGAAATAAAGATATAAACACCTATCTTTTTTAAGTTGTAAGGAACAGGATATTGTTTTTTACCCATACGATAAGAGATTATCGTCATACATCCATAAGCACACAAAGTTGCCCAAGCAGAAGCCATAAAGCCTATTTTTGGAATAAAAACAAGGTTAAAGGCAATGGTAATGATTGCGCCTATTACAGAAAAATACATTCCGTATCTTGTTTTGTCTGTCAATTTGTACCAGATAGATAAGTTGTTGTAAATGCCTAAAAAAAGATTGGCTAATAAAATAATAGGCACAATTTGTAATCCTTTAAAATAAGTAGGATTCCCTAATAATAGCGCTGCAAAAGTGTCTAAAAATACAATAACAACAAGCATAAATAATGCACCCAAAATAGTAAACCAACTCAATATTTTTGCATAGGTTTCAGGAGCATTTTTTTTGGCAGCTTGATTAAAGAAAAAAGGTTCTGCACCCAATCGAAATGCCATGATATATAAGGTCATAAAAACGCCTAATTTATAGCATGCGGCATAAATACCCATTTCATAATCTCCAATGATAGTACCCAATAAAATTTTATCTAAATTTTCATTCGTTACAAAAGCCAAGCTACCTACCATAATAGGCGCTCCATACCGAAACATTTTTTTAAAAAGGAGGGTATCAAATTGGAATTTGAATTTAAAAATAATGGGAAATAAAATTAAAAATGTAACAGCACTGGCTAGCAATCCTGAAACAAAAATATGCATTACCTGAGGCGACGAATTGTAATAATTTAAGACAAACTGAGACAGAGAAATCTCTTCTTTTATAGCATAAGGGATATAGGCTAAAAAGAAAACATTTAGCAAGGCAAATACAGCAATGTTAACGATTTTTACCAGGGTAAAACGAACGGGTTTATGAGTAACTCGTAAATAGGCAAACGGAATTACAACCAGTGTATCTAATACAAGGGTACTAATTAAAACTTGAAAAAATACTACGTTTTTAAACCCAAAAAAATCTGCCAACTCTGAACTAAAAAAGAGTGTGGCAACTAAAAAAACCAATGTGGTTGTTAATAGGCTGATAAAAGAAGTAGAAAGTACTTTCCCTTTCTCTTTTTCCTTAGAAAAAAATCGAAAAAAGGACGTTTCCATTCCGTAAGTTAGCAAGGCATTAAAATACGCTGCGTATACATAATAGTCTGTATTTACAGCATATGTATCTGCTTGTAGTTTAGAAGTATGCAGATTTACCAATAAAATATTAATAGCTCTCGGTAAAACGGCTGCAATTCCGTAAATAATGGTGTCTTTTAAAAAACGTTGTAAAGAACTCAAAAGAGCTGTGTTTATGGGTTTGAATTTGGTAAAGATATAGACATAAGTATAATAATTCAAAGAAGCACTAGGCAAAACTTTTTCGTTTTATTACTTTTGGACTTCAACAAATTAATAAATTATGAGCAAACAGGCTAAAATAGCTGTTTTAGGAGGTGGAAGTTGGGCAACGGCAATTGTAAAAATGTTGTCGGAAAACTTAGATACAATGGGTTGGTATATGCGAAATACTAATGCTATAGCACATATAAAAGAAAACAAACACAATCCTAATTATTTAAGCTCGGCAGAGTTGCATTTGGCACAGTTAGAATTGTCTGAAGATATTAATTGTATTGTTGAAAAGTACGATTTGCTCATTTTTGCAATTCCCTCTGCTTTTTTAACTTCAGAATTAGAAAAATTAACCGTCTCTTTAGAAGGGAAAATTATTTTTTCTGCCATTAAGGGAATCGTGCCTTCTTCTGGGTTGATTGTTGGTGAGCATTTTCATAATATGCACCAAGTTCCGTATGAAAATATAGGTGTGCTTACAGGCCCTTGCCATGCAGAAGAGGTGGCTATGGAGCGTTTAAGCTATTTAACCTTGGCGTGTGAAGATATTGAAAAAGCAACTCTTTTAGGAAATGCAATTGCCAGTAGGTTTATCAAAGTAAAAGTTTCAGACGATATTATTGGTACAGAATACGCCGCAGTTTTAAAGAATATTTATGCCATTGCAGCAGGAATTGCACACGGATTGGGTTATGGAGATAATTTTCAATCGGTTTTAATGAGCAATGCCATTAGAGAGATGAAACGTTTTATTAAAAAAGTGCATAAGATGAAACGAAATATTAACAATTCTGCGTATTTGGGCGACTTGTTAGTTACCGGATATTCTACTTTTAGTAGGAATAGAATGTTTGGAAATATGATTGGCAAAGGATATACAGTAAAGTCTGCCATGCTAGAAATGAGTATGGTAGCAGAGGGATATTACGCTGCCAAAAGCGCTTTTGAAATTAATGAGAAAAACGGGGCAAGAACTCCCATTATAGATACTGTTTTTAGTGTTTTGTATGGAGGTAAAAATCCCAAAAAGCAGTTTTTAAAATTAACAAACCTTCTAGATTAAGGAGAAATGTAAAATAAAATGTTTAATTTTGAACATTTAAGTACTATTTTACACATACTCTATGAAAACCATACAACAAGTTGTTGAAGCTACGGTTAGAAAAACACCTTTTATAGAAGAGGCACTTAATGAGAAGCTGATTAATGTTTCTTCATTGGCAAGAATTATTTTACCCGAAGTTTCTAAGCAATTAAAAAAGGAAGTAAAAGTTGGGGCGGTAATGATGGCAATTAATCGGTTATCACCAGCCAGCGAATTAAGAATTCGAAAAAACATTCGAAAATTAGCGATTAATTTAGGCGATTTTATTGTCCGCTCAGATTTATGCGATTTTACCTTTGAAAACACCCCTTCTTTATTAAAAGAAATTGCAAAGATTTTAACGAAGTCTTCAGAGCATAAAGATTATTTTTTAACAGTTTCTCAAGGTATTTTTGAAACCAATATTGTAACGAGTAAAAATTTACAACCTTTTGTAGAAGAAATTTTTAAGAAAGAAACGGCTATTTCTAGTGTCTTAAATTTAGCTTCTATCACCATAAAATTACCCAAAGAAAATTTAGAACAATCGGGTATTTATTATTTTATTTTAAAGCAACTGGCTTGGGCAGATATTCCTTTACAAGAAGTAATTTCTACCACACATGAAATGACTATTGTGGTAAAAGAAAAAGACATTAATGAAACTTTTGCCATTTTAATGGATATGAAAAAAAAGGAGCTTCCTAATTAATGGAAACTCCTTTTTTTAACTTATTGTTTTATAAAAACTACTCAATAATAATTTTTGAAGTTGTTTTTTTACGTTGCGCATCTACAAGATTTACCATATAAATCCCTGAAGACAGATTTACAGAAACGTTATTTCTTTCAGCCATTGTAAAGTCAATGGTTTTTTGATAGACTTGTCTTCCATTGATATCAAAAATAGTTACCTGAGAATTTCCTAAAGTATTTTTCCCAAAAACGGTAAAGTTTCCGTTAGAAATGGTAGGATATATTGTAAAAGCTTTTGTACCTGTTATTACTTCGTCTACAGAAGCTGTAGCTGCTGTAAATTTTCCAGTAAACATGCCTCTTCCATAGGTAGAAGCGAATACGGTATTGTCTGAGGTTCTATAATCAAAAGAGGTTACTTTTACATTACTCATTCCGTTGTTAGATTGTGTCCAACTAGGCGAGGCATCATTAAAATTGCTTGTTTTCCAAACGCCTAATTCTGTTCCTATAATTACTTCTTCGTTTTTAAGAGGATTCATGAGAATGGCTTTTATAGGAATGTCTGGAAAATCACCTTCTTTGTTTACCCAAGTAGTACCCCCATTTTCTGTAAACCAAATACTATCAACCCCATAATTATGAAAGGTGACCATAATTTCATCTTCATTAGCACCAAACTGAATGTCTGAAATGCTTCCTGCTACAGAAAGATTTCCTGTAATATTGGAGTATGAAGGCCCACTATTTGCAGAGGTTACTTTAAGAATATTTCCATTAGAAAGGCCTACAAATAATTTAGAGGAAGTTGTAGTATATGGAGATATTTTTAATGCTGTAATATCATTTGTTAAAATAGAAGAACTTAAAAGAGTTTTTGCTGGTGAAGCCGTTTTAATGTCTTTATATACATTAATTGCTGTTCTTGAGTTGCTACTTTGCCCTTTTCCGTTTGTATATAAAATGTCTAAATTATCATCTAATTCCGCAATATTGATAAAGTCACCTGTAGCATCATCATTATCAATAGATACACCAGCGCCTGTATATGGCAAGTTTAAACGAGAGTACGTATTGTATACATAAGAAACAATCATGTATTCACCATCTTTATCAATAAAACAATAAGCACCGTCTCCACCATATACATCTGTAGTGGTGTTTGCTCCAGCATTTGCTCCTTCTACAAAGTGAGTTCCATTGTCTTGTGCGCCTGCTAATAAGGTTTCATTGTTTTCGTCTTGTCCAATAGCGCCTTTATAAAATTGTGCTGTGCTATAGTCTTTGGTCCTCTCTACAATGGAATTATTTGGATCTGTTTGCACACCTGCAGCACTTAAAGACACCGCATAAAAAACACCACCATCGGTTGCAAATAAACCTTTGTTGCTGTCTGTAGGGTGAAATGCCATTCCATGATGGTCTGCATGTACATAAGGAACATCTAAATTATTTAAGGCATTGTTATTAGACCATTTAGAAATTTGTGTCCAACTAGTTCCTGCATCTGTAGATCTAAACAAATCGATACCGCCTACATATAAAATTTCGTCATTGCTAGGGTCTACATCAATCATAATACTATACCATTGTTGCCCTCTAGTAAAATCATTATCAGGAATTCCAGAATCTGCATCATTGGGTAAAGCAGTTGCTGTAACGTTTGTAAATCCATTAGTTGTTTTATAAATTACAGGGTCTGAACTTTGGTTTATTAAGACATAAATTTTGTCTGCATTTGTTTTAGAAGTAGCAATTTCTGTTCTAGCTCCTCCAGAAAAACTATAAGCAACTGAAAAAGTAGCGCCGTCTGTAGATTTTACAACCTTTCCATTTGTAGATCCATACCAAATTTTATTATCTGCACCTAATTCTAAGTCTATAGGAGGGTTTGTATCTGTTCCTGAGATTAAATTCCAGTTAGCTCCTCCATCAGTAGATTTGTAAAGTCCTCGAACACTTGTTCCTAAAGATTGCCCTCCTTCTCCGTAATACCCAGAACCAACAGCCATAAAAACTTCTGTTGTATTGGTAGAAGGGTTATTCCAAGCAATAACATCGTTAATATAAGCTACTTTATTGTTTAAATCTGTAGTACCGTTATCAGAAAAGATATTTGTCCATCTTGTTCCTCCATCTGTAGATTTCCATAAACCATTTCCAAGACCGTCGTCTCCTGTATACGATTCTCCTGTACCTACATACATAATTTGAGAATTGTTTGGGTCTACTGTCATACAGGTAACAGAAAGGTTTTCTGTAATTCCTACTCTTTCCCAAGCAGAATTTTCGTCTGTAATATCGTCATTTACCCAAAGACCTCCACTTACACCGCCTGCAAATACTCTTTTGTGATTAGCATCATTCGGGTCAAATAATACCATTTTTGTTCTTCCGCCAACATTGTTAGGCCCTCTTTCTACCCAAGCATTGTCTGATCCATCTCCAGGAACTCTATTGAGTAATCGGTTCTTTTCTAAAGTTCTTTGGACTGAAATAACATTTTCGGGATGTGTACGCCCAGTAGTAGGGTTTATTTCGTTTAAATATTCTTGTTCAAAATATTTGTTCGGCGGAATCCCTTTTGCTTTTCGCTCACTTTTACTAAGTGCTAAGGTTGTATTATAAGGATGGTTTTTTAAAAACTCAGCATGTTGTTTTCTAAGTTTTTCTATTGGGGTTTTTTGAGAATTGTATCTGTAAATAAAAGTAACGCTAAGAATTGCAATACTTATAAAAAGTAGTTTTTTTTTCATCATATTTGGTTGGTTTTTAATGGGTCTTAAAAATAAGGAATAAATGAATTGCTTTTTATTTTTTGTTGTTAAATTTTAAACGGTTAAAAATCTATTTAAGAAGCCTTTATAAGACAACTGAAAAGTAAAAAACCCTCTTTTTGTGAAAAAATAGGGTTTTTGAAATACTGAAAATCAATCTTGTTTCTTGAATCTAAAAGCGTAGCGATTTTTAGTCAAACTTCAGGAAGGAAGCGTTTATTTTTCTATGCTCCCTGTTAACGTTTTGTGTAATTTTAAAGCATAGCGGTCTGAAATACTTGCAACATAACTACAAACTCCCATAATTCTGGCATATAGATTATCAGGGGTTGTTTGGTATTCTTTGGGAAGTAGGTTTAGGACTAAAGTATCGTAATTTGAGCTATTTCCTTCAAATTTTCGATTTAAAGCATTGACAAATACGTCTAATAAATCTGCAATAATTTTATAGCCTGCAATTTCTTTTTCAATCACTTCTTTACTTTGGTAAATCTTGGCAATACTTATGGCAATAATATCATTTATTTGTGCTTCGTATTTGCATTTGTCTAATAAAGATTTTTCAAAGACTCCTTGTAAAATAGCCTCTTCATTATTTAAAAATATGGTAACAGCTTCATCAATTAAAGAATTAATAGCAATGGCTCTTAAATAAGCGGTTCTGTCTTTCGTTTGTTGTAAAGCGTAATACTTTTCTCTATTGATGTTTTTTACCAGTTTTGCCATGTATTCAAGCGCATAACTTTCATCAATAAGCCCTAAATTAATGCCGTCTTCAAAATCAATAATCGTATAACAAATATCGTCTGCAGCTTCTACCAAGTAAGCTAACGGGTGTCGGTAAAAAGAGTCTTTATTTTCTGGTTTTTGTTGTAAGCCCAATTCTGTGGCAACATCTAAAAAAGTTTCTTTTTCAGATTGAAAAACACCATATTTTTTATCGCTAATATGGTTTGTGGGTTTTTTGGGTAACGATTCTTTGGGATATTTTATAAATGCACCCAATGTGGCATAAGACAATCGTAAACCTCCTAAAATACCCTCTCTACTTTGTGTTAGAATTTTAAACCCATTGGCATTGCCTTCAAAATCAACCAAATCTTGGTATTCTTTTTGGGTTAAATGTTCTTTAAACTGCGTTCCTTTTCCTGTTTTAAAATATTCTCCAATGGCTTTTTCTCCTGCGTGTCCAAAAGGAGGGTTTCCAATGTCATGCGTTACAGAAGCTGCGGCAACAATAGCTCCAAAATCATTAAAAGTATATCCTAAACTTACGAGTTGAGGATGGCGCTGTAATAACACTTTTCCCACTCTCCGTCCTAACGTTCTCCCTACGACAGAAACTTCTAAGCTATGGGTAAGACGTGTGTGTACAAAATCGGTTTCCGATAAAGGAATGACTTGTGTTTTGTCTTGTAAACTTCTAAAAGCCGCAGAAAAAATAATGCGGTCAAAGTCTACTTCAAAGCCCAATCGGGTTTCATCTTGTGCTATCCTTGGTCTTTTTTCGGTGTCTCCAAAGCGTTTTAAAGAAAGTAGTTGTTCCCAGTTCATTATTTTTTTGTTAAATTTAATTGCCAATATCCTTTATTTCCGCCTAATCGAAGTATATATCCTTTTTCTTTCAAAGTATTGAGGTGCTTTTGTATGGCAGATTCATTAATTTTTATTTTCATAGAAATTTTTGATTTGCTTATTCTAGGATCTTTTTTGATAAGATCTAAAATTATTTTTTGTCTATCGGAAAGATCTTTTAAAGCTTCTATTTTTTTATCTATTGGACCACCTATTGGACCACCTATTGGACCACCTATTGGACCACCTTTTAAATGGTTTATAAAAGGAAAGGTCATTCGGAGAAAATTATCAGAAAAGGTAAAGCATTCTTTGTCATATGAGTGAAGAATTCTAGGAATGCCTGAACCTAATTGTTCTACCAATCGTAAATCTTTATAAATACGAATCAATTGTTGATTTCTTGGTACAGAAAATCCTTCAAAAAATTCTTCTTTATTTAATCCTTCTGGCAATCCACCAGCCGATGTTATTTCTATTCTATTAGGGAAAAACTCAAATTTAGGAGCAATTTCTTTACTATAATCATTGTGAACAAATGCATTTATAATGGCTTCTCGAAGCGCTATGGGGTTAAATAACTGTTGTTGATTTCTTTGTTTTGAAGAAATTTTTGTGAATGTTGAGTTTTCTAATTCAAATCTATTTAATACTTGTTGTGTTGCTTTTACTAAAGATTCATAGCCGTATTCATTACTTTCTATTAAATCGGTACGGTTTTCGGAAGCATATTTAGCTACTTTTATAGAGAGGTTATTTTTATCGGATAATAAATATGCCGCATAATTGTAATTTTTCTCTTTATCAAGCAATTCTAAATTTTGAGCAAACTTATTTGGAAGATCAATTCCAATTTCTTGATAGTATATTTTTAATTGACTAAAGGTTAAATCTTGAATAATAGAAGTAATACTACTTATTGAATTTCTGGTTCTTTTAGAAAATAAATTATCGATAGTGTTTTGTGACATTTGCTCTGCGGCCGTTCCAATTCTTAAAAAACAGCCTTTAGGAGTCATCCCGTATTTTGTGTAATAGTAGGGTTTTTCAGAACCACTTGCTAAAAGAACTTTTATAATGGATTTGTTTTCTTTTTCTTCTATAATAATATCAAACAGACCTAATACAGATGGGCTAATATTGTTTTTTATTTTGTCTTTTAAAACAAGCGCATCTTCATCTGCATTTTTTAAACCAAGGATAGTGCCATTGTCTTCTATACCAATATAAATAATACCACCTTCTTTATAATTTAAAAAAGCAATAATTTCTTTTTCTATAAAAGAGGTAATTTCTCTTTTGTATTCTATACGATTGGTTTCCATTGAAGTTCGAAAATACAAAAAAGAGAAGTACTGCTACCTCTCTTTTTAATTTTTATAGATTCCTGCCTACGTAGGAATGACGTTCGATTTCATGACTTGTGAAAATCTGTGAAATTCGTGTCTTTCAAAACTTTAAGACCCGCACATTAAGCAATCGTCTGGACCTGCATTTTTAGAGGCTTCTACCATGGCTCTATATTCTTCTGGCGTCATCGGTTTTTCTTCCTCTTTGTTTTCTTTAGAAAGGGTGAACTGAATGGCATTTACAGCCGACTTTGTTCTTAAATAATACATTCCTGTTTTTAAGCCCGATTTCCAAGCGTAGAAATGCATTGAGGTTAATTTTCCAAAATCTGGGTCTTTCATAAACAAGTTTAAAGACTGCGATTGGTCAATAAAATACCCTCTATGACGTGCCATATCTATAATGTCTTTCATACTCATTTCCCAAACAGTTTTGTACAGTTCTCTTAAATCTGCTGGGATTTTTTCGATATGCTGAATAGAACCATTAGCACGCATAATGTCTTCTTTCATATTGTTGTCCCACAAACCTAATTCTACTAAATCTTCTAGTAAGTGTTTGTTTACTACAATAAATTCACCAGACAATACTCTTCTTGTATAAATATTAGAAGTATAAGGTTCAAAAGCTTCATTATTTCCTAAAATTTGCGAAGTAGAAGCTGTAGGCATTGGCGCTACTAATAATGAGTTTCTAACTCCGTATTTCATTACATCTTTACGCAACTTGCTCCAGTTCCAATTACCGCTTAATTCTTCGTCTTTAATGTTCCACATATTGTGTTGGAATTCACCTTCAGACATTGGCGATCCTTTAAATGTAGTATAGGCTCCTTTTGCTTTGGCAATTTCCATAGAGGAAGTTACAGCTGCAAAATACATAGTTTCAAAAATTTCTTGATTTAATTTTTTAGCTTCATCTGAAGTAAAAGGTAATCGTAGATTGATAAAAGTATCTGCTAACCCTTGAATACCTAAACCAATAGGTCTATGGCGGAAGTTAGAGTTTTCTGCTTCTACAACAGGATAGTAATTCATATCAATCACTGTATCTAAATTACGGGTTACTTTTTTAGTAACGTCAAATAATTTTTTGTGATTGAAATATTTCTCGCCATTTTCTCTCTCGGAAACAAACATGGGTAAGGCAATAGACGCTAGGTTACATACAGCAACTTCATCTTTTGCGGTATATTCCATAATCTCGGTACATAAGTTAGAAGAACGAATGGTTCCTAAATTCTTATGATTGGTTTTGCGGTTTACAGCATCTTTGTAGAGCATATACGGCGTACCCGTTTCTATTTGAGATTCTAAGATTTTCTCCCAAAGTTCACGCGCTTTGATGGTTTTTCTTCCTTTGCCTACTTTTTCATATCCTTCATATAGTTTTTCAAACTCGTCTCCGTAAGTGTCAAATAAATGCGGACATTCATTAGGACACATTAAGGTCCAGTTGCCATCTTCTTGTACGCGTTTCATAAACAAATCTGGCACCCACATTGCATAAAATAAATCACGTGCACGCATTTCCTCTTTTCCATGGTTCTTTTTTAAATCTAAAAATTCAAAAATGTCAGCATGCCAAGGCTCTAAATACATGGCAAAAGACCCCTTTCGTTTTCCGCCACCTTGGTCTACGTAACGTGCGGTATCGTTAAATACTTTTAACATGGGAACAATTCCGTTAGAAGTTCCGTTAGTTCCTCTAATATAAGAGCCTGTAGCTCTTACATTGTGCAAAGACAAACCAATACCTCCTGCAGATTGCGATATTTGTGCGGTTTGTTTTAGCGTATCGTAAATCCCTTCAATACTATCGTCTTGCATTTGCAATAAAAAACAAGAAGACATTTGTGGTTTTGGAGTTCCGGCATTAAATAAAGTAGGTGTTGCGTGTGTAAAATATTTTTTACTCATCAACTCGTATGTTGCAATAGCTTCATCGATATCGTTTTTATGAATACCAATAGAAACACGCATTAACATGTGTTGCG
Organism: uncultured Polaribacter sp.; assembly: GCA_965233795.1. Classification (GTDB taxonomy): domain Bacteria; phylum Bacteroidota; class Bacteroidia; order Flavobacteriales; family Flavobacteriaceae; genus Polaribacter. Next base: position 200,100 of record OZ247578.1, on the reverse strand, counting down.
GACGCTCTACAATTTGTCCGTTTAATTTTAATAAATAGGAACGCTCTAAAGTTTTAAATCCAAAATAGTCATAGTTAAAGTCTCTATTATAGATAATGGTAGAGTCTAACTTTTCTGCATTTTTTTTGATGATTTTATATACATCGTCTGCCAATAAAGGCGCCTTTTTTTCTGTGCGAGGGTTTACATAGTGGTATAAATCGTCCATGGTTTCAGAGAACGATTTTTTGGTGTTTTTATGCAAGTTAGAAACGGCAATTCTTGCGGCTAATTTTGCGTAATCTGGATGTGCAGTAGTCATTGTTGCGGCAGTTTCTGCGGCTAAATTATCTAGTTCTGATGTGGTAACACCATCGTAGAGTCCCTCAATAACACGCATGGCAACTTTTACCGGATCTACAATTTTATTTAAACTGTAACACATTTTTTTTACTCTCGCTGTAATCTTGTCGAACATTACAGGTTCTTTCTTGCCGTCTCTTTTTAATACATACATGGGTTTATGACATTTATAAATTATGATTTGTATGAATCATAATTGGGGTTTATTTTCCTTTATTATTTGGTAAAAGCCACTATATTGTTGCTTTTGATTATTCCTCAATTGCAATTTTATTTCTTTTTTAAGCGCTAAAAGATTTTTGACTTATCGATAAAATAATCGTCAAAATGTATTTTGAATTCCTAGAAATCGGAATCGAAACTAATGCTTCCTGTTCCTCCAGATTTTACACCTGCTTTTTGATATTCTGAAACTCTTTTTTCAAAGAAATTTGTTTTTCCTTCTAAAGAAATCATTTCCATAAAATCAAACGGATTGGTGGTATTATACACTTTATCACAACCAAATTCTTGTAACAATCTATCGGTTACAAATTCTAAGTATTCGGTCATTAATTTGGCGTTCATTCCAATTAAACTAACCGGTAAAGATTCGGTCACAAATTCGCGCTCTATATCTAAAGCATCTACAATAATTTCTTTGATACGTTCTTTAGGAACTTTGTTTACAATATGATTATTGTGTAAGTGTACTGCAAAATCGCAATGCATTCCTTCATCACGAGAAATGAGTTCGTTAGAAAAGGTTAAACCAGGCAATAGACCTCTTTTCTTTAACCAGAAAATAGAACAAAAAGCACCTGAAAAGAAAATTCCTTCTACAGCAGCAAAAGCAATTAAACGCTCTGCAAAAGAGTCGGATTCTATCCATTTTAATGCCCATTCTGCTTTCTTTTTAATGGCAGGAAATACTTCAATGGCTCTAAATAATTTGTCTTTTTCTACCTCATCTTTTACATAGGTATCAATTAGTAAAGAATAGGTTTCTGAATGAATATTTTCCATCATGATTTGAAAACCATAAAAGAATTTTGCTTCAGAATACTGTACTTCGTTTACAAAATTTTCAGCTAAATTTTCATTTACAATTCCGTCCGAAGCTGCAAAAAAAGCTAAGATATGTTTGATAAAATAACGCTCGTCGTCCGATAATTTATCGTTCCAATCTACCAAATCAGAATGCAAGTCTATTTCTTCCGCAGTCCAAAAACACGCTTGTTGTTTTTTGTACCATTCCCATAAATCATTATGCTGAATTGGAAAAATAACAAATCGGTTATCATTGGGCTGTAGAATAGGTTCTTTGACAGACATGCTGGTGTATAGTTTTAGTAAAGTTGTGTAATGTTAAAAATCGTTAAAAACGAGCCTTACAAAGATTCAAAAAATAGCTAGAAGAAGAAAGGCATACTTATTCACAAAATCCGTGAAGTTTTTAACAAATTCCATTTTGTTGAGTTTTTTTATGAAAAAAACTAACATTTTAAAGTGTTGATAAACAATGCTTTATGTGTTTAAAAATAAAACACCTCCCTATTTTATTGACCTTCTTAAAAGATGTCTATTTTTTTAAAAAAAAACCTAGAAAACTTTCTTTTTTTCTTTCATTTTTTGGTTGACAAGAAAGAGGTATAAAAAAAATTATTTTTTAGCAAGTCGTCTTTTTGCACTTCTATTTTGTATTTTTACTTGATGATTTTTTTGTACAATATTTTGGTTGTTAGTACTGCTTTTGTACTTCCTTTTATTGCCTTGTTTCATAAAAAAATACATCTTTTTGTTTTGGGAAGAAAACAGACGTTTAAAAAACTTTCTCAATTAAAACAAACTGCTCCCACTATTTGGTTTCACGTGGCTTCTTTGGGGGAATTTGAGCAAGCAAGACCTATTATTGAGCAATTAAAAAAAGCAAACAAAACGTGTAAAATTGTTTTGACTTTCTTTTCTCCTTCTGGGTATGAGATTCGAAAAGAGTACCCATTAGCAGATGTTGTTTGCTACCTCCCTTTAGATAGTAGGAAAAACGCAAAAAAGTTTGTAGAAATTGTAAACCCTACATTGGCTGTTTTTGTAAAATATGAGTTTTGGCCTAATTTTTTAAATGAATTAAAACGTCAAAAAATTAAAACGATTTTGGTTTCAGGAATTTTAAGGAAAAATCAACTTTTCTTTAAATCGTATGGTGCATTTATGCGAAAATCTTTAGCCGCTTTTCATCACTTTTTTGTACAGGATGAAAATTCGAAAACACTTTTAGAAAGTATTTCTTTTAAAAATGTAACGGTGGCCGGAGATACTCGTTTTGATCGTGTTTCCCAAATTCTACAGCAAGATAATGCGCTCGATTTTATTACCAATTTTAAAAACAATCAGTATACTGTAGTTGCAGGAAGTACTTGGAAAGAAGACGAAGCACTTTTTATAGACTATATAAATAATACAGCTTCAGAAAACGAAAAATTTATTATTGCACCTCATAATATTAATGAGAAGGAGGTGCAAGAACTGCAAAAAAGCATTGTTAAAAAATCTGTTTTGTATTCTGAAAGACAAGGTAAAGATCTATCAATATATCAAGTGTTTATTATCGATACGATTGGTCTTTTAACAAAAATATATGCAGCAGCCAATGTTGCTTATGTTGGTGGCGGATTCGCAACAGGATTGCACAATATTTTAGAGCCTGCTACTTTTGGAGTCCCTATTGTTATAGGGGGTTCTAAACATCAAAAGTTTAAGGAAGCGGTAGATTTGATTGACGCAAGAGGCTGTTTTCCAATGAAAAATCAATCAGAATTTTCAAGTACATTTACACGGTTGTATCAAGATATGGAATACAGGAAACAAGCAGGAGATATCAATAAAAAGTATATTGAAAATAATGTGGGTGCAACACAAAAAATTATGAGTTATATAACCAAACAACTATAAAAATGGAGTTTATTTTACAACCTTGGGCTTGGTATATTGGCGGTCCTCTTATTGCAGGAATCTTATTTCTACTCTTCTATTTTGGAAAATCTTTTGGGGTTTCTTCCAATTTAGAGACTTTTTGTACCATGGCTGGTGCGGGAAAATTCTCAGATTATTTTCGTGTAGATTGGAAAACAAAAAAATGGAGTTTGCTATTTGTTGTGGGAATTATTTTTGGAGGATTTATTTCTTTCCAGTTTTTAATGGAAACACATCAGATTGATTTAAACCCAATAACGGTTCAGGAATTGTCTGAGTTGGGTTTTGCCAACGCAGGGAACAATTATGTTCCTTCTGAGATTTTTAGCGAAGAAAGTCTTTTAACGGTAAAAGGATTTCTTATTTTATTAGGTGCAGGAATGCTGATTGGTTTTGGAGCACGTTATGCTGGTGGATGTACTTCTGGGCATGCCATTACGGGTTTAAGTAGTTTGCAACTACCTTCTTTACTAGCTGTTATTGGTTTTTTTGCTGGCGGACTACTAATGACTTGGTTTTTAATTCCTTTAATTTTTTAAGACAATGAAAAACATCAAATTTTTAATCGCAGGGGTTTTATTCGGAATTATTTTAAGCAAAACCGAAGTCGTTTCATGGTATCGAATTTATGAAATGTTTAAGTTTCAATCTTTTCATATGTACGGCGTTATTGGAAGTGCTGTAGCTTTAGGAATTGTATTTGTACAATTGTTTAAAAAAGGAATTATAAAAGATTATACAGGTAATACAATTGCGGTAAAAGAGAAGAAAAAAGGAACGATCCGAACTTTGGTAGGCGGTACTATTTTTGGTTTGGGTTGGGCATTGGCAGGCGCTTGTCCTGGCCCTATGTTTGTTTTAATAGGTCATGGGACTTTGGCTATTTTACTTGTTTTATTAGGTGCTATTATAGGTGCTTTTATCTATGGATTATTGAATAAAAAATTGCCGAACTAATAAAAGTGAATACATTAACAGACGCTTTTGGAAGACAAATAAACTACGTTCGTTTAGCGGTTACAGATCGTTGCAATTTGCGTTGCCAATATTGTATGCCTGCACACGGAATTGCTATTGTGCCTAAAAATGATTTACTCACTTTTGATGAAATGTGTCGTGTTGTTACAGTACTTACAGAATTAGGAGTTCGAAAAGTTAGACTTACAGGCGGAGAACCTTTTGTACGCAAAAATTTTATGGAGTTTTTAAAAATGCTCTCTGCAAATCCTTTATTAGACGATATTAATATTACGACTAATGGCGCATTAATTTCCAATCATATAGAGGCATTAGAAAAATTAGAGAAAGTAAAGAATATTAATTTAAGTATTGACAGCTTACAAGCTCATACATTTAACAAAATTACCCGTAGAAATGTCTTTGATACTGTTTGGAATACGCTTGAAAAATTAGAAAAAAGCCGTTTGAACTTAAAGTTAAATGTGGTTGTACAATCAGGAATTAATACAGACGAGATTGTTGATTTTGCAGCACTAACAAAAGAAAAAAACATTGCTGTTCGGTTTATCGAAGAAATGCCTTTTAACGGAAAAGGTTTAAGAGAAACACAAGAGGTTTGGAATTACAATGCTATTTTAAATGAAATAAAATCAGCTTTTTCCCTACATCCAATTCCTTCAGAAAAATCTTCTACATCAAAGAATTTTTCTATTAAAAATCACCAAGGAACTGTAGGTATTATTCCAGCGTTTACAAGAACTATTTGTAACGATTGTAATCGAGTTCGTGTTACTTCTACAGGAACTTTTAAAAATTGTTTGTTTGATGATGGTGTGTTTAATCTACGTGATTTCTTAAGAAACGGCGCAAGTGATGCGGATTTAAAGACACTTTTTTTATCGTTAGTAAAAGAAAAACCTGCCAATGGTTTTGTAGCAGAAGCAAATAGAAAAAAAGGAGTAGTTTCCGAAAGTATGTCTACTATTGGTGGTTAAAGCTAAATGAGTCTTTTTCGTTTTTGTTATTCCCTTGAAAACTAGGAATCCATTTTAATTACAATAAACAATTATGAGATTTCTGCTTTACTGAATTAAGCTGAACATAAGTCGTAGGAATGGACATTATATTTTACAATACACATGCATTTATTGAACCAAATCACCTCGTAGTTTCCGATAATTTTTTCTAGCCGAAACCAAATAAATACTAGAGGGGTAGTCAAATAGAATTTTCTGATAATATTCAGCCGCTTTTTTAGTATCGTTTAAATGATATTGATACAATTCTGCTAATTGAAAATAACTATCGTCTATTAAAATGCCTTGCGGATTCATAGCAACTACTTTTTCAAAACTTATAGCTGCTTTTGTATAAGCTTGTTCTTTCATGTACAATTGCCCTTGTTTAAAAAAAACTTCGTCTTCTATAGGCATTCCTTTAAAATTGGTTTTAATTTTTTCTAAAACAGCAATGGCTTCCTTATTTTTATTCTGAAAAGAAAGTACATCTGCTTTTGCGTATTGTATCAATCCAGACGGAATGGAGTCTACAGGCTCATTATCTGTAATAGTTAAAAATAGAGCTACCGCATCATTGGCAATTAACTGTGTAGCAGAGCTTTTTAAAATTTTTAATTGTGCTTTTGCCCATTCAAAATCTCCTTTAAAATAAGAGGTTTGCGCTACTTTAAACCTTGCTTGCTGTGCTAAAGGATGATTTTTAAGTGTCGTTTGAATTTGTGAAAAATAAATAAGTGCCTTGTTAAATTGTCCTGTAAAAATTAAAATATCGCCTAGTTTTAATTTAATTTTTGCTTTTTCAAATTTCGATGCTGCAAAAGCAATGGCATCCTCTAAAATAACTTTTGCCGTTTCGGGTTGGTTTTTTTGAAAAGTTAGATAATCTGCATAAGTAATTTGTAAATCTAATGTGTTGCGGTTTTTTCCGTAGAATTTAAAAATTTCTTGAAATAACTGTTCCGTTGCTGGATTTTTTAATGCAATTGCAATTTTTGTTTTAAAGAGTAATGCTTGAAGTTTTTCTTCTTGATATTTTGTGGTTTCTAAGATAAAATCAAAACATTTTTTTGCGCTTAGGAAGTCTTTATTTTCAAAAGAAACGGTTCCCAAATCTATAATGTTTGTAAGTGATGAAGTGTTTCTTTGGAATAATGCTTTTTCTTGAACAAGTGCTTTGCCATATTCCTTTTGTATGCTAAACAACCAGCTTAACAAAAGATTCCAAACGTCTTTGGGCTGACTTACAGATTTACGTAATACCGTTTTTTTAAAAAGAATATTATTTTCATTTTTGGCATCATCAGTAATGTACAAACTAACATACCGTTTTACATTTTCGGTCCAATTTTCATTTGTGTCTACCAAATCTACATAGGCTTCAAACATTTGTTGAAAAGCCCCTTTTTCTCCGTAAATACGTGCAATCTGAAAACGATAATTAGCATTGGGGTTTTTAAGCATTGTTTTTTCATAGGCTTTTAATGCGTAATCTAACGCATTATTTTCTTTAAAGAAACTTCCTACAATACCACCATAATTGGGGTTTATATCGATATTTTTTAATGCTTTTTCATAATAAAGAACTGCTTTTTCTTTTTGTTGCTGCCTTTCAAAATTATATCCAAGTAGTACATTTAAGTAATATAAATTAGGGTATTTCTCTAAGCGTGTTTTTAAGAGATTTTCTGCTTTTAAAAAGTGATTGGTTTCTTGATAACAAGAAATTAATCGTTTTAAATAAGTAGTATTAAATGGGTTTTTATCATATAGTTTTTTGTACAATTGAGAAGCTTTTTCATACTCACTTTCTCTGTAATAATTCTCTGCTAAAGCATAATTATTTTGAGCAAAGCTAATGAAGCCAACCAATAGGAGTAGAAAGAGAACTATTTTTTTCATTTCATATCAAAGGTACACAATGAAACTGTTAAAATTTTACAAAAAAGAGGTTGATTGAAAACAAGGGTTGTAACATTTTGGCACGCAATTTGTCTATAGCGTATAAGAATCAATAAACAACCAAATTATGAACGATTTAATTCAAAAATACGAAACCGAAAAAAGCAATGCTGTACAGTTTATGAAAAAAGGCGAAATAAGTGCTTATTTAAACTCTTTAATAGCGATGAACAAGTACAAAAAATTACTTTTTGCTGTTGTTGCCAATTAAAAAAACAATGATTAGGAAATCATATCAAATCCACAGTAAGGTACTAGAACATCAGGTATTTTAATTCCTTCAGGTGTTTGATAATTTTCTAAAATTCCTGCTAAAACACGTGGTAAAGCCAATGAGCTGCCATTTAATGTGTGTGCTAACTCGCTTTTTCCTTCTTTATTTTTAAATCGAAGTTTCAAACGGTTTGCTTGAAATGTTTCAAAATTAGAAGCAGAACTAATTTCTAACCAACGATCTTGTGCTGTAGAAAACACTTCAAAATCAAAAGTTAACGCAGCCGTAAATCCTGTATCTCCACCACACAAACGTAAAACTCTATACGGTAATTTTAATTCTCTTAAAATTCCTTTAATATGTTCTACCATATCATTTAAGGCATTGTAAGAATTTGAAGGATGCTCAACACGTACAATTTCAACTTTATCAAATTGATGCAATCTGTTTAATCCCCTTACATGTGCGCCATACGAACCCGCTTCACGTCTAAAACAAGGTGTATAACCCGTACAGGTTATCGGAAAATCATTTTCAGAAATTAAATTTCCGCGAAATAGATTTGTAATAGGGACTTCCGCGGTAGGAATTAAATACAAATCGTCTTCTGTAACGTGGTACATTTGTCCTTCTTTATCGGGCAATTGCCCTGTACCAATACCTGAAGCCTCATTAATAAGATGTGGTACTTGATATTCTTTATAACCCGCAGCAATATTTTTATCTAAAAAATAATTGATTAATGCACGTTGTAATCGCGCTCCTTTTCCTTTGTAAACAGGAAAGCCAGCACCCGAAATTTTAGTTCCTAATTCAAAATCGATGATATCGTATTTTTTTGCTAGTTCCCAATGTGGCAAAGCTTCTTTATGTAAAATAGGAATGTTTCCTTCTTTAAAAATTTCTTCATTGTCTTCCTCTGAATTTCCTGCATTTACAGAAGCATGAGGAATGTTTGGAATTTGAAATAACAAAGCTTGTAAATCGTTGGCAAAACCAAGTAATTGATTGTTTAATTCTTTCGATTTTTCTTTTAACGCCGTTGTTTTTTCTTTTAATAAAGTTGCTTTTTGTACTTCTCCAGATTTGAACAATTGCCCTATCTCTTTCGATATTTTATTAGATTCTGCCAATGTATTATCTAGAGTAACTTGCGTAGCTCTTCGATTTTCATCTGTAGTTAAAACTTCTTCAATAATTGTTTCTGCATTTTCAAAATTTCTTTTTGCCAATCCTTCTAAAACAACTTGTTTGTTTTCTCTAATAAATTGTACTTGTAACATGGTGTATCAAATTAAAGAGGCAAAGATATAGTAATAGAGTTAAAAGTTTGAAAGTTCTAAGCTAAAAGTTTGCTGAACTACTTAAAAACACTAAGAAAACACTATTTTTTTCTCGGGTAAAAAGTTTCAGGATTCTTTAAAATTATTCTGAATGTATGTTCGTGAAATCACCTCATCTTTTTTTAATTGAAGGATTAGTGCATCAATAGAATCAAACTTTTTTTCATTTCTTAAAAAGTAGAGAAATTCTACAGTAATGTTTTGTTGGTATAAATTACCATTAAAATCAAAAAAATGAACCTCTATCGTTTGATTTTTTCCATCAATGGTAGGTCTATTACCGATATTCATCATGCCATAAACTTCTTTGGCATTAAGTGTCGATTTTACAATATAAACCCCTGTTTTTGGAATAATTTTATAAGCTTCTTTAACATTAATATTTGCCGTTGGAAAGCCTATTTTTCCTCCTAATTGTTTTCCGTTTACAACCGTTCCAGAGAGTGAAAAATGATAGCCTAAATAATGATTGGCAGTTTTTAAAGCTCCTGTAGCTAAGGCTTTTCTAATTTTGGTAGAGCTTACTGAAACATCATCGATATCTTGTGCAGAAATTTCTTCTACAGTAAAATCATACAACTCGCTGTATTCTGTGAGTTGCTCGATATTTCCTTCTCTATTTTTTCCAAAATGATGGTCGTAACCAATAATTAATTTGGAGGTATTTAATTGGTTAACCAAGGTTTCTCTAACAAATTCTAAAGCAGTTAAGCGAGAAAACTCTTTACTAAAAGGATGGATAATTAAATAATCTAAACCTATTTTTTCTAGTAGTTTTGCACGTTCTTCAATGGTGTTTATCAATGCTATAGAAGCTTGTTTTTGCAAGACCATTCTTGGATGTGGAAAGAAGGTAAGCACCACCGATTTTTTTTTCGCTTTTTGGGCGTCTGCAACTAATTTTTTCAAAATTTTTTGATGCCCAAAATGTACTCCGTCAAAAGTACCAATAGTTACAAATGTTTTTTCTTTGGAAGAAAATTGAGAAATGGATTGAATAACTTTCAAAAGAAATTTAAAAATTTGACTACAAATGTACGATTTGTTACTTTCAAATCCATAGCGTAAAGAATGCTTATTTTGATAAATTTTATAAAAGATTTTTGTTCATATCATAGATTTTAAACTTAAATATTCCGAAAATCAAAAAAAATCGTACTTTGCGGATTGAGTTAATACACTATAATTATGACAAAAAAGACCTTATTTATTGCAATGATGCTGTTAGGAAGCATTGGCATGATTGCACAAACTACCGTTACAGGAACTGTAAAGGATGCAAGTTCAGGAGAAGTAATTCCAGGAGCAAATATTAAAGTAGCCGGAAAAGCTTTAGGAACACAAACAGACTTTGATGGAAATTTTACATTAAAAGTAAATGAAACTCCACCTTTTACATTAGAAATTTCTGTATTGGGTTTTAGAACTTCAAAGGTAGAAATTACAGAGAATAACCAAAATATTTCTGTAGATCTTCAAGAAAATGCTACTTCTTTAGATGAGATTGTTGTTTCCGCTTCTAGAACACCAGAGCGTATTATGGAATCTCCAGTTACAGTAGAAAGAATGGATATTAGAGCAATTAAAAACACCTCTGCGCCTTCTTTTTATGATGGTTTAGAAAATTTAAAAGGGGTAGATGTTAATACAAATAGTTTAACTTTTAAATCTGTAAACACACGTGGTTTTGCCTCTTTTGCTAATACACGTTTTATGCAATTGGTAGACGGTATGGACAATTCTTCTCCTGCATTAAACTTTGCATTAGGTAATTTATTAGGAATGTCTGAGTTGGATGTAAAAACAGTAGAGTTACTTCCGGGAGCTTCTTCCGCATTATATGGGGCAAACGCCTTTAATGGAATTATGTTTATGACTAGTAAAAGCCCTTTTGAAGATCAAGGAGTGAGTGTTTCTTACAAGCATGGAATGACCACTCAAGAAGCAGCTGGAAATAATTTATTTAGAGATATTAATATTAGAACAGCGTATGCTTTTTCTGATAAGTTTGCTGCAAAAGCAACTTTTTCATACATGGACGGAACCGAATGGTATGCTACCGACTATAGAAATGAGCAAAATGGTATGCATGCCGCAGGTGATAGAAATTCAGATAGAAACTATAACGGAGTAAATGTTTATGGAGATGAAGTTTCTACCAATTTAAGAGGTGTAGCAGAAGCTTTAGAAGGATTAGGTATAATTCCTGGTGGCGCATCTGCATTAATCCCTAGTGAAAATGTAAGTAGAACGGGGTATGATGAAAGAGATTTAATGAATTATAATATTGGAAACTTAAAATTTGGCGCTTCTTTAAACTACCGCCCTTTTGGAGACGACCGATTAGAAGTAATTTGGAATACCAAATATGGGAATGGAAACACTATTTACCAAGGACAAAATAGATATAGTATCAAAAACTTTTTTATGGAGCAACATAAATTAGAAGTTCGAGGTAAAAATTTCTTTGTAAGAGGATACGTAACTGCCGAAGATGCAGGAGATTCTTATGATACTCGTTTTGCTGCTATTAATATTAATAGAGCTTGGAAAGACGATAATACGTGGTTTGGAGAATATGTAGGCGCTTATCTTCAAGGTACTTTAGCAGGTTTAACTTCAGATCAAGCACATGCTTTAGGAAGACAAACAGCAGAAACAGGAAGGTTTGTTCCTGGTACAGCAGAATATCAAGCGGCTTTTGATAAAGTAACTAGCGACCCAGATTTAGTAACGGGTTCTAAATTTCAAGATCAAACTAAATACTACCACGCAGATGCAAACTACAACTTCCAAGACATGATTGATTTTGCAGAAATTCAAGTAGGAGGTTCTTACAGACAATATTCTTTGAATTCTAATGGAAGTATTTATACAGATTATGATGGTCCTATTGATTATGATGAGTTTGGTGTGTATACGCAATTACAAAAGAAGTTTATGGAAGAAGATCGATTAAAATTAACGGCATCTTTTCGTTATGATAAAGCACAGAACTTCGATGGAAATACGTCGCCAAGAGTTTCTTTAGCGTATGCGGCAGGAGAAAATAAAAATCAAAACTTTAGAGCCTCTTTTCAAACAGGATTTAGAAATCCTACTACACAAGACCAATATATTGGTTTAGATGCTGGTAGAGCTTATCTAGTAGGTTCTGCACCAGACAATTTAGACAGATATACTACACCTCAGCTAACAGTAAGTGGTAATGGACAAAACTTTACAGGCTCTCCAACAATTAGTTTATCAGGTAGATCGGCGTATGAAAATGCCTTTTCTTTAGCTTCTGTTTTGGATGGAACTTTTCAAAAAGCAAATACTGAATTGGTAAGCCCAGAAAAAGTTACTGCGTATGAATTAGGATATAGAGGTGTTGTAAAAGCAGGAGAATCTAATATTACCATAGATTTAAGCGGTTATTATAACAATTATGAAGATTTTATTGCCGTAAAAAATGTAGCCGTTCCTTATTATGGGCAAACAGATTTATCTGATACAGCACCTGTTGGTCCTGGAGGAGCTCCTGTGCCTATTGCTTTAGTAGCGATGCAAGCAGGAGATTTTAAAGTTTTTTCTACGTATACAAACTCTGCTGCAGACATTAGTTCTTACGGAGGAGCTATAGGAATTAATACAAAGATTTTTAATGGATTTAATGTAGGTTTAAACTATACCTATGCGAAGTTTGATTTTGATGAAACAACGGATCCAGATTTTGAACCAGGTTTTAATACTCCAGAACACAAAGTGAAGTTTCAGTTTGGAAAAACAGACTTGTTTAAAAACTTTGGATTTAATGTAAATGTAAGATGGCAAGATGAGTATTTATGGCAATCTACTTTTTTAGATGCTACTATTGACAGTAGAACTGTTGTTGATGCACAAGTTAATTACAGTATTCCAAAATGGAAATCTACCTTTAAATTAGGAGGCGCAAACTTAACAGGACAAGAATATTTAAGTGCTCCTGGAGTAGGTGCTATCGGTTCTCAATATTACCTATCTTGGACAATTAATAACTAAAAACATATTTCATGAAAAATTATATATATACTATAGGAGCTCTTTTAACATTTGGATTTATCTCATGTGATGTTAATAACGAATTAGACGAAATTCCCGCTGTTGTTGTACCAGAAGTTGCTTTAACAGCAGGTTCTGCAGATTTCTCTAATTATGTAGCTGTAGGTGCTTCTTTTACCGCAGGATACACAGACGGAGGAATGTTTGCTGCAGCACAAACACATTCTTTTCCAAATATTTTAGCAAGCAAATTTGCCAATGCGGGAGGAGGAAATTTTAATCAACCCATCATGGTTGATGTAAACGGAAACCCTAGTAATACAGGAGGTTTATTATATGGAGGAACTGTGATTGCTGGACCGCGATTGTATTTTAATGGGTCAGGGCCTGCTGCTTTACCAGCACAACCCACCACAGAAACTACAAACGTTTTATCAGGGCCTTTTAACAATATGGGAGTTCCAGGAGCAAAAAGTTTTCATCTGTTAGCACCAGGTTTTGGAGGTCTTACAAATGTACTCTTAGGATTAGCAAACCCTTATTTTGCAAGAATGGCATCTAGCCAAACAGCAACTGTTTTAGAAGATGCTGTTGCTCAGGGGCCAACGTTTTTTACATTGTCTGAAATAGGCGGGAATGATGTACTAGGGTATGCAACTACGGGAGGTGATGGTACAAACCCAATTACCCCTACTGCAACTTTTGATTTTGCATTTAATACGATTGTAAATGCTTTAACAGCCAATGGTGCAAAAGGAGTGGTTGCTAATATTCCGTACGTAACTTCTTTAGCCCATTTTACAACCATACCTTATAACCCTGTGCCTTTAGATGCGGCAACTGCGACCTTACTAAATCAAGGTTATGCTCCTTATAATGGCGGTTTACAAGCTGCTGCTGCTGCTTTGGCAGGAACAGGATTGCTTTCTGATGAAGAGGTAGCAAAAAGAACAATTACATTTGCTGCAGGTCAAAATGCAATGGTAATTATTGACGAGTCATTAACCGATTTAGGCGCTATTAATCCTGCTTTTGCAGCGATACCAAAATACAGACAAGCAACCGCAGAAGATTTATTTGTATTGCCTTTATCTTCTTTAATACCAGCAGGCTATGGTACTCAAATTCCTTTGGAAGACAAATGGGTATTAACACCTGAAGAGCAAAACGAAATTAAAGTAGCTACAGACGCTTACAATGCCACTATAGAATCTGTGGCAAGTGCAAAAGGTTTGGCTTTTGTAGATTTTAAAACTTTATTGATTGATGCGGCTGCGAACGGTTATGTTTTTGATGATTATACCATGACAACCAACTTAGTAACAGGCGGCATGATTAGTTTAGATGGTATTCATTTAACAGCAAGAGGTTATGCAATGATGGCAAATGAAATGTTAGCTGCTATTGATGCTACTTATGGTTCTAACTTTAAAGAAGCAACCAACGGTCTCGCAAAAGCAGGAGACTATCCAACAAACTATTCTCCTACTTTACAATAAATAGAAAAGCACAAAATAAAAAGCCAGTTCAATTGAACTGGCTTTTTATTTTTTATAATTAGAGGTGCCCTATAGTACAACAATTACAAATCAAATTTAATTCCTTGCGCTAAAGGCAAATCTGTCGTGTAATTAATGGTGTTGGTTTGTCTACGCATATATACTTTCCATGCATCGGAACCCGATTCTCGTCCGCCACCAGTTTCTTTTTCACCACCAAAAGCACCACCAATTTCTGCACCAGAAGTTCCAATATTTACATTGGCAATACCACAATCAGATCCTTGTACAGATAAAAAGGCTTCTGCCTCACGTAAATTATTGGTCATAATAGCAGAAGATAAACCTTGTGCAACACCATTCTGAATCTCTATAGCATTGTTTACATCACCCGAGTATTTTAACAAATATAAAACAGGAGCAAAGGTTTCGTGCTGTACAATTTCAAAAGTGTTTTTAGCTTCTGCAATAGCAGGTTTTACATAACAACCACTTTCATAACCCTCACCAGAAAGCACGCCACCTTCAACAACAATAGTTCCGCCTTCTTCTACAACTTTTGTTAATGCATGTTCATACATTTTTACAGCATCTGTATCAATTAAAGGTCCTACATGATTGTTTTCGTCTAACGGATTTCCAATACGAAGTTGTTTGTAAGCTTTTACCACAGCTTCTTTTACAGTATCGTAAATACTTTCATGAATAATTAATCTTCTTGTAGAAGTACATCTTTGCCCTGCTGTACCTACAGCGCCAAAAACAGCGCCAATAACCGTCATTTTTATATCGGCATCTGGAGTGACAATAATCGCGTTGTTTCCACCTAATTCTAATAAAGATTTTCCGAGTCTTCCACCTACTTCTTTCGCAACAATTTTACCCATTCTTGTAGATCCCGTTGCAGAAATTAGTGGAATACGTGTATCCTTTGTTAAGAGCTCACCCACTTTATAATCGCCATTAATTAAACAAGAAATCCCTTCAGGTAAATTGTTTTCTGCAAAAACTTCTGCCGCAATATGCTGACAAGCAACGCCACAAAGCGGTGTTTTTTCGGAAGGTTTCCAAACACATACATCTCCACAAACCCAAGCCAAAGCAGTATTCCAAGCCCAAACAGCTACAGGAAAGTTAAATGCAGAAATAACACCTACAACACCTAATGGGTGGTATTGTTCGTACATTCTATGACCAGGGCGTTCCGAATGCATTGTTAAACCGTGTAATTGACGAGAAAGACCTACAGCAAAGTCACAGATATCAATCATTTCTTGCACTTCTCCTAAGCCTTCTTGATAGGATTTCCCCATTTCATAAGAAACTAGTTTTCCTAAAGCTTCTTTTTTGGCTCTTAGTTTTTCTCCAAACTGACGTACAATTTCACCTCGTAAAGGAGCGGGTTTTGTTCTCCACTCTTTAAAAGCAGCCGTTGCTGTTTGCATTACTTTATTGTAATCTTCTTGTGTAGTTGCTTTTACTTTTCCTATTAAATTTCCATCCACAGGAGAAAAAGATGCGATTAATTCTCCGTTAGAAAAAGATGTAGAACCTGTAGAGGTTCCATTGTTTATGTCTTGTAAGCCTAAGGTTGTTAAGGCTTCATGAATTCCAAAATCCTTCATTTTTAGATTTCCTTTTAGTTGTTTATATTGAAGTCCGAAAATACAAATAAATTAAGACTTATATAAATTAAACAGAATATTAATATTTTGTTTAAAATTAAACAGAAATAGATGCAAAAAATAATTAGTTTCAGCCTTGTTGTATGCTTCTTTTTAGGATGTGAAAAACCCATTAAAAAATCAGAACCCTCTAATAACTTCGCAATTGTTATTCACGGAGGCGCAGGCACTATCTTAAAGAAAAATATGACGCCAGAAAAAGAAGTTGCTTACAAGGAAAAATTGGAAGAAGCGATAAAGACGGGGCATACCATTCTTAAAAACGGAGGAACAAGTGAGGAAGCTGTTCTAAAAACAATTCAAATTATGGAAAGTTCGCCACTTTTTAATGCGGGTAAAGGAGCTGTTTTTACAAATGATGGTACGAATGAATTGGATGCTTCTTTTATGGACGGGAAAACTTTAAACGCAGGTGCTGTAGCTGGTGTAAAAGATGTTAAAAGTCCTATTGAGTTGGCAATAAAAATAATGACAGACTCAGAACACGTCATGCTTTCTGGAGAAGGCGCTTCAAAATTTGCCAAAGAACAAGGATTAGAAATCGTAGATCCGACCTATTTTTATACGGAAAGACGTTTTAAAGCACTTCAAAAACTCAAAGACAAAGAAAGAACGGAATTAGATCATGATGAAAAATCGGCTTTTTATGATGAAGACATCAAAAACAGTAAGTTTGGAACGGTAGGTTGTGTGGCTTTGGATAAAAATGGAAATTTAAGTGCAGGCACTTCTACTGGTGGTATGACTAATAAACGCTGGGGAAGAATAGGAGATGCACCTATTATTGGTGCAGGCACCTATGCCAATAATGCTTCTTGTGCAGTTTCTTCTACGGGTTGGGGAGAATATTTTATTAGAGGAATGGTTGCTTACGATATTGCCGCTCAAATGGAATATCAACAGAAAACATTAAAAGAAGCTGCACAAGATGTTATTCAAAATAAACTGACAAAATTAGGAGGTACAGGAGGCATTGTAGCGATTGATAAGAACGGAAATATGGCATTTGAATTTAATACCGCAGGAATGTACAGAGCTTCTATGAATGAAAATGGCAATTTGGTGGTAAAAATTTATAAAGAATAAACGGTTAGTACAAAAGTACAGGAAATTCATTTTCACAAATAATTCCTGTTGGGACTGGAGGAACAGCACAATCTGAAACAATACCCCATTTGATATTATATTGATTTTCGGCTTCGGTATATGTCGTTACTTTTTCTAAAAATAAGGTAGTATCTATAGCATTGGAATAGGCAATATAACCTTGCGGACCGCCACAAGCTTTGCTACCATAAGCTATAAAATTCCAATTGTTTGCATTTGTACAAGAAGTACCGTATGCGAGACTTGCAAACTCATTAAAGAGTTCCATAAGGGCTTGGTGCTCTATTTCTTGTTCCGTGTAAAACCTTTGAATACTTAACTTTTCTTCCGTAAGTAATGTAATTTCCCAATGAAGATTTCCTTGCCAACTTTGAGTGCCTATTTTTAAGACGGATTCTTCTAGTTGCCAATTTCCTTCTGTATCAAAAAAAGTTAATGGAGGTGTTCCGCACCACCCAGAAGAACGCTCTATATAAATACCATGAGTTTTAAATGAGAATCCGTAATTTTCTTCGGGCAAACTAGCAACCCTACGATAGGTTGTAATTTGATTTTCATAAGAGTCATATACCCAATTTCCTAACAATAAGTTATTTTCATCGATAGGAATAGCATCATTTTCTTGGCATGAAAACAGAGTAGTCATTACAAGAAGAAAGAGAATAGATTTTAGATACTTACTTTTCATAAGTTTAATGTTTATGAATAACAAATTGGATTACAATATAAAAAGAAAAAGTAATAAATTCCGAAAGCGAAGTAGATTGAGGATATGTTGAATAGTACTATTTTTGTAAACAAGATGCATTCCGCTATATTTAACATACAAAATGAACATGATTTCACAAACACGGCTTTAAGTGTTTTTAGGCATCAGTTTACAAATAATTCTGTATATCGTTCTTTTTGCGACTTGTTATACATACACTCTAGCGATGTACAAAGAATTGAAGAAATTCCCTTTTTACCCATTCAGTTTTTTAAAAGTCATAAAGTCCTTTCTTCTAACGAAGAAATTGAAGAAACCTTTACGAGTTCTGGCACAACAGGAAGTATAACAAGCAAACATTTTATTACGGATATTAAATTGTACAAAAAAAGTTATGGAAATGCCTTTCAGCATTTTTATGGAAATATAGAAGAGTATGTAGTGTTGGCGTTGTTGCCTAATTATTTAGAAAGAAAAGGTTCTTCTTTGGTTTTTATGGTAGATGATTTGATAGAAAAATCTAAAAACCTAGAAAGCGGATTTTATTTAAACAATTTGGATGAGTTGTCTAAAAAACTAATAAGATTAAATGAGCGTGGTAAAAAAGTGCTTTTAATTGGTGTTTCTTTTGCATTGTTAGATTTGATTGAAAACTATCAATTTCAATTAAAAAACACCATTGTTATGGAAACAGGTGGAATGAAAGGGCGTAGAAAGGAAATAATTCGTACCGAACTGCATACGAAATTAAAGAAAGGGTTTGGGGTTTCTAAAATTCATTCAGAGTATGGTATGACAGAGTTGTTAAGTCAGGCATATTCTAAAGGAGACGGTGTTTTTAATGGTCCGCCATGGATGAAAATACTTACAAGAGATACAGAAGATCCTTTGCAGATTTTACAACAAGGAAAAACAGGAGGAATCAATGTGATTGATTTGGCAAACTACAATTCGTGTTCTTTTATTGCTACGCAAGATTTAGGGACTGTTTTTTCTGACGGTACTTTTGAAGTGATAGGTCGTTTTGATAACTCAGACATTCGAGGCTGTAATTTAATGGTATTATAGAATTTTTGTATTTGCTTTGTAATTCTCTGAAAAGTCTTTCGACTACTTCTCAAAATCAACAAATATGAAACCTATTATTACATTCTTTTTTTTAGCAGTTACAACCTCTATTTTTTCTCAACAAATAGATTACAATCTTAGCAAAGGCTTTATGGCTGAAGGTTATGATGTAGTAGCTTATTTTGTTGCCAATAAAGCCGTCGAAGGAAATAAAAAATACCAAGCCACACACAATGGTGCAAAATATCAATTTTCATCAGAAGAAAATCGCGCCTTGTTTTTACAAAATCCTGAAAAATATACGCCTCAATACGGGGGATATTGTGCTTATGCTATTGCAGAAAAGAAAATAAAAATGGAGATAGATCCTGAGTCTTATGAAATTAGAGATGGAAAATTGTATTTATTTTACAATGCTTGGTTTTCTAACAAGCTAACAACATGGCAAGAGGGAAATACCAAGGAATTACAGCAAAAGGGAGATAAAAATTGGGATGAAATAAAGTATAAAAACAAATAATATAGACAACACATGAAAAATGTTATTTTATTATTTTTTGGGGTTGTTTATTTTACTACAGTTGGACAAAATACAACTGCCAACGTAAATAAAAAAGGTTTTATCGCAGATGGATATGATGTGGTTGCTTATTTTAAGACTTATAAGGCTATAGAAGGAAATAAAAAATACCTAGCCACATACAATGGTGCAAAATATCAATTTTCATCAGAAGAAAATCGTGTATTGTTTGTGAAAACCCCAGAAAAATATATTCCTCAATATGGCGGCTGGTGTGCTTACGCATTGGGAACCACGGGAGAAAAAGTAAAAATCAATCCTAAAACTTTTGAAATTAGAGATGAAAAACTCTATCTTTTTTACAACGCTTGGGGCACCAATACTTTAACAAGGTGGTTGGATGAAAACCCAGAAAAATTACAAAAGAAAGCGGATAAGAATTGGGCTAATATTAAAGATTAACAAAAGAACCTATTTAACTCGTAACAAAAAGTAACTCTTTTTTCCTCGTTGTAATAACACATATTTATTAGCAATTAAATCTGTATTTTGAATTAAAAAAGTATCATTTACCTTTTCTTTATTTACAGAAATTGCATTCTCTTTTAAAGCCCTCTTGGCTTCTCCGTTCGATTTTAAAAAATTAGTTTTACCAGCCAAAGCATTTATCATATCCAAACCATTTTCAACAGCTTCTTTAGCAATAGAAACTTGCGGAACACCATCAAAAACATCTAAAAAAGTTTGTTCATCCAAAGATTTTAAATCTTCTGCTGTAGACTTTCCAAATAGAATATTGGAAGCTTTTACTGCATTTTCAAAAGCTGCTATTCCATGAGTCATTATGGTAACTTCTTCTCCAATCTTTTTTTGTAACAAACGTAAATGCGGATTTTCTTGGTGTTCAAGAATTAATTTTTCAATAGTTTTTTGGTCTAAGAAAGTAAATATTTTAATATACTTTTCTGCATCTTCATCAGAAGCATTTAGCCAATATTGATAAAATTTGTAAGGAGAAGTTCTTGTTGCATCTAACCATACATTACCGCCTTCTGTCTTTCCAAACTTTGTTCCGTCTGCTTTGGTAACTAAAGGAACGGTAATGGCATAGGCTTTTCCACCAGCCTTTCTTCTTACCAATTCTGTTCCTGTAGTAATGTTTCCCCATTGGTCGGAACCTCCCATTTGTAAAACACAGTTCTTTTCTTTGTATAAATGATAAAAATCATACCCTTGAAATAATTGATAGGTAAATTCTGTAAAACTCATACCCACAGAAGATTCTGCACTGAGTCTTTTCTTTACAGAATCTTTTGCCATCATATAATTTACGGTAATGTGTTTTCCTGTATCACGTACAAAATCAATCAATGAAATTTCTTTCATCCAATCGTAATTGTTTACCAATTCTGCTTTGTTTTTGGCAGTAACATCAAAATTTAAAAAACGTTTCAATTGTTTTTTTACTCCCGCAATATTTTTTGCTAAGGTGTTTTCGTCTAATAAATTTCGTTCAGCAGATTTGCCGCTTGGGTCTCCCACCATTCCTGTAGCACCGCCAATTAAAGCAATAGGGTTATGACCTGCACGTTGAAAATGCATTAAAATTAGTATTTGTACTAAACTACCAATGTGTAAAGAATCTGCCGTAGGATCAAAACCAATATATCCTACAGATTTGTTATTTAGCAAATAGTTTTCGGTTTCTGGCATGATGTCGTGCAACAATCCTCGCCATCTCAATTCTTCAACAAAATTTGTCATTCTTAGAAATTTATGGAAATACAAAATTAAGTATTAAGTATTAAGTACAAAGTACAAAGTTTCAGAAATATACTAATACTGTAAAAACACCCAACCTTTGCACTTTCAATATCTAACATCTAATATTTTTGGACTAAATTAGTCGTATGATTTTAGTTACTGGAGGAACGGGTTTAGTAGGGTCGCATTTGTTGTATCATTTAGTTTTAGAAAATGATAAAATCCGTGCTATTTATAGAAAAAAAGCAACTTTAGAAAAAGTAAAAAAAGTATTTTCTTTTTACACGGATAATGCAAATGTATTGTTTCAAAAAATTGAATGGGTTAAAGCAGATATTACAAGCGTTCCTAGTATGATTCCTGTTTTTAGCGGTATTAAAAAAGTATATCATTGTGCAGCATTGATATCTTTTAAGCCAGAAGATTACATAGAAATGCGAAAAGTAAATATTCATGGAACAGCCATTATTGTAAACCTATCTATAGATGCTAAAATTGAAAAATTATGTTTTGTAAGTTCTATTGCTGCTATTGGTAAGCCTATTGATACTAGTATGATTACAGAAGAAAATGAATGGGATAATCAGGCGGATAATTATGGATATGCCATTACAAAAAATGGGGCAGAAATGGAAGTTTGGAGAGGTAGCCAAGAAGGTATAGACGTTGTTGTGGTAAATCCGGGTGTTATTTTAGGGAGCGGTTTTTGGCAGACAGGTTCAGGAAAAATAATTGATAAAGTTTACAAGGGTTTTCCTTTTTACACAAAAGGAGTTACGGGGTTTATTGGCGTAAAAGATGTTGTAAAATCAATGTTGTTTTTAATGAATTCACCCATAAAAAACGAACGCTTTATTTTGGTTTCAGAAAATAAATCTTGGAAAGATGTTTTATTTTTAATTGCGGATGCTTTTTCTAAAAAAAGACCTGTTTTAAAAGTGGGCAGTTGGTTGTTGGGAGTTTTGTGGAGAATGAATTGGGTACTTTCAAAAACAGTACGAGTTCCTTCTTTTTTCACAAAACATACAGCAAAAAATTCGCAAACAATTTCTTTGTATACTACTGAAAAAATAAAAGCACAAATTCCTTTTCAGTTTCAAAAAATAGGTAAAGTTGTAGAAGAGGTTTGTGAGGAGTATCGCAAAGATTTACTTTAATTTTAAGTCAGTATCTTTCTTTTTAGGGGTAAAAACGCGTTTTTTATGCTCTATTTTTTCTGTAAACTTTTCTTTTTGTTTTAGCATAGAATCCTTTCTAATAGAATCTTTAACGTCTCTAATTTTTGTGTATTTTTTCTGTAGAACTTCCAATCTTTTTTTCACCTCTTTATAGATGTTTTCTTGTTCGGAAATGAATGCAGTATAGTACAAATTACTGCTTTGAAAACGAAGACTATCGATTTGGTATTTTTCAAAAATAAACGGCATATAATTCACTTTCTTTCCTGAGTTTCTGTTTTTACTATTTCTAGAAGTATTTGCTAAAAGCATGTCTACCAATAAAGACGTCATGGTATCTTTTGGAATTAAATCTTTTGGTTTTTTAGGCTGATTTCTATCAGTACAAGAAACTAAAAATAGAAGTGAAAAAAAGCAGAGAAAAATTTTCATAATTATCGGTTAAAAAGCAATCGTTTTCCTTTTATCTCTTCATTAAATATACCTTTGTTATACATTAAATTTCCATTTACAAAAGTGTGGGTTACTTTAGAAGAAAAGGTAGTTCCTTCAAAAGGAGACCAACCACATTTGTATAAAATATTCTCCTTAGAAACTTCTTGTTGCGCATCTGTATCTACCAAAACTAAATCGGCATAAAAACCTTCCTTGATAAATCCGCGTTTTTTAATTTGAAAAAGTTTTGCAGGGTTGTGACACATTTTTTCTACTAGTTTTTCTATAGAAATGGTTTGGTCTTTTACTTTTTCTAACAATGCCAATAATGCGTGTTGCACCAAAGGACCACCACTTGGTGCTTTTGTATAAGGATTTGCTTTTTCTTCTAAAGTATGTGGCGCATGGTCTGTAGCAATTACATCAATTCTATCATCCAATAAAGCCTTCCATAAACCGTCTCTGTCAGCAGTTGTTTTTACAGCAGGGTTCCATTTAATGTGTGTTCCTTTTTGAGCATAATCTTCATCGGAAAACCATAGATGATGTACACATACTTCCGCAGTAATCTGCTTCTCTTCTAAGGGAATATCGTTTCTAAATAAATCGGTTTCTTTTGCTGTTGAAAGGTGAAAAACGTGCAAACGGGCTCCTGTTTTTTTAGCCAGTGCAATGGCTTTGGATGATGATATGTAACAGGCATCTTCACTTCTAATAATAGGATGAAATTTTATGGGAATATCGTCTCCGTATAACGCTTTGTATTTTTCAGTATTTTCTCGAATGGTTTTTTCGTCTTCACAATGTACCGAAATAATCATTTTTGTAGATGAAAATATTTTCTCTAAAACCGCTTCGTTATCTACCAGCATATTTCCTGTGGAAGATCCTAAAAACAACTTAATTCCTGCAACATCTTTAGGATTTGTTTTTAACAGCTCTTCCAGATTGTCATTGGTGCCACCAAACATAAACGAATAGTTTGCGTAAGATGTTTCTTTAGCAATCTTAAATTTCGTTGCTAACAATTCTTGTGTAGTGGCTTGCGGAACTGTGTTAGGCATTTCTATAAAAGAAGTAATTCCACCAGCAATAGCCGCTTTACTTTCTGTTGCTATGTTTGCTTTGTGTGTGAGACCAGGTTCTCTAAAATGTACTTGATCATCAATAACACCAGGAATTAAATGTTTTCCTTCTGCATTTATAACAACAGCGTTTTGAGAAGGCATAATATTTTCAGCAACTTTTATAATATGCTCA
Organism: uncultured Polaribacter sp.; assembly: GCA_965233795.1. Classification (GTDB taxonomy): domain Bacteria; phylum Bacteroidota; class Bacteroidia; order Flavobacteriales; family Flavobacteriaceae; genus Polaribacter. The sequence continues at coordinate 176,063 of OZ247578.1, read as the reverse complement.
TTTTCAATAAGTACATCTCCTTTAAAAGAGCTATTTTCATTTACAATAGTGGCATTTTTTATTAGGTATAAACTCATCTTAACCCCTTTATTTTCATTTTAATAACTCCAAAGAGTGCTTCGGAAATAATATTTTTATGCATTTTAGAATCGCCTAAGGTTCTATCTGTAAAAACCACCGAAACTTCTTTTATTTTAAATTGATGCTTCCAAGACTTGAACTTCATTTCTATTTGAAAAGCATACCCTACAAATTTTACCTTGTCTAATTGAATCGTTTCTAAAACAGTTCTCTTGTAGCAAACAAAACCAGCAGTGGTATCGTGAATAGGAATTCCCGTTATAAAACGTACATATTTTGAAGCAAAATAAGAGAGTAATACTCTTTTCATAGGCCAGTTTACCACGTTTACTCCTCTAGAATACCGAGATCCTATAGACACATCAAAATGATCTTTTTTACAGGCATCGTATAAACGAACTAAATCTTTTGGGTTGTGAGAGAAGTCTGCATCCATTTCCATGATGTAGTCGTATTCTTTTTTAATAGCCCATTTAAAACCATGAATATAAGCGGTTCCTAAACCATTTTTTTCTGTTCTATTTTCTAAAAACAATTGGTTCGGGAATTTTGAAATCAAATTACGAACAATAGTGGCAGTTCCGTCAGGAGAATTATCATCAACAACTAAAATATGAAATACTTTTTCTTGTGAAAAAACGGCATTGATAATAGCCTCAATATTTTCTTTTTCGTTGTAAGTAGGAATAATAACTAAAGCATCTGACATCTCTAAAATACATAAAAGAATAACCGCAAATATACATTTTTTTATCCCTAAATTTGTAGTCTTTATAAAAACAACAAATACAATGCAAGCAATAGAACGTGAAGTTATCGCCAACGATTGGATAACCCTTGCGTTTGTTTTTGCGTTTGTTTTAATAGGAGTTTTAAAATCTTTGGACGCCCAAAAGCTAAAAGGTTATTTCTTTTCTTTTTTTAATAAAGGATTTATTGAATTGGAAGCAGAAGAAAACACCTCTTTTTTTACACCATTTCATATTGTTTTAACCCTTTTTACTACAACGATAATGTCTTTGTTTTTTTATTTTTTATTAGAGCAAAATGCATTGAATTTTAGACATGATTACACTCTTTTTTTTAAAATTTTAGGATGTATTTGTTTTCTTTCTTTAGTACGATGGATGTTAGAATTTTTAATTGGTAAATTATTTGAGATTGAAACAGAAATACGATTGTTCTTGTTTTTTAAATACGGTTATTTACATGTTATTTCTATTAGTTTGTTTTTATTGTTAATTATTTATGTCTATAGTTATAAAAATTATGCATTATTATGGGGCGCTTTTCTTTTTTTAGCCTTTATAAGAGCGATATTGCTTTTTACAAACAATAAAAAACTGATTCTAAGCAAGTTGTTTTATTTTATTTTGTACATTTGCGCCTTCGAAATAGCTCCGCTATTTATTCTGATCAAATCTGTTTTTTAAAAGGAAGTATATGAAAGTGAAGACCATTTTGGTGTCTCAACCGGCGCCAAAGACAGAAACATCACCTTACAGCGAACTAGCTGATAAACAAAAAGTTAAAATAGACTTTAGGCCTTTTATTCACGTAGAAGGTGTACCTGCTAAGGAAGTAAGGCTTCATAAAATTGACTTATCTCAGTTTACTGCAATTATTCTAACCAGTAGAAATGCTGTTGATCATTTTTTTAGAATTGCAGAAGAAATGCGATTTAAAGTGCCTGATGAAATGAAATATTTTTGTCAATCTGAAGCAGTTGCCTACTATTTACAAAAGTACGTGGTTTATAGAAAGCGTAAAATTTATGTAGGAAATAGAACTTTTCCGGACCTTATTAAATTAATGAAAAAACACAAAGAAGAACAATTTTTATTGCCTTCTTCAGACAAACTAAAACCTTTAATTCCAACTGAGTTAGACAAGTTAGGTGTTTCTTGGAAACGTGTAGATTTGTATAGAACCGTAGTAAGTAATTTATCGGATTTAGAAAATGTATACTACGATATTTTAGTGTTTTTTAGTCCTTCTGGAATTGATTCTTTGTATAAAAACTTTCCTAATTTTAAACAAAATGACACTCGGATTGCTGTGTTTGGGAACACAACAATTAAGGCGGCAAAAGAAGCTGGTTTAGAATGTAATATTATGGCACCAACACCAGAAACACCTTCTATGACCATGGCTTTGGAAAAATACATAAAACAAGCAAACGCTAAAAAATAGTTTAATCTGAACTTGATTCAGAGACCTATTATAAAACGAAGCCGAACATTATTGTTCGGTTTTTTTATGCAATAAACCCTGAAGTCTTAGGCAAATAAAGTAGCGAAAGCTTCTTCTATTTTACCCACTAAAACAAGTCGTATCTGATGTTTTTTAGAAGTAATTTTATTATACTTTGAAGTTACAAAAGTTTGATACCCTAATTTTTCTGCTTCTAAGATGCGTTGATCTATTTTAGAAATAGGTCTAATTTCTCCTGCCAAACCTACTTCTGCAGCAAAACATACATTGGGATTGATAGCAATATCTTGATTGGATGATAATATGGCTGCAACTACAGCCAAATCAATGGCAGGATCGTCTATGTGAATTCCCCCTGTAATATTTAAAAATACATCTTTTGCTCCTAATTGAAATCCTGCTCGTTTTTCTAAAACGGCTAAAATCATGTGCAAACGTTTTAGATTATATCCTGTTGTAGAACGTTGTGGTGTTCCGTAAACAGCAGTGCTTACTAGAGCTTGAATTTCTATCATTAAAGGGCGAATGCCTTCTAAAGTAGACGCAATGGCTGTTCCGCTTAAATCAGTGTCTTTTTTTGAAATTAGGATTTCTGAAGGATTTGAGATTTCTCGTAATCCCGAAGAAAGCATTTCGTAAATTCCTAACTCTGAAGTAGAGCCAAACCGATTTTTTTGAGATCTTAAAATTCGATAGGTATGATTTCTATCTCCTTCAAATTGTAAAACAACATCTACCATGTGTTCTAAAATTTTTGGACCTGCAATATGACCTTCTTTATTAATATGACCGATTAATAAAACAGGTGTACTCGTTTCTTTCGCAAATTTTATGAGTTCTGCAGTAGTTTCTCTAATTTGAGAAATACTTCCAGGAGATGCTTCTATAGTATTTGTATGTAATGTTTGAATAGAATCAATTACTAAAATTTGAGGCTGTATTTCTTCTATATTTTTAAAAATCTGTTGCGTATTAGTTTCTGTTAAAACAAAACAGTTTGAGTTTTTAGTTTGTAACCTTTCCGCTCTCATTTTTATTTGAGACTGACTTTCTTCGCCAGAAACATACAAGACTTTTTGTGGTACTTTTAAAGCGATTTGTAAAATTAATGTAGACTTTCCAATACCAGGTTCACCGCCTAATAAAATTACAGACCCTTTTACAAATCCACCACCTAAAACAGTATCTAACTCATTATTATAAGTGGCAATTCGCTCTTCGGAATTTAACTCAATATCTTCAATTTTTAAAGGCTTCGAAACTTGTTTTACAGTATTTTGTTGTTTCCAACTACGTTTTTCTTCTTTTGCAACAACTTCTTCTACAATCGTATTCCATTGATGACATGTGTTACATTGTCCAGTCCATTTTGCAGATTGTGTACCACAATTCTGACAAAAAAAAGTTGTTTTGGTTTTCGCCATTTTACGGGTTTTTCTTCAAGTATTTTTTATCAATATAAAAAGTGCCAAACGGAATAATTGAAGCGAATAAAATAATTCCTAAATCTTTGAAACTCCACTTTTCTGAAGTTTTTAAGACAATTGCCAAAACAATGTATAGCATAAATAAAATTCCATGTGGCATTCCTAATAACTTTACATAGCTAGGATCCTCTAAAAAATATTTTATAGGGACTGCTATAAACAGTAGTAAAATGTAAGAAATACCTTCTAAATAACTAATAATTCTAAAAAAAACTTTCATCGTTCTATTTTATTGTAAAAAGAAATGATACACAAATATACAATATAGAATTCCTATTTTTGTACATGAAGATGCACTCAATTTCAATAAAAATAACTTCAGAAAAATTAGACTTAAATACGTGTTACAATTTTGTGACAAATGACGTATGTGGAGGTATTTCGGCATTTGTAGGAACGGTTAGAAATAAGACTCAAAATAAAGAGGTTACTCAATTAGAGTTTTCTACTTACAAACCCATGGCTCTTAAAGAAATGGAGAAAATTGCGTATTTGTGTTTTCAAAAGTTTTCCATTCAAAAAATTGCCATTCATCATGCAGAAGGAGTTTTAAAAGTGGGTGATATTCCTGTAATTATTGTTGCTTCTGCTGCGCATAGAGATGCCGCTTTTAAAGCTTGTAGGTTTGCGATTGATACGTTAAAAGAAACGGTGCCTATTTGGAAAAAAGAATATTTTTTGGATGGTGAAGTTTGGGTAAATGCACATCCTTAAAAGATAGATAACTCTCATAAAATAAGAAAACTTTGACAACTTTTTAAAAGTTGTCAAAGTTGTACGTGAAACGATATTGCTATGGAATCAAATTTATTGTAACTATTCTTGATTGTCAATAGCGTCTTTTATTTTGGTTTCTAATTCTTCCATTAGCTCTGGGTTGTCTTTAATTAAGTTTTTTACAGCATCTCTACCTTGTCCTAATTTAGTTTCGCCATAGCTAAACCAAGAACCGCTTTTTTTCACAATTCCTAATTCTACACCAATATCTAATACCTCTCCAACTTTAGAAATCCCTTGTCCGTACATAATATCAAACTCAGCAGTTTGGAAGGGTGGTGCTACTTTGTTTTTTACAACTTTTACTTTGGTCATGTTTCCAAGAACTTTATCACCATCTTTAATCTGTGTTCTTCTACGAATGTCTAAACGAACCGAAGCGTAAAACTTTAAAGCATTTCCACCTGTTGTGGTTTCTGGGTTTCCGAACATAACCCCAATTTTTTCTCTCAATTGGTTGATAAAAATTACCGTACAATTGGTTTTGCTAATGGTTCCTGTCAGTTTTCGTAAGGCCTGAGACATCAATCTTGCGTGTAATCCCATTTTAGAATCGCCCATTTCCCCTTCAATCTCTGATTTTGGTGTTAATGCAGCAACAGAATCGATCACCACAATATCAATAGCTCCCGAGCTAATTAAGTTATCCGCAATTTCTAGAGCTTGCTCACCAAAATCGGGTTGAGAAATAATTAAATTATCGATATCTACCCCTAAACTTTGTGCATAAAAACGATCAAAAGCATGTTCCGCATCAATAAAAGCGGCAATGCCACCTGCTTTTTGTGCTTCTGCAATAGCATGTAAGGTTAGCGTAGTTTTTCCAGAAGATTCTGGGCCATAAATTTCAATGATTCTTCCTCTTGGGTAACCGCCAATGCCTAAAGCCAAATCTAACCCTAAAGAACCTGTAGAAATTGCATCTACTTCTTCTACAACAGAGTCTCCTAATTTCATTACCGCACCTTTTCCGTACGATTTGTCTAATTTATCTAAAGTAAGTTGTAACGCCTTTAATTTTGCTGCTTTTTCTTTGTCTGCACTCTTATCTGCTGCCATATTTTTGAGTTCTTTTTGTTTTTAATAAAGTGATGACAAGGTACAAAACAATCTTTTATTTTTGAAGCCTTATTTTGATGTATTTTTACAAAAAGAGGCGTTTATTAAAATGACTTTTTTGATGCAAAACGTGGAAGGGAATGAGTTCAATAAAAAACATTATTTTTTCTAGATTGATGAATGTAAAAGAAGTTCTTTTTAAACAGTGCGAAACGTATGTAAGCAATCGTTTACAAACAATAGAAAAAATTATTTTAGACAACCAAAAAGCATTGCAATCCGAAACTAAAAGTTCTGCGGGCGATAAACATGAAACAGGACGAGCGATGTTGCAATTAGAAATGGAAAAAGCAGGTCAACAACTAACAGGAATTCTAAAAATGCAAGAAACACTGGCAAAATTAGACATTTCCAAAACCACTAAAATTGGACATTTGGGAAGTCTTGTCATTACGGATAAAGCCGCGTATTTTTTATCAATTTCTGCGGGAAAGCTAACAGCTTTTGGGAACTATTTTTTTGCAATTTCGGTTTCTTCTCCTATTGGTAAACTGTTGTTAGGAAAACAAGAAAATGATGTTGTTTTTTTTAATGAGAAAGAGATTAAAATTATAGAAATAATTTAAAGTTTTATCTGTGATTCTTGTTATACAGGAATCTGTTTAAAAATTTTACTTATCATCATAAGATTTCTGCTTTCACAGGAATTACAAAATGCAAACGTATTCCCTCTCCTTTCTCCAAACCAAAAGAATAATTTAAAAACAAAACTTGCCCTTCAAATTCCACTTCAATCAACCAATAAAAACCTTTAAAATAAGATTGTAAAACGGTAGCTTGAAATTTAGATTTTTCAACGATTTTAATTTGATGAGGATATAATAAAAGTGTTTTGTTTTCAATGGTAATTTCATTGATGTCTTCAAACAGAGAAGCAATATAGATTGTTTTTGGATGGTTATAAATTTCTGTAGGTGTACCTTTTGCAATGAGTTTTTGATCTTTAATTACAAGCATTTTATCTGCAAAAGACAGCGCATCATTGCCATCATGAGTGGCTACAATACAAGCAATATTTTTTTCTTTTAAATAGGCAAACAATCTTCGTCTAAGCTTATTTTTTTTAAAATTGTCTATCTGACTAAAAGGCTCATCCAAAAGAATGAGTTCGGGTTCTTTTGCCAAAGCTCTTGCAATAGCAACACGTTGCTGTTGTCCGCCACTGAGATTTTTAACTTTTGTTGTTGCAAAATCTCCCATTTCAATAACGTCTAGTAATTCGTCTGTTCGTTCTTGTGCTTCTTTGGGATAAAAGCGAGATAGAAATTTTTTAATGTTTTCTTCAACAGAAATAAAAGGCATTAGATCGAAATCTTGTGCAACATATTTAAAGAATTCCATACCTGGAATTAAATGATGTTCTGGTCCTAGAACTTGAATATCATTCCAAAATAGCGTTCCTTCATTTACATCAAATAATCCGTAAATAAGCTTTAAAAGCGTAGATTTTCCAGAGCCACTTTCTCCCATAACACACAAATGCTCTCCTTTTTTTAATGTAAAATTTATGTCTTGTAATACTCTGGTATGGGTATTATAACTAAAAGAAACATTGTTGACTTGTAACATCTTGCAAAAATAAGTGTTTCTCTTTTGAAAAAGACGTCGATGTTTCGATAAACGAAATACGGGTCAATTTTTCCATTCTTTAAAGATCATTTTACCAGCCATTTTTACGTATAAAAAAACCGATACTTTTGTATCGGTTTTTATGTATGAATTGATTGTTATTTATGATTTAATTTTACTTTTTGGCGGGTTGGGTAATTTATCAAAGCCCATATTAAAAAGTGTAAATCCAAAAATATCGGAATATTGTTCAATGGTTTTTGCAACAGGAGTTCCTGCGCCATGCCCTGCGTTGGTTTCTATTCGAATAAGTACCGGATTATTCCCTGCTTGTTTGTCTTGTAATTCTGCTGCAAATTTAAAACTATGGGCAGGCACTACACGATCATCATGATCTCCTGTAGTTACTAAAGTTGCCGGATATTCAACATCTTTTTTCACATTATGAACAGGTGAATATCCTTTTAAATACTCAAACATTTCTTTACTATCATCTGCAGTTCCATAATCGTATGCCCAACCTGCACCAGCAGTAAATGTATGATAACGTAACATGTCTAAAACACCTACAGCAGGCAACGCTACTTTCATTAAATCTGGACGTTGCGTCATAGTAGCGCCCACCAATAAACCGCCATTAGAACCACCGCGAATTGCTAAATAATCTGAAGAAGTATATTTTTCTGCAATTAAATATTCAGCAGCAGCAATAAAATCATCAAAAACATTTTGTTTTTTCATTTGTGTTCCTGCATCGTGCCATTTTTTACCATATTCTCCACCGCCACGTAAATTAGGAACGGCATAAATTCCGCCTTGCTCCATCCAAACTGCATTTGCAATGCTAAAACGTGGAGTTAAACTGATATTAAATCCACCATAACCATATAAAATAGTTGGATTTTTCCCATTTAATGCAATTCCTTTTTTATGTGTAATAATCATAGGAACTTTTGTTCCGTCTTTAGAGGTGTAAAATACTTGTTTGCTTTCGTAATTATCCGAATTAAAATCTATGACAGGTTTCCAATAAGATGTATACGTTCCTTCTTTTGGATTGAATTTATAAGAAGAATTTGGTGTGTTGTAATTGGTAAAAGAAAAGTACAATTCTTTTGCTTTTGTTTTTCCGCCAAATCCATAAGCAGAACCTACACCTGGTAATTTAATTTCTCGTATTAATTTTCCATTGAAATCGTATTGTATTACTTTGGAAACGGCATCTACCATATATTTTGCAAAAAAATAACCTCCTCCTGTAGACGGACTCAATACGTTTTCGGTTTCAGGAATAAAATCTTTCCAATTTTTAGCAGTAGGATTGGAAGCGTCTACAGTAACCACTTTTTTATTAGGCGCGTCTAAATTGGTGACTAAATAGAGTTTACTTCCTTTGTTATCAATTACATAAGTGTCGCTATTAAAATGATTGACAATTGTAATTAATTTTGAATTTTTCTTAGAAAGGTCTTTCAAAAATAATTTATTTCCAGAAGTAGAGGTAGCCGCTGAAATCAGTAAATATCGATGGTCTTCGGTAAGATATCCTCCTACATATCGATGTTTTTCTGACGTTTTCTTTCCAAAAATAACACGGTCTTGTTTTTGAGAAGTGCCTAATTTATGATAGTACAACTTATGTTGATCTGTTTTTGCAGACAATTCGCTTCCTTTAGGTTTGTCATAACTAGAATAATAAAACCCTTCATTTTTATACCAAGAAATTCCAGAGAATTTTACATCTACCAAAGTGTCTTCTTTAATGGTTTTGCTTTCTACATCCATCACAAGAATTTTTCGCCAATCAGAACCTCCTTCAGAGATGGAATAAGCAACAGTATTTCCATCCTTCGAAAAACTTACCGATCCGAGTGAGGTAGTAGCATCTTCAGAAAACGTATTGGGGTCTAGGAAGATTTCTGGCTCTGAATTGCCTTTTTTTCGATATAAAACATATTGATTTTGCAATCCGTCGTTTTTATAAAAATAGGTATAATCGCCTTCCGTAAAGGGCGTTCCAATTTTTTCGTAATTCCACAACTCTGACAAGCGGTCTTTTAATTGTATTCTGTACGGAATGTTTTCTAAATAGTTAAAAGTAACTTCGTTTTCTGTTTTTACCCATGCTTCTGTTTCCGCACTTCTGTCGTCTTCTAACCACCTATAATTGTCTGTTACGGCAGTCCCGAATAAGGTATCAATAACAGGTTTTTTAGCAGTTTCAGGATAGTTCACGTCAATAATCTTTTTTGTATTTGCTTCTTTGCACGAAAATAGAATACTTGTTGTACAAAGTAAAAAAATGAATGCTTTTTTCATCGGGTGTAAAGTTTAGTGATTCCTCAAAGTTAGTATAAAAAGTGTTTTGTAAGCTTCTGAAACACATTTTAACATTTTTTATATGAGCTCTCCAAGTTCTTTTCCTACCAAACTTCCAATAGCAACGCCCATTCCGCCCAATCGAATGCCGCAATACACACGATTAGAAATAGGCTTTACAATGGCTTTTTTCTGAGACCCTACCCCCATAATTCCACTCCAGTTATAATCTATCTCAAAATGGGTATTCGGTAAAATCGTGTCTTTTAAAATTCTTTTTAACTGGTTCTGAATACGTGCTGTTTCTCCAAACTGGGTAGTTTCTTCCGTTTTAAAATCCAAGTTTCTACCACCACCAAAAAGAATTCTATTGTTGATATTTCTAAAATAGTAATAGCCTTTTTCTAGGTGAAAAGTGCCTTTAATAGGTAAATTTTTAATGGGTTTTGTAATGAGTACTTGCGCTCTAGCGGGTTTTATATCTTCTTGTAGTAACTGTTTTGAAAATCCGTTCGTAGCAATGTATAACCTACTTGTAGAAAATTCTAAGAGGTTTGTTTTTACAAGTACTTTATTTTTATCTTCAACAAAATCACTAACCGAGATAGCATTTAAGATTTTTACACCAGGTTTTAACACCGAATCTAGTAATGTTGCCATCATTTTTCCAGTATCTAATTGCCCTTCAAAATTATTGACACTATATTGCTGATGTACTTTTTTAAACCGAAATGTATTGTCTGAAATCGAAAACACATCCGCATTAAAAATAGGTTTTAGAAGTTGATTAATACTTTCTTTTTGAGAAATGCACTCTTCATAAAAGTCTTTCTTTTGAAAAAGCTCATAACCCTTGTTATTTTGAAAGTCGATATTTTTATCTCCTAAATTTTTTCGTAATAATTGCAATCCTTCCCAACGTTTTTTCACCAAATCAAAAACTTCTTGTTCGGTATGAGATTTCAAATCTTCAATTAATTCGGAAATGCTTCCAAAGCAAGCAAAACCTGCATTTTTTGTACTAGCTCCTTGTGGGAGAATGCCTTTTTCTAAGATTAAAATTTTGGCATTCGGGTATTTTCTCCGTAATGTTAGAGCACAATTTAAGCCTACAATACCACTGCCTACAATGGTAAAATCTACATTAGAAAACCACTCTTTATATTCCCAATAACTAAAGTTCATAAATAGATTAAAGTTTGAAAGTTATAAGTTTGAAAGGTGAAAAGTTCTTTGAACGCTATAATTTTTTTTCAAAACACACACTATTTTCCATTTGTTTGTATTGTCCGTAATTGGGAATTTTTTGATACTTGCACTTTTCATAAAATTTTACGGCAGCTACCTGTCTTTTTCCCGTTTCTAAGACACATTTTTTATACCCTAATTCTTTGGTCCAAGTTTCTAAAGCATTCATTAAATCTAGTGCAATTCCTAATCCTCTATAGTTTGGGGCTACATACATACGTTTTATTTCCATTGCATTTGTATTAAAATGTTTAATCGCTCCGCAACCAATTGCCAGATTGTTTTTATAAGCAACCACTACATTTTTTAAGACATCAATATGATTGAATTGATTGTAAAAATCGTGCTCATCGCCATCGGTTATTTTTAAATAAGCGTCTAGTTCTTTCACCAAATTGATAAAATCTGGGTTTTTAGAATCGGTTTTTATTATTTTTAAGCTCATTTTTGTTCTTTTTGTCCTTCTTATAAAAGTAGGAATCTTTTTATTTTTTTCTTAAATTTTTTATCATAAGATTCCTGCCTTCGCAGGAATGGCAGCTCATAAATTTAAAACTTAAACTTTAATTGTACCCATACAGGATCTTTTTTTTCGGTATCTAAATTCCCAAAAGAAATACCTAATAAGCGTACAGAATTGTTTAATTTTTCTTGAAACAATAAATCTTTTATAATAGGCATAAACTCTTGTTTGGTTTGCATAAAAGAAAGTGTTGTTCTGCTTCTAGTTTGTTGGGTAAAATCGCTATATTTTATTTTTAAGGTAATGGTTTTTCCTTTTGTATTAGAACGAAGCATTCGTTTTTCTAGCTCTTCTGCAATTACCTCTAAACGTTGCAGCATAAAAATTTCTGAAGAAATATTTTCATCAAAAGTTCTTTCTGCGGCAATGGATTTTCGAATTCTATCGGGTTTTACTTTGCTATTGTGAATTCCTCTTACAATATGATAATAGCTACCGCCCGATTTGCCAAAAGAGTGAATCAACTCTTCTTCGGATTTTTCTTTTAAATCTTTTCCGGTAAAAATACCTGCATTGTACATTTTTCCTGCGGTAACCTTTCCAATTCCATAAAATTTGTGAATAGGAAGTGCTTCTAAAAAAGAAAGGACTTCCTCAGGAGCAATGGTTTTTTGCCCGTTAGGTTTGTTGATATCCGAAGCTACTTTGGCAATAAATTTATTGATTGAAATTCCTGCAGAGGCTCTTAATTGAAGACGTTCGTAAATTTCTGCTCTAATTTCTGAGGCAATTAAGCTGGCAGAAGGATTCCCTTTTTTATTTTCTGTAACGTCTAAATACGCTTCGTCCAAAGATAGGGGTTCTACCAAATCTGTGTACTCATAAAAAATTTCTCTAATTTTTGCAGAAATTTCTTTGTAACGAGCAAACCTTGGCGGCACAAAAATTAAATGCGGACATTTCTGTTTTGCCAAAACACCACTCATGGCAGATTTTACACCAAATTTACGCGCTTCATAACTTGCTGCAGAAACTACACCTCTAATTTCACTACCGCCAACAGCCAATGGTTTTCCTTGTAAATTAGGGTTGTCTAGTTGTTCTACAGAAGCATAAAACGCATCCATATCTACATGAATAATTTTACGAAAAGGAGGTTGTAAATGCATTGAAACAAAAATAATCATTTATCTACTAGACCTGTCAGGTTTTTAAAACCTGACAGGTCTAAGAAAAAACAATATTATTTTAAAAAATTGATGGAAATTTCAATTGCTCTTTCTAATGCTTCTGAAAGCGTTGTTTCTTTCCAAGGATGAGAAGTATTAAAAACATGATTTGCATTTTCAATAATTTCTAACTGACTTTTTGGATTCCAATTGTGTAAGTTTTCAGCCTCTTTTATCAAAACAGAGGTATCTTTATTTCCATGAATAATTAGTTGCGGTATTTTTAGTTCCGATAAAGCTTTTTGAATGTTTAAACGTTCTTCATTTTGTTTAAAATCTTCATAAAACTGATAATAATGAGGCATTTGCTGTTTTGTTCTTCCATTCAGAACATATTTAACACCGTCTTTTTTCCATGTTTCTAAATTGCCAATAGTTGCGGTTCTTTTGGCAAAATCGCAGACACTTGCTAGTGTTATTACTTTTTGTATTCTAGAATCTTCATTGGCTTTTAGCAGAACAATTCCGCCACCTCTACTGTGTCCACACAAAGAAACCGCATTCAAATCGATTTCATTTCTTAAGGTATCATTTTTAAAAATCCAGTCGATTACCGTTTCTAAATCGTCTAATTCTTTGGTGTAATTGTTATTGCCAAAGGCTTCTAAATCTGGAAAATCTATCGGTTGTTCTACCGTTCCACCGTTATGAGAAAAATTGAATTTTACAAAGCAAAATCCTGCGGAAGCAAACCTTTCTGCCATGTTATTCCAAGCGCCCCAATCTTTAAAACCTTTGTATCCGTGACAAAAAATAACAATGGGTTTTGGAGTCTCATTTTCGGTATAAAAAACATCTATTAAAATAGGTTTTTGGTGTTTTCCTTGAAGGACGTTGTTTTTTAAAATTTTCATTTTATATAAAGAATTTTAAGAGTGTAAAAACAGCGACAATCCCTGTTAAAAAGCTTAAAATTAAATTGATGTCTTTTGTGAGCTTTCCTGTTTTTTGTTGAATTTTTTTAGAATATTTTACATAAACATTTAGAATACCGAAAGTACCTAATGAAGAACCAATTACAAAAAGCAAAGTGGTGTTTTGATGAAATTGTAACCAATGAAGCATTTCAAAAGTTATTGCTATGGTACAATAAAAAGGAATTGCAAAAACGTTTAATAACGATAAAAATCCGCCAATTAAAAAACTGTTTTTTTCTTTGGTTGAAACCCTTGTTTTGTTTGTTTTATGCTCTTTTGATTTTGTGTAAAAATAAATAGATAACCCTATAAAAATTACAACAGCTATTTTTTCTATGAATACAATAACTTTAGGATTGTCTAAAATGTATTTCATTAAAAATACAGCGATATAGGCTTGTAATAAAACAACAACAGAAACACCAATTGAAAACCAAAAGGCTTCTTTTTTATTTCTTTCTAAACTTATTTTTAAAGCAGTCATATTTAACATACTTGGTGTTAAAGAACCTACAAAGGAAGTAAAAAACCCTATTAAAAAGGAAGTAACGATTGCCATTTAAGAGCATTAAAAAAATTAGAAATATGTACTATTTTGGGCTAAATTAAAACAAAAAAGCACACCTATTTAATAGATGTGCTTTTTAAAGTACTATTTTTTAGAGACCTAAACAATTCCCTGTGCTAACATAGCATCGGCCACTTTTACAAAGCCTGCAATGTTTGCTCCTGTAATATAATCTACAGAACCGTCTTCTTTGGTTCCATATTTTACACAAGAAGCATGAATATCTTTCATAATTTGTTTTAGTTTTTCATCAACCTCTTCTCTAGTCCAACTTAAACGTAAAGAATTCTGACTCATTTCTAACCCAGATGTGGCAACCCCTCCAGCATTAGAGGCTTTTCCTGGGGCAAATAAAATACCTGCTTTTTGAAATTCATGAATTGCTTCTGGCGTAGAAGGCATATTGGCACCTTCTGCAACACAAATACAACCATTTTTTATAAGTGTTTTTGCTTCTTCTCCGTTTAATTCGTTTTGAGTTGCACAAGGTAAGGCAATCTCACATTTTACAGACCAAGGTCTTTCGCCTGCAAAGAATTTAGCTTTTGGATATTTTTCTACATATTCATGAATTCTTCCTCTCTTCACATTTTTAAGCTCCATAATAAAAGCTAATTTCTCTGCATCAATTCCATCTTCATCTAAAATATATCCAGATGAGTCTGATAGGGTAACGACTTTTGCACCTAACTGCGTTGCTTTTTCTGTGGCGTATTGCGCTACATTTCCAGAACCCGAAACCACCACTGTTTTTCCTTTAAAAGAATCTCCTTTCGTTTCTAACATGTTTTCAGCAAAATACACATCTCCATATCCTGTAGCTTCTGGTCTAATTAAAGAACCACCCCAAGTATCTCCTTTTCCAGTTAAAACCCCAGTAAATTCATTTTTTAATTTTTTATACATTCCAAACATAAAACCAATCTCTCTTCCTCCAACGCCAATATCTCCAGCAGGAACATCTGTATTAGGGCCAATATGTCTAAAAAGCTCACTCATAAAAGCATGGCAGAATCGCATAATTTCGTTGTCTGATTTCCCTTTTGGATCAAAATCAGAACCTCCTTTTCCTCCGCCCATTGGTAATGTGGTTAAAGAATTTTTAAAGACTTGTTCAAAAGCTAAAAACTTTAAAATACTAGCGTTTACTGTAGGGTGAAAACGCAACCCTCCTTTGTAAGGACCAATGGCAGAATTCATTTGAATACGATACCCTCGGTTTACTTGAATTTCTCCAGAATCGTCAACCCAAGAAACACGAAACGAAATCAATCGCTCAGGTTCTACCATTCTTAATAAAATATTTTTACCATGATAAATATCGTTTTTTACAATATAAGGAATGACTGTTTCTGCAACTTCTTGTACTGCTTGTAAAAATTCTGGTTCGTGGTTATTTCTTTTTTTAACCAGCTCCATAAAACCATTTATTTTAGATTTCATAATTTATAAGGTGTTTTTTTGTAAAATTCATAAATTTTAATACCGCAAATATAATTGTTTTCACAATTATAAAAATAAATTTTATACGTTTTATTTTGTTGTTTTTGTAGTATTCAATCGTTTTCGCTAGTTGTTTGTCGTTTGTTCTAAAAGGACTTACAAAACTCTTTAAAAAACTGTAAATTTGCTGTTAAATTTTTCGAGATAAGTAAGATGTTAGACAAGGTAAAAGAATTGATTGGCGAAGTACAAGCTTTTAAAACCACTTCTAAAGAAGAAGTAGAAGCTTTTAGAATAAAGTATCTAGGGAGTAAAGGATTGCTAAAAGGTTTGTTTTCTGAATTTAAAAATGTAGATGCTTCCTTGCGAAAAGAATTTGGACAAGCATTAAATACGTTGAAAAAGTCTGCGGAAGGAAAAATTACAGAACTTCAAGATGCTTTAGAGAATGCTACAGGAGAAAAATTGGTGTATGGAGATTTAACAAGACCTGCGGAACCTATAAAATTAGGATCTCGTCATCCTATATCTTTGGTAAGGAATCAAATTATAGAAGTATTTAATAGAATTGGTTTTACGGTTTCTGAAGGCCCTGAAATTGAAGACGATTGGCATAATTTTACTGCATTAAACCTTCCAGAATATCACCCTGCACGAGATATGCAAGACACTTTTTTTATTGAAAAAGACCCAGATATTTTATTAAGAACACACACATCTTCTGTACAAGTTCGTTATATGGAAACTCATGAACCTCCTATAAGAACGATTTCTCCGGGAAGGGTTTTTAGAAACGAAGATATTTCTGCGCGTTCACATTGTATTTTTCATCAAGTAGAGGGTTTGTATATTGATACTGATGTTTCTTTTGCCGATTTAAAACAAACACTTTTGTACTTTACCAAAGAAATGTTTGGAAAGTCTAAAATTCGCTTACGTCCTTCTTACTTTCCTTTTACAGAGCCTAGTGCAGAAGTAGATATTTATTGGGGATTGGAAACAGAAACCGATTATAGAATTACCAAAGGAACAGGTTGGTTAGAAATTATGGGATGTGGCATGGTAGATCCTAATGTCTTAAAAAACGCAAATATAGATCCAGAAAAGTATTCTGGTTATGCCTTTGGAATGGGTATTGAACGCATTGCCATGTTGTTGTATCAAATTCCCGATATTCGTATGTTTTACGAGAATGACAAACGCTTTTTAGAGCAATTTCAATCTATTATATAGTTGAAAAGTTATAAGTTATTAAAGTTAAAAAGTGCAGCAACTTTATAAACTTTTATACATTATAAATTGTACAAACTAAATTTTGAAAAAAGACATCCAAATTCCAGAAGTTACAGGTGTAGAAATTGCTGTTGTTTATGAATACAATGCTATTTATAAAACGGATGATTGGAATATTTATATTATTAATAATAAAGAGATTGACTTAGAAATGGTTGTTGTTGTTTCGCAAGGGTTTTCTGAAACAAAAACAACCTCTTTATTGCGTAAAAAATTAGACATATTACCTGCAAACTCTTTTGCAAAAGTAGAGTTAATTCAACCAGAACTCTTTGCCTTAAACAATCGTTTTCAAGTTTCATTTTTTGCAGAAAATAAGCTATTTGATAAAACTTTTTTATTTAAACAAAACACCATTAAAGAAGGTTCTTTAAGAATGATTCCTGCATTGAAAAAAAGAGGTGTTTTAGCAAAGTAATTAACTTTCCAACGTTTAACTTTAAGAATTTCTAACTAATTTTTAACCACCACTTACAGGTGGAATGATAGCAATCACATCATTTTTTTGAATCGTTGTAGTATCGTCTGCGTATGCTTCATTAATGGCAATGGCATAACTATTAATTTTGTTGAGCTGAGGATGTTTTATACGCAATTGTTCTTTTAGCACTTTTACATTTGTGTTTTCTGCAATTTCTATTTCTAAAGAAGCACTTTGTAAGAGGTCTTTGGTAATTCCGAAGAGTAATATTTTAGTATTCATCATTTCAAAAAATAATTTAATCAAACAAACTAATTCCAAATAAAAACCCTGTTCTGGTTTGATTGTTATAGCGAGAACGGACATAATCGATACGTAAAAAACGCCATTTACCCCAACCTATATTATCCAACCCTACACTATATTCTGTATAGGGTTTTCTTTCGGCAGTAAATAAAGCTTTTGCACCGGTTACTAAATGAAAATTTAATTCATTTATGAGTGGAATTTTATGCAGTAAAAAACCTTTAAAATTATGTGCTACATGCATTTCTGCATACTTATCATTTGTACTGAATTCGTAGTAGGCTAGCAAACCAAAACTGTTGGTGTTACCAGGTCCTATTTGGGTTTGATTTCCGTTAGGGTGCAAATAATCCATAAAAGCAATGTCTTTTTTCTTTAAAAAGATACCCGATCGTATGTTGTAGTTAAAGTCTCCAAAAGTATTTAATGAAATATCTTGCTGTAATCGAGTTATAAAAACATCTGAATTTAATGCATTATTATTAGCACCAAATCTTTTTGTATAACCAACATATAAAGAAGGATACGTATCATCATCTAAATTAAATTTTTGATTTGGATAGGAGATATATTTTTGATTAAAAACAATGTTGGCTCCTATGTTTAGCGTCCAAATTTTATGTGGGTTAAAAGGTGTATTAAAATTCGTTCCATCTATTGGATTGTTAGATGTATAATCGAAATCTTTACTTACATAGCTATAATTAGAGGTGTTAAAAAGCGGTTTTCTATCCGCAAATTCAAGAGATGTTCTCAATCGAAGACCATTTGTAACCTCTTCCGAATAAAAAGCACGAGCAAATGTTTTTTCATATATTTTTAAATAATTTCTTTTTGCAAAGAGTGAGTATAATTGATTTTCTAGCTTAGAAATAGGCTCTCTATTATTGAATTGTGGTGTTGAGATTCCCCCAGAAATACGAAGTCTAGGCCTCGATATATTATTCCATTTTTTAGAGAAAAATAAAGTAGGTCTCCATTTTTTTTCTGACAAACCGTAATTCACATTCATGCCTATGTTCCACCATTTTCCTAGATCGTTTTGTCTTTTAAAATAACTCAATCCCATTGAAGAATTAAAACCTTTTACGGTATTAAAGTTAATCTCATCAATAGGTGAATTAAAAGTTACAGACCATTTTTTGTAAGAGTTTCTATACGTATAACCCAAAACAGGCGATAACCAATTAAATTGATTTCTTTTAAGATCTAGAGAATCTAAGTACTTTTTAGATTTTCGAACTTCTTTGAGTTTGTCTTTTATCTTATAGTCTCCCATCTCCTCTTTAGTTAACGGAACAGGTCGTAATTGATTCCAATAAACAGTGTCTTTTTTTGTAGCTTCTTTGGCAAAAGTTAGCACTTCATTGCTAAAGGTTTCATCTGTATAAACAGGTGTGAAATTATAATTAGAATATCCAGAAGAAAAAGTGCCATCAATATGAAACCCAAAAAAATTAAACTTAAAGTCGATTGCCTGACTAATTAATACCCAAGTATCATCTTCTGTAGAATTGTAATTTTGTTTTAAATTTAATATTTCAACGGGCGGAAAACCTATTTGTGATCCTCTAACACTCACATGAGTTCCATAAATAGCCCAACTATCTTCTACAATATAAATAAACCCTTTAAAAACAGGGTCATTTTTCCTTTTAGGCAACAATGCTATTTTATTAATTAAGAGTTCGTTTTTATCATAAAAACTCCCTTCTAATTTGTATTTGTAATACCCAAAGGCATTGGTAGCAATCGGAGAAATTAAACCACCACCGCCAAGATTAATTTTATTGTCATAAAAATTTATATAGGCATCTTGTGCTCTGTTAAAACTAATACCATTATCGCTACCACTTACTTTAGAAGCAATAATTTTTTCTTTAAACTGTTTTGGTTTTTTTTGATATACAATTTCAGAAATGGTTTCGGATAAGTAAACAATACCACTTCTTGTAGAATCGAGTCCGCCACCAAAATCGCCTAACGATTGCCCTAAAATTTTTTCTGGGGCATTTTTTATTTTATAGAGTCCGCGTGAATAAAATTTAGCCGTATATTTTCCTAATTTATTGGTATTCTTTTCTTTGTTAGCAATGGCATTTCTAATAATGCTATTTGCAGGATTTTCTTTTGTTGAGACAGAAATTTCGTCTAGCACTACTTTTTCTTCTTCTAAAGTAACATTTAAGACAAAAGGAAAAGAAGTAATTGTAATTTCTTTTTGAAGCGTTTTGTAGCCTAAGAACTGAAACACTATGGTATAATTTCCTGTTTTTGTAATGTTTAAAATATAATTACCATGCTCGTTAGAAGTAGTTCCTGTAATTGTTTTGTCTAAGTAAACACTTGCAGTAGCAATAGGCTTTTTTTGAGTATCTGTAATGGTTCCTTTTATTTGACCAATTGTATTTACTGTAAACAATACAAAAAGAATAACACTAAAATTTTTCATGAACTTGTTGTTTGGTTGATGTACTACAGACGCTATTTTAGCATTATTTGTTACAAACAAAATAAGACTGCTAAAAACATGCTTACAAAAATAGAGGAATATCTATCCATGGATTTGTTAAAGAAAGGTTATTTTATAATTTTTAAATGAGTTCAATGTAAAAAACACTGTTAAATCTCCATTTTACCGTTAAAATTTCCTAATAAATCGTGTGTTTTCACTTCGTTTTAAAACCTTTTATTTTTCGAATTTAAGAACTTCCTTTTAGAACCATTCGTCAATCTCAAAAAAACTATATTTGTAAGTTATAAATCAACTGAAAAACACATGAGCGAATATAGAAAAAGGCGAGAAGCTTTAGTATATCATTCCAAACCAAAACCCGGAAAAATAGAAGTAGTTCCCACTAAAAAATATGCCACACAACACGATTTGGCTTTGGCATATTCTCCAGGAGTTGCCGAACCTTGTTTAGAGATTGCAAAAGACAAAAAAAACGTTTATAAATACACTTCTAAAGGAAATTTGGTTGCTGTTATTTCTAATGGGACTGCTGTTTTAGGGCTGGGTGATATTGGACCAGAAGCTTCTAAACCAGTAATGGAAGGAAAAGGGTTGCTCTTTAAAATTTTTGCCGATATTGATGTGTTTGATATTGAAGTTGATGCTACAGACGTAGATAAATTTATAGAAACAGTAAAAGCCATTGCTCCAACTTTTGGAGGCATTAACTTAGAAGATATAAAAGCTCCAGAAGCTTTTGAAATTGAACGAAGGCTAAAAGAAGAGTTAGACATTCCTGTAATGCATGACGACCAGCACGGAACAGCAATCATTTCTGCGGCAGCCTTAAAAAACGCTATTGAACTTACCGAAAAGAAGTTTGAAGATGTTAAAATTGTTGTAAATGGAGCTGGTGCAGCGGCAATTTCTTGTACACGTTTGTACGTAAAATTAGGAGTTCAAAAAGAACATATTGTGATGTGTGATAGTAAAGGCGTTATTAGAAAAGATAGAGCTCAATTAACCTCACAAAAAGCAGAATTTGCTACAAATCAAGATGTGCATACTTTAGAAGAGGCGATGCATAATGCCGATGTTTTTATAGGTTTATCCACCGGAAATGTAGTAAGTCCAGAAATGTTATTATCAATGGCAAAAAACCCGATTGTCTTTGCCATGGCAAATCCGGAACCCGAGATTTCTTATGATGTTGCGGTAGCAACTCGCGAAGATATTATTATGGCAACTGGGCGGTCAGACCATCCTAATCAGGTAAACAATGTACTAGGATTCCCTTTTATTTTTAGAGGCGCTTTAGATGTGAGAGCCACAAAAATTAACGAAGAAATGAAGATGGCTGCGGTATTGGCATTGGCAGATTTAGCCAAAAAATCGGTGCCCGAGCAAGTAAACATTGTATATGATGAAGTAAGTCTTTCTTTTGGAAAAGAATATATTATTCCAAAACCTTTTGATCCTAGATTAATTTATGAAATTCCGCCTGCTATTGCCAAAGCGGCTATGGATTCTGGAGTTGCATTAGAACCTATTTCTGATTGGAATAAATACCGAGAGGAATTAATGGATCGTTCTGAAGCAGGAAGTAAAGAAATTAGAATTTTGCACAATAGAGCAAAAAGAGACCCTAAAAAAGTGGTTTTTGCAGAGGCAGAATGTTTAGATGTTTTAAAAGCAGCCCAAAGAGTTCATGATGAAAAAATAGGAATCCCTATTTTACTAGGAAGAAAAGACCTTATTTTAGAATTAAAAGAAGAAATAGGCTTTCATGCAGAGGTAACGATTATCGATCCTAAAACAGATGCAGAGCGTGCCAGAATTAATCGTTTTGGAGAAGCTTATTGGAAAACGAGACAACGCAAAGGGAAAACATTGTACGATGCAAAAAGACTTATGCGAGAGCGAAATTATTTTGCTGCAATGATGGTTAATGAAGGGGAAGCTGATGCTTTGATTACGGGGTATTCTAGACCTTATCCGTCGGTGGTAAAACCCATGTTAGAATTGATTGAAAAAGACAAAGGAGTTACCCGTGTTGCCGCAACCAATTTAATGCTTACCAAACAAGGACCTATTTTCTTGGCAGACACCACTATTAATATCAACCCTACAGCAAAAGATTTGGCAAAAATATCGCAAATGACCTGTGCTTTGGCAAAAATGTTTGGAATGAAGCCCAATGTTGCCATGCTCTCTTTTTCTAATTTTGGATCTTCAAATTCTGAGAGTTCTCAAAAAATTAGAGAAGCCGTCTCATATATTCATCGTTATTTTCCTAAGGTAGTTGTTGATGGTGAATTACAAGCAGATTTTGCCTTAAACCCTGACTTACTTGCTAAAGAATTTCCGTTCTCCAAACTGAACGGGAAAAAAGTAAATGTATTGATTTTTCCAAATTTAGAATCTGCAAATATCACATACAAATTATTAAAACAAGTTGATGAAGCAGAATCTATAGGTCCCATTTTATTGGGATTAAAAAAGCCTGTTCATATTATTCAATTAGGTGCAAGTGTAGATGAAATGGTAAATATGGCAGCGGTTGCTGTTGTAGATGCGCAGCAACGGAGAAAAAAATGAAAGTGAAAGGAGGATTGTTCATAAGTTTATTTGTTTAGAATATGCTATTGAACATAGGTTTTGAATTTCAACTAAACAACTAAACAACTAAACAACTAAACAACTAAACAACTAAACAACTAAACAACTATTAATGATAACACAAATTAGAGGAAAACTTATTGAAAAAAATCCAACGTATGTAGTGTTAGATTGTGCGGGAGTAGGTTATTTCTTGCATATTTCTTTACATACTTTTTCATCTTTACCAAATGATGAGGCAGTTACCTTGTATACACATTTGTCTATTAGAGAAGATGCACATACATTGTTTGGGTTTATTTCAAAAACAGAAAGGGAAGTTTTTAAATTGTTAATTTCTGTTTCTGGAGTTGGCTCTAGTATTGCTAGAACTATGCTTTCTTCTATGACTTCCCAAGAAATACAACAAGCTATTGCCTCAGAAAACGTGGCATTAATTCAGTCTGTAAAAGGAATTGGTGCAAAAACAGCACAGCGAGTAATTGTAGATTTAAAAGATAAAATCTTAAAAACCTTTGATATGGAGGCAATTTCTGTAGATTCAAACAATACCCACAAAGAAGAAGCGTTATCTGCATTAGAAGTTTTAGGTTTCCAAAGAAAACAATCTGAAAAAGTTATTTTGGCAATTCTTAAGGAGCAGAAAGAAGCTTCTGTAGAAAAACTTATTAAACTAGCGTTAAAGAACTTATAATCAGTTGAATATTCTCAATAAAAAGAATGCTTTTTTGTTTATGCTTACCTGTTGGGTAGGCATATCTTCTTTTGCACAAACGGTAGAAAAAGATACTACACTTGTAAAAAAAGATACTACAAAACTGAAATATAACTTTAACCATTTGCAAAGTGGTGGCTTGTTTTTAAAAAATCCTTCGGAAATGGAAATTATTTTCGATACGGAATTGAACAAATATGTGGTGGTAGAAAAAGTAGGAAATTACTATGTAAGGACCCCTATTTTTATGTCGCCCAAAGAATATGAGAAATATCGTTTGCAACGAGATATGCTCGATTATTTTAAGAGTAAAGTAAGCGCTACTAATGGAAGAAAAAAAGGATCTAAAGATGCACAAAGAGATTTACTACCTACTTATTACGTAAACAATAAATTTTTTGAGTCTGTTTTTGGAGGGAATACTGTAAAAGTAACCCCAACAGGAAGCGTTAACTTAAGATTAGGGTTTATTTATCAGAATACAGACAATCCGCAATTATCAGAACAGAATAGAAGTAGTTTTACGTTTGATTTTGACCAACAAGTAAGCGCTAGTTTACAAGCACAAATAGGAAAGCGATTAAAAGCATCTATCAATTACGATACTCAATCTACATTTGATTTTCAAAATTTAGTAAAATTAGAATATACACCCACGGAAGATGATATCCTTCAAGGACTAGAAGCAGGAAATATTAATATGCCTATTAAAAATTCGTTAATTAATGGGTCTCAAAGTTTATTTGGTGTAAAAGCAAAATTGCAGTTTGGAAAAACCAATATTACAGCTGTTTTTTCTCAGCAACGTTCCGAGAGTAAAACCATTACTGCACAAGCAGGAGCTTCCATTCAACCTTTTGAAATCAGAGCAACCGATTATGATAATGATCGGCACTTTTTCTTAGCACATTATTTTAGAAATAATTACGCAAAATCATTAGAAAATTATCCTTTAATAGCAAGCCCTGTAAGTATTACCAGAATAGAAGTTTGGGTAACTAACAGAAATGCAAGCACACAAGATTTTAGAAGTATTGTGGCTTTGGCAGATATTGGAGAATCTATAGAAGAAAATTTAGTAGGTGCTATTACAGATATTAACCCTGCTTCAATAGCAAATCAAGCAGTGGTGTCTGGAGGAAATTTACCGTTTAATGAAGCCAATGCTATTTATACCGAAGCAACTTTAGCAGGAATTAGAGATATTGCTACTGTAGAAAGTGAGTTAAATGGTTATAATATGGAGCAAGGTACCGATTATTCCATATTACAAAATGCAAGAAAATTAACAGCGAATGAATACACTTTAAATGCTCAGTTAGGTTATATCTCTTTAAACAGAAGGTTAAATGATGGTGAAGTATTAGCTGTTGCTTATGAATATACGGTTGCAGGAAATATTACAGGAGTACAACAAAATTCCTTTAAAGTAGGAGAATTTTCTAACGACGGAATTGAGGCACCTAATAACCTGGCAGTAAAACTGTTAAGAAGTGAAATTTTAACCACAAAAAGAACTGTAAGTGGTGTAGAACAAGGATTTCCTACTTGGCAACTAATGATGAAAAATATTTATCCTTTAGGTGCTTATCCGCTATCGCAAGATGGGTTTCGATTTGAAATTCAGTATAGAGACGACCAAACAGGAATTCCATCGAATACCTTACAAAATGCCCAAACTACGGGCATTGCCAACGAACCTTTAATTCAGATTTTTCATTTAGACCAATTAGATCAGAGCCAGTTTCAAAAAGCAGATGGGTTTTTTGATTATGTAGAAGGAATTACTGTAAATTCTCAAAACGGATATATTATTTTTCCAGAGCCAGAACCTTTTGGGAAAAATTTAGAAAATCAGTTTACTGTTCAAGAAGACAAAGACACTTATGTGTTTAATGAATTGTATTTAGACACAAAAATCAATGCAAAAAACAACTATCAAAATAAAGATAAATTTTTACTAAAGGGATATTTTAAATCTGAGAATACAGGAGGAATTCCATTAAATGCATACAATGTGCCTAGAGGTTCTGTTACCGTTACTGCAGGAGGAAGACAATTGGTAGAAGGGATTGACTATGTAGTTGATTACGAAATGAGTCGTGTGCAAATTTTAGACCCAGGGTTAGAATCTTCAGGAATTCCTATTCAGGTATCTACCGAAAGCAACAACGTTTTTAATCAATTGCAAAAAACATTTACAGGAATCGATGTAGAGCATCGTTTTTCAGAAGATTTTATTATTGGCGCTACGTATTTAAACGTGAATGAAAGACCGCTAACACCCAAAGTAAATTTTGGGACAGAACCTATTGATAATACTATGCTAGGGTTTAATTTAGATTACTCTTCGGAAGTTCCTTTTTTCACTAAATTGGTTAATAAATTGCCTTTTGTAGATACAGATGAACCTTCTAATATTTCTGTAAGAACAGAAATGGCATACTTGCTACCCGGAACACCAAGCGGTATTGATGTGGCAGGTGCAGCAACTTCTTATATAGATGATTTTGAAGCTTCCCAAGTACCTATTAGCTTATTATCTCCTTTGCAATGGTATCCTGCAAGTACGCCAAAAACAACCACACTTCCAGCACTTTATGGAAATCCTGATGATGACAAATTGAGTTACAATTACAAGCGCGCAAAATTA
Source organism: uncultured Polaribacter sp. (assembly GCA_965233795.1). Lineage (GTDB taxonomy): Bacteria > Bacteroidota > Bacteroidia > Flavobacteriales > Flavobacteriaceae > Polaribacter. Next base: position 150,167 of record OZ247578.1, on the reverse strand, counting down.
GCCTGGTATGCTATTGATCCTATTTTTTATGGACTAGGAAGTACACCGAGTAGTATTGATGCCGATGAACTTTCTAGAGCAGAAACAAGACAAATTTCGTTTACAGAATTATTTCCAAATACAGATTTAGACATTACACAGAACTCATTAGTACAAACTTTAGATTTGGCTTATTTTCCGAATGAAAGAGGGGCGTATAATTTTAATAATGAAGCTGAGGTAGATGAAGCTACAAATACAGTAACTTTACCTAATCCTGAAGAAAACTGGGGAGGAATTATGCGTCCGTTAACGACGAATAATTTTGACCAAGCTAATGTAGAATACATTCAGTTTTGGATGATGGATCCGTATGAAAATTATTCTATTACCCCAGATGAAGCCTATGAAAACGGATTGGATTATGAAAATCCTACGAATCAAGGAGATCTATATTTTAACTTAGGAAATATCTCTGAAGACATCAATAAGGACAATGCCAAAATGTATGAAAACGGCTTGCCTGCTGATGGAGTAAAAATTGATGGAGTAAATGTAAATCGTAAAATATGGGGAGATGTTCCCGTAAATCCTTCTATTTTATATGCCTTTGATGTAGACGACGAAGCAAGAATCAATCAAGATGTAGGTTTGGATGGTTTAAACAATATAGAAGAAGAAAGTTTGGCAGATATCCCTGAAGCATACAAAGGTTTGTTAGACCCTGCCGGCGATGATTTTCAATATTACAGAGGCACCGATTTAGATGCAACAAATGCTTCTATTATCAAACGGTATAAAAACTTTAACAATACAGAAGGAAATTCGCCTACGGCAAATCAATCTACAGAAGCCTATCCAACATCATCCAGTACCTATCCGGATGTAGAAGACATTAATAGAGACCAAACCATGAATACGGTAGAGAGCTTTTATGAATATAAAGTTTCTTTAAAAAGTACCGATTTGGTAAAAGGAAGCAATTTTATTGTAGATGAAAAAACAACAGAGGTTACTTTAAAGAATGGAGAAACACAACAAACAACGTGGTATCAATTTAGAATTCCTATACGAAGTGGAACGCCTATTAATAGTATTTCAGATTTTAATAGCATTCGTTTTGTAAGAATGTTTGTGACTAATTTTAAAGTACCTGTAGTGTTGCGTTTTGGAGAATTGGATTTGGTACGTGGAGATTGGAGACGTTATACAAAAACATTAGATCCAACCATTTCACCAGAAATTGATTTAACACAAGAAGAAGTAAATGAGTTTGAAGTTGGCGTTATTAATATTGAACAAAATGAAGCTAGATATGTATTACCGCCAGGGATTGAGAGAGAACAATTGCAAGGAAGTTCTACCATTCAATTTCAGAATGAGCAATCCTTAACATTAAAAGTAGATAATTTAGAGCAAAATAAAATAAGAGCGGTTTATAAAAATATTAGTGTAGATTTAAGAAGATCCAAGCAATTAAAAATGTTTACACATATAGAACCTTTAATTACTGGAGGTGTAGAGAACAATGAGATGGCAACAATTTTAAGACTTGGAACCGATTTAAATGACAACTTTTATCAGTTAGAAATTCCGTTGCAAGTTTCACAAAAAGGAAGTTTATCGCCTACAGAAGTCTGGCCAGAAGTCAATAATTTAGAAGCTACTTTAGAAGAGTTTGGTAAAATAAAATTAGAGAGAGACGTTTTAGAAAGCCCTATTAATGAATTGTATACAAGTCTTTTATCTAATGGATTAAAGTTGAGTGTAAAAGGAAACCCTACTTTGGCGGCGATTAGAACGATTATGTTAGGGGTTAAAAATACGGCGGCATCTCCGAAAAGTGCAGAGGTGTGGTTTAATGAATTACGTTCTGCGGGTTTTGATAACGATGGAGGCTGGGCGGCTGTAATGAGTGCAGATGCTAATTTTGCAGATGTTGCCAATGTTTCTGTTTCTGGAAGGATGCAAACCATTGGTTTTGGAAACGTAGAAGATAGAGCTGCACAAAGAAGTTTACACGAAACAAAACAATACGATGTGGCTACAAGTATTGATTTAGGAAAAGTACTTTCGCCTAAAAAATGGGGCATTCAATTGCCTATGAGTTATAGTGTTGGCGAAGAGTTTATAGACCCAAAATTTGACCCACAATACCAAGATGTAAAACTAGCAGACGCCATAGAACAAAATCCGAATAGTCAGTTTTCGAGAGATTATACAAAAAGAACCAGTATTAGTTTTATCAATGTAAAAAAGAATAGAAACCCACAATCTACTAAAAAACCGAAGTTTTATGATGTAGAAAACCTTTCGGTCTCTTATGCACATAATAAGGAGTTTCATAGAGATTATAATATTGAAAAGTATATTAACGAAACGGTTACCGCCTCTGCAGGATACAATTTCACCTTTGATGCGAAACCTATTGAACCTTTTAAAAATTTAGACTCTTTACAAGGAAAATATTGGCAGTGGTTTAAAGATATAAACTTTAACCCTATTCCTACAACATTGGGTATCAATTCTCGAATTAATAGAAATTATAACGAACAACAGTCTAGGAATTTGGTAGTAGGGCTTTCTCCACAACCTAAATTAACACAAAGAAGATTTTTGTTTGATTGGGATTATAATATTGCTTTTAACCTCACAAAATCTTTTCAGTTTAATTTTAATGCAACCAATAGTCATATTTACAATACATTTGATAGCGAAGAAGAACTGCAGGTTTTTGATAATTTCTTCAATACAGGAACACCCAACCAATACCACCAAACGTTAAATGGGACTTATAGAATTCCTGTCAATAAAATTCCTTTTTTAAACTTTATAAAAGCAGATATAGGGTATACCGCAGATTTTGATTGGCAAGTGGTTTCACAAGACCCAACCATTGCAGAAAAAATTGGAAACACCATTCAGAATGCAAATACCAAAAATCTTAATACAGACGTTAATTTTGCAAAACTCTATAAAAAATGGGGCTTAGAGAAACGATTAAAACTTTCTAAAAAAACCTCTAGTAGAGCTGCTGCATTCGGCGCTCCTGGAACGCCAAGTGTAAAAAAGAGTTCAAAAAAATTATCATCAGGCAAGAAAATATTAAAAGGCTTTTATGATATTATTACCGCTGTAAAGACAGGGAAATTAAGCTATTCTGAAAACAACGGACAACTGTTGCCTGGATATACTGAAGGAGCTGGTTTTTTAGGAGGCGCACCTACAGCGTTTGCTTTTGGAAGTCAGGTAGATATTAGAAACAAGGCTTTAGAGCAAGATTGGTTAGTTGTACGGGATGAAAATGACGAATATATTAACAAAACTTATAGTAAAACACGGTATCAAAAACTAAATTATAATTTTACAGTAAAACCTTTTAAAGATCTTACGATTGATGTTGTTGGAAATAATATTAAGACGAGAAATTTATCGCAGCAATTAGATGTTATTGCAAGAATAGGAAAAGACAGCATTGCAGCAACTCCTTTTCTTGAAACAGGTAATTTTAGTACGAGTTATAATATGATTGCAACCGCTTTTTCAGACGGAGATGCGTTGTTTCAAAAAATGAGAAGCTATAGAAGTATTCTTTCTCAAAGATTAGCAAATGAAACAGGTGGAGATATCTCTGGGTTTGGAGAAAACAGCCAACAAGTACTATTACCTGCATTTTTAGCTGCGTATTCAGGAGCAAGCCCTAATTCTGTAGGAACAGGTTTGTTTAAGAATATTCCGCTTCCTAATTGGACATTGCGGTATAACGGATTTATGAAAATGAAATGGTTTAAAAAGAATCTTAGTAGTTTTGCGGTATCTCACGGATATAAATCGTCGTATACCCTTTCTAGTTTTACAAACAATTTGCAATATGATAAGAATAATCCATTTGTAGGAAAAAATTCAGCAGATAATTTTGAACCTGAATTACTCATTGCCGCAGCAACCTTAGTAGATGAGTTTTCACCTTTAATTAAAGTAGATATGAAAATGAAAAACTCATTTTCTTTTAAAGGAGAAATTAAAAAGGATAGAACTTTAACGATGAATTTTAACAATAGTACGTTAACAGATATTAAAGGAATAGAATATGTTTTTGGGTTTGGGTACGTATTAAAAGACGTAAAATTTAGTACGCGATTTACAGGAAAAAAACAAACTTTAAAAGGCGATGTTAACTTAAGAGCAGATATTTCTTTGCGCGATAATTTAACGCTAATTCGTTCTATAGACGACAATAACAATCAGATAAGTGACGGACAAAAATTATTATCGATAAAGATTGCGGCAGATTATAGATTAAATAGTAATTTAACAGCCTCATTTTATTACAATCATCAAACGTCTAAATATGCAATTTCTACAACATTCCCTAGACAAGCAATTAACGCAGGATTTAATATTATTTACAACTTAGGAAACTAACAAACCAAATTATATAAAATACCATGAATATTCCATCAAATTTAAAATACACAAAAGATCACGAGTGGGTTAAAATTGAAAATGATGTGGCAACTGTAGGAATTACAGACTTTGCGCAAAGTGAGTTAGGAGATATTGTATATGTAGATATAGACACATTGGATGATACTGTAGCCAAAGATGAAGTGTTTGGTTCTGTAGAAGCAGTAAAAACAGTTTCCGATTTATTTATGCCTTTAACAGGTGAAGTGATAGCATTTAATGAAGCTCTAGAAGATGAACCAGAATTGGTAAACACAGACCCTTATGAAAAGGGTTGGATGATTAAAATAGCACTTTCTAATAGTGCAGAAAACTCAGATTTATTGGATGCTGAAAGCTATCAAAAACTTATTGAAGGCTAATGCACTTCTTTTTTCAATACTAATTACAAGTGCTATTGCGTATTTAAGTCTAGTAAAAGCACCTGTTATACCTTATGAGGTTTCTAATTTAGATAAGGTACAGCATAGTTTTGCCTATTTTGTACTTACATTAAGTTGGTTTTTTACATTAAAAAATAATTTTTTAAAGTACAAATATGTCGTTGTAATAAGTTGTTTTTTTTATGGTATACTTCTTGAGGTTTTGCAAAGCACAATTACATCGTTAAGAACAGGCGATGTCTTTGATGTTTTTGCCAATAGTATAGGAGTTACTGCTGCATTTTTTGTTTTTATTAGAATTTACAAAAAAAATAAAGCGATTTAACAAGAACAACTTGCAAAAGACACTATAATTTAATTAAATTAGCAACCTATTTAAAATTTTTTAAGATGGAAATAAAGAAAAACCCAAAATCAAACTTAGAAAACTACAGCAAATTGTTTATGCAACTAGGGTTGGTTTTAGCACTCTTTGTAACCTATGTTTCAATTGAAAAGAAAACATACGACAGAGAATATGATGTATTGGGAACCGCGAGTATGAATGCAGAAGATGAAGAAGATACTCCTATCACAGAACGTCCTGAACCAGTAATTCCAAAAGCACCACCACCGCCGGCGCCAGAAAAAATAGAAGTGGTAGAAGATGAAGAAGAAGTGGTAGAAACCGTAATAGAATCTACAGAAACAGATGAAACAGAAGAAATTATTATAGAAGAAGTAGAAGAAGTAGAAGAAGTTATAGAGGATGTTAGTTTTATGATTATTGAAGACGTGCCTGTTTTTCCAGGATGTAAAGGAGATAAAGCTGCGTTAAAAAAATGTTTTAGTCAAAAAGTACAAAAACACTTTTCTAGAAAGTTTGATGCAGAACTGCCAAATGAATTGGGTTTACCATCAGGTAGGAAAAGAGTTTTTATTGGTTTTAAAATCGATAAAAACGGAAATGTGGTAAATATTCAAGCAAGAGCACCGCACCCAAAAATTAAAAAGGAAGTGATTAAGGTGATGAAATTATTACCTAAAATGAAACCAGGAAAACAAAGAGGTGTTCCTGTAGGTGTAAAATATAGCATTCCATTTACATTAATTGTAGAATAGGAAAAATCAACATAAGACACTAGAAACCAGTTAATTTATTAACTGGTTTTTTTATTGGCATATTCTTTGTTTTGTTAAGATATCTTTAACATTTAAAAATATTTAATTATGAAAAAAACAAAGAAGTACCCAAAAGTAAATTTAGAGAATTACAGCAAGCTCTTTATGCAATTAGGATTGGTTTTAGCATTATTTGTAGTTTATGTTGCCATTGAACAAAAAACACCAGATAAGAAATATGCTACGCTAATAAACACAGCTATTGATATTGGTTTAGAAGAAGATACAGTTATTACTAGAAGAGAAGAACCAAAAGCCCCTAAAATAACGCCTCCTCCATTACCAATAGAGTTAAAAGTTGTGGAAAATAAAAAGGAAATAATCGAACATGTCTTCCAATCTACAGAAATAGACGAAACAGATTATGTAGAAATAATAGAGGAGTATGAACCTGAACCTGTAACAGAAGATGTAATTTTTATAGCTGTTGAAGACGTTCCTGTATTTCCAGGATGTAAAGGAGATAGAGCGGCGTTAACAAAATGCTTTAGTGAAAAAGTACAAAAGCATTTTGCTAGAAAATTTGATGCAGAATTGCCTAGCGAGTTAGGTTTGTCATCGGGTAAAAAAAGGGTTCATATTGGTTTTAAGATAGATAAATTTGGAAACGTAATAGACATAAAGGCGTTGGCTCCACACCCAAAGATTAAAAAAGAAGTGATTAAGGTGATGAAATTATTACCAAAAATGCAACCTGGAAAACAAAGAGGTACTCCTGTAGGTGTTACATACGCCATTCCTCTAAAAATAATTGTAGAGTAATTTTCTCTAAAAGAATTATAACCGTTTGAAATATAGCTTTATAAGTTATTTTAAACGGTTTTTTATACACTACTTTATTCTAAGAACTATTTTTAAAATTTTTAAAAACCATTCATCGATACAATACTACATTTCGTCGATGTTTAAGAATCATTTGTCTAAATAAAAAAGTATATTTTTTTTATTCTAGTATTATTGCAAACATTAATTCCTCAAAGCTACTAATATGGCAAATCTTTTAAAAGTATTATTAATTGAAGACGACATGATTGAAGTCATGAAGTTAAATAGAGTGGTTTCCTCGTTGCAACTCAAACATAAAATAGTGGAAGCACAAAATGGAGAAGAAGCCTTAAAAATTTTAGAAAATAAAGAGTGGTTACCTGATATTATTTTATTAGATTTAAACATGCCAAAAATGAATGGTATTGAATTTTTGTCTATTTTAAAAAAAGACGAAGAATTACAACACATTCCAACGATTATTTTAACAACTTCAAATCATCAAAAAGATTTGGTAGCGTGTTTTAGAATAGGCGTTTCAGGATATATATTAAAGCCATTAAAATATGAAGACTATGTTTCTAAAATAGAAACAACTTTGGCTTACTGGAGTATGAACCAATTAAAACTTAACAGATGAAAGGAATTGTTTTTACCGAGTTTTTAGACCTTGTAGAAGATAAATTTGGATTAGAAATGGTTGATAAAATTATTGACCAATCCGAATTAGATTCAGGTGGAGTTTATACTTCTATAGGAACCTATAGTTTTTCGGAAATGTTACAACTACTGCAAAACTTAAGTCAAAATACAGGAATATCCATAGACAATCTATTGTTAGTATATGCAGAACATTTCTTTTCTGTAATAGAAGATAGTTACCCAGGGCTTTTAGCAACCTACAAAGACCCTATAGAAATGTTAGCGTCTATAGAAAATCATATCCATGTAGAGGTAAGAAAAATTTATCCAGATGCAGAATTACCTGTTTTTATTGTAGAAGAACAAACAGAAGATTCATTAATTATGGTTTACAAATCTAGTAGAGCTATGCACCATTTTGGATTAGGATTAATGAACAAAACCTTTGAGCATTTTAATGCTAAAGCAACGATAGATTTAGAAAAAATAAAAGAAGATGGTACAGAAGTGAGGTTTACAGTTCAGAAATTAAGTTAACCTTTATTTGTTACATTTATCTCGTATAAATATCCCCCGAAATTCACATTTATTTACAAATGTGTTTCTTTAATTAGTAAGATAGATGAGTCAAGATCAAATTGACATACTTAAACGTGCTTTAGCTAGAGAAAAACAAGCTAGAAAACAAGCTGAAAAAATTCTAGAAGATAAATCTGCTGTACTATACCAAACTACCCAAGAGTTAAAAAAATCAAATGCCCAGTTAGAAGGGTTAATTAAAGAAAAGACTTCTGAACTTAAGGGGGTTTTCGAAAACATTATAGACCCTTATGTAGTTATGGATTTATGGGGCAATGTGATTAAAATGAATGACGCTGCGGTAGATTTATTTGGTTATAATAGTTTAGAAGAAAGGTTTAATTTATTAGAAATCTCAGACGATTCAGAAAAAGAAAACGTTACCAAGTCTTTTCAATTATTACTAGAAAAAGGTTCTATTACCAATTTTGAGGCACAGATAGTTACTAAAAATAGAGGACAAAAATTAGTACATGTAAATGCTAGTCTTATTTATGATGAAAATAATAAACCGACTGCAGCACAAGGAATTGTTAGAGATATTACCAAAGAAAGGGAAGCAGAAGAGCAAATTATACAATCAGAAAACCGACTTTCTACACTTGTCTTAAATTTAGAAAGTGGTGTGTTATTAGAAGATGAAAACCATAAAATTGTTTTGGCAAACAAGAGAATGTGTGAACTTTTTAATATTGCTGTTGCACCAGAATTATTAAAAGGAGAGGATTGTTCTCAGGCGGCGGAAGAGTATAAAAATTTATTCAAACAACCTCAAAAGTTTGTAGAGAGAATTTATGAACTAGTTGCAGAGAAAAAAGTTGCAATTGCAGATGAATTAATAATGATTGATGGTAGAATTTTAGAGCGCGATTTTATTCCCATTTATAAAAATAAAATCTATAAAGGAAGTTTGTGGACTTATAGAGACGTTTCTTTAAAAAGACAATACAGAAAAAGTTTAGAAGCGCAAAAGCAAAAGTATAGTGGTATTATAGCCAATATGAATTTAGGATTGCTTGAAGTTGACAATGAAGATAAAATTTTAATGGTAAACCAGAGCTTCGAAAAAATGTCTGGGTATTCAGAAGATGAACTTTTAGGTAAAAAAGCTAGCGAGACTTTTTTACTTCAAGAGAGTGCAGAAGTTATTAAAAAAGAGACTGAAAAACGAAAAAAAGGAAAATCCAATTCGTACGAATTAAAAATTAAAGATAAATCCGGACAACATTGTCATTGGCTTATAAGTGGTGCTCCAAATTATAATTTGAAAGGTGAGATTATAGGTTCCATAGGAATTCATTTAGACATTACACAACAAAAAAGTTTAGAATTACAAAAAGAGAATCTGCTTGCAGAACTAGGTAAAAGTAATGATGAATTGCAAGAATATGCACATATTGTATCGCACGATTTAAAATCGCCATTACGTAGTATTAATGCACTAGTTACTTGGATAAAAGAAGACAATCAAGGAAAGTTAGATGAAGTAAGTCTTCAAAACTTTAGTCATATTGAAGCTACCTTAGAAAAAATGGAGCAGCTAATTTCAGATATCTTAAATTATTCTAGCGTAGGTTCTGATACTGCAGAGAAACAAGATGTTGATACAAACGATTTGGTAGAAGGACTAGCAAAAATTTTATACATTCCAGAACATATTTCTTTAGAGCTTAAAAATAAACTCCCTATTATAAGCGGGGATAAAACAAAATTACAGCAGTTATTTCAAAATTTAATTAGCAATGCTGTAAAGTTTATAGACAAAGAAAAAGGTTTGATAGAAATAGACGTGGTAGACAAAAAATCTTTTTATCAATTTTCGATAAAAGATAATGGTATTGGTATTGAACCTAGATATCACGATAAAATATTTAAAATCTTCCATTCGCTAAATAAGAGCAAAGAATCTACGGGAATAGGACTTTCTATTGTAAAAAAGATTGTAGATCTGCACGAAGGCAATATTTGGTTAGAAAGTGTACCTGGTATAGGAACTACTTTTTTCTTTACTTTAAAGAAATAAGAATTGATTTTCTATTCTATTCAGAAAACCGTCTATTCAGAAGTCCATAAATAATTTGTAATTTCACAACCTTATTTACAACCTTGGTATTGATGAGTTTAAAAGAGTTTTTTGCCCACGAAACTGCGATTATAGACGAAAATTGTGAGATTGGTGCTAGCACAAAAATTTGGCACTTTAGTCATATTATGTCTAAGGCTAAAATTGGTGAAGCCTGTAATATTGGTCAGAATGTTGTGGTTTCTCCAGAAGTTGTGTTAGGAAAAAATGTAAAAGTTCAAAACAATGTTTCTATTTATACAGGTGTTATTTGCGAAGATGATGTTTTCTTAGGACCATCAATGGTTTTTACAAATATTATAAATCCAAGAAGTGCTATTGTTAGAAAAGAAGAATATAAATCTACTTTGGTACAAAAAGGAGCAAGTATTGGTGCAAATGCAACTATAATTTGTGGAAATACTATTGGCGCATATGCATTTATTGGTGCAGGTGCTGTAGTAACCAAAGACGTTTTACCCTTTGCATTGGTTGTTGGAAACCCTTCAAAACAAATAGGTTGGGTAAGCGAATACGGACATCGATTACATTTTGATACAAATGGAGAAGCTATTTGTAAAGAAAGCCGCGAAAAATACCAATTAAAAAACAATAAAGTACACAAACTTTAATTACTTAAAATTCATGAGAATAATTCTCTTTACTTTTTTTTTATTCCCTGTTATTCTGTTTTCTCAAACAGAAAAATACCCTGTTTTTGAAGCTTGTAAAAAAGTAGAAATAAAAACCGTTAAAACCTGTTTTTATGAGCAAACAAAAAGCCTTTTTTTTAACGAATTTAAAGCACCTTCAATTATAGCAGAAGAAAATTTTGAAGGAACTGTAAACGTTTTATTTATTGTAACCAGCTCAGGAGAGTTTAAGCCCATATATGTAAATTCACCTTACAAAGAATTAAAAACGGAGATAGAAAGGGTTTTTACCACTTTTTCTAAAATAGCCCCTGCATCTTATAACAATCATCCCATAGAAATGCAGTTTATACTGCCTATTTCTTTTCCTGTAGCTAATAATTTTAATGAAGTTCTTATTGCTAAAGAGCCTTCATTACAAGAAGACTTATCAAAAGTAATTGCTAAAAATAAACTAGCAGATTCTACTTTCTTAGAACACACAAGTCAGTTAAACATTCCGTTTACACACCAACGTTATGTAGATTATGAATTTGCCATGCACAAAGCTACAGGAACACATACGGCTTCAAAACCTTATTTGTATAGCGATGTTGCAAAATATTATGATATGACAGCTGCTAAAAAACGTTTCTTAAAACCCGAAAAAACCTCGTGGTTGGCTAGAAAGTTTTGGAATGAACACCTTTTGCAGGTAAAAGAAAAAGATTATTGGTTAACCATCGATTTTTTAGTAGATGTACAATTAGGAAAAGACAATTCTAATACTTCTTATACCTATAATAACACTCGATTTTTAACATTGAATGGTGGTTTGGGAACTAAATTTGCTTTCTCTGCAACCGTTTATGAAAGTCAGGGACGTTTTGCAGATTATATCAATGCGTTTGTAAGCAACCCCGCTTTAAATGTTCGCCCGCTGAATTCAGAAGGATTGATGCCTGGAAGAGGAAAAGTGAAAGGATTTGGCATAGATGCTTTCGATTACCCTGTAGCAGAAGGTTACATGTCTTATACTCCCAATCAGTTTTTTCAATTTCAATTTGGACAAGGCAAAAATTTTATTGGAGACGGATACCGATCTTTTATTTTATCGGATGTTTCAGCGCCCGCTACTTATTTGAAGATGCAAGTAAATTTGTGGAAATTTCAATATACCAATCATTGGATTTGGAGTACAGAACCCTCCGTGCGTAGTCCAAGTGACTCAAACTTGCATGCAAGAAAATATATTGCTATGCATTATTTAAGTATTAATATTACACCTAAATTTAATCTAGGGCTTTTTGAAACTGCTATTAGTAGTGGCGATAATGGTTTTGATGCCAACTTTTTAAATCCCTTAATTTTTTATCGTTCTGTAGAGTTTAACCGAGGAGAAGATGCAGGAAATGCTATTGTAGGTCTTACAGGAAAATACAAATTTAGCAATACAGTTTCATTGTATTCTCAACTATTAATTGATGAGTTTTCTGTGGGTAATTTGAATAATTTAAGCGATTGGCGAAACAAATTTGCGTATCAATTTGGCGCAAAATATTTTAATGCTCTTGGTATTGAAAATTTATTTTTACAAGGAGAGCTCAATTATGCCAGACCCTATACTTTTGCACATAAAAATCCACTTTTAAATTATGGAAATTACAGTCAGCCATTAGGGCATTTATGGGGTGCTAATTTTTGGGAAGCCATTGCCATTGCTCGTTATAATAAAGACAGATGGAGTGGAAGCTTAAAACTCATATACGGTAAAAAAGGGTTCGATTACCAAGATCAAGCTATAAGTTATGGAGGAGATATTTACCAATCTTACAATTTACGATTTAGTGATACAGAAAATGCAATAGCACAAGGAAATACAGCGACTATTGCTATGGTAGATGTACAAGCCAATTATTTAGTAAATCCATCTAATAATTTAAGCCTTTTCGCAGGGCTTTCTTATCGAAATTTCTCACCAGAAATTTCTGTCTCTGGATATCCAAAATTAGAAACCCTTTGGTTTTCAGTAGGCTTAAAAGCGGACTTTTTTAATTGGTATTTTGATTTTTAATCGAAAAGAATTCCTCGAGGGGCTAGATTAGGGGTTTCCTTTGAAAATGTTGTTCCCGAGTATTCGGGAATCTAAATCATAGAATTTCTATTTTTTATATTAAGAGTTGTCTTAAAATTGATGCTTAAAAAGCGTTCGTAAAGCTTAATCTTACCCTGTTTAAAAAGACAAATTAACTCTTAATTTTTTGTAAAACAATCCATGCTTTATGGTATAAAATATTCTCTTTGTTTTTCTATATATACGATTTTTACTCTTTGCTTTCCGCTGATTATCAAAAAAATAATTCTGTTAATTTGGTAAACCAATTTGGTAAACCAATTTTTTTATCGTAAATATGCAAGAATAAACCTATAAATCAATTAAATATGAAAACAAAATTACTTTTTATTGCGTTAATGTTAATATCTGTAGCAGGGTATTCCCAAACGTTTGACAATATTCCTACAGGAACAGGATATTATATTAATAAACTTATAGTAAGCCCTAATGGAGATGATTTAACAAATGAATATATTGAAATTAGAGGAACTCCAAACACAGTTGTCCCTTCAGATTTATATCTTATCTCTATTGAAGGTGATGGAAATAGTTCTAGCCGAGGGAAAGTGAGTGAAGCAATACAATTAGGAGATGGTACGAGAACTTTTGGTAGTTCTGGTATTTTAGCGATTACTTGTAAATATACAAGTACAGCTGACGCCTCTGTTACTCCTAGCCCTTACCTTAGTGTTATTTCTTCGAATGCTACTGTAATTGAAATATCTTTGGAAGGGCCTGACGTAACAAGCTCTAGTTCTTCTGCTGTTACAAGTAAGTCTCCAGATATTGGTTATGATGGTAATTTTATTGATGCAACGGGTACTTATATGCTAGTTTCTGCTAGTTCAACACCAAAAGGTGTTCGTATTGATGGAACTTCGGATGCTAGTGATGCTGATGGTGTGATTGAAGCTACAGGAGATCATACTTCATGGACTTTATATGATTCTGTAGCATATATGGATGATAATGATGAAGGATCGGGTGAATATGCTTATGGGCAAATAATTTTTGCACAGCAGAATGCAACCAATTCAGCCAACCAATATACTACTACAAGTGCTACAGTGATTGATTTTGATTCTAGTTCTGATGTTAATTATATTTTAAGACAATATACAAATACAGGCTATACTTCATCTGACTGGGTGGCAGCTGCTAATGGTAGCGGTTCTACAGCGCCCAATTGGGTGTTTTCATCAACAAGCGGTAAAGTATCTTCCGAGGGATTTTCTGGTTTTGTAATGCCTAATAGTATTTATGGAGAGTTGAATCCAGTTGATAATGCAGGGACATTGTCTGCGGCTATATTTGATTTAGATGCATTCAGTATTTATCCAAACCCAGCAAACGATGTTGTACAGATTGTATCAAGTTTAGAAATTAACAAAGTTGAAATGTATAATGTTCTTGGAAAAAAAGTAACTGCGTATTTTAATCAACATAACAATAATGTAGATATTTCTTCTCTTAGCAAAGGAATTTATGTGCTAAAAATTACAAGCGGACAATCTACCATTACTAAAAAAATAATTAAAGAGTAATTTTTAATTACTCTTTATAGTTATAGTACACTAAAATTACTAGCAGATAACTGTTATCTGCTAGTAATTTTATCTTTATAAAGAACTTGTTTTTATTCTTAATAAACTTTTATGATAAAAAAAGTAACCGTAAATCACCTTTTATTTTTAGCAATATTCTTCTCGTTTTTATCTTGTTCACAAAAAAACACAGATAAAAAAGAAGTCTCAAGGAGTACATCGCAACATCCTAGTTTAATTCTTACTCAGAAAGGTGTTAAAGAAATTAAAGAAAATTTAGGAAGCATTCCCATTTTTGACAAAACCTTATTGGCAACTCAAAAAGAAATTGATATTGAAATTAGAAAGGGTATAGATGTACCAATTCCCAAAGATTATTCTGGAGGATATACACATGAAACACATAAAAGAAATTATGTTCTAATGCAAAAAGCAGGTGTATTGTATCAAATACTCGATGATGAAAAATATGCCAAGTATGTAAAAGATATGTTATTTGCTTATGCAAAGCTATATCCAACATTACCCATTCATCCAAAACCAAGATCCTATGCCAGAGGTAAATTGTTTTGGCAATGTTTAAACGATTCTAATTGGTTGGTTTATACAAGTCAGGCTTACGATTGTATTTATAACTATCTAACGGAAGAAGAACGAAAAATTTTAGAGACGGATTTATTTAGACCTTTTGCCGATTTTATTTCCAAAGAAAATCCGCAGTTTTTTAACAGAGTTCATAACCATGCAACTTGGGGTAATGCGGCTGTAGGAATGATTGCTTTGGCGATGAATGATAATCAACTTTTAGACAGAGCTTTAAATGGAGTGAAAGATGATAATTTTGATCCAAATAAAAAAGACAACGATGGAGGTTATATTAGAAAAGAGGATCAAAAAATAGGTTTTTATGCAAATGTAGACGAGCCTTTCTCTCCCGATGGATACTTTACAGAAGGTCCTTATTATCAAAGATATGCTTCCTACCCGTTTTTGATTTTTGCACAAGCACTTCAAAATAAAAAGCCAGACCATAAAGTATTTGAATACAAAAACGGTGTGCTTTTAAAAAGCATAAATGCCTTATTAAATTTATCGGATGCTGATGGTGATTTCTTTTTATTAAACGATGCACAAAAAGGAATGTCATATTTTAATAGTTCTTTAATTTCTACTGTTGACATAGGATATCATTTCGGCGGAAATAACCCAGAGTTATTAAGTATCGCAAAAAAGCAAGATGAAGTTACTCTTGATGATGCAGGTTTAGCTGTTGCTTTGGGCATTAAAGAAGGAAAAGAAAAACCTTTTGTTAAGAAGTCTATTGAATTATCGGATGGTGCAAATGGAAATGAAGGAGCTGTTGGAATTTTACGTAGTGATGATTTGGAGTTGGTATTTAAATATACAGCTCATGGATTAAGTCATGGGCATTTTGATAAATTATCTTTTGCTTTATTTGAAGATGGTGATGAAGTTGTACAAGATTACGGCATGAGCCGTTTTGTAAATATTGAACAAAAAGGCGGCGGAAATTATTTAAAAGAAAATAAAACTTGGGCTAAACAGAGCATTGCTCACAATACTTTAGTACAAAATGAAGCGTCTCATTTTAAAGGAAAATATAACATTGGAAGTAAGCATCATTCCAATGCATATATATTCGATACAGAAGATGTAAATTTACAAGTAGCCAGTGCCAAAGAAGAAAATGCATACCCAGGCACTAAGTTACATCGAACAATGGTCACTATAAAGGATTCAGATTTCGATAAACCTTATGTGTTAGATATTTTAAGGGTAGTATCGAAAAAAGCAAATCAATACGACTTGCCTTTTTATTACTTAGGTCAAATTATACAAACCAGCTTTAAGTACAATAAGTATCAGGTTCCGCAAATTTTAGGAACCTCAAATGGTTATCAACATTTATACAAAGAAGCCAATGCATTTACCAAAGGAGAAAATATAAAATTAAACTGGTTGTTAAACAATAAATTTTATAGCTATACTGCTGTAACTTCAAACAAAGATGAAGTTATTATGGCAAAAATAGGGGCTAATGACCCGGCATATAATTTACGTTCCGAACCAAGTTTAATAATCCGTAAGAAAGCGGCTAAAAGCACTGTATTTGCTGCCATTATAGAATCACATGGAACCTATAGTCCAGTTTCTGAATTGGCAATAAATACATATAGTAATATTAAAAATTTAAAAACTGTTTATGATACGGAGCTCTATACAGCAATTAAAATAGAAACTACGAATAAAAAAGAGAAAATATTTGTCATTGCAAATAAAGACAATAAAAAAGAGAGTAAGCATCAATTAACAATTGAAGGCAAAAAGTACGAATGGATAGGTCCGTTCAATTTTAATTAAAAAAGCAAAATAACAATAGCAATAAACAAAACAAAAACATGAAAACATTTGGAGCAAGTAAAGAATTTTTATTAGATAAAAACCAAGAATGGGAAACTGTTGGTGAAGGTGTAAAAAGAAAAATAATGGGTTATGATGATAAAATTATGCTCGTTAAAGTACATTTTGAAGCAGGAGGAATTGGTTATGAGCATAAACATCATCATTCACAAGTAACATATTGTATAGATGGAGAATGGGAATTTACAATTGGAGGAGTAACACAAACAGTAAAAGATGGAGATTCAGTATATATTCCGCCTCACGTTCTACATGGAGCAACTTGCACTAAAGCAGGAATTTTAATTGACGTTTTTAGTCCAATTAGAGAAGATTTTATGGAATAAAAATGAGTTTTTAATAAAATAATCACACAAATACTACATTATTATAGGTTTTTTTAAGCAAAAATTTTTTTTTAATAAAAAATAAATTACATTTGGTCAACCAATCTGGTCAACCAGTTATAAAATCATTTTAAGAAACTTATATGATATGTATCTGAATTAGTTAAAACAAAAAAGGATAGGTGCACGCCTATCCTTTTAAAAAACACTTCTTCTGAGGGAAGTATAAACTGACACATAAACCTAAAAAGTTAAGTATAAGTATTACAAAAATACAAAACATTTCTTCTTTTAAAGTTTATGTGAAAGTTAATTGAAGGTTAAATACGCTACTTAGAAGCACTTTTAACAAAATTTTACACTTTTAAAAACATAAAACAAAGATTATGAAATTAAAACTAAATTTAGCTTTGCTAGTAGCACTGCTATTGAACATTTCAGTGTTTGCCCAAGAAGCATACCTATTGAAAGGGGTAGTAACTTCTAAAGTGGATAACACTACGCTGCCTGGAGTAACCTTTAGGATTTTAAATAGCGATAAAGGAGGTTCTACAGATTTTGATGGAAAATTTGAAGTACAAGTAAAAAAAGGAGATATTTTAGAATTTTCTTACTTAGGTTTTGCTACACAACAAATTACCATTAACAATCAAAAAACATTAGCTATTGTAATGGTAGAAGATGCTACCAGTTTAGATGAAATTGTAGTAGTAGGTTACGGAACTCAGAAAAAGTCTCATTTAACAGGTGCTATTTCTAAAGTAACGAATGAAAATTTAGATCAGATTGCTGTAACAAGAGTAGATGATGCCTTAATAGGTCAAATATCTGGGGTAAATATTCAGGCAACGAATGCAGAAGCTGGTGGCGCCCCCACAATTACGATTAGAGGTTTTGGTTCTATAACTGGAGATTCAGGACCCGCTGTAATAGTAGATGGAATTGTTGTTGATTCAGATTTTTTAGGAAATTTAGACATGAATGATGTAGAATCTTTTGAAGTTTTAAAAGATGCGGCATCTGCGGCTATTTATGGTAGTGAAGGATCTAATGGAGTTATTATGATTACCACAAAAAGTGGTAAAGAAGGGAAAACAAAATTTAATTACGACACCTTTACGGGTTATAAAGAAGCTTTTGGAAGTGATGCTTATAAAAAGAGTGTTGCTGGCTGGGCAGCTAAAGAATTGGCGGCTACTGGAGAACTTTCAGAAACTACTCAATATGCCCAAAAAATAGTAGAGGTAACAGGTATTGATAGAGACTGGCAAGATGTTTTCTTTGACGGAGGTTTTCTTACAAGTCATTCTTTATCGGCAAGAGGAGGTACAAAATCAACAAAATTTAGTACAGCCTTACGATATCTTCATGATGAAGGAGTAGTAATTACAGACGATTACAAGTTGTATTCTCTAAAACTAAAAATAGATACTCAATTAACTGATAAATTGAAATTTGGAATTAGTGCTACACCTTCTTATTCTAAAAGAAGAGCTTTACCTACTTCTATACACAATCCAATACGTCAGTCTCCTTGGTTACCAATTTATCATACTGCAGAAACATTACAGTTTATTAATAGAGATGCGTATCCAAATGTGGGAATAGGAGATTATTTTTATGAAAACCATTTGGTAGAATTGGATTTAAATGGAGACGGAAGTGATTCAAGACCTCGTACTTCTGGTGATGCTAACCCTTATGCGCAATATGTAGAAAGAGAGCATTATGAATTTAAAACGAAATTTTTAGGATCTACTTATTTAAAGTATAAAATTATGGATGGCTTTACTGCAAAGTCTTCTTTAGGGATAACAGTAGAACAACGTAAAAGAACTAGATGGGACGGTGTAAAACATCATGCATCTGGAACAAGTAGAGCTGCTTATGAGTTGCAAAATAGATATAACACTAGAATAATTTCGGATAATACTTTGTCCTATGAAAAACAAATTGGTGATCACGAAATAGGTGCTTTAGCAGGATTAACTATTCAAAAAAGAGAATGGGAAACAAGCCAGTTTAAAGGAACAGGATATTCAAACGATTTATTGAAAAACTTAAATGGTGCAACACTTATTGTTAATGAAGGCGAGCACAATATTGTAAAAAATAAAATTGGTTATTTTGGTAGACTTACGTACGCTTATGCAGACAAATACTTATTCAATGTTTCATTTAGACGTGATGGAAGTTCTGTTTTTGGATCTGATACGAAATGGGGTAACTTCCCCGCAGCTTCTTTAGGATGGAATGTTGCTAAAGAAGATTTTTTAAGCGAGTCTGAAGTGCTAAATAGTCTAAAACTGAGAGTTAGTTATGGATTTACGGGTAATGAAAGATTTAGTACAGGGAATGATGTAGTTAATGCTTGGCCGTATTTAGCATTGTTAGGAAATACAAATGCTATTATAGATGGTGTTATTACTACAGGAAACTCACCATTAAATATTGCAAACTTATTATTACAATGGGAAGCTTCCGAAGAATTTAACCCAGGTGTAGATTTTGGGTTCTTAAACAATAGAATTACAGGATCATTAGATTATTATAAAAGAACGAGTGACAAATTATTATTAAACAATCCGGTGTCTTATGTTACTGGGTTTAGTAATGGGCTTGTAAATTTAGGAAAAGTAGAAAACAGTGGTTGGGAATTGGAGTTAAGAAGTAAAAATGTTACTACAGAAGATTTTTCTTGGAGTACAACGCTTATCGCTTCTACCAATAAAAATGAATTACTCGATTTTGCAGATTCTAATGGGCAATTAACAGTAGATGGATTTGGTAGAGCTTCTCAATGGATAAATTCTGTAGGAAACCCAATATCTTCGTTTTATGGATATGTTGTAGATGAAGAATTGGCAACTGAATATTGGGATTCTCCTTGGATTCCAATTAACGGTCAATCAGAAGATGTAATTGTAAAAGATTTAAATGGAGATGGTATTATTACTGATGCAGATAAAACAATTTTAGGAGACCCGTATCCAGAAATTGTTTGGAGTTTGAGTAATGAATTCAAATATAAAAACTTTGATGTTTCTTTTATGATTCAAGGAAGCCAAGGAGCTGAAGTAAAAAACATAGGAGATCAATATTTCTTTACACATTGGACAGGTTCTACTAGTGATGAACAAGCAGTAGTAGATGCTGGAATTATATCAGATGCCTCTTTCTTAAAACCTAGAATTCATACAAATGATGTTGTGCAGAGTGCAGGTTATTTTTCATTGAGAA
Organism: uncultured Polaribacter sp.; assembly: GCA_965233795.1. GTDB lineage: Bacteria > Bacteroidota > Bacteroidia > Flavobacteriales > Flavobacteriaceae > Polaribacter. The sequence continues at coordinate 129,829 of OZ247578.1, read as the reverse complement.
ATGTAAATATTGGATATACTTTACCAGAAGATATTACAGCAAAATTAGGAATGTCGTCATTCAGATTATATGCTACTGGGCAAAATTTATTATATATTACTTCTGATGAATACAAAGGGTTTAATCCAGAGTATATTGACAATAGTAACACGCCTACCTCATATGGATCTCAAAGAGCAGGTACGCCTTTATTTAGAACCATATCAATTGGTATGAACGTTAATTTTTAACCAAAAAAAGCATTAATTATGAAACATATAAAATATTTAACTTTAATGGTCATAGGAACACTATTTGTTTCTTGTGATACAGAAGAATTTTTAAATCCATTACCAGACTCTATTATCGTTGTAGAGACTTTTTTCCAGTCAGATGCAGATGTACTATCTGGAATTGTTGGAATTTATGATGCTGTACAAGGTGTCAATGAAAACACAGAATCAAGTTCGGCAAGATTCAATAGAGGAGTACAATTAGAATATCTTTTAACAGAACATCGTTCTGATAATACAAGAAGTAAAACATTAGAAGGTACAAGAGCCGATTTTCACAGATATAGAGTAGATGCAGATAATCTTCAATCTGAAGATTATTACCAATCTATGTACGAGATTATTTTTAGAGCTAATAATATCTTAAATAATGTTGACAAAGCAAATGCGAGTAATCAAGCAAAGTATACAGCAGAAGCTAAGTTTTTAAGAGCCTATGCTTATTTTAATTTAGTAAGATTGTATGGAGATGTTCCATTGGTAACTAAAGTAGTAGTTCCAGATGAAAAAGAATTACTTTATACTAGAATTGAAGTTGCAAAAGTGTATGAGCAAATTGTAGCAGATTTACAAGAAGGAGTTACGCATTTAGATAATGCATCTAAAGCTAGAGCATCTAAAGCCGCTGCTCAAGCACTCTTAGCAAAAGTATATCTTTCACAACCCACACCAAACTATGCTGGTGCAAAACAATTGTGCGAAGCTGTAACAGGATACACGTTACAATCTAATTTTTCAGATATCTTTTATAATGAATTGAATGATGAAATTATTTTTGCTATTCAATACGAAGCAGGAAACCCATTAGAGAGTCAAGGTTTTTCGGCAGAGTTTACTTCTTACAGTCGCCAAGGTAGACAAGATGGATTGAATATCGTAAATCCAAATCTTGTGCAAGATTTTATTGCTGCTGGAGGAAACAGAACAGCTGCATCTTATGCTGCTTTTGGAGATGACGCTGCGCTTCCTGTACCAGAAGATGCAGAAGTAATTAAATTTTTACCAGAAGGATCTGATATTTCTGATACAAATTTGCCAACCTATGGAGGAGGTCCTGCAAACGCAGGAAACGATTGGATTATCTTACGTTATGCAGATGTATTGCTAATGCATGCAGAAGCTATTTTGGCAGGAGGAGAAAATACCAATGATGCAAGCGCTATAGATTCTTATATGCAAGTAAGAGTAAGAGCAGGATTTGACCCTGTAGCAGATCGTCCAACAGTTTTAACTAAAGACGACTTATTACTTGAAAGAAGAGTAGAATTGGCTTTTGAAAATCACCGTTTCTTCGACTTGTTAAGATTTGGAGTTGCTGATGCTGTATTAAGTGCACATGCAAATGCAAAGGGATATACAAGTTATAATGCTAGAAGATTGTTACTGCCAATTCCTTCAAGGGAAATTAATTTAAGTGATGGTCTTTTAACACAGAACCCTCAATAATAACATACAAAAATTAAAAATTATGAAATATCAATTAAATACTTTCAAAAACACGATAAAAGCGGTGTTCTGTATAGGACTAATAACTTTTTCGGTAAGCTGTGAAGATACTTTTAAGTTTGATTTACCAGAAGAAGGTTCTATAGTAGACACCGAGTTACCAACAGCAAACTTTAGTTACATTCCAGATGCAGAGAATTTCAAAATTCTTAAATTCACTAATTTGTCAACAGAATCTACCCAATACCTTTGGGATTTTGGAGGAGGAGCTACTTCAACAGACAAAGACCCTAGTTACAATTTTGTGGATGGAGTAGATAAATCTACTTATGACGTAAAATTAACGTCTAGTGATGCAAATGGAGCCTCTAAGGACACCATTATTACGGTTGTTTTAGAAGATAAATTTGTACCTATTCCTGTAACCATCTTAAATGGAGATTTTGATGACGGTCAAAACGATTGGAAATTTTCTTCTTTTACAGGAGGTACAACAAGTCCTTATAATTCAAGTTCGGATGGTTCTTTTACAAATTATGACGGAACAGATAATGGGGCTAAAACAAAAGGAGCAAAATGGACCAAGGCTACTTCGGCAGGAGTTTATTTAAGTTCTAATACTAGATATGCATACCAAGCAATTAACGTATCTGAAACAACACCAGATCGTACGGTTAAATACATCTTAGAATATGAATACGCTATAAAAACACCAGCAGAACAAGCAGGTGTTGCTGCAGGAGGGAATAGAATTATTTCAGAACTTTTAGACGGTCATTTTAGTGACGGTGCTAATGCAGTAGCTAGTACACCTATTTCTCAATTTATAGCAAATGAGGTAAAAGGAAAAACATCACATACAACGGTGAAACAAGAATTTACTACCAATGCTAGTGGTCAAATTAGTATTATGTTTTATGCAGTAACAGATGTGGATGTATATATAGATAATGTAAAAGTTTATGCAGCAGATTAATTTTGCCAAGAAATAAATAAAAATATTAAAAATAATTAATTATGAATTTATTAAAAAAAGGAATATTAGCATTACTTTTCATGGGGTTCATCACTTCGTGTGATGACGAATATGCGCCTATAGATCCGGCAACTTATAATCCATCAGGAAACGGACTTTCTGAGATTACATTCTCTAGTCTTTCAGTATCTGCTGGACCTGATGAAAATGGTTTTGAAGATGGAACTTATATTACGGTAAAACCTATTGCTGTTGGTAATAGTACTTTTCAAGTAGATTTTGGAGCTGGAGGAGCTCCTGTTACCATCTCTAATTTAGAAAATGCTTCTTACGATTATCCAAATTTATTAGCAGAAGTAGATTATACAATTACAGTGACTGCACAGTCAAGTACCTTAGAAAATGTTACGGTGTCTGAAACAATTACAGTTACGCATTCACCTACTCCAGTAACATCAGCACCTAATTCTCCAACCAGAGATTTATCAAATGTATTGTCTATTTATAGCAATGGTATAGATTTCAATGATGGATTTGTAGGATTCAGAATATCTCAATCGGCTAATTTAGAGAATGGTACTGCGCAGAAAGGTGAAGTAACAATGGATTCTGGAAATAAGGTATTGCAATATTCAAGATTAGGGAGTAATGTTGCATCTATTGGTTTAGATGACAATATAGTTGTTGCTGATGCATATGGTTCAGGAGTTGCTGCAACACATATTCATTTTGATTTGCATTCCGATTTTGCAGTGGGAATCGATAAATTGAAAATTACATTGGTGAATGGTACTACTGAATATACGTACAATCAAGATTTAACCGATGGAGAATGGATTGGTTTAGATTTGGATTTAGCAACAGACTTTTCTGCCCCTGTAATGCAAATTGATGAAATTAAATTTGAATTAGGAGCAGGTGGAACGGCAAACGATGCGGCAACTCTTAATGTTGACAATGTATATTTATACAAACCATTTACATCTGTTATTGTAAATGGAGATTTTAATGATAGTATGAATAATTGGAAAATTGCTGGGTATTCTGATGGAACCACAACAAATTCATTTAATTCTACGAGTGATGGTTCTTGGACAAATTACGATGGTTCAGATAATGGTTCTAAAACAAAAGGAGCTAAATGGACACAAAGTACTTCGGCAGGCGCTTTTACAAGTACCAATACAAGATACGCATATCAAGCACTTGGATTACTTCCAAATACAGACTATATTTTAGAATATGAATATGCTATTAAAGATGATTCTGCATCCGAACCAGAAGGAGGTAGAAGAGTTATTGCAGAAATTCTAGATGGTCATTTTGTTGATGGCGTAGATGCCGTACAAAGTTCTAAAGAAGGACCTTTAGCAAGACATTCTGGTACTATTGCGGAAGGAAAATTTAATGCCTCAACAGGAACAAAAGTTTTATTGCCTTTTACCACAAACAGTAGTGGTGAAGTTTCTGTATGGATTTATGCAATCACCCCTAAAGATGCTTATGTTGATAATGTTAAGGTTTATTTAAACTAAAACGATAACATCAATGAAAAATATCCGAAAAGAATTAATAGTAATATGTATACTATCAATATTTCTATCTGTAAACGCTACTTGTCAAATTCAGAAAAGTAGCGTTTCAGATTCGGATGTGAAAATTGAGAAGAAAAAGAGAAAAAAGAAGAAAAAAAGAAAAAAGGTAAAATTACCTAAGATAGATTTAAGTCATTGGAAAGTAACTTTACCTGTTGCTAATAAACAAGGGAAACCTATTGAAATAGCACCTCCTGAGATTTTCGATTTTGCTTCGAATGAGGTTGCAAAACCGTATATGTATATAGACTCTGTAGCAGGAGCTATTGTTTTTCATGCGATGCCTACCAATTCAAAAACTAGAAATACAAAATATACCCGTTCCGAATTAAGAGAACAAATGGTTCCTGGAAAGAATAATGTAAATTGGACTTTTAAGCAAGGAGGAAGAATGAAAGGGAAATTAGCGATGCAAGAAACCACGAGAGATGCAAAAGGTAAATACCATAGAACTATTATAATGCAAATTCATGGTCGTTTAACCAATGAACAACGAGACTTAATAGGAGAAGATGATAATAACGCACCGCCTATTTTAAAAATATATTGGGACAATGGTAAAATACGTGTTAAAACAAAGGTCCTTAAAAATTTAAATCTTACAGTGCCAGAAATACTCCACGAAGAAGCTTGGGATAACAATAAAGGGTTCAATTTTGAACAAGAAGTTGGATTTCGAAAATTTACTTTAGAAGTAAAGGTTTCAGAAGGAAAAATGGTAATTATTTTAAATAATAATGAATATAAAGTTTATGAAAATATTCATATGAGAAAATGGGGTGTTTTTGAAAATTACTTTAAAGCAGGAAACTACTTTCAAAGTAGAGATAAAGGAGCATATTCAAAAGTAAAATATTACAGTTTAGAAGTTTCACATTAAAATTTTATATTTTAGCCTATAAAGGTTTATTAACCAATTTATTGTAAAAAAAAGGATATAAATGAAATTAGAAGTACTTACAAAAACTGAGAATACAAAGGTTCAGAATTTAATTATTATTGGAATAAGAGATTTAATCAATTATAAAAATTTAGAGCCAGGAGATAAATTGCCTTCAGAAAGGATGCTTTCAGAAAAATTTGAAGTCAGTAGAAGTAATATTAGAGAGGCCATTCAAAAGTTAGAATTTTACGGGCTACTTACATCCATTCCTCAAAGCGGAACATTCGTTGCAAACATAGGAGTAACAGCTATGAATGGTATGATTGAAGATATCTTAAGATTAGAAGATCCTGATTTTAAATCTTTAGTAGAAACTAGAATATTACTAGAATTAAAAACGGCTAGGTTGGCGGCTTTAAGAAGAACCGACGAAGATTTAGTTCAGCTAAAAGAAGCATTAGAAGCTTATAGCGTTAAAGTATTAAAAGGAGAAGATGCTGTTCAGGAAGATTTATTATTTCATTTGGCCATAGCAAAAGCTTGTGGCAATAGCACTATGAATACTTTCATGTTAATTATTACGCCGGAAATTATTACAAATTTTGAAAAGCATCATGTTTGTAGCGATGATATGGCACATAAAGGAATTAAAGAACACACAGACATATATAATGCAATTGTTGCAGGAGACGCACAGTTGGCAAAGAAGCATATGAAAACACACTTTGAAACATTATATCAATATTGCTATAACATATAATAACAAAAACTTTTTAAGACTTTTAAAGTGAGTGATTTCTTGAAATTTTAACCTTATTTTAAGATTTTTTTATAAAAATCTTGCTTTTTATAAAAAATGAACTATATTTGGTAAACCAATCTGGTAAACCAATTTATTAATCGTTCCAAAAGCTTTATATGACACATATTTGAATTAGTTAAAAACGAAAAAGGATAGGTGCACGCCTATCCTTTTAAAAAAAACACTTCTTCTGAGGGAAGTACAAACTGACACATAAATTTAAAAGAATTAAGTATTGAATACTAAAAAGTATAAGGCACTTCTTTTTTTAGAGTTTATGTGAAGGTAATTTTAGGGGTTAATATGCTACTTAGAAGCATTTTAACAAAATTTACATTTTTTAAACATAAAACAAAAATTATGAAATTAAAATTAAGATTAGCATTACTTGTGGTAATGTTATTGAACATTTCAGCGTTTGCTCAAGAAGCATACCTATTGAAAGGTGTGGTAACTTCACAATCGGACAACGCTACGTTGCCTGGGGTAACTTTTAGGGTTTTAGGTACCGAAAAAGGAGGCTCTACAGATTTTGATGGAAACTTTGAAGTGCAAGTAAAAAAAGGAGATGTTTTAGAATTCTCTTATTTAGGTTTTGCTACACAACAAATTACCATTGACAATCAAGAAACACTTGCCATCGTAATGGTAGAAGATGCTACTAGTTTAGATGAAATTGTTGTTGTAGGGTATGGTACTCGTAAGAAGAGCCATCTTACAGGAGCAATAGCAAAAATTGGTGGAGCAGATGTAGCTGCTGTACAAACTGCTCGTGTAGATGACGCTTTAGCAGGTAAGTTATCAGGGGTATTAATTCAGAACCAAGACGGTTCTCCTGGTGCTGCACCTAAAATTCAAATTAGAGCCGCTTCTTCTATTTCAGGAGCTTCTAATCCTTTAATTGTTGTAGATGGGTATCCAATTTCAGGAGGTTTACAAACTGTAAATCCAAACGATATTGAGAGTCTAGAAATATTAAAAGATGCTGCTTCTGCTGCTATTTACGGTTCTAGAGGAGCTAATGGTGTTGTATTGGTAACAACCAAATCAGGAAAAGCAGGCAAAACTAGCTTTAGTTACAATACTTATACCAGTACTTCAAGTAAATATCGAGAAAACATATTAAAGTCAGGACCAGAGTGGGCTGCGCATGCAAGATCTGAAATTGCTGCAGGCAATTGGACTAGTACAGTTGCTACACAGGATGCTGCTTTTTTAGAATATAGATTAAGTGCTTATGAAAATTCACCAGGAGCGATAAGCCCAGAAGATTGGCTTTTTCAAAATGGTAGCGATACAAGTCATAACTTTAGTATGAGTGGCGGTAGTGATGATGCAAAATTCTTTGCGTCAATCGGTTATCAAAATGCGGAAGGTGTTGTAATTACACAAGCCTACGAAAGGTTAAATGCTCGTTTGAATGTAGATGCCAACTTAGGCGACAAATTTAAGACGGGATTAAGTTTTAATGGATTTACATCTAAAAGAGATATCTTGGGTCATGACATGAGAGATTTGTTAAGAGCTTACGGTGTACATCCTATTTACCATACAGCAGAATCTATTGCTTTTGTACAAGCATTGGATGCTCAAGCACAAAACTTAGGGCTAGCAGCTTTTGATAATGGTTATAGAGGTTCTGGTTATGAAGCAAGTAGTATTTATGAGTTAGAGCCAGGTATGGCAGCTCAAGATTGGCATTATGGTAGAGCAAATAATGGTATTGGAGGGTCTGGAGATGCAGGTCCTGCTGCAAAACTTGACAATACAGAAAGATGGCAAAAAACATTTTTCGGAAATGTTAGAGGATATTTACAATACAGTGTTTTAGAAGACTTAAATGTAAAAACTGTTTTGGGAGGTGATTTAACCGACACTCAGTTTTATGAGCATAGATTATTAGGATATGATTCTAGAGCAAGAGATTCTCAAACGTATATGGATCAAACAGATTTAAAAGTTTCTACAGTATTGAGTGAAACAACTTTAAATTATGCAAAAGTAATTGGTGCGCACGACATCTCTGCTGTGGCTGGTTTTGAAGTGCAAACTACGAAGTTAGTAGGAACACGTTTAGATGGTTCAAATGTACCAGATGTAGCTGTTCTTAACTATAACTTATTTGACCCTGCAGATATTCAAGTAACTGAAAGAGATGAAACTAGAGTAAGAGAAAGTGTTTTTGGAAGGGTTAATTATGCCTATGACGATCGTTTCTTAGTGTCAGTATCATTAAGAAGAGATGGTAGTTCTCAGTTCGGATCAAATAAAAGATATGCTACGTTTCCAGCATTTTCATTAGGTTGGAATGTACATAATGAAGACTTCTTACAAGACAATGAAGTATTAAGTCAATTAAAATTAAGATTTAGTAATGGTTCTTTAGGAACAACTTCTTTCTTAGGATCTTATGATGCATTAAGTCTTTTATCTCCTGGAGCAACAATCTTTGGAACAGGGTTTTTAATTCCATCAAATTCAGAAAATCCAGATTTAACTTGGCAAACCAATACAGAAACGAATTATGGAGTTGATTTTGGATTCTTAAACAATCGTTTTAGATTAGGAATAGACTACTATACATCTGATATTGAAGACATCTTAATTAATCAAGCACAATCTGAAGTTTTAGGAAATCCTAGCTCTATCCTTAATGTTGGTGATGTAAGAAGTTCTGGTTGGGAATTTGAATTATCTGCAAGTTTAGTTAATAAAGACGATTTTTCTTGGAATATGAATGCAAACTTGTCTACTGTTGAAACAGAAATTACAGATTTAGGTGGTTTGGATGAATTACCTCAACAAATTTTTGGACAAAGTGGTAGAGGTGCTGTATTTAGAAATTATGTAGGTGGTGGTATTGGTGAAATGTGGGGCTTACAAACTATCGGAGATGTTGAAATAGAGTATTTAGCAGACGGTTCTAGACACCCTAACAGTCAAACTGGAGAATCGTATGTAGTAGACCAAAATGGTGATGGTGTTATTGACAGAACAAGAACTGTTGAAGATGGTGGAGATTTAGTGAAGATAGGTCAAAATACACCAGATTTTTACTGGGGTATGTCACATAATGTAACCTATAAAAACTTTGATATGTCACTTCAATTTCAAGGATCTCATGGTGCGGAAGTTTATAATATAGACCCATTGTATTATGGATCTCAATGGGGAGGAAGATTAGATTATGGTAGTTTAGATGCTAATGGAGATGGTATTGCTGATCATAATGGAGAATATTATGAGAGAAATAGAAATCAAACAGACGCTATGATACAAGATGCTTCTTACATAGCATTAAGAAACTTAACCATTGGTTATACACTTGATTCTAACTTAGTCCAAAAAGCAGGTTTAAGTTCTGTAAGAGTATATGGTGCAGGAACTAATTTATTGTACCTCATGGGAGACGATTATACTTCATACAACCCAGAAGGTGTTAAAGGTACAGATCCAACAGTTTATGGTGCGCAAGTAGGTGCGAGTCCTGTAGTTAGAAGTTTTACCATAGGTTTAAATGTTAATTTTTAAAATGAAAAAAATGAAAAATATATTTTTATTACTAGGAACTTTGTTATTCGTAACAGCGTGTTCCACAGATTTAGATCAATCTCCACCGAATCTTGCTAGTGCAGATTCTTTGACAGATTTTGAAGGTGTATTAAATGCAGCATATTATTATCAATTAGGAAGTGTTACACCTATGGCAGTAATGGCTGAATTTAGATCGGATAATGCCGTTATGGATGAAGCTCCATATACCGAGTTTGATGTTTTTACAAACAACTTAACAACGATGGAAGATCAATTTTTTGGTCCTTTTTATACAGCTTTATACAAATCTATATTAAGTGCTAACAATGTCATTGAAAACTCTTCAGATGCTACACAAGTAGGTGAAGCAAAGTTTTTAAGAGCGTTATCATATTTTAAATTGGTGCGAGTTTTTGGTGATGTTACTGTTAATTTATCTGCAACACCAAGCTTAACAGATACGTCTATATTAGCTAGACAACCTGCGGCTGATGTATATAATAACGTAATTATTCCAGATTTAAACGATGCAATTGCAGCTTTAAGTACTACTATTGTAGATGGAAGAGCCTCTAAGTATGCAGCACAGGCTTTATTAGGAAAAGTATATATGCAAATGGGCAATCCTAGCAGTGCTACACCACATCTTGCCGCTGTAGCTAATGCTTCAGATTTTAGTTTAAAAGCGAATTTTTCAGACGTTTTTGGTGCAGCAAATGAATCTGGTAACTCTGAAATTATATTTTCAACTCAAATTTCAAGTTCTATTGTAGATGAATATTCTTTTGGTTCTGATTTTTGGAATTGGTTTGTTGGAGATGACTCAAAAGCTGATTTTCCTGTAGATCCGGATTTAGTTGCTGCATTCGATGCTGCTGGAGATGTAACTAGAAAAGCAGTGACACTTGCTGCTGATGGTTTAACAGCCATAAAGTTCCCTAAAGATACAGGCTTAGGTGGTGAACACGATTGGATAGAATTGAGATTAGCTGACGTTATCTTGTTATATGCAGAAGCATTAAACGAGAATGGAAGTACAGCTGCTGCATTAGTAGAATTAAATAAAATTAGAACTAGAGCAGGTTTAGCAAATTCAACGGCAACTTCTCAAGCAGATATTAGAGCAGCTATTCAAGACGAAAGAAGATTAGAGTTGGCTTTTGAAGGACATAGATGGTTCGATTTAGTGAGAACAAATACTGTAAGTGCAGAAATGGGAACAACAGTTAATAGTAATTACTATGTGTTTCCGATTCCAGTATCAGAAGTACTAGCAACTAATGGTGTAATTACACAAAATGCTGGATACTAATAGTATAAATTAATATTTATTTGAATTAATTATTAAGGTTTTATCCTTTCCAGCTTGTTGGGTTGGATAAAATCTTAATTTTTAATAAAAGAGTTTTCTAGATGTTTTTGAACATAACTAGATACTGTAAAAGGGCATAGCTAATGCGTAATTTTTGTGCTTATTCCCTTGTTAACAACAGTATCTTTGGAATGTTTTTTTAATTTATTCCTAACTAAATTTAGTAAGATACAAGTCTGTATCGGGATATGTATAGTAGATTAACATCTATTGAGGTTGCTAACTAGGAAAAGAATTAAGAATCCTATAAACTTTTATTTTTAGAAGATATGGTTTCGGCAGATAATTAAGTAAATATTCTTACAAGAGGAAATTTATTTGCCAGTAAGTAGATTGAAGGAGTGCTTTATGGACTGGTAAGAACAGAAATAAATACGAATAAAATACATAGATACAATGAAAATAAAAGGATTAAGATGGTGGGTTGTAGGACTCGTAGCTTTGGCTGCAGTTGTTAATTATATAGATAGACAAGCTTTTGGGGCTTTATGGCCAGATATCGCCAAAGATTTATTTCCTGATATGGATGAAGACGGACATAAAGCAATTTATGGTACCATATCAACGGTATTTATATTGTCTTATGCTGGAGGTCAAGCGCTGTTTGGAAAAATTTTCGATTGGATAGGAACTAGAATAGGGTTTGCTATTTCTATTGGTGTATGGTCTATTGCCACTATGTTACACGCATTTGCTCAAGGATTATTAAGTTTTTCAATTTTTAGGTCTTTATTAGGAGTTGCAGAAGCTGGAAATTGGCCTGGTGCTGCTAAAGCCAATGCAGAATGGTTTCCAACTAAAGAAAGAGCATTTGCACAAGGAATTTTTAATTCAGGAGCCGCCGCAGGTGGTATAGTAGCTTATCCAGTGATTGGATTGTTAGCTATTTATTTCGATTGGAAAGCAATATTTATAGTTGTTGGGGTACTTGGGTTATTATGGTTAATCCCTTGGTTGTTCATTGTAAAATCAGATCCAAAATCACACCCTTGGTTATCGGATGATGAAAAAAAATATATTCTTTCTGGGCAAAAAAATCAAGATGTTGATGAAGAAGGAAATTATGATGAAGGATATACTCCTAGTACTGGTGAACTACTTCAACGTAAAGAGAGTTGGGGAGTAATAATAGCATCTGCAGCAATAGATCCTATTTGGTGGCTTTTTATAGTTTGGATACCAATTTACTTATCTGAAGTGTTTGGCATGAATGTTAAAGAGATCGCATTCTCGGCATGGTTACCATACGTTGGTGCTATGATAGGAGCTTGGGCAGGAGGTCTTATCGCTCAAAATAGATTGTCTTCTGGGTGGACGGTAGATAAAACTAGAAAGATGACTATTACTTTAGGGTGTATAATTATGATACCTTGCTTTTTCTTGTTAAAAGCACCTGGTTCAGCTATGAATGCGGTAATTATTATGGCAATTCTACTTTTTGGATTTCAAATTTCAATTGGAAATATTCAAACGATTCCAAGCGATCTTTTTAGTGGAAAAATTGTAGGTACTCTTTCAGGATTTGCAGGTATGGCAGCTAAACTTGGTGCGGCTGGACTTACGATATTAGTTACGTTTATAACAACTGGAGGTAACTATACCCCTGCATTTTTAATAGGCGGAACTTTAGCAATTATTGCACTATTAGCTATTTGGATACTATGTCCTAAAATAGAACCCTTAACATCAAAAAAATAATTAAAAATATCAAATTAAAAATAAGTAAAAAATGAGTAAATCAAACGAAAAAATAGCCATAGTAACTGGTGCAACTGGTGGTATTGGTTTTGAAGTAGCAAGGAGATTAGGTAAAGATGGCTATGTTGTAGTTTTAAACGGTATTGAAGATGAAGCAGGTGCCGATAGAGTTAAAGAACTTACAGCAGAAGGAATCACAGCTGAATATTATGGTTTTGATGTTACTAAAGATGAACAAGTAACGGAAAACATTCAAAAAATTGGAGAAAAATATGGTAGAATTGATGTGTTAGTCAATAATGCTGGAGGATTGGGTGGAAGATCTCGTTTTGAAGAAATGACTACTGAGTTTTACAGGTTTGTAATGGCATTGAATTTAGACTCAACATTTTTCTGTTCAAGAGCAGCCATTCCATTTCTTAAAAAAGGAGAAAATCCAACCATCATTAATTACACCTCAAATGCAGGGTGGAATGCAGGGGGTCCTGGAGCAGGTATTTATGGAACCTCAAAAGCAGGAGTTCATACAATAACCAGAGCTTTAGCAAAAGATTTAGCAGAATATGGCATTAGAGTAAATGCAGTATCTCCAGGAACTATAGATACACCATTTCATGCACAAATAAAATCTACCAAACCAGAAGTTTTTGCTTCATGGAAAAATAACATTATGTTAGGAAGATTAGGGCAACCTAAAGATGTAGCTGGTGTTGTTTCATTTTTAGCAAGCGAAGATGCGGCATTCTTAACAGCGGAAACAATCCAAGTTGGTGGTGGACAAGCTTTAGGTATTTAATAATAAAATAGAATATATAAAGATGAGTAAAGTAGTCACTTTTGGAGAAATTATGTTACGATTAGCTCCACAAGGGTTTTTAAGATTTTCACAAGCCAATAACTTTGATGTTATTTATGGAGGAGGTGAATCAAATGTTGCAGTATCATTAGCCAATTATGGAGTTGATGTAGATTTTGTAACACGCCTACCAAAAAATGACATTGGTGAATGTGCCATGATGGAAATGCGAAAAAGAGGTGTTGGTGTCGATAAAATTGTATACGGAGGAGATCGTTTAGGAATTTACTTTTTGGAAACAGGAGCTGTTTCTAGAGGTTCTAAAGTAGTATATGATAGAGCACATTCTGCAATTGCAGAAATTGAATCGGGAATGATTGACTGGAATACTGTTTTTGAGGGTGTTGAATGGTTTCATTGGACAGGTATTACACCTGCAATTTCACAAGGAGCAGCAGATGTATGCTTAGAAGCTGTAAAAGCAGCAAGCGAAAAAGGAATCACCATTTCTACAGATTTAAATTACCGAGCAAAACTTTGGAAGTATTGCGATGATAATCATAGAGAAAAAGTAATGTCAGAACTTACTTCTTACTGTGATATTATTTTAGGGAACGAAGAAGATGCAGAAAAACATTTTGGAATTCACCCAGAAGGCTTAGATGTTCATAAACACGGACATGATGTAAAAGCAGAGGCTTTTTTATCTGTTTGCAAACAAATGATGGAAAAATTTCCAAGAGCTAAAAAAGTAATTACAACCTTAAGAGGTTCTATATCTGCTTCACATAATACGTGGGCGGGTGTTTTGTACGATGGCTCAAAAATGTATGAAACACGCCAATATCAAATTACTGATATTGTGGATAGAGTTGGAGGAGGAGATTCTTTTATGGGAGGACTAATTTATGGTTTACTGAAATACCCAGAAGATGATCAAAATGCTTTAGACTTTGCGGTAGCAGCTTCGTGTTTAAAACACACAATTAAAGGAGATGCAAACTTAGTAACGGTTTCAGAAGTAGAAAAATTAATGGGAGGTGATGCTTCCGGTAGAGTAGCAAGATAAAATTTAAAAATAAAGTTGAAGTTGATTTATGAATTGCTGAGTCGAATTTATTTGGCTCAGTAATTCGTTTTTTTAATTAAAAAAGTATGGCACAATTTACACGAATAGAGGTTGTAACAGTAATGAAAGAAACAGGAATGGTTCCTTTATTTTACCATTCAGATATAGAAGTAAGTAAAAAAGTACTAAAAGCATGTTATAATGGTGGCGCTAGATTGATGGAGTTTACTGCAAGAGGAGACTTTGCTCATGAAATATTTGGAGAACTTACCAAATATGCAATTAAAGAATTACCAGGAATGGTTATGGGCGTTGGTTCTGTTACAGATGCCGCAGCAGCTTCTTTATACATGGCTTTAGGTGCCAATTTTATTGTAACACCTGTACTTAGAGAAGATATTGCAATGGTTTGTAATAGACGAAAAGTATTATGGTCGCCAGGTTGTGGTAGTCTTACTGAAATAGCAAAAGCTGAAGAATTAGGTTGTGAAATTGTAAAACTATTTCCAGGAGGTATCTACGGGCCTAATTTTGTAAAAGGGATTAAAGCGCCTCAACCTTGGACAAGTATTATGCCTACAGGAGGTGTTAGTCCAACCGAAGAAAGTTTATCTTCTTGGTTTAAAGCAGGAGTTACTTGTGTAGGAATGGGCTCTAAATTAATGATAAAAGATGCTGAGGGTAATTTTGATTATAAAAAAATTCAAGAGGTTACACAATCAGCTATAGAAATTATTAAAACCCTTAAATAATACCATTTTCTCTCTGAAGACGCTGTCAATTCCAGTCATTTTTTTATCAAAAATCACTTGAATTGAGATTGAGAAACTCAATTTAAATTCAAACGAAAAAATTGCCAGAAAGATATTAGAAGAATAATCTTTCTGGCTATATATCGAGCTAGTTTCCCCATTATAGCTCTTATCTATACATTAACTACCTTTAAGATTCAAAAAGAGTTATTGCTTTAAGTTACAAATTTGAAAAAAATATGAGGTTTATGGTATCGTTTATTCACCCAAAAAATAGGGTGATTTCACCCTACTTACATTGTTCTTAAATAAAGCTATTCAACATAAATAGTATCTTTTATAGAAACAGGCGTACCATCTTTCTGAAAGCCTTCTATAGAGATTTCATAAACGCCTTTTACATCGGAAGTAAAAAATGTAAGTGCATTTTCTTTAGATTCTAACGTAAAATTAGGTTGCCATAACAATTGTTTTCTATAGTCTGGAATTCTATCATAACTCTTTTTATCTGTGTAATTTGGACTAAAGTACTTTTTGTTTTTAACTGGTGTAAACAAATCAAAATAATGTACTTTATTTTTATCGACATCCACATTAAAATCGTTGTTAAAAGTTTCTAGATATATAATCCCTTGATAATTAAAATTTTCAAAATAAAATTTATTTCTTACCACAGAGATACTTTTTACTTTTCTAGCATCAAATAGTGCCAATTCATTTAAACTTTGCGTTAAAACACCGTCTACAATAATTAAAGGCAAAAACTTTTCTTTATCATATGGGTTTAGACTGGCAACTCGGAATACATAATTTTTCTTTTTTCTAGAAATAGAAACATTTTTAACAATTTCTGTAATGGTTTCTTTAACGGTTGAAAAACGTGTATAATCATCTAATAAGAAAGTTTTACTAACATAGTCAAAAGAGTACGTTTTAAAGGCTTTTCTTACAGAAATTGTATCTTTTTTTACGCTTAAATAGGCATTTTCTATTTGATTCTGTATGCTATTTTCTAA
Source organism: uncultured Polaribacter sp. (assembly GCA_965233795.1). Classification (GTDB taxonomy): domain Bacteria; phylum Bacteroidota; class Bacteroidia; order Flavobacteriales; family Flavobacteriaceae; genus Polaribacter. The sequence continues at coordinate 113,618 of OZ247578.1, read as the reverse complement.
TAAAATCTCTTTTATATTTGGCGCTACTTGAAAATCTTTAAAAGAAAGAGTTTCATAGTTTAAAGGAATATGTTCATCTACAACAATTGTATAGTTTTCGGTATCTTTTCCTAAGATTTGTAAGGTTGCTTTTGAAACATCGTATGCTACTTTTAATTTAAAAATAAATTCCCCTAACGCATTTGTTTTTGAAAACTTTAAAACAGGACTTTCATTTGCTATTGATAAAAGAACTCTTTTATTTATTACAGGTTTCCCAGAGGTTTTTTCATATACTTTCCCCGTAAGAAGCTCTCCTGTAAATTCTGGTCTAAATTGAGGTAAACTATTGTTTTTATTTTCTTTTTTTGGAAACAGATTTGTATATGTTTTTGAATTTAATAAGACGGGTTTTTGAAGAGCATCAATCTTTCTTACAGAGATAGAATAATTTCCAAAAGTATATTTTTTATTTAGAGTTTCTAGGTTGATAGTAACTTTAGACCGAGTTGTAAAAGAAGTGTCAATTACAATTGTTTCCAAATCATTTTCTTGCTGAATTGTATTTTTTTTATTTGCAACGGCAATTGTGTTTGATGTAATTTCTTTTTGTATCGCTAAAGGAGAAATGGGTTGAAAAGGATTCAAAATGGTAAGATCTCCCTGAAAAAAGTAATTCCCTTTTTCATTCCGCATACCTTGGGTGTAAGAAATCAGTTTATAATTTCCAGACTTTATAGAAGATGGAATAAAAAAATCGCCATTTCCAGTACTATTTTCTAATCGTACTTTGTGTTTAAAAACCACTTTCTTTTCACTATCTACTAATTCTACATAGGCTATTTTACTTAATTTACTAAGTTTATTATTTCTGTCTCTAAGTACATACACTTTGTAGTGTAGGTATTCCCCTGTAAGCAATAGTGAGGTGTTGTAATGTAAAAAAACACGCTCTTTAAGAACACTGTTATATACAATACCATTAGTGGTTGTTTTTTGACTATAAATAACAACAGGAATTAAAAACAAAAAGGTAAAAGCAAGAATTATTTTTTTCATATTACTATCTATTTTATCAATCTACCCAAAAATCAGGGATTACATTAGAGCCTAAAGCGGTGCAATCTCCACATTCTCTTTTTACTACAAAATAAGGAGTATTTACATTTATAAAAGGTTCGTTAAATCCAACAAATTTATAATCGTAGTTTATCAGTAAACTAATTAGTGGAGAAAAATTATGAGCTCCTGGTGTTGTTGGGTTTACTTCGGTTAATTGAGGTGTAATTACAGGGCAATCTGTAATATAAGGTGGTTTTTCATCGTTTGGAAAAAAATCTTCAAAATTAAAAAAGATGCGTTTTGTAAGTGCTGAGGAAACTGCAAAGTAACCAATTACTTTTTCTTTGCTATTGCCTACTGCATATAAGTTTCCGCTAATAAAACCGGGCTGATTTTGGGATAACAAACTTTCTTGATTTGAAAACTGATTTAATGTTTTATAAAACGAATAGGCTTCAAAAGACTGTACATATTGCCGAACTAATATGCTATATCTGTGCGTAATAGGAAAAGCGGTTTTCGGCAAAAATAAAACAGGGTAATTTTGAACCTTATCTTCTGCAAATTTGTTGGTTTCTTCCTGTAAAATAATTGTAGAATAATCTGTTCTGTAACAGGTTTCTTCTTCTTGTATTCTTGGCAAAGTATAAACTTCATGGCTTGGTACTGGGCCTGGTAAAGTAGGAAATGGAGAAACACCAAATGCGTCTAAAGGCGTCCAATATGGTGCAACAACTTTATAGGTTTCTTCATATTCAAAACGATAATATTTTGCATTTCCAGAAGGTGTAAAACTATTGGCTGTAATTTGAATACCTTCAATACCATCTTCATTCATTGTTTTTGTAGCACTTATAGCTAAGTCTGAAGATTCGGCTGTCAGTTTTGTAGGAAATGATTCGTACTCTTCTCGATCCGTACTAATTTTTAACTGGTAGGCTCTTTCTGGAACGGCTGCAAATGGAAGTGTTGAAAGATAGATTCCTGCAGAAGATTCTTCAAAAATATATTCGTTTTGCAAATCATCTACAATTTTTACAGTAGCATTACTTACTAATGAAGGAGTATCTTCTTCTAACCGATACGTTCTACTGAGTTGTACCTTTTGAATTTTATGTTCATTGGTAAGCGTTGCCTCTACAATTAACGAATTTTCAAAAACCTGTGTAGCCGCTTCATAAGGCGCTACACAACTATTTGTAAAAAGACTTAAAAACAAACACAATATGAAAATTCTAGGTATCATTTTAAAAATTAATCAATCCAAAAATTAGGTTTTATATTAGACGCTAAAGAAGTACAATCACCGCACTCTCTCTTAACAATAACATAGGGTCCGCCGTTTATATAGTTAGGAGGTTCATTAAATCTCACGAATTTTAAATCATTATATAAAATTTGAGTAAGTAACGGAGAAAAATTTGGATTCCCTCCATCAGAGCTATCATATAAATCAGGCGCAATCTCGTAGCATCCAACAATATAAGGCGGTTTTTCATCGTTCGGAAAAAAGTCTTCAAAATTAAAAAAGATGCGTTTTGTTAAGGCAGACGACACTTCAAAAAAACCGAGGACTTTTTCTTCTTTATTATTTAAAGCATACAAATTACCATTGATAAAACCGGGTTGATTTTGAGACAACAAGCTTTCTTGATTTGAAAATTGATTTAATGTTTTATAAAAAGAATAGGCTTCAAAAGATTGTACATATTGCCGTACCAAAATACTATATCGATGTGTGATGGGGAAAGCGGTTTTTGGCAAAAATAAAACAGGAAAGTTCTGAACCTTATCTTCCGAAAATTTGTTGGTCTCTTCCTGTAAAATACCTGTAGAATAATTTGTTTTGTAGCATGTTTGCTCTTCCTGTTCTCTTGGTAAGGTATATACTTCATGAACTAGAGCCGATTGTGGATCTGTAGGTACACTCAAATAAGAATAACCATAAGCATCTAATGGCGACCAATAAGGGGCTATAATTTTGTAGGTTTCTTCGTATTCAAAACGATAATATTTTGCATTGCCTGAAGGTGTAAAACTATTGGCTGTAATTTCAATACCTTCAATGCCATCTTCATTGGTTGTTTTTAAAGCCTGTATGGCTAGGTTTGAAGATTCGGCAGTCAGTTTTGTAGGCAACGATTCGTAATTTCCCGTATCTGTGGCAATTTTTAATTGATAGGATCTTTCTGAGACGGCTGCAAACGCAAACGTTGAAAGATAGGTGCCTGGGGAAGATTCTTCAAAAACATATTCGTTTTGCAAATCGTCTACAACTTTTACAACGGCATTGCTTACTAATACAGCCTCATCTTCTTCTAACCGATAGGTTCTACTAAGTAGGACTTTTTGAACTTTATTTTCATTGGTAAGTGTTGCCTCTACAATTAAAGAGTTTTCAAAAACCTGCGTAGCCGCTTCATAAGGCTCTACACAGCTGTATGCATAAAATATGAATACCAAAAAGTAGCAAACCTTTTTCAACACTTAAAATTTTAAATTATAGGTTATTGTAGGAATTGGAATAGAAAAAATAGAGCTTTTATAGGCTTTAATATCTCCGCTTTCACTAACAAAAAATACCGAATACGGATTATTTCTACCTAAAACATTGTAAATAGAAAAATTCCAAAAGCTATGTGCTAATTTTTTTATTTTATGATTTCCTTCTATGTTAATACCAATATCTAAGCGGTAATAATCTGGAATTCTAAAAGCATTCCGATCGCTATAAGCAACATAAGGAACACCATTATACACATAGTTTCCTGTAGGAAACGTAATAGGTCTTCCTGTTTGATAGGCAAAATTTGCAGAAAAACTATATCGCTTTGTCAGTTTATAATTAGCCACCAAACTTACATCGTGAGGTTTGTCAAAATTAGACGGAAAATAATTGCCTCCATTTACTGTTTCTTCAGCAAAATCACTATCTAATTTAATAAACGACCTTGAATAACTATAACTTAACCAACCGTTTAGTTTTCCTCTTTTCTTTTTTAACAAAAATTCCAACCCGTAAGCTTTTCCTTCTCCTTGTAAAACTTCCGTTTCAATATATTCGTTTAAAAACAAGTTGGCGCCTACTTTATAATCTAAAATATTTTGAGATTTTTTATAGTATCCTTCTAAACTTAATTCATAAAGGTCATCGTCTAAATTTTTAAAAATCCCTAAGGAAAATTGAGAGGCTCTTTGGGGTTTTAAATGGTAATCGGACAGTTTCCAAGTATCTGTAGGGGAAACACTGGTGTTATTTGATAGTGTATGAATGTATTGGTAGGTATTGTTAAAACTTGCTTTTAAAGATAAATCTGGAGTTAAAAAATATCTTGTAGAAAGTCTTGCTTCGGGACCTCCATAGGTTTTTATAACTTGATTATTAGAAAATTGTAAGGTGTCTAAAACTGTTCCTTCATTTTTAGGCAAACCTGATGTATACCTTCTTGGCGAAGCGTTTCCTAAAGCGGCATAAAAAGAATATCTAAATCCTGCGTTTACTACTAATTTTTCACTAACATCAAATTTATCGGATATAAATACGGCAGATTCCAACGCCTTTTCTTTAGGCACTGTAAACGGTTCTATGATTGACGTATTATCTTTTGGATTGATACTCCCCGGATTTACACTATAGGCTTTTAAAGAAGTACCATAAGTAAGTTTATGAGATGTGTTATAATCATATTTTACTTTTAGCTTTAACTGTGTTTCATGAATGGTATAATTTACATCGAAATCCCTATCGGATGCGGCATCGTAATGAATGTTAAATTGATACTGACTGTTTGAAAGTCGTAGACTTGCTTTGTTTTTTTCATTGATTTTACGATCCCATCGCACCGAAAATAAACGATTGCTATAATTAAAAATAGAGTCTGAAGTAATGCTAAAAGCATCTTTGCTGTAATGACCTGTTGCTTCAATCGCGTTGTTTTCATCCAATTTATGATTGTATTTTAATACAAAATCATAAAAAGAAGCTTCACTATTGCTTAAGGCTTCATCGTCTAAAGATTTTAAAATCCAATCGGAATAGGTGCCTCTTACACCTAAAACTAGCGATGCCTTTTCTTTTACAATAGGGATTTCTAAAGAAACATTACTGGTAACAGGACCAATAGAAGCTTCGCCCGAAAATTTTTCTTTATTGCCTTCTTTGGTTCTAATATCAAAAACAGAAGAGAGTCGTCCTCCATATTCTGCCGGAATACTTCCTGTATAAATGGTTGCATTTCCTGTAGTAAAAGGGTTTAATGCTGAAAAAATTCCAAAGAAATGCGATGGGTTGTACAAAGTAACTTCGTCTAATAAGATTAAGTTTTGATCTTCTTTTCCACCTCTTACACTGTATCCAGCGGAACCCTCACCTACATTTTTAATACCAGGAAGTGTTAAAGCAACTTTTAAGATATCTCTTTCTCCCAACACCAACGGAATGGTTTTTATTTCTTCTACTTTAATTTTTGTAATTCCTGTAACAACTTCTTTAATATTGGCGCTTCTTTCGGCATCAACAATTACCTCATCTAAAACCTCTATAACTTCTTCTAAATCAAAATTTAAAACTTCATCATTATAAATAACAATTCTTTTGGTTTCAGTTTGAGTTCCTAAAGATTTTATTTCTACAAAGTTTTCTCCTGCAGGAAGGTTTAACTCATAAACTCCTTTGCTATTTGTTATGGTGTTGATGTTTTTATCTTTTATCGAAAGCACAACATTTGCCATAGGTTCTCCTGTAATTTTATTTTTTACAGTTCCTGTTAGTTTTAACAAACCTTTTGTAATTCCTTTTGTTTTCTTTCCTAATTTTATGGTTTCTAATTTATTTTTTTTAGACTCTACTTGTTCTATATAAAATACGGGTACTGACTCGGTTCTAGAAATTTCTTCTTCTGTTTTCTCTTCTAAAAAACCTTTTGGTAACGAATCATAAATAATACTATTACGTGTTAAAATAACTTTACGATCTTTAGAAATATAGTAGTTAATAACGGTTTCTTTAAAAATAGTTTCTAAAATTACGGGTAAAGAAATGTTTTTAAAATCGCCCGAAATTGGTTTTTTGTCTAACCAATCTTCCACAAAAAAGAATTGATATTTAGAAAGAGATTCGATTTTTTTTAAAACATCAATTTTTAGTGCATTTTCATATTTTAAAGATAAAACGGGTTCTGTTTCTTGTGATACTAAAGATTGGACACTAAGAAAAAGAAAAAGAAATACTATTTTTTTTACCATTGAAAAATGAAATAACTAATTGTAAGATATTTATGTAAAACAACTATTTTGTGCGTTGCACTATAATTAGTAAATATAAATTTTTTTAAGCAAACAATGGAATTACAAATAGGTAGTATAAGATTAGTAAGATTACGGCAAAACAGTTTAAAAGAATTCCTGCTTTTACCATTTCACTTACTTTGATATGGCCACTCGCAAAAACAATAGCGTTTGGTGGTGTAGCCATAGGTAGCATAAAGGCGCAACTAGATGCCATCGTAACAGGAATTAGTAAATGCAATATAGGAATCTCTAAACCCATCGCTATTCCTGCTACAACAGGAGCTAATACAGCAACCAATGCCACATTACTCATGAGCTCTGTCATAAAAAGCATCAATGCAATTAATAAAGATACAGTGATTACTATAGGAAAACTTCTTGCGGCAATTCCATTCGTAACTAAATCTACAATACCCGTAGTTGCCATGCCCTTTGCTAAAGCCAAGCCTCCACCAAATAACAATAAAATTCCCCAAGCTAACTTTTCTGTATCGCTCCATTGTAAAATAAAATCTCCTTTTTTTAAACTCAAAGGAATTGAAAATAAAGAGACCGCTCCAATCAAACTAATAATAGTATCGGATAATTTTAACCCTGGTATTAATGTATTTATTAAAGTTCTTGTAATCCATAAAAACACGGTAATCGCAAAAATGGTTAAAACTCTTTTTTCTTCTTTTGAAACCCTTCCTAATTTTTTTAATTCTTCTGAAATGATATTTACAGAAGCATCAAAAACAATGTCTTTACAAGGGAAAATCCATTTTACCAAAACTATATAACACAAGCCTACCATAAGTATAGAGAAGGGCAATCCAAAACTCATCCATTGTAAAAAAGAGATTTCAGTTTGGTATTGATTTTCTAGCAATCCTATTAAAACAGAATTTGGAGGCGTTCCAATAACCGTAGCAATCCCGCCTACATTTGCAGAAAAAGCAATGCCTAATAGTACATTTAAAGCAAAGTTTTTATCGGCTTTTGTAAAACCATCTTTATCATTCATTAATAGTTTAATTACAGAGAGTGCTATGGGCAACATTACCACAGTACTTGCTGTATTGCTAATCCACATACTCATAAAAGCGGTAGCAATCATAAAACCTAAAACTACTTGATTAGGTGTTGTTCCTGTAAATTTTATAATGGTTAATGCAATTCTTTTGTGAAGGTTTACTTTTTCTAAAGCCAGTGCCAAAATAAATCCGCCAAAAAAGAGAAAAATAATAGGGCTTCCATAATTAGCACCAACATCTGCAATAGGCATTATTTTTAGCAAAGGAAACAATAGAAGCGGCAATAATGCCGTTACAGCAATATGTACTACCTCTGTAATCCACCAAAGAACCATCCACAATGCTACTGCAATCACGGCATCTGCCGTAGTAGAAATCATTGGAGAAGGAAGACTTAAAATTCCGAAAAATAAAACAGGACCTAATAATAAACCTATTTTTTTAGTGAGTTCCATAAAATTTCATTTGCACCAAAATAACAAAAAAACAGTCCCTTGAAAAAGACTTCCTTAAAGTTTCTTTTAAAATTATAAAGCTGAAATTTTTAACACTTAAAAAAGTTCAATACTTTTGGCTAAAATAGACATATGAAACTTCCATAAGGAGATTTCGATACACAGCGGAATTGTACAGGAATGACTAAATGGAAGCTACATCTGACCGATACTGAAATAAATTCAGCACAAGTAAAAAAAAATAATATAGACAGATGAAACACCTTAATATCTACACTAAAAACCTTTTAATTGTATCTGTATTATCTTTTTTATGTATTATTCTTTACGGATTAAGTCTAGGTAAGGAGAGTTTTTTTAGAGTAATTCCTATCGGAATCTTATTATCAATTACATCGATTTCTTTTGGCGGAACTTTAGGATTTATCTTTGGACTTCCAACATTTAATAATAAAAAACAAGAGATTGCTTATGAACGTAGTACTTCTTTAAAAGAAATAGCAGATTGGCTCACAAAAATAATTGTGGGGGTTACATTGGTTGAATTAAAGACAATCATCGAATATTTTTACGAAATTACCGTAAGTATTAGTAACTTTTTAAACGTTGGTGATACAGGAATTATATTTTCTGGAACCATTATGACTTCCTTCTTTTTTATTGGTTTTGTAGGAATTTATCTTTTAACAATTACCGATGTTTTTAAATTTTTAGCGAATAATGACAAAGACATTAAATCGATATTAGATTCTTCCAAAAATGACAATAGCGATTTAAAAATAGCCGATTTAATTGATGAAAACGTATCACTCACAGAGCAACAAAAATGTGAAGTTTTAGAGTATGTACAAGAAAATGCTTCAAAAATTAATGATGTTTTTCTTATGAAACGTTTAGCAAAAACACTCTTTAAAATGAAAGAATACTTTTACTCTGCAGAGTTATATGCTAAAATTTATGACTCAAACTCTAAAGATATTTTTTCTAAATTAAACGAAGCTTATATTAGAAATAAATATTTAAATGAAACAACCCTATCTAATAGTATTTTAAGGTCTTTAATACGAGAGTTTCCAAATATGGCAATGCCTTATTACAATTTAGCGTGTAATTACAACAGGCAATACAAAAATTTAATAGAAATTGGAGATAGTAATGAGCGGCATAAAAGAGAATTAATGCTATTTATACATGAAAATTTACGATGTGCTTTTGATTTAGATAGGGGGCTTATTCATAAAGCGTTAAAAGATTCTGAGCTTCAAGGTGTAGAAATTAACACTATTATAGATGAAAAATCTAAAAATAATTAGTACATTGCAAATTGAAAAGTTTAATAAAAGAGTATCATTAAAAATAATTTAGCCTATTTCATATGAAAGATCTTGTAACTATTTAAGAAAATAAAAAACCCTTTGTAAGAAATTACAAAGGGTTTTTTATGAATTGCTTTTTTCTAAAACTAATACCTATAATATTCTGGTTTAAAAGGACCTTCTTGGGTAACACCAATATATGCAGCTTGGTCTTCTCTCAATGTTGTTAATTCTACACCTATTTTAGCCAAATGTAATCTGGCCACCTTTTCGTCTAAATGTTTTGGTAACATATATACTTCATTTTTATAAGCATCGGAATTTGTCCATAATTCAATTTGCGCTAAGGTTTGATTGGTAAAAGAATTACTCATTACAAAACTAGGATGTCCTGTTGCACAACCCAAGTTTACCAAACGCCCTTCGGCTAAAATTAAAATATCTTTTCCGTTAATCGTATATTTATCTACTTGTGGCTTAATTTCTACTTTAGAAGCTCCATGTTTTTCATTTAACCAAGCCATATCAATTTCATTATCGAAATGCCCAATATTACATACAATTACTTTGTCTTTCATCATTTCAAAATGATGCCCTTGAATAATATCTTTATTTCCAGTAGTTGTAATTACAATATCTGCATTTGCCGCAACGGTTTCTAATCGTTTTACCTCAAAACCATCCATGGCAGCCTGTAAAGCACAAATAGGATCAATTTCTGTAACGGTAACAATAGCACCTGCTCCTTTAAAAGAAGCGGCGGTTCCTTTACCAACATCACCATAACCACAAACTACAACGCGTTTTCCTGCTAACATTACATCTGTAGCTCTTCGAATAGCGTCTACTGCAGATTCTTTACAACCATATTTATTGTCGAATTTCGATTTTGTAACAGAATCATTTACATTAATGGCAGGCATGGGTAAAGTTCCTGCTTTCATTCTATCGTATAAACGATGTACTCCTGTAGTAGTTTCTTCAGACAACCCTTTAATCCCATCCACCAATTCTGGATAACGATCTAAAACCATGTTGGTTAAATCGCCACCATCGTCTAAAATCATATTTAAAGGTTTTTTATCGTCTCCAAAAAACAAGGTTTGTTCAATACACCAATCAAATTCCTCTTCATTCATCCCTTTCCATGCGTATACTGGAATTCCAGCAGCAGCAATTGCGGCGGCAGCTTGATCTTGTGTAGAAAAAATATTACACGAACTCCACGTAACTTCTGCACCTAAATCTATTAAAGTTTCAATTAAAACAGCCGTTTGAATAGTCATGTGTAAACAGCCTGCAATTCTAGCACCTTTTAAAGGTTGCGTATCTTTATATTCTTCACGCAAAGACATTAAACCTGGCATTTCTGACTCTGCCAATTCAATCTCCTTTCTTCCCCAATCTGCTAAGGAAATATCTTTTACCTTATACGGAATGTAAGTAGCGTTTTTTATGCTCATAATCTTATATTTGTGAGGATTTATAAATTTTAGAACCGCAAAGTTACATAATAACTTTTACAATAGATGCCTCTTTTTAAGACGATACACGTTAACGAAACAACCCAAATATTAATCTGGAAGATTACCGAATCTTTAGAGAATTTAAAAGAAGGTATTGTACTAACTTCTAAAAATAAAACACGTTTTGAGGGAATGAAATCTGAATTGCATCAAAAAGGGTTTTTAAGTGTGCGTCAATTATTAAAAGAGGTAAATTATAGAGATACCGATGTCTTGTATGATGCTTTTGGAAAGCCTTCTTTAAAAAACGGCAATTATATTTCCATTACACATTCATTTACCTTTGTTGCCATTATTATTTCTGATAAAAAACCTGTTGGAATCGACATTGAAAAACAGCGTGATAAGATTGTGAAAATAGCACCTAAGTTTACACCTATTCATGAATATAAATCCATTGCAAATCATGATGCTTTGGTACGAAAATTAACCATCGTTTGGGGAGCAAAAGAAAGTTTATATAAGATTTACGGAAAGAAAAAGTTGCTCTTTTTACATCATATTTATATTGACGATTTTTCTTTTCATCATAAAAGCACAACGGGTGAAATACGGTTTAATGGAATCGTAACAGCGTATAAAATAAGTTTTTTAGAGTTTGAAGGTTTTACTTGTGTCTATGCGTATTAATTATAATTGAAAAGTTTACCCTGAGGTATCGAAGGGTCTAAAGGAGCTATCGAAGGGTCAAAAGTCTGAAAGTTATATATTAGAAGTTGAAACTACCTTATGAGTATTATTTATAAAGACATTCTATCAGCCAAAAAAAACCAAGAAAAACTCTTGGCAGTTTTAATAGACCCTGAAAAATTTATTGTTAAAAATAGTATTTCGTTTTTTGAGAAGGTACACCAATCTATGGTTACTCATATTTTTGTTGGTGGAAGTACCGATAAAAATTATCAAACAGAAAAAGTAGTTTCAGAAATAAAAATAAGAACCCATTTACCAATTATTTTATTTCCTGGTGATGTGCGTCAGATGACACATAAAGCAGACGGAATTTTATTTTTAAGTTTGTTGTCTGGGCGCAATCCAACCTATTTAATAGAACAACAAATTTTAGCAGCTCCCATCTTACAAAAATTAAATTTAGAAGTCTTACCAACAGGCTATATTTTAATTGATGGTGGAAAAACAACTGCAGTTGAAAAAGTAAGTAAAACAAAACCTATTGCTCAAAGCAAGGTGGATCTGATTGTAAATACAGCATTGGCAGGCGAATATTTAGGAAAAAAAATCATCTATTTAGAAGCAGGAAGCGGAGCCACGGTGCCTGTGGACGCGAAAATTATTGCTCAAGTGAAAACAAACCTAACAATTCCTTTAATTGTTGGTGGCGGAATTAATTCTAAAAAGCAACTAAAAAAAGCTTACGATTCAGGTGCAGATATGGTTGTTATTGGAACTGCTTTTGAAAAAAATGAAGCCTTTTTTAAAGAAATAAAAAATTTTGGTTTTTGACTCGAAAAGGTCAAAAACCAAAATTTTATGATTTAGATTCCCGATTTCTCGAGAATGACATTTTCAAAGGTAACCTCGAGGCTAGCCCTTCGAGGATTTTTTTTCGATTAAAAAAGAAGTTTTGGGAAACAAAATCTCATCAGAGATTCGTAATATTGTAGTCTCTTTAAAAAATTATAAATTCAATGAAAATATCTGTAGAGCTTACTTTATTACCACTTCAAAACAATTTTGAAAAGCCTATAATAGAATTTATACAGAAACTACGAGATTCTAAATTTAAAGTTTTAGAAAACCCTTTAAGCACTCAAATTTATGGAGCATATGATGATTTGATGCCTTTTTTAACCAGCGAAATTAAAGCATCTTTTGCATCTCAAGAGAATGTAGTCATCAATATTAAAATGGTTAAATCTGACCGAAGTAATTATGAGTCAAATTTTTGATTTTTTCTTAAGTGGTTATCAAGAAAAAGAAAATTATCTAATTATTCTTGAAGCCATTGCTTTTTTATTTGGAATTGCAAGTGTTTGGTATGCTAAAAAGGCAAATATTTTAGTGTATCCAACAGGTATAATAGCTACTGTTATTACGGTTTATTTGTTTTTTATAGATAGATTAATGGGGGATATGATGATGAATTTTTATTATTCTGTAATGAGTGTATATGGTTGGTGGAATTGGAGTAGAAAAAAGGATAATAAAATTGTGATTCCAATTTCTAGAACCACTACTAAAGAAAAAGTTATTGGGATTATTTTAGCCATTTTAACAATGGTAATTACCTATGGTGTTTACATTATTTCTGAAAAAGATATCAATACATTTAATTATATAGACATTTTTACTTCAGGGATTTTCTTTACCGCCATGTGGTATATGGCGAATAAAAAAATAGAAAATTGGACTTTATGGATTATCGCTGATATTATTACGGTTCCTCTCTACGCTTCTCGTGGCTGGGGGATGTTTTCTCTACAATATTTAATTTTTACAATTTTGGCAATTCAAGGATATATTTCATGGAAAAAAAGCTTCAACAAGAGCCCATTAACTTAGTAAAAGTTGTTTTATTTGGACCAGAGAGTACTGGTAAGACAACGATTTCTGGAGAATTAGCGCGTCATTACAACACCGTTTGGACACCAGAGTTTGCAAGGCAGTATTTGCAAAAAAAATGGAATAATGAACGAAAAACCTGTGAGGCTTCAGATATTATTCCTATTGCAAAAGGACAAATGCATTTAGAAAATAAACTGGCAAAAAAAGCAGATAAAATTCTTATTTGCGATACCGACTTGTTAGAAACAAAAGTATATTCTGAAGAGTATTATGGAGGATTTGTGGCTAAAGAATTAGACAAGGCAGCAACTGAAAACAGCTATGATTTATATTTACTAACCTATATTGATACGCCTTGGGAAGCCGATGATTTAAGAGATAGACCCGAGCAGCGTGAAGAAATGTTTACCGCTTTTGAAAATGCTTTAAAAAAGTACAATCGCCCTTATATTGTATTAAAAGGAAATAAAGAAATACGTTTAAAAAAAGCAGTAGATGCTATTGATAAATTAATTGCGAAAAAGAAAGATTTATATTCTTTTTCGGATTCGTTAAAATAACATTTTAATTGTAAAACTCTATGGATATCGAAAACCTTATTAAAGAATTGTCTTTTAAAGGTGTACGGAGTTCTGGTGCTGGTGGGCAACACGTTAATAAAGTTTCTTCTAAAATTCAGTTAACTTTTAACATTCAAAAATCGAATGCCCTTTCTGAAAATGAAAAAGATTTATTGTTTACAAACCTTACCAACCTTTTGTCTAAAAAGCATGTTTTAATCCTTTTTTGCGATGAAAGTAGAAGTCAGCATAGAAATAAAGAACTGGCAACCAAACGATTTTTAAAAATTATAACTACAGGCCTTGTACGTCCAAAAAAAAGAAAACCTACCAAACCCAGTAAAGCCTCTGTTAAAAAGAAAGCAGAGAACAAAAGGAAACATGCTTTAAAGAAAAATTTACGAAAGAAACCCAATTTAGAAATATAGTTTTGGAGAATTTTTAAGTAAAAAGAGGGTTATTATATTTATTAATCGTATTATTGCAATATACAAATTAATAAAAATGGGTATTACAAAATCTGGGATTTTTAATGATGAGCAAAATGCTATTGCAACAATGGCGAAAGCAATTGGTCATCCAGCAAGAGTTGCTATTTTAGAGCACTTATTTAAAATAGACACTTGTATTTGTGGAGACTTGGTTGATGAAATTGGCTTGGCACAATCCACTATTTCTCAGCACTTAAAAGAGCTTAAAAAGGTTCAAATTATTAAAGGAACTATTGAAGGCACTCGTATTTGTTATTGCATTAATCATGAAAAATGGTCGGAAATCGAGACTGTTTTTCTCGGGTTTTTTAGTCAAATTAAAAAAAGTAAACATTGTTAAAACTTATCGTATGAAATTATCAGAAATCAAAAATCATTTACAGCAGTTAGAAACGATTGCTTTTGAATTGCCAAACGGAAAATTAGTTCCGGCTCATTTTCATGTTACAGAAGTAGGAAAAGTAACCAAACATTTTATTGATTGTGGAGGAACAGAAAGAAAAGAATCTGTTGTTAATTTTCAGCTTTGGGAAGAAAATGACTACAATCATCGATTGCATCCAGAAAAACTCATTCGAATTATAGAGCTTTCCGAACGTGTTTTGCAAATAGAAGATTTAGAAATTGAAGTGGAATATCAAGGAGAAACTATTGGAAAATACGGATTAGATTTTAACGGCTCTCATTTTCTGTTAACCACAAAATTAACGGATTGTTTGGCAAAAGATAATTGTGGAATTCCTGCTAAAAAACCCAGAATAAGACTATCAGAAATACAGGCACAAACAAGTTGTTGTACACCAGAATCAGGATGCTGTTAAATGGAATTTGTTCCTATTACAATATCAAATTATTATAAGGTTGAAACAATTTACTTGGAAGGAATTAAAACGGGGATTGCCACTTTTGAGACAGAAGTTCCTGATTGGAATACTTGGAATTTAAGTCATCTTCCTAAAGCAAGAATTGCTCTTTTAGTAGCGCAACAAATTATTGGTTTTGCTGCTTTATCTAAAGTATCTAATAGAAAAGTATATACTGGAGTAGCTGAAGTAAGTGTCTACGTAGCTGAAAACGCTAGAGGGAAAGGTTTTGGTAAAAAACTCCTTTTAAAATTGATTCAGTTAAGTGAAGAAAATGGAATTTGGACGTTACAATCTTCTATTATGAGAGCTAATAAAGCAAGTATTCATATGCATTTGGAGTGTGGATTTAGAATTCTAGGATATCGAGAAAAAATAGGGCAATTAAATGGTGTTTGGCTTGATAATATTCTTATGGAGAGAAGGAGTTCTTGTTTTTAACATTTGACAATTTTTTTAAAATTGTCAAATCTCACCATTTTACTTAAAAGTAGAAGAAATATTTAAGGCAACTTCCGACCAAGTTTTAGAGACACCATCTGCACCTTTGTGTAAATCGTAACATGCTGTATTTAAAGATGCTAGTGCTTTTTGAGCACTCCAATTGTTAATGTCCATTGTTGCATTCATTACAAATTCTTTATTTTTTATGCTATAGTTGAAAGGAATTTCTCTACTCATGCTATTCATCGTAATTGTTGCAATACCTGTAGAATCATTCTCAATGCTTAGTTTCCCAGAAAGCAATTGTGTTTTTTCCATGATTCCAAAAAAGAATTTTTTAATTTTATAATCTCTACTTGTATCTTTTGTGAAAAGGCTACTTACAGGTACAGAGAAACTTGTGTTATGAATGGCATCTTTTATAGAGTTTCCTTCACCTCCAGCAAGAATATTTACTTTCTTAAAATTTCCTTTTACACCTACTTTTGCTGTAGTTTTATAGGCTGTAAATTCTATATTATTAGTCGCTTCTTTTAAAGAAAAAGGAGCTTTTTTTTCTACAACTACTTTTTTAACTTCTTGTTTTTTTTCCGATTTACAAGCGGTAAATGAAATTGCTATAAAAAGCACAAAACTCGATAAAATGACTTTCTTCATGATGTAATTATTTTAATAGAAACCTAATTTAAATTATTTTTCTGCAATTTTTTGAATTCCACCTTTTACAACATCTCCTAATTGTACATTTACTTTTGTACCAATGGGTAAAAAAACATCTACTCTAGAGCCAAATTTAATAAAACCTGCATCTGTACCTTGTACAACTTGTTCTCCTTCTTTTGCATAATTTACAATTCGTTTTGCCAAAGCACCTGCGATTTGTCTATACAATACTTCTCCAAAAACTTTGTTTTTTACCACAACAGTAGTGCGCTCATTATCAGTTGAAGCTTTTGGATGCCAAGCTACCAAAAATTTTCCTGGGTGGTATTTGCTATATGTTACTTCACCACTATTTGCATATCGTGTAACATGAACATTTATAGGAGACATAAATATAGAAACTTGCAATCGCTTGTCTTTAAAATATTCTGGCTCTTCAACTTCTTCAATTACGACTACTTTTCCATCAACAGGAGCAATAATATGTGCATCATTAACAACAGTATTTCTTTTAGGATTTCTAAAAAATTGAAGAATAAGTACTAAAAGTAATAAAACAACAACTTGTACTGTTTTTAAAACCCAAAAAGTAGTTATCATTTTTTCTGCAGCTAAAATAGCGATGAAAGAAAAGATAAATGTAAATAAGATTATCTTATAGCCTTCTTTGTGAAAACGTATCATAAATTAAATCATATAATGAATGTACAAATATACAAACGGTGCAACAAATAATAGGCTATCTAGACGATCTAATAATCCTCCATGTCCTGGCATAATAGTACCACTATCTTTTATACTGGCTTGGCGTTTAAATTTAGATTCTACTAAATCTCCTATAGATCCTATAACAGCCGTAATAAAAGCTATAATAAGCCAATGAGTTACCGAAAACATGGGCGTATAAATAGCAATAATATAACTGGCTATAATTGAAAAAATGAGCCCTCCTATAAAACCTTCAATCGTTTTTTTAGGAGATATACTTTCAAAAAGCTTCCTTTTCCCAAAATTTTTACCCACTAAAAATGCAAAACTATCATTCACCCAAATAATAATTAAAATAGCAATTAGAATAAAAGGTGTATAAATACCTTTGTAAAAAGGAAGTAACATTAAAAAACAAAAGGAAAAAGCAAGATATCGAATTGATAAGCCCAATTTAGATCGATCGTTTTTGTAAGTAATTTCTTTTTTAGCGATTAATTGGTAGCTTAAAAAAAGTGATGATAAAATAGTAATTCCTAAAATATATACAACTCCAATACTATCGGATCTTTTTAACAAAAGGAAAATAGCGATTCCAAAAAAAAGATATATTGCAAAACTTTTTAATTGAATCATTTTAGAAAACTCCCACAAACAAATAATTGCAAAGATGGATGTTAAGATTAAAAAAGATACTTCTGAAAAAAGAATGGCACCTATAAAAAGAATCACATAAATAGCACCAAAAAAAACTCTTTTTAAAAGACTGTTCATATTATAAATCTTCAAATAAGAGTAAATATAAATTTTTTGAATTACTATTGGTACTGTTTAGGAAATTATCGTCTGATCCTGC
Organism: uncultured Polaribacter sp.; assembly: GCA_965233795.1. Taxonomy (GTDB): domain Bacteria; phylum Bacteroidota; class Bacteroidia; order Flavobacteriales; family Flavobacteriaceae; genus Polaribacter. The sequence goes on along the minus strand of OZ247578.1, from coordinate 95,864 downwards.
AATCGTATAATTTTTAACAGCACTTATATTTGTTGGAATATTTCCTGCATAATTAGTTTTAATTCCCGTTAGACCTTCTCCTATGTTTTTAACTAGTTGACTTGTAGTAGCATAAACTATAAAGTCATTCGATAAAGTATTTAATCGATTACTTTGTAACTGATTAGAAGAAAACAAAATGTTTCCATTATCAGAAATTAAATGCTCACAAGTGGTAAAAAAAGGAATGTTTTTATCGTAATTATCTTTGATAAGAGTTGTTTTAGGAATTAAGCTTTTTAAGTCGTTACTAAAACAGGTAAAAGCCTCAATATTATTTTCATTAATAATTTTAGAAAGATTTTCTTTTACTTCATCTAAAGAGGTATTGTATAAAAATTTACCTCCTTTTTGTATAAAATAATGGACAAAGGAATCTTCTAGAGATAAAGCTATCTTTTGCTCTGTAATAACTTTCTTTTCGCCCCCTTTTTTACTGAATAGTTTCTTAAAAATATTCATTTTAAAATATAACTATTAAATTATTCTTTTTAAAATTTATGTAGAGGGGGAATCTTTTATTTTTCTTCCGGTTTTACTTCATCAAAAGGTCTTTTGCCAAAGATTTTTTCTAAATCATCTTTAAAAATAACCTCTTTTTCGAGTAATAATTCTGCTAATATAGTAAGTTTTTCTTTATGTTCTTGTAAAAGATTAACAGCTCTAATATATTGCTCTTCAATCATTTTTGAAATCTCTTGATCAATAATTTTGGCGGTTTCTTCACTGTAGGGTTTTACAAAAGCATCGTTTCCTGAAGAATCGTAATACGTAAGGTTTCCTACCTTATCATTTAAACCATAAACAGTTACCATTGCTCTTGCTTGCTTGGTCACTTTTTCTAAATCACTTAAAGCCCCTGTAGAGATTTTATCGAAAATAATTTTTTCTGCAGCTCTTCCTCCAAGTGTTGCACACATTTCGTCTAGCATTTGTTCTGTTTGTACAATCATTCTTTCTGCGGGCAAATACCAAGCAGCCCCTAAAGATTGTCCGCGAGGCACAATAGTTACTTTTACCAAAGGTGCTGCATGTTCTAACATCCAACTAACCGTAGCATGCCCTGCTTCATGAAAAGCAATGGTTTTCTTTTCTTTAGGAGTAATTACTTTATTTTTCTTTTCTAAACCACCAACAATTCTATCTACAGCATCTAAGAAATCTTGATGATGGATTGATTTTTTATTAGTTCGTGCAGCAATTAAAGCCGCCTCATTACACATATTTGCAATATCAGCTCCTGAAAAACCAGGAGTTTGTTGTGCTAAAAATTTAATCTTTACATCTCCTGCTAATTTTAAAGGTGCAATATGCACATCAAAAATAGCTTCGCGCTCATTAATATTTGGCAAGTCCACATAAATCTGTCTATCAAAACGACCCGCACGCATTAAAGCTTTGTCTAAAACGTCTGCTCTATTGGTTGCGGCAACAACAATAACATTGGTGTCGGTTCCAAAACCGTCCATTTCTGTTAAGAGCTGATTTAAAGTGTTTTCACGTTCATCATTTCCGCCAGTCATACTATTTTTTCCACGCGCTCTACCAATGGCATCAATTTCATCTATAAAAATAATAGAAGGCGATTTTTGTTGTGCTTGTTTAAATAAATCTCGAACTCTAGAAGCACCTACTCCTACAAACATTTCTACAAAATCAGAACCAGATAATGAGAAGAAAGGCACATCTGCTTCGCCTGCAACAGCCTTTGCTAATAAAGTTTTCCCTGTTCCTGGAGGACCTACTAATAAAGCGCCTTTGGGTATTTTACCCCCTAAAGCAGTATATTTTTCTGGGTTCTTTAGAAAATCTACAATTTCTTGTACTTCCTCTTTAGCACCTTCTAAACCTGCAACATCTTTAAAAGAGGTTTTTACTTTAGTATCTTTATCAAATAATTTTGCTTTTGATTTGCCAATATTAAAAATTTGACCGCCGCCTCCGCCAGCACCGCCGCCAGACATTCTACGCATAAAAAACAACCAAATAACTATGAGCAAAATAAAAGGTAAAAAAGAAAAAAACTGTTCTAAAAAACTGGTTTTATCAATATTCTTTTCGTCAAAATCTAAGTTGTATTTTTGTTTTGCAGCATTAATTTGATTTTCAAAATTTTGTAAATCTCCAAAATCGTATTCAAAAATTGGGCTTCCTACTCTATAAAAAGGTGAATTAGTTTGTTCTTTATAAGCGGGAGATTTTAAGGCTTCTGCTTTAATATAAATTTGTGCAAGCGTTCTATTTACAATAACTATTTTACTAATATCATTGGCTTCTAATAGTTTAGAAAATTCATTTCTAGAGATATTTTTAGAAGATAAACTACCACTATTAAAAAATTGAAGTGCTACAATTGTTAAAAAAATAGCACCGTAAATCCAATAAGAGTTTAATTTAAACTTTGGCGTATTTTTAGTATCGTTGTTTTTTTTGTTACTCATTATTCTTAAAATTCAAAAGGAATTATACAGGGTTTATTTCAGTGATTTTTGCATCACCCCAAAGGCTTTCAATATCATAAAACTCTCTAATGTGCTTTTGAAATACGTGAACAACTACGTTTACATAATCCATAAGTACCCATTCCGAGTTATTTTGTCCTTCTATATGCCAAGGTTTATCTTTTAGTTCTTTACTTACTGTTTTCTGGATAGTACTAGAAATAGCATTTACTTGTGTATTCGAATTTCCAGAACAAATTATAAAATAATCACACACTGTATTTTCTATTTCTCGCAAGTCTAACAATTGAATATTTTCTCCTTTTACATCATCTATTCCCTTAATTATAAGGGCGATTAATTCATCTGTACTTACTTTATTTTCTGTCATTAAAAATCTTTATTTTTTACAAAGTTATTCTTTTTTTGCGAGTAATATTGTGTAATATTGAACTTGTTTATATTGAATTTTTACCGTTGAAAATTATCAAACTTAATGCCGTCGATTCTACCAATTCTTTTTTGAAAGAAATGACGCAAAACTGTAAGATAGAAAACTTTACAACAGTGGTTGCAGAAGCACAATATGAAGGACGAGGTCAAGCTCATAAAAAATGGATTTCAGAGCCTTATAAAAACCTGATTTTCAGTACATTTGTGTCTTTTAGTGACTTCTCTATTAGAGATCAGAAATACCTTAATTTTGCAGTTGCTTTGGCGGTTTTTAAGACGCTAAATGCATATCAAATTCCTCTTTTAAAAATTAAATGGCCAAACGACATTTTGTCAGCCAATAAAAAGCTATGCGGAATTTTAACAGAAAATACAATTCAAAAACACAAAATAACGTCTTCTATTATTGGTATTGGCATCAATGTTAATCAAGAGGAATTTCCTAAAGAAATTCCAATGGCTTCTTCGATTAAAAAAATAACAGGCAAAAAAACGGATTTAGAAAATCTTTTAAAAGAACTCTTAGAAACTCTTAAAAAACACCTTGATTTGTTAGTAAACGATAAGTTTGAGATACTTGAAAACCAGTATTTAGAAGTTCTTTATAAAAAAGACATTCCTTCTATGTTTAAAGATGCTGAAGATAAATTATTTATGGGAATTGTAAAAGGAATAGCTACTAATGGAAACTTACAAGTTGAACTTGAAAGTAGCTCCATACAAGAATTTGGACTGAAAGAAATTAAATTTATATAGGCTTTGCTGAAAAACACAAAAATTCTGAACTTTTTAGCAAACCTTATTTAGATTTCCGATTTCTCGGGAACGACAATTTCAATGGAAACCCAGAGGCAATGCCGCGAGAAATTCTTTTCGATTAAAATCGCTGTATATTTTCAGTAATGGTTTCTATAAATTTTGTCAACGGTTTTTTTACCATCATTGCCATCATAGGATTGAAGTCTCCTTGAAATTGAAATTGAACCTTGCTTTCATTTTCAGAAAATCCATTAATAGCTGCGTGTAATGTAAAAGGTATTTTACTACTGGCAGCCGCTAAAGTAATTTTAGAATAAGGCGTTTTTTCTTTTAAAATTAATCGGATTTCAGGCATTCCTTTCAATCCAAAAACAAAAGTATCGCCTTCTACTTCAAATTTTTCAATACTTTCAGGCATTACTTGTTTAAAATTTTCTAATTGTGTAAAGTATTCATACAATTCTTTTGCAGATTTTTTTACTACAACTTCATTTCCATCTATTTGCATGTGTCTTTTTTTATGAGTTCCACTCGCTAGGATTCTTTCTCCATTCCTGTAAGACTAATAACTCTTTCTCAGAGATATAATTACTATCTAAAGCCTGTTCTAACAAGTTTTCATAGTTGCTTAATATAGCCAATTCTACATTGTTTTCTTTAAAGTTTGTAGTTGCCAATTCAAATCCATATGAAAAAATAGCAATCATTCCTTTTACAACAGCACCTGCCTCTTTCAAAGCACTTACTGCATGTAAGCTACTTTTTCCTGTACTAATTAAGTCTTCTACAACTACTACATTTTGTCCGCTATCTAAAAACCCTTCTATCTGATTTTTCCTTCCGTGTTTTTTTTGTTCTGGACGTACATATACAAAAGGAACACCTAATTCTTGAGCTACTAAAACACCTATAGCAATAGCGCCTGTAGCAACACCAGCAATTACATCGGGTTTTCCATATTTTTTTTCTATAAGCTTCGCCATTTCTTCTTTTAAGAAATTTCGAATTGGAGGATACGAAAGCGTTACTCTATTATCACAATAAATAGGAGATTTCCAACCAGACGCCCAAGTAAAAGGGGCTGTAGGACTCAGCTTGATGGCTTTAATTTGTAATAATAATTCGGCGGTTTCTTTTGCTTTATCTTTATCTAAAATCATATTTCGCAAATGTATAAAGTTTTTGTAAATGAAGCGCTGTATTATTTTAAAATCAATAAACGTTTGTTCTTAAAAGAAACATTAAAGTTCTTCCTAAAGTTTTAAAAACAAAACTTTTATCTTTGCCGACTTCTAAAAGAGCCCATAAATTATGACTGAGTTTATTAAAAAACGAATGCACAATGTTAAAAACGATGTTTTATCTGGAATTACGGTTGCATTGGCATTAGTACCAGAAGCAGTAGCCTTTGCATTTGTTGCTGGTGTTGATCCATTAGTAGGATTGTATGCCGCATTTATGATTGGTTTAATTACGTCTATTTTTGGAGGAAGACCCGGAATGATTTCTGGAGCTACTGGCGCTTTGGCAGTAGTTATGGTTTCTTTGGTTGCTGAAGGAAATGCAATGGGAAATCCTGATGAAAATTTGGGCTTATACTATTTATTTCTAACAGTTATTTTAATGGGTATTATTCAAATTTTAGCGGGTCTTTTTAAGCTGGGTAAATTTGTGCGTTTAATTCCGCACCCTGTAATGATGGGTTTTGTAAACGGTTTGGCAATTGTTATTTTCTTATCGCAATTGGGAATGTTCACCAAAACTATTGATGGAGAAAAAGTTTGGTTAGAAGGTAGTAGTTTATGGTTAATGATAGGTTTTGTAGGATTTACGATGTTTATAATGTGGGGTTTGCCAAAACTAAAAGCAACAAAAAAACTACCCGAAGCTTTAATTGCTATTTTAGTAGTTTCTGGAATTGTTATCTTTTCAAATTTAGAGGTAGCTACCGTAGGTTCTTTTATTAGAGATGGCGGTGGCGAAGGTCTAAAAGGTAGTTTTCCTGTACCTGTTTTAGATACTTTTTATAAGATTCCTTTCAACTTAGAAACACTCTATTTTATTTTTCCTTACGCACTTATTCTAGCAGCTATTGGATTAATAGAGTCGTTAATGACCTTAAATTTAATTGACGATTTAACCGAAACACGTGGAAATTCTAATAGAGAATGTATTGCTCAAGGAGGTGCTAATGTAATTACAGGTTTATTTGGTGGTATGGGTGGTTGTGCTATGATTGGACAGTCTATCATTAATATAAAAGGTGGCGGACGTGGACGTTTGTCTGGCATTACGGCGGCTGTTTTCTTATTGTTATTTATTCTTTTTGCTTCTTCTTATATAGAACAAGTTCCTATTGCTGCATTGGTAGGGGTGATGTTTATGGTGGTTATTGGCACTTTTGCGTGGTCTAGCTTTAGAATTATAAATAAAATACCTAGAACGGATGTTTTTGTTTTGATTTTAGTTTCTTCTTTAACGGTTATATTCGATTTAGCGATTGCGGTAATTGCGGGTGTAATTGTTTCTGCCTTGGTTTTTGCTTGGGAAAACGCTAAAAGAATTCGTGCCAGAAAACGTATTAAAGAAGACGGGACTAAGGTTTATGAAATTTGGGGTCCTTTATTTTTTGGAAGTATTAGTGCTTTTAATGAGAAATTTGATGTTAAAAACGATCCTAAAAACGTAGAAATTGATTTTGTAGAAGCACGTATTTCGGATCATTCTGCTTTGGAAGCCATTTTTAATTTGGTAGAAAAATACGAAGCCGAAGGTAAAAAAATCACCTTAAAACATTTGAGTAAAGATTGCAAGGTTTTATTGTATAAAGCAAGCCCAAAATTTCATCAAGTCATTGAAGAGGCAGTAGATGATCCTCGTTATCATTTGGCTGCAAATCCAGAAAAATTTCCAAACTCTTTGTCTGAGTATACGTTTTAGGATAGAAATTTAAAGAGTTTTTTATTAATTTGTCATTCCTGCGAAAGCAGGAATGACAAGTCTATTAATGTTTTTGACTTACAAACATTTCCCAACTCTCAGGAGTATTTAAGTTTTTTAAAATAGCACGGTCTTCAACTTTTACAACGCTAATTTCTGATGTTGCTATTTGTTTAATTTGAATATCTAAACGACTTTTAGCATCTAAAGGATGTAGCGTTAAAAAAGTTTTCCATAAGTTGTAAGAAAGCTTTACAGGATGCCCGTTTTTTCCTTCACAATTGGGGATTACAACTTTATTGCGTATGCCTATTATTTTATGCAATGCTACAGAATTCAAAAGCGGAACATCAATGGGTAAAACCAAAATATCTTGTTGCTGTTTCACTTGTTTTAAAACGGATTGTAAGGTGGAAAAAGTGCCTAAATTAGGTTGCTTGTTTATAACAACTTGTACACATTTTCCTTGAAATACTTGTGGTTTTTTAACCGCTTTTTCTAACCAAGGAATGGCTTTAAAATACAAATCGGAGTTAAAACCCAAGCCTATATAAACAAAAGTATTTTCTATGGTATAACGACGGATTTGTTCTAAAATCCAACAGGTATTTTTATAAGGTAGCAACCCTTTGGGTGTTCCCATTCTAGAGGATTTTCCGCCTGCAAGTACAATTAAAATAGGGATTTCAGATCCTTGTAATTTCATCTGTCTATATTACTTGTTTTTATCTGTCAGATGTAGCTTCCATTTAGTTATTCTACTGTGTATCGAAATCTTGTTATGGAAGTTTCATTATATTTTTTAAGCAATCACATATAAAACTTAGCCCTTTCAGGGTTTAAACCCTGAAAGGGCTAAATCTCATTCAGTAAAACTGAGAAATTAAAGTAAAGAATTTGTTTTTTTCATAATCTCTTTAATTACACCATATCGTAATCTGCCAAAGGTAAGGTTCGTATTCTTTTACCTGTAGCGTTAAAAATAGCATTGCAAATAGCAGGAGCAATAGGAGGTACGCCAGGCTCTCCAACACCTGTAGCAGGAGCATCACTTTCTATAATAGCAATTTCAATACTAGGAGCGTCTTTCATACGTGTCATTTGATAATCATAAAAATTATTTTGTTCAATGGCGCCATCTTTTGCGGTAATTTTGCCATAAAAAGCAATCGACATTCCAAACAAAGCAGCGCCTTCCATTTGGTTGATAACATTGTCTCTGTTCAATACCAATCCGCAATCTACTGCTGTGTGAATCTTGTGTACTTTTACTTTATTATGAATTACTGAAACTTCTATAACACTTGCTACGTAGCTATAAAAACTATAATGAACGGCTAAACCAATTCCATGTCCTTCGGGTAATTTTTTACCCCAGTTAGCCATTTTAGTGGCAGTTTTTAAAACATTTTTTAAACGTTTTGTATTTAAAGGATATTCCGATCTTCCTTCTCTAATTCTGTCTTTTCCAATTAAATCTAAATGAAATTTCGCGGGGTCTATGTTGGCTTTTACTGCCAATTCATCTACAAAAGAATTGATGCCAAAACTGTGGTAAATATGACAAACAGAACGCAACCAACCGATTCTTACATGGGCTTCTGCTTTGGCGTTTTCAAAACGCATATTTTTAATTTCAAATGGATGATTGTTAAAACCTTGTCCAAATTCAAAACCTGCACCATAATCAGACAACGGTTTAAAGGTAGATACAATAGATGGAAATGCGGTTCTATGCAACCAACCTGTAACGTTTCCTTTTTTATCTAAAGAAGCCTTTATGTATTGTGCGCTTACAGTATGATAATAACTATGTTTAATATCGTCTTCTCTTGTCCAAACTACCTGAACAGGTGCTTTTATTTCTTTTGATAAGGCAACGGCTTCTACAATAAAATCGGGTTTTGATTTACGTCCGAAACCACCGCCTAAAAACGTTACGTTAATGGTTATATTTTTTTCTTCAATCTCTAAATAAGTAGCAATTTCTGCTCTTGCTGTTTGCGGATCTTGTGTAGGTGCCCAAACCTCACATTTTCCATCATGAACCCAAGCGGTTGCATTGGGTGTTTCCATAGGCGCATGCACTAAATGCGGAATATAATAATCGGCTTCAACAATTTTATCAGCACTTTTAAAAGCTTTGTTTACATTTCCTTTTCCGCCAGGCACTACTTTGGCTGTTTTATGGATTCTATCGGTAATTAACTTTTTATATTTCTCACTGTCGTATGAACCATTATCTCCTAAATCCCATTCAATTTCTAAAGCATTCTTTCCTTGAAAAGCCGCCCATGTATTGTTGGCAATTACAGCAACGCCACCTAACATTCCAAAAGGTCTTTCTATACGATCTAAGGAAACTACATTTTCTACACCAGCAGTATTCATCGTTTTAGATTTTTCAAAACTTTTTACGGTTCCAAATGTTGCTGGACAACGTGCTATAGCGGCGAACTTCATATTTGGAATTCGAACATCAATACCATACGTGGCAGTTCCGTGTGTAAAATCTTTTAAATCGACACTTTTTAAGGTTTTTCCAATATATTTAAAATCTTTTTTAGCTTTTAAAGTCAGCGTTTCTTGTAAAGGAACGGCTATTTTTGACGCTTTTTCAACCAAATCTCCAAAGAAAATTTGCTCTTTTGTAAGTGTGTTTATCACAAAATGATTGCTGGCTTTACAAGAACTTTCCGCTACATTCCATTCTTTTGCCGCTGCCGTAATTAGCATAGACTTTGCCATGGCTCCCATAGTACGCATGGGTTTTAAAATAGTTCTTACACTTCTAGAACCGTCTGTATTTTGATTTCCAAAAACAGCATCGCCTGTGGCTTGTTTTACGGAAACATATTTCCAATCTGCTTCCATTTCATCGGCAATTGCAGAAGCCAAAGAGGTTCTAATTCCTTGTCCCATTTCGGAACGAGATGCCAATAATACCAAACTTCCATCTTTTTTTAACTGTACAAACAAATTAGGGTTGAAAGAAGTTCCATCATCTATTCGAACGATTTCAGTTTTTCCAGAAGCGAGATTACATCCTAAAATTAATCCGCCAGAAGCAAGACCAAAAATTTTCACAAAATTTCTACGACTTATATTATTTGTGCTTTTCATCTGTCTATATTATTTATTTTTACTTGTGCTGAATTTATTTCAGTATCGGTCATATGTGCTTCCATATAATCATCCTTTTATGTATAGAAATCTAGTTATGGAAGTTTCATCAGGCTTTATTTTTAAGTTCAACGGCTTTGTGAATGGCTTTTCGAATCCGTGTATAGGTACCACATCTACAGATGTTTCCGCTCATAGCATTGTCAATATCTTTATCGGTAGGACTTTCAATAGTATCTAACAATGCCGTAGCAGCAATTAATTGTCCGGACTGACAATAACCACATTGTGGCACGTTACCTTCGTTCCAAGCTTCTCGCAAATAGGTTAAATTATTGGAAGTACCTTCTATGGTAAAAATTTCTTTACCATTTGCATATGAGATGGGAATACTACAAGAGCGACTTAAATCTCCGTCTATTAAAACAGAGCAAGCACCACATTGACTGACACCACAGCCAAATTTTGTCCCTGTTAATCCTATAAAATCTCTAAGCACCCATAATAAAGGCATGTCTTCTTGTGCTTCTATAGTATGGGTTTTTCCGTTGATTGATAAAGTATAATTCACTTGTTTCCAATTTAATGCAACAAGTTACAATTTTTTTCAAAAGCAAAACTAGTCTCCTAGAATAATAAGCAAACAGGTGTTGGCACTGCTATTTTATGAATAAAATTCAATTTCCCAGTAGTTTCACTTCTTTTAAATGATACCATGGTATTGGAATCTTGATTGGCAACTACAAGGTACTTGTTATCTGGTGACAAAGAAAAATTACGAGGCGTTTCTCCTAAAACAGACTGATAATCAATGAGTTTTAAATGTCCGTTTTTGGGATTAACTTCATAAATAACAATAGAATTATGCCCGCGATTGGATGCATATAAAAACTGTCCGTCTTCAGAAATATGGATGTCAGCAGCTTTACTAAATGCTGTAAAATCTTTAGGTAGCGTTGAAATGGAAACATCAATCATATATTTATTGCCTTCTTCTTTTACCAAAGAGACCGTATTGTTTAATTCATTTAAAACGTATATCCATTTATTATTGGGATGAAATTCTAAATGCCTTGGCCCTGCATCTACAGGCATATTGAGTGTTTTTGGTGATGAGAAGTGTAATCTATTTAGCGTGTCAATCTTAGAAAACCAAAGTTGATTGGTGCCTAAATCTATCGAAATAATTTCTTCTTTTGAAGGGTGAAACCAAGTAGAGTGGGCATGCGGTGCTTCTTGTCTTGGTGTAGTTCCTTTTCCTATATGTTGTTGAACACTTAATAATTCGGATAGTTTTCCATGAACATCTACTTTTAACAATCCTATATTTCCGCCGGTATAATTGGCAATCAATACATAACCTTTTTTATCAACTGTAATAAAACAAGGGTGTGCACCTCCAGAAACAGTGCGATTTACAAAACGCAAAGAATCTTTTTCAATAGTATATGATGAAATAAATCCTGTTTCGTTTTCATTCACTTCGTTAACTGCCAACAATGTTTTTCTATCTTTTGTGATTGCTAAAAAAGAAGGGTTTTCGGTTGTTGCAACCAGAGCGAGTTCTTTTAAAAAACCATTTTTCCCCAATTCATATTTATAGATTCCTTTGCTGCCTTTATCTGTATAAGTTCCCACATAAAAAGGAAAGCTATTTTTTTCAGGCTTTTCTTGTACAGATTGTTTTGTATTACAGGCAAAAAAAAGAAAGAATAAAATAAGGGAAGGTGTTTTTAACATGAAAAGATGTATTAGAAAGAATTATCTATTTTTAGGGATGGTAAAGAAAAAAGTAGTTCCTTTTTGCAAAGCACTTTCTATCCAGATAGTCCCTTTACTTCTCGTTAATATTTTTTTAACCAATGCCAATCCCATTCCTGTAGAGTTATCATTTTTATCAACTTCTAACCTTTCAAATAATTCAAAAACTTTTTCATGATATTTTTTAGAAATTCCAGGACCATTATCTGTAATTGAAAAAAGATATTGCTCCTTTTGCTCTTCATAAGTGATACTAATTTCTATATTTTCTTTATCGTTATATTTTATGGCATTCTGAATCAAATTCTGAAATACTTGTAAAATCTGGGGCTTATTAAATGAAACCACAGGGAGTTTTTTTTCAAGAACTATGGTGCAGTTTTCTGTAGTATCTAACTCTATTAACTCTGTAATTAAAGTATTTAAATCTACTGTATTAATTTTTGTGTATTGTTTGTTTTGTAAAGAATAATCTAAAACCCCTTCTATAAGCAAGTACATTTGAGATACCTGTGTTTTTATGAGGTTTAACTTTTCGTTTGCTTTTCCTTTATTTTCTTCAACCAACCACTCAGATAAGGTAAATATATTTTTTAAAGGCTGTCTTAGGTCGTGAGAAACTACTTGAGCAAAATCTTCTAAATCTTTATTTTTTTCCAACAACTCATTGGCTCTTTTTTCTAAATCTTGAGTTCTTTCTGCGACTTTTTTCTCTAAATTAAGGTTGATGTCTTTTAACTTTTTTCGTTGTCTTAAATTGCCATTTAATACAAAAAAAGAAAACAATAAAATAGTTCCTATAGAAGTAATAATAGCGTTGGTAGTGGCTATGTCTAAATCTGATTTTAGTACTTTTTCTAAAATGTGAAGAAATTCTAAAATACTAAAAAGAATAATTAACCTTCTAGAATTTAACATAAGAAGTGTCCCAAAAATAAGGATATAGGTACCTAGTAGATAATCTATAGTAAAGCTATTAAGATAACATACATAAATAAGGTAGTGAATGAATAGAAATAATTCTCCAAAGAAAAAATATTCATAATAACGGCGTGTTATTTTTTCACTTATGAAAGGTATAAATGCAATTAAAATAAAAAGGGTTGAAAAAATTTCTCGCCCTAATGTAGGTTCTATGGCTTTTGGATTGTAGTAACTAATTAATAAGGAATACACATACAAACCAATACCTGCAGTAAAACTAATAAGGGCATAGTTTTTTATGAGATAGGATTGTTTTTCAATTGCTTTTTTGAAGTTGTTCAATAGGGGTATCATATGGGGATGTTCAATTTAAAAAATTAAATTTTCACAGAACTTGGCACTAATTTTTTATAGTCGCCATGATTTCGAATTACTTCTCGCACAATAGAAGACGAAATATAGGAAGTACTTGCAGAAGTTAATAAAAATACAGTTTCTATAGGAGCTAAATCTCTATTGGTATGTGCTATGGCTTTTTCAAATTCAAAATCTGCAGGATTTCGTAAACCTCTTAAAATATAGTTTACGTTGTGCTTCTGACAAAAATCAACCGTTAACCCTTCATAGGTAACCACAGTTACTTTTGAATGTTCTTTAAAAGCTTCTTCTATAAACTTTTTACGTTGCTCTAGTGAAAACATATATTTTTTAGTGCTATTGACTCCGATGGCAACAATTAATTCATCAAACAAATCGATACCTCTTTTAATCACGTCATAGTGTCCTAAGGTAAGCGGATCAAAAGACCCAGGGAAAACGGCTTTTTTCATGTATTTTATTTTTGAGGTTTCGAATTAAAAGTCATGGTTCGTGAATGTTTTTCAATTAGAACTTCGTCTTAGTTTTAATAACTTGTTAATCTTACTTTGTGTATTTTTTTATGTTGTTTCTTGCTTCAAAAATATCTTATCTCAATAAAGAGTCATTTGTATTGCGTTGTCAAATAATTCTTTTAATGAAATCCCTGCTTTCTCTGCTTGTTGTGGTAGAATACTTTCTTGCGTAAGCCCCGGAACAGTATTCATTTCTAAAAAATGTGGATTTCCGTTTACCAAAATATATTCCGATCTAGAAAAGCCTTTCATCTGTAAAATTTGATACACTTTTTTAGCAACTTGTTCTACTCTTTGTTGTGTTTCTAAAGAAATTCTAGCAGGGGTAATTTCTTCTGACTTTCCTTCATACTTTGCTTCGTAGTCAAAAAAATCATTTTCGGTAACGATCTCTGTAATAGGCAATACTTTTAACTGTCCTTTATACTGAATAACTCCTACAGAAACTTCTGTACCTTCTAAAAAAGATTCAATTAAAATTTCATCATCTTCTCGAAATGCTTTTTCAATTCCTTTCACAATCTCAGAGGCATTATAAGCTTTGGAAATACCAAAACTAGAACCTGCATTATTGGGTTTTATAAAACAAGGCAATCCTACCTTCTTAATAATTTGTTGGGTATCTATAGCATCTCCCTTATTTAAGTACACAGAGGTTGCTGTAGGAACTCCATAGGCTTTTACAGCACTTAAACAATCACGTTTGTTAAAAGTTAATGCCATTTGATAGAAAGGTGCAGAAGTGTATTTAAGACCTATTAAATCGAAATATGCCAACAGCAAACCATTTTCTCCGGGACTTCCATGAATGGCATTGAAGATACAATCAAAAACAATATGCTGTTCATCTATTACAAATGAAAAATCGTTTTTATCGATTGCATATTCCATATTGTTCCCATCTACAACTACCCATTTATTTTGTAAAATATGTACCTTATAAGGTGTGTATTTTTCTCTATCTAAATATTGATATACAACAGCTCCGCTTTCTAATGAGATAGCAACTTCGGAAGAGTACCCGCCCATAATAATGCCAATATTTTTTTTCATTGAAAGACCGTCAATTATTTTTTGAAATGATTTAACATGAATAATTGAAAGCAATGTACATAATCTTTCATAAAAACAGTATTTAAAGTTTACATTTTCTTTAGAAAAAGGGTTTTAAAATCATCGATATACGAACTTTTAGTTTTATATCTTTGTAATTATTTAATCCTAAAAAAATGAGTATTTTTCGATTCTTAGTAAGCAAAACGTTTTTTAAACAAATTGGCTTTGCTGTATTAGGGCTTGCTATTTTTCTTTTTTTACTAAAACTTTGGTTGGGGTATGTAACCAATCACGATCAAAAAATACAAGTTCCTAACTTGCAAAAAATGTCTTTGGCAGAAACGCAAGAGACGTTAAAAGCATTGAATTTAGAATTTATTGTAATTGATAGTGCTAGTTACAATCCTAATTTGCCTAAAAAGTCAGTAATAGAACAAAGCCCGGAAGCAGGCGATTTTGTAAAAGAAAAAAGAAAAATATACCTCACATTAAATCCGTCTAAATATAGAGATATTACGATTCCCGACCTAAACGGGCGTACCAAAAGACAGGCTATTACACAATTGCGTTCTATTGGTTTTGAAGTTGATAACAATTTTCTTTTTGTTAGAGATATTGGAAAAAATGTAGTTCGCGGTTTAAAACATCAGAATAAAAAAATTGTAGCCAACGACAAATTGCCTTTTAACTCTAAGATTACCTTAATTCTAGGAGATGGAAAAGGAAATTAAAGGCAATGTAAACAGCGCTAAAAATGGATGAATATGTAAATGAAGTAGCCGAAAATGAAACCCGCTACGAGCATTATAATTTTACAGCAACACAAGGACAAGAACCTTTACGGGTTGATAAATTTCTAATGAATTTTATAGAAAACGCCACTCGAAATAAGATTCAGGAAGCCGCAAAAGAAGGGAATATTTTAGTGAATGATAGCGCTGTAAAATCTAGCTATAAAGTAAAACCAAAAGATGTTGTTAAAGTGGTGCTAAGTTATCCGCCACATGAACAGTTGCTGGTTGCAGAAGATATTCCTATTGCTATTGTGTATGAAGATGATCAGGTTATTGTTGTCAATAAAAACGCAGGCATGGTTGTGCATCCAGGTCATGGAAATTATGCCGGTACTTTGGTAAATGGACTTATTCATCATATCGAAAACTTGCCTACAAATAGCAATGAACGCCCAGGTTTGGTACATCGTATAGACAAAGATACCAGTGGTTTACTAGTGGTTGCTAAAACCGAAAAAACCATGACACATTTGTCGAAACAATTTTTTGATAGAACTACAGAGCGTTTGTATTATGCTTTAGTTTGGGGAAATATTGAAGAAGATGAGGGTCGTATAGAAGGACATATTGGACGTCATCTAAAAAATAGGTTGTTAATGGATGTTTTTCCAGAAGGAGATTTTGGCAAACCTGCGGTTACTCATTTTAAGGTTTTAGAACGTTTTTTATATGTAACATTGGTGCAATGTAAGTTAGAGACAGGAAGAACGCATCAAATTAGAGCACACTTTAAACATATTGGACACCCACTTTTTAATGATGAGCGTTATGGTGGTAACGACATTTTGAAAGGAACTACATTTACTAAATACAAACAATTTGTTCAGAATTGTTTTAAAATACTGCCCAGACAAGCGTTACACGCAAAAACGTTAGGTTTTACACATCCAAAAACGGGAGATTTTATGCGTTTTGATTCTGAAATCCCCGAAGATTTTAAAGCTTGTTTAGACAAATGGAAAATTTATACTGCGCATTCTAAAGAATAATTATCTTTAAAATAATGCTTACCACATAGGAGCATAGGTTCACATAGACCATGTTTTTCTAAGTGTTTATTTATTTTTCTTTAAATCAAATAAGTATCCTACAGAAAAACTCAAATAATTTGTAGTTCCTAAATTAGATTCTGTGGCTACAGGTTTAGGAATATTTAATGTATATGCCAATTCAAAATCCCACGAAGTGGTTGTAAAAGAGAGCGGAAGGCTTAATTGTGTATTTAATAAATCAAAAACATCAAAATTAAATGTTTGTATCAAAGGATTTCCTCCAATTAAAATTTCCTTATCTAAAGAAATAGTTTGTTGTGCAACAATAAAATTAATTCTCGGTTTTAGTTTTAGCACAAAATTATTTTGTCTCGTTAAGGTGATATTTCTATAGGTACTAAAAAGCATTTGAAAAGATTGATCGGTACCAAATAAATAAGATGTAGAGAGTTTTGTACCAAAAGTTTGTGTTTTATTGCTGTAACCAATACTTGCGTCTAATGAATTGGTAAACGTATTAGCACCATCATTAAAGAAAAATCGAGAATAGCCTAAATGATACAAAAACCGTCTTTTGGAATCTATATAATCGCTATACCCAATTGCTACATTGGTAAAGTCCCAATGCGGTGTAAATTCACTATAATATATGCCTGAAATACTTGCACTAAAACCAGAAGAATGGTAATAGGCTACTTGAGGAATGGTGTTAAATTGATTAATTCCAGAATCTCTTCCTGAAAAAAAAGTACGACTGTTATAAGAAACCGAAGTATAAAGATAGTTATAGGTCTGCAAAGAGGTTAATACCTCATCTATAAAAGTAGCATCACTAAAAAACAAATCGTCTATTAAAGCATCTAAGTCGTCTTCATTCGTTGTTTCTTGACTATACGAATAAAATGGGATTGCCACTGTAAACAGCAACAACCCCAACCTCATTAAACTTGTTTTAGTTTCTGTATAAAAGCGCATTTTATCAGTTTCCTTGCGGATTTCTAGTCTTTCGTCCGCCTTCTTTATTTCTATCTTTTACGCGGTCTTTTAATTCTCCTCTATCTTTCGAATTTTTTATTTTATCAATCCCTTCTTTTAATAGTTTTCGTTGATCTTTTGTAAGCGATTTCCGAAAACTTTCTCTAGACTTTCGCAAACGTATTTCTTGATTTCTCACCAAACTTTTTTGCTTTTCAGAAAAGGATGCTAACAACCTACTTCTTAGTTCAGACTTTGGAAGACTCTTGTCTTTAAGAATGGTTATCTGTTCTTTGGTTAGTGTAGCTTTTAGTGCCTCTCTATTTGCCTTCATAATTTCTCGCTCTTTTTGTAATAATTCTTTTTGAGCGGGGGTTAATTCATTCATAATTACATCGTAACCCGTTGTTTTTTGTGCAAAAAGCACAGTACTAAAGAATAAGATGCTAACGAAGCTAAAAGTATGGATGTTAAATTTTAATTTCATTGAAAACGATTTTATCTAATGTACTGTGCTTTTTCTCTAAAACTCTAAAGTACTACTAAATTTTTAATTATTACAAGCTTCTTTGGCAGCATCCATTTCCTCTTCACTATTTATACTAGCTGTAGTATCATCTGCTTTATAGATAATATCTACTGGATAATTTAGAGCTGGTTTTTCTTCTACATCCGGATTGGCAACATACCATTCTTTAATTAGCTTGTAATCTTCTCTTTCTGTTACTGTAATTACAGAAGCATCTGGCATGGTAAAACTTACTGGCAATACCAAACGAAAACATTTTCTTTTGTCTTTCCCTTTTCTGCAAGAATCTTTTAAAGTGATTAATTCTTCTTCGTCTATTAAAGTTTGTACAGTACCATCTTCTAAGGTAACATCTACAGGAAAAACTAAATCTGGACGTTCTGTACTGTCTGGATTTGCCTCATACCAATCTTTTACGAGTGTCCAATCTTCTGAGCTCTCTAAGGTAATGGTTGTACTATCTGGCATCACAAACGATATTGGGAAAACAAATTCAAAACATTTATTTCTGCATCTTTTTGCGCTTTCTCTACGATCTACTAATTGTCTTCCTTCGGTAGTAAAGAAGATATCTCCCGAAGCTTCTTCACGTTCTTGATTGTCTGTATAAATACCAATTTTATATCCTACACCCGAAGCTAATTCCGCACTGGTTACAAAGCTATCTGCCAATTCTGTGTCTAATGTTGTTTTTGTGGCTGATGGAAGTGATGCAACCCCTACACTTTGTCTTGATGCATTTTCTATTTGTTCAATTAAAGCAGCATCTGTATCTTCTTCTATACTCTCTGAACTGTCTGAGCAGGATGTAAAAAGGAGGATTGACATCATAAAAGCGGTAAAGGTTAAAAATAAAATGCTGCTTTTTAAAAAGGTGTTTTCTGAGATTCTAATTTTCATAATGATATGATTTTAAAATTAATATTTTGTTTCTATATACTTTAGAACTAGAAAGTTGACAATAGTTTGAAATTTTTTATAAAATAATATTTTCCAAAAACTCATCATCGGTGTAATTGTCTATTAAAGAGTCGTTTACAAACAAAGAATTGATAAAAATATTTTCTAATTTTTCTTCTGAAGCATTGGCTTTGGCTAAAACTTCATGTACTAAAACAGCATCTGCATAAGCGTTGATTTCTGTATCTTCTACAAATAAAGAATTGATGAGTGAGTTTTCAGTTTCTGCAAAAATTTCAAAATTAGTATTTGGTGCTACAGAACTATTTGTAGTATTGTTACTTTGCATCCAAATAGTAAAACTCAATAAAATAGCAATAGAAGCTGCGGCTACATATTGCACTTTTGGTTGTAACCAAAAAACAGTTTTCTTTTTAGGTTGTGATGTTTCAATTGCAGCAACTTGTTCTAAAATAGCAGTTTTACTTCTTGTAAAATAATCTTTCGGAATATTGGTTCCCAAATACGCTTTATGATGCTCCGTAATAGAAGTTTTCGTCTGCTTTTCTAAAAAAGAAGGGCGGTTGTTTTTGGTATGTACTTTCTTCATAATATATAATTAGACCCGAAAAAAACGGAATCGTTTGATTTTATTCAATAATTTTTTCTTCAACAATTTTTACTGCCGTATAATAAGACGATTTTAAGGTGCTTTCAGGTATTTGTAAGACCTCAGAAATTTGTTTAAAACTTAAATCATCAAAGTATTTCATTTGAAAAACACGTTGTTGTTTCTCTGTAAATTCACTAATAATTCTCTGTAACTTTCTCTGCAAATCATTTCCATCAAAATAAGCATCTTGCAATAGATTTTTAAAATGAGACGAAGCAATTTCGTCCATAGATACTGCGGTTCTTTTCTGTTGTTTTTCTAAAAAACGAATAGATTCGTTATAAGCAATTCTGTACATCCAAGTGTGCAAAGTACTTTTTTCTTGAAAGTTTTGAATGCTTTTATAAATTCGTATAAAAGTGTTTTGTAAAACATCATCCGCATTTTCATGCGTTCCTACTATTTTTCGGATATGCCAATACAAACGCTCTTGATAAGTATCAAGAAGTTCTCTAAAAGCCCTTTCTTTAGATGCAGGGTTTTTTAATTTTTTGATAAGCTCAAATTCGCTATCCAATCCTCGTTAACTTGGTTTTACCATTTAGACCTTAAAAATTAGGTATAGTTTGATGTGTTTCTAAAAATAATTTTTTGTTTTATAAATTTCACTAATATAAGTATCAATTTTTACATATCAATTTGTTTGAAAACTCTTGCAATCCTTTGTACATTTATGTTTTAATTTATGGAATTCTTTAATCTTTAATTTTTTCAATTCTTTAATCGTTTAATTCATCTCATGAAAATTATTATTTCTCCAGCAAAATCACTCGACTTTGAAACTCCATCAAAAACAAGTGTATATACGCAACCACAATTTTTAGAAGCCTCAGAAAAGTTACACAAAAAACTAAAAACACTTTCTAAAAAGAAGCTTGGAGATTTGATGAATATTTCTCCTACATTGGCAGCTTTAAATTACGAACGAAATCAAGATTGGCAAACTCCTTTTACACCCAAAAATGCCAAACAAGCTATTTATGCGTTTACGGGTGAGGTTTTTAGAGGTATTGACATCAATTCTTTAGAAAAAAATAAACATCCTTTATTGCAAGAGCGTTTGCGAATTTTATCGGGTTTATATGGGTTGCTAAAACCGCTCGATTTAATACAACCGTATCGGTTAGAAATGGGAACACGTTTAAAAGTAGGTAGAAAAGAAAATCTTTATAAATTTTGGGACAATACGCTTGCAAATGCATTAAATGAAGAACTTTTAGAAGGTGAGCTGTTTATTAATTTGGCAAGTTCAGAGTACTTTAAAGCGGTTCCTAAAAAAGTATTGAAAGTACCTATGATAACTCCTATTTTTAAAGATTTTAAAAACGGACAGTATAAAACTATTATGACCTTTGCCAAAAAGGCACGTGGTTTAATGGTTCGCTATTTAATAGATAACAATATAGAAACGTTGGAAGGTTTAAAGGGATTTCATACAGAAGGGTATGGTTTTTCTGAAGAAATGTCTACCGAAACGGAAATTGTTTTTATACGATAAAATGATACGAAGGGCTAACATATTAGATGCAGTAATCATTGCCTTGTTAGCAAGAATTACTTTTGATGAAACTTTTGGGCATCTTTTTAAAGATCGTTCCGTATTATTGCATTATTTCGATACAACTTTTAGTGTAGATAAAATACGAAAGAGTTTAGAAAAAGAAAACAATTGTTATTGGCTTGCTTTTGCAGATAGACTTCCTGTTGGATACGCAAAATTAAAATTGCAGTCTCCATGTCCGTTTTTAACAACGACCAAAATTTCACAGCTTCAAAAAATTTATGTTCTAAAAGACTTTTTAGCACAAAGAATAGGACATCAATTACAAGAAAAATTATTGCAGAAAGCCAAAAATTATGGAAGTAAATCAATATGGCTGTCTGTTTTAAAAAGCAATGACAGAGCTATTAACTTTTATTTAAAAAATGATTTCTCTGAAATAGGAGAGCATCCTTTTGAGATTGGAAAATATCGATTTCATTTTACAGCAATGTGTAAAACGCTTTAATACCAGTTATTATTTGAAATTACTATAAGAGAAAAAAAGTTGTTTTATTACGGTAATTTCAAATGGTAAATGGTATAACATCATAAAATTGATTCCACTATCTAAAACATGATTTGTCATTCCTGTTTTACTGAATCGAGTTCAGCACAGATCCCCGGAATGAAAATAAAACAAACCTGCTCTTTATTTTTAACCTATTTAGATTTTGCTATTTGCTGAAAGGTTTCTAAATACATTTCCGTAATTTTTTTCATTGGAAAAGCATTTGCAGCCTCGTAATTTGCTTTTCCTAAAGCAATTCTATGTGCATCGTTGGTGACAATATTTTCAATGGCGGTAGCTAAACTGTCTACACTTGTAGGTTCAAAAAATTCACCTCTATAACCTTCATCTTTTATCAATGTTGCCAAGTCTCCTAAATTAGGCATTACTACTGCATTTCCATAACTTCCAGCTTGGTGTAGCACTCCAGAACTCCCTGTTGTAGAGGTGTACGGAAAAACAACCACAGCGCTTTCACCAAATAAAACAGGCACTTCTTCCTCTTCTACATAACCCGTAAATCGTAATTGAGGTACATGCTTATATGTTTCTTTAGCTTGTGCTAAATAGCCCGGTACATTCGGATTATCGGTTCCTGCAATTACAATTTCTAAATCCAAACCAGTAGATTTTCTTACTTTTTCTACTGCCTCAATCATCAACTCCACTTTTTTATAGGTACCAAATTTTCCAAAAGTCATTACTTGTAAAGGACCTTCGGGTAGTTTATAAGTGGGTTGTACATCTGTAAGCTCAAAAGTTCCGTGCGGAATCATAACTACATTTCCCGTTTTGTACTTGTTCTCTAAAGTAGTTACATATTTATGCATGGTAACCGCAACAACATCTGCCTTTAAAATTAATTTGGTGAGTGTTGTGCCAATAAAACCATATATTTTTTGTGCTAGTTTGTTAGACGTAAAACCTGCACTTTCTAAATCTACTTGTTCTAAAATATTGTGTAACAAAACAATGGTTGGAATCTTTTTTAACCTACAAATCCAAGGAAGCATTAGACCTAATGCTGCAGCAATTTTTTTATCGCCAAACTTCATAAATTGTAAGTTAAACAAAATCGAATTTGGTTTTGTTTGATTGATTGCTTTGGTTACATGTACAATGTTTAAATAGTTGTTGAAAGACCAACATTCTTTAACAACAATTTTACAACCGTCTTCTATAAAAGAAATATCTTTTGCACCTTCAGTTCTATCGGTTAGTAAAATAAGTTCTGTAAGCTCCTGTTGTTGTCTAAAGTGTTTTACCAAATGATAAGCATATTCATTTAAGGTTACTTTACTTGGGGGGTATGCAGTTACTATTGCTAATTTCATATGTTTGATTCTTTGTTAAGTTTTTAATATTTGTTCTTTGTCATTGCAAATTTGCGTTATAAAAGTTCATAAAAACGTTCTCTTTAGATATAATGAAAGTTCTATTAGATAAATGGAAGAAAAACTTAGACGGAACGAATTGCTTTTGTCTTTGTTTCTATAAAGAAAAAAACAATCTGTACAATAAGTAACAAAAGCATTGCGCCTATTTGCATGTGTACTACTTGTTCTAAGCTATCGTGATAATACACTACAAGTCCCATTTGTAACATCCCGAAAATTCCTGAAAATAATACCGGAATATAGCTATCTAATGATAAGTAATAATACGCAAAAATATTTGAGATAGCAAACAAGCCCGTTGCTGTAGCATATTTCCATAGAAGAGGTGCCATGGCTACATAACTATCTCCAAACAATAAAACAATCACTGTTTCTGGAAAAAGTGCACAGCCTACAATAATAGCAAATGCAATTGTGGCAATGTAAGCAATGTATTTAAATAGAATAGGAGCAGTGGGTTTCCCTTCTTTTTTTAGGGTAACTACTGTAGGTAATAAGAGCATTACAAACATCCAAGCAATAAAGTACACAATCCGTCCAATAAGTGCTAAGGAGGCATACAAGCCTGCCTCATACGAAGCAAAATAATGCTTTACCAAAAGAATATCGCTATTGTTAATAATAATCTGTGTAAGTTCATAAAAAGCAGTAATCACAAAAAAGTTACGAACTAACGTAGCATTTTCTTCACCTATAAAACCAATATTCTTCAATGAGATATTTTTTACTTTAAAGGGGAAAAGCCCAAAACCAAAAGAAATTAAAATCCCAATAGCAATTAAGGTTGAAGACTCCATAGTCAATAAAAAGATAAGTGCTAATGTAATGATTAAGCGACTTAACATTTCTAATTGATAAGTGATTGATAAAGACTTGAATTCTTTTTTACCTTGAAAAATGCCTCTGTTTACACTCATTAAAAAATACAGAGGTACTCCACAACCAAAAACAACAAACATGGTAGCAGAAGAAGTGTTAAAAATCTTTTGTAATTGAGTAGCAAATACAATGATTAAAACACCTAAAAGAAGCCCTATAAAAGTTGCATTTTTATAAGTTTTTGCAATAAAATTTTTAAAAACAGTCGCTTCAAATAGTACTGAAAATTTTGCAGTAACCAATTGAAAAGTCATTGCTACAAAAGATAGTACCAATAAAAAAGTAACTAAAACGGCTGCATCGGCAAATGCTGCGGGGCCTAAAATTCTTCCTAAAATTAAATTATAAGCGTAATTTCCGCCATTTACAAGCAGTACACTTATCATAAACAATTGTTCTTGAGTAATCTTCTGGGGAATTTTTTTTAGTAGTGCAAACATCGATAGATCTATTTTAATGGGGGAACATTATTCTAAATTGCGCCTTCAATATCGTCATAAATATCTTTACAACCATTGCCTATCACTAAAAATTCTTTTTTCATTTGAAAAGCATTCGAAAATAATTTTTTAAAAACAGTAACACCATTCTTATCAATTTCCTGAACACCATCAATATTTACAATCACTTTTTGAAAAGCTTTTATAAGGTTTTCAAAATATAAAATAACACCTTCTGAAGTACTTTGATTCATACTTCCTTTTAAGTAATATGTATTGTTCTTTTCTATAATTTGTAATGCCATGTTATTGGGTTTTAAATGATTTATATTGCCACAAATATCTTTTCAAAAGACATCAAAACCCTATAAATTTCGTTGAAGTGCGGTTTTCTATAGTTAGATAATTGAATGTTAATGTTTAACTTGCAACTGTTTAAATAACAAATAGTATGAATCTTAAATTTAATTTCCTCCTCCTGTTTTTATGCTTCTCTTTTTTGGGTTTTTCTCAAGATATGAAAGAAGGGTTTACCTATTTAGAAACAGGTAAATATGCTGAAGCAGAAACTTTTTTTACCGCCATTTTAGAAAAATACCCTACAAATAAGACGGCACGATTGTGCTATGGAAGGGCAGTTGGATTGAATGGGAATGCAAAAAAAGCCGTAAAACTTTTTACAAGTTTATTAAAAGACTATCCTACAAGTTTTGAAGTAAAACTAAATTATGCAGAATCGCTTCTTTGGGGCAAAAAGTACAAAGCTGCTAAGAAATATTACGAGAAACTTATTGCAGAAGATGATAAAAGTTTTGCCGCTTTGTTAGGCTATGCCAATACACTATCAAACCTTAAAATTTATGACAAAGCTTTAGAATTTGTAAACAAAGCCTTAGAAGTATTACCTGGAAATCCAAATGCGCTAGTTTCTAAAAAGTACATTCATTTAGGATACGCCAATAAGTACATACAAGATCAGAAATACCCTGAAGCTATTGAGTTGCTAAAAAAGAACCTTACTTTTTTTGAAAACGATAAAGAAACGCTTCTCAACTTAGCCAATGCGTATTTAATATCTAAAGATTATGACGGAGCTAAAAACACGTATGAAAACATTGCTACAACACCTAAAGATAGTGTAGGTTCTTTAAACGGATTGGCATTAGTGTATCATTTAGCTGGCAAAGAAAAAGACGCTTTAAAAACTAGTGAAAAGGCACTTGTAGCAGTTGCAAAAATAGAAGATACGGAATTAAAAAATAGAACCGATGAACGTTATGCACAAGCACTTATCTGGAATAAAAAATACAAGCAAGCAAAAAAGGTAATTGATGGGCTCTTAAAAAAGCACCCTAATAAAAATTGGGTGTTGTCTTTAGAGGCAACCTTAAATATTTACAAAAGTAACTTTAAAGAAAGTATTTTAATTTACTCACGAATTTTAAAAAACAAAGCCTCTTCTTTTGATGGAAATTTAGGTTTGGCCAATGCTTTAAAGGCTTACGGATTATATGATTATGCTTATAAATATGCTGAAAAAACATTAACCTACTATAAAAAGCAAAAAGATGCTACTAATTTTATTAGAACCTTAAATGGTAATTTTACTCCTTTTGTAGAAACAAAAAGTTCCTATAGTTTTGATAATGGCGATAACGAAGCGTATGCACACGAAACAAAAGTTGAGTTCCCTTTTTCTACAAAGTTTAAACTTTTAGGGTCGCACCAATATAGAACCACAAGCAATCCTACAACGTTGAACGATGCTACCTCAAATGATGCAACGTTTGGATTTGCCTATCAACTAACACCAAAAATTATTTTTAAAGGAATAGGAGGTTTTAGTGCTGTTACCGCAAATGACACCAATTATAGAGAATCATTGCTCGATGTTTCTTTTAATATAAAGCCTTTAAAATTGCAGATTTTAGATATTGGTTATCGAAGAGACTTGCAAACCTTTAATGCGGAATTGCTAGACCGACAAATTATACAAAATAATCTCTATATGAATTATAGTGTAAGTAGCAACTTTAACTTGGGCTGGTTTACGCAGTATTTTTATACCACACAAAGCGATGAAAATGTCCGTAATCTACTTTTTACCTCGCTTTACTATAATATTCTTAGCAAACCCGGACTAAAAGGAGGTATCAACTATCAATACCTCTCTTTTAAAAATCAAGTTCCCACTATTTATTTTAGTCCTGCGCAATTTAATGCCGTAGAAGTTTTTGTCGATTTGATAAAAGATGAAGGCGCTGCAAAAAAGAAAGAATGGTTCTACAACTTAAATGCAGCTTATGGTTTGCAATATGTTGAAGATGACCCTGCTTTAAGTGCTTACAGAGTACAAGCAAAATTAGGCTATAAATTCTCCGAACGCGCGCTTATAAACATATATGGATTGCGAAGTAATATAGCAGCGGCGGCTGCAAATACAGGTTCTAAAGGCTTTATCTATACAGAAATGGGTATTCGTTTTAAATGGTTATTTCTAGAAAAACCTGTGTTTAGGAAATAGCAATATAGTATTCTTTGTGAGTTTTGACAACTTTTCAAAAGTTGTCAAAACAATCAGTTATTATCGTTTTTTCTCAGGAACTGCGATAAAATCTTTTAAATAAAAAGGTTCAAAATAGGCAACATCTTCAAACTCATTTCCCTCGTATTTTTTATACGATAAGTCTGCCATTTGTTTGGCTGATGGAAATTGGTTGTCAATAAATTGTGCATTCTTGTGCGTTAAAACCGCTTTGCATTTTTCGGCACCGTCGCCTAAAAAGGTAACCAGTCCTTTTTCTAAATATTCTTGAAAGGAATGGGTATCAATTACCTCTGCTTTTATATCTCTTACAGCTTCGTAATGTTCATTAAAAACAGCACTGTATACTTCCATTCTACGAGCATCTAGCATAGGAATAATGAATCCTTTGTCTACAGAAATTGCACGCGACAAAGCAGTTAAGGTTTCTATAGAAATTAAGGGCTTATCCAATGCAAAGCACAATCCTTTTGCGGCAGAAACACCAATTCGTAAGCCTGTGTAGGAGCCAGGTCCTTTACTAACAGCAATAGCATCTAATTGGGTTGCGTTTATTTGAGTTTTTTCTAAAATTGTATCAATAAAAAGATGCAATTTTTCAGCATGTGAATAATTGGCACTATTGAGTTCTTCTAAGGCAACTATTTTCCCATTCTCTGCAATACTTACAGAACAATTTTTTGTAGCGGTTTCTATGTTTAAAATAAATGACAAAATAAAAAAACTGTGAGTTCTTAAATAAAAAACCACTCATAGACGAGTGATTTTTTATTGAATTATTTAAAAATTATAAGCCCATTAACAGTGCTCATCATAAGCTGCTGCTAAATTCTGAGCAATGGCTTGTGCTGATCTTCCTTCAATATGATGACGCTCTAACATGTGTACCAAAGCTCCATCTTTAAATAAAGCAACAGCAGGTGAAGAAGGTGGAAAAGGAATCATATATTCACGAGCCTTGTCTGTAGATTCTTTTTCTACGCCTGCAAATACAGTAGTTAAATTTTTAGGTGTTTTATCGGCTCCTAAAGACGCAATTACTCCAGGTCTTGCTGTACCTGCGGCACAACCACAAACAGAGTTTACAACTACCAAAGTAGTTCCTTCTTTTGCCAAAGCATTGTCTACATCTTCTGCTTTATACAAAGCCTCAAAGCCTGCGTTTATTAACTCGTCACGCATAGGTTTTACTAATTCTTCTGGATACATTTTTATTCTTTTTTTATGAGCTACAAAGATACTTATAAATTTCGTTTTTTAAATGAGTTTAATAAGAAGGTCTTTTGTCGTTTTTAGAGCTTCAACATTCCAACTTTTCACTTTTGACTTTTCATTTTCAGAACTTTTATACTTTCAATCTCAAATAAAATAACTTTGTAACTTTATCGCTTTTAAATAGACAAACAAAAAGTATGGGTAATTTTACAAAATGGTTGGGTGCTGGTTTAGGTTTTACATTGGGCGGCCCTATTGGTGCATTGTTGGGTTTTGCAGTAGGTAGTTTTGTAGGAGGGTTTTCATCGGAAGATTTATTAAAAGAAAAAAAAGCTTATCAGCAAAAGAATAGCAACCGATATAATTCTAGAACGCAATCGGGCGATTTTGAAATTAGTCTCTTAGTGTTGGCTGCTGTTGTTATTAAAGCCGATGGCAAGATAGACCAACGAGAATTAAATTTTGTCCGTTCTCAATTTGTAGGAATGTACGGAAAAGAACGTGCCAACAATGCCTTTAAACTCTTTAAAGGAATTATGCAAAAAGAAATTTCTGCACGCCAGATTTGTATGCAAATTAGGCAACATATGCCACATGCTTCTCGTTTACAACTCTTACATTTTTTGTTTGGTATTGCCAAAGCAGACAGCCATGTATCTGATACAGAGATTGCAGCAATTAAAAAAATTGCAGGCTATTTATATATCAATTCTTATGATTTTGAATCTATAAAAGCCATGTTTTATGACAGTGCCGATAATGCTTACAAAATTCTTGAAATCGAAAAAACAGCCAGTGTTTCTGAGATTAAAAAAGCGTATCGAAAAATGGTAAAAAAATACCACCCAGATAAATTACAAGGATTAGGTCAAGAACATTTAAAAGGTGCGCAAGAAAAGTTTCAACAAATACAAAACGCTTACGAGAAGCTTAAAGCGGAAAGAGGGTTTTAGTTTAAAAGTATAAAAATTGGAAAGTGTATAGTATCAATTACTTGTATCTCTCTTCTCTCTTTTCATTTTTCATTTTCAAACTTTAGAACTTCCAAGAAAATCCGTAAATTCGCATTCTTATAAGAAAAGAGAACGAATGAACGTGAAATTCCCTGAATATAAAGGACTTAACCTGCCAAACATCGCTAAAGAAATTCTTGAGTATTGGCAAGAAAATGCGATTTTCGAAAAAAGTGTTACTACACGAGAAAATGCAACTCCTTATGTTTTTTATGAAGGACCTCCTTCTGCAAATGGATTGCCTGGCGTACACCATGTTTTAGCACGCGCTATTAAAGATATTTTCCCTCGTTATAAAACCATGAAAGGCTTTCAGGTAAAACGAAAAGCAGGTTGGGATACACATGGTTTGCCTATTGAATTGGGCGTAGAAAAAGAATTGGGAATTACCAAAGAAGATATTGGTCAAAAAATTTCGGTAGAAGAATACAATGCCGCCTGTAGAAAAGCAGTGATGCGCTACACCGATATTTGGAACGATTTAACCGAAAAAATGGGTTATTGGGTAGATATGGACGACCCGTATATTACCTACGAACCCAAATATATGGAAAGCGTTTGGTGGTTGTTAAAACAAATTTATACTAAGAATTTGTTATACAAAGGATATACCATTCAGCCTTATTCTCCAAAAGCGGGAACGGGCTTAAGTTCTCACGAATTAAATCAGCCTGGGACCTACCAAGATGTTACAGATACAACCGTTGTAGCTCAGTTTAAAGCGATAGAAGATACACTTCCAGACTTTTTAAAAAATAAAGGAGCTATTTACTTTTTAGCTTGGACAACAACACCTTGGACATTACCAAGTAATACTGCATTAACAGTTGGACCAAAAATTGAGTACGTTTTAGTAGACACTTTTAATCAATATACTTTTGAAAGAACCCAAGTAATCTTGGCAAAAAAATTAGTTGCTAAGCAGTTTGATAAAAAGTTTGTTGAAGTTGAAGAAGCTTCTGCATTAGAAAATTATACTTCTTCAGATAAAAAAATACCTTTTAGAATTCTAACAGAATGTAAAGGAAAAGATTTGGTAGATATCAAATATGAGCAATTACTAGATTATGCTTTGCCAAATGATAATCCGGAAGATGCGTTTAGAGTAATTTTAGGAGACTTTGTAACCACAGAAGACGGAACAGGAATTGTACACACAGCGCCAACTTTTGGAGCAGATGACGCCTTAGTTGCTAAACAAGCAATACCAGAAATTCCGCCTTTATTAGTAAAAGACGAGAATGATAATCTAGTTCCATTAGTGGATTTACAGGGGAAGTTTAGACCAGAATTAGGTGAGTTTGGAGGCAAATATGTAAAAAACGAATATTACAATGATGGTGAAGCCCCAGAAAAATCGATTGATGTAGAACTTGCTATCAAATTAAAAACAGAAAATAAAGCCTTTAAAGTAGAGAAATACAAGCACAGTTATCCGAATTGTTGGCGAACCGATAAACCTATCTTATACTATCCGTTAGATTCTTGGTTTATTAAAGTTACGGATGTAAAAGATCGTATGCACGAATTAAACAAAACCATTAACTGGAAACCAAAATCTACAGGAGAAGGACGTTTTGGAAATTGGTTGGCAAATGCAAATGATTGGAACTTATCGCGTTCTCGCTATTGGGGAATCCCATTGCCCATTTGGCGAACAGAAGATGGCAAAGAAGAAATTTGTATTGGTTCTGTAGAAGAATTAAAAGCAGAAATGAAACGTGCCGTTCAGGCAGGGATTTTAAAATCGGATATATTTGAAGATTTTGAAGTTGGAAATAATTCTGAAGAAAACTACGCTAAAATAGATTTGCACAAAAATATTGTTGATGAAATCGTATTGATTTCACCTAACGGAAAACCCATGCATCGCGAAAGCGACTTGATTGATGTTTGGTTTGATTCGGGTTCTATGCCTTATGCACAATGGCATTACCCGTTTGAGAATAAAGAAAAAATTGATACGAACGAATCTTTCCCAGCAGATTTTATCGCAGAAGGTGTAGACCAAACAAGAGGTTGGTTTTATACGTTGCATGCTATTAGTACGATGGTTTTTGATACTGTTGCCTATAAAAACGTAGTTTCTAACGGATTGGTGTTAGACAAAAACGGACAAAAAATGTCGAAACGTTTAGGAAATGCAACAGATCCTTTTGAAACTTTAGCAACTTACGGAGCAGATGCCACTCGCTGGTATATGATTGCCAATGCCAATCCTTGGGATAATTTAAAATTCGATTTAGAGGGCATTGAAGAGGTAAAACGTAAGTTTTTTGGAACCTTATATAATACCTATTCTTTCTTTTCTTTATACACCAATATCGATGGTTTTCAATACAAAGAAGAGGATATTCCATTAACGGAAAGACCCGAATTAGATCGTTGGATTTTGTCGGAATTGCATACACTTATAAAAAAGGTAGATGCCTTTTATGCAGATTACGAACCTACAAAAGCTGCAAGAGCTATCTCAGAATTTACACAAGAATATCTAAGCAATTGGTATGTTCGTTTAAGTAGACGACGTTTTTGGAAAGGCGATTATCAAACCAATAAAATATCTGCTTACCAAACTTTATATACTTGTATGGTAACAATTGCAAAGTTAGGAGCACCTATTGCACCTTTCTTTATGGATAAATTGTATCAGGACTTGAATGCCGTTACCCAAAAGGAAAGTGCAGAAAGCATTCACCTTGCAGAATTTCCAAAATTTGATATTACCTTTGTTGACGAGAGTTTGGAACGTAAAATGGAAAATGCACAAACCATTTCTTCGTTAGTATTATCGCTTAGAGCGAAAGAAAAAATTAAAGTGCGTCAGCCCCTGCAAAAAATTATGATTCCTGTTGAGAGTGCACAACAAAAAGCAGAGATAGAAGCTGTTTCTAATTTGATAAAACACGAAGTAAATATCAAAGAAGTAGAATTGTTAGAAGATGCTTCCGATATTTTAATTAAGCAAATTAAGCCTAATTTTAAAACTTTAGGGCCTAAATTTGGAAAACAAATGCGTTCTGTTGCCAAAGCCGTTCAGGAGTTTACACAAGAAGATATTCAGCAGATGCAATCTACAGGAGAAATTTTAATTGCTGTAGAAGACCAACAAATACAATTAGAGCTAGCAGATGTAGAAATTTCTTCGAAAGATATTGAAGGTTGGTTGGTAGCCAATGAAGGCAATTTAACTGTTGCCTTAGACGTTACCATTACCGATGATTTACGAAAAGAAGGAATTGCAAGAGAGTTGGTTAACAGAATCCAGAATGCTCGTAAAGACAATGGTTTAGAAGTTACTGATAAAATAAAATTAACCGTTTTAAATTTTGAAAACCTACAAGAAAGTATTTTAACAAACAAACCCTATATTATGAGCGAAACATTAACCAACGAATTGGTTTTTGTGGATGCACTAGACACGGGAACAGATATAGAGTTTGACAACATAAAGAGTAAATTATTAATTACAAAAAACTAGGAAAATGCCAGAAATTAAAGCAAAATATGCTGAGGAAGATTTACAAGAATTTAAAGAAATCATCCATAAAAAAATAGCACGTGCAGAGCAAGACTTAGAATTGCTTAGAAGCTCTTATAAAAATGATGCAAACAATGGTACTGATGATACTTCACCCTCATTCAAATCTTTTGACGAAGGTTCTGAAGTAATGAGTAAAGAAGCCAATGTGCAATTAGCAATTCGTCAAGAAAAATTTATTCGCGATTTAAACAATGCGTTAAAAAGAATTGAAAATGGCACTTATGGTGTGTGTAGAGTTACGGGCAAATTAATTCAGAAAGAACGTTTACGTTTAGTACCACACGCTACATTAAGTATTGAGGCAAAGAGGAAGCAATAAATGAGTATGAGGTATGGAGTATTAAGTATTAAGAATGTGTATTGTATAAAAAAAATTCTTGGTGCTTTATACTGTTTAACTTCTTTGGTGGTTTTTTCTCAAGAAAAGTCCATTCAAAAAATTGAAAGTACTGCAAAAGAGATTGAAATTACTACACAAGGCTTAGACCATATCATCCTAGAAAACACAACCTCTCGTTTTACGGAGGTTTTTTTATTTGATGAAAATACCGAAAAACATCGTATTCAATTTTCAGAAAAAGGGGAGGTTCTCAAAATTGATTTTCAAACCCATTTCATTGGAAATGAAAAGCCTATTTTTAGAAAGTTTATTACCAAAAGATTGCAACGTGCGTATGCGCTTGTAAAAATTCCAAAAAATAAATCTGTAAAAATATTTGGAAGTCATATTGATATTGAATCTAAAAGCTACATAGGAAATTTGGCTGTTTTTATAGAAAAAGGAAATTTAAAATTACATCAAGTAAAAGGTGGTTTTTCCGCAAAATTATACTCGGGAAATGTCTTTGCTAGGCTACAAAATAAAAATATTCATCTTATTTCTAATTTGGGAAATATTTTAGTAGATAGTATTGAAAGGGAAAAAAATTACCAGAAAAAAATTTCTAAAAATTTCCAAAAATTTAAAGTAGAAACCATTAAGGGAAATATTTTCTTAATCACTAAATAATATTTCTATTTTTGTTTTCAGAAACTCAAAAAAATGATGTCGAAAAAACAACTGTCTCTTTTTATTATCCTTACTGCACTAATTGTAGATCAGGTAATTAAAATCTATGTAAAAACCCATTTTTCTTTGCGTGAAGAAGTGGTTGTTTTCGATTGGTTTCGTATTCATTTCACCGAAAACAATGGTATGGCAATGGGTTTTGAGTTTGGTGGAAAAATAGGGAAACTATTTTTAACGATATTTCGCTTAGTTGCTATTTCTGGAATTGTATATTGGCTACAACAAACCCTTAAAAGAAACGCCTCAAAATGGGTGATTACTGCCATTGCATTGATTTTTTCGGGTGCTGTAGGTAATATTATTGATTCTGTTTTTTATGGAGTTATTTTTGATTCTTCGTACAATAATATTGCTACTTTATTTGCAGAACAACCTTATGGTGAGTTCTTTCACGGAAAAGTGGTAGATATGTTTTATTTTCCTTTTATAGAAAATGCCTTATTACCCAATTGGATTCCGTTTGTAGGCGGAGAACCTTTTACCTTTTTTCAATACATCTTTAATCCTGCAGATGCTTTTATAAGCGTGGGTGTATTCTTATTGTTTATTTTTAGCAAAGAGGCGTTTCCAAAGAGCGAAAATTAGTTGTTAGTCTTTAGCGGTTAATTATTAGGCGACTAAGTTTAACGTTTTTACTTTCATAAAAAGTATAAACCTAAATTTGGTACACGAAAATAATGTTAAACTACTTATTTTGTTAGTTTTGTCATTCCTGCGAAGGCAGGAATCTAAACTTATTTTTTTATGGATTCTTGTCTTCGCAGGAATGACATTTTTTGTATTAAAAAAAAGGTGTTTTATTATGGTAATTTCAAATGGCTAATTTCTAATCGCTAGAACCTTTATTCTCTTCTTTTAGCAAAGCAATATCTTTTATAATTTCCTGCATAGCTTCTTTAGAAGTGCCATCATACACGCCTCTAATTCTTTTTTTCTTGTCAATTAAAATGAAGTTTTCGGTATGTATAAAATCGTTTTCATCGCCATTACCTTCATCCAAAACAGCAAAGTAACTCTTTCTTGCCAATTCGTAAATATGTTTCTTATTTCCTGTAGTAATATGCCATTTATCATCAATAGCACCTTTATCTATAGCATACTTTTTTAACACCGAAACACTATCTATGACAGGTGTTACAGAATGAGATAAAAAGAGAATCTCATCATCATTTTTGTAAACCTCTTGCAGTTCACTCATATTGTATGCCATGGTAACACAAATGTTCT
This sequence comes from uncultured Polaribacter sp., assembly GCA_965233795.1. GTDB lineage: Bacteria > Bacteroidota > Bacteroidia > Flavobacteriales > Flavobacteriaceae > Polaribacter. The sequence goes on along the minus strand of OZ247578.1, from coordinate 61,232 downwards.
GACAACGAGTAAAAAAGAAATCGGCTACATAAATTTTTCCTTCATACTCTTTTTCTGTAATTGTTTTGCCGTTCTGATTTGTTAGACTAAAATTGGCAATGGTATGGTTTTTCTTCACATGTTTTAAAGAGAAATCTACCAAACGTGGATTAAAATCTATAGGATTGTAAATTTTTAAACGGGTATCTACTTTTAGTAATTGATAGAAAATGGGAATGACAATTGCCGAGAAAACAATAAAAAATAGCAATATGGATTTTGACTTTTTAAAAAAATGAAGTGACATATATGCTGAATCTTTTGCGAAATTACGACTTAAAAACTGGGTTTAAAAAGGGTTTAAAAATAAACTTCTAAAAAGTTTGTTAAAATAAAAACCAAAACTACTATTCCTTTTAGAACTCTTATGAAAACCGTACATTTGTGCGTTTTAAATTTTTAGAATTCATCCGAATGGAAATCGCAATAAAAGCATCACAATTTATACTAAGCCTTTCTTTACTAATTGTTTTACATGAGTTAGGGCACTTTATCCCTGCAAAACTTTTTAAAACAAAAGTGGAAAAATTTTACTTGTTTTTCGATTATAAATTTTCACTTTTCAAGAAAAGAATAGGTGAAACAGTATACGGAATTGGCTGGATTCCTTTAGGGGGCTATGTAAAAATAGCCGGAATGATTGATGAAAGTATGGATACCGAACAACTAAAAGAGGAACCAAAACCATGGGAATTCCGTTCTAAACCCGCTTGGCAACGTTTAATTATTATGTTAGGTGGTGTTTTTGTAAACTTTGTTTTGGGTATTTTTATTTACATCCTACTCATGTATGCGTATGGAGAGCAATTTTTACCGAATGAAAATGTAAAAGATGGTATTTGGGTGCAAGATTCTTTAGCAATAGATTTAGGTTTACAAACAGGTGATAAAGTATTGACTATTGACGGACAAGCTGTTGAGAAATTTAGCAGTTTGCCTCTAGAATTTATCAATGGAACTGAATACTCAATAGAAAGGAATGGGCAAATTATTCAAAAGGAAATCCCTGTTGATTTTATTTCAAAATTAGTAGAAAGAGGTAAAGAAGCTGGAAATTTTTTATTGCCCAGATATCCCTTTATCATTGCAGAAGTTTCTAAAGGTTCCCCTAATACAGATTCAAATCTTAAGCCTAAAGATATTGTAATTGCTATTGGCGGAAATTCAATAACCTATTTTGATGAAGGAAAAAATGTATTGAACACCTTAAAAGGACAGCAAACTAAACTTATTGTAAAAAGAGGAAACGAAACAAAAGAAGTTGAAGTTGTTGTAAATGAAAATGGAAAATTAGGTGTTGAACTAGCACAACTTCCTTTATCTGATTTAGAAAAATTAGGGTATTATGAGTTGGCAGACATTAGCTATTCATTTTCCGAAGCTATTCCGGCAGGTTTTCATAAATCATATACTACGCTAACAAATTATATGAAACAAATGAAAAAGATTTTTAATCCAAGTACAGGAGCCTATAAAGGTTTGGGCGGTTTTATTTCTATAGGAAGTATTTTTCCTTCTGAATGGAGTGCGGAATCTTTTTGGAATATTACTGCTTTTCTATCAATTATGTTAGGTTTTATGAATTTATTACCCATTCCTGCTTTAGATGGTGGACATGTAGTTTTTACTCTTTGGGAAATGATAACAGGTAAAAAACCTAGTGATAAGTTTTTAGAATATGCACAAGTTGCAGGTTTTATTTTATTGTTAGCCTTATTGTTTTTTGCGAACGGGAATGACATCTACAGAACCTTTTTTAAATAAGCATTTAAAAATAAGTTAATCCCATAAAGGAAAAAACCGTTCTAAGTAATCTTAGAACGGTTTTCCTTTTAATTGGCTCTTGAGAGCCAACCAAAAAATCAACTAACCAAACTTTATTTTAAAATTTTTCGAATCCTTTTTTCTCTCTTTATTTTAGTACGTTTTCTATTGCTATTTCTTACAGTAGATTTTACTATTTTTTTACCTTTTAGATATTGTACAAATCCTCTGCCTAAAAAATCGTATGTTGTTGCAGAGTCTACATGATAAAGACGAATCTTCTCGTCATTTATAACGCTCAATTCAAATTCTTCGGTATCTCCACTATCATAATTAAGTGTTAAAATTTTTAAATCGGCATATCCCTGTACATCATATACTTCATAGTTTCCTGAAAAATCCCATAAAAGAGTGTTTGTACTTGTACCTATTGCATCGTGTGAAGCGTAAAATGTCGTATTATTTTCAGGGGTAAATTGCAAATAGTTTTCATAGTCAAATGCATTAGCAACTCCGCCTATTACATTTACTTTTTCCCAAGCAATATATTCTTGTAAAAAGTACTCTATGTTGTCGTAAAATAATTGATCGTAATTAAAATCGTTTCTTTGATACCCTATTAAGTAATAGCTTACATTTTCTCTAGGATTGTAAATTCTAATCTCATTGGCAGCTATTTGAGAAACTTCAAAATCATTATTGCCATCGATATCGTGAAATACCTCTAAATAGCCATTATAGGTATTATAATCTCCCACGGAAATTCCCAAACCATTCCCTGTTCTTCCAATATCAACAATATTATTATTTGCATATAAAATTCCGTTTCTAAAAGACAACGTAAAAGCTCTCGATACAAAAGGAACGTCACCGCTTCCAGAGGTACTGTGATAATCTACATACCATAAATCATATGCAGACACCAATTCCTCTAAAGAAACCTCATCTTCAAATCGAGTTTGGCAAGACTGGAAAAAAAATCCCACACAAAAAATAGCAAAAAGTAATTTTATAGATTTCATACACCTTGTTTTAAAATGAACGTTTCATCAATTTTCAAAATGCATGCCAAAAATAAAATTGTGTATTTCTAGCAGTTAAAAAAGAAGGGTTTTTGTTTTACTGATAAAAATCAGATTTTTCTTTCTCTAGTGTTACCTTAAAATAGTTGGTTTTACCTTTCTCCTTATAACTTATCACAGCTTCTGTTTGTTTTAATTCAAAAGGAATTTTTTTAGTTTTAGGAATTTTGTTTTTCAGTTCTTTTGTAGCATTTTGATGAAGAATAATATCTGCATTTTTTCTAGTAGAAGTGTTAAAATACCCTGCAATTTGTTTGCTATTTTCCGATTTAATAAATGCTATTTTTGTAACCTTATTTTTAAAATAAATAGAGTCGAAAACTATTGTGTTTTCTGATGTATAATTTATAAAAACATTAGTACCGCTAACACCTGGTTGTCCGCCACTCCAATTTTTATAAATAGCTTTTGTAATTTTAAAAGGCGGATGTGTATCAAACTGTACCGTCTTGCATTGCGTTATTAGAAAAGTACTTACAAATAAGAAAAGATATTTCATTGTTTTAAGGTTTTATAATTGGTTTATAAATAGTATCTAAATCCATAAATAATAATTAAAGGAGAAATACTACTACGAATACTTACTTTTTTAGAGATTTTATAATCAATGTCTAACCCAACAATAGGGCTAATCGCACCTGTAAACAAAAAAGAATCTCTAAAAGGAATATAATCAACGGTTTGTAATTTTCCTTTATAGCCATACACAATACCGCCTCCATAAGCGATATGAAATTTGTCTGAAAAATAATACCCCCTTTTATAAAGAAGCCCTAAAGTCCAATCGCTAAAAGAGTTTTTAAAAACAGAAAGTTCTAAATTTCTATAATTGTAAGATGCATACCATACATCAAAAACATCAGGTTCTATGGTATGTGTTCCTACGGGCATAAAAGTAATTCCGCTTTTTAAAGGTGCTCCCCATATCTTTTTAAAAAATGATTTTTTCACAGTGGTATCCTTCTTTTGTTGTGCTATTGAAGGGATTGTTACTATAAAAATAGTGATAATAAGTAATCTATTGATATATCTTAAAATTCTTTTCACAAATTAGCTTGTAAATTCCTTATAATCTTTGGATGGATCATAATCGTTATCGGTTTTAATAGAATACAATTCACTTCTTGGATCTTTTGATTTCACTAAAGGAAATAACAATTGTACATACCAAGGTTCTTTCATTTGATTCCAAGCACCAAATCGGGTTGGGTATTTTCGGGTAATTTTTGCAGTACCAAATAATACATCCCAAAAAAACAATAAGTTTCCAAAATTCCCATTGGGATGCGACACACCATCCTCTGCGGTTAATCCGTGATGTGCATAATGTGTGCTGGGCAATGTTATAGTACGTTCTAGAACCCAAGCTATTGGATGTAATAGTTTGTATTTGAATAAAAATCGATCCCAACGTGTTTCACTATGTGCCAATAAGATAAATACTAATTTTATGGGTAAGTAGATAAGATATGCTGTGCCCATTCCTAGATAAATAAGTACTCCAGAAAACCATATTCCAGGCATTAAGGCATAGTATAACGTTGCATTTCTATAGGTTACCATTACCCCCATTTCCTCTACTACATGATGTGGTCTATGTAATTTCCACATCGTAGCATTTACATGAGAAAAACGATGCCACCAATATTGAGACATATCATCTAGTACTAAAAAAGCGACTATATGCCACCAAATAGATGTATTTAAAAAGTAATTTTCTAATTCTGGAAATCCAATTCCTATGATAAAAAAAACAGTTAGTAAAATTGCCGGTTGAATTAAAGTTGGCAACGTTATCAAGCTTAAGCACTCAATGGCAAAATCATTTTTAGTACGCTTGTCGTTAAAATACAATCCGCCAATAGCTTCAATAATTCCTAGAATCAGTAATACTATTGTTGGAATTAATTTACTTAATGTTTGTTCTGTCATTTTTACTTCATTTGATTCTCAAAAAATGCTGCTACCAAAAGTATTTAAATCTAGTAAGTTTATTATTAGACTTTAGTAAAAATAGAACAATTTTTCTTAGAAATACTTTTTCTTAAAAATGAATTTATTAAGCCTCTTAAAAGTTATAGTTATAGATATAAAGAGAATACTTTAAAATACGATAAATGGTTTAAAACAACCTGTTTACAGGTTTTTGCCTTTCGTTTGCTTACATTAACTTTATTCTAATAAGTTCTAAAAATATTTTGTAGTTTTACAAAAGTATTGTCATTTTATTTACAAGATTTCTTAATTAAAATAAGTAAAAATAAAATCTCGTTTCCCTTAAAACTATTATGGAGCAACCTAATTTATCTTATATACAACAGCTTTCTGGGGGCGAAAAAGATTTTGAGCAAACACTTATCAATGTTATTAAAACAGAATTTCCAGTAGAGAAATCCACTTATTTTGATAATTTTAATAAAAAAGACCTAAAAAAAACAGCCGAAAGTGTTCACAAGTTAAAACATAAAATCAGTATTTTAGGGCTTGAAAAAGGGTATGAAAAAGCCAGTAATTTTGAACATAACTTGAAAGATAATTCTTTAAGTGGACAAGAAGATTTCGAGAATATTTTGTTGGTTATAACAGATTATTTAAAAACTATTTAAATAAAAATTTTATGAATTGTATTGTTATTGATGATGAAACTACAGCAAGAACGATTATAAAACAACTTTGTTCTCAAATAGAGGCTATAGATGTTGTTGAAGAATTTCCAAATGCCATTCAAGCAATAAAATATCTAAATGAAAACGACGTAGATCTTGTTTTTTTAGACATACACATGCCCGATTTTACGGGGTTTGATTTTATAAAAACACTTAAAAACCCTCCTAAAATTATTTTAACTACTTCCGATCCTCAATTTGCTATTGAAGCCTTTGAATATGATTGTATTGTAGACTATTTGGTAAAGCCTATTTTATTACCTCGTTTTGAAAAAGCAATTGAAAAAGCGAAAAACTTTCGTTTGGATGTAACAAAAGAGACTTCTACCAATTTAGATGAAAGCTCAGACAAAGAGTTGTATATAAATATAGATAGACGTTTGATAAAGCTAGAAATGGCTAGTATTTATTTAATAGAAGCTAAAGGAGATTACATCAATGTAAAAACAGAAGATAAAAACTACATTGTACACTCTACACTTAAAAAAATAGAACAAAAATTACCCAATTCTTTATTTTTAAAAGTGCATCGCTCTTACATTATTAATGTGAAAAAAATTATTGATATTGAAGACAATAGTATCTTAATTAAAAAAGATGTAGTACCTATTAGTCGTTCGAATAGAGCAGAATTAATGGAGCGATTAAACTTATTATAAAAGATCCATTTCTTTTTCTTCTATTTTTCCTTTGATAAAAGGAAAAATAGTAGGAATTATACTTTTTACAGGAGCATACAAAACGGAATTTTCTAGTACTTGTTTTTTTACAAACGGAATTGTATTGTTAATTCTTCCAAAAAAAACAAAGACAACACTTAGAATAATGCTAATTTTTAAAGCGCCAAATATAGCGCCCAAAACTCTGTTTACAATACCTAGAGCAGCAAAGGAAGCTAATTTGGTTAACATTTTCCCTAAAAAAGAAATGGCAATTACAATTAAAATAAACGTTCCTGCAAAAGCAGCTAACGCAATGTATTTTTCATCCCAAGAAACATAATTCTTTAAAAAATCTCCTACAAAATATGAAAAATGAATAGCACCAAAAACGCCTAATGCCAATGCTAGTACAGCAGCAATTTCTACAAAAAAACCTTTTATAAACCCCTTTACAAGCCCAAAAAGCAATAAAGCTAAAATTACAATATCAAAAACATTCATCAGTTGAAAAGTTTTGTAAACCTACATAAAATTTTAGAAACAAGTTTTTTCTGTTTGTATACTATATTTATAACAGTATTATATTAGCCTCGTTTTTCTTTAAAAAAGCGTTGTAATAACCTACTACAGTCTTCCTGTAAAACGCCACTTATTATTTTTGTTTTTGGATGTAGTGTTGTTTTTAGATTTCGAAACCCTCTATTTGCATCCGAAGCACCATATACAATTTTACCAATTTGTGTCCAATAACTTGCACCTGCACACATTTGGCAAGGCTCTAAAGTAACATACAAAGTACACTCTTTCAAATACTTTCCGCCTAAGAAATCGGCAGCAGCCGTAAAAACTTGCATTTCTGCATGTGCCGTAACATCTGTTAAGGTTTCTGTTAGATTGTATGCTCTGGCAATAATTTGATTTTTAAAGACGATCAAAGCGCCTACAGGGACTTCTCCTTTTTCAAAAGCCGTTTGAGCTTCTAACAAAGCTTTTTTCATAAAATACACATCGTCAAAAGGAGTTATCATGTCCATTAAAAGTTTGAAAGTTGAAAAGTACAAAGTTAAAAGTTTACATAACTATCAATTCATTGAAACTTAAATACTTTAGAAAATTTTCAAGCCGTACTAAAGCGTGTTTTTATAAGTTCTAGAAAGTGGAATTTCTTCTTTGTTAATGAGTACAATAGTTTTAGAATGAATCTGTTTGATAAAATTACGATTTACAATATATGAACGATGACATTGAATAAAGTTAGGGGGTAACTCTTCTTTAAGCTGACTTAATTTACCACGTACAAAACGGTTTTTACCATCTTGCGTAAATACTTTTAAATAATGGTCATCAGATTGTATATACATTAAATCAGTAATATAGACTTTGGTTTTGTCTTTTAAAACAATATGGTTTTTAATCACAATCTGTTTTAACTCGTCTAGTTTTTGTATTGTTTCGGATTGCTCTTCTTCTAACACCGTACTTTTCTTTTGGTAGCGTTTGTAGAGTCTGTAAATTAAAATTAATATTAAAATAATTCCAAATAATATAGGAATAAGTGTGTAAAGACTTACTCCTAAAAAGTGATTCTCTTTCTTCAGTTTTTCTAATTCTTTTTCTTTTTTCTGTAAATTATTATCTTTTTCTATCTCCAGAATAGATCTAATATGCTTTTCTTTATTTAGATTGTCATAGATACTTTTATATTGAGAAAAATAAAAATAAGCTTTTTCATAATTTTTTAGACCCTCATAGCATTTGTATATCCATTCATTTACATACATTAAATTCATAGCTTTCTTCTTAATAGTTGTTTCCTCTAAAAGAGGCTCAAATATTTTTAAAGCTTTCCTGTATTTTTTTTGACGAAATAATAGTATACCTATACTATTATCCAATGCTGGAATTTCTTTCTGAGCGTAGTAATAGGGAAGTTTGTTATAATAGTTTTTTGCTCTTAAAAAAGATTCATAAGAACTCGAGTAATCCTGTTTAAAAACTTCTAAATAAATTCCTTTCCACCTGTGATAATTCCCTTTAAAGTATAAATTTTTACCCGCATATCTTTTTATATTTTCAAGAATGTTTTCTATATTTTTATTTTCATAAAATGCACTATCACTCTCCATTTGTTGCATTTCTATTCCTAATGTTATCAAATATTTACGATAATAATCTAAAGAGTCTCTAACTGATGAATGGTACTCTTTAAGGTAGTTTTTTCTTAAAATATACGTCCCAATTTCATTTCTAGAAAATTTTTCTAAATACTGCATTAGTTCGAAGAGTATTTCTTTTTTGAGAATTAAATCATTTAGTCTTTCAGCGATTGCCAATGCCTTATTAAAATAGGTATAAGCAATTTTAGATTTTGTTTGTTGTCTTATTTGTTTTTTGGCTTCAAAAAAATAGATTAAAGCATTTTTTAAAGAACTATTCTTTAGAGACAAACTCATATTATTGGGGATTACTTTTTTACCTTCTACATAATAGATTTGTTCTTCGATAAAGAGTCGTTTTAAAGTGTCATTTTCAATTTTATTTATTAAAGTATCGGTTTCATTGAAAGAATAATTTCCATTTTTTTTTAATAATAGATTAATTACTTCTTTTTGATTCTGTGCATTGCTTACAGAGTACATCCCTAAAAAAATGACTAAAAAGAAGTAATTAAGTTTCATAAAATTAGATTGCTTTTATATTACAAATATGTCCCCCTACATTTTTATCATCATCTGTAAATTTATGTGATTCTCCAATTCCATAATCAGCTATTATATCGCCCGGGTAAATATAGTTGTCAGGATTGCTGATTCTGACTGTTTTATCATATTTTTCTATAGTACTCTTCCCCTTATTATCAATCGTAATTGGAATATGAATTGTGTTTTCTTTGCGTTTAGGCTCTTTAATATCCACTATTCTGTGTGTTGACCCTGCAGAATTATATACTAGAAAGTCCAATGCTTTTGCTGCTTGTCTTTCTTTTTCTATAGTCTTAGCTAACACAATATAGTTTTTATTTATTTGATTATCTGATTCACTACCCACGTTAATATGAAAAGTTTGATAGGTACAAGTATTACTTAAATTAAAAGGTAAATATACTTGTTCATGAACCTCTTCTCTATTTATAGGGTAATCTGAAGGTTTGTGAGTACAATACGGCTCTTGTTCTTGTTGAGCGTTACAGCAGTTTACTTGTAACTGAGGTGTTTGTTTAAAATAAATAGCGACGGCAATACCAATTAAGCCAATTCCTATTAATAAAATTGCAAAGGTTGTTGTTTCCATAAAATAAAAAATTTAAAGTTAATGTATAAAAATTATTGTTGTTTAAAATTTTAGTATAAGCAATATTTTATTTTTTAGTTAATTTAGATAAGTCAATTTCAGGATAATGTTCTTTCACATACTGGATAAATTCATCTAATGAATTAGGATAGTTAATTACAAAATCAATTAAATCTTCTTTAGGCTTTTTATATGCTTGATAAACTTTTTTAATTATTAATTTTTTAGTTCCATTTTTTAATTTTTGAAATAGTTTTTCATCACTTTTTGAAACCCTTTTTTTATTCATTATCTCAATAGTAATATGGTTTTTTGATACAAACCAATTATATCTTGTTGAATAAGCTCTTTTTCCACTTACAATTTTTTTTGGGACTAAAATTACTTTTTTGTTATTGTGTTTTGGTAGGATATAACTAGATTTTGCCCATTTTTTTAAGTTATCATCATAAAACTCGCAATGGAACGGTTTTACATTTTTAATTTTATGTTTAGCGGTTATTTTAGCTGTAAATTCAGCAAAAATATCTCTACAAACATTTAATATAATATCAGACATAATATCTTGACCTATACCTTTAACAAGTAAAAGAACATTATGAGCTTGATTTGTAGTATGAAGACCTTGTTTAGCAAATCTATTGTTTCTTAAAGAATCGAAAATGATATTAGCTTTTTTTTTAGCTATAGCACTACCTCTGTTTGAGCTTGAATAACCAAAGTGTATTTCGTTTGGTTCATGAAGATGATTTAGAAATAATAATCCTTGACTTCTATTATTTGGTTTGATATAGTTTTTATTTAATTCTGTGAAAAAGTTAACTAACCTATTATAGACTTTTCTAGAAAAATGAATTTCTAACTTTGTACTTTCTATTAAGAATGGACAAATAAATACTTCTATATCATTATCCATAGGAATATCAAAAAAATCGATTGATTTTGATTGCAGTTTAAAATGTTTTGTAAAAGGATTTTTCATGTTGTTTTAATCTATTTTGTTATCAATATATTATAATTAGAAAATGTTATTCTAATAAATTCTTACTTTACTTTTTATCTGCTGTCCCCATCAAAATCCTTGGTATTTCAATTCCTATTCCAATCACAAATTGTGGTTTTAAAGCAGTAGATTGATTCGTAAAATTAATAGGCTTCATATAGCCAAGATAGAAGTAGCCGCCAAAATCAACTAAGGGCCCAATAGAAATATCATTTAATAAAAATGATTTTTTTTCATCAGAAGATTCAGAAATATATTCTTCACCCTTTGCTAAAGTATAACTTAATGCAGCTGAAAACCCTAAGTAAAAATTTTGACTTATATTATATTTTCCTCCTATTGCAAATCCTATGGGCATTGTCGTAAATTTCACGCCGTTTTCACTTCTCTCGAAACTGGTTGAATACATATTTGTTGGAAACCATATTCCCAATCCATTATCGAGAAAGTTATAGGGTTGCCATCCATTAATGTATCTAAACCATCTAATTACTCGTATTCCGTCATCTGTTTCTATCTTTATACTAATAAGTTTGCCATTTTTAGGTTTATTTCCTAATTCTTCTTTTAGTTTAATCAGTACATATTTTTTTGTTCGGTCATAATCTGAAAAAAGGATATCATTTATTTTTATTGAAGAAAGGTTTGCCTCGGCAAGAGTCATTTCATTATTAGCAGTGTTCAAAAGCTGAATAGTAATATGATGATTAGCCACTGCACTATGATGAAATATGTTTTGTCTAAGTTTTACATAATTTTTATCATCTTGCAGTATAGTATAGAATTCGGAGTCTTTATCTGATAATTTTTTATTGGCGATAATTTTTGAGACGATACTATCTTTTTTTACTAAAATTACTTTTATTTTTTTTACTGTTTGAGCATTTGAATTAAAAGATATAATGAGAGATATAATTAAAATTAGAAATGTATTTTTCATGATTATTAAATTGTTTATATGAATTTTACCCCCCAAAACTATCTACAAATCAAACCCTTATACAAAAAAATGTCGTGAAATGCACGATAAATAACGTGAATGACATTTCTTAAAAATACTTGTGGGTAGTTTTTACAAAAAGAAAGGCAATTCTCGTATTTTTGTAGCATGTCAACACCGCTGTTAGATAAAATTTTTAGCCCTAAAGACCTGCGAAAATTAACCGTAGCACAGTTACCCGCATTGGCAAAAGAGTTGCGTAGGTTTATTATTACTATTGTAGCCACTAAAGAGGGGCACTTAGGCGCGAGTTTAGGCGTTGTAGAACTCACCATTGCGTTGCATTATCTTTTTGATACACCCAATGATTTGTTGGTTTGGGATGTGGGACATCAGGCGTATGGGCATAAAATTTTAACGGAACGAAAGTCTGTTTTTGAGACCAATAGGCAGTTTGGTGGACTCTCAGGGTTTCCGTCTCGAAGTGAGAGCATCTACGATACATTTGGCACAGGGCATTCTTCTACGTCTATTTCTGCAGCTTTAGGAATGGCAATTGCTTCGCAATTAAAAGGTGATAATCAAAAACACCATATTGCTGTCATTGGCGATGCTTCAATAGCAAGTGGAATGGCCTTTGAAGCCCTTAATCACGCAGGAGTTACCAATGCGAATTTGTTGATTATTTTAAACGATAATGCCATTGGTATTGATCCTTCTGTAGGAGCATTCAAAGCGTATTTAACAAAAATAAAAAGCGATAAAAAGTTAGCAGCACAAAACAATATTATTAAAGCCTTAAATTTTGACTATTCAGGCCCTATTGACGGGCACGATTTGCCTAAAATCATAGCAGCGTTAAAACGTTTAAAGGAGGTAAAAGGACCAAAATTTTTACACATCATAACCACCAAAGGAAAAGGTTTACAACAAGCAGAAGAAAACCAAGTAACCTATCACGCACCGGGAAAATTCAATGCCAAAACAGGTGATTTACTTCCTAAAAAAGACAATTTACAGCCCCCAAAATATCAAGAAGTATTTGGAAAAACCTTAGTAGAATTAGCTGCGAAAAATGACAAAATAGTAGGGATTACCCCTGCGATGCTTACGGGAAGTTCTTTGCAGTTGTTGATGGATGTTTTTCCTCAAAGAACCTTTGATGTAGGCATTGCAGAACAACATGCTGTTACCCTTGCGGCTGGTATGGCAACTCAGGGTTTGATTCCATTCTGTAATATCTATTCTACCTTTTTACAACGAGGTTACGATCAAATCATTCATGATGTAGCTTTGCAGAAATTATCTGTTATTTTTTGTTTAGATAGAGCGGGTTTGGTAGGCGAAGACGGTGCAACGCATCATGGTGCTTTTGATTTGGCATATTTGAATTGCATCCCTAATCTAATTGTTTTTGCACCAAGAAACGAAATAGCTCTTAGAAATATATTATATACCGCACAATTGGGTTTAGAAAGCCCCATTGCCATTCGTTATCCTAGAGGAAGCGGTGTTGTTATAAATTGGGAACAACCTTTTAAAGAAATAGCAATAGGAAAAGGAATTTGTTTGAAAGAGGGAAGTACAACTGCTATTTTATCTATAGGAACTATTGCTAAAAATGTAACAAAAGCAATTGCTTTGACAAAAAATAAAAATGAAATTGGACATTACGATTTGCCCTTTTTAAAACCTTTAGATGAAGACTTATTGCACCGTGTTTTTAAAAAGTATCCAAAAATTATTACCGTAGAAGAAGGTACTATAAAAGGAGGCTTTGGAAGTGCTATTTTAGAATTTTCTTCAAAGAATAATTATAAAAACGATATTGGAATAGTAGGGATTCCTGATGAATTTATTCCGCATGGGAACGTTGAAAAATTGTATGAAACTATTGGATTAGACGTTTCTTCATTAGTAAAATTATTTCATCTTTTTTGAAGCACTAAAATGCATTACAAAAACATTTTTTTTATGCTTTTTTAAATTTTTATCTGAATTTTATAAAATTTTCATGTAAATTTATGGTTTAACTATAAAAACGTATATCCCTCATGAAAACAAAAACAACCATTGCAGGTCTTTCGATTGAATTACAATTCTGTAAAAAAATAACTGCGGAACCTATTGCTTCTGAATATATTTCTAAAGAACCGCTTGTCAATATTTATGCGAGTAGTAAACAAGGAGAATATACCGTAAATATTCTATCACATATACCACAAAAACTGAATAAAATCAATGAAGAAAATACCAAGAGTGGTTTGTTTTTGAATGATGCTAACACGCTACTTCTAAATTATAGTGGTGTAAATACTATAGGAACTTCAGTGTCTAAAGAAAATGGAATGTTGTTATGTAGAGATTTTAATATTGATTATAACTGTCCAGAAAAAAAATACTCAGCATATGATTTGTACCATATACAATTTAACTATAGCTTACAACCTAAATACGCACAGTCTGTAGAAGCTATTATTGTACACGATGTTAATTTAGATCCTGAAACCGATAGAGGTACTGTTACTACTGTTCGAAAAGATGATCAATAAATCAAAATCTTTTCAAATTTTCTTCTTTCTATTAATTTCAAATACTAGTTTTTCTCAACAAAAAATAAAAAGTGATTTACAAACTTTTTATAGACAAGTTGAAGAAATTTGTAGTATTAAGAAAGAAAAAGCCTTTTGCAAAGCATATTCTTTTTACAGAAAAAAACAATATGATTCTTGTTATGTGTATAGTAGCAAAGCGCTTTTGCAAACTTCTTTACAAAGCGAAATAGATGTTTTACATTACATACAAGGAGTAAGTGCTTTTAAAAAAGAACTTTTGCAAAAAGCCTTACAAAACATTTATGCGATTTCAGATGATTTTGAATTTCAAAATTTCAAAACCTTAAAACTTGCACAAATCAATTTGAGTCTTAAAAATTACCAAAAAGCCATTAAATATTATTCTATATGGGAGAAAGATAACAATCATACAGATGATACATTTAAAAAAAATGCTTATCACAACTTGGGGATTGCCTATATACATATTAAAGATTATACAAACGCTAGAAAATACTTTACTAAAGAACTAGGTTTAATAAATACAAAAGATACTTTGTCATTAATTAGTACTAAAATGGATTTGGCAAACGTCTATTATAGTCAGTATTTAGACGATGAAGCCATTTCACTTTTTACAGAAGCTTATGAGTTGGCAAAAGTATTTTCGGATATAGAACTCAAGCAAAATGCAGCTAAAAATATGGCTGTTGTAGAAAGAAATAGAAAAGACTTTAAAAAAAGTGTGCGTTATTACAGAGAGTATATGCAATGGAAAGATTCTATTTGGAACAGAGATAAAGTTTGGGAATTAGCAGAGCAAGATAAGAAATTAGCTTTGGCACAAAAGCAGCAAGAAATTGCCATACAAGAAGCTGAAATAAAACGGCAAGAAACTGTAAAAAATAGTTTGTTAGTGGGCGGTACAGGTTTGCTTATTTTTATAGGTGTTTTAATCTATTTTTATAGAGATGTAAGAGTTAAAAACAACATTATCTCTAAAAAAAGAGCGCAATTAAAAAGTGCAAATAGTACAAAAGATTACTTATTTTCTGTAGTTTCTCACGATTTACGTTCGCCTATAAATGTTTTGAGAAAACAATATGCACAGATAAATACAGCAATTGAAAAAGAAGATTTGGCAAGTATCAAAAAAACTACAGCCATTGCTATGGAAGTTACAGAAAGCACACACCATTTGTTAAACAATGTATTGCATTGGTCTTTAGAGCAAAGTAATCAGTTGTTGTTTCATCCCAACACATATCCGTTAAGCTCTTTAATTATAAATACTTCCGCTAATTTTAAAGGTTTTGCGAAGGCAAAGCAAATTGATTTACAAATTGAATTAGCTGAAGATATTTTAGTTCGCGTAGATGCAGATTCTTTTAAAATTATGTTGCGAAACCTTGTAGACAATGCCATAAAATACACACCAGAAAAAGGAAACATTAAAATAACTTCAGAAGTAATATCAAAACACCAATGTAGTGTTACTGTAAAAGATACAGGCATAGGGATTCCAGAAAAAACACTTCAAAAAATACAAGAAGTTACAACACTTACAATAGATAAAATAGATCGTTCTTTAGGTGTAGGACTGGGGCTTTTACTTTGCAAAAAAATCATCCAAAAAAATAATGGTACATTGTCTATTCATAGTAAAATAGGCAAAGGAACATCCATGACTGTTTTGTTGCCAATAATAGATAACTAAATAATAATAGGTATACAAAAGCTTTTAAAATAAATAGTATAGACCATGAAAACTTTACAGATATTGCTATTAGAGGATCAGATGGAAGAAGCCAAATTACTCATCAATACATTAGAAAATAATAATTATAAAGTTACGCATGTCCGAAATTTAGAAAATGCGAAAAAAGAAGTACAACAGGTAATGTACGATTTAATTCTGTTAGACATTATGATTGATGGAAATCCTGACGGAATTACTTTTGCAAATTATATTTATGAATCGGGATTTGAAGTTCCTTTTTTATTTCTAACAAGTATGCGAAGTAAAGTGGTCTTTGAAAAAGCAAAACTAACAAAACCATATACCTATTTATTAAAGCCTTACAATGAACTAGAACTTCTATTCTCTATAGAATTGGCTATTGAAAAACAATATGAACAATCCAATACAATCAGTTTTAAAAAAGAGAATGCGGTATTGGGACCTTTGTTTTTGTTTGTAAAAAAGGGAAAGCATGTAGCAAAAATAGAAGTAGCTTCAATTGATTATATTGAAGTAACAGGAAAATATTGTAACTTGGCATGTACAGAAGGAAATTATTTAATTAAACTTTCTTTAACAAAAGTTATTGCTTTACTCTCTAACCCTAACTTTATTCAGGTACATCGTAATTTTCTGATAAATCTTAAAAAAATTAAAGAAATTTATTTTGAAGATAATTTAATCCTTTTAGAATCTAAAGCAAAGATTCCTTTTAGCGAACGTTATAAAGCCTCATTTTCAAAAAATAATATCATTTTTAGATAATTACTCTTAAAAAAAATGAAGCTTTAATCAATTTAATCTTTAAGATTAAAAAATCCATTTGTTTTGATTAAGACGAACATAAGGCGTCCCAAGTTGTCCAAAACTTAGCATTAATACTTCCTGGAGGTGGTGTTGTACTATCTGCTACAATACCTACCATAGAAGAACAATTAGAATTACATCCTATTTCATTAGTGCTTCCAGATACAGGCGGAATCTCTTGCCAATTTCCTGTAGACCCACTTAATACTTCAACTTTTACTTGAAAGATTCCCGAAAGATTGGGTGTTTGAATTTGTTGGGTTGGATTTTCACTTGTAATTTGATCAGACCAATTACCCTGGCTCAATGATACTCTCCAAGTAGTAATCATTCTTGAAGTATCATTTTGAGGCGAAAGATATGCCCAAAATTGTGCACCGTTACCCAGTTTAATGGATGAGTTTGCATTTGCTACACCTAATTTGTTAGAATTGCTCATATGTTTGTTTTTTAAGTTTCTCCTACTCGTATGGCTTTTCAGAATTACGCCCCGTTTTTTATATGGTTGCTAGACTCCATAAATAGTATTGTACCAGTAATTTTAAATGAATAAATGGTATTACATGGGATATATAGGAGGACAAGTACTAATACTATTGCCATAATGACGATAATTGCTACATTCATTAATTACAGGACTTTTTCCTTCTTGAAACAAAAGAATAATGTCTGAACCTCCAAATTTAAAATATCCAAATTCGTCTCCTTTTGCAGCATTTGTTTCGGGAACAGCCGTCATGTGTACAGAAGAAACCTGACACATTCCAATAGGGATTACTGCTACAATTCCCATATCCCCATGCGGAGAGTTTGTGGTATCAATGGTAATAACACCTCTTGCTTGTAAAAACTGATATCCATTTTCTGCGTTATCTGGAGCGTTAAACTGTCCATTTTTAGCAACATTTACTTCTAAAAAGGTAAGTCCTTTTATAGCATAACTTTCTTTAATAATTCCTGAAACGGGTACGTGAAAACGATGGTAAGAATAAGGGCCTAAAAAATAGTGTACAAAAGTTCCATTAGCAAAACTATCTGCATATTTACTTCCTTCTAATAATTGATGAATGTTTCCAAATCTATGTGTCTGTTTTACAACAATTTCGGGGATATTAGAATTTCCATCAATCTGATATTTCTTTCTAAAAGTACAATCTGCAGGCGTGGTAACCACCCTATTATCGTTGGGAGAATCTATAGGGCGCAATCCTGGATTTAACTCTCTAGCAAAAAAATCATTAAAACAATTCCAAGGAGTATTGGGTTTTCCATTAACCATAGAATCTTGAATTCTATAATTTGGAGAAAACTTTAAAAAAGAATGTAAAATAGTATCGTTAAAAGATGCTGGAGTATTTAAAAACTCACCCCAATAATTGGCATAACGTACTAAAAAATCACTAAACCAAGGAATGTTTTGTGCTAAAACACCTGCACTAGTTTCTTGGTCTACCAAATAGTAGTAATGGCATAATCTATCATAAACTTCTTGACTGTGTAACGTATTTGGATTCCTCCATGCAATTTCGCCGCTTTGTTGCGGAATCCATCGTATAAAGGTATTCAGATAATTGATGTAGGAATATCTATCTGTAGGCCAATATAAAGATTCATATAAATCTTGGTTCAAAGATTTTTGAGCTTTCTCTTTTGCAATTTTTAAAGATTCTTCTATCAAACCCCAATCACTAATTGTTGCTTTTTTCAGTAAAAAAACAATCGCTTCTTCAGATGATTTTATTGCTTCCATTTTTTCTATTTTTTAATGATACACTGTTGAACATCAAAATTAGAAGAAGATATACGCTCTTTGAAAGAGAATCCTCTAAGCGTTAAAAATTAAAACATAAGCGTATGAATTAAAAGAATAAAATGATAGAAATTCAGAAATTAAACCATAAAAAAAAGCGAGATTTCCCTCGCTTTTTGTGTTTGTAAGTTCCTAATTTATTAGGAAATGTACTTATTTTGCAGCAGCATAACGTTTTGCTACTTCGTTCCAATTAATCACGTTAAAAAACGCGTTGATGTAATCGGGTCTTCTGTTTTGATAATTTAAATAGTAAGCATGTTCCCAAACATCAATTCCTAAAATAGGCGTTCCTCCACAACCATTTGGCATTAGAGGATTGTCTTGGTTAGGCGTTGAACATACAGAAACTTTTCCATCTTTTTCTACACACAACCAAGCCCAGCCAGAACCAAATTGTGTAGCCGCAGCGTTAGAAAAAGCATCTTTAAAAGCTTCTTCAGAACCAAATGCAGTTTCAATAGCATCTTTTAAATCGCCAGACAAAGTGCCTTTGTCTTCAGGGTTCATTACCGACCAAAATAAAGAGTGGTTAAAAAAACCACCGCCATTATTTCTAACAGCTTTGTTATCCATGTCCAAATTAGTAAGAATATCTTCTATAGATTTTCCTTCTAAATTTGTTCCAGCAATTGCACCATTTAATTTTGTTGTATATCCGTTGTGATGTTTACTATGATGAATTTCCATAGTTTTTGCATCTATATGAGGTTCTAAAGCATCATATGCATATCCTAATTCGGGTAATTGAAAAGCCATAATTTATTTATTTATAAGATTAAATTAATTTTTTTGCCCTACAAAGCTACTTATAAAAACAGTTTTCACAAAATGGATTTCTTGTTATATTTTATATAGCTATAAGAAAGATTTATAGGTAGAATTACAAATCTGTTTGCATAAATTCCTCTGCTTTTTCAACCATATTCTTACTTCCGCATAAAAAGGGAACACGCTGGTGTAATTCTGTGGGTTCTATGTCCATAATTCTAGTAAAGCCATCACTTGCTTTTCCATTGGCTTGTTCTGCCAAAAACGCCATTGGATTGCATTCGTATAATAACCGTAGTTTTCCGTTTGGATTTTTAGAACTTTTAGGATACATATAAATGCCGCCTTTAATCATATTTCTATGAAAATCAGAGACTAAAGAGCCAATATATCGACTCGTATACGGTCTGTCTCCTTCTTCCTCTTGACAATATTTAATATATTTTTTTACACCTAACGGAAAATCTAAATAATTTCCTTCATTCACCGAATAGATATTTCCATTTAATGGAAATTGCATATTTGGATGCGATAAATACAAAGTACCTAAAGCGGGATTTAATGTAAATCCGTTTACACCATTTCCTGTTGTATATACCAACATGGTAGAGGTTCCGTACACAACATAACCCGCAGCAACTTGCTGATTCCCTTTTTGTAAAAAATCTTCTAATTGTACAGGTGTACCTACAGGAGTAATTCTATGATACACAGAAAAAATAGTTCCTACAGAAACATTCACATCAATATTAGAAGAGCCATCTAAAGGGTCAATTAAAACAACATATTTGTTCTGATGATTATCATCTTGACTGTTAATCTGAATAAAATTGTCTTCCTCTTCACTAGCAATACCACAAACAATATTACGATTGGTTAAGGTTTGTATAAATTTGTCGTTGGCATATACATCTAACTTTTGTTGATCTTCTCCCTGAATATTAGTGTCTCCTGCTGCACCTGTAATATCTACCAAACCTGCTTTGTTTACTTCGTGATTTACAACTTTTGCTGCCAATCTTATAGAATTTAGTAAACGTGATAATTCTCCCGTAGTGTATTTAAAAGAATCTTGATTTTCAATAATAAATTCTCCTAATGTTTGATTTTTTTTTGCCATCTAAATGCTTCTATTTATTCCATACAAAGATGCTAAATTTTTAGGGTACTACATCGTTTTCGTAAGAGATTTTAAGAATCTTAAACAAATACAACAACATTAAAGGATTTGTTGAAAATTAGCACTAATTTTTAGTTGGTTTCAAATGAATTATATTTGGAACTCGTTTAAGCTTTTTGAATTTAAGCGAAAATTAGAAGTTTTTAGTACTGTTGAAAGCTTTTTTGAGTTGCATAGCATCGCTACGGAAGATAAAAAAGATAAAAACAGGGCTGAAAACAGCAATTTTTTAGCAAATTGAAAAAGTTTAAACGAGTTCTTGACTTAAATATAAAATATCATGAGTTTTACTGTAAGAGAAGGACAAGCAAAAGATGTAAAAGCTATTTTAGACTTAATTATAGAATTGGCTGTTTTTGAAAAAGAACCCAATGCTGTAGAACTTACTACCAAAGATTTACTGCAAGATGGTTTTTCTGAACATCCAAAATTTAAAACTTTTGTTGCCGAAGAAAATGGGGTGATTATAGGAATGGCACTTTTTTACGAACGATATTCTACTTGGAAAGGAAAAGCAATTCATCTAGAAGATTTAATGGTTACCCAAAACAAGCGAGGTATTGGGGCAGGAAAAGCTTTATATACTGCTGTTTTAAAGTATGCCTATACCTTAGGCGTAAAAAGAGTTGCTTGGGAAGTTATTGATTGGAATGAAAATGCCATTCGTTTTTATAAAAGTACAGGAGCAACAATTTTAGACGATTGGTCTGTGGTGCAAATGAATCAAAAAAGCTTAGAAAAATATATAAAAACAATATAGAATGAGAGTTTTTAAGTTTGGAGGAGCCTCTGTAAAAGATATAGAAGGGGTTAAAAACGTAGCACATATTTTACAAAAAGAGGGTACAGAAAACACCTTGGTTGTTATTTCTGCAATGGGAAAAATGACCAATGCTTTTGAAGCGGTTATTGAAGCTTACTATCATAAAAAAACCCAGCTTTCTAATAGATTAGCATTTGTAGAAAGTTTTCATAAAAACTTAATGGCTGGTTTGTTTAATGAAAATGATGAAATTTATGGAGAAATAGATACATTATTTGATGAATTAAACTGGTTTTTAAGGAGAAATACATCACAAAGATATAATTATGTTTACGATCAGATTATTTGTTTTGGCGAATTATTATCCACTAAAATTATAAGTGCCTATTTAACCAAAATTGGTATAGAAAACACTTGGTTTAATGTTACAAATTTTATAAAAACGGATAGTAATTATAGAGATGCAAAAGTAAATTGGAAGCTTACGCAAGAAATAATAACAGCAAAAGTTAACAAACAAAAGTTAAACATTACCCAAGGTTTTTTAGCAGGGAATGACACAGAAAATACGACTACTTTAGGAAGAGAAGGTTCAGATTATACTGCGGCAATTTTTGGGTACTGTTTAGATGCTAAAAGTGTTACTATTTGGAAAGATGTACAAGGTGTTTTAAATGCAGATCCGCGTGTTTTTGAAAGCACACAATTGTTAGAACAAATTTCGTACGAAGAAACCATAGAGATGGCTTTTTATGGTGCCTCTGTAATTCACCCTAAAACAATACAACCCCTACAAAATAAAGAAATTCCTTTGTTTGTGCGTTCTTTTATAGACCCTTCTTTACAAGGAACAAAAATTACTAAAGGAGTTTCATTAATACCTTTTATGCCTTGTTTTATTGTTAAGAAAAATCAAGTGTTAATTTCTATTTCATCGTTAGATTTTTCTTTTATGGTAGAAAATAACATTGCAGAGATTTTTAAAATGCTCCACAAATACCAATTAAAGGTAAATCTTATTCAAAACTCTGCCATTAGTTTTTCTGTTTGTGTAGATAATAAATTCAACCATTTTGACGCATTTTATAACGATATAAAAACAGCGTATAAAGTAGATTTTCATAAAAATGTAGATGTATATACTATTCGACATTTTCAAGAGAAAGACAAAAAAGAAATACAGAAAAAAGGGAAATCTTTACTTACCCAAATTAATAAGGAAACATTGCAAATTGTAATACAATCAGACACAAAAGTCTAAAACTTTAACCTTAAATAGCTATTTTATATTTGTAAATTAAACTCTATAAAACCGATAAAAAAATAGTTATCACTTTTTTAGTAAATTTGTAGTTACGTCAAATTTTTAAGGAATGGGATTAGTAACATCAAAAGAAATTGCAAAGCTTCTAAGAATCAACAAATTAGGTTTTTTAGGTGCTTTTTTTGGTTGGTTAGTTTTAAAGATTCTGAGAATCTCTGTCCTTAATAGAGTCTATAATAAACACAAAAAAAAATCTAGAATTTCTTTCCTAGACAGTATTCTGAACGAGTTTGAAGTTCAATATGAAATTCCGGAAGAAGACAGAAAAAGAATCCCCACAACAGGTCCTTTTATAACCATTTCAAATCACCCTTTAGGAGGTATTGATGGTCTTTTACTATTAAGATTGTTATTAGAGCATCGTGAAAATTATAAAATTTTAGGAAACTTTTTTTTACACAGAATAGCACCTTTAAAAACACATGTTTTAGCGGTGAATCCTTTTGAAAACCATAAGGATGTAAAGTCTAGTGTGGGCGGACTTAAAAGCGCGTTAGAACATTTAAGAGGAGGAAACTCTTTAGGTATTTTTCCAGCAGGAGAGGTTTCTACAGTTAAAGATGGAAAACTATTTGTAGATAAACCCTGGGAAGCAAGTGCAATAAAACTTATTAAAAAAGCAAATGTTCCTGTAATTCCTATTTATTTCCATGCTAAAAATAGTCGTTCTTTTTACATACTATCAAAAATAAGTGGGCTCTTTAGAACCGCAAAACTTCCTTCAGAATTATTAACTCAAAAACATCGAGTTATTAAAATACGGATTGGAAAACCCATTGCAGTAAAAGATCAAGAAATCTATGACAACCTTTCAGATTTTGAAGCCTTTTTAAGAAAGAAAACCTATATGTTGGCAAATCCTTTTGCAAAAAAGACCCCTAAAATTTTATCGCCACAAAGTTTAAAAATACCTAAAAAAGCGAAGAAAATTATTCCTCAAAAAAACACTTCCGATTTTATTAAAGAAATAGATAAATTAAGAGCACATGGTGGGCGTCTTTTAGAGAGTAAAAATTATGAAGTGTTTTTTAGTAATGCCAAAGAGATTCCTAATTTATTACAAGAAATAGGTCGCTTAAGAGAAGTTACCTTTAGAGATGTAGGAGAAGGTACCAATAAGGCGATTGATTTAGATACGTACGACAATTATTACCATCATCTATTTTTATGGGATAGTACAACAAATATGTTGGTAGGTGCCTATAGAATGGGGCTAGGGAAAAGTATTTTTAAAAAGTATGGAATTCATGGATTTTACATTCAAACACTATTCCGAATAGAACCCGAGTTGCATACCATGATGAGTCGTACCATAGAAATGGGACGTGCTTTTATTGTAAAAGAATACCAACAAAAACCGATGCCTTTATTCTTGCTTTGGAAAGGGATTGTACATGTAACGTTGCGATATCCAGATCATAAATATTTAATGGGTGGCGTTAGTATAAGCAATCGATTTTCCGAGTTTTCCAAGTCGTTAATGATAGAGTTTATGAAATCGCATTATTACGACCCGTATGTAGCACAATATATTCGCCCTAAAAAAGAATTCAAAGTAAAGTTAAAAGATGGCGATAAAGACTTTGTTTTTGATGCTACCAAAGCAGATATGCAGAAATTTGATAAAATTATTGATGAGATTGAACCTGGTGCTTTAAGGATTCCTGTATTAATTAAAAAATATGTGAAACAAAATGCGCGGTTGGTTGCTTTTAATGTAGATCCAAAATTTAACAATGCTATTGACGGTTTAATGTATATTAAAGTTTCTGATTTGCCAGAAAGCACCGTAAAACCTGTTATGGAAGAATTCCAAAAAGAGTTAGAACAAAAAACAATAGACGAGCTTCAAAATAAAAAAACAGCGCAATAGAAATGCTATAATTAAATTTATGAAAAGATTTTATTGAAAAAATTACCTCAAAATCATTTAAATATCCCTATATTTTCCATCATTTTTTAAATAAAATTATAAAATATGGGTACTTTATCAATTATTTCATTTGTAGGCTTTACACTTTTAGTGGCTTTTATTGCTTGGTATGCAACAAGAGGCACAGATGAAAGCTCTGCAAAAGGATATTATTTAGGCGGAAGAAGCTTAGGTGCTATTACCATTGCAGGATCTTTATTACTGACCAATCTTTCTGCTGAGCAGATTGTTGGATTGAACGGACAAGCATTTAGTGAAGGAATTTTAGTAATGGCTTGGGAAACATTGGCTGCTATTGCCATTGTATTTACAGCTATTTATTTACTGCCAAAATACATGCGTTCTGGAATTACTACTATCCCAGAGTTTATTCAAAATAGATTCGATCAACAAACAAAAGCTATTTTATCTATTTTATTTTTAATTGCATTTGCTGTTGTATTACTTCCTACCATTTTATATTCAGGATCCTTAGCATTTAGTACAATGTTCGACTTACCTTCTCTTTTGGGAATGTCTGAATCTGGAGTTATTTGGGTGTGTGTTTGGACCATTGGAGTTATTGGAATTATTTACGCCATATTTGGAGGGCTAAAAGCCGTAGCAGTATCGGATGTTGTCAATGCAATTGGACTTTTAGTTGGAGGGCTTTTAATTCCTTATTTCGGATTAGAACTTATTGGCGAAGGAAGTATTTCTGAAGGACTTAGTACTTTATGGAATGACAATGCAGAAAAATTTAATGTTATAGGAGGAGATGATGCTTCGATTCCTGTAGGCACTATTTTTACAGGTATGATGATTGCTCAAATTTACTATTGGGGAACAAACCAATCGATTTTACAGCGAGTTTTTGGAGCAAAAAGCCTCGAAGAAGGTCAGAAAGGAATGCTATTAGCAGGATTTATAAAGTTTTTAATCCCCGTAATTGTTGTTCTACCAGGAATTATTGCTTGGCATATTTTTGAAGGAAATTTAGCCAATGCAGATCAAGCCTATCCTGCTTTGGTAAAAAAAGTACTTCCTCCTGCACTTGTAGGCTTTTTTGCAGCCGTACTCTTTGGTGCTGTTTTAAGTTCTTTTAATAGTTTATTAAACAGTAGCGCTACCCTATTTGGTTTCGATTTGTACAAATACTATTTCAAGAAGGAAGCTACAGAAAAACAAACCGTAAAAGCGGGTAAAATGTTTGGACTCTTAGTTGCTACGGTGGCAATGATTATAGCTCCTTTTATTGCAGATGCTCCCGATGGGTTATTTGCTTATATTCAAGAGTCTCTAGGCAGTTTAAGTGTGCCTATTTTAGCAGTAGTCTTAATAGGGATTACCACGAAAAGAGTTCCTGCTATTGCTGCAAAAACAGTTTTAATAGGAGGTGTATTCATGTATTTGGTAAGTCAATTTATTTTGAAACCTTTTGTTTTTGGAACCGATCATTATATTCATTTTCTGCATGTGATGGGAATTTTATTTGTAATTAATGTGGGAATAATGCTTATCATAGGAAAACTACATCCAAAAACCGAAATATATATCCCTGTAATCACAAAGGAAATAGATAGTACCCCTTGGAAACATGCAAAAACAGTAGGAATCGTAATTATTCTATTCGTATTAAGTACCTATCTCATTTTTAGATGATAAAAATTTAGAAGAAGATGCTTAAAAAATATGTAGTTGCCTTCGACCAAGGAACCACAAGTACTAGAACCATTATTTTTGATGAAAAAGGTACTATTAAAGTGATTGCCCAAAAAGAACTTACACAACATTATCCAAAATCGGGATGGGTAGAACACAATCCCCTAACAATTTATGAAGACCAATTAGAAACCTTTGAAAAAGCGCTTTCAGACTCGGGAATTCATGCGCAAGAAATAGCTGCTATTGGGATTACCAATCAAAGAGAAACTACGGTTGTATGGGATAGAGATACAGGAGAACCTATTTACAATGCCATTGTTTGGTTAGACAAACGCACTACCCAAATTTGTGACGATTTAAAGCAAAAAGGACTTTCTGAATATGTAAAAGAAAATACAGGATTGGTTATAGACTCCTATTTTTCTGGCACCAAATTAAAGTGGATTTTAGACCATGTAGAAGGGGCTCAAGAAAAAGCAGCAGCAGGGAAACTGTGTTTTGGTACTGTTGATAGTTGGCTGGTTTATAAATTTACACAAGGTAAAAAGCACGTAACCGATCATACAAATGCATCACGAACACTTATGTATAATATCAAAAAATTGTGTTGGGACGATACCTTATTAAAAGCATTAAACATTCCAAAACCGATGCTCCCTAGTGTACAAGAATCTTCTTCAGATTTTGGTAGTATTCTACATAAAGGTATTCCTATTCCCATTTATGGTGTTGCAGGAGACCAACAAGCGGCTTTGTTTGGACAAGGAGGTTTTCAAACAGGCATTGCCAAAAACACCTATGGAACAGGTTGTTTTTTATTGTTAAATGCAGGAAAGAAACCTATTATTTCAAAAAAAGGATTACTTACCACACTTGCTTGTAGCTTAACATCAGAACCTGTAAATTACGCTTTAGAAGGAAGTATTTTTGTTGGAGGCGCTGCTATACAATGGCTAAGAGATAAAATGCAAGTGATTTCAGATGCTTCAGATACCGAACAAATATGCAAGAGCATTCCTCCTGTAGAAAACGTTTATGTAGTTCCTGCCTTTGCTGGCTTAGGGGCTCCATATTGGGACGATAAAGCCAAAGGGAGTATTTATGGAATGACTTTAGATACTGGTAAAAAAGAACTGATAAAAGCTACTGTAGAGTCTCTTGCTTATCAAACAAAAGATGTGATTAATGCGATGATGGAAGATAGTGGAAAAAAAATGATTAGCTTAAAAGTAGATGGAGGTGCCAGTGCCAATAACTATTTAATGCAATTTCAATCTAACATCTTAAATGTTACCGTAGATAGGCCTAAAATGATTGAGGTTACGGCATTTGGTGCTGCTTTACTAGCAGGGATAAAAGCAGGTATCTGGATTAAAAATGATATTGATAACATTCGTAAAATAGATACTATTTTTAAACCCAATATGGAAGAAGAAATGAGGGCTAAAAAATATAAGGGCTGGTTAAAAGCTATAGAATGTACAAAAACAAATAATTAAAAAGCCGAGGAAAACCCCTTTAATCTCCGCTTTTTTCATTGTAATTGCACAAAAATAAAATTCTTTTTTTATAGGATTTACAAGGTTTTAAAAAGGTTTATCACCTTAAAAACCAACCTTTTATTTTTGAAGTATTTGGATATCTTAAAAAAAGTTTATAGGTTTGTTTCCAAATTAAAAGAAAATAATAGAAACTAAAAATTTTGCGTGTTTTTAAAAATTGTAACTAAGAAAACTACTTTTTTTTAAAATTGCAGACTTAAAAAAGAATTTTTTTATGAAAAAAATCATTACGAGTACATTCTTGTTATTGGGTGTTGTGATGTATGCACAAGACGGACAAGAAAGCCAAGGTTTTGATGCTCAAAAAGAGCTAGAGCGTCAAGTAAAGATTCCCAACACTCCAGAAG
This sequence comes from uncultured Polaribacter sp., assembly GCA_965233795.1. Lineage (GTDB taxonomy): Bacteria > Bacteroidota > Bacteroidia > Flavobacteriales > Flavobacteriaceae > Polaribacter. Next base: position 33,348 of record OZ247578.1, on the reverse strand, counting down.
CACAGGCTTTTGAAAAGTATGGAAATACCAGTGTAAGTATGTACACAGGCGCACCCAACATTAGTGTACCTATCTATACCATTGCAGGACGAGAACTCAATGTACCTATGAGTTTAACCTACGATGCTACAGGTGTTAAGGTAAACCAAATGGCTACCCAAGTGGGACTCAGTTGGAATTTACATGTAGGCGGTAGAATTAGTAGAACCGTTAATGGACTGTTAGACGATTATATCAATTCTAGTCCTGGATACCATACCCTTGGTAATCCTAACAATCGTGTAGGAGGTACAAATCTTGTACAAGTTTATAACGGTAAAAGGTTTATTGGAAAAACCTTACAAGAGTGGGTAGCTTTGTATAAAAATCCACCCAGTACTTTTAATTCAAAAGAAGACGCAAAACAATATTTTAGCTTTTTAAAAGATTTAGCAGACAATAAGTTTGATACCCAACCCGATTATTTTAGCTTCAATGCTTTGGGATATAGCGATACTTTTGTGTACGACCCAGAAGAGGCTACTTTTGTAGCGCTAAAAAATCCAAGAACAAAAGTAACGGCAAATTATTCTGCGGACGGTTCTTCATTAGAGAGTTGGATAGTGACCACAGATGATGGTACAAAATTTTATTTTGAAGAAGCAGAACAAACCCATAAGCAAGCAGATGATACTTCTGCAACGGCAATTGCTTTACAGAACTATAACTCTTCTTGGGTACTTACCAAGATTATTTCTGCGCACTCAAAAGACACCTATTTATTTAGTTATAAATCAATTGCTAAAACAGACCAAGAATCGTATCATATTAGTTCTGTTACTAATAATTTTCAATCTAATGGTGAAGAAGTAGGAGGGCAAGTTAATTATGTTGGAGTTAGTTACGATTTTAAAGCAAAAGTTTTAGAAAAGATTACGCATAATGGACATGAAATAGTAACCATTGGGTTTAAAAATCGTGCCGATCAGAGCTTGGCTGACTATAATACGAATGGCTCTGCAATTGATGTTATTAGTATTCATAAGCGCCATGAAAATGGAGTTTTAAAAAAGTTTCGATTTTTCCATAGTTATTTTGGAGATTTGAGTAATTTAAACCACACTTGGAAACTTCGTTTAAAACTAGATAAAATTGATATTCAATCAGGAACAAATAATACTTTAAGTTCGTATACTTTTGAATACATTACTCCAGAACAAGTACCTGCTAGAACTTCGTTTAGTCAAGATTATTTAGGCTTATATAATGGAGCAAATAATAGTGTTTTATATGCTGCATTACCTTTTTCGACTGCTCTTGGCGGTGCAAATCGGAGTCCAAATTTTAATTATGCAAAAATAGGTTTGCTTTCTAGAATTATCTATCCCACAGGAGGTCATACAATTTTTGATTATGAACCGCATACAATACCTTTAGATCCAAACGGAATTAACGGTGCTTATCCTTTAGAGCAACATGCAATTTTTAGTATCAATGGAGGTGTAGATAATAATAATGCTTACATGCAAAATACTTGTATGATTGCGATTGATGAAGATTTCTCGCTTTTAGAAAACCCTGTTTATAGTTATGGACTTCCTCCAGTAATTGGAACTACTAATTTTAAGGTTACAGAAGCAGGAAGTTATCGTGTAGATTTAGAGAAAATAAGTAGTGCTAGAGGTATTGAAGCTTATGAAGCTTATATTGTAAAGCGTTCTACAGCAATAGATTTAGCAGCAAACGATACCTATAGTTATGATGAGATTATTGATGTAAATAATTGTACAACGCATATGCCTTTATTGTATAATAAAAAAGAAGATGGGCATCAAAAAAATCTTTTTTTAGAAGAAGGTACTTATCAAATTCTTTTGGTAAAAGGAATTGTAAAATCAGGTACTAGAGGAACTCAAAACAGTCTTCGTTTAACGGTAAATAAATTTACAGGGAATTTAGACGGGGCTTTGGAAGGTGCTCCCATTGTTTGGTTAGGAACGGGCGAGCAAGCAAAAGCAGGGATTCGTGTAAAATCGATTAAAGATTATAGTGCAGAAAATGTATTAGCAACTGAAAAAGAATATAAATATACCGTTACGGTTGATGGTAATGATTCTACAGGAAGAGAAGTATTTAAACCTATCTTTTCTACGACAAACCACCCTCAAGAAGATGGTGGTATTACAACAGTAACCCAACATAGTTTTTTTTCTAATGGTGATCGCCCTCACGTGGCCTACCATCGTGTTTTTGAAATTCAAAAAGTTGGAGGCACAAATAACGGTTATCAAGTACATGATTTTAATGTAGGACGATATAATGGTGTTAGTAATGATTATGGAGCAAATTTATATCATAATGATTTTAAGGTAGGGAAAGAGAATATACTAAGTATCTTTAATCGAGAAGATGTATTGAAAGCTCAAAATAAAACAGATTATACAGATGTAGAATATTATTCTTATTCAACACTATATCCTTTTCAAAATCTTGAAAATCAGAATAAGTTTGTTTTAATAAAAGAAGATCTTATTAGTGGTACTTGGAGGTACAGTTATATTCCTCCTGTTTATATAGGAATGAGTACAGGTGAAAATCCTAATCCATCGTTGCCTCAATCAATTGCCCAACAGCCTGATGAATGTAAAGCAAGCCGCGCTTTTTGTTTTTATCCAGAATATGCTACTTTAGCGTTAAGAATTGCGTACGCCAAGGGAAGAACAGGAGGTGAACTTCTTAAAAAGAGTCGTCAATTCTATGACAATAAAACTCATGCCAATCAAACAGCTTATAGTTATTATAACACGGGATCCAATCCCAACTATCTTTTAAAAGAAACCGAAAATACCACCAGCGAAGGAGATGTTATAAAACAGCAATTTTTCTATCCAGAAAGTGGTGCTTTAAAAAGTGCGAATATTCTTAACACTCCTATAGAAACAAAAACCTTTAAAAATGAGGAATTGTTATCAAACAAAAAAACACATTATTCGGGGATTCTTCCAACAAAGATTCAAACCTCCAAAGGCGAAAGTGCTTTGGAAGATCGATTAATTTTTGAGCAATATATCGATAGAAACTTGGTACAAGTACAACAAGCCGACGGTACACACATTGTCTATATTTGGGGTTATCAACAAACACAGCCCATTGCCAAAATTGTCAATGCCACCTACAACCAAGTAGCAAGCTATGTAAGCAATTTACAGCGACTCTCCAATTTAGACAACGACCGTACTTTAGCAGGTGCAGGTAATGAAGGGGCCTTACGAACTGCTTTAAACAATTTACGTACGGTTCCTGCATTGTCGAATGCACAAATTACTACCTATACCTACGATCCGTTAATTGGAGTTACGAGTATTACCGATGCATCCGGGCAAGTAGTGTATTACCAGTACGATGCCCATCACAGATTGCAATTTGTAAAAGACAAAGACGGCAATATTTTAAAAGAAAATCAGTACAACTATAAACACTAGAAGCGCCATGAAAAAGTTAGTATATATATTATTAGTGCTACCAACCATGTTGTTGGCACAAACTACTACAGAAAATTATATTGTTAGCAAAACGTATACAACGCCTGTAACCGATGAAAACGCCTTAGAGGCAGTACCTACAGATAAGGTGCAAACGAGCATACAGTATTTTGACGGATTGGGACGTCCTAAACAAAGTGTAGCCCTGCGCGCAGGAGGTGCTTTACAAGCCGAAAACGAAGCTGTGTATGATTGGACATTAGACAATACAGGCTCTACAGGATTTTTCAATCGAAATGGAAATGATTCAGAGAACACCATTGTGAATGGCGAAACCCCTTTTGGTGATACCGATTTGTTATGGGAATGCAAGCCCGATATCCATACCGGCGGCCCTGATGGTGGTTGGAATTCCGATTATTTTGTGGTAGACAAAACCCAAACCTACCAATATTCTGTATGGGTCAAAAAAACAGGCAATCAAGACGGAGTTACTTTCCACGGCAGTAGAAATGTAAACAATCTTAATGGAACAGCCAATAACAATCCTTATTTCTGGTCTGGAGATCCACCGCAACTCAATACTTGGTATTTGATGGTTGGGGTGATTCATCCATACAATTACTCGGGAGGCGATACGGGTGTAAGCGGCGTGTATGATACCCAAGGGAACAAGGTGCGTGATGGTGTTGAATATACCTGGCGTTCGAATACGACCAATACGCAATTAAGAAGTTATTTGTTTTATACTGGAAGTACGGCGATACGTCAGTATTTTTGGAGTCCGTTGTTTCAAAAGATGGATGACAATGCGCTTGCGTTAGACGATATTCTTACCACGGCTAGTGTTGTTACACAAGAAACCTTGGCAAAAGATATTGTGAGTCATAGCCAGTACGATGGGTTTGGCAGACAAACTAAAGAATATTTGCCTTATGCAACTCTAACAAACCAGGGAGCCATAAAAATGGATGCCGAACAGCAAACCCGCTCTTTTTATCAAGAACGCTATGCCGATGATTTTGTAGGTATTACAGATATAGAGAATATCAATGCGTATTCAGAGAAGCAGTTTGACAACTCGCCATTAAACCGCATTCAAAAACAAGCTGCCCCTGGAAAAGACTGGCAATTGGGTGGCGGACATGAAATTAAGTTTACTTACGACACCAATGAAGCCCAAGAGGTACGTTTGTATAGTGCACCAACCACTTTTTCTAATAATATCAATATGTATATACCTAGTCTTAAAGATGGTAATACCTATTATGAAGAAGGACAATTGCAAAAAACCATTACCAAAGATGAGAATTGGCAAGCCAGTGATGGAAAGAACCATACCACAGAAGAATTTAAAAATAAGCAAGGTCAAGTTGTTTTAAAAAGAACGTATAATTCCAATCAAATGCACGACACCTATTATGTCTATGACAAGTTTGGCAACCTTACCTATGTATTACCACCAAAAGCAGAAGGTAGCACAGCTACTTTAGCAACAGTTTTAAGTAATTTAAATGATTTGTGCTATCAATACAAATACGATGAGAGAAACCGCTTGGTAGAAAAAAAGATTCCTGGCAAAGGATGGGAACGAATCGTTTACGATAAGTTAGACAGACCTGTGCTTACCCAAGATAGTCGTCAAGGTTCTAAAGGAGAATGGTTGTTTACCAAATATGATGTTTTTGGCAGGGTTGCTTATACAGGTGTTTTAAAGAAATACACCAATAGAGCAGCTTTACAAGTTTTACTCAATACGATTACTACTCAACATGTGAGTTTTAGAACAAGTCCTATAAGTCTTGGAGGAACGTCTTTGTATTATAGCGATATTCCGTATTCAGGAACTACAATTCAAGCTATTCATACCATTAATTATTACGATACCTATACAAATTTACCAACGAGTTTTACAGCGCCTACCAATGTATTGGGGCAAGCTGTTAGTACCCATACGAAAACCTTGCCTACGGTACAAAAAATAAGAGTACTAGAAACCAACGATTGGATTACCTCTGTTAGTTATTACGATACGAAGAACAGACCTATTTATGTGTATGCTAAAAATGAGTATTTACAAACTATAGATATTGTAGAAAGCAAATTGGATTTTGTAGGGAAGGTATTAGAAACCAAAACCACCCATCAAAAAACAGGCAAAGACGCTATTGTTACTACTGATGTTTTTAGTTACGACCACCAAGGAAGACTCTTAGAACAAACCCAAAAAATAAATGACCAAGTTCCTGCCAGAATTGTAAAGAATAAGTATGACCACATGGGGCAGTTAGAAAGTAAACTGGTAGGCAATGGTACCAAAGAGGGTTACACTGATGTCGCTACAGGGGTTACTATTGAAGGAAGTACCATTAAAAAAACAGGTTCATGGGGTTGGAATGGTGGTTTGGCTACCTTGGGAAGTTTTAGTAAAGACGGTTATGTAGAATATGTAAATCCACAAACCAATAAATGGTTTATGGTAGGTTTGTCTTCCACCAATGGCAATACTTCTTATAATACCATTCACTATGCAATGTATAATGGAGGTTCTTGGATATATGTATATGAATCTGGAACATACAAAGGGCGATTCTCTAAAGCTAGTGCAAATGATGTTTTTCGAGTAGAACGAATTGGTAACAAAGTGTATTACAAACAAAACGGTAAAGTACTATATATCTCTAAAAAACTAACTACAGGAAAACTCATAGGAGATATTAGCATGCATACACCCAATACAATTATTAAAGACCTTCGTATTGTAGACAACAGCCAAGGATTGCAAAAGGTAGATTACAACTACAATGTACGCGGATGGTTAAAAAATATCAATGAAGATTCGGAAAACGACAACGATTTGTTTAACTTTACCTTGAATTATAACGATGCAACTGAAGTGGACAAACGTTTGTACAACGGAAATATTAGCCAAACCCTCTGGAATACTTTAAATGAAGATACCAGTGGTAAAATGTACACCTATAGTTATGATGCGTTGAACCGAATTACCGCAGGATTGTTTAAAACTCAAAATAGTACAGGAGTTTACACCTCGAATTATGGAGAATACGATTTAAATCATGTTACTTACGATAAAAATGGAAATATTTTAAGTCTTTATAGAAGAGCAAATCATCAATATTATCCGATAGATGATTTAAGTTATACTTATGATAGCGGGAATAAATTATTAAAAGTTAAAGATGCTGGTTTTGGTTCTTATATGGATGAAGGATTTAAAGACGGGGCGAACCTCGCCACGGAATATATTTATGATGCTAATGGGAATATGATTGCCGATAAGAATAAAGGCATTACGAGTATTGAATACAACCATTTAAACTTGCCTGTAAAAGTTGATTTTTACCCGAATCAATACGCTAGTATTTCTTATGTGTATGATGCCGCAGGAACAAAATTAAAAAAGACGGTTTCTGAATATATGAAACCAAATGTAATTACAGAATATGCAAATGGTACTGTATATGAAAATGGAGAACTCCAATTTATACCAACTTCAGAAGGCTATATAACCCCTGTCATTGCGAGCGGTAGCGAAGCAATCTCATCTTTTAATTATATCTATCAATACAAAGACCACTTAGGCAACGTGAGACTGAGCTATAAAAAACTTGAAAATCAAGAAATTACCAACGATACCTTTACAGGAAGTACAGATTCTTGGTATGGAAGCGGAAGTACACTAACACAGCAAAGTGGCAAATTAAAAGTAAGCAGTACCGCGCTTTGGTCTTCTGCTAGAAAACGATTGGAGAGAAAGGTACGTGAAGGCGACCAAATTACAGCACGAATTTATATTGATAAAGGAACAACCACAGCCATTGCTGTGGGGGTTTCTAAATATGAAAATGATACCTACAAAGGCATTGATAATATTATGGAGTTTACACAAGGTTGGAACACCTTTGAATATACCGTGCCTGAAGGGGTCAATACCTTAGATTTTAAAGTGTCTAAAAACGTAAATGATGGCGTAGCTACCTATTACTATATCGATAATTTTAAACTCACTTTAAACGGCTTAGAAATTATTGAAGAAAGTGCGTACTACCCGTTCGGCATGAAAATTAAGGGAATTAATAATGTGGTTACGAGTGGTGGAAATAGTGTCGCACAGAAGATAGGTTTTCAAGAACAAATGTTGGATGATGATTTAGGTTTAAATTGGTATGGTTTTAAATATAGAAATTATGACCCTTCATTAGCACGTTTCCATAATATTGATCCATTAGCGGAAGATTATTATTATAATGGAACTTATAATTTTGCTGAAAATAAAGTTATCCAATATAATGAATTGGAAGGTTTAGAGGCGACAATGCCAATGATTTACAGCAAGCTACAACAAGCTTATACAGGGCTAAAACAAGCTGTAACAGGGGCGAAACAAACTGTTGTTAATGATATTAAAACGAAAACACCTACTTCTAATCAAAAAACTAAAGTTGAAAACCAACAAAAGTTAAGTGCGAGTAAGGATAAAATGATTAGCGGAATGGTAATAAGCGGGTTACCTGGAGCACCATCTGAAAAATCGATTTTTAAAGGAGTAGGTTTAGCAGGTGACGCAATGGTTATAGCTTCTCCTCTTACTGGCCCTTTTGCCCCTGCGGTTGCATCAGTAGGAAGTGCAGTAAGTACTTTAGCAGCTGTTGGAGAAGCTCAGGTAGATATAAGTGAAGGTAATACAAATAAAGTTGCAACTGATGTAGCTGTAGAAGTAACTACTGAGGCTGCTAGTAGAGCTTTAAAATTAGATAAAGTGGAGCCAGTTGTTGAAGTAATTAATGAAGCTCGTGTTGTATTATACAAGGAAGCTATTGTACCTGCTGTTATTGAAAAAGCGAAAGAGAAATCAAATAATAACCCTTCAGAATGATATGGATGTTGAAAATTTAATAATTGGTATAATTTTCTTTATAGTTGGTGTTTCTATTCTTGTATATAAGTTTGTGATTATTGGAGATAAAGATGATGAAATAGGCTTTAAACATAACTCTATTGGTGGCGCGATAATATTAATATTATTAGCAATTCACCTTTTATCACAAGAAGTAGAAAAGATAATATGAAAAATTTAATTTTAATAATTTCTGTATTAACTCTTAATGGTAATAATTGTGAGGGAATAAGAAAAGGTGTTTTTATTTCAATAGACAAAAATTTTGGCGAAACTATAATTCAAAGAAATGATACAATTCAATTAGAAGAGAATAAAATGTTAGGAACTTTGTTTCTTCAAAAAATTAAATGGATAGATAAATGTAACTATGTAATATATTCAACAAAAGTTTTAAAAAATGATGCAAATATAGATATGTCAAATAAAACATTTAAAGTATCATTTAAAGAATCTCAAGAAGATAATTTATATCATGTTTCAGTACTAGTTAAGCCGATTAATTTTAAATATGAATCTATAATAAAGAAAATTAGAGACAATGTAGATAATAATTTTCATCAAAGAATATCGCAGTAAAAAAATAGCTATGAAACCAGAAGAAAAACAAGTATTGATAAACCGTTTAGATACAGAGGGTTTGTATATCCGTTTTAAAGCAGCAGCTTTAGAAAATAGATACCGTAAATGCACCCGTTTTTTAAAAGAAGCGGGTTATAGCAAACAAGAAATACCGCCTATATTGGAGTTTTATATGGTTGAGAAATACCCGCTATTATGTAGGCTTTTAGGTAGGTTTTGTAACAATTACATGTATATTTAAAAATACAATTATCCCTTATCCTTTTCATTTAATAATGGGAACTGCCATCGATTTTACGGAATCGGTGGTTTTTTTATACAATTATAGTATTCGCAAAGAACTATTTAAAAAGACGGTTTTTCTTTAAGAAACTTTAATGTGTTAACATTTCTTTAACATAATTTTAAGACAACTTTAAGAAAAACAGTGATGTCTCTGATAATCAATGTTTTAGTTCAAAAAAAGTTGCGATAACGGAACTTGGCAAGGGGTGTTACTATAGCCCCCTTGTTTTTTGTTCTTTTTAAATTATTGATAATGCATTTTAAGAATATGCTTTTTTGGTTTTAGTATCTCTAATAAAAGCATCTACAATAGAAAGAATTTTATCTTTGTCTTCAAAGGAAAGTAATTCAATCTCAGATACTCTTTTCTCCATAATCTTATCAACTATTTTTTCTGATAATTCTGCTTTATCACTTACTAGATAATCTAAAGAAACATTAAGAGAATCAGCAATTTTTTTAGCTTTATCAACGGTAGGTGTGATATCATCACGTTCATATTTACCTATAGTATCACGAGAGACACCTACTTTATCAGCAAGTTCTAATTGTGATAAATTTTTCTTTTTACGTAACATTGTAATCTTCTCTCCAAGTGTCATAAACTCTACAAAATTGATTGAATAATGACAAAAATACACATTAAAAGTTATTTATACGAATTAAATAAGTATTAAGCATCTTGTTTGATTAATATTTATTATCTACATTTGTTGCTAATTAGTAATTAAAAATAGTATTATCAACATTTTGCAAATATGAATACTTTAAATACAGAAAACTCCAACAATTACCAATACACCACAAAACATTTAGAAATCCACATTTTAGGTGGTTTAAAGACAAACAAATTGGAAAGTTTACGAGTAACGGTAAGCCTGCAGAAACTTAAGACACATAATATTTTAAGACACTCAATAGATTTATACAACGACAACCAAGTAGAGAAATTTACCAGAAAAGTAGCAGAGCGTTTAGAAATAGGTACTTCTGTAGTTCGTAGAACATTGCAGGAATTAACACACGAATTACAGAATTATCGATTTTTACTTTTAGAAAAGCAAGAGCAGCAAGGTGCTGCAGCCAAGTATAAAGAATTAACTAAAAAAGAAATCCAAGAAGCAGAAAATTTTTTGAAAAAGGAGAACCTGTTAACGTTAACCAATGAGTACATCGGCAGATCTGGAGTGATTGGCGAAGATGTCAACCGATTGCTGATGTATCTCATTTTTACCAGTAGAAAAACGAACAACCCTTTACATTGCATCAGTTTAGGAAGTAGCGGAACAGGAAAAACCCACCTACAATCTAAAGTTGCGGAACTGATACCCCAAGAAGATAAAATAGAAATGACGGTTTTATCGGCAAATGCTTTTTACTACTTCAACAGAACAGAATTGCAAAACAAACTGATTTTAATAGAGGATTTAGACGGTGCAGAATCTGTATTGTACCCATTAAGAGAATTGCAATCTAAAAAGAGAATTACAAAAACAGTCGTTCATAAAGACTCTAGAGGCGAGAGCAAGACCATTCATTTAACGGTGGAAGGTCCTGTTTCTATTGCAGGTTGTACGACACAAGAATCTGTGTATGAGGATAACAGCAACCGAAGTTTTTTACTGTACATCGATGAATCTGAAGTACAAGACAAAAAGATTATGATGTACCAAAGATTAATCAGCGCAGGAAAAGTAGATGAATCGGAGCAATTAAAAGCAACGGAACTTTTACAAAACACACAACGTGTGTTAAAACCGATTAAGGTAATCAATCCTTTTGCAGAATATTTAGAATTGCCGGAAAGTGTGTTCAAACCTAGAAGAACCAACAGCCATTATTTACAATTTATAGAAGCGGTTACCTTTTATAAGCAGTTCCAAAGAACACAGCAAGTAAATAAGGAAACAGGCGAATTGTTTATTGAAACTACGATTGAAGACATTAAGGAAGCGAACGAACTCATTACCGAAGTTTTGTTACGAAAATCTGATACTATTACAGGTGCAACGAGAAACCATTTAGAAAATTTAAAGGCGTATTTACAAAAGCATAGTCAAACGACATTTACAAACTCCGAAATCCGCAGGAATTTACGAGTAAAACAAACCACTTTGCAACGCTATCACAAACAATTACTATTAGAGAATTACATTCGAAAAATCAAAGGAGAAAAGGGAAAAGCACACCATTATGAAATTGTAAATGTGCAAGAATACACCCACCTTAAAGTGCAAATAAATAAAGCTTTAGCAGATTGTTTACTACACATACAACCTACCCACATAACCACTACTTAACCACCTTAGAAATGGGTAAGTTAATAGTATAACAATCAAATACTTACAAATAAAAACCATAAACTGCCAAAAAAACATCAAGCGATGAAAAAAAATAAATTACAAACCCGCAGTTACAAAGCACTCTTAGAAGATTTTACCAACTGGTTAGATATTTTAGGATTTAGTGCCACCATGCAAAAGAACTATCCTGCACAGCTTTGTGAGTTTTTGTATTGGTTAGAGCAGAACGGACACACCCAAATAACCACTATTAGCAAAGAAGATGTAAAAAGCTACTATCGGTATTTACAACAGCGTCCAAATAAAACACGAGGTGGCGGGCTAAGTAAAGCCTATTTAAACGCACATCAAAACAGCTTAAAAAAGTTTAGAGAATACTTAAAAAAACACCATCACAAACCTTTTGAAATGCACATCAAAAGAGAAAAGAAAACAGACCAATTGATTAACTATTGTACACCCTCAGAAATAAAAGCCTTGTTTAACGCGACAAATTATAGCCATCAGCTCCCACGATTTAGAGCAAGAAACAAGGCTTTGCTAGTGTGTTTGTATAGTTTAGGCATGCGTAGAAATGAAGTCATTAATCTACAATTAAACGATATTTTATGGGATAAGGAACGTGTATTTGTTAGAAAAGGAAAAAACTATAAAGAGCGATTTGTACCCATAAACCGATATAATTTAGAAATCTTAGAAGATTATGTTTTTGATGGCAGAATGGATTTTAATAAGGCATCAGAAAGCGAGTATGTTTTTGTAACCCAACGTAGCCAAAAAATAAGCAGTTTTGCTTTAGGAAACGATTTACAACGAATTGTTAAGGCAACCCACAATACAACACTACAAACAAAGAACATTACACCGCATAGTCTGCGCCATTCGATTGCTACCCATTTTTTACAAGCAGGCATGCCTATTGAAGATATTAGACAATTTTTAGGGCACAGTTCTTTAGAATCCACCCAAATATATACGCATCTTGCGAAGCAAGACCAATAACCTGTCATTCCTGCGAAAGCAGGAATCAAACCCACTTGGCAATGCCAAGCGATAAGTATCAATAAGATTATGAAAACGTATCAAGAATATTTAGAGCAAGAAAATTACAGTACAAGTACAATCACTCATTATCTGGAGCGTTTAGAAAGTTTTACAAATTGGTTAGAAGAAAACAACCAGAGTGCTGTTACTATCGATTATAAAACCACCTTACAATACGTACAATTTTTACAAGCAAAAAAGCTACAAGTACAAACCATTAACAACCATATTATTACTATTAGAAATTATTTTAAGTATCTAATAGCTACAAATCAAAGAGTAGAGAATCCATTGGAAGAAACCGCTGTAAAAGGCACGGTACAACGTGTATTCCATAACCTACTCGACGGCGACGAATTAGAAGATTTATATTATTCATATCCAACCGAAACATTTAGTAAGTATGTGGGTTACAAAGCCAGATTAACTGCCAAAAGGAACAAGGTCATTACAGGACTTATTGTGTATCAAGGTTTGAATGCTACAAGTTTAAAAAGTCTGCGATTAGAACACTTAGCATTGTACAAAGGAAAGCTTTATGTACCTAGTACCAGAAGAAGCAACGCACGAGAATTAGAACTCAAATCTTGGCAAGTATTAGATCTGTTGGAATATGTAAATGAAATACGCCCACAGATAGAAAAATACAACCAAATTTACAACGAACATTTATTGATTCCACAAACCCATTTTAACGATTTGCTACGAATAGGCATTGTAAAAAAACTAAAAAAAATCAACCATAAAGCAGGCAATGTAAATCATCTGCGAACAAGTGTGATTGTGAATTGGTTAAAACAATACAATATTAGAAAAGTACAATACTTGGCAGGACACCGCTATATAAGTTCTACCGAGAAATATAGGCAAGACAATTTAGAGAGTTTACAAGAAGCTGTTAACGAGTATCATCCGTTGCAATAAGGAGCGGTAAAAAGGTGTTCACTTCGCCCAGCTATGCAACATTTTTAAACGCTTCTTCGCTCCGCTACGGCTTATAAAAAATTGTTGCCCCTTCCTTCTGCTCCGTTCACCCGCACTCCTTTGTATTTTTACTTAACGCTCCTGGCGGTCGCTATAAAAATCCAATCGTGCTTCGTTGGGCTTCGCCGCTTGTGCCAAAAGCTACTGCACAAAAACCATTTTAGAAACATTTAGTTAAGGCAAAAAAGCATCTTCGACTACGCTCAGAATCTTTTTATTTGCCTAGAAAAAGCGCTTTGCCAACCGCCGAACTCCCGCAACCTTGCAAATTTTTTTACAGCAAAACAACTGTAAAAAAGATTGGCCAAGGCGCTAACCATCAAAGCCCTTTTTTTAAATAGGAGCTGAAAATGTTTTTTGCTTGTGGCGTGTGTGTACTGCTCCTTCGTCGCAGTTACTACACCCACGTCTCTTTTGGCGCTACGCTGTCGGCTACGCCGTTGCGCTCAAACGCCGCAGGGCTTTAGCATTGGAACTCCAAAGAAACAGTATGATAAACAAGAAAATTAAGAACTAAAAAGCCAAACAACACGCAAGTGTTCATTTTATTTTTAGTGGAAAATCCACGCATCTGCAACCTCCTTTTCCACTAAAAACAAAACGGTTGAAGCTACCGCATAAAAAAGACGGAGCGATGAAACTCCGTCTAATATTACTAACTTCATAAATCACAAGTCAAAAGACTTATGAAAATGAATCTCAAATATACATGTTTATCAAATAAGAATCAACCGTTTTAAATCTTGACGATTTAGAGGATGTTGGAGCGCGGAAAATCGGCAAGTTTTAAAATGCACACTCCACGCATTGATTAGTTTATCTAAACATAACGGTAAAACTGAAAAATTTGCTGTAGCTATTATAAAACCTAGAAAGTTAATTTTTATCAAACTAAAATCAGACCTAGTGCGTCGGCAGAAGTGGCTGTAAAAAGCGTTGGCTGTGGGGCTATTTTGCATAATGTGCTTATAGTTCCTTTAGCGGCTATAAGAGCACGTTATGTAAAAATAGCTTTGGAAGAATTTTTTTGCTTTAGGTTTTTAGACAAGGCTTTGGAATTGTGAAGTATGAGCAAGTTGCAAAGTATTGTAAAACCTTTTTAAAAGCTGAAAAATTAAGCCAGGCAAGGAAGCCTTTACAAGATAGAGGCAGTTTGTTCAAACGGCTAGATTTTAAAGGCGGGGCAATAAGAAAAGGAACACTATCAAAATGACAATGTTCCTTTAGAATGAATAGAAAAAAAAGTTTAAAAACTATTTTCATTGTAAAGCTACACATTTATCTGTTTACAAAACGCCTACAAGAATGTTAAAGTTGTATTTAAAGGAAAAGGTATGCGTATTTTTTTTATTTTTGGGTTCAGCTATGCAATATATACAAGCGACATCACAAAATTTTTTTTCTTGGGGGACATGTTCCCAAAAAAATGCGACCGCAAATTTTTTTTTAGGCTTAAATAGAGACCACTTAGGCAACGTGAGACTGAGCTATAAAAAACTTGAAAATCAAGAAATTACCAACGATACCTTTACAGGAAGTACAGATTCTTGGTATGGAAGCGGAAGTACACTAACACAGCAAAGTGGCAAATTAAAAGTAAGCAGTACCGCGCTTTGGTCTTCTGCTAGAAAACGATTGGAGAGAAAGGTACGTGAAGGCGACCAAATTACAGCACGAATTTATATTGATAAAGGAACAACCACAGCCATTGCTGTGGGGGTTTCTAAATATGAAAATGATACCTACAAAGGCATTGATAATATTATGGAGTTTACACAAGGTTGGAACACCTTTGAATATACCGTGCCTGAAGGGGTCAATACCTTAGATTTTAAAGTGTCTAAAAACGTAAATGATGGCGTAGCTACCTATTACTATATCGATAATTTTAAACTCACTTTAAACGGCTTAGAAATTATTGAAGAAAGTGCGTACTACCCGTTCGGCATGAAAATTAAGGGAATTAATAATGTGGTTACGAGTGGTGGAAATAGTGTCGCACAGAAGATAGGTTTTCAAGAACAAATGTTGGATGATGATTTAGGTTTAAATTGGTATGGTTTTAAATATAGAAATTATGACCCTTCATTAGCACGTTTCCATAATATTGATCCATTAGCGGAAGATTATTATTATAATGGAACTTATAATTTTGCTGAAAATAAAGTTATCCAATATAATGAATTGGAAGGTTTAGAGGCGACAATGCCAATGATTTACAGCAAGCTACAACAAGCTTATACAGGGCTAAAACAAGCTGTAACAGGGGCGAAACAAACTGTTGTTAATGATATTAAAACGAAAACACCTACTTCTAATCAAAAAACTAAAGTTGAAAACCAACAAAAGTTAAGTGCGAGTAAGGATAAAATGATTAGCGGAATGGTAATAAGCGGGTTACCTGGAGCACCATCTGAAAAATCGATTTTTAAAGGAGTAGGTTTAGCAGGTGACGCAATGGTTATAGCTTCTCCTCTTACTGGCCCTTTTGCCCCTGCGGTTGCATCAGTAGGAAGTGCAGTAAGTACTTTAGCAGCTGTTGGAGAAGCTCAGGTAGATATAAGTGAAGGTAATACAAATAAAGTTGCAACTGATGTAGCTGTAGAAGTAACTACTGAGGCTGCTAGTAGAGCTTTAAAATTAGATAAAGTGGAGCCAGTTGTTGAAGTAATTAATGAAGCTCGTGTTGTATTATACAAGGAAGCTATTGTACCTGCTGTTATTGAAAAAGCGAAAGAGAAATCAAATAATAACCCTTCAGAATGATATGGATGTTGAAAATTTAATAATTGGTATAATTTTCTTTATAGTTGGTGTTTCTATTCTTGTATATAAGTTTGTGATTATTGGAGATAAAGATGATGAAATAGGCTTTAAACATAACTCTATTGGTGGCGCGATAATATTAATATTATTAGCAATTCACCTTTTATCACAAGAAGTAGAAAAGATAATATGAAAAATTTAATTTTAATAATTTCTGTATTAACTCTTAATGGTAATAATTGTGAGGGAATAAGAAAAGGTGTTTTTATTTCAATAGACAAAAATTTTGGCGAAACTATAATTCAAAGAAATGATACAATTCAATTAGAAGAGAATAAAATGTTAGGAACTTTGTTTCTTCAAAAAATTAAATGGATAGATAAATGTAACTATGTAATATATTCAACAAAAGTTTTAAAAAATGATGCAAATATAGATATGTCAAATAAAACATTTAAAGTATCATTTAAAGAATCTCAAGAAGATAATTTATATCATGTTTCAGTACTAGTTAAGCCGATTAATTTTAAATATGAATCTATAATAAAGAAAATTAGAGACAATGTAGATAATAATTTTCATCAAAGAATATCGCAGTAAAAAAATAGCTATGAAACCAGAAGAAAAACAAGTATTGATAAACCGTTTAGATACAGAGGGTTTGTATATCCGTTTTAAAGCAGCAGCTTTAGAAAATAGATACCGTAAATGCACCCGTTTTTTAAAAGAAGCGGGTTATAGCAAACAAGAAATACCGCCTATATTGGAGTTTTATATGGTTGAGAAATACCCGCTATTATGTAGGCTTTTAGGTAGGTTTTGTAACAATTACATGTATATTTAAAAATACAATTATCCCTTATCCTTTTCATTTAATAATGGGAACTGCCATCGATTTTACGGAATCGGTGGTTTTTTTATACAATTATAGTATTCGCAAAGAACTATTTAAAAAGACGGTTTTTCTTTAAGAAACTTTAATGTGTTAACATTTCTTTAACATAATTTTAAGACAACTTTAAGAAAAACAGTGATGTCTCTGATAATCAATGTTTTAGTTCAAAAAAAGTTGCGATAACGGAACTTGGCAAGGGGTGTTACTATAGCCCCCTTGTTTTTTGTTCTTTTTAAATTATTGATAATGCATTTTAAGAATATGCTTTTTTGGTTTTAGTATCTCTAATAAAAGCATCTACAATAGAAAGAATTTTATCTTTGTCTTCAAAGGAAAGTAATTCAATCTCAGATACTCTTTTCTCCATAATCTTATCAACTATTTTTTCTGATAATTCTGCTTTATCACTTACTAGATAATCTAAAGAAACATTAAGAGAATCAGCAATTTTTTTAGCTTTATCAACGGTAGGTGTGATATCATCACGTTCATATTTACCTATAGTATCACGAGAGACACCTACTTTATCAGCAAGTTCTAATTGTGATAAATTTTTCTTTTTACGTAACATTGTAATCTTCTCTCCAAGTGTCATAAACTCTACAAAATTGATTGAATAATGACAAAAATACACATTAAAAGTTATTTATACGAATTAAATAAGTATTAAGCATCTTGTTTGATTAATATTTATTATCTACATTTGTTGCTAATTAGTAATTAAAAATAGTATTATCAACATTTTGCAAATATGAATACTTTAAATACAGAAAACTCCAACAATTACCAATACACCACAAAACATTTAGAAATCCACATTTTAGGTGGTTTAAAGACAAACAAATTGGAAAGTTTACGAGTAACGGTAAGCCTGCAGAAACTTAAGACACATAATATTTTAAGACACTCAATAGATTTATACAACGACAACCAAGTAGAGAAATTTACCAGAAAAGTAGCAGAGCGTTTAGAAATAGGTACTTCTGTAGTTCGTAGAACATTGCAGGAATTAACACACGAATTACAGAATTATCGATTTTTACTTTTAGAAAAGCAAGAGCAGCAAGGTGCTGCAGCCAAGTATAAAGAATTAACTAAAAAAGAAATCCAAGAAGCAGAAAATTTTTTGAAAAAGGAGAACCTGTTAACGTTAACCAATGAGTACATCGGCAGATCTGGAGTGATTGGCGAAGATGTCAACCGATTGCTGATGTATCTCATTTTTACCAGTAGAAAAACGAACAACCCTTTACATTGCATCAGTTTAGGAAGTAGCGGAACAGGAAAAACCCACCTACAATCTAAAGTTGCGGAACTGATACCCCAAGAAGATAAAATAGAAATGACGGTTTTATCGGCAAATGCTTTTTACTACTTCAACAGAACAGAATTGCAAAACAAACTGATTTTAATAGAGGATTTAGACGGTGCAGAATCTGTATTGTACCCATTAAGAGAATTGCAATCTAAAAAGAGAATTACAAAAACAGTCGTTCATAAAGACTCTAGAGGCGAGAGCAAGACCATTCATTTAACGGTGGAAGGTCCTGTTTCTATTGCAGGTTGTACGACACAAGAATCTGTGTATGAGGATAACAGCAACCGAAGTTTTTTACTGTACATCGATGAATCTGAAGTACAAGACAAAAAGATTATGATGTACCAAAGATTAATCAGCGCAGGAAAAGTAGATGAATCGGAGCAATTAAAAGCAACGGAACTTTTACAAAACACACAACGTGTGTTAAAACCGATTAAGGTAATCAATCCTTTTGCAGAATATTTAGAATTGCCGGAAAGTGTGTTCAAACCTAGAAGAACCAACAGCCATTATTTACAATTTATAGAAGCGGTTACCTTTTATAAGCAGTTCCAAAGAACACAGCAAGTAAATAAGGAAACAGGCGAATTGTTTATTGAAACTACGATTGAAGACATTAAGGAAGCGAACGAACTCATTACCGAAGTTTTGTTACGAAAATCTGATACTATTACAGGTGCAACGAGAAACCATTTAGAAAATTTAAAGGCGTATTTACAAAAGCATAGTCAAACGACATTTACAAACTCCGAAATCCGCAGGAATTTACGAGTAAAACAAACCACTTTGCAACGCTATCACAAACAATTACTATTAGAGAATTACATTCGAAAAATCAAAGGAGAAAAGGGAAAAGCACACCATTATGAAATTGTAAATGTGCAAGAATACACCCACCTTAAAGTGCAAATAAATAAAGCTTTAGCAGATTGTTTACTACACATACAACCTACCCACATAACCACTACTTAACCACCTTAGAAATGGGTAAGTTAATAGTATAACAATCAAATACTTACAAATAAAAACCATAAACTGCCAAAAAAACATCAAGCGATGAAAAAAAATAAATTACAAACCCGCAGTTACAAAGCACTCTTAGAAGATTTTACCAACTGGTTAGATATTTTAGGATTTAGTGCCACCATGCAAAAGAACTATCCTGCACAGCTTTGTGAGTTTTTGTATTGGTTAGAGCAGAACGGACACACCCAAATAACCACTATTAGCAAAGAAGATGTAAAAAGCTACTATCGGTATTTACAACAGCGTCCAAATAAAACACGAGGTGGCGGGCTAAGTAAAGCCTATTTAAACGCACATCAAAACAGCTTAAAAAAGTTTAGAGAATACTTAAAAAAACACCATCACAAACCTTTTGAAATGCACATCAAAAGAGAAAAGAAAACAGACCAATTGATTAACTATTGTACACCCTCAGAAATAAAAGCCTTGTTTAACGCGACAAATTATAGCCATCAGCTCCCACGATTTAGAGCAAGAAACAAGGCTTTGCTAGTGTGTTTGTATAGTTTAGGCATGCGTAGAAATGAAGTCATTAATCTACAATTAAACGATATTTTATGGGATAAGGAACGTGTATTTGTTAGAAAAGGAAAAAACTATAAAGAGCGATTTGTACCCATAAACCGATATAATTTAGAAATCTTAGAAGATTATGTTTTTGATGGCAGAATGGATTTTAATAAGGCATCAGAAAGCGAGTATGTTTTTGTAACCCAACGTAGCCAAAAAATAAGCAGTTTTGCTTTAGGAAACGATTTACAACGAATTGTTAAGGCAACCCACAATACAACACTACAAACAAAGAACATTACACCGCATAGTCTGCGCCATTCGATTGCTACCCATTTTTTACAAGCAGGCATGCCTATTGAAGATATTAGACAATTTTTAGGGCACAGTTCTTTAGAATCCACCCAAATATATACGCATCTTGCGAAGCAAGACCAATAACCTGTCATTCCTGCGAAAGCAGGAATCAAACCCACTTGGCAATGCCAAGCGATAAGTATCAATAAGATTATGAAAACGTATCAAGAATATTTAGAGCAAGAAAATTACAGTACAAGTACAATCACTCATTATCTGGAGCGTTTAGAAAGTTTTACAAATTGGTTAGAAGAAAACAACCAGAGTGCTGTTACTAT
This sequence comes from uncultured Polaribacter sp., assembly GCA_965233795.1. GTDB lineage: Bacteria > Bacteroidota > Bacteroidia > Flavobacteriales > Flavobacteriaceae > Polaribacter. Next base: position 12,615 of record OZ247578.1, on the reverse strand, counting down.
CGATTATAAAACCACCTTACAATACGTACAATTTTTACAAGCAAAAAAGCTACAAGTACAAACCATTAACAACCATATTATTACTATTAGAAATTATTTTAAGTATCTAATAGCTACAAATCAAAGAGTAGAGAATCCATTGGAAGAAACCGCTGTAAAAGGCACGGTACAACGTGTATTCCATAACCTACTCGACGGCGACGAATTAGAAGATTTATATTATTCATATCCAACCGAAACATTTAGTAAGTATGTGGGTTACAAAGCCAGATTAACTGCCAAAAGGAACAAGGTCATTACAGGACTTATTGTGTATCAAGGTTTGAATGCTACAAGTTTAAAAAGTCTGCGATTAGAACACTTAGCATTGTACAAAGGAAAGCTTTATGTACCTAGTACCAGAAGAAGCAACGCACGAGAATTAGAACTCAAATCTTGGCAAGTATTAGATCTGTTGGAATATGTAAATGAAATACGCCCACAGATAGAAAAATACAACCAAATTTACAACGAACATTTATTGATTCCACAAACCCATTTTAACGATTTGCTACGAATAGGCATTGTAAAAAAACTAAAAAAAATCAACCATAAAGCAGGCAATGTAAATCATCTGCGAACAAGTGTGATTGTGAATTGGTTAAAACAATACAATATTAGAAAAGTACAATACTTGGCAGGACACCGCTATATAAGTTCTACCGAGAAATATAGGCAAGACAATTTAGAGAGTTTACAAGAAGCTGTTAACGAGTATCATCCGTTGCAATAAGGAGCGGTAAAAAGGTGTTCACTTCGCCCAGCTATGCAACATTTTTAAACGCTTCTTCGCTCCGCTACGGCTTATAAAAAATTGTTGCCCCTTCCTTCTGCTCCGTTCACCCGCACTCCTTTGTATTTTTACTTAACGCTCCTGGCGGTCGCTATAAAAATCCAATCGTGCTTCGTTGGGCTTCGCCGCTTGTGCCAAAAGCTACTGCACAAAAACCATTTTAGAAACATTTAGTTAAGGCAAAAAAGCATCTTCGACTACGCTCAGAATCTTTTTATTTGCCTAGAAAAAGCGCTTTGCCAACCGCCGAACTCCCGCAACCTTGCAAATTTTTTTACAGCAAAACAACTGTAAAAAAGATTGGCCAAGGCGCTAACCATCAAAGCCCTTTTTTTAAATAGGAGCTGAAAATGTTTTTTGCTTGTGGCGTGTGTGTACTGCTCCTTCGTCGCAGTTACTACACCCACGTCTCTTTTGGCGCTACGCTGTCGGCTACGCCGTTGCGCTCAAACGCCGCAGGGCTTTAGCATTGGAACTCCAAAGAAACAGTATGATAAACAAGAAAATTAAGAACTAAAAAGCCAAACAACACGCAAGTGTTCATTTTATTTTTAGTGGAAAATCCACGCATCTGCAACCTCCTTTTCCACTAAAAACAAAACGGTTGAAGCTACCGCATAAAAAAGACGGAGCGATGAAACTCCGTCTAATATTACTAACTTCATAAATCACAAGTCAAAAGACTTATGAAAATGAATCTCAAATATACATGTTTATCAAATAAGAATCAACCGTTTTAAATCTTGACGATTTAGAGGATGTTGGAGCGCGGAAAATCGGCAAGTTTTAAAATGCACACTCCACGCATTGATTAGTTTATCTAAACATAACGGTAAAACTGAAAAATTTGCTGTAGCTATTATAAAACCTAGAAAGTTAATTTTTATCAAACTAAAATCAGACCTAGTGCGTCGGCAGAAGTGGCTGTAAAAAGCGTTGGCTGTGGGGCTATTTTGCATAATGTGCTTATAGTTCCTTTAGCGGCTATAAGAGCACGTTATGTAAAAATAGCTTTGGAAGAATTTTTTTGCTTTAGGTTTTTAGACAAGGCTTTGGAATTGTGAAGTATGAGCAAGTTGCAAAGTATTGTAAAACCTTTTTAAAAGCTGAAAAATTAAGCCAGGCAAGGAAGCCTTTACAAGATAGAGGCAGTTTGTTCAAACGGCTAGATTTTAAAGGCGGGGCAATAAGAAAAGGAACACTATCAAAATGACAATGTTCCTTTAGAATGAATAGAAAAAAAAGTTTAAAAACTATTTTCATTGTAAAGCTACACATTTATCTGTTTACAAAACGCCTACAAGAATGTTAAAGTTGTATTTAAAGGAAAAGGTATGCGTATTTTTTTTATTTTTGGGTTCAGCTATGCAATATATACAAGCGACATCACAAAATTTTTTTTCTTGGGGGACATGTTCCCAAAAAAATGCGACCGCAAATTTTTTTTTAGGCTTAAATAGAGACCACTTAGGCAATGTTCGACTCTCCTACGCAGATACCGATGGCGACTACGAACATGTTTTTGAAGATACCTTTACCCACGATATGGGGAATTGGATTGCCAACGGTTCTACAAATCCTACTTTAGAAAATGGTCGTTTAAAAGTAAATGTAAACAGTGCTTGGGAAGGAGTTCGTTATGAGTTGCCTAACTTAAACTTGCGAGAAAATGAGCAGTATAGTATTAAGATAAAGTTCGACAAAGGCAATACAGCTTCTCATATCCGTTTTTATGTGCAAGAGTTCGATGCTAGTGGAAATCATTTGCGTTATGTAGGACTTACTTGGCAATTACAAACAGGAGAACACAATTATAATTATACTGTGGGAAGCGGTGCAAAAAAGATTTATTTACGAATTGATAAGCACAATACCCATTTGTCTACAGAAACACAATTCTATATAGATTATGTAAGCCTTAGTAAAGGAGAAATTGAGATTATAGAAGAGAAGCACTATTACCCTTTCGGGTTGCAACACAAAGGGTACAATAATATTGTAAGTTCCAATGGGAATAGTACCGCACAGAAATTTGGGTATAACGGAAAAGAGTATCAAGAGGATTTAGGCTACAATATGCATGATTTTGATATGCGACATTATGACCCTGCCATTGCACGTTGGGTTGTGATTGACCCACTCGCTGAAAAGATGCGTAGGCACTCACCATATAACTATGCTTTTGATAATCCAATCTATTTTATAGACCCAGACGGTATGATGCCACATGGTCCAGGCAATCCATTTGCAGGAATCGGAGAAGGAATTGCAAGATCTGTTAGATCTACGGCTAGTAAAATTTCTAACAAGATTAGCAATGCGTGGAATAGTGTTAAAAGTGGAGTTTCGAATGCCATAAGTTCATTGGAACCTAAAGGTTCTGGTTATGTTTTTGTAGGAGATAAAAAAGGTCTTGTAGAACCTAGAAAAGCACAAGTAGGAGACGATGTTGAATTTGTAGACGGAGAAATAGCGGTTGCTTTGGGAGAGGCGTATGGTCCTCAATTAGAAGGTGCTGCAGAAGGTGTTAAGATTTTAGCAGATGTGGCTACCACAGTTTTGGAAAATACAAATAGTAATACAGATACAGGTTCTATTGATACAGCCAATACTACAGATGCTGCGACAACAGCAAATAGTAATTCAAGTAATAATACTACTGAAACTGTTGAACAAAAAGTTGATACTGTTTCTATGGTTGTCAAAGTACATTCAGGAGGAGAAATTCCTTTATCAAATGAAAATAATCCTTCTATGGGTGCAGCAGAGGCTTCTAGAGATTCTACTATGTATGCTACGCAAACATGGGTAAAACCAGACTCGGTTACTGTTGAACGTAAGTATAAGACAATAAAAGACTAAGTTATGAGAGTTTTATATTTAGTTTTTTTGGTGTGCTTTGTTATTTCTTGCAATACCAATATTGTCAAAGAATATCATTCTAATAATGTACTTAAGAAAGAGTACACCAAAGTCAATGGAAAATTGCATGGTATTTATAAAGAATATTACGAAAGTGGGAACTTAAAATTGTTATATAAATATGAGCACGGTTTATATAAAGATTCCTCTTTGTTGTTTTATGATGATAAAGAACAATCTTTAAAGTTTAAAGAGCTCTTTTTAACAAACGGACACGATTCTTTGTATTACTACCACTCTAATGGGCAATTAGAAGCGAAAGGAATCGTCAATAAAAAAGATATACGAATTGGGGATTGGTACTTCTACAGAAAAGATGGAAGTCTATTGCAAAAATTGGAATATTTTGATATTGACGGTAAAGATTATATCAATCAACGTTGGCGTTATACCAAAGAGAATAAACTCATGTGGAGCGAAGGAAATTTTTATGAGTTGGAAACTACAACTAGAAAAGACACCGCCTTTGTTGGACAAGAAATTAAATTTGTATTCTATTTGAAACGCCCATTATTTGCTTTAAACTCACGTTCTTTTGTTGTATTGCCTTTAGATCAAGAAAAGCTTAAACAAGATTTTTCTAATTTAAAGGATGTTGAAACAGATACTGTTTTTAGTTTAAAAGAACAAGGTTTACATAAAAATTACAGTTCTGCAAATCTTTCAGTTGCATTTAGTTATACATTTTCTAAACCAGGAATTGAACATGTACGAGGCGTTTTGGTAGAGCAGATTCATCAAGGTATGTTGCCAGACCAACGTATTAAAAGTTGGTTGTTTACCAAAAAAGATACTTTTGATAAAAAAGAACGAGAGATTTATTTTGATAAAAAGATTTATGTCAAAGAGGTTAAAAAAGTAAACCCCGAACCTGTGCTTACAAAAGATAAGGACAGGTTGTAAGAAAAACGAAAAGCTATGAAACCAGAAGAAAAGCAAGTATTAATAAACCGTTTAGAAATGGAGGGTTTATATATAAGATTTAAAGCTGCGGCATTAGAGAATAGATACCGTAAATGCACCCGTTTTTTAAAAGAAGCGGGTTATAGCAAACAAGAAATACCGCCCATATTGGAGTTTTATATGGTTGAAAAATACCCGCTATTATGCAGGCTTTTAGGTAGGTTTTGTAACAATTATATGTACATTTAAAAAAAGTTACTGAAACAAGTTCAGCATAAAATGGAAATCAGCAAATTTATAAGTAGAAGCATCCACCAGGTAGTAAAAGGATTACTAGATGCACAGGAAGTAGTTGCCGTAAAAGGCGTAGATATAAAAACTGCAGGCGGAGATGTAGGCTATTCAGAAATCGACTTCGATTTAGCAGTAACCACAAGAACCACCAACGATAAAGGTGGCAATGTAGAACTCAGCGTATTGGGTGCAGATTTAAAGTTTGGTAAAAGCAAAGACACACAGCACAGCGTAGCGAGTAGGCTAAAGTTTAGCGTACAATTTTCTATTCCAGAAGAACAGATGGAACTTGCCGCACAAACCCATAATAATAGAGCAGATGTAGGATAGTAAAGTCTCCTACTTTGTTACTTTTTCTTTTTGTTAACCACTTCAGTAATGGAGTGGTTTTTTAGTATTTAATTTTCTCTTGATGTTCACGCAAAATACTACCAATTTTTATTGTTTGTGTTGTCTAAAGGAATTGATAAAATGTTGTGTTTTATTGGTAACTGTTTTCTTGTCAAAAACCAATTTTCCTTTATAAGGTTGTATCAAAGCGCGAATTTTACTTTCTATTTCTTCGCCTATACTTATCACTAATGTAAACGGTTTTTTAGGCGAGCTTTTAAAATTTTTGTCTTTCATTAATTTTTTAATGCTTTTAAGAATGGTATCTTCAGTAATTTGTTGAGCGTGTCCAAGTGAGAATACAAATTCAGAAAAGTCATCCATTGCAAAAAAACTGTGTACAATTCCCTCAACAACTTGAGTAGAAAAATAATGTAGGTAAACGATTTCTTTGGGTCTTGTAGCGTTCATAATAATTTAAGAAGCTAATAAACTAGACAAATTATCTTTTAGCTTTTTCTTTGATACAGCCATATCAATAAGCTTTAAAAGCGCGTCTTTCTCTTCATTGTCTAAACTATCAATAATTTTTATTTTTTCTAGTAAAGGTAAGTTTATTGCTTCTTCTTCATTATTGGTTTTAAAAAACTCAGCAATAGATACTTCAAATACTTCAGCAATTTTTTCAAGTGTTGGAATGGTAGGCATAACCTTGCCGTTTTCAACCAAAGAATACTGACCTTGTGGAATGCCAACTTCTAAAGAAACCTGTTTTTGGGAAAGGTTTTTCAATTTTCTTAGTTGCTTAATATTCTCTGTTATTATAGTGTTTATCTTGCTCATAGAGGTAAAAATATACTTCAAAACTAATTAAAAGCTTCTTAATATACAATGTTCAATAATTTTATTTTGAAATTATATAATTTAAAATATATATTTGTAATAATATTTAATATATGTTTTAAGGTAAAATATTTATGAACAAACTAGATACCACCAATACAAATAACTACCAATACACCACAAAACATTTAGACATCCATATTCTAGGCGGTTTAAAGACTAATAAGTTAGAGAGTTTACGAGTAACGTTGAGCATCCAAAAGCTGAAATCAAACAATATTCTAAGGCACTCGATAGATTTATACAATGACAACCAAGTAGAGAAATTTACAAGAAAAGTAGCGGAGCGTTTAGAAATCGGGACGAGTGTCGTCCGCAAAACATTGCAAGAACTTACCCACGAATTACAGAATTATCGGTTTTTACTTTTAGAAAAGGAGCAAGAAATTTATAAACCCTACACAAAAGAATTAACTAAAAAAGAAATCCAAGAAGCAGAAAACTTTTTGAAAGAGGAAAGATTGTTAGCTAACACGAATGAGTACATCGGCAAATCTGGAGTGATTGGCGAAGAAGTGAACCGATTGCTGATGTATCTCATTTTTACAAGCCGAAAAACCAACAATCCATTACATTGTATTTCTTTAGGAAGTAGTGGAACAGGAAAAACCCATTTACAGAGTAAAGTTGCGGAATTGATACCCCAAGAAGATAAAATAGAAATGACCGTATTAAGTGCAAATGCTTTTTACTACTTCAACAGAACCGAACTACAAAACAAGTTAATTTTAATTGAAGATTTAGACGGTGCAGAATCTGTATTGTACCCATTAAGAGAATTACAAAGTAAAAAAAGAATTACCAAAACGGTAGTACATAAAGATAGCAAAGGAACTACAAAAACGATTCATTTAACAGTTGAAGGACCTGTAAGTGTTGCAGGTTGTACTACACAAGAAAGTATTTATGAAGATAACAGCAACCGTTCTTTTTTATTATACATCGATGAATCTGAAATACAAGACAAAAAAATAATGCAATACCAAAGATTGGTAAGTGCCGGAAAAGTAAACGAAGCGGAGCAGTTAACGGCAATGGAACTTTTACAAAACACACAGCGTGTGTTAAAGCCGATAAAAGTTATTAATCCTTTTGCGATGCATTTAGAATTGCCGGAATCCGTATTTAAACCACGACGTACAAATAGCCATTATTTACAATTTATAGAAGCGGTTACATTTTACAAGCAGTATCAAAGAAAACAACAGGTAAATGAAGAAACAGGTGAATTGTTTATTGAAACTACCATTGAAGATATCAAAGAAGCGAATGAATTAATTATAGAAGTGTTATTACGTAAATCCGATAGTTTAACAGGCGCAGTCAGAAACCATTTAGAAAACTTAAAAGAATACTTGCAAAAAAATAGTCAGACAACATTTACCAATACAGAAATTAGAAGAAATCTAAGAATTAAAGAAACTACTTTACGTCGTTACAATGCACAGCTTTTAAATGAGCAATACATTAGAAAAGTCAAAGCAGAGAAAGGAAAAACCTATCATTATGAAATTGTAAACGTGCAAGAATACACAGACCTTAAAGTACAAATAAACAAGGCTTTAAATAATTGCTTGATTGCGTTGCAGTCCGCCACTTCGCCATCGTTCGCCACTTAAAAAACGGCGAACCTATTCAAAAGATAATCAAATACTTACAAACAAAAAACCACAATCCGTCAAAAAAGGTCAAGCGATGAAAAAATTAAAATTACAAAACCAGACTTTTAAATTGTTTGTTACCAATTATAAAGAATGGCTAGACATCTTAGGTTATGCAGAAAGTACGGTGTATTATTTACCGAATCATTTGCAAGAATTTTTTTACTACTTAGAGTGCCACGGGCACAGCGAATTATCTACTATTGAAACTCAAACCATAAAACAGTATTACGGATATCTAAGAGAAAGAGCCAACGAAAGAAGAAATGGCGCATTAAGTAAAAGTTATTTAAACAAACATCAACAAGCCTTAAAAAAGTTTAAAGAATACTTACAAAAGCACAATCATAAAGGCATTAACATTCATCTAAAAACAGAACAAAACCCTACTGAAGAAAAGATAAATATACTTACTCAATCCGAAATAAAAGCCTTATTCAATGCTACGAATTATAGCCATCGTAGACAGCGCATACAACTAAGAGACAAGGCAATGTTGGTTGTTTTATATAGTTGTGGACTTAGGAGAAACGAAGCAGTCTATTTAGATCTAAACGATATCTATTTTGATAAGGAGCGCATCCATGTAAGAAAAGGCAAGAATTATAAAGAGCGGTTTGTACCTATTAACAGAAAAAACGCAGAAATTTTAGAAGATTATATCTATGAATCTCGTGTATCATTTAATCTAAATAACAATACCGATGCGCTGTTTTTAAGTGGGCAAGGCAAACGTATGCAAGGTATGACTTTCTCTAATCGATTAAAGGCTATTGTAAAAGCGGCAAATAACAAAACCATTACGGACAAGAAGATTACACTCCATACGCTTCGACATTCTATTGCCACACATTTATTAGAACAAGAGGTAAAACTAGAAGCCATTAAAACCTTTTTAGGACATGCTTCTTTAGAATCTACACAAATCTATACGCACGTATTAAAATCAATCACAGATGAAGGAATATAAAGCATATTTAGAAAAAGAAAAGTACAGCGAAACTACTATTAAAAGCTACAATAATACAGTAGAAAAATTTACAGACTGGTGTAGAAAGTATGGTACTTCTGTGGAAGAAATCGACTACAAAACGTTTTTGAAATATGTACAATACTTACAAAATAAGCAAGTCAAAAAAACGACGGTCAAACATCAAATAGGTGCGTTAAAAATTTACTATAATTATCTAGTTTTTGAACATTACAGAGAAGACAATCCTGTTGAAAGTATCAACATTAAAGGAGTGAAAAGAGTAATGAATTACAATCTTTTAGAATCCGATGAATTAGAAGATTTATACTACAGTTTTGATACAGAAAACTATCAGGAAGATTATCACAGGCTTACATCGAAACGAAATAAAATCATTGTGGGGCTTATGGTCTATCAAGGTTTAAATACTACAGAACTCAAACAACTAGAACTCGAAGACCTGCAATTGTACAAAGGGAAAGTCTATATAAAAAGTGGCAAGCGTAGTAACTCCAGAACCTTAGAATTAAAATCCTGGCAAGTGATAGAGCTCTTAGAATATGTAAAAGAAATACGAGAGGAGATAAAACACAAATGGCAGCTAGAAAGTGAACGTTTATTTATACCCAACAATGTAGGATTAGGCAATACGATTCATTTTGTTTTAAAGAAGTTGAAAAAGATAAACAACAAAGTAAAAAACACAAATCAAATTAGAGCTTCTGTGATAACGAATTGGCTCAAACAATACAATCTAAGGCAAGTACAAATTTTAGCAGGACATCGTTATATAAGTTCTACAGAAAGATATTTACAAGACGATTTAGAGAACCTACATGAGATTGTAAATAACTTCCATCCTATAAGCTAGATAAATATTAAAAAACTTAATAAATCAAATAGGTATATTTAGAAATCGAATATAACTAGCTTTTTTTTATTTTCTTTAGAATTGTTGTGTTGGTAACAACACAACTAAAAAAGATTTTTTTAAAAAAAGAAAATAGAGAAGTATCATTCTTTAAAAATGAATAAACTCCTAAAAGAGAAGCTATAAAACCGATAATGGAAAAAATAAAATCCATAGTTCGAAGATACAAAAATTAGAACAACTAAGGAGCGGTTATAAGGTGTTCACTTCGCCCAGCTATGCAACATTTTTAAACGCTTCTTCGCTCCGCTACGGCTTATAAAAAATTGTTGCTCCTTCCTTCTGCTCCGTTCACCCGCACTCCTTTGTATTTTTACTTAACGGCTCCTAATGGTCGCCTATAAAAATCCAATCGTGCTTCGTTGGGCTTCGCCGCTTGTGCCAAAAGCTACTGCACAAAAACCATTTTAGAAACATTTTAGTGAAGGCAAAAAAGCATCTTCGACTACGCTCAGAACCTTTTTATTTGCCTAGAAAAAGCGCTTTGCCAACCGCCGAACTCCCGCAACCTTGCAAATTTTTTATACGCCAAAACTGGCATAAAAAAATTGGCCAAGGCGCTAACCATCAAAGCCCTTTTTTAAAATAGGAACTGAAAATGTTTTTTGCTTGTGGCGGGTCTGTGCTGTTCGTTCCTCACAGACACTACAGCCCCGTCTCTTTTGGCGCTACGCTGTCGGCTACGCCTGTTAGCGCTCAAACGCCGCAGGGCTTTAGCATTGTAACTCCAAAAAAAACAGTATGATAAACAAGAAAATTAAGAACTAAAAAAGCCAAACAACACGCAAGTGTTCATTTTATTTTTAGTGGAAAATCCACGCATCTGCCACCTCTTTTTCCACTAAAAACAAAACGGTTGAAGCTACCGCATAAAAAAGACGGAGCGATGAAACTCCGTCTAATATTACTAACTTCATAAATCACAAGTCAAAAGACTTATGAAAATGAATCTCAAATATACATGTTTATCAAATAGGAATCAACCGTTTTAAATCTTGACGATTTAGAGGAAGTTGGAGCGAGGAAAATCGACAAGTTTTAAAATGTTTACTTCTTCACAAGCAAGCTAACAATAATGAAATCAGACCTAGTGCGTCGGCAGCAGTGGTTGCAAAAAGCGTTGGCAAGAGGCTATTTTACATAGTGGCAGTTATAACTACTTGAGGCACGAGACGTATTATAACTACGCATTATGTATAAATAGCTTGGGGTATATTTTGGTTTAGAGTCAGGAAACAGGGCTTTGTTTTTAGGTATTTTAAAGTGCAACAACGTTCTATTTTTTGTTGAATATATTTATCCGCTCGGGAAATATATTTATAAAAAATAGCCCTTTTTAAAATAGCAAAAACAATGTACTGTGTGAGCGATGGAAAACCAACATATACAATGCGGCTGTGAGGAAGCAAGGAAAAGATAGGGATTGGTGAGTAAGCGAGTCAACTAGATTTTACTTGCGGGGCAATAAAAAAGAGAATCTCCTCTCATTACGAGATTCTCTTTAATTAATCAAACAAACTTTATGAAACTTCGTTAAATTCTCTTTTTAACTGATGTAAAAATAGTTTAAGAATCTATTAAAAAAACAGAGAATAAGCCCAAATAGGTTTTACTAAAGACGAATAATTTTAAAGTGTAGATGAAAGTAAAAAAGAGCATCATCAAAAAAGAAAAATGCTCTTTAATATTGGGGAGAAACTGTGAATTAGACTTTAAATATACATTTATTTTTTTGATTAAAAGATTACAAAACAGTAACATAAGTGTTAAAGTTGTATTTAAAATAAAAGGTACGCGGATTTTTTTTATTTTTGGAGGAGCTATGTCAGCACAACCGAACATATCCAAAAATTTTTTTTCTCTGCGCGTGGTACACCGCAAAAAAGAGGTGTGTGCGGAAAAAAAATGCATAAACGTTTACCCTTTCGGGTTGCAACACAAAGGGTACAATAATATTGTAAGTTCCAATGGGAATAGTACCGCACAGAAATTTGGGTATAACGGAAAAGAGTATCAAGAGGATTTAGGCTACAATATGCATGATTTTGATATGCGACATTATGACCCTGCCATTGCACGTTGGGTTGTGATTGACCCACTCGCTGAAAAGATGCGTAGGCACTCACCATATAACTATGCTTTTGATAATCCAATCTATTTTATAGACCCAGACGGTATGATGCCACATGGTCCAGGCAATCCATTTGCAGGAATCGGAGAAGGAATTGCAAGATCTGTTAGATCTACGGCTAGTAAAATTTCTAACAAGATTAGCAATGCGTGGAATAGTGTTAAAAGTGGAGTTTCGAATGCCATAAGTTCATTGGAACCTAAAGGTTCTGGTTATGTTTTTGTAGGAGATAAAAAAGGTCTTGTAGAACCTAGAAAAGCACAAGTAGGAGACGATGTTGAATTTGTAGACGGAGAAATAGCGGTTGCTTTGGGAGAGGCGTATGGTCCTCAATTAGAAGGTGCTGCAGAAGGTGTTAAGATTTTAGCAGATGTGGCTACCACAGTTTTGGAAAATACAAATAGTAATACAGATACAGGTTCTATTGATACAGCCAATACTACAGATGCTGCGACAACAGCAAATAGTAATTCAAGTAATAATACTACTGAAACTGTTGAACAAAAAGTTGATACTGTTTCTATGGTTGTCAAAGTACATTCAGGAGGAGAAATTCCTTTATCAAATGAAAATAATCCTTCTATGGGTGCAGCAGAGGCTTCTAGAGATTCTACTATGTATGCTACGCAAACATGGGTAAAACCAGACTCGGTTACTGTTGAACGTAAGTATAAGACAATAAAAGACTAAGTTATGAGAGTTTTATATTTAGTTTTTTTGGTGTGCTTTGTTATT